>CAVUBT010000003.1:0-1024132 GCA_963739855.1 uncultured Solirubrobacterales bacterium | reverse complement strand
GTGCCGCTCCGCTCGGCTGGCTGCGCGGCTTCCTGATCGCCCAGGTCTACACGCCCTACACCTGGTTCCTCTGGCCGGTGCTGCTGCGCTCGAGCGTGCGGCAGCTGGCCGAACGCGGCGACTGGGCGAAGACCGAACGCGAGCCGCTGGCCGCGGTCGCACCCGCGCCGGAGGCATAGAGAAGAAGTTCTCTTCAATCAATAGTTACTTAGTACTATCCCGGCCATGCTGGAAGGGAGCCAGTCGGGAAGTGAGGAGATCGCCGCGGCAGAGGAGGGCGCGCCCCTGCCCAGCGCCCTGCCCAAGCCCGCCGCCGCCGCGACTCGTCTTCCTCGCCGCCGGCGCCGTGCTGATGCTCGAGATCCTCGCGGTCCGGCTGCTGGCGCCGTACGTCGGCCTGACCCTGGAGGCGACCACCGCGATCATCGGCGCCGCCCTCGCCGGGATCGCGGCCGGGGCCGCGACCGGCGGGTACCTGGCGGATCGGACCAACACCCGCCTGCTGGTGGTCGGCGCTGCTGGTGGGAGGCGGCCTGCTGACGCTGCTGACCGTGCCGGTGATCCGCTGGCTGGGGCCCGGTGCCCGCGGCGAGGGCGAGCTCGCCGCTCTCGGGATCACCCTCGCTCGCCCTCGGTCCCTGCCGCCGCCGTCCTCAGCGCCGTCTCGCCGGCGGTGGTCGCACATGCAGCTGCACGACCTGCGGGCCAGCGGCACCATCGTCGGCCGGCTCTCCGCCTGGGCCACCGCCGGGGCCCTGGTCGGCACCTTCGGCACCGGCTTCGTCCTGGTGCCGCTGATGCCGGTCAGCGACGTCGGTGCTGGCGATCGGCGTCGCCCTGGTCCTGGTCGGCATCGCTCGTCGGCGCCAGCTTCCGGCTGCTGCGCCCGGCCGCGATCGCTCGGCGTCCTCCTGGCCACGGTCGGTGGTCGGCGGCTGTCACCTCGACCATCGACTCGCCCTGCGAAGCGGAGACCAAGTACCACTGCGTCGACGTCCAGGCCGACCCGGAACGGCCGGGCGGCTACGAACTCCTGCTCGACGACGGCTACCACTCCTACGTCGACGTCAACGACCCCACCTACATCGCCTACCCGTACACGCGCTGGATGACCGAGGCGCATCGACGCGCTCTACCCCTCCGAACAGCCCCTCGACGTCGTCTTCGTCGGCGGCGGCGGCTTCACGCTGCCGCTCTGGCTGCTGGCGACGCGCCCCGAATCGCAGGCGAACGTGCTCGAGGTCGACGGCGAACTGGTCGACTTCGTCGAGAAGCGGTTCAAGTTCAGCTCCCAGCCGGATCTCCACATCGACATCGGCGACGCCCGCATCACCATGCTCGACGAGGCGGACGAAAGCGCCGACGTCGTCGTCGGCGACGCCTACAACAGCCACACGATCCCGTGGCACCTGGCGACCACCGAGTGGTTGGACGAAGTGCACCGGGTCCTCAAGCCGGACGGCGTCTACGTGCAGAACATCCTCGACTTCCGGCCGCTCGAACTGGCCAAGGCCGAGGCCGCCACGGCGCTCGCCTCCTTCGCCAACGTGAGGATGATCAGCTTCCGCGAACAGGGCAGCAAGGAGCTGTTCGGGGCCAGCACCGTCCTGGTCGCGTCGAACCGGCCGCTGGGCGCGCTGACCTCGCTGAAACGCGGCATCACCGGCACCTACGAAACGACCGAACTGGAACAGTACGAGTACGACCAGCCCGAAGTCGAATCCTTCGTCGGCAGCTCGGAACCCCTGCGCGACGACTTCGCCCCGGCCGATCAGCTGTTGACGCCGGAATAGCGCTTTCGTGCCGGCGGAGCCGCCGCCCGCCCGTGGCTAGTCGCGCGTAGCGCGCCAGACCCAGAGCATCGCCAGTGGCTGCAGCGGCAGCCGCGCCCAGAGTGCCCAGCGCGGGATCCTGTTCAGGTCCAGCCCCCTGATCTGCTCCGGGCTGACCGCCATCTGGACGTTGGCCGGGAAGACCGCCAGCAGCAGGACCAGCAGCCACCAGCGGCCGAGACCGCGGCTGCGGGGGTGGAGGACGGCGAGGCCGCCGGCGATCTCGGCGACGCCGCTGATCGCCACCGCCTCGCTTGGCGGGCACGGCGTCGGCACGATCGCCTCGAAGCTGCGCGGGATGACGAAGTGCAGCGTCCCCATGAAGCTGAAGAAGGCGGCGAGCAGGCGTCGTGACCAGGTCATCGGCGAGGCAGTCTCCCAGGTGGGGAGATGCGATGGCTTGGTGACGAGAGGCGCAACCAACGCGCCAGCTAAGGTCAGCGGATGCCCGAGTTCAGGCTCAACCCCGCCTACACGCCGACCGCCGACCAGCCCAAGGCGATCGCTGGCCTGGCCGCAGGGATCGAGGCCGGCGAACGCTTCCAGACGCTGCTGGGCGCGACCGGCACCGGCAAGACCTTCACGATGGCGGCGACGATCGCCGCGGTGCAGCGGCCCTCGCTGGTGATCGCCCACAACAAGACCCTGGCGGCGCAGCTCTGCAACGAGTTCCGCGAGTTCTTCCCCGACAACTCGGTCGAGTACTTCGTCTCCTACTACGACTACTACCAGCCGGAGGCCTACGTCCCGGCCCAGGACCTCTACATCGAGAAGGACTCCTCGATCAACGACGAGATCGACCGCCTGCGGCACGCGGCGACGGCCTCGCTGTTCGCCCGCCGCGACGTGATCATCGTCGCCTCGGTCTCCTGCATCTACGGGATCGGCTCGCCGCAGGTCTACAACGAAAAAATGCAGCTGTTCAAAGTCGGCGCCTCGCTCGACCGCGACGAGGTGCTGCGCAAGCTGGTGAAGATGCAATACCAGCGCAACGACTCGGTGCTCGGGCGCGGCTCCTTTCGGGTCCGCGGCGAGGTGCTGGAGATCATGCCGGCCTACGCCGAGTCGGCCTACCGGATCTCGCTCTTCGGCGACGAGATCGAGGGGATCCAGCACTTCGACCCGCTGACCGGGGAAATCCTCGACACGATCGACCACGTCTCGGTCTGGCCGGCTTCGCACTACGTGACCAAGGACGAGACGGTCGAGCGCGCCGTCGACGAGATCCGCGCCGAACTCGAATCGCGCACCGCCGAACTGGAGGAGGAAGGCAAGCAGCTGGAGGCCCACCGGCTGCGCCAGCGCACCGCCTACGACCTCGAGATGATCAAGGAGGTCGGCTTCACCTCGGGGATCGAGAACTACTCGCGGATCCTCGACGGCCGCCCCGCCGGCAGCCCGCCGCACACCCTGATCGACTACTTCCCCGACGACTTCGTCGTCTTCGTCGACGAGTCCCACCAGACGATCCCGCAGATCGGCGGCATGTTCGAGGGCGACCGCTCGCGCAAGTCGACCCTGATCGACTTCGGCTTCCGCCTGCCCTCGGCGATCGACAACCGCCCGCTCAAGTTCGACGAGTTCCTCGACCGGGTCGACCGGCTGGTGATGGTCTCGGCGACGCCGGGCAACTTCGAGAAAGCGGAATCGACCCGGATCGTCGAGCAGATCGTCCGCCCGACCGGGATCATCGACCCCTATATCGAGGTCCGCGAGACCAAGAACCAGATCGACGACCTGATGAACGAAGCCCGCGTTGTCGCCAAGGCCGGCGAGCGCGTCCTCGTCACCACCCTGACCAAGAAGATGGCCGAGGACCTGACCGCCTACCTGCTCGAGTACGGGATCAAGGTCCGCTACCTGCACTCGGAGATCGACACCCTGGAACGGATCCAGATCGTCCGCGACCTGCGGCTCGGCGAGTACGACGTGCTGGTCGGGGTCAACCTGCTGCGCGAGGGGCTCGACCTGCCGGAGGTCTCGCTGGTGGCGATCCTCGACGCCGACAAGGAGGGCTTCCTGCGCGGCGAGACCAGCCTCGTGCAGACGATCGGGCGCGCCGCCCGCAACGTCAACGGGCGGGTGCTGATGTACGCCGACAAGGAGACCGACGCGATGCGGGCGGCGATGGGCGAGACCGATCGCCGCCGGGCGATCCAGCTCGCTTACAACGAGGAGCACGGGATCACCCCGGCGACCGTCCGCAAGGGGATCTCCGAGATGTCCGAGTTCCTGGCCATGGAGGACCGGGCGCCGGCCAAGCGCCGCAGCAAGCGCAGCGGCGACTTCGAGAGCCCCGAGGAGCTGGAGAAGACGATCGTCGCGCTCGAGGAGGAGATGCTGGCCGCGGCCGACGACCTCCGCTTCGAGGAGGCCGGCCGCATTCGCGACGAGCTCAGGGAGCTGCGCCGCGACCTCGACGGGATGACCGCCGGGGCCTGAATCAGGCGAGCAGCTTCGCCGCCTTGGCGCTGTCGGTGAAGAACTCGCCGCGCACGGTCTTGCCGTCCGCGTTGACCTTGAGCAGGTGCGCGAAGGGAGCCTCGAAGCTCCCTTTGTCGTTGGCCGCTCGCTGGGTGCCGCGGACGACAACCCACTCGCCGGCGTCGATGAACTCCTCGGGCTCGACGCTGAACGACGTCCAGTAGTTGGGGATCTGGGCGAAGTTCGCCATGATCGCGTCGCGGCCCTTGACCTCTCCTCCGAGCGGCAGCTCGTCCGAGGTGACCCATACCGCGTCCTCGGCAAACGACTCCTGCAGTGCGGCCAGGTCGCCGCGCCCGAAGGCGTCGTAGGCGGACCGGGCAGTGTCGACGTTCGACATCTCTCCTCCTCTGTTTGGCCCCGCCTACACCGAACGTACCGCTGTGCGGCGCCGCTGACAAGGCGAACCCGGGGCCGCTCCTGGCTAATCTGCCGCCATGGCCATCGCCGTAACCGAAGCGACCTTCGACCGCGACGTGGTCGAGCTCTCGAAGCAGACCCCCGTGGTGGTCGATTTCTGGGCCGAGTGGTGCGGGCCGTGCAAGGCGC
This sequence comes from uncultured Solirubrobacterales bacterium, assembly GCA_963739855.1. Lineage (GTDB taxonomy): Bacteria > Actinomycetota > Thermoleophilia > Solirubrobacterales > 70-9 > VAYN01. The sequence goes on along the minus strand of CAVUBT010000003.1, from coordinate 1,019,267 downwards.
TGAGCCCGGCTCTGGAAGCGGCGGAGGCGAGCCGCGGCGGCAGGGTTCTGCTGGCCAAGGTCGACGTCGATTCCAACCAGGCCCTGGGCGGCCGCTATGGGGTGCAGGGGATCCCGGCCGTGAAGGCCTTCCGCGACGGCAAGGTCGTCGACGAGTTCGTCGGCGCCGTGCCGCCGGCCAAGGTCGAGCAGTTCTTCGACACGCTGCTGCCCTCCATGGCCGACGAGCTATTGGAGAAAGGCGACGAGCTCTCCCTCCGCGAGGCCGTCGAACTGGAGCCCCGCCGCGCCGACATCGCCGTCCGGCTGGGCCGGGCGAGGCTCGAGCGCGGGGCGGAGGACGAGGCGCTTGCCGCCGTCGAGCCGCACGCGGGCGATTTCGCCGCCGCCGGCATCGCCGCCCGCATCCGCCTGGCGAAGGCCGGCATCGGCGCCGACGCCTTCGCCGCCCTCGACCGCGGCGAACGCGAGGCGGCGCTGGAGGCCCTACTGGCGGAGATCCCGGCCGCTGACGGCGTCGCCACCCGCGACGACCTCCGCCGCGCGATCGTCGGCATCCTCAGCGAGCTCGACCCCGCGCGACCCCGTCGCTCGCGATTGCCGCCGCAAACTCGCCGCCGCTCTCGGCTGGCAGCAGTCCGGTGCGGTTCCTTTTTGTCGCCCACAGGGCTGACAAACGACAACCACCTCAGGGGAACATCTGTCCCGAGATCGTGACTGGCTGCCTCTGACCGCATCGTCATCCCCTTCCACTGCTAGTCTGTACTTCGCATCTGCGTAGAATCGTGAGCGTCGAGTGGCTGCCTCTGAGCGACTCGTCATCTCGGGCGCCCGCGAGCACAACCTCAAGGACATCGATGTTGAGCTGCCGCGGGACGCGCTGATCGTCATCACCGGGCTTTCGGGCTCCGGCAAGTCGAGCCTTGCCTTCGACACGATCTACGCGGAGGGTCAGCGCCGCTACGTCGAGTCGCTCTCCGCCTACGCGCGCCAGTTCCTGGGGCTGATGGAGAAGCCGGACGTGGACTCGATCGAGGGGCTCTCGCCGGCGATCTCGATCGACCAGAAGACGACCTCGCGCAACCCGCGCTCGACGGTCGGCACGGTGACCGAGATCTACGACTACCTGCGGCTGCTCTGGGCGCGGATCGGGATCCCGCACTGCCCCGAGTGCGGTGAGGAGATCACCGGCCAGACCCAGGAGCAGATCGTCGACCGCCTGATGACCCTCGATGAGGGGACCAAATTCATGGTCATGGCGCCGGTCGTGCGCGGGCGCAAAGGCGAGTACGGGAAATTGCTGGAGCAGATGCGGCTCGAGGGCTACTCGCGGGTCAAGGTCAACGGCGAGCTGCGCCGCCTCGACGAGGAGATCGTGCTCGACAAGAAGTACAAACACGACATCTCCGTCGTCGTCGACCGGCTGGCGATGAAGACCGATCTGCGCCGGCGGCTCTCGGAGTCGGTCGAGGCGGCGGCCGGGCTCGCGGCCGGGCTGATCGAAGTCGAGATCGTCGGCCAGGAGGCCGCTCCGCTGCTCTTCTCCGAGCAGTTCGCCTGCCTCAACTGCGGCACCTCGATCCCCGAGCTGGAGCCGCGGATCTTCTCCTTCAACTCGCCCCACGGCGCCTGCGAGCGCTGTCACGGGCTCGGCTTCCAGCGGGTGATCGATCCCGAGCTGGTCGTCCCCGACCCGACGCTCTCGCTTGCCGAGGGCGCCCTGCAGCCTTGGAACCGCGGCATCACCGCCTACTGGAAGCGCCTGATCGCCGCCGTCGCCGACGAGTACGGCGTCGACGCCGACAAGCCCTGGTCGAAGCTGAAGAAGAGCGAAAAGGAGATCTTCCTCTACGGCACCGGCGAGGACCGCCACCAGGTCACCTACACCAACCGCTTCGGCCGCCGCCGCTCCTACAAGGTTCGTTTCGAGGGCATCGTCAACAACCTCCAGCGTCGCTACGAGGAGACCGACTCGGAGACCAACCGCGAGCGGATCGAGGGCTACATGGCCGAGCAGCCGTGCCCGCAGTGCAAGGGCGCGCGGCTGCGGCCGGAGACCCTCGCGGTCAAGGTCGGCGGCATCAGCATCGCCGACTACAGCGACTTCTCGGCGCGGGCGGCGGCGGAGTGGATCGCCAATCTGGAGATGACCGAGACCGAGCAGGCGATCGCGCGGCTGATCGTGCGCGAGATCAGCGAACGGCTGGCCTTCCTCGAGAACGTCGGCATCGGCTACCTCTCGCTGGCCCGCTCGGCCCGCTCGCTCTCCGGCGGCGAGGCGCAACGGATCCGCCTGGCGACGCAGATCGGCTCGCAGCCTGGTCGGCGTCATGTACGTGCTCGACGAGCCCTCGATCGGCCTCCACCAGCGCGACAACGAGAAGTTGATCGCCACCCTCGACCGCCTCCGCGACCTCGGCAACACGGTGATCGTGGTCGAGCACGACGAGGGCACGATGATGGCCGCCGACCACCTCGTCGACCTCGGGCCCGGCGCCGGCGAACACGGCGGCCACGTGATCGCGGCCGGGACCCCGGCCGAAGTCGCCAAGGACCCGGCCTCGCTGACCGGGCAGTACCTCTCCGGCAAGCGCCAGATCCCGGTGCCCGAGCAGCGCCGCCAGCCGAGCGGGGCGCTGCTGGTCCGCGGCGCCCGCGAACACAACCTCAAGGACGTCGACGTGACGATCCCGCTCGGCGTCTTCTGTTGCGTCACCGGCGTCTCCGGCTCCGGCAAGTCGACCCTGGTCAACGAGACCCTGCACCACTCGGTCGCCAACCGCCTGCATCAGGCGAAACTGCGCCCAGGCGCTCACGACGGCGTCGACGGGCTCAGCCAGATCGACAAGATCATCAACATCGACCAGTCGCCGATCGGCCGCACGCCGCGCTCCAACCCCGCCACCTACACCGGCGTCTTCGACCACATCCGCCAGCTCTTCACCCAGACCCAGGAGTCGCGGGCGCGCGGCTACAAGCCGGGCCGCTTCAGCTTCAACGTCAAGGGCGGGCGCTGCGAGGTCTGCAAAGGCGACGGCCAGATCAAGATCGAGATGCACTTCCTCCCCGACGTCTACGTGCCCTGCGAGCAGTGCCACGGAAAACGCTACAACCGCGAGACGCTCGAGGTCCGCTTCAAGGGCAAGAGCATCGCCGACGTGCTGGAGATGTCGGTCGAGGAGGGGGTCGAGTTCTTCGAGAACGTGCCGAAGATCCACCGCCGCCTGCGCACCCTGCACGACGTCGGCCTCGACTACATCCGCCTCGGCCAGCCGGCGACGACGCTCTCCGGCGGCGAGGCGCAGCGGATCAAGCTCGCCACCGAGCTCTCCAAAGTCGCCACCGGCGACACCCTCTACATCCTCGACGAGCCGACCACCGGCCTCCACTTCGCCGACGTCCAGCGCCTGCTCGAGGTGCTCGGCCGGCTCGTCGACGCCGGCAACTCGGTGGTCGTGATCGAGCACAACCTCGACGTGATCAAGACCGCCGACTGGCTCGTCGACCTCGGCCCCGAGGGTGGGGAAGAGGGCGGCGAGATCGTCGCCACCGGCACCCCCGAGGAGGTCGCCGCGGTCAAGGGCTCCTACACCGGCCGCTTCCTCTCCGGCCTCGTCACCCCGGCGAAGCCGAAGCGCGGCAAGCGCCGCGAAGCACTCGCCGCCTAGCTCACGAGCCGGGGTCGCCGGGCGGCTTCGAAGTTTTTGCCCGGCCGTGCATGAAAGCGGCTACTTTGGGTATTGGCAGGTTCGAAACTGTGGGAAGACCGGAGGAGAACATGTCGAATTCTGCGAGATTGAAGCGCGTCGCGATCGCAATGGGGGCATTGCTCGCGGTGGTCTTGGTGGTGGCCGGATGTGGCGGAAGCGACGATAGCGGCGGCACCAAGATCGCCTTGCTGCTGCCGGAAAACGAGACGCCCCGCTACGAAACCAACGATCGGCCCGACTTCGAAAAGGCGGTCAAGGACCAGTGCAGTGACTGCGAAGTCCTCTACAGCAACGCCGGCGGCGACGCTGAAAAACAGCAGAGCCAGGCCGAAGCGGCGCTGACCCAGGGGGCCGAAGTTCTCGTCCTCGACCCGATGGATTCCAAATCGGCAGCGGCGATCGCCGAAAAGGCGCAGGCCCAGAACGTGCCGGTGCTGAGCTACGACCGCCTGGTCGAAAACGGTGAAGTCGACGCCTACGTCTCCTTCGACAACCTCAAAGTCGGCGAACTCCAGGCCGAAACGCTGGCGAAAAAACTCAAAGAAGACGGCAGCCCCAAAGGCCCGATCATCATGATCAACGGCGACCCCGCCGACCCCAACGCGGCGCTGTTCAAAGAAGGCGCCCACAACGGCTTCGAAGCCGCCGGCGTCGATGTCGCGAAAGAGTACGACACCCCCGGTTGGTCGGCCGAAAACGCCCAGCGCGAGGCGCAGCAGGCGATCACCGCCCTCGGCAACGACGGTTTCGCCGGCATCTACGCCGCCAACGACGACACCGGCGGCGGTGCCATCGCGGCGCTGAAAGGCGCCGGCCTCAACCCCGAAGAACGGCCCGTCACCGGCCAGGACGCGACCGTCGCCGGGTTGCAGCGGATTCTCGCCGGGCAGCAGTTCATGACGGTCTACAAGGAAATCGAGCCGGAGGCCACGATCAGCGCCGAAATCGCGATCGCCCTGGCCGAAGGCGAAGGGGTCCCGCAGGACAAAGTCACCGAAGAAATCGACAACGGCAAAGGCAAAGTGCCCGCCGTCCTGCTGGAACCGATCGCGGTGACCAAAGACAACGTCAAGAGCACGGTGGTGGCCGACGGCTTCGTCTCCGCCTCCGAACTCTGCACCGGGCCCTACGCGGCCGCGTGCAAAGAAGCGGGAATCTCGGGCTGAGATGAGCGCCGATACTCCGCTCCTCGAGTTGGAGGGAGTCAGCAAGCGATTCGGCCCGGTCCAGGCGTTGGACCGGGTCGACTTCGCCGTCCACGCCGGCGAGGTTGTCGGCCTGGTCGGCGACAACGGCGCCGGCAAGTCGACGATGGTGAAGACGATCGCCGGCATCCACGGGGCGGACGAGGGGACGATCCGCTTCGACGGCCGGGAAGTCTCCATCTCCAAACCGCAGGACGCGACCGAACTCGGGATCGCGACCGTCTACCAGGACCTCGCCCTCTGCGACAACCTCGACGTCGTCGCCAATCTCTTCCTCGGTCAGGAGGAGGTCTCGCCCGGTGCCGGGCGGATCTCACGCCAGCTCGACGAGGCGCGGATGGAGCACCAGACCGGTGAGCTGCTCTCGAACCTGGCGGTGACGATCCCCAGCGTGCGCAGCGAGGTCGGCACCCTCTCCGGCGGCCAGCGCCAGCAGGTCGCGGTGGCGCGCTCGCTCCTCGGCGAGCCCAGGGTGGTGCTGCTGGACGAGCCGACGGCGGCGCTCGGCGTCGCCCAGACCGCCCAGGTCCTGAATCTGATCCGGCGCCTGCGCGAGCGCGACCTCGGCGTCGTCGTGATCAGCCACAACCTGGTCGACGTCTTCGAGGTCGCGGACCGGATCTTCGTGCTCCGGCTTGGCCGGGCGGCCGGCGAGTTCAACGCCGAAGCGACCACGGAGGAGCACGTCGTCTCGGCGATCACCGGGGTCGGCTCGGAGCGTGAGAAGAAGAACGGCGAGAGCGGGGAGGCGCAGGGATGAGCGATGCGGCGGTCACCGGCGCCGATTCCGAAGAGCGCATCGTCAAGCCGAAAGAGACGCTGCGGCGGCTGATTCAAGGCGATCTCGCCTCGCTGCGGGTGGTGATCGGCCTGGCGCTGATCTGGGCGATCTTCCAGTTTGAGAACGACCGTTTCCTCTCGGCCCAGAACCTGACCAACCTGATGCTGCAGATCACCGCGATCGGGCTGATCTCGGTCGGCGTCGTCTACGTCCTGCTGCTGGGGGAGATCGACCTCTCCGTCGGTGCCGTCAGCGGCCTCGCCGCGGCGGTGATGGCGGTGCTCAACGTCAAGCACGGCTGGAGCCCCTACCTGGCGATTGCCGCCGCGATCGCGGTCGGGATGGCGATCGGGGTGCTGCAGGGCAGCCTCTTCAGCCGCTTCGTCGTGCCCTCCTTCGTCGTCACCCTCGCCGGGCTCTTAGCCTGGCAGGGCGCGCTCCTGCAGGTGCTCGGCTCGACCGGGTCGATCAACCTCACCGACCCCAAGATCACCGGACTCGCCAACACCTTCTACTCCGACGCCGTCGGCTGGGTCTTTGCCGCGATCGTGATCGGGGGCTACGGCGCCGTGCTCTTCCTCGGCCACCGCCGCCGCGTCGCCGCCGGGCTCGAAAGCGAGAGCCTGGCCGGGATGGGCTTCCGCTTCGCCCTGGTCGCGGTGGTGACGATCGTCGCCACCTTGGTCTTGAACTCCGACCGCGGCGTGCCCTTGGCGCTGCTGATCCTGCTCGCCTTCGTGGTCGGCATGGAGTACGTGGTCAAGCGCACCGGCTTTGGCCGCCATGTCTTCGCCGTCGGCGGCAACGCCGAGGCGGCCCGCCGCGCCGGCATCCCCGTCAACCGCATTCGCGTCGTCGTCTTCGGGATCGCCGGCACGATGGCGGCGATCGGCGGCATCATGGCCGCCTCGCGGCTGCTCGCGGTCAATCAGAACTCCGGCGGCAACGAATTGCTGCTGCTGGCGATCGCCGGCCCGGTCATCGCCGGCACCAGCCTCTTCGGCGGCCGCGGCTCGGTCTGGACGGCGCTGATGGGTGCCCTGGTGATCGGCTCGATCTCCAACGGCATGGACCTGCTGGCGCTCTCCTCGGCGGTCAAGTTCATGGTCACCGGCGGCGTCCTGCTGCTGGCCGTCCTGGTCGACGCGATCGCCCGCCAGCAGCGCTCTGCGACTGGTCGCGTCTGAGGCCAGCTGGCCAAGCGGGGCGGTGACGACACGACTCCCGCGTAGCAGCGCTACGTGGGATGTCGGGGAGGTGCCGAATCCGCGCCGGTCAGATGGCCTCAGCGAGCGAACAGCAGCGAGGCGCCGACGGCGCCGCCGAGGTCGCCGAGGGCGGCGACGCGCACGGCTGGCGGCTTTTCGTCGAGGAAGAGGTGCTTGCCCATCTCCTTGGTCAGCGGCTCCATGTAGCGCTCGCCGAAGCGCACGCCAAGACCGCCGCCGATGATCACCGCTTCCGCGTCGAGCAGGTTTATCGCCGAGGCGATCCCGGTCCCCAGTGCCTCGATCGCGCGGTGGATCAGGTCCTCGGCCAGGTGGTCGTTGGCGTCGATCGCGCGCTCCCAGATGCCGCTGGTCAGCCGCGGTTTGTCGTGCTTCTCCATCAGCTTGAAGAGGTCCGTCTTCTGGCCCTCCTCGTGTAGGCGGCGGGCCTCCGCTTCCATCGCCGAGCGGCCCGCGTACGCCTCCATGCAGCCCCTGCGCCCGCAGGGGCACTTGGCGCCGCCGCGCTTGACGACCATGTGGCCGATCTCGCCCGCGGCGCCGCGGCCCAGCCAGGGCTTGCCGTCGAGGACGAGGCCGCCGCCGACGCCGGTGCCCCAGAAGACGCCGATCAGGCTCTGGAACTCGCGCCCGGCACCGAGGTGGAACTCGGCTTCGGTGGCGACCTGGACGTCGTTGCCGACCCGCACCTCGGTGCCGAGAGCCTCCTGCAAGGTTTTCGCCAGCGGGAAGCTGCCCTCCCAGCCGGGCAGGTTGCGGGCGCCGGCGACGACGCCGGTCTTCTCGTCGGCGTCGCCGGGCGAGCCGACGCCGACGCCCTCCAGCGCCGCGGTCTCGACCCCCGCCTGCTCCGCCGCCTCGCGCATGGCTGCCGCCATCTCGTCGGCGACGTCCTGCGGACCGCCCTTGGTCGGCGTCGGCCGCCGCGCTTCGCCCTTGACATCGCCGGAGGCGTCGACGATCGCCGTCTGAATCTTCGTCCCACCCAGATCTATTCCGCCCCGCAGCTCAGCCACGCGCGCAGTCTATGCGTCGGCCCCAGGGGTTGATGGGCCGATTTCCTTCCATATAGGCGTATTTTCGGCCCATCAACCTCCGTCTCGTAACGTTGCGGGTCACGTGGGGGGCGATCGGGGACAGCGCGGGTGGCGGACTTGGTGGGTGAAGCGGCGTTGGTACGAGCGCAACCACCGGCTGCGGCGGCGCTGGCGGCTCGATCGCCACGCGGCTCGCGGCGGCTTCTTCATCCGCCACCCGGCCGAGGGAGAGCTGCTGGAGGCGCTCGAGGAGGGGCGACTGACGATCGGCGAAGGCACGCTGCTGGAGCCGGGCTGCTGGCTGACCCTGGCGCCGGGGGCGCGGATCGAGATCGGCGCCGGCTGCTTCCTCAACCGCAACACGATGATCGCCGCGCTCGAGCAAGTCTCGATCGGCGACCACACGATGTTCGCCAACGGCTGCTTCGTCGGCGATGCCGACCACCGCTTCGACGACCCGGAGAAGCCGATCACCGAACAGGGCTTTACCTCGAAGGGGCCGGTCGAGATCGGCGCCAACTGCTGGTTCGGGGTCAACTGCGTCGTCACCAGCGGCGTCAAGATCGGCGATCGCTGTGTCGTCGGCTCCAACTCGGTGGTCACCGAGGACCTGCCGCCGGCGACGATCGCCGCCGGGGCCCCGGCTCATGTGATCAAGCCGATCGAATTCCGTCACTGATTCGTCACTGAGTCCCTATAATCCGTGACCGATGGCCGTGACCCTGAAGGGCATGGACCGGAGTGAATTTGAACCTCAGCATCGTCAACTCCCCCCGGACCGACGGCGCCCGCGTGCTGCGCGCCAAGGCTGCGCTGCGCGCGCAGCTGGAGGAGCCGCGCCGCCAGGGGCAGACGATCGGCCTGGTGCCGACGATGGGCTACCTGCACGAGGGGCATCTCTCGCTGCTGCGCGCGGCCCGCGCCGAGTGCGACGTGGTCGTGATGAGCCTCTTCGTCAATCCGACCCAGTTCGGGCCGGGCGAGGATCTTGAGCGCTACCCGCGCGACGAGGAGCGCGATCTGCGCCTCGCCGGCGAAGCAGGGGTGGACTTCGTCTACGCGCCCGTTGTCGCCGAGGTCTATCCCGACGGTTTCGCGACCACGGTCGCCGTCGGCGGCAACCTGACCGAGGTCCTCGACGGCGACCCCGCCAACCGCGGCCCCGAGCACTTCCGTGGGGTCACCACCGTTGTCGCCAAGCTCTTCAACAGCGTCGGCCCCGACGTCGCCTACTTCGGCCAGAAGGACGCGCAGCAGGCGGCGGTGATTCGTCGCATGGTTGGCGACCTCGACTTCCCGCTGCGGATCGAGGTCCTGCCGACCGTCCGCGAGCCTGACGGGCTGGCGATGAGCTCACGCAACGCCTATCTCGACGACGAGGCGCGCGAGCGCGCCGTCGCCCTCTCGCGCGCCCTGCAGGCGGCCGCGCGCGGCGCCCGCGAGGAGTCCTTGCAGGCCGGCCTCGCCGCCGCCCGCCGCGAGCTCGAGCGCGCCGGCATCGAGCCCGAGTACCTGGAGGCGCGCGACGCCGAGGGCCTGGAGCCGGTGGCGGCGCTGAACGGCCGCCCGGTCCTGGTTGCGGTAGCCGCCCGGGTCGGTGGCGCCCGCCTCGTCGACAACGTCTTGATCCGACCTTGAAACCGTAAGAAAGGCGAAGGGAGAGCCCATGCAGAGACAGATGCTGAAGTCCAAGATCCACCGAGCAACGGTCACCGACTGCGACGTCGACTACATCGGCAGCATCACGATCGACACCGACCTGATGGCCGAAGCCGACCTGATCACCAACGAGCAGGTCCACGTCTGGGACATCGACAACGGGTCGCGCTTCGTCACCTACGTGATCGACGGCGAGGCCGGTTCCCGCACGATGCAGGTCAACGGCGCCGCCGCCCACCTGACCGAGCCGGGCCACAAGATCATCGTCGCCTCCTTCGGCACCTACGACGAGAGCGACCTCGAGCGCTACTCGCCGGTCGTCGTCCACGTCGACGAGGAGAACCGCTCCGTCGCCGTCGACAGCCACCCGGAGGTGCTGCTCTCATGAGCGCCGGCGGCCGCTCTCACACCGCCCCGCCCCCCTCGGAGCGCCGGCCGGTGAACCTGCCGCGCCTGGCCGAGATGAAGGCCAACGGCGAACCGATCGTGATGGTCACCGCCTACGACTACCCCTCGGCGACCGTGGCCGAGGCGGCCGGCGTCGACATCGTCCTCGTCGGCGATTCCGCCGCCAACGTCGTGCTCGGCTACCCCGGCACCGAGATGGTCTCGATGGAGGAGATGATCGTCCTCGGCAAGGCCGTCCGCCGCGGGTTGAAGACGCCGCTGATGGTCGGCGACATGCCGATGGGCAGCTACGAGTCGAGCAACGAGCTGGCGATCCTCAGCGCCCAGCGACTGGTCAAGGAGACCGGCTGCCAGGTGGTCAAGCTCGAGGCCGGCGGCATCGCCGTCGAGCGGGCCAGGGCGATCGTCCGCTCCGGCATCCCGGTCATGGGCCACGTCGGCCTGACCCCGCAGACCGCCACCGCTCTCGGCGGCTACAAAGCCCAGGGCAAGACCGCCAGGGACGCGATCCAGCTCTGCGAAGACGCCCTGGCGCTGCAGTCCGTCGGCTGCTTCGCGATCGTCTTCGAGGCCGTCCCGGCCGCGATCGCCGAAGCGATCGTCGCCAAGCTCGACATCCCCTCGATCGGCATCGGCGCCGGTCCCTCGACCTCCGGCCAGGTGCTCGTCTTCCACGACCTGCTCGGCATCACCACCGGCCACATGGCCAAATTCGTCAAGCGCTACGCCAACGTCCACGAGCAGATGGTCGCGGCCGTCGCGCAGTACGGCGACGAGGTTCGCTCGCGCCACTTCCCCGAACCCGACCACGTCTACAGCGTCGAGCCGGCCGAGCTCGACGAGTTCCGCCGCTACCTCGACCAGGAGAGCCTGGCGTCCCAGAAGGCCTGGGACTGGGAGCCGCTGCCTTAGCTGGACGCCACGAGCGCTGCCTTTTCCGTCTCAGGGCCGGAAAACGCAGCGCTCGTCGTGAATACGATGGCGGGGTGCCGATCTATGAGTTCGAGTGCGAGGAGTGCGGGGCTCGCTTCGAGGAGCTGGTGGCGGCTGGGGCCGCGGACATCGCCTGTGCCGAGTGCGGCTCGACTCGCACGCGGCGACTGATGTCCAGCGTCTCGCCGCCGGGGCGGCAACCCCGCGGCGCCGCCGTGCGCTCCAACGAATCGCAGCGGCGCGAGCGCGAAGCGGCGCGGCTGGACCGGATCGCCGAGTCCCGCCAGAAACGGGCGCGGGGCGAAAATCCCCACCCCCCGAAGAAGAAGGCGAAATGACTGCCACCGCCGAGCAGCGCCGCCAGCAGCTCGTCGACCTCTACAAAGAGGTCTCGACCTGCACCAAATGCCCGCTGCACGAGACCCGGACGAAGACGGTCTTCGGCGCCGGCAACGCCGACGCCGAACTGATGTTCGTCGGCGAGGCCCCCGGCGCCGAAGAGGACCGCCAGGGACTGCCGTTCGTGGGACGCGCCGGGCAGCTGCTCAACCAGCTGCTGGAAGAGATCGGGCTCTCGCGGGAGCAGGTCTTCATCGCCAACGTGCTGAAGTCGCGGCCGCCCGGCAACCGCGACCCGCAGCCGCTGGAGATTGCGGCCTGCCAGCCCTACCTGTTCGAGCAGGTGCGGCTGATCGAGCCGAAGGTCGTCTGCACCCTCGGCAACTTCGCCACCAAGCTCCTGACCGGCAGCCCGGTCGGGATCACCAAGGTGCGCGGGACCCCGCAGGTGCACGAGCTCGGCGGCCGCGCCGTCTTCCTGCTGCCCTTGCTGCACCCCGCCGCGGCGCTGCGGACGCCGGCGATGAAGGAGACGCTGCGCGGCGATCTCGCCACCGTGCCGGGCCTGCTCGCCGGTCCGGCACCCGCCCCGGCGCCGAGTGCCGAGGAAATCGTCGCGGCGGAATCGGCGGCGAGCGGAGGCGACGCGCCGCCGCCACCGCCCGCCGACCAGCTCGACATGTTCGGCTGACGTGGCCGAACGGGTCGACAGTCACTCCGCGGCCGAGACCGAAGCGCTCGGCGCCAGAGTCGCCGAGCGCCTGCGACCGGGCGACGTGGTCGTGATCAGCGGCGAGGTCGGAGCCGGCAAGACGACGCTGATCCGCGGCGCCTGCCGGGCCCTCGGCATCGAGCAGCCGATCACCTCGCCGACCTTCACGATCGGCCAGCGCTATCGCGGCGGCCGCCTGCCGGTCTCCCACCTCGACCTCTACCGGCTGCAGAGCCTGGAGGGCGAGGATCCGGCACTGCTCGACGACTATCTGGGGCCGGACGGCATCGCCTTCGTCGAGTGGCCGGCGGTCGGAGCGCAGCGGCTGGGCCGGCCGGCGCTGGAGATCCGCCTCGAGCACGCCGGCGGCGAGAGCCGCGTCGCCGAGATCGACTGGTAGGCGGGACGCGGCGACCCACGGTGCCGCACCAAGGCGCCGCAGGGCGTGTTCGGGGAACAGCGAACACAACTTGTAGCATCGGCCGCAGAAACTCGATCCACGAAGGGAAGGACCCAATGAAGGGACTGAAAGCGCTTTCAGCAGTGTTGGTCATCACCGGGCTGCTTGCTAGCGCGGCGCCCGCCACGGCTTCGGCGGCGGCGTACAAGCACTACGTCGGCTGCGGCATCTCCCGCAACGCCACTCCCTCGCATGTCTGCCCGAAGAAAAGCAAGAAGGGTGCCTTCTTCAAAAGCCTCAAAGGCGACGTTAACTACAGCGTCTGCGTCAAATTCCCGAGCGGCAAAAACCTCTGCGCGCAGGAACAGAAAGCGACTCAGGGGACGCTCTACGTGAACAAGGTCACCTCGACCATCCCCGGGAAGCACCGCGTCACCTGGTTCGTCGAAGGCAACAAAGTCGGCTCCTTCGTCTTCAGGGTCAAGGGCTAGAAGCGGCGATCCGCTGGTCGTCGTCGGCTTCGACACCGCTACCGCCGACACCGCCGCCTGCGCCTGGCGCGACGGCGAGGTCCTGCAGGAGTCGCTGCTGGGACCCTCCACCGACGGGGGGCCTCGGCACGCGACCGCGCTGCTCGAGGAGGTCGAGCGCTGCGCCACCGCCGCGGGCGGCTGGGAGCGGGTCGACCGGCTCGCGGTCGGGCTCGGCCCGGGCTCGTTCACGGGGCTGCGGATCGGCATCGCCACCGCGCGCGGTCTCGGGGTCAGCCTCGGCCTGTCGGCGAGCGGCGTCTGCACGCTCGACGCGATCGGGCGGGGAATGGCGGACGCCGGTGTGAGCGGCGATCGCCTCGCCGTCCTCGACGCCCGCCGTGGCGAGGTCTTCGCGGCGCTCTACTCACAGCAGGGGGAGCGGATCTGGGAGCCGCTGGTCTGCCGGCCGGAGGAGCTGGAGGAGCGCGTCGCCGCTCTGTCCACGACGCCGCCGGCTGCCGGCTCGGGGGCGGTACGATTCCGGCACGAGCTGGCCCGGCACGGTGTCCGGATAGCGGACGATGCCGACCCCGTTCACCGGGTTGCCGCGCGGCACATCTGCGCTCTCGCGGCGGCCTCGCCGGACGGTGGCCCGCTCGCCCCGATCTATCTCAGACCCCCCGACGCGGAGCGGTGGCGTGAGCGAGATTCTTTCCAGAGAGCAGAGTGACCTGACCGACACGGTAAGAGTGCGCAGGCTCGCCTACAGCGACCTGCCCGCCGTGATCGCGATCGAGCGCCGCTCCTTCCCGACCCCCTGGTCGCTGGCGATGTTCGTGCTGGAGCTCTCGAAGCCGTCGGGGATCTGCCTCGCGGCCAGCGCCGGCGACGAGCTGCTCGGCTACGTGATCTGCTCCCGCTACGACCAGGTCTGGCACCTGATGAACATCGCGGTGGCGCCGGAGCAGCGCCGCACCGGCGTCGCCGGACAGCTGCTGAGGCGGCTCTTCGAGGAGGCGGCAGGCGTGCTCCCGTTCACGCTCGAGGTCCGCGTCTCCAACCACCAGGCGATCGGCATGTATGAGCGCTTCGGCTTCCGCTCCGCCGGCGTTCGCCCTCGCTACTACCACGACAACGGCGAGGACGCGCTGATCATGTGGCTCGATTGATCCTCGCGATCGAGACCTCCTGCGACGACACCTGCGCGGCCGTTCTCGACGGCCCGCGGATCCTCTCGAACCTGATTTCCTCGCAGGCGGCGGCGCACGCGCACTTCGGCGGCGTCGTCCCCGAGGTCGCCTCCCGCCACCACCTCGAACTGACGGCACCGCTGGTGGGGGCGGCGCTGGACGAGGCGGGCGTGACCCTCGACGACATCGAGGCGGTGGCCGCGACCGCCGGCCCCGGCCTGATCGGCGCCCTGCTGGTCGGGGTCAGCACCGCCAAGGCGATCGCCGCGGCGCGGCGGCTGCCGCTGATCCCGGTCGACCACCTGCAGGGCCACGTCGCCGCCAACTTCCTCGAGCCGGAGCCGCTGCAGCCGCCCTTCCTCTGCCTGGTCGCCAGCGGCGGCCACACGCTGCTGGCGGGGGTCCGCGACCACGCCGGGCACGCGATCCTCGGCCAGACCCTCGACGACGCCGCCGGCGAGGCCTTCGACAAGTCGGCGCGCCTGCTCGGGCTCGGCTACCCGGGCGGACCGGCGCTGGAGAAACTGGCCGCCGAGGGCGATCCGGCGGCGTTCGAGATGCCGATAGCGATGGCCCGCGACCCGAGCCTCAATTTCAGCTTCAGCGGCTTGAAGACGGCGCTCGTCTATCGCTGCCGCGACCTCGGGCCGGAGGGCGTGGAGGAGCATCGCGCCGATCTCGCCGCCTGCTTCCAGGCGGCGGTGGTCGGCCAGCTGATCGCGAAACTGAAACGGGCGCTGAAGAAAGGCGACTGGGAAGCCGTGGCCCTGGGCGGCGGCGTCGCCGCCAACGGTCCCCTGCGCGAGGCCGTCGCGCGGCTCTGCGAGGAACAGGGCGTGCGCCTGAAGCTGGTCCCGCGCGAGCTCTGCACCGACAACGCGGCGATGATCGGCTCCGCCGCCCGCTTCGCGCCGGCCTTGGCCTATCCGGCCTACCTCGGCTACGACGCCTTCGCCAGCGGCGAAGCGGCATGACCGACGTCGTCGTCTACTCGCGGCCGGGCTGCCACCTCTGCGAGGAAGCGGTCGCCGCGATCGTCGCCCTGCACGCGGAGGGCTACCGCTTCGGCCTGCACGAGGTCGACATCGAGAGCGACGAGCTGCTGCTGCGCCGTCACCTGGAGCGAATTCCGGTCGTCGAGGTCGACGGGATCGTCGTTTCGGAGCTGGTTTTGGACGAAGCCGGCCTGCGCGCCAGGCTCGATACTGTGGGGGCATGGTCGAGGTGATCGAGGAGTTCGAGGCCCCCGGAGGGCTGCCCGTCGAAGGGGACCGCCTCTCGCTTGGCGTGGCGGCGCGCCTCTCGCGCTACCTGCAGGTGCTGACCCAGGCGCGCAAGATGGGCCGCGACACGATCTCCTCGCAGGAGCTCTCCGAGTACACGCACATCAACCCGACCCAGATCCGCCGCGACCTCTCCGGCTTCGGCAAGTTCGGCAAGCGCGGCGTCGGCTACAACATCGAATCGCTGGTCTCGGAGATCCGCAAGATCCTGCGCACCTCGGGCCAGCACAACATCGCCCTCTTCGGCGCCGGCAATCTCGGCCAGGCGATCGCCAGCTCGGCGATCTTCGCCGACCACGGCTTCCAGGTCGTCGCCGTCTTCGATGTCGACCCGACCGTGGTCGGCAACCAGATCGGCGAGTTGCGGGTGCGCGACCTGGGCGATCTGAAGGCGGTCGTCGCCGCGGAGGAGATCGTCGTCGGCGTCCTCGCCGTACCCGCCGACGCGGCTCAGGAGGTTGCCGACCGCCTGGTCAAAGCCGGAGTCAAGATCATCTTCAACTACTCCGAGCAGCTGCTGCAGGTGCCACCGGAGGTAACGGTCCACACGTCCAGCCCCGCAGTCGACCTGCTCTACGCGCTCTACTTCTACCTGGCCTGAGTCCTTGTCCCTCGATCTCGACCTCGTACGCGAGAGATTCGAGTCCTCCACCGACTTCACGATCGGGCTCGAGGAGGAGTTCGCGATCCTCGATCCGGCCACGCTGGAGCTGGAGCACCGTTTCGAGGACGTCTACGCCGCCTGTCAGCGGGACGAGCTGCTGGCCGAGTCCGCCGCCGGCGAGCTGATCGCCGCCGAGGTCGAGATCCGCTCCGGTCGCGCCGAGAGCTTCGCCGAGGCGACGGCGAAACAGCGCCGGCGGCGGACTCGGCTGTTCGAGCTGGTCGGCGGCATGGGCCTGGCGCTCGGGGCCACCGGCACCCATCCCTGGGCGAGCTATCTCGACCAGCGGATCATCGACACGCCCCACTACAACCGGCTGCGGCACGAACTCGGCTGGGTGGCGCAGCGCAACAACACTTGGAGCACCCACGTCCACATGGGCGTGCGCGGCGCCGACCGCGCGATCGCCGTCTGCGACTGGATGCGGGAGCTGCTGCCGCTGCTGCTCGCGGCCTCCGCCAACTCGCCCTTCCTCGACCGCCGCGACACCGGCCTGCACACCGTCCGCACCGAGATCTTCACCCGCACCTTCCCGCGCTGCGGCGTGCCCTCGCCGTTCCGCGACTGGGACAGCTACGCGACCTTCGTCGGCACACTGGAGCGAATGGGCTCGATCGTCGAGTCGACCCAGCTCTGGTGGAGCGTCCGCCCCCATCACCACTTCGGCACCGTCGAGGTGCGGATCTGCGACGCCCAGACCCGCGGCGACGAGTCCTTTGCGCTGGCGGGACTGATCGCCGCCTGCATCGCCCAGGCCGCGATCGACTACGACGAGCACGGCTACGAAGGCGCGGGGGCGCCGCTGGCCGATCGCGAGATCGAGGAGAACCTCTGGCGGGCGATCCGCCACGGCCTCAGCGGCAAGCTGATCGACTTCCGGCGCGGGGTCGAGGTCGAGGCGCGCGAGGTGCTGGAGTCCGTCCACGCCTGGACGGAGCCGGCGCGCGCCCAGCTCGGGATCGAGTTTCAGCTGCCCGATCGCAACGGTGCCCAGCGAGCCCGCCAGGCGCTTGAGGCGGGGGCCACGATCGAGGACGTCTACCGCGACGCGGTGGCCGAGACCAGGCGCACCTACGCTGGCGCAAAGCAGCCTGCGGAGCCGGCTTGAGAGCGGTCTGGGGACGGCGACGCCGTTCCCGTCTATAGACTCCCGCGCCGCTCTTAATCCACCGGAGGAACAAAACTTGACCAGCTTCTTGACCGATTACGGGGTAGTTGTCGCGCTCGTGTGTGCCGGCGCCGCTGTCGTCTATGGACTCATAGTCACCCAGCGCCTACTTGCCAAGTCCCCTGGCAACGACAGGATGCAGGAAATTTCGGGGGCGGTGCAGGAAGGCGCACAGGCCTACCTGAACCGCCAGTACACGATCATCGCCGCCGTCGCGATACCGCTCGCGGTGGTGCTTTTGCTCCTGCAGGATTGGAAGACCGCGCTCGGCTTCGTGATCGGCGCCGTTCTCTCCGGTGCCACCGGTTTTATCGGGATGAACGTCTCGGTGCGGGCCAACTCGCGCGTCGCCGAGGCCGCCCGTGGCGGCGTTCCGCCGGCGCTCGACGTCGCCTTCAAGGGCGGCTCGGTCACCGGCCTCCTGGTCGTCGGCCTGGCGCTGTTCGGCGTCGCCGGCTACTTCGGCGCCCTCGTCATCACCGGCAGCACCGACAAGGAGGCCGTCGACGCGCTGATCGGCCTTGGCTTCGGTGGCTCGCTGATCTCCGTCTTCGCCCGGCTCGGCGGCGGCATCTTCACCAAGGCCGCCGACGTCGGCGCCGACCTGGTCGGCAAGGTCGAGGCCGGCATCCCCGAGGACGACCCGCGCAACCCGGCCGTGATCGCCGACAACGTCGGCGACAACGTCGGCGACTGCGCCGGCATGGCCGCGGACCTGTTCGAGACCTACGCGGTGACCTCGGTCGCCGTGATGCTGCTCGGCGTCCTCACCTTCACCACCGACTACGCCCGTGAGGTGGCGATCTTCCCGCTCGTCATCGGCGGCGTCGCGATCATCGCCTCGATCATCGGCGCCCTCTCGGTGCGAACCAAGTCCGACAAAGTCGAGGGTGCGCTGTACGTCGGCATGCTCGTCTCCGGCCTGATCTCGATCGTCGCCTTCTACCCGATTACCGACTGGCTGATGAGCGAGCCGCTGCAGTTCGGTTTCGCCAGTACCGCCGCTGACGTGGTCAGCGTCACCGACCTCTGGCTCTGCGCCGTGATCGGCATCGCCGTGACCGCGCTGCTGTTCGTGATCACCGACTACTACACCTCGACCCGCTTCCGCCCGGTCAAGACCATCGCCCAGGCCTCGGAGACCGGTCACGCGACCAACATCATCCAGGGCCTCGCCCAGGGCTACCAGGCGACCGCCGCTCCGGCTCTCGTGCTCGCCCTGGCGATCTTCGGCGCCAACGAGCTGGCCGGCATCTACGGCATCGGCATCGCCGTGATGGCGCAGCTCTCGCTCTGCGGCCTGATCGTCGCCCTCGATGCCTTTGGGCCGATCACCGACAACGCCGGCGGCATCGCCGAGATGGCGGAGCTGCCAGAGGACGTCCGCAACGTCACCGACCCGCTCGACGCGGTTGGCAACACCACCAAGGCAGTCACCAAGGGTTACGCGATCGGCAGCGCGGCCCTGGCGGCGCTGGTGCTGTTCGCTGCCTTCAAGAGCGAGCTCGCGGACGAGGCTCCGGCCGGATTCGATCTCAACGGGTTGTTCAACCTGACCAGCCCCGACGTGCTGATCGGTCTGATCATCGGCGGCATGATGGTCTATCTGTTCTCGGCACTGGCGATCGAGGCGGTCGGCCGTGCCGGCGGCCAGGTCGTCGAGCAGGTCCGCAAACAGTTCAAGGAGCACCCGGGGATCATGGACGGGACCGAAAAGCCGGAGTACGGCGAAACGGTCAGCATCGTCACCCTGGCCGCGCAGAAGGAGATGATCGTCCCTTCGCTGATCCCGATCGTGATCCCGGTCATCGTCGGCCTGCTCAGCGTCGACGCGCTCGGCGGGCTGCTGATCGGCGTCATCGTCGTCGGCCTCTTCATGGCGATCTCGATGACCGCCGGTGGCGGTGCCTGGGACAACGCCAAGAAGCTGATCGAGGACGGCGCCCACGGCGGCAAGGGTTCGGAGGCCCACGCCGCCTCGGTGACCGGCGACACGGTCGGCGATCCCTACAAGGACACGGCTGGGCCGGCGATCAACCCGATGATCAAGGTGGCGAACATCGTCGCCATCCTGATCATCCCGATCGTCCACTTCTGAGGCTGGGAAGGGGAGGGGCGGTGTGCTCCTCCCCCGAAAGCCGTCGCGCAGCTGGGTTGGAAAGCGCTCGTTCGCCTAGCTGGGGGTGGGGTCTGTAGCGTTTCGGTGGTGCGAAGGGCAAGCTATCCGTTGCGGCGCTGGCCGCGGCTTTCGAGGGCGGCGATCGCTGGGGCGCTCCTGCTGGTGCTGGTCGTCGCGGGGTCGAACGCCTACATCCTCTTGAGTACCCGCGGGGAGTCGACCGACACGGTGGCCGAGGTGACGGCGGCGCCGGTGGCGATCGTGCCGGGGGCGTTGGTCCAGCCGGACGGGAAGATGAGCGGGATGCTGGGTGATCGGGTGCGGCGGGCGGCGGAGCTCTGGCATGCGGGCAAGGTGGAGAAGATCCTCGTTTCCGGCGATCACCACACTTGGGCCTATGACGAGCCGGGCACGATGCGGAAGGCGCTGGTCGCGGACGGGGTGCCGCCGCGCGATGTCTTCGAGGACCACGCCGGCTTCGACACCTGGGCGACGATGGTGCGGGCGCGGGGCATCTTCGGCGTGCGCGAGGCGGTGGTGATCACCCAGGGCTTTCACATGCCGCGGGCTCTCTTCCTCGCCGATGCCGCTGGCATCCACGCCACCGGCCTGACCGCCGACCAGCACCGCTGGGGCTACCAGGGCAAGAAGAGCGAAGTCCGCGAGGTCCTCTCGCGGGTCAAGGCGATCGCCGACGTGGCCCTGAACACGCCCGCGATGGCCGGTCCCTCGATCCCGATCTCCCAGACCGACGGCCGCGAAAGCTGGGGCCCGGTGTCTCCTCCCGAAACGCCGCCCGCCAGATCGCCCGACAGCTAGCCGGTTGCTTCTTGTCGCCCAGAGGGCGACAAGCGACAACCTCGCCGAGGTTCAATCGCAGTGACTGCCGTGGTCGTTCCAGACCCTGGCGTCGCGGAAGGCGTCCGGATCGCGCTGGACCATCTCGATGACGTCGTTGCGCTCGAAGTCTGCGGCGCTGTCGAAGGCGCCGGGCGCGGTTTCGGAGCCGTCGAACCAGAGGGCGGGGGAGTGGCCCCCGACCGCGCAGAAACGGCCTGGATACTTGAGTGCCAGGTCGTAGGCGCCGAAGCCGCCCATCGAGATGCCGCCGATCGCCAGTCGCTGGGGATCGATCCCGAAGCGGCGGACGACGAGCGGGATCACTTCGTTCATCACCCACTTGCCCCAGTCGCCTTCGACGCGGTCGTGCTAGTAGCCATGGACGCCGCCGGCCGGGAAGGCGACGACCGGGCCGCGCCGGCCGTGCAAGCTGGGAGGCCCCGGAAGACCCCGATCGCGATCTCCCCGCGTGACACGGTGCCACCGCAGACGACGCTGACCAGGAGCGTCCTCAAGCGGCTCCCGCCGATATTCCGCTTCCACTTCGAATCGAACGAGCCGGGGAGCGTCTTTCGCTGCCCGACTCGACCGGCAGCCCTTCAGAGCGTGCGTGCCGCCGAAGAGATTCGGACACGTCGGGCCCGGCCGCCATGAGTTCAGGGTCAAGGCTGTCGATTTGGCGGGAAACGAGGATCCCACTCCAGCTGTTGCGCATTTCAGGATCCCGGAGCACCCGCGCCGCCACCACCGCTGAGCGGCTAGGGTCGCGCCCGTGACCGACGGGCCGATCAACGTCGCCGATTTCGAGCGAGTTGCCTCGGAGAAGCTCGATGCGGGGACTCTGGGGTACTTCGCCGGCGGCGCCGGCGACGAGGTGACGTTGCGCGACAACGTCGCCGCCTGGGGGCGCTGGCGGTTGCGGCCGCGGATGCTGGTCGACGTCAGCGAAGTGAAGACCGAGGTCGAGCTGCTGGGCGGGCCGGCCTCGATGCCGCTGCTGGTGGCCCCGATCGCCTATCAGCGGCTGGTCGATCCCGAGGGCGAGATCGGGATGGCGCGGGCGGCGGCGCAGGCGGGCACGGTGATGTGCCTCTCGACCTTGGCCACGACCCGCCCCAGCGAGCTGGCGGCCGCGGTGCCCGGCGGTCGGCGCTGGTTCCAGCTCTACTGCTTCCGCGACGAGGCGGTCACCCAGGCGCTTGTCGACGAGGCGGCCGGGTCCGGCTTCGAGGCGATCGTCGTCACCGTCGACGCGCCGCGGGCCGGCAATCGCGAGCGGGATCGGCGCACCGGCTTCAAAATTCCCGAGGGCCTCGGCGTCCCCAGCGTCGCGGCGGCGATCGGGGTCGAGCGGGAGCTGACGATCGCCGAGACCTTCGCCCTGATGAACCCGGCGCTGGGTTGGTCTGAGCTCGAGCGGCTCGCCTCCAGGTGCGGGCTGCCGCTGCTCGTCAAGGGCCTGCTGACCGCGGAGGACGCCGAGCTGGCCGTCGCGCACGGAGCCGCCGGGGTGATCGTCTCCAACCATGGCGGTCGCCAGCTGGATCGGGTGCTGGCGACCGGCGATGCCCTGCCGGAGCTGGTCGCCGCGGTCGCGGGGCGGGTGCCGGTGCTGGTCGACGGCGGCGTCCGCCGCGGCGTCGACGTCGCGATCGCCCTCGCCCTCGGTGCCGACGCGGTGCTGGTCGGGCGGCCCGCCCTGTGGGGCCTCGCGGCCGCCGGGGCGGCGGGCGCCGGGCGGGTGCTGGAGCTGCTCGGCGAGGAGCTGGAGCTGGCCCTGGCGCTCTGCGGCTGCGCCTCGCCGGCCGAGCTGACGCGCGCCCACGTGCAGAGGGCACCGGCGACGTGCGTATATTCGGCCCAGTGACCGGTTGCAGCAGCTTCTAGATGGCCCAGCGCATCCCCAGAGACGAATCGCTGAGCCGTGTCCACGGCGTCGGCGCGCTGTTCTCGGCGGCCTACGGCAACGTCGGCTCCTCGATCTACTACGCGCTCGGCGTCACCGCCGCCTTCGCCCTCGGCCTGACCCCGGTCGCCTTCGTCATCTCCGGGCTGATCTTCGCCGCCACCGCCGCCACCTACGCCGAGGCGACGGTGATGTATCCGGAGGCGGGCGGCTCCTCCAGCTTTGCCCGCCACGCCTTCAACGAGCTGGTCAGCTTCATCGCCGCCTGGGGCCAGATGCTCAACTACACGATCACGGTCGCGATCTCGGCCTTCTTCGTGCCCCACTACCTGGCGGTCTTCTGGCCCTGGCTGGGCAGCAGCCCCGGCGACATCGTCGGCGGCGCGGCGCTGATCGTCGGCCTCGCCCTGATCAACATCCGCGGTACCGAGGAGTCGGCGAAACTCAACCTGATCCTCGCCGTCGCCGACCTCGCCACCCAGGTCGTGCTGGTCGGGATCGGGCTGGTGCTGGTCTTCAGCCCGCAGGTCCTGGTCGACAACATCCACCTCGGCGTCGCCCCGACCTGGAGCGACTTCGCGCTCGGGATCGCGGTCGGGATGATCGCCTACACCGGCATCGAGACGATCTCCAACATGGCCGAGGAGGCCAAGGACGCCGCCCGCACGATCCCCCGCAGCGTCGGCCTCACCGTCGCCGCCGTGCTCGGCCTGTACCTACTGATCCCGATCGTCGCGCTCTCGGCGATGCCGGTCACCCAGGACGCCGCCGGCCACTTCAGCACCGCGCTCGGCAGCACCTTCGCCGACGACCCGATTCTCGGCATCGTCGAGAACCTCGGGCTCTCTCACACTCCGACCGAAATCCTCCGCTACTACGTCGGCGTGCTGGCGGCGGTGATCCTGCTGATCGCCACCAACGCCGGCTTGATCGGGGTGTCCCGGCTCACCTACTCGATGGGCCAGCACCGGCAGCTGCCGGAGGCGCTGCGCCAGGTCCACCCGAAGTACCGCACCCCCTACATCGCGATCCTGATCTTCGCGGCGATCGCGATCGTCACCCTGCTGCCGGGCAAGACCGACTTCCTGGCGACGATGTACTCGTTCGGGGCGATGCTCTCCTTCACGATCGCCCACGTCGCGCTGATCCAGTTGCGGCGAAAGCAGGGCGATGTCGAGCGCTCCTGGAAGGCGCCGCTGAACATCCGCGCCTTCGGCTTCGACGTGCCGATGGTGGCGGTGCTCGGCGGCTTCGGCACCTTCGCCGCCTGGATCGTGGTGATGGCTCTGAACCCGCGCACGCTCGTCGTCGGCACCGGCTGGATGGTCTTCGGGATCGCCGTCTACGTCCTCTACCGTCGCAACCAGAAGCTGCCGCTGACCGAGACCGTCAAGGTGGTGACGCCGGAGCCGCTGGGGGTCGAGGAGGTCGAGTACCGCAGCGTCCTGGTCGGCTTCGAGGACGGCCAGCCGTTCTCGGCCGAGGTGGTCGCCACCGCGGTCAAGCTCGCCTCCAAGCGCCGCCGCGGGATCCACATCCACTCGATGCTGACCGTCCCCACCAACCTGCCCCTCAACGCCGAGATGGTCGATCGGGAAGCCGAGGCCCAGAGCAAGATCGAGGAGGCGAGGCTGATCGGCGGCCAGCGCGTGACCGGCCACGTCGCCCGGGTCCGGCCCGCCCAGGCCGGCTACTCGCTCTCGGAGGAGGCGGAGCTGATCAAGGCGGCTGCGTTGGTCATCGGCCTGCGCTACCGGGCCGGGGTGCCGCTCTACGACAAGACCCTGCAGACGGTGCTCGGCGAGCGCCCCTGCCGCGTCATCGTCGTCTCCGACCCGACCAGCAGCCCGGTGGCCGTCCCGACCCAGGCTCTGGTCGAGGTCACCAGGTGATCTACAAGCACGCGGTGCGCGGGTTCTCGCTGGCCTTCGTGCTGATCGGGCTGGTGGTGCTGGCGGTGACGCTGGCCAACGGCGGCGGCCCGGCCTCGGTCGGGGTGCTGATGGGGGTCGCCTTCATCGCGGTCGGCGCCGGGCGCCTCTGGATCGCCACGAGGATGGAGCGGTGAGCGAGCCGGACGGCGCCCCCAGGGCCGCGGGGGCCAAGCGCCAGCCGGACCCGCTGCTGAAGCGCGGCCTCGGCGTCCCCTACCTGTTCGCCGCCGCCTACTCGGCGGTCGGCTTCTCGATCTACTTCGCGCTCGGGGTCGTCGCCGATCGCGGCCTCGGCCTGACGCCGCTGATCTTCCTCGCCGCGGGCCTGCTGTTCGGCCTGACCACGCTCAGCTACGTCGAGGGCGGGGCGATGTTCCGCGAGCGCGGGGGCTCCTCGACCTTCGCCCGCCACGCCTTCAACGAGCTCGTCGCCTTCATCGCCGGCTGGGCGATCCTGATCGACTACCTGATCGTGATCGCCCTGGCGGCGATCTCGGTGCCGCATTACCTGGAGCCGATCTGGGGCGGCTTTTCCAAGCCGGGCTGGGAGATCGGCATCGCCGCCGCGGTGATCGCCGCCGCCTGCGTGCTCAACATCTTCAACGTCACCGGTCGCGAGCGCGGGCGCTCGCTGGCGCTGCTGGCGCTGGCCGACCTCGGCCTGCAGCTGGCGGTGATCGTCGTCGGCGCCCTCGTCGTCATGCATCCCGATCGGCTGACCGAACAGCTGCATCTCTTCTCGGACCCCAGCTTCAAGGACATCGTCTACGCCGCGGTGGTGGCGATGCTCGCCTACGCCGGGATCGAGGCCGCCTCCGACCTGGCGCCCGACATCGACGTCGACCGCCGCGACCTCAAGCGGATCGCCTCGCTGGGGGCGATCGCGGTGCCGCTCGTCTACGCCGGCATGGCGGCGATCGCGCTGATGGCGGTGCCGGTGGTCGCCGGGCCGAACGGGCCGGAGACCGCGCTCGGCAGCACCTTCGTCGAGGAGCCGGTGCTGGGGGTGGTCTCCGCCTTCCACCCGGGCTGGGTCGCCGACTCGATGCGCTGGATGGTGGCGCTGATCGCCGCTCCGGTCCTCTTCTGGGCGGCCAACACCTCGATGCTGGGGGTCTCCCGCCACATCTACACGCTGGCGATCAACCGCCAGATCCCCAGCTGGCTGGGCAAGCTGGAGCGGCGCCGGGCGACGCCCTACGTGGCGATCGCGATCAGCGGCGTCATCGCCCTCGGGCTGGTGATCCCGACCAATGTCAAGCTGCTGGCCGGGATCTACGCCTTCGGCGCGACCCTGGCGATCACGATCGCCCACCTCTCGATCATCCGCCTGCGGGTACGCGATCCAGATCGCCGGCGGCCCTTCAAGATCCCGATGGGCATCCCCTGGCGCGGCGCCGAGTTGCCGCTGCCGGCGATCGTCGCCGCGATCCTCAGCGGCCTCGCCTTCGTCAGCGTCCTCGTCTACCACGACATCGCCCGCCTGGTCGGCGGCGGCTGGATGGTCTTCGGGCTGATCTTCTACGTCGTCTACCGCAAGGTCTTCGAGGGGACGACGCTGACCAAGCGGGTCACGGTCTCCGAGCGCGCGCTGACCAAGCAGGTGCCGGAGATCGAATTCCGCAACATCCTCGTGCCCGTCTTCGGTACCGAGCTCGACGACGACATCGTCGCCACCGCCGGTCGCCTGGCCGCCGCCGAGCAGGAGGAGTCCGACGAGGAAGACGATGCCCGGCTCGAGGTGATCTACGTGATCGAGGTGCCGCTGACGCTGCCGCTGGACGCGCAGCTGCCGCCCGAGCGTGAGGACGAAGCGCGGCGGGCGCTGGAGCGCGCCCGCGAAGTCGGCGAGGAGTACGAGGACGTCGGCGTCACCACCGAGGTGATCCGCGCCCGCAAGGTCGGCGCCGGCATCCTCGAGGCGGCCCGACGCGGCGGCTCCGAGGCGATCGTGATCGGCGGCGAGCCGCCGACGAAGATCCGCGGCGGCGCGAGGATCGGTGGGATCGGCGCCGCCAGGCCGGAGGAGATCGGCGCCGCGACCGAGTACGTGCTGAAGAAAGCGCCCTGTCGGGTCCTTTTGACGGCCCCTCCGGAATCGCCCTAGTCGCGTGTGGCCGGCGCATACCGGCGTCCTCGGTCGCTCACGTGCGGAGCACGCTTCGCTCCCTGCGTCCTTGGTCTGCTTGACCACACGCGACTAGTATCCGGGCCATGTTGATTCTGATCGTCGGCTGCGGCCGTGTCGGCTCCTCCGTCGCCCGCGCGATGTTGCGCGAGGGGCACGAAGTCTCATGCCTCGACGAGGACCCCGAGTCCCACGCCCGGCTCGAGGTCGGCCTGGAGAAGAGCTGGGAGGACCTCGGCGGCCAGTTCACGGTCGGCGCCGGGCTTGAGACGGAGGCGCTGGTCGCCGCCGGGATCGAGCGCGCCGACGCCTTCATCGCTTCCACCGACGGCGACAACACCAACATCGTGATCGCCCAGATCGCCCAGAAGCGCTACCAGGTGCCGACCGTGATCGCCCGCGTGCTCGACCCGCTGCGGGCCGAGTGGTACCAGCGCCAGGGCCTGCACACGGTCTGCCCGACCAGCGTCGCCATCGACATGCTCGAGAGCGCCGTCCGCAAGGGCGCCGAAGGCGGCGACCCACCCGAGGGCGCGGCGGAAGCCGCCTAGAGAGGGACTGGGGAGCGGATGTACATCATCGTCGTCGGAGCGGGCAAGGTCGGCTGGAACCTGGCTCGCGAGCTGCTCGAGAAGGATCACGAGGTGACCCTGATCGAGAGCAACCGCCGCCGCTACCTGACCGTCGAGCAGGAGCTCGAGCACAACGTCTCCTACGGCGACGCCTCCGAGCTCTGGGTGCTGGAGCGGGCCGGGATCCAGCGCGCCGACATGGTCATCGCGCTGACCGGCGACGACGAGGACAACATGCTGATCTGCCAGGTCGCGCGCGAGAAGTATCTGGTCGAGCGGATCATCGCCAGGGTCAACAACCCGCGCAACCGCCAGCACTTCGACCTGCTCGACATCAAACCCTCGGTCTCGGCGACCGACCTGATCCTGCGCCTGCTCGAGCACGAGGTGCCCGAGTACGGGCTGGTTCACCTGCTCGACCTGCAGGAGGAGCAGCTGGAGATCATCGAGATGCTGCTCGGCAGCGACTCGGGCGTGACCGGGCGCCGGGTCGGCGACCTGCAGATGCCGGAGGGCAGCCTGCTGATCTCGGTCCTGCGGGCGGGCAAAGGCTTCGTGCCCACGGCCGACACCGTGCTGGAGGAAGGCGACGAGATCCTCGCGGTGCTGGATCCCGGCAAGGAGGACGATCTCAAGGTGCTCTTCGGCCCGGAAAACAACGGCAACGGTGGCTAGGAGGGTCGACTTCCTGTTGATCGGCGGTGGCCTGGCCTCCGCCTCCTGCGCCTCGGAGTTGCGCAAGCGCGGCGCCGAGGGATCGATATTGCTGGTCGGCCGCGAGCCGGAGCCGCCCTACGAACGGCCGCCGGTCTCCAAGGAGTACCTGCGCGGCGAGGCCGAGCGCGCCGACGCCTACGTCAACCCGCCCTCCTGGTACGAGGAGAACGGCGTCGAGCTGCTGAGCGGTCGCAACGTGATGTCGCTCGACCCGGAGGCGCGCACCGTGAAGATCCAGGGCGGGGAGGAGGTCGCCTTCGGCAAGGCGCTGATCGGCACCGGGGCGATGGTCAACATCCTCCGCGTCGAGGGCGCCGAGAACGAGGGCATCCACTACCTGCGCGCCTTCGGCAACGCCGACGCGATCCGGTCCGAGGCCGCGGCGGCGGACCATGTCGTCCTGATCGGCGGCAGCTACATCGGCACCGAGGTCGCCGCCTCGCTGACCGCGAAGGGCACCAGATGCTCGATCGTGGCGATGGAGGACGTGGTCCTCTCGCGGACCTTCGGCGCGGATGCCGGGCGCTGGTTCCAGGAGACGATCGAATCGAAGGGCGTCGAGTTCCACGGCGGTGAGGAGCTGGAGGCCTTCGAGGGCGACGGCCGGGTTGGGGCGGTCGTGACCAAGAGCGGGCTCAGCATCGATTGCGACATGGTCGTCGTCGGCGCCGGCGTACGCGCCGACGCGATGCTGGCCGAGCGGGCCGGCCTCGAGGTCGACAACGGGGTCGTCTGCGACGCGAAGCTGCAGACCTCGGTCGCCGGCATCTACGCCGCCGGCGACTGCTGCTCCTACGACAGCGTCGTCCACGGCCGCCGGCTGCGAGTCGAGCACTGGGACGTGGCGATGCAGCAGGGCATCCACGCCGCCGGCAACATGCTCGGCGACGAACGCGACTACGAGGTCGTTCCCTACTTCTTCAGCGACCTCGCCGACTGGGCCAGCCTCGAGTACGTCGGCCCCGCCCAGGACTGGGACGAGGAGGTCTGGCGCGGCGACCGCGAGAGCGGCGAATTCTCCGTCTGGTACCTCAAGGACGGCCGCGTCGCCGGCGCCCTCAGCGTCGGCCGCCCCGAAGATCTGGCCGAAGCGCGGCGGATGCTGGCGGACGGCGTTGACGTCTCCGCTGCTCGCGACCGCATCGCCGACGCCGGCAGCGACCTTTCCGAGATCTCCTAGTCTTCCCGCCCAAGACCGGGGGATACCGTTTCTTTCCCGCCGCCATCGATATCCTCTGAAGACGCTTTGCGGCCTGGTGTAATGGCAGCACACCTCTCTCTGGAAGAGGCAGTCGGGGTTCGAGTCCCTGGGCCGCAGCTGACAAGTCCCTGCAAAGGCGTCAAATCGCTCTGCTAGCGTCGCCCCGATGAGACTCTCCAAGCCCCTGATGATCGCCGTTCCGCTGGCTGCGCTGGCAATCTCCGGCTGCGGCGGCGGTGGCGACGACACGACCGCCTCGACGCAGGCGACCGAAACCACGCCCGCGCTGAGCAAAGCGGAGCTGATTTCCCAGGGCGACGCGATCTGCGCCGAGGTCAACAACGCGGTTGGCGCGGTGAGCGGCTCCGGAGCCGGAGTGCCCGAACAGATCACCCAGGTCTCCAACCTCTATATCGGCATGGTCGAAAGCATCAAGCGCCTCGGCCCGCCCGAGGATGCCTCCGGCTACGCCGAATTCATCGCCGCCGCCGAAGAACTGGCGGAGGTCGAGGGCGAAGCGAAACTGGCGACCGAACGCGAAGACACCGCCGCCCTCGGCGAAGCCGCCACCAAGGCCGCCCCGGTACTCGAAGAATTCGCCAGCGTCGCCGGCGAATACGGCTTTGAAGACTGCAGCGAAGGCCCCAGCGCGCCGACGGCCTCTGGCAGCGGCGCCGCCACCCCGGAAGAAGCCGAAGAAGGCGGCGTCGAAGTCGCTCCCGAAGAAGTCGAAGAAGAAGTGGTGCCGGAAGAAGTCGCCCCCGAAGAAGTCGCGCCGGAAACCGGTGGCGCTGGCGGCGGAGTCGAAGAAGCCGCTCCGGAAGCCGGGGGCGGCACTAGCGGTGGTGGCTCGGGCGGCGTAGGACCCGGTTGAGCGGTGCGATAGCCGGCGCATCTCGAAGTCCTCGGTCGGCCGCCTCGGGTCACGCACGGGAGTGCGCTCCCCCTCGTTGTCCTTCCCTGCGTCCGCCGAGCTGCTTGGCTCTCGCACCGCTCAGGCGGCTGACGACTCGGCCCACGCTCCGTAGAGACGTGAGTAGACGTCGCCCGCGGCGATCAGTTCCTCGTGCGTCCCTTGCTCGGCGATCGTGCCCCCTTCGAGGACGACGATCTTGCCGGCGCGGCGGATCGTCGAGAGGCGGTGGGCGATGACTATTGCGGTGCGGCCCTGGAGCAGGCGCTCCAACCCTTTCTCGATCGTTTTCTCGGTCCGCACGTCGACGTTGGAGGTGGCCTCGTCGAGGATCAGGATGCGGGGTTCGGCGAGCAGGGCGCGGGCGAAGGCGACGAGCTGGCGCTGGCCGGCGGAGAGCTGGATGCCGCGCTCTCCGACCTCGGTCTCGATCCCGTCCGGCAGGGCGGCGACGAACTCGGTGGCGCCGACCGTGGCAACCGCCGCTTCGATCTCCTCCAGGCTCGCCTGCGGCCGCCCGAAGGCGATGTTCTCGCGGACGCTGCCGGAGAAGAGGAAGCCCTCCTGCGGGACGATCCCGAGCTGGCGCCGCAGCGCCCGCTGCTGGACCCCGCGCAGGTCGTGGCCGTCGACCAGCACCCGTCCCTGCTGCGGGTCGTAAAAGCGGGCGACGAGCTTGGCGAAGGTCGACTTGCCGGCACCGGTGGCGCCGACCAGGGCCAGCGTCTGCCCGGGCGGGACATGGAGGTCGATGCCCTCCATCGCCCAGGAGTCCTCCGCCGGCTCCTCGTCCTCGCTGTAGGAGAACCAGACTCCCTCCATCTCGATCTCCCCGCGCAGCGTGCCCGGGTCGATCGCGTCCGGGGCGTCGACCATGTCCGGCTTGGTGTCGAGCAGGTCGAAGATCTTGTCGAGGGCGGCCATCCCCTGCTGGTAGGTCGTGTAGAGCTGGGAGAGCTGCTGGATCGGTTCGAAGAAGGTGGTCAGATAGCCGACGAAGGCGACGATGACGCCGATCTGGATTGCCCCGTCGATCGCCTGCGAGCCGCCGTAGACGAGGATCACGCCGGTCGCCAGCGCCGCCAGCAGTTCGACCGCCGGGAAGTAGGAGGCGTTGAGGTAGACGGTCTTCATGTTGATCGCCCGGTTCTGCTCGTTGAGGTCGGTCATCACCTCGACGTGGCGCGGCTCCTGGCCGAAGCTGCGCACCACCCGCACCCCGCTCAGGGTCTCCTGCAGGTAGCCGGTGATCGCTGCGATCCGCTCCCTGGTCATCCGGTAGGTCCCCTGCGAGACGATCCGGAAGACGACGCTGGCGATCAGAAGCAGCGGGAAGGTGAGGAAGGTGACCAGGGCCAGCTGGACGTCGAGGAGGAGCATGATCACGACCACGCCGAGCAGGGTCAGGGTGCTCGAGAACATCGTCACCACCCCGTCCGTCACCAGCTGGTTGAGCGCCTCGATGTCGTTGGTCATGCGCGAGATCAGGACGCCGGGGCTGCGGCGGGTGAAGAACCCGATCGACATCGACTGCAGGTGGGCGAAGACGCGCTGGCGTAGGTTCTGCAGCACCCGCGTCCCGACCCAGCCGACCATGTAGGTCTGCAGATAGGTGGCGAGTGCGTAGAGGACGGCGACGGCGACGAAGGCGACGACGATCAGGTCGAGCGCCGAGGCGTCACCGGTGAGGATGCCGGAGTCGATCGCGCGGCCGGCGAGGTAGGGGGGCGCCAGCCCGGCGGCGGTGGCCAGCAGCAGCCCGAGGAACATCAGGGCGACGCGGCCGCGGTAGGGACGCAGCTGCCCGACCAGCCAGCGCACCTTGCGCCCGCGCTGGTCCTCGCCGCGGATCAGCCGCCAGACGGCGCGGAAGAGCAGGAAGACGTTGCGCAGGCGGTTGTCGCTGGGCTCGGGGTTGCGCTTGCTCATAGTCGCGCCATCTCCTCGCGCTGCTCGAGGTCGCGCTGGAGGAAGACGGAGTCGGCGAGGCCGTGCTCGGCGATCTCGCGGTAGAAGCCGCAACCCTTCATCAGCTCCTCGTGGGTGCCGCGGTCGACGATCCTGCCGCCGTCGACGACGACGACCTCATCGGCCAGCGAGACGGTCGAGAGACGGTGGGCGATGATGAAGGTGGTGCGGCCGGCCATCGCTTCCTGCAGGCCGGATTTGATCGCCGCCTCGGTGGTCGCGTCGACCGAGGAGGTGGCGTCGTCGAGGATCAGGATCCGCGGGTCCGCCAGCAGCGCCCGGGCGATCGCGACCCGCTGGCGCTGGCCGCCGGAGAGGGTGAGGCCACGCTCGCCCACGCGCGTCTCGTAGCCGTCGGGCAGTTCCTGGATGAAGCCGTCGGCCTGGGCCCGCCGAGCCGCCGCTTCGATCTCCTCGAGCGTCGCCGCCGAGTTCGCGTAGGCGATGTTCTCGGCGACGCTGGCGGTGAAGAGGAAGCTGTCGTCGGCGACGAAGGCGATCTCCGCGCGCAGCGAGGCGACCTCGACCTCGCGCACGTCGACGCCGTCGACCAGGACCGTCCCGGAGCTGGGGTCGTAGAGGCGCGCGATCAGCGCCACCAGGCTGGTCTTGCCCGAGCCGGACGGTCCGACCAGCGCCACCGTGCGCCCGGCCTCGACCTCCAGGTCGATCCCTTCGAGCGCCGCTTCGGACTTTGACCCGGTCTGGGCATGGTCAAAGTCCACAGCAGTGTCCGCGGCCGCGCCGCTGTCGGCGTAGCGCAGGCTGACGTCGCGCAGCTCGACCCGGCCGCCGCCGGCGGGCAGGGCCGGGGCATCGGGCGGGCTCTCGATCAGCGGCTCGCGGTCGAGGATTTCGAAGAGGCGGTTACCGGAGGCGATCGCCCGCTGCGCCATCCCCATCGCCACGCCGAGCATCCGCAGCGGCCCGGCCAGCATCACCAGGTAGGTGTAGAAGGCGGTGAAGTTGCCGAGGCTGAGGTTGCCAGCGATCACCTCGCGGCCGCCGATCAGCAGCACCAGGGCGATGCCGATCTGGGGCAGCAGGCCGATCAGCGGCGAGAAGAAGGCCTGCAGTCGGGTCGAGTAGATGCTCTGGTCGAAGACGCGGGAGACGGCGCGACTGAAGCGCTCCAGCTGGTATTCCTCGCGGGCGAAGGCCTTGACGATGCGGATTCCGGAGACGTTCTCCTCGGCCTCCGCGGTCAGCTCGGCAAGCCGCTGCTGGACCTCCTGCTGGGCGGGGCGGGAGACGCGGTTGTAGCGCGAGGCGGTGAAGACGATGAACGGCGCCGGCGCCAGCGCGATCAGCGCCAGCCAGGGGTTGATCGCGAACATCACGGCGCTGGCGAGGACGATCGTCAGCAGGTTCTGGGTGATGAAGATCAGCCCGTAGCCGAGGAAGAAGCGGATCGCCTGCAGGTCGACCGTCGCCCGCGACATCAGCTGGCCGGTCTGCTGGCCGTCGAAGAAGCCCAACTCGAGGCGCTGCAGGTGCGCGTAAAACATCTGTCGCAGGTCGAATTCGACCGCCAGCGAGACTCTGCCGGCGACCAGGCGGCGGACGACGGTCAGCCCCAGGCGCAGGATCGCGGCGCCGAAGATCGCCAGCGCCAGCGGCAGCAGGTCGGGCTTGTCGCCGCTCTCGATCGCGTTGACGGCGCGGCCGATCAGCCAGGGAATCAACACGGTCATCCCCATCGCCGCCCAGGCAAACGCCAGCGAGCCCCAGAGCTGGGGACGGTAAGGACGCAAAAAACCCATCAAGCGGCGGTACGTGCGCATTCCCACCCACTATACAAAGTGAAGTATTGGCCCAAGCGTGGTTGGCCGGGACGATTCGGCCCTTGATCTCGTCTAGCCGTTGAGCCTGGCGGCGGCCTTGGCGCTCGGCACTTTCCCCTTCGGGCAGGGTTTCGGGCCGTGGCCGGGCCGGGGCAGGATCTGGAAGTTGGTGACGGCGTGGACGGGCGTCGTCGCGCCGTTGTTCTGGGCCAGGTTGAGGATCAGCCGGTAGAAGCCGGGCGGCAGGCCGTGGTAGAAGATCTCCGATCGCGTCCCGGGCGAATAGCTGCCGGTGGTGCCGATCCGCTCGGCGAGGACGCCGTTGGGGCCCGAGTAACGCGGATAGTCGAAGGAGGCGCCGACGAGGCGGCCGTTGCCGATCGGGCTGTTGATCGCGTGCAGTAATTTGACCGGGTCGACGCAGTCGGGCACGCGGTTGAGGCTGAAGCGGATGTGGCCCTCGCCGAGCTGCGGGTCGCGGCCGAACTGGCCCGGGGCGAGGCGGAAATTGTGGACGATCGCCTTGACGACGACGGCGTGGCTGGTCTGGCGAGCGCCGTTGCGCGGCGAGACGATGTCTACGCTGGGCTGACCCGGTACCGCTTCCGCGCTTGCCTCGGCGGGTTTGGAGTCGGAGCCCCCGAAGATCAAGGCCAGGGCCAGGACCACGGCAGTCGCCGCCAGCGCTGCCAAGGTTGCAGTCTTTCTACTCATCGGAGCGGGAACATTACGCGCAACTTCCAGAACCACATCCGGCGCATCGCCGCGGCGATCCTGGCGGCGGCGCTTGCGCTCCTCTGCGCCGTCTCCACGGCCCCGGCTGCTGACCTCGCCGGCCACGTCAACCCCTTCGCCGGCACCCGCCCGGGGCCGGGCACCTTCGGCGGTGGCCACAACTTCCCCGGCGCCGCGCTGCCCTTCGGAATGGTCCAGTGGAGCCCCGACACGACTCCTTCGGCACCGCACTCGGGCGGTTACGACCATCGCGACAACCACCTCCGGGGCTTCAGCCTCACCCACCTCAGCGGCGCCGGTTGCGCTCTCTACGGCGATTTCCCCTTCCTGCCGACGACCGAGCCGATCGACTCCTCGCCCGCCGCGCCGGGGGGCGGCCTCGACGGCAGGTTCCAGCCCGGCTTCTCTCACTCCGAGGAGGCGGGCTGGCCGGGCTTCTACGAGGTGCGGCTCAACCCCGTCCGCGGCGAGGACATCGACGTCGCCCTGACGGCGACGACGCGGACCGGCATCGCCCGCTTCGAGTTCCCCGCCAACCCGCACGCCAGCGTCCTCATCGACGCCGGCGGCAGCGCCCAGGCCAACGATTTCGCCGCGGTCGCGGTCGATCCCGGCCGGCGCGAAATTACCGGCACCGCCTCCAGCGGCCTCTTCTGCGGCCAGCGCCCTCGCTACCGGGTCTATTTCGCCGCCGTCTTCGACCGTCGCTTCGACGCCTACGGGACCTGGCAGGGCGGCGCCCTCGCCCAGGGCGGCGAAGTCGCCGAAGAAACGCAGGAGCCCGCCGCCAACCCGCGCACCACCGCCCAGGCCGGCGCCTACGCCAGCTTCGACACCCGCCAGAACCGCACCGTCACCGCCCGTGTCGGCATCTCCTTCGTCAGCGTCGAGGGAGCGCGCGCCAACCTCGCCGCCGAAAGCACGGGCAAGGGCTTCGCCGCGATCGGCCTGAGCGCCCGCAAGCGCTGGAATCAGGCGCTGGGCCGGGTCCGCGTCAGCGGCGGCCCCAAACCGCTGCTCGACACCTTCTACACGGCGCTCTACCACGCCTTCCTCGCCCCGCGGACCTTCAACGACGTCGGCGGCGCCTATCCCGGCATGGACGGGCAGATCCACCAGGCCCGCGGTCGCACCCAGTACGCCGACTTCTCCGGCTGGGACACCTACCGCACCCAGGTGCAACTGCTCTCGCTGCTGGAGCCGCGGCGGGCCAGCGAGATGATGCGCTCGCTGCTGGCCGATGCCGAGCAGAGCGGCTGCCTGCCGCGCTGGCCCTACGCCAACGGTCAGAGCATGACCATGGTCGGCGACTCCGCCGACCCGATCCTCGCCTCGGCGGCGGCTTTCGGCGCCGGCGCCTTCGACCGGCAGGCGGCCCTGGAAGCGATGCTCAAGGGGGCGAGCGAACCCTGCCGCAGCGCCAACGGCGAATACCTGCAGCGTCAGGGGCTGAGCGACTACCTGACCCATGGCTTCATCCCCTTCGACCTCGACACCAACACCCGCAACGCCAACTCGATCTACGGCGATCCCGACGCGGTCTGGGGCTCGGCCGCCACGACCCTCGAGTACGCCATCGACGATTTCGCGATCGCCCAGTTCGCCGCTCGCTCGCTGGGCGACCGCGCCACCTACGGCGCCTTCATGCGCCGCTCGGCCAACTGGCGCCGCCTCTTCAACCCGGCCAGCGGCATGGTCGAGCCGCGCTTCGCCGACGGCCGCTTCCCGACCCCGTACGACAACCTCGGCGGCGGTGGTTTCGTCGAGGGCAACTCCGCCCAGTACACCTGGATGGTTCCGCAGGACCCGGCCGGCCTGGTCCAGCGGATGGGAGGGCCGGCCAGGGCGGCGGCACGGCTCGACGGCTTCCTGCGCGAGCTCAACGGCGGGCCGGGGGGGACCCACACCGATCACGCCCTGCTCGGCAACGAGCCGACCCTGCAGACGCCCTGGCTCTATGACTGGATGGGACGTCCCTACCGCACCCAGGCGGCGGTCCGCCGCGCCCTGCTCGGCCTCTACGACACCTCGCCGGACGGCTATCCGGGCAACGACGACCTCGGCACGCTCTCGGCCTGGTACGTGTTCGGGGCCCTGGGCCTCTACCCGGAGGTGCCCGGAGTCGGGGTGCTGGCGATCGGCAGCCCGCTCTTCGAACGGGCGGAGATCCGCCTCGCGCACCGGCGCCGGGCGTTGATCCTCGGCGACGGCCACGGCCCCTACGTTCAGTCCCTCCGCCTCAACGGCCACGCCCATGCCAAGCCCTGGACGACCTACTGCGCCCTCGCCCGCGGCGCCACCCTCTCCTTCCGGCTCGGCCCGCGCCCGAATCGCCGCTGGGGCGCCGCGGCCGCGGCCGCGCCCCCGTCGTTCGGCCCCCAGCGCCCGATGCCGAAGGGCGACTGCGCCCCGTGAGCCAGCGCTGGGTCACCCTCTGCGCCCTCGCCGGCCTGACCGCGCTCGGCGTCGCCGTGCGCTTCGCCAGCCTCGACGTCCAGAGCTACCACCACGACGAGGTGATCACGGCGCTGCGCGTGCTCCCCGGCAGCTTCGGCGACATGCTGCACTCGGTCAAGGTCAGCGAGTCCAATCCGCCCCTCTATTACGTCCTCTCCTGGGGCTGGGCGCAGGCCTTCGGAACGGGCGAGGTCGGTTTGCGCTCCCTCACGGCCCTCTTCGGCGCCGCCACGGTGCCGGTCGGATACCTGATCGGCCGCCAGCTGGCCACCCGCCGCGCCGGCCTCGTCCTCGCCGCCCTGATCGCCGTCAACCCGATGCTGATCTGGTACTCGCAGGAGGCCCGCTCCTACGCGCTGCTGGTCTTCTTCGGCGCCCTCTCGCTGTTCTTCTTCGCGCGAGCGCTGAATACCGGCCGCGGGCGCGACCTGGCGTTCTGGGCGCTGGCTTCGGCGCTGGCGCTCTGCAGTCACTACTTCGCCGTCTTCGCGGTTGGAATCGAGGCGCTCTGGCTGCTCGTGGCGCTGCGGTCGCGCTGGCGGGTCGTGCTGCCGGCGCTGGGCGGGGTCCTCGCGACCGGTCTGGCGCTGCTGCCGCTGGCCAACTCCCAGACCAACCCGACCCACATCGGCTGGATCGAAAACAGCCCGCTGGGGGAACGGCTCTGGGAGACGGCGGTCAGCTTCCTGGTCGGCGAAACCGGCCACGTGATCGCCGAGGGGCCGCGGGAGCGCTACGCGCTGGTCCCGTTGATCCTCGTCGGCGCGGCCCTGATCTTGGTCGCCCTGCGGGGCAGTCGCCGGGAGCGGCAGGGTGCGGGCCTCGGGCTCGCGCTGGGCCTCGGGGTGGCGGCCCTGACCGCGCTCGCGGCGCTGGCCGGCAAGGACTATGTGGTGGAGCGCAATCTGCTGCCCGCCCTGATCCCGCTGCTGGCAGTGGTCGCGATCGGGTTCGCCGCGGCCGGCGCCCGCCGGCTCGGACTGCTGTTCGCGGTCGCCCTCTGTGCCTACTGGCTCGCCTTCGCCGTCCACGTGACCCAGACGCCGAACCTGCAGCGCCCCGATTTCCGCACCGTCACCGACGCGCTCGGGCCGCCAGAAAACGGCCGGCGGGCGATCGTTACCTGGAAGCTGGCCGCCGACCCGGTCCGCTACTACCTGCGAGACGGTGCCGTGCGCATGTACGGTGGGGAGGAACGAATTGCCGAAATCGCCGTGCTCCGCAAGCCGCTGGCGACCGGCCGGCCAATTAATCTGCCTCCCTCGTTTCATCAGGTAAGGCGGGTTCGAGCCGATCGGCTCACGCTCAACACCTACGTCTCCACGCACCCCGTGAGAATCCAGTTCCACACCCTGCACGACCTGCCGACCGGTTTCGGCGACGACGCCGTGCTGCTGGACGGGCCGAGGTCATGAGCAACGCCTCCTCCTTCGCCGACAGGCTCGGATCCGCCGCCCGGCGGCCGCAGAGCTGGTGGCAGCTGCTCAAGTTCGGGATCGTCGGCGGCTCGGGGTACCTGATCAACCTCGCCGTCTTCGCGGCCCTCTCCGGCAGCCTCGGCGTACACCACGCGATCGCCGCGATCGGCGCCTTCTGTGTCGCCGTGACCAGCAACTTCATCTGGAACCGCTACTGGACCTTCGGTCCCGGCGACGGCTCGGCCGGCTTTCAGGCCGCCCGCTTCTTTGCCGTCAGCGTCGCCGCCCTCGGCCTCAACCTGGTCGTGCTGGAGGCGCTGGTGTCCGGCGGCACGGTCGGCGAGCTGACGGCGCAGGCGATCGCGGTCGCGGTCGCGATGCCCTTCAACTTTCTCGGCAACAAGCTCTGGACCTTCGCCTAGTTCGCCCAAACAAGGAGGCAGCAAGTGCAGGGAAGTGAAAGCAGGCAGTCGTGGCTGCCGATCGGCATCGCCATCGTCGCGCTGCTGCTGGGAGGGCTGGCGCTGATACTCGCGATGAACGCCAAGAGCGTCAGCGACGACGCCGCCAGCAAGGTTGAACTGAACGCGGTTTCCAGCGAGCTTTCCAACCTCGTCGACAAACTGGGGATCGCCGAGGCGAGCCTGACCGGCCAGCAGTCCGAACTTCAGGGTCGCGCCAGCAGAGCGGTGAAGCAGTCCCGCAACGCGGTGATCAACCTCTCCAACCGCCTCGACCGGCTCGAGCGCCAGACCGCGGCGCTGAACGCCTCCGCCAGGCAGACCGCAACGCTGACCAGGGAAGTCGGCTCCCTGCAGAACCAGGTGA
Organism: uncultured Solirubrobacterales bacterium; assembly: GCA_963739855.1. GTDB lineage: Bacteria > Actinomycetota > Thermoleophilia > Solirubrobacterales > 70-9 > VAYN01. The sequence continues at coordinate 980,557 of CAVUBT010000003.1, read as the reverse complement.
AAACGATCGACGGTCAGGTGAGCACCCTGAACCAGCGGATCGCCAAGCTCACCCGGCGCGTCAACGGCGCCAGCGCCGGCGCCAGCGGCGGGCAGTCCGCTCCCTGAGGCTCAGTCCACCGTGCTCAGCTCGCGCCGCCCCAGCCACTCCATCAGTTCGGGCAGGCGGCGGCGCAGCTGTGGCGCCGGGGAGGCCAGCTCGGCGCGGGCGAGCTGGATCGCGGCGCCGAGTCGCAGGGCCGCCTGAGTGGAGTCGCCGCCGACATGCGGCTCCAGCAGCTTCAGCGTCTTCCAGTCGGTTTGCAGCCGCCAGAGTCCTTCGCGGGCGCCCTGCGGATTCAGCTCGGCGATGGCGACGACGGCTTCGACGCCCGCCCGCAGCGGTTCCGGCGCCCGGTCCGCCGCTTCGTATACCTCCGCAAATGCGACCGCATAACAGTTGTCGGGAACGATCAAGGGTCGTTCTCTACTCTCCCCCACGTTGGGACCTCCCTATTTAGGTCTCGGCCAGGCCCCGGGGTGTAGACAGCACCGCCGGGGCCTTTCTGCATGGACCCGGCGAGCGTATGGTCGGTTCCGGACGCCGAGTACCCAGATGACCCCGACCGGTCCGGCTGTGCCCAAATCCTGGCCGAGGCACCGCTAAGTTAGCCTTGAGCGTGAGATGAGCAAGCAAAAGCCCAGCTATGACGCGGAGCGGATCGAGGCCGCCAGGCAGGCTGTCTGGGAGCAGCGCGGCGACTTCGAGGCCCCGCGCCCGGCTCCGGGCCAGGCCCGCGTCTACGTCAAGCCGTCGAGCCCGTTCACCTCGGGCAATCTGCACATGGGCCACGTCCGCGACTACTCGATCGGCGACGCCTACGCACGCTTCCGCCGTGCCCGCGGCGACGCCGTTCTGCTCGGCTTCGGCTTTGACGCCTTTGGCCTGCCCGCCGAGCTGGCGGCGATCGAGCGCCAGGAGCCGCCGGCGGACTGGGTCGCCCAGTGTGGCGAGCGCATGCTCGGGCAGATGAAACGGCTCGGCTTCTCCTTCGACTACGACCGCGTCTTCTACAGCTCCGACGAGAGCCAGTACCGCTGGTCGCAATGGCTGTTCCTGACCCTGCTCGAGGCCGGTCTGATCTACAGCGAGGACGCCACCGTCGACTGGTGCGACACCTGCCAGACGACGCTGGCCTCGATCCAGGTCGAGGACGGGCGCTGCTGGCGCTGCCACAACGAGGTCCGCCTGATCCGCCGCCCGACCTGGTTCCTGCGCATCACTCCCTACCTCGAGGAGAACGACCGCAACACCGAGAAGCTGCAGAACTGGGACGACCTGGCGCTCTCCACCCAGCGCTACATCCTCGGGCGCAGCGACGGGGTCGAGGTCGACCTCGAGGGCGGGGCGGGGCGCTCGCTCACCGTCTTCAGCCCCCACCCGGCGGCCCTGGCGCGCGCCAGCTTCGTCCTGCTCTCCCCGCGTCACCCGGAGGTCGAGGTCTGGGCAGCCGACCCCGGCGTTCGCGAGGAGCTGGAGCGGATGCGCTCCGGTGGCTGGGAGCGCAGCGCCCGCGATGCCCGCTCGGTGCCGATTGTCGACACCGGCGCTTCGATCCCCGGCCCGGCCGGGGGGGAGCTGCCGGTCTTCGTCTCGCCGCTGGTCGACGCTCGCTACGGGCCGACCGCCGCCTTCGGCATCCCCGCGGTCGACGAGGCCGACGCCGAGCTCGGTCGCCGCATGGAGCGGGTGCCCGACGAGGTACTGGAGGCGGACGGCGACACCGAGACGGAGCCGCCGCCGCCCGTTGCGGGTGCCCGCGAGGCCAAGCGCTACCGAGCCAACGATTTCTCGATCTCGCGCCAGCGCTCCTGGGGGACGCCGATTCCGATCGTCCACTGCGAGGCATGCGGCGCCGTGCCGGTGCCGGAGGCCGATCTGCCGGTGGTGTTGCCGCGCGACATCGCCCCGACCGGCGAGGGCAACCCGCTTGCCGAGCGCCCGGACTTCGTCGACGTCGCCTGCCCCCGCTGCGGGGCGCCCGCCAAGCGCGAGACCGACACGCTCGACTGTCATTTCGACGCGCTCTGGCTCTGGGTTCCGGCCGCGGTCCCACCCGAGGACCGCGCCGAGCTGATGTTCGAGCACCCGGACCTGAAGGAGTGGCTGCCGTCCGAGCGCCTCGTCGCCGGCGGCGACAGCGGCGGCTTCGTCTTCGACCAGCGCATCGTCACCAAGGCGCTGCGGGACATCGGCCCCTTCGCCTTCCTCGCGGACGGCGAGCCATTCGCCGGTTGCCTCTTTCACGAGATGGTGATCGCCGACGGCCGCAAGATGAGCAAGCACCTCGGCAACGTCGTCAATCCGGACGAGCTGGTCGAGCGCTACGGGGCCGACACGGTACGGCTCGCGGTCCTCTACGCGGCAGGCCCGGCGAAGACGCTGAACTGGAGCGACGGGGCGCTGCGCTTCGCCAACCGCTTCCTGCGCAACCTCTGGACCTACTCGCACGATCGCTTCGCGGCGCTGGAGGACACGCCGCACGACGAGGAGGCAGCCGCGGACACCGAGTTCATGCGCGACCGCCTGCGCAAATGGTGCGACAACGGCCTGGCGCGAATCACCGACGACGTCGAGCAGCTGCAGATGCACAAGGCGATTCGCAACATCACCCGTCTCTTCGAGCGGATCCAGGACTTCGAGAAGCGCGTGGTCAAGCGCCGCGGTCAGCTCGACCGCGCTGACGCCGAGGCCCAGCTCGCGGCGCTGGAGCTGCTGGCCCAGGCGCTGGCGCCGTTTGCGCCGCACACGGCCGAGGAGCTGCTGCTCGGGCTGGGCGCGGGGGAGACGGGCGTCCTGCCCGCCCGCTGGCCCGATTCGGCGCCGATTCCCGTTGCCGCCGAGGCGCCGACGGCGAGCGGCTGAGATCCGCGTCGAAAGCCTGTCGATTAAGCAAACTGGCTTGATTGATACACGCAGGTGTGTTATGAATTGTCCCGCCGGGCGATCAAACCGGTGAAGGGGGCGGGGCTCTCAGGAACTGGGAAACCGCCTTGGGGTGGCAAAGGAGGACCAGTCGTGAGCCAGGACCGGATAAGGCCCTGGTGACGTCGGCACGGCCGGCGCGGCCCCGCCTCACTTCATCGTATGCGCCTGGATCAGTCGCTGGTTCGGGGCGGGCGTTTGACCTCGAAGCGCCGCTTCGCCGGCGACCAGGCGATCCCGGCGCAGAGCTCGCCCGGCGTCGTCTCCAGCGAGCCCGCGAGCTTGACGATGGTCGCCAGGCGTGGCTCCCGGCCGGCTCGCTCGAGCAGTGAGATCTCCGTCCGGTGCAGGTCGCAGCGGTTGCCCAGCTCTTCCTGAGAGATGCCCGCTTTGGCGCGGGCTTGGTGAAGATTGGCGGCGAAACGCTCTTGGGGTCTCATCGAACGCGATTCTTTGGTGCTGATGACAGGAACTCTACAGACAGAAAGTTTCCTCTGTCCGGTGGGGTCATTTCCAGATGAAAAGGTTTCCGTCCAGCGCGGCTGGGGGGTTCGCTACTTTGCAGGCGAGGATGGTGCGCAGATATCCGAATATTTACGCAGGATGCATTGAGCACTGGCTACCCTTGTGTTATACCCGTGCCAACAAAGGACGAGTGCCGGTACAAGCTCAGGCCCCTGTGGCCCGCTTGACGGCGGCAAAGGAGGAGTTATGAGCGACGCGGTAGATCCGCATCTGGGTGAGGCCGTTGGGCCGCGAACCAGCTCCTGCGCCACCGAACTCGTCTGCCGCGATTGCGGTTACCGCACGCCGCTGCTCGACACCGCCTTCAAGTGTCCGGCCTGCGGCGAGGGTCTCGACATCGACTACGACTACGGGCGGGCCAAGTCGCTGATTGCCGAGCGCGGCCTGGCCGAGCGTCCCGACAACATCTGGCGCTTCGAGGAGCTGCTGCCGATCCTCTCGCAGCGCGCCCAGAGCAGGGTCGGTCAATTTTCCGGCCAGACGCCGCTGATCAGGGCCGACCGGCTCGGGGCCGAGCTCGGCCTCAAGAACCTCTACCTGAAGGACGACTCGACCAACCGGCCGACCCTCTCTTACAAGGACCGCGTCGTCAGCATGGCGGTCGCGCGGATGCTGGCGCTGGGCAAGGACGAGATCGGCTGCGTCTCGACCGGCAACGTCGGCACCGCGGTGGCGGCGCTCGCCGCCAAGGCCGGCGCGACGGCTTACATCTTCTATCCCGGCAACATGGAGAAGGGCAAGGCGAAGGCCTGCCGGGCGCTGGGCGCCCAGGTCTGCCAGCTCGACGGCAACTACGACCAGGCCAACCGCGCTTGCCGCGAGCTCTCGCTGGCGAGCGGGATCGAGTTCGCCAACATCACCCTGCGGCCGTTCTACGCCGAGGGGGCGAAGACGATGGCCTTCGAGGTCGTCGAGCAGCTCGGCTGGACGGCGCCGGACCACTTCGTGATCCCGGCGGCGGGCGGGACGCTCTCCTCGCGGGTCCACAAGGGTCTGAACGAGCTGGAGATCGTCGGGCTGGCGGAGACCGGCGGGACCAGGATCAACATCGCCCAGGCCAGCGGCTGCGGGCCGATCGCGACGGCGATCCTCGACGGCGGTGAGATCGAGCCGCAGACGCCTAACACCGCGGCGCACTCAATCGCGATCGGCGCCCCCGGCGACGGTGCACTGGTGGTCGACGCGGTGCGCTCGCGGGGCGGCTCGGCGGCGACCGTCTCCGACGCGGAGATCTTCGGGGCGATCGATCTGCTGGGCGCGACCGAGGGGATCCTCACCGAGCCCGCGGGCGGCACCACCGTTGCCGTCACGGCAAAGCTGGCCGCCGAAGGGAAACTCGGCGCCGATGAGACCGTCGTCGCCGTGATTAGCGGCAACGGCCTGAAGACTCTTCAAGACCATCCGGAGAAGCAGTGGCCGGAAATGGTCGCTTGCGACGTCGAGACGATGGGGGCAGTTCTCGCCGACTTCCGTCAGACGGCCGCGGCCGCGCTGCGCTGACGGACGGGGGGGCGGGTGACCGGCGCGCCCCCGGCGCGCGGCCGGTCGCCCCGTGCGCGCTTGTGGGTGGCAATAGCCTGTACCTCGTGAGCGATCCCCCGGTCCTCGACGGCGTCACCCACCGCACCGTGCGGGCGCGCGGCCTCGACTTCCATGTGGCGGAAGCGGGATCCGGCGACGACGTCGTGCTCTGCCTGCACGGCTGGCCGCAGCATTGGTACGAGTGGCGGCGGCTGTTGCCGGCGCTCGCCGACCGCCACCGGGTGCTGGCGCTCGACCTGCGCGGCTTCGGCTGGTCGGACGCGCCCCGGGACGGCTACGAGAAGGAGAACATGGCGACCGACGTGCTCGCCGTCCTCGACGAGCTCGGCATCGAGCGGGTGAAGCTGGTCGGCCACGACTGGGGCGGCTGGATCGGATTCCTGCTCTGCCTGCGGGCGCCGCAACGCTTCGAGCGCTTCCTGGCACTCAACATCCTGCCGCCCTGGACGACCGCGCGGGCGATGGCCCCGCACCTGTGGCGCTTCTGGTACCAGTGGCTGATCCTCTCACCGGGCATCGGTTACCGCCTGCACCGCAGCGGCGCCTTCGTGCCGAAAGTGCTGGTCGGCGCCTCGACCTCGCGTGAGCCCTGGGACGCCGAGACGCTGCGTATCTTCAGCGACCGCTTCACCGAGCCGGCGCGAGCCCGGGCGGCGGTGCAGATGTACCGGGTCTTCAATCTGCGCGAGACGCTGCCGATCGTCCGCGGCCGTTACGCGCGGCAGCGCCTGACGGTGCCGACCCGGATGCTCTTCGGCACCGACGACAAAGCCCTGCGGCCCGACGTGCTGGCCGGCTACGAGCGCCACGCCGAGGACATGGAGGTCGAGTTCGTGTCCGGCTGCGGCCACTTCCCGGCCGACGAGATGCCCGAGCTGGTCGCCGAGCGGGCGCGCGAGCTGTTCGCCCCGGCCGTGACCTAGGAGCGGATCCGCGCCTCCTCGAGGTCGAGGTCGCGCTCGATCTGGCGCATCGTCGCGTTGCGCAGGCGTTCGGCCCCGCGCAGGTCGAGCAGGATCTTGCGCTCGACTCCGATCAGCTCGCGGCGCAGCCCGCCGTAGTCGGCCAGCCGTTGCTCGCGGGCGATCGTCTCTGGGTCCTCGCCGCCGAGCACCATCTGGCACATCTTGAAGCGGGCGCGGTAGAGGTCGCGCAGCCGTTTCAGCTGCGAGTCGGCGGCGCGCTCCTCGCTCTCGATCTCGTCGATCCGGTCGAGCGCGGCCTGGGCGGCCTCCATCCGCGCCACCGCCTCTTCGTCGCTCCAGCGCCGCGGCTCCTCCAGCCGCAGCTTGTGGATCACAAACGGCAGCGAGAGCCCCTGGCCGACCAGGGTGATCAGGATCAGCGAGAAGGTGAGGAAGATGATCTGGGGGCGGCCGGGAACGTCGAGCGAAACCGCCAGCGCCGCGGCGAGCGAGACGGCGCCGCGCATCCCGCTCCAGCCGACCGCGAAGCGTTCGCCCAGGGTCTCGCCGGCGTCCGAGCGCATCGCGAAGACGAAGGCGAGCCGGGTCGCGATCGAGGCGGCGGCGATGGTCGCGACCGGGCCGAGCAGGTCGGCGACCCCGGAGGAGCTCTCCCGGAGCGAATCGACGATGCCGGGCAGCTGCACCCCGAGCAGCACGAAGAGGGTCATCTCGAGGGTGAAGATGAGGACGTTCCAGAAGGCGACGGAGCTGAGCCGGGTGTCGGCGTCGACCGCGCGCGGCGACTGGTAGCCGCCGTAGAGGCCCGCGACGACGGCGGCGAGGATGCCGGAGACGCCCAATTCCTCGGCGCCGATGTAGGCGCCGTAGGCGGTTAAAAGGGTGAGGACGACGACCAGGCTGGTGTCGGCCTGGCGGCGGATGACGAGGATCGAGAGGAAGCCGACGGCGAGACCGATGGCGATGCCGCCGACCGAGACGGCGACGAATTCGAGCGCCGCGTCGCCGAGCGAGAAGGCGCCGCCGGTGGCGACGCCGAGGGCGATCGAGTAGAGGACGAGGGCGGTGCCGTCGTTGATCATCGACTCGCCTTCGACCAGCAGCCGCACCCGCTCGGGGCCGCCGATGCGGCGGAAGATGGCGATCGCGGCGACGGCGTCGGTGGGGGCGAGGACGGCGCCGAGAACCGCGGCCTCGGCCCAGCCGAGGCCCGGCACCGTGGCGTGCGCGACCAGCGCCACCACCACCGCGGTGAGGAAGACGAGGCCGACCGCGAGCAGGGCCAGCGGCCGCATCACCGTGCGCAGCTCGCGCGGGGAGGTGCGCCAACCGGCGGAGAAGACCAGCGGCGGCAGGAAGACGAGGAAGATCGCGTCGGGATCGAGGTCGACCGTCGGCAGGCCGGGGACGAAGGCGATCGCCAGGCCGCCGACCACCAGCACGATCGGCGCCGGCACCTTGCCGAACTCGGCGAGCCGCACCAGCAGCGCCGCGGCGAGCATCAGGACAAGGATCGACTCGATGTGGTTCATGTGCGCATAACATCCTGCCGAGTGGACGACACGCTCATCCCCCCGCTGGACGACGCTGACCACATCCGTGGCGAGCTTGGCAGGCCGCTGGAGCTGGTCATGTTCGGGGATTTCCAGTGCCCCTTCTGCCTCGGTGCCCAGTCGGTGCTGCGGCGTGTCGGCGATCGCCTCGGCGATCGACTCGTCTTTGCCTTCCGCCACCTGCCGATCCCCGAGCGCCATCCGCTGGCGCCGCTGGCGGCCGAGGCAAGCGAGGCGGCCGCCGCCCAGGGCCAGTTCTGGGAGTACCACGATGCCCTCTTCCCGGCCCAGCCCAAGCTCTCTCGCGAGACGATGCTGCAGGTCGCCACCGACCTCGGCCTCGACGCCGACCGCATGGCGGCCGAGATCGACTCCGGCGTCCACCGCCCTCGCGTCGAACGCGACCTCGGGTCGGCGCAGCAGAGCGGTGCCACCGGCACCCCGAGCTTCTTCGTCAACGGCGCCCGCCACTTCGGCGCATATGACGCTTCCTCGCTGGTCGAGGAGCTCGAGTCCAGTAACGCAACCGGTTGAATGATCGCCGGTTGGTACGGCAAACGGCCTGAAGTTCGTCGAGACCGACTCCGCTGGCCACTACGCCTTTCGCGGTCGCCCCGACCCCGCAGCTGCCGCCGCTCAAAAAAGCACCGCCGCCGTGCTGGCGGGCGCGGGCCGCACGCGATGGCGATCGGTCGTTGAGAGCGCTCGTCCAGCGGGTCAGCCAGGCCGCGGTCGACGTCGAGGGCGACCGCGTCGCTCAGATCGGGCCGGGGATGCTGGTCCTGCTGGGCGTCGGCGTGGGGGACGGGGAGGAGGAGGCCGATCGGCTGGCTGACAAGGTCCGCGCCCTGCGCATCTTCGACGATGCCGAGGGGAAGATGAACGAGCCGCTCGGTGAGCGCGAGATCCTCTGCGTCAGCCAGTTCACCCTCTACGGCGACGCCCGCAAGGGCAACCGGCCCAGTTACGTCAAGGCGGCCCGACCCGAGCAGGCGGAGCCGCTCTATGACCGCTTCTGCGAGCGACTCGGCGCCGCCAGGGGTGTCTTCGGAGCCTGCATGGGCGTGGCGCTGGTCAACGACGGACCGGTGACGCTGATGGTCGAGGTCGGCGGCCTCGCGGCCCAGTAGGTTCGCCACCGATGGGATCCGTGCCGCCGGGAGAGATCGAGGTTGAAGGGCGCCGGCTGGCCTGGCGCACGGCGGGGCAGGGCCCGCAGCTGCTGCTGGTCAACGGCTACGCGGCGACCGGCGAGGACTGGGACCCGAGCTTCCTGGCGGCGCTGGCGCAGTCGTTCGAGGTGATCTGCCCCGACAACCGCGGCATCGGTGGCTCCGAGCTCGGCGACGGCGAGTTGACGGTCGACGGCATGGCGGCCGACCTCGAGGCCCTGCTCGACGCCCTGCAAGTCGAGCGTGCTGCGGTCGTCGGCTGGTCGATGGGTGGCTTCGTGGCGCAGCGGCTGGCAGCGCGCTCGCCCGCCCGGGTCGCGGCGCTGGCGCTGCTCGCCACCGACCCCGGCGCCCCCACCTCGGTCGCGCCGGCAGCGGCCACCTGGTCCCGTCTCACCGACCGCTCCGGGACCGCCCGCGAGCAGGCCTCGCGGTTGATCTCGCTGCTCTTCCCATCCGACCTCGCCAGCGAGATCGATCGCCAGTTCGGCGAGGTCGTCGCCGCAGCCCGAGCCAAGCTCTCGCCCGAGGCGCTGCGGGCTCAGGAGGCGGCGATGGACGTCTGGCACCGGGATGGACCGCCTGTCGGCGGTGCCGGCGAGGCGCCGCCGACCCTGGTCGTTCACGGCGATCTCGACGTCGTCATCCCAGTCGCGAACGCGACGGCGCTGGCCGGCCACTGGCCCGGCGCCCGAGTCGAGATCTTCGCCGGTTGCGCGCACGCCGCGATGGCCCAGGAGCCGCTGCGCACGGTGGAGCTGATCCGCGCCCTGGCCGCAGGCTGAACCCGCCACGCACCGGGACGAGGCCAGTCGTGCGCCTGGGTCTCGCCGAGGTCCCTCAGCACCCGCCGCGGTCGCCTCTGCCAGGGCGGGAAGAAATAGAACGTCTCGACGGAGCCGCACCCGCCGTTCCCTGACCGGCTGGATGACGCCGAACTCGGCCAGCTTGCGCACGTGGTAGGAGACCGTGGAGAGAGGGAACTCGTCGTCGTCGATGACCTTGGTCAGTTCCGAGGAGGAGGCCGGTTGCCCGATCCAGCGGACCGCTTCGATGATCGCCACCTTCGCCGGGTGGACGATGTGGGGAACGAGCAGATCCCATTCGAAGGACAGCTCGCCCCCCTCCATCGTCATCTTGCCCCCCGGTCTCGGCCAGGCGAGGGGCAACTTGTGGGGGTGGCGGCGGAGGAAGTCATGGCGTGCCTCCGTCACCGGCCCTCCAGTTCAGTGGGGGCAGGCGGTGCGGTCGACCAGTCCACCGTTCCAAATCGGGATATGCCGGTCAATCGCGTGGTGAACGCTAGTCACCAATCCCTGAGGGCGAGGTCGGCCCCGTCCGGGCGCGTTCAAACCCGAGCTGGGTGACGATGATCGAGGATGCGTGCTCACCGGACTCGGCGCGGCGGTTGGTCGATTCAACCTCGATCTCCTGTATCCGCCACCACGATCGTTCCTGCTCGTCGGCTATGTCCTGGCGACCCTGCTCGTCCACGTTGAACCAGTTCCAGGCAAGCCACACGCGTGGATCGCTGTGCATCTTCCCGGCCCAGAGCCCCGCCATCGTCTCGGCCATCATCGATTGGATAACCAGACCGGCGGTAACTTGTCGTTGCTCCGGGGTCATGGCAGCAATATCCGCGTCCGAGTAGAACGGCATTTCGACCGCTCGGTAGTAGTGCTGGGTGGCGTTCCGCACCTGCTCGGTTTTGGCGAGTTCGATTGAACCGGCGTCGAGCAGTTCCCTGATGTGGTTGGAGACGTTGTTCAGCGGCTCGCCGATGATGCGGGCGATTTCACCCGGGGTACAGGTGCCTTCGTTCAGCACGATGAGGATGTGAACCCGGATGCGGTGCCCGACGGCGTAGGCGACCACTTCCTCGATGCTCTTCCTGCGTTGCCCCGCTCTGCCGGTCTTCGCGCTCAATGCCGCCTCCCCTCTGCTGCCCTCCCCCTGGCGGCGCGCTGGGGCTGAGACAGGGGAGGGGGTGAGAGTCGATGAAGGTTCAGAAAGTGGCGTCTGTTCAGGTAAATCACATGGTCATGAAGCCTGCGTAGAGCGCAACCGACAATGGGGCCGATCTCGGCCCGCCGGCGTTTGGCATTGGGATCGGCCCCTACTCGCTGTCGTCAGCGGCAGGCGGCGGCGAGTCGTCCGGTGAACGGCCGGGCCGGGCGGCGGCGATCGAGGTCCCCCGGCCGGCGCTCGAGTGCCGGAGGACTTCGTCCTCGGTAGGCGGTGTCACTCGCCTTTACTAGGCTTGACCGCATGATCAATGACGCAGATCTGCAAGTGCTCCTGGAGCAGATCGTGGGAAGTCAGGCCAAACACGATCAGCGGCTCGCCGAGCTGGAGCAGCAGGAAAAGCTGCTTAGGCTCGTCACCGAAAAAGGCATGGACGTGGATCCCGTCCTCATTGAGGTGCTGAAAACCCTCACCGTGATGGGGGCAGCGGAACGAATGCAAGCCAAAGCCGTGACCGATCTGGCGAGGTTCGTGGCCGAACGTCGAGGCTCTAAATAAGGTCGCTTTTCGTAGTGCAAAGCATGCCGGAGGAGGGACTCGAACCCCCGACACGCGGATTATGATCGGCGTCAATTGTTAAGGATTCCGCTTGTTTAAGCGCATTTCCGTCCAGTTAGTTCGGTCCAGTTGGGTACGTTTTTGCCTAGTTGGGGACACATTTCGGGACACATTTTTCGGTCCCGGAGATGCCCTACCCTCGGTCGATGGCTCCGTCCTCGATGCATTTCCGTGAAGCCCCGATCAGCGGCCACGTCTTCCGCAGGAAACGGAAGTCGGGAGACCGCTGGATGGCGAAGTGGCGCGACGCCGAGGGCCAGCACCAAGTCGTTCTCGGGAAAGCGTGGACGAAGCGGGGAAGGCCGGCGGACGGCTATCTGACGAAGCAGGGCGCCCAGCGCGAGCTTGACGCGATCCTCGCCGATGCCCGGCGCAGCCACCTGACGAGCCGGCCGCGGCGGTCGAGCACCGTCACCTTTGCCGAGGCGGCGCGGGAGTGGCTGCGCTACGTCGAGCACGACCGCAAGCGGAGACCTTCGACCATCACCGACTACCGCTGGATCGTGGAGCGGCGGCTGCTGCCCGCCTTCGGCAGCGTGGCACTTGAGTCGATCACGACGCAGCGGATCGACGCTTGGCGGGTCGAGCTGGTCGCGGCCGGTGGGATCGCGGATGGCGAGGGTCTGTCGGCGCGGACGATCAACAAGTACCTCGGGGTGATGCACAGCATCCTCAAACGAGCCCAGCGGACTTATGGGCTGTCAGCGAATGCCGCCGCTTGGGCCGAGCGCCAGCCCATGAGGCGGTCCGGGGACTTCGACGTGCTCTCGGCTGCGGAGATTGAGGCCTTGGCGCGAGCGGCTCGCGAGGGCCGCCACCGTAAGCCGCCCAAGTACCCGACCGGCTTGGAATGGAGAGCGAAACTCCGCCAGCAAGACCAGCAGGACGCCGCGATCTTTCTCACCGCGGCCTACGCGGGCTTGCGCCTGGGGGAGCTGCGGAGTTTGCGCTGGCGCGATCTTGACTTCAGCAAGCGCTTGATCCACGTCCGCCACTCCTACGTGATGCGGCATGAGGATGCGCCGAAGTCGGGCCGGGTCAGAAGTGTCCCGATGATCGACCAAGTGGCCACGGCGCTCGATCAACTGAGCCGCCGCAAGGACTGGATCGGGGACGAAGACCTCGTTTTCGTCAACCCGGCCGGCGTGCACATTGAGGACAGCGCCCTGCGCCGCCGCTTCTACGCCGCGTTGGAGGCAGCCGGTCTCAAGCACATCCGGTTCCATGATCTCCGTCATAGCTTCGGCACGCTCGCCGTTCAGGTCTTCCCGCTCACGGACGTCAAGGCCTACATGGGCCACGCTGACATCGCGACGACGATGATCTACGTCCACCACGTTCCCCAGGTAGACGCTGCCGAAAAGCTCTCGACGGCCCTTCGCGATGCGTCGACCGCCGCGCCGGCATCGGCAGTTGCAGCGTGAGCAATTTTCAGGCGGTCTACTTCCGCGGCAAGGACGGCGCGCAGCCCGTCCGCGATTTCATCGATGGACTCGACCCCAAGCGTCGCGCTGCGTTGCTGCGACAGATCGACCGACTCAACGGCCTCTCTGATGCGGTGCCCCATCTTCCACATCCCTATAGCTCGCAGATCTCTGGAGAGCTGCGAGAGCTGCGCTGCCACATGGGCTCAGACCACTACCGGATTTTGTATCAGCGGTCGGACCGCCTGATCGTGCTTCTGCACGCCTTTCCGAAGACCACGGGAAAGGTGCCGTCGGGCGAGATCAAGATTGCCGAGAGACGCTGGGAGGATTTCAAGGGACGGATGGAAACGCGACCTAGAAAGCCTCCGCGAGCGGCAGGGCACGATGCGCCGTAGGTCTCCCTGAGAGTTAGCAGTGCTGCTAACATCCTGACCCAGGTCAGTGAGCATTAGGCAAAGGGTTAGCCATGAGCAAACGATCCAGCCCAATCGGAGCAGCAGCCTCCGATCACATCAAGGATTCCCTCAAGAACCCCGAATTCAGGGCGGAGTACGAACGTCTCGCGCCCTACGAGGAGCTTGCTCGCATCGTCATCATGCGGCGGGCTGCACTTGACTTGACCCAGGCCGAGCTTGCGACTCGCATGGGCACGACCGCCTCGGCCGTTTCGCGGATCGAGAGCGGCCAGCACGCCACTAACGCTCAGACCCTCAAGAAGCTGGCCGACGCCTTCGGCGTTCGCGCCGTCTTCGGATTCGAGGACGGGACCGCTGAGCAGCCCGAGCGAGAACTAGTCACTCTCTGAACCACCACGTTGCTTCTTCAACGGCGCTGCGTTCGGCTTCGACCCCGTCGCCGGCTCGGCACGCCGCCTGAGCGGCGAACTATCTCCGCAGACCTTGGCCGTAGCTGTTCTGGGTGATCCAGGCACCGAGATCCGCTCGCGTGAATCGCAGCGCCCGTCCGACTTTGACGTGCGGGAGACCACGCGAGCGGACTAGCTCATAGAGCGTGCTGCGCGGAACGTGCAAGAGCTTCGCCGCCTCGTCGGCGGTCATCAGAGGCTCGGAGAGGAGAGGGGCTTCGGCCATCAATCTCTGTCCTTGTTGTCCTACGCGAGCGCTCATTGCATCGGTACGTCCGAAAAGCGACGGGAGCGCCCCCGGAAACCTGACTAACCGGGCCAGATCAAAAATTCGCCGGGCGACGGCTCGGCCTCCGAGCGTACGATCCGCCCGTGAACGTCCGGAGCATGTGCCCCCAAGAGCTTGATGCTGCGGTCAGCGTGTGGCGCGAGGCAAACATCGCCCGTGGTGCTCCGCACGGGGCGGAGCGCACCGCCCGCATCCGCGCGAAACTCTCAGCCTCAGACGCCTTGCCATTCGTAGCGCTGCGACCAGGCATCGTGGGTATGGCGCTGGCCGAGTCTGGACGGTTCGACGACGGCGCGGGCGAACCCGATCCATCTCTCCTGCACATCTCGATGGTGTTCGTGCGTCCCGCCAAGCAAGGCACAGGAGTCGGTCTCCCCCTTGTTCTTCATCTGCTCGACGTCGCCCGCTCGCTGGGCTACCAGCGCGTCGGCGTCTGGACCGCCCGGGAGAACGCGCCCGCCCGCAAGCTCTATGAGCGCGCCGGGATGACTCTTACCGGCAGGAGCGCTCCGCTTCGATCCGGAACGCGGCTCCAATACGGAATCGTTCTGAACGGCGAGGATGCACCGCGCGGCTCGGAGTCATAGAACCATCCGGTCTTGGTTCGCGAGCTGGGGTGTCTCTAACGCAGCTGGAACGTGCCGGTGTCGAGGTAGGTCTGCAGAAGTTCGAGCGCCCGGGCGGTGGGTGGGTGGACTGGCTTGGGGACTTCATTCAGCGGTGCGAACCTCACTTCGGTTGACTCGTCACGGTCTGGGCGCGGATCGCCGCGCCACCTCCTCGCGAGGAAGCAGATCGCGAAACAATGCGTGATGTCGCCATTCGGATAGTGGATCGTGTGCTCGGTCGCCTCGGACAGCGAGGCGAAGGGCACGAGATCCTCCTTGGCGACATTGACGCCGGTCTCCTCGCCGAGCTCGTCAATCGCCGTTTGGGCGAAGCTGCCACCGACCTCCGCAGCGCCGGCCGGAAGACACCAAGTCCCGTCGTCGGCGCGCTTGGTGAGGAGCACCTGACCGTCGTCGCGCTGGAGCGCGACCATCGCGCCAGGCATCAGAACCAGGTCATTGCCAACGGCCTGGCGCAGTTGCCACAGATAGGAGCCGACGTAAGGCATCGCAGGCAGGCTACGTGGATCACCGCGCCCAGCCCGTGCCGTCGGGGTAGGGCCTGCGGTTTGAGACGGGTCTAAGTGGCGCTGAATCGCTTGGTGAGTCCCAGCAAGCCTGGGAGGTCGGCCGTCGATGCGAAGGTCTGGGCGCCCGCCTGAGCGAGACGCTCGGCATTGCGGCCTGGGGCGTAGCCCAAGACCTTCATCCCGGCACGTCGTCCAGCCTGGACGCCCGGAATTCCATCCTCGACCACGATGCACTGGGCCGGCTCGAATCCCATCGACTCCGCCGCAAGGAGGAAGAGGTCGGGATGGGGCTTCCCGCGTTCGACCATCGTTGAGGAGAAAAGCGACGACGTCGGGAAATAGTGACTCAGCCCGGTCAAGCCAAGCGTCAGTTCCGTCTTCTCGCGGCGTGCCTGCGAAGCGACGCACATGGGCAGGCCGTCGGAACTGGCCTGCGAGAGCACGTCGGCAATGCCGGGGATGGGTGCCAGCCCCTCCCCGAAAGCTGCGGCACGATCAGCCTCGAAGCGGGCGATCCAACCTTTCGGCAACCGCCTCCCAAGTCGTTCCTCGACCTCAGTCTGGATGTCGCGCAGGCGCATACCTTCAAAGGTCAATGCAACCTCGTCTGGGTCAATCGAAAGCCCAGCGTCCGTGATCGCCCTGGCCAACACCCGATTCGAGATCGGTTCGCTGTCTACGAGCACACCGTCGCAATCGAAGATCACCAGATAGCGTTCGATCTCGGCGTCTTTCATGCCGTCATCCGGTCAGTGACTAACAGCTCGATCCGATTGACCTCTTTCAGCCGCAAGCAATTGCTCATCGTATTCGGGGTCGCGACGGCGGCGTTCAACCTCGCGCTCCTAGTTCTCGACCAGCGTCTGGAAGCAACGGGCGGCCCATCGATTCTCGGTCTTGAGTTCGCCGGCAGCGAGCAACGTGCCGTCGAGATCATGGCCGAATGGGGAGATCATGGTCGGGATCTCGCGCGACTGTCGCTATGGATCGACTTTGGATTCATGGTGAGCTATGGGACGTTCTTTGCGCTCGCGACGATCGCCACCCGGGACTTTGCGAGAGAGCGAGGGCTGCGACTACTCGCCGCCGCCGGAATCGTTACTCCAATCTTCGCCATCGCCGCAGCCCTTTTCGATGCTGCTGAAAACATCGCTTGGCTTCTCGTCCTCGGTGGCCGCGGAGGCAGCCTCGCCCCTCCCTTTGCGACGACCTGCGCGAGTCTCAAGTCTTGCTCATCGGCCTCGCGATCCTCTACGTCGTGTGGGGACTTGTCGTACGACTCTCACGACGTTGGAGACCAAGCCAGAGCATGAGTGGCGCTGATCATTGAGCGGCTGTTGGACGGGATCGAGAACAGCGTGAAGGTCCGGAAGGCCAGCGGCGGCGATGTTCCCCGTTCTCGCGCGGGTGCGGGCGCCACAGCGCAGGGGGCCAAAAGGCGGCCACTAACCATCGAAAATGACAGCCATCAACAACCAGCCAATTAGCTGAAAGCAAAGGCTGAAAGCAAAGGACAGGAACTCCAGTCAAGGAACGAGAATCCAGGCAGCCAATAGGCGAAAGCCAGCCAGAGACCCAGCCAACAGCAACAGCAAAAACAGCAACAACACCCCCTCACGCACTATCAGTAGGCAGGCTCGCGCCCGCCAACAGCCAGTGCCCACACACGCCTCCACCACCCGACTAGAGGCCCTGAGTCCGCCCGGCCTCCGCGCGCCTTACCCGCTCACTCGCCCGCCGCTTTAAGGCGCCGGGAACTGCCTTCGATAGCTGCGTTCGATGATTCGCAACCCAGCCGTAGGCCCGGTTCGTGAAGCGAGGAAATGCGGCGACCCCGTGAGCGGGGATGCGCCCGCCAGGAAGCAGCCGCAGGAGCGGCGCCAACGCCGCACCGGCCGACAGCCGCTCGCCCTCGGGCGAGATGAGATGCCACGAAGCAAGTCGCTCCTTGGGGCTGAGATCGGCGAGCAGTGCTTCGGCTTGTTCGCTCTGGAGGGCGCGAGGTGCGAGACGGCGGTGGTGATCCCACTCAAGGAGCCCGGCCAAGATCCATTTGCAGAATCCGCAGCGCTCGTCGTAGAGGACGGTCCATTTCTCTTGAGGCGCGGAAGCGCTCGGGCGATCAGGAGGCGTGGCGATGGTGCGCAGACTAAGGCGCGGAGGGCCAGCCGCGTGCCGCTGTCGGCGGGTCGATTGCCGGGGGCACCGAGGTCCGCGATCTGACGTAGCGGGCGGTGACCTGCAAAGCCCCCGCGACAGCCGATGCACCGTCCCTCTCGGGCGGACAGGAGAGCTAGATGCTCTCCATCGGAAAGCTCGGCATAGGACAGGAGCGCTACTACCTCGACAAGGTGGCCGAAGGCGCCGAGGACTACTACTCCGGCGAGGGGGAGGCCGAGGGCCAGTGGCTCGGCGACGCGGCAAAAGAGCTCGGCTTGGACGGGGCGGTCGAAGCCGAGCAGCTAACCGCGATGCTGACCGGCCGCAACCCAGCCACGGGCGAGCCGCTGGGCTTGCGCGCGGTCGGTGGCCGTGGCGCCGTCCCCGGCTTCGATCTCACTTTCTCCGTCCCGAAGTCCGCCTCCCTGCTCTGGGCGCTCGGGGACGCGGAGACCAGCGCCGCCGTTACCGCCGCGACCGAAAGCGCCCTTTGCGCCGCGCTCGACTACCTCCAGCGTGAGGCGTGCTGGACGCGGCGTGGCGCGGATGCCGAGTTCGTCAAGGGCAACGGCTTCCTTGCCGCAGGCTTCCGCCACCGCTCCTCGCGCGCCGGAGATCCCCAGGTCCACATCCACACCCTGATCGCCAATGCGACCCAAGGGCCGGACGGCAAGTGGACCCGGCTCTACCACCCGGCGCTCTACGACCACGCGAAGACGGCGGGCTATCTCTTTGAGGCTCACTTGCGCGCCGATCTGTCCCGCCGCCTCGGGGTCCGTTGGCAGGAGGTCCGCAACGGCATCGCTGAGATCGAGGGCTTTGCCGATGATCATCTGCGGGAGTTCTCCACGCGCCGCCAACAGATCCTCGAGGCGGTCGGGCCAGAGGCTTCAGCCCGCTCCAAGCAAGTCGCGACCCTGGCGACGAGGACCGCCAAGGAGGAGGGCGTGACGCAGGAGACGCTACGGGAGCGCTGGAACTCCAAAGCTCAGGAGATTGGCTTGGAAGTGGAGCGGACTTTGGGCCGGGGTCAGGGATTCCGGCGCCCCCGACGTAGCCCGCACGGCCTCTACCTGCGGGGTAGGCCGTGCGGTTACGACGGGGGTCTCTCACTTCGACCGCAGGGATGTGATTCAGGCGGTTGCCGGGATGGCACGAGATGGGATGGACGCCGCCGAGGTCGAGCGGGCGGCGGATGCCTTCTTGGCTTCCGAGGAAGTGGTGACGCTGGGCGCCTCTGGCAAGGGCGAGCGCTTCACCACGCGGGAGGTCTGGGAGATCGAGCGGGCGGCGTTGGCGAAGGTGGAGAAGATGCGGAGCGGCGACGGATCGGGTGCGTCGGCTTCCCTCGGCGCCGAGGGGGTGATCGCCGAGCGCCCGACCTTGAAGGCCGACCAGACCGAGATGATCCGGCGCCTGCTCACCGATCCGAGCCGGATCTCGGTCGTGATCGGCGAGGCTGGGACCGGCAAGACCTACGCCATCGTCGCTGCGGCCGAGGCATGGGCGCGAGAAGGGGTGCAGCTGCGGGCAGCTGCACCTACCTGGCGGGCGGCGAACGTGATGCGAGCCGAGGGGTTGGCGGCGCAGAGCACCGCTTCGCTCCTGGCCGAGCTTGACCGTGCCGGATCGGGAGAAGGCTTGGAACGCGGTTCGGTCCTCTTGGTCGATGAGGCCGGGATGGTCGATTCCGCCAGCCTGGCGCGGCTGATCGACCACGCCGAGCGCGCACAAGCGAAACTCGTTCTCGTCGGCGACTACGAGCAGCTTTCGGAGATCGAGTCGGGCGGCCTGTTCAGGGCGATTGCCGAGCGCGGCGACCCGATCACCTTGGACGAGGTGATCCGCCATCGCTTCGACGTTGAGCGCGAGGGCGCCAAGCGCATCCGTGAGGGCGAAGGTGAGCAGGCAATTCACCTCTACCGATCCGAGGAGCGGGTGATCGTCGCCCCGGACCCCGAGGCCCGTCGCGAGGTCATGGTCAACGACTGGCACCAGGCGCACGAGCGGGGCGAGGACGCGGTGATGATCGCCAAGCGAAACGCCGAGGTCGATCAACTGAACGAGCTGGCGCGGGTGAAGATGAGAGCGGCTGGGCGGCTGGGTGCCGGCGAGGTCGAGGTCGGCGGCCGGCCCTTCGCCGCCGGCGACGAGGTCATCACCCGCGTCAACGACCGCAAGGCCGCCGTTTACAACCGCGAGCGCTGGCAGGTGGTCGAGGTCGACGCGGCCAACCGCCGCGTCGTCCTCCAGGGACTTGACCAGGCTCGCACGGTCGAGCTTGACGCCGACTACCTCGCCCAGGTCAACCCGCACTCCGGCGCCCCGGCCCTCCAGCACGCCTACGCGATCACCACCTACTCGGCGCAGGGGACGACGGTCGAGCGTGCCTATCTCGCCGCCGATGCCTCGATGGACAAGCAGGAGCTATACGTCGCCACCTCGCGCAGCCGGGGGGAGACGCTGATCTACGCCACCCCGGAGGTGCGCGGCGACCGCGCCGAGATCGCCCCGGCTGAGTTCGCCGACCGGAGCGAGCTTGCCCACCTGGGCGAAGCGGCCGTGCGCGATCGTGCCCAGCGGGCTGCGCACGACGTCGCCAAGCTGGACGGGCTGCCGATCGAGGAGTTGCGGCAGCGCCAGAGCGAGTTGACTGGACCCGCCACGCAAGAGCGCGCCAACCAAGAGCGCCGCGAAGCTCTCGCCGAGCGGATCGCGGCGGCAGAAGCCAGGCTCGCCGACCCTGGCGCGCGTGGCAGGTTGGCCGCGAGCGGGCTTGAGAAATACCAAGCCGAGCGGCACTCCCTGCCACCGATCCGCGACGACGCCCGCCGCGAGTTGGCGGCGGTCGAGGAGGCCATCGCCGCCCGCGAGCAACTGGCGAAGACCGCCGCCCGCATCGCCCCACCTCCCTACGTCGCCGCCGAGCTGGGGCGTCGGCCGACCAACCCGGCCGAAGCGAAAGCCTGGGATCGCGGCCTGAGCGTGATCGAGACCTACCGCCGCGACAACGGCGTCACCGACCGGGCCAGCGCCTTTGGGCCCGCTGCGAAAGGCAGCGCGGCCAAGGCACGCCAGCGCAAGGCGATGGAGCGCACCGAGCGGGTGCAGCGCCAGCTACGCGAGGTGGCGGTGCGCCAGCGGGTGCGGGAGCGCGCCGCCGAGCGCTCGTTCGGGATTAGTCGCTAAGCGCTGCCTGCTGGAGTGCTTAGGCGGTGAGCAAGCAACCACGACGCTCGCCACCGAAGCTAGGCCCGGTGTTGCAACCTGGCGACTAGGCTCCGCTGAATGACGGACGATGCACAACGGAAAGCCCGTGCCGAGGTGAAGCGCGCCCAGTCCGCTTTTGAGCGCACGGGCGACAAGCACGACGAAGCCCGCCAGGCCCGGCGCCAGAGTTTCGAGCAGGCCCGAAAAGCTGGCCTGACGCTTCGTGAGATTGGCGAAGCAGCCAACTTGCATCGGTCCCGCGTCGCCGAAGTCCTCAGCAAGAAATAGCCGCAATCTTTGTCGGGGGGTGCCCGACAAAGATGCTACCCTCGCAGGCGATTCCTAGAAAGCGGCTCCCGGCGGCGCGCTAACGCCAACCGGGAGCCTGACCACAAGGAGGCATTAGCTCCTCATGGCTGACAAGAACCCTACGGGTCGAGACGTACTTGATCCGGCTTCCCCGGCAAGCGAAGACCGAAGCACGGAGAGCGCAGTTTTGGCGCTTCTCCTCACCGAACACCCGATCCACCTCACCATGCCCGAGCTGGCCTTGGTCCTCCACGGCGATATCGACCTTTTCGAGCCGAGGGACGCCGCCGACCGTGCCGTGCAGGAACTGGTCGGCGCCGGTCTTGTTCACCGGCAAGGCAGGTTCATGGTGCCGACGCGGGCGGCACTCTATTTCGACGGCCTGGGGTGGGGGTGATGGATATCGCGGCGCAGTTCGGCGACAACCTTGTGCGCTGTCGCAAGCTCGCGGATATTTCCCAGGACGAGTTGAGCGTTCGAGCCTCGGTTCACCGCACTGAGATCAGCCAGCTTGAGCGCGGTCTGCGGATTCCCAGGATCGACACGCTGGTCAAACTCTGCGTGAGCCTCGAAGTCGAGCCGAGCGAGTTGCTTGAGGGGATCAAATGGAGTCCCGGCGACAGGCGTGTAGGCACTTTCCGGTCGCCCGAAATGAGCGAGCAGCGCAATGAGGGTGGCAGAGGGGGCACCCGCTGATGCGGGGCGGAGTTCGGGACACATCTGGGACACAAACGGGTCCGAAGGCAAGAGAAAAATGCCGAAATCCAGGTGACAAGCGATGCCGGAGGAGGGACTCGAACCCCCGACACGCGGATTATGATTCCGCTGCTCTAACCAGCTGAGCTACTCCGGCGGGGACGCGGGGCATGGTAGCGATGGGGCGGTCGGTGTAGGCGGCGGCGGGGCCCTGCGATCCTTGCTCGCATGGCAGTTGGGTCTGGTCGCACTCCAGGATCGGGATGGGCGGCGATGCGGCCGCTGCTGGTCGGCTTCCTGTTGCTGGTCGATGCGTTCGCGGTGGCCTCGCTGGCGATCGCCCATCCGCACGGCTGGTTCCCGCCCTTTCTCGCCTTCGGCTCGCTGCTGCTGGGGCTGCTCTGGTTCGAGACCTGGGCGGTGCGCCACCGGCACGACGACGACTAGCGTCGTCGTTTGGTGGAGCGGGTTCCTCTAATCGGATCGCTGCGACCGACACTTGCAGGGGAAACGACCTGTCGATCGGCGCTGGGAGCTAGTGTGGCGGTCGTGAGCGCAGAGTTGGACAGGGCGGTGCGGACGGTGGTTCGCGAGTGCATGAGCGTCTCCCCGGGTGAGGAGGTGCTGGTGGTCTGCAATCCCGCCACCGAAGAGATCGGGGCGCTGATGCGGATCGAGGCTCAGGGCGATGGCGCCAGCGCCACGCTTGCCGTGATGTCCGAGCGCGAATCGCCTGCCGCCGAGCCGCCCGAGGTGGTTGCGGCGGCGATGGCCGAGGCCGATGTGGTCCTGGCGCCGACGATCCAGTCGATATCCCACACCGCCGCCCGTCGCAAGGCGAGCGAAGAGGGGGTCCGCATCGGCAGCCTGCCGGGCGTCACCGAAGACATGCTGACCAGGCTGATGACCAGCGACCTCTCCGAGGTGCGCCGGCGTGGATGGGCGCTCAGCGGGATCCTCAACGGCGGCGCCGAGGCGCGCATCACCTGCCGGCACGGCAGCGATCTGCGGTTCGGCCTGGAGGGCCGGCTCTCGATCGTCGACGCGGGCGAACTCGGCACTCGCGGCGCCTTCGGCAACCTGCCCTGCGGAGAGGCCTTCATCGCGCCGGTCGAGGGGACCGCAGAGGGGACGCTCGTCGTCGACGGCTCGATCGCCGGCGTCGGCCTGCTCGACACGCCGACCTCGCTGACGGTCCGGGCCGGCCATCTCACCGACACCACCGGCTCCGACGGCGCCGCGCTGATGGAGATGCTGAGCGTCCACGGCGAGGACGGCACCAACGTCGCCGAGCTGGGGATCGGGACCAATGAAGAGGCCCTGCTCACCGGCAACATCCTCGAGGACGAGAAGATCCTCGGGACCTGCCACGTCGCCTTCGGCGCCTCGGCCGCGATCGGCGGCACGGTTCAGGTCCCGGTCCACCTCGATTGCGTCGTCCTCGAACCGACGGTCGAAGTCGACGGCGAGACAATCGTCAGCGGCGGCGACCTGCTGCTCTGAGTCGAGCAGCTTCGCCCGCCGGCGGCTAGCCTCCGCCCATGTCGCCTCTGCTCGCCGTCCCCAACCTCTCGGAGGGGTGCGATGCCGATCGTCTGGCGGTGCTGGCGGCGGCATTTGGCCGCGGCGTCTCCCTGCTCGATCGCCACACCGATGCCGATCACGATCGCACCGTCCTCACTCTCGCCGGCCAGCCGGGCCCGCTGATCGAGGCGCTCGTCGCCGGCGCCGAGGAGGCGCTGGAGACGATCGACATGGCGCACTACCGGGGAGCGCACCCGGCGATCGGCGCCCTCGACGTCTGCCCGCTGGTCTGGCTCGACCCCGCCGACCGCGCCGCGGCTCGCACCGAGGCGGTCGCCGCCGCCGCCCAGATCGGCGGGCTCGGGATTCCGGTCTTCCTCTACGGAGAGCTGGCGCGGGGGCCGGGGCGCGCCGAGCGCGCCTACTTCCGCAACGGCGGCCTCGCCGAGCTCTGGTTGCGGATGGAGTCCGGGGAGCTGCGCCCCGATTTTGGGCCCGATCTGCCGCACCACCGCGCCGGCGCGACGCTGGTCACCGCGCGCCCGCCGCTGGCCGCCTTCAACGTCGAGCTCGACAGCGACGATCTTGAGGTCGCCCGCTCGGTCGCCGCCGGCCTGCGCGAGTCCGGCGGCGGCCTGGCGGGGGTGCGGGCGATCGGGCTGCGGCTCTCCAGCGGCCGCGGCCAGGTCTCCACCAACGTCCACGACCCGCTGGCGGTGCCGCTCGGCACGGTGGTCGAGCGGGTGCGGGAACTGGCGGCGCCGCTCGGCGCCCGCCCGCTCGAGGCCGAGCTGGTCGGTCTCGTCCCCGCCGCCGCCCTGGCCGGCTATCCGGCGGACGTGCCAATGCGCGGCTTCGACCCCGAGCGGCACGTGATCGAGCGGCGGCTGACGGCCGCGACCGATTAGATTCTGGCGATGGCCCAAACCAAAAAGAAGCGCCGTCGCAAGCGCCGCGGCACGCAGGGTGGCCGCATCGACACCAACACCCGCCGCGCCAAACCCCGCAGCCGCGCCGAGGCAAAAGCCCGCGCCCGCTCCAGCCGCAAGGTGCCGACCCGCGGCGACCTGCCGCCGACCTGGCGCGGCTCGATCACCCGCGGCCTCGTCGCCGCCGTCATCTTCACCATCGTCCTGCTGCTGATCTTCAAACGCCCGGCTGGCGTCGCGCTCGCGCTCGGCGGCTTCATGCTCGCCTTCTACATCCCCGCCGGCTATTTCATCGACATGACCCTGTGGCGCCGGCGCGAGCGGACGCGGATGCGCTCGCAGGGGGACTAGTGAGCCTCGATGTCGAGATGCTCACGGTCGGCGCGATCGCCGAGAACTGCTTCCTGCTGCGCCGCGAGGGTTCCGACCGCGTCCTGATCGTCGACCCCGGCGAGGAGGCGGAGCGGATTCTCGCCGCCGCCGGAGAGATGGGGGAGGTCGAGGCGATCCTCCTCACCCACTGCCATTTCGACCACATCGGCGCCGTCGCGCCGGTGGCGGCGGCGACCGGGGCACCGGTCTACTGCCCGTCGATCGAGGTGCCGCTGCTCGCCGACATCATGGCCTTCGTCCCCTGGGAGGGCTTCGGGCCCTACGAGAGCTACGACGCCGACGAGACCGTCGCCGGCGGCGAGACCCTGGAGCTGGCCGGGCTCGAGCTCGACGTCATTTTCACCCCTGGCCACAGCCCCGGCCACGTCACCTACTCGGTGCGCGGCGAGGATGCGCTCTTCTCCGGCGACGTCCTCTTCCAGGGCTCGGTCGGCCGTGTCGACCTGCCCGGCGGCGACGGGCCGACGCTGATCCGGTCGATCGGCACCCTGCTCGACTCCCATCCCGACGAGACCGTCGTCCACCCCGGCCACATGGGGATCACGACGCTGGGGGCCGAGCGCGCCTCCAACCCCTTCCTCACCTCGCTGGCGCGGTAGGCGAGCGGCGCCGGATAGTCACTAAGGTCGCCGCACCATGGCCAGCAAGTACCAGGCGCCCCGCGGGACCTTCGACGTGCTGCCCGAGCAGGCGCGCGGGCGGGCGCGGATCGAACGCACCGCGGCGGCGATCTTCGCCCGCGCCGGCTACGAGCCGGTGGCGACGCCGGTCTTCGAGGACACCGAGCTGTTCGAGCGCGGCGTCGGCCGCTCCACCGACATCGTCCGCAAGGAGATGTTCACCTTCGAGGACAAGGGCGGGCGCAGCCTGACCCTGCGGCCGGAGGGGACGGCGCCGATCTGCCGCGCCTACCTGGAGCACGGCATGCACAAGCTGGCGCAGCCGGTCAAGCTCTCCTACCTCGGCCCCTTCTTCCGCCACGAGCGCCCGCAGGCCGGCCGCTATCGCCAGTTCCACCAGCTCGGGCTGGAGTGCATCGGCACCGACTCGCCGCTGGCCGACGCCGAGGCGATCATGCTGCTCTCCGACCTGCTTGGCGAGCTGGGTGTGCCGGGGGTGGAGCTGCGGCTGGGCAGCCTCGGCTCGTTCGATGCCCGGCGCGCCTACCTGGAGGAGCTGAAAGCGCACCTGCACGCCCACGAGGTCGAGCTCTCCAAGGACGTGCGGGAGCGGATCGACGTCAACCCGCTGCGCGCCTTCGACTCCGACGACGAGGGGACGCAGGGGGTGATGGCGAGCGCGCCGACGATCGTCGGCGCGCTGGAGGGCGAGGATGCCGAGCATTTCGCCGCGGTGCGGGCGCTGCTCGACGCCGCCGGCATCGCCTACGAGGTCGACCCGACCCTGGTCCGTGGCCTCGACTACTACACGCGGACGATCTTCTCCTTCGTCTGCGACGCGCTCGGGGCGCAGTCGGAGATCGGCGGCGGCGGCCGCTACGACGGGCTGATCGAGCAGCTCGGCGGCCCCGCGACGCCGGCGGTCGGCTGGGCGGCCGGGATCGAGCGGATCCTGCTGGCCCTGGACGAGGAGGAGGCGCCGGCGGGGCGCGACGCCTTCGTGGCCGTCGCCGACGCGAGCCAGCAGCAGCGGGCGATGGCGCTGGCAACCGAGCTGCGCCACGCTGGGCTCTCGGCCGAGGTCGACCTCGCCGGGCGCGGGCTCAAGGGCCAGCTCAAACACGCCAACCGGATCGGTGCCCGTCGCGTCCTCATCCTCGAGGCCGACGGCTCCGCGCAGCTGCGCGACATGAGCACGGGAGAGCAGCGATCGGCCGACCCCGGCAACCTTGTCGATGAGATGACTGGAGGAGAGTCTTGAGCGAGGCGCCTGCACTGAGGCCCAACGGGTACCGCGACACCTGGTGCGGGGAGGTCCTGGGCGACCGCGTCGACTCCGTGGCGCGGGTTGCCGGCTGGGTTCATCGCCGCCGCGACCACGGTGGCCTGATCTTCATCGACCTGCGCGACCGCACCGGCATCGTCCAGCTGGTCTTCCACCCCGACAGCTCGGGCGAGTCCTTCGAGACGGCGCACAAGCTGCGCGCCGAGGACGTGGTGACGGCGGCGGGCACCGTGGTGCGGCGCTCGGCCGAGACGGTCAACCGGGAGCTGCCGACCGGCGAGGTCGAGCTGAAGGTGGAGAGCGCCGAGCGACTCGCCGATGCGGAGACGCCCCCCTTTCAGATCGAGGGCTTCTCCGGCGAGGTCGGCGAGGACGCGCGCCTGCGCCACCGCTACCTCGACCTGCGCCGCGAGCCGATGCGCGAGGCGCTGATGCTGCGCCACCGGGTGACCGCGGCGATGCGCGAATTCCTCGACGGCGAGGGCTTCCTCGACGTCGAGACGCCGATGCTGGCCCGCTCGACGCCGGAGGGCGCCCGCGACTTCCTCGTCCCCAGCCGCCAGCAGCAGGGCTCCTTCTACGCGCTGCCGCAGTCGCCGCAGCTGTTCAAGCAGCTGCTGATGGTGGCCGGCTTCGAGCGCTACTACCAGGTGGCGCGCTGTTTCCGCGACGAGTCGACCCGGGCCGACCGCCAGGCCGAGTTCACCCAGCTCGACATCGAGATGTCCTTCGTCGACGGCGAGGACATCATCGACGTCAACGAACGGCTGCTGGCTCATGTCTTCGAGCGCGCCGGCGGTCCCCAGATCGAGCTGCCGATGCAGCGCATGTGTTACGACGAGGCGATGGGGCGCTTCGGCACCGACCGGCCCGACCTGCGCTTCGGGCTGGAGCTGGTCGACCTCGGCGACGCCCTGCGCGAGACCGAGTTCAAGGTCTTCCGCTCGGTGCTGGACGGGGGCGGGGCGATCCGCGGCATCAACGCCGGCCGCCGCGAGATGCCGCGCTCGGAGCTCGACAAGCTGATCTCCCGGGCCCAGGAGCTGGGGGCGAAGGGCCTGGTCTGGGCCTTCCGCGAGGGCGACGGCTGGCGCTCGCCGACCGCGAAGTTCCTCAGCGCGGCGGAGCTGGCCGATCTGAACGAGCGGCTCGGCGCTGAGGAGGGCGACCTGCTGCTGCTGGTCGCCGACCAGCGCTCCGTGACCGACGCCGTGCTCGGGCAGATGCGGATCGACCTGGCCGAGCGCTTCGGCCTTATCGACGAGAACGAGCACCGCCTGGTCTGGATAGTCGACTGGCCGTTGATGGAGTGGAACGCGGCGGAGCAGCGCTGGGACCCGCTGCACCACCCCTTCACGGCGCCGGCGGGGGAGTTCGACCCGGAGAACCCGGGCGCGGCGCGGGCGGTCGCCTACGACGTCGTCTGGAACGGCCAGGAGCTCGGCGGCGGCTCGCTCAGGATCAACCGCGCCGACGTCCAGGAGCAAGTCTTCGCCGCGCTCGGAATTGACGCCGAGACGGCGCAGGACCGCTTCGGCTTCCTGCTCGAGGCGCTGCGCTACGGGGCGCCGCCGCACGGTGGCATCGCTTACGGCGTCGACCGCATCGTCCAGCGGCTCAGCGGCGCCGAGACGATCCGCGACGTGATCGCCTTCCCCAAGACCGCCTCCGGCTTCGATCTGCTGAGCGGCGCCCCGGCCCCGGTCGAGGACATCCAGCTGCGCGATCTCGGCATCTCCGTCCACCAGCGCAAACTCGCCGGGCATTGAGATGGCGCTCCGGGACTGGCTTCCACGCAGGTGGCGCCCGGCTCCCGGACCCGGCAAGACGCCCGTCTTCATCGACGACCCCAGCTTCGACAGCTGGGAGGTGGTGCGGGACTTCGCCGACCTGCGGACGGCGCGAGCCTGGCACCAGGCGCTGGTCGAGGCCGACATCACCGCGGTGCTGACCTCCGACTGGCCGCTGGATCGCTTCGGTCGCGGCGACATCGCCCTGCGGGTCCCTGCCGAGCGCTGGAGCGAAGCCGAGCTGCATCTCTCCAACCTCGACTGGGACGAGGACTGAGGAACGCCGCAAGTCCCGCCGGCAGCTCTCGCCGGTGGTACGGTTGGGCCGAGGCTCGAGCCCGTACGAGAGCCGTCTCACCGTTTGACCCAACACAAACGGCGCGGGAGCCGGGAGTCTTCGGGCCCTTTGGGGTCGGGAGCAGGCACCCACCTTCACTTGAAGGGATCAAAGCCAGAGGCGGCAACGGCGGGCTGGGGTCTCTTTTTGTGCGCCTGTCTCGGAGATTTGGCTCTGTGCGCGCCACGCGTGCGAGTTTGGGAGTCAGGATCGGTCGCATGGTTGACGAGGAGTGCATCCCCCGCCTTATCGATGTGGAATGCACTCCTCGTCGGAGGAGTGACGTCACGGGAGACGTAGCAGCCCTTGGTGTCGACCGAGCGATCGGAGAGTTGGCTGGGCGGCAGCACGGAGTCGTTGGGCGGTGGCAGCTGGAGAGGCTTGAAGTCGGGCGTGGTGCCATCGAGGGGCGCATCGAACGGCGGCGGTTGCTTCCATGGCACTTGGGCGTCTACGCGGTCGGATATCGGGCGTCGACCGTCGAGGCGCGGTGGATGGCGGCGGTTCTGGCTTGTGGGCCAGAGGCCGTGCTCAGCCACCGCTCCGCTGGGCAGCTTTGGGGGATCGTGCCTCGCATGGGCATCGCCCCGGAAGTCACGAGGCCGGGGCATTTTCGACCGCGATCCGGCATCGCCGCCCATCGATCCTCGATACCGCCTGACGAGATCGGTGAGGTACTGGGGATCCCGGTGACCTCGGTGGCGCGGACGCAGTTCGATCTGGCGGGGATGCTCACGAGGCGGCAGCTGGAACGGGCGATGCACGAGGTGGAGGTGAGTGAGCTCAGGGATCGACTCTCGTTGTGGGATCTGCTCGCGCGGTACCCACGGCGCCGGGGCGCGGTGAATCTGCGCGCCGTGCTGCAGTCGAAGCTGCCGGTGGGGGTGACGAGAAACGACTTCGAGGAGGCGTTCGTGGCGCTCCTTGACTCGCACGGCCTGCCACGGCCGCGACTCAACGGGACGCTGGCGATTCGGGGGCGGCTGCTGGAGCCCGACTGCATGTGGACCGAGCAGCGGCTCCTGGTCGAGCTCGACGGGGGAGCGGTGCACCACACCGACGGGGCCTTCGAGGACGATCGGCAGCGGGACCGGATCCTGCTCGCGGAAGGTTGGCGGTCGGCGCGGATCACGTGGAGGCAGCTGCGCGATGAACCGGCCGCGATCGCCGCAGACTTGCGGGAATCGCTGCAAGCCTCGGCCTGATCGGGCGACTGGGGTCGAATCCGCTTGGCTGCTGCGGTCGCTGGCACGACCTCCTACCCTTGAGCAATGGACCGAGAGCTGTTCGAGCACTATCTGAGCGACGGGAGCCGGCGGGGGCCGGTGCGCGACGGCGCCTTCATCGGCGCCGCCGGAGGCGCCGCCTGTGGTGACCTCTCGCGGATCGCGTTCCTGGTCGAGGGCGAGCGGATCGCCGCGGTCAGCTTCGACGCCGAGGGCTGCGGGGCGACGGTCGCGGCCACGGCGGCCGTCGCCGAGATCGTCGATGGGGCGCCGGTGCTGGAGGCGGCGGCGGTCGACATCGACACCGTCGACGCGGCGATCGGCGGTCTGACGCCGGCCAAGCGCCACGCTGCTCAGTTGGCGGCTGACGCGCTTCACAGGGGGCTCGCGAGCGCCGCGGCCTCCCGCGAGCGCTTGGCAGCGCCGCCCGTCGTCGCAGGCACACGCGAGGCGCTCGCTCCGACCAGCTCGCACGCGCCAATTGTCGCGACCACCCCGACCGAACGCGTTGCCGTCGCCATGTCCGGTGGTGTCGACAGCGCCGTCGCGGCGCTGCTGGAGCGCGAGCGCGGGGCGGACGTGGTCGGGGTCACGGTCAAGCTCTGGGCAGACCCCGACACCGACGGGGCCAAAGCCTGTTGCTCCCCCGAGGCGGTGCTGGGCGCTCGCGGGCTTGCCCACTCGCTCGGCATCCCGCACTTCACCCTCGACCTCGAGGAGGAATTCCGCCGCCGCGTCGTCGGCCGTTTCATCGACGGCTACACCGCCGGCAGCACCCCCAACCCCTGCGTTCTCTGCAACGGCGAGGTGCGGATCGCGGCGATGGTCGGCCTCGCCGAGCGGCTCGGGGCCGACCGCCTGGTCACCGGCCACTATGCCCGCATCGTCGAGGACAGCGACGGACCGCTGCTGGCGTCGGCCGCCGACGAGGCCAAGGACCAGAGCTACATGCTGGCGGCGCTGCCGCCGCGGCTGCTCGGCCGGCTCTCCTTCCCGCTGACCGAGCTGACCAAGCCGGAGGTGCGGGAGATCGCCGCCCGCCACGGCCTCTCGGTGGCCAAGAAGCCGGAGAGCCAGGACCTCTGCTTCCTCGCCGGCCAGGGCAAGCGCGGCTTCCTGCGCCGCCACGGCGGACTCGCCGACAACGAGGGCGCCGTGCTCGACCGCGCCGGGCATGCCGTCGGCCGCCACAGCGGCCATCACAACTTCACCGTCGGTCAGCGTCGCGGCATCGGCGTCTCGGCGCCCGAGCCGCTCTACGTCGTCGCCACCGACGCCGTCGCCAACACGGTTACGGTCGGCACTCGCACCGACCTCGAAACCCGCCACGTCCACGTCCGCGACGCGATCCTGCACCGCGACGGCGCCCGCGTCGACGCGGTCCGCTTGCGCTACCACTCGCGCGCTCTGCCGGCCTCGATCGGGACCGCCGAAGCGGGCCGTCACGCCGCCCTCGAGGTCGAGCTGGGGGAGGAGTTCGTCGGCGCATCCCCAGGTCAGACGGCGGTGCTGCTGGAGGGCGAGACGATCGTCGGCCACGGCACGATCGCCGCCTCGGCCTGACGAGTTTCGCCAGCCTCGCCGCAGCCCAAGTCCTTTCTGTCTGCGAAATATTTAGGCTCCCTCACATGAAGGCCCAGGAGATCCGCGACACCTACCTCTCCTTCTTCGCCGAGCGAGGTCACAAGGTCGTGCCCTCGGCATCTCTCGTGCCCTCTGCGCACGATCCCTCGGTGCTGCTCACCACCGCCGGCATGCAGCCCTTCAAGCCCTACTTCCTGGGGCGCGAAAAGCCCCCGGCGCCGCGCCTCACCGATGTCCAAAAATGCTTCCGGACGACCGACATCGAGGAGGTCGGCAAGACCGCCCGCCACCTCACCTTCTTCGAGATGCTCGGCAACTGGAGCTTCGGGGACTACTTCAAGGCGGAGTCGATTCCCTGGGGCTGGGAGCTCTCCACCCAGGGCTTCGGGATGGACCCCGAGAAGATCTGGGTGACCGTCTTCGGTGGCGACGAGGAGCTCGGCCTGGGCCCGGACGAGGAGGCGATCGAGATCTGGCGCCGCGTCGGCGTCCCGGACGAGCGCATCGTCCAGCTCGGCCGCGAGGACAATTTCTGGCAGGCGGGGCCGACGGGGCCGTGCGGCCCCTGCTCGGAGCTCTACCTGGATCGCGGCGAGGCGTTCGGCGCCGCCGGCGAGCGTCCCGGCGACGACAGCGACCGCTTCCTCGAGTTCTGGAACCACGTCTTCATGAGCTACGACCTCGCGGAGGACGGCAGCCTGACCGAGCTGCCGATGCGCAACATCGACACCGGCATGGGGCTGGACCGGATGGCGGCGATCCTCCAGGATGTTCCCTCCGTCTATGAGACCGACCACGTGCGCCCGCTGGTCGCGCTCGCCGAGGAGATGTCCGGCCACTCCTACGGCGAGGGCGGCGCGGTGACCCGGGCGATGCGGATCGTCGCCGACCACGCGCGCGGCGCCGCCTTCCTGATCGCCGACGGCGTCGTCCCCTCCAACGAGGACCGCGGCTACATCCTGCGGCGGATCATGCGACGGGCGATCCAGCAGGGCAACACGCTCGGCCTCGAAGCCCCCTGGCTCGGGCGCTTCGCCGAGCGCACGATCGAGCTGATGGGGGAGGCCTATCCCGAACTGGTCGCCGAGCGGGAGACGATCGCCCGCTGGGTCGGCGACGAGGAGGAGAGCTTCGGCCGCACCCTCGAGCGCGGCAACGAGCTGCTGGAGAGGTTGGTGGCGGCGGCGAAGGAGTCGGAGACCTCCTGGATCGACGCGGCCGAGGCCTTCAAGCTGCACGACACCTACGGCTTCCCCTACGACCTGACCAAGGAGCTGCTGGCCGAACAGGGGCTCGCGGTCGACGACTCCGGCTTCGAGGAGCTGATGGAGGAGCAGCGCCAGCGGGCCCGCAGCGGCGCCGCCACCGCGCATGGCTCCGAGGACAGCCACGAGAAGGTGATCGCCTTCGCCGCCGCCGCGCCGCCGACCCGCTTCGTCGGCTACGAGACCCTGCACGCCACCACCGGCCTCGCCGCGGTGCAGGGCGATGACGGTCGCGCCCTGGTCAAGCTCGAGGAGAGCCCCTTCTACGCCGAGGGCGGCGGCCAGGTCGCCGATTCCGGCGTGCTGCGCTGGGCCGGGGAGGAGGCGAAGGTCGTCGGCGTCTACCGGCTCGGCGAAGACCAGGCGCTGGAGGTCGAGCCGAGCGGGGCGGCGATCGAGCCGGGGGTGGCGGTGGAAGCCGTGGTCGACCGCGAGACCCGCCACGCGACGATGCGCAACCACACGGCCACGCACCTCCTGCACGCGGCGCTGCGCGAGCGCCTCGGCACCCACGTGCGCCAGGCCGGCTCCGCCGTCCGCCCCGACAAGCTGCGCTTCGACTTCACCCACGGCCAGGCGCTCAGCCCCGCGGAGCTGCGCGAGGTCGAGGACCGCGTCAACGAGTGGGTTAAGGCGAGCGCCCCGGTGCGCTGGATGAACATGGAGCGGGCCGAGGCCGAGCGGCTCGGGGCGATGGCGCTGTTCGGCGAGAAATACGGCGAGTGGGTGCGCGTGGTCGAGGTCGACGGCGTCTCCCGCGAGCTCTGCGGCGGCACCCATGTCGCCAATACGGCCGAGGTCGGCATCTTCAAGATCGTCTCCGAGGGCTCCAGCGCCGCCAACGTGCGCCGGATCGAGGCGCTCAGCGGCCCCGCCGCGATCGACTGGTTCCGCGAGCGCGAGGAGCAGTTGCGAGAGGCGGGGGGGCTGCTCGGCAACCTGCAGGACCCGCTCGCCGGCGCCCGCCGTGCCGCCGAGCAGCTGCGCGAGGCCGGCGCCGGCGCCGAGCAGGCCCAGCGCGAGGAGCTGAGCGTCGAAGCGGGACGACTCGCCGACCGGGCGGTCGACCTGATCGTCCGCGACTCCGATGGGGAGATCGTGGCCCTGGTCGAGACCAAGACGTCGATGCAGGCGGAGCCGAAGCAGCTCCTCGATCTCGCAAACCGGGTCAAGTCGATGCTCGGCAGGCCCTCCGTCGTGGTCCTGGGAGGCGCCTCCGGGGAGAAGGCCGGGCTCGTCGCCCTGGTTTCCCAGAACGCGATCGACCGCGGGCTTTCCGCCGCTTCGATCATTCGCGAGATCGCGCCGATCGTCAGCGGCGGCGGCGGCGGTCGCGACGACATGGCCCAGGCTGGCGGCAAGGACCCCGCCAAGCTCGACGAGGCTCTGGCCGCCGCCCACAGCGCGATCGAGCGGGAGCTCGCCTAGGCGATGCGCGTCCTCGCCCTCGACCACGGCACCGTGCGAATCGGCTGCGCACTCTCCGACCCCAGCGGCACCCTGGCGACGCCGCTGCCGGTGATCGAACCGCCGGAGGCCCGCGCGGTCGTCGAGCTGGTCGACGAGCACGGGGTCGAGCGCGTCGTCGTCGGCCTGCCGCTGCACCTCAGCGGCGAGGAGGGCAGCCAGGCCGGCCTCGCCCGCAGCTTCTGCGCCGAACTGGAAGCGATGCTCCAGATCCCGGTCGAGACCTACGACGAGCGCCTGACGACCAAGATGGCGGACGCGACTCGGCGCGGTGGAGCGCGGGGTGCGCGCGACTCGATCGCCGCCGCCCATCTCCTGCAGGCCTACCTGGCCGGCCGCGCCGCGATCGAGGAGCGGGCCGATGACTGACGACTGGATGCAGGAGGACCCCTTCGCGAATCCGCAGGATCCGGCCGCCCGCGAGCGCGAGCAGCGCCGCCTCGAGCGCGAGGAGAAGCGGCGTGCTCGTGACGTCAAGCGGGCGGCGAAGGAAGGGGTTGCGGGGGGAAGCTCGGATGATGACTCGCCGTCGCAACAGCGGGGAGGCTCCGTCGAGTCATCCTCCGAGCTTCCACACGGAGCGCCTGTCGCCGAGCCGCCGCTGACGCCCCGTGGCTCGGAGGAGGAGTTCTGGGATGAGGAGCCGGCCGCGCCCGAGCCCTTTGCAGGGGGGGCGGTGGAGGACACCCCGCCGCCGTCATCGCCGCCATCGAAGGCGGGGAGAGGTGGGGGCGGTGGCTCCAGGAACGTCTTCGCCGCGATCGGTCGTCACCCCTTCCGCCTCGTCGGCCTGATCGTCGCCGTCTTCGTCCTCTGGTTCCTCGTCGCGCTCTTCCAGCCCTTCCACGGCGACGGCTCCGGTCAGGTCGCGGTGACGATCCCGAAAGGCGCCAGCGTCAGCGAAGTCGGCGATCTGCTCAGCGACAAGGGCGTGGTCGACGACTCGACCCTCTTCCAGATTCGCGCCACCCTGGCCGGCAAGCGCTCCGAGCTCTACCCGGGCCACTTCACGCTGGCCCACGGGATGTCCTACGGCGCCGCCATCGACGCGCTCTCCAAGCCGCCGATCAAACGCACGACCGTGGTCACGATCCCCGAGGGCTACAGCCGCTCGCAGGCCGCGCAGCTGGTCGAAGAAGACGGTCTCGAAGGCGACTACACCAAGGAGACGATTCGCTCCAGGTACCTGAACCCGGCCAAGTACGGCGGCAAGGGCGCCAAGGACCTCGAGGGCTTCCTCTTCCCCGACACCTTCGAAATGAAGCCGGGGGCGCCGGCCGCCGACCTGGTCCAGTTGCAGCTGCAGGACTTCAAGCGGCGGATCAAGGGCGTCGACATGGGCTACGCCAAGTCGAAAAACCTGACCGTGTTCGACGTCCTGATCATCGCCTCGATGATCGAGCGCGAGGCGGGGGTGCCGGGCCAGCGCAAGCTGGTCGCCTCGGTCGTCTACAACCGCCTGCACGAGGGGATGCCGCTGGGGATCGACGCGACGATCCGCTTCGCCACCGGCAACTACGAAGCGCCGCTGACCGAATCGGAGCTGGCCGTCGACTCGCCCTACAACACGCGCACCAACGCCGGCCTGCCGCCGGGGCCGATCAACAGCCCCGGCATCGAGGCGATCGACGCCGCCGCCCACCCGGCCAAGTCGGACTACCTCTTCTACGTCAACAAGCCGAACACGTGCGGCGAGCTTGCCTTCGCCAAGAACGAAGCCGAATTCGAAAGCGACGTCGCCAGGTACAACGCGGCCCGCGAAGCCAACGGCGGCAACGAGCCCACCACCTGCGGGGAATAGATGCCGCGGCTGGCGGTCCTCGGCCACCCGGTCGCCCACTCGCGCTCTCCGGCGATGCAGAACGCCGCGCTGGCGGCGCTGGGGCTGGGGGAGGAGTGGCGCTACGAGGCGATCGACGTCGCTCCGGAGGAGTTCGAGGCGCGCGTGCGGACGATGCCCGGGGAAGGGTTCGCGGGCGCCAACGTCACCGTCCCGCACAAGGCCGCGGCCTTCGCCATGGCCGACGCTTCCAGCGAGGGCGCGCGGCAGATCGGCGCGGCCAACACGCTCGTCTTCGCCGACGATCGGATCCAGGCGCACAACACCGACGCCGGCGGCTTGATCGCCGCTCTGCCGAGCTCGCCACGGGGGGTCCGTGCGCTTGTCCTCGGCGCCGGTGGCGCCGCCCGGGCGGCGGTCTGGGCGCTGCGGACCGAAGGGGCGGTCGTCGATATCTGGAACCGCACCGAGACGCGGGCACGGCAGATTCACCTCGAGCTGAGCGACACGATCGAGGTCGAGGACTCGATTCGGATCGAGGTGAGTGGCGGCGCCGTCACCGAGTTCGACCAAGGCGGATACGGGCTGATCGTCAACACCACGGCGGTCGGCCTGCACGGCGAGGACCCGTTCGACGAGCTGCCGCTGCGCCGCGACGGCTTCGGCCCGGGTGTGGTGGTCGCCGACATGGTCTACGGCCAAGGCCCGAGCACGCTCCTGCAGGCGGCCGCGTCCGCGGGCGCACGGGTCGTCGACGGGATCGAGATCCTCGTCCAGCAGGGCGCGCTCTCGCTGCGCATCTGGACCGAACGCGAGGCCCCGCTCG
The DNA here is from genome assembly GCA_963739855.1 of uncultured Solirubrobacterales bacterium. Lineage (GTDB taxonomy): Bacteria > Actinomycetota > Thermoleophilia > Solirubrobacterales > 70-9 > VAYN01. The sequence goes on along the minus strand of CAVUBT010000003.1, from coordinate 944,172 downwards.
ACGTGATGCGCGCCGCCGCCCGCGCCTGAACGCCCATTCTCCGCCTGACCGCGCCGTTCGTTCGTTTTTGGTGGTTATAGGCGGCAAAACTGAACGAGCGGCACGCCTATAGCCTTGGCGGTCGATGACGACGTTCCGCTTCACCACCGCTGGGGAGTCGCACGGGCCGGGGCTCGTGGCGATCGTCGAGGGCATGCCGGCGGGGCTCGAGCTCGACCGCGAGGCGCTCGACCGCGACATGGCGCGGCGCCAGCTCGGCCATGGCCGCGGCGGGCGGATGCGGATCGAGACCGATAGCGCCGAGATTCGCTCCGGCGTGCGCCACGGACGCACCCTCGGCAGCCCGATCGCCGTCCTTGTCGCCAACCGCGACTACGCCAACTGGGAAGAGCGGATGAACCCCTGGCCGGTCGCGGAGTTCGAGCCCGACGAGGTGCATCTGCCGCGCCCGGGACACGCCGACCTGGTCGGCGCCCAGAAATACGGCCACTCCGACATCCGCAACATCCTCGAGCGGGCCAGCGCCCGCGAGACCGCCGCCCGCGTCGCCGCCGGCACGATCGCCCGCGGCTTCCTCACCGCGCTGGGGGTCGAGATCCACAGCCACGTCACCCAGATCGCCTCGGTCAAAGCCGCCGAGCGCGACGACCTCACCGCGGCCGACTTCGCCGCCGTCGACGACGATCCGGTCCGCTGCCTCGACCCCGAGGCGAGCGCGGCGATGGTCGCCGAGATCAACCGCCTGCGCAAGGCCAACGAGAGCCTCGGCGGCACCTTCGAGGTGCGTGTCTTCGGCCTCGTCCCCGGGCTCGGCTCCCATGTCTCCTGGGAAGACCGCCTCGACGGGCGCCTGGCCGGCGCCGTCGCCTCGATCCAGTCGATCAAGGGGGTCTCGATCGGCGAGGCCTGGGACGTCGCCGGCCGCCCCGGCTCCGAGGCCCACGACGAGATCTTCTGGTCCGAGAAGGACGGCTACTTCCGCGAAACCAACCACGCCGGCGGCCTCGAGGGCGGGATGACCAACGGCCAGCCGCTCTCGGTACGGGCAGCGATCAAGCCGATCTCGACCCTGACCAAGCCGCTGCGCTCGGTCGACACCGAGACCAAGCAGCCGGCGCAGGCCCTGCGCGAGCGCACCGACTCGACCGTCGTCCCCGCCGCGGCGGTGGTCGGCGAGGCGATGGTGGCGCTGACCCTCGCCCGTTGTTACCGCGAGAAGTTCGGCGGCGACCACATCGACGACGTGCTGGCCGCGGTTGCGGCGTACAAGAAGCGCATCGACTTCCGCGGGTGAGCTGGTGAGACCGGCGCTGGTCTTCATCGGCTTCATGGGGGCGGGCAAGAGCACCGCGCTGGCCGCCGCCCACAATGCCGGCCTGGAGACGACAGAGATCGACGCGGTGATGGAGCGCGAGCTGGGGATGCCGATCGCCGCCGCCTTCGAGCGCCTCGGCGAGGAGGGGTTCCGGGCCCGCGAGGCCGAGGTCGTCGGCTCGCTGCTGGAGAGCGCCGACGGCGGCGCGATCGCTCTCGGTGGCGGCAGCGTTCTCAGCGAGCGGATCCGCGCCGCGCTGGCCCGCCACGTCGTCGTCTGGCTGCGGGTCGACGCCAAGGAGTCCTGGCGGCGGATCGCCCACAGCGACCGCCCGCTCGCCACCAGCGCCGAGGACGTCGCCCGCCTGATGGCGGTGCGCGAACCCCTCTACGAGGAGCTGGCCGACGCGGTGATCCCGGTGGGGGATCGCACCATCGTCAGGCGGGCGCTGCCATCGATTCAGGCTCTCGCCGAGCTCCCGTCCGGGACCAAGCTGCTGTGGGCGGCCAGCGCCTCCGGCGAGTACCCGGTACTGGTCGGTCGCGGCCTGCTCGAGGCCGGCTGGTGGCCGTTGCGGGGACGGCGCTTCTGCATCTCGGACCGCAGCGTGATGTCGCTTTACTCCTCGCGCCTGGAGCCGCTGGCCAGTCGTGTCGAGATCGAGCCGGGGGAGCAGGCGAAGGATCTCGACGAGGTTGGGAAGGTCATGGAGCGTCTCCTCGCGGGCGGGATGACCCGCGAAGACCACGTCGCCGCCCTCGGGGGCGGGGTCGTCGGCGACCTCGCGGGCTTCTGCGCCCACGTCTACCAGCGTGGAGTGCCGGTGGTGCAGGTGCCGACCACGCTGGTTGCCCAGGTCGACTCCGCCTACGGCGGCAAGACCGGCGTCGACATGCCGGAAGGGAAGAACTACATCGGGGCCTACCACCTGCCGGCGGCGGTGATCGCCGACACCTCGACGCTGGAGACGCTGCCTCGCGCGGAGCTCGCCGCCGGCTTCGTCGAGGTGGTGAAGACGGGATTGCTGGCCGGAGGCTCGCTCTGGGAGAGAGTGCGGGCGATCGAGACGCTCGACCCAGCCAGCCTCGACGACGTCGTCTTCGCCTGCGCCCGCTACAAGTGCGAGGTGGTTGCCGCGGACGAGCGCGACGGCGGCCTCCGTCACGTGCTCAATCTCGGCCACACCGTCGGCCACGCGATCGAGGCGGCGACCGAGTTCGCGGAGTACCGCCACGGCGATGCCGTCGGCCTCGGGCTCCTGGCGGCGCTGCGCCTCTCCGAGGCGCCGGCGCTGCGCGAGGAGGTCGAGGCGATCCTGGCCCGTCACGAGCTGCCGACGAGGATCTTGACCGGCGAGCGCCGCGACACCCTGCTCGACGGCATCCTCTATGCCCTCCAGCACGACAAGAAGCGCACCGCCGCCGGCGTCGGCTTCGTCCTCCTCTCCGCCCCCGGCGAGCCCCGACCGGGGCAGCTGGTCGACCCCGCTAGGGTCAGGAGCGCCGTGGAGGAGCTGCTCGAATGACCATCGCCCGCAACCGCGTCGCCGTCCTGCACGGCGTCAACTTCAACATCCTCGACCGCCGCGACCCCGCGGTCTACGGCGGTCTCTCGCTGAGCGAGCTGGAGCAGCGGATCGGCGACTGGGCGCATGGATTCGGCCTCGAACCGATCTTCTTCCAGACCAACCACGAGGGCGAGTTCGTCGAATACCTGCACCGCCTGCCCGACCTCGCCGACTCCTCGCTGATCAACGCCGGCGCCTGGAGCCACTACAGCCGGGCGATCGCCGACGCGCTCGACGTCGCCCGCCTGCCCGCCGTCGAGGTCCACCTCTCCGACGTCGAGAACCGCGACGACTGGCGCAGGCAGTCGGTCTTCGACGGGCTGGTGCTGGCGAAGATCTGCGGCAAGGGCCCCGAGGGCTACCGCGAGGCGCTGGAGTTGCTGGCCGGCGAGCTCGGCGCCAGCGCCTGATGCGCGGTCGCGGCGACCGCCTCGAGCAGCTGCTCGCCGAGCGCGAGCTGGAGCGGATGCTGGTCACCGACCTGACCAACGTCCAGTACCTGACCGGCTTTACCGGCACGAACGGGGCCTGCGTCTGCGGTCCCGGTCTTCGTGTCTTCTTGACCGACTTCCGCTACACCGAGCGCGCCGCCGCCGAGGTCGAGGGCTGGGAGCCGATCACGGTTGGCGGCGACTGGCTCGGCGCGATCGCCGAGCGGCTGCAGGGCAAGGTCGGCTTCGAGGACGACCACATGGCGGTCCGGGTGCTGGAGAAACTGAAGGAGAAACTGGCCGACGGAGTCGAGCCGGTCGCGGCCGGGGGTGCGGTCGAGCGGCTGCGGCGGGTCAAGGACGCCGAGGAGCTGGCGGCGATCGAGGCCGCCTCGGAGCTGGCCGACGAGGTTTGGCGCTGGAGCCTGGAGCGCGGCTTGGCCGGGCGCAGCGAGCGCGACGTCGCCCGCGCCGCCGAAGCGCGGATCCGCGAGCTCGGCGGCGACCCGTCCTTCCCGGCGATCGTCGCCGCCGGCCCCAACGGCGCCCTGCCGCACGCCGAGCCCGGCGAGCGCGAGATCGGTCGCGGCGAGCTGGTCGTCTTCGACATGGGGGCCAAGCTCGACGGCTACTGCTCCGACGGCACCCGCACCTACGCCACCGGCGATCCGGGGGAGGAGGGGCGCGAGGTCTACGCGGTCGTGCTGGCGGCGCAGCTGGCGGCGCTGGCGGCGATCGAAGCCGGCGTCAACGGCGAAGCAGTCGACGCGGTCGCCCGCAAGGCGATCGACGCCGCCGGCCACGGCGACCGCTTCGGCCACGGGCTCGGGCACGGCGTCGGGCTCGAGGTGCACGAGGGTCCGCGGCTCTCGCTGCGCTCCGACGATCTGCTGGCGCCGGGCGAAGTCGTCACCGTCGAGCCCGGCATCTACCTGCCCGGGAAGCTCGGGGTGCGGATCGAGGATCTGGTCGTGGTTACCGAGGATGGCTACCGCAACCTCAGCGCTCTGCCGAAGGACCTTCAGGTCGTCGAGTAAGCCGGTCAAGCAGGAATCTCTGACCAGTTCCGTGCAGCCTTAAGCGCCGCCACCTCGGTCGCCGATGAGCGGCCATGGACGGGACCGTGCCGACACTGAATCCGCCTTCTTCCCGCGTCCGCTCGCGGCCGCAGCGGCGCCCGGCGACCGAGACGCTGGTCTCGATCCACGAGGAGGCGCGGCGCGAGCGCCTGCTCGACATGGAGACGCGGGTGCGGCGCTACCGCACCGCCTGCTTCGCGATTCTCGCCATCTCGATCGCCCTCGGCGGCTCATCCGGAGTCGGCTGGTGGTGGGTGGTGCCCCTGGGGCTGGGATTTGCCGGCTTCGCTATCGCCGATCGCTTCATGCGGACCAGCGCCCACCCGGCGATCTGGGTCGCCGGCGCCTGGGCGGCGCTGCCGGTCCTGCTGGCGGCCGCGGTGCTGCTCACCGGCGGCGCCACCAGTCCGGTGCTGATCTGGTTCGCGCTGCCGGCGGTGACGCTCGGGTTCCGCTTCGAGCCGCGCGGGATGGTGATCGGCACCGCCTACATCCTCCTGCTGTTCCTCGCCTGCGCCGTCCTGCCCGACCCGGGCGCGGCTCTCGAGCATCGCGAGGGCGTGGTCGCCGCCGCGGCGATGATCGTCAGCACTGTGATCCTCTCCGGTGCCCTGGTCGAGTCCGACCGCGCCCACCGCCGCCGCTCCACGCTCGACCCGCTGACCGGGCTCTTCAACCGCAACGCCCTGGAGCAGCGGCTGGCGGAGCTGAACGGGCAGCCCTGCGATCCCTCCGAGGGCCTCTCGCACGCCTTCCTGCTCTGCGACCTCGACCACTTCAAGCGCGTCAACGACCAGCTCGGCCACGCCGCCGGCGACGCCGTCCTCCAGGACGTCGCCTACGCGATGCGCGCCGCCCTGCAGGCGGGCGACACGATCTACCGCGTCGGCGGCGAGGAGATCCTCGTGATCCTGCCCGGCGCCGACCGCGAGGACGCGGTCGAGATCGCCGAGCGTCTGCGCCGCGACGTGCGCGAGCGCCGTCCGGTCGGCGTCCACGTGACCGTCAGCATCGGCGTCGCCGTCTCCGAGCCGGAGCTGGTCGACACCGAGGACCTGATCGCCCGTGCCGACGCCGCGCTCTACGCGGCTAAGGCCGAAGGCCGCGACACGGTCTTCGTCGACAGCTAGCCGCTCAGCGGCTTAAGTCGACGTCCGCGGTGAGCCGCGCTGCAAACGCGGCCAGCAGCTCGACGACCGCCTCGACGTCGCCCAGGTCGACCATCTCGACCGGCGAGTGCATGTAGCGGAGCGGGATCGAGACGAGGCCGGTGGGGATGCCGGCGCGCGAGATCTGCAGCACGTCGGCGTCGGTGCTGGTGCCGCGGCCGCTGGCGCTGATCGAGTGGTCGATGCCCTCCGCCTCGGCGGTCTCGACCAGCAGCTCGAAGACCTTGGGGGAGAGGGTGGAGCCGCGGCCGATCACCGGGCCGGAGCCGAGCGGGCTGCTGCCCAGCTCCTTCTCGTCCACGCCCGGCGCGTCGGTGGCATGGGTGACGTCGACGGCGATGGCGATGTCGGGCCGGACCTCGAAGGCGGCGGTGCGGGCGCCGAAGAGGCCGATCTCCTCCTGCACGGCGGCGACGGCGGCGAAGGAGCCGGCCATCTCGCCGCGCTCATGGGTGCGGCGCAGGCTCTCCAGCGCCACGTAGGCGCCGAGGCGGTTGTCCATCGCTCGCGAGACCAGCCGCTCGCCGAGCACCGGCATCGGCTCGGCGGCGATCACGACCGGGTCGCCGACCCGGATCAGCTCGGCCGCCTCGTCGCGGTCTGTGGCGCCGATGTCGATGTGCATGCTCTTCAGCTCGACGACCTTCTTGCGCTGGTCGGGTTCGAGCAGGTGGATCGGCTTGCGGCCGACGACGCCGAGGACGGGCCCGCTCTTGCCGCGGATCTCGACCCGCTGGCCGACCAGGATCTGCGGGTCCCAGCCACCGACCGGGGCGAACCAGAGGAAGCCCTTCTCGTCGACGTGGGTGACGATCAACCCGATCTCGTCGATGTGGCCGACCACCGCCAGCAGCGGCGCGGCGTCGCCGACGCGGGCGATCGAGGAGCCGATGCCGTCGCTGCTCAGCTCGGCAAAGGAGGCGGCCTCGCGCCAAACGGCGGCTGCCGGGCCCTCGTATCCGGAGGGCGCGCCGGCGCGCAGGAGGTTCTCGAGTAGTGAAGGGGTCTGGCTCAAGGTTCAGCAGTATGCCGAAATGGAACGTTCGTCCGTCACGACGACGCCGCCGGCATCTAGGAGTGGGACACCGCGGCTTCGTGGCGGAGCTGGTCGCGGCGCTCGTCGTAGCCGTGGTGCTCGTAGGCGATCATCGTCCAGACCAGTACGACGACGACGGCCAGGGAGATCACTGCCGGCACCGCCGTGGCGACCGGGATCAGGATCAGCAGCACGATCGCCAGCCCCAGTCGCTCGCGGTTGATCGTGTGGACGTGGCGGTAGCGGAAGCCGACCAGGCCCAGCAGGTAGATGGCGACCCCGCCCAGCAGGGCGAAGGCGGGAACGGCGTGGAGGTGCTCGTCGTAATGGGCGATCGCGACCTTGAGGCCGAAGGCGAGCAGGACGACCCCCGCCACCATCGCCAGGTGGATGTAGGAGTAGGAGTCGCGGGCCAGCTCGTTCTGCTCGCGGCCCACTGCCGCTTTGCCCAGGCGCTGGGCCGAGATCAAGGCGACGAGGTCGAAGTAGGTCCACCAGAGTGCTGCCGCCAGAGCCACGCCAAGCACCGCGACGGTGCCGATGCCAAGATCGAGCGCGCCCGAGGCGCCGACCCCGATCGCGACGATCGACTCGCCGAGGGCGATGATGATGATCAGCCCGTGGCGCTCGGCGAAGTGGCCGGGGACGAGTTTCCAGCCGGCGGCGCCGAAGAAATAGGGGCCGGCCATGTCGAGAAAGAGGGCGAGCGCCCAGAGCGCCCCCTGGGCGAGGCCGTCGAAGAGCGAGGCGGCGGCGAGCAGGGCGACGGCGATCGCGGTGCTGGCGGCGAGGCCAAGGACCGAGTGGCGCAGCGCGTCGTCATCGGAGCTGGCGAGCATGAAGAGGGCGATGTGGGCGACCCGGACGACCCCATAGGCGAGGGCGAAGGTGAGGCCGAGATCGCCGAAGGCATCGGGCACGCAGAGGGAGACGATCAGCAGCGCCGCCATCGCCGCGAACATGACCAGCCGCACCGCTCCCTCCTCGGGGTCGATGACGCTGGTCAGCCAGGCGTAGCCGATCCAGCACCACCAGAGGATCGCCAGCACCAACAGGCCCTGCGCCATCCCCGACCAGCTCGGGTGGTGGGACATCAGCGCCGTGCATTGGGTGATCGCGAGGACGAAGACGAGGTCGAAAAAGAGCTCCAGCGGCGTCACCCGCTCGCCCTCGCGCCGGGCCGCCGAAAGGCGCCGCGGGTGCGATTCGGCGGATTCCGGCATCGGCCAATCCTTGCAACTCGTCAGGCACGCCAGGCGGGTCGCGGTCGAATACCCTTGCGGCAATGAGCATCGCACTGGTGACGGGAGCATCGACGGGGATCGGCGCGGCAACGGCGACCCGGCTTGCGCGCGAGCCGGGCACGGAGCTGGTCCTGGTCGCCCGCCGCGAGGAGCTGCTGCGCGAGCTGGCCAACTCGCTGCCCTGCCGGGCGACCCACCTGGCGGTCGACCTGACCGACGCCGACGCCCCCGAGCGCGTCCGTGCCCACCTCGAGGCCAACCACGACGGCCTCGACCTGCTCGTCAACAACGCCGGCGCCTCCTGGCGCGGCGGCTTCGCCGAGGCCGGCTACGCCAACGTCCAGCGCCACATGGAGCTCAACTTCGACGCCGTAGTCCGTCTCACCGAGGCGCTGCTGCCACTGCTGCGCGTCGCCGCCCCGAGCGCGATCGTCAACGTCGCCAGCACCGCCGGCCGCGTCTCCCGTGCCCGCACCGGTGCCTACTCGGCCAGCAAGTTCGCCCTGATCGGCTGGACCGACGCGCTCTACGCCGAGGAGCTGCCCCACGGCGTCCACGTCGGCATGGTCCTGCCGGGCTTCGTCGCCACCGAGGGCTTCCCGGCGACCGAGCTGCGCGAGAAAGCGATCACCCGCTGGATCGTCTCCAAGCCCGAGAAGATCGCCGAGGCGATCTACGAGGCCGGCCCCGGCGGCAAGCCGGAGCGCTACGTCCCGCGCCCCTACGCCCTCGCTGCCGTCCTGCGCATCGTCGCCCCGAGCCTGGTCCGCCGCGTCCTCGGCGGCGGCGCCGCCGCGAACCTGACGACCAGCACGGTCGGCGACGGCGAAACAGATTCGAGATCTGCCTAGCGCCAGCGCGATCGTGGCCTGCTCGGGTTATTCCTGGCCGGCCGACCATAGACAGAGGGCTGCCACGGCGGAGCTGAAACGAGTCTGCTCCTGCTCCTCTCTGGTGAAGAGGGTGACGTCGCAGGGGAGTACGCTGACCTCCGACACCGCAGCCTTGAGGCGGGCGCGCAGCCGCGGCGCGTCCCGAGGGGCGATCGCCGCTTTGTCGTAGACCACGATCAGGTCGAGGTCCACCGGGTCCGGCTCCCGCAGCGCCGAGCCGAAGAGGTGGACCTCACTCAACCCCTTTTCCCGCGCCGCCCACCTGACGATCGCGTTCCGGAGGCTGGTACTCGACGAACCTGTCGCCGGAAAAGTTGAGTGCACCCATGAACTGTTTGAAGATGAAGACTCCGACCCCGGCATCCAACCCCGCCTCCTTGCCCTCGACCGTCACGTCGTTCCAGTTGCTTATCGTCAGAATCGCGTCGATCTCCGGGTCCGCCACCGTAATCTCCACTACGTCGGCGGCCGACACCCGGTAGACGTTGCAGAACCAGATCCGCAGGTCGGGAAGATCGCCGTGACGCTCGATCAGATAGGTCTGGCGGTCCAGCCGCTCCAGCTTCCTGACCCGGCTATGGCTCGGGATCGCCCGCTCGAAGAACTCGAAGCTCTCCGGCCGCGGTAGTTCGTTCCACTCTGCCATCCAAAATAGGATGCCTCATCCGAAGTACCGCTGCATCGATTCGGGGAATCGCGGCTGGCCCTCGACGGGTCGATCGGCCAGGGTGTTGTACGCAAGCGCATCGGTGTGGAGTCGAAAATCGGCGATCGCGCCGAGCTCCTCCTTCGTCAATGTGTCCTCGTTGTGCTCGGCCAGGGCGATGATTCGCCAGTTGTTCGGGATCACCGTTTCCCTCAGTTGGCGACGCCACTGTCCCACCAGCGGCGATTGCGGTTTCCCCCGATCGGGCCCATCCGGCCCGACGGTGGACCAGATCGCGTAGTTCTCGCGGAGCAGCCGTTGGATCAGGGCGATCAGCTCCTCGCGATCCAGGTCATGCGGGGTGCCGGCGCTGCCTCTGACCTCGCGTGCGCGCTGGACCTTCCACTCGACCAGTGTCTCCGGCGGGTACAGATCGGGCAGCTCGTCGACCAGCGTGTGGCAGTTTGGGCACAGCAGCACGGCATTCTCGTAGGTGTCGCGCCGATCGGCGGGAAGCTCGGCGTCTCCGCGTGGGCCGTCTTCGGACTTGCCGATGATGTGCGCCATTTCCGCCACCGTGGCCCGCCTTCCGCCCTGCTGGACCAGGAGATCCCTACGGCAGGCAGGGTTCGCGCAGTGACCGCCGGAATCCGCGAGCAGAGCTCGTTCGACATCGCGGGAGAACGCCATTGGCCCATTGTGGCGCTTGCGGATCGAACCTCATGGGCCGATCGTCCGCCGGGCCCGGGGACGAACAGGAACGTGAGATCCGCGCCCGCGCCCGTCGCGCTTTAGGATCCGCGTCGTGATTTCCACCAACCAATTCAAGAATGGCAACCACATCGAGATCGACGGCAAGATCTGGAAGATCATCGACTTCCAGCACGTCAAGCCGGGCAAGGGCGGCGCCTTCGTGCGGACGAAACTGCGCCGGATCGAGGACGGCTCGGTGATCGACAAAACCTTCCGGGCCGGAGAGAAGTTCCGGCCGGTCCACACCGAGTCGCGCAAGATGCAGTACCTCTACGACTCCGGCGAGGCGGCGGTCTTCATGGACAGTCGCGACTACGAGCAGATCGAGATCCCGACCGGGGCGCTCGGCGAGGCGATGCAGTGGGTCCTGCCCAACTCCGAGGTCGAGGTGCTCTTCGTCGACGAAGAGCCCAGTGACGTCCAGGTCTCCGGCGCGATCGAGATGAAGGTCACCCAGACCGACCCGGGGGTCAAGGGCGACACCGCCTCGGGCGGCGGCACCAAGCCGGCGACGCTGGAGTCCGGCGTGGTCGTCCAGGTCCCACTCTTCATCGACGAGGGCGAAACGGTGCGGGTCGATACCCGCACCGGCGAGTACATCTCCCGCGCCTAGTCCCTCCCCCCTCTCGCATAGCGTTGGGCTAACCCGTCCGGCCTCAGTGCCAGCCTCGATGAGTGCCGAGAGTCAGCGCAGCGAGAGTGAGATGCTCCGAGCACACGGGCTCGCGAGTCAAGCTCGACGGCACCTACGGCAAACCCGGTCATCGCCGCCAGCGCTACAAGTGCACGCCCCGGCGAGGCAAGCCGCATGTCTTCACCGAGCTCCTGCCCCGCGAGGAGGCTTGGCATGAGGATTGCGAGCAATGCGAGCGCCACCTCGAGCGCCGCGAGGGCCCGAAGGCGCCGCGCAACTACCACTTCGTCGCTCGCGGGATCGCCGAGGCACTCGTTGCGGTCGGCGCCGGCGCCACCTACATGAGGGCATCCGGCGTCGCCCGTGATCGCGCCCGCCGCTTCCGGGTCGATCGCGAGACCGGCGAGCTGCGCGAGTCAGACCACGGCCAGCTCGTGGCCGACTGGGTCGAGCTCTTCGCGCCGGTCGTCTTCGAGTCCCGCCGGCCCACCTTCTGGCCGCCAGAGGGTTCGCTCTTGCTCGATCACCTGCCCTTCCGGGTCCGTGCCTTGGACGCCAACGGCAAGCGCATCCCCGGCGGCCGCGTCGCCTTCGACGTCTTCTGCGCGGTCGGCTACCAGGCCGGCAAGCCAAAGCTCTGGCACGCGGAGGCGTTCACGAGCGCACATCCGGCTAGCTGGAGCGCTTTCCTCGGCGCGCTGCCGGGTGAGCCCAAACGGATCGTCTGCGACGCCCATGGCGGCATGCTGCGGGCGATCGAGGCGCGCTGGCCGGGCACCGAGCTTCACCAGTGCGAGTGGCATCTGCAGCACGCGCTCGAGCGCGTGCTTGCCAAGGAGGCGAGGAGCAACCCGACGGAGGAACTAGAGGAACTTCAAACCCGCGCCGAGGGTGCGCTCACCGGCCCTTCCTTTTGGCGGCCCTTCGTTCACGCCGCGAAGATCGCCGAGAACGAGAGTCTTGACCGCTGGGTCGCTGTCAACGGCCCGATCATCGAAAGGCAGTTCGCCCGTCGCGGGCGCTCTTCTGAGCGCCCGGCCGACATGCCTCTCACCGCCGCGGCGCTGGAGCAGCTCGCAAGGCCGATTACCGCGGCGCTCTATCCGCGCCGCTACGCCCTGAAGAACCGCGAGCGCCTCAACCGGCTCCTCATGCTCTTGCAGTTGCACGTCAACGGCCAAGATGACGTCCAGGGCTACACGAAGACGATCCGCTCCTGGCTCGAAGCCAACGGCGGACGCCCTACCACTCGTCGCCGCGCGATCGCCGACCCCGCTGGCGTGCCATCACTGCGCTGACTTAAGCCCAACGCTATGCGAGAGGGGGTCCCTCCTAGGTCCTCCGCGGCGCCTACGATGCGCGGCGGATGACCGCCTACGAGCCAAGCCAGTGGAGCGACCTCTTCGTCGCCACCACCGGCGCCTCGGCGGCGCTGGCCGGCCTGGTCTTCGTCGCCGTCTCGATCAACATCGAGCGCATCCTCAAGTACGAGGGGCTGCCGGAGCGGGCGCTGGAGACGGTCCTGCTGCTGCTCGGCGTCCTGCTCGTCTCCGTGGTCGGTCTGATCCCGGAGCAGAGCCACGTCGCCCTCGGCATCGAGCTGCTCTTCGTCAGCCTGGCCCTGGGGGCGGTGATCGCCCGCTTGCCGACGAGTCACGCGAAAGGAGTGGCGGAGCCACGCGCCTGGCTGTGGGGGCGCTGGTCGGTGAGGCTGGCCGGCACGGTCCCCTTCGTCGTCGGCGGCGCCAGCGTCCTCGCTGGCTCTGGGGGCGGTCTCTACTGGATCGTCGCGGGCATCGTTTTCGCGATCGCGGGCGCCGTCGTCAATGCCTGGGTTCTCCTCGTCGAGATCCTCCGTTGAAAATCGGGAGAATGGGCTGATGCGCAGGTCCGACCAACGCCGCGACGCCGTCTTCGCCAGCTACCAGCGGGACGTCACCGGGCGCCCGCTGGAGGAGCTGATCGCCGATGTGCGGCCGCTGACCCGCGAGCTCGCCGAGGGCGTCGACGCCGAGCGCGAAGAACTCGACGAGGTCATCGCCGCCTACGCCAAGGGCTGGACGGTCGACCGGATCGCGCCGCTGGACCTCAACGTGATGCGGGTGGCGCTCTATGAGATCGAACACGGCGAGGTGCCGTTCGAGGTCGCGATCGACGAGGCGGTCGAGATCGCCAAGGAGTACTGCGGCGCCGACGCTCCCAAATTCATCAACGGCATCCTCGGCGCCATCGTCCGCGAGCGGGAGCCGGCCAAGTGAGCCGCCTGCGCGAGATCGCCGAGCGGCTGCGCCAGATTTCCACCGAGCTGGACGGGGCAGAGGCGAGCGACGAGCGCGCGGCCGAGCTGGCGGCCGAGGCTGCCGACCTCTCCGCCGAGGCGGTCGAGGAGGCGAACCGCCAGGCGCGCGAAGCGGCGAGCGCCGGGTGAGTACCGCCCCGGCGTCGACGTACCCCGAGGATCTGCGCGCCCTGGTCGACGCCGCCCTCGACCGCCTCCGTTTTTCCGCCGCCACGCCGACCGCCGGCCTCGAGCAGGCGATGCGCTACTCGCTGCTGGCCGGCGGCAAGCGGGTGCGACCGGTGCTGGCCCTCGCCACCGCCCGCGCCCTCGGTGCCGACCCCGAGGGCTTCCTGCCGGTCGCCAGCGCGATCGAGCTGATCCACACCTACTCGCTGATCCACGACGACCTGCCGGCGATGGACGACGACGAGCTGCGCCGCGGCCTGCCGACCTCGCACGTGAAGTTCGGCGAGGACGTGGCGATCCTCGCCGGTGACGGCCTCTTCGCCGAGGCGGTGCGGCTCTTCTGCCGGCAGCCCGGAGACCCGGCCCGGGTGCTGGCGGCGATGGGCGAGCTGGCCGGCGCCACGGGGGTCGACGGCATGGTCGGCGGCCAGTACGTCGACGTGATCGGCGCCGAGGACGACGCCGAGGGACTGCGCGCCCTGCACGCCCTGAAGACCGGCCGACTGATCGCCGCCAGCGTCGGCGTCGTACTGATACTCGAGGGGCTGGGCGAACCTGAGACAATTGCCTATCGCCGTTTCGCCGGCGAGCTGGGGGTTCTCTTCCAGATCGTCGACGACATCCTCGACGTGACCGAGAGCGACGAGCAGCTCGGTAAGCCACATGGAAGCGACGAGCGACATGGCAAACTCACCTACGTCAGCCTCTTCGGGCTCGACCGAGCCCGCGAGCTCGCCGCCGAGTCCCACGCCAAGGCGACGGCTGCGCTGGCCGAGGCGGCGGGCGAGACGGACGATCTGAGGCGCGTGGCCGACTACATCTTCACGAGGAACGAATGAGCGAAAAGCCCCCCACCCAGGGCAACGAGGAAGACAAACCCGAGCTGTTGCTGCCGAGCATCGACGGTCCCGCCGACCTGCACGAGCTCGACGACGCGCAGCTGCAGCAGGTCGCGCAGGAGATGCGCACCTACATCATCGACACGATCGGCGAGATCGGCGGGCACTTCGGCGCCAACCTCGGCACCTGCGAGCTCGCCGTCGCCCTGCACAGCCTGCTCGACTCGCCCCGCGACAAGGTGCTCTGGGACGTCGGCCACCAGTCCTACCCGCACAAGGTCCTGACCGGCCGCCGCGAGCAGCTGCCGACGATCCGCCAGTACGAGGGCCTGGCCCCGTTCTGCTCGATCGAGGAGTCCGCGCACGACATCATGGGCGCCGGCCACGCCTCGACCTCGATCGGCTACGCGGTCGGGCTGAAGGAGGCGATGCGCAAGGGGATCGGCGAGGACGGCAAGGTCGCCGCGGTGATCGGCGACGGCGCCCTCACCGGGGGCGTCGCCTACGAGGCGATGCTCGCGGCCGGCGGGCTGCAGACCCCGTTCGTGATTGTCCTCAACGACAACGGGATGTCGATCTCGCCCAACGTCGGCGCCCTCTCGCGCTACTTCAACCGGATCCGCCTCAACCCGCGCCTCTTCCACGCCCGCGAGGGAGTTGAGGACCGACTGACCAAGCTGCCGCTCGGCCTCGGCCGGCGGATCGAGCGACTGGGGCCGGAGATCAAGTCGGCGATCAAGGCCTACTGGGCGCCCGGTCTCTTCTTCGAGGAGCTCGACATCGCCTACATGGGCGTGATCGACGGCCACGACGTCCACGCCCTGCGCGAGGCGTTGAAGGAGGCCTTCGAGGCCGAACGCCCGGTCGTCGTCCACATCCACACGGTCAAGGGCAAGGGCTTCCTCCCGGCCGAAGAGGGCGGCCTCGAGTCGATGGAGAAATGGCACGCCGCCAAGCCCAACTCCATCGTCAACGGCCAGCCCGCCTCGGCCAAGCCGGTGCCGGTGACCGAAACCGACGCGCCCGACGCGATCGCGCCGGAGATGCTGGAGAAGCCGCCGGCGGCCGGGGCGCCGCCGCAGTACACGCAGGTCTTCGCCGACGCGATGGTCGCCGAGGCCGAGGCCGACCCGCGGGTGATCGGGATCACCGCGGCGATGGCGGGGGGGACCGGCCTGCAGAAGCTCGCCGACGAGCTGCCCGAGCAGTACTACGACGTCGGCATCGCCGAGCAGAACGCCGTCCTACTCGCCTCGGGACTGGCGCTGCAGGGGGCCAAACCGGTCTGTGCGATCTACTCGACCTTCCTCCAGCGCGCCTACGACCAGATCATCCACGACGTCTGCCTGCAGCAGCTGGACGTGACCTTCGCGCTGGACCGGGCGGGGCTGGTCGGCGACGACGGCCCGACCCACCACGGCGCCTTCGACGTCTCCTACTTCCGGCCGATCCCGCACGTGGTCGTGATGGCGCCGCGCGACGAGGCGATGCTGGTCCACATGCTCCACACCGCCGTCGCCCACGAGGGGCCGGCGGCGCTGCGCTACCCGCGCGGGGCGGGGGAGGGGGCGAAGCTGCCGGCGAAGCCGAAGCTGATCCCGATCGGCACCGGCGAGGTTCTCAGCGAGGGCGAGCGGGTGGCGCTGTTCGGCTACGGCTACGGGGTCGCCGTTGCCCAGGAGGCGGCCGGGATCCTCGCCGGCCACGGCCTCAAGGCGACCGTGGCCGACGCCCGCTTCGCCAAGCCGATCGACGGCGATCTGGCCGAGCGCCTGGCCCGCGATCACGACCTGGTCGTGACGATCGAGGAGAACGTGCTGCCCGGCGGCTACGGCTCGGCGGTGCTGGAGCACCTCGAGGATGCCTTCGCCGAGGCGCCGGGGGAGCGGGCACGGGTGCTGCGGGTGGGGCTGCCGGATCGCTACGTCACCCACGGCAAGCCGGCGCTGCTGCGGGCCGAGGCCGGTCTCACCGGCGAGGCGGTGGCCGAGCGGGTGCTCGCCGCGCTGCCCTCCGCACAGCCCGTTTTGGGCTAATCCGGTACATCTTCGTATCTAACTAATTTTGACGATTGATCCAATCGTCGCAATCGAATAGATTGCCCAAGTCTCTCCGGTGATGGTTGAAAGAGCAACGGCCGTCAGGCTCGCGCTTCTGGGGATCGCCATAGGGAAGAGAGGCATCTCTGTATATGTGGGTCCGTTGGGGGACGGACCTCCTAGCGACCGGCCGCCAAGCGCGGCCGGTTTCGCGTGGGAGGCCTGGTAGGCCGAGTCGCGCCGGGGGCGTCGCTTCGCGGCGGGCTATCTTGGCCGGGTGGACGCAAGGCAATACGAGCGGGCGGTGCGCTTCCGGGCTCTGCACGAGGGCGAGCCATTCCTGATCCCGAACCCCTGGGACGCCGGCTCGGCCAGGGTGTTGGAGGCGCTCGGGTTCGAGGCGCTGGCGAGCAGCAGCTCGGCGCTGGCGTTCACCTTCGGGCGGGCCGACGGAGAGGCGACGCTGGACGAGGTGGTTGCTCACGTCCGTGCCGTCGAGCGGGCGACGGAGCTGCCGCTTTCGGTCGATCTCGAGAACGGCTACGGCCCCGAGCCCGAGGATGCGGTCGCGGCGATCGAGCGGGCGGCGGCGGCCGGCGCCGTGGGCGGCTCGATCGAGGATTTCGACCCGGAGAGCGGTCTCTACGACATCGGCCGGGCAGCCGAGCGAGTCGCCGCCGCGGCGGAGGCCGCGCACCGCCTCGAGTTCCCGTTCACCTTCACCGCCCGGGCCGAGAACCACATCCGCGGCAACCCCGATCTCGACGACACGATCGCGCGGCTGCAGGCCTACGAGGCGGCCGGCGCCGACGTCCTCTACGCGCCGGGCCTGCGCAGCGGCGAGGAGATCGGCGCCGTCTGCGACGCGGTCGGCCTTCCCGTCAACGTGCTCGCCCACCGCGGGCTCAGCATGGGGGAGATAGTGGAGGCGGGAGCGCAGCGGGTCAGCGTCGGCGGCAGCCTTGCCTGGAGCGCGCTGGAGTCGATGGGCGCGACCGCCGAGGCGATGCGCGACCAGGGGGATTTCTCGTCCCTGGCCGGCTCGGCTCGGATCAAGGAATGGCTCGGGGTCGACCCCCCGAGCGCCTAGCTCTCCTCGGCGAGGATCGCGTAGATCTTGCGGCGGCTCTCGTCGAGCAGCTCGCGGACCCGTTTCTGCTGGCCTTCGTCGGCGGCGTGGAAGACCTGGCCGATCGCGTGGTTGAGCTTGCGGAGGGAGTCGCCCAGATGGATCGCCTCCGGGGCCGCCCCGGCGCGGACGGCGTCCCACGGCGTTTCCTCGCCGGCTTTCGCCTCCTGCTCGGCGCTGCCGGTCTCGGTGAGGGTGAAGCGGCGCTTGCCGTCGCTCTCCTCGCCCTGGATCAGCCCCTCCTCCTCGAGCAGCTGCAGCATCGGGTAGATCGAGCCGGCGCTCGGGGTCCAGACCCCCTGGGTGCGCTCCTCGATCTCCTTGATCATCTCGTAGCCGTGCATCGGCCGCTCGGCCAGCAGGCCCAGGACCGCGGCCCTGACGTCGCCGCGCCGCGCTCGGGGCCCGCCCCGTCCGCGCCCGTAGCGAGGGCCGCGACTGCGGGCGAACTCGGGGTGGCCGCGATGACCGGAATGTCGTGATTCATGTTTGTGGTGCATCGAAATACCTTTCTATCGATATCTAACGCGATATATCGTAACAACTCATGTGGATCGGCCTCTCGTTTGCGCCGGGGGTCGCCGGGTAGCCTGCCGGCATGAAGATCCTCTTCGCCCCGATCGGCATCGTCACCGGCCTGCTCGCCGGCATCGCCGCCCAGAAGGCCTTCGAGCGTCTCTGGGCGCTGATCGACGACGAGGAGCCGCCGGCGCCGGATCAGCGCGAGGTATCGGTTCCGAAACTGATCGCGGCGCTGCTGGTCGAGGGTGCGATCTTCCGCCTGGTCAAAGGCATCACCGACCATGGCGTCCGCAGCGGCGTCACCCGCCTCACCGGGCGCTGGCCCGGCGAGGAACGGGCCGAGACCGTCTAGGGAGGAACTAGAGCCGGTCGGGGTCGGCGCCGCAGGCCAGCGCCAGCTCCTGCCAGGGCTCTATCTTCCAGAAACGGCGGGCGCGGCCCGAGGTCGAGGGCAGCACCCAGACCGGGGTTGCGCCGATCGTCTCGTCCTGGGGCCCGTAGAGAACGTCGCGTTCGAGCGCCCCGCGGGCGGCGTTCTTGCCGTTGAAGGCAAGGTAACCCGGTTCGGCCGCGGCGATCTTCTTCTGCAGCCCGCCGACGTCGAACTCGACCGTCCCGACTTCGGCGTCGGAGCCGTAGGCGACCTTGCAGATGTCGGTCAGTCCGATCCCGTACTCGGGCAGACGCCGAAATTCCGCCGGCACCAGCTCGACCGGGGTCAGCCCGGTCAGGTGCAGCGCCTGCCAGAAGGCGTTGCCGGGCCCGGCGTAATAGGCCTGTGCCCTGGCCGAGGCGGTGCCCGGCGCCGTGCCGCAGAAGACGACCCGCATTCCCGGCTCCAGGACGTCTCTCAAGACCTCGGTCACGGGCGGCAGGGTAGTGGACGGATTTGACGCCCGGTCGCCGGGGCCACATTGACCTGGTGGTTCGGCATCAAGCGATAGATCGAACCCTCAACCACGTCGCCAGGCCGGCGACCAGGTAGGCGATCGCCGCCGCGAGCAGGACGAACTTGCAGGCGGCAAAGATCGTCGCCAGCAGAGGGAAGGCGCCGCCGGCGCCGCCGAGGGTCAGCAGCAGGCAGATGTTCTCGAGCGCGTCGAAGGCGGCGCTGAGGGCGCCGAACGAGACGACGATCGCGCCGAGGGCGGCGAGCCGGCGCCACCCCCGTTTCCCGGCGAGGTCCCTGGTCATCAGAAGCGCGAGGGTGAGGAACGTCCCATACGCCAGCATGAAGCCAAAGTCGATCCACAGCGACTCGCGAGCCGCGTCCCGGCCCTCCTCGCCCCATTCGGCAAAGATCTCATCGGCCCGGTCCTGGCTGCCGCTCAGCTCGAAGGGAACGATCCCCGGCCCACCGGTGTCCTTCATCCGCTGGTCGGACGGAGACATCGCCAAGAGCAGCACCACCGTCGCAACCCCCGATGCAATCAGCCCCCGTCGCCGCGTCATCCGGGAAGTATCTACTGAACAACACATTTTGGGTCCAAAGGGCGAGCGCTTCACGACGCAGTGGATCTACGAGTCGGAGCGACGGGCACTGGCCGGCGGCCGAGCGGATGCGAGCCACGGAGAGGTCGTTTCTTCGGGCGCTCGGCGCAAGAGGTCTTCTACGGCTCGACGGTGGATGGCCGCGCCAAGCGCGCGTGGCGCGCTTACAACACCGCCGAGCGCGAGGCGGCGGCGGGGGAGGGGCGGGAACCCGAGTTGCTGACCCTGCTGACGATGCACGAGTGCCGCCACACGTTCGCCTCGGTCCTGATCGGCACCGGGGCCAACCCGAAAGCGATTCAGGAAGTCATGGGCCACTCGAAAATTCAGACGACCTTTGACGTCTACGGCCATCTTTTGCCTGGCAGCTACAACGACATTCGGGCACGGATGGATGCCTACTTGGCTGGGGTGGCATAGCTACCTGTGCTCGTGGATCAGTCTCACGTGAAATTGAGCGGCGAATCGAGGGCGCCTACGTTGTCGACGGCGTCAGATCGACGATGTGTCGCTAGGGCCGCTCGAGCGAGCGCCTCGCGAGGTGGTAGATCACGGCTTTCGCCGCGCGGGAGTACGTGGTCCAGCCGAGGATGAGACGACCGCGGGATACGGTCGCCCGCACGTTGCCGACGAACCGCGGGTGAGCGCCGATCGGTCGGCGCCGGACCTTGCCGTCACGGGCGAAGGTGAGAAGCGGTCGCGGCCCACCGCTGAGGACCACGAGGACGCCGTTGCGGGTGGGCAGGATCTTCGTCGGGTGACCCCAGGAGGTGAGCGGGGCGAGGAGGCTGCCTCGCCGACCGAAGCTCCGGTCGAGCCGTCCGTCGCTCTCGAAGCGCATCAGGATGAGGCGTCGACGGTCGAGTTCTTCGCCGACGGTTCCCGCCAGGTAGATGTGGGAGCCGACACGCGCCAGCGCCAGGTAGTGGGTGGCGGCGCCGAGCTTCGTGATCGACCAGCCGCCGGCGCCGAAGCGCGGGTCCGGCCGGCCGGCGGGAAGGAGGCTGGTCATCGCGAAGCGGTGACCGATGCTGCCGCCGACGAGGATCCGTTCGCCGGGCCCGGCGACGAGGGCCTTCCCTCTCACCGCGCGTCCGCCCAGCTCCATCGTGAACCTGCCGCCGCGACCGAAGGCCTTGTCGGGCCTGCCGTCGGGCCGGTAGCGGAGGACCACCCCGGGCTCGCCGGAGGCGGGCCCGGCGACGCGCTGGATGCCGAGGACGAGGGGATCGCCGTCGCGGGCGAACGCCAGTGCCGCCGCCCGGACTTCGCGCGGCAGGTCGACCGAGCCGTCGGAGCCGAAGGAGGAGAGCGGCGACCCGTCGCCCGCCCGCACCATGAGCAGGTGACTGAGTGGATAGTCGTAGACCCCCGTCAGCACGTCGTCACCCTGGACCGCGAACCCGGTCGCGCCGTGCGAGGAGCCGCCGTGCGAGCGGCGGAGGTTGACGTAGCCGGTGCCGGCACCGAAAGACCGGTCGAGGCTGCCGTCGGGGGTGTAGCGGATCAGGACCGGTTGATCTTCGATGCCGACGTCGGTGGTACCCGCCGCGAGCAGCTTGCCGTCCGGCATGGGCACGAGACCGACGACCTCCTGACTCGCGCGCAAGGGTTCGCGCACGCGAACGATCCCACCTTCCCCGAAGCCGGGCAGGAGCGCCCCCTGCGGCGAGACACCGGCGAGGAAGGCGATCGTCTCGTTCGGCGGCGCGTTGCCCACGGCGACGATCGACCCGTCGGGCCTGCGCGCCATCGCGGTCACGCCTTGGCTCCGATAACCCTCCGGCTTCGCGGCGAGCGGCGCCAACCTCAACACCCCGCCCTGGGCGAACCCCGTTTCGAGTTCGCCCGCCCCGTTGAAGGCGACAAGGATCGGCACTGCTTTGCATTCTTCTTCCGGGCAGGGGCCGTGCAGTTGGGTGCGGCCACCGACGATCACGGAGCCGTCCGTGGCCCAGGAGGCGACCTTTGCCTCGTCCTGGTCGCCGTTCAGGTCGAAACGGCGCAAGCCCTTCGGGCCGAAGGCGGAGTCAGGCTGTCCGGAGGAGGTGAAGCGGTAGAGCGCCAGATCCCCGCTGCCGGTGGAGCCTTCTTCGAGCGCCGTGCCGACCGTCTCGACCGAGCCGTCGGCGAGGACGTGCCCGCCGACCAGACCGAACGCTCCGCTCACCAAGCCTTCGTCGCCGAAGCCGCGGTTCAGCATGCCGTCGGCATTCAGCTCGAGTAGGAAATTGGTGCCGATCACGAGGGCGCCTCCGTCGCTCGTCGGGGAGATTTCGGGTACGCCGACCCCGCCGGAGATCGGCGTCACCGGGCTCGAGAAGCCGCCGTCTTTGACGACGGTCCCGTCCTGGTTCAGCAGCTCGATGCTGACGCTGGAAAAGATGGCGTGCGTGCCGCCGGTCTCGGTGCTGACGACGGCGATCTTGCCGGAGCCAAGTTCCTCGACGGCCTGCGCCCCGTACGGCGACTTGATCGTCCCGGTCCCGCCGAAGCTCCGGTCGACGCTGCCGTCGGGTTCGAGGCGCGTCAGCTCTTTGTAGCCGAGCACGAGGGTCTTGCCGCCGGCGACCGGAAAGAGCCTTCCCTCGGCCGGCGCCTGCGAGGTCGGGGTGGCTGGGTCGGGCGTACCGTCGGCGAGGAAGGATTCGATGCGCAGGCCTCGCAGCGCGATGAGGCTCCCGTCGGCGCGCGCCATCACGCTCGCGAACCCCGTTCTTTCGAAGTGGATGCCGAGGCTCTGGGTGACGCTCGTGCCTGCGGCGCCGGCGATCGCGACGAGCGCCGCCAGAGCGCAGGCCGCGGCGACCATTGCCGAGAGCAGTCGGACGGTGCGCCGTGCGGTCCCTCCCGAGGTCATGTCTTCACAGCCCCGCCGCGAAAGGAAAGTCGTGGGGAACGGGATTCCTCATGCGCCGACCGTCTCCCCACTCTGGGGGCGAGGCAAACCGATGATGGTGGACCTTGGTCGGCCCGCTAGCGATTTTCGCGCCGCTTCTGCTGCGCGCGCCGGGTGTCCGCCGCGGACACCCGGCGGCTTCGCGCTCGCTTGCCGAGGTCGCTCGGATATCGCTGGCGGATCCGACACCGAGGCCGCAGGGGGAATCGGACGGCTCGCACAAGAACGCGAAGCGATCATCCCTGTCTAAAGCTTTGGCTCCACAACAGAAAACGCCCACCGGGGAGGCGGGGCGCTTCTGGGGTTACTACAGGGAGGAGAGAGGGATCTGCCGCTTGCTAGAGCGGAAAACGGCCTGTGGAGCCAGATCGTGTCCGGCTGAATCCGGTTGTAGCCGGTTGAATCGTGTCTGGCCGTGGCATCACTGTGGCACCGAAGGGGCCGATTTCTGCCGGCTACCTGACGTGCCTCACCACGTTCCAAACGCCATGAAGTAGATCCGGGTCCACCGAGAGGCTGTGGGTATTCGACGCCTACGACCTCAAGGAGGACCCGGATGCAGCACCGTAATGCCCCGCTCACCCCGAATGGAAGACGCCGCCTGGTGGCGCTGGTCGAAGAGGAGGGCCTCACGTTCGAGGCGGCCGCGGCCGCCGCCGTACGATGACGCTCGATGCCTCGCAAGCCTGACCCTTTCAAGCCCGACGAGGGCGCCGTCTACACGAACGGCCAAGTCAATCGCGCTGGGCAACTCCTGCGGCGGTTCTACGCGCTGCCGCCCGTTGAGGAGGGGGAGGACGCCTTCGCGGGTTTCGATGTCGACGAGCTGGTCGACGCCATGATCGCCGTAACGTGGTGGCGGAGCCTGCACGCGCGACCGCTGTCGCGCGTAGCGGCAAACCTGCGCTATCACGCCGCGGCCGAGGAGGCAGCAGTCGGAGATCGCGTCGACGTCACCCAGCGCCTCAAGCGACGGCCGACGATCTTCAACAAGCTCGAGCGCGAGCCGACCATGCAGCTGACCCAGATGTGGGACATCGGTGGAGTCCGCGCCCGCCTTCCGTCACTGCGGCACGTCCAAGCGGTCAGCCGGCGATTGCGGAAGACCTGGACGATCGTGCGGACGAAGGACTACATCAAAGAACCGCGCTCCTCTGGCTACCGCGCCATCCATCACATCGTTCGGCGCGACGGGCGTCTGATCGAGGTTCAACTCCGAACCGTCCTGCAGGATGCCTGGGCCAATCAGGTCGAGGAGGACAGTCGCCGGCTGGCGACCGGCTACAAGTTCGGCCGAGGCGGGGAGGACGTGCACGACTATTACCGAATTGTGTCCGAAGCATTCGCGGCACTTGATCGCAACGAAGATTTGAGCCCGGACCTGGTCGCTGCTATCAATGAGAACTACGCGAACGTGGCCGAGACGCTCCAACGCAGGCCACCAAGAGGGGATCGCTGAGATGACCGACGCTGATATCCGGCACTTCCTGATCGTCTTTGACATCCCGACGGGCAAGGCGAAGGTGCGCGACTTCGGGACGGACTACGACGGCGCGATGGAGGCCTATGCCGAGATCGAGGGGGAGATGCGCGGGCGTGACGACCTCGACATCGTTCTCGTCGGCGCCGATTCCTTGGAGACCGTCAGGCGCACCCACTCCAGCTATTTCGAGACGGACGAGACCTTCGAGTCGCTGCTGCCGGCTGGCGTTCTCAGCCGCTGACCGCTTTCAAGTGGCGTCCAAGCAAAACGGGATCGAGGATGCCTTCGACTCGAACCGTGCCGACGAGGAAGCCGCCGCCATCGCGGCGGAGCGAGTCAGGAGCGGCGCGGCGGAGGAGAAGGAAGACGGAGCCGCGGCTCTCGAAAGCATGGGGATCAGTGTCTCTGCCCAGGACATCTTGGAGGAGCTTGGGCATGAGCCTGCGACGCTTGCCGAGTTTGAGGCTGCCCACGGACCCCTGAAGCCTTCCGATGGCGAGGGGTAGTCCGCGCCCATTCACTGTCGGTAGTTAGGGAACGCAGCCAGTACGACTGCGAACTCCGGCCATGGCAAAGGGCAAGCGGGGCGCGGAAGTTGGTCCTCCCCCGCCTGAGCGGACACAGTTGAGCTTGCGAGGCAAGCCTATTTGCTGTTGATCTCTTCCTTTTTCTGAGAGAGATATTCATCCTCGAACTGAGAGGGAGAGAGCATCGCCAGCGTGGAGTGCCGGCGGGTGCGGTTGTAGAAGGCCTCGACGTAGGCGAAGACCTCACCGCTGAGCTCCCGCCGTGTCGGCCAGGAGCGGCGGTGGACGAGCTCCTTCTTCAGGGTGGCGAAGAAGCTCTCGGCGACGGCGTTATCGAAGCAGTCGCCCCGAGAGCCCATCGAGCGGGCGATGCCCGCCTCTGCGGCGGCCTGGCCGAAGGCCAAAGACACGTATTGCGATCCCTGCTCGGAGTGGTGAATCAGGCCCGGCTTCGGGCGCCGGCGGGCGATCGCCATCTGCAGCGCGTCGACGACCAACTCCGAGCGCATGTGCTCGGCCATCGACCAGCCGACGATCCGCCGCGAGAAGGCGTCCTGGACGGCGGCCAGGTAGAGCCAGGCCCTCCCAGGTGCGCAGGTAGGTCATGTCGGCGATCCAGAGCACGTTGGGAGCGGCCGGACGGAAGTCCCGCTCGACCAGGTCGTCGGCCACCCTCACCCCGGGTACGCGGATCGTCGTGCGACCTCGCCTTTTCGCCACCAGGCCGCTGATCCCGGCCTCTCGCATCAGTCTCTCCACCCGCTTGCGGGAGATCCTGATCCCGTGCGCCATGCGCAGCTCGGCGTGGATGCGAGGAGCGCCGTAGACCTCGCGGTTGGCCTTCCAGATCTCCTTGATCCGCTCGGTCAGCCAGGTGTCGTAAAGCGCCCGCTGACTCGGAGCACGGGTCTGCCAGGCATAAAAGCCCGAGCGCGAGACGCCGAGCAGCTCGCAGGCTTTAGCCGGGCGTTCTCGCGGCGAAGTCGGCCAGCTCCTCGCGCTCCTCGCTGCGCAGCCCGTCGTCGCGTTCTCGGCCATCGAGCTCGGTCTGCTTGACCCACTTGCGCAGCGACTGCTGGGAGACGCCGAGGCTCTCGGCGACGTCGCGGACCGAGCGGCCGCCGCGGACCATCGCGACGGCCTCCTGGCGGAACTCATCGGGGTAGGCAGGTCTGGTTCTCGGCATGACTGACACCGTCCTTTCGGGGCTTGCGGGCGCAAGCCTTCAGGTGTTCGTCAAGGCGGGGGAGGACCATCGGGGGCGGTTCCTGATGGCCGAGGGGATCAGGAAGCGGCACTCGAAGCGCTGCGCTTCACGCGACGGGAACGATGCAATTGCAAGGCGGGGTGGGAGGCATGGGTCTGTCTCTCCAGGGAGGGCAAGCGGATCACGAAGACGTTTCCGCAGAAAGACGAAGCCAAGGGTTGGAGGGCGGATGCGCTTAGAGCCGCCAAAACCGGCGCGCTCCGACCAACGCCGACCGACGCTCGCACCCTCGCAGAAGCGATCGAGGCATATGTCGCCGGCATGAAAGACGGTTCAGCGAGGCCGAGACGCCGCGAGCGCTCAAGCCGAACACGATCCGCTCGTATGAGCGTTCGCTCCGAAAACACATCGCACCGTCGATGGTGGCCGGACTGAAGGTCGGCGAGATCCGCCGCCGCGACTTGCAGGCGTTCGCCGACGACCTCCTGGCGACCGGCCTTTCGCCGGCCACCGTCAGCAACGCGATGAACCCGATCCAGGCGTTTTACCGCCGAGCCATTCGTCGCGACGAGCTGGCCTACAACCCGTCGGCCTTGATCGACCTCCCTGAGGCCAGCTCGAAGCGGCCAAAGCGGATCGCGTCTGCCGCCGAAGCGGCGGAACTCCTGGCCGTCCTGCCGATCGAGGATCGACCCGTTTGGGCGACCGCCTTCTACGCGGGCCTGCGCCGGGGCGAGTTGCAGGCGCTGCGGGTCTGCGACATCGACTTCGGAGCGAACCTCGTTTCGGTCGAGCGCGGTTGGATCAGGTCGAGGGTGTGATCGAGCCGAAGTCTCGCGCTGGTCGCCGCACCGTGCCGCTGCTGGCCGTCCTACGCGATTACCTCTGGGAGTTCGTGCCGCGAACGGGTCGGGGTGGGGAAGACCTTCTGTTCGGCCGCACGGAGGAGGAGGCTTTTTACGCCTCAACCGTCGACGGCCGAGCGAAGTGGGCCTGGAAGGCGCGCAACAAACGCGAGTGCGAGGTCGCCGAGTCCGAGGATCGAGAGCGAGTCTTGCTGAGGCCGATCACGCTCCACGAGTGCCGCCATACCTTTGCCTCGCTGCTGATCGACTCTGGCGCCAACCCGAAGGCAATCCAGCAGTTCATGGGCCACTCGAAAATCCAAACGACGTTCGATGTCTACGGGCACCTGCTACCTGGCAGCCATGACGAGGTTCGCAAGCGCATGGATGCCTATCTGCGGGGGGACCGCCAGGCTGACGGCATGTGATGGGTGGCTTCGGAGGGCGGAGCTATCCTCGCCGGATGCCTTTGAGTCGGGAATGGAACCTGTGGACGAGTCGCGGCGAGCCGATGACGAGGCTGCCGCGATCGCTGCGGAGCGCGTTCGCAGCGGTGCCGCTGCGAACACGGAAGACGGGGCCGAAGCGCTGGCGAGTCTTGGCATCGCGCTCCATGAGAGTGACGACTGACGCAGCCGGCGGTCTGCCGATTGCAGTTGACAACAACGTTTGACTTGTACAACGTCTGTGTTATATTTCTCTAATGAGTTGGGGCGCCGAGAGAACCGAAGAGTTCGACAGTTGGTGGCAAACGCTGACCGACCCCGAGCAACGCAAGGTTGTCGCCTCGGTTGAGGCTTTGCAGGAGCTTGGGCCGTCCGCCGGCAGGCCATTGGTCGACTCGGTAGAGGGCTCCCGGCACTCCAACATGAAGGAGTTGCGAGTCACGCAGACGATGCGCATCTTCTTTGCCTTTGATCCCAGGCGAGTAGCGATCCTGCTCATCGGTGGAGACAAGGCGGGGAAGACGAAGCGCTTTTACAAGCGAATGATCCCGCAGGCGGATCGAATCTATGACGAGCATCTCCAAGGCACGGCAAAGGAGAAACAGGCACATGGCAAGTCAAGGCAAGGCATTCAGCGATCTAAGCGACGAAGTCCGTAAGCGTCCCGGCGCCGCAGAGGAGATCGACGCTCGCAAGCGGGCGATCGTTGCGGCCGTCCGGTTGAACGAACTACGCAAACAGCGCGGGCAGACGCAGGCGCAGCTTGCCGATCTGCTGGGGATGACGCAGGCGAACGTCTCCCGAATCGAGCGGAGCGACAATCTCTATCTGAGCACGCTTGCCGACTACGTGGACGCCCTGGGCGGTCACATCGAGATCAACGCGGTTTTTGACGACGACGTTGTGTCGCTTGGACCCGTCGAGAAAGACCGGAGCGAGCTTCCAGCCTGACCGCTCCTCAATGCATGGACGTTGCACGACTGTGGCACCGACTGTGGCACGGCGGCCTTTGGGCGATTCGGAGACTGTTTTGACGGCCGGGCGGACACTCGATTTTTGGCTTGCTAAAGCCCTCCACAACAGAAAACGCCCCACCGGGGAGGCGGGGCGCTTCTGGGGTTACTACAGGGAGGAGAGATATTTATCTCTATATATGTGGATCTGTGGGAGGTAGGTGAGCCCTGTGATGTCGTGGGCGCCTGTTGTGGGAAGCAACGGGGGCCATAGTTACGACGCGGGGCTCAGCCAAGAAGTCTTTGGGTTATGCCTTTCATCGTCATCTCCAACTTGATCCTTGAACAGCGTACGAACGTATGTGCGATTTGTGTGTGAGAGCGATCACAGAGACCCCCTGCATGGGAGGAGCTTTCGCTCCTTGCGGCAACCGCTGCCCGCCAGAAGACCAGAAATGGCGCGAAAAGCGGTTAACAAAAGGTTGCATACCCCTCTAAGAGTCCAATAAACGGCCAGGCCGGGAGCCTCGCTGTAGCGTTCCCGGCGTGAAGAAGTCCCGGATAGATGCGGTTTTGGCGGAGCGGGGGCTGTTCCCGTCGCGCACTGCGGCGGCGGGGGCGGTGCGGGCCGGGGAAGTCCGGGTTGGCCAGGACGGCCCGGTGGCGCTGCGCCCGAGCCAGCTGGTCGAGCCCGAGGCGCTGCTGATCGTCGATGCGGGGCGTCGTTACGTCTCGCGCGGGGGAATCAAGCTGGAGAACGCCCTGGAGGCGCTCGGGATCGACGTTTCCGGCCGCGACTGCGTCGACGTCGGCGCCTCCACTGGTGGCTTCACCGACTGCCTGCTTCAACGCGGGGCGCCGCGGGTCGCCGCCGTCGACGTCGCCTACGGACAGATCGACGCGCGCCTGCGCGAGGATCCGCGGGTGACCGTGATCGAGCGCCTCAACGGCCGCGAGATGCTTCCCTCCGACTTGCCCTTCGTGCCCGCGCTGGCGACCGTCGATGTCTCCTTCATCTCCCTGACCAAGGTGCTGCCGGCGGTGGCTCGCTGCCTGGCCCCTGGTGGCGAGGCCCTGGCGATGGTCAAGCCGCAGTTCGAGCTGGGCCGCAAGCGGGTCGGCCGCGGCGTCGTCCGCGATGCCGGCGACCGCCGCGAGGCGATCCTCACCGTCGCCGAGGCGGCCGCCACGATCGGCCTGCCCGTTCGCGGTGTCGCCTCCTCCGGCCTGCCCGGCCCGAAGGGGAACCGCGAGACCTTCCTCTGGTGCGGTGGCGAGGGCTCGGCGGTCGCCGACCTCGATGCCGCGATCGCCGCCGCCGTGGAGGCGGACCTGTGAAGACCGCGACGCTGATCACCCACTCGCACCCCCCGGCCGCCACCGAGGCAGTCTCCGTCGTGGTCGAGGCCGCCCGCGAGGCCGGCTGGCGCCTGGTCGCGACGGCGGACGAGCTCTCCAAGCACGGCGACGCCGCCAGGGGGGTCGAAGTCGTCGCCAGCGACAAGCCGCGCCCCGACATCTGCCTGGTGCTGGGCGGCGACGGCTCGATCCTGCACGCGCTGCGCCGCTTCGCCCGCACCGGCGTGCCGGTCTTCGGGGTCAACTTCGGGACCGTCGGCTTTCTCGCCGCGGTCGATCGCGAGGAGGCCGGGGAGGGGGTGCGCCGCGCCCTCGCGGGCGAGATCGAGACGGTCGACCTGCCCGGGCTCGAGGTCGTGCTCGACGGCGCCGCCGGGGTCGGCCTCAACGACATCACCCTGACCCGCCGCCCGCACGACCGCGTCGCCGAGTTGAGCTACCGGCTCTCCGGCGAGGAGGTCGGCCACGTCCGCTGCGACGGCCTCGTCGCCGCCACTCCGGTCGGTTCCACCGGCTACAACCTCGCCAATCAGGGCCCGATCCTGGCCTGGGGCGTGAAGGGCTACGCGGTTAGCTACATCGCCCCGCACTCACTCACCGCGCGCGCTCTGGTCGTCGCCCCCGGCGACGTCCTCCACGTCGGCAACGCCGCCGGCCGCGAGCCGGTCGAAGTCGCCGTCGACGGCACCTACCTCGCCGACCTGCCCGCCGGGGAGGCGCTGGAGGTCCGCTTCGCCGACACCGTCGGCCGCCTCGCCCAGCTGCCGGGAACCAGCTTCTACCAACGCATCCGCGAGAAGTTCGGCCACCTCGCCGTCTAAGGGCGGCTGACCGGCGCATCTCTGCGTCCTCGGTCGGTCATGTGCAGGGCACACTCCCTCCCTCGTCCTTGATCTGCTTGGCCCGACGCCCTTAGCCGGCGAGATCGGTTCTTTAGGGTTGCCCGCCATGGAGCGCAAGTGGTGGACCCTGGTTCTCGTCTCGATCGCGACGTTCATGCTGCTGCTCGACGTCACCGTCGTCAACGTCGCCCTGCCGGACATCCAGCGTGAACTCCACGCCAGCCTCTCCAGCCTGCAGTGGGTCGTCGACGCCTACTCGCTGACCCTCGCCGCATTCCTGCTCACCGCCGGCTCGCTGGGCGACCGGTTGGGCCGGCGCCGGGTCTTCACGATCGGCTTTGGCGTCTTCACCTTCGCCTCTTTCCTCTGCGGGATCGCCGAGGACCCGACCCTGCTCAACCTCGCGCGCGGGCTGCAGGGCGTCGGCGGCGCCGGCATGTTCGCCACCTCCCTGGCCCTGATCGGCCAGGAGTTTCACGGCAAAGACCGGGCCACCGCGTTCGGCGTCTGGGGCGCGGTCGTCGGCGGCGCCGTCGCGGTCGGGCCGCTGGTCGGCGGCGTCGTCACCGAGACCCTCGGCTGGGAGTGGATCTTCTTCCTCAACGTCCCGATCGGGATCGGCGCGATGGTCCTGACCGAGCGCAAGATCGTCAACGTCTTCGCCAAGGACCCGGAACCGGTCGACGTGCCCGGCCTCGTCACCTTCTCGCTCGCCCTCTTCCTGCTGATCTTCGGGCTGATCCGGGGCAATCCCGAGGGCTGGGGCAGCCCGCTGATCCTCGCCTGCCTGGGTGGCGCCGCGGCGCTGCTGACGGCGTTCGTCGCGATCGAGCGCCGCAGCACTCACCCGATGCTCGACCTGACCCTGTTCCGCAAACGCGCCTTCAACGGCGTCTCGGCGGTCGCCTTCGGGCTCTCGGCGGGGATGTTCGCGATGTTCCTCTACCTGACCATCTACATGCAGGGAGTGCTCGACTACTCGCCGCTGGAGGCCGGCCTGCGCTTCCTGCCGCTGACCGTGCTCGGCTTCATCGTCGCGCCGATCTCCGGCGCCCTCTCGCACCGGATCCCGATCCGCGTCCTGCTCGGCACCGGGCTGGCGGTGGTCGGCGTCGGCCTGCTGCTGATGCACGGCGTCTCGGCCGACTCCGGCTGGACGACGCTGCTCGGCGGTTTCCTCCTCGCCGGCATCGGCATCGGCATCACCAACCCCGGCATCGGTCAGGCGGCGATCGCCGTGGTGCCGGTGGAGAAATCGGGCATGGGCTCCGGGATCAACACCACCTTCCGCCAGGTCGGGATCGCCACCGGCGTCGCCGGGCTCGGGGCCGTCTTCCAGTCGCGCGTCGACTCGAAGCTCTCGGAACTGCTGCCGCACGCGCCGGCCGGGCTCGGCGAAGTGGTCGCCTCCGGCGGCTCTCGCGCCGTCGCCGCGCTGCCGCTGCCGCCGGCGATCCACGACAAAGCCGTCCACGCCTCCGACGTCGCCTTCGTCAGCGGCTTCAACTCGATCCTCCTGATCGCCGCGATCCTCTCCTTCGTCGGCGCCGCCCTCGGCTTCGCCCTTGTCCGCTCCGCTGACTTCGTACAGCCCGCGGGCGACGCAGCATCGTCTGCTGACTAACTCTCCTCGGACGGGTGACAGGACCCGTCCGCCGGAGTGGCTGGTACACAGACCCCATGCTTCGTGAGCTGCGGATCGAGAATTTGCTGCTGATCGAGCGAGCCGAACTGAGGCTCGGCGAAGGGCTGAACGCGATCACCGGCGAGACCGGGGCCGGCAAGACGGTGCTCGCCCACTCGCTCGACCTGCTGATGGGCGGCAAGGCGAAAGCGCAGATCGTGCGCCCGGGCGCCGAGGAGGCCTGGGTCGAGGGGGCCTTCGACCTGCCCGCGGGGCTGCTGGAGGAGCCGGAGATGGCCGAGCTCGCCGAGCGGCTGCCGGCGGGCGCCGAGGAGGTCGTGCTGGGACGGCGGGTCTCCGCCGGTGGCAGGACCAGCGCCTTCGTCGCCGGCCGCGCCGCCACCGCGGCGGATCTGAAGCTGCTCGGCGGCCGCCTGCTCGCCTTCTTCGGCCAGCACGAGCACCGCAGGCTGACGATCTCCTCGGCCCAGCTGGAGATTCTCGACGGCTTCGCCGGAGCCGAGCACCTGGAGACGCGGCGGCTGTACCGGGAGGCCCATCGCGAGCACGGGCGGCTTGCCGCCGAGCTGGCCGAGCTGCGCGAGGCCGAGGGCTCGCGCGAGCGCGATCTCGACCTCTACCGCTACGAGCTGGCCGAGATCGAGGAGGTGGCGCCGGAGCCCGAGGAGCGGGCGGCGATGGTGACGGAGCGCGAGCGCCTGCGCCACGCCGAGGGCTTGCGCGATGCGGCGGGCGGCGCCCACGCCGGGCTGGCCGGAGCCGAAGCGGACGGCGGCGGCGCGGCGGCGGCGCTGGCCCAGGCCGAATCGCTGTTGCAGGGCGCGGCCGGCCTCGACGCCGGCCTCGACGCGATCTCCGAGCGGGTCGCGGCGCTGGCGGTCGAGCTCGGCGACGTCGGCTCGGAGCTGCGCGACTACGCCGAGGGCTTGGAGGGCGATCCGGGGGCGCTGCTGGCGATCGAGGAACGGCTGGAAGCGATCGACCGGCTGGAGCGCAAGCACGGCGGCAGCGTCGAGTCGGTGCTCGAGCACGCCGAGCGCTGCCGGGCCGAGATCGACCGGCTGGAGGGCGCCGAGGTGCGCGGCGCCGAGGCTGAGGCGGCGCTGGCCGCGGCCGAGGGGCGGCGCCAGGAACTGGGCGAGCGGCTGAGCAGCGGACGCGCGGATGCGTCCCGGCCGCTCGAAAAGCGCGTCGCCGCCGAGTTGGACAAGCTCTCGATGGCCGGCGCCACGCTGGAGGTTGTGCTCGATCTCCACCCCGACGTCTACGGCGCCAACGGGTGCGAGACGGTCGAGCTGCGGGTCGCTCCCAATCCCGGGATCGGGGCGGCGCCGTTGCGCGACGCGGCCTCCGGCGGCGAGCTCTCGCGGGTGATGCTGGCGCTGAGCGGGCTCGGCCAGGCGGCCAGCACCGGCACCTTCGTCTTCGACGAGATCGACGCCGGGATCGGCGGCAACACGGCTCGCGTGGTCGGCGAGCGGCTGAAGGCGCTGGGCGCCGGCCGTCAGGTCGTCTGCATCACCCACCTGCCGCAGGTCGCCTCGCTCGCCGATGTCCACTTCCGGCTCGAGAAGCGGGTCGCCAAGGGCGAGTCGCTGGCGACCGTCGATCGCCTCGACGGCGAGGGCGTGGTCGAGGAGATCCGCCGCATGTTGGGGGGCGAGGAGGCCGACGACGCCGCAACCCGTCACGCACGCGAGCTCCTAAAGGTCGCCTGACCAAGCAGGTCAAGGACGCAGGGAGCGAAGCGTGCTCCGCACGCGAGCGACTGAGGACGCCGAGATGCGCCGGTCAGGGGGCCTTTGGCCTAACCTGAGTCGGTGGCCACCACCACCCGCCGTCGCCTTCCTGCTCTGCTCGGGCGTCGCAACGGTGTGCGCCCGGAAGCGCCGGTCGAAGGCACGGCCCGGCTGGGGGAGCGGACCAAGCACCTGGTCAAGCGCCTGCGGCCCGGCGATATCGCCGTCATCGACCACGTCAACATCGACCGCATCGCCGCCGAGGAGTTGATCGAAGCCGGCGTCGCCGCGGTCCTCAACGCCTCCAAGTCCTCCGACGGCCAGTACCCCAACGCCGGCCCGCTGATGCTGGCCCGGGAGGGGATCCGCCTCGTCGACGCCCCCGGCGCCGGGCTCTTCGAGCTGCTCAAAGACGGCGACACCCTGCGGATCGACGGCGGCACGGTGAAGATCGGCGACCAGGAGGTGCTGCGTGGGCAGGTCCTCGGCGCCGCCGATCTGGAACGCCAGCTGGAGCAGCAGCGCGAGCGGATCGACGAGGCGCTGGCCGAGTTCGCCGAGAACACCGTCGCCCACGTGCGCCAGGAGACCGACCTGCTGACCGGCAGCGTCGAGTTCCCCCACACCGAGGCCTCCTTCCGCGACCGCCACGTCCTGATCGTCGTCCGCGGCGACCGCCACCGCCGCGACCTCAAGGCGCTGCGCGCCTATATCCGCGACGTGCGCCCGTTGATCGTCGCCGTCGACGGCGGCGCCGACGGGGTGCTGGAAGCGGGCTTGAGGCCGGACATGATCCTCGGCGACATGGACTCCGCCAGCGACGCCGCGCTGGCCTGCGGCGCCGAGCTGGTCGTCCACGCCTATCCCGACGGCCGCGCCCCCGGCTGCGAGCGCCTCGTCGACGCGGGCCTCAAGCACACCGTCGTCCCCTCGGCCGGCACCAGCGAGGACGTGGCGATGCTGATGGCCTACGAGAAGGGGGCGGCGCTGATCGTCAGCGTCGGCGCCCACTTCAACCTGATCGAGTTCCTCGACCGCAAGCGCGGCGGCATGTCCTCGACCTTCCTCACCCGCCTGCGGATCGGCGAGAAGCTGGTCGACGCGAAGGGGGTGAGCCGGCTCTACAACCCCAGCTCGACCCTCGCCCCGGTCGGCCTCTTCGTCCTTGCCTTCCTGATCCTGCTGACGATCCTCGTCATCACCTCGCCGGCGCTGAACGACATCTTCGAGCTGTTCTGGCTGAAGATCCGCATCTGGCTTGGCGTCTAGCGAGCCTCGGATCAACCATCTAGCCTTGGCCCGCTGATGGGCTACAGCGCGCGCTATCACGCAACCTCGCTTATCGCCGTGTTTCTGGCCCTCGCGGTCGGGATCCTGATCGGCGCCGAGTTCGGCGGCGACGCGCTGACGAGCACGCGTAAGAACCTCGAGGCGAGCCTCGTCAACAACCTCCAGGACGCGCGCTCCAAGAGCGACGAACTGAACGGCGAGCTGGGGCGCGCCAACGAATTCGCCGACCGCGTCTACCCGGCCCTGGCGCGCGACCGCCTGGAGGGGAAACGGCTCGCGATCGTCGCCCTCGGGGGGCTGCCGAGCCAGGACATCGCGGCGGTGGAGGAGACGCTGGCGCCGACCGGGGCGAAGCTGGTCGGGGTCGGGGTCGTGCGCGAGCCGGTCGACCTCAACGGGCTCGCCGGCGACCTCGCCAAGACCCGCTTCGCCGACGTCGGGAGCAATCCCGAAACGCTGACCGCGCTCGGCGTCGGCGTCGGCCGCCAGCTGGTCCGCGGCGGCACCCTGCCCGAGGTCGTCCGCGGCCACCTCTTCTCCCGCGCCAGCGGCAACTTCGGCGCCCTCGACGGCGTCATCGTCGTCCGCAACCAGCCGCAGGACCTGGGCCCGGTCCAGCGCACCACCGCCGGCGCGCTCGAAAGCGGGCTGCTGAGCGGGATCACGGCGACGCGCACGCCGGCGACGGGCGTCGAGACCTCGGATGCGGACCCATCCTCGATCTCCTTCTTCCAGAGCAACGACCTCTCCAGCATCGATGACGTCGAGCTGACGGCGGGGCAGCTGGCGCTGGTCTTCACGATGCTGGGTGCCGAGGGCAGCTTCGGGGTCAAGGGCAGCGCCGATCGGCTGCTGCCGGACCTGCTGACCCAGGGTCGCTAGGTGTATTGGGTCGGCTTCCCGCTGGCGATCGCGCTCTCGCTGTGGTTGCTGCCGGCGGGGGCGCGGGGGCTGCGCGACGCCGGTCTGGTCCGCGAGAACTACCGCGGTGCCGCGCTCGCCTTTCCGCTCGGCGCGGTGCTGGCGACGGCGGCACTGGTGACGCTGGCGCCGCTCGCCTTCCTCAACGACCGCGCCGACCTCGACCTGCTCGACCCCGAGCTGCGGCGCTGGCTGCCCTACCTGCTGGGGATCGCCTTCCTCGGCTTCCTCGACGACGCGCTCGGCCAGGGGGCGTCGGCCTCGACTCCGCGCGGCTGGCGCGGCCACTGGCGGGCGCTGCGCGAAGGCAGCCTCTCGACCGGGGCGATCAAGGCGATCGGGGCGCTGGCGCTGGCCGCCTACGTCGTCTCCGGGCGTGGGCTGGAGGACTGGCGCTACATCGCCGACGTGGCGCTGCTGATCCTCGCCACCAACCTCTTCAACCTGTTCGACCTGCGGCCGGGGCGGGCCGAGAAGGCGCTGGCGCTGCTCGGTCTCGGGCTCTGCCTCGGCGCCTGGACGCTGGCGCCGATCGAACTGCTGGGGATCTTCGCCGGGCCGATCCTGGTCGGCGCCTGGCTGACCCTGCGCGAGCGGGCGATGCTGGGCGATACCGGCTCGAATCTGATCGGCGCCGTCGCCGGGGTCTGGTTACTGACCATTTTGGGAGGAGACGCGCGCCTGATCGCCCTCGCGATCGTCGCCGCGTTGACGATTTACGGCGAGTTACGGTCGATTTCGGCGACGATCGAGTCGGTTCCGCCACTGCGCTGGCTAGACTCGCTCGGCAGAGCATGAATCCCTCCCACAAAGGCGACACCAGGTTTATTTTCGTCACCGGGGGAGTGGTGTCGGCGCTCGGCAAGGGGATCGCCGCCGCCTCGATCGGCCGCCTGCTCGTCTCCCGCGGCTACCGGGTCCAGCTGCAGAAGTTCGACCCCTACATCAACGTCGACCCGGGGACGATGAGCCCCTTCCAGCACGGCGAGGTCTTCGTCACCGAGGACGGCGCCGAGACCGATCTCGACCTCGGCCACTACGAGCGCTTCACCGACGAGAACACCTCGCGCGCCTCCAACGTGACGGCCGGCGCGGTCTACAACTCGGTGATCAAACGCGAGCGCCGCGGCGACTACCTCGGCGCCACCGTGCAGGTGATTCCGCACATCACCAACGAGATCAAGCAGCGCATCCTGATCGTCGCCGAGTCGCAGGCGGTCGACTTCGTGATCACCGAGATCGGCGGCACCGTCGGCGACATCGAGTCGCTGCCCTTCCTCGAGTCGATCCGCCAGCTCTACACGGACCTAACGCCGAAACGGAGCATGTTCGTCCACCTCACCCTGGTGCCTTACGTCGGGCACGCCGGCGAGCTGAAGACGAAGCCGACCCAGCACTCGGTCAACGAGCTGCGCCGGATCGGGATCCAGCCGCACGCGCTGGTCTGCCGCTCCGAAGGCCGTCTCGACCGCGAGATCCGCAGCAAGATCGCCCTCTTCGCCAGCCTTCCCGTCGACGCCGTCATCTCCGCCCACGACGTCGACAACATCTACAAGGTGCCGCTGGTCTTCCGCGCCGAGGGCGTCGACGACCTCGTCCTCGATCACTTCGGGATGGAGGCGCCGTCGCCGGACCTCGGCGAGTGGGAGGCGATGGTGCGCAGCGCCGACTCCGCCGCGGGCGAGGTGCGGATCGCCGTCGTCGGCAAGTACGTGCAGCTCGCCGACGCCTACAAGTCGGTGATCGAGGCGATCGAGCATGGCGGCTTCCACCACGGCGTCGAGGTCAAGGTCGAGCTGGTCGACTCGGAGAACTTCGACCCCGATCAGCTCGAGGGCTGCGACGGGATCCTGATCCCCGGCGGCTTCGGCGAGCGCGGCATCGAGGGCAAGGTCCAGGCGGCGAAGATCGCCCGCGAGCAGAAGATTCCCTACCTGGGGATCTGCCTCGGGATGCAGATCGCGGTGGTCGAGTTCGCCCGCAGCGTCGCTGGTCTGGAGGGCGCCAACTCGGCCGAGTTCGACCCCGAGACGCCGTTCCCGGTCGTCGACCTGCTGCCGGAGCAGAAGGAGGTCTCCGACATGGGCGGGACGATGCGCCTCGGCGCCGACCCGGTGAAACTGCACGAAGGCACGAAAGCGCGTGAGATCTTCGGCGAGGCCGTCATCTACAAGCGCCACCGCCACCGTTACGAGGTCAACAACCAGCTGCGGCGCCGGCTCGAAGACGACGGCTTGGTCTGCGGCGGCACCTCGCCGGACGAGCGCCTGGTCGAGATGGTCGAGCTGCCCGACCACCCCTTCTTCGTCGCCTCGCAGTACCACCCCGAGTTCAACTCGCGGCCCAACCGCCCCGAGCCGCTGTTCCGCGAGTTCGTCGGCGCCGCAGCCGCTCATGCCGCTGAAGAGCCCGCCGAGATCGGCGAGGACGACTCGGCTGCGCCCGCCGAGACGGGCGACGTCAGCGCTCGTCGCTCGGGCTGAGCCCGCCTGCTCCGGCTAGCCTTGCGGTCGTGGCCGCTGTGAATTCACGACTTTCGGAGACGTTCGTGCGCCTCTGCGAGATCCGCAGCCCGACCGGGGAGGAGCGCGAGGTGGCCGATACGGTCGCCGCCGAGCTGCGGGCGCTGGGGCTCGAGGTCAGCGAGGACGGCGCCGCCGGGCCTGCCGAAGCCGGTGCCGGGAACCTGCTGGCGCGCCTGCCTGGGACCAGCGACGAGTGGGTGATGTTCTGCGCCCACCTCGACACCGTCCCGCACAAGGGCCTGGTCGAGGTCGTCAACGACGAAGGCGTGTTCCGCAGCCGCGGCGAGACGATCCTCGGCGCCGACAACAAGGCCGCCGTCGCCGTCTTCATGGAGCTGGTCGCCCGCCACGCCGAGACGCCGCCGCCGGTCGGGATCGAGCTCGTCCTCACCGTGGCCGAGGAGCAGGGACTGCGGGGGGCGAAAGCGTTCGACGCCTCGGGGCTGCGCTCGCGCAGCGGTTTCGTCCTCGACCACGCCGGGCCGGTCGGCGAGGTGATCGTCGCCACCCCGACCCAGCAGAAGATCCTCGCCGACTTCATGGGCGTCGAGGCGCACGCCGGGATCAAGCCCGAGGAAGGCAGCAGCGCGATCGCCGCCGCCGCGGCGGCGATCGGCCGCATGGAGCTGGGCCGCCTCGACGAGCAGACGACCGCCAACGTCGGCCTGATCAAGGGCGGCACCTCGGGCAACGTCGTCCCCGGCCACTGCTGGATCCAGGCCGAGGCGCGCAGCCGCGACGCCGGCCGGGCCGCCGAGGTCGCCGGGCGGATCTCCGACGCCTGCGCCTGGGGCGCCAGCGAGCACGGCTGCGACGTCGACGTGCGCCTCGAAGAGCTCTTTCGCGGCTACGAGGTGCCGTCCTCCTCGCCGGCGCTGCGGCTGGCCGAGACGGGACTGCGCGGCGCCGGCCTGGAGCCGGTGCGCGCCGCGATCGGCGGCGGCAGCGACGCCAACGTCTTCCGCCTCGACGGCTTCGACGCCGTTCTGCTCGCCAACGGGACCGACGCCGTGCACACCGAAGACGAGCGCGTGCCGGTCGCCAGTCTGGAGAAGATGCTCGAGGTCTGCGAAGGCATCGTCGCCGCGGTGGCCGCGGGCGAGGCGTGAGCGGCCGGCTTGAGCTGCGCCGCGGCGTCGTCGTCCGCGCCGAGCCGCTGACCGTCGAGATCGCCGGCGAACGCCGGCCCGCCTGGGCGGACACGGTGCTGCTAGGGGAGATGCGCATGGGCGACGAGGTCGTCGTCAACGTCGCCGCGCTCGACCTCGGGCTCGGCTCCGGCGGCTTCGACGTCGTCCACGTCAACCTCACGCGCGGGCTCGAGGATGGGGGAGGGCCGGCCGGGGAGCACGTGCTCAAGCTCAACTACAGCTCGCTCCAGCATCCAGTCGCTGCGATCGAGGGGGGCGAGGGTGAGTCGGCGGAGGCGTCTCCGGAGGCGGCGGAGACCGGCGCCTCGATGGCGGCATCCGTCCTGGTCCTGCCCCTGCACGGTCACCTCGCGCCCGCTGCATGGGCCGCCGTGCAGGCGCAACCGGGGATCAGGGTCGGCTACGTGCAGACCGGTGGCGGCGCCCTGCCGGGCTCGCTCTCCCGCGACGTCGCCGAGCTGCGCGAGCGCGGCCTGCTCTGCGGCCACATCACCGCCGCCCCCGCCTACGGGGGGGAGCAGGAGGCGCTCAGCACCGTCGGCGCCCTCGACGCCGCCAACCGGCTCGGCTGGGACGCGGCGCTGGTCGGCCCGGGCCCGGGCATCATCGGCTCCAACACCGAGTTCGGCCACGGCGGCATGTCAGCCCTCGACAGCGCCCACGCCGCCCTCTCCCTCCGCCTCCCAACCCTTCTTTCCCCGCGCCTCTCCTCCGGCGACCCGCGCGAACGCCACGCCGGCGTCAGTCACCACACCTACACCGTCCTCGAGCTGCTCCTCGCCTCCGTCGACGTAGCCGTCCCCGAGGGCGAGGACAGGATCCAGGCGGCCCTGGAAGAGGCCCCCGGAAGTCACCGTCTCCGCTTTGCTCCCGCCGACCTGGACGCTTACAGCGCTTCAGGCCTACCTTCTACAACCATGGGCCGCTCACTCCAGGAGGACCCCCTCTTCTTCGCGGCACCCCTAGCGGCGGGCCACCTGCTCACGGAATAAGCAGTCCCTCCGCGACCGGTGGGCCGCCTCTTGCGCCAAAAGGTATGAACCCCGCCGCCGAGAAACCCGCGTCATGGCGATCGCAGTCAAACCCGCGCCCCTGTCTGCGCCCGCCGCCCCGGGAGCCGACACCCGCTTCGAGGGCCTGGTCCTCGACTTCCTCTCCTACCTGGAGCTGGAGCGCGGCCTCTCCCGCAACACCCTCAACGCCTACCGCACGGACCTCTTCCAGTACGGCGAATACCTCGCTGCCCACGAGCAGGACGCGCTGCTGGCGCGCCCGGCCGACATCGCCGACTTCCTCGCCGAGCTGGCGACGGGGGAGGGCCGGCCGGCCTGCTCGGCCTCGACCATCCACCGCAAGGCCGCCTGCTTGCGCTCCTTCTACAAGCACCTGCGCCGCGACGAGCTGATCGGCGACGACCCGACCGCGGCGCTGACCGCCCCGCGCCGCTCGAAAAAGCTGCCGCAGGTCCTCAACTACTCCGAGGTGCAGAAGCTGCTGGCCTCGCCGCGCGGCAGCGAGCCGACGACGCTGCGCGACCGGGCGCTGCTGGAGGTGATGTATGCCTGTGGTCTGCGGGCCTCGGAGACGATCGGGCTGGAGCTGGCGGACATCGACATGCGCGAGGGCTTCCTCCGGGCCCGCGGCAAGGGCTCGAAGGAGCGTCTGGTGCCGCTCGGACGCCAGGCGATCGCCGCGATCAGCGCCTATCTCCGCGGCGGCCGCCCGAAGCTGATCGGCGAACGCCACGAGCCGAAGCTGTTCGTCAACTTCCGCGGCGGCCCGCTGACCCGCCAGGGCCTCTACAAGATCGTCCAGCGCCACGCCCGCGACGCCGGTCTCTCCGGCCAGATGAGCCCGCACACCCTGCGCCACAGCTTCGCCACCCACCTGCTGGCCGGCGGCTGCGACCTGCGCGCCGTGCAGGAGATGCTCGGCCACGCCGACATCTCCACCACCCAGATGTACACGCACCTCTCGGGCGACCGCCTCAAGGAGGTCTACTTCGAGGCGCACCCGAGGGCAAGCAGCGACTGACCGCGGCGGTGAGAGGTGGTTGCTTTTTGTCGCCCTCTGGGCGACAAGCGACAACCGCGCTCCAGTAGAAAGAGGGGGATGCCGGAGCTGCCCGAGGTTGAGACCGTTGCGCGCCAGCTCGAGCCGGAGCTGGAAGGGCACCGGATCGAGTCGCTGCAGGTACTGGACGAGCGCTGGTCGCGGCCGGTTCCGGCGGCTGAGCTCGGCGGCGCCGTCAGCGGTCGCACGATCGAAGGACTGGGGAGGCGCGGCAAGTACCTGCTGCTGGGGCTGGACGGAGGGCAGACGCTGGTCATGCACCTGCGGATGACCGGCAACCTGGTCCTGGTCGAGGGCGAGGACGTGCTCGACCCCTCGGAGGGGAGGCGGCTCTACGAGGCCGAGCGCTCCACTTCGGCCCGTCACCTGCGCGCCCGTTTCGTCCTCGACGACGGCCGCGAGGTCTGGTTCACCGACCCGCGCCGCTTCGGCGAGGCCTTCCTGATCGACGATGTCGACCTGGAGGCGCGCTTCGCCGGCAGGGTCGGCGTCGAGCCGCTCTCACCCGAGTTCACCCCCGAGGCGCTGGGGGCGATGGCCGCCGGGCGCACGGCGCCGCTGAAGTCGTTCCTGCTCGACCAGTCGGGCGTCGCCGGCGTCGGCAACATCTACGCCGACGAGGCCCTTTACCGGGCCCGCCTGCACCCGCTCTCGCCGGCCGGCTCGATGAAGCCCGAGCACCTGCTGGCGCTGCACGACGCCGTCGTCGCCGCTCTCGAAGCCGGCATCGACCACGGCGGCTCCTCGATCGACGACTACCGCGACGGGCGCGGCGAGAAGGGGACGATGCAGAACGAGTTCCTCGTCCACACCCGTGAGGGGCAGCCTTGCCCCTCCTGCGGGGGCGAGATCGTCCGCATCGTCGTCGGCGGGCGCTCCACCTACTTCTGTCCGAGCTGCCAGGTGAAGCTGCGACGGCGTCCGCGCCGCCGGGCAAAGTAGGAGGGTGGCCGGAAAGACCGTCAAGACGGAGGCGATCGTCCTGCGCAGCATTCGCTACGGCGAGGCGGACCGCATCCTCCACCTCTACTCGAAGACGCGGGGGCGGTTCGGCGCGATCGCCAAGGGAGCGCGGAAGCCCAAATCGCGTTTCGGCGGACGCCTGGAGCCGTTCTTCCGCCTCGACCTGATCCTCCACGAAGGCCGCGGCGACCTGATGACGGTGACCAACGTCGCCACGCTCGAGGGCTACCCGCGCCTGCGCTCCTCCGGCCCGGCCCTGACCGCCGGCGCCCGCGCCTGCGACGCCTTCCTGCGGCTGCTCGACGCGGCCGAGCCCAACCTGCCGGCCTACAACCTGCTCTGCCGCTACCTGGCGCTGCTCGACGATCCCGGGCAGCCGCGCGGCACCAGCCTCGAAGTCGCGCTCTCCTTCCGGCTGAAGCTGGCGCTGGTCGCCGGATTCGCCCCCGAGCTGGCCTCCTGCGCGCGCTGCGGCGAGGGCGAGCACCTGGCCGGGTTCTCGGGCGCCGCCGGTGGCGTCGTCTGCGGGGGTTGCGAAGCGGGCTCGTTCGGGCTGTCGGAGGAGGCCCACCGCTTCATGGTCGAAGCTCTGGCCCTGCCGCTGGCCGAGGCGCCGGAGGCAGCGCCGTTGGCCCTGCGCCAGGTCGAGCGCGCCGTGGGAGAGACCCTCGAGCACCATGCGCATGTGCAGCTTCGCGCCGCCGCTTAAGATCGAACGGTGCCAGCCACCGCCACTTTCGCCGACCGCATCTCCGCCTGGGAGGAGGAGTACCTCTCCGCGCACGCGACGCGTTCGTACCCGGCCCACCGTGCGGTCGAGGAGCCCGACAGCCCGCTGCGGACGCCGTTTCAGCGCGACCGCGATCGCATCGTCCACTCCAAGTCGTTCCGCCGGCTCAAGCACAAGACGCAGGTCTTCGTCGCCCCCGAGGGCGACCACTACCGGACCCGGCTCACCCACACGCTGGAGGCCTGCGGGATCGCCCGCACGGTCGCCCGGGCGCTGGGGCTGAACGAGGACCTGACCGAGGCGATCGGGCTCGGCCACGACCTCGGCCATCCGCCCTTCGGCCACGCCGGCGAGGACGCCCTCGACGCGGCGCTGCGCGAGCGCTGCGGCAGCGGCTTCAGGCACAACGAGCACTCGCTGCGGGTGGTCGAGGTGTTGGAGCGCGACGGCCAGGGGCTCAACCTGACCGCGCCGGTCCGCGACGGCATCCTCAACCACAACGGCGCGGTGAAACCGGCGACGCCGGAGGGGCAGATCGTCAAGCTGGTCGATCGGGTCGCCTACATCAACCACGATATCGACGACTCCCTGCGGGCGGGGATCCTGCGCCAGGAGGATCTGCCGGCCGCCGAGATCGAGCTGCTCGGGCCGACCGGGTCGCTGCGGATCGACACGCTCGTCCGTGACATCGTCGAGCATTCCGAAGCTGCCGGCGACATCGTCCAGGGCGAGCAGATCGGCGGGGCGATGCTGCGCCTGCGCAAGTTCATGTTCGATCGCGTCTATCTCGGGCCGGAGACCAG
This sequence comes from uncultured Solirubrobacterales bacterium, assembly GCA_963739855.1. Classification (GTDB taxonomy): domain Bacteria; phylum Actinomycetota; class Thermoleophilia; order Solirubrobacterales; family 70-9; genus VAYN01. The sequence goes on along the minus strand of CAVUBT010000003.1, from coordinate 900,517 downwards.
AGGCGAGCACGAGAAGGTCGAGCTCACCATGCGCGCTCTCTTCGACCACTACCTCGAGCATCCCGACGAGCTGCCCCACTGGGACCCCGAGGCGAGCGGCTGCCAGCGCGTCGCCGACTACATCGCCGGCATGACCGACCGCTTCTGCATCGCCAAGTTCACCGAGCTGACGATCCCTTCCGAGGCGAAGTTCTAATGGCGCTGATCTCCCCCGAGAGCCTGGAGCGGGTCAAGCAGGCGGCGGACATCGTCGAGGTGATCTCCGCCCACACCGACCTGCGCCGGGCTGGCGCCCGCTGGACCGGCCTCTGCCCGTTCCACGACGAGCGCACCCCGTCCTTCTCCGTCGACGCCCAGGAGAAGCTCTACCACTGCTTCGGCTGCGGGGTCGGCGGCGACGTGATCAAGTTCGTGGAAGAGAAGGACGGCCTCGGGTTCGCCGAGGCGGTGGAGTTGCTGGCCGACCGCTACGGGGTCGAGGTCGAGCGCGAGCAGGAGGATCCGCGGGCGGAGGCCAGGCGCCAGCAACGGCGCCGGCTCGAGCAGCTGCTGGAGCGCGTCGCCGCCTATTACGCCAACTTCCTCTGGGAGGCGCCGGAGGCGAGCAGGGCGCGTGAGTACCTGGCCGAGCGCGGGCTGCGGGAGGAGGTGCTGCGTGGTTTCGGCGTCGGCTACGCGCCCAGCGCCTGGGACAAGATCCTCGTGCGCGGCCAGCAGGCCGGCTTCGGCGTCCAGGAGCTGCACGGCGTCGGCCTCGTCCAGCGCGGGCGCGAAGGCAAGGAGTACGACCGCTTTCGCTCGCGGATCATGTTCCCGATCCGCGACCGCCGCGGCCGCACCCTCGGCTTCGGCGGCAGGGCGATGCGCTCCGACCAGGGAGCCAAGTACGTAAATACGGCCGAGACCGACTTCTTCCACAAGAGCCAGCTGCTCTACGGCGTCGACCGGGCGAAAGCGGCGATCGCCAAGGCGAACCGGGCGATCGTGGTCGAGGGCTACACCGACGTGCTGGCCCTCCACCAGGCCGGCGTCGAGGAGGCCGTCGCGGTGATGGGGACGGCGATCACCGGCGAGCAGGTGGCGGCGCTGTCGGGAATGGTCGAGGAGGTGGTGTTGGCGCTCGACGCCGACTTCGCCGGCCAGGAGGCGATGCTGCGGGCGCAACGGGTTGCGGCGGGGCGCAAGATGCGGCTGCGGGTGGCGGCGATGCCGGCTGGCGAGGATCCGGCGGAGATGATGGCCGAAGCCGGCGGCGCCGAGCGCTTCCGGGCGCTGGTCGACGCCGCCGTGGAGCTGAACGCATTCCAGGTCGGGCTGGTGCTCGATCGCACCGATGCCGCCTCGCCGGCCGAGCGCGACCAGGCGCTGGGCGAGGTGGCCCCGGTTCTGGGAGCGATGGGGGAGACCGCGAGCCGCGACGACCTGATCCGCCAGGTGGCGGAGCGACTCGACCTCGAGCCGGCGATGGTGATGGGCCGGGTGGTGGCGGCGCGACCGGCAAGCGGCGGTCCCGAGGCGGCGTCGACCGGCGCTGGCGGCGGCGCGCCAGCCCCGCAGTCACGGCGGGGGGCGGAGCTGACCTCGCGCGAGCGCCGCGAGCGGGCGCTGCTGGCGATGTGCGTGGCGCTGCCTGCGGAGGGGAAGGAGTACCTGGGCCGGCTCACCGACGCCCATCTATCTCCCACCGGCCTGCGCGCCGCGACCTGGCTGCGCGAGCACCCCGAGGACCCCGCCGCCAACCTTCCCCACGACGACAGTGAGCTGACCGGCCTGATCACCGAGCTGGTGATGCTCGCCCACGACGAGCCGGCCTCGCACGAGTCGATGGAGCTCAACTTCCTGCTGCTGGACCAGCGCCGCATCGAGCACGAGATCGCCGCCGCCGGCGAACGCGACGACTACGAGCGCCGCGCCGACCTCAGCCGCGAACGCGCCAGCCTGGTCGAGCGCATCGCCCGCACCCAACGGGTCGAGAGCTGAGTCGGTAAATTCCGAGCGGTCCGGTTCGGCTTCCGGGCGTCACATTCCGGGGTAGCTCAATCGGCAGAGCATTCGACTGTTAATCGAAGGGTTGTGGGTTCGAGTCCCACCCCCGGAGCTTCTAGCTTTGGCTCGCCCGGGTCCGGGCCAGGTTCTCGACCAGCTCGGCGCCGCGCTGGGCGCCGTCGTTCTCCCGCCCCCAGGCGGCGATCCGCTCGGCCTGGGCGGCGAACGACGGCTCGTGGAGGACGCGGCGGGCGGCCCAGCGCAGCGGGGCCGGGCGGCAGAGGCGCCAGGGCAGGGAGAGGCCGACCCCGGCCCAGGAGACCCGCATCGCGGTCTCGCTCATGTCGCCGACGATCGGGCAGATCAGGACCGGGGTGCCGGCGCCGAGGGCGCGGGCGACGGTGCCGTGGCCGCCGTGGGAGATCACCAGCGAGGCGGCCGGCATCAGCTGGCTGTAGCTGAGCCAGTCGACGAGGACGGCGTTGCCGGGCACCTCGATCGGGCGCTGGGGGACGACGCGGTTGGTCGTCGCCACCACCCGCGCCGGCTCGTCCGCCAGCGCCCTCAGCGCGGTGCGGACCAGGTGGTTCTCGGAGTCGTGGGCGGTGCTGGGAGCGACCAAAACCAGCGGGCGATCGCCCGGCGGCAGCTCGATCTGCGGATGCGGCAGCTCGAAGGTCATCGGTCCGGTCACCTCGACTCCGGCCGGCCACTGGCGCGGATACTCGAGCTGGGGATAGGTGGCGACCAGCGCCAGGTCGGGGCTGATGCCGCCGTGGAAGCGCTCGACCGGCGGCAGGTCGAGCCGCCGGCGCTGCAGGTTGAGGTCGCGGCGGCCGTGCTCGAGGCCGACGTCGAGGGCCCGCTGTCCGGCTCGCCAGATCGACCGCCCGAGCGGCGTGCGCGGCGGTCGCAGCCCGATCGCGAAGAACGGCAGCCCCGGCTCGACAACCGGGTAGATGTGGGGGATCAGGGTCGCCAGCGGCACCCCCGCGCGCTCGGCGGCCAGGGCCGGCGCCAGGGTGAGGATGTCGCTGACGGCGACGTGAGGGCGCATCTCCTCCAGCAGCGGTAGCAGCGCCCGCGCGGCCCCGGCGGCGTGCTGGCCATCGGCGGAGTCGGGTTCCGGCGGCGGGAACATCCGGTATTCCTCGGCCGCCGCGAAGCCGAGTCCGGCTCCCTCGACCGCCGCTCGCCGCTCCTCCCAGGTCTCGACCACGACCTTGTGGCCGCGCCCGGCCAGCGCCTTCCCCAGCGATATAGCCGGGAAGACGTGCCCTGGATCGCCGAAGGCGGCGACCAGGACACGCAGAGATTCGCCGGGGTGCCCCACCGGCGCTCCGCTAGGGGGTATCGAGGCCCTCACCTGGGCGAGTAAAGACAATCTCCGGCACGTGGCAGTTGGGGGAGGTGTGCAGCAGGAAGCCCACCGCCTCGCCGAGATCGACGGGCTGGATCATCCCCTCGGCCGGAACCTGTCCCTTGACGAACTCGGTCATCGCCGTGTCGACGAAGCCCGGCGCCAGCGCCGTGCACTGGATCCCGGCACCGCCCGCCTCGCGGTGGGTGGACTGGGTGAAGTTGATCACCGCCGCCTTGGTCGCGGCGTAGATCGAGAGCCAGGCCTGGCCGCCTTTGCCGGCGATCGAGGCGGTGTTGACGATCAGCGCCTTGCCGTGCTCGGCGCCGGCCTCGCGCAGCAGCGGCAGCCCCTCGCGGGTGCCGAGGATCAGCGCCCGTAGGTTGACGGCGAGCTGCATGTCCAGGTGCTTGGTCTGGATTTCCTCCATCGGCGCGCCGATCCCGACGCCGGCGTTGTTGACCAGAACGTCGAGCCGGCCGTAGCTGGCGCGGTGGGCGGCGAAGACGGCGAGGACGTCGTCCTCCTCGGTCATGTTGGCGGCGACGGTCTGGACCTCGAAGCCGTCGGCGCTCAACCCCGCCGCCGCCTGCTCAAGCTTCTCGGGGCGCCGCGCGGAGACGGTCAGCGCGTAGCCCTCTTCGCCCAGGGTCCGCGCGATCGCCAGACCGATACCGCTCGATGCTCCCGTCACCAACGCTGCCCGCTCCGCCATCTCATCTCCTCTGTTTCGACGCCGTGGGGCACCCTATCGGCCATATCGACGAGGTGCCGAGGGCGTACCGGTTCGATCTCCCGTCTCAATAACATGCCGCCGATGCGCGCCGCCCCTCGCCTCGTCCCGGCTCTCGCCTGCCTCTTCGCCGCCGCCGGGCTGATCGTGGGCTGTGGCGGTGACTCCGACTCCGGTGACTCCACCGCGACCGCAACCGCCAGCGCGGCGAGTCGTCCGGCACCGTCGAAAAGCGAGTTCCCAAGCCCGGAAGGAAGGACGCTGCGCGAGGTCCTGAAAGCCGCGGACGGCCCGGCCGAACTGGTCGTTTCGCCGGCGGCGATGGCCTTCTACAGGGGCGAGAACCGCTACCCGTTCGGGGTCTTCGAACGCGACCGCACCCAGGTGCCAGACGCCGAAGTCGCTCTCTACCTGGCGAAGACGCCAGAGCCGAAGCGGGGCGCCAGCTCGAAGTCCGGCAACAAAGGCCCGGCCGCGAAAGCTCAGGCGCAGGCGCTCGACGAGCCCGCCGTCGGTCCGTTTCCGGCCGCGATCGAAAGCCTCGCCACCCAGCCCGCCTTCCGCGCCAAGACGACCAGCGACGATCCCGATGCGGCCAGCGTCGTCTACTCGACCCAGATCGACTTTCCCAGCGATGGCGAGTGGCGGCTGGCGGCCCTGGTCAAGCAGGACGGCGAAATCAAAGGCACGCTGTTGCCGAGCGCCGAAGTCGGCGAGTTCAGCCAGATCCCGCGACCCGGCCAGCAGGCGCCGAAGGTCCACACCCCGACCGCCGGCGATGTCGGCGGCGACCTCGCGAAAATCACCACCCGAATCCCGCCGGACACGCAGAACCAGGTCGACTACGCCGACGCGCTGGGACAGGAACCGATTGTGCTCTTGTTTGCAACCCCCCAGTTCTGCCAGAGTCGGGTTTGCGGGCCCGTCGTCGACGTGGCCGAGCAGGTCAAGCAGGAATACGGAGACAAGGCGGCCTTCATCCACATGGAGATCTACAACGACAATGACCCGGGCAAGGGCGTGCGCCCGCAACTGCGGGCCTTCAACCTTCCCAGCGAGCCGTGGCTGTTCGCGATCGACCGCCGCGGCACGGTCAGCTCGGTGATCGAGGGCGCCTTCGGCCTCGAAGCCCTGACCGCCGCGGTGAGGAAGGCGGTGGCCGAATGAGCGGCAAAAAAGAGAAAGCCAAGGAGAAAGAGCCGACGAAAGAGGAGCTGGCCTCCAAGGAAGAGCTGCGGGCGATGTTCGCGGAGGAGGCGCGCCGCCGCTGCGACGTGATCGCCGCCGGCCTGGCCACCGAGACGACCGACTTCGAGACGATGCGCGCCGAAGCCCACGCCCTGCGCGGCACCGCCGCCGTGGTCGGCCTGCGCCGCCTCGCCGAGCTGGCGGGGCTGATGGAGTCCGACCTCGCCGAAGCGAAGCAGACCGGCCTGATCCGCGGCGGTCGCGCCCACCAGATCGCCGACGCCGCCAAGGCCCTCGCCGAGGGCGCCGCCGCCGCGGCCGAGGGCAAGGAAGAGCCGCCCGACGTGGGTCGTTCCCTGGCCCAGCTGTTCAGCGCCTAGACCGGCGAGGCCTGAGCGGGCCAAAGCCCCGGATCGCCCGCTACTCTCGCCCTTCCGGGGCAGTAGCTCAGCTGGTTAGAGCAGCGGACTCATAATCCGTCGGTCGAAGGTTCGAGTCCTTCCTGCCCCATCGGAACTTCCCCAAGTGTTACTCGGAAACGATTTGATATACGGTTTTTAACCGTTTATGCCAGATTCACTGAAGCCGCGCGGTATCGCCTTACAGGTTCAACTCAGCAACTTCCTCTACGGGGAGATGCTCCACACCCTTGGCAGTTATGGACTGTCCTGTCAGAGGTTCGGAGACCTGGTCGGGCATCTCGAGGAGAAATGGCCGCAGGAGAAAGAGAAAGAGGCTGAAAAGGAGCGCTCGGTCGAGGAAGAGGAGGAGTGGGCTCTGGTGGATCAGCTGCGTGAGTCGGCGGCAGAATCGCTGGAGTGCAACGAACACCTTCGCGACGACCTGCAGCGTCCCGGCACCGAGGGACGCCTGCCGCCCCCAAATTCCCGGCAGGGTGGATGGGATGGCCCGGAGCGGGACCTGCTGGAGGGGATCTCCAGCTTCTACGTCGACGCCGCAGCGGCGCTGATGGTGCGCAGGCAGGACACAAACGGTGAGCTCAAGCAGGACGGTTACCCTGGCGCCGCGCTCGGTGACTGCTTCGCCTTTATTCAGGACCCGCATCGGCGTGGCGGCGAGGAGGAGACGGACGAGCTCATTCGGGACCGGGAGGAGCGGCTCTGGGCGCGCCTGGATTCCCTCGACGAGTTCCTGCCCGAGGAGTCCCAAAAGCCCCCCCGGCCAACTCTCGCCGAGGTTCGTGGAGACGAGTGGGGGAAGCGCTTTGACCGGATCCTCGACGGTCGCCTCGGCGACGAGCGGCCACTGCTGCCGATGATCCTGAGGGCGATGAGCGGGGCGCACGAGTGCATGCACGAAGCCGAATATCTGCGCGCGAAGAGCTTCGGCCCGATGTTCACCACAATCCCCGACACGCACGCCAGGGTGCAGCAGATGCTGCGCTACAGCCTGGTTCTTAACACGTTCGTGTTCGTTGCCGCTCGCGGTGTCCCCTGGATCTTCGCCGAGGATCAGAACGAGCGCCGGCATGTGATCAAGGAGTACCGTGAGTGCTGCGACGGGCTGGCGCCGACCTACTGCATGTGGACCTCTGCCCAGTTCGGCCTGATGGCGCTCCACCGCCGCGCCTTCACCCACTGGACGATGGGCAAGCACGACCGCGCCTACCGTGATTTCTACAAGCTGAACCGCCTGCTCAAGGCCTTGCGCAAACCGGCGGAGAAGCGCGCTCTGAGGGTGCCGGGGACGAAGACCTTCATCGAAGGGATGACGGGCATGTCCGAGCTCCACATCGGTCGCATCTACCGCGGGCAGCATGCTCATCGGCTGGCGGTGCGTTACTTCGAGCGGGCCTCGCATCACCTCAAGGGATGGGAGGACCATGGCGAAATCGGTCCGATGGTGCGGAACTCGCACTGGCGCCTCAACCTCTTGATCAATCGCGGCAAGGCCTACTACGAACTGGGGCGAGTAAAGCAAAGCCTGCTCAGCTACGCCGAAGCCTGGCGGGCCTTCCTGCTCCTGGTCGCCTCCGAAACGCACGCCAGCGCCAACGTCGACGTCGCCGAGAAGTTCGTCGAGTGGCTGAAACCGATCGTCGACGAGGCCGAGCTGAGCCGTTCCGAACTGCGGCCCCGCCTGGAGCCGCTGGTCGACCAGTTCGTCACCCTGCGCAGCCCTCTGCATCTGCGGCTGCTGGCCGCCGACATCGTGATGAGGATGGGCCATCTGCTGTTCCTGCTCAGGTTGCCCGCGGTCGGCGCGGCCGAGCAGAAACGCACCGCGCCGCCGGAACTGGACCATGAGCTCGCCTCCCGGTGCATCGAGCAGGCGGCGTTCCTCGATCCGAGCAGCACCTTGATCGCCGCCGACATGCTGAAGATCCGCCACCAGACCGAACCCGATGTGAAACTGGAGAAGCCCCCGGAGCTTCCCCTCGCGGACCAGTGGCCCTACGGCAGCGGCCGGTTCGAGGAGGCGGCGCGTATCACCGAGTACGCGCTGCAGCGCTGGCTCGCGGTAACGGCGCCGGGAACGGGCGAAGAGCCCCCGGTCGGGCGCCGGAAGGTTGCCCGCAGGTTGCTGAACTCGTTCCTCGTCCACACCGACAGCAGCAACGTCAAGCTGGCGCAGGTCTACCGGTATCTGATGCGGGAGGAGCGGGAGGACGAGCCCGAGGCCGACAGCAGCGAGCCCACGCTCGACTTCGTCTGCCTGCGCCGTTACAGCAGCTTCTTCCCCTTTCTTCCGCGCCCTTCGGCCTTCCGAGCTCCGGGCGGCGGCTACTTCACCCAGGTGCGGGAACCGGGGCGGGTGCCGTTCGGGATCGCGATCGATCCCGGCCCGGACTTCATCGAGAACCTCTACCGCTGCGGCTATTCGCTTGCCGACATCCACATGATCGTGCTCACCCACGATCACGCCGACCACATCGCCTCCCTCGACGCGCTGCTGGCGCTGATGGGCATCCGCAAGCGCCTCGGCGGCACCCCCTTCAGCCGCGGCAAGGGTCACTGCCTGGCGATCGTTGGCAATAAAAGTGTGTTTGAGCGTTACTCATTCTTCAACGAGGAGCACCCGGTCATGCGTGTCAGCGAAGACAGGAACTGGGACGGGACAGGGGACCCCGACGCCAAGGCCGCTCGTCTCGACGCGGTGCGGGTCCTCTGCTTCGAGAAACTGGACGAGATCACCAGACTGGATGGGCCCGCCCGCTCCGCCGCTCTGAAAGCCGAGGCGCTTCTGCCTCTGCCCCCCGGCCTGCGGATCGAACCTGTCCGGACGCGGGGGCACATGGACGCCCACGGTTACATCTCGCAGGGTTTCCTGCTCCGCCTCGCGCCGCCTGCCGACGGAGCGTCGACGGCGGACGAGGGTGCCTCGATCTTGTTCACCGGCGACACCGGGGCCCCCGCCTCGCTGAGCGATCCCGACTGGAACGAGGAAGCCGAGGACGCCGAGGGCGCCGACGACCACCTGCTCGCCAAGGGGTCGAAAAGCCTGCGCCGCGCCGTCGAAGAGGCGGACGTCGTCGTCGCCCACCTCAGTTCGGTGCCAATGCGCGAGCTGCGCGAGCTGGCCGGCCTCGACTCGGACTCCGAAAGCGAGCAGGGGGAGATCGCCGCCTACAAAAAACTCTGGGGGGAAGCCGTCGAGGAGGCCGGGCGCAAGGGTAAGACCGACGACGAAAAGCGAGGGATCGAACAGACCCAGTTTCTGCTCAACCAACTCCAGTTCGGTTTTCGCAGCCTCCCCAGCGACGGGGACGACGGCCTCGCGGTCTCGCCATTCAGCGATCTCGACAAGATCAAGCGGCAGCCGGACCGGCACCTCTTTCTGATCGGGTTGCTCGATCTCGTGCAACGGATGGTCGCCGGCGAGCGCAGACACCCGCCGCTGCTGCTGATCGGCGAGTTGCGCGAAGAGCTGGGCACCTTCCGGACCAGGATCGCCAGCCGAATCGCCGAGGCGTACTTCGAGGGCGAGGGCGAGGGCGACGAGCGCAAGGCGTCGGCGCTGACCACCGATATCGGCCTCCGCGTCCGCCTCAGTGCCCGCGAGGGCGGGGAGGTGGCAAAAACCACCGTCCTCTGCACGACCTGCGACCTCGACAACGACCTGATCCCCGTCGAGCGGTTCCACGAGCCGGAGCAGATCCGCGAGGTCTGCGTCAAAGGCGAGGACGAGGGGGTCTTCTACAACTGCATGGTCCACGACCCGAGGCTTCAGGAGGACTACCTGTTCCTCGAGTCGGTCGAGCGCTACGACGTCTTCGGCGAGTAGCCGGCGCCGCGCCCGGGGCCGGCTCCCCCGAAAGGACCGATAGGGCTACTGTCGACAGGCGCAGGTTCGCTGCGTGCAAACAATTGAGAGGCGGCCCCTTGGAACCTGTCGGATATGAGCTGTGCACTCCCGAGGGCGACAAGGGCGGTGGCGTTCGCGCGACCCGTGGCTTCCAGGTCGGCGAGACGGTGATGGTCGGAGTGCTGGAGGGCGAGGTGGCTCGCAACGACTCGCACGCGACCCAGGTGAGCCGCACAAAATGGGCCCGGCATGGCGGCCTCGGGCCCAAGGTCAATCACTCGTGCAGCCCGAACTGCGGCGTCGAGCTGAACGAGACCGGTGCCTGCGACTTCGTCGCCCGGAGGGCGATCGCCGACGGCGAAGAGATCACCTTCGATTACGCGATGCGCAACTACGCGATTGAGCACTTCCCGGGCGGCTGCCTCTGCGGCGCCGATATCTGCCGCGGTTCGGTTACCGGCTGGAGGGACCTGCCGGCGGAGCGCAAGGCCGACTACGAGGGCATGGTCGCGCCCTATCTGCTTGAGATCGACCGCGAGCTGGCCGGCTCGCTCGCCTGAGCCCGCCGGCCCGGTCGCTACTTGAACTGGAAGCTGGTCAGGTCCTGGCCGAAGGTCGGGTTGAAGATTACCTTGTCGAGGTCGATCGCGGCGGAGACGAAGGTGGCGACCGTCAGGGTTCCGTAGGGAGCCCAGGGGGCCTGTTCCATGTATTCGCGATCGAGTGAGGCGTATTCGGCTTCCTGCTTGGGCCCGAGCTGTTCTTCGCCGAGCTTGGCGATCTTCGCGCTCAGGGCCGGATCGTCGATCTGGGACCAGTTGGTGTTGTTGGTCGGCTGGATGCTTTCGGCGGCGAGCAGGGGCTGGAAGAAGTCGTTGGGGTTGGGGTAGTCCTCGAACCAGTTGACCCAGCCGGTGTCGAGGTCGGGAGTGGTCAGGTTGCCCATCACCGTGAAGTAGTTGTCGGAGCTGAGCACCTTCAGTTTCGCGTCGAAGCCGAGTTTCTCCAGTACGTCCTGGTAGTAGGTGCCGGCTTCGTCGTTGGGGCTTTCGTTGTCGGTCCAGACGGTGATTTCACGGTCCGACGGGTCGGCTTCCTCGATCATCTGCCTGGCCTTGGCCATGTCGTGCGGGTAGAGCTCGAATTTCTCGTAGCCCGGCATTCCCGGCGGCAGGATCTGCTGGGTGCCGGTCAGCGATCCGGCGTAGATCCGTTCCAGGGCCGCGGGGTCGACGGCGTAGTTGACGGCCTGGCGCACCCTGACGTCGTCGAACGGCGGCTTCTTCGTGTTCATCCAGAAGTAGTAGGTGTTGATCTGCGGCTCGACCCGGAACTGGGAGCCCTCGTACTTGCTCTTCACTTCCGCGTAGCGGTCGGTCGGCGGCGGGTTCTCCATCCAGTCGTACTTGCCCTGCTCGATGTCGTTGACCTGGGTCGAGGGGTTGCGGACCACGGTGACCTCGATCCTGTCGACGTGGCCGCTGGGCAGTTGGGGCATCAGCTCGTCGTTTCCCTGCGGCCACTGCGGGTTGCGCTCGTATTCCCAGCCACGGCCCGGACGCGAAGCGGTGATCGCGTAGGGGCCGGTTGCCGGCGGCGGGCTCGCGGTCATGTTTTTGTCCGGCGTGCCGGGCGGAACCGGGGCGACGAACATCAGCCCCAGCTCGTTGCTGAAGGTGCCGCGTGGCTCGACCAGGTCGATGACTATTTCGCCACTCTTGTCGTCGGTGTGGATGCCGCTGATCCCGCCGCTCCCGCTCTTCCGGAACCGTTCGGCGCCGACGATGTCGGTGTAGAACGGCGAACCGCCCGAGTTGAGCTTGAACATGCGTTCGACGGCGTTGGTGAAGTCCGAGGCCTTCACCGGCAGGCCGTTGGAGTATTTGAGCCCAGGGCGCAGGAAGAGGGTGTAGGTCTTGCCGCCGTTGCTGATCTTCGGCAGCGCTTTGGCGAGGCCCGGGATCACCTCGCTGCCCGCCTCGCCGTTGGCGTGGGCGTAGGTGAGCAAGGGGATGTAGGTGTTGTACATCGCCGTATAGCTTTCGGTGTCGTAGGCCAACGCCGGGTCCAGGTAGCCGGGGAAGGAGGCGTAGGTGACCCGCAGCGTCCCGCCCTCCCCGCCGCTGTGCGACGAGTTCCCGCAGGCGCTGAGTCCCAGGGCGATCGTCGCCGAGATAGCGGTCAAAGCGATGGCTGCGGTCAGCTTTTTTGTCATCGACTCTTCCTTTCGGCCGCTGCGGCGCGATTCGTAGCCGTTCGGACGAAGATTTGAGTCCTTCCGGGCGCCTCCGATCCCGCGGCGTAATTTCCCGGCGAGGCCGCCGGCGATTCGCTATCTTCTCAGCCACTATGGGGGAGCTGAGTGGTTGATGATTTCTAGAGCGACTGAGTGGCCCGGGGGGTGGCGATGAGCGTGCTTTCGAAGGAGATCGCGGACGATTGGTACGTCTCGGCCTTCGCCGACACGGCCGATATGGCCTGGACGGACAGGACCGAGGCAGAAGTGGAGCGGGCGATGCGGATGCTGAAGCCGCGTGGCGGCGAGCGGGTGCTCGACCTCGCCTGCGGATCCGGGCGCCACTCGCTGGAGCTGAAGCGGCAGGGGTTCGACGCGGTCGGGGCGGACATCTCGCCGCAGCTGCTGGAGATCGCCAGGCGCGAGGCGGAGCAGGCGGGGCTCGCGGTGGACTTCGTCGAGGCCGACCTGCGCGAGCTCGACTTCGAGGCCGAGTTCGACATTGTCCTCAGCCTCAACGACGGCGCGATCGGCTACCTGGAGACCGAAGCGGAGAACCTCCGCACCTTCGAGGTGATCTCGCGCTCGCTGCGCCCGGGCGGGCGGCACCTGATGCAGCTGCCCAACGTCCTCTACGCGCGCGAGCACCTGCCGCAGAAATCGTGGATCTCGGGCTCCTCGATGATCGAACTGGTCGAGCACCGCTGGAACAAGAGCGACCGCTACATGGAAGGGGCGATGATCCCGATCCGCTTCGGCGAGGTGCTGGACGAGCTGAAGCCGATCGAATTCCGCCAGCGGCTCTACACGGTCGAGGAGCTGACGGCGATCATGTCGTCCGTCGGCATGGAGGTCGTCAGGGTCTTCCACGGCAACGGCAAGGTCCGCGAGCCGACCCACAAGCAGTTTGAGATCTTCGTCGAGAGCCACAAAGCGTAGCCCGCCCTTCAGCTCTTCTTCCGTTTCGCTTTCAGCTCGCGGCTTTTGACTTTGGCGTCGGCGTAGGAGGACTCGACCAGCGCTTTGCCGCCGGACCAGCCGAAGACCCAGCAGACGAGGATCACGGCGAGGACCACGTCCCAGGCGGAGACGATCAACTGCTGGCCGATCGAGTAGGCGGTGGCGGTCGCCGCGTCGGTGGAGCCGGAGAGTGCGGCGGAGTTCATCGCCTGGGTGACGCCGACGCCGCCGGGCGTGGCGGAGACGCTGTTGGAGATCGAGTTGGAGGCGGTGACGGTGGCGACGTTGTGGAAGCTGACCGGGATCCCATAGGCGCCGAGGAAGACGGCGACGATCGCCAGCCGGGCGGCGTAGCTGCCCAGCTCGGGCAGGACCAGGCCGGTGAGGGTGCGGCGGGGGCTGCGCAGGATCGCGCCGCCGCTGACCAGTTGCGCGCGCAGACTCGCCAGGCGCTCCCAGAAGATCCGCGCCAGCAGCGCCAGGAGGACGATCGCGCCGACCGCGACCAGGACGACGAGGGCGCTGTGGTCTTCGAGGAAGCCGAGCTTGATCGAGAAGGAGCCGCCGACCGAGAGGAAGAGGTAGAGGTAGAGCCCGACGTTGAAGACCGAGAAGGGGATCTTCTCGACCAGCAGGCCGGAGAAGACCATCGCGAAGGTGGCGCCGGCGATCAGCGTCGTGAACATCAGCAGCATCACCCAGGTGCCGAGGTTGGCCGGCAGGAAGCTGTTGAGGGCGACGGCGACGGCGTAGCAGGCGAGCACCAGGCGATAGGGGAGGTGCGCCCGGGGGAGGGCGGCGCGGAGGATCCCGAACCAGGCCAGCGCGGCCAGCGAGGTCTGCGCCGTCTCCAGCGTTACCCCGGCGAGGACCGCCCAGGCCGGCACGTCGCCGATCTTGCGGAAGAGGTCGCGGATCCAATCGCCGGCCGGCACGCCGAGCAGATCGAGCAGGAAGAGGACGAGGGCGACGCCGCCGAGCCAGAGCGCGATCCGCGCCAGGCGGCGGGCGAGGGGCTGCGATCGGTCAGCCCCGCCCAGCTTGGCGGCAACGGTGTCCACGCGGGCCACCCTAGCGGCGCCCACGGGCGCCGCAGGGGCCGGTTAACGTGGGTCGATGAGGGCACTTCGCCAGTGCGCACTGCCGGCCTTCGCGCTGGTCGCGGCGATCGCCTGCGCCGCCCCGGCCGCGGCGACCGCGATCGCGGCCCAGTCGAAGTTCCACAGCTGCGATCTCGGCCTGCCGCGCCCCTTCCGCTGCAGCCAGATCACGGTGCCGATGCGCCGCGGCGATCCGGCTCTCGGCACCACCAGGGTCGCCTTCGCGGTGCGGACGCGCTCCGATCGCAAACGGCCCGCGCTGGGGACGATCGTGGGGATGGACGGCGGCCCGGGCTACGCCTCGACTGCCGCCCCCTACGCCCGGTCGCTGGTCGCTGCGCTGGCGCCGCTGCTGCGCCGCCGCGACCTCGTTCTCTTCGACGAGCGCGGCAGCGGCCGCTCCGAGGTCGTCGACTGCCCGGCGTTGCAGGCGGGACTGGTTCAGGAAGGAATCGCCGTCGCCGAATGCGCCAACCAGCTCGGTCCCAGATACGCCGGCTACACGACCGCCGAAGCCGCCGCCGACCTGGAGGCGGTGCGGCAGGCGCTCGGGCTCGGCCGGATCTTCTTCTACGGTGACTCCTACGGGACCCTGTTCGGCCAGGCCTACGCCGTCCGCCACCCGGGTTCGCTACGGGGGCTGATCCTCGATTCCGCCTATCCCGCTGACGATCCCTACTACCGGACGCTCCTGCCGGCCGGGCTGGACGGACTGCGAACCAGCTGCCGGCTGGCGCCGGGCTGTTCCGGCGATCCGGTCTCCCGCTTCTCCCGCGTCGTCCACCGCTTCCACGCAGCCGACCGCTCGACCGAGGGCCTGCTCGAGTTCCTGCTGCAGGCCGGGACGCTGGCGCCGCGCTCCTATCTGAGCCTCGACGCAGCCGATCGCCATTTCCTCACCGGCGACCCTCGCCGTCTCAACAGACTGATCGCGCCGGGCCCCGCCAGCCACGGCGAGCTCGGCGAATTCTCATACGGCCTGGAGATCGCGGTCGAGTGCAACGACTACCCGCTGCTCTGGGACCCCCGGGCGGGAATCGACGAGCGCGTGCGCCAGCTTGCGGCGGCGACGGTCCGCCTGCCCAGGGACCACTTCGCGCCGTTTGGCCACCGCGAGTACCTGCTCTCCGCGGCGGCCCATCTGACCAGCTGCCTGACCTGGCCGGCGCCGCCGTCGGGCGGGCTGGAGCCGCCGGTGCCGGCGGGCTGGCGCGCCCCGACCAGCTTCCCGACCCTGATCCTCGCCGGCCAGGTCGACGACATCACCTCGGTGGCGGAGGCGCGGCAGGTCAGCCGCCGCTTCCCCCGTTCCCACCTCTACGTCGTGCCGGATCGCGGCCACGCCTCGAGCCTCTACTTCCCCTTCCGCTCACCAGGGGTGGGCGCGATCCGGCACTTCATCGCCACTAACTAAGGCAGGTACTTTTCGGCCTGCTTCTTCGCTTCTTCGATGCCCTTTTCGGCCTGGGCCTTGCCTTCTTCGATGCCCTTTTCGGCCTGCTTGGTGCCTTCTTCGATGCCCTTCTTGGCGCTGCCGTTGCCGTCTTCGATCTGCTTCTTCGCTTCTTCGAGGCCCTCCTTGGCTTCTTCGGTGCCTTCCTCGAGGCCTTCTTCGGCCTTCTTGACGCCTTCTTCGACTTCCTGCTTGGCCGTGGCGGTGCTTTCGCTGCTGCTGTCGTCGCTGCTGCCGCAGCCCGACCAGACGACGCCACCGGCGACGATCGCCACGAGGGCAAACATCGCGCTCAGCGCGCGCAACCTGGTGCTGCCTGACTGTGCTTCTTTCATCTAATTCTCCCGGGGTGGATTCTCCGAACCGATGACTCTACCGTTGGCCCGGTGACCGATGGCGAGCAAATGGGAGCGTTCGAAGAGCTGGTCGCCGACGCGATCGACGCCCTCCCGGTGGAGTTCCAGAAGGTGCTCGAGAACGTCGCCGTCGTCGTCTCGGATCTCGGCACCGAGCATCATGCCTACGGCATGTACTACGGCGATGGCATCGCCCGCGAACGCTACGAGGACCGCATCGTCATCTACCGCGACACGCTGGAGCGTGACTTCGGCCATGATCGCGAGCTGCTGGCGCGCCAGGTCGAGCGCACGCTGCGCCACGAGTTGGCCCACCACCTCGGCTGGGACGAGGACGGGGTCGGCGGTCTCGGGCTCTGACGCGGGCTAGCTAGCGGACGCGGCAGTCGCGGGCGAGGGTGGTGTCGATCTTCCTGCCGTCGACGAAGTAGAAGCTGCCGCGGGCGAGCGAGAAGATGGCTCCCGGGAACCCGGCCGGAGCCGGGCAGCTGGCGCTGATGAAGCTGCGCGGCTGGCCGCGGTAGGTGTAGTTGCGCCCGATCGTCAGATCGATCTGGGTGACCGAGCCGAGGCCGCCGGCGAGGGTCGGAATCTTGGCCGAGAGGACGGTCCCAAACTTGCCTTTTGCCTGGCGGGAGATGGTCAATGGCAGGACGAAGGTCGCCCGCACCGGAACCGTGGTGTAGAGGTGGAGGAGGAGCGCGCGCTTGCCCTCGCTCCTGCCGAAGAAGGCGAGCATGGTGCCACTGGCGAGGACCGGCCCGGGACTGGAGATCTGGACGTCGGCCTTGAAGCGGCCACGCCCGACCAGGGACGGGCGGCAGCGATTCAGGGCGACCTCGCTGCTGGTGGATTGCAGGCGGGGGCTCGTGCAGGCCGGCAGGCCCTGGGTGGAGAGCCGGCCGTTGCGGTTGAGCGCGATCTCGATTCGCTGCACCGCCGGCGGGTGGCTGCCGTCGGTGGTGCCGATCGCGCCCTGGATGTCGACCGTGACCGGAGCGGGCCGGTCGCGCGGCAGCGAGTGGGGGGTGAAGCCGCCACTGAAGGAGATCCGCACGTTGCCGTTCTGACTCAGCTCGGCCTGCGCCAGGCCGGCCCCGAGCAAGCCGGCGACCACTAGAAAAACAGGAATGAGAAAACGCGGCGGCATCGGCACGGACCAGTCTAGGTGCCGGATTCCGCGGCTAAGGTTGAGCGATGGTTGAGGTCACCGGCCCCGACCAGGCGGGAGAGCCGCTGGATCAGTCGTCGTCGTGTTTGCGTTCGGCGGCGTGGGTGACCTGTTCGGCCCGGTGCCGGACCTCTTCCGTCGCCTCCTTGGTCGCGGCGATCGCCTCGCCGCGGGCGGCGGCGACGCCCTCGCTGGGCTTGCCGCCGATGATGTCGCGGAAGGCGTCCTTGTAGCGGTCGGTGCGCCGGTTCGGCGGGAAGCGCCGTTCGGACTTGGCCTGCTTCTTCGGCTTGCGCTCGCCGTAGCGCCGCCGCGCCCAGCCCGAGCTGGGCTTGCCGATGCGGCAGGCGCCGTAGAGGGCGATCGGGAAGATGAAGAAGCCGATGATCCCGTGCAGGCGGCGCCCCTTGAGGAAGCAGATCGCGACCACCACGACGAGCAGCAGGGCCGAGACGATCAGCGCCAGCCAGCCTTCGGAGTCGCCGCCGGTGTCGAGCGGGTTGACGCCGAGCACGACCAGCCCCATCGCGGCCGCGGCGATCACGGTGGCGTCGATCGAGCTGCGCCCCTCCTCGGCCCAGTAGACGTCGTCGAGGTAAACCCAGAGGGCGAACTCGTCGATCGTGAGGCCGGCGCCGACGCCGAAGAGGAAGCCGCAGATCTCCGCCCAGGGGCTCTCGCCGTGGGCGGCGAAGCCGAGGGTGCCGGCGATCATCATCGTCACGATTCCGAAGACCAGATGGTGCAGGTGGACGCCACTGTCGCTGACGACGCTGCCCGGCCACCAGGGCACCTTGGGGCTGCGCATCAGCCGCGTGCTCATGCGGATGAAGGCGAAGGAGAGGATGAACCCGACCAGGACCAGGAAGACCCCCTGGCGGTTGTTGGCGAGGATGTGTTCGTTCCAGAAGTCGGAGGCGAACGAGGCGTAGGTCATGCCGTCACCGCTTCTGGCCTGGCGACGGGATCGTTGCCAGTGCCTTCCTTTGAGGCGATCAGGTCGAGGGTCAGCAGCACGGCGGCCACCGCGAAGATCGGCGTGAAGAAGATGCTCGACACCGACTCCGCCATCCAGGTCGCGAAGAACGAGTCGCCGAGCAGCCCGTGGACGAGGTGGCCGACGAGCTCGGCCACTGCGTCGCCGACGAACTCGACCGGTGCCAGGACCAGGAAGACGAGCCAGAAGTTGTGGCGCACCAGCCTCAGGCTGCGGGTCAGGGCGCCGCGCACGGTGCGGCCCTCGATCTCGACGATCGGGCCGGCCAGGCCGAACCAGACGAAGACGAGGATGCCGGGAACGAAGAACAGCAGCAGGCCGACGATGACGAGGGCGACGTAGGCGATGTCGACCAGGATCAGGCGGCGGTAATCGAGGCGGCGGGCGACCTCGGTGAGCGGCGGCGCCTGCTCCCGCTCGGGATGGGTGAGGGAGACGGCGACGGCGCCGCTGTAGAAGACCTCGCCCAGCAGCCCGGTCATCGTGATCGCCGCCGTGGCGCCGACTATCGCGAGGATCTGCAGGCTGCTGTTGAGGTCGAGCGAGTCGACGTCGACTCCGGTCGTCAGCGCGTCGAGGAAGCCGACCGGGATGAAGACGACTGCGGCCAGCAGCAGCAGCGAGGGCGCTTTCGACAGGTAGGTGCTGCCGATGCGCGAGTAGATCGAGGCCAGTTTGCGCGGCAGGCTCACGCTAGTTGCGCCTGCGCCCGGACGGATGCCTGCCGCGGCGCTCGAGCTTCGACTGGCTCGACTCGGAAGCTGCCACCCGCTTGAGGTTGCCCAGCTCGGGAATCAACAGTTCTTCGGCGCAGCGCCGGTGCCAGTGGTGATGGTCTGTCCCGCCCAGTAGCCGCACGTACTGGACGACGGTGTGCTCGGCGCCGACGTCGATGTCGCCGTGGCAGCCCGGGCAGTGGTAGAGCTTGCGGGCGATGCCGCGGATCAGCCAGGCCTCGTCGCCCTCTTCGTTCAGGCCCCGGAGGCTCCAGCGGATGCTCGGCTGGCCATCGAACTGACCCACGTCATCGCCTCGACATCCAGGCGAAGCCGGCCGCCATCGCCAGGTTGGCGACCCCGGCCAGGCGCAGTCCCGCCTTGGCGCCAGGCCTGCTGACCGCCGGCGAGGCGGCCCAGAGCGCGTCGGTGGCGATCTCGGTGCCGCGCAGCCAGGCCAGCGACTGCCAGTCGGCCGGCGCGCCGCGCCGGTCGGCGATCAGATGGGCGGCGGCGAAGGTGAGCCAGATCGGTGCGCAGCGCCGGAACAGGTGGCGGGCATCCGGCGAGGGCTCGTCGTGGCCCAGCACCTTCAGGGTCGTCGCGGGGGCGGCGAGAGCAGCCCCGCCGAGCACCAGGTCGAAGGCGATCATGAAGCGATTGTTGAGGCGCAGCGCCTGTTCGAACGTCATCGCTGGGTCAATCCAACCAGATCGGCGCCGAAATACGCACAAGAGTGTGAGTTCGCAAGAAGGGAAAGGGTGAGGTCCGGCGAAATCGACCGCCGTGACCAAGACCGCGACGAAGTCCCCACAACTTAAGAGCCTTTCGGACTACATCCAGGAGCGTTTCGACGAGTTCTCTCGCTCCCAGAAAGACGTAGCCCGCTACATCGTCGATCACCTCGACGAGGCAGCCTTCCTCACTGCCGAGGAGCTGGCCCGGAGAGCGAGCACCTCGTCATCGACGGTGGTGCGCTTCTCCCAGGCCCTCGGTTTCGAGGGTTACCCGGAGCTGCAGCAGGCGGCGATCGAGGAGTACCGCACGACGATCGCCGGCGCCGCCACCAACGGCGGCGCGCTGTTCTCCTTCGACCACTCCGAGCTCGAGGGCTCGCTCAGCGCCGACTACGCCAACCTCGAGGAAACGGCTCGCAAACTCACTCCCGAGCAGGTCGATGCCTCGGTCGCGGCGCTGGCCACCGCGCAGCGCATCGTCATCGTCGGCGTCGACCAGATGGCCTTCTTCGCCAGCTACCTGCGCCACACCCTCAGCTTGTTGGACATCCGGGCCGAGATCGTCGCCAGCACCGGCGGCGAGTCCCTGCAACGGCTCGGCCGCATCGGCGAAGACACGCTTGTGATCACCCTCTCCGCCGGCCGCGCTCACCCCTTGCTCCTGCGGGCGATGAAACTCGCGCTGCACCGCGGTGCCCGCACCCTGGCGATCTCCGACGCGACCATGTCCGAGGTCGGCGAGCACGCCGAGCTGACCCTCTACTTCTCCTCCAACAGCCCCTCGTTCGCCCGTTCGAACACGGCGCTGATGGCTCTGGTCCAGGCGCTCGCCCACGGTCTCTACGCCCGTGACGAAGCTGCCCACAAAGACCGCATCCGCGCCTACAAACTCAAGTAGCGAGTCGCCCACGGGCGAGCGGCGCTGTCCCCGTAAGATGGTCAACCATGGCTGCTGAGCGAGCTACTTTCCGACTGAAAACCGGCCTTGCCGAGATGCTGAAGGGCGGGGTGATCATGGATGTGGTCACGCCCGCGGAGGCGAAGATCGCCGAGGACGCCGGCGCCTGCGCGGTGATGGCGCTGGAGCGGGTGCCCTCGGACATCCGCCGCGACGGCGGCGTCGCCCGCATGTCCGACCCGGCGATGATCAAGGGGATCCAGGAGGCGGTGACGATCCCGGTCATGGCCAAGGCCCGGATCGGCCATTTCGCCGAGGCCCAGGTCCTGCAGGCGCTCGAAGTCGACTACATCGACGAGTCCGAGGTCCTGACCCCGGCCGACGAGCGCAACCACATCGAGAAGCTGGCCTTCGAGGTTCCCTTCGTCTGCGGCGCCACCAATCTCGGCGAGGCGCTGCGGCGCTTGGGCGAGGGGGCGGCGATGATCCGCTCCAAGGGCGAGGCGGGAACCGGCAACGTGGTCGAGGCGGTGCGCCACATGCGCGAGATCACCTCCGGCATCAGGCGCCTGGCCCAGCTGCGCCCCGAGGAGCTGGCAGCCGAGGCCAAAGAGCATCAGGCGCCGCTGGAAGTCGTCCAGGAGGTCGCCGCCGCCGGCAAGCTGCCGGTGCCGCTGTTCTGCGCGGGCGGTATCGCCACCCCGGCCGACGCGGCGCTGATGATGCAGCTCGGCGCCGAAGGGAACTTCGTCGGCTCCGGCATCTTCAAGAGCTCCGATCCCGCCCGCCGCGCCCGCGCGATCGTCGAGGCCACCACCCACTTCAACGACCCCGAGCGGGTCGCCGCCGCCTCGATTGGTCTGGGCGAGGCGATGCCCGGGCTCGAGATCGCCGATCTCGCCGCCGCCGACGCCCTGCTGCAGAACCGCGGAGCCTGAGCTGCGCGTCGGCGTCCTAGCCTTGCAGGGCGGTTTCGAGGCGCATGCCCGCACCCTGCGCCAGCTCGGCGCCGAAGTGTCCGAGGTCCGCACGCCGGCCGAGATGGAGGGCCTCGACGGCCTGGTCATTCCCGGCGGCGAGAGCACGACGATCGTCAAGGGCATCGCCGCGGCGGGTCTGGAGTCGGCGCTGCGGGCCCATCACGAAGCCGGCCGGCCGATCCTCGGCACCTGCGCCGGCCTGATCGTTTGCGCCTCCGAGCACCTCGGCTTCCTCGATGCCAGCGCCAGGCGCAATGCCTTCGGACGGCAGCTGCAGAGCTTCGAGGCCGATCTCGCCATCGCCGGGATCGGCGACGAGCCGCTGCGGGCGGTCTTCATCCGCGCCCCCTGGATCGAGAGCCACGGTCCCGGGGTCGAGGTGCTGGCCTCCTATGACGGCCACGCGGTGGCGGTGCGCGAAGGCACGGTGCTGGCCTCGGCCTTCCATCCGGAGCTGACCGACGACCCGCGCTTCCACGCGATCTTCATGGCGATGACTACGGCCGCGCGCGAGCGTGCCAAGGAGGCGGCGAGATGAGTGACCTGAGGACCGAGGGCCTGGCGAAGATCCTGGTCGGCTACTCGACCGAAGTGAAGGAGGGCGAGGTCGTCTCGATCGACGGCGAGAGCGCCGCCGCGCCGCTGCTGCTGGCGGTCTACGAGGAGGTGCTGAAGGCCGGCGCCAACCCCGTTCTCAACGTCGCCCTGGACGGTCAGATCGCCGCTTACTTCAAGCACGCCTCCGACGCCCAGCTGGAATGGATCTCGCCCTTCGCCGAGTGGATGGTCGACAACGCCGACGTGCGGATCGCGATCGGCGCCAGCACCAACACCCGCGAGCTCTCGGGGGTGCCGCCGGAGCGCCAGACCCTGCGCCAGACGGTCACCGGCGACCTGATGGCGAGGGCGATGAAGCGCAGCGCCGAGGGCGATTTCCGCTGGTGCTACACGCTCTACCCGACCAGCGCCTACGCCTCGGAGGCGGAGATGAGCCTGGCCGATTACGAAGACTTCTACTACGGCGCCTGTCTGGCCACCGACGGCGACCCGCTCAGCGCCTGGAAGCGAGCCTCGGAGGAGACCGTGCGCCTGGCCGAGTGGATCGAGGGCCACGAGGAGGTGCGGGTCACGGCACCCGGCACCGACATCAAGCTCGGCATCGCCGGCCGCAAGTTCATCCCCTGCGATGGCCGCCACAACATGCCCGACGGCGAGTTCTTCACCGGCCCGGTCGAGGACTCGGTCGAGGGCGAGGTCAGCTTCCACCTGCCGGCAGTGATCGGCGGCCGCGAGGTCTCTGGGGTGCGCCTGCGCTTCGAGGCGGGCCTTGTGGTCGACGCCAGCGCCGCCCGCGGCGAGGAGTACCTGCTGAAACTGCTCGACACCGACCCCGGCGCCCGCCGCCTCGGCGAGCTCGGGATCGGCACCAACTACGGCATCGACCGCGGTACCCGCGAGGTCCTGCTCGACGAGAAGATCGGCGGCACCGTGCACATGGCGGTCGGCACCAGCTACCCGGAGTCGGGCGGCGTCAACGAGTCCGCCGTCCACACCGACCTGGTCTGCGACCTCCGCCTCGGCGGCAAGCTCGAAGTCGACGGGGTCGTCATGCAAGAAGACGGCCGCTTCGTCGTCTGACCTAGCGGCCTCAGAGCTGGGTGGCGATCAATCCCGCGAAGCCGATCACCAGGGTGGCGATGAGCCCTCCGAAAAGCTGGATCATGGTGCGGTGCAGCGCCGCGATTTCGCCACGCACGGCCGTGAATTCCGTCCTTGACTCCAGCCGTACCGCCCTGAATTCGGTCCGCATCTCTTTGAAGCCTTCGTCGACCCGGTGATTCAGGTCGTCCAGGCGATCGTCGGTCCAGGCGTCTCTCACGGCCTCCATGATGCCAGCCTAGACGGATAGATGTAACGTGTTGTCCGCGTAACGCAAAGGTTGCGTCGCGGAAGCGCTACTGGTTCGGAATCGGCGAGCCGGCGAGCAGGAAGAACCAGATCGTCAGCGTCAGGGCGGCGAGCATGACGGAGCCCATCAGGACCGCCTCGACGACGGTGACGGAGCTCTGCAGGCCACCGGTGTCGCGCATGCTCTTCAGCCAGGTCGGCCGCATCGGGGCCAGCCGGTTGGTGCCGGTGATGCGGATGTAGAGATCGTTGAGGCGGCCGATCAGCCAGGCGACGATGAGGACGGAGATGATGATCCCGACCGCGACGACGGCGTAGGGGCCGCCGCTGGGGAACTGGGTATGGGAGACCTTGGAGGCGATGTAGATCCAGCTCAACGGAATCGCCGTCCACAGCGAGAACGCGGCCAGCAGCATCGCCACGAAGACCAGCCCCGCGGCCAGGGCGCGCACTGGGTTGTGGATGTGCGTGTTGGCGGCCATCTCCCTACTTCATAGAATGGCATGCACATGTCCGGTCATTCGAAGTGGTCCTCGATCAAACACAAGAAGGGCGCCGCCGATGCCAAACGCGGCAAGCTCTTCAGCAAGCTCGCCCGGGCGATCATCGTCGCGGCGCGGGACGGTGGGGGAGATCCCGAAAACAACCCGACCCTGGCGACCGCGATTCAGAAAGCGCGCGACGTCTCGATGCCAAAGGACAACATCCAACGGGCGATCGACCGTGGCACCGGCGCCGGCGCCGACGGCGCCGCGATCGAACGGATCCTCTACGAGGGCTACGGGCCCGGCGGCGTGGCGATCCTGGTCGAGGCGCTGACCGACAACCGCAACCGCGCCAGCGCCGAGATCCGCTTCGCCTTCTCCAGTCACGGCGGCAGCCTCGGCGAGCCCGGCTCGGTCGCCTGGATCTTCGAGAAAAAGGGGGCGATCGTCGTCGACGGCAGCCGCTACGGCGAGGACGACGTGATCGTCGCGATCGACGCCGGCGCCGAGGACGTGCGCGAGGACGGCGACCGGCTGCGGATCCTCTCCGAGCCGAGCGACCTCAGCGCGGTGAAAGAGGCCCTGGAGACCGCTGAGGTGGAGATCGAGTCCGCCGGTCTGGTCACGGAGCCGAAAAGCACGGTTGAAGTCAAAGGTCACGAGGCCGAGCAGTTGCTGAAGCTGCTGGATGCGCTCGACGAGCAGGACGACGTCGACGAAGTGTTCGCGAATTTCGACATTCCTGAGGACGTGCTCGAAAAACTCGCGGCCTGAGGGACTGAGCGAAGGGGGGCTCCCGCCAACGCAACGCGCTCCGCAGACGCCCCAGGGTGCGGGATCTCTGCGAAAAGCTCAGGGATGTCTCTCGCTCAAGCTGGGGAAAAGCCTCCGAACCCTGGCGGGATTCAACGGGACGTATCGTCGGAAGGCAACCAGACCCCTCCCTCGCCAACCCCACGGAAGGCATCCGGCCCTCCTCCCAGAATCAATTCCCATGCAAGTGGTGATGGGGATCGACCCTGGAGCAGCCAATCTTGGCTTTGGAATCGTGCGTGTCGAGGGCAACCGGATGGTCGCTCTCGATGGCGGCGTGGTCGAGACCAGGCCCGACCAGCCGATCGAGCGGCGGCTGGAGCGGATCCACCGCGCCTTGGCCGAGCTGATCGCCTGGCACGAGCCGCGGGCGCTGGCGATCGAGTCCGTCTACTTCGGCAAGAACGTCCACTCGGCGACGGCCGTCGGCCAGGCCAGCGGGGTGGCGATGCTGGCCGCCGCCCAGCGGGGCGTCGGCTGCTTTGCCTACACGCCGCAGGCGATCAAGATGGCGGTCTGCGGCTCCGGCGCCGCCGGCAAGAGCCAGGTGCAGCGGATGGTCGGGACCTTGCTCGGCCTACCCGAGCCGCCGACGCCCGATCACGCCGCCGACGCGCTCGCCGTGGCGATCTGCCACGGCGGCGCCGCCGGGCACCGGCAGGCGGTCGCCGCGGCCGGCGCCGTGCCGCTCGACCCGGCGGCTGAGCGGATCGCCGGATGATCGCGGCGGTGCGGGGAGAGGTGATGGTGCGGCGTGCCGACCACGTCGTCATCGACGCCGGCGGCGTCGGCTACCGGCTGGCGGTCTCGGCGGAGACGCTGAAGGCGGTGCCGGCGAGCGGCAGCGATGCCTTCCTGCACGCCGAGCTGATCGCCCGCGAGGACTCGCTTGCGCTCTACGGCTTCTCCTCCGAGGAGGAGCGCGACCTCTTCCGCCTGTTGATCTCGGTTAGCGGCGTCGGCCCAAAAGTTGCGATGGCGACGCTGTCCGGTGGCAGCGCCCGGGTGCTGCTGCGGGCGATCGCGGCGGGCGACGCCAAACGCTTCCAGGCCGTGCCCGGCATCGGCAAGCGAACCGCGGAGCGGATCATCGTCGAGCTGCGCGAGAAAGTCGCCGGGGCACTCGAGGAAGAGGTCGCGATCGCCGCCGGCGAGGGCGGCGACGCCCGCTCGCTGGCCCGCGACGGCCTGGTCAACCTCGGCTACGCACCCCTGGAGGCCGAGCAGCTGCTCGACGGCCTCGCCGGCGAGGACCCGCAGGAGCTGGTTGCGGCGGCGCTGCGCAAGGCAGCCGCAGCCCGGAGCCGCGCATGAGCGATTCGCCCGACGTCGGCGCCAACCGCATTCGCACGCCCGGGATCGGCGACGAGCCGGTGCCGGTCGACGCCGAGGTCCGCGTCCACGACGCCAGAGCCGACGTCCCCGACGAGGACCTCGACCGCTCGCTGCGCCCGCCGACCCTGGCCGACTTCGTCAACCAGACCCAGGTGACCGACCAGCTGGCGATCTTCATCGAGGCGGCGCGCGGGCGGGGCGAGCCACTCGACCACGTCCTTCTCGCCGGGCCTCCGGGCCTCGGCAAGACCTCGCTGGCGCACATCGTCGCTGCCGAGATGGGGGTGCCGATGGTCCAGACGGCGGGCCCGGCGCTGGAGCGCAAGGCCGACGTCGCCTCCTTCCTCACTGCGCTGGAGCCCGGCAGCGTCTTCTTCATCGATGAGATCCACCGTCTGGGCCGGGCGGTCGAGGAGACCCTCTACCCGGCGATGGAGGACGGCGAGCTGCCGGTGGTGCTCGGTCAGGGCGCCGGCGCCCGCACCGTGACCCTGCCGTTGCCGCCCTTCACGCTGATCGGCGCCACGACCCGGGCCGGCCTGCTGACGACCCCGCTGCGCGACCGTTTCGGCGTCTCCCACCGGCTCGAGCACTACAGCCCCGAGCATCTGGCCCTGATCATCGAGCGCTCGGCGAGCATCCTCGGCGTCGAGATCGACGCCGAGGGGGCGCACACGATCGCCTCGCGCTCGCGCGGCACGCCCCGCGTCGCCAACCGGCTGCTGAAGAGGGTTCGCGATTTCGCTCAGGTGAAGGGGAGCGGTGAGATCGGCGCCGGCGTGGCGATCGGGGCGCTGGAGATGCTCGAGGTCGACGCCGGCGGGCTCGACCGCAGCGACCGCGCCCTGCTCGACACCGTGGCGACCAAGTTCGGCGGCGGTCCGGTCGGCCTCTCGACCCTGGCGATCGCGATCGGCGAGGAGCAGGACACGATCGAGGACGTGCTCGAGCCCTATCTGCTCCAACAGGGCTTGCTGAAGCGGACTCCGCGCGGGCGGGTGCTGACCCGGCGGGCTTATGACCATCTTGGCCTGCCGGCGCCGGAGGGCGCCGCGAGCCTCTTCTAGCCTCGCGCTTGTAGCCTGTCGGCTATGCCGTTTTTCATCTGCCCGAATTGCGGGCACCGGGAGGTGAGCGGCGAGCGAACCGCTGGGTTCAGCTCGCGCCCGAAGGGCTGCTCCAAATGCGGCTTCGGATTCGTCTTCGAATTACTCGACGATTATTATCCGGCTCCCAATGCCGCCTTTTTCGTCTGTGACAAGCAGGAACGCGTGATCGACGCTGGCAAAGGCAGCTTCGAGCTGACCGGCCTCACCGACGAGGACGTGATCGGCCGGCCCGTGCGCGAGGTGCTCGGCCTCGACTGGATCGACAAAGGTGACGGCGACGAGAGCTCCGATACGAACGGCGACGGCGTCAGCGACCCGATCGAGACCTCGCTGGAGTGGGGAGTGCGCTCGCTCGGCAAGCGGGTCCAGGTCAACGCCGAGGGCGATCTTCCCGCCAAAGCCGTCGCCGATGTCTTCCCCGCCTACGACGATGACGGCGGGCTGCTGCTCGTGCTCACTCCGGAGGGTTAGAAGATGGGCACCCGGCGTCGCTATCTCTTCGTCCTGCTCTTCGTCCTCGGTCTCGTGGTCGCCTCGGCTCTGGTCATCGCCAACACCTCGACCAAGCTCGGGCTCGACCTCAAGGGCGGCGTCGAGCTCGTCTACCAGGGCCAGCCGACCGGCCAGGTCAAGGAAGTTACGGGCGAGGACATCGAACGCGCGATCGAGATCATCCGCGAACGAATCGACCAGTTCGGGGTCTCCGAGCCGGAAGTCGCGCGCCTGGGCAACGACCAGATCACCGTCAGCCTGCCCGACGTCGACAACGCGCAGCGGGCGATCGACCAGGTCGGCACCACCGCGCAGCTCTTCTTCTACGACTGGGAGCCGAACCTGATCGGGCCGGAGCGGGCGATCGGCGGCCGCCCCGGGCAGCAGCCCCCGGCCGGATCGTTGAAAGCGTCCGAAAAACGCTGGGAAGAAGCCGGCCGCGACGTAAAAAGCGCCGAGAACCAGCAGCTGATCTTCGCCGGCGCCTACCCCGACGCGTACGGCGCCGCCAAACTGGCTTCCGAACAGGAGCCGGTCGAAAACTGCGACAACTGCTCGGTCTCGAAACCGCGCTACTACCTCTTCGACAAAAAGGCCCCGCACGACCTGATTGCCGGGCCGGAGCTGGCCAAAAAGGACCTCTTCGTCAGCCCGACCGGGGAAAAACGCCCCCACGACGGCATCGTCGTCAAAGTCCCGACGGGGACGATCGTCGTCTCCGAATACCCCAATGACGAAAGCGGCAAAGTCGACAAGACCGCGCGCCCCGGCTGGTACGCGCTCAAGGACGACCCGGCGCTGTCGGGCACCGACATCACCGACCCGAAGCAGGAATTCGGCGAATTCAACGAACCGAACGTCTCCTTCGGCTTCACCGATCAGGGTCGCGACGCCTTCCAGGAAGTAACCCGCAGGATCGCCCAGCGCGGCCAGGCGCAGGCGATCGGGCCGGTCAGCGGCGAACAGGCCGCGCAGCTCTCGGGCCACTTCGCGGTCGTCCTCGACAACGAAGTCAAAACCCGGCCGATCATCGACTTCTCCCAGAACCCCGACGGGATCGACGGCCGCACCGGCGCCCAGATCTCCGGCGGCTTCTCCAGCCCCACCGAGGCGCAGGACCTGGCCACGATCCTGCAGATCGGCGCCCTGCCGATCAACCTCAAACTGATCAGCCAGACCCAGGTCTCGGCGACCCTGGGCACGCAGGCCCTGCATGCGGGGGTCAAAGCCGGGGTCATCGGCCTGGCCCTGGTCGTCATCTTCCTGCTCCTCTACTACCGCTTCCTCGGCCTGATCGCCTCGATCGCCCTGGCCGCCTACGGGGTGATCTTCTTCGCCCTGATCAACCTGATCCCGATCACCCTGACCCTGCCGGGGATCGCCGGGTTGGTGCTGACGATCGGGGTCGCGGCCGACTCCAACATCGTCATCTTCGAGCGAATAAAGGAGGAGGTGCGGGCAGGGCGCTCGATGTCGAGCGCGATCAGCGCTGGCTACAAACGCGGGATCAGCACGATCATCGACGCCAACGTCGTCACCCTGCTGACCGCCTTCATCCTCTTCGTGCTGGCGACCTCCGGCGTCAAAGGCTTCGCCTTCGTGCTCGGGATCGGCACGATCGTCTCGCTGCTGACCGCGGTTGTGTTCACCCAGGCCCTGCTCGGCAGCATGAGTCGCAGCCGCCTACTCAACTCCCCGGCCGCGCTCGGGGCTTCGGGGCAGGGCCAGCGCTGGCACTTCGACTTCATGGGCGCCAGCCGCTGGTTCTTCTCGATCTCCGGCGTGATCCTGCTGGTCGGCGCTATGGCGCTGGCGACCAAACAGCTCAACTTCGGGATCGACTTCGAGTCTGGCACCCGGATCAAGGTGGCGCTGGAACAGTCGACCGACGAGGAAGGGGTGCGCGACTCGCTCGACTCGATCGGGGTCAGCGGTGAGGAGATCCAGCAGGTATCCGACCCGGTCTTCGGGGAAAACGTCTTCCAGATCCAGACCAGCGAGCTGAAGCCGGACACGGTCAAAGACGCCCAGCGCGAGCTGCAGTCCGAGTTCGGGATCGTCGAAGACGGCTTCGACAGCACCAGCGTCGGCCCGACCTTTGGTCAGCAGGTGGCGAACAGCGCCCTGAAAGCGCTGATCTTCTCATTGCTGGTGATCTGCGGCTACGTGGCGCTGCGCTTCGACCCGAAGTTCGCGGTGCCGGTCCTGATCGCGATCTTCCACGACATCCTGATCACGGCCGGCGTCTACTCGTTGACGGGGAAAGAGGTGAGCAGCGGGACCGTCGCCGCCTTCCTGACCATTTTGGGTTACTCGATCTACGACACGATCATCGTCTTCGACCGAATACGCGAGAACGTGCCGCGGATGCCGCGGGCGGCGTTCTCGCAGATCGTCAACCGCTCGATGAGCGAGGTGCTGACGCGGTCGCTGGCGACCAGCTTCTCGACCATTCTGGGCGTGATCTCGCTGCTGATCTTCGGCGGCGCGACCCTGCAGGACTTCGCCTTCGCGATGCTGGTCGGGATCGCCTCCGGTACCTACTCGTCGATCTTCATCGCCTCGCCGGTCCTGACCGCGTGGAAGGAACGTGAGCCGGGCTTCGTCCGCCGCCGCCTGCGCATCGCCCAGGCCGAGGGCAGCGTCCCGGCCTTCGCCGACGACATCGCGATGGCCGATCTCGGCACTGACGAGGAGAGCGAAACGGAAATCGCGGCTGAGGCCGAGCAACCGCAGGCCCAGCCGCAGGCCGGTGCCGTCGCCACGGCAGAGCGGACCACGGAAGGCAATGGCGCCGACCCGGCGAGCAACGGCGAGGCAGAGACCGCTTCGGCCGAGCGCCGCCAGCGCAACGCCGAGCGCAGGGCCCGCCGCCAGGCTCGCCGCAAGCACGGAAGGAAGCGTTAGATCTGATGGCACTGCTCGTCTGGTTCACGATGGGGATCGCCCTCTGGCACTTCACCGTCTTCCTGCCCGATCACTTCTGGCAGGGCATCGTCGGCGCCTTCGTCGGCGCGGTGATCGGCTCGATCGTCTTCGGCCTGATCGTCTGGACGATCAGCGGCCGCGGCCTCGGCGAGACCGACCTGGGGACGGCGCTTCTGGCGATCCCCGGCACCGCGATCGGCCTCGGCGTCGTCTGGGCGATCGGCCTGCGCTCCGAGCAGCAGCTGGATTAGACGCTCCTCTTTCGCCAGCATTTTCCGGCCCTGAGCGGCCGGGATTCCCGCCGCCCCGGCTCCTAGCCTGGCTGTGTGCCGGAATCCCCGAAGGCGTTCGCCGCCGAGCCCTACGCCTACGCGGACGTGCGGGCCGTGGCCGACGGCCTCGGCCTCAGCGAGCCGGTGGCGGTGACCCTGGTCCGCCGCGGCTACCGGACGCCGGAGCAGGCGCGGGCCTTCCTCGCCGCCGACGAGTCGCACCCGCCCGCGGCCTTCGACTCGATGGCGGCCGTCGTCGCCCAGATTCGCGCCGCGATCCGCGCCGGCCAGCGGATCACGATCCACGGCGACTTCGACGTCGACGGCGTCTGCGCAACCACGATCATGGTTTCGACCCTGCGCGAGCTGGGCGCCGAGTGCGACTGGCTCATCCCCGACCGGATCGGCGACGGTTACGGCCTCAGCGCCCCGAACATCGAGAAGCTGGCGAAGCGCGGCACCGCGCTGCTGATCACCGTCGACTGCGGGGTCACCGCGGTCGAGGAGGTGCGGTTGGCGCGGGAGCTGGGGATCGAGACGATCGTCACCGATCACCACCAGGCGGGGGACGAGCTGCCTGACTGCCCGATTCTGCATCCGGAACTGAGCAACTACCCGTTCGTATCGTTGTGTGGGACCGCGGTCGCTTGGAAGCTCGAGCTGCGCGTTGCGGGAGGATGACCGGGCGGATCTCGATCTGGTGGCGCTGGCAACGGTGGCTGACGTGGTGCCGTTGGTCGGCGAGAACAGGTCGCTCGTTAAGCGCGGGCTGGTGGAGATGCGGAGGACGCGGCGGCCCGGGCTGCGGGCGTTGATGGCGGCTTCGAAATGCGAGCCGACGCGGCTGGACGAGGGGGATCTGGCGTTTCGGTTGGCACCCAGGATCAATGCTGCGGGGCGCCTCTACAGAGCTGACGCGGGGGTTGAGCTGATGCTTACCCAGGACGAGGCGAGGGCCGAGGAGATTGCTGCCGAGCTGGGGCGCGCGAACGCGGAGCGGCGGGCGCGGGAGCGCGAGGTCGACACGGCGGCGGAGGCGGCGCGGCGGGAGCTGCCGGAGCCCCTGCGCGAAGCGCCCGGGCTGGTGCTTGCCGGTGAGGACTGGCATCCGGGCGTGGTCGGGATCGTTGCGTCACGGCTGGTCGAGCGCCATCACCGCCCGGTCGTGGTCGTCTCGCTCGACGGCGAGGGCGGCGGGCGCGGCAGCGGTCGCAGCATCCCCGGCTTCGATCTGCTGGCGGCGCTGGAGGCCTGTTCGGCACACCTCGAGAGCTTCGGCGGGCACCGGGCCGCGGCGGGGCTGTCGCTGCGGGCGGAAAACCTCGATCCCTTCCGTGAGGCCTTCGCGGCGCATGCGACCGCGGTTCTGGGTCCGGACGAGCTGCGCCGCACCCAGCGCATCGACGCGATGGTCGGCGGCCTCGGCCTCGGCCTCGACCTGGCCGAGGAGCTGGGCCAGCTCGCGCCCTTCGGGATGGGCAATCCGGGGGTGCGGTTGATGGTTCCCTCGGCCCGAGTCAGCGACGTGCGCACGATGGGGGAGGGCAAGCACGCGCGCTTCAGCCTTCACAGCGGCGCCCACCGCGCCCTCGGCGTCGCCTTTGGCCGCTCCAGCCTCGGCGTCGACGACGAGGATTCGGTCGACGCCGCGGTGCGGCTCGAGGTCAACCACTGGAACGGCGCGGTCGAGCCGCGTGTCGTCCTCAACGAGCTCTATCCGCTCGCGGACGCGCCCGGAGACCCGGTTTCGCCTCATCCCTGCGGCTGCGCGGACGCGGAGTGGTGGGCCCGGTTCGAGTCAGAGCTGGCCCGCGACCCTGGCGCTGCGGAAGCGAGCGCGGCGGCCGCCGAGCGCGGCGGCCGCCGGCTCGTCCCCGGCGGCGGTGCCGCCAACGCGACGATCGCCGAGCTGGTCTCCAGCGGCGCCGGCGTGCTGGCGGTCTGCGCCGATGCCTCGCGGCGGGCGCCGCTGGCCAGCGGCGCCACCGGCCTGGCCCGCTTCAACGGCGGCGCGGCGCTTATCGCCTGCCATCGCTGCGGTCGCGAGGCGCTCGCCGGCCTGGCCGCGCGTGGCGAGGGTGGCCTGGCGCTGACCGACTACGCGTCGCTGGCGACCGCGCCCGGGCTGGTCGCCTCCTTCGAGCACGTGGTGATGGTCGACCCGTCTCGTTGCCGGGGCGACGAAGATCGCTGCGCCGGGGCTCGGAGCGGCGCCGAGCCCGGCTTCCTGCACCGGCTTTGGACCGAGGCGGAGCAGGGCTTTGCGGTCTCCTCGTCCGATCAGCAGCATGCCTCCCGGGCAACGGTGGCGAGCGTCTTTCGCCGCCTCCGCGAGGCGGGACAGGTGAGCGGAGGCGAGCTGCGCGAGGCGCTCGCCGGCAAGGGCGCCCACCCGCTCGGGCCCGAGGCGGCGGCGCGCTGCTTCCGCGTCCTCGCCGAGCTGGAACTGGTCTCGGGCGAGCCCAGTCGCGGCGCTGGGGTCGTCGGGGTCGTATCCTCAGAGGGGACGGATCTGGAGCGCTCAGCCGCGTTCCGGGCTTACAGAGCAGACCACTCGGAGGCAATGCCATACCTCGAAAGACCCAAGCAGCCGTAGAGCACTCGGAGCTCCTCGCCGACCTCTTCGCCGTGGTCGAGGAGTTCGACTCCTCGCCGACTGTCAACGGCAACGGTTCCGGCGCCACCGCGGTGGCGGTGGCGCGGATCGACCGAGCCGCGCTCGAGCGCGCCTTCGACTTCGCCTGCGATCGCCACGCCGACCAGATGCGCTACTCGGGCGACGAGTTCATCACCCACCCGGTCGGGGTCGCCCAGGTCTGCGCCGGGATGCGGCTCGATACCGAGACGCTCTGCGCCGCCCTCCTCCACGACACCGTCGAGGACACCAGCGCCAGCCTTGACGACGTCCGCGACGAATTCGGCGAGGAGATCGCCCAGCTGGTCGATGGCGTCACCAAGCTGACCGGGATGTCGTTCGAGAGCCGCGACGAGCGCCAGGCCGAGAACTACCGCAAGATGATGGTGGCGATGGCCACCGACGTCAGGGTGATCCTGATCAAGCTGGCCGACCGGCTCCACAACATGCGCACGCTCGGCGCCCTGCCGAAGCAGAAACAGATGGCGAAGTCGCACGAGACGCTGGAGATCTACGCGCCGCTCGCCCACCGGCTGGGGATCCACGCGATCAAGTGGGAGCTGGAGGATCTCGCCTTCGCCACCCTGCACCCGCGCAAGTACGCCGAGATCAAACAGCTGGTCGCCCAGCAGCGCGACGAGCGCGAGAGCTACGTCACCGACGCCGGTCAGTTCCTCTCCGAGGAGCTGGAGCAGGTCGGCATCGAGGCCCAGATCTCCGGCCGCGCCAAGCACTTCTACTCGATCTACACGAAGATGGCCAAGAAGGGCCGCGAGTTCAACGAGATCTTCGACCTCACGGCGATGCGGGTGATCGTCGACTCGGTCAAAGACTGCTACGGCGCGATCGGCGTCATCCACTCGCTCTGGAAGCCGCTGCCGGGGCGCTTCAAGGACTTCGTCGCGATGCCCAAGGCCAACATGTACCAGGCCCTGCACACGACCGTGATCGGACCCGAGGGCAAGCCTCTGGAGATCCAGATCCGGACCGAGGAGATGCACAAGCTGGCCGAGTACGGGATCGCCGCCCACGTCGCCTACAAAGAGGGCAGCGGCGCCGACCCGAAGCGGGAGAAGATGACCTGGCTGCGGCAGCTGGTCGAGGCCGAGGGCGAACAGGACCCGGCCGAGTTCCTGGAGTCGCTCAAGGTCGACCTCTTCGAGGACGAGGTCTTCGTCTTCACTCCGAAGGGGGAAGTGAAGAACCTCTCGGCCGGCTCGACGCCGCTGGACTTCGCCTACGCCGTGCACACCGACGTCGGCCACAGCTGCGTCGGCGCCAAGGTCAACGGCAACATCGTGCCGCTGCATTACCAGCTGAAGTCGGGCGACATCGTCGAGGTGCTGACCGCGAAGCAGAAGCGCGGGCCCTCGCTGGACTGGCTGAAGCTGGTGCGGACCAGCCGCGCCCGCAACAAGATCCGCGCCTGGTTCAAAGAGGAGCGCCGCGAGGACGCCGAGCGCGACGGTCGCGAGGGCCTGGAGGAGGCTCTGCGGGCGCGTGGGCTGCCGATGCAGAAGCTGGCCGGCTCGCCGCTGCTCGCCGACGTGATCCGCGAGATGGGCTTCCGCAAAGGCACCGACTTCTACATCGCCCTCGGCCAGGGCAAGGTCTCGACCAAGACCGCCGCCAACAAGCTGATGCAGCGCCTCAAAGCCGGCGAGGCGGTCGAGGAGCACCCGGCGACCCCCGTCCGCGGCCGCGAGGACCGCGCCCGGCGCACCAAGGACGCCTCCAACTACGGGATCGCCGTCAAGGGCGCCGAGAACGTCGCCGTGCGGCTCGCCAAGTGCTGCCGGCCGGTCCCCGGTGACGAGATCGCCGGCTACGTGTCGCTCGGTCGCGGGATCACCATCCACCGCGCCGACTGCAAGAACGTGAAGGCGCTGAAAAAGTCCCCGGAACGTTTCGTCGAGGTCGGCTGGGCAGGCGAAAACGAGGCCTCCTACCGGGTCGAGCTGCAGATCGACGCCTACGACCGCACCCGCCTGCTGGAGGACCTCTCGCGCACCTTCTCCGAGGCCGGGATCAACATCATCGGCGCCTCCTGCACCACCAACCACCCGATGGTCAAGAACAAGTTCGTGGTCGAGGTGGGGGACACCGAGCAGCTGAAGCAGTGCATCACCCGTCTGCGCAACGTCGAGAGTGTCTTCGACGCCTACCGCATCACCCCCGCAGCCTGACCGGAGGCGCTGGGACCGGCGCCTGGGGGTGTCCTCGGTCGTTCGCCTTCGGGTCACGCACCAAAGTGCGCTCCCCTCGACTCTCTCCCTGCGTCCTACCCAGGCTTGGTCCCAGCGCCTCCGGTAGAAATGGAGAATGGATTTAACGGTTGCCGTTACGGGTCCTACCGGGGAGATCGGGCTGCCGCTCTTGGCAGAGCTCGAAGACGGACTCGGCCGTCGGCGCGGTTCGAGGTATGGCGCGGCGGCCTTTCGATCCGGCGGCGGAAGGCTGGGGCAAGGTCGCCTACCGCCGCGGCGACATCCTCGACCGTGGCTCGCTGGCTGCCCTCTTCGACGGCGCCGACGTCGCCGTTCACCTCGCTTTCGCCATCTTCGGCGGCCGTGAGGAGACGCGCCGGGTCAATCTCGAGGGCAGCCGCAACGTCTTCGAAGCCGCGATCGAGGCCGGGGTGCGGCGGCTGGTCTACGCCTCCTCGGTCGCCGCCTACGGGTTCCACGCGGAGAATCCGCAGCCGCTGACCGAGGACGTCCCCGCCCGCGGCAGCGAGAGCTTCTACTACTCGGCGCAGAAGGCCGAGCTGGAGTCGGTGCTGGAGAGCCTGCTGGCGGGGAGTGGGGTGGAGGCCTACGTGTTCCGGCCCTGCATCGTCGCCGGGCCGCGGGCGACGATGCTGATCGAGAAGGTCATCGAAGGGGTTCGTCTCGGCGACCCGTTGCCGGCCCTGCGGCGGCGCCTCGGCCGCCTGCCGCTGCCGCGGCCGCTGCTGCCCGACGTCGGCGCCCCGCTCCAGCTCGTCCACCACGACGACGTCGCCCGGGCGCTGACGGCGGCGATCGTCGGGGCCGGCGAGCCCGGCACCTACAACCTCGCCGGCGAGGGCGAGCTCGGGATCGGCGACATCGCCCGCGCCCTGGGCTGGCACACGGTTCCGGTGCCCGGGCCGGCGGTTGGCCTTGGGGCCGGCGTCGCCAGGCGGCTCTCGTTCCTGTCGCCGCAGCTGGAGTGGGCCGCGGCGCTGCGAACCCCGGTCCTGATGGACACCGCCAAGGCCCGTCGCGAGCTCGGCTGGGAGCCGCATTTGGATGCTCATGAGACCCTGGTTCAGACGGCGATGTCCGCTCGCGAAGCGGGACTGCTTGATTAGGTGCCTCAACGGGTAAGGGAAAGTTGCTTATGAAAGAAAAGGTGAGAACGGTGAGAACGCAGATGGGGGACCGCGGCGCCACGCGTGATCGCAGCCCGGGGCGACGGTCGGTGGCCGTCTCCTTGAGTCGCCTTGCCTTCGAAGCCCTGGTCGGAGAGAGCCCCAGCAGCCCGGCCCCGATATCGGCCAGGCTCGAAGGCGCCATCCGCTGTTACCTGGGCGATCGGGGATCCGGCCGGCCGGCGTGGGCCTACCCCGTCTTCCTGCGGGGGGACCAAGCCCGGGGGGAGGTCGAGGTCGAGCTCAGCATCGACGCCGACCTCTGGCGGTCATTCGAGATCGAGGTGGGCAGGCAGGACGTCTCCCTGCGGCAGCTGCTCGATCACGCCGCCTTCTACTTCGTCACCGAGCTCAACAGCGGCCGCGTCACCCAGCGCATCCTCGACGACCTCGAGTCGGCAGGAGGGAAAGAGGACTAGGCCGCGGGGGGCGCCGCGACCACCGGTGCGGCTCCGAGCTCGACCAGGTTGGCGCGCAGGGAACGGCGGCCGCGGTGGTGGAGGCCGTGTATGGAGCTCTCGGTTTTGTCGAGGGTGCCGGCGATCTCGGCGGGGGAGAGGCCGACGATGTGCCTGAGGACGAGCACCTCGCGCTGATCCTCGGGAAGGTCTTCAAGAGCCTGGCGCAGGGCGCGGCCGCGCTCGAGGCTGACCTGGGCGCCGCCGCCGTCGGCGACCCTGACCTCCTCGGTCGGGATCGCCCGTTTCGCGCGCAGGTGGTCGAGGGCGGCATTGCGGGCGACGCGCAGGATCCAGGCCTCGAACGGGACCTCGCGCTGCTCGTATTTCTTGATCGCGGTCATCAGCTTGGCGAAGACGTTCTGGGTGATGTCTTCTGCTTCGTGATGGTCGCGGACGAAGCTGGCGACGTAGCGGAGGACGTCGTCGGCGTAGCGGACGTAGAGGAAGTGGAGGCCCTCCGAGTCGCCGGCCTTGGCGCGCGCCACGGCCCGTTGCGTGAGCCGGCTGGCCCCGTTCTCTCGGGCGGTGCCGCCGGACGTGCTGATCATTGCTTGTTCTCCCGCATGCTCACCGCATGCATGAACTGCTGGTTTTCGAATTAGGTCGTAAAACGCGAATTCACGCCGAAACTCCCTGGCGCAAGAAGACGTTGACTCGGGGCAGAGAATGAGGACGTTCGGACTAGATGTCAATGCCCAATATTTGTCCAAATTTAGTTCTCAGGCTCAAGAAAGGCCCAATTGCACGGATATTCGAGGCAGGTGCACAGGTTTTGTTCCAGGTTGAAGTTAGAAGGATTCCACCGCCGCGGGTGAAAAACCTGAGGGTCGGGACAGTTCATAGGTAGGTGATAACGATCAGAGTCGCACTCGACAACTTCGCCCGTACCGGAATCGAAGCCCAGATGGGCTCGGACGTTCCCAGCGGCGTCAGGACCGCGATCTTCCACTACGCCTACAAGCTGAAGGCGGGTCGCAGGCCGATCGAGATCCCCGCTTCCTCCGTAAGCGGGCCGCAGGGGAGCCACGCGCCGCCGTCGACCTGGTGCTCGACGGCGAGGCCGCCTCGCTGCTCGAACTGGAGGCGGCGCGGCAGGGGGCGACACTCAGCGAGCTGATCAACCACTCGGTGATGGTCTACCTCGCCGAGCTCGACTTTCTCTCGGCTGCCGCAGCCCGCGGCAGCGGCGTGCCCGGCAGCTACGTCTGAGAGGCGCTGTTAGGCGCGCTGGGTGGCGCGAACGTCGTCGGCGGAGCGAACCGCGACGGGTTCGCCGTGCGCGTGCAGCGACCTCTCAAGTGCCTCCAGCGCGAAGACCACTTCCAGCCCGAGCCGTGAGCTCGATACGGGCGTGGTTCCCTCGGTGATGGCGGAGGCGAAGTCCTTTAGCTCCAGCGCCAGCGGCTCGGCCGGGGCGATCTGGGGGGCGACCATGTCGCCGGTGCGATAGGTGAGGCGGTACTCGCCGAAGTTGGCGGGCGGCTCGGCGAAGTCGAGGCCGCGATCGTAGATTTTCACGGCGCCGTCGGCAGAGGTGTCGTCGTACTGGACCATCCGCTGGCTGCCGACGAGGACCATCTGGCGCATCTTGCGCGGCGCCAGCCAGGAGACCTGGACATTGGCCTGGGCGCCGCCCTCGAAGCGCAGGGTCATGAACGCCGTCTCGTGCACGCCCTCCTGGAAGACGCTGCGGCCGTTTGCGGTCACCTCGACCAGCGGCTTGCCGAGCCAGTGGAGGAGGATCGAGAGGTCGTGCGGGGCGAGGTCGAGGATGACGCCGTCCTGCTGGTAGAGGCCGAGGTTCATCCGCGAAGAGGTGACGAAGTAGATCTCCCCGAGCACGTCCTCGTCGATCAGGCTCTTGACCTTGTTGACGGAGGGGCTGTAGAGGAAGGTGTGGCCGGGCATCAGTACCTGCCCGAGTTCGTCGGCGAGCTCGATCAGCTCGGCCGCCTCGCCGGCGGTGCGGGCCAGCGGCTTCTCGACGAGCACGTGCTTGCCGGCCTCCAGCGCCTGGCGGACCAGGGCATAGTGCGTGTGGGGCGGCGTCGCGATCGCCACGGCTTCGACCTGCGGGTCGGTCAGCGCCGCCTCGAAGTCACGCTCGCAGGGGACCCCGGGGGTGCGCTTTTCGAATTCGGCGATCCGGCCCTCGTCGCGCTCGCAGAGGCCGAGCAGAGAAAACTCGGGGCGCTCGAGCAGGTTGCGGACGATGTTTGGGCCCCAGTAGCCATAGCCGACGGCAAGAGTCCCGATTCCTTGATCGTTCATGGACGACAAACGACTGACGGATCGTGGACTTGCACGCCTGGCGGAAATCTGAAGGTTGAAAAACGAAGGATGCCGACCCTGCACAAGTTCTCCGGGCGCTTGTCGTTCATATAGGACTGCCGGCCACCGGCCCGCCCAACCTGGAGACGACTTGAACCTGATTCAGACCCTGAAGGAGCTTTCGCGCCGGCGCCTGCTGGTTGCCCTCGCCGTCGTCTTCTCGGCTGCGGTCGCGATTCTCGCCGTCTACCGGGTGAGCCCCTCGCCGCCCTCGATCTCCGCCCGCGAACACGTCAACGCCCAGGGCTCGATCGAAATCCTCGTCGACTCGGCCAACTCGCCGATCGCCGACACGCGGCGCGATCTGACCGGCCTGATTGCCCGGGCCGGGGTGTTCGCGCGGCTGATCGCGGGGGGCAATGTCGTCAACGAGATCGCCAAAACCACCGGCATTCCGGCCAAGCAGATCGACGTGGCGGGCCCGACCCCGCTTCCCGGCGAGGCTCCTGGCGCGGCCGAACCCTCGCTTCAGTTCCATCCCTATGGCATCTCCGTCGTCCAGTCGGAAACGCTGCCGATCCTCACCGTCGTCACCCGCGCCCCGACCGTTACCGAGGCCCGGGACCTGGCCGACGCCGTGCCCGCGGCAATTGGCGATCTGGTCAACTCGATTCAGGTCAAGCAGAAAACGCCAGCCAGCAAACAGGTCGAGTTCCGGGTGCTGGGACCGGCCCAGGCCGCTCCGGTGGACGAAGCGCTGGGCAAGAAAGCCGCGCTGGCGATCTTCGTCGTCGTCCTCGCGCTCTGCCTGCTGGCGATCCTCGGGATTCCGCGCTTCAAGGCCGCTTGGCGGGCGGCCGACGCCGAAGACCCGCCGCTGGAGCCGCTGCAAGGCCCGCAACCGGGTCACGAGGTTCTGCGCCTGGCCAGCGATCGCGCCGACGACGACGAGGCACTCGGTCCGCCTCCGCCCGAGACCGCAGCACCGCCTCACCACCGCTGATGGAGCTCGCGCGGACGCTGAGGATCCTTTGGGGGCGCCGCCGGCTGGTGGCGCTGGGAGCGGCGATCGCCCTGATCGCGGCGATTCTCAGCGTCTACCGGGTCGGGCTGGTGCCGCCGTCGCTGGAAAGCCGTACGAACGTGTTCGCGACGGCTTCACTCGCAGATACTGGTCGACACGCCCGACTCGGCGGTCGCCGACCTCTCGAACGAAATCGAACCGCTGAACACGAGGGCGACGGTCTTCGCCCGCTTCCTGGCAAGCCCGGCGGCCGTCGAACTCATCTCCCGCGAAGCCGAGCTCCCCTTTGACGCGATCGAGGCGCAGGGCCCCTACGAACTGAACCTACCCGAGGTCCAGCAGGCGCCGACGGCGGAGAAACGCAGCTCGCAGATCATCGGCGAGGGGGCGCTCTACCGCCTGCGCTTCGAGAACAACTCGCGAGCTGCCGATCATCACCGTCTACGCACAGGCGCCCACCGAAGAGGCTGCGGTGAAGCTCGCGGCCGCGGTCCCGGTGGCGCTCAGGGCTTACGTGGACGGGATCCAGGCCCGCCAACACACGCCGGAGAATCGCAAGGTGATGATCAGGACCCTCGGCCGCGCCAGCGGCGGCGTCGTCAACCCGGGGGCAAGCAAACAGATCGGCACCCTCGTCTTCCTCACCGTGCTGGCCGGCTGGTGCCTGCTGCTGATCCCGGCCCACACCGTCGCCCGCGGTTGGCGCGACCTCGACCGCGACGGCAACCCGGGCCCGGGTCCGGGCCGGCCTTTCCCCGAGCGCGAGACCGTGCGCCGGTGAACTACCGGGAAGAAGTCTCCACGGTCGACGCCTGGCCGCGCACGCGCCGGCCCCTGCCCTGGATGATCGCCGGCTTCCTGGTCGCGATCTTCCTGGTTCCGATCGAGGCGATCCACCTCAAGGTGGCGCTTCCCTTCAGCTCCGACATCGATCGCTTCTTCGTCGCCGTGATCGTCGCGACCTGGGCCTTCGGAGCGCTGGTGGCCGGCAAGGAGAAGATGGTGCGGCTGCGCCCGCGCTTCTGGGCGACGGGGGTGATCACCTTCGGATTTGTCGCCGTCATCAGCATCGCCGTCAACGTCGAACGCATCACCAACCTGGGCGAGTGGGACGTCGCCCAGAAACGGCTCGCGGTC
This sequence comes from uncultured Solirubrobacterales bacterium, assembly GCA_963739855.1. GTDB lineage: Bacteria > Actinomycetota > Thermoleophilia > Solirubrobacterales > 70-9 > VAYN01. Next base: position 859,116 of record CAVUBT010000003.1, on the reverse strand, counting down.
CTGGCCGGGCTGATCGCGATCTTCGTCGTCGTCACCCTGACCCTGCGGGTGGCCGAGCTGCGGCCGCTCGCGGTGCTGATCGCCGTCCTGGCTGTGTTGACCGCCCTGGGCACGATTTATGAGAAAAAAACGGGCTACAACGTCTTCTACGAAACCGCCTCGGTCGTGTTCAAGCCAATCGCCACCGTCGACGCCGCTCCGACCGACATTCACCCTGGGGTCGAGGAGGGGCGGCCGACGATCACCGGGCCGACCAGGCACCCGCTCTCGGTCACCTCGATCCTCGGCATGGCGCTGCCGTTCGCGGTGGTGCTCGCGGCGATCGCGCCGACGACCAGGCGGCGGATCCTCTGGGTGCTGGCCGCCGGCGTGATCATCGCCGGCGCCCTGATAACGCAGCGCAAGTCCGGCGCCGTGGTTCCGGCTTTCGCGCTGCTGGTGCTGTTCATCATGCGGCCGCGGCAGCTGCTGCGGCTCGCCCCGTTCGGGATCGTGGCGCTTGCCGTCGGGCTGGCGGTCGCGCCCGGCGCGCTCAGCTCGATCCAGGACTTCGGCAACTCGGAGAACCAGGCATCGACCAAGGGCCGGACCTCCGACTACGAGGCGATCGTGCCCGATCTGCTCAGCCACCCACTGGTTGGGCGCGGCTACGGAACCCTCGACTCGATCAAGCAGGACACCTACCGGATCTTCGACAACGAGTACCTCGGCGAGATCTACCAGGTGGGGGCGATCGGATTGATCGCCTTCCTCGCCCTGATCGTCAGCCCGCTCTTCGTGGTCCGCTCGGTGCTGCGCACGGACAACCCCCTGCGCGGCCCGCCGGCGCTGGCGGCTGGAGCGGCTTGCCTGGCCTTTGGAGTCGCCTCGGCTCTCTACGACATCCTCAGCTTTCCGCAGGCTCCCTACCTGTTCCTCTTCATGGCCGCGATCTGCACCTGTGCGGCGACCAAGGAAGTGCCGGTGGAGGAACTGGAACCCAGCCGGACGCTGCACCCGGGCCCGCGGCCCGTCGCCGCCATCGGCTAGCGGCGACGGCCCCGGGGCGGGCTGGACGGGTCGTTACCAGGCGACGCCCGAGGGCTTGCGGTAGCCGATCGGACCGCTGCTCGGGTTGCAGTTCGCCGAGGTGCAGTTGCGTTCGGCGTTGAGGGTGACGAGCGAGGGCTGACCCCAGAGGTTGCCGGCGATCGTGACCGCGCCGGCCGAGCCGTCCTGGGCGAAGCCGCCGTCGGGATCGACCGCGACATTGCGTTCGATCGTGTTGCCGGTCCCCGAGTCGCAGTCCCACTCGAAGCCGGGGAAGCCGGTAAAGGCGAGGCCGCCGTCGACCCAGGTGTTGTTGCGGATCGTGATGTTGGAGCGCGAGGTGCCGCCGGTGCCGAGGCCGCAGATCTCGGTCCGCCCCTGGTTCGTTTCAACCAGGTTGTTTTCGATCAACATCGAGTTCGTGGTGCCGCCGTGGATGTAGATCGAACCCGAGTTGCCGGCGTTTTTGCCTTCGTAGAAGCCCTGGTGGTGAATCCAGTTGTTGGTGATCTGGGTGTTCGGGCCGTTGAAGGTGAGCTGGATGTTGTCGGAGTGCTCGTTCGACTCGGGGTTGGCGCCGACCGGGCCGATCTCGTTGCGATCGATCACCACGTCGGAGCCGCCGACGCCCTGGAAGCCGTCGCCGGCGAGGTCGTGCACCTTGTTGCCGACGAACTTGAGCCGGTTGAGGGTGCCGTAGCAGCGGCAGCCGTAGCCGGTGTTGCCGGTGTTGTCGGCTTTGGTCCAGCCGATGTCGTTGTTGCGGACGGTCACGTCGTTGTTTTCTTCCGGCATGAAGATCAGCTGGTCGTAGACGCGGTTGGCCTGGGTGCCGCCGATGGTCGAGTTCTCAATCGTCGTGCGGTGGGCGCTGCGGAGCGTCACCGACCGGAAGCGAGCGTCGCTGATCGTCAGGTCGGTGGTGGAGTTGATCTCCAGGTGACCCATCGAGCCGCTGCCTTCGGTGGAGACCGTCACCGCCTTCTTGCCCATGTTGGCGAAGTTGACGTCGCCGACGGCGGCCGTCACGCAGACGTTTTTGCTGGAGGAGACGGCGCTGGTCAGCGCGGAGGCGGTGGTTGCGTTGGTGGCGCCGGCGACGCAGCCGCTGGAGGGATCGGGGTCGGGTTCTTCGGCCGCCACCGTCCAGGTCCGGGTTGCCGGGGTCGAATCCACGTTGCCGGCCGCGTCGGTGGCCTGCACCGAGAAGGTGTGGCTGCCGACGGCCAGTCCGGAGAGCGCTTTCGGCGAGCTGCAGGAGGCGAAGCTGGCCGCATCCAGCTTGCATTCAAAGCTGGAACCGGACTCGCTGGAGGAGAACCCGAGGCTGGCGCTGGTCGCGGTCGTCGTTCCCGAGGGCCCGGAGGAGATGGTCGTCTCCGGTGCGGTGGTGTCGACCGGCGGCGGCGTGGTCGATGCTTCCACCGTCCAGGTCCGGGTTGCCGGGGTCGAATCCACGTTGCCGGCCGCGTCGGTGGCCTGCACCGAGAAGGTGTGGCTGCCGACGGCCAGTCCGGAGAGCGCTTTCGGCGAGCTGCAGGAGGCGAAGCTGGCCGCATCCAGCTTGCATTCAAAGCTGGAACCGGACTCGCTGGAGGAGAACCCGAGGCTGGCGCTGGTCGCGGTCGTCGTTCCCGAGGGCCCGGAGGAGATGGTCGTCTCCGGTGCGGTGGTGTCGACCGGCGGCGGCGTGGTTTCGGCCGGCTCGACGACGAGCGGCTGCTTGTCGGCGTCGGCGGAGCCAGTCGCGTCCCGCACGTTCAACTCGATGTATTTCGTCCCCGCCGTCTCGAAGGTGAAGTCGATCTGACAGCCGCTGCGAGTTTCATAGACGACACTGCCACTCTGGTTCTCAAACGACCAGGTGCAGTTGAGTGGTGCGACTCCGGTCGAGGCGCCTCCGTCCAGTACCACCGGCACGTCGGCCTGGACGTCGTCCGGGCTCTCCCAGACGGCCTCGGCCGTCGTCGGGGCCGGCGGCGGCGTCGTTGCTTTTCTGATCGTCCAGGCGCGCACGGCGGGGGAGGGGTCGGTGTTGCCGGCGGCGTCGCTGGCCCGCACCGAGAATTGATGCGATCCCGCGCTCAGGCCGGTGTAGTACTTGGGCGAGCTGCAGGGGGCCCAGGCCGAACCGTCGAGCTGACAGGCGAAGGTCGATCCAGGCTCGCTCGAGCTGAACGAGAAGCTGGTGTTGGTTGCGGTCGTGTTGCCGCTGGGCCCGGAGCCGATCTCGGTGTTGGGGGGAGTCGAGTCGGACGCGGGTGGGGGGTAGATCGGCGGGATCCAGGGAGGCGTGGTGGGGGGAGTGGGGGCGCTGGGCGCCTTGCGAGGATCGGTACCACGACGAACCTCGTCGCCGTCATTCACCCCATCGCCGTCGGTGTCGGCCTTGCGCGGATTCGTCTTGGTCCGGTTCACCTCGACACCGTCTGTGAGGCCATCGCGATCGGTGTCGGCGACGTTCGGTTTCGTCCGCGTCCGTTTGATCTCGGCTTCGTTGGTGAGTCCGTCCTCGTCAGGATCGACCTTTACCCAGTGTCCGCCGGCCTTCTTGGCGAGGGAGTTGCCGAGGTAGGGTTTGGCAACGGCCACGGACTGCAGGCCAAGGAGAACAAACAGCGCCAGGGCGACGAAGGCAGCAATAGATATGAGCAAAGTCTTGGGGCGATTCCGAGTCTGAGCCATGTTCCCGCCTATCGGTATGAGTCCAAGTCAGTCAGTCAAAGATCGAACTACTTGGACGTATATCCGAAACGATCCTTTACCAAACATCCAGTAATGCCGTGGGGACATAACAGCGAATTCGCCGCTGCGGACGCTCCCACAGCGCCAGTAGATCTCCCCAGCTACCGGTGAGTCGCCAGACGACAGCCTGGGATTCACGAAGACGACAAGCTATCGGCGATTCAGGTTATGTCAACCCGAGGCAGACAGGGCACTGGTCCGCTCAGACGCGGTATTTGCGACTTTTTGACGCGGCATCAACAGCCGTCGCAGCGTGCCCAGGCGCGTTTCGCAGACCGGACCCATATTAAGCGCCTGCGAATAGGCGGCGAGGAGCGAGCGCTCCTGGTGCTCCCAGGCAAGGTGGTCCTCGGCGCGCCGGCGCCCCGCCACTCCCATTTCCGCCCGGCGCTGGGGGTCGTCGAGAAGATCTGAGACCAGCCGCGCGAAGCCGGCGTAGTCATCGGGAGCGGCGAAGACGGCCGCCTCGCCGGCGCCTATGCGCGACTCGGTGAGGTCATAGGAAACGATCGGCCGCGACATCGCCATGTACTCGGAGATCTTGATCATCGAGGAGATGTCGTTGAGTGGGTTTTTCGGATCGGGAGCCAGACACACATCGGAAGTCGAGAGCACACGGCTGATCGTGTCGTGTTCGACCCAGCCGCTGAACTCGACGCACTCGGTCAGGCCGAGCTCGTCCGTAAGGGTTTGCATCTCGGCCAGGACATCGCCGTCGCCCATGAACACGGCGTGCCAGTCATCTCGCATGGTGTGCAGCTCCGCCAGCGCCCGCAAAGCATGGTCGACTCCGTCCTGGGCTCCCATCACACCCGCGTAGCTGAGCAGGAATGGCTTGCCGCGCTTGAGGGTCTCGTCTGGGGGGCTCGGCAGGAAGCGGGTCAGATCCGGCCCGGTGCGAACAACCGCCACATTGGCGGGGTCGCGGCGGCCGCGGTCGATCGCGACGCGGCGGTAGGACTCGTTGACGGAGAGGACGACGTCGGCGCTGCGGAAGGCGACCTGCTCGGCCGCCAGCGTCACCCTGTGCACCAGCCCGCCACCGAAGCGAGTCAGGTACAGCTCCGGCGTCAGGTCATGGTGGTCGAAGACGAAGCGCGCCCCCTGGCGGCGCAGCCCGAGCGCGGCGAGCAGGAGAAAGTCAGGTGGGCTGCAGGCGTGCACCAGGTCGAAGGGGCGATCCCGGGACAGGCGGCGGGCGAGGCGGCGGATGCTCCACAGTGCGGCGAGGTACTCGATCGCGTAGTCGCTGATTCGCTCGTCCGCCCGCCGCGGCTCGTAACGGTGAATAGTCACTCCCTCGATTTCGTCGAAGTCACTGCGATCGCGCTCCTCGCCGGTCGGGCAGATGACGGTGACGTCATACCCCGCCCGTACCAGGGCGCGGCTCTCGTTCCATACGTGTCGATCCGAGGGAATCGGCTCGTTCTGCAGGAGGATCAGGACTCGGGTGGGGTTCATGGCTCAGGCTCGTACCGGTTCGGGCTCGGGTTCGAGGGTGACGCCGTCGCCGCCGGCGCGGGCCCAGAGCAGCGCGGCGCGCTCGGCGCCGTCGCCCACTATGCGGGCGCCCTCGCCCTCCTCGGCGCAGCGCAGGCCGGCGCGGGTGCGCCACCAGGCGGCGGCCTCACGCGGCAGCGGGTACCAGCCATCGCGCTTGGCGGCGAGGTATTCGAGGAATTCCTCGTACATGCGCAGCCGGGCCGGGGTGTCGAGGTAGTCGGGGTGGACGATCAGGTTGATCAGGCCACCGTTCTCGATCAGCCAGTCGCTCTTCTCGGTCCAGCGCGCGATCGTGTCCTCCTGCAGGATCTCCCAGAGGGTGTGGTCCTGAACCAGGGTGATCGGCAGCTCGACCAGGTCGTCGAGGAAGTAGGGAAGGATCGAGCAGCAACCGCCCGCCTGCGGCTCGAAGGGATCCGTGTCCGGAAAGGAGCTGTCGTAGAGAGCCCCGAGCTCCGGCATCCAGTCGGCGTTGCGGTGGGTGGCGGGCGAGCGGAAGCCGACGGCCTCCCACTCGGCCAGGTAGCGATGGATCGCCGGTAGTTCGGCCTCGAAGCTGGCGCGGCTCTCGAACAGCTTGCAGTCGTGCTTGACCGCGTGCAGCCCGATCTCGCCACCGCTGGCACGGATGTGATCGAACAGCCCGTCTTCGATCGGGTACCACTCGGCGACGAAGTTCCAGGAGGAAACGAAGCCGTGGCGCCGCTCGATCTCGATGATCTTGCGAACGTTGGCGACGCCGCTCGGCCCCTCGACGTCGTGGGTGAGGATCGCCGCGAAGCGCTTGCCGTCGGGCCAGTTGGCGATGGTCGGCACTCGCTCGGTCCCCGAGTTCTCCAGCGCTGAGCGCAGCGCCGCCTCCTGGCGTTCGATCAACAGCGGCTCGATCGGCCAGCGGGGGAAGGTTGAACGCGCCTGACGCTTGGCGTAGAGGCGGCGCATCGCGATCTGCAGCCGTCTCGGCAGCAACGGCTTGAGGTTGTAGTAGGCGGCCATCACGCGCGAGCGCTTGCCGCTCTCGCCGTGGTAGCGCTCCTCCAGGTAGTGGCGATCGTCGTGGTCGGCGCTCGCCGCCTGCGCCTCGCTTGAGAACGGCCCCAGCGGCGGTGCCGAGCCCATCAGCACCCGCAGGCCCGCTCGCTCGGCTGCGACGCGCTCGCGCTGCGCCGGGCCCACCAGGGCGACGGCCCCGAAGACGGCGATCCGGATCGCGTGCCCGAGCGCCAACCCGGCGCGGATTCCGGCCTGGCGCAGCCGGCCGTAATGCTTGGCGGCGAAGAGCAGGCGGGAATGGCTCAGCTGAGCCATCAGATCGCCACGCGAACGACCGCCGGAGTGGTGGGTGATGCGCATCACGGGGAGGTGTGCGACCGGCCAGCCTGCCTGCCAGAAGCGGTAGCACCAGTCGATCTCCTCGGAGTAGAGGAAGAACCGCTCGTCCATCGGCCCGACCGCCTCCACCGCCTCGCGGCGGGCGATCAGGAAGGCGCCGACCAGCCAGTCGACCTCGCTCTCGCGCTCATACACCTCGGGCCGGGTCTCAAGCTCCTGGTGGGTGCGCAGCAGCGGCCAGTAGGCGGCGAAGAGGGCCTCGCCGAGACTGCGCAGCGGTGAGGGGAAGCGCCTGATCGAGGCCTGGAACTCGCCGTCGGAGCCGCGCTGGACGACGCTTGCCAGCCCCAGCTGGGGTCGTTCGTCCATCGCCGCGACGAGGTCGCCCAGGGTGCCCGAGCGGATCTCGACGTCGGGGTTGAGGAGCAGCACGTAACGGCCGCGCGCCTGCCCGAGGGCGACGTTGTTGGAGGCCGCAAAGCCGCGGTTCGCCTCGCGGAAGATCCGCACGTCGGCGAACTCCCGCTCGACCGCGTCGGCGGTCCCGTCGCTGGAGCCGGCGTCGACGACGAACCACTCGACGCTGGCAGAGCCGATCGCCGCCCGCGCCGATCTGAGCGTGGTCAGGGCCATCTCCCGGCCGTTATGGGTGACGACGATCACCGAGATGTCGGGGCGCTCGCTCATCCCGCTAGCCGTAGTGCCGGTAGAGAGCCCGTCCCGCCAGGCGACCGACGAGGGCGGGGGAGCGTTGGATCGTGGCGGTCATGACGCGGCCGCGCAGCGTCTCCGCCTCCGGCTCTGCCTCCAGCGGCGGTTCGGTATCGGTGACGTAGGTGTAGGAGAGCTCGGACTCGGCTGCGCCCCAGGAGCGCTTGAACTTGCGCAGGCCCTTGTTGTCGATGTCGGTGCGACCGAAGTCGAAGCGCCGGTAGCCGGCTTCGCAGGCCCAACGGATCGCGCTGGGCAGAAGCAGGTTGTTGGGCCGCTTCTTGAGACTGCCGGCATCGGAGGCGCTGTACTTGTAGGTGACCGTGCCGTTGTAGGTGAGGAAGACGGCGGCGGCGATCGGCCGGCCCTCGTCGAGGACGATCCAGACGAAGCCGAGGCCGGCGTCGAAGAGGTCCTTGAAGCCGCGGATGAAGCTCTTCGGCTGGGTCGGCACGCCGAGCCGGCGTCGGGTCCGCAGATGCAGCGCATAGAAGGCGTCGAGGGCAGCCGCGTCGGTGCGGCGTTCGCTGGTCAGACCCTCGCGCTTGGCTTTCTTCATCGCCCCGATCTGGTTTTTCGCGTAGCTCTGCTCGACCGCGTCAGGGTCGGCGGCAAGCGGCAGCAGGTGCTGGGCAAAGCGGTGGCGGACGAACGCACCCGGGATCTCCGGCAGCGCCGAGTGCAGGGTCAGATCGAGGCCGCTGCGCCGGGACTCCCCGACCAGCGCCCGGCCGAGCGCGTCCAGGACATGGGTGCCGGCGTCGGCAGCGGTGGCGGGCGCGCAGGAATCCGAGAAGGGAACCGAGACGAGCCGGTGGCCGGTGAGGCGACTGTTTATCCGTGCGATCGGAATCCCGGCCTCGATCCCGCCCTCGTCGCCGACGCAGCAGGCCTCGACCTCATAGCCGTACTGCGAGCGCAGCAGCTGCAGCCAGAGCGGGTGATGGAAGATCTCCGCGCTGGGGCTGGCCTCGATGAAGGCGAGCCAGTCGGGGTCGGCGATCGGGTCGATCAGCCGCGTCGCGGCCGTGGGCAGCGGTGCCTCGCTCGTCCTCATGCGGTCGCCTCGAAGAGCTCGGGGGCCGGATCGGTGGCCGCCTGCGCCCAGAGCTCGAGCACGAGCAGCGACCAGAGCTTGCGGCCGTGGTCGGCGCTGCCGGCGCTGTGCTGATCGATCATCCGCGCCACCTCGGCCCGATTGGTCCAGCCCCGTTCGCCACTCTCGCGGTCGAGCAGGACCTCGCGCGTGAACGGCGCCAGGTCGGTCCGCAGCCAGCGCGCCACCGGCAGCTCGAAGCCCTGCTTGGGGGCGTCGAGGACGGTGTCCGGGACCCAGCCGCGCAGGGCGCCCTTGAGGGCGATCTTGCGCTGCACGCCGCTCGCCTTGAACTTGGTCGGGATCGCCGCCGCGAGCTCCATGAACTCGCGGTCGAGCAGCGGCGAGCGGGCCTCGAGCGAGAAGGCCATCGTCGCGATGTCGATCTTCGGCAGCAGGTCGCCGGGGAGGTAGACGCCGGCGTCGATCTCGAGCAGCTGATCGAGCAGCTCGGTGCCGCTCGCCTGGCGCCACGGCTCCAGCATGAAGTCCTCGGCCATGCCCGGCATCACCGACTCGGCGAATTCGGGCGTGTAGAGAGCCGCGCGCTCGGCCCCGTCGAAGACGCTGACCTGGTTGAGGTAGCGCTGCTCGCGCTCGCCTCCGACCCGGGTCGCGAACCTCTGGGCGCGGCTTCTCCAGCCGCGCGGGTCCTGCCCTTCTCCGACCTTCGCCCCGGCGGCGGCGAGGCCGCGGCGCAGCGACGCCGGCAGTCGCTCCAGCCGGGCCGCGAGCATGTTCGAGGTGTAGCGCTGGTAGCCGGCGAAGCTCTCGTCGCCGCCGTCGCCGTTGAGCGCGACCGTCACCTGCTCGCGGGCGAGCTCGGCGAGGTAGAAGCAGGGCAGCGCCGAGTGGTCGCCGAAGGGCTCGCCGTAGTGGCGGACGAGTTTCGGCAGCATCTCGATCGCGTCCGGCTCGACGACGAGCTCGTGATGGTCGGTGGAGAACCGCTCGGCGACCAGCCGCGCCCGGGGAAGCTCGTTCATCGCCTCGTCGGCGAAGCCGATCGAGAAGGTCTTGACCGGCTCGCTGGACTGTTCGGCCATCGCCGCGACCACCGCCGAGGAGTCGATCCCGCCGGAGAGGAATGCCCCGACTGGGACGTCGGCGACCATCCGCCGTCGCACCGCCGTCCGCAGCGACTCGCGGATCCGCTCGTGCAGCTCGCCGACGTCGCCGACATCGAGCTTGTCGGCGTAGTCCAGCTGCCAGTAGCGCTCGACCGTGAGCGCCCCCTCCTCGAAGACGAGCCGGTGCGCCGGCGGCAGCTTGCGAACGCCGGCGAAGATGCTCAACGGGGCGGGGATATAGCCGTAGGTCAGGTAGGCGTCGACCGCCGCGGGGTCGATCTCGCGGGGAACCTCGGGGTCCTGGGTCAGCGCCTGCAGCTCCGAGGCGAAGCTCAGCGTGTTGCCGCGGAAGCTGTAGAAGAGCGGCTTCTTGCCGACCCGGTCGCGGGCGAGGAAGAGGCGCCGGCGGCGGGCGTCCCAGAGTGCGAAGGAGAACATCCCCTCCAGCCGCGAAAGGCACTCGAGCCCGTGCTCCTCGTAGAGGTGGGCGATGACCTCGGTGTCGCCGTTGGTGGTGAGGGAGTGACCGGCCCGCAGCAGCTGCTCGCGCAGCTCGGCGTAGTTGTAGATCTCGCCGTTGAGGACCACCGCCACGGAGCCGTCCTCGTTGTAGATCGGCTGATCGCCGCTGTCGAGATCGATCACCCGCAGGCGCTGGATGCCGAGCCCGACGCCCGCCGCGACATGCAGCCCGCGCGAGTCCGGCCCGCGATGCTCCTGGGCGGCGCACATGCGGGCGACGAGATCCGTCTCGACGGGGGCGCCCGCGGCGCGCACCTGGCCGGCGATCCCGCACATCAGCCGCTCGCCACCGGCGTCGAACGCGAGAGCCTGCCGAGCACCCGGCCGCGGGTCTCCCTGCGGATGGCGCGGCGGAAGTCGGCGTCCTCGACCTGGGGGGTGCGCTGAACGGCGGCGCGGAAGTAGCCGTAGAGGAAGGCCGCCCCGGAGAGGCCCTCGGGCCGCGCGGCGGCGATCTTGACCGACCTCAATGCCACCCAGTAGGCGGGGAAGTGGACGATGTAGGCGGCGGCGCCGTAGCGGGCGCGGCCTCTGAGCGTGCCGTCGGCGCTGGCCCAGGGGCGGTGGTGGATCGCGACCAGGTCCTCGAAGGTGCGGGTGCGGTAGCCATGCATGCGGGCCAGGGTCTCGTCGATCGTGTCCCAGCCCAGCCGCACCTGGACGCCGCCGATGCTCTCGAAGCACTCGCGGGAGTAGCACTTGAGGGCGCCGTTGACGTGGAGCTCGGTCGGGACCCGCTCCAGCCGCCACCTGTCGCGCACCAGCTCTTCGCGCAGGCCACCGGCCATGCCGAGCTGCGGATCGGCGCTGAACTCGCCGAGGATCCGCTCGAAGTACTCGGGCGGCAGCTCCATGTCGCCGTCGAGCTTGACGATGTGGGTGAACCCGCGCCAGTCGACGCTGTCGAGCCCGCAGTTGAAGGTGCGCGGCGCGGCCGCGGAGGCGAGCCTGTCGCGGGGGTTGAGCAGCGGTGGGTGCGCGGGCGCTTTCAGCACGCTGATGAAGGGGATTTCCCCGGCCAGCCGGCTGGCCAGCTCGTAGGTGCCGTCGCTGGAATGGTCGTCGACGAGCAGCCAGAGGTCGGGGGGGCGGGTCTGGGCGGCCATCGCCCGCGCGACCAGCTCGAGATGGTCGGTCTCGTTGCGGACAGGGGAGATGACAAGTAGACGCTGGCCCATCCCCCTTTCAACGGCCGCGGGGGAGGCGATTTTGCGCAGAAGCGACGGATCGCCGGATCCGTTCAGGGGGTATGGGTCTCGTTCAACGGGCCACGCTGGTACCGGATCGCCCGGGCTTCGGGGCCGAGCACGGTGCCGTCGGCGACCCGCTGGTCAAGCGAGCGCTGTTCAGGCTGATGCCGGGCCGGCGTCGCCACGCCCTGCTCGGCGCCGTGCGTGGCGTCCGTTACCGGGGCGACCTGGTCGAATGCCCGTGCTGCGAATCGACCTTCTCCCGCTTCCTGCCGCACCGCGGCCGCAGCCACGCGAAGTGCCCGCGCTGCGGGGCGCTGGAGCGCCATCGCGTCCTCTGGCTCTTCCTGCGGCAGGAGACCGATCTCTTCGAGCGGCCGGGCGCGATGCTCCACGTGGCTCCGGAGTACGCCTTCCTGCGCCGTCTCTCCGCAACCGAGGGGCTGCGCTACGTGACCGGCGACTTCGACTCCGCCCTGGCCGACCATCAGCTCGACGTCATGGCCCTTCCCTTCGCGGACCAGAGCTTCGACTTCCTCATCTGCAACCACGTTCTCGAGCACGTCGACGACGACCGTTTGGCGATGGCCGAGGTGCACCGGGTGCTGAAGCCGGGTGGCTGGGCGATCCTGATGTGCCCGATCGACTGCCGGCGGGCGACGACGCTCGAAGACCCGGCCGTGGTCACGCCCGAGCAGCGCCACCGTGTCTTCGGCCAGGACGATCACGCCCGGCTCTACGGCCGCGACTACCGCGAGCGGCTGGCGGCGGCGGGCTTCTCGGTCCGCGCCGATCGCTACCTCGATCGCTTCGACGAGAAGACGATCGCCCAGCTCGGCCTGCGCCGGGAAGAGGACGACGCCTTCGGCGACGAAGACATCTTCTTCTGCGCCAAGCCCGGCGTCGCCGGCTGAGCGGCTGCTCAGGTTGCGGCAGTCGCCGTCCGGCCCGCGGGAGGCGGGCCGCCGAAGGAGACGAAGGGCGGGTCGGCCCAGCGCACCGCGGCGCGACCGCGACGGCTGGCCATGAACACGGCGCCGTAAACGAGGGTGATCAGCAGGCCGCCTCCGACCAGGGTGACACCGTCGGGCGCATCGACCTGATGCGCCGCCAGCGCCGCGGCCCCGCCCGCCAGGGCGGCGAAGAGGACCGGCTGCAGGGCGTGGGCGAGCGGCGAGAGCCGGATCCCCGCCCTGGCCAGCAGGCGCGCGTTGAGCGGCAACACGAAGGCGACGGCGACGATCCCCTGGGCGGCGGCGACGCCGGCGATGCCGGCGCTGTGGGCGCCGAGCGGCAGCACCACCACCAGCACCGCGAGCCAGCCCAGCTGCAGCCGCACCAGGGACCCGGCACGCCCGGTGGCGATGAGGACGTCGTAACAGAGTTCGAGCACCACCCTCAGGGCGCCGAAGGCGGCCAGCCACTGCAGGGCGACGACGGCGGGCAGCCACTTGCTCCCGTAGAGGATCCCGACCAGCGGGCTGGCCAGCGAGGCGAGCAGGACCCCGCCCAGGACCGCGAGCCCACCGGCGAGGGTGAGGCTGTACGAGAAGGCCTGCTCGAGTTCGGCCGGATCGTCGGAGAGGCGGGAGAAGGCGGGCAGCGAGACCTGCCGGATCGACATCGAGAGCAGGGTCCAGGGCCAGTTGGCGATGTTGAAGGCGAGCACGTAGAAGCCGAGGGCGGTAACGCCGAGCACGCGGCTGACGACGATCGAGTCGACGTTGACGATCGCCAGCAGCATCACGCTGGTCAGGGCCGGTGGCAGGCCGAGGCGGAGCAGCTGGCGGGCGGTCTCGCGGTTCCAGCCCGGCCGCGGGCGCGAGGGAGCGAACCAGAGGATCAGCGCCGTCGAGACCGCGTTGGCGATCAGCAGGCCGACCGCCAGCCCGGCGGCGCCGTCGCTGGCGGCCAGGTAGATGCCGATCGGGGTGCCGATCATGAAGCCGGCGAGCTCGGCGACCGCCCGGCGCCGCTGCTGGAAGGCGCGCATCAGCAGCGCGTTGGGGATCGTCGAGACTCCGTCGAGCAGGACGCCGACCGAGAGGATGCGGATCGCCGTGGTCGCCTCCGGCGCGTTGAGCAGGCCGGCGATGCCCGGCGCCGCGAGGAACATCAGCGCGAACCAGATGACGCTGCTGATCAGCGAGCCGCTGACCGCGGTCGGCGTGATCCGGTCGACCCCCTGCTTCCAGCGGATCACCGCCACGCTGAGGCCGATCTCGTTCATGCTGAGGACGATCGTCATCACCAGCAGCGCCGCGGCGTAGGTGCCGAACTCATCCGGGGCGACGACCCGGGCGATGACCAGCCCGGCGAGCACGTTGAGGACGCGTGCGGCGGCGCTGTTGACCAGGCTCCAGACCAGGCCCGTGCGGGCGCTGGCGCCGAGGTCGCCCTGCTCCTCGCCCGACTCGGCCAGCGGCTCCGGGGGCCGCTCAGGCGTGCTCACTGGCGACCTCCCCGGGGTCTCCGGCGCGGTCGAGCTGCAGCAGCCCGGCCAGCTGTTCGGCCCGCGCCTGCCAGCTGTTGCGCGCCGCGAACTCCCTGCGGGCCGCGATCCGGGCGGGTGCGCGGGTCTCCGCGGCGGCGGCGAGGACGGCGGCGGCGAACTCCGCGGGGGCTTCGGCCGTCGCCACCAGATCCGTCTGCAGCGAGCGCACGGCTGGTAGCGGGGTCGAGACGACCGGCTTGCCGGCCGCCAGGTACTCGAAGGTCTTCATCGGGTAGCTGTTGCGATTGAACTGCGTGTTCGCGTAGGGGACGATGCCGACGTCGATCGCCTTCAGGTAGGGGAGCAGGTCCTCGAAGCGCCGCGGGCCGAGGGCGGCGACGTTCGGGCGTGCCGCCAGCGCCGCGAACCGGTCCGGCTCGAAGTTGGGGTCGTGGGGGCCGATCAGCAGCAGCGAGGCCTCGCCGTCGGCGATCGCCTCGAGCAGGGCGAGGTCGGTGCGGCTGTTGAGGTGGCCGACGAAGCCGGCGATCGGCGCCTGCAGGGGGACGTCGGTTGGGTCGGGAGCCGCGTCGACCCCAGCGTAGAAGGCGGCGTCGCAGCCGTTGGGGAGGTAGGCGGCGTTTACCCCGCGTCCGCGCAGGTCGGCGACCACGCTCTCGCTGACCGCGACGACGAGGTCGGAGCTTTCCGTGAGGCGCTGGTCCCCGGCGGCGAGGCGCTCGGCGCTGCGGCGCCAGAGCGCGGCGGCGGCGACCGGGTCGTCCTGCCACCAGTAGGCGCGGACCCGCTCGCCGCAGGCGTTATAGGGGTCGACGAACATCCAGGTCGAGATCACCGCCTCGACGCGGCCGCCGAGACGGTGCACCGCGCGCCGCAGGCTGGCGGCGGACCGTCCAGTTGGTCAGCGGCAGGACCGCGGGCTCCATCGGCTTCGGCGGCGCCGCCGGCGTCAAGCGGGCGAGCCCGGGGCCGATCGTGCGCAGCCGCGGCCGCCGCAGGGATTTCGCCACCTGCGGCGCGTTGAACCGGGTCAGGTGCGAGATCGGCGGGTCGACGTAGAGGACGGGGGCAAGCGTCGCCAGCTGCTCCGCCATGTGGCGGTCGGCCAGCTTCACCTCGTCCCAGCTGTTGGCCGCGCAGAGGACGACAAGGCCGTCCCAGGGCCCCGCGGTGGCCAGCTGCCGCGGCCGCGAGGAGGCCCGATCGAGGACCGAGTTCACGATGCCTCGGTCGCGAGCGCGGGCGCTGCCGTCGCCGCCGGCGAGGATCCGGCGCCGGCCAGGCGGGCCGTCTCGGCGGCACTGCGGGCCCGCTTTTGCCGCGGGTCGTGATTGCGGATCTCAAGCCCGAGGGCGCGGCTGGCGGCGCTGGCCGCGTCGCTCCAGCGCCGCTCGACGCCGGCCGCGACGACCCTTTCGTAGGCATCGAGCTGGAGGCCGATCGCCCGCTGCAGCGAGAAGCGCTCGACCACGGTGGCGCGGCCGTAGCTCGCCAGTCTTTCCCGGCGCTCGGCGTCGGTCAGCAGGTCGCGCATCTGCTCGGCCAGGCGCGGCGCGTTGGCCAGGCCTTCGCCGACCCCCCAGAAGCCCTCGCGCAGGAAGTAGTCGTAGCTGGCCGGCTCGAAGACGCGGGAGAAGCCCGCTTCGCCCTGGACGACGACCGGCTTGGCGATCGCCATCGCCCGCAGCGCCGAGCTGCCCATCCCGACCACGAGGTCGGCCGCGGCGTAGGCGGGACGGGGGTCGAGGCGGGCCCCGGCGAACTTGACCACCTCGCGCTGCCAGCGGCGGTTGACCTGCTCGGCCCGAGCCCGCAGCGAGGCGGCGGCGGGGCCGTCGCCGACGATCAGCAGGGTGACCGGCAGCTCGCCGGCAATCAGGTCGATCGCGTCGATCGCGTCGACCAGCGCGTCCACCTTCAGTTCGAGCGAGAGCCTGGAGACGGTGACGACGAGCAGCTCGTCGGCGCCGACGCCGAACTCGGTGAGCAGCGGGGCGCCGTCGATCGAGGGCGCGTCGGCGACCGCGTCGATCGGCGGCTCCAGCACCGAGACCGGGGCGCGGTGGGTCTGCCGCGCCTCCTCGGCGAGCGCCTCGGTCCCCATGATCAGGGGGATCGACGGCGGCACCAGGGGGGAGACCCACATCGAGAGGACGGTGCAGAGCAGCGGCACGCCGCCGCCGAGGTGGGCGCCGAAGTAGGCGTCGAGGCAGGGCGGCCACTCGTAGGCGTGGATCAGGTCGAGGCGCCGCTGGCGCGCCAGGGTCGCCAGCTGGGCGATCCGCGAGGGCGCCGGGCGGTAGCGCAGTTCGCGGGCGGGTATGAACTCCAGCCCGCGCGACTCGATGTAGTCGACCAGGGGCCCGGGCTTGCCGTAGACGACGACCTCGTGACCGGCCGCCGCCGCGCCCGCGGCGAGGTCGATCGCGTTGATCTGGCTGCCGCCGATGCCAAGGTCGTGGGGGGCGACGAGGAGCCTCACCGCAGCGCCCCCTCGGGGCTGCCGAGCGTGGCCGGCCGGGCCGGCGCTCCCAGCCAGACCTCGGCCGCGGGAACCGACCTGGTGACCAGGGCACCCATGCCGACCAGCGCCCCGGCGCCGATCGTGATCTTCTCGCGCAGCAGCGCTCCGGAGCCGATGTAGGCGCCGCGCTCGATCCGCACCGCTCCGGAGACCCGCACCCCGGCGCCGAAGGTGACCCCGTCCTCGACCTCGTCGTCGTGGGTCAGGATCACCCCGGGCATCACCGCCACATGCGCCCCGAGGCGAAGGTCGGCGGTGAAGACGGAGTTGGCGTGGACGACCGAGCCGGGACCGATCGTCGCCGACTCGGCGATCGCGGCGCGGGGGTCGACCAGCGTCGCGTAGCGCTCCAGCGGCAACCCCAGCCGCTCGACCAGGCGCAGGCGGCGCAGCGGGTCGTCGGGGGAGGCGACGCAGGCGACGACGAGGGCGTCCGGATGCTGCGCGGCATAGGCGCAGGAGCCGACGATCGGCACGCCGAGGACCTCCTGGCCGTGCAGGTCGGGGTTGTCGTCGAGCAGCCCGAGGAGGTCCCAGGTCGGCGCCTGCCGGTTGATCGCGCGGACGAGTTCGATCGTCTCGCGCGCGAAGCCGCCGGCGCCGATCAGCAGTAGGGGGGAAATTCGCATGACAGGCGAAGAACGTGCCCGCGCCAGCCGTTCTTGCAGCGCCGGGGGCTCTACCAGGCGACGCCGGAGGGCTTGCGGAACCCGATCGGCGGCTGCCCGGCCGGGTTGCAGTTGGCCGAGGTGCAGTTGCCGGCGCCGTCGAGCGCCACCAGCCCCAGCCCGCCCCAGAGGTTCGCGGCAAACGAAGCCGCCGCGGCCGAGCCGTCCTGGGCGAAGCCGCCGCTCTGATCGACGGCGACGTTGCGTTCGATCGCGTTGCCGGTCCCGGAGTCGCAGTCCCACTCGAAGCTCGGAAAGCCGGTGAAGGCGAGGCCGCCTTTGACCCAGGTGTTGTTGCGGATCGTGATGTTGGAGCGCGCGGTACCGCCGGTGCCGAGGCCGCAGATCTCGGTCCGCCCCTGACTGTTCGTGATCAGGTTGTTCGCGACCAGCAGCGAGCCCGTACTGCCGCCGTGGATGTACAGCGCGCCGGAGTTGCCGACGGGTTTGCCGTTGTAGTAGCCCTGTTCGTGGATCCAGTTGTTGGTGATCTGCATGTTGGGGCCGTTGGCGGTGATCTGGACGTTGTCGGAGTGCTCGCTGGAGCCGGGATTGGCGCCGATCGGGCCGATCTCGTTGCGGTCGATCAGGACGTCGGAGCCGCCGACGCCCTGGAAGCCGTCGCCACCGAGGTCGTGCAGCTTGTTGCCGACGAACTTGAGCCGGTTGAGGTCGCCATAACAGCGGCAGCCGTAGCCGGTATTGCCGGTGTCGTCGGCCTCGGTCCAGCCGAGGTCGTTTTCCTGGATCGTCACGTCGTTGCTTTCTTCGGGCATGAAGATCAGCTGGTCGAGGACGCGGTTGTCGGGGGTGCCGCCGATCACGTTCCCCAGCAGCAGGGTGCGATCGGCGCCGCGCAGCTCGATCGAGCGGAAGCGAGCGCCGCGGATCGTCAGCCCGGTGGTGCCGCCGCCGAGGTCGACGAAGCCCATCGAGCCGGCGCCTTCGGCTGAGATCACGACCTGGGGGCGGTCGCCGAGGTTCTCGAGGTCGAGATCGCCGATCGCCGCGGTTATGCAGACGTTCCTGTTGGCGCTGACGGCGCTGCGGACCGCGGCGGCCGAGGCCGCGTTCGCCGAGCCGGGCACGCAGGAGAGGTCCGGCGCGGCGGTGCCCGGGGTGGAGGGAGCCGGTCCGCCCGGCGAGCTGCCCGGGCCGCGCGGATCGCTGCCGGCGCGGACCTCGTAGCCGTCGGGGAGGCCGTCGCCGTCGCTGTCGGCTTTGAAGGGGGAGGTCTTCAGCACGAAGCGCTCGTAGAGGTTGTCGAGCCCGTCGCCGTCGCTGTCGCGGTAGCGCGCGACGCGAACCTGGCGGTCGAAGCAGTCGCCGTTGGTGCAGGCGAGGATGCGAACCCAGCCCGGTTCCACGGTGCCACGGGCGCAGCGCTTGCCGTTGGCGGGGACGACGAGGCCGAATGGCTGCTTGTCCTTGGCCGGGCCCGGCAGGTGCAGGCCCTTGCAGCCGTTCGCCGATTCGACCCTGACCGCTGTGGCCTGGACCAGGCCGGCGACGACGATCGTCCCGCCCTTGCCCTTGTGCAGCGGTTGCGCCGCCGCCCACTTGACCGCCGGCTGCGCCTCCGAGCCCGGCGCGAGGAAGAGCACGAGTACCAGGATCGCCAAAGCTCCCAGGGCGGCGATGCGCAAATAACGCATGGGGAAGCGGGAGGTCGGCTTTCCTTGCGTCGGCATCCGGCGACAACTATGGCAGTTGAAATTTCCTGAGAGCGGACGAAAACATCAGCCCCCTGCTCCCGTTGGTTCCCCACAGTCGACCCAGGAAAGACGATGCCACCCAGCCAGAACCCCTCGCAGCAGAGCCAGTCCGGACAAGGAACGATCGCGGGAGCGCGGATGTTCGTGACCGGCGGCGCCGGCACGATCGGTTCGACCCTCGTCGACCAGCTGGTCGAGCGCGGGGCGGCGGAGGTGGTCGTGCTCGACAACTTCGTCCGCGGCCGGCGCCAGAACCTCGCCTGGGCCGAGAGCAACGGCAGCGTCACCGTGGTCGAGGGCGACGTCCGCGACAAGGCGCTCGTCGCCGAGCTCAGCCAGGGAATCGACATCGTCTTCCACCAGGCGGCGATCCGCATCACCCAGTGTGCGGAGGAGCCGCGGCTGGCGCTCGAGGTTCTCGTCGATGGGACCTTCAACGTCGTCGAGGCCGCCGCGGCAGCGGAAGTCGGCAAGTTGATCGCCGCCTCCTCCGCCTCGGTCTACGGCCAGGCGGAAGCGTTCCCGACCGACGAGCTGCATCACCCGTACGCCAACGACACCCTCTACGGCGCGGCCAAGACCTTCAACGAGGGCCTGCTCCGCAGCTATCGGGCGATGACCGGCCTCGACTACGTCGGACTCCGATATTTCAACGTCTACGGCCCGCGGATGGACGTGCATGGCCTCTACACCGAGGTGCTGGTGCGTTGGATGGAGCGCATCGCCGCCGGCAAGCCACCGCTGATCTTTGGCGACGGCAAGCAGACGATGGACTTCGTCTGCGTCCCCGATATCGCCCGGGCCAACGTCCTCGCTGCCGAAGCGGACGTCACCGACGCCGTCTTCAACGTCGCCAGTGGCGTCGAGACCAGCCTCCAGGACCTGGCTGAGGCGCTGCTGACGGTGATGGGCTCCGATCTCTCGATCGAGTATGGGCCCGAGCGCGCGGTGAACGGGGTGGCGCGCCGCCTCGCCGACACCAGCGCCGCCGAGAACGCCCTCGGCTTCAAGGCCGAGATCGACATCGAGGCAGGCCTGCGCCAGCTGGTCGAGTGGTGGCGAGCCGATCAGGCCGCGGATCCGGCGAATGCCGGCCTCGCCCTCTCGGAGGCCTCCCGGTAATGGACGTCCCCTTCGCAAAGCCCTGGTTCGGCGGGGGAGAGGCGGAGGCGGTAGCTGACGTCATCGCCTCGGGCTGGCTGACCCAGGGGCCGCGGGTGCAGGAGTTCGAGCAGGCCTTCGCCGCGCGCGTCGGCTCCCGCGAGGCTGTCGCCACGACCAGCTGCACGACGGCGCTGCAGCTCTCGCTGTACGCGTCCGGGGTCGGCCCCGGCGACGAGGTCATCGTGCCCTCGCTCTCTTTCATCGCCACCGCCAACGCGGTCTGGCAGTGCGGCGCGACGCCGGTCTTCGCCGACATCGATCCGCGCACCTACAACCTCGATCCGGCCAGTGTCGAGGAGCGGTTGACGGCGCGCACGAAGGCGGTGATGCCGGTCCACCAGGTCGGCCTTCCCGCCGACATGGACGGCTTCCAGGAGCTCGCCGAGCGCCACGGCCTCGTCCTCGTCGAGGACGCCGCCTGCGCGATCGGCGCCCGCCACCGTGGTCGCCCGATCGGCTCGCTGGGCAACCTCGCCTGCTTTTCCTTCCACCCCCGCAAGGTGATCACCTGCGGCGAGGGCGGCATGATCGCCGTCGACGACCCGGCCCTGGCCGAGCGCCTGCGGCGGCTGCGCCAGCACGCGATGGACCAGTCGGCGCTGGCCCGGCACGCCGCCCGCGACGTCGTCATCGAGCACTACCCGGAGCGGGGCTGGAACGCGCGGATGACCGACCTCCAGGCTGCCGTCGGGTTGCGGCAGCTGGCTGTGCTGGACACGGTGCTGGACGAGCGCCGCCGGCTCGCCGAGCGCTACTCGGAGGCGCTGGCCGGCATCCCTTCGCTCGCGGTTCCCCGCGACCCCGGCTACGCCGAGCGCACCTGGCAGTCCTACCCCGTCCGGGTCGCCCCGCAGGCGCCGCTCGGAGTGGAAGCGCTGATGCGGCGGCTGCTTGAGGACGGGATCGCGACGCGACGCGGGATCATGGCCATCCACCTCGAGGCTTCCTACGCGGACTCCGGAGCCGATCTTCCGCACACCGAGGTGGCGGCGCGCGACGTCGTCCTGCTGCCGCTCTTCCCCGGACTCTCCGACGAGGCCCAGGACCACGTCGTCGACCGCTTGCAGGCCTACGCCGTCGCCGAGGTGGCCGCATGAGCCTCGAGCGCGCTCACCGCACGGCGGGCGCAAACGAACTGATCGCCGTCTCCAAACCCCAGCCCGAGCTGCGCGGCCTCGACGGCGGCGAGGATCGGGCGTTGCGGGCGGTCGGAACCGTCGAGACCTCGCGGGCCACCGAGATCGCGATCCGCGCCGTCGATTTCCTCGGCGCCGCCATCCTTCTGGTCCTGCTCTCGCCGCTGCTGCTGCTCGTCGCCCTGATCGTCAGGCTCGACTCGCCCGGCGCCGCGATCTACCGACAGCGCCGGGTGGGCCGCAACCTCAAGCCCTTTTCCGTGACCAAGTTCCGGACCATGCGCGAAGGCGCCGACGCCGACCGGCACCGCCGGCACGTCGAGCAGATGATCGCCGAAGACAGGCAGGGGACGCGGCCGATGACGAAGCTGCAGGAGGACACTCGCATCACCCGCGCCGGCTCCTTCCTGCGCCGCTCCAGCATCGATGAGCTGCCCCAGCTCTGGAACGTCCTCGTCGGCGACATGTCCCTGGTCGGCCCGCGGCCGCCGATCCAGTACGAGGTCGACCGCTACCCCGAGGAGGCCTTCCGCCGCTTCGCGGTGCGCCCGGGCGTGACCGGCCTCTGGCAGGTCAGCGGCCGCAGCCTGCTGAGCTTCCATCAGATGATCGAACTCGACGCCGAGTACGTCGAGCGGCGCTCGCTGCCGCTGAACCTGAAGATCCTTGTGCTGACGCTGCCGACGGTGGTCCACGGGAAGGGCGCCCGGTGAGGGCGCCGCGCTACGCGAAGACTGCTTCTACCAGCGAGCTCTAGCCATGTACCAGGTAGAGGCCTCCAGGGCTTTACTGAAGCCGCGCACCTGGGCCAGCCCGGCGGCTCGAATCTCGGTTCCGCGCAACGTCGTCCTGCTCGGCCTGGTCAGCCTGCTGACCGACGTCTCCTCGGAGATGGTGGCTACGATCCTGCCGCTGTACCTGGTCTTCTCGCTCGGCGCCTCTCCGCTCATCCTCGGGGCGATCGACGGCCTCTACCGCGGCGCCGCCGCGATCGTGCAGGTGGGCAGCGGCTTCGTCTCCGATCGCTGGCAGCGTCACAAAGAGGTCGCGACCATCGGCTACGGCCTCTCTGCCGTCTGCAAGGTCGGGCTGGTGATCGCCGGCAGCTCGATCGGCGCGATCGGCGCCCTGATCTCCGTCGACCGGGTCGGCAAGGGCCTGCGCACCGCTCCCCGCGACGCGCTGATCTCGCTCTCGAGCACGAAGGCCGGGCTTGCGACCTCCTTCGGGGTCCACCGCGCGATGGACAGCGCCGGGGCGATGCTGGGGCCGCTGATCGGCTTCGGGATCCTGCTGCTGGCGCCGGCCCGCTTCGACGCCGTCTTCGTCGTCAGCACCCTTTTCGCCTTTCTCGGCCTGGCCGTGTTGGTGCTGGCGGTCCAGGGCAAGCCGGAACGGGCGCCGCGCAGCAGCGCCCTGCAGCCCTCGATGCGGGTGGCGCTGGGAATCGTTCGCGACCGCCGCTTCCGCCTGCTCCTGCTGGCGGCCGGCGGCCTGGCGCTGGCCAGCGTCTCCGACGCCCTGATCTACGTCGGCCTGCAGCGCCAGGTGGACTTCGAGCCGGCGCTGTTCCCGCTGCTCTACGTGGTCACGGCGGTCGTCTTCATGCTGCTGGCGATCCCGGTCGGCCGGCTCGCCGACCGGATCGGACGGGTCCCGGTGCTGATCGTCGGCCACGCCCTGCTGCTGCCGGTCTACGCCCTGCTGCTGGCCTCGCCGGGTGCGTCCGCGGTGTGGATCTCCCTGCTCGCGCTCGGCGCGTACTATGCCGCGACCGAAGGCGTCACCACGGCGCTGGCGGGGGCAATACTGCCGGAGCGGCTGCAGGCGACGGGGATCGGAGTGCTCATCACGGTGATCAGCATCGGACAATTCGCTTCTTCGGTCGCCTTCGGGGCGCTCTGGTTGATGCTCGGGCTGAAGAGCGCGACTCTCGTCTTCGCCGCCGCGCTGGTCGTCGTCCTGGCGATCGCCACGCCCCTGCTGATGCGCCTGCAGCGGGAGCCGGCGGGTGCGTAGGGGGCAGAAGCGCGCGCTTGCCGCGATCGTCGCGCTCTGTGTGGTCGGCGGAATCGCCTACCTGGTCGTGGCGGCGCTCGACCCGAACTCGGTGACGACGGACGCCAGGCCGGTTGCCAGCGGCGGCACCGAGTTGGCCGGATCGCAGTTGATGGTGCGCGCCGTCGACCGCAACGACCCGCGCCTCAACGGCCGCGTCTTCGTCGTCAAGGACGGCCAGCCGCAGCAGCTGGCGGGGCGGGAGCTGGCCTGCGAGCGGGTCTATTTCGCGGCGGGACGGGGGCTCTGCCTGGCCACGGCGGAAACTGGGATCAGCTACCAGGCGACGACCTTCGACTCCTCGCTGCGGCCGCTGCACACCTTCTCCATCCCCGGCGTCCCGTCGCGGGCGCGAGTCTCCGCCGACGGGCGCTATGGCGCGTTCACCGTGTTCGTCAACGGGCACGCCTACCTCGGCTCGGGCGGCTTCTCGACCGCGACCACGATCGTCGACATGCGGAGCGGGGAGGAGCTGGGGAATCTCGAGAGCTTCGCGGTGAGCAAGGACGGAGAGCCGTTCGACGCGGTCGACTTCAATTTCTGGGGCGTGACCTTCACCAAGGACCCGAATCGTTTCTACGCGACCCTGCGCTCGAACGGGCACTACTACCTGGTCGAAGGGGATCTGCGGCGGCAGACGATGCGGGTGCTGCGCGATCGCGTCGAGTGCCCCTCGCTCTCGCCCGACGGGACTCGGATCGCCTACAAGAGCCGGATCGGCGACGAGAACCGCTGGCGGCTGAAGGTGCTCGACCTGGCGACGCTGCGCGACCACCCGGTCGCCGAGCGAAAGCCGATCGACGATCAGGTCGAGTGGCTCGACGACGAGACGCTGATCTACTCGGATAACTTCGACGTCTACACCGTCCCCGCCGATGGCGGCGGCACCCCCCGCCTGGTCCTCCGCGACGCGACCTCGCCGGTGGCGCTGCGGGGAACGACGACGCAATAAAAGCTGCGGGCGGAAAAAGTGGGCAACCCGCGCGTTGCTTTCGTAGGTGGTGCGCCCGCACCCGGAGGCCGGTTGCGGACGGGACATTCAATCGCGACGAGGGATAGACGATTTCGCCGTTCTCGAGGATCTGTGCATTCGTACTCGGGCTCGCCCTACTGCTCTGCGGTGCGGCGGCTCTGCACAGCGAGACGGCCGCCGCGGCCTGTCCGCCGGCGGCCAATGAAATCGTCTGCGAGAACGAAAAGACCGGCAACCCGCCGGGCGAATGGGACGTGGAAGGGGCCGGCGATCCCAGCATCCAGGGCTTCGCCACCGAGATCAGCGTCGACCGTGGCCAGACCGTGCGCTTCAAGGTCGACACGGCTGCGACCGCTTACCACCTCGAGATCTACCGGATGGGCTACTACGACGGCGACGGGGCCCGCCGGGTCGACGAAGTCCAGCCCTCGGTCCCCTTGCCCCAGGATCAGCCGCCCTGCGAAACCGAAGCTCCCGACGAAGCCGGGCTGGTCGACTGCGGCAACTGGCACGAGTCGGCGTCCTGGCCGGTGCCCGCCGCCGCCGTTTCGGGCATTTACTTCGCGAAGCTGGTTCGCGACGACAAACCCGCCTCGGAAGGCAGTCACATCGTCTTTGTCGTGCGCGACGACGGCAGCCACTCCGATTTGCTCTTCCAGACCTCCGACACCACCTGGCAGGCCTACAACGACTACGGCGGCAACAGCCTCTACGAGGGCGGGCCGGGAACCGACCCCGGCCGGGCCTACAAGGTCAGCTACAACCGCCCGCTGACCACCCGCGAGACGACACCCGAAGACGCCCCCTTCGCGGCCGAGTACCCGCTGGTGAGATGGCTGGAGCGCAACGGCTACGACGTCAGCTATTTCGCCGGCGTCGACAGCGACCGCCGCGGCGCCGAGCTGCTCCAGCACAAGGTGTTCCTCTCGGTCGGCCATGACGAGTACTGGTCGGGGGCCCAGCGCGCCAACGTCGAAGCCGCCCGCGAAGCCGGGGTGAACCTCGCCTTCCTCAGCGGCAACGAGATCTTTTGGAAGACGCGCTGGGAGAACAGCATCGACGGCTCCGGCGGCGCCTATCGAACCCTGGTCAGCTACAAGGAGACGCACGCCAACGCCAAGATCGACCCCGAGGCGGACGTTTGGACCGGCACCTGGCGCGACCCGCGGTTCAGCCCGCCGGCCGACGGTGGGCGGCCGGAGAACTCGCTGAGCGGCACGATCTTCACCGTCGACGCCGGCACCGGGCCGATCGAGGTCCCCGCCGCCTACGCGAAAATGCGGCTCTGGCGCGACACCAGCGTCGCCGAACTGGGGCCGGGCGAAACGGCGACGCTGGCCGACGGCACCCTCGGCTACGAGTGGGACGAAGACCTCGACAACGGCGCCCGGCCGCCGGGACTGGCCGACCTCTCCTCGACGACGATGGAGGTGTCGCAGAAACTGATCGACTACGGCTCCAACTACGCGCCCGGGACCGCCACGCACCACCTGACGCTCTATCGCGCCCCGAGCGGGGCGCTGGTCTTCGGGGCGGGGACCGTGCAGTGGTCCTGGGGCCTGGACGGCGAGCACGATCGCGGCGGCTCGACCGCCGACCCGCGGATGCAGCAGGCGAGCACGAACCTCTTCGCGGACATGGGGGTGCAGCCGGGCACGCTGCAGGGGAACCTGGTGGCGGCGACGCAGACGACCGACGCGGACCCGCCGGCGACGACGATCGCGGTTCCCGCCGACGGCGCCCAGCTCGAGAGCGGGCAGCCGATCACGATCAGCGGCAGCGCCAGCGACACGACGGGAGAGGCGGCCGGCGGTGAGGTGGCCGGCGTCGAAGTCTCGACCGACGGCGGCCAGAGGTGGCACCCGGCCGCGGGGCGGGACCACTGGACCTACCGCTGGACGCCGGGGAATCCGGGGAGCGCCGAGATCCTCGCCCGGGCGGTCGACGACAGCGCCAATCTGGAGGCCTCCGGCGATGAGGTCGCGGCCGAGGTCGTGCCCCACGCCTGTCCCTGCTCGATCTGGGACGAATCGTTCACCGCGCCCGAAGAAGCGGATCCGGACGCGGTCGAAGTCGGCGTCAAGTTCCGCTCCGACACCCCCGGCTTCGTCACCGGCCTGCGCTTCTACAAGACCGCCGGCAACACTGGGGTCCACGTTGGGCACCTGTGGACGGCCGGCGGTGCCGAACTGGCGCAGGCGACGTTCAGCGGCGAGTCTGCGTCGGGCTGGCAGCAGGTGCACTTCGACGGGCCCGTGGCGATCGCAGCCGGCACGACCTACGTCGCCTCCTACCACGCTCCCAAAGGCCACTACGCCGCCGTCGACGGCTACTTCTCGCTGGTCGGCGCCGACAGTGCCCCGCTGCACGCGCTCGCCGACGGCGTCGACGGTGGCAACGGGATTTTCAAGTACGGCCACGCCGGCAGCCTGTTCTCGGGCGGTGGCCCGGAAACCTTCGGGGCCGCCAACTACCTGGTCGATGTCGTCTTCGAGAAAGAGGCCGGAACGGACACGACGGCGCCGAAAATCACCGTTCACGGCCCCGCCCAGGGTGCCGTCGACGTCAGCACCCAGACCACGATTGGGGTCACCTTCAGCGAGGCGATGGCGCCGGCCTCGCTGAACGCGTCGAGCGTCGAACTGCGAGACGGTTCCGGCGCCGCGGTCGCGGCGACGATCGCCTACGACGCCGCCGAGCGCAGGCTGAGCCTCGATCCTGTCGCGGGGCTGCAGAACTCGGCCACCTACAGCGTCACGATCAAGGGGGGCACCGGCGGGGCGACGGACCTGGCGGGCAACCCGCTCGCCGCGGACACGACCTGGTCGTTCGCCACCGGGCCGCCGCCGCCGCCACCGCCGGACCAGGGCCCGGGAGGCCCGATCCTGCTGATCTCCAATGCGGGCAACCCATTCAGTCGCTACTACGCCGAAATCCTCCGCGCCGAAGGTCTCAATGCCTTCGGCAGCACCGATCTCTCGGCACTCTCGCCGGCGCTGCTCGACTCGCACGACGTGGCGATCCTCGGCGAGGGGAGCCTGACCGGCGCCCAGGCGCAGATGCTGAGCGCCTGGGTCGAACGGGGCGGAAATCTGATCGCGATGCGCCCCGACCCGCAGCTCGCCGGCCTGTTTGGGCTCAGCGCCGCCGCGGGCGCCCTCTCGAACGCCTACCTCAAAGTCGACCCCGGGACCGAAGCGGGCGCGGGAATCGTGGCTCAGACGATGCAGTTCCACGGGCCCGCCGATCGCTATGCCGCGACCGACGCCGAGACGATCGCGACGCTCTACTCGGATGCCTCGACGGCGACGCCCAACCCGGCGCTGACCCTGCGCGATGTCGGCTCGAAAGGAGGGCAGGCGGCGGCGTTTACCTACGACCTCGCCAAGTCCGTCGTCTACACCCGCCAGGGCAACCCCGCCTGGGCCGGGGAAGACCGCGACGACGTCGGCCCGGTCCGCTCCGACGACCTCTTCTTCGGCGCCAGGAAAGACGATCCGCAGCCGGACTGGGTCGACCTCAGCAAGGTCGCGATACCCCAGGCCGACGAGCAGCAGCGCTTGTTGACGAACCTGATCGAGCGGATGAACGTCGACAGGAAGCCGATTCCGCGCTTCTGGTTCCTGCCGCGCGACGAGAAGGCGGCAATCGTGATGACCGGTGACGACCACGCCCGCGGCGGCACCGCCGGGCGCTTCGACCGCTTCGAGGCCGACAGCCCGCCCGGGTGCGTCGTCGCCGACTGGGAGTGCGTCAGGGCGACTTCCTACATTTTCCCGAGCTCCCCCCTGACGGACGGGGAAGCCGCCGCCTACACGGCCGCCGGCTTCGAGATCGGTCTGCACACGCTGACGAACTGCGAAAACTGGGGAGATCGAGCTCAGCTCGAATCGTTCTACTCGAGCCAGCTGGAAGCGCTGATCGGCAGCTTCCCGAGCCTGCCGGCGTCGACCACCAACCGCACTCACTGCATCGTCTGGAGCGACTGGGCGACGCAGCCGAAGGTGGAGCGCCAGAACGGGATCCGGCTCGACACCACCTACTACTACTGGCCCGGCTCCTGGGTCAAAGATCGGCCGGGGATGTTCACCGGCTCGGGGATGCCGATGCGCTTCGCCGACCTCGACGGCTCGATGATCGACGTCTACCAGGCGGCCACGCAGATGACCGACGAGTCCGAACAGACCTATCCGTCCACGGTCGACACGCTGCTCGACAACGCGCTTGGCCCGAACGGCTACTACGGCGTCTTCACGGCCAACATGCACACCGACGAAGCCGAGTCCGCCGACGCCGACGCGATCGTCGCCTCCGCCCAGGCCCGCGGCGTCCCGGTCGTCTCGGCGAAGCAGATGCTGGGCTGGCTCGACGGCCGCAATCGCTCCAGCTTCGACGCGATCAAATGGGCGGGCCACAGGCTCAGCTTCACGATCAGCCCCGGGAGTGGCGCCAACGGGTTGCGGGCGATGCTGCCGGTCACCTCTGCGGCCGGCGATCTCGTTTCGATCGAGCGGGCCAGCACGCCCGTGGCGACGACGACGCAGACGATCAAGGGCATCGAATACGCGTTCTTCGACGCCGCCGCGGGCAGCTACGCCGCCGTCTACGAAGTCCCGGAGCTGAGCGCCACCGTCCCTGCCTCGCCGGCCAGCAGCAACTCGCCGACGATTGCCGGCTCCGCCCCGGACGGGACGACCGTGCGCATCTACACCAGCGCCGATTGCGGCGGCACGCCGATCGCGACCGGCAGCGCCGCCCAGTTGGCCGCCGGGATCGGCGTCTCGGTTGCGGCGGACTCGAGCACCTCCTTCCGCGCCACTTCCACCTCCGCCACCAAAACCTCGGCTTGCTCGCAGCCACTGACCTACGTGGAGGACTCGACTGCGCCCGTCGTCGCCATCGATTCGCTCTCCGGCAATCTCCTGGGAGTGGGGGGCAGCACCGAGCTGCAATGGCACGCAGGCGAGAACGGCAGCTTCGCGCTGCGCCTCGGCGGCAGCGACTGCTCGACCGGCACCGTCATCGACTCTGGCACCTATGCGGACCAGCCGCTGGGCCATAGCTCCACCGTGACCGCCGCGCAACTGGCCGAGGGCACGAACGTGCTGCGCCTCTGCCTGGCCGACGGCGCCGCCAACAGCGGCCAGGCGAACGTCACGGTCAGCAAGGACACCGCGGCCCCCGAGACCCAGATCGACCTCGAGCCAACCGACCCCAGCGATTCGGCCAGCGCCGAATTCGCCTTCTCCGGCGATGACGGCGCGGGCTCGGGAATCGCCGGGTTCGAGTGCCGGCTCGATGGTGCGGCTTTCGCAGCCTGCGCCTCGCCTCAGACCTATGGCTCTCTCGTCGACGGCGCGCATGTCTTCGAAGTTCGCGCGATCGACGCCGCCGGCAACGCCGACCCGACGCCCACCTCCTTCACCTGGACCGTCGACTCGACCGCCCCCGTCGTTTCGGTCGAGCTGGCGGGCAGCGACCTGGTCGGCGTCGGTGGCAGTGCCGAGATCCGCTGGCACGCCAACGAGAACGGGGCCTTCGCGCTGCGCGTCGGCGGCTCCGACTGCCTCACCGGCACCGCGGTCGATTCCGGCACCTACACCGATCAGCCCGCGATCCACAGCTCGAACGTGACCGCGGCCCAGCTCGAGGAGGGCGAGAACACGTTGCGCCTCTGCCTCACCGACGGCGCCGCGAGCACCGGGGCGGCAGCCATCTCGGTGAGCAAGGACACGATCGCTCCCGAGACCGTGATCACGGCTCACCCGACCGAGTTGTCCGGTGCCGCCACGGTCACCTTCGGCTTCGAGGGCGATCCCGGATCGGGTTCTGCCATCGCCTCGATCGAGTGCCGCCTCGACTCGACCAACCCGGCCGACTGGCTGAGCTGCGACTCCGACGACGAGCTCGGGCCACTTGCCAACGGCCCCCATCGGTTCGAAGTCCGCGCGACCGATGCAGCCGGCAACACCGATCCGACCCCGGTGTCCTATAGCTGGACCGTCGATACCACCGCCCCCCAGACCCAGATCGACTCCGGGCCGAGCGGCACGGTCGGCGTCGACAGCGCCAGCTTCGAGTTCTCCGCCGAGCCCGATGCCGCCTTCGAGTGCCGCCTCGACTCGACCAACCCGGCCGGCTGGGCGAGCTGCAGCACCGGTGAAGAGCTTGGGTCGCTCGCCGACGGTCCCCACCTGTTCGAAGTTCGCGCCACCGACGCCGCCGGGAACATCGACCCCAGCCCCGCCCGCCGCAGTTGGAGCATCGACACGATCGCGCCGGCGGTCACGATCGACTCACTCTCGAAGACGCTGCTTGGGATGGGGGAGAGCACCGAGCTGCGCTGGCACGCAGACCAGGGCGGAAAATTCAGCCTGCGCACCGGCGGTGGCGATTGCTCCTCCGGCTCCGTCCTCGATTCCGGCTCCTACTCAGACCAGCCCGCGGTCCAGACCGCGATCGTGACCGCTGCGCAGCTGGCCGAGGGCCCCAACACCCTGCGCCTCTGCCTCACCGATGCCACCGCCAACACCGGCGCCGCCACCGTCTCCGCGAGCAAGGACACGACCGCACCGGAGACCGCGATCCTGAGCCAACCGGCCAGCCCCTCGACCAGCGCCAGCGCCGCCTTCGGCTTCAGCGGCTCCGACATTGCCGGTTCCGGCATCGCCTCGCTCAAGTGCAGCCTCGACGGCGCCGCCTTTGCCGCCTGTACCTCACCCCAGGAGTACAGCTCCCTAGCCGACGGCCCGCACCGCTTCGAAGCCCGTGCGATCGACGCCGCCGGCAACGTCGACCCGGTCCCGGCCGTCTATCTCTGGATCATCGGCACCGCGGCCCTGCCCGAAAACCCCGGGGCCGCCGACCCGCCGCCCGGCGCTGCGCTCGGCCCGGTACGTCTGCTCGGGGTCCGCTACAACGAACGGCGTGGCCTGGTGACGCTGCTGCTCGAGATCCCCGGCCCGGGCCGGCTCTCGGTGCGGGCCCCAGAAGAGGCGCTCCGCAAGCTGGGTGTTACGAGTGCCGCTGCGCGGCAGCCGACACTGCGGCAGATCCGCTCCACCAGCCTTCTCGTGCCTCGCGCGGGCCGGGTCAAGCTGGCCGTCAAGCTGACCCCGGCCGCCCAGGAGCTGCTCTCCGAAAGCGCCAAGCTGAGGCTGAAAGTGGAACTGACCTTCGAGTCCGACGACGGGTCGAGGCGCAGCAAGAGGGCGACGATCGTCTTAAGGAAGAAGGCGCCCACGCAAGCCTTGACCGCACTGGAGCACTCCTTCGGCTGGCCCGAGCCGGGCGAAGCCTAAGAAGCTGGGGAGAAGCTCGCGGCAGCGGCCGCGATGCGCTCGATCTGCTCCGCCTCGATGGTCGGGAAGACCGGCAGCGAGCAGCTCTCCAGGGCGAGCCGCTCGGCGACCGGCAGGCTGCCGGTCGCGAGTCCGAGCTCGGCGTAGGCCGGCTGCAGGTGGATCGGCGTCGGGTAGTGGATCGCGTTCGAGATCCCCTCGCGCTCGAGGTGATCGCGCAGCGCGTCCCGGGCCGAGGAGCGCACGACGAAGAGGTGGAAGACGTGGTCGCGTTCGGCCGCGACCGGCGCCGGCGCGGTCAGCGAGCTGCCGGCCAGCGCCTCGCGCAGCGCCGCGCCGGCATCGCGCCGACGCTGATTCGCATCGTCGAGGCGCTCGAGCTTGACCCGCAGGATCGCGGCTTGAAGGGCGTCGAGACGGTCGGTCCGTGCCGGCATCTGGTGGTGATGGCGGGTCCCCTCGCCGTGGGAGCGCAGCAGGCGGACCTGGGCGTCGAGCTCGGCGCTGTTCGTCACGACCGCGCCGCCGTCGCCCCAGGCGCCGAGGTTCTTGGTCGGGTAGAAGCTGAAGCAGCCGGCGTCGCCAAGCGATCCGGTCGGCCGGCCGCGATAGCGGGCGCCGTGGGCCTGGCAGGCGTCCTCGATGACGAAGATGCCGCGCTCGCGGCAGAGCGCGACCAGGGGATCCATATCCACAGTGCGGCCGTAGAGATGCACGGGGATGACGCAACGCGTCTGCGGCGTCAGCGCCGCCTCGACGATCTCCGTGGTCAGCAGCGCGGTCTCCTCGTCGACATCGACCAGTCGCGGGGTCGCGCCGGCGGCGCTGACCGCCTCGGCGGTGGCGATGAAGCTGTTGGTGGGGACGATCACCTCGTCGCCGGGGCCGATTCCCAGCCCGCGCAGGGCCAGCTCCAGCGCCGCGGTGCCGGAGGAGACCCCGATCGCGTGCTCGGCCTCGCACCAGGCGGCGAACTCCCGCTCGAAGCCCGTCACCTCCTCGCCCAGCGTGAAGGCGGAGTTGGCGGCGACCCGGGCGACAACCTCGAGCAGCTCGGCGAGCAGCTCCGGGTCGGCGTTGTCGAGGCGCGTGAACGGCACCCGCGCCGCCGCAGCCTTATCCGAGGCGATCGCGCCCGCTCCGCCGCCGCTCATGCCGTGATCTCGGGAGGACTGGCCGCTGCCGCGCGGAGGTCGGCGAAGACCGCCGCCGCCTCCTTACGAGAGTGCACGCCGAACTTGGTGAAGATCGAGGCGAGGTGGCTCTTGACAGTGCTTTCGGCGAGGTAGAGAGCCTCGGCGATCTCCGCGTTGGTGAGGCCCTGGTCGACCAGGGTCAGGACCTCGTACTCGCGGTGGGAAAGGTTGGGGCGCTCGACGCTGGCGCGGAGCTTGCGGGGCACGACCGACTGGCCGCTGGCGACGGCGCGCAGCGTCGCTGCCAGCGTCAGCTCGATCTCGGAGTCGAAGACGAGGGCGTCGGCTCCCGCGTCGAGCGTGCGGCGAACTCCAGCTCCGGTCGCCGGTGGCGAGACCACGACGATCGCCGGCTGGCGGGCCTCACGGCAGAGCCGACGCAGGTGGGTCATCTCCCGTGGGGCCTCGACGTCGCAGGCGAAGATGACGAGCGTGGAGTCATCGACGTCCAGCCCGGCCAGGGCCGCCGGCTCGGCGATCTGAGCCGAAGGCCGCAGATCCTGATCGGCAAGGGCGGCAGCGATGCGCTTCTGCGTGTCGCTGCTCGCGATGACGATCACGGAGGAGAGGCTGATGGAGCGCGCGCCATCCTTGGCGGGCAGCTTTTGAACGACCGACATGTGGAGATAACGGTGAGGATCCCCGCCAGCTTTTGCGCCTGCGCAGGAAATTCCAGCGCAAGCGGGCGGGGGCGGGCGCCGTTGATGATGTTGTGACGCCCGCAGCGCCCGCGAACGAGGCGAGAAATCGCGAACTCAACGACGTCAGCTTCGGCGCCGACGTGGTCGTCCACGCCTTCACGAATCTCTACGGCTGCCAGATCGGCGACTCGACCCGCATCGGCACCTTCGTCGAGATCCAGCGCGGGGTCGAGATCGGCGCCGCCTGCAAGATCCAGAGCCACACCTTCATCTGCGAAGGGGTGCGGATCGAGGACGAGGCCTTCGTCGGCCACGGCGTCACCTTCGTCAACGACAAGTTCCCGCGAGCGACCGATGGGACCGGGAAGCTGCAGACGCAGTCCGACTGGGAGCTGCTCACCACCGTCATCGAGCGCGGGGCGACGATCGGGTCCGGGGCGACGATCCTCGGCGGCGTGCGGATCGGCCAGGGGGCGACGGTCGGCGCCGGGGCGGTCGTCACCAAGGACGTCGCGCCGGGCGCAACCGTGGTCGGCAATCCCGCCAGACCGACCTCCTGAGGCGCCTCAGGCGACGATGGTGAGGGCGCCGGGCTCCGCCCGCAGCTCGACCCGGGTGCGATCGCCGATGTAGTCGCCGTCGACCTGCAGCGGGAAGGGCCGCAGGGCGCCGTCCCTGTCCTCGGAGATCGAGCTGACGGTCGCCGCGGTGACGTCGTCGAAGTGCTCGACCTGGCGGTGGCGGGCGGCGGGCTTGCTGGCGCTGAAGAGGCGCGAGATCAGGGTCGGCATGTCGCGCTGGGTGGCGCGCTTGAGGACGCCGGCGGAGAGCGTGCCGTCGTCGATCGCGATCCCCTCGCAGACGCGGATCTGGCGACTGGCGAAGTAGGTGAAGGGGTCCGAGTTCTGGACGATCGCGGTGACGCCCTCGGCCGCCTCGCCGCCGCTCTCGAAGCGCACCCGGACGGCGTTGTGCAGGTACTTGCGGTAAAAGGCCGAGACCGCCGCACCAGCTGTAGTAGTAGGGGCCGGCGCGGGACTTCAGCCGCGGATGCGCGTCGACCCGCTCGACCACGGTGGCGTCGATGCCGACCCCGCAGGCGAAGACGAAGTGGCGCTCGTCGACCCTGCCGAGGTCGATCTTGCGCGGCGCCCAGTCGTCGGCCAGCGCCAGCAGATGCTCGGTCGCGTCGACGACGTCGTTGGGGATGCCGAGGGTGCGGCAGACGACGTTGGTCGAGCCGCCGGGCAGCACCGAGACCGGCACCTCGGTGCCGGCGAGGCCGTTGACGACCTCGTTGAGGGTGCCGTCGCCGCCGAAGGCGACGACGATGTCGTAGCGGTGGTCGCGCACCTCGCGCCCGATCTCGGTCGCGTGGTTCTGAGCTTCGGTCGAGACCGCCTCGACCTCGTAGCGCCCCTGCAGCGCGTAGACGACGAGGTTGCGCAGCCGGTCGGAGACCGTCGTCGCCACCGGGTTGACGATGATCAGCATCCGCTTCTTGTGACTGCGTTTACCCGGTCGTCTCATAGCGGACCACCGTCCCGTTCAGGGCTTCCCGCACCCGTCCCTCATTGACCAGCAGGTCGGCGTGGCCGATCACCTCGGAGAGGGTGAGGAAGGCCTGGGTGACGGCGACGTTGCCCCAGATCGCCTGCGCCAGCTCATAGCCGCTGCGCGGCTGCTCGACGATCAGGTTGTAGATCTTCTCCTTGCGGCGCTCGTGTTTGGCCAGGCGTTCGTCGATCAGGGCGACGTGGTCGACGACCGGGTCGCCGTGGCCGGGGAGGACGAACTCGGCCGGCATCTCCCGCGTCCTGCGCATCGACTCGATGTAGGTGACGAGCGCCTGGCTGCGCTGCGGGGATCCGTCGAGCGGCCGCGAGATCAGCGGGTTCGAGGAGATGCTGGCGAGCAGGTGGTCGGCGGCGATCAGGATCCGCCGCCGCTCGTCCCAGAAGACCGTGTCGGAGGGGCTGTGGCCGGGGCGGTGCAGCGCCCGCAGGGTGCGGTCGCGGAAGCCGATCTCCTCGCCATCGTCGAGCGGCCTGGTCACCGCGACGTGCGAGCCCCAGCCGCGGAAGCTGCGCGAGACGCTGCGCAGCGCCGCCGTCACTTCCTCGGGGATGCCGTTGCGCAGCATCAGCTCGACCGCGAAGCGGTCCTCGGCCTCAGCGTCCTCGTCGAAGTTGGCGAGGCGCTCGGCGGCAACGCCGATTGCCGCCACTTCGGCGCCGGAGTGCTCGGCGACGATCTCGACCAGGCCGAGGTGGTCGATGTGCTGGTGGGTGACGATGACCAGCTCGAGGTCGTCGATCGAGTGGCCGCGGGCGCCGAGCTGGGTAGTCAGCTCATCCAGCGCCTTGCCCGAGTTGGGCCCGGTGTCGACCAGGGTCAGCGGCTCGTCCTCGATCAGGTAGCAGTTGACCCGCCCGACCGCGAACGGGGTAGGGATCTGCA
Source organism: uncultured Solirubrobacterales bacterium (assembly GCA_963739855.1). Lineage (GTDB taxonomy): Bacteria > Actinomycetota > Thermoleophilia > Solirubrobacterales > 70-9 > VAYN01. The sequence goes on along the minus strand of CAVUBT010000003.1, from coordinate 823,627 downwards.
GGCGGTGGATCCCGGCCAGCGCCGCCTGCTCCAGCGCCTGCTCCGGGGTCAAGGCGCTCACGCCCGGATCAGCCCGAGAACCTCGTCGCGGCGGCGCTCCATGTCCTCGCGGGAGATCAGCGACTCGAGGTTGAGGCGCAGCAGTGGCTCGGTGTTGGAGGGCCGCACGTTGAAGTGCCAGTCGTCGTAGTCGACCGAGATCCCGTCGAGACGGGTGATCCGCCCGTCCGAGTAGCGCTCGCCGATCTCGGCGATTTTCGCCGCCGGGTCGGCGACCTCGGAGTTGATCTCGCCGGAGATGAAGTACTTGGAGCGGAACTCGTCGATCAGCGCGCCGAGGCCGCGGCCGTCGAGCGAGAGCAGCTCCAGCATCAGCAGCGCCGGGATCGTCCCCGAGTCGGCGTTCCAGAAGTCGCGGAAGTAGTAGTGGCCGGAGACCTCGCCGCCGAAGACGGCCTCCTCCTCGCGCATCCGCGCCTTGAAGAAGGCGTGCCCGACCCGCGAGAGGTCGGAGCGGCCGCCTTCGGCCGCGACCAGGTCGGGAACCGCGCGGCTGGAGCGGGGGTCGTAGAGGATCGTCGCGCCGGGGTTCTTGACCAGAGCGGCGCGGGCCAGCAGCGCGCAGATGAAGTCGCCGTCGCAGAACTCGCCGCTGGCGTCGATGAAGAAGCAGCGGTCGGCGTCGCCGTCCCAGGCGATGCCGAGGTCGGCGCCGCTGGCCGTGACCCGCTCCATGATCAGCCGCCGGTTCTCCTCCAGCAGCGGGTTCGGCTCGTGGTCGGGGAACTCGCCGTCGGGGGTGAAGTACATCTCCTCCAGCTGCAGCGGCAGTTGCTCCAGGATCGGCCCGACCATCGGCCCGGCCATGCCGTTGCCGCCGTCGACGACCACCTTCATCGGCTTTACGTTGGCGGGATCGATGAAGGAGAGGGCGTGGGCGCGGAATTCGTCCCAGATGTCGACCTCCTCGAAGGCGCCGCCGCCGGGGGCGTGGCCGAGCCCGGCTTCGATCTCCGCCTTGACGTCGCCGATGCCGGCGTCGCCGGAGAGCGGCAGCGCCCCCTCGCGAACCAGCTTGACGCCGGTGTAGGCCTTGGGGTTGTGCGAGGCGGTGACCATCGCGCCGCCGTCCAGCTGGCGCGAGCCGACCAGGTGGTAGAGCATCTCGGTCGCGACCATGCCGGCGTCGAGCACGGTCGCGCCCTCGAAGATCAAGCCGTCGCGCAGCTCCGCCGCCATCGCCGGCGCGGTCAGGCGCATGTCGCGGCCGAGCCCGACCCGCAGCTGGCCCGGCTCCTTGCCGCGCAGCCGCCCCAGCACGCGGGCGAAGGCACGCCCGATCGCGTGCGCGGTGCTCTCGTCCATCTCCGACCCGTAGAGGCCGCGGATGTCATAGGCCTTGAAGATGCCGGCCGGGGCCAGCGGCGGTTGCTCGCTCAAAACGCTCCCTTCAGAGCTTCGTAGCTCTGCTCGATGGTCTGCGGCATCACTTTGGTGTCGGCGATGACCGGCATGAAGTTGTTGTCGCCGGCCCAGCGCGGGACGACGTGCATGTGGATGTGGTGCTCGACCCCGGCGCCGGCGACGCGCCCCTGATTGAAGCCGACGTTGTAGCCGTGCGGGCTGTAGATGGTCTCGAGGTGGCCCATCGCCTGCTGGGCCAGCCCCATCATCTCCGCCAGGGTCGCGGCGGGGATCTCCTGCAGGGCGCCGATGTGGTCAAAGGGGGCGACCATCAGGTGGCCGTTGGTGTAGGGGAAGAGGTTGAGGATCACGAAGCAGCTCTCGCCGCGGTGGACGATCAGGTTCGCCTCGTCGTCTCCCGCCGCCGGCTTGGCGCAGAAGATGCACTCCTCCTCGTTGTCCTTGGACGCGTCCTTCACGTAGGCGAGGCGCCAGGGCGCCCAGATGCGGAAATTTGCCACGGGGACTCAGGCTATAGCCAACCACGTCGCCTGAAGTAGGCGACCATGCCGAGCAGGATCGCGAGCATGCAGCCGATCACGATCCAGAAGCCGGTGGTGCTCTCCTCCCCCGGCACGTGGGAATTCATTCCCCAGATACTGGCGATCAGGGTCAGGGGCAGGACGATCACGCTGATCGAGGTGAGGACGCGGAGGATGTCGTTGACGCGGTGGGAGATCACCGACTCGTTGGTCTCCGCCAGCGCCTCCGCCACCTCCTTGTAGTTCTCAAGCATGTCCCAGATCCGCTCGTGGGCGTCGACGATGTCGTCGAAATAGATCTCGAGGTCGAGGTCGGTAGCCAGGTAGCGCTGCTTGACCTTCTCCAGGTCCCGCAGCACCGGTCGCTGCGGGCGGATCACCTTGCGGAAGTTGATGATCTCCTGCTTGACGTTGGAGATGTCGCGCACGACCTCGTCGGAGCGGCCGTCGAAGATGTCGTCCTCGAGCGCGTCGAGCTTGTTGCCGATCTTGCGCAGCATCGGGAAGCAGTAGTCGAAGCTGTCGTCGACGAGCCGGTACATCAGGTAGCCGGAGCCGCGCGAGAAGAGCTGCTCACGCAGCTCCTCTTTGCTGCGGCAGCGCTCGAACAGGTACTCGACCGGCTGCAGCGGCTGATTGGGGATCGTGACCATGTAGTCGGGGCCGACGAAGATGTCGAGCTCGCCGGTGCCGAGGCGGCGGGCGGCGCGATCGAAGACGGGGAAGTGGAGGACGATGAAGAGGTAGTCGTCGTAGATGTCGATCTTCGGCCGCTGGTTGCGGGAGAGCACGTCCTCGAGGTCGAGGGCGTGGAAGTCGAAGTGCTCCTCCAGCCAGGCGCGCTCGAGCGCGCCTGGGCGCTCGATGTTGACCCAGCGCAGGCCGGCGGAGTCGATCTGCTCGACGTTGGGGGTCTGGGGCTCAGCCGACGATGGCGACTCGACGAGCTCGCCGCGCCGGCCAGGCCGTCGCAGCCTTGGCTTCGGAAGGTTCGGCATCGCTTTGGCTCGTCGTCTCGTCGTGCAGCGGGTGCATGGTGAGCCTAGGTTAGCCGTCAGGCGCACAAAAAAAGGCTTGAAATGCTCCTGATAAGCTTCGCCCAACATAAGCGCCACATCTAGAGGGGTGGAGGGACTGGCCCAGTGAAGCCCCGGCAACCATCCTCGAACCATCGGTTCGAGGGGAGGTGCCAACTCCAGCAGACCGCGCGGTTGATGGTCTGGAAGATGTGGGGGACGTCCGATCGGACCTCTGCCCCACAAACGGCGGAGGTTTTTTTGTGAGAAAGAGGATCGGATGTCAATCGAAAGCCTGAAGTGCAAGGAGTGCGGTACCGCTTACGAGCTGGACGCCAGCTACGTCTGCGAAAACTGCTTTGGCCCGCTCGAGGTGGCCTACGACTATTCCTCGCTGGACCCGGTCGAGGTCAAACGACGGATCCAGGCGGGATCGCAGGGGATCTGGCGCTACGCCGATTTCCTGCCTTTCCAGGGGCGGCCGAACGATCCGCTGGAGCCGGGCCTGACGCCGCTGGTGCGCGCCGACCGCCTGGCCGAGCGGCTCGGGACCGAGGCGGAGCTGTGGATCAAGAACGACGCCGCCAACCCGACCCACTCCTTCAAGGACCGGGTCGTCGCCGTCGCCGTCGCCAAGGCGCACGAGCTCGGCTTCAAGACGGTCGCCTGCGCCTCGACCGGCAACCTCGCCAACGCCGTCGCCGCCCATGCCGCCGCGGCCGGCCTCGACTCCTACGTCTTCGTCCCCGCCAACCTGGAGGAGCAGAAGCTGCTCGCGACCGGCGTCTACGGGACCAACCTGGTCGGGGTCCGCGGCAACTACGACGACGTCAACCGACTGTGTACGCAGCTGGCCGAGAGCCGGCCCTGGGCCTTCGTCAACGTCAACCTGCGGCCCTACTACGCCGAGGGTTCGAAGACGCTGGCCTACGAGACCGTCGAGCAGCTGGGTTGGGAGCTGCCCGACCGGGTCGTCTCGCCGATCGCCTCCGGCTCGCTCTTCACCAAGCTCGGCCGCGGCTTCCAGGAGTGGCTCGACCTCGGTCTGGTCGCGGGCGAGCAGCCGATCTTCAACGGCGCTCAGGCGCAGGGCTGCAGCCCGGTCGCCACGGCCTTCGCCGAAGGCTGGGACGTCTGCAAGCCGCAGAAGCCGGAGACGATCGCCAAGAGCCTGGCGATCGGCGACCCGGCCGACGGCCCCTACGCGGTCGAGCACGCCCGCCGCACCGGTGGCAGCATCGACTCCGTCGACGACACCGAGATCCGCGCGGCGATCAAATTGCTCGCCGAAACCACCGGCATCTTCACCGAGACCGCCGGCGGGGTCACCGTCGGCGTCCTCAAAAAGCTGGCCGAGCGCGGCGAGCTCGGCGCCGGCGAGCGCGTCGTCGTCTACATCACCGGCGAGGGGCTGAAGACGCTCGACGCCACCCGCGATACGTTCCAGATGCACGAGATCGACCCCGACCTCGACAGCTTCGAGGCAGAGTTCCGCCAGGAGGTAGCCGTCTGATGGCAGTCACCGTGAAGATCCCAACCCAGCTGCGCGCCGCGACCGCAGGCCAATCCGAGGTCGAGGTCAGCGGCACGACCGTCGGCGAGGTCCTCGACGCCGTCTTCGACGCCCACGGCGACCTGCGCGAGCGGATCACCCAGGACGGCGACCTGCGCCGCTTCGTCAACGTCTACGTCTCCGGCGAGGACATCCGCTTCCAGCAGGGCCTCGAGACCAGCATCACCGACGGAGCCGAGGTAACCATCCTCCCCGCCGTCGCGGGTGGCTGACGAGTGATGCTTTAAGCCGCCTATAGCCGGTTTAAGACATCACTCGATGAAGCCCCCGGTCGTGATTCTCTGTGGCGGCCGCGGGACGCGGCTGCGGGAGCGGACCGAGTCGGTGCCGAAGGCGCTGGTCGAGATCGGCGGCCGGCCGATTCTCTGGCACGTGATCCAGATCTACGCCGCCCGGGGCTTCGGGCGCTTCCTGCTCGCCACCGGCTACATGGGCGAGGCGGTGGCGGAGTTCGCCGCCGCCGAGCGCTGGCCCGAGGGCATCGCCGTGGAGTGCATCGACACCGGCCTCGACACGCCGACCGGCGGGCGGATCGCCAGGCTCGGGGCGCGACTTGGCGACGGAACCTTCTGCGTCACCTATGCCGACGGCGTGGCCGACGTCGACCTCGATGGACAGCTGGAGTTCCATCGCGCCCAGGGGCGCCTGGCGACGATGACCGTGGTCCAGCCGCACCTGCAGTGGGGGGTGGCCGAGCTCGACGGCGACCGCGTCGCCGGGTTTGTCGAGAAGCCGCGCAGCGAGCACTGGATCAACGGCGGCTTTTTCTGCTTCGAGCCGGGGGCGCTCGCCTACATCGGCGCGGAGAGCGTGCTGGAGCGCGAGCCGCTGGAGGCGCTCGCCGGCGACGATCAGCTGCGCGCCTTCCGCCACGGGGGCTTCTGGGACTGCATGGACACCTACAAGGACGCGGTCGTGCTGAACGACCTCTGGGCCAGCGGCGACGCGCCCTGGCGGGTCTGGGACGCGGCCGAGGTGGAGGCGCCGTGAAGCGGGCTCTGGTCAGCGGCGGCCACGGCTTCGTCGCCTCTCATCTGGCGCGGGCGCTGCTCGAGCGCGGCGACTCGGTCACGGTGTTGGATCTGGCGCCGCCGCCGCTCTCCGGCCTGACCCTGCAGGGAGTGGCCCCGGAGATCGAGCTGGTCGAGGCCGATCTCCGCGACGCGCAAGGGGTCGGCGCGACGGTTGAGGCGAGCGAGTTCGACGTCGTCTTCCATCTCGCGGCGCAGACCCTGGTCGGGCCGGCGATGAGCGATCCGGCGGCGACCTTCGAGGCCAACGTGCTCGGCACCTGGACCCTTCTGGAGGCCTGTCGTCGCGCCGACGTCCCGGCGGTCGTCGTCGCCTCCTCGGACAAGGCCTACGGCCCCAGCGAGGAGCTGCCCTACCGCGAGGACATGCAGCTGCGCCCGGCCTCCCCCTATGAGGCGAGCAAGGCCGCGGCCGACGTGATCGCGCTCAGCTACCGCCCCGCCTACGGCCTGCCGGTCGCCGTCACCCGCTTCGCCAACGTCTACGGCGGCGGCGACCTCAACTTCTCCCGCCTCGTCCCGGAAGCGACCGCCGCCGTCCTCGACGGCCGCCGCCCGCAGATCCGCTCCGACGGCAGCCCCGAACGCGACTTCCTCTACGTCGACGACGCGGTCGCCGCCTACCTGGCGATCGAGCACGCGGTCGGCGCCGGCGGCCCGGCGGCGGGGGAGGCCTTCAACGCCGGCGGCGAGCGGCCGCACTCGGTGGCCGAGGTACTGGAGACGATCGCCGCCGTCTCCGGCGCCGGCCTCGACCCCGAATACCACGGCACCGGCAACCCGGCCGGCGAGATCGACCGCCAGTACGTCGACTCCGCCAAGCTCCGCGGCCTGACCGGCTGGCGCCCCGAGGTCGGGCTCGAAGAGGGCCTGACCCGTACCCTGGAGTGGTACCGCAACCACCCGGAGGCGCGCCCCTGATGTGCGGACGATTCACGGTCACGGCCAAAGACACGAAGACGATCGCCGACCGCTTCCAGGTCGAGCTGGAGAAGGCTCTGGAGCGGGGTGGCGACGGCGAGGCGCCGGCGCCGAGCAAGGAGCGGGCGACGAAGATCTCGAAAGGGCTCGGCCGCTTCAACGTCGCGCCGACCCAGGAGGTGCTGACGGTGCGCTCCTCGCCGGTTCCCGAGGAGGCCGAGGAGGGCGAGCGCGAGGCGCGGCTGATGCGCTGGGGACTCGTGCCGCGCTGGGCCAAGGACCTCAAGGTCGGCTACCGGATGATCAACGCCAAAGCGGAGAACCTGACCTCCAGCCGGGCCTACGGCCCGCTGGTCGGCAAGTTCCGCCACCGCTGCCTGATCGTCGCCGACGGCTTCTATGAGTGGATGAAGGCCGAGGATCCCAAGCAGCCCCGCCAGCCCTGGCGCTTCACCGTCGATGGCGGCGAGCCGTTTGCCTTCGCGGGGATCTGCACCCGCAAGGAGTGGGCGGACGAGGGGGATCGCGGCTTCGACGACGGCTGGCTCTACAGCTGCACGATCGTCACCACCACCCCGAACGAGGTCGTCGCCCCGGTCCACGACCGGATGCCGGCGATTCTGCCCAGCGCCGAGGCCGAAGCCGCCTGGCTGCGCCCCGACCTCAGCGTCGAGGACGCGGTGGCGATGTGCGCGCCGCTGGACCCGTCCCGCATGTCCGGCGCCCCCGCCAACCCGAAACTGAACAAAGTCGGCAAAGGCATCGAGGGCCCCGAGCTACTGATCGCGCCGTAGCCCTTCCGGCGCCAGCAAGGTCAAACAGTGTGGTTTGTGGGTCGCCGGCCCGCGGATGGTATGTGCGAAAGCACACACCATTGCGTCTGCGCCCGGGGTAGGTTCGGATTCCTGGAGTCATTCCGCGAACCGGGGGCGACAAGATGAGCCGGAAGAACGACCCGAAGGACACTGCGCATAGGTCCACCCAGCTTCGTGTCTTCTTCTCGGTGGATCTCGTCGGTGGTACCTCTTACAAGAATCGAGGTCCGGCGGGGGGCGTCGCTTCGGCCCAGTCCTGGCCCAATCGATTCGAGAGTTTCTTCCAGGAGTTCATCGCCTCGTTCAAGGAACGTGTCACGGTCGCCCGCTCCGGGTCCGAGGCGGGGATCATGCCCCCTCCGCAGCTGTGGAAGATCAACGGCGACGAGCTTCTCTTCACCGAGCTGGTCTACGAAGACCCCGCGCAGCGGCAGGCGGCGCTGCAAAGCTCCCTGCGGGCGTTCGTCGGCCTGGTCCACGACACCGACGAGCGTTTTATCGCCGAGGGTCTCGGAGTTCGAGCCTGTGTGTGGACCGCTGGGTTCCCGCTACGCAACAAGCCGGTGCAGATCGTCCAGGGCGGGATCGAGCTGATCCCGGACGACATCGGGCGGTCCGACCCCGAAACGGGTCCCGGGGCGTCGGTGCCGGTCACCGTCAACGACTACATCGGCCAGGACATGGACATCGGCTTTCGCCTCGCCGCGGGGGCTCCGCCGGGACGTGTGGTCTGTTCGCTCGACCTCGTCCACTTCGCCCTGGCGCTGCCGGTTCGCTCCGGGCTCGCGGTTTGGCACGTCGGCTGGTCTCCGCTCAAGGGTGTCCTCGACGGGCAGCCGTACCCGCTCTTCTGGCTCGAGGATCAGCGGGCGCCGCAGGCTCGCCATCCCTGGGAGGAGTCGAGCAACGAGTACGCCAGCGCCGAGGTCAGGGAGTTCCTGCGAAGCGAGAAGCGGGCGCTGACCAGGGAGGACTTCGACCTGCTCGAGAGCCGAGTGCGGGGCCTCTCCGCCGGTCAGCTGATCGTCCCCTACGCGTCGCTCGACGAGATGCCCGAGGCGCACCGCCTGCAGTACCTGCGCTCGGCGGGCGCGGACCCGACCCGCGAGCTTCGCGCCGAAGCCGACACCGCGCTGGCCGCGGCCGACTTCGCCGTCAGTCCCGGTCACGCCGAGACGATCACCCTCGACGATCTCAACCAACTGCTTCTCTGGCTGCAGGACTTTCCCGAGAGGGTGGCGGAGGTGCGCGACACCCTGGCCGAGATCGCCCGCCATCCGACGTATGGGGCGTGGGGCGAGGAGCGCCAGTTCGCGGGCGATCTCTTTCGCCTTCACCCCTCGCTCGCCTTCGCCTCCACGCACAAGCGGTGGTTGCTGGAGTCGCTGCTGCTGGTTCGGAATGAGGCCCTGCGGGTGAAGGTGAACCTCTGTGAGGATCAGGTCTTCATCACCGATGGCCTCTGGGTCGACCCGAGCATCCGTGCGTTTCCGTTCTCCGACGAGAGCGACCTGGTTATGAGGGCGTGTGAGGAAAGCGGCCTGATGGATTGGGCCACCTGCATCGTCGACCCCGCCACCGGCTGCGGCCACAACCTCCTCCGTTACAAGGGCGGGGGAGTCCGCCGCTACGGATTCGACCGCAACGCTCGCGCCCTCGCCTATGCGGGAATCAACGCGGTGCTGAACGGAATCGAGGGGGTGACGCTGGGCAGCGGTGACATTCGCGAGGGCTTGCCTCCCGTCTTCGCCCAGGGCAGCGACGAGCGCGTTCTCGTGCTGGCGAACATGCCCTTCGCCCTGGTGCCAAACCGCGACAAGATCACGCGCAGCGCCGACGGCGGCCGTTACGGCTACGAGCTGACCGTGGCCCTCCTGGAGGCGTTCGACGGCCTCGCCGGGCAGCTGGACGACTCCAGTGAGCTGCGCTGCGTGGTTCTCACCTACAGCATCGGCTCGGGGCGCACGGGACCGTGGCTGGTCCCGGACTACGCCCGCGACCGTTTCGGCAGCGCCGGCACGGAGTGGAAGCTGTGGTCGGAGGAGAAGCTCTGGCGGGTGAACGGGAAAAAGGAGCAGGCGAACCCGATGCCGCTCACCCTGCTCAAGCGCAAAGCCGACTGCCGTTTCTACGTTCGCGGCAACGTCGTGCAGAAGACCCTTCGCAGGGAATACGAACAGCTGACGGAGGAGCTTGCGAGGGAGGGCTACGACCATCTCGCCTACGGCGTGGTGACCGTTCGCCACCCGTTGCGCGACGGCAACGCCGCCAGCCCCGAGGACGCTCCCGAGATCGGCCTGGCGCCCGCCTAGCCGCCGCGGGCTATTCGGCGATCGGTTCGGATCTTTTGCTCAGCGCGCCCGCGGTGCGCACGGTGGCCGAGCCGGCGCTGGTGGCGATGGTGCAGGCGATCTTCGCGGCCGGGATCTTCGAGGTCCTCCAGACCGACGCGAACCCGAGTTCCAGCGGTTCCGAGGGAGGACCGGGGGGGAGGAACCATTCCCAGCGCTCCAGCCCGGTCGTGTAGGGCGGCCATTCCAATTTGATCCCGCGCTCGTTGGCGAAGCTTTCGCGCTTGGGCCCGATCTCGAAGGCGTCGCCGAATTCGAGCACGGCGAGATCGGTCCCGTGCGAGCTGAACTCGACCAGCACGGTGTCGGTCACGCCCTGCTTGATCAGCTCTTCGCTGGAGCGCGGGTAGGAGGCGCGCGAACCGGGGGTCTGGGCGACTTCGCTGCCGCCGGGGGCCTGCATCGAACAGAGGATCCGAGCCCCGCCCACCGGCGCGCCGGCCTCGATCCTGAGCACCGCCGCGGCGCGGTAGAGCCCGTAGCCGCTGACGTTGACGCCGGTCGCCCGGATGCCGGCTTCGGTCAGGCGCATCTCCTCCGTGCCCCCCGGCACCGCGACCGCCCTGGAATCGGGGAGGGGCGTCTTCTGCAGCCATTCGAGCTGGGCAGCCGATCCGCTCGACTTGTCGGTGGTGAGCAGGGCGGCGGCGAGGCAGGCCAGCAGCCCGACGGCGATCACGATCAGCGCCCCGCGCGGAGGGCGGCTGTCCTGTGGCGGCGCGGTCACGGGCGCGACAGTATTGGAATCGAGGCCCGGCTCGCGACGATCGGCCCGGGGCGCCGACGGCGGCGGGTACCGTGGGGGAGTGGCAGCCAAGCCCACGCCCCTGCGAGTAAGCCAGGTCGAGACCAGGACGGTTCTGGTCCACGGCCGTTCGGTGACCTATCTGCAGGCCGGCACCGGCCCTGTCCTGCTGCTCGTCCACGGCATGGCCGGGAGCTGCGAGAACTGGCGCCCGGTGATCGAGCCGCTGGCTCGCACCCACACCGTGATCGCCCCCGATCTGCCGGGCCACGGCGAGTCGGAGCCGGGCGGCGGCGACTACTCGCTCGGATCGCTGGCGGCGGGCCTGCGCGACCTCCTGCTCGCCCTCGGCCACGACCGCGCCACGCTGGCCGGCCACTCGCTGGGCGGCGGCATCGCGATGCAGTTCACCTACCAGTTTCCGGAGCTGGTCGAGCGGCTGATCCTGGTCTCCAGCGGCGGCCTCGGCCCCGATGTCAGCCTGGTCCTGCGCGCCGCCGCCCTCCCCGGCGCCGACCTCTTCATCGCCGCCACGGCGGCCGTGGGAACGCAGATCGGCTCGGCCCTCGGCCGCGGGCTGGGAGCGATCGGCCTGCGCCCCAGCGCCGACGTCGCCGAGGTGGCCCGCGGCTACGCCTCGCTTGCGCAGCCGCAGCGCCGCGCCGCCTTCCTCGCCACCCTGCGCTCGGTGGTCGGCGCCGGCGGCCAGCGGATCGCCGCCGGGGACCGCCTCTACCTCGCCGACGCCCTGCCGATCCTGATCCTCTGGGGCTCGCGCGACCCGATCATCCCGGTCAGCCACGCCGAGGACGCCCACGCGATCCTGCCCGGCAGCCGCATCGAGATCTTCGACGGCGTCGGCCACCTGCCCCAGGTGGAGGAGCCGACCCGCTTCGCCGCCACCCTGGAGCGCTTCCTGGCCGAGACCGAGCCGGCGAAGTTCGACCGCGACGAGTGGCGCGCCCGCTTCCAGACCGCCTAGCGGCACCGCGACTACGCGCCCGACAGGATTCGAACCTGTGGCCTCTTCCTCCGGAGGGAAGCGCTCTATCCAGCTGAGCTACGGGCGCTCAGGCGGCCAGTCTAGTCGCGCCCAATCGGGGGCGGTCGCGTAGGCTCGCCGCCGTGGATCTCTCGGCGATATTTCTCGGGACCGGCGGCTCGGTGCCGTCGGCGCGGCGCTCGACCGCATGCGTGCTGATCTCGCGTGGGGGGGAGCGGCTGATGTTCGACTGCGGCGAAGGGACGCAGCGGCAGATGCAGCGCTCCCTCGGCCTCACCCAGGTCGACGAGATCTACCTCACCCACTTCCACGCCGACCACATCCTCGGCCTGCCGGGCCTACTGAAGACCTACGACTTGACCGACCGCGAGCGGCCCCTGAGGATCCACGGCCCACCGGGCCTGCGCGAGCTCTTCTCGATCCTGAAGCCGATCGTCGGCCGGATCGGCTTCGACCTCGATCTCCGCGAGCTGGCCCCAGGCGAGACCGTGCCCCACGACGACTACGAGATCCAGTCGTTCGAGGTCGCCCACAGCGCCCGCGCCTACGGCTACGCCCTGGTCGAGGACGAGCGTCCGGGGCGCTTCGACGTCGAGGCCGCCAAGCGCCTCGGCGTCCCCGAAGGGCCTGCCTTTGCGGCGCTCCAGCGTGGGGAGGAGGCACAGGGGAATGCAGGCCCGGTGAGCCCGGCCGACGTGGTCGGCGCCAACCGTCCCGGCCGCACCGTCGTCCTCACCGGCGACACCGCGCCCTGTCCCGCCACGGTCGCCGCCGCCGCCGACGCCGAGCTGCTCATTCACGACGCCAGCTTCGCCGAGGAGGAGGTACAGCGCGCCGCCGAAACCGGGCACTCCACGGTCGGCCAGGCCGCCGCGGTGGCCCGCGAGGCCCACGTGAAGATGCTGGCCCTGGTCCACATCTCCTCCCGCTACCACGTCGGCAAGGTCCTCGAAGAGGCTCAGGAGGTCTACGAACCCACCGTCGCCCCCAAAGACTTCGACACGATCGAGATCCCCTTCCCCGAGCGCGGATACCCCGAACTCATCCCCAACGGAGCCCGCGACAGAGGAGGCTCCGGTACCGCCTCAACCGAACCTCCCGCAGTTCGTGAGGGCGAGGCGGTACCGGAGCCTCCTCCGGCAGACCCTCCCCGCAGTTCGTGAGGGCGAGGCCGTACCGGACCCGCCTCCGCCAGTGCTACGCTGCGGCCGTCCTTTAACCCGGTCCCGTGAGGCCAGGAAGGAAGCAAACGAGTGGCTGAGAAGATCGTGCTGGAGCACGACGACCTGAGGCGGACGCTGCGGCGGATCGCCCATGAGATCGTCGAGAAGAATCCCGATTCCGCCGATCTCGCCATCGTCGGCATCCACACGCGGGGCGCCATCCTCGCCCGCCGCCTACACGTCCTGCTCGGCGAGCTGACCGAGGCCCAGCTGCCGATCGGCGACCTCGACATCTCCTTCTACCGCGACGACGTCGGCGCCAAGGCGCCCGACACGCAGCCGGTCGTCCACGCCTCCCACGTCGACTTCGACCTCGGCGACCGCACCGTCGTGCTGGTCGACGACGTCCTCTTCACCGGCCGCACGGTGAGGGCGGCGATCGACGCCCTCTTCGACTACGGACGGCCGCGCCGGGTCCAGCTCGCCGTGCTCTGCGACCGCGGCCACCGCGAGCTGCCGATCCGCCCCGACTACGTCGGCAAGAACCTGCCGACGGCGCGCGAGGAGCGGGTCAACGTCAGTCTTGAAGAGAGCGATGGGGCGGACCGGGTGACGATCTCGGGCGCCCGAGAGGAGGCGATCGCGTGAAGCACCTGTTGGCAATCGAGCAACTCTCCCGCGAGCAGATCGAGGCGATTCTCGACCGCGCCGAGAGCTTCGCCGAGGTTGGCCGCCGCGACATCAAAAAGGTGCCGACCCTGCGCGGCCGCACCGTCGTCACCCTGTTCTACGAGTCGAGCACCCGCACCAGCAGCTCCTTCGAGCTGGCCGCGAAGCGGCTCTCGGCCGATCTCGTCTCGGTCAAGGCCGCCGGCTCCTCGGTCGACAAGGGCGAGTCGCTGAAGGACACCGTCGCCACCCTCTCCGCCTACGACCCGGCCGCGATCGTGATCCGCCATCCCTACGCCGGCGCCGCCCAGATGGTCGCCGGCTGGACCGCGGCGGCGGTCGTCAACGCCGGCGACGGCAAGCACGAGCACCCGAGCCAGGCGCTGCTCGACGTCTACACCCTGCGCCGCCGCCTCGGCTCGTTGGAGGGCACGCGGATCTGGATCGTCGGCGACGTCCTCCACAGCCGCGTCGCCCGCTCCAACCTGATCGCCTTCCAGCGCATGGGTGCCGAGGTCACCGTCTGCGGCCCGCCGACGCTGATTCCGCGCGGGATCGAGGAGCTCGGCTGCGAGGTCTCGCACTCGCTGGAGCGGATCGGCGAGGCCGAGGTCGTCTACGCGCTGCGGATGCAACAGGAGCGGATGAGTGAGAGCTTCGTCCCCTCGCTGCGCGAGTACGCGGCGACCTTCCAGATCGACACCCGCAAGCTCAACCCGCGCCAGCTGCTGATGCATCCCGGCCCCGTCAACCGCGGCGTCGAGCTCTCCGGCGAGGCGATCGACTCGCCGCAGTCGCTGATCGCCGAGCAGGTCACTGCCGGCTTGGTCGTGCGGATGGCGATCCTCTACGAGCTGTTGGCCGGAGGCGAGCGGCCGGCACCGGTGGGCGAGGGCGCGGCCCGGCCGACCCCGATCGGACAGCCGGCATGAGCCTCACCGACACTCTCGACGTCCGCCCCGGCGAGGAGGCCAACCTGATCCTGCGCCGGGCGACCGTGCTCGACCCCGTCGCCGGCATCGACGGCGTCCACGACGTCGTCATCCGCGACGGCGAGATCGCCGAGCTGGCGGCGCCCGGGGCCGGCGCCGCCGACGGCGCCGAGGTCGTCGAGGCCGAGGGGATGCACGCCTTCCCGGCCTTCTTCGACCCCCATGTCCACCTCCGCACCCCCGGCCACGAGCACAAAGAGGACGTCGAAACCGGGACCCGCGCCGCCGCCGCGGGCGGTTACTGCGGGATTCTGGCGATGGCGAACACGGAGCCGCCCGTCTCCACCGCCGCCGACATCTCCGCCCTGCGCGAGCAGGCCCGTACCGGTGCCTCGGTCCCGGTCGGCTTTCTCGCGACCGTCACCCGCGCGATGGCAGGCAAGGACCTGACCGAGATGGTCGAACTGCGCGAGGCCGGCGCCGTCGGCTTTTCCGATGACGGCCTGCCGATCGTCAGCGCCCGGGTGATGCTGCGCGCGCTCCAGTACCAGCGGCTCTGCGGCGGCACGATCGCCCTGCACGAGGAGGATCCGGAGCTCTCCGGCGACGGCGTCATGCACGAGGGCCCGGTCTCGGCGGCCCTGGGGCTGGCCGGCATCCCCTCGGTCTCGGAGTCGACGATGATCGCCCGCGACGCCGCCCTCGCCGCCTACGAGGGCGCCCGCATCCACGTCCAGCACCTCTCCGCGGCGGAGTCGGTCGAGGTCGTGCGAGCCGCCAAGGCCGCCGGCGTGCAGATCAGCGCCGAGGCCAGTCCGCATCACCTCTGCCTCACCGACGAGGAGGTCCGCAGCCTCGATCCCCACCGCTTCAAGATGAACCCGCCGCTGCGCCGCGAGTCCGACCGCCAGGCGCTGATCGAGGCCCTGCGCGACGGCACGATCGAGTGCGTCGCCACCGACCACGCCCCCCATCAGGCGGAGGAAAAGGACGTCCCCTTCGAGCAGGCGGCGATGGGCGTGACCGGCCTGGAGACGGCGTTTTCCGCGCTCCACACCGAGCTGGTCCTGCCGGGGACGATCGGGCTCGGCCTGCTGGTCGAGCGGATGGCGGGCGGCGCCGCCCCCTTCGGGATCGAGCGGCCCAGCCTGGCGCCCGGCTCGGAGGCCAACGTCGCCCTCTGCGACCTCGCCACAGAGTGGACGGTGGGGGAGGAGGGCTACGAGAGCCGCTCGGAAAACTCCTGGTGCGCCGGCAAGACCCTGACCGGCAGGGTGATGGTCACCATCGCCGCCGGCCAGGTCGCCTTCCGCCTGCGCAGCTTCAGCCTCGGAGTCGCGGGATGAGCGACGCCTATCTGCTGCTCGAGGACGGGACCCGTCTCGACGGGCTCGCCTGTGGCCACGAGGGTGCGGTCACCGGCGAGGTCGTCTTCAACACCGCTATGACCGGCTACCAGGAGTCGGTCACCGATCCCTCCTACGCCGGCCAGATCATCGTCTTCACCTACCCGCTGATCGGCAACTACGGCGTCAGCGCGGCGGCGATGGAGTCCGACCGCGTCCATGCCCGCGGCGTCGTCATGCGCGACGCCAAGAACCGCGAGGACGTCGCCAGCGCCGAGGGCGGCTGGCTCGACTGGCTCGGGGACTGCGGCGTGCCGGCGATCACCGGCGTCGACACCCGCGCCCTGGTCCGCCACATCCGCGACCGCGGCGCCATGCGCGGCGGGATCTTCCCGGCCGCGACCGCCGAGGCCGAGGCACGCGAGCGGATCGCCGCCGAGCCGGCGATGGACGGCGCCGACCTCGCCCGCACCGTCACCCCGCCGGAGCCGGTCCGCTTCGACGGCGACGGCCCGCACGTGGTCGGGATCGACACCGGGATCAAGCTGAGCATCGTCCGCCAGCTGCGCGAGCACGGCGCCAAGCTGACCCTGCTGCCCTGCACCAGCTCCGCGGCCGAGATCCTCGCCGAGGACCCCGACATCGTCTTCCTCGCCAACGGCCCCGGCGACCCGGCGGCGCTCGACTACGTCGTCGAGACCGTCCGCGAGATCGTCGGCAGCAAGCCGGTCTTCGGCATCTGCCTCGGCCACCAGCTGCTCTGCCGCGCCGTCGGCCTCGAGACCTACAAGCTGCCCTTCGGCCACCGCGGCGCCAACCACCCGGTCAAGGATCTGGAGACGGGGCGGATCGACATCACCTCGCAGAACCACGGCTTCGCCGTTGCCGGACCCGGCGGCGAGCCGCGGATCGAGGGCGACGAGGCGGTGCGCTGGGAGACCGACTTCGGCGTCGCCGAGCTCTCCCAGCTCAACCTCTACGACCGCACGGTCGAGGGCCTGGTCCTGCGTGACGTCGCCGGCGCCACCGTCCAGTACCACCCCGAGGCCGGTCCCGGCCCGCACGACGCCCGCCACCTGTTCGATCGGTTTTTGTCGCTGGCGGGGGACCCGGCCTAGCCGAAAGGACGCATGCCGCGTAGAGACGACATCCAGAAGATTTTGCTGATCGGCTCCGGGCCGATCGTGATCGGCCAGGCGGCCGAGTTCGACTACTCCGGCGTCCAGGCCTGCAAGGTGCTGCTCGAGGAGGGTTACGAAGTCGTGCTGGTCAACTCGAACCCGGCGACGATCATGACCGACCCCGAGTTCGCCACCGCCACCTACATCGAGCCGCTGCTGCCAGGGCCGGTGACCAAGATCATCGAAAAGGAGCGCCCCGACGCGCTGCTGCCAACCCTTGGCGGCCAGACGGCGCTGAACCTGGCGATGAGCCTGCACGAGGACGGCACCCTGGAGAAGTTCGGGGTCGAGCTGATCGGCGCCGACGCCGCCGCGATCAACCGCGCCGAGGACCGCGAGGAGTTCCGCACGACGATGAACGAGGCCGGGATCCGCATCCCCTGGTCGATCACCGTGGAGACCCTGGCCGAGGTCGAGGAGGGCCTCGCCGACGGCCGCATCACCCTGCCGGCGATCGTCCGCCCGGCCTTCACGATGGGCGGCCAGGGCGGCGGCATCGGCCGCGCCGAGACCGAGTTGCGTCAGGTCGTCAGCGAGGGCCTCGCCGCCAGCCCGATCAACCAGGTCCTGGTCGAGGAGTCGGTGATCGGCTGGGGCGAGTTCGAGCTCGAGGTGATGCGCGACCGCAACGACAACGTCGTGATCATCTGCTCGATCGAGAACGTCGACCCGATGGGCGTCCACACCGGCGACTCGGTCACGGTGGCGCCGGCGCAGACGCTGACCGACCCGCTCTACCAGGACCTGCGCGACGTCGCGATCGAGGTGATCCGGGCGATCGGGGTCGAGACCGGCGGCTCCAACGTCCAGTTCGCGGTCAACCCCGAGGACGGCGAGATCGCCGTGATCGAGATGAACCCGCGCGTCTCCCGCTCCTCGGCGCTGGCCTCGAAGGCGACCGGCTTCCCGATCGCGAAGATGGCGGCGAAACTGGCGGTCGGCTACGCGCTGGAGGAGATCCCCAACGACATCACCCAGGAGACGACGGCCTCCTTCGAGCCGACGATCGATTACGTCGTCACCAAGATCCCGCGCTTCGCCTTCGAGAAGTTCCCCGGCGCCGACGGCCGCCTCTCGACCTACATGCAGAGCGTCGGCGAGGCGATGGCGATCGGCCGCACCTTCCGCGAGTCCTTCGCCAAGGCGATGCGCTCGCGCGAGCTCGACTCCGAACCCGACGCGCCCGCCACCGAAGCGGAGCTGCTGATCGCGATCGAGAAGCCCTGCGCCGAGCGCTTCGACCTGATCCTCGAGGCCTTCCGCCGCGGCATCGGCGTCGAGGCGGTGCACGAGGCCTGCCTGGTCGATCGCTGGTTCCTGCGCGAGCTGGAGGCGCTGGCGAGCGAGGGCGACGGCACCGAGGGCCTGGTCCGCACCTACAAGGCGGTCGACACCTGCGCCGCCGAGTTCGAGGCGGCGACGCCCTACTACTACTCCGGCGCACGAGCGCCCACGCCACGATGGCTCACCGCCCGCCTCCGAGGTCCGCCGCGGCGAGCGCGACTCGGTCGTCATCCTCGGCGCCGGCCCGAACCGGATCGGCCAGGGGATCGAGTTCGACTACTGCTGCGTGCACGCGGCGATGACCGCCCGCGAGCTCGGCCGCGACGCGGTGATGATCAACTGCAACCCGGAGACGGTCTCCACCGACTACGACACCTCCGACCGCCTCTACTTCGAGCCGCTGACCGCCGAGGACGTGCTGGCCGTCTGCGAGCAGGAGAACCCGGAGGGCGTGATCGTCCAGTTCGGCGGCCAGACGCCGCTGAAGCTGGCCCGCACCCTCGAAGAGGCGGGCGTGCCGCTGCTCGGCACCCCGGTCGACGCGATCGACCTGGCCGAGGACCGCGGCCAGTTCGGCGCCCTGCTGCGCCGGCTCGGGATCAAGCACCCGCCCTACGGAACCGCGCTCTCGGCCGAGGAAGCGGCGACGGTCGCCGAAGAGGTCGGCTTCCCGCTGCTGGTCCGTCCCTCCTTCGTGCTCGGCGGCCGGGCGATGGAGATCTGTTACTCGACCGACGACCTCAACGCCTATCTCAAGGCCCACGTCAAGGCCGATCAGGAGCACCCGCTGCTGCTCGACCGCTTCCTCGAGAACGCGATCGAGGTCGACGTCGATGCCCTGGCCGACGGCGAGCAGGTCTGGGTCGCCGGGATCATGCAGCACGTCGAGGAGGCCGGCGTCCACTCCGGCGACTCCGCCTGCGTGATCCCGCCGCTCAGCCTCGGCGAGGAGATGCTGGAGGAGATCCGCGCGACGACCGAGCGGATCGCGCTCGAGCTCGGCGTCGTCGGCCTGCTCAACATCCAGTACGGGGTCGCCGGCGGCGAGCTCTACGTGATCGAGGCCAACCCGCGCGCCTCGCGCACGGTCCCCTTCGTCTCCAAGGCGATCGGGGTGCCGCTGGCGAAGATGGCCGCCCGCCTGATGCTGGGCGAGCACCTCGCCGACCAGGAGCTCCCCGACGGCCCGCCGGAGCACGTCAGCGTCAAGGAGGCGGTGCTGCCCTTCGCCCGCTTCGCCGGCGCCGACTCGGTGCTGGGCCCGGAGATGAAGAGCACCGGCGAGGTGATGGGCATCGCCGCCGACTTCCCGACCGCCTTCGGCAAGGCCCAGGCGGCGGCCGGCGTGACGCTGCCGGAGGAGGGCTCGGTCTTCATCACCGTCACCGACACCGACAAGCCCGCCGCCACCCAGCTCGCCGCCCGCTTCCACGACCTCGGCTTCGAGGTGATCGCGACCGGCGGCACCGCCCAGGCGATCGAGCGGATGGGCGTGCCGGTGACCCGGATCAACAAGCTCGGCGAGGGCTCGCCGCACGTCGTCGACCTGATCGAGGAGCGCCGCTGCGACCTCGTCATCAACACCCCGACCGGCTCCGGCGCCCGCGCCGACGGCTACGAGATCCGCACCGCCGCGGTCCGCCACGGCATCCCCTGCGTGACGACGATGACCGGCGCCACCGCGGCGGCGCGGGCGATCGCCGCCGGCAAGCAGGGCGACGCCGAGGTGCGCAGCATCCAGGAGATACATGGCGCCGCCTCCTCTGCTCTCGCGGGGGCGGAAAGGAACCATTGATGCATCCGCCCCCGCCTCCGCTTCCGCGTCCGGGGGCGGCTTCTGGCGCACCTTTCGGCCGGCGGCTCTGCGAGGTCGGCGAGAACAGGGCCTCCGGCGGCTACCGCGTCTTCTCGCTGCTCGACCGCGAGGGGCCGGAGCCGCTGCCGGGCCAGTTCTACATGCTGGCCGCAGCGACGAACTGGGCTGGCGCGGGAGAGAGGCCGTTCCTGCCGCGGGCGATCTCGGTCGCCGAGACCGGCCCCGCCGCCGGCGGCGTCCGGCTCGACTTCCTGGTCG
The DNA here is from genome assembly GCA_963739855.1 of uncultured Solirubrobacterales bacterium. Lineage (GTDB taxonomy): Bacteria > Actinomycetota > Thermoleophilia > Solirubrobacterales > 70-9 > VAYN01. The sequence continues at coordinate 803,577 of CAVUBT010000003.1, read as the reverse complement.
AGGGCGTCGGCCCCGGCACCGACCGGCTCTGCGAGCTGGCGGCGGGGGAGGGGGTCTGGGTCACCGGGCCGCTCGGCAACGCCTTCGCCGAGCCGCGCGAGGTCAGCCACGGCGCCGCCGGGGCGATCCTGGTCGGCGGCGGCATCGGCGTCGCCCCGCTGGCCCTGCTGCGCCGCCGCTTCGCCGAGCGCGGCGTCCCCCCGCGCGTCCTGCTCGGCTTCCGCGACCGAGATCCACTCCGGCGGCCTTGAGATCTTCTTCGGCTCCGGCGGCGACCTCTGCGAGGTCCGCCTCGCCAGCGAGGACGGCCACCGTGGCCACCGCGGCTACGTCACCGACCTGCTGGCGACGATGCTCGCCGGCGACGACGCCGCCAGCGCCGTCGTCTACTCCTGCGGCCCGCCGGCGATGCTGGAGGCGGTGCGGGCGCTGTGCGCGGAGCGCGGCGTCGCCTGCGAGCTGGCGCTGGAGTCGCCGATGGCCTGCGGCTACGGCGCCTGCTTCGGCTGCGCCGTGCCCAAGCCCGACGGCGGCTACATGCGCCTCTGCGTCGACGGGCCCGGTCGTCGCGCGGCGAGCAGGTCGCCGCGGTGACCCATGCCTGACTTCTGCGGGATCTCTCTCGCCCACCCGGTGATCAACGCCTCGGGGACCTACGACGCGATCGCCGCCCGCCGGGTCTTCGGCGACGCGCTGCTCGAGGACTTCCCCTTCGCCGCCTTCGTCTCGAAGACGATCACGCCGGAGCCGCGGGCCGGCAACGCTCCGCAGCGGATCTGGGAGACCCCGGCCGGGATGCTCAACTCGATCGGCCTGCCGAACAAGGGCCTCGAGGGCTTCCTCGCCGAGGATCTGCCGCAGCTGGCCGAGCTGCCGGTGCCGCTGATCGTCTCGGTGATGGCGACCGACCGCGAGGAATTCTCTCGATTGGTCGAAGCGGTGGGGGAGCGGGACGAGGTCGCGGCGATCGAGCTCAACGTCTCCTGCCCCAACGTCCACTCCGGCCTGATCGTCGGCGAGCAGCCGGCGGAGACCGAGGCGCTGCTGGAAGCGCTGCGGCCGCTGACCGCGAAGCCGCTGATCGTCAAGCTGACCCCGAACGTCGCCGACCCCGCCGCGGTCGCGGTCGCCGCCGAGCAGGGCGGGGCGGACGCGGTCTCGCTGATCAACACCCTGAAGGCGAGCGCGGTCGACCCGGTCAGCGGCGCCCCGGCCCTGGCGGCGGGCCACGGCGGGCTCTCGGGCCCGGCGGTGCGCCCGATCGCGCTGCAGCAGCTGCGCGCCGTCAGCGCCGCCGTCAGCCTGCCGGCGATCGGCATGGGCGGGATCGCCTGCGGCGCCGACGCGCGCGAATTTCTCGCCGCCGGAGCGAGCCTGGTGGCGGTCGGGACGGAGAATTTCCGCGACCCGCGGGCCGGCTCGCGGGTCGCCGCGGAGCTTGTCGGGGCCGCTTCGGCGGGAGTCGGCGGCTACGCCAGTACTCGACCTCAAGTAGAGGTTGAGGTGAATTTAGGCTGAATTGGGTCTCGGCCACTTGCACCGGTTCGAGCCGCGGCTATACTCGCCGCGCAGATGCCCGCCCCGCCAGTCAAGATTTCAGCCGCCGCCCCCGAGCGGTCCCTGGATCAGAGGATGGAGGCGCTCAAACGAGCGAACGACATCCGCACCGCCCGGGCCAAACTGAAGAAGGACCTGAAGGCGAACCGGGCGAGCATCCACGCGATCCTGCTCGACCCGCCCGAGTACGTGCTGACCGCCAAGGTCTTCGACATGCTCCTCGCCGTCCCCAAGTACGGACGGGTGAAGACCAATCGAATACTCAACCAGTGCCGGATTTCGCCCTCGAAGACGATCGGCGGCCTCTCCGAGCGCCAGCGCACCGAGCTGGTCTCCCTTCTGCGCCGCTAGACGACCGCTGCGCCGGTCAGTATCCGCGGCCGCATGTCGCAAAGTCTTCGTCATCACCGGCCCCTCGGGCGTCGGCAAGGGAACCCTGATCAGGGAACTACTGGCGCGCCTGCCCGACCTCGAGCTCTCGATCTCGGCCACGACCCGCGCACCCCGCGAGGGCGAGGTCGACGGGCGCGATTACCACTTCCTCTCGCCCGAGGAATTCGAGCAGCGGATGCGGCGCGAAGACTTCCTCGAGTTCGCCACCTACAGCGGCAACCGCTACGGGACGCTGCGAACCGAGGTCGAGCGCCGGCTCGCCGCCGGGCACTCGGTCGTGCTCGAGATCGAGGTCCAGGGAGCGCGCCAGGTGCGGGCGGCGATGCGGGAGTCGATCCAGGTCTTCATCGCCCCGCCCGACTCCGGCGGTGCTGCGCGAGCGCCTCGACGCCCGCGGCACCGACGCCCCCGAGGCGATCGACGCCCGGCTCGAGGTGGCGGAGCAGGAGATGGCGGCCCAGGACGAGTTCGCCCACACCGTCGTCAACGACGATCTCGAGCCGTGCCGCGGCCGAGCTGGAGGGGATCGTGCGCGCCGAGCTCGGTCTATCACTAGACTCCCCGGCCAATGATTAAACCACGCGTAGACAAGCTTCTCGAGCACGCTGACTCGCATTACGCCGCCGTCGTCGTTTCGGCCAAGCGGGCGCGTCAGATCAACAGCTACTTCCACAACCTCGGAGAGGGCGGTTTCGGCGAGTACCCGCCGCCGATGGTCGAGGTCAACGCCGAGAGGAACTACCTCACGATGGCGTTGGAAGAGCTTGCCGAGGGCAAGCTCAAATACGAGTACCGCTCCTAGCGCCCAGCGCTTCGAGCCCTCTCACGGGAGGCAGCCGATGGCCAGAATCCTGCTTGGTGTGAGTGGTGGGATAGCCGCCTACAAGTCGCTGGAGCTGGCCCGGCTGGCGACGCTCGCCGGCCACGGCGTCCGCGTGCTGATGACCGAGACCGCGACCCGCTTCGTCGGCGCCGCCTCCTTCGAGGGGATCGTCGGCGCCCCGGTCCTGATCTCCGAGTTCGAGCGCGACCCGATGCGCGGCGCCTTCCCCGGCGACGGCGAGCCCGGCCACGACCCGATCGGCCACCTCGAGCTGGCCGCCAACTGCGACGCCTTCCTGGTCGCCCCGGCCTCGGCCAACACGATCGCCAAGCTGGCCGCCGGCATCGCCGACTCGATGCTGACCACCTCCTTCCTCGCCTGCGCGGCGCCGCGCCTGGTGGCGCCGGCGATGAACGACCGCATGTACGCCGACGCGGCGACCCAGGCGAACCTGGCGACCCTGCGCGAGCGCGGGGTCGAGGTGATCGAGCCCGACGAGGGCAAGCTCGCCTCGCGCGGCGAGTATCGGCCGCGGCCGCCTGCCCGATCCCGAGCCGCCTGCTGGCCCGGGTCGAGGCCGCCCTCCCGGGCGGCGAGCGACCCTGGGACGGACTGCGGGTCCTGGTCACCGCCGGCGGCACCCGCGAGCCGATCGACCCGGTCCGCTTCATCGGCAACCGCTCCAGCGGCCGCATGGGCATCGCCCTCGCCACCGCCGCCGCCAGGCGCGGCGCCGAGGTGACCCTGATCGCCGCCAACGTCGCCCTGCCCGCGCCGGCCGGCGTCCGCCGCATCGACGTCGAGACCGGCGCCGAGCTGGCAGCGGGCGGCGCGCGACGAGTTCGCCGCCACCCAGGTCCTGCTGATGGCCGCGGCGCCGGCCGACTTCCGCCCCGTCGAGGTGGCCACCGGCAAGCTGAAGCGCCAGGACGGCCTCGATCTGCAGCTGGAGCCGACCGAGGACATCCTCGCCTCCCTGGCCGCCGAGCAAGACCCCGCGCCAGACCATCGTCGGCTTCGCCGCCGAGCACGGGGGGGACGCGATCGCGCGGGCCCGCGCCAAGCTGAGGCGCAAGAAGGCCGACCTGATCGTCCTCAACGACGTCTCCGACCCGACGATCGGCTTCGAGAGTGCCGAGAACGCGGTGACCCTGGTCGAAGCCGACGGCGAGACCCACGTTCCCCGGGCATCCAAGGACGTGGTCGCCGAGGCGATCCTCGATCGCGTGGAGCAGCTGCGCCAAGCCAGTCCGGCCGAGCGGCGGTCGGAGCTATACTGATTTCAGCTTTTCAACGTTTCGCAGTATCGAGAAGTGGGCCTGGCCCACTTTTTTTACGCCCGAACCAGACATGACCGACCTTCAGCAGAACATTCAGCAGCAACTTTCCGACCTCGATTCGGAGCTCGACCTGGTCGCCGTGGAGCGCCCGGGCAACGAGTCGCTGCGCATCTTCATCGACCACCCCGGTGGCGTCGATCTGGCCCTCTGCGAACAGGTCACCAAGCACCTCAACCACCTGCTGGTCGACTACTCGCTCGAGGTTTCCTCGCCGGGTCCCAAGTACCGCCGCCCCAGCACCACTTCCGAGACCAAGGAGCCGCTTCAGTGAGCAAGGAGATCGTCGACGCAGTCAAAGCGCTCGAGGCAGAGAAGGGAATCTCCGCCGACACGCTGATGGACGCCCTCGAGGACGCCCTCCTCTCGGCCTACAAGAAGACTCCCGGCGCCGCCAAATACGCCCGCGTCGACCTCGACCACGAAACCGGCGACTTCCTCGTCTTCGAACTGATCCTGCCGCCGGAGCTGGAGGAGAAGCTGCTGGCCGAGGCCGCCGAGCTGCAGGAGGAGCCCGAGGTCGATCCCGAGACCGGCGAAATGCGCGAGCCCGAGGATCCCGAGCTGGACCCGGAGATGATCGCTCCTTATGAGGACCAGATCGAGACCCGCGACGTCACCCCCGAAGACTTCGGCCGGATCGCCGCCCAGACCGCCAAGCAGGTGATCCTGCAGCGGATCCGCGAGGCCGAGCGGCAGATGATGTACGACGAGTACCAGGACCGGGTCGGCGAGCTGATCACCGGCATCATCCAGCAGTCCGACAAGCGCTACACGCTGGTCCAGCTGCGCGAGCGGGTCGAGGCGTTGCTGCCCAAGTCCGAGCAGGTCTACAACGAGCGCTACGACCACGGGATGCGGGTCAAGGCGGTCATCACCGACGTCTCCGACTCGACCAAAGGCCCGGCGATCGTCGTCTCCCGCCGCAGCCCCGAGCTGATCAAGAGCCTGTTCGAGCTCGAGGTCCCGGAGATCGCCGACAAGCTGGTCGAGATCGTCGGCGTCGCCCGCGAGCCCGGCTACCGCTCGAAGATCGCCGTCGTCTCCCACGCCGACGGGGTCGACCCGGTCGGCGCCTGCGTCGGCCCGCGCGGCTCGCGGGTACGGATGGTCGTCTCCGAGCTGCGCGGCGAGAAGATCGACATCATTCCCCACAACGACGAGCCCGCCCGTTTCGTCGCCAAAGCTCTTTCCCCGGCCCGTGTGCGCGAGGTCATCGTCGACGACGAGGAGCGCCAGGCGACCGTGATCGTGCCCGACGACCAGCTCTCGCTGGCGATCGGCCGCGACGGCCAGAACGCCCGCCTCGCCGCCCGCCTGACCGGCTGGCGCGTCGACATCAAATCCGAGACCGAGTTCGCCTCCGAGGACACCGAGGTCGAGTACGAGGGCGAAGAGCAGTCCGACGGCCGCTGCATGGCGGTCCTCTCCAACGGCCGCCGCTGCCCCAACGCGGCTGTCCCCGGCTCCACCTACTGCGGCCTGCCCTCGCACCAGGCGCTGACCCGCTTCGAGACCAGCCAGGTCGCGGTCCTCGCCAATGTCTCCGAGCCGGAGGTGGCGATCCTCGCCGACCCCGACGGCGACGAGGCCCAGGTCACCGAGATCGTCGACCGCGCCTCGGCCGAGTTCGTCGAGGCGGTCGAGGAGGAGCTGGTCGAGGAGGCCATCGAAGAGGAGATCGCCGAGGAGGCAGTCGGGCCCGAGACCGGGTCCGGCTCCGAGCCGGTCGCCGAGGAGGCTGAGCAGGCTTAGTGGCTAAGAAGCGGGTTCACGAGATCGCGAAAGCGAACGACCTCAGCAGCAAGGAAGTGCTTGCGGCGCTGAAAGCCGCCGGCGTCGACGCAAAAGTCGCGGCGTCGAGCGTCGACGAGGAGGCCGCCGCCAAGGCGATTGCCGCCGCCAAGAGCAACGGCGGGAAGGGCCCCGCCGCCACTGCTCCCGCCGCTCCCGAGCAACCCGCGGCCGCGGCACCCGCCGCCAAAAAACCCGCCGCGCCACCGAAAGCCGCCGCTCCGGCGGCCAAAGCCCCGACTTCGACCAAGCCCGTTCGTCCCGCCGGCAGTCCTCAGCAGGGCGGCGCCGGCGGTGGCGGTGGCGCTGCCAAAAAACGCCGCGTGGTCATCGATTCCCAGGCCGCTCGCCGCGATCAGATGGGCGGGCCGCCGCCACAGCGCCCGCCCCGCCGCCGTGGTGGGCGCCGTCGCCGGCCGTTGCTGGAGGAGCCGCCGATGGGTCCGGCGACGCCGGTCGAGCCGGAGGCGACCAAGGTCAACTCCGGCGCAACCGTGCGCGAGGTCGCCGAGTCGCTGGGGCTGGCCCCGGCCGAGGTGATCAAAAAGCTGATGACGATGGGGGAGATGGCGACGCTCACCCAGACCCTCACCGACGAGTCGGTCAGGGCGATCGCCGACGAGTACGACCGCAAGCTGGAGATCGTCACCGCCGCCGAGGAGGAGCCCGAGGAGCCGGAGTTCTCCGACGCCGAGGAGGATCTCGTCGACCGGCCGCCCGTGGTCACGATCATGGGCCACGTCGACCACGGCAAGACCTCGCTGCTGGACGCGATCCGCGAGACCGAGGTGGCGGCCGGCGAGGCTGGCGGCATCACCCAGCACATCGGTGCCTACCAGGTCCACAAAGACGACAAAACGATCACCTTCCTCGACACGCCGGGCCACGCCGCCTTCACGGCGATGCGCGCCCGCGGCGCCAAGGTGACCGACGTGGCCGTCGTCGTCGTCGCCGCCGACGACGGCGTCATGCCGCAGACCAAGGAGGCGATCGACCACGCCCGCGCCGCCGACGTGCCGATGCTGATCGCCGTCAACAAGATCGACAAAGAGGGCGCCAACCCCGAAAAGGTCCGCAACGAGCTCGCCCAGGAGGGCATCTCGCCCGAGGAGTGGGGGGGCGACACCGTCTTCTGCGAGGTCTCCGCCAAGACCCACGAGGGGCTTGACAACCTGCTCGACATGATCCTGCTGGTGACCGAGCTGGAGGAGCTCGGGGCCAATCCCAACGCCCCCGCCTCGGGCACCGTGATCGAGTCCCAGCTCGACCCCGGCCGTGGCCCGTCGTCACCGTCCTGGTCCAACGCGGCACGCTCAAAGTCGGCGACTCGCTGGTGGCCGGTCCGCAGTGGGGCCGGGTGCGGGCGATGCAGGACTTCACCGGCGAGCGGGTCGAGGCCGCCGGCCCGGGCATGCCGGTCGAGGTGCTCGGCTTCGACGGCGTCTCCGATGCCGGCGAGTTCGTGCAGGCGGTCGAGAACGACCGCCGCGCCCGCCAGCTCGCCCAGGAGCGCGCCAACCGGCTCAAGACCGAGGCCCTGGCCCGCCGCCAGGCGCGCAAGGTCAGCCTCGACGAGGTCTTCGCCCGGGTCCAGGAGGGCGACATCAAGGAGCTCAACATCGTCCTCAAGGCCGATGTCGCCGGTTCGCTGGAGGCGCTCCAGGACGAGATCGCCAAAGTCCCGCAGGAACGGGTCGCGATCAACATCATCCACTCCCAGACCGGTGGCATCAACGAGTCCGACGTGATGCTGGCCTCGGCCTCCGACGCGATCATCATCGGCTTCAACGTGCGGCCACTGGCCGACGCCCGCCGCGCCGGCGTCAGCGAGGGCGTCGACATCCGCACCTACTCGGTCATCTACAAAATCACCGAGGATCTGCGCAACGCGATGGAGGGCCTGCTGGAGGCGGTCGAGGTCGAGGAGGCCGTCGGCGAGGCCGAAATCAAACAGACCTTCAAGGCCTCCAAAGTCGGCCGCATCGCCGGCTGCATCGTCACCGAGGGCAAGGCAAGCCGCACCGCCGGCGTCCGCCTGGTGCGCCAGGGAACGGTCATCTGGACCGGCAAACTCGGCTCCCTGCGCCGTTTCAAAGACAACGTGCAGGAAGTGGAGGAGGGACAGGAGTGCGGCGTCGTGCTCGACGGCTACGCTGACGTCAAGGAGGAAGACGTGCTCGAGTTCTTCCAGACCAAGCAGGTCGAGCAAACCCTGGAGTAGGATGGCCGGCCCTCGCATGCGGCGCATCAACGAGGTGCTTCGCGAGGTCGTGGGCGCCACCATCTCAAGCGATTTGAGCGATCCCCGCATTGGCTTCGTCACCGTGACCTCGGTTGAGACCAGCCCCGACTTGCGCACCGCAAAGGTGTACGTCAGCGTGCTCGGAAGCGACGAGGATCGCGAGGAGACGCTCAAGGGCCTGCGCTCTTCCCACGGCGTGCTGCAGACGCGGATCGCCGCCGAGACGCGGATGAAGCGGACCCCGACCCTGACCTTCCACTACGACGACACGATCGAGCAGGGCGTGCGGATCTCGCAGCTGCTGGACGAAGAGCCGCCGGGCTCCGAGCCGGAGCCGCAGGCATGACCGAGGCGACCGGAGTTGCCACATCCGATCTGGAGCGGGTGAGCGCCGAGCTGCGCGCTCGCGACCGCTTCCTGCTGACCGCGCACGAGGGGCCCGACGGCGATGCCCTCGGCTCGCTGCTGGGGATGCACCAGCTGCTGACCCAGCTCGGCAAGGACTCGGTGATGTTCCTCGCCGCGAAAGAGTTCCCGCTGCCGATCGAGTACCGCTTCCTGCCGCTGGAGGAGGTCTTCCACGAGCCGCCGGCGGACATGGCCGACCGCACCGTGGTCTTCCTCGACTGCGGCAACATCGACCGGATGCCGGTCGATTTCCTCACCGAGGGCGGCAACGACGTCATCAACATCGACCACCACCACGACAACACCCGCTTCGGCGACTTCAACCTGGTCGACGTCGGCGCCTCCTGCACGGCCGAGATCGTCTACGACCTCGCCGTCCTCTTCGAGGCCGAGATCACGGCGGACATGGCCTCAGCTCTCTACGTCGGCCTGATCACCGACACCGGCAAATTCATGTACGAGAACACCGACGCCCACACCCACCGGGTGGCCGCCGCGCTGATCGAGGCCGGCGTCGACATCGACGACACCTACCGCCGCCTCTACGAGCACGTGCCGATCGAGAAGCTGCGCCTGGTCGCCCGCGCGCTGGAGGGGATCCAGCAGCACTGCGGCAACCGTCTGGTCGTCAGCTACATCACCAGCGCCGACTACGAGGCGACCGGAGCCGGCGAGGAGATGACCGAGGGCGTGATCGACCACCTGCGCTCGATCGACGGGACCAAGATCGCCGCTGTGGTCCGCGACCTCGGCAACCGCGGCCGCGCCGCCCGCAAGGTCAGCCTGCGCTCCAGCGAGGGCGACGTCGACGTCTCGGCGATCGCCCGCAAGCACGGGGGAGGGGGGCACAAGCGCGCCGCCGGTTTCTCCACCGACCTCGACCTGGACGAGCTGGTCAGCTTCCTCTGCGGCGAGGTCACCTCCCAGCTCGGGCCCTGAGCATGGCCGAAGGCGACGCTGGAGCGGTGCTGCTCTACGACAAGCCGGCGGGAGTCACCTCCCATGACGTGGTCGCCGAGGTGCGCCGCGAACGAGGCCGCAAAGCCGGCCACGCCGGCACCCTCGACCCTTTCGCGACCGGCCTGCTGTTGATCCTGCTCGGCCGCGCCACGCGCCTGCAGCGCTTCCTGGTCGGCCTGCCGAAGACCTACCTGGCGACGGCACGGCTCGGCTGGCGCTCCAGCACCGGCGACCCCGACGGCGAGCTGACCGAGACCGGCGCCGTGCCCGACTTCGCTGGAGCTGCCGACCGGAACGGTGCGCCAGCGGGTGCCGATGACCTCGGCGGTGCGGGTCGGCGGCGAGCGCCTCTACAAGAAGGCCCACCGCGGCGAAACCGTCGAGACCCCGGAGCGCGACGTCGAGGTCCACCGTGCCGAGCTGCTCGTGGCCGGCGACGGCCTTGCCCACTACGAGATCGAATGCGCGGCCGGCACCTATGTCCGCACCCTGATCGAGACGCTTGGCGACGCCTACTGCGCGGACCTGCGCCGCACCGCCGTCGGCCCCTTCCGGGTCGAGGACGCCGGCGATCGGCTCGCGGTCGATCGCGTCGCCGAGCTGGTCCCCGCGGTGGGAGCGGCGCTGCGATGAGCATCGAGGTCACCTCGCTTCCCGACGCCGAGCCGCGCCCCCGCCACGTCGCGATCGGGACCTTCGACGGCGTCCACCTCGGCCACCAGGCGGTGATCGACGACGCCGACACCGTTCTCACCTTCGATCCGCACCCGCTCGAGATCCTCCACCCGGCGGCGCTGCCGAAGCTGATCATGCCCTTCTCGGTCAAGCGCGACGTGATCGACGGGCTCGGCGTCGAGGAGCTGGTCGTGATCCCCTTCGACCGCGAGTTCGCCCAGCGCGACGCCGAGGACTTCATCGAGCACGTCCTGATCGAGCGGCTGGGCGCCACCAAGGTCTCGGTCGGCGAGAACTTCCGCTTCGGCGCCAAGGCGAAAGGCGACCCGGCGATGCTGGCCGCCCGCGAGGAGTTCGAGACCCGGGTCGTGCCGCTGGTCGAGGTCGACGGCGAGACCGTCTCCTCGACGCGGATACGGGCCCTGGTCGCCGCCGGGGACATGGAGGGCGCCAGACACTGCCTCGGCGCCCCGTTCATGGTCGAGGGGGTCGTCGTCAAAGGCGACCAGCGCGGCCGCGAGCTCGGCTTCCCGACCGCCAACTTCGTCCCCGACGACCGCCTGGCGATCCCCGGCCACGGCGTCTACGCCGCCTTTGCCGACGGCGTCCCGGCCGCGGTCAACGTCGGCGTCAGGCCGACTTTCGAGACCGGGCGCGGGGTTCTGATCGAGACCTACCTGATCGACCGCGACGAAGACCTCTACGGCCAGACCCTGCGGGTCGCCTTCGTCGAGCGCCTGCGCGGGGAGAAGCGCTTCCCGAACGCAGAGGATCTGGTCGCTCAGATGCAGCGCGACGTCGAGGACGCGAAGCGCGTCTGTGCTAGCTTCCAGCGGCCGTGACCCGCTGGGTGCACGGCGTTTTTACGACATGAGCCTGACCAAAGAAAAAAAGAGCGAGCTGATCGGCAAATACGGCCGAGCCGATGGCGACACCGGTTCCGCCGAGGTCCAGGTCGCCCTGCTCACCGAGCGGATCAACGAACTCACCGGCCACCTGCGCGAGCACAGCAAAGACCACCACTCGCGCCGCGGCCTGCTGATGCTGGTCGGCAAACGCCGCCGCATGCTGCGCTACCTCGAGCGGATCGACCTCGAGCGCTACCGCGCTCTGGTCGCCGACCTCGGCCTGCGTCGATGATCGCCGCCGGTACGCCGGCTCCCGACTTCACCCTTCGCGACCAGGACGGCGAGGAGGTCTCGCTCGCCGGCTTCAAGGGCCGCAAGGTCCTGCTGGTCTTCTACCCGTTCGACTTCAGCCCGGTCTGCTCGGACCAGCTCTCGCTCTACCAGGAGGTCAAGCCGGAGATCGAGGCCGAGAGGGGGTGACCGTGCTCGGCATCAGCGTCGACAGCCCCTACGCGCACAAGGCCTTCCAGGAGAAGCTCGGGATCGACACGACCCTGCTCGCCGATTTCGAGCCCAAGGGCGAGGTCGCCCGCGCCTACGGCTCCTATCTCGACGGCCTCGGCTTCGCCAACCGCACCCTCGTCCTCGTCGACGAGGAGGGCAAGGTCGCCTGGACCTACGAATCGCCCAACCCGGGCGAGTTCCCCGGCGCCAACGTCATCTTCGACGCGCTCGCCTCCTAGTCCACGCGTCTGCAGTTACCCGTCTACAGGACGGGGTTAGTGCAGACTCGTCTGCGATGACCGAGCTGACCAGCGCCGCGGTCCCGCCGATCGGGCCAGACGACCACGTGCGCGGCGAGGGGGAGGGGGTCTGATCGTCTACGCCGACCTCGGCTGCCCGCACTGCGCCGCCGCCTGGGTCGAGATCGTGGCGTCCGCCGGCCGAGTCGCCTTTCGCCACTTCCCGGTCGCCAGCAAGCACCCGCGCTCGCCGGCCCTGCACGCGGCGGCCGAGGCCGCGGGGACCCAGGGGCGGTTCTTCGCGATGGTCGACTCGCTCTACGCCGACCGCGGCCACGTCGACGACCCGCACCTCTGGGAGCGAGCCGAGCGTCTCGGGCTCGACCTCGGGCGCTTCGAGCGCGACCGCCGCTCGCCCGATCTGGCCGCGCGGGTGCGGCGCGACTTCGAGTCCGGCATTCGCGCCGGCGTCGCGGGCACTCCAGCGGTTTTCGATGCCTGTACCCTTGTCGCAGTTAGAGAACGAGAGTTCTGAAGAAAAGCGAATGGCCGCCAACCGGGTGGCCGGAGGTAGGACAACTAAATGAGCATGTTTGACGTAAGCCGTGTTTCGGTGGATGTCGGCGACAGCCAGATTTCCTTCGAGACGGGCAAACTCGCGAAGCAGGCGGGTGGCGCGGTCGTGGTCCAGGCCGGCGACACCATGGTCCTCTGCACCGCAACCCTCGGCAGCCTGCGCGATGTGGACTTCCTCCCCCTCACCGTCGACGTCGAGGAGCGGATGTACGCCGCGGGCAAGATCCCCGGCTCGTTCTTCCGTCGCGAGGGCAAATCCGGCGAGAAGGCGACGCTGACCGCGCGCATGATCGACCGGCCGATCCGCCCGCTCTTCCCCAAGGGCTGGCACTACGAGACCCAGCTGGTCGCGATGCCGCTCTCGGTCGACCACGTCCACCCCTACGACATCCTCGCCATGAACGGCGCCTCCGCGGCGCTGGCGATCTCGGAAGTCCCCGTCGCCAAGCACGTCGGCGCGGTCCGGGTCGGCAAACTCGAGGGCGATTTCGTCGTCAACCCGCCCGAGGAGCGCCACGAGGAGCTGGAGCTCGACCTGATCGTCGCCGGCACCGACGAGGCGATCCTGATGGTCGAGGCCGGCGCCGAGGGCGTCACCGAGGCCGAGATCCTCGACGCGCTCGACATCGCCCACGGCGAGATCAAGAAGCTCGTCGCCGCGATGGAGGAGCTGCAGCAGAAGGCCGGCAAAGAGAAGATCCAGGTCGAGGCGCCCGAGATCGACGAGGGCCTGCTCGGCGACGATCCGCTCCTCTCACGGCCAGGCCCTGGTCGACGCGATCGCCACCGAGGGCAAGCTCGAGCGCTACGAGGCGATCGACAAGGTCAAGGACGAGGTCGTCGCCAAGTACGCGCCGGAGAGCGATGACGCCGACGCAGACCGCAAGGCAGAGGTCAAGGCCGCCTTCGGAGCATCGAGAAGGACACGATCCGCAAGGCGATCGCCGTCGACAAGAAGCGCCCCGACGGCCGCGCCCAGGACGAGATCCGGCCGATCGAGTGCGAGGTCGACATCTCCCCGCGCGTGCACGGCTCCGCCCTGTTCACCCGCGGCGAGACCCAGATCCTCTCCAACGTCGCCCTCGGCACGACCCGCATGGACATGCGCCTCGACACGCTCGGGCTGCAGACCACCAAGCGCTTCTTCCACCACTACAACTTCCCGCCCTTCTCGGTCGGGGAGGCGGGCTTCATGCGCGGCCCGAAGCGGCGTGACATCGGTCACGGCGCCCTCGCCGAGCGCGCCCTGCTGGCGACGATCCCCGACGAAGAGTCATTCCCGTACGTGATCCGCGCGGTCTCCGAGACGCTCGAGTCCAACGGCTCCTCCTCGATGGGCTCGGTCTGCGCCTCCTCGATGGCGCTGCAGGCCGCGGGAGTCCCGGTCACGGCCCCGGTCGCCGGTGTGGCGATGGGCCTGATCAAGGAGGGCGACGACTACATCGTCCTCACCGACATCGCCGGCGTCGAGGACCACCTCGGCGACATGGACTTCAAGGTCGCCGGCACCGAGGACGGGATCACCGCCCTGCAGATGGACATCAAGATCACCGGCGTCACCTTCGAGATCCTCGAGGACGCGCTGGAGCAGGCGCTCAAGGGCCGCCAGTTCATCCTCGGCAAGATGGCCGAGGCGATCGACGGACCGCGGGAGAAGCTCTCCCAGCACGCGCCGGCGATCGAGTCGATCAAGATCGATCCCGAGAAGATCGGCGCGGTCATCGGCAAAGGCGGCGAAACGATCCGCGCCCTCTGCGAGGAGTTCGAAGCGGAGATCGACGTCGAGGACGACGGCACGGTGCGGATCTACGCGCCGACCGGCGAACTGGTCGAGGCCTGCGTGGCCCGCATCGACTCGATGACCCGGGAGGCCGAAGTCGGCGATCGCTACAACTCCGCCAAGGTCGTCAAGACGACCACGTTCGGAGCCTTCGTCGAGCTCGTCAAGGGCACCGACGGCCTGCTCCACATCTCCAACGTCAAGCCCGGTGAGCGAGTCGACTCGGTCGACGACGTGCTGACCGCCGGCGAGGAGATCGACGTCACCGTGGTCGAGGTCGACAAGGAGCGCGGCCGCATCGGCCTGCGCCTCTCCAACGATCCCTCGGTCGAGGGCAAATCGGCAGAGGAACTGGCTTCGGTCGGTTCCGGTGACGGTGGCCCAGGCGCAACGGCGGCGACCGCGGTGGTCGTGGTGGCCGCGACGGTGGTCGCCCTCGTCGTGACCGCGAGCGGCGCAACTAGACGTTGAGCGCACCCCAGCTCACCGAGTTGGGCTCGGGCGTCCGGGTCGTGACCGAGGAGGTTCCCTCGGTCCGGTCCGTGGCGCTCGGGCTATGGGTGCGGACCGGCTCCCGTAACGAGACCCCGGCGCAGGCTGGGGTCTCGCATTTCCTCGAGCACCTGCTTGTTCAAGGGCACGGCGCGCTACTCCGCGATCGAGATCTCCGAGCGCTTCGACGGGCTCGGAGCCTCGATCAACGCCGCCACCGGCAAGGAGACCACGCACCTGCATGCCCGCTTCCTCGACGAGCACACCGAGGAGGTCTTCGACCTGCTCGCGGAGATGCTGCTGGCCCCGACCTATCCCGAAATCGACTCCGAGCGCCAGGTGGTGCTGGAGGAGATCGCGATGTACGACGACGAGCCGCAGGACCGCGTCCACGACGTCCTCGCCGAGGCGGTCTTCGGCTCGCACCCACTCGGCCGCCGCGTGCTCGGCGAGCCCGAGGTGATCGCCTCGATCCCGGTCCCGGACATCGAGAGCTACCGCCGCGGCCGCTACGCCGGCTCGGAGATCGTCGTCGGCGCTGCCGGCCACCTCGACCACGCCCGCATCGTCGAGCTGGCCGAACGCTTCGTGACCGCGCCCGCCGACGGCGGCGGAGTGGCGCCCGACACCGCGCTCGACCAGTCCGCCCGGCTCTGCTTCCACGCCAAGGAGACCGAGCAATACCACATCTGCTTCGGCGCGCCCGGCCTGCGCCGCGACGACGAGCGCCGCTACCCGCTGGCCGTGCTCGACTCGATCTTCGGCGGCTCGACCTCCTCCCGGCTCTTCCGCGAGGTGCGCGAGAAGCGCGGCCTCGCCTACTCGGTCGGCTCCTACAACGAGCAGTTCACCGACCAGGGCCTGGTCGCCACCTATGTCGGCACCCGCGAGGACAACGTCGAGGAGGCCTGCTCGATCATCGGCACCGAGCTCGCCCGCCTGCGCTCCGAGCCGGTCTCGGCCGAGGAGCTGACCCGGGCCAAGGAGAGCGTCAAGGGCCGCCTCGTCCTCTCCTCGGAGTCGACGGCAGCGCGGATGACGCGGATCTCGCGAGCCACCCTGTTCGGCCTGCCGATCGAAAGCCTCGACGAGATGCTGGCCAAGGTCGACGCGATCGAGGTCGACGACCTGACCGCGCTGGCCGCCGAGCTCTACGGCGCCGAGCGACTCTCCGCGGCTTGCGTCGGAGCCAACGAGGACCTCTTCCGGCAGGCCCTGGCGCCGGTCAGCGAGAGCCTGGTAGCGGCATGATCCGGGTCGCCGTCGCGGGCGCCGCCGGGCGCATGGGCCAGGCGGTCTGCGAGGCGGTCGAGGCCGCCGACGACACGGTTCTCGCCGGCAGGGCCGATCCGGCGCTCGGCGTCGAGCTCGGCGAGGTGCTGGGCGACGCCGACGTCGTCGTCGACTTCACCGTCCCCGACACCGCCCTCGCCAACGTCCGCAGTCTGCCTCGAGGCCGGCGTGCACGCGGTCGTCGGCACCACCGGCTTCGATCTCGACGCCGCCAGGGCCGCGGCCGAGGCGTCCAGCGCCAACTGCTTCGTCGCTCCCAACTTCGCGATCGGCGCCGTCCTGCTGATGGAGGTCGCGCAGACGATCGCCCCGCACATGCCCGAGTGCGAGATCGTCGAGCTGCACCACGACCGCAAGCTCGACGCGCCCTCGGGCACGGCCAAGCGCACCCAGGAGCTGATCGACGCCGCCGGCGGCAAGGTCCACCAGCCGATCCACTCGGTGCGGCTGCCGGGCCTGGTCGCCCACCAGGAAGTGATCTTCGGCGGCGAGGGGCAGACGCTCTCGCTGCGTCACGACTCGATCGACCGCCGCTCCTTCATGCCCGGCGTGCTGCTCGCGGTGCGCCGCGTCGGCGGCCTCTCCGACCGCTTCACCGTCGGCCTCGAGAAGCTGCTTTTCGATGGCGAGACCGGTTAACTGGGTACCCTGGCAACGATGAAGGAGCCGATACAAGGGGTTTTGACGGCGATGGCTACCCCGTTCGACGAGGACGGGGCGGTTGACCACGCCGCGGCGCGCGGCCTTGCCGTTCACCTGCTCGAGCACGGCTCGCACGGTCTCGTGGTGGGGGGGACGACTGGCGAGTGCCCGACCCTGACCGACGGGGAGACGATCGAGTTGCTGCGCGCAGTCCGGGCCGAGGTCGGCGACGAGACGCTGCTGATCTGCGGCACCGGAACCAACGACACCCGCCACTCGCGCGAGCTGACCAAGGCCGCCGCCGCAGCCGGCGCCGACGCCTCCCTGGTCGTCGCGCCGTACTACAACAAGCCCAATGCCGCCGGTCTGCGCGCCCACTTCGAGTCCGTCGCCGCCGCCGTTCCCGAGCTGCCGATGGTGATGTACAACATCCCCTCGCGGGTGGTCATCAACATGCCACCGCAACTGCTCGCCGAGCTCGGCACCGTCGACAACATCGTCGCCGTCAAGCAGGCCAACGATGACGAGCTGGGCCCGATCGAGGGCCTGGCGATCCTCGCCGGCAACGACAACACCTTCCTTCGCGTACTCGAGTTCGACGGCGCCGGCGGCATCACTGTCGCCTCGCACGTCGCCGGACACCACATGCGCGAGATGTGGGATGCGGCCCAGGGCGGGAACATCGCCCGGGCTCGTGAGATCGACGCCGAACTGACCCCGCTCTACGAGGGTCTCTCGGTGACCACCAACCCGATTCCGATCAAGGCCGCGCTGGAAATGCTCGGCCTTGCCTCGGAGCGGATGCGGCTGCCGCTGGTTCCAGCGGATGCCGAACAGCGGGCCGCGGTCAGAGCCGCGCTGGAGGGCATCGGCCTTCCGGTTGCCCAATAACCCAACTTCAGAGAGAGTGAGTGACTAGTGCCAAGTAAGAAACTCCGAGTGCTGCCGCTTGGCGGGCTCGGCGAGATCGGCAAGAACATGACCGTCATCGAGTTCGACGGCAAGATCGTCGTCGTCGATACCGGGCTGATGTTCCCGACCGCCGAGATGCACGGGATCGACCTCGTTCTGCCCGACTTCTCCTACCTGCGCGACCGCGCCGACGACATCGAAGCGATCGTGCTGACGCACGGCCACGAGGACCACGTCGGCGCCCTGCCCTACGTGCTGCGCGAGATCGGCGAGCCGCCGGTGATCTACGGCGGCCTGCTGACGATCGGGATGGTGCGCTCCAAGCTCGACGAGCACAAGCTCTCCGACGCGCCGCTGCAGGAGCTGGCGGCGGGGGAGAAGGTCCAGCGCGGGCCGTTCGGCCTCGAGCTGGTCCACCTCGCGCACTCGATCCCCGACATGCGCGGCGTCCTGATCACCACCGAGGTCGGCTCGATGCTGATGACCGGCGACTACAAGTTCGACCAGACCCCGGTCGACGGCCGCCCGGCCGACATCCCGCGCCTGGCCGAGATCGGCCGCGAAGGCCTGCTGCTGCTCTGCGGCGACTCGACCAACGCCGACCGGCCCGGGGTGGCGCCCTCGGAGTCGAGCGTCGGCCCCGCCCTGCTGCGCACGTTCTCGCAGTGTCAGGGGCGGATCATCGTCACCTCCTTCGCCTCCAACATCCACCGCGTCCAGCAGGTGATCGACGCCGCGGTGAAGCTCGACCGCAAGGTCGCCCTGGTCGGGCGCTCGATGCGCAAGAACTTCAACATCGCCTCCAATCTGGGCATCGCCAAAGCGCCCACAGGGGATCTTCATCCAGCCGCGTGAGATCGGGAACTTCCCCGACGAGAAGGTCGTCATCATTTCCACCGGCAGCCAGGGCGAGCCGCTGTCGGCGCTGCGGCGGATGGCCAACAACGACCACCGCGACGTGCAGCTGCACTCCGGCGACACGGTCGTCTTCTCGGCCACGCCGGTGCCCGGCAACGAGCGCGCGGTGAACGAGACGATCGACCGCATCTACGAGATCGGCGCCACCGTGATCACCGCCAAAGACGCGCCGATCCACGCCTCCGGCCACGGCTGGCAGGAGGAGATCAAGCTGATGCTGAACCTGACCAAGCCCAAGTACGTGATGCCGGTCCACGGCGACCACAAGCGCCTGCGCCTGCATTCCGAGCTGGCCGAGGCGGTCGGCGTCGACCCGGCCAACATCTTCCGCGGCCGCAACGGGCTGCCGCTGGAGATCGACGCCAGCGGGGCAAGCTTCGGCGAGGACATCCACGCCGGCACGATGTACGTCGACGGCGTCAACATCGGCGACCCCGACGACGCCGCCCTGCGCGACCGCCGCGAGATCTCCGCCGACGGCATCTTCATCGTCGTCGTCACGATCTCCAACGACGACGGCAGCGTCGTTGCCGATCCCGAGGTGATCTTCCGCGGTGTCGCCTTCCTCGAGGAAGCCGACGCTCTGGTCGAAGAGCTCAGCGACCTGGTCGAAGACCAGCTCGAAGACGCGGCCGACAAGGGCAATCGCGAGTCGCACCTGATCGAGGAAGACCTGCATGACGCCGTCGGCAAGTTCGTCTTCCAGCGCCTCAAGCGCCGACCGATGATCTTGCCGGTGGTTATCGAGGTCTGACGCCTGCGAAGGGCCGTGTGGGGAGGGTCCTGCGGGCGGGGCAAACTGGCTCCGTTCTCGGACCCTCCCCACACGGCCAATCCGATCGTCGTCAGTAGCTGAACCGCTTAGCCCTGGGGCGACATCGGTTGTTCAGCTATTGAGCTGAGTGGGCGCCTGTTGGAGGGATGTCGGTACCCCTCCCCATGAATGTGCGCGAAGCGCGCGGAAATGCAATCTGATTCCTGCTCGCCATAGGCGAGCAGCATGTTGCGGAGCCGTCCGCGAAGCGGGCGCGACTGAATTCATGGGGAGGGGTACCGACATCCCTTCGCATGGGGCCACGAAAAAGACCCGCCGGGGTGGTGTCTGGGGAGAACCTCCGGCGGGCCTATGTGTCTCGTCCGCAGGGGAATTTAGGAGCAAGGCCTAAAGCGCTTTTAAAGGTCCGGTAACGACTTGCTCAGAATTGGCGAGGGGGATGCGGATGCGGAAGAGGGCGCCGCCCGATTCGGCGGCGGTGGCTTCGACGCTGCCGCCGTGGGATTCGGCGACGGCGCTGACGATCGCCAGGCCGAGGCCGGTGCCGGTGCCCCTTGCGGTGTCGGCGGGGCCTTCGCCGCGGACGAAGCGGTCGAAGATCTGCTCGCGCATCGCGGCGGGGATGCCGGGGCCGTCGTCGGCGACCTCGACCACTGCGTCGCCGCCCCCTTCGCGCAGGCTGAGTTCGATCAGCGCCCCGGCTGGGGTGTGGCGGGCGGCGTTGTCGAGCAGGTTGAGGACCATCCGATGCAGCTCGTCGGGGCTCCCCTCGACGCGCAGGGGGCGATCGTTGTCGACCGTCAACGTGCGGTCGCCCATCAGCGGCGCCGCCTCGGCGGCCGCGTCGCCGGCGACTTCGGCGAGGTCGCAGCGGCGGTGCTTGTCGAGCCGGCCGGCGTCGGCCCGGGCGAGCAGCAGCAGGTCGCCGACCAGGCGGCTCATCCGCCGCGAGGAGCGCAGGGCCGAGTCGACCATCTCCCGATCTTCGGCCTGGCTTGGCACGTTCAGCGAGGCCTGAAGCAGCTCCAGATTGGCCAGCACGCTGGTCAGCGGCGTCCGCAGCTCGTGCGAGGCATCGGCGACGAACTCGCGCTGCTTCTGCATCGCCCCCTCGCGCTCGGCCCGGGCGGCATCGAGCGAGCGCAGCATCTCCTCCAAGGTCAGCGCCAGCTCGCCGACCTCGTCCGCGACCGTCGGCTCGGGCATCCGCCGTGAGGGATCGCGGGTGGTGGCGATCTCGCGCGCGGTCGCGGTCAGCGAGGCGATCGGGCGCATCGCCCGGCGTGCGATCGCCAGGCCGGCGAGGCTGGCGAGCAGGGTGCCGCAGAGCACCCCGGCGGCGATGAAGAGCCAGAGCCGGTCGACGGTCGAGTCGACGTGCTCGACGTTGCGCCCGTACTGGACGTAGCCGGTCGTCGTCCCGTCGGGGGCGATGATCGGTTCGGTCGCGACCCTGATGTCACCGTGGTCGGAGAGGCCCGCCTTGGGCGGCCCCAGATCGGTGGCGCCGGTGCTCTTCTTGAGCAGGTTGCCGTTGACGTCCAGAACCCGGGCCGAGGCGTCGTCGGGGAGGACGAAGTCGTTGAGGCGAGGCCCTTCCTGAACGTAAGTGCGGAAGGCGCCGTATTCAACTTTGAATTCGCTGGCGAGGATCTGCACCGCGCTGCGCACCTCGCTGTTGAAGTCGTCGCGGATCCGCTGCGTGGCGACGCCGCCGATCACCGCCCCGAACAGCATCAGGATCACCAGCGTCAAGCTCGCCGAAACCGCGGCCAGGCGCCAGCGCAGCGGCCAGCTGCTGGGGCGCAGCAAGCGGCGGCTCGAAACGGCCCGGTCGGCGGTCCGCACGGCTAGTCCTTCAGCACGTAGCCGGCGCCGCGTTTGGTGTGCAGCAGCCGCGGCTCCTCGCCGGCCTCGAGCTTGCGGCGCAGATTGGAGATGAAGACGTCGATCGTGTTGGTGGCTGCCATCGGGTCATAGCCCCAGACCTCGTCGAGCAGGCGCTCGCGCGAGATCACCAGGCGCTCGTTGCGCATGAGGAACTCGAGCAGCTCGAACTCGCGGTTGGTCAGCTCGATCTCGCGCTCGCCGCGGCGCACCTCGCGGGTGTCGGGGTTGAGCTGGAGGTCGCCGACCGCGAGCGAAGCGGCGCCCCGTGGCGGCCGGCGCCGCAGCAGGGCCCGGATCCGCGCCAGCAACTCCTGGCGCTCGAACGGCTTGACCAGGTAGTCGTCGGCACCGCTGTCGAGGCCGACGACGCGATCCTCGGTCTCGGCCCGCGCGGTCAGCATCAGGATCGGCACGTCGCCGTCCATGCGCAGGCTGCCGGCAGACCTCGATGCCGTCGAGGCGGGGCAGGCCGAGGTCGAGCACAACCAGGTCGGGGACGAAGCCGGCGGCGACGTCGAGCGCCTCGACTCCGTCGGCCGAGGTCTTCACCTCATAGCCCTCATTGCGAAGCGAGCGACGCAGCACGTCGGCGATGTCGGCGTCGTCCTCGACGACCAGGACACGGCCGCCGGATTGGTCGGTGTCGGCGAGCATCGCTCGATGTTAGCCCGCCAATACGCTGCTCCCTGCGGGATTTAGGGCGAATTTATCCGCAGGGGTGGGCGCTTGCGCGTCGAACCGGGACAGCATGTTCGTTCGCAAGAAGCGCGCGCCCGCGCGCAAAGCCAAAGTCGGAAAAAAAAGAGCCAAGGCGGCCAAGCCAAAAGGTGGGCTGCATCTGCCGGCCGGACTGGAGCAACGGCACCTCGATCTGATCGGGCTGTTTCTGGTCGCCTTCGGCGTCTACCTCGTCTTCGTGCTCTTCCTCGGCTGGGAGGGGGGGAAGGTCGGCTACGGGGTCGAGACCGGGCTCAACTACCTATTTGGCACGGTCGGCGCGCGGATCTTCACGGTCCTGCTGCTGTTGATGGGGGGGATGCTCCTGACCGGCACCTCCGTCTCCGCCCTGGTCCGCGGGATCGGGCGCGGGGTCCGGGCGACCTCGCGGGGCGTCTTCCACGGCGGCGACGCGGCGGCGAAGACGGTCGCCCGCACCCATGCCGACTGGCGCGAGCAGCGGCAGACGCACTCGGAGGCCGAGACCCTGGCCGGCGCCACCGACGTGATGAGCTCCTATCCGGACACCGACGAGTTCGAGCCGACGGTGCAGCTGGCCGAGGAGCCCGAGGACGAGCCCGACCTGGCGCTCGCCGCGGATGACTTCGACCGCGAACTCGAGGACATCTCGACCTCTGAAGAGGACGCGGTCGCGGCGGAGGACCCGATCGCAGCTCCGGAGCAGGTCGCGCTGACGCCGATGGGCCAGAAACGGGGCGTCACGACTTCCGACGAGATCGACTACCGGCCGCCGCCCGCGAAGGCGCTGGAGCGCGGCAAAGGCGACAAGGGCCCCGATCCGCGCGACCAGGAGATCACCGGCCGCAAGCTGGTCGAGACCCTCGGTCACTTCGGGGTCGAGGCGAAGATCGTCGGCGTCGTCAGCGGTCCCCACGTCTCCCGCTACGAACTGCGCCTGGCTCCCGGCATCAAGGTGAAGAAAGTCACCGAGCTCGCCAACGACCTCGCCTACGCCCTTGCTTCCACCGACATCCGCATCCTCGCCCCGATCCCCGGCAAGCAGGCGGTCGGGGTCGAGGTCCCGAACGCGCGCCGCCGCATCGTCCGCCTCGGCGACATCTACGCCGGCCGCCCGGAGAAGACCTCGCCGCTGGTCGCCTGGCTCGGCAAGGGGATCGACGGCAATCCGGTCTGGACCGACCTGGCGAAGATGCCGCACGTGCTCGTCGCCGGCACGACCGGCTCCGGCAAGTCCGCCTGCGTCAACGGAATCCTCTCCTCGATCCTGATGCAGGCCTCGCCGAACGAGGTGCGCCTGGTGCTGGTCGACCCGAAGCAGGTCGAGCTCAACCACTACGAGAACGTGCCGCACCTGCTGACCCCCGTGGTCACCTCGCCGCGACTCGCCGCCAACGTCCTCTCCAACCTGATCGGCGAGATGGAGACCCGTTACGGGATCATGAGTGAGGCCCGCTGTCGCAACCTGGTCGAGCTCAACCGCTACCGCAAGAAGAAGGGCGACGCGCCGCTGCCGCACATCCTCTGCGTGATCGACGAGCTCGCGGATCTGATGATGGTCGCCCCGGCGGAAGTCGAGGACTCGATCATCCGTCTCGCCCAGAAGTCGCGCGCCACCGGCATCCACCTGGTGCTGGCGACCCAGCGGCCCTCGACCGACATCATCACCGGCACGATCAAGGTCAACATCCCCTCGCGGATCGCCTTCGCCGTCTCTTCCCAGACCGACTCCCGGGTCATCCTCGACCAGGGCGGGGCGGAGTCCCTACTCGGTCAGGGCGACATGCTCTTCCGCGGCGCCGGCAGCTCGAAGCTGCAGCGCGTCCAGGGCGCCTTCATCACCGAGGAGGAGATCGCCCGCATCACCAACCACTGGGCCAGGCAGGGCGAACCCGAGTTCGAGGCCGAGCTGCTGGAGACCCCCGAGGAGGTTGTGGAGGAGGGCCACGAGGGCGACTTCGATCCCGACAGCGACGATCTTCTCGACGAGGCGATCCGCTTGGTCGTGCAGACCGAGACCGCCTCGGTATCGATGATCCAGCGCCGCCTGCGCGTCGGCTACACCCGCGCCGGCCGCCTGATCGACATGCTCGAGCGCCGCGGCGTCATCTCCGGCTACGAGGGCTCCAAACCGCGCCAGGTGCTGATCACCCAGGCCGATCTCAATCGCGTGCTGGCACCGGCGGGCGGCGGCGCCGCGCCCGAGCCTCCTGCGGTCGAGAGCGAGCCGGACCTCTAGGCGAAAATTCTTTCGCACCCGTGCCGTCCAGCGGCGACAATGGGTGAGTGCAAGACGGCGTCGGCAAGACGCTTCGCGATGCGCGCGACCGGCGCGAGCTCGACCTCGCCGAGGTCGAGGCCTCGACCAAGATCCGCGCCCGCTTTCTGCGCGCGCTCGAGGAGGAAGACTGGGAGGTGCTGCCGGGAGAGACCTATGCCCGCGCCTTCATCCGCACCTATGGCGATTTCCTCGGCCTCGACGGAGCCGAGCTGGCGGCGAGGCACCGTCGCGACGCCGCCGGCACCGGCGGCGAGAGCCAACTTCCCCGGGTCGAGCCGGATCCGATCGCGCCGGCGGGCGGGGGGTCTCGGCGCCGGCCGGCGCCGTCTCCGCGCCTCGCGGCGGCCGCCGTCACCATCGGGCTGGTGGCAGTCGCGATCGCGGTGGGGGTCACCAGCGGCGGCCCCCCCGAGCCGCCGCGGCACGACGACCGTGGCACTGGCGCTCAGCGGGCCGGCCGCGAGCGTGCGCAAGAGGCTGCGAAGCCGCCGGGAATGTCGCTGCGGCTCACCGCAACCGCCGAAGTCTGGGTCTGTCTGCTCGACTCGGCGGGGGAACCGCTGGTCGACGGTCAGATCCTCATCAGCGGCTCCGCGGCGGGGCCCTTCCGGTCCGGTAGCTTCACGGTCTCGTTCGGCAACGGTGAGGTATCGATGACGGTGAACGGACAGCAGGCGAGTATTCCAGCGACCTCCAGCCCGATCGGGTACTCGATCCGCGGCGGCGGCGAATTGCGCGAACTGCCCGCAGGCGAACGGCCGACCTGCACGTGATTCGCGCTGGCATCGTCGTCACCGGGACCGAGGTCCTGACGGGGCGGATCTCCGACTCCAACGGCCCCTGGGTTTCCGAACGGCTGGCCGAGCTGGGGGTGGAGGTCGCCCACATCCTGGTCGTCGCCGACCGCCCCGACGACCTCGAGGCGGCGCTGCGCTTCATGGCCACCGAGGGCATGGACCTGATCGTCACCACGGGCGGGCTCGGACCGACCGCCGACGACCTCACCGCCGAGGTCATCGCCCGCTTCGCCGGCCGCGAGTTCGTCCTCGACCACGAGATAGAAGCGAAGATCGCCGAGATTCTGCGCGGCTTCGCGCGGCGCTTCGACTTCGACGAGGAGGCGGTGATGGAGGCCAACCGCAAGCAGGCGATGGTCCCGAAGGGCGCGATCGCGCTCGACCCCGTGGGCACCGCTCCCGGTCTTGTGGTGCCGGCCGGCGAGCGGGTCGTCATCGTCATGCCGGGCCCGCCGCGGGAGCTGCAGCCGATGTGGCCGGCGGCACTGGAGACCGAGCCGGTGCGGGAGGTGCTCGCCAGGGCGACGCCGCTGCGCGGCTACACGCTGCGGATGTTCGGCGTGCCCGAGTCGGAGATCGCCAAGAGCCTGCGCGAGATCGAGGGCGACGGCGTCGATGTCGACGCGGTGGAGATCACCACCTGCCTGCGCCGCGGCGAGATCGAGATCGACGTCCGCTACCGCGACGGGGCGGTGGCCGTGGCCGACGCGGTGCGCGAGGGGCTGGCCGGGCGCCACCAGCGCCATCTCTTCAGCCGCGACGGCGAGACGATCGACTCCCAGGTGGCGAAGCTTCTGAAGGGACGGCGACTGGGCCTGGCCGAGTCCTGCAGCGGCGGTCTGCTGGCGGCGCGGATCACCAAGGTTCCGGGAGCATCCGCCTACATGGCCGGAAGCGTCGTCGCCTACGCGAACGAGGCCAAGGAGGTGCTGCTCGGCGTCGATCCCGCACTCATCGCCGCCAAGGGCGCCGTCTCTCCAGAGGTCGCCGAGGCGATGGCGATCGGGGCGCTGGAGCGGTTCGGAGCCGATGTCGCCGTCTCGATTACCGGCATCGCCGGGCCCGATGGAGGCACCGAGGAGAAGCCGGTCGGCTACGTCTGCTTCAACGCCCGTCTCGCCGACGGCACCGCGATCGCCCGCGATCCGGTCATCCCCGGCGGCCGCGAGGACATCCGCGAACGTTCGGCCCTGGTCGGCATGCACCTGCTGCGGATCCTGCTCGGTGGCGCCGAGTCGCCGCTTTAGGGCGGATGCTTCGAAGCCACGCGTAAGTCGGCTCGGACTTTTTACGAAAGCGGCTTAACGCGTGCGTCCCCACGCCGTAGCGTGAGGCAGGTGAGCAAGCCAGCTATCGAGAGCGAGCGGGTCCGCATGTTCGTCGCGGTCGACCTGCCGGAGATGGTTCGCGAGGACATCGCGGACTGGGGCGAGATCGCGCTTGCCGACCCGGCACTGCGGCGGGTCCCGGCAGAGTCGCTTCATGTCACCCTCGCCTTTCTCGGCAACCGGCCACTGGACGACGTCGAGCGGATCGCGGAGGCAATGGAAGAGGTCGCCGACGTGCCGCTGTTCCTTGAGCTGGGAGGCCCGGTTGGGCGCCCTTCACGCGACCGGCCACGCGTGATCGCGCTACCGGTGACGTTCCCCCGGCCGGTCGAGGATCGGCAGGCGGAGCTGGCTGAGATCTTGGCCTTCGAACGGCTCTACGAGCCGGAGAAACGGCCCTTCTGGCCACACGTGACGGTCGCCAGGGTCCGCGCCGAGGGACGCGGGACGCGGCGATCGATGCGAATGCAGATCCCATCCGGGGATGCCCCCACGAAGCGCACGGGCTTCTTCAATGGCGTCCGGATCTCCCTCTACCGTTCTGAACTCCAGCCTTCGGGTGCGCGATACGTCCCGCTGGCCCAAGTCCAGCTGCCCGGAACAGGGTGGCAGTGAGGTGATCGAGATGGCAGACAGAAGGACCAACTTGAACGACGTTTCGGCCAAGGAAGCCAAAGCCAAGGACGCGGCCCTGGAGAGCGCTGTCAGCGGCATCAGGAAGGAGTTCGGCGAGGGATCGCTGATGCGACTCGGCGACAAAGGCACGGTGAAGGTCGATGCGATCCCGACCGGGGCTCTCGCCCTCGATCTGGCGCTCGGAATCGGCGGCGTGCCTCGCGGCCGGATCGTCGAGATCTTCGGCCCCGAGTCCTCCGGAAAGACGACGCTGGTCAACCACATCATCGCCCAGGCCCAGGCCCTCGGCGGCGTCTGCGCCTTCATCGACACCGAGCACGCGATCGACCCCGTCTACTCGCGGGCGATCGGCGTCGACACCGACGAACTGCTCGTCTCCCAGCCGGACTACGGCGAGCAGGCGCTGCAGATCGCCGACCGCCTGATCGCCTCCGGTGCGGTCGACGTGGTCGCGATCGACTCGGTCGCGGCGCTGACCCCGAAAGCGGAGCTGGACGGTCAGATCGGCGATACCACCGTCGGCCTGCAGGCGCGGCTGATGTCGCAGGCGATGCGCAAACTCGCCGGCAACCTCAACCGGACCAAAACGGTCTGCCTCTTCACCAACCAGATCCGCGAAAAGATCGGCGTCCAGTTCGGCTCGCCGGAGACGCAGCCGGGCGGTCGGGCGCTGAAGTTCTACGCCACGCAGCGGCTCGACATCCGCCGCATCGAGACCCTCAAGGAAGGGACCGAGGCGGTGGGCAACCGGGTCCGCGTCAAAGTCGTCAAGAACAAGGTCGCCTCGCCGTTCCGCCAGGCCGAGTTCGACATCGAGTACGGCGTCGGCATCTCCCGCGAGGGTGGCCTGCTCGACTTCGGCGTCGAGCAGGACCTGGTGCAGAAATCCGGCTCCTTCTTCTCCTACGGGGAGACCCGCCTCGGCCAGGGGCGCAACAACGCCAAACAGTTCCTGACCGACAATCCGGAGCTGGCCCTGGAGATCGAAACCAAGGTGCGGAGGGCGCTGGGCATCGACGGCGAGGCGTCTGCGGCGGATGCCGCGGAGCCGGACGCCTCTGCGCCTGTGCCGGAGGCAAAAGCCGCCTAGCTCCCTGAACGCCGAAGCCCTGTCCTGACGGATAGGATTCGCGCCGCTCCATGACCAACGAAACTCTCTTCTACGTCTGCGGGATCGCCCTCGCGGTCTCGGCGGTGCTGATCAGCATCGTCGGGCTGAAAGCGAAGAGCTTCCCGGGCAAAGCCTTCCCGCTGGTGATCCTCTGGTTTGCGATCCTGGTCGGCGGCGCGACCACCTTCGCGGTCCTCCACGCCAAGGACGAGGAAGAGCACAAAGCCGCCGAGTTCGAGCACGCCGGCAAGGAGTTCGAAGCCGAGGGCAACGACGACGCCGCCGGCGAGGCTCCGGCGGCAGGCGAGGAAGCATCCGAAGGCGAGCCCAAAAAGGAAGCGGAACCTGCGGGCGCAGCGGCCACGGGTCCCGGTGGCACGCTCGCGCTCGCCGCCGACCCAACCGATATTGCCTACGACACGACCAGCCTCACTTCCAAACCGGGCAAGGTCACGATCGACTTCGACAACCCCTCGGCGCTCGAACACGACGTCGCGATCGAAGCGGACGGCAAAGAGATCGCCGGCTCCGAACTGATCGCCGAAAGCAAGACCTCGGTCAGCACCGAGCTGACGCCGGGGACCTACACCTTCTACTGCACGGTTCCCGGGCATCGCGAAGCGGGCATGGAAGGCGAACTCGTAGTTAAGTAGGGCGTGAGGGAGGGGCACCCTGCCCTCCAACCCCGAACCTGGCTTCATTTCCCGCGGCCCGGCACCCCGCAGAGCGTTCCAAGGCCCAGCAGGATCTGGGTGGCCGTCGTGGGGAGGGGTCTCCCCACCTCCTCCACGCCACATGCTTCCCGCGTTACCCTGCCGCCAATGGCCAAGCGCTTCCACGTAACGACTTTCGGCTGCCAGATGAACGTGCATGACTCCGAGCGGATGCGGGGGATGCTTGCGTCGCTTGGTTACGAGGAGGCGGAGGCGCGGGACGGTGCCGATTTGATTCTCTTCAACACCTGCTCGATCCGCGAGTCGGCCGACAGCCGCTTCATCGCCCACCTTGGCGAGGCGAAGCGGCTCAAGTCCGAAGATCCGGAGCGGATCGTCGGCGTCGGCGGCTGCTGGGCGCAGTCGGTCAAGGACGAGGTCTTCCAGCGCTTCCCCTTCGTCGACGTCGCCTTCGGGCCCGGCCAGATCCACAAGCTGGCGGAGTTCCTCAACTCCGACTCGCTCAGCGCCCAGGGCTACTTCGAGTTCGAGGACTTCTCCGGCCACCTGCCGACCCGCCGCGAGCGCGAGTTCCAGGGCTGGCTGCAGATCTCCCAGGGTTGCAACTGCGTCTGCTCCTACTGCATCGTTCCGACGACGCGGGGGCGCGAGGTCAGCCGCGACCCCGACGAGCTGATCGTCGAGGCCGAGGCGCTGGCCGCGGACGGGGTGCGCGAGCTGACCCTGCTCGGGCAGAACGTCAACAGCTACGGGCGCGAGCTGCCGAAGGACCGGCGAATCGGCTTCGCCGAGCTGCTGGCCCGGGTCGACGCGATCGCGGGCATCGAGCGGATCCGCTACACGAGCCCGCACCCGAAGGACATGAAGGAGGACGTGATCCGCGCCCACGCCGAGCTGCCGGCCCTCTGCGAGCAGATCCACCTGCCGCTGCAGTCGGGCTCCAGCGCGGTTCTGAAGCGGATGCGCCGCACCTACGACCGTCAGCGCTACATGGATCGCGTCGCCCTGATCCGCGAGCACGTCCCCGACTGCGCGATCACCACCGACATCATCGTCGGCTTCCCCGGCGAGACCGAGGCCGACTTCGCCGAGACCCTGGAGGTCGTCGAGGGGGTCGGCTACGACGGCGCCTTCACCTTCGTGTTCTCGCCGCGGCGGGAAACCGAGGCGGCCACGATGGGGGACCAGGTGGCGCACCCGGTCAAGGTCGAGCGGATGGAGCGGCTGGTCGAGGCGGTGCAGCGGCGGGCCAGGGAGCAATCGCAGCGGTTTGTCGGGCGCACGCTCGAGGTCCTCGTCGAAGGCAGCAGCCGCACCGACCCGACCAAGCTGCGGGGGCGCACCCGCCACAACAAGGCGGTCAACTTCGAGGGAGTGGGGAACCCCGGCGAACTCGTCATGGTCGAGATCGACCGCGCCACCTCGCAGACGCTCGCCGGGGTCTCGGCAAAGCCCCTCTCGCAGCTCCTTTGAGGGTCCTGGGGATCTTCGGGCCGACCGGGGTCGGCAAGACCGGGGTCGCCGTGGCGCTGGCCGGGCTGCTGCGCGAGAGCGGCGCGGACCCGGTGGCGATCTCCTGCGACGCCCTGCAGGTCTACGAGGGCCTGGGGGTCCTGACCGGGGTCGCCAGCGCCGAGCAGCGGGCGCGACTGGAGCACAGGCTGATCGGGTTCGTGCCCGTCACCCGCGCCTTCAACGTCGGCGAGTACATGCCGCTGGCGCACGCCGAGGTCGATCGAGCCTTGACGGCGGGACGGACGCCGATCGTCGTGGGCGGAACCGGCCTCTATCTGCGCGCGGCGGTGGCGGAGCTCTCGCTGGTCAGGGCAGCGCCGGAAGCCGAGGATTCCGAGCTCTGGTCGCCGCAGACGCGATATCCGACGACGATCTTCGGGCTCGACATGGATCGTGCCCAGCTCTACGAGCGGATCGACGCCCGCACCGAGGCGATCGTCGCCGCCGGCGCCGCCGACGAGGCGCGCCAGGCCGACGCCACCGGTCCCTCGCGAACCGCGCGCAAGGCGCTCGGCTTCGACGAGCTGCTGGCCGGCGACATCGAGCCGATGAAGAAGCGCTCCCGCAACTACGCCCGCCGGCAGCTGACCTGGATGCGCAAAATCCCCAACCTCCACGCCATCGACAGAACCGATCTCGACGACACCGAAGTAGCAACCCGAATCGCCGCCGAACTCAGGTTGATGGGCCGATTTCCCTCCATATAGGCGTATTTTCGGCCCATCAACGGAACTACTAGGCTCCCGTCGGTGAAATTCGAGAAGTGGCAGGCGCTGGGGAACGACTATTTGATCCTTGAGACGCAGAATCTTCCCTGGGCGCTGAGTGCGGCGCGGGTCGAGTGGCTCTGCGATCCGCATTTCGGGGTGGGGGCCGACGGCATCCTGCTGCTCGAGCGCAGCGCGGACCCCGAGTTCGTCGCCGAGCTGCGGATCTTCAACCCGGACGGGTCCGAGGCGGAGCTTTCGGGGAACGGGGCGCGTGAGGCGATCCTCTATCTGCGGCGCCACGGCTGGACCGACGAGGACACCTTCGCGATCAAGACCGTCGCTGGGCCGATCGTGCCGACGATCACCGGCGAGCTGACCTGCTCGGTCGACATGGGCGGGGCCTCGACCAGCTCCAAGGACTTCCCCTCCGGCGGCGAGGACGGCCGCGGGACGCTCAGCGCGGGGGGGCGCGAGTGGGAGTTCCAGCACGTCTCGATCGGCAATCCGCAGTGCGCGATCGTCGTCGGCGAGGAGCTCGACGAGCTCGACCTCGGCGAGATCGGCCCGCAGATCGAAGGCCACGAGCTGTTCCCGAACCGGACCAACGTCTCCTTCCTGGCGATCGAGGGAAGCAGGGTGCGAGCGAGGATCTTCGAGCGTGGGGTGGGGGAGACGCTCGCCTCCGGCACCGGCGCCAGCGGCGCCGCGGTCACCGCCTGCCTGGGCGGAGCCGAGAGCCCGATCGTCGTCGAGCTCGAAGGCGGCGAGCTGGAAGTTGAGATCGGCGCCGATCTGGCGGTGCGACTGACCGGCTGGGCCGAGCCCGTCTACGCGGGCGAGCTCTCGCCGGAGCTGCTGCAGGCGCTGTCCGAGCTGGACCAATAGATTTCCGCGCCCATGTCCATCGCCGCACCGTCGAACCGCCTGGAGGCGATGCCTCCCTACATGTTCCAGGAACTGGAGCGGCGCATCGCCGAGAAGCGCGCGGCCGGCATCGACGTGATCAGCCTCGGGATCGGCGACCCGGACGAACCGACCTACGACTACGTCGTCAAGGCGATGCAGGAGGCGGTCGCCGACCCCGCCAACCACCGGTACCCGAGCAACCGTGGCCGGGCCGAGTTCCGCCAGGCCTTCGCCGGCTTCTACGAGCAGCGCTTCGGCGTCGAGATCGACCCGGAGACCGAGGTGATCCCGGCGATCGGCGCCAAGGAGTGCATCTACAACCTCTGCTTCGCCTTCCTCGACCCGGGCGGCGTCGCCCTCGCCTCCGACCCCGGCTACCCGGTCTACACCGGCGGCCCGATCCTCGCCGGCGCCACCCCCGAGCTGCTGCCGCTCGTCCCCGAGCTGGGCTTCGCCCCCGACCTCAGCGCCGTCCCCGCCGACGTCGCCGCCAAGGCGCGGCTGATGTTCCTCAATTACCCGAACAACCCGACCGGGGCCGTCGTCCCCGAGGGCTTCTTCGAGATGGTCGTCTCCTTCGCCCGCGAGCACGAGATCCTCGTCGTCCACGACAACGCCTACTCGGAGACGACCTACGACGGCTACGTGGCCCCGAGCTTCCTCCAGACCGCGGGCGCCAAGGAGGTCGGCGTCGAGGTCTTCTCGCTCTCCAAGGGCTTCAACATGACCGGCTGGCGCTGCGCCGCGATCCTCGGCAACGCCGAGGCGATCCAGACCTACTGGCGGCTGAAGACCAACGTCGACTCCGGCCTCTTCGAGGCGGTGCAGATGGCCGGCGCCGCCGCCCTGACCGGCCCGCGCGGGCCGCTGGAGCGGATGAACGAGACCTACGCCCGCCGCCGCGACCTGGTCGTCTCGGCCCTGCGCGAGATCGGCGTCGAGGTGACGGCGCCGAAGGGCACGATCTACGTCTGGGCCCCGGTGCCGGCCGGCCACACCTCGACCTCCTTCTGCGAGAAGGTGCTCGAAGAGGCCGCGGTGGTGGTCTCGCCGGGCTCGATGTACGGGCCCAGCGGCGAGGGCTTCTTCCGCATCGCCCTGACCGCCCCCGACGACCGCATCGAAGAGGCGGTCGAGCGGATGCGCGAGCACCTGGCCTAAGCGGCCTCGCGCTCGGCGCGCTTGCGCCAGTACCTGTCGAGGCCGCGCCACTGGTAGGCGGTGGGGACGGCCTGGAGCAGCTCCGCGATCGTCTCCTCGCCGAGGCCTTCTCCCGTCATCTGCTCGCGGATGCGGCGTTGCAGGCCGCGCTCGTAGGCGTCCTGGGGCATCCCCTTGACCAGCTCGGCCTCCTCGCGCAGGCGGGACCGCGCGGTTTCCAGGTAGCCCGGCACGTCGTCCTCGACGGCTCCGAAGTGGGTCAGCGCCAGCCGCCGCGGCGACCAGCCGGCCACCAGGTCCAGAGATTCTTCCCAGACCTCGACGTCGATGTCCGGCGGCGGCGTGGGGGGCATGATCAGGCCGGAGGGCGGAATCCGGCAGGCGGCGACGTCGCCGACGAAGGCGGTGCCGCTGTCCTCGTGCAGGTAGCAGACGTGGTGGGAGGCGTGGCCGGGGGCGTAGGCGACGCGCATCCCCAGCACCGTCTCGCCGCCGCTGAGGACCTTCACGTTGGCCTCGGGGACCGGCACGATCTCGCCCCAGAGGCGCTCCATCTCGTCGCCGTAGAGGCGCTCGGCGCTGGCCAGCAGCTTCGAGGGGTCGATCAGGTGCGGGGCGCCGCGCTCGTGCACGTAGACCTCGAGCCCGGGCCAGCGCCGCACCAGCGCCCCGGTCGCGGCGGCGTGGTCGAGGTGGATGTGGGTCAGCAGCAGCGCCCGCGGCTGCTCGCCCCCGATCGCCTCGACCACGGTTCCGATCGACGACTCAGGCCCCGGATCGACCAGTGCGCCCTCTACTTCCCAGCAGCCGATCACATGCGGCCGCCCGAGATGCATCACATCGATCACGCGCATGGTCAGCGGCCTATTGAGACCCTGGCCGGCGGTCTCCCCTCAAGCAACTGGAGAAGGAAAACGATCGTCGGCCTCGAGCGTCTGCCGCAAGCCCTCTTCCAGGCCCCGCGGGGAATAGCCGAGCTCGCGCCCGGCCTTCTCGTAGCTGGCCCAGAAGGTGACCCCGTCGCCGGAGGAGATCAGCTCGCGCAGGTTCGGCGGCTGGCCCATCATCTTGCCGACCAGAGGGCCGATCGGGATCAGCGCCTTCATCAGCGGCGTCGGCAGGTTGCGCTTCGGGGCCTTACGGCCGCTGACGCCGGCGACCATCTCGATCGCTCCGCGCATCGTCGTCGCCGGCCCGCTGATCACGTAGATCTCGCCGAATTTGCCCTTGTCGAGCGCGAGCAGGACGCCGCCGGCGATGTCCTCGACGTGGGACATGCAGATCCCCAGCTCCGGGAAGGGCAGCAGCGGCAGTTTGCCGGCGAAGAATTCCTGCAGGAGGTCGGCGACCTGGGAGGTGTCGCCCGGTCCGTAGACACCGCCCGGCTGGACGATGATCGCCGGCAGGTCCTGCTCGGCGATCATCCGCTTGACGATCCTGTGGGCCTCGAGCTTGGTCTCCTCGTAGTAGGAGGTGAACTCCTTGCCCGGGTGCTCGTAGGTCTCGTCGACGACTTTTTTGTGCGTGTTGCCGAAGACGCCGACGGTGGAGACGTAGACGATCCGCGGGATCTTCGCCGCCAGCGCCGCCTTCATCACCCGCTCGGTGCCGGCGACGTTCGCCTCCCACATCGCCGGGCGTTGCTTGGCCGGGATCCCGACCTCGTACATCGCCGCGGCGTGGATGACCGCATCGCAGCCCTCCATGCCCTGGCGGAGCGCCTCGGCGTCGCTGAGATCGCCGGCGGCCAGGCGGCAGCCAAGCGCCTTCGCCTTCCTCCCCTTCTCGGGGGTGCGAACCAGGCAGACGACATCGTCGCCGCGCTCGCGCAGCTGGCGCACGATCTCGCCGCCGATGAACCCCGTTCCCCCAGTCACGAAGACCTTCACTGCGGGTAACCCTATCCGGCCGGGGCGGTTGCCTACAATCCGCCTGAGTGCAACGTTCGAGAAATGGCCGCAACACGCAGACGCACAAAGGCGCGGATGGCGTGGACGGCGCCGGCGTCTCGAACCAGCGGGCGCGCCAGCGGGCCCTGGCGATCGGGATCGTCGACGGCCGTGAGCAGGGCGATCCGCTGGCCGAGCTGAAGGAGCTGCTGCGCACCGCCGGCGTGGCGACCGCGGGCGAGGCGACTCAGCAGCGCCCGCAGCCGGACCCCGACCGCTACTTCGGCCGCGGCCGCCTCGACGAACTGAAACAGCAGATCGCCGCCAACGACGCCAACCTGGTCGCCTGCGACGACGAGCTGGCACCGCGCCAGGAGCGCAACCTCGAGGCGGCGCTGGGCGTGCCCGTGATCGACCGCACCGCGGTGATCCTCGACATCTTCGCCGACCACGCCCACTCCGCCGAGGGCAAGCTCCAGGTCGAGCTGGCCCAGCTCGAATACAACATGGCCCGCATGCGCGGGCTCTGGACCCACCTCGAGCGCCTCGGCGCCGGCCGCATGGACGGCGGCATCGGCACCAGGGGCCCGGGCGAGACCCAGATCGAGACCGACCGCCGGCTCGCCCGCAACCGCATCGCCGCGCTGCGCCGGCGGCTGAAGAACCTGGAACAAAACCGCGGCGTGATGCGGGCCCAGCGCGACGCCTCGGCGCTGCCGCGGGTCGCCCTCGCCGGCTACACCAACGCCGGCAAGTCGACCCTGCTCAATGCCCTGACCGGGGCCGAGGTCAGCGTCGGAGACAGGCTCTTCCACACGCTCGACCCGACCACCCGCAGCCTCGAGCTCAGCGGCCGCGACTATCTGCTGACCGACACGGTCGGATTCATCGAGAAGCTGCCGCATCAGCTGGTCGAGTCATTCAAGGCGACCCTGGAGGAGACGGTTCTGGCCGATCTGATCGTCCACGTCGTCGACGCCTCCGAGAGCGAGGAGCGACGCCTGGTCGACATGAAGGCGGTCGACGCGGTGCTGGAGGAGATCGGCACCGGCGAGAAGCCACGGCTGCTGGTGCTCAACAAGGCCGACCTGCTGAACGAGGACGAGCGGCGCGAGGCGACACTGGCTCATCCTGGCGCCGTGCTGGTCTCGGCGATCGACGGCGAGGGGCTGGAGCGGCTGCGGGCGGAGATCGAGGCGGCGTTCGAGGAGACCCTGGCCGAGGTCGAGCTGCTCGTCCCCTACTCGGAGGGCGGGCGCCTGCACGAGCTGCACGAGGTCGCCGGCGACCTCGTGCGGACCGAGCGCGAGGACGGGGTTCTGGTCCAGGCCAAGGTCCCGGTCAGCGAGCTGCACCGCTTCGACGATCTCGCCGTCGTCTAGGCTGCCGCCCGTGGAACTTCCCGTGGCGAAACTGAAGGACGAGGCGCTGCTGCCGACCCGTGCCCACGAGGGCGACGCGGGGCTGGACCTGTATTCCTGCGAGGCGGCTCATATCGGCCCGGGGGAGCGCTGGAGCGTGGGGACCGGAGTCGGGGTCGAGATCCCCGACGGTCACGCCGGCTTGGTGCTGCCGCGCTCGGGCCTCGCTCGCGACCATGGCATCTCGCTCGTCAACAGCCCCGGGCTGATCGACTCCGGCTACCGGGGCGAGCTGCGGGTGCTGCTGCTCAACAACGACCCGGCCGAGACCTTCAGGGTGGAGCGGGGCGACAGGATCGCTCAGCTCGTGTTGGTGCCGATCGCCCTCGCGACGCCCGTCGCGACAGACGTCCTCGCCGATTCCGCCCGCGCCAGCGGCGGCTTCGGCTCCAGCGGCCGCTGAGCCTCTCCGGGCACGGCGGGCGGCGTCATCGGTCGCTTGTGTGCGGAGCACACGGCGCTCCCTGCTTCCTTGCCAGGCGGGCCCGGAGAGGCTCAGTCAAACTCCAGCCGCGGCACGGGCGCTCGCTTCGGCGGCGGCCTCGAGCGCGTCGTCGAGCGGCTCCAGCTCGGGCCGGGTGCCGTAGCGGCGCTCGAGCGCAACCGCGATCAGGTGGTCGGCGAGCCAGGCGTTCTTCGGCAGCAGCGGGCCGTGCAGGTAGGTGCCGATCAGGTTGTCGCGGCGCACACCCTCGAGGCCGTCCTTGGCGTTGTTCCCGAACCCCTTCACGACCCGTCCCAGCGGCTCGGCGCCGGGCCCGAGGTAGGTACGGCCGCCGTGGTTCTCGAAGCCGGCGAGCAGCTGGCGCCCTGACCCCAAGTCCACCTCGATCGCGACGTTGCCGATCAGTCGCGGGCCCGGCTCGCGCACCGTCTCCAGCTCGGCGAGGCCGAGGCCGGGCAGCTTCTCGTCGTCCAGCTGGTAGCTGTGGCCAAGCAGCTGGTAGCCGCCGCAGACCGCCAGCAGAGCGCCGCCGCCGTCGACCGCCGCGGCCAGCGCCTCGCGCTTGCTGGCGACCATGTCGGCGGCGACCATGCGCTGGTCGCGGTCCTGGCCGCCGCCGATGTAGAAGAGGTCGTGGGCGGCGGGATCGACGGCTTCGCCAGGCCCGGCCCCGGCATGGCTGAAGCCGATGCCCCGCCACTCGCAGCGCCGCTGCAGGAAGACGATGTTGCCGCGGTCGGCGTAGATGTTCATCTGCTCCGGGTAGAGGCTGAGAACCCGCAGCTCCATCAGATGGGCCTCTCGAGGAGGACGACGGTGGAGCCGACGTGGAGGTCGGTGGGCGGGATCTCGCGCTGGGGCAGCGGCACGAGGCCGGCCGCCACCCCCTCGCGTTCGAGCTCGGTGGCGGCGAGGGTGCGGATGCGGATCTCGTTTTCCTCCTCGCCCAGCGCCCCGCTGGGAGAGACGGTCTGGCGCAGGCGCTGGATCACGATCTCCTCGCCGATGTCGACGGCGTCCAGGGGCAAGCTGGAATAGACCCAACCGTCGACCTCGCGCACGTCGGGCAGCGGCGGCGGACCTTCGCTGGCCTGCGGCAGCCGCTCGACGATCGAGAGCGCAACCTTGCCGCCGGGCACCAAATGCCGCCTTACGCAGCCGAGGCACTCGATGCGCTCGGTGCTGTCGGCGAGCAGCTGGGCCAACTGCATCGGCGCCAAAGCAAGGGCGATCTCCTCGCTCAACTCGAAGCGCCGGGCGTCGCCGACGACCGCCCCCAGCGGCAGCCCCCCGGCACGTTGGGCCAGCGCTGCGATCAGCTCCGGGTCGACGTCGAGCCCAAGCATCGCGTGCCCGCGCCGGGCCAGGTGTAGGGCAACGCGGCCGGTGCCGCAGCCGAGGTCGAGGATCGGGCCGTCGGCCGCGCTAGCCAGCTCCTCCCAGAGCCCCAGGTCGCCGCTGTAAGACCCATTCTCGGCGTCGTGCCAGATCACCCCACTCATCGCCAGAACTCCTTCGCCAGACCGCGGTCGGCGAGCAGCCTGCGCAGCTCCATCAGGGCCGTGTAGGTGGGCAGGGCGAAGAGGCGGCCCGGCGCCGCGGCGACGGCGCGGTCGAGCGAGGCCTCGATCTCCGGCACGACCTCGATCGAGTCGGTCGGCCAGCCGGCGTACTTCAGCCGCAGCGCCATCTCCGGCGCCCGCGTGCCGGCGCAGACGACCCGCCGCACGCCGCCGGCCAGCAACTCGAAATCGGCGTCCCAGACCCAGGAGATGTCGCGCCCGTCGGCGATCCGGTCGTTGAGGGCGATCCAGA
This sequence comes from uncultured Solirubrobacterales bacterium, assembly GCA_963739855.1. Classification (GTDB taxonomy): domain Bacteria; phylum Actinomycetota; class Thermoleophilia; order Solirubrobacterales; family 70-9; genus VAYN01. Next base: position 765,134 of record CAVUBT010000003.1, on the reverse strand, counting down.
GGTCGATCGGCTCGCTGCCCGCCTCCAGCCGCAGCGTCCGCAGGACCTCGTTGGCGCCGGCCGGGTTCTTGATCAGCAGGATCGAGACCGGCTTGGCGGCGACCGCGATCGTCTCCACCCGGCCGAAGGCGGCCCGCATCTCGCCCAGGGCGGCGGCGATCCGCGGTGGCTCGACGCCGAGGCCCAGACCCGCCGCCACCGCCGCCAGGGCGTTGTAGACGTTGTAGAGGCCGGGCAGCGGCAGCTCCAGCTCGATCTCGCCGGCGGGGGTGCGGACGGTCGACCGCGAGCCGTCCATGCCGCGCAGCTCGATCGCCGTCGCCGCCACCTCGGGTTGCGGCCGCTCGGCGCCGCAGTTGGGGCACGAGTAGTGGCCGAGGTGGCCGACGAAGGCGCGCTCGTAGGTGTAGGGATGGCCGCAGCGGCGGCAGTGCTTGGCGTCGAAGGCGTGCTGGAGCTCGGGCAGCGCCTGGGAGGCGTCCTCGATCCCGAAGTAGACGACGCCCGCGCGGGGGCGCTCGTCGGTGTCGCGGCCGAGGTCGGCGATCAGCGGGTCGTCGGCGTTGAGGACGAGGGCGGTGCGCCCGGCGCGGGCGGCGACCGTCTTCGCCCACTCCTCGGCCAGCGCCTCCATCTCGCCGTAGCGGTCGAGCTGGTCGCGGAAGAGGTTGCCGAGCACGATCGTCGCCGGGTCGAGCTGCTCGACCACCCGCGGCAGCCAGGCCTCGTCGACCTCGAAGAGGCCCTCCTGGCCGCGCTGCTCGAGCAGCGCCGTCGCCACGCCCCAGGTCATGTTCGAGCCGGCGCGGTTGTGGACCGGGTGGCGGCCGTCGGCCGCGAGCACGGCGGCGATCATCCCGGCGGTGGTGGTCTTGCCGTTGGTGGCGCTGACGACCGTCGTGCCGGCGTCGAGGCCGGCACCGAGCCGGGCGATCGCGTCGGGGGCGAGGCGCAGCAGCACCCGCCCCGGCAGCGTCGTACCGCCGCCGCGCCCGCTGGCCCGGCTGGCGGCCCCGATCGCCCGGGCGGCGGCGACCTTGGCGCCGAACAGTGGCCCGCGACCGCGCTTCCGGCTGGCGGCGGCGGCGTTCAAGCCGCGGCCGGAGCCGGCGTCAACACGCTCAGCGCCCGCGGCAGGATCCGCAGCGAGGCCGGCAGGTCGGTCAGATGCTCGCCGTCGGCATAGACGGGGAAGGGCTTGCTGGCGCTCAATTCGAGATGGGGAGCGCGAAACACACGCACCTCGTCGCCGTCCACGTGGGTGCCCTTGAACACCTTCGGCAGGCTAGCCAGGTAGCGCAGCTTGCTCACCTCGCCGATCGCGATTACATCGAACAGGCCGTCTTCCAAATCGGCGCCGGGTGCGATCCGCATGCCACCGCCGTAGGTGCTGTTGTTGGCGGCCGAGACCGAGTAGCCGGTAAAGCGGGTGCGCTCGTCATCGACCCGGACAGTGAAGCGAGCCGGCTTCCAACCGGCCAGCGTGCGAAACAGCGAGTAGACGTAGACGAGGTTGCTGCGGATCAGCTTGACTTCGTTGGCGCGGCGGTTGCATTCGGAGTCGAAGCCGACGCTGACGATTCCCAGGAAGCGCTTGCCGTTGGCCTCGCCGACATCGATCCTGCGGCTGTGGCCGGCAAAGAGCGTAGCCACCGCCTCCTCGGGCTCGTCGGGGATGCCGAGCACGCGCGCGAGATCGTTGCCGCGCCCACCGGGGAGGATCCCCAGCGGCGTCTCGGAACCGGCCATGGCGCCGCCGACGGCCCCGACCAAGCCGTCGCCGGACATGACGACCGGCACCTCGCCCGCTTCGATCGCCCGCAACGCCTGCTCGGCGCCGTGCTCGAGGTCCTTGGTGCGCTGGACCCGGAAGACGGCGCGGCGCGCGTCGAGCGCCTGCTCGACCGCGGGCAGCAGCTTCAGCGTCTTCCCGCCCGCCGAGGCCGGATTGACCAGCAGCGTCAGTGGCATCCCCTCGATCTCCATGCGCTCGCAGCCTAGTCGGCGGCGAGCGCCGGATCGTCGCCGCGCAGGCGGCCGACAGAGAAGCTGCCGTCGCCGGCCTCGGCGCCCTCCAGCAGCTCGATGCCGCGGCGGGCGAGGCGCCGGCGCAGCAACGCCGCGCCGATCCCGCCGGCGGGCCGGGTGCGGGCGAGGATCAGCGACCCACCCGGCTGCAGAACCCGGGCGATCTCGGCGACCGCTGGCCGCCCGTCGACCTGGACGACGAGGTCGAAGAAGCCGCTCGGGTAGGGCAGGGCCCGCGGGCGGCCCAGCTTGAAGGCGACCCGGCCCTCCGGATCGAGCCCGATTCGAGCGCTGGCGGCGCGAACCAGATCGGCGGAGCGGTCGACTCCGCGCACCCGCGCCGCCGGGAACTCCCGGGCGAGGAAGAGAGTGCCGTCGCCAACGCCGCACTCGATCTCCAGAACGCGCTCCGGGGCCGGGCCGACACGCAGGGTGGCGGCCGCCAGCGGGGTCAGCAATGGGGTTGACATCCACTCGATCGTAAGTGCTCTAGGCTGTCGCGCCGATGGGGGAGAAGGTAGACCAGCGCTGGATCGTTCTTGCCGGCTTCGCGGTCCTGGCGGCCGCCATCGTCGGCGTGATCCTGATCTCGCAGAGCGGCGGCGACGACGGCGACTCGACCACCGCCGCGGCCGGCGCCGAGGGCTGCAAGCAGGTCGAGGCGCCGAAGCCGAAGCAGGTCTCGCTGAAGGCGCCGAAGCAGACCCTCAAGCGCGGCGAAGAAGCGGCCGCGGTGGTGCAGACCAGCTGCGGGACCTTCGAGATCGCGCTCGACACCGAGCGCGCCCCGAAGACCGCCAACTCCTTCGCCTATCTCTCCGAAGAAGGCTTCTACGACGACCTCACCTTCCACCGGATCGTGCCCGGCTTCGTGATCCAGGGCGGCGACCCGCTCGGCACCGGCACCGGCGGCCCCGGCTACAGCGTCGACGAGAAGCCGCCGGCCAACCTCGCCTACACCAAGGGCACGGTGGCGATGGCGAAGAGCTCGGCCGAGCCCCCGGGGCGCTCCGGCAGCCAGTTCTACGTCGTCACCGGCGCCGACGCGGGGCTGCCGCCCGAATACGCCCTGGTCGGCAAGGTCGACGAGGGCCTGGACGTGGTCGAACGGATCGGCAAGCTGGGGACGCCGTCGGAAAAACCCAAACAGACGGTCCTGATCGAAAAGATCACGATCGAAAAGGGCTAGCCGCAGCGGCTAAGCTGGCGCCGTGGCCAAGCTCAACGTAGGCGATCCCGCCCCGGACTTCGAGCTTCCCGGCACCGGTGGGAAGACCTACCGCCTCGCCGACTACCGCGGCCGCAAGCTGGTCCTCGCCTTCTATCCCGGCGACTTCACCGCCGTCTGCACCAAGCAGTTCTGCTCCTACCGCGACAACAGCGACAAGCTCGACGAGCTCGGCGCCGACGTGCTCGGGATCTCGCCGCAGTCGGTCGACTCGCACGAGCGCTTCAGCGAGGAGAAGCGGCTCAACGTGCCGCTGCTGGCCGACGAGGACAAGAGCGTCGCCCGCGCCTACGGCGTCCTCGCCGGGCCGATGGTGCGGCGGGCGATCTTCGTCATCGACGAGGAGGGCATCGTCCGCCACCGCAAGGTGACGCTGGCCGGGCTCACCTACGAGTCGGTCGACGACCTCGAGCGCGCCGTCGCCTCGATCGGCTGATGCCGGGCGCCGGGGCGGCGTCCTTCGTCGTCGGCGCGGCGCCGGCGATCCGCGGCGAGGCGGCGGGGGAGGGCCCGCCGATCGCGCTCTGTCACGGGATCACCGCCAGCCGCCGCTACGTCCACCACGGCTCGAGGGCGCTGGAGCGCGCCGGCCACAGGGTCATCGTCTACGACGCCCGCGGCCACGGCGAGTCCGATCCCGCCCCGGCGGGGGAGGGTTATGGATACCCGCGGCTGGTCGGCGACCTCGAGCGTGTCGTCGCGGCGCAGGTGGGGGAGGGGCGCTTCGTCCTCGCCGGCCACTCGATGGGCGCCCACACCGCGGTTGCCTACGCGCTGGCGCACCCGGACCGCCTCACCGGCCTGGTCGTAATCGGGCCGACCTACCTGGGCGAGATCTCGCCGTCCTCCATCGCCTACTGGGACGGCCTGGCCGAGGCGCTGGCCGCAGGCGGCGTGGACGGCTTCGTCGCCTACATCGACCGCAACCAGGACATCGATCCGGCCTGGCGCGCCTCGGTCCTTGGCTTCACCCGCGCCCGGATGCTGCTGCACCGCCATCCCGAGGCGCTGGTCGAGGCCCTGCGCGAGGTGCCGCGCTCGCAGCCCTTCGACTCGATGGCGGACCTGGAGCGCCTGGAGATGCCGGCCCTGGTGGTCGCCAGCCACGACGACGCCGACCCGGGTCATCCCTACGCGGTCGCGGCGGCCTACGCGGCGCGGCTGCCGCGGGCGCGGCTGATCAGCGAGGGGGAGGGGGAGTCGCCTCTGGCCTGGCAGGGGGGGAAGCTCTCGCGGCGGTTAGCCGCCTTTTACGCAGAGGCATTATCGTGATCGCTATGAAATTTCCGACCGAAGCCAGGCTGCGGCGAATAATCGCCTTCGTGGCGACCCTGGGGATCGGCGTCGCCACCTACATCACGATCGCCGATTCGGGCGGTGGCTCGCCGACCTGCCTGGCCGGCGGCGGCGGTTGCGAGACGGTCGCCAACAGCTCCTACTCGCACATCGCCGGCGTCAACGTCGCCGTCTTCGGAATCGTCGGCTACGTGGCATTGCTGTTGACCGCCTTCTTCGCCAATGATCTCGCCCGCTTCGGCGGCTTCGCGATCGCGCTGGGGGGCTTCGGCTTCAGCGTCTACCTGACCTACCTGGAGGTCTTCACGATCGAAGCGATCTGCCAGTGGTGCGTGGCAAGCGCCGTGCTGATGACGATTCTCTTCCTACTCAACGCCACTCGTCTGATTGGCTACGCCGGAACCACCAGCGCCGCAGTGCCCGAAGAGGGTTGATCGGCAACTAGACAGGAAGGACAGATGAGCAACAAGCGGGAGCGGGAGAAACGCCGTGAACAGCGGCTGCAGGAAGAAACGAAGGTCGACGCCGGCGAGCGCCGCACGCGACTGCTCCAGTTCGGAGCCGCCGCCATGTTCCTGGCGATCGTCGCCGTGGTCGTACTGATCGTCGTCAACGGCAGCAGCGACAGTGGCGGCGACGCCCAGAACCTGCAGGAAGTCTCGTCGGTCGACAGCCTCGTCAACGGCATTCCCCAGGACGGCCTGGTGCTCGGCAACCCCGAGGCCAAGGTCGAACTGATCGAGTACGGAGACCTGCAGTGCCCGGTCTGCAAAGCCTATTCGGAAGAAGTCCTGCCGCCGGTGATCGAAAACCAGGTCAAAAACGGGCAGGTGAAGATGGTCTTCCGCAACTTCATCATCATCGGGCCGCAGTCGGGCCCCGCCGGCGCCGCCGCGCTTGCCGCCGGCGCCCAGGGCCGCGGTTGGAACTACCTGGAGCTCTTCTACCGCAACCAGGGCAAAGAGAACTCGGGCTACGCCGACGACGAATTCCTCACCGCCGTCGCCAAGGGCTCCGGCGTCAAAGACATCGCCAAATGGCAGACCGAACGCAAGGGCACGAAGTTCACCGACGAGGTCGCGGCGACCTCAGAACAGGCGCAGGACTTCGGCTTCACCGGGACGCCGTCGTTTGCGATCAAAGGCCCCAACAGCAACGGCGTCGAACTCCTCGGCACGCCCAGCTCGCCGGGAGAATTCGAAGAAGCGATCGAAAAAGCCAGCTGAGCCTTGGCGAGCGGGGCGGCCGGCCATTCTCGCGGCCTGCCGCCCCGATTTCGGCCACTTTTCCCTTCGGGTTTACATAACCACCATTATCGTGCGTTAGATCGGACCCTTGCCCTATTTTTAGCGCCGACGTTCTACCTAAAAGTAGGGTTTGCGTTACGCAGGCAGATAAACTGGCGGGAGAATGACCGCATCAGCGGCGGGCGAGTCGGTGGCCACGGACCAATTCACACTTCCCGGCTACCGGCTCGCTCGCCGCTGAACTTGAGCCGCTCGAGGAGATGGGCGGCCTGCCGAATGGTCGAGCGGACAAGCTCGTACTCCTCAACCGAGACCTGATGGCTTCTGCCGCTGTACCGCGCCAGCTGTCGGCGATAAAGATCTTCGGCGGCAGGAGCATGGTCGGGGCAGTGATGCGACGGCGGATGCTGGGATCGCCACAACGGCGCTGGCTTCTCAAACCAGTCCTGAGGCAACTCAGCAGGCCCAGTGATCACGCTGGCGTCACAAGACCAGCAGAACCACCGGACCGCGACTACCTCGAACGCCACGATCAGACGATGAACGATTCCATTACGGCCGCGACATCCGGTCCCGACACCGGACCAAACCGAAGGGTCCAACGACCGTCAATCTCCTGCAGAAACCGCCACCAAGGCGCAAGATTGGCGCTGGCCGCAGCCGACCGCAGGACGCGCTCATGCTCTTGCGCGCGCTCAAAGCCAGTCACACCGGTGAAGGTCGCGTCGATGCCGTAGGTCCCGTCCTCCATGGGCCAAATAGACACACGGTCCGCCACAGGGCCACCCAGAAGCACAGGAAGGGTCACCCAATCACCCTTGGCCGCCCCAGCACTCCGAGTCCATGGCCCGCTCTAGAACATCACCAAGATCCACCTCAACCTCATCGAACAAGCCGTCAGCCAGAACCAAGCCGTGACGCCGGGCGTCGGCGCGATCGCGCATCAAGGTGGAGCGTTTTTGATGTTGACAACCGGCCGCGTCAAGCACCAGGTGGCCAGCTATGCGCTTGGCGACCGTAGGCGAAATCTCGCCCGCCTGGACGAGTTGATCGAGCCGCTTTGCCAACTCCATCACGCCAGCCACCTTCACTCCTTTCGCTGCCTGCCAAAGAGGTTCAAAGCGTCGCACAAAGGCCTGACGAATGTAGGTGCTGTCGCTCAGAAGCTCTAGCGGGGGCCGCGAATCGGAGGCATAGCGGCGTTGGTCCTCAGGGCGAACCCACGCGCCACGGGGCGCCTCCCCACTCTCGACACCCTTGTCGTACCAGCGGCCAAGTACCCGCTTGCCTCCGTAGCCATGGAAATAGACGGTCTCGACACGGCGACCTCCGGCCTCGCGCATTACTTTCGTCTTGCAGCGAGGGAGCGGCAGGGATGCGACACCAGCCAAAGCGGCGAGACCTTCGAGCGGCGTATCGAAAGTCAGATCGACCGTCGAATCAAGGCGGCGGACGCCGCCGAAGCCGGTTCCACGCTCTCCCACGGGGCGAGTCAATCGATGGGCGGGCACGTCGATGCCGATGGCGGCCAGCCCGCCGGTAACGAGAGCGAAAGCTTCCTGTAGCTGATCGGCCTTAGCGAGCGAGCCATTCACAGGATGACCCTCGGCATAGAGCATGCGATTGCCGGGGAACCAGCCGATGCGATGGCCGGCCACCAAACCAGGGATGAGCTTGCTACGAGGTGCGGCTTCAGTCGCCAAAGCATCCATGGCCTTACACGGCGGCGACTCGTCCTTGACGTACCAGCAGACGGACCACGTATCGACTCCTGCCGCGTCAACCACCCAATGACTCCTCTACCTCAGAAGTCCCAGATTTCGGACCACATAGGCTGTTAGAAGAGCCACCGCCCCGCCGTCGCGTATTAGTTTCCACGGAAACTCTTCGAGGTCACGTCAGAGGGCCGGGTCAGGGGCCGGTGGATGATGGCCAGGGTCGACGCCTGGAGCCGGTCCAGCGACGGCAGGCGACGGCGGTCCAGGGGGCGCCGCCGCTGGCGCGGCGACACCGTCCTCTGGTCCGTCGTCAGGCTGCTCGTCCGATGGCCTCGGCAGCCATAGCGACGATCCCTCGGTCTTCCGCCCCTCCGTGAAGCTGACCGTGTCCATCGTGTCGTACAGGCGGCGCTCCCAGCCGAGCCTGTAGCGCTCGGTCCTAATGATCTCGTCGGGGTAGGCGTGGTTGCGCCAGCCTGCAATGAAGAAGTTGAAGGGGATGACGCGGATGCCCAACATGCGCGCCGATCGCCGCAGGTTGTTGAGCTGGATGTGATCCTCGAACAATTCGCGGACCTGGACGTCGAGGTTCTCGGCGCGCTGTGCAATCAAGTAGATCTCCATGCCGAGCTTGCGCGCCAGGGCGAAGAATTCCAGCAATTCTTCTCGGCCCTCGCGAGACCAACTCCGGGCATTCATCCACCTGTGGGCCTCATCCAGGAGGACGACCAGCGACCCCTCTTTCAGAACCCACTTATTGGGTTGCACCTCCTTCGCCCAGGGCGCTTCAGGCCTAACGCGAAGTTCCCGCAGCTCCTGCATCGTCTCGATGCGGAAATATCGACGGCGGAAGCGCTCGGCACGATCGTCAAGCTTGCGGGTGTTCTTCCGAAAACGACCGTGGCGAACGACCTGATCGACCCAGTCATCGACCATGTCGAAGTTCGTGGCCACCAGCTTGCCTTCACGGATGGCCTGAGCGGCCTTCCTAACGCCGTAGTAGCTCTTGCCGGTGCCCAAAGGCCCAGTTACCAGTCGGATCATCAGTAGCCCCCCACGACATGTCTTGCGATTGAACGGACGATGTAAGAGACCTCGGGACCCGCACCAGCGGAGTAGGCGATCGAGCCGGCGGCCGCGGCGACGACGATCGCGACGAGCCACCTCATGCCCCGACCGCCCTGGCAACCAGTCCGACCAGGAGGAAGACGCCGGTGACGGCGGCGATGCCGGCGACTCGCCGGCCAAAGGCGGCGGCGAGGCTGTCTCGAAAGCGCTGGCCCCTCACAGCGCCTTAGCCCATCGAAGGATCACGGAGACGCTCATCCAGAGCACCCAGCCGACGACGAAGGTTGAGAAGATCGCGAGCATCGGGCCGATCGGCAAGAACCAGGCGACCCCGGAAATCACGTCACCGTTGAGGGTTGGGACGCTCGGGAAGCCCGGCAGAACCGCCATGGCGGCAGAGAGCGCGAGCGACAGGATCATGATCCACCCGTTGATCGATTCGATGAGCAGGCCGACCAAGATGTAGGGGAGATCCAGAATCCCGTTGAGGATGTCGCCCAGGAAGTCGAGCATCAGTCGCTGCCGCCGATCGCCTTGGTGCCTCTGGCGAACATGACCCCGCAGCCGACGATGAAGGCGAGCAACAACGCCGGCCGGAGATAACCCATGATCGTTTCGGCGGTGTCACCGCACATCGTCACTTCAAAATCGGCACCGGTGTCGGCGACCGGCGCCTCGAAATGCGGGCAGGTGCCCGACGTATTGAACTGCCCGAAGGCTTCCCCCATCCAGCAGAAAAGACCAAAGGGAAAGACGGTGCAGGGCGAGGGAATGCCGCTGATCGGACTCATATCGATGCTCGGCAACCCTGGCGGCACCCAGGCAGCAGCCGGGGCCGGAGCGTCGGCCGGATTGGTGCTCACGTCAACTTTGTGGGTCGTGCCCGGATCCAGTCGAGTCTCCGGTTTCGGGGAGACCGCGACGACGCCATTCGGTCCTACAGCCGGGTCTATGAATGCGGCTTCAAGGACGTGCCGTTCAGGCGTCAGCGCCGGGTTCAGCCGAGCGGCGTAGTGATCGTAGGTCTCCCCCACTTCAGGCTGGGGAACGACGATCGGCATCCCAGCTTCGTCGGGATTAGTGATGACTTTGACCGCCGTGCCCCGTTCGACTTCGGTCGATTTCGCCGGCTGCAATTCCTGCACCTGGTCGGGCGTCGTCGTCGTGACTTCGCTCCAGTCGAGGTCTTCCCGGATGGATTCAAGGTCGACTTCCTCAAGAGCGGCTTTGCAAGCCCCCCAGGCGAATTCGTCGCAGCTTGGAATGGTGACTTCGCCCGCCAGCGGATCTTTGATCGCGGGTTCGAGTCGATGAGCAATCGCTTGACCGATTCCATCGCGAGCGGCCGACGGTGCAAGGTTGCTGTTCCCGATGGCCGCCGGCAACGTTTTCGCCCAGGTCGCCGGCGGCGTTTTGGTGCAGGTCCCGATGCTGCTCGCCCCAAACGGGCAGTAGTCAGACCCGGTGTAAAGGCCCCCCGCTTCAGCTTCGGCTTTGCTGATCGCTTTGAGATCCCGATTGGTAGCCGAACCGCGGACGTACCAGTCAACTTTGCCGCCTTTCGGTTTGCCGCCAACGATGCAATAGGCCGGGTTTTCGTCAGACAACAGGGCGGCACTGGCCCCCGCTGGGACCGTCGTAGGACATTCCGTCGACGGATCGACCAGGTTGATAGGCCCGGTCACACCGTAGGCGTATTCGTAGGGCCAAATGACCGCACCTTTTGCCGACGTGAGCTTCGATTTCACCAACACCCAGGTATTGGGTCCCGCCGTTTTTGCCGGGTCAGCGCTTTCGCTGCCGTAGAACCAGCACCCTTCGAGTTCGATCACCGAATGACAGATGTAGGAGCCGACTCCGGCACCAATTCCAAAGGCGGCCACCGAGCCGAGCACAGGGAGAAGGCCCGCCCCCTGGAAGACCGACGCGACTCCCGTCTCCAACTCGGCGCCTCCAGTCACGGCCGCTTTGCCCAACTCCTCGGGCAGGAAAGTCGGGTTCGTGATGATCGTTTTTGCCGGTCCGGTCAATTCTTTGGTGACCGGGTTGATGACCAGGTTTTCGCCAATGAACGCATCGGCAGTCTCGGCCCTGGCCGCCGCCCCCACACCTACGAGGACGGCGACCAGGAGCAAGACGAGGGCGATCCGGCGCCCTACTTGGCGCTGTTGGCCCGGCGCTGAATCCACCGGATCACGAAGCTGACGGTGAAGACCGCCGCCAGGAACGCGATGATGATCGGCGCCGCCGAGGTCATCCCGGCTTCCACCGGTTCGGTGAAATCTTTGGCGTCGATGGTGATCGCGGCCGAGGCCGTCGAGGCCACCGAGAGCGCCAGCGCGAGAGCGAGGCAGAGGACCATTCCGGCCTTGCCCCTCAGCTTGCTGAGTGCATGCATGTTGCACCCCCTTTCTATGGCGCAGAGCCCGCACCGCTATTTGCTGCTCCGCATGGTTTTTACGATCCAGTTGACGACCAGCAAGCTGCTAATCGTGAACAGGGCGGTGAAGATTCCGAGTTCGACACCAGCGCCGAACGCCGAGAAGTTGGGCGAGGGGTCGATGGCCGCCAGGAGAGGCAGCGCGACGACACCTTGAAGCCGGTTACTTGAGGCAGGCGGTTGGAAGATCGGAGGCCGGGAAAAGCGGCGGCGAGGGCGAGATGAGAGAGCGCCGATGCGAAGAAAAAGTGCGGCGTGTGGACCATGCAGAGAGGCGACCTCAGGGCGGTCAACAGCAGCCCCGTCCTTAGACGGACGTGGCTCGGCGGGCGAGCCGCCGGCAGGGCAAGAGGACGCCCAGAGGGCGATGAACAACTGGCAGGCCGACCGCGCCAGACGGAAGCTCTCGAAGATCGCGGCGGCAATCGCGAAGACGATGGCGGCGAGCAAGACGCCACTCGTGTAAGCACTCATCGAAGCCACCACGCAAGCTTGGTCTGAACGCCTTTGACGATGCGGCGGCCATGGCATTTGCTGCAGGTCGGAACCTTCGCCACAGTGACGAAGTGGTGGCCGCAGTGCGAGCAATGAACCTGATGACCCTGAGAGACCCGCATAGCCTCCTGGGCGCTCACAACGCACCGCCTTTGGCGAGAACCATCGCGGCGCAGAGCATGGCCGAGACGACGAGGCCGACGATGTAGAGCTGGAGCTGGCCGGGATCAGGTCCCACTCTGGACCGTCCTCCAGAAGCAATAACCGATGAAGCACGAGATCACCAGGCCCGCAATCAAGTAGAGCCCGACTTGCGAGGCTTCGGCACCGGCGTCGATCGCAGACACCAGTTCCGTCATTTCAGATTCGCCGATGCCGCCAACGCCGCCTTCAAGACCGGTGACTTCAACGTGGCCCCCTTCGGATAAGACGGCGCAGGGGTTGCCGCAGGAGCCGTCAAGCAGTTCAACAAGGTGCTCATTGGCCGTTTCGGCCGCCGCGGTCTGACGGTTGAGCTCAGCCGCAGACCACCACAACCTGCGCTGCAACTCGCGGGAGCTGCCGATCTGCGCTTCACAACTTTCCACCGCCTCGATACGCTGCGATCGCAGCTCTCGGACCACCGGATCGACTTCGGCCGGCGGTTCACCTTCGGGTTCTTCTTCGCCTTCGGCTGGCGGCGGCGGTTCAGCGAGCGGTTCCGGCGCCGTCGGGCACGATTTGCCTTCCGGTTCCGGTTCCGCGAAAACCGACGGAGGCGCGTAAGACGGTTCATCCGCCCTAGCCCCCGTGTTAACGATGCCCGCGAGACCGACCGCGTACAGCACCAGGGCCAACAGGACGGACCACCGAAGGACCGAAGCTGACACTGGCACCGCACGGGTCTGACCCGAGCCGTGCCTAAAGCCCACCGCCGCTAGGACTTAGGGGCGGCCGAAGCGACTGCCGGCGGCTTCTCGAAACCGAGAACCGCGACCTTGAGTCGCTGATTCACGGAGCCATCCTCTCGACCCTTGGAAGCCGTCTGCGCCTCACAGCGCACCAGCGTCGGCGTCAGTTGCTTAGGACGCTCCCCGTTGACTCCGCGCATGGTGAAGCGATGAATCTCGTCGGCGTCAAGGTCGAGAAGCTGAACGTACTCGACAGGTTCACCAGCTTTGTTGGTGATGGGTTTACCGTCGATCTCCCAATACCCATAATCGAGGACCATCATCGGGTCAGTGGTGAAAATCATTGAGTGCCTCCTGAAGTAGCGGCAAGGGTTAGCACACGCCGATCAACGCCAAACCGCGTCACCAGTCTGGACGCGGAAAAGCGGGCGGCACCCAACCCTTGCCAGGTGGACCAATTCACACCTGGGATTCCTACCGGAGGAGTAGGCGGGAACCACCATTATCGTGCGTTGGATCTAGGCGTCGAGAGCTACTCGCCCCCGACGGCGAGGCGCAGCAGCTCCCTGAGACCGCCGAGGGGATCGTTTGGGATCTCGGCCGACGGCGAGGCGCCGGGGTGATCGCGGGCGATGCGAACCCTGAGGGCCCGGGGACGGATCCGGAAGCGCAGCGGCGGCTCCAGGGTCATCGCCTCGCCGTCGATCCCCAGCGGGATTGCCGTGTCCGCTTCGATTTCCAGGCTCGGGGCCTTCAGCTCCCGCCAGCGCGCCACCCGCTCGCCCGCGCCCGGCGTCGGTGGCTGGAAATCGACGATTCCCAGCACGCCGCCGTCCAGGCGCGGGCGCGTTCCCGACCCCAGGGTCGGGCCCAGCAGGTAGACGTTGTTAGAGACCAGCACCAGCGCCGTGCTGGTCCGATCGGCGCCGTCGGGGTCGACCCAGCGCAGCGCGGTCGCCTCGCCGTCGGTCCCGAGCGTGTCGGTCAGCGTGTCCAGCAGCGTTTTCAGCTTCGCCTCGCGGTAACGGTCCCGGCCGACGGCCTTGGCGTAGACGCCGAGCGAGACGTTGTTGACGAAGACCCTCCCGTCCACCTCGCCCAGGTCTACATAACGCTCGCCCCCGTCGAGAAAGGCGTCGAGGGCGCCGACGACGTCTTCGCGGTCGACGCCGAGGTCGAGGGCGAAATGGTTGCGGGTTCCGGACGGGATGCAGGCATACGGGAGGTCGTGCTCGGCGGCGATCGAGGCGACCAGGGCCTGCGAGCCGTCGCCCCCCGCCATCGCCAGCCCGTCGGCGCCCCTGGCGACGGCGGCTCGCACCAGCTCCTCGAGATCGTCGCCGGCCTTCATCTCGACCGTCTCGATCCGCCGTTTCTCGGCCTCCCCCACCAGCCCGACCCGGGCCGCCCGCCCGTCCCCGGACCAGGGATTGACGAAGAGGACCGGGTGGCGCGGCGGCTCTGCGCGCGGCAGCGACCGGCTGGGTCGGAAGGCGACGCGGGCGCCGCCAACGCCGGCCAGGAAGGCGACGACGACGAGCGCCAGCAGCAGGCCGTTGTCGCCGCTGCCGATCAGGCCGGCGGCGACCGCAAACAGCAGCAGGGTGAGGACAGCGGCCAGGATCCGCCCGGTGCCGCGCCGCAACAGGCCGTACCAGGCGCTCGCGAGGGCGCCGAGGACGCAGGCGAGCACGACCAGGCCGCGGGGAAAGTCGGCGACGAAGACGTAGACCGCGGTCGCCGTGGCGATGCCACCGCCGAGGATCGCGACGAGGGCCGCGAGGCGACGGCTCATATCATCGCCCGATGGCCAGCTGGCTCAGCGAGGCGAAGACGATCGACGCCGCCGTCTACGCGGCTGTCGCCGGCACGGAGACGCCCGCCCTCGACCTGGCGATGCGCCAGCTCTCGCGCGCCGCCGACCACAGCAGGCTCTGGTTCGGGGCCGCGGCCGGGCTGGCTCTTGCCGGAGGCCCGGGCGGCCGCCGCGCCGCGGTCCGCGGCCTGGCCTCGCTCGGCATCGCCTCCGCCTTCGCCAACCTCGTCGCCAAGCCGCTGACCGTGCGCCGCCGCCCCGAGCGCGAGGAGCTGGAGGTGCTGGCCCGGCGCCACGTGCCGATGCCGCGCTCCAGCTCGTTCCCGTCCGGTCACACCGCCTCCGCCTTCGCCTTCGCGACCGGCGCCGGCAGCGCCCAGCCGGCGCTCTCGGCTCCGCTGCGGGCGCTGGCGACCCTGGTCGGCTATTCCCGAGTCCATACCGGCGTCCACTATCCCGCAGACGTCCTCGCCGGCGCCTTCATCGGCGTCAGCGCCGCCGAGCTGGCCAATCGATTGATGGCCATCCGTTGAGTTTGGCTGACCAAGCCAGATCGCTCGACTAGGATCGCCCGCAGATGGCCTGGTCGAGCTTCCCCGCGGTGGAAAAGGCAGCCCTTGAGCTGACCTCCCTGAAGCTCCCCGCCCGGGCGCAGAAAACGGTCTTTCAGCAGTTCCAGGCCGGCCACGGCTATGAAAAGTCCGCGGGCACCGGGACCCTCTCCGACGACACCGGCGACTTCGTGATCGGGACGCAATCGCTGAAATTCGTCACCGCCGGCGACGAAGTCCAGTCGCACGTGCGCAAGAAATCGGTCGGCCCCTACGACTTCACCGGCAGGGACCTGCGGATCACCTTCAAGGTCGCGGGGCTCGAGCACGTCGCCACCTTCGAAGTCTTCCTCTCCAGCGACAACCTCGCCACCAACAACGTCCATTACCCGATCTCGATCCCCGTCCAGCCCTACATCGCCGACGGCGAGTGGGCCACGGTGACGATCAGCTGGGGCGACCTGGTCAACAACTTCCCGCCCGGCACGATCACCCGCAGCAAAGTCAACTTCGTCGAATTCCGCTTCGAAGACGACGGCGTGGCCCCGGTCACCTTCCACGTCAACGAGGTCGCCGCGGTGCCGCAGCCCGGCACCGGGGTGGTCAGCATCGTCTTCGACGACGGCTGGGAATCCACCTACACCAGGGCCCGGCCCAGCCTCGACAAATACGGCTACCGCGCCACCGCGGTGATCATCCGCGACCTGATCGGCACCGGCAGCTACCTGAGCCTGGCCCAGCTGCAGGCCCTGCAGACCAACAGCGGCTGGGACATCGCCGCCCACGCGGACACCGTCGCCGACCACAATGCCGGCTTCGCCAACCTCGAAGACGCGGTGGTGGAAGCCGACATGCAGGGGATCAAGCGCTGGCTGATCGAAAACGGCTTCAAGCGCCGCGACCTCTTCGCCTGGCCGCAGGGCTCCTTCACGGCCTCGCAGATGATCATCGCGCGCCGCTTCTTCAACGGCATCCGTGGCACCACCGGCGGCAGCGGTGGCGCCGCCGGCCCCCAGGAGACCTTCCCGCCGGGGGAAGCCGGACGGCTGCGGACCTGGGTCATCGGCTCCACCGCGACGGCGACGGACGTGGGAACGGCGCTGAGCCAGTGCGCCACCCACAAGAGCTGGCTGATCCTCTCCTTTCACGAGATCGTCGCCAGCGGCGCCGAAGGCGGTCTCCAGACCGATGAAGCGACGCTCGAAGCGATGGCCGAAAAAATCGCCGCCAGCGGCCTCGCCGTCAAGACCGTCGCCGAGGTCCTCGAGGGCTAGCGCCAGTGCCGCCGCTCAGGCGGCGCGCACGGCGCTGCCGCGGATCAGCGGCCTGACGATCGGCGGTGCCTTCGGCATCTGCCCCCGCTCGACGCCCTGCAGTCGCAGCGGCGAGGCCGCGATCGTCGCCACGGTGTCGCGGTTGCAGTGACAGCCGTCGCCGAGGAAGCGCCAGGGCTGCTCGAGCCGGTCCTGCCAGCGGGCGAGCGCCGGGTCCTCGGCGCGGACATGCTCGACGAAGAGCAGCTGGCCGCCGGGCTTCAACACCCGCGCCAGCTCGGCGAGCGCGGCGCCGGGGTCGGGGATCGTGCACAGCACCAGCGTCGCCACGGCGCAGTCGAAGCTGGCGTCCTCGCAGGGCAGCCGCTCGGCGGAAGCTTCGAGCAGACTCGCCGACCGGCTCGACCCGGCCAGCCTCGCCCGCAGCCGCTTCGCCATGTGCGGGTCCGGCTCGACCAGGACGAGCTCGTCGACCGCGGCCGGGTAGAGGTCGAGGTTGGCTCCGGTTCCCGCCCCCAGCTCGAGCACCCTCCCCCCCGCTCCGGCCAGCAGCTCGCGGCGCATCCGCCGCAGGCCCGCCTCCTCGGTCGCTTTCAGCCCGCGGTCGTATGCAGCGGCGAAGAGCCGCGCCCCAGGTCGCGTCGTAGATCCGCCCCATCGCCGCTCCCGGCCTCTGGCCCGCCGGATCCGCCGGACGCTCTCTAGGCGGCGTCGCGCTGGGCGGCCGCCGCCTCGGAGTCCTCGCCAGCGTGACCGGGCTCGCTGGCGGCGGCGCGCTCCTCGTAGGCGCGGCGGGCGCCGTGGTCGACCTCGAACATCAGCTTGTCGGCCTTCATCAGCCTGCCGATCGCCTCGCTGACGCGGCGCGGCATCAGCGCGCTGAAGCGCGTCATCACGGCGTTGGAGCGGGGCACGTAGACGTCGAAGCGGCCCAGCTCGAGGGCGTCGACGATCTCGTTGGCGACGTCCTCGGCCTCGACCGGTTTGATCAGTTTCTGGCCGACGCCCGCGGTCAGTTCGGTGTTGACGACGGTCGGCATCACACAGTGGACTTCGACGCCGCTGCCCCGCAGCTCGGCCTTGACCGCCTCGCAGATCCCGACCACGGCGTGCTTGGTGCCGGAGTAGGTGGCGATGCCGGGGATCGCCGTCTTGCCCGCCTGCGAAGCGATGTTGACGATGTGGCCGCCGCCGCGCGGGCGCATCCGCTCGATCGCCAGCTGGGTGCCGACGATGACGCCGTAGATGTTGATGTCGAGCTGGCGCCGGATCGAGTCGTCGGACTCGTCGACGAGCGCCGCCACCGGCATGATCCCGGCGTTGTTGATGACCACGTCGACCGGGCCGAGCTGGCGCTCGCTCTCCTCGAGGAAGGCGCTGAAGGAGGCGCGATCGGTGACGTCGAGCGCCAGCGCGATCGTGCCGCCGCCGAGGCCGGCCGCGGTCTGCTCGGCCAACCCCAGGTCGAGGTCGCCGATGGCGACGCGGCAGCCTTTGCGCACCAGTGCCGTCGCGGTCGCCTTGCCGATCCCCCGGGCACCGCCGGTGATCGCCACGACCTTGCCACTCAGTGAACGCCGCTGCTTCGCCATCCTGTCCTCCTCGGTAGTTGCGGCGAGCCTCAGCTCACCGGCTTGTAGACGGTGACCACGGCGGCACCGCCGAGGCCGATGTTGTGCTGGAGCGCCAGCTTGGCACCCTCGACCTGCCGCTTGTCGGCCTGACCGCGCAGCTGCCAGGTCAGTTCCGAGCACTGCGCCAGGCCGGTCGCGCCCAGCGGGTGGCCCTTGGAGATCAAGCCGCCGGAGGGGTTGACGACGACCTCGCCGCCGAAGGTGGTGGCCTCGGCCTCGACCAGCTTGTGCGCCTCGCCCTCCGCGGCGAATCCCAGCGCTTCGTAGGTGATCAGCTCGTTGGCGCTGAAGCAGTCGTGCAGCTCGCAGACGTCGACTTCGCCGGCGCTGACTTCGGCCTCCTCGTAGGCGCGGTCGGCGGCCAGCTTCGACATGTCGGAGCCGACGATCGTCATGCAGTTGGCGTCCTCGGCGAAGGTCGAGGAGAGATCGGTGACCATCGACTGGCCGGCGATCTCGATCGCCCGGTCCCAGAGGTCGTGCTCGTCGACGTAGCGCTCGGAGGCGACGATCGCGCAGGCCGAGCCGTCGGAGGTCGGCGAGCACTGCAGCTTGGTCAGCGGGTCGTGGATCATCCTCGCGCCCTTGATGTCCTCCAGCGAGTACTCGTCCTGGAACTGGGCGTAGGGGTTGTTGACCGAGTGCTTGTGGTTCTTCCAGCCGATCCAGGCGAAGTGGTCGGCCGTGGAGCCGTACTTCTCCATGTGGTCGCGGCCGGCGTTGCCGAACATCTGCGGCGCCGGCGGCGACTGCTCGGGGTCGCGGATCTCGAACATCCGCGTCGCGTGCTTGTCGAGGGCGTTGGTGCGATCGGTGTACTTGACGCCGAGGCTGCCCGGCTCCATCTTCTCGAAGCCGAGCGCCAGGGCGCAGTCGACGAGGCCACCCTTGACCGCCTGGCGGGCGAGGAACAACGCCGACGAGCCGGTCGAGCAGTTGTTGTTGACGTTGACGACCGGAATCCCGGTGAGGCCGAGCTGGTAGAGCGCGCGCTGGCCGTAGGTCGAGTCGCCATAGCAGTAGCCGGCGTAGGCCTGCTCGACGTCGGTGTAGGGAATGCCGGCGTCGGCGAGCGCCTTCTCTCCCGCCTCCTTGGCCCAGTCGGGGTAGTCGCCCTCCTTGGTACCGGGCTTCTCGAACTTGGTCATGCCGACACCGATCACGAACGTGCGGTTGCTCAACTCTGGCTCCTCGAGGTCTTCCGCGCCATCGCGCGCGGTTTGGCTGCGTAGCCAGGAATCTACCGGGCCGCGGCCTCGGGCGGGTCCGCTGGCGGTCTCAGGACTCTGAATCTCAAATCTCTCCCTTGTTTTGGATCGGGCCAGAGCACGAACGCCAGGTAGGTGATCAGCAGGCCGACGGCGGTGCCGATCAGGCGCAGCTTGTCGGCCTCCCAGGTCGGCTCGCCGAGGGTGTCGGTGAGGAGCACGACGTAGATCGTGATCGCCGTCGTGAACAGCGCGTACTGGACGGTCAGCAGACCGAAGGCCAGCGCGGTCGCCGCGGTGAGGACGATCACGACGACGGCGTCGCTGTAGCCGAGGGTTTCGGCGATCGCGGTGGCGAGCACCAGGCCGAGCATGGTGCCGGCCGCCCGCAGGACCACCCGCAGGTAGGTTTCGTCGCGGTCCGGGCGCATCACGAAGAGGATCGTCAGCGGAATCCAGAAGCCGTGGTTGTCCATGTCGAAGGCCCGGTAGACGGCGACGCCGACGGCCAGCGAGAGGCCGAAACGGATCGCGTGCCGGAAGTTCTCCGAGGCCAGGGTGAAGTTGGAGGCGAAGGCCGCGGCGACGGCGCCGCCGTCCCAGCCGCTCGGCTCCCCCCGTGCGCAGCGGTCGACC
The DNA here is from genome assembly GCA_963739855.1 of uncultured Solirubrobacterales bacterium. Classification (GTDB taxonomy): domain Bacteria; phylum Actinomycetota; class Thermoleophilia; order Solirubrobacterales; family 70-9; genus VAYN01. Next base: position 745,605 of record CAVUBT010000003.1, on the reverse strand, counting down.
AGGGCCCAGACGATCAGCGACCAGAGCACCTGGGTGAGGCCGCCAACCGTGCCCCAGAGCAGCGCTGGCAGCGCCTCGTCGACCTCGAGGAAGAGGCCCTGGGAGACGAGCAGGGTCAGCGCCGCGACCAGGCCGAAGATCGCGAGGCGCAGCGAATAGGAGAAGCAGTAACCGGCGACGGCCCCGACCAGGGCCATCGAGGCGATTGCCGCCGGTGCCGCCTGGCTGCTGAGGACGCCGAGCGCCGCCATCAGGCCGATCACCGGCGCGGCCGCCGCCTGCCAGGCGGCACGCGGCCCGGCCGGCGCGTCGAGCCCGGCGAAGCCGGCGAACATGGCGCCGGTGGCGATCGCGCCCTTGGTCGGAGCGTCGAAGCCAAGCTCGACGATCAGGGCGGCGCCGACCGGGACCGCGATCAGGGCACCGCGGCGCAGCGACGGCCCGAGCTCGCCGGGGCCGATCGAGAAGAGCGGCGAGGCGCGCAGCCGCGTCGCCCGGCCGGACGCGTTGAAAAGCCCGCCGACATCGCTGCCGCCCGGCGCTGGTCTGGGGGTAATCTCAGGGGTCTTGGTCACTGCCGTTCTCAGCTCCGATCCTGCCGCTGGAGTGGGCATCTTCGCCGCCCTCGCGGCGGGAGTCGTCTCCTTCCTATCGCCCTGCGTGCTGCCGCTGGTTCCCGGCTACCTCTCGGCGGTCACCGGCGTCTCCGCCAGCGAGCTCGACGACGCCGGCTGGCGCCGGGTGCTGGGCCCGAGCCTGCTCTTCGTCGCCAGCTTCTCGGCGATCTTCATCCTCCTCGGCCTCACCGCGACCGGCCTCGGCGCCTTCCTCAGCGAAAACAAGCTGCTCCTGCAGAAGATCTCGGGGATCCTGATCATCGCCATGGGGGTGCTCTTCGTGGCGTCCCTGTTCATCGTTCGGCTCAACCGCGAGTGGCACGTCGACGGCTTGCTCGAGCGAGCGGGAAAGGGCGGCCCGGTGGTCGCCGGCGCCGCCTTCGCGATCGCCTGGACGCCCTGCATCGGCCCGACCCTGGGCGCGATCCTCTCCGCCGCGGCAATCTCCGGCTCGGCGGCGAAGGGGGCGCTGCTGCTCGCCGTCTACTCCGCCGGCCTGGCGATTCCCTTCATCGTCACCGCCCTCGCCTTCTCCCGCATGACCACCGCCTTCGCCGTCGTCAAGCGCCACTACCAGCTGATCGTCGCCGTCGGTGGCGTGATCCTGATCGCGATGGGCGTCCTGATCCTCACCGGCGGCTTCGTCCAGCTCAACATCGAAGCCCAGAACTGGCTCTCGGAACTGGGATTGGACTTCTGGAACTCAGTCTGAGCGCCACCGTCCGCTCCTACCCGTCCTATAGACGGGTAACTGCAGACGCGTCGATCAGTTGTTGGTCGGCGCGACGGTCTCCAGCTCTTTGCCGATCGCCTCGGTGACCTCGAGGCCGCTGTCGTCGACGTCGCGCGAGCAGACGATGCGGAAGCGGCCGGTGCCGAGCTCCGCGTCGGGCAGGAGCGGCAGGCCGCGGATGTGGTCCCAACCCAGCCGTTCGATCTCGAACGGGTTCATCCGCACCTCGGCCGCCGGGAACGGGCAGTTCGCGTTGTGCTGGTCGATCGCCTTGGAGATCGCCTCCAGGTTCTTCGCCTCGGGGGATGCCACGCGACAAGTCTAGGACGCGGCGCAAGGCTCCCTCCGTCCCTCCCCCCTCCTACCATCGAGGGGTGGCCGGTTTGAGCGTGAGCCCGAGCGGAGCCTGAGCGGTGGCGGTCGTACTGGCGAAGCTGCTGCTGGCTCCCGCCTGCGTGGTCGCCGTTTCGCTCGCCGGCCGCAGGTGGGGAGTCGCCGTCGCCGGCATCCTCGGTGGGCTGCCCGTCGTCGCCGGCCCGATCCTCGTCGTGCTCACGCTTGTCCACGGTCGCCCATTTGGCGCGGAGGCGGCCGCCGGCACGCTGCTCGGCCTGGCGGCGCTGACGCTGTTCGTCGTCGTCTACGGGAGGGTGGGGGAGCGAATCGGGCCCGTCCCCAGCTTGCTCGCCGGCTGGGCTGCGTTCCTCCTGGGCGTCGCCTTCCTGCAGCTGTTCGACCCGCCGCCGCCAGTCTCGCTGGTCTTCGTCGCGGCCTGCTTCGCGGCAGGCCTGGCCTCGCTGCCGGCGCCGCCGGCAGCGCCGGCCGCCGTCCCGGCGCCGCCCTGGTGGGACCTGCCCGCGCGGGCGCTCGCGGCCCTCGCCATGGTGATCGCGCTCACCGCCGCCGCGGGCGCCCTCGGGCCGAACCTCAGCGGGCTGCTGGCGCCGTTCCCGATCATTACCAGCGTGCTGGCGGTGTTCACCCACGCCCACGGGGATCGCGATCAGGTCAGGGTGCTGCTGCGGAACTTCCTCGTCGGCTTCTATGGCTTCGCCGTCTTCTGCTTCGTGCTCGCCTCCGGGCTGGACTCCCTCAGCGGTCCCGTCGCGTTCGCGGCTGCGTCGGCAGCGGCGCTTGCGGTACAGGCGACGGTCTTCGTGCTGCGCTCGCGGCGCCCACAGCCACAACCGGTCGAGGGGTAGGACAGCCAGCATCCGCCGCGGCCGGGCGTACCTTCAGTTTGGTGACGGAGATCGGCAGATGGCCTCGCGTGGTCGCTCATCTCGATATGGACGCCTTCTACGCGTCCGTCGAGCTGCGCAAGCGGCCTGACCTGCGCGGGAAACCGGTGGTCGTCTGCGGCTCTGGGCCGCGGGCGGTGGTGACGACGGCGAGCTATGAGGCGCGCAAGCTGGCCGGGATCCACTCGGCGATGCCGGCGGCGGTGGCGCGGCGCAAACTGCCGGACGCGATCTACCTGCGCCCCGACTTCCCGGCCTACCGCGAGGCTTCGGCGCAGGTGATGGAGGTGCTGCGGCGCAACGTCGAGACGGTCGAGGTGGTCGGACTCGACGAGGCCTACCTCGACCTGACCGGGATCTTCTCCCCGAAGGCGACGATGCGGCGGGTCGCGGCCGAGATCCGCGCCGGCACCGGGCTGACCTGCTCGATCGGGATCTCCGAGAGCCGGCTGCTGGCCAAGATCGTCAGCGAGCTGGGCAAGCCGGCGGGACTGGTCGTGCTCTCGCGGGAGTCCGCCCTGGAGCGCTTCGCCGCGGACTCTCCCGGGCTGGTGCCGGGAATCGGACCCAAGACCGTGATCAAGCTGCAGGGCATGGGGATCCACACGCTCGCCGACCTCAGCGGGCGCGAGCGCGAGGAGCTCGAATCCTCCTTCGGCCCGCGCTCGGGTGCCTGGCTGCACGCTCGCGGCCGACTCTGGGACGAGACGCCGCTATCGGTCTCCCGCGAGACCAAATCGCAGTCGACGGAGATCACCTTCGACGTCGACGTGCGCGACCGCGCCGAGCTCGAGTCCCACCTCGCCGAGCTGGCCGGGGAGCTCTGCCGGCGGCTGCGCAAGCGCGAGCTGGAGGGCCGCACGATCGGGATCAAGGTGCGGCTCGACGACTGGACCAACGTCAGCCGCTCGCACACCGTCGAGCAGCCGACCAACGACCCGGCCGTGGTCGCGCCGATCGCCCTGGATCTGCTGCGGGCCTATGACCCGCAGCGGCCGGTGCGGCTGCTGGGCGTCCGCCTCGCCGGCTTCGAGCAGGAGGCGGACGCCGGAGCAGCCGAGGCCGAGGCTGAGCCGCAGCTGCGGCTCAGCCTGCCGGGCTGACGCCCGGGCTGGCTCAGCGATTCGCCAGCACGGTCCCCACGCCGGGGAAGCCGAGCCGGACCTTGACCGCCTCCATCAGGTCGTAGTCGCGGCCGGCGACGTAGGGGCCACGGCGAACGCGCGCACGGCGTAGTTGCCGATCCAATCCGGCGACCAGCGCAGGGCGAAGCTGCCGTTGGTCCTGGTGCTCGTGCGCAGGACCCGGGCGATGGGAGTCGACCCGCTTGGGTCGATGATGGTGCGAACTGGTCGCCGCGGCCGGCGCAGTGCCGATCGTCAGCGCGGTGGCAGCAGCCACCACGGGCAGGAGGTATCGCATCGTTGTGTCGCTCGCTTTCTCGCTGCCTACGGGGTTAGCTGACGGGCTCGCGGATACCGGCTCGGTGCCGGCACTCGCTACGGGCGGCTCGCCGCCCGATTCGCCCCGGCCACGGACTGAGCGCCGTGGCAGTTGGGTCCCCCGCTCCCGTCGCTTGGTGCGAGGGGACTCGGCAGATGGGGTTTCGCTTCGTTTGTGAGCAGACACCGTAGAAGCGCATACAGAGCGCTTAGGTGACGGCCCTCACACCGGGGCGATCCGGCAAGCAAGCGTGCAAATGGCTTCCTGAAGCCAAATATCAGGGCTGATCGTGCCTGGACACGTGTGCGAAGATGAACGCGTGGCCTCCGAAAGACTGACCGGACTCGACAGCTCGTTCCTGCACATGGAGCGTGCCGGCGCCCACATGCACGTCGCCTCGACGATCATCTTCGAGGGCCCGGCGCCCTCCCACGCGGAGTTTCGCGACCACATCTCCTCGCGCCTGCACCTGGTGCCGCGCTTCCGCCAGAAGCTGCGCTTCGTCCCCTTCGACCAGGGCCGCCCGGTCTGGGTCGACGACCCTCACCTCAACCTCGATTACCACGTCCGCCAGAGCGCCCTGCCGGCACCCGGCTCGGAGGAGCAGCTGCGCAACCTCGCGGCTCGCGTCTTCTCCCAGCAGCTCGATCGCAGCAAGCCGCTCTGGGAGCTGTGGCTGGTCGAGGGCCTGCGCGACGGGCGCTTCGCGATCGTCGGCAAGAGCCACCACGCGCTGGTCGACGGCGTCTCCGGCGTCGACATCACCACCGTCCTCTTCGACCTCGACGCCGAGCCGCAGGGCCCGCCGCCCTCCTCCCCGCCCTGGCTGGCACGCCCGGAACCGACCGACCTGAAGCTGCTCGGCGACGCCTGGCGCGAGCGCCTCACCAGCCCGCCGGAGATCGCCCGCGGCGTCCGCGCCGCCTTCCGCGGCCCGCGTCAGGTGGTGCGCGGCCTCGGCGCCACCTCGAAGGTGATCGGCGCCGGCATGGCCGCCCCCAGCAGCGTCTTCAACGTCGAGATCGGCCCGCACCGCCGCTTCGCGATCACCCAGACCGACCTGGCGGAGCTGAAGCGGGTCAAGGACGCCCACGGCGGCACCGTCAACGACGTCATCCTCTCGATCGTCTCCGGCGGCATCGGCAAGTACCTGCGAGCGCGCGGTCACGACACCGAGGGGCTGGAGCTGCGGGCCCTGGTCCCGGTCAGCGTCCGCGCCGACGAGGAGCACGGCGCCCTCGGCAACCGGATCTCGGCGATGATGGCGCCGCTGCCGGTTTGGTGCGAGGACCCGGTCGAGCGGCTGCAGGTCGTGACCGGCGAGATGGGCGATCTGAAGTCCTCCGGCCAGGCGGTCGGGGCCGAGATCCTGACCAAACTGACCGACTTCGCGCCCTCGACGATCGCCTCCCAGGCGGCTCGCCTGCAGCCGGCGCAGCGCTTCTTCAACCTCGTCGTCACCAACGTGCCGGGACCGCAGTTCCCGCTCTACGTGCTCGGCCGCAAGATGGAGTCGATCTTCCCGATGGTGCCGCTGGCCCGCCGCCAGGCGCTCTGCATCGGGATCATGTCCTACAACGGCCAGGTCAACTTCGGCCTGATCGGCGACTACGACGCGATGGCCGATCTCGACAGCTTCGCCCTCGATCTCGAGGCGGCTACGGCCGAGGTGGTGGCGACGGTGCCGGCCAAGGCCAAGCGCGGCAAGGCCAAGGCGGCCGGCAAAGCCTCGGCCTCCTCCAACGGCAGCAGCGCCGTCACCTCCGAGTCGCGCTCCTAGCCCTCCTTAGAGACCGGTGAGCAGCTGCTGGCGGAGGAGCTTGCCGCTGATCTCGAACGGGACCTGGTCGGTCAGATAGCGCCAGTCGAGCCGGCGGGCGCTGAAGCCGCTGGCGTTGGCGTCGGCGTTGACGACGACGGCGGTGATGCGGCTGTAGCGACGCGGATCGCCGAGGTGCACGACGAGCTTGCCGCCGCCGCGGCTGAACTCGAGCCGGGTCACGGTGTGCCCCTGGCGTTCGCTGCCGACCCGCCCGACCAGGGCCAGCCCGGCGGCGACCCCCCGCGGCGCGATCGCCTTGACGACGACGGCCCGCCCGCCGGGGGCGTGGACCCGCAGCAGCTGGAAGGTCGTGTGGTTGAGCAGGCGCCGCAGCGGTTGCTCGTCCAAGGGCAGCGCGCCCTGCCGCGGCATGTCGGGATAGAGGGCGCTCTCGCGGAACCCCTCCCCCGTGCGCCACTCGGCGACCGCGGCGGCGAAGTGGGCGAAGTCGTGGCCGAGGTCGGAGTGGCCGGCGGCCCGGATCGCCGTTTCGTAGGCGTTGACCGAGAAGCCCCCCGGCCTGACCTGGATCGCGTGCGCCCAGGCCCGGCGGATGATCGCGCTGCCGTAGTGCCGCTGCAGCCACTGGTTCCAGACGGCCGATCCGTACTCCTTGATCGAGCTGGTCGTCAGCGGGATATCCCAGCGCTTCACCCAGCGCCGCACGTAGCGCAGATAGTCGTCGATGCCGTTGTAGACCTGGTCCTCCATCCAGACCGCGGTCGACTCGGCGAACCAGGGGTCCTGGAAGGCGTCGTAGCCGAATTGGAGGATGTGGTTGTACTCGTGGGCGAGCGTCACCTCGAGGTCGTGGGTCGGCGTCGTTCCCGGGAACTCGAAGGCGCTGTAGTCGTTGTCGAGGACCAGATAGCCGTGCAGGCGGCGGGGGATGCGGTGCTGCTTGCTCGCCTGGCCGCGGTCCGGGGCCGCGTAGCCGAACAGTTCGCCGCCGATCTGGGAGAGGTAGATGTCGGTCTTGCCGACCCCGCCGCCTTTGCGACCGTCGCTCTTGGGCTCGCGCCAGCCGAGCTTGTCGTTCTCGACTTCGTGCACGTGTTCGGCGATCCTCAGCACCTTGAGAACGAAGTTGGGAACGCCAGAGCCGTTGACGTCGGCGAGGTCGGGGGCGTCGATGCCCTCGGCCACCCAGTGGACGCAGAAATGCCGCCCGCACTTGGGCGATTTGGGCGCCTGCGGGACGGTGTAGGCATTGCGGTTGGGATCGGGGTCGTCGGTCGGCCGCGGGCGGACTTCGGTCGGCCGCGACTTGGGGGCGATGAAGGGCTTCTGGCTCGGCGAGGCGAGGCTGGGCACGGCGGCGGCGAGGCCGGTTGCGGCCGAGGCAGCAGCGGGCACGGCGGCCAGGAGCAAGAGCGCAGCCACCGAGAAACCGACCAGGTGGCGACGGCGGTCCCGCATCGGCAGGACCCTAGCGAGCGCCTCGGCCCACTCCGCCAGCCTCGGCGGCGATACTTGTGCCGTGCCCACGGAGCCCGATTCATGCGCATAGCCCTCGCCCAGATCAACCCCACCGTCGGCGACGTCGACGGCAACGCCGCCAAGATCGCCGAGTGGATCGGCCGCGCCGGCGCCGCGGGCGCCGAGCTGACGATCTTCCCCGAGCTCTGCCTGCCCGGTTACCCGGCCGAGGACCTCTACCTGAAGCGCCACTTCGTTGCGGCCAACCGCCGCGCCATCGAGGAGCTGGCCGGCGAGGTCGGCGCCGGCACGACGGTCCTCGTCGGCTTCGCCGAGCCCGCCGCCTCGGGCGACGATTCCCGCCAGGCCTACAACGCGACCGCCGTTCTCAGCGACGGCGCCGTGCGTGGCGTCTACCGCAAGAACAGGCTGCCCAACTACGCCGTCTTCGACGAGCAGCGCTACTTCGTCCCCGGCACCGAGCCGCTGACGATCGACGTCGGCGGCCAGCGGGTCGGGCTGACGATCTGCGAGGACGTCTGGGTGCCCGGCCCTCCCGCCGCGACCGAGGCCGAGCAGGGGGCGCAGCTGATCGCCAACCCTTCGGGCTCGCCCTACCACCGCGGCAAGGGACGGGAGCGGGTGGATATGTTCGCCGCACGCTCGCGCGACTACGGCACCTACTTCGCCTTCTGCAACCTGGTCGGCGGCCAGGACGAGCTGGTCTTCGACGGCCAGAGCCTCGTCACCGCCCCCGACGGCGAGCTGATCGCCCGCGCCGCCCAGTTCGAGGAGGAGCTGCTGGTCTGCGAGATCCCGCCGGCCGGGCCCGCGCCTCTCGCAGAGCCACTGTCCGACCTCGACGAGGTCTACGCAGCGCTGGTGCTGGGCCTGCGCGACTACGTCGCCAAGAACGGATTCCGCCACGTCGGAGTCGCCCTCTCGGGCGGCATCGATTCCGCCCTGGTGGCGATGCTCGCCGCCGACGCGGTCGGGCCGGAGCGACTCAGCTGCGTGGTCATGCCCTCTCCTCATTCCAGCCCTGAAACCCAGGCGGACGCCCGAACTATCGCCGCCAACCTCGGCTGCGAGCTGATCGAGATCTCGATCGAGCCGATGATGCACGGCTACGAGCGCGCCCTGGCCGAGCATCTCAACCCCGGACAGACCCCCGGGGTGGGCGAGGAAACGCCGCCGCACGACCCGGCCCGACCCTCAGAGCCGGATCTGGCGGCGGAGAACATCCAGGCGCGGATCCGCGGCAACCTGATGATGGCGCTCTCCAACCGCCACGGCTGGCTGGTCCTCACCACCGGCAACAAGAGCGAGATGTCGGTCGGCTACGCGACCCTCTACGGCGACATGGCCGGCGGCTTCGCGGTGATCAAGGACGTGCCGAAGACGCTCGTCTACGAACTGACGCGCCGGCGCAACGAGCGCGCCGGCGCCGAGCTGGTGCCGGCCTCGGTGATCCAGCGGGCGCCCTCGGCCGAGCTGCGTCCCGATCAGCTCGACAGCGACTCCCTCCCGCCCTACGACCTGCTCGACCGCATCCTCGAGGCCTACGTCGAGCGCGACCAAGGCCGCGAGGAGATGATCGCCGCGGGGATGCCGTCGGCGACCGTCGACGACGTGATCCGCCTGGTCGACCGCTCCGAGTACAAGCGCCGCCAGGCGGCGCCGGGGATCCGGATCACGCCGCGGGCCTTCGGCAAGGACCGCCGGCTACCCATAACGAACCGCTTCGGCGGCTAGCTCTGCGGCAGCGGCCGCACCGCAATCGTCATTTGAGCAAGGGCGCAGAGTTTGCCCTCGTCGTTGACGACCTCGGCGTCCCAGACCCAGCTGGTGCGGCCGCGGTGGCGGGCCTTGGCCTTGACTTCGACCCCGCCCTCGGTGACCGGGCGGATCAGGTTGACGCTGATCGACTGACCCATCGCAATCATCCCGTCGGGCACGACCACCAGCGCCGTGGCGCGGGAGCAGATGCTCTCGACCAGACTTGACATGACGCCGCCGTGCAGGAGACCGACCGGCTGGCGCAGCTCGTCGCGCAGCTCGACCCGTACCCGGGCGTGCTCGGGATCGTCGTCCAGCCACTGGGTGCCGAGAAGCTCGTCGAACTGGGATCGCATCCCGCGCGGATCGTCGGCCATCGCGGCGAACCCTACCTGGGGCGAGATTAAGCTTTCGAGACCCCTCGCCTCGAACATCCATCGCATCGCCTCCGCCGCGTAGGGTTCCGGACCGGGATGGAGTTGAGCAACGACCAAAAGGCGATTCTGCGGCTGCTCGCGCAACGCGGCGCGGCTGGCTACGACGACCTCACCGCCCTGATGGGGATGACCGCCGCCGAGGTCCACGAGCGGGCGAAAGCGGCGGCGGCCCAGCTCGAAGCCGAGGGAATCCCAGCGCCTTCGATCCCGGCGCCCGGGTCGGCCGACTTAGAGGCGCCCGCCCAGCCCCCGGAGCCGGAGCCCGTGGCGCCTGCCCCCCTGGAAGCCGTAAAAGCGCCGGCAGCCGCGCCAGCTCAGCCCAGCACACCCGAGCCGCCCCCCAAGACCTCTCCAAGGCCTCCGGCCGGGTCGAGGCCCAAGTTTGCCCTGCCCAGCAGCGGCGGCGCCCGGGCGGCGCTGGCCGCTGGCGTCGCGGTCGTGGTCGCCCTGGTCATCGTCCTCGCAGTCAGCGGCGGCGGCGATTCCGGCGACACGACCGGCGCCGCCTCGACCGCGGACAGCGCCGCTTCCGAGGAAACCATCGATACCGCCGCGAACAACCCGAAACTGACCCAGGCGGTACTCAACCCCGTCGACGGCGGCGATGCCAAGGGCCTGGCCACCTTCGGCCGGGTCAAGAACTCGCTGGCGCTGCAGGTCGAAGCCGAAGGCCTGGAGCCGACCGCCAACGGGCAGTCCTACACGATCTGGCTCTACGAGTCGCCGCAGAAAATGCTGCCGCTGGCCTCGACCGTGGTTCCCGAGTCGGGCAAGATCGGCGCCCAGGTCCAGGTCCCGACCGAAGTGCTGGCCTACCTCGCCAAAGAAACCTTCGACCAGCTCGATATCTCCCTCACCTCCGACGCCACCCTGAAAGCCTCGCTGGCCAAGGCGTCGAAGGAAAAAGCGGCGCCGCTCTACACCGGCACCGACGTCCTCCGCGGAACGATCACGGGGCCGATCATCGGCGCTGCGAACAAAGCCGAAGACGGCAAGTAGCGCTCAGGCGTCGGGCAGAAGCTTGCCGGGATTCATGATTCCCGTCGGATCCAGCTGGGCCTTCACCGCGGCCAGGACGTCGAGTCCCGTCCTCCCCACCTCGGCCTCCATGTAAGGGGCGTGGTCGCGGCCGACCGCGTGGTGGTGGGTGATCGTGGCGCCGCTGGCGACGATCGCCTCCGAGGCGGCGCGTTTGACCTCGCCCCACTGCTCGAGCTCGGCGCCGTGACGGCTGCGGGAGATGAAGGTGAAGTAGAGCGAGGCGCCGTCGGCGTAGGCGTGCGAGAGGTGGCAGAAGACGAGGCCGGGCGTGCCCTGGCGCGCCAGCGAGCCGTGAATCGCCGCCGCAACCGCGCCGTGCAGCTCGCCCAGCCGGCTCCAGGTGTGCGAGGTCTCGAGGGTCTCGACCATCGCCCCCATCCCCATCAGCGTGTCGCGCAGGTAGGGGCCCTGGTAGCGGCCGTGCTCCCAGGAGCGGCCGGCCGCCTGACCGAGGTAGGCGGCACCGCCGGAACGCAGCTCGCGCACGGCGAGGGCGCGGCGGCGCGCCACCGACTCCTGCTCGCCCTCGAAGCCGACGATCGCCAGGCAACCGCCGCGGCGCCTGCGCAGGCCCAGGTAGCCATCGAAGAGCCGGCCGGTCGCCCCGCGCGGCCCCGAGAGCGCCAGCGAGCCCTGCGTCTCCTCCTCGTCGGAGATGCGGACGATGTCCGGCAGCCCCGGCCCCTGAGCCAGCGCGCGGACGATCTCGGCGCCGGCCTCGAAGCTCTCGGCCATCCAAGCCTCATAGCGGCGCACCGGCGGAGCCGGGCGCACCCGCACCGTCACCTCGGGGATCACGCCGAGCACGCCCTCGGAGCCGACGATCAGCTCGCGCAGCGCCGGCCCCGCCGCCGTGTGCGGCGTTTCCAGGGTCTGCAGGTCGCCGCCAGGGGCGAGCAAACGGATCGAGCTGACCAGGGCGTCGAAGCGCCCGTAGCCGCTCGACGCCTGGCCGGCCGAGCGGGTGGCGGCGAAACCGCCGATCGTCGCGTACTCGAAGGACTGCGGGAAGTGGCCCAGCGTCAGGCCCTGCCGCCCCAGCGCCGCCTCCGCCTCCGGCCCGCGCAGGCCGGCGCCGAGGCGCGCGGTCAGCGAGCGGCGGTCGACGGCGACCTCGCGCAGGGCGGCGAGATCGAGGCTGACCAGCCGCTGGTGAGCGCCGCGCAGCGGCTCGACGCCGCCGACGACGCTGGTGCCGCCGCCGAAGGGCACGACGGCGATGCCCTCGCCGGCGCAAACGTCGAGGACCCGCCGCAGCGCCTCGGCGTCAGCCGGCACCAGCACGGCGTCGGGCGCCGCCGCGAGGCTGCCGCCTCGCATCCGCGCCAGGTCGACGTAGCCGCGCCCGCTGGAGTGGCGCAGCCGGTCCTCGTTGGAGGTGAAGACCGCGTCGGCGCCGACCGCGTCGGTCAGGGCCGCCGGCAGCGGCGCGGCGACCGGCAGCGTGAAGTCCTCCAGCTGCTTCGCCAGCGGCCAGGGCTCCAGCTCGCCGATCCGCTCGCGCAACACCGCCAGCGCCTGCGCGTCCAGCTCGGGCGCGATCGCCGGGTCACCCCACCCCCACCAGTTCGAATCCCGCCGCGGCTCCTTCATCGTGGCCCCCTTGGCGACTTATTCCCGCATAGCGGCGAAAACTCGCCAAGGCGACTCACGTCAACGCCCTCTCGAGGCCATTCAGGGCCTCGTTGAGGATCTCGCCCTGGCCGCGGCGCATCATCGGCGAGCCCAGGCGCGACATCCCTTTCAGCGTCTGCACCGAGCTGAGGTCGACCTGGGTGCCGTCGCCGGCCTCGCGCAGGGCGACCTCGATGCGGGAGCTGCGCAGGTGGCGGGCGAAGGGCGTGCCCTCGAGCTCCTGCTCCCAGACGTAGCGCTCGTTCTCGGCCGAGCTGAGGCAGCGGAAGTCGGCCCGCACACCCCGTCCCTCGCTCGTCTCCAGGACCTTGGTCCACTGACTGCGCCGGCCGCTGCTCTTCTGCTCGACGTTCTCGACCCGGCTCGTGCGCGGCCACCAGCGCGGCAGGCTGTAGGGGTCGGAGACGAGGCTCCAGACCTCCCCGACCGGGGCCGAGATCGTGCGTCGGCGGGTGACTCGGGGCATCGCGGCGCCGGGGCGCTAATCCCCCGCCAGACGGCGGAGGTCGCGCACGAGCAGCAGGTGCTTGAGGTGGCTGACGGTCGCCGCCAGGCTTTCCAGGCTCTGCAGCGCCTCCTTGCGGCGCTCGGGGTTGCGGGAGCGCAGCGATGGGCCCAGCAGCGCTTCCAGCAACTGGGCCTCGCGATCGGCGGAGGAGCGGAAGACGCGCAGGTTGCGGGCACCGACACCGACCCGCGAGAGTTCGTTGGCGGCGCGGACGATCTCGCGGTCGGTCTCGTCGTAGACGGTCTTGCCCTCGCGCCGCTCCGGCTGGACGATGCCGAAGTTCTCCAGCTCGCCGATCAGCTCTTCGCGGGCACCCGTCTCCTCGACCACCTCGTCGAGGGTCATGTAGGCGCGCGAGGTGTCGACCAGGATCGCCCGCCGGGCGGCGCCGTTGGCGGGTTTGCGCTCGGAGTCGCCGAGCACCAGGTCGCCACCGCCGGCGAGCTCTTGGCGGATCACCCGCAGCGGCAGGAACTCGTCGCGCTGCAGGCGCAGGATCGTGCGCAGGCGCTCGACGTCGCTCTGGCTGTAGAGGCGATAGCCGCCGGAGGTGCGGCGCGGGTTGAGCAGCTTCTGGTCCTCCAGGTAGCGGATCTTCGAGATCGAGACGTCGTCGAACTCGCTCTGCAGGATCTTGCAGACGGCGCCGATCGTCAGCGCCTTGCGTGGGCGGCTGGCCGATTCCGGCGGCCGCGCCGGCTGGTCGGAGACGGGCATCCCTAGCGCTCCAGGTAGCTCAGCTTGTACTTGCCGACCTGGATCTCGTCGCCGTCGCCGAGCCGGTGCGACTCGATCCGGCGGCGGTTGACGTAGGTGCCGTTGAGCGAGCCGAGGTCGTCGATGTAGAGGCCGTCGCGGCGGCGCACCAGCAGCGCGTGGTTGCGGGAGACGGTGACGTCGTCGAGGAAGACGCCGGCGTCGGGGCTGCGGCCGATGTTGACGCGGTCCTCGTCGATGCTGAAGCTCTCGCCGGCGCGACCGCCGCCGGCGCGGATGACCAGCGCCGCGCCCGCCTCCTCGACCACCTCGTCGATGTCGACCGGCTGCATGTCGCCGGTGTCGTCGACCGTGTAGGTCATCGTCGTCGGGTCGTCGCCGGACTCCGCCGGCCCACCCAGGTAGGCACCGCACTTCTGGCAGTAATTGGCGCCCTCGGGGTTGGCGAACCCGCACTCGGGACAGTGAACGGCCATGACTCGCGCTCCCCGCGCTCAGGCGCCGGGCTCGCCCTCCGGCGACTGCTGCGCCTTGCCGGCGAGGATCTCGGTCAGTTTGCTGACGTCGTCGCCGGAGATCATCGAGTCGCCGCGCTCGTGTTTATCGCGCAGCCGGTTGACCAGCTCAGCGCGGAGGATGTCGATCTTCCCGTGCAGGACGCGCCGCTTGTAGGAGATCTCGTTCTCCTCCTCCGTGAGCTTGTCGATCAGGTCCTTCAGCTCCTTGTCGCTGAGGGATCCCAGATCGGGAAAGGTGTCCTCCATTTCGCTCCTTAGTCGAAGAGGCGCAGGCGCCCCCGTTTGCGCAGGCGACGATTATAGGTCGAGAGGGCCTAAAGGTTCAACTGAAGGTTGAAGGTTCGGCCTTTCTGGGGCTCAGCTTGCAGTCCGGGCGCGCACCGTGCGCAGGCCGGCGCGGGCGTACATGACCGTGGCCAGGATCGCCATCGCCGTGCCCCAGATAACCAGGGCGCTCGCCACCCAACCGGGCGCGAAGAGCGCCAGCCAGATTCCGCCCATGATCGGGAAGACCGAGATCCGCCCCGGCCAGTTGACCTCGATGTCGACCCCGTGCCTGAGGCCGTACTGGGCGAGGAAGAGCATCGCCAGCTCCCGCAGCGCCAGCACGATCAGCAGCCAGCGCGGCAGCAGCTCGAAGCTCCAGCAGACGACCGCGCCGGAGAGGATCGTGAGCCGGTCGACCAGCGGGTCCAGCAGCGCCCCCATGCGGCTGTACTGACCGGTGACACGGGCGAGGAAGCCGTCGAGGTAGTCGCCGGCGGCGATCGCCCAGAAGATCATGGCGGCCGCGAAGGAGGTGCCGTCGTCGCTGGAATAGGCGAGGACGAGGAAGAGCGGCAGCGCCGCCAGCCGGACATAGCCGACCAGGTTGGGGAGCGTCCAGGGATTGAGCGGCTCGCCCTTGCGGGTCCGCTGCGGTTTGGGCCCGCTGCGGTCGAGCCCGAAGAGGCGGCGCACGCGGCCGCGACCGAAGGGAGCGCGACTAGGCATCGATGCCCTGGAGAAGGGACAGCGCCCGCGTGGCGGCCTCCCCCACGGGCAACTCGTGCTCGGCGCCGGAGCCGCGCTCGGAAGCCTCGACGACGCCGTTGGCGAGGCCGCGGCGGCCGACGACGATCCGCAGCGGGCAGCCGAGCAGCTCGGCGTCGGTGAGCTTCTGTCCCGGCCCCGCGTCGCGCTCGTCGTAGAGCACCTCGGCTCCGGCCTCGCGCAGTTCCTCATAGAGGCGGTCGCCGGCCTCGCGCTCGGGCTCGCCGGCCTTGGCCAGGGAGACGAGGTGGACCTGCCAGGGCGCCAACGCCCGCGGCCAGACGATGCCGCGCTCATCGGCGCGCTGCTCGATCGCAGCGGCGACGATCCGGGCCGGGCCGATCCCGTAGCAGCCCATCGCGATCGGCCGCTCCACCCCGTCCTCGTCGGAGAAGGTGGCGCCGAGCGGCTCCGAGTAGCGGCTGCCGAGCTTGAAGATGTTGCCGACCTCGATCGCCGGCTCGATCGCGATCGTGCCGCCGCCGGGAGCGGTGTCGCCGGCCTCGACCGTGCGCACGTCGAGCTCCTCGAACTCGAAGTCGCGGCCGGGCTGGACTCCGCGCAGGTGGGTGTCGGCCTCGTTGGCGCCGCAGACGAAGGAGTCGCCGGCGATCGCCGCGTCCTTGACGACGGGCACCTTGGCCCCGACCGGGCCGATGTAGCCGACCGGGCCGAGCTCGGCGGCGATCTCTTCGGCGCCGGCCTGGCGAAAGTCGGCGCCGAGCGCGTTGCGTAGCTTGATCTCGTTGAGGCGGTGGTCGCCGCGCAGCAGCACCAGGACCATGCCGCGGCCCTCGGCGATCACCGGCAGCGCCTTGATCAGGGCGCCGGCCGGCAGGCCGAGCGCGCCCGAGACCTCCTCGACCGTGGTCAGCCCCGGCGTCGCGACGCGCTCCGGCGCCGCCAGTGCCGGCGGCAGCTCGACCGGCTGCGCCGTCGCCGAGGCGACCTCGACGTTGGCGGCGTAGCCCGGCGCCAGCGCCACCTCGTCCTCGCCGGCCGGACAGGGAGCCATGAACTCGTCGGCGCCGGAGCCGCCCATCATCCCGACGTCGGACTCGACCCGGTACCAGCGCAGGCCGCAGCGGTCGAGGATGCGCTCGTAGGCGCCGGCCTGGAGCTCGTAGGAGCGCGCCAGGCCCTCCTCGTCGCGGTCGAAGGAGTAGGCGTCCTTCATCGCGAACTCGCGGGTGCGCAAGACCCCGGCCCGAGGCCGCGGCTCGTCGCGCTCCTTCGTCTGGATCTGAAAGAGCATCAACGGCAGATCCCGGTAGGACCGGACCTCGCGCGCCACGTGGTAGGTGACCGCCTCCTCGCTGGTCATCGCCAGCACCATCGGCGAGCCCTTGCGGTCCTCGAGCTTGAACAGCTCCTCGATCGCGTAGCGCCCGGTCTTCTGCCAGTTCTCAGCCGGCTGCAGGACCGGCATCAGCATCTCCTGACACCCGATCGCCATCCATCTCCTCGCGGATGACCGCCTCGACCTTGCGCTCGACCCGCCAACCAGCGGGGAGATAAGTCCAGAGCCCGGCTCCGAGCTGGCGAATCAACCCAGCTCTCACCATCAGCTTGTGAGAGATCGCCTCCGCATCCGCGGGCGCATCCTTGAGCGTGGGAATAAACGCCTGCGAAAGTCGAGTCACCGGTGAAACCTATCTCGGGCGGGCGGCGTGGGCACAGGTGCCGAGAACGTAAACCTCGCCCGCAGGCGCCTGTGCCCGCGACGCCCGCCCGCCGAAAGGGCCTTAGGCCCTCGTGAATCTCCGCCCAGCCGTCGGTGAAGCCTCCTCGTCGAGCAGGACTTTGTCCGACTCCCCCCGCTCGACCGCTTCCTTCTCCATCTCCGCGATCTTCTCCGGAGTCAGTTCCCCCTCGTTTTCCGCCTCGATCTTCGCCAGCCAAGCCGCGCCCTCCTGCGCCTCGCTCTCATCGACCTCGACCTTGCCGCGGTCCAGCGACTTGTCGATCTCTTCGAAGAGGGTGTCGACCAGCGTCTCCTGCGGGACCTTCCGCAGCGGTTTGCCGTGGGCGAAGATCAGGCCCTCGTTCTTGGCCCCGGCGATGCCGAAGTCGGCGTGGCTGGCCTCGCCGATGCCGTTGACGGCGCAGCCCAGCACCGCCACCTCGACCGGCTCGGCGTAGCCTTCCAGCCGCTGCTCGATTTCGGCCACGACCGAGTCCATGTCGAACTGCAGGCGACCGCAGGTCGGGCAGGCGATCAGGACCGGGCCGCGCTCGCGCAGCTGCAGCGCCTTGAGGATCTCCCAGGCGACTTTGACCTCCTCCTCGGCGTGGAAGGTCGAGAGGCTGATCCGGATCGTGTCGCCGATCCCGTCGGCGAGCAGGGTGCCGAGGCCGACCGCGGATTTCAGCGAGCCCGCCCATTTGGTCCCCGCCTCGGTGATCCCCAGGTGCAGCGGGTAGGGCACCTTCTCGGACAGCAGGCGGTTGGCGGCGATCGTGTTCGGCACGTTGGTCGACTTGATCGAGATCTTGAAGTTTTCGAAGTCGAGGCTCTCCATCAGCGCCGTGAACTCGACCGCGGCTGCGACCAGCGCCTCGACCGGCGCTTCGCGCTCGAGCTCGTGCAGGTGTTTGGGCAGCGAGCCGGAGTTGACCCCGATCCGCATCGGCACGCCGGCGGCGTTCGCCCTGACCGCGACCTCGGCGACCTTCTCGCGGCCGC
The DNA here is from genome assembly GCA_963739855.1 of uncultured Solirubrobacterales bacterium. Lineage (GTDB taxonomy): Bacteria > Actinomycetota > Thermoleophilia > Solirubrobacterales > 70-9 > VAYN01. The sequence goes on along the minus strand of CAVUBT010000003.1, from coordinate 727,977 downwards.
CGATGTTGCCGGGGTTGAGGCGGATGCAGTGGGCGCCGGCGTCGATCGCTTTCAGCGCCAGGGTGTGGTTGAAGTGGATGTCGGCGATGATCGGGATCGGCGACTGCTTGACGATCGTCTTCAGCGCCTCGACGTCCTTCTCGCGCGGCACCGCGCAGCGGACGATGTCGGCGCCGGCGTCGGCGACCTTGTGGATCTGCTCCATCGTCGCCGCCAGATTGGCGGTCTCGGTCTTGGTCATCGTCTGCACGGCGACCGGCGCACCGCCGCCGATCGGCACCTTGCCGACGAAGATTTGACGCTTGGAAGCCATATGCGAAGCGTATCCGGGCGGCCCGTCGGGCCGACTAGCGGACGCTGTAGGCGTCGGTGCCGATGCGGCCGATGTCGTTGGTGAGGCCGATCACCATCAGCACCATCACCAGCGCGAAGCCGATCACCGTCGCCCGCTCCATCACCCGCAACGAGGCCGGGCGCCCGCGCAGTTTCTCGACCAGGGCCCAGAAGATGTGGCCGCCGTCGAGCGGCAGGATCGGCAGCAGGTTGATCAGGCCCAGCGAGAGGCTGACCAGGGCGAGCAGCAGCAGCGACGGGTAGATGCCGACGTCGATGGTCTGATTGGCGACGTCGCTGACGCCGACGATGCCGGAGATCTGCTTGCGCTGTTCGGCTTCGAAGATGCGCGAGAAGATCGAGGCCGTTTTTTCGGTCGACCAGCCAGATCGAGTCGACGGCCCGGCTGGCCGCGGTCCCGACGCCGATATCTTCGGGCTGGCTGCCGTAGGAGAAGCCGATCAGGGCACGCTGGTTGGCTTTGTCGTATTCGGGGCGGACCGAGATCGTCTGCACCTGGCCGTCGCGGCTGATCTTCAGCGCCACCGGCGTCGCCGCCAGGCAGCCGTCGACCTGCTTGCCGGCGCATTCGTGCGAGCCGACCTGCTTGCCAAAGCGTTCAAGGCGCGCTTCCTGGTCGAGCCCGGCGTAGGCGCTGCCGTCGACGGCGAGGATCTTGTCCCCGGGCTGCAGGACCTTGGCCGCCGGCGTCCCGGTCCTGATCTCGCCCACCTTCTGGTCGACCTGCTGGGCGTTGACGAAGTAGACGAAGAAGAGGATCGCGAAGGCGAGCACGATGTTCACCGCCGGGCCCGCGGCGACGACGACGATCCGTTTCCAGACCGACTGGCGGTAGTAGGCGCGGTGCTCGATCCTCCGGCACCTCCTCCTCCGGATTCATGCCGGTGATTTTCACGTAGCCGCCGAGCGGGATCGCTTTGATCCCGTACTCGGTCTCGCCGCGTTTGAACGACCAGAGCGTCGGCCCGAAGAAGAGGAAGAAGCGCTCGACCCGCATCCCCGTCGCCTTGGCGGCGAGGAAGTGGCCACCCTCGTGGAGGATGATCAGCAGTGAGAAGCCGAGAAAGATGTAGAGCCAGTTCATGCTGGAGCTAACCCTCGAACCTGGTCTTCGCTGCGCCGGCGGGCCTCGGCGTCGGTGGCGAAGAGGTCATCGAAGTGGGTTACGGGCCGGGCCGGCATCTCCTCCAGCACGCGCTCGATCACGGCGGCGATGCCGGTGAAGGGGATCTGGCCGTCGAGGAAGGCGGCGACCGCGACCTCGTCGGCGGCGTTGAGCACGCAGGGCGCGGTCCCCCCCGCCTCGCCGGCCTCGAGCGCCAGGCGCAGGCAGGCGAAGGTCTCCGAGATCCGGCGCCTCGAAGGTCAGGGCGCCGGCGGCGGCGAGGTCGAGCTGGGGCACGTCGACGTCGGCGCGCTCGGGGAAGTGCAGGGCGTAGGAGATCGGCACCCGCATGTCCGGATAGCCGAGGTGGGCCAGCGAGGAGCCGTCGTTGAGGTGGATCAGCGAGTGGACCAGCGACTGCGGGTGGACGACGACGTCGATCCGCTCGTAGGGAACGCCGAAGAGGTGGTGCGCCTCGATCGCCTCGAAGCCCTTGTTCATCAGCGTCGCCGAGTCGATCGTGATCCTCCCGCCCATCTTCCAGGTCGGGTGCGCGAGCGCGTCCTCGACGCTGACGTCGGCGAGGTCCTCACGGCCGCGGAACGGCCCGCCGGAGGCGGTCAGGACCAGCTTCTCGACGGTTCCCGGCGCCTCGGAGCCGATCAGCTGATGCAGCGCCGAGTGCTCGGAGTCGACCGGCAGCAGGCGGGCACCGGTCGCCTCCGCCAGCGCCATCACCAGCTCGCCGCCGAGCACCAGGCTCTCCTTGTTGGCGAGGGCGACGTCGATCCCCTCGCTCAGGGCGACCACGGTCGAGCCCAGCCCGGCGGCACCGACGATGCCGTTGAGGACGAGGTCGGCGCCGGAGCCGGCGATCAGCTCGGTCACGCCCTCCTCGCCGGCCAGCACCCGGCCGGACCAGCTCTCCCCGCGCCCGCGCCGCGGCGTCGCCATCGGCGAGGGCGACCGTCGGCACCCCGTGCTCGCGCGCCTGCTCGACCGCCAGCTCCCAGCCGCGCCCGGCCGCGAGCCCGACGACCTGGAGCGCGTCGGAGCGCCCGATCACCTCCAGCGCCTGCGTCCCGATCGACCCCGTCGACCCGAGTATCAAGACCCTTTTCATCGAGCTCGAAGGATACGGAGCGGATCCCGCGCGCCGAACTGCATCAAGTTCTCACCCTTGAAGGGTCAAAAGTCGATGCAGTTCGACCTCGGCTAGTAGACAAGCGCGACCGAGAGGTAGTAGCCGACGACGATGGTGAAGAAGACGGCGTCGAGGCGATCGAGGATGCCGCCGTGGGGGCCGAAGAGGGTGCCGGTGTCCTTGGTGCCGAGGTCGCGCTTCAGCATCGACTCGAAGAGGTCGCCGACGGGGGCGATCGCGGCGACGGCGGCGCCGATGATCAGAGCGTCCACGCCGGAGAGCCAGTCCTGGTAGAGCCCGGCGAACCAGAAGCCCATGGTGCCGATCAGGAAGCCGCCGATCAGCCCCTCGATCGTCTTGTTGGGGCTGATGCTGGGGGCGATCTTGTGGCTGCCGAACATGCGGCCGGTCGCGTAGGCGGCGGTGTCGGCGACGAAGGTCCCGACCAGGACGTCGACCAGCAGCCCGGCGCCGTGGTCGGGCAGGTCGCGCAGCAGCACCGCGTGGACCAGCGGGATGCCGATCCAGACGATCCCCAGCAGCGTCACCCCGATCGAGATCGTGACGCTGCCGCGCTGCTGCGATCTGGCGGCGAAGACGAACAGCAGCGGGAAGGAGGCGGCGAAGATCATCAGCACGTTGAAGGCGGTGCCGAAGTGGGCGGCGACGATCAGGGCGGCGACGGCGACGTAGGCGGGGATCGCCAGCGGCCGCGAGGCCTCGGTCATGGCGATGTACTCGCGCAGGCAGACGACCCCGATCGCGATCATCGCCAGCGCGAAGACGATGCCGCCGGCGACGGCGATCGCGATCGCGAAGACGATCCAGGGCAGCGCCACCAGCACCCGCTTGGCGGTCTCGCCCCGCATGCCCCTTTTCTTGCGCGGCTGGCGCGGCGGTTTCGGAGGCGGCGGCGGGTCGTCTTCGAACATCTCGTCGTCGAACAGATCCGACCTCATGACCGCGCTCCGAAGCGACGCTGGCGGGTCTCGTACTCGCGCAGGGACTGCTCGAAAGTGGCGCGGTCGAAGTCGGGCCAGAGCTCGTCGCGGAAGACCAGCTCCGAGTAGGCGCACTGCCAGAGCAGGTAGTTGGAGACCCGGCGCTCGCCGCTGGTTCGTATCAGGAGGTCGGGGTCGTGCATCTCCGGCGCGTAGAGGTGGCTTCGGAACTCCTCCTCGGAGTCCCCCTGGAAGCTTCGCGCCGCGTCGACGATCTCCGCCCTGCCGCCGTAGTTGAAGGCGACGAAGAAGACGATGCGGTCATTGGCGGCGGTCTTCTCTTCGGCCCAGTCCATCAGCTCGACCAGCTGCGGCGGCACTCCCTGGCGCCGACCGACGAAGCGCATCCGCACCCCTTCGGCGTCCAGCTCCGGGGTCTCGTTGGCGATCCGCTCGCCCATCATCCGCATCAGGCCCTCGACCTCCTCGGAGGGGCGGGTCCAGTTCTCGGTCGAGAAGGAGAAGACAGTCAGCTCCTCGACGCCGAGCTCGACCGCGTCCCGCAGCCGCGCCTTGACCACGTCGGCGCCGGCCCGGTGCCCCTCGACGACGGGCAGCCCGCGCTGCTGCGCCCAGCGGCCGTTGCCATCGGTGATGATCGCCACGTATTTGGGCGCGGTCACGGGTGGCCAGCTATCCCGTGAGGTGGCGTCTCGACCACCTCAAACCTCGAGGATCTCTTCTTCCTTGCCCTTCAGCAGGAGATCGATCTCGGCGATCGTGTCGTCGGTCTGCTTCTGCAGCGACGCCTCGGCGCGGCGCTCGTCGTCCTCCCCCGCTTCACCCTCTTTCTTCAGCTCGCGGAGGTCGTGCATGATGTCGCGGCGGACGTTGCGGATCGCGATCCGGCCCTCCTCGGCGACGCCGTGCACGACCTTGACCATCTCGCGCCGCCGCTCCTCGGTCAGCTCGGGGATCGCCAGGCGGATCACGTTGCCGTCGTTGCTCGGCGTCAGGCCGACGTCGGACTCCTGGATCGCTTTCTCGATCCCACCCAGGGCGCCCTTGTCGAAGGGAGTGACGGTGAGCAGACGGGCGTCCGTGGTGGCGATGTTCGCCAGCTGCTTGAGCGGCGTCGGGTTGCCGTAGTAGTCGACGACGACGCGGTCGAGCAGGTGCGGCGAGGCGCGGCCGGTGCGTACCGTCGCCAGTTCGCCGCGGCTGGATTCGACCGATTTGGTCATGCGCCCCTTGGCGTCTTCGAGCAGTTCGTCGATCAGCTCCACTGGTTCCCGTCCTCGCTTAAGCGGCAGGCCCGTTGGAGACCAAGGTGCCCACCTTCTCGCCGGAGACGATCCTATCTATGTTCTTCTCGTCGCCCATGTTGAAGACGTAGATCGGCAGGTCGTTGTCCATGCAGAGCGAGAGCGCGGTCGAGTCCATCACCTTGAGGCCGCGCTCGATCGCTTCGCGATGGGTGATCGTGGGGATGAACTCCGCCTCCGGGTGGGTTGCCGGGTCGGCGTCGTAGACCCCTTCCACCCCATTCTTGGCCATCAGGATCGCCTCGGCGTGGATCTCCAGCGCTCGCAGGGCGGCGGCGGTGTCGGTGGTGAAGAACGGGTTGCCGGTGCCGGCGGCGAAGATCACGACACGGCCCTTCTCGAGGTGGCGCATGGCGCGGCGGCGGATGTAGGGCTCGGCGACCTCCTTGACGTCGATCGCCGACATCACCCGCGTGTGCTGCCCGAGCCGCTCCAGCGCGTCCTGCAGGGTCAGCGCGTTGAGCACCGTCGCCAGCATCCCCATGTAGTCCCCGGTGGCGCGGTCCATACCGCTGGCAGCGCCGTCGAGGCCGCGGTAGATGTTGCCGGCGCCGACCACGATCGCGATCTCGACGCCGCGACCGCGGAGCGCCGAGACCTGTTTGGCGATGCGGTCGACCTCGGCGCCGTCGGTGCCGAATTCGAGGCTGCCCATCAGGGCCTCGCCGGAAAGCTTCAGGAGGATGCGCCCGAAGCGCGGCTCGGGAGAAGAGGTCACGTGTAGGTGAGCCTATTCCTCGCCGACGCGGAAATAGGCGAAGCGGGCGATGCGCACGTTCTCGCCGGTCTTGGCGGCCAACTCCTGGCGCAGCTCCTCGATCGTCTTCGAGTCGTGCTTCTCGGCGTTGACGTGCGACTGGTCCAGCAGCGCCACCTCGCTCGCCCACTTGGAGAGCTGCCCCGTGACGATTTTCTCGACCACGTTGTCGGGCTTGCCTTCCTCGCGCGCCTTCTCTTCGAAGACCCGTTGCTCGGCCTCGCGCTCCTCCGCCGGGATCTCCTCCGAGGAGACGTAGCGGGGCGCGGTCGCGGCCACGTGCAGGGCGACCTGGTAGGCGAAGGCCTTGAAGTCCTCGTTGCGGGCGACGAAGTCGGTCTCGCACTGAACTTCGACCATCGCCCCGACCCGGTCGTTGGCGTGGATGTAGGAGGAGACGACGCCCTCTTCGGTGCCGCGGCCTTCGCGCTTGGCGGCGGAGGCCTGGCCCTTCACCCGCAGCAGCTCGATCGCGCGGTCGGTGTCGCCGTCGGCCTCGGTCAGCGCGGCTTTGCAGTCCATCATCGCGGCCCCGGTGCGATCCCGGAGCGCCTTCACGTCGGCGGCGCTGATGCTCACGACTCCCCTCCCTCTTCGTTCTCGGCGGTGGCGGGCTCACTGGCCTGCGGCTCCTGCTCGGCTTGCGGGGTTGCCGCCTCGGCCGGCTTGGCCTCAGCAGCGGCTTTTGGCGCCTCCGGGGCCGGTTTCGCGGCCTCGGGTGCGGCTTTGGGGGGCTCGGGCGCCGGTTTCGCGGCTTGCTGCGGAGCCTGCTTAGACGGCGCCGCGTCCGGAGTGGCGGGTTTCTGCGCCGGCTGCGACGGGGTCGCCGCGGCGGCGGCCTGCGCCTGGGCGGTCGCTTTGGCCTGTGCCTCGGCCTCGGCCGCCGCTTTCGCCGCTGCCTCGGCCTCGAGCCGGGCTTTCTCTTCCTCCTCGCGCTTCTTGCGCTCTTCCTCGTCCTTTTTGCGGCGGGCCATTTCCTCGGCGATGCGCTTCTCCTCCTGCACCCGCCAGGCGCTGGAGCCCTCCTCGACGGCGCCGCCGATCGTGCCGATGATCAGCTGGCAGGAGCGGATCGCGTCGTCGTTGCCGGGGATCACGAAGTCGACCGGGGTCGGATCGCAGTTGGTGTCGACCAGGCCGATGATCGGGATCCGCAGGCGCGCCGCCTCGTGGACCGCGATCTCCTCGGTTTTGAGGTCGGTGACGAAGACCGCGTCGGGCAGCCTGTCCATGTCGCGAACGCCGCCGAGGTTGAACTCGAGCTTGGCGAGTTCGGCCTCCATGCCCATCCGCTCCTTGGTCGGCAGCAGCGCGAGTTTGCCGTCCTCTTTCCAGCCGTTGAGCTCGTGCAGGCGGGCGATCCGGGTCGACATCGTGTTGAAGTTGGTCAGCAGCCCGCCCAGCCAGCGCTTGTTTACGTAGGGCATCTTGCAGCGGTCGGCCCATTCCTGGACCGTGTCGCGGGCCTGCTTCTTGGTGCCGACGAAGAGCACGGTGCCGCCGCCGCTGGCCAGCTCGCCGGCGAAGCGGCGGGCGTTCTCCAGCAGCGCCTCGGTCTGCAGCAGGTCGATGATGTGGATCCCGTCCAGCTCGCCGAAGATGAAGCGGCGCATGTTCGGGTTCCAGCGGCGCGTCTGATGGCCGAAGTGCACTCCGGCCTGGAGCAGCTCGGTGAGGCCTGCCTCTGGCATTGAATCTCCTTGGTCTGTTTGGTGAAACAAATCCCGCTCCGCTGGCCGGACCTGGCGCTGGGCCAGGCAGGATCCGGTTCGCTGCCGAACGGGGGTTGGTTTAGGACGGCTGATTGTAGAGAGCTAAGGCTGCGAAGCGCGGGCCGCGTCCAGCGCGGCGGCGAGGTCGGCCGGCAGCTCCGATTCGAAGCTGAGGCGCTCGCCGCTGAACGGGTGGTCGAAGGCGAGCCTGCGGGCGTGTAGGAACTGGCGCTGGAGGTCGTAGCGGCGGGCGCCGCCGTAGGTGACGTCACCGGTCAGGGGGTGGCCGATGGCGGCGAAGTGGGCGCGGATCTGATGCGTGCGGCCGGTCTCCAGCCGCGCCTCCAGGTAGCTCTCCAGGCTCAGCAGCTCCAGCACCGTGAAATGGGTGCGGGCCTCGCGCGAGGCGGCACCGGAGACGGCCATGCGGTGGCGCTGGCGCGAGGCGCGGCCGATCGGGGCGTCGATCGTGCCGGTGCGGGAGCCGATCTTGCCGTTGGCGAGGGCGAGGTAGACGCGTTCGACCTGGCGCCGCTGGACTGCCGCCTGCAGGGCGGCGTGGGCCTCGTCGCCGCGGGCGACGACGAGCAGGCCGCTGGTGCCCTTGTCGAGGCGGTGGACGATGCCGGGGCGCTCCGGGTCCTCGCCGCCACCGAGCAGCTCCCCCAGCTCGCTGACCAGGGTCGGCCCGCTATGCGAAGGCGCCGGGTGGACGACCAGGCCCGCCGGCTTGTCGACCACAGCCAGCGCCTCGTCGAGGTGGACGATCCGCAGCTCCGGCTCAGCCACTCTCGGGCTCCCGCTCGGCGTCGCGCAGGTAGAGGAAGACGAGCACCAGGACGCCGGCGGTGATCGCCACGTCGGCGAGGTTGAAAGGCGGCCAGGGCGGCAGATCGACGAAGTCGGTGACGGCGCCGGCGCGGACGCGGTCGGCGAGGTTGCCGATCGCGCCGCCCGCCAGCAATCCGGTCGCGACCCACATCCCCGGGCGGGTGGGATTGCGGGCGAAGAGGTAGCCGACCACGCCCAGCGCGACCAGGGTGATCAGGACCAGGGGCACCCCGGCGCCGCCGGCGAGGCCGAAGGCGACGCCGCGGTTGTGGGAGAGGGTGAGCCCGAGCGGCCCGAGCACGTCGACGTCCTCAGCCGGTACGAGGTGCGCCTCGATCGCCGCCTTGGCGGCCTGGTCGGCGGCGATCACGAAGGCGCCGAGGGCGCCGGCCAGGCACCAGGCGCGGGCGGCGGCGCTCACCCTGAGATCAGGCTGACGACGACGGCCTGCAGCACGAACAACAGGATGATCCCGATCACCGGGCTGAGATCGAGCGCGAAGCCGCCACCGCCGATCGGCGGCAGGAAGCGGCGGAAGAGATTGAGATATGGGTCGGTGGTGTCTTTGATGAAGTCGAGCAGCGCCCGCAGCGTCGGGTTGTAGGGCATCCGCGGCACGTAGGAGATGAGGATGTTGGCGAAGATCAGGACGATGTAGACGGTGAAGAGGGCGCTGACGTAATCGCCGACGTCGGCGCGGCTGAGGGCCAGCGGGATCACCGTCGCATCCTCTCCAGCGAGGCCCGCACCGCCGCCTCGAACGCCGCCCTGGCGCCCTCGCGGTCGAGTGCCTCCAGGCCGGCCTCGGTGCTGCCCCCCGGCGAGGCCACGGCCTTGCGCACGTCGGCCGGGTGGCGCCTTCGCAGCAGCTCGGCGGTCCCCGCGGCCGTCTCCACCACCAGCTCGCGGGCAAGCTCCGGGTCGAGGCCATCGGCGGCGCCGGCGTCGGCGATCGCCTCGACCGCCAGCGCCAGGTAGGCGGGAGCGCAGCCCATCACCGCCGTCGCCGCGTCGAAGTCGGCATCGGGGATCTCGACCACGTGCCCAAGCAGGCCGAGCTTCTGCCGCACCTCGGCGGCGGCCTGGCCGGCGACGCAGAGCACGCCCCTGCGCACCTCGACGCCGACGTTCGGCATCACCCGCAGTACTTCGGCGGCCGGAAATGCGCGCTGCAGTTGCTCGACGGAGACCGCGGCGAGGATCGATACGACCCTCCGCGCCGGCGCCAGCTGCGGCGCCACCTCGCCCAGCTTGGCCGGCTTGACGGCGACGACGACGAGATCGGCCCCGGCGGCGATCTCCGCGTTGGAGGCCGCTTCGCCGCCCAGCTCGCCGGCCAGCTCCGCGGCACGGCCGGAACCCGAGTCCGAGAACAGCATCCGCTCGAACTCCCCGGCCCATCCACGCGCGATGGCGGCGGCCATGCTGCCGGATCCGATGAAGCCAACGATCATGGCCCGGGAGACTATCCCCGGGCCATGATCGCGCCGTTCCAGACGCCTACCCCCCGAGCGTCTCGAACAAGTCCGTGTGGTCGTTGGTGCCCAGCACGTCGAGCGAGCCGGGGCCAGAGGCCCAGACCGGGACCACGGCCCCCGTGTGCTGCTGGCTGGGCGGCACCGCCACCGGAGCGGCGCCGGGACCGCCGTAGCCGGCCGTGCCGTAGGTCAGGCTCATCGTGCCGCCATCCTTGGTCAGGAGGTTGGTCGAGTAGCCCGTCGGGACGCCCGATCCGGTCGCGTCGTCGGCGACGATCTGGCTCGTGTGCGAGTGATCGGCGCTGACGACGACCAGCGTGTCCGGATGGTCTTCCTGGTAGTCGAGCGCGACCCCGATTGCGCGGTCGAAGGCGACCGTCTCGCCGATCTGCCCGCAGGCGTTGGTCGCATGGTCCTGCTTGTCGATCGAGGCTCCCTCGACCTGGAGGAAGAACCCCCGGCGCCTGTCGTCGTCGAGCAGGTCCACCGCCCGCTTGGTCATCGCCGCCAGGCTCGGCTCGTTGGCCGGTCGCTGGCCCTCGGTGCAGGCGACCGGGGCGCTGCCCTTGCCGGTCGCGGCGGCCGGGCCGCTCCACTCCAGCGACATGTTGCTTTTGTTGAACAACCCGAGCACGGGTTTGTTGGCGTTGGCGACGGTGCTGAGGCCGTCGGCGTCGGTGACGTAGCGATAGCCCCTTTCCTGGGCGACCTGAACCAGCGTCTTACCGGCGTCGGGACCACCGGGGATCGTCTGCGCGAAGCGGCCGAGGCCGCCACCCAACAGCACGTCGATCTTGTGGTCGATCTCCTGCTCGGCGATCGAACCGAGGCCACCGGCGGTCTTGGTCTCCAGCGGGCAGGCAGCCATGTCGGCCGGGCCCTGGCAGCCGCGCAGGGAGATGTGGGAGGCGAGCACCGCCGGCGTCGCGTCGGTGATCTCGGCGGTCGAGACGTCGCCCACCCTCATGCCCTTCCGCTGGGCCAGCTCCAGCACCGTCTTCAGGTTCTGGCCGGGAACCTCGATGGCGCTGCTGGGGCCCTGCGAGATGCGCTCGTCGAGGGTCTTCTGCCCCGTTGCCCACATCGTCCCGGTCGAAGCCGAGTCGGGGGCGTAGTCAGGCAGATAGGGAGCGTTCGCCGCCGGCTTCAGCGACCAGGTGGTGTCAAAGCCGGTGAAGGTCATGCGGTCGACGTTGAGCGGGTTGCGCACGCCCTGGTAGTAGCGGGCGGCGGTGATCTCCTGGGTGCCCATGCCGTCGCCGAGCAGGAAGATCACGTTCTGCGGATCCTGGTCGCGCAGGGCCGCGTTGACCGCGCGCTCGGTCGAGTTGTCGGAGTGGTGAGACGAGAGCGCACCCGTGGCGGCGGCCGTACCTGCACCGAGCGCCGCGAGGGCGAGCATTGCCGCGAGTACGGCGGTGAAGCGCTTGCCTTTCATCGATTCCCCTTTTTGGGTGGATTACGAGACGTCTGTACGAGACGCCAGGCAAGCTAGGGGCGCCCCGGGCGAGCGATGTGGCGTTGCTGTTGAGCCGCTGTGAAATTCCCGTTGCCGGGAACGGACGGCTAGGACTGGTTGAAGAAGCCTTTGTCGATCAGCCGCGCCTTTTCCTCGGCGGAGACCTCGACGTTGCGCGGCGTCAGCAGGAACATCTTCTCGGCGATCCGCTGCATGCCGCCGTCCATCGCGTAGGTGAGCCCGGAGCAGAAGTCGATCATCCGCTTCGAGAGCTCGTGGTCGGCGGTCTGCAGGTTGAGGATCACCGGGACCTGGCGTTTGAACTGGTCGGCGACCTGCTGGGCGTCGTTGAAGTTGCGGGGGATGACCAGGTGGACCTGGAGGTCGCCGCCACCACCGGCGCCGCCGTTGTCGACCGGGCGCAGGGTGCGGGTGCGACTGGCGGCGATCGGCTCGTCGTCGGCGAAGATGTCGTCGATCTCGTCGCGGCGGGCGCGGCGCGAGGTCGGCAGGCGGCGGACCGAGCCCTGCTCGCGCTCGCGGCGCGCCTCGAAGACTTCCTCGGACCCGGTCTCGGCCTCGAAGTCCTCCTCGTACTCGGGGCCATAGTCGTGATCCTCGGCGAGGCCGAAGTAGACGAGCGCTTTATGCCAGGTGTCGCGAAGGGCCATCGGTATCGGTGTTTCGGCCTAGGCGGGCCGACTCCTTTACGAATTATTGCGAGGTTAGCGCCGATTCACACGAATAGGGCGGTGCCCAAGCGGATGATGGTTGCGCCCTCCTCGACCGCGATCGGCCAATCCTGCGAGGTTCCCATCGAGAGGCGCTGCAGCCCGTTGGCCGCGGCCAGCTCGGCGAGGCGGGCGAAATGGGGGCGCGAGGCCTCTGGATCCTGGCTGAAGGGCGGCATCGTCATCAGGCCGCCGACCTTGACCGGGCAGCGCTCGATGAAGGCGGGCAGGTCGGCGGGTGCGACGCCGCCCTTGCCCTCCTCGCCGGCGATGTTGACCTCGACCAGGACCTCGGTATCCGGACCGCCGTGGCGGCCGAGCTGGGCCAGCACCGAGTCGGTGGCGACGGAGTGGACGAGGCGGCAGAGCGGCAGCACCTGCTTGACCTTGCGGCTCTGCAGGTTGCCGATGAAGTCCCAGGCGAAGGCCTCGCCCCAGCGCTCGTGCTTGGCGGCGAGGTCCTGCTGGCGGTTCTCCCCGACCAGCGCCACACCGGCCGCGGCGAGGGCGCCCATCTCCTCGATCGGCACGTACTTGGCGGCGACCAGGATCTCGACGTCGGGGCCGACGCGGTCGCGCACCCGTTCGAGGTTCGCCCGCACCGTGTCCGGCTCGATGCCGTGGATCAGCCCGGCCAACTCAGGCCTCCCCCGGCTCGAGCCAGACGAGGCTGCCCTGGCGACCGCTGTGGCCACGGTCGCGGCGGTGAGAGAAGAAGAGCTCCTGCTCGCAGCTGCTGCAGAGGCCGGCCGACTCGACCCGCGCCACCCCGGCTGCCAGCAGCAAGCGGCGAGCGACCTCGGCCAGGTTGAGCATCCGTCCCACGGCGATGCCCTCGCCGAGATCGGCGAAGGTGCCGAGGACCTCGTCCCCCACCTCATAGCAGCAAGGACCGATCCCGGGCCCGATCGCGGCGTCGGTGGCGGCGACCGCCTCGGCGCCGGCGGCGACGATCCCGGCTGCGAGGCCGCGCCAGCCGCAATGCAGCATCGCCACCCCACCCGGACCAGCCAGCGCGACCGGGAGGCAGTCGGCGGTGAGGACCAAGGACGCCAGGCCGGACGCCTCGACGACGTGCCCGTCGACCTCGGGGATCCCCGGCTCCCCCGCCTTCCGTGATTCTTCAGTTACGCCATCCGTCACAAAGGAACCACGGAACGGCGGGTGAGGGTGCGTATGGACCGCCAGCTCGGCGCCGTGGACCTGGTGCGCGTGAGCGATCCGCTCCGGCGGGAATCCCAGCGCCGCGGCGAGGCGTCGTCGGTTCTCGGTCACCGCCGCCGGCAGGTCATCGGTGAGAAGGCCGAGGTTGAGGCTGTCGAAGGGTGGGTCGCTGACACCGCCGAGGCGGCTGCCGAAGGCGGCCCGGGCTCCGCCCAGGTCGGCCTCCAGCCAGCGCAGCCCTTCGCTCTCTCGCCACTCCATCCGCCTAACTAAGCAGATGCGGAGCCTAGGCAGCCCTGGCTGCCGCCAGGGCCGTGGCGAGCTCCTGCTCGCGTCCCTCGGCTTCGCCGTCGAGCTTGGCGTGCAGCGCCGCCCGCAGCCCCCGACCCAGCGCCGGGCCCTGCGGGATGCCGGCGGCGATCAGGTCGCCGCCGTCGATTTCGAGCTTGACCTGGCGCCAGCGGCCGACGTAGTCGTCGAGCCAGGCGGCACCCATGGCCCGGGCCAACACCAGCTCCAGCGGCTGATGCGCACGGGCGATCTCGACCGCTTCCGACGGGCGCTGCGGCTGGGCGGCAACCAACTCGGCCTCGCGTCCGAGCTGGCCGGCCGCCGCCGCCAGGACCGCGCGAGCGCGGTCGACGACGAGGTTCGCGAACGACCCCTGCAGCAGCTCGCGCACCGCTGCCGCCAGCTCCAGCCCATCCGGGCGCAGCTCCAGCAGCCCCCACTCCGCCAGCAGCTCGAAGCCGCGCGGGGCGCTGGGTTCCGCGGCCAGGCGCAGCAACTCGGCCTGGCGGCGATCGGCAGAGACGGTGCCGAGCTTGGTCACCCGCAGCAGCGCCGCGGTCTCCGGCTCGGGCTGGAAGCCGAAGCGGGCCGCGTAGCGAGCGGCGCGGATCGCCCGCGTCGGGTCGTCGGCGAACGACTGCCGGTGCAGGACCCGCAGCAGGTCGGCGGCCAGGTCCGCCTGCCCGTCGTGAGGGTCGATCACCCGCGGCTCCCCGGCGAGCGGAATCGCCATCGCGTTGATCGTGAAGTCGCGCCGCTCCAGGTCTGCCTCGACCGTGGCCGCGGGAGCCACCGCGGGCAGGGCGCCGGGATGCGCGTAGATCTCGGTGCGGGCGCTGGCGATATCGACCTCGTGGCCGTCGAGCTCGACCTTGGCGGTGGCGAAGCGCTCGTGCTCGATCGTTTCGGCGCCGAGCCGAGCCGCGAGCGCAGCGGCGTCGCCCTCGACGACGATGTCGATGTCGGCCCGCCCACGGCCGAGCAGGAGGTCGCGGACGGCGCCGCCAACCAGATAGACGGGCTCGGCGGCGGCCTCACGCAACCCATCCAGCTCCGGGTAGGCGCTTCGCAGCGCCGCGGCGAGGTTCTCGATCGGCTGGCCAGAGCTCTGCATGGGTCCCTTCCCTACCATGATCGCCTGCGCGGATGGGCAGCCGAGAGACAGGGAGGGCCGACGGGCCGGAGGCGCGCCAAGCGCAACTGCGCGCGCGGCGAGAGGCGCAGCGGCGCCAGCGGGCGCGTGGGCGGCGGCGGCTGCTGGGCGTCGCCCTGGCGGCAATAGGGGTCGGGGTAGCGGCGGCGGTCGTCCTCAGCGGCGGCGCTGGCTCGAACCCCGCTGGCGGTCGCGGTCCCGCCCGCGCGGGGCCAAAGCATGGGTCCGTGCGGCCGGACGGAGGCTCCGAGCTGGTCCTCAACGCCACCCCGCAGCCCGGCTGGGAACCCCACACCGGCCCGGTGCCGATCCTCGAGTACCACGTGCTTGGCCCCGCCCCGGCGGACGCGCCCTACCCGGAGCTGTACGTGTCGCGACCCGACTTCCACCAGCAGACTGGATTGGCTCGACCGGCACGGCTACCAGGCGGTGACCCTGGAAGAGGTCGAGCGCGCCTGGGACGGCGACGGCACGCTGCCGGCGAAACCGGTCGTGATCTCCTTCGACGACGGCTACCGGCCGCAGTTCACCTACGCCCTGCCGGAGCTGCGCAAGCACGGCTGGCCGGGGGTGCTCAACCTCAAGGCGGAAGGCTCAGATCTCTACGAAAGCAACGTCAGGGCGATGATCGGCGCCGGCTGGGAGCTGGCCGCGCACACGATCGACCACTCCGACCTGACCACGCTCGACGCCGCGGGCCTGAAGCGGGAAACGGCCGGGGCGCGGGAGATCCTGCGGCGCGAGTACGGCGTCCCGGTCAAGGACTTCTGCTACCCGGCGGGCCGCTTCGACCCGACCGCGATCGCCGCCGTCGAAGCCGCCGGCTACACGAGCGCCACCACCGAGATCCCCGGCTACGCCAGCCGCGACGCACCCTACGAACTGGCCCGCTTCGAGATCCTCGGCTCCAGCGGCGTCGCCGGCCTGGCCGCCGACCTCGCCTCCGGCTAGAGCCTGACCGGGATGCCGTCGGCGGCGAGGCGCTGCTTCGCCTCGCAGACGCGGTACCGGCCGTAGTGGAAGATCGAGGCGCAGAGGACGGCGTCGGCGCCGCCCCTGGCGATCGCCTCGCTGAGGTGAGCCAGCTCGCCGGCGCCGCCGGAGGCGATCACCGGCACCGAGACCGCGTCGGCGACCGCCCGGGTCAGCTCGATGTCGTAGCCGTCATTGGTGCCATCGCGGTCCATGCTGGTCAGCAGCACCTCCCCCGCCCCGCGCTCGACCGCCTCTTCGGCCCAGCCGACCGCGTCGCGCCCCTCGACCCGCTTACGGCCGCCGTTGACGTAGACGCCCCAGCCGCCACCGAACCAACCCGGCGGCGCCGCGCAGCTCGGCGAGGCGTTCGCAGGCTCCTGCTCGCGCTTGGCGTCGATCGCGATCACCACGCACTGGGCGCCGAAGTGGTCGGCCAGCTCGGTCAGCAGCTGCGGCCGGGCCAGCGCCGCGGAGTTGACCGAGACCTTGTCGGCGCCGGCGTCGAGCACCGCCTGGGCGTCCTCGACGGAGCGGATGCCGCCGCCGATCGTGAAGGGGATGAAGACGTTGTCGGCGGTGCGCCGGGCCAGCTCGACGATCGTCTCGCGCTGCTCGTGCGAGGCGGTGATGTCGAGGAAGACGAGCTCGTCGGCGCCCTCGGCGTCGTAGCGCTCGGCCAGCTCGACCGGGTCGCCGGCATCGCGCAGCCCGACGAAGTTGGTGCCCTTGACGACGCGGCCGGCGTCGACGTCGAGGCAGGGGATGACGCGCTTCAGGACCATTGGCTAAGCGTAGAGGGAGGGTCGGGACACCCTCTCCCGGAGGCCGTCGCGCAGCTGGGTCGCCTTGCGTCCTTCAAGCCGTATTCCTAGAGCCTCCGGGAGAGGGTGTCCCGACCCTCCGCCACGGTGAAGCGACGCTCATACAGCGCGCGGCCGACTATCGCTCCCTCGATGGTGGGGGCCGCGTCGTCGGCGAGGGCTTTGAGATGAGCGAGGGTTCCGACGCCGCCGGAGGCGATTATCTGGGCGTCGGTTGCGGTGGCGATGCGGTTCAGCTCTTCGATGGCGGGGCCTTCCATCGTCCCGTCGACGTCGATCTCGGTACAGAGGAAGCGGGCGACACCGCGCTCGCCCAATTCAGCGACCGTGGCGACGACATCTCTGCCGGTGTCCTCGGTCCAGCCGGACAGCGACACCTTGCCGCCGCGAGCGTCGACCGAGACGACGACGCGGTCGTCGTGTGTCGCCAGCACCTCGTCCAAGAACTCTGCGTCGCGCAGGGCCGCGGTGCCGATCACGACCCGCTCGGCGCCGGCGTCGAGCACCGCCGCCACCGAAGCGGCGTCGCGCAGCCCGCCGCCGACCTGGATCGGGCACCCGACCGCGGCGGCGACCCGCCGCACCGCGTCGAGGTTGCGCGGCTCCCCCGCCTTGGCGCCGTCGAGGTCGACCACGTGCAGGAACTCGGCCCCTTCGCCCGCCCAACGGGTGGCCGCGTCGACCGGATCGGCGTCGTAGGCTGTCTCGCGCTCGTAGTCGCCCTGCAGCAGCCTCACCGCCTGGCCGCCACGGATGTCGATGGCCGGGTAGAGGATCACGCCGGGACTGAGGCGCAGACCCCGGCGAAGTTCGAGAGCAGCCGCAGCCCGGCGGCGCTCGACTTCTCGGGGTGGAACTGGACGCCGAAGACGTTGTCGCGCTCGGCCGCGCAGGCGAAGCGGGCGCCGTAGGCGGCGCTGCCCAGCAGCTCGCCGGCCGCGGGCCGCGGTGCAAAAGAGTGGACGAAGTAGAAGGGGGTCTCCGAAGGGATGCCGTCGGCCAGGCGCGAATCGCGCTCCCAGCGCAGCGGCGACCAGCCGATGTGCGGAATCTTGAGGCCGTCGGCCTCCAGCTCGGCGACCGGGCCGTCGAGCAGGCCGAGCCCGGCGGCTCCGCCCAGCTCGGTGGTCGAGTCGAAGAGCAGCTGCAGGCCGAGGCAGATGCCGAGGATCGGCACCCCGGCGTCGCGGCGCTCGGCGATCAGCTCGTCGAGGCCGAGCTCGCGGATCCGCTCCATCGCCCGCGGGAAGGCGCCGACGCCGGGCAGGATGACGCCGTCGGCGGCGCGGACCTCGGCCGGGTCGGCGCTGATCGTGGCCGTGACGCCGACGTGCTCCAGCGCCTTCTCGACCGAGCGCAGATTGCCCATCCCGTAGTTGAGGATCGCGATTCTCATATGGACGCCGCCTCCTCGGCTCCCGCCCGGGCGCGCTCATCACACCCGGCGATCTCGCGCCCGTGCTTCCGCGTCCGGGGGCAGCTTGGCTCAGGCATTGAGGGTCCCCTTGGTCGAGGGCACGCCGCTCTCCTCGGGATCGATCGAGACGGCGACGCGCAGGGCGCGCGCGAAGGCCTTGAAGCAGGCCTCGATCATGTGGTGGGCGTTGGTGCCGTAGCGGACCGAGACGTGCAGGGTCAGCTTGGCGCTGTTGGCGACGGCGCGGAAGAACTCCTCGGCCAGCTCGGTGTCGAAGCCGGCGATCGAGGTGGTCGGCAGCTCGGCGTCGAAGACGCAGAGCGGGCGCCCGGAGATGTCGATCGCGCACTCGGCCAGCGACTCGTCCATCGGCACCACGGCGGAGCCGTAGCGGCGGATCCCGGCGCGGTCGTCGAGCGCCTCGTCGAGCGCCTGCCCGAGCACGATGCCGACGTCCTCGACGGTGTGGTGGGCGCCGGTCTCAAGATCGCCGTTGGCCTCGACCCTCAGGCCCAGCCGTCCGTGACGGGCCAGCAGGTCCAGCATGTGGTCGAGGAAACCGACGCCGGTCGCGGCGCTCGCCTCCCCCCCGTCGAGGTCCAGGGAAAGCCGGATCTGCGTCTCGGCCGTGTCGCGCTCTCTGCTTGCCGCTCTGCTGCTCATCGCCTAATCATCGCTGACTCGCCGTGGACGGGGAAGCCCTCGGCGCGGGCGAGGGCGTCGGCGTGCGGCGCCAGGGCCGCGGCGGCGCCGGCGTCGATCTCCACCTCGGCGATCTTGCGCATGAAGGTTCCCGGGCCGAGCGGGCCGGAGAAGCGCCCGGCGCCGCCGGTGGGCAGGACGTGGTTGGAGCCGGCGACGTAGTCGCCGAAGGCGGTCGCGGCGTGGCGGCCGGCGAAGACGCAACCCGCGGTCCTGACCCGGTCGGCCAGCAGGGCGGCGTCCTGCTCGAGCAGCTCCAGGTGCTCCGGGGCGAAGGCGTTGGCGAAATCGATCGCGTCGCTCAGATCGGGCACCTGAACCAGCGCCAGCGGCGCGTTGGCGACGCTCGGCTGCTGTGCGGCGGCCTCGGTTGCCGTCTCGATCGCCTCCAGCACCGCCTCCTCGACCGCGACCGCGAGCAGGGGGCTGTCGGGGCCGTGCTCAGCCTGGGCGCAGAGGTCGAGCGCCGCCCACTCGGGGTCGGTGTCGTGGCCGGCGACCAGCATCAACTCCGAGGGCCCGGCGAGCGAATCGATCCCGACCCGGCCGGCGATCGCCCGCTTCGCCTCCCGCACCCAGGCGTTGCCGGGACCGGCGACGACGTCGACGGCGGCGATCGTCTCGGTGCCGTTGGCGAGCGCGAAGATCGCCTGGGCGCCCCCCATCGCGTAGATCTCCTCGATCCCGCAGAGGGCCGCCGCGGCCAGCGCCAGGGGGTGCAGCCTGCCGTCGCGCCCGGGCGGCGAGGCAAGCGAGATCCGCTCGACCCCGGCGACCTGAGCGGCGATCGCGCACATCAGGACGCTGGAGGGGTAGGCGGCGCGCCCGCCCGGCGCATAGATGCCGGCGGCGCGGACCGCGACCTCGCGGACGGTCACCACCTGTCGCTGGGGAAGCTCGACCCGGGTCGGCCCGCCGAGCTGGGACTCGGCGACGGCGCGGATGTTGGCGGCGGCCACCTCCATCGCCTCGCGCAGCACCGGCTCGACCGCGGCCAGGGCGGTCTCGGCCTCGGCCGGATCGACCCGCAGGGACTCGGGCGGCCGCTCGGTGGCGTCGAGTTCGGCGGTCAGGCGCAGCACCGCCGCATTTCCTTCAGCGCTCACTTCCCGCTCGATCGGGGCGACGTCGACCGCCTCGGCGAACTCCTCGAACAGCTCCCGGATCGCGAGCGCGGTCCTGGCCGCTCCCTCCCACTCGATGCGGCGGGTTCTCATCTCGCCGCCGCCGCTCTCAGTTTCGCCGTCAGCTCGTCGACCTCGGTGGCGCGCAGCTTGTGGGCGACCCGGTTGGCGACGAAGCGGGCAGTGCACTCGAGGATCTCCTCGCGCACCTCGAGCTCGTTCTCCTCCAGCGTGCGCCCGGTGGCAACCAGGTCGACGATGCCGTCGCCGAGGCCGATCAGCGGCGCCAGCTCGACCGAGCCCTTGACCTCGATCAGTTCGATCTGGCGACCGCTGGCCTCGAAGTGGCGCTCGGCGATGCGCGGGTACTTGGTCGCGATCCGCATCATCCCCAGGCGACGCTGGGATTCGCCCAGTCGCTCATCCCCCTTGCGCCCGGCAAGAACCATGCGGCAGCGGCCGAAGCCGAGGTCGAGCAGCTCGTAGACCATGCGGTCGGACTGCTCCAGCAGCACGTCCTTGCCGGTGATGCCGACGTCGGCGGCGCCGGCCTCGACGTAGGTGGGGACGTCGGAGGGCCGCATCGTCACCAGCGTGATTCCCGCGGTCTCGAAGATCAGCGAGCGCGAGTCGCCCCTCACCTCGGAGGTGTCGATGCCGGCGCCGTCGAGGATGTCGAGGGTCTCGCCGAAGAGGGCGCCGCGCGGCACCGCCAGCTTCAGCGGCCCGTCCGCCTTCGCCCCGCTCAGGCCAGCAACCCCGGAGTTCATCGAACCCCCCTCCCCCGCCGCGACTCCTCCTCCATCTGGGCGACGTGCACGCGCTCCAGGTAGAGAGCGAAGCCCGCCGCCGGCAGGTCCACCCCGAAGCGCTTCAGCAGCCCGTCGTAGCGGCCGCCGCCGCCGAGCACGTGCCCGAGCGCGGGGTCGTAGACCTCGAGGATGGCGCCGCTGTAGTAGCCGAGGTCGCGCAGCAGCCCGAGGTCGATCTGGACTCGCTCGGCGACGCCGCGCCGCTCCAGCTCCTCGAAGGTCTCCTGCAGCCTTGCCGTCGCCCGCTCGACCGCGGCGCCGCCGAGCCCGCGCGCCTGCTCCAGCACCTCGCTGCCGCCACGCAGCTGCGAGAGCGCGACGCAGGTGGCGCACTGCTCGTCGTCGATCCCCTCGACCGCGGAGAGCTCGGCCTCGAGGCCGACCAGGTCGTGCGTCGCCAGGCGGTTGATGATCGAGTCGCGGGCCTCGCCCTCGACCCCGTACTCGGTCAGCAGCTGGCGGTAGAGATCGGCATCGCCGAGGCCGATCACGGCGCGGTCGAGGCCGGCTGCGCTCAGCGCTGCCTCCAGCACTTCGACCACCTCGGCGGTCCCCTGCGGGGCCGGCGCGCCGATCAGCTCGACTCCGGCCTGGACGAACTCGCGCATCTGCCCGCGCTGCGGCCGCACCGCCCGGTAGGTGCTCGCCATGTAGCTGAAGCGCAGCGGCGGCTCGGCGCCCGCGAGGCGGCCGGCGACCAGGCGAGCGATCGGCACGGTCATGTCGGAGCGCAGCGCCAGCAGCTCTCCGCCCTCGTCGAAGAAGCGGTAGGCACCGGCGGCGGCGCGGCCGTCGCCCCGCGCCAGCACCTCGTCGTACTCGATCGCCGGCGTCGCGACCTCGCCATAGCCGCGGTCTTCGAAGACGTCGATCAGGGCGCGCTGCAGGCGTCGCAGCTCCCGCATCTCGTCGGGGAGCACGTCACGGGTGCCTGGCGGAATCGGGTGGATCATCGGGCTGACCTTACGAGAGGCAGGGGCAAAGCCCTGCTAGGCGGGAACCTCTGCAGAAACCCGCTCGATCTGCGCGCCAAGCCCGCGCAGGCGCTCGTCGATCTGCTCGTAGCCGCGATCGATCTGGCGAATGTTGCCGATCTCCGAGGTGCCATCGGCCGCCAGGGCGGCGATGAGGATCGCCATCCCGGCGCGGATATCGGGACTCTCGACCCGCTCGCCATGAAGCCGGCTCGGACCGCTGACGATCGCCCGGTGGGGATCGCACAGCGTGATCCGAGCGCCCATCGCGACCAGCTTGTCGACGAAGAAGAGGCGGTTCTCGAACATCTTCTCGAAGATCAGGATCTCCCCCTTTGCCTGGGTTGCCAGCGCCAGGGCGATCGAGGTGAGGTCGGCGGGGAAGGCCGGCCAGGGACCGTCCTCGATCTTCGGGATCGCATCGCCGAGGTCGGATTCGACTTCCAGATTCTGACCGGCGCGGACGATCATGTCGGCACCGTCGATGTCCGAGCGCAGGCCCAGGCGGCGGAACTGGCGGCGGACCATCATCAGGTCGGCGGACTCGACATCGCGGATCCGCAGTTCGCCGCCGGTCGCGGCGGCCAGCGCCATAAAGCTGCCAACCTCGATGTGGTCGGGCGAGATCGTGTGCTCGGCGCCGCCGAGGCGGTCGCTGCCGTTGACGACCATCACGTTGGAGCCGATGCCGTCGACCCGCGCGCCCATCTTCGTCAGCAGGCGGGCGAGGTCCTGGACGTGCGGCTCGGAGGCAGCGTTGGAGATCTTGGTCGCGCCCGACGTCAGCGCCGCCGCCATCAGCGCATTCTCGGTTCCCATCACCGAGGGCTCGTCCATGAAGATCTCGCAGGCGCAGAGGCCGCCGGGCGCCGCCAGCTCGATCCAGCGATTGCCGTCGACGCGAGCGCCGAGGTCCTTGAAGGCGTCGAGGTGGGCGTCGAGGCGGCGGCGGCCGATGAAGTCCCCTCCGGGCGGGGGCATCCGGGCCTCCCCGAAGCGAGCCAGCAGCGGCCCGGCGAGCAGGAAGGAAGCGCGGATCCTGCTCGAGAGCTCCTCGTCGACGGCCGCTTCGGCGACATCGCGGGCGCAGAGGCGGACGCTGTTGTCGGCGACCCACGCCACCTCGACGCCAAGCTGCTCCAGCAGCGCGATCTGGGCCTCGGTGTCGCGGATCCGCGGCACCCGGTGCAGCAGCAGCTCCTCCTCGGTCAGCAGGCAAGCGGCGAGGATCGGCAGCGCCGCGTTCTTGTTGCCGGCGACTGTCAGCTCTCCGGAGAGCGGGGCACCGCCCTGGATGACGAATTTCTCCATGGTCTGGGCTAGGGTAACGACCGGCATGGGGAGAGGCTGGAAGATCGCGATTGGGATGGCCGTGGCGCTGGTTGCGCTGCTCCTCGTCAACACCGTCCTGATCGACGGCGAAACCAAGTCGGCGGCGGTGACCGTGCCCGGCGGGAAGCTGCTCGAGCTGCCCGGCGGCGAGATCCAGGCCGTCGATCGCGGGCCCCGCGACGGCAGCCCGATCGTCCTGGTCCACTGCTTCACCTGCGCGATCGACTGGTGGGACGGGGTGATGCCGGCGCTGGCGAAGGAACACCGCGTGGTCGCGATCGACCTGCTCGGCCACGGCGGCTCCGAAAAGCCGGCCGACGGCTACGCGATAGAGGACCAGGCCGAACTGCTCGCCCAGGCCCTCGCCAGGCTCGGCGTGCACGACGCCGAGATCGTCGGCCACTCCCTCGGCGGCCCGGTCGCGATCGCCCTGGCCGAACAGTCGCCGCGCCTGGTCAATCGGCTGGTGCTGATCGACAGCATCCCCGACCTCTCCTATGGAGATGTCGGATTCATCGGCGAACTGCCCTTCAAGCCGGTGATCGGTCAGTTCCTCTGGCGGGTGAAGCCGGACTTCTCCATCAGCGACGGCCTCAAGGTCGCCTTTGCGCCGGGCTTCCCGGTTCCCGATGCCTTCGTCGAGGACGTGAAGCGAATGACCTACAGCTCCTACAGCGGCTCCAGCGATGCCTTCGACGACTACACCGGCGAAGAGGCCCTGCCCCAGCGCGCCGCAGCGACCGCAAAGCCGGTGCTGGCGATCATGGGCGCCGAGGAGCAGATCGCCGACGATCCGACTGCCGCCCTTGCCGCCTACCGGGACGGCGATCCCGATGCCCAGACCAGGCTGATCGCCGGCGCCGGCCATTCGCCCAACGTCGAGAAACCGGCAGAGACGGCCCGCTTGATCCTCGCATTTGCAAAATCACCCCAGCAGGTTCTAGGATCCCGCCCACGAGACGAAGCGGAGCGTGGCTCCAGGCCACGGCAAAGCTCCGCAGCAGCGTCTCCCGAACGCGCTTCTGGGGTCCGCAGCGCTACTGGCGATCAGTAGCGCTGCGGCATGCTCGACCCTCCTCAGGCACGAAATGCAAGTCTGGTTGCAGCTCCGAGTTGCCGTCCGGAGCCCGGCGTACCTTACGAACTCATGTTCGATTCTAAGCAAACGCTAACGAGACGGCTGAGCGACGCCGTCGACCTGATGATCGACTTCGCCACGCTCGGCGAGTACGGGCTGGAGCCCGTTGGGAGAACTGCGCCAAGCTGCGAAGCCCGTCACCGCAGCACCCCGAAACGACAAAGGGCCGCCCCGCGAGGGGCGACCCAGAGTCACTAGAAGAACCGGCGGCGACCTACTCTCCCAGGGGGTTGCCCCCCAAGTACCATCGGCGCAGAGTGGCTTAACTGCTCTGTTCGGAATGGGAAGAGGTGTCTCCCACTCGCTATGCGCCACCGGAATTTTGCGAGACCGCCCCGGTGGAGCTTGAAAACTGCACAAGGCCTTCAGAGTAAAATAATCGAAATATCCGTCAAGCCCTCGACCCATTAGTACCGGTCAGCTGAACGCATTGCTGCGCTTACACCGCCGGCCTATCAACCTGGTGGTCTACCAGGGGTCTTACTCCCTTAAAGGGATGGGAGAGCTCATCTCGAGGACGGCTTCCCGCTTAGATGCTTTCAGCGGTTATCCGTTCCGTGCGTAGCTAATCTGCGATGCCCTTGGCAGGACAACAGATACACCAGCGGCACGTTCATCCCGGTCCTCTCGTACTAGGGATGACTCCTCTCAACTCTCCAACGCCCACAGCAGATAGGGACCGAACTGTCTCACGACGTTCTGAACCCAGCTCGCGTACCGCTTTAATGGGCGAACAGCCCAACCCTTGGGACCTACTCCAGCCCCAGGATGCGACGAGCCGACATCGAGGTGCCAAACCGGTTCGTCGATGTGGACTCTTGGAACCGATAAGCCTGTTATCCCCGGAGTACCTTTTATCCGTTGAGCGACGGCGCTTCCACTTGCTACCGCCGGATCACTAAGCCCAACTTTCGTTCCTGCTCGACCCGTCGGTCTCGCAGTCAAGCTCCCTTATTGCCTTTACACTCTACGCACGATTTCCAACCGTGCTGAGGGAACCTTTGGGCGCCTCCGTTACTCTTTAGGAGGCGACCGCCCCAGTCAAACTGCCCACCTGACACTGTTCACCGCCCGGATTACGGCGCGGTGTTAGAAGCCCAGACTACCAAGGGTGGTATCTCAAGGGTGACTCCCCGACAACCAAAGTCGCCGGTTCACTGTCTCCCACCTATCCTGAGCGAGATACCCCAGACTCCAATATCAAGTTGCAGTAAAGGTTCACGGGGTCTTTCCGTCTAGCTGCGGGTACTCGGCATCTTCACCGAGACTTTAATTTCACCGAGCCTATCGTTGAGACAGCGTCCAAGTCGTTACGCCATTCGTGCAGGTCGGAACTTACCCGACAAGGAATTTCGCTACCTTAGGACCGTTATAGTTACGGCCGCCGTTTACCGGGGCTTAGCTTCGCTGCTTCGCGCCGAAGCGCTAACAAGTCCGCGTAACCTTCCGGCACCGGGCAGGCGTCAGCCCCTATACGTCGTCTTACGACTTAGCAGAGGCCTGTGTTTTTGGTAAACAGTCGCTTGGACCAATTCACTGCGGCCCCGTCGGGCTCCCTCCGTATGGAGTTCACCCTAGTGGGGCGTCCCTTCTCCCGAAGTTACGGGACGATTTTGCCGAGTTCCTTAACGATAGTTAGCTCGCTCACCTCAGTATGTTCTACTTGTCCACCTGTGTCGGTTATCGGTACGGGCACGCGAATCCTGCCTAGAGGCTTTTCTTGGAGGCATAGGATCAGGGACTTGCCGGCGGTCAAGCCAGCTGGCATCGCACCTCGCGTCAAAACGCCGCTGCGGATTTCCCTACAGCGACTAGCTACGTGCTTGCCCCAGGACGACCATCGCCTGGGTTCCCTTACCTTTCCCCGTCCCCCCATCGGTCATAACGGAAACGACGTGGTACAGGAATATCAACCTGTTGGCCATCGGCTACGCCTTTCGGCCTCGCCTTAGGTCCCGACTAACCCTGAGCAGACGAACTTTACTCAGGAAACCTTGGACAATCGGTGGTGGGGATTCTCACCCCACTTTCGTTACTCATGCCGGCATTCTCACTTCCAACCGCTCCACGGAGCCTTACGACGCCGCTTCACGCAGTTGGAACGCTCTCCTACCGCGTACAGAGCCCGCAGGCCTGCACACCCATAGCTTCGGAGGCTAGCTTGAGCCCCGTTGAATTATCCGCGCCCGAACACTTGACCAGTGAGCTGTTACGCACTCTTTCAAGGGTGGCTGCTTCTAAGCCAACCTCTTGGTTGTCTCTGCATTCGGACATCGTTTGCCACTTAGCTAGTACTTAGGGTCCTTAGCTGATGGTCTGGGTTGTTTCCCTCTCGCGTACGAAGTTTATCCCCCGCACACTGACTCCCGAGTTAACCGTAACGGTCTTCGGAGTTTGCCTGAAGTCGGTAACCTGGTAGGGCCCCTAATCCAAACAGTGCTCTACGGCCGCAACGCAATCACTCGACGCTATACCTAAATATATTTCGGAGAGAACCAGATATCTCTGAGCTTGATTAGCCTTTCACTCCGATCCACAGGTCATCCGCCCAGTTTTCAACCTAGGTCGGTTCGGCCCTCCACGAGGTCTTACCCCCGCTTCAGCCTGCCCATGGATAGCTCGCTCAGTTTCGGGTCTACCGCCAGTGACTGATTCGCCCTATTCAGACTCGCTTTCGCTACGGCTCCGCTCATCGCTTAACCTTGCCACTGACGAGTAACTCGCCGGCTCGTGATGCAAAAAGCACGCCGTCACACCCGAAGGTGCTCCGACCACTTGTAAGTCTACGGTTTCAGGTACTATTTCACTCCCCTTCAGGGGTGCTTTTCACCTTTCCCTCACGGTACTAGTTCACTATCGGTCACCAGGTAGTACTTAGCCTTGGAGGGTGGTCCCCCCAGGTTCAGACCACGTTTCACGGGTGTGGTCTTACTCAGGAACATCAATCAACAGATCAGTGCGCTTTCACCTACGGGACGATTGCCCTCTATGGTGCGAGGTTCCACTCGCTTCGGCTAACACCTGATTTGGTAACTGTTGCCGAGCCAGGCACGGCTCGGGCATGATGTCCTACAACCCCCGACAGACAACGCGTGCCCGCTTACATCTGTCAGGTTTGGGCTGATCCCCTTTCGCTCGCCACTACTAAGGGAGTCTCGGTTGATTTCTTTTCCTCGGGCTACTTAGATGTTTCAGTTCGCCCGGTTCCCTTCCAGCGACTATGTATTCATTGCTGGATGACGCCGCATTACCGGCGCCGGGTTTCCCCATTCGGAAATCCGCGGGTCAAAGGCTGTTCAGCGCCTAACCGCGGCTTATCGCAGCCGTCCACGTCCTTCATCGACTCCTGGTGCCAAGGCATCCACCGTAAACTCTTACTATCTTGACGGTGATACTGCCCGTACACCGAAAGGTGTACAGGCGGAAATTAAATTACCCATCTTGCCTTGTGCAGTTTTCAAGGTCCACCGAGGCACACCACGGAGTTCTTCCGTGGTGGTCTCTCAAAACTGAGCAGCGTGCCCACCAACAACAAGTTGTCGGCGGGGAGCCCGGTCGACGTTCTAGGTACTTAATTCTCCCTAGAAAGGAGGTGATCCAGCCGCAGCTTCCGCTACGGCTACCTTGTTACGACTTCACCCCAATCACGGGTCCCACCTTCGACGGCTCCCTCCTTGCGGTTAGGCCACCGGCTTCGGGTGTTACTCGCTTTCGTGGTGTGACGGGCGGTGTGTACAAGGCCCGGGAACGTATTCACCGCAGCATTGCTGATCTGCGATTACTAGCAACTCCACCTTCATGGAGGCGAGTTTCAGCCTCCAATCCGAACCGAGACGCACTTTATGGGATTTGCTCCACCTCGCGGTATTGCTGCCCTTTGTATGCGCCAATGTAGCACGTGTGTAGCCCTGGACATAAGGGGCATGATGACTTGACGTCATCCCCACCTTCCTCCGGTTTGTCACCGGCAGTCTCCTATGAGTCCCCAACTTAATGATGGCAACATAGGACGGGGGTTGCGCTCGTTGCGGGACTTAACCCAACATCTCACGACACGAGCTGACGACAGCCATGCACCACCTGTGACAGTGTCCCGAAGGAAAACCGTGTTTCCACGGCGGTCACCGACATGTCAAGCCCAGGTAAGGTTCTTCGCGTTGCGTCGAATTAAACCACATGCTCCGCTGCTTGTGCGGGCCCCCGTCAATTCCTTTGAGTTTTAGCCTTGCGGCCGTACTCCCCAGGCGGGGCATTTAGTGCGTTAGCGACGGCACGGGAGGAGTCGACACCTCCCACACCTAATGCCCATCGTTTACGGCGTGGACTACCAGGGTATCTAATCCTGTTCGCTCCCCACGCTTTCGCGCCTTAGTGTCAGTCACGTCCCAGCGAGCTGCCTTCGCTATTGGTGTTCCTCCTGATATCTGCGCATTCCACCGCTACACCAGGAATTCCACTCGCCTCTTCCGGACTCTAGCTCTACAGTATCCATCGGCTTTCAAAGGTTGAGCCTTTGACTTTCACAACGGACTTATAGAGCCACCTACGCGCGCTTTACGCCCAATGATTCCGGACAACGCTTGCTCCCTACGTATTACCGCGGCTGCTGGCACGTAGTTAGCCGGAGCTTCTTGTGGAGGTACCGTCAATCCACACGGCTATTCACCGGTGAACCTTCGTCCCTCCTGAAAGGGGTTTACAACCCGAAGGCCGTCTTCCCCCACGCGGCGTTGCTGCGTCACGCTTTCGCGCATTGCGCAAGATTCCCCACTGCTGCCTCCCGTAGGAGTCTGGGCCGTGTCTCAGTCCCAGTGTGGCTGATCGTCCTCTCAGACCAGCTACCCATCGTTGCCTTGGTAGGCCGTTACCCCACCAACAAGCTAATGGGCCGCGAGCTCCTCCCAATGCGGAGGCCGAAGCTTCCTTTAGTACACAGGCTTATACCCGTGCACCACATCCGGTATTAGCCCGAGTTTCCTCGGGTTGTCCCGGTCATCGGGGCAGATTACTCACGTGTTACTCACCCGTTCGCGGCTTAGCCCCAGGGCAAGCCCTGGTTCGTCGCACCACTTGCATGTGTTAAGCACGCCGCCAGCGTTCGTCCTGAGCCAGGATCAAACTCTCCGTGAAAGGTACTCACAAAGAGCTGCCATGCCTGGCGGGCCACCGGGTACACAAACTCGGCGACCGGCATGACGGGTAAATCAGACCATCCGGTGCGCTGGCGCGCCGGATGGATCGGGCTCAAACATTCCGCAGACCTGTTGATGGGTCCGCGGAGTGCACGCTGCTCAGTTTTCAAAGACCGCTGCGCCTCTACGCCGGGTTTCGACGCTCTTCACGCATGGGACTCCGAACAGGCAGCCCCAGAAGGACGCGGGAGTATAGCGCTCCGGCGGACGTTTGCCTAGTGCCTGGCGGCGAGGCTCAGGCGGCGCTGTCGTAGAGGCTGAGGAAGCGCCGCTTCCCGACCTGCAGAACCTTGCCGTCAAGCGCTTTGCGGGGCAGCTCGAGGATATCGGGCGCGACCGTCTCGCCGTCGAGCTTGACCCCGCCCTGCTTGATCAGGCGCCGCGCCTCGCTCGAGCTGAGCTCGAAGCCGGAGCCGATCAGC
The DNA here is from genome assembly GCA_963739855.1 of uncultured Solirubrobacterales bacterium. GTDB lineage: Bacteria > Actinomycetota > Thermoleophilia > Solirubrobacterales > 70-9 > VAYN01. The sequence continues at coordinate 698,623 of CAVUBT010000003.1, read as the reverse complement.
CGCGGCAGCAGGATCGCGTCGGCCTCGTTGCCGGCGGCTGGATCGATGTCCCAGCGGGAGATCTCCTCCGGCACGCCGCGGTCGCGGATGACGCGGTTGAAGTGCTCCTCCGCCCCGGCCCCGGCCCCCTCGCCGTGGAAGCGGTCGACGATCCGCCGCCCCAGCTCGCGCTTGGCCTCGTTCGGCGGGCTGTCGGGCAGCTCGCCGCCGAGCAGCAGCCGGTAGTACTCGGCCATCGCCTCGTCGGGGATGCTCATCAGCTTCCCGAACATCTCCTCCGGGGCATCGGTGACGCCGACGTAGTTGCCGAGCGACTTGCTCATCTTCTTGACGCCGTCGGTGCCGACCAGGATCGGCATCGTCAGGATCGACTGCGGCTTCTGCCCGTAGGCGCCCTGGACATCGCGGCCGAAGAGCAGGTTGAACTTCTGGTCGGTCCCGCCCAGCTCGAGGTCGGCCTCGACCGCGACCGAGTCGTAGCCCTGCAGCAGCGGGTAGAGCAGCTCCAGCGCCGCGATCGGCTGCCCGGCCGCGAGCCGCTTCTGGAAGTCGTCGCGCTCGAGCAGGCGCGCCACCGTCGTCTGCGCCAGCAGCCCCAGCAGCGCCTCCGGCTCCATCTTCAGCCACTCGCTGTTGAAGCGGACCTCGGTGCGCTCGCGGTCGAGCAGCTTGAAGGCCTGCTCCTGGTAGGTGGCGGCGTTGGCCTCGATCTCCTCCGGCGAGGGCAGCGGCCGCGTGCTCGAGCGCCCGCTCGGGTCGCCGACCCGGGCGGTGAAGTCGCCGATGATCAGCACGACCGTGTGGCCGGCGTCCTGGAACTCGCGCAGCTTCTCCAGCACGACCGTGTGGCCGAGGTGGATGTCGGCGGTGGTCGGGTCGATCCCCAGCTTCACGCGCAGCGGCCGGCCGCCGGCGAGCTGCTCGGCGAGCCTCCCCTGCGGCAGCACGTCGACCGCGTTACGCGTCAAATCCGGCATTTGGCGAATGCTAGACTGCCGCCTCCGCTCGGCGGGTTGAGCTGTGCCGAGCGCTCACTTCTCGATGGCGCCCCTAGGAATAAAGCGCCGGCGGCGCGGCGGCGATGTTCCGCCCGTCCCCCCGGCCTCCCCGACCAAGCCCGCGAAACCACGGCTGAAGAAGCTGCGCGTGCTCTTCGTCCTGCTCGGGCTCGGCGTCCTCGCCCTGGTCTCGATGGTCTTCGGGATGATGGCCGCGGTCTCCCAGGACCTGCCGGCGATCTACAACTTCGCCCAGTACAAGGCCTCGAAAAACAGCGAGATCTACGACGCCAACGGCCAGCCGCTCGGCACCCTGACCAGCGACCAGAACAAAATCCTGCTCAACTCGGGCCAGATCTCCCCCAACGTCAAGAACGCGGTGGTCGCGATCGAGGACGCCCGCTTCTACGAACACAGCGGCGTCGACTTCCAGGGCATCGGCCGCGCCCTGGTCAAAGACATCCTCAGCCAGAGCGCCCAGCAGGGCGCCTCGACGATCACCGAGCAGTTCGTCAAGAACGCGCTCGAAGCCCAGGGCACCCGCACCCTCTTCGTCAAGTTCAAGGAGGCGGCGCTCGCCTACCGGCTCGAGCGCCACTGGAGCAAGGACAAGATCCTCACCCAGTACCTGAACACGATCTACTTCGGCGAGGGCGCCTACGGGATCGAGGCGGCGGCGCGCACCTACTTCGGCGACGCCCATCCCGGCTGCGGCACCGCGACCGAGCCCTGCGCCTCGGTGCTGGAGCCCTGGGAGGCGGCGACGCTGGCGGCGATCATCGCCTCGCCCTCGGCCTACGACCCCAAGGTCTATCCCGAAAACAGCCTCGGCCGCCGCAACCTGGTGCTGGAAAAAATGTACGAACAGGGCTACATCTCCCAGGAGCAGTTCGAGGAAGGGACCAAGCAGGCGCTGCCCTCGCCGAACGACATCGAACCGCCGACGATCGACTCCAAGGCGCCCTACTTCACCGCCTACCTGCGCCAGCAGCTGGTCGAACGCTACGGCGCCTCGAAAGCCTTCTTCGGCGGCCTCAAGGTCAAGTCGACGCTCGACCTGCAGCTGCAGGAAGCGGCCGAAGAAGCGGTCAACTCCTACCTCGGCTACTCGCCGGCGACCGCCTCGGTGGTCGTGATCGACAACCACAACGCCGGCATCAAGGCGATGGTCGGCGGCCCCGACTTCGACACCGCGCCCTTCAACCTGGCGACCCAGGGCCACCGCCAGCCCGGCTCCTCGATCAAGCCCTTCACGCTGCTGACCGCGCTGGAAGAGGGGATCTCGCCGGAAACGGTCTACCCCTCCGAACAGCGGACCTTCTACTTCGGCAAGAAGGGCAACGAAACCTTCGAAGTCAGCAACGACGAGGACTCCTACCTCGGCTCCTGCTCGATCATCTGCGCGACGACCTACTCCGACAACTCGATCTACGCCGCGCTGGCGCTCGAAGGCCTGGAAGGCAAGACGGTCCACGACCGCACCAGCTCGATCGCCGCGACGATCCACAAGATGGGCTACGAGGACCCGATCTCGACCAACCCGGCGATGGTCCTCGGCGGTCTCGAAATCGGCGTCACCCCGGTCGGCTGGACCTACGCCTACAGCACGCTCGGCAACGACGGCGACCGCGTCAGCGGCACCCTGGCACCGCGACCCGGCGACAGCCCCGTCTCCTACACCCAGGTCACCGACAAGGACGACAAGACGATCAAGGACGGCGACAACGACTCCACCCACGACCAGGTGATCGACCAAGGCACGGCCGAAACCGCCAAGAGCATCCTCGAAACGGTCGTCTCCAGCGGCACCGGCACCAACGCCCAGATCGGCGCCGAAGGGCAGTGGGGCAAGACCGGCACCACGGAGAACAACGGGGACGCGTGGTTCTGCGGAGGCGTCGGCGACGAAGTCACCGCCTGCGTCTGGGTCGGCTACCCCGACTCGACGACGCCGATGACGACCCTCTACAACGGCGGCCCGGTCATGGGCGGCACCTTCCCGGCCCTGATCTGGGCCAGCGTGATCTCCGCCTGGAAGGACATCCAGGCCGAAAACGCCGCCGAGAAGAAGGCGAAGAAGGAAGGCCGCGAAGCCAGCGAAGGCGGCTCCGACTCCGGCGAAACCGAAACCTACGTGCCGCCGGTGGAAACCGAAGCGGCGCCGGAAAGCGAAGAAGTCGAAGCGGCGCCGGAAGCGGAAGCTGCGCCCGAAGTCGAAGCGGCGCCGGAAGAAGCGCCCGAAGCACCCGCCCCGGAATCCAGCGGCGGGGGCGGCGGCGTAACCGCCGGTTAGGGCCGCGGTCGCGAGACGAAGCGGCTGCCGGCGGCGCAGAAGCGCCAGGGGCGCTCGACCGCTTTGGTGATGCCGATCCGCCGCCCGGTGACGACCGCGGGCGCGGCGCCCTCGGGCGCCAGCAGCAGGAAGGGGTCGCGGCCGAGGTCGGCGCCGTTGCGCTCGAGGCCGATGCCGAGCGCCTCGGTCAGCTTGCCCGGGCCCGAGCAGAGCTCGACGTCGGGCCGCTCGCCGCGGCGCTCGCGCATCGCCTCCAGGCCGGCGGTCGGCTCCAGCGCCCGGATCAGCACCGCCGCCGCCTCGCCCTCCGGTTCGGCGACGGAGTTGAGCAGGCTGTGGATGCCGTAGGAGAGGTAGACGTAGGCCAGCCCCGGCGGGCCGAAGAGGATCTCGGTGCGATCGGTGAGGCCGACGTAGGCGTGGCAGGCGGGATCGTCGCGCTCGTAGCTCTCGGTCTCGACGATGGTGCCGCCGACGCCGTCGAAGAAGAGCCGGCAGCCGACCAGCTCGCGAGCGACGGCGTGGACCGAGCGGTCGAAGAAAGCGCGGTCGAGGCGCCGGCGGGCCTCGGGCGTCCGCGATTTGGACGTTTGAGGCCCGTCGACCGTCAAGAGCGCTCGTCGAGCACCCGCGCCCTGACTGCGGCAAGCGTCTGCTTCGCCTCGTCGAGCTGGGCCGCGCAGCGGCACCGAGCCGGTGCCGCCGGCGATCCGCTTCGACTCCAGCCAGCTGCTGCGCTCGCAGCACCTCGTAGTAGGACTCGTCGAGCTGCTCGGAGTGGATGCGCAGTTCCTCGGGGGTGAAGCTCCGAGAGCGTCGCGCCCTGCTCGACCGCGTCGCGGACGAGGCCGCCGACGATGCCGTGGGCCTCGCGGAACGGCACCCCCTTGCGGACCAGCAGGTCGGCGACCTCGGTCGCCGCCAGCATCTCGTCGCCGGAGGCCTCCTCCAGCCGCTCGCGGTCGAACTCGATCCCGGCCAGCATCCCGGCGGTCGCGTCAAGGCAGAGCTCGATCGTTTCGATCGCGTCGAAGAGCGGCTCCTTGTCCTCCTGCATGTCCTTGCCGTAGGTCAGCGGCAGCGCGTGCATGACGCCGAGCAGGGTCGCGTAGCTGGCGGCGACGCGCGGGCTCTTGGCCCGCAGCAGCTCCGCCGAGTCGGGGTTCAGCTTCTGCGGCATGATCGAGGAGCCGGAGGAGAAGGTCTCGTCGAGCTCGCAGAAGCCGAACTCGGTGCTGGACCAGATGACGAGTTCCGAGCCCAGCCGCGAGAGGTGCATCGAGCAGGTCGAGGCCGCGGCCAGGTAGTCGAGGACGAAGTCGCGGTTGGAGGCGCCGTCGATCGAGTTGTGGCTGACATGCTCGAAGCCGAGGTCGTCGGCGACCGCCTCGCGGTCGATCTCCCAGTTGACCCCGGCCAGGGCGCCGGAGCCGAGCGGCATCACGCTGGCGCTGTCGAGCGCGAACTGGAAGCGCAGGACGTCGCGGGCCAGCATCCAGAAGTAGGCGAGCAGGTGGTGGCCGAGGTAGACCGGCTGGGCGCGCTGGAGGTGGGTGTAGCCGGGCATCGGCCAGTCGCTGTGGGCCTCGGCCAGCTCCAGCAGCCGCTCCATCGCCGCCGCGCAGAGCTCGATCGCCTGCAGCGAGTGGACCTGTACGACCATCGCCACGTCGGTCGCGACCTGGTCGTTGCGGGAGCGGCCGGTGTGGAGCTTGCCGGCCAGCGGTCCGATCTCCTCGCCGAGCAGGCGCTCGATCGCCATGTGGATGTCCTCGTCGGCGTCCTCGAAGGCGAAGCCGTGCTCGGCCATGCGCGCGCGCACCCGCTCCAGGCCGGCGTCGATCCGCTCCAGCTCCTCCCTGTCGAGGACGCCGATCCCGAGCAGGCCGCGGGCGTGGGCCTGCGACTGGTCGATGTCGTAGGCGGCCAGCTGCCAGTCGAACGGGAGCGAGCGATTGAGCGCCCAGAAGCGCGGGTCCGGGTCTTTGCGAAAGCGGCTCAAGGGCGGGATCGTATTGCCGCCGCCAGCTCCTGGCAGACCCGGTCCACCTGGGCCTCGCTCATCGCCGGGAAGAAGGGCAGCGCCAGCGAGTGGGCGGCGGCGGCTTCGGCGACCGGGAACTGGCCCTCCGCGTAGCCGAGCTCGCGCAGCTGCGGGAAGAGGTGGATGCAGGGCAGGTAGGCCTTGCTGGCGATGCCGCGCCCGGCCAGGCGGGCGATCGTCGTGTCGCGGTCGACCTCGTCGGCGAGGCGGACGACGTAGACGAACCAGCTGCGTCGCTCCCGGCCGCGGCCGGCGATCGGGACCTCGACGCCCTCGATCCCCGTCAGGCGCTGCTCGTAGAGGGAGGCGACCTCGGCCCGGCGTTCCAGCAGCGAGTCGAGCTTCTCGACCTGGGCGACGCCGAGGGCGGCGGCGAGGTCGGAGAGGCGGTAGTTGAAGCCGAGGCCCTCGTGCTCGAGCCAGCCCATGTCGGCGGCGCGGCCCTGGTTGCGCTCGCTGCGCAGGCGCGCGGCGGTCTCCGGCCCGGAGGGGATAATCATGCCTCCCTCCCCCGTGGTCATCTGCTTGTTGGCGTAGAAGGCGAAGGTGGCGAGGTTGCCGCGGGCGCCGGCGCCGTGGCCCTCGGCGTCGACCGCCCCGATCGCCTCGCAGGCGTCCTCGAGGATGCCGAGGCCGTGCCGGGCGGCAAGCGCCTCCAGCTCCGGCATCGCCGCCGGGTAGCCGAAGATGTGGATCGGCAGCATCCCCTTGGTGCGCTCGCCCACCGCCGCCGCGGCGGCGGCCGGGTCGAGGTTCAGCGTCAGCGGGTCGACGTCGCAGAAGACCGGGCGGGCGCCCTCGTAGAGCAGGCAGTTGGCGGAGGCGACGAAGCTGAAAGGGCTGGTCAGGACCTCGTCGCCCTCGCCCCAGCCAAGCGCTCGCACCCCGAGGTGCAGGGCCGTGGTGCCGCTGGAGACCATGACCGCGTCCTCGACCCCCAGCCAGGCGGCCAGCTGGCGCTCGAAGCGCTCCCCCATCGGGCCCAGCGAGAGCCGGCCGGAGCGCAGCACCTCCAGCGCCAGCTCCTCCTCGCGAGCGCCGATTTCCGGCCGGGCGAGCTGGATCGCTTCGAGCTCCTCGCTCACTGGAACGCGTACTCCAGCGAGTCGACCAGCGCCTCCCAGGAGGCCTCGATGATGTTCTCCGAGACGCCGATCGTGCCCCACTCGCGGCCACCGTCGGCGGAGTCGAGCAGGACCCGGGTGACGGCGCCGGTGCCGTGGGCTTCGTCGAGGATCCTCACCTTGTAGTTGGTCAGCTCGATCTCGGCCAGGTGCGGGTAGCGGTCGGCGATGGCGCCGCGCAGGGCCTGGTCCAGCGCGTTGACCGGACCGTTGCCCTCGGCGACGCGGACGTAGCGCTCCCCGTCGACCTCGACCTTGATCGTCGCCTCGGTCTCGACCAGGCCGCCGGCGCGCTTTTCGGTCACGACCCGGAAGCTCTCAAGCTTGAACAGCGGCTTGTAGCTGCCGGCCTCGCGCCGCAGCAGCAGCTCGAAGGAGGCCGGCGCCGCCTCGTAGTGGTAGCCGTGGTGCTCGCGCTCCTTGAGGCGCTCGATCGCCCGCGCCGCCGCCGCGTCGTCGATCTCCAGTCCCGCCCGCGCCGCCTGGTCGCGGATCGTCGCCTTGCCCGAAAGCTCGGAGGGCAGGACGTTGCGCCGATTGCCGACCGCCGCCGGGTCGATGTGCTCGAAGGTGCGGGCGTCGGCGGCGACCCCGGCCACGTGCATGCCGCCCTTGTGGGCGAAGGCGTTGCGGCCGACGTAGGGCGCGTCGGGATTCGGCGTCAGGTTGCAGAGCTCGTCGACGAAGTGGACTGTCTCGGCCAGCGTCGCCAGCTGCCCCGGCGAGACGACCTCGTGGCCCATCTTCAGCTGCAGGCTGGGCAGGATCGAGGTCAGGTTGGCGTTGCCGCAGCGCTCGCCGTAGCCGTTGACGGTGCCCTGGACCAGCCGCGCACCCTCGCGCACGGCGGCCAGCGAGTTGGCGACGCCGCAGCCGGCGTCGTCGTGGACGTGGATTCCGATCTCCACCCGCTCACCCAGTTTCGCCACCATCTCCGCGGTCGCGACCGCGACCTGGTCGGGCAGGCTGGAGCCGTTGGTGTCGCAGAGCGAGAGGTTCTCGGCCCCGGCCCCGGCCGCCGCTTCGAGGCAGGCAAGCGCGTAACCCGGATCGTCGCGGTAGCCGTCGAAGAAGTGCTCGGCGTCGTAGACCACCCGCTTGCCCTGGCCGCGGCAGAACTCGACCGAGTCGGCGATCATCGCCAGGTTTTCCTCGCGACTGACCTTGGTCACCTTCTCCAGGTGCAGGCCCCAGGTCTTGCCCACCAGGGTCACGACCGGAGCGAAGCTGGCGACCAGGGTCGCCAGCGCCGGATCGTCCTCGGCGGCGGTGTCGCGGCGGCGGGTCATCCCGAAGGCGCAGATCGTCGCCTGCTGCAGGCGCAGATCGGCCAGCTGTTCGAACAGCTCGACCTCCTTTGGGTTCGAGCTGGGAAAGCCGGCCTCGATCATCTGCACCCCAAGCCTGTCGAGGGCGAGAACGACGCGCGCCTTCTCCGAGGCCGAGAGCGACATCCCCTCGCCCTGCATGCCGTCGCGCAAGGTCGTGTCGTAGAGCTTCACCTGTTCCATCTGCTTACTGCCTTTCGAGTCGAGAAATCGGGGATGGGCCCTGGGCCCGAGCGCACGGCATCGCCGCGCCAGCCGCTAGGCGGCTGCGGTAATTCGCCCGATTGACTCGATGAGACGGCGCATCAGGAGCTCACCTTACTCGCCGCGTCCACCTCAGCCGGCATCTCGACGAAGTCGAGCCACTCCAGGTACTCCTCGGCGCGCCCGTAGAGAGCGTCTTCGAATTTGGCCTGCACGTGGGCGGTGATCTCGCCCGGCTTGCCGGCGCCGAGCGGGTGGTCGTCGATCTCGCGCACCGGCACCAGCTCGGCCGCGGTGCCGGTCAGGAAGACCTCCTCGGCGAGGTAGAGCTCGGCCCGGGCGATGTCGCGCTCGACCACGGTGTAGCCGAGGTCGCGGGCGATCTGGATCACCGATTTGCGGTTGATCCCGTCGAGGATCGAGGCGACGTGCGGCGGCGTCGCGATCTCGCCGTCGCGGACGACGAAGATGTTCTCGCCCGAGCCCTCGCAGACGAAGCCGCGTTCGTCGAGCAGGATCGCCTCGTCGTAACCGGCGTTGTGGGACTCGGTCTTGGCGAGGATCGAGTTCAGGTAGGAGCCCGACGCCTTCGCGTGCGGGATCGAGCCGCCGGGGCTGATCCGGCGCCAGCTCGAGACCTTGGCGCGGATGCCTCCGTCCTTGCTCTCCTCGCCCAGGTATGCGCCCCAGGGGAAGGCGGCGACGATCACGTCGATCGGGCAGTCTTTCGCGTAGAGCCCAAGGCTGCCGAAGCCGCGGTAGGCGAGCGGCCTGATGTAGGCGGAGCGCAGACCGTTGCGGATCAGCAGCTCGTGCGTGGCGGTGCGGATCTGCTCGGCCGAGTAGGGCAGTTCGAGGTAGTAGAGCTCGGCTGACTTCTCGAGCCGGGCGAGGTGATCGGCGTGGCGGAACACCGCCGGCCCGCGCTCGGTCTCGTAGCAGCGAATTCCCTCGAAAACGCCGGTCCCGTAGTGCAGCCCGTGGCTGAGCACGTGGGTCTGAGCGTCCTCCCAGGCCACGAACTCACCGTTCTTCCAAATCAAATCGACCTGTTCCATGTTGGAGGGAAGTATGCCCGATCAAACGAAGGGCTTCACCCCCACAGTCGCGAATGACGACTGAAACACGACAAAGGAGGCGCAGGAGTCCATGAAATCCCGACTTCTCCCCAAGCTCAACTTCTCCAACGCGATCGCGATGATCGCGTTGTTCGTCGCCCTCGGCGGTGCCGCCGTTGCCGCCGGCCTGCCCAGGAACAGCGTCGGCGCCAACCAGCTCAAGCGCGGCGCCGTGACCGCGGCCAAGCTCAAGAAGGCTGCCGTCACCAGCGGCAAGATAGCCCCCAAGGCCGTGATCGCCGGCAAGCTCGGCGCCAACGCGGTGCTGCCGGGCAACATCGGCAACGGCGCCATCACCAGCGCCAAGATCGGCGCTGGCGCCGTGATCGCCAACTCGATCAAAAACAACGTGGTGACGACGAACAAGCTCAACAACAAGGCCGTGAACACGTCGAAACTCGGCGATGAAGCGGTGACCACGCCGATCCTCGCCAACGGCTCGATCACGCCCGGCAAGCTGAGCAAAGAATTCGGCGCCCTGATCAACCCGCTGAAAAGCGGTCAGACGCTGCAGGGCTCCTTCGCCGTCGGCGGCGCCGGCAAAGAACTGACGGTGGCCATTGGCGGGCAGTCGTTCCAGGCTCCGCTCGCCAATACCCCGGCGGTGAACATCATCAATCCGTCGACCTCGGTCAACGGCGCCTGCCCCGGCCTCGGCAGCGGGCAAGCACCGGCGGCGACGGCAGGCAACCTCTGCCTCTACGTCACCAGTGCGGTCAACCTGAAAACGCTCGCGGTTCCGCCGACCAGCGTCAACAGGCTCGGCTTCGGTCTCGAAGCGACGATCGAGGAAGCCGATAAACCGTTCTCGGCCTTCGGTCAGTGGGCGGTGACCGCTCCCTAGTCGTTGGAGAGCGCCGCGAGGACCGCGTCGGTCATCTCGGCGGTCCCCACCTCAACCTCGGCGGGGACGTCTGGCATCGGAGGCGGTGCCAGCGTTCCCGCCGCCAGGTCCGGAGTGCGCAGGCCGCGCTCCAGAGCGACGTCCACCGCCACCTCGATCCGGGCCGCGTCGTCGGGACGCTCGAGCCCGTGGCGCAACATCATCGCCACCGAGAGGAAGGTCGCCAGCGGGTTGGCGACGCCCTTGCCGGCGATGTCAGGGGCCGAGCCATGGACCGGCTCGAACAGGCCCGGCGCCCCGTCGACGCCGAGGCTGGCCGAGGGCAACATGCCCAGCGAGCCGGTCAGCATCGCCGACTCGTCGCTGAGGATGTCGCCGAAGAGGTTCTCGGTGACGATCACGTCGAAGTCGGCCGGGCGCGAGACCAGCTGCATCGCCGCGTTGTCGACCAGCAGATGGCTGAGCTCGACGTCGGCGTAGTCGGGGGCGACGCGGCCGACGACCTCGCGCCAGAGGCGTGAGGTCTCGAGCACGTTGGCCTTATCGACCGAGGTGACGCGCGGCTTGCGGCCGGAGCTCTCGGCGCGGCGCCGGGCGGCCTCGAAGGCAACGCGGGCGATCCGCTCGATTTCCTCGGCGCTGTACTCGCAGGTGTCGTGGGCGACGTCGCCGGAGCGGCCGCTATCGCCGAAGTAGATGCCGCCGGTGAGCTCACGGACGACGAGCAGGTCGGTGCCGGCGATCCGCTCCTCGCGCAGCGGGCTGGCGCCGATCAGGGCGGGACTGGGACGGACCGGGCGCAGGTTGGCGTAGAGGCCCATCCCCTTGCGCAGGCCGAGCAGACCCTGCTCGGGACGGGGCGCATCGGGGTCGGTCGTGTCCCATTTGGGACCGCCGACGGCGCCGAGCAGGACCGCGTCGGCGGCGCGGCAGGCCTCGAGGACCTCGTCGGTGAGGGCGGTGCCGTGGGCGTCGATCGAGCAGCCGCCCATCAGGCGCTCGTCGAACTCGAACTCTCCGAAGGACTCCAGCAGCTGCCGGGCGGCGGCGACGATCTCAGGGCCGATGCCATCACCGCCGAGGACGACTATGCGGGGGGTCGCGCTCACGCGGCGGGACTTTAAGGGTTCGGCGGGGCGCCGCGTTACGCGGCGACGGCCTCGATGTTGAGACGCACGTAGCGCATCCGAAACGGCGTCGACTCGGTGGCGAGGATGTCGGCGATGAAGCGGTCACCGAGCTCCGACGGCAGCAGATCCATGTAGGGGCCGAGGCAGACGGTGCGTAGAAACTCGGCCGGCTGCGGAGGCGCGATCTCCCAGGGCTGCAGCCAGCAGCGCACCTCGCCGAAGCCAGCCTGGCTCAGCCGTTTCTCAGTCTCGGCGGCGCCAGCGTAGTTCCAGGGCTCGTCGAAGTCGCCGAGGAAGGGCGCGTAGGGCTCGCGCCTGGCGATCTCGGCGGTCCGTTCGCGGAAGTCGGCGATGTTGCCGGCGCCGCCGCACTGAGCGGCGAAGCGCCCACCCGGCTTCAGGGTCGCGTGCAGGCGGCGGAAGAGCAGGTCGTGGTCGGCGATCCAGTGGAAGACGGCGCTGGAGAAGATCGCGTCAACGGGGCGCTCCAGCTCCAGAGCGGTCAAGTCAGAAACCAGCGCCTGGTCCTGCGGGCGCAGCGCATCCCTCACCTTCCCGACCATCGAAGGGGAGCCGTCGACCGCGACCACACTGCCCTCGGGAAGCTCGCTGAGCAGGATCGCGGTCACCCGGCCGCTGCCGCAGCCCGCGTCGAGCACGGTCTCCCCTCCTTCGAGTCCGAGCCGGGCGAGGATCGCCCGCGCCCACTCCTCGTGCGGGACCGATACGCGCTGGTAGCTGGCCGCGTCCCAGTCGCGGCTGCTGGTCGCCATCAGAGCGCCGTCGTCACCGGCCCGCGCTCGGCGGCGCCGGTGGCCTCGAAGCCGTCGATCGCTGCCCCGTTCTCGAGCGTGATCGCGATGTCGTCGAGGCCATTCAGCAACCGATGCTTGACGTCGGGCTCGACGGCGAAGTTGAAGACGCCCGCGGCGCAGGTAACGGTCTCGTCGTCGACGTCGATCCGCGCCTCCCCCGCTTCCGCGACCAGGCGGCAGTGCTCCTCGTCGAGGATCGCCGGCAGCAGCCCGATCTTGGTGCAGTTGGAGTAGAAGATGTCGGCGAAGGAGGGGGCGACGATCGCCTGGAAGCCGAAGTCCTCCAGCGCCCAGGGGGCGTGCTCGCGCGAGGATCCGCTGCCGAAGTTGCGCCCGGTGACCAGGATCGGGTTTGGCTCCAGCTCGATCTCGCCGTCGCGGATCCAGTCGTAGAAGAGGAACTCGCCGAAGCCGGTCCGCTCGACTCGCTTGAGGAACTGCTTGGGGATGATCTGGTCGGTGTCCACGTCGTGGCGGTCCAGGACCGACACCTTGCCCTCGATGACGTCGATCGGCCTCATCTTCAGCTCCAGTTCCTGATGTCGACGAAATGTCCCTCGATCGCGGCCGCGGCCGCCATCTTCGGGCTGACCAGGTGGGTGCGCCCACCCTTGCCCTGCCGTCCCTCGAAGTTGCGGTTCGAGGTCGAGGCGCAGCGCTCGCCCTCGGAGAGCGTGTCGGGGTTCATGCCCAGGCACATCGAGCAGCCCGCCTCGCGCCATTCGAAGCCGGCGCCGCGGAAGACCTCGTGCAGCCCCTCGGCTTCGGCCGTCGCTTTGACCTGCTGGGAGCCGGGGACGACCATCGCCCGCACCGAGCCGGCGACCCTGCGGCCGTCGACGACCGCCGCCGCCTCGCGCAGGTCCTCGATCCGCGAGTTGGTGCAGGAGCCGATGAAGACCCGTTCCGGGGCGACCTCGGTCATCGGCGTCCCGGCCTCAAGGCCCATGTAGGCCAGCGCCCGTTCGGCCGATTCGCGGTCGCCCGGCGAGTCCATCGCCGCCGGGTCGGGGACACGATCGGTGACCTCAATGACCATGCCCGGGTTGGTGCCCCAGGTGACCATCGGCGAGATCGCGCCGGCGTCGACCTCGACCTCGGTGTCGAACGTCGCCCCCTCGTCGCTGGGCAGCTGGCGCCAGCGCTCAGCGGCGATGTCGAAGTCGGCGGGGGCGGCCGGGCGGCCGCGGACCCACTCGACGGTCTTCTCGTCGGGGGCGATCATGCCGGCGCGGCCGCCGCCCTCGATCGTCATGTTGCAGATCGTCATCCGCCCCGGCATCTCCAGGGCCTCAATCGCCGGCCCGGCGTACTCGACCGCATAGCCGGTCATGCCACCGGTGCCGAGGCGGCCAATCGTCGCCAGGATCAGGTCCTTGGGGGTGACGCCGGATCCGAGCTCGCCCGAGTAGGAGATCCGCATCGTCTTCGGCCGCTTCTGGACCAGGCACTGGGTCGCCAGCACGTGCTCGACCTCGGAGGTGCCGATGCCGAAGGCCAGCGAGCCGAAGGCACCGTGGGTGGAGGTGTGGCTGTCGCCGCAGACGATCGTCATGCCCGGCTGGGTCACACCCAGCTCCGGCCCGATCACGTGGACGATGCCCTGACGGTCGGAGCCCAGCGAGTAGATCGGGATGCCGAACTCCTCGCAGTTGCGCTCCAGGGTTTCGACCTGGACACGGGAGAGCTCGTCGGCGATCAGGCGGGCGGCCATGGTGCCGTCGGTGGGCGTGTTGTGGTCAGCGGTGGCCAGGGTCTTGTCGGCGCGGCGGACCGGGCGGCTGGCCAGACGCAGGCCGTCGAAGGCCTGCGGCGAGGTGACCTCGTGGACCAGGTGCAGGTCGATGTAGATCAACCCCTCGGAGACCTCGTGCGCTTCCCAGATCTTTTCGAACATGTTTTGGGGCATTGCTCTCCTCCTAGCCGCGCCTGAGGCCGGCGGCGATCACGGCGATGAACCTGGTCGGCTCCTCGCCATCGTTCTCGAAATGATGCGGCAGGTCGGCGTCGAAGGTGACGCTGTCGCCGCTGGCAAGATCGTGGCGGGCGCCCTCGACGAAGAGCGCCAGGTGGCCGTTGAGCACGACGGCGGTCTCGCGACTTCCCGGCTCGTGCATCGGCGGGTCCTCGGGACCGCCGGTCGAGGCGCCCGGTTCCAGCGTGTGCACCGACACATCGGCACGCTGACCCGGCAACGGCGGCGTCAGCTCCTCGAAGCGATGGCCCCCGCGCTCGAAGCGGCGCCGGGCGCCGGCCCGGCTGACGGCGACGTGCTGACCCTCGTCCAGGCGCAGCAGCTGCGACAGCGTCAGCTCCAGCCCGGCGGCGATCTTCTCGGCGACGACCAGGGTCGGGCTGGTCTCGCCGCGCTCGACCTGCGACAGCATCGGCGCGCTGACCCCGCTGCGCTCGGCCAGGTCGCGCAGCGAGAAGCCCATCGCGTCGCGCAGGGCTTTGACCCGCGGGCCGACGGTGGACGCGGAATCACTCTGTGACACAGCCTCGTGTCGAGGCGCCCGGGTAGCAGTGGTTGAGCGGATCGCCATCTGCGTACGTTATCACGGACGTTTGTATTCTGCATTATCGACCCCTCCGGCGAGCAGCACGCGCAAGTCGGCGGCGATCTCATCCGGTTCGTCGTCCAACTGCGCCCAGGTGATCCGCGTCACTCCATACCCGGCCACGCGCAGCCTGCGATCGCGCGCCCGATCTTCGCGAAAGGCGCCGCGGGTCCCATGCCCCGCATAGCCGTCGAGCTCGACAATCGTCTTCGTCGCCGGCCAGAGACAGTCGACTTCGTAGGAGGTCGGTTCGAGCGGTATCCAGCCGTTGAGTTGAGGCAGTGGCAGCTGATACCGCCGCAAGAAGGGGAGGAATCGCTCCTCGAGCAAGCTCTTGACTCGACCCAAGGGTGCTTCGGCGCGTCGAGCGAGACATTGTCGGACGACCTGAGCGCCGCGGCGGCGCGGATAGCGATCGAGCAGATCGGGCAAAGAGAGTCGGTCGTAGAGCCGCAGGAATTCAGACTCGCGCAGGGCATGCTCGACGACATCGGCTGAGGCGACGGAGGCGAGGTCGAACAGCGTGCGCGGGACGGTGGTGACCGGAATCCCTCGCTCTTTCGTCACCTCGTCGACCGGGATTCTCGCCGCGTGACGCCGAGTCCCTGACCGTGGTCGCGCGGATCCGGGCGTGGTCAGCTCGATCGTCCGCCCCGAGATCGGACGCAAGCGCCACAGTTCCGCCGCCGAGCAGTGGCTGAGCACGGAGCCCGAACCGCTGCCCAGCACCGCGGCCATCCACTTTGCCTCTCCATCGTGGATGCGGCGACCGACCGCGTATACGCCCCTCTGCAGCCGAAACAGGGTGCCGCGCTCGCAGCGGTGGTCGATCGCGCTCCCACCGAGCCCAAGCTGAAGCAACTGCGCTCGCGCCACCACGCCGTGCTGCTGCTCTGCCAGCTCGGCAACCACCTGATCGATGGGATGAGTTTGCACTTTGCCCGCGATAGCGGGGTCAACTGCAAACTGGCCGGGCACCCAGCCGAGTCTGATCGGCGGCGACACCCAGATGGCGCGCTAAGCGCGCCATCTGGGTGTCCGAAGCGTCGCTAAACCTTAAGGACCGGGGGTGCGTTCGACGGCGGCTTCGGCGGTGGCCGATTCGGCCTCTCGGGTAGCGGCGCCTTCGAGGGCGTTGGACAGGGCTCGCACGTAGGCGCGGGCCGAGGCCTCGAGGATGTCGGTGGCGACGCCCTGGCCGGTCGCCAAGCGGCCCGCGGTGCGCAGCATCACCGTCACCTCGCCGAGGGCGTCCTCTCCCCCGGTCACGGCCTCGACCGTGTACTTGGCCAGCTCGCATTCGGTATCGGTGGCCGACTGGATCGCGCGGAAGATCGCGTCGACCGGACCGTCGCCGCCCGACTCGCCGACGACCTCCTCGCCCGCGGGCAGCGTCACCGCCACCCTGGCGACGGGCTCGCGGCGGGAGCCCGCCTCGACCTCGAACCAGGCCAGCTCGTGGGCGTCGGAGCGCTCGCGCATCTCGTCGGAGACGATCGCCTCCAGGTCGAGCGCGGTCACCTGCTTCTTGCGGTCGGCGACCTCCTTGAAGGCCTTGAAGGCGGCATTGAGCGCGTTGCCCTCGACCTGGAAGCCCAGCTGCTCCAGGGCGTCCTTCAGGGCGTGGCGGCCGGAGTGCTTGCCCAGCACGATCGAGTTCGACTCCAGGCCGACTTCGGTCGCGTCCATGATCTCGTAAGTGCTGCGCTCCTTCAGCACGCCGTCCTGGTGGATGCCGGACTCGTGGGCGAAGGCGTTGCGGCCGACGATCGCCTTGTTGGGCTGGATCGCGTAGCCGGTCAGGCGCGAGACCATGCGGCTGGTGCGGGCGATCTCGCGGCTCTCGATCCCGGTCGCTAGGCCGTGCGCGTCCTCGCGCACCTTGACCAGCATCGTGATCTCCTCCAGCGAGCAGTTACCGGCGCGCTCGCCGATGCCGTTGACGGCGCACTCGACCTGCCGGGCCCCAGCCAGGACGCCGGCGTAGGAGTTGGCGACGGCCAGGCCCAGATCGTCGTGGCAGTGGACCGACAGCTCGACCTCGCGCAGCGCCGGCACCAGCTCGCGGAGGCGGCGGAAGTAGTCCGCGTACTCCTCGGGCGTGGTGTAGCCGACCGTGTCGGGGATGTTGACGACGGTCGCGCCCTCCTCGACCGCGATCGCGCAGACTTCGGCGGTGAACTCGATGTCGGCGCGGGTCGCGTCCATAGGCGAGAACTCGACGTCCTCGCAGTAGGACCTGGCCAGGGCGACGGCGGCCCGGGCCTGGCCCTTGACGTCGGCGCGGTCGGTCTGCAGCTGGTGCTCGATGTGGATGTCGGAGGTGGAGATGAAGGTGTGGATGCGCGGGCGCCCGGCGTCGCGCACCGCCCCCCAGGCGGCGTCGATGTCGGCCTTGTGGGTGCGGGCGAGGCCGCAGATCACCGGGCCCTCGACCCTGCGCGATATCTCCTGCACAGCCTCGAAATCGCCGGGCGAGGTGATCGGGAAGCCGGCCTCGATCACGTCGACCCCCAGCCGGGCCAGCTGCTGGGCGATCTCGACCTTCTCAGCGGTGTTCAGCGAAATCCCGGGCGACTGCTCGCCGTCCCTCAGGGTGGTGTCGAATATGTGGACGCGGTTGGCGTCAGATGCGGGTCCCATGGGACCTCCTCCTTCTCTGCTTCATTTGAATGACCTCTGTCTCTCGCGGCTATCGCGCCGCCCAGCGCTATTCCCCCCGAGGGGGGAGGAGAAGGAGAAGCGCGAGGCTGTCGAACCGATGGGTCATTCGCTCTTGCAGAGTAGCGCAGACCGGCGCGGCATCGGCGGCTTTTCGTAGGGTGCCCCGATCGAAGCCCCGCAGCGCATCAACTGGCTCGCTCTCTTCGCCATGGGAATGGCCGTGGTCGTGATCGCCAACGACTTCTCGGCGATCAACGTCGCCCTTCCCACCATGGAGAAGGACTTCGACACCAACATCAACACGATCCAGTGGGTGGTCAACGCCTACGCGCTGACCTTCGGGGTGATGATCGTCACCGGCGGTCGCCTCGCCGACATGTTCGGGCGCCGCAACGCCTTCTTCCTCGGCACCGCGATCTTCGCCTCGATGTCGGCGCTCGGCGGCGCCGCTCAGAGCGAGGCCTGGCTGATCGCGGCGCGGGTCGTGATGGGGATCGGCGGAGCGCTGATGTGGCCGGCGATCCTCGGCATGACCTTCGCGATCCTGCCCGAAGACAAGGCGGGGCTGGCCGGCGGCATCATCCTCGGCGCCGCCGGGCTCGGCAACGCGATGGGGCCGCTGATCGGCGGCGTCCTCACCGACGCCCTCAGCTGGCGCTGGATCTTCTTCCTCAACGTGCCGATCGCGATCTTCGCCGTCCTCGTCACCTACTTCCTGGTCCACGTCAAAGAGCCCGAAGCCGAGGACCAGCGCATCGACTATCCCGGCGTCGCCGCGCTCTCGGTCGGGCTGGTCTCGCTGCTGATCGCCCTCGACCAGGTCGCCGACTGGGGCTGGAGCGACCCGCGGGTGGTCGGGCTGTTGGCGCTGGCCGCGATCCTCGTCCTCGCCTTCGTCCCGATCGAGCGGCGCGCCGGCGCCCATGCCCTGGTCCCGCGCGAGATCATGCGCAACCGCAGCTTCACCGCCTCCTGCGTGGCGATCCTCTTCATGTCGGCGACCTTCTTCGCCTCGCTGCTCTACCTGCCGCAGTTCATGGAGAAACAGTTCGGCTACTCGCCGCTGGAAGCCGGGGTCGGGATCCTCCCCTTCCTCGGCGTCTTCGCGATCGTCTCCTTCGTCGCCGGCCCGCTCTACAACCGCCTCGGGGCCAAGCCGCTGGCGGTCTTCGGCGCCGCCTGCATCACCGTGGCGCCGTTTCTCTTCTCGCAGGTCGACGCCGGCTCCAGCTACGGATCGCTGGTGCCGGGGATGGTCGTGCTCGGACTCGGAGTCGGCAGCTTCTACCCCACCGCGACGACCGCCGGGGTGACCTCGGTCGACGATTCGCAGACCAGTCTCGCCGGCGGCATCGTCTACATGTTCCAGATCGCCGGCGGCTCGATCGGCCTGGGACTGACCACGACCGTCTTCTCGGCGGCGATCCCGCCCTTCGTCGACGGCGTCCAGGCCGGCTTCCGGCTCGACGCGGCGCTCTCCCTGGTCGGCTTCCTGCTCTCCCTGCTGTTCGTGGGCGGCACGCTTTTTGCCCGGCGCGGGGCGCCAGCCTAGGGCAAGAGTTCGTTGCGGCCGGAGCCGCCCAACAGCGTGTCCTCGCCGCTTTCGCCGTGCAGCCAGTCGTTGCCGCTGCCGCCGATAAGACGGTCGGCGCCGGGACCGCCGAAGATCGAGTCGGCGCCGGCGCGGCCGACCAGGATGTCGTCGCCGCTCCCCCCCACCAACTTGTCGCCGTCGGCGCCGCCGATCAGCCTGTCGCGCCCCGGCCCACCGCGCAGGGTGACCGGGATCGGCACGTCATCGGCGACGATGACGGCGTCGTCCCCGGCGCCGGCATTGACTTCGAACCCACCGATCGAAGCGGCTTCGCAGACCAGCTCGTTCGGCTGCGCCTGCGGATGCGTGCAGACATCGCCGCCGACTTCGAGCTGCGCCAGCGAGTCGATCACGTAGCTGCGCCCGTCGGCGCTGAGTGTGATCCCGATTGCGCTTTCTTCGGCGCCACCGGCCAGCAGCACGGTCAGCGCTGGTTCGGCGGCATGGGCGGACATGGCAGCCCATGCCGCCAGCACCGTCGTCGCAGTCAGGATCACCCTCTTCATCGCAGAATCGCTCCGGCCCGGATCGCCAAGCCCTACTAGGGGAACAACACGACCTTGCCGACGTTGCGGCGCTGGGCGATGAATTCGTGGGCCGCGCCGGCGCGGTCGAAGGGGAACGCCTCGGCGACCACCGGCTCCAGGCGACCGGCCTCGAGATCGGCCAGCAGCGGCTCGGTCACCCGGTCGAGGTTGCCCTCACGGTCCCACCAGCTCAGCATGTTGAGGCCGAAGACGCCTTTGTTCTCGTTCATCATCATCAGGCTCTTCCACCAGGGCATCGTCGCCAGCGGCATCTTCGCCAGGCTCTTCAGCGTCACCGGGATGCTGCGGACGCCGTTGTCGGAGTTCTCGGAGAGGCCGTACATGACCAGGCGCCCGCCGGAGCGAAGCAGGCGGTAGTCCTTGCGAAAGGAGGTGGGCCCGAGGGCATCCATGATCAGGTCGACGCCCTCGCCGTCGGTGATCCGCATCACCTCGGCCTCGAAGTCCTGGCTGCGGTAGTCGATCGCGTGATCGACGCCCTGGGCGCGGATCGCGTCGTGCTTGCCGGGCGAAGCGGTGCCGAAGATCTCGGCGCCGGCGTTGCGGGCGATCTGGGTGGCGGAGATGCCGACGCCACCGCCGGCCGCGTGGATGAGGACGCGGTCGCCCTTGCGCAGGCTGCCCATCACGATCAGCGCCGCGTAGGCGGTGCCGTAGTTGACCGGGAAGGCGGCGCCCTGCTCGAAGCTGAGGCGGCCGGGCAGCGGCAGCGCCTGCTCGGAGGGGACGGTGACGAGCTCTGCCTGGCCGCCGAAGCGGGTACCGGCGACGACGCGGTCGCCGACCTTCCAATCGCCGACTCCCTCCCCCACGCTCTCGACCTCGCCGGCGACCTCGTAGCCGAGCACACAGGGGGTCTTGGGAGCGTCCGGGTAGAGACCGACCCGGGCCAGGGTGTCGGCGAAGTTGATCCCGGCGGCGCGCACGGCGATGCGAACCTCACCAGCGCCAACCGGTGGGTCGGGCCGCTCCTGAACCTGGAGAACCTCGGGACCCCCGGTCCCCGTCAATACCACCGCCCGCATGGGTCCACCCTAGAGGTTCTGAGTTCGTCCGACCAAGCAGTTCAAGGACGCAGGGAACGCCGTGTGCTCTGCACACAAGTGACCGAGGACGCCGAATGCGCCGGTCGGATGGACTCAGAGGTCGACGGAGCGGCCGATTGCGAAGCCCTCGAGCGCGAGGATCTTCTCGATCGTCTCGTCGCGCACCGGGGCGTCGGTGGTGAGCGCCATCACCGCTCGCTCGCCACCCTGCTCGGCACCGACGGCGGCGGAGACGATGTTGACGCCCTCCTCGCCGAACAGGGTGCCGACCCGGCCGATCATGCCCGGCTGATCGGCGTAGCGGAAGACGGAGATGTGGTCGGCGAACGGCAGGTAGAACCCCTCGCCCCAGGCGGAGACCAGGTAGGGCTCGTTGCGGGGACCGACGCTGGTGCCGGCGACCTCGACTTCGGCATCGCCGGAGCCGACCCGGACGGTGACCAGCTCGGTGAAGTCCTCGGCGCTGGCGTCCTTGGTCTCGACCAGCTCGATGCCGCGCTCCTCGGCCATCTGCGGCGCGTTGACGAGGTTGACCGGCTCCTCGGTGTTGCCGGCGAGGATGCCGGCGAGGACGGCGATCCCGAGCAGACGGGTGTCGTGGGAGGCGATGCGGCCGCGGAACTCGGCGGTGACGCGGTCGACCGAGCCGTCGCCGAGGCCCTGGGCGAGGCGGCCGAGCTTTTCGCAGAGCGGCACGAAGGGCGCCAGCGCCTCCATCGCCTCGGGCCGGACGGCGGCGATGTTGACCGCGTTGGTGACGACGCCGCCGCTGAGGGCCGCGGTCACCTGCTCGGCGGTGACGATGCCGGCGCGGTCCTGCGCCTCCGCCGTCGAGGCGCCGAGATGGGGCGTGACGACGACGTCGTCGCGGGCGAAGAGCGGGTGCTCGGTGAAGGGCTCGGAGGGGAAGACGTCCAGCGCGGCGCCGGCCAGCTTGCCCGACTCGAGGCCGGCGAGCAGCGCGTCGAGGTCGACCAGCTCGCCGCGGGCGCAGTTGACGAGACGGGCGCCGTTCTTCATCTGCGCGATCGTCTCGGTGCCGATCAGGTCGATCGTCTCCGGCGTCTTCGGCACGTGCAGGGTGACCAGGTCGGAGCGACCGAGGACCTCCTCGACGCTGTCCAGCCCCTCGACCCCGAGCTCGCGGAAGCGCTCGGCGGAGACGAACTTGTCGAAGGCGACGACCTCCATCTCGAAGCTCTGGGCGCGTTTGGCGACGAGCTGGCCGATCCGGCCGAAGCCGATCACCCCGAGCGTCTTGCCGTAGAGCTCGGCGCCCTTGAACTTGGCCCGATCCCAGCGCCCCTCGACCAGCGAGCCGTGGGCCTGCGGGACGTTGCGGAAGAGGGCAAGAGCGAGGGCGAGCGTGTGCTCGGCGGCGGCGACCGAGTTCGACTCCGGCGCGTTGGCGACGATGATCCCGCGGCGCGTGGCGGCGGGGATGTCGACGTTGTCGACGCCGGTGCCGGCGCGGCCGATCACCTTCAGGTTGGTCGCCAGCTCGATCAGTTCCGGCGTCATCTTGGTCGCCGAGCGGATCAGGATCGCGTCGTAGGCACCGATCTTCTCGCGCAGTTCCTCGTCGGACATATCGAGGCCGAGGTCGACTTCGAAGTTGGCGCGCAGCAGGTCGACGCCGGTATCGGCGATCTTCTCCTTGACCAGGACTCTCATCTCGCGACCCCCTCGACGTTGGCGAGGACCCAGTCGATGCAGGCGGTCAACGCCTCGACGTCGTCGGGCTCGACGGCGGGGAACATCCCCACCCGCAGCTGGTTGCGGCCGAGCTTGCGGTAGGGCTCGACGTCGACGATGCCGTTGGCGCGCAGCGCCGCGGCCAGGGCGGCGGCGTCGACCGAGTCGGCGAAGTCGACCGTGCCGACGACCAGCGAGCGCTTGGCCGGATCGGCGACGAAGGGGGTGGCGACGTCGCTGCGCTCGGCCCAGCCGTAGAGCCGGCCCGACGAGTCCGAGGTCCGCCGCACGCACCAGTCGAGGCCGCCGTTGCCGAGCATCCACTCGACCTGGTCGGCGAGCAGCAGCAGGGTGGCGAGGGCGGGCGTGTTGTAAGTCTGCTCCTTGCGCGAGTTCTCCAGCGCCGTCTGCAGCGAGAGGAAGCCGGGCTGCCAGCGGTCGGCGGCGCCGTCGAGCTGCTCGATCCTGGCGATCGCGGCCGGGCTCAGCGCTGCCAGCCAGAGGCCGCCGTCGGCGCCGAAGGCCTTCTGCGGGGCGAAGTAGTAGGCGTCGGCGTCGGCGACGTCGACGGGGAGGCCGCCGGCGCCGGAGGTGGCGTCGATCAGGACCAGCGCCTCGCCGGCGTCGGCGGGGCGCTGGACCGGCACCATGACGCCGGTCGAGGTCTCGTTGTGAGCCCAGGCGATCACGTCGGCGGCGGGGTCGGCGGCGGGCGCCGGGGCGTCGCCGGGATCGGCCTCGATCACGATCGGGTCGGCCAGGAAGGGAGCCGAGGCGGTCGCCTTGGCGAACTTCGCCGAGAACTCGCCGTAGGTGAGATGGAGAGCGCGCTCGCGCACGATCCAGGCCGCGGCGGCGTCCCAGAAGGCGGTGGTGCCGCCGTTGCCGAGCGCCACCTCGTAGCCGTCGGGAAGCGAGAAGAGCTCGGCCAGCCCCGAGCGGACCCGGCCGACCAGGTCGCGGACCGGCTTCTGGCGATGCGAGGTGCCGATCAGGTCCGAGCGCTCGGCCAGCGCCGCCAGCGCCTCCGGGCGCACCTTCGAGGGGCCGCAGCCGAAGCGGCCGTCGGCGGGCTTCAGCTCTGCCGGAATCTGCGCGGTGTCGGTTGCCGGAGTCGCCATCGGGGTCGACAGGTTATTGACCGTCGCGGGTGGACTCCGGCCGGGGTCGGGGATAGGCTCGCCACGCTCCACTGGCAGTCCCGTCCAACCCGAGGGGGAACCATGTATCCGATCAGCTACGAAGCCGATTTCAACCCGACGCCGAACCGCTGGACCACCTTCTTCCGCCTGCTCCTGGCGATCCCGTGGTTCATCGTCGCCACCTTCTGGCTGATCCTCTTCGCCTTCACCCACCTCTTCGCCTGGGTCGCCGTGGTCATCCTCGGCCGCTATCCGCAGTGGCTGTACGAGTTCAACTCCGGCGTCGTCCGCTTCTCGATCCGCACCTCCGCCTGGATCTACCTGCAGACCGACGTCTGGCCGCCGTTCAGCCTCAGCGACGACCCCAGCTACCCAATCCGGGTCAACTTCGCGCCCGCGGCCGAGCGCCAGAGCCGGCTCAAGGCCTTCTTCCGCATCATCTTGGTGCTGCCGGTGGCGCTGGTGCTCTCCTACGGGACCACCTACATCCAGCAGCTGGCCGCCGTCGTCGCCTGGTTGACGATCGTCTTCCGCGGCTACCTGCCGGAGGGCGTCAACAACATGCTGACCTTCGTCAACAGCTTCCACGCCCGCGTCTTCGGCTACCTGGCGATCCTCACCGACGACTACCCGCCGATCGGGCTCGAGCGGGCCAAGGGCGCAGGGGCAGAGGTCGCCCCGCCGGCGCCGCCAACCCAACCGCCTGCCCCGCCGGCGATGCCGAACATCTGAGGAGGCCGCGATGAGCGATACGAACAGTCAGAACGTGACCAAAGGCGAGGGCTACGCCGTCGCCAACCTCGCCGACCTCGGTGAGGGCCCCGGCTTCCGTAAGATCCGCAAGGAGCTCGGTGTGACCGCCTTCGGTGTCAACGCGATCGTCCTGCCGCCGACGTATGAGACCGGCAGCCATTTCCACGACGAGCAGGAGGAGCTCTACTTCGTCCACAGCGGCGAAGTCGAGTTCACCTTCAGCGACGGCTCGACCCAGCGCCTCGGCCCCGGCGGCCTCGCCTGGGTCGACGCCCCCACCTCCCGCAAAGTGAGGAACGTGAGCGACTCCGAGGAGGCCGTCTACGTGGTCGTCGGCGGGAAAGATGGCTACGTGGGCAGAGACGGCAAATTGGCGGAGGGCGAGACGCACCGGTAGGACCACGGGCAGGCGAGGGGGTCGGGTGCCCCTCCGAACGTTTTGCGCCGCTGGCCGAGAGGCAACCTCGGACGGCCCTAGGCGATTCCGCCAGTCAGGCGAGAGAGGAGGGGTACCCGACCCCCTCGCCTGCCCTTCGAGCTACTTCGTGTCTTTAAACCCCTGGTCGATCCAAGGCATCATCGTCCGCAAGTCTTTACCGACGTCCTCGATCTCGGCATCCTGAAGCTCGCCGCGCATGCGATCGAAGTTCTCGTTGCCGGCCTTGTTCTCGGCGATGAACTCGCGGGCGAAGTCGCCGGACTGGATCTCGGAGAGGATCTGCTTCATCGCCGCCTTGGTCTCGTCGGTGATCACGCGGTTGCCGCGGGTGAGGTCGCCGTACTCGGCCGTGTTGGAGATCGAGTAATGCATCCCCTGGATGCCCTTCTCGTACATCAGGTCGGCGATCAGCTTCAACTCGTGCAGGCACTCGAAGTAGGCCAGGCGGGGATCGTAACCGGCCTCGACCAGGGTCTCGAAGCCGGCCTGGACCAGCTCCGAGGCGCCGCCGCAGAGCACGGCCTGCTCGCCGAAGAGGTCGGTCTCGCACTCGTCTTTGAAGCTGGTCTCGATCACCGCGGCGCGGCCGCCGCCGATCCCGGAGGCGTAGGCGAGGACGAGGTCGTGGGCGTTGCCGCTGGCGTCCTGGTGGACGGCCATCAGGCAGGGGACGCCGTTGCCTTCCTCGTACTGGCGGCGGACCAGGTGGCCGGGCCCCTTGGGGGCGACCATGCCGACGTCGACGCCGGGGGGCGGCTCGATCTCGCCGAAGTGGACCGCGAAGCCGTGGGCGAAGAGCAGCAGGTTGCCGGGGGCGATGCCGTCGATGATCTCCTCGCGCCAGACCTCGCCCTGCTTCTCGTCCGGGAGCAGGATCATCACCAGGTCGCCGCGGCTGGCCGCTTCGGCGATGTCGAGCACCTCGAGACCGGCCGCCTCAGCCTTGGCGCGGCTGGAGGAGTCGGGACGCAGGCCGACGACCACGTCGACCCCGGAGTCCTTGAGGTTGAGGGCGTGAGCGTGCCCCTGGGAGCCGTACCCGAGGATCGCGACGGTCTTGCCGTCGAGCTTGCCGAGGTCGGCGTCTTTGTCGTAAAAAATGTCGTCAGTGCGCATGGCTGGGCAGGCTATCCAACCCGCTCTATCGGAGCGCCCTGCGCATCAGCTTGCCGGAGGGCGTGCGCGGCAGCGCCGCCGCCAGCTCGACCCGCTTGGGCACCTTGAACCCGGCCAGCGATTCGGCGCAGTGGCGGCGCAGATCGTCAGGGGTGACCTGCGAGCCGTTCTCGAGCACGATCACCGCGGTCACCGCCTGCTGCCACTCGGGATCCTCGCGACCGACCACGGCGGCATCGGCGACGTCGGGGTGGCGCAGCAGCACCTCCTCGACCTCGGCCGGAATCACGTTCTCGCCGCCGCTGACGATCATGTCGTCGATCCGGTCCTTGACGTAGAGGAAGCCCTCCTCGTCGATGTGGCCGAGGTCGCCGGTGTGCAGCCAGCCGTCGGGGTCGGCGCGCCCGGGGGCGACGGTAGGGCCCTGGACGAGGATCTCGCCGTCGAGGATGCGCAGGTGGGTGGTCAGCAGCGGCCGCCCGGCGGAGCCGAGCTTGCGCTTGGCGTCGACCGGGGCCAGCGTCGTCACCTGCGAGCAGGTCTCGGTGAGGCCGTAGGTCTGCACGACCGTGGCGCCCTTCGCCGTCGCCTCTTCCAGCGGCTCCGCGGGGACGGGCCCGCCGCCGACCAGGATCGCCCGCGGGCCGGAGAGGTCGGCGCCGGCCTCGAGCAGCCGGGTCAGCATCGTCGCCACCACGGAGACGACGGTGATCCCGTCGCCTTCCAGCGCCGCGCCGGTGCGGTCGACGTCGAAGCCCTCGTGGACGACCGCGGTGGTGCCGTAGATGACCGAGCGCATGACGATGCTGAGGCCGGAGACGTGGCTGAGTGGCAGGCAGCAGAGCCAGCGGTCCTCGGGCTCGACGCCGATGTTGAAGGCGGAGCCGACGGCGCTCCAGAGGAAGTTGCCGTAGGTGAGGCCGACCGGGTGCGGGGTGCCGGTGCTGCCGCTGGTGAGAACCCGGGCGCAGACCTCGTCCATGTCGTGCTCGCCGAGCAGCGGCATGTCGGCCTCGGTCTGGGTCAGCTCGCCGGCGTCGTCGAGGTCGACGATCGGCTCCTCGGCGGCGACGATCGTCCGCCGCTCCTCGGGCGTCAGGCGCGGGCTCAGCGGCAGCAGCTTGGCGCCGACCTTCATCAGCGCGTGGGCGAGCACGACCTGCTCGCGGCGCGGGTGCATGGTCAGGGCGGCGGTCGAGCCGCGGCGGACGCCGTGGGCGGCGAGGCGGCGAGCGACCCAGGTCGCCTCCGCCTCCAGCTCCGCGTAGGTCATCTCGGCGCCGTCCGCCACCAGGGCGGTGCGGTCGGGGCAACTTTGGGATCTCTGGGCGAGCCAGTCGTCGAGCTTCATCCGGATATCGTGCCCATCATGCCCAACCGCCACAGGAACGCCCCGCCCGAAGAGAACCTCTACGCGCCGATCGCGTGGCAGCGCGCCGAGGATTACACCGACATCCGCTACGAGAAGGCCGACGGGATCGCCAAGATCACGATCGACCGGCCCGAGGTGCTGAACGCCTTCCGGCCGCAGACGCTGATCGAGATCGCCGCCGCGCTGGAGCTGGCGCGCGAGGACACCGAGGTCGGCGTCATCGTCCTCACCGGCGAGGGGCCGAAGGCGTTTTGCTCCGGCGGCGACCAGACGGTCCGCGGCGATACCGGCTACGTCGCCGAGGGCGACTCGCTCGGCCGCTTCCACGTCACCGACCTGCAGGTGCAGATGCGGCGGCTGCCGAAGCCGGTGGTGGCGATGGTCGCCGGCTACGCGATCGGCGGCGGCCAGATCCTCCACGTCTGCTGCGATCTGACGATCGCCGCCGACAACGCCGTCTTCGGGCAAACGGGGCCGCGGGTCGGCTCCTGGGACGGCGGCTTCGGCGCCTCCCTCCTGCGCGACCTCGTCGGGACCAAGAAGGCGAAGGAGTTCTGGCTGCTCTGCCGCCAGTACGACGCCGAGGAGGCGCTGGAGATGGGGCTGGTCAACGCCGTCGTGCCGCTCGACGAGCTCGAGCGCGAGACCGTCGCCTGGTGCCGCGACATGCTGCTGCTCTCGCCCTTTGCTCTGCGCCTGGCCAAGGCCAGCTTCAACGCCCACGAGGACGGCTACGCGGGGATCCAGCAGCTGGCCCACGACGCCAACCTGCTCTTCTACGGCAACGAGGAGGCTCGCGAGGGACGCGAGGCTTTCAAGGAGAAGCGCCAGCCGGACTTCTCCAAGTTCCCGAGGCGACCATGAGGACTCCGGCGCACGGGCGCCCCGGGCAGGCAGGCCTGCGGGCGAGGTTTTCGTTCTCGGCCTACCTGCCCGGGTCACCCGTGCGAGGAGAGCTCGCGTGAGGATCTGGCTGATGGCCGCGAGGCCGAGAACGCTGCCCGCCGCCATTGCTCCAGTGCTGGTCGGCACCGCGGCGGCCGTGCAGTGGTACGGGAGCCTGCCCCGCTGGGGCGCCTTCATCGCCGCCCTGGTCGGCTCGATCTTCATCCAGATCGGCACCAACCTCGCCAACGACTACTCCGACGCCAAGCGCGGCGCCGACACCGCCGACCGGCTGGGACCGGTGCGGGTCACCTCGGCCGGGCTGGTGACGCCGCAGCGGGTGCTGCGGGCGACCTGGATCGCCTTCGCGGTCGCCGTCGCCTGCGGGATCTACCTGACGACCGTGGCGGGACCGGTGATCCTCGCCGTCGGCATCCTCTCGATCGCCGCCGGCGTCCTCTACACCGGCGGCCCGCGGCCCTACGGCTACGCCGGGCTCGGCGAGGTCTTCGTCTTCCTCTTCTTCGGCCTGGTCGCCGTCAACGGCTCCTACTACGTGCAGGTGGAGGAGCTGGACGCGCTGCCGCTGGGACTCTCGATCTCGCTCGGCTTCCTCGCCACCGCGATCCTCGTCGTCAACAACGTCCGCGACCTCGAGACCGACCGCCGGGCGGGCAAGATGACCCTGGCGGTGCGGATGGGACGGCCCAACGCGGTGATGCTGTACCGGCTGCTGATGCTCGGCGCCTTCGTCGTGCTGCCGATCGCGCTGTGGGCCGGCGAAGCGAGCGCGCTGCCGCTGATCGGGCTGCTGGCGCTGCCGCTGGCGTTCGCGCCGATGCGGGCGATGACCAACCGCACCGACGGCCCCGCCCTCAACGGCGCCCTCGCCGCCACCGGCGCCGTGCTCGGCGTCTACAGCCTCCTGGTCACGGCCGGGCTGCTGATCTCCAGCTGAACCGGCGCCGGCGCGGGCGCCGGGGTGAGAAGCTGTGGGAGTGCGAATCGCCTCCGTCGAGGTCATCCCCTACGCGCTGCCCTTCCGCGAGTTCTACGTGACCGCCCGCGGCAGCCTCGCTCAGCGCGAGATGGTGCTGCTGCGGCTGCGCTCGGACGACGGGCTGACGGGACTGGGGGAAGCGGTGCCGATGTCGCTGCGCGGCGGCGCCAACCTGACTCGAGTGGTGGGCGAGCTGGAGCTGCTGGCGGAGCTCTCCGAGCTCGACGAGGCGGGCCTGAGCGGCGGCATCGCCAACCTCTCCGCCCCGGCTCGCTGCGCGGCGCTGACGGCGCTGATGGATCTGCGCGGGCGGCGGGCAGCCACCGGCGGGCGCTCCTCGGCGGCGGTTGGCGAGCCGGTCCGCTGCAACGCGACGCTGATCGCGGGCGAGCCGGAGGCAGTCGCCGAAGACGCCCTGCGCTGGGCCGCCGAGGGCTTCTCCACCTTCAAGCTCAAGCTCGGCAGCGGCGACGACGCCGGCCAGGTGCGGGCGGTGCGCGAGGCGGTGGGCCCGCAGGCGCGGATCCGGGTCGACGCCAATGCCGCCTGGGACGTGGCGGTGGCCAAG
The DNA here is from genome assembly GCA_963739855.1 of uncultured Solirubrobacterales bacterium. GTDB lineage: Bacteria > Actinomycetota > Thermoleophilia > Solirubrobacterales > 70-9 > VAYN01. Next base: position 669,342 of record CAVUBT010000003.1, on the reverse strand, counting down.
CAGACGCTGCGCGAGCTGGAGGAGCTCGACATCGAGCTGGCCGAGCAGCCGGTGGCGACGCTGGAGGAGGCGGCCGAGGTGGCGGCTGCGACCTCGATCCCGATCGCCGGCGACGAGAGCGTCGAGAGCCGCGGCGACGCCGAGCGCGCGGTCGCGCTCGGCGCCTGCGACCTGGCCGGCGTGAAGCTCTCGAAGGTCGGCGGGCCGGAGGAGGCGATCGCGATCGCCGAGGTGCTGCCCTCCTATCTCTCCAGCGCCCTCGACGGTCCGGTCGGGATCGCGGCGGCGGCCCAGGTGGCGCAAACGCTGAGCGAGGGGACGCCGGCGGGCGGCCTCGATTTCGCCCACGGCCTCGCGACCCAACGCCTCTTCTCCTCGACGGTCGCCTCAGTCGAGTGCGAGCTGCGCGACGGGATGCTCCACTCGCCACCCGGCCCGGGCCTCGGCGTCGAGATCGACGAACGCGCGCTCGACGCCCATCGGCTTTAGCCTGGCGGGGCGCTTCAGTCGCCGTATGAGCGAGTAAGCCGACCAACCGCGTGGACCCGACCAACGCCAACACCGCTCTGGCCTCTGCCTTCGCCGAGGAGCTCGCCCGCGGCGGGCTGCGCCACGCGGTCGTCTCCCCCGGTTCGCGCTCGACTCCCCTGGCGGTGGCGCTCTGGCGCCAGCCGGAGATCGAGGTGACGGCGATCGTCGACGAGCGCTCGGCCGCCTTCTTCGCGCTGGGAGCCGCGCAGGCGAGCGGGGCTCCGGTGGCACTGCTCTGCACCTCGGGCACCGCTGTCGCCAACTACCACCCGGCCGTGATCGAGGCCGACGAGTCGGGCGTGCCCCTGGTCGTGCTCAGCGCCGACCGGCCGCCGGAGCTGCGCGGGATCGGCGCCGGCCAGACGGTCGACCAGATCAAGGTCTTCGGCGCCTCGGTGCGCTGGTTCTGCGAAGTCGGGACGCACGCGGCCGACGACGACGGGCTGCTGCACTACCGCTCGGTCGCCTGCCGGGCGCTGGCGGCGGCTCGCGGCGAGACGCGACCGGGACCGGTCCACCTCAACCTGCCCTGGCGCGAGCCGCTGGCACCGGTTCCCGTCGAGGGAGCCGTAAGCGCGACCGATCCGCTGGCCCTGCGCGGACGCGAGGGGCGGCCCCTGACCGCGGTAACGCGGATCGACCTCGAGCCCTCGGCCTTCCTGCTCGAGGAGATGGCCGGCCACATCGGCGACGCGATCGCCGGCGTGATCGTCGCCGGCCGTCAGCTCGACCCGGAGCTGCGCGAGCCGCTCGCCCACCTCGCCCGCGTCTCCGGCTTTCCGATCCTGGCCGAGCCCACCTCGCAGGCTGCGCTGCGGACCGCACGACCGTTCCCACGTAATCGCCGCCTACGACCTGCTGCTGCGCGACGAGCGCTTCGCCCGCTCGGTCGTCCCCGACTTCGTCCTCCGCTTCGGCGCGATGCCGACCAGCAAGCCACTGCGCGGCTGGCTGGCAGCGAGCGGCGCCAGCGAAATCGTCATCGACCCCCACGGCGGCTGGAACGAGCCGACGAACCGCGCCGCGGCGATCCTGCGGGCGGACCCGACCGAGCTGGCCTCGGGCTGGGCGGCGCGACTGGAGAAAGAACCGCGCGGCGCACCTGCGGCCTGGATCGCGGCCGAGACCGCGGCCCAGGCGGCGCTCGACGCCGAGCTGAGCGACGCGGGCTCAGGTGCCGGGAGCAAGACGGCGATCTCCGAGCCGGCGCTCCACCGCGCCCTGGGCGCCGCCCACGCCGAGGGCGACCTCGTCTACACCGCCTCGAGCATGCCGATCCGCGACCAGGAGGCCTTCCTCGCGGCCGGCGACAACGACACCCTCTTCCTCTGCAACCGCGGCACCAACGGCATCGACGGCCTCCTCTCCTCGGGGGTCGGCGCCGCCCACGCCAGCGGTCGCCCGACCACGATCGTCAGCGGCGACCTCGGCCTGCTCCACGACATCGGCGGCCTCGCCGCCCTGCGCGAGGTCTCCACCCCGGTCCGCATCGTCGTCATCGACAACGACGGCGGCGGCATCTTCCACTTCCTGCCGCAGGAGCAGGCGCTGGGAGGCAAGGAGTTCGAGGCCCTGCTCGGCACCCCGCGCGGCGTCGATGCCGAGAAGGCCGCCGCCCTCTTCGACCTCCCCCACCGTCGCCTGGAGACCCTCGCCGATCTACCGGCCGCGCTGGCGGCGGGAACGGGCCTGATCGAAGTCAAGACCGACCGCACCACCAACGTCGCATCCCACCGCCACCTCCAGCAGCGCGTCCAGGACGCTCTGGCCCACCTGCGCTGAAGAGGGACCGGGGAACCCTCGACGGAACCTCCCGCAGTTCGTGACGGCGAGGGTTCCCCGGTCCCTCCCCCCGCCTTACTCGGCCAACAGCGGCAAAAGCGCCTGCAGCTTGACCTCGGTCTCGGCCAGCTCCGCGGCCGGGTCTGACCCAGCGACGACGCCGACGCCGGCGAAGAGATGGGCCTCGCGGTCGCGCAGGAGGGCGCTGCGCAGGGCGACGCAGAACTCGCCGTCCTCGGTCGCGTCCATCCAGCCGACCGGGCCGGCGTACCAGCCGCGGTCCATGCCCTCAAGGCCGGCGATCGCGGCGGCCGCGGCCGGCCAGGGCTCGCCGCCGACGGCGGGGGTCGGGTGCAGCATCCCGGCCAGCTCGATCGCCGAGCGCGGCTCGGCGAGCTGGGCGATCACCGGCGTCGCCAGGTGCTGGATGTTGGCCACCTTGACGATCTCCGGCTCCGACGCCGCCTCGACCCAGACCGCGTGCGGGCGCAGGGCGCGGACGATGCGCTCGCAGACGATGCGCTGCTCGCGACGGTCCTTGTCGCTGCGCAGCAGCTGCTCGCCGAGGTGGTCGTCGACGGCGGGGTCGGAGCTGCGCCGGGTCGAGCCGGCCAGCGCCACGGTCGAGACGCTGGCGCCGGAGCGGCGCACCAGCAGCTCCGGGCTGGCGCCGATGAAAGCCGCCTCGGGGGTGCCGACGCAGAAGCAGAAGCAGGCGGGGAACTGCGCGCGCATGGCGCCGAACAGAGCGGCGGGATCGTGGGCGGCGCCGGCGCTGACGACCACCTCGCGCGCCAGCACGACCTTGCTCATCTCCCCGGCGCCGATCCGGACTGTCGCCGCGGCGACGGCGCCTTCGAAGTCGCCGGGCGGACGGGCGCTGCGAATCTCCGCGTGCGAGGTCGGGTGCGGGTCGAGCATCGGCAGCGGCGCCTCCGCGCGCAGGCCGGCCAGCCGGGCCGCCAGCGCGGCGCTCCTCTCTCCCGCGTCGTCACCGGGCTGGACGACCGCGTTGACGGTCAGGCAGGTGCGCCCGCCGCTGCGACAGATCGAAAGCTCCGGCAGGACCAGCGAGCCCGGCGAGAGCGAGGACCAGGTCGAGGAGGCGCCGCCCTCGGGATCGAAAGCGAAGCCACCGAGCCAGACCGGCCCGGCGCCCGCGGGCAGGCCGCGCGGCTCGTCGAGGACGGCGTCGCCGCCTGTTCGCAGGCACTCCTCGGCGACGTCGGCGAAGCGCGTCTTCCCCCGCGAGGCCGCCTCGTGCGCGACCCCGAGGCCCGCCAGCGCGAAGCCGCGATCCGGCTGCTCCCAGCAGAACCAGCGATCCGAGGCCAACCGCGAGGCGAAGACCGCCGCGCAGGGATCGGCGACGTCGGCCTCGACGGTGACGCTGACGAGAGTCCGCCGGCCGCGCTGGACGGCTTTGGCGACGAGCTCTAGGAGGAGCTCAGTCGCTACCACGGGCGATCGCTATCTCGCCCGTCCTGACCATTTCCACCAAGCCATGCGGGCGGACCATGCGCTCGAAGGCCTCGATCTTGTCGGCGGAGCCGGTCACCTCGATCGTCATCGTGCGGCGGGCGACGTCGACGATTTTGGCCCGGAAGATCTCCGCGAACTGGATGATCTCGGCCCGGTTCTCGACCGCCGAGGAGACCTTGAAGAGGGCCATCTCCCGGGCCACCGTCTCTTCCGGTTCCATGTCGCGGATCTTGAGGACGTTGATCAGCTTGTGCAGCTGCTTGGTCACCTGGTCGATCGGGTGGACGGCGCCGTCGAGGGTGAGGGTGACCCGCGAGACGCTGGGGTCGTCGGTCGGCCCGACCGCGAGCGTGTCGATGTTGAAGCCGCGGCGCGAGAAGAGGCCGGCGACGCGGGCCAGCACGCCCGGTTTGTTCTCGACCAGGATCGAGAGGATGTGTTTGCGGCCGCTGAGCTGGCCGGGCAGGTGCAGGTCCTCCAATTTGACGGCTTGTGGCGTCCCGGCCTCCATCAGCGCACCGCCCTCGGCGCCTCGACCATGTCGCGAGCGGCCTGACCCGGGGCGATCATCGGGTAGACGTTCTCCTCCTGGGCGACGCGGACGTCGAGCAGGACCGGCCCGTCGGTCTCCAGCGCCTTGACCATCGTCTGCTCGAGGTCGGCGGAGTTCTCGCAGCGCAGGCCGGTCGCCCCGAAGGCCTCGGCCAGCTTCACCCAGTCGGGGCTGGCGCCCATCTCGACCGAGCTGTAGCGGCGATCCCAGAACAGCTCCTGCCACTGGCGGACCATGCCCATGTAGCCGTTGTTCATCAGGAAGATCTTCACTGGAATTTCCTCGGTGACGCAGGTGGCCAGCTCCTGCACGTTCATGATCAGGCTGCCGTCGCCGGCCAGGCAGACGACGTGCTCGTCGGGGCAGGCGACCTTGGCGCCGACCGCCGAGGGCAGACCGAAGCCCATCGTCCCGAGGCCGCCGGAGTTGATCCAGCGGCGCGGTTTGTCGAAGCCGTAGTACTGGGCGGCCCACATCTGGTGCTGGCCGACGTCGGAGGTGACGATCGCGTCGCCCTGCGTCGCCCGGTGCATCGCCTCGACCATGAACTGGGGCTTGATCAAGCCCTCCTTGCCGGGTTCGTAGAAGAGCGGGTGGTCCTCCTGCCAGGACCGGATCTGGGTCCACCAGGCGTCGAGACGGGAGGAGTCGGTCTGCAGCGCCCGGTACTCGCGGGTCAGCTTCGGCAGGACCAGCTTGACGTCGCCGACGATCGGGATGTGGGCGCCGACGTTCTTGGAGATCTCCGCCGGGTCGATGTCGATGTGGATGACCTTGGCGTGCGGCGCGAACTCGGCGAGTTTGCCGGTAATGCGGTCGTCGAAGCGGGCGCCGATGGCGACGATCAGGTCGGCCCGGTCCATCGCGGTGTTGGCGGTGTAGGTGCCGTGCATCCCCAGCATCCCCAGCCAGTTCTCGCCCGAAGCCGGGTAGCCGCCGAGGCCCATCAGGGTCGAGGTGACCGGGAAGCGATCGGAGGCGGCGAGCTCGCGCAGCTCCTCGGAGGCGTTGGCGTTGATGACGCCGCCGCCGCTGTAGAAGATCGGCCGGCGGGCGTTGGCGAGCGCTTTGGCGGCGATCCGGATCTGTTTGATGTTGCCCTCGGTCGAGGGCTTGTAGCCGGGCAGCTCGACCGGCTCGGTGCGCGGCGAGTAGTCGATGTCGGCGCGCGAGAGATCCTGCGGGATGTCGAGCAGGACCGGCCCCGGCCGCCCGGTCGAGGCGACGTGGAAGGCCTCGTGCACGTACTCGGGGATCTGGCGCGCGTCGGTGACCTGGAAGGAGTGCTTGACGAAGGGCAGCGTGGCGCCGAGGATGTCGGCCTCCTGGAAGCCGTCGGTGCCGATCAGCTCGGTGCGGACCTGGCCGGTGATGAAGACGGTCGGGACCGAGTCCAGCATCGCGTCGGCGATCGCCGTGACCAGGTTGGTCGCGCCCGGGCCCGAGGTGGCGAAAGCGACCCCGACCCGGCCCGAGGCCTTGGCGTAACCCTCGGCGGCGTGGCCGCCGCCCTGCTCGTGGCGGACCTGGACGTGGCGGAAGTCGGCGTCGACCAGCGCGTCGTAGGTCGGCAGGTTCGCCCCGCCGGGGATCCCGAAGACGTCCTTGACGCCCTCGGCCTTCAGCGATTCCATCAACGTGTCCGCGGCTCTCATCGGACTGGCGATGGTACCAGTGGCGCTACGCCTGGCCAGCAGGCGATTTCGCCGGGTTCCAGCGGATGCGCGGGTCGATGTGGTCCTCGATCGCGTTTCGCTTGTAGCGCTCGATCTTTTCGATCATCGACTCGACCAGCTCCTCTTTCAGGAGGGTGGGTTCGAGGCCAAGCTTGAGCAGCTTGGTGTTAACGGCGTTGTAGTAGTGCTTCTCTTTCTCCACCCGCGGGTTCGGGTAGTGCTCGATCTCGACCTCGCGCTTGAGGTGGTGCTCGCCCGCGTGCTTGACCAGCTGCGCCAGCTCCAGCACCGAGAACTGCTCGGTGAACTGGTTGTAGACGACGAAGTCGCCGCGCGGGGCCGGGTTTTCGACCGCCAGCTCGACACAGGAGAGCGTGTCGCGGATGTTGAGGAAGCCGCGTATCTGAGTGCCGGCGCCGTAGACCGTCAACGGGTGGCCGATGACCGCCTGCAGGCAGAAGCGGTTGAGCACGGTGCCGAAGACCTCGTCGTAATCGAAGCGGGTGATCAGGCGCTCGTCGCGGGCGGTCTCCTCGGTGTCGATCCCGTAGACGACGCCCTGGTTGAGGTCGGTGGCGCGCAGGCCCCAGGTGCGGCAGGCGAAGTGGATGTTGGTCGAGTCGTGGACCTTCGAGCAGTGGTAGAGCGAGGCCGGCAGCTTCGGGAACGGCAGCGTGTCCGTGCGCCCCTTGTGTTCGATCTCGATATAGCCCTCCTCGATATCGATTTTGGGCTGGCCGTACTCCCCCATCGTCCCCAGCTTCACGAGGTGGCAGTCGGGGACGTGGTCGCGGATCGCGAAGAGCAGGTTGAGGTTGCCGATCACATTGGCCTGCTGGGTCTCGACCGCCTTCTTGCGCGAGGCCATCGAGTAGGGCGCCGAAGCCTGCTGGCCGTAGTGGACGACCGCTTCGGGGAGGGTCTCGGCGACCACCTCTTCGAGGAAGTCGCCGTTCTCGATCTCACCGATGTGGCGGGATATCTCCCTGCCCGAGATCTCCTTCCAGGCGGCGATGCGCTGCTCAAGATCGGCGATCGGGGTCAGCGAGCCGGTTCCGGCTTCTTCGTGCCAGCGACGGCGCGAAAAGTTGTCGACGACGGAAACCTCGTGACCGCGAGCCGAGAAGCGCAGCGCCGTCGGCCAGCCCAGGTATCCGTCACCCCCGAGGATGAGGATTCTCATAGGCGCGGCAGAGTAGCTGACAGGGGCGATGGGGGCGGCGCGAGGGACCCGGTCCAGGCGCCATAGCATCCGCCCGATGGTGACCGGGCTGGCGACGCGCAACGGGGGTCGGGTGGGCCTGGCGGCGCTGGTCGCGATCCTCCTGCTGGGCGTCGGCCTGCGGGTCGGCGAGGCCTGGGACGGCCGGGCGCCGGTCTACGACGCCACCGCCTACGCGGCGATCGCGGCCAATCTCGAGCAGGGCGACGGCTTCACGGTCGGCGCGACCGCCACGCAACCGTCGAGCAACTACTCCCCCGGCCTGCCGCTCCTGGTCGCCGGCGCCTACGAGGTGACGGGTGGTGTCCACGAGCGCCTGGCGCGGGTGGTGTTGGCCCTAATCGGCTCGCTGGCGATCCTCTTCACCTATCTGCTCGGCCGTCGTCTCTCACGAGTGATGCCTTATGCCGCCCCTGACCGGCTTAAGGCATCAAACGTCGTGGCGGGACTGGTTGGAGCGGCCGCGGTCGCGGTCTACCCGGCGCTGGTCGAGTACCAGGGGATGCTGATGAGCGAGCCGCTGGCGGCGACGCTGCTCTCGGGGGCGGTCCTGGCGATGTTCTGGGCGCGGGATCGGGCCGGCGTCGCGTCCTGGCTCCTTCCCGGGGCCCTGTTCGGGGCAACGGCGATGGTCCGGCCCGAGTACCTCGGCGTGGCCTTCCTGCTGGGCCTGGTCGTCTTCGTCCGCTACGTCCGCACAGATTGGCGCCGCTCACTCGCCCAAGCCGCGGTGCTGCTGGCCGGCGTCATCGTCATCGTCGCTCCCTGGACGATCCGCAATGCCGCCGCACTGGACCGCCTGGTGCCGATCTCGACTGGCGGCGGCCAGGTCCTCTTCGCCGGGACCTACCTGCCGTCCGACGGCGACCCGGAGCGGGTCGGGGCCGAGGTGGTGGCGCGCCATCCAGACCTGTTCGGCCCAGACGCCGTCCAGAAGCTGCGTCTCGAGCAGATCCTGGCGACGCTGGCCGCACACCGCTACCCGGACTTGGAAACCGACCGGGCGCTCTCGCGGATGGGCCGCGAGCAGCTCTGGGACGACGTCAGCGAAGAGCCGCTCGAGTACGCCGGCTTCGTCGCGAGGAAGGTCGGCCGGGTCTGGCTGCACGGGCCGCGCGACGTGATGCGAGAGCCGGGCTGGGAGATCTTCCATTGGGCGCTGGTCGGCCTCGGCCTGCTCGGCCTCGCCGTACTCGCCTGGCGCCGCCGCTGGGAGGCGCTGGTACTGACGACGATCTTCGCCTCGATCACCGCGCTCAGCGCCCTGTTGGTCGCCTCGCCGCGGCGGCTGCTGGTGATGCTGCCGCTGATTGCCGCCCTGGCAGCGGTCGGGGCGGTCTGGATCTGGAGCGCCTTGCGGGAGAGGCGCCAGGACGGCGCCCCTCCCGCTCCGACGCCAGATGCGCCCTAGTCCTGGTCGTACTTGACCTGGAAGACCAGCTTGATGAAGGTCGCGGTGTCGGCGCCTTTGAAGGTGCACTTGTAGGCGACCACGTCGGGTGCGGTCGACTTGACCGTCGGCACGCAGTAGAAGGCCTTGGTCGAGCGCGGCATCTCGATCCGCAGTTCGGTCGTTTTCACCATCACTTCCCTGGCGCGGGCGCAGGTCGCGAAACGCGCCTGCGAGGGATCGACGTTGCTGGAGCTGAGCGTGCCCTTGACGGTGTGGCCGATCACGTTGGGCGAGCTGGCCGTGCAGGTCTGCGCCGGCGTCTTGGCGCCGGCGGTCGCGGTCAGGCCAAGGGTCGCGCAGGCGGCGACGGCGGCGAGGATGAGCAGGGTTCGACGCATCGGTGTCTCCTAGTTCGGTTGACTTTCGCCAGCACTTTTCGCCGCCGCGGCCCGCCGCCCTGCGCGGGGATAGCCTGAGCCAGCCTTGACCGCCGTCGCCGAACGCATCCGTGCCCTGCCGCAGCGCCATGGGAAGAAGACGCTGATCCTGCTGGCGCTGATCGCCGTCGTCGGCCTCGGCGCCCGCGCCTACGTCGTCGCCAACCCGGTCGCCAACCCGGCCGACGACTCGCACGCCTACTACGCGCTGGCCCAGGCTCTCTACGAGGAAGGGAGCTTTGGCGGTCCCGAGTTCCGCGACTCCAGCGACTGGTCGCCGGGGGCACCGCTGCTCTACGCCGCCAGCTTCTACGCGACCGGCGGCGCCCGCGAAGGGACCGCCCGGATCGTCGAGGCGCTGCTCGGCGTCGCCGCGATCCTCGTCGTCTTCCTGCTCGGCGAGCGCCTGGGAGGTCGCTCGGTGGGCCTGCTGGCGGCCTTCGCGGTCGCCGTCTACCCGCCGTTCATCCACTCCACTAGCGAGCTGATGAGCGAGCCGCCGGCGATCCTCACCCTGCCCGCGGCCGTGCTCGCATTTCTCTGGGCAGGCGAACGAGAACGCCTGTCGGCCTGGCTGCTCCCGGGCCTCCTCTTCGGGCTGACCGCGATGTTCCGGCCCGAGTACCTCTTTGTCGGCGCCGCCTTCGTCGTCCTCGCCGCGATTCGTGTCGGCCGCGCCTGCGGCTGGCGCCCCGGCCTGGCCGGAGCCGGCCTGCTCGTGCTCGCCCTGCTGCTGCCGATCGTGCCCTGGACGATCCGCAACGTCGACGTGCTGGGACGCGTGGTGCCGATCTCGACCGGCAGCGGCAAGGCGCTCTACGTCGGCACCTTCCTGCCCGCCGACGGCGAATACCAGCGGGTCAAGGCGCTGCTGGTGAAGCGCTACCGGGGACGCGAGCTGGCGCCGAACTCGGCGGCGCTGGACGCGGTCGACCCGACGCCGCTGTTCGACCGCGTCGCCGAACGCTATCCCGAGCTCTCACGCGACGCCGCCCTCGGCAAGATCGGCAAGGAGAACTTCTCGACCTATTTCGGCGACGATCCGGCCGGCTACCTGGCGATGACGGCGCGCAAGGTCGGCCGCATGTGGAGCAGCGGGGTCGGCGCGGCGATGAGTAGCGGGCTCGGGCGGGCGGTCCAGATCCTGCTCGTCGCCCTCGGCCTGGCCGGCTTCGTCCTGCTGGGCGTGCGCCGGCGCTGGTGGGATCTGGTCGCCCTGGCGACGCCGATTCTGCTCGTCACCGCGATCGGCGCCGCCTCGCTGGCCGCCCCGCGGCGCAACGAGGTGCTGATGACGCTCGTCTTCCCAGTTGCCGCCCTGGCGCTGTCACGGGGGGTCGCGGCCATATCCTCCGGTCGCGAATGGTCCCCAGAGCAGGCATCTTCCCCGCCGAACTGACGGCGCTCCGCAGCGGCGGGCTGATCTTCGCGATCGGACTTGTCGCCTACGCGATCCTCCGCCGCCGCTCCCTGCGCAACGTCGACGTTCTGCTTCTGCTCGCCGCCGGGCTCGGGCTGGCGCTGGTCTCGGGCACCGAAATCACCGACAAGCTGCTCTCCGCCTTCTCCTTCGAAAAGGGCAACGGCGGCCGCATCCTCGGCCTCGCCGTCTTCGCCATCTTCATCCTCTTCTTCCTGATCCTGCGGGCGCTCTCGGTGGCGGCGCGCAACTCGCGCCAGCTCTCGGCGGCGCTGGAGGGGCTGGCCTGGGAGGAGTTCCGCCAGGCGGATCTGCCGGAGCGCTTCCGCGGCAAGATCGCGATCCTCGTCCCCGCCTACAACGAGGCCGAGAACATCGGCCACGTGCTCGACCAGATGCCGAGTCAAGTCTGCGGCCTCGCCACCGAGGTCCTGGTCGTCGACGACGGCTCGCGCGATGGCACCGGCGACGTCGCCGCCTCCCATGGCGCCGCGGTCGCCCGCCACGTCACCAACCGCGGCGGCGGTGCCGCCCTGCGCACCGGCTACCGGCTGATGGTCGAATCCGGCGCCGAGATCGTCGTCACCCTCGACGCCGACGGCCAGCACCTGCCCTCCGAGATGGAGCGCCTGGTCAAACCGGTCCTCGACGGCGAGGTCGACATGGCCCACGGCTCCCGCGTGCTCGGCCACGCCGACAGCAACCACTTCGCCCGCGAGCTCGGGATCGTCTTCTTCAACCGCCTCGTTTCTTTCATCACCCGCACCCACGTCACCGACTGCTCCAACGGCTACCGCGCCGTCCGCACCAGCGTCCTCCCCCAGCTCGTCCTGCGCCAGGAGCAGTTCCACACCTCCGAGTTCATGATCGAGGCGATCAAGCGCGGCATCCCCGCCAAGGAGATCCCGATCACGGTCGAACAGCGGCTGCACGGGCACTCGAAGAAGCCGGCGGTCTTCCGCTACGGGGTGGGGTTCGCGAACGCGATTGTCAGGACCTGGCTGCGGTAGGCCGGCTTCACAAACGCATCGCGCCACCTCCCACCTGCGAGGGAAGGCCCACCCCGTTGCGTCTTCCTTCGTAGGTCCCGAACCCTCGGCCGTCCCAACGATCTGTATCCGTTGGACCCTCTACCGCACGCCCGGATGCCTGACCGCCGCCGGGTCCGGCAGGTACAGGTCGGTGCCGCAGCGGGGGCAGACCTGGACGTAGAGCTTGAGCGCCTTGCCGCAGTTGGGGCACTGGCGTTCGGGTTCGTCCTTCTCGCGACGGTAGAGGATCACGGCGACGAGGCCGAGCAGCGGCAGGACCATGCCGATCACGAACCAGATCCAGAAGGAGCTGCCCTTGCCCTTGGCGATGATGCCGGTGGCGAGGCCAAAGAAGAAGGCGATGACGAGGTACTCCATGCGCCCATTTTGACGGGTCGGCGGACATGGGTCGAACGTCCAGACAGACGAATCTGCCTAAAGGCGCCCATAGGAGGACCGACAACCAGGGGAAGGGGCCCGGGTGGGACCCCCTCGGCATGGCGATTCCACGAACTCCAGAGAGCGCGGCGAAACCGAAACGGGAGCATCGTCGTCGCCGTCGTCGCGCCTGGAAGGACAAGCACTTCCGCTGGGTGCCCGACGGCCAGGGCGGCTGGCGGCTGCAGGGCTACATCGTCCGCCACCGCCACAGGCCGCGCCGCAACCACTTCCGCGGACCGGGGAGGAAGCCGGCGAGCAGCGCCCCGGCGGCGGCCGGCGGCGGCGCATCGGCGCCCAGCGGCGAAACCCGGCCGGCCGGCGCCTACCAAGGGCCGTTTGGCACCGCGCAGGCGCTGCGGCTGCTGAACCGGGCAGGCTTCGGCCCAGTCCCCGGCCAGGCGGAGCAGCTCGCCTCGCTGGGCCTGGTCGGCGCGGTCCAGTCGCTGACCCGTCCCAGCGGCGCCGCCACCCTTTCCGGGCCGGCGCCGGTCGACGACGACGGCCTGCCGATCGCCCCCGCCGACGCCTGGGGACACGACCACCTCTGGTGGCTGGACCGGATGGTCAGGACCGACCAGCCGCTGGTCGAGCGGATGGCGCTGGTCTTCCACGACTGGTTCGCGACCTCGCTCGACGGAGTCTCCAAACAGCAGCAGATGATCGACCAGTCCAACCTCTTCCGCTCGGCCTGCTTCGGCTCCTTCCTCGACCTCTTCAGGGCGGTGACGGTCGACCCGGCGATGCTGCAGTGGCTGAACGGGGCCGAAAATCGCAAGGGCGCGCCGAACGAGAACTACGCGCGGGAGATGATGGAGCTGTTCAGCCTCGGCGCCGACCGCGGCGCCTACAGCGAGGACGACATCCGCGAGCAGGCGCGGGCGCTGACCGGCTGGCGCAACGACTGGTCCGGCGAACAGGGCGCCTTCAACTTCCGCTTCGACCCCAAACGCCATGACGCCAACAACAAGACGGTCTTCGAGCAGACCGGCAACTGGGGCTGGGAAGACGCCTGCCGACTTTGCGTCGAACACCCCCTCCACCCCTCCTTCTTCGTCGACAAGCTCTGGAGCTACTTCGTGCCACAGCCACCGTCCGGGCCGGTCGGGGACGAACTGATGAACAGCTACCGCGGCTCGGGCTGGCAGATCCGGCCGGTGCTGGAGGCAATCCTGATGAGCCCCGATCTCTACCTGGGCCCGGCGATGGTGAAGCCGCCGGTGGTTCAGCTCGCCGGAATGCTGCGGGCGCTCGGCCGCCCGATCGACACCGACGCCTGGCGCTGGCTCTGCGAACCGGCCGGTCAGATCCTCTTCCGTCCGCCGAACGTCTCCGGCTGGGACGACGCGCGCTGGCTCGACACCTCGCGGATGCGGGCCCGCTGGAACCTCGTCCACTACGCCCTCGACGAGATCTCGGTCGATGCCTGGGGCGGCTCCTACAGCACCACCGAGACGGCCGAGGAAGCGCTGGCGCGAGCGCTCGCCGCCTGGGGCTCGCCGGCGCTGCGGGCCGAACACAGGGCCGAGCTGCTCGACTTCGCCCAGCGGGCCGAGCGGCTGGTCGCGGCCAGCCTGGCAGCGCGGCCCCTACCGGGCGATGCGCCAGAACGCCCTGCTGCAGCTGATCGGCATCGGCCCGGACACGATCCTGCAATGACCGCGAGCTCGCACAACTGCTGCGGCGACTACACCCGCTCCCAGCTGCTGCGCTCCGCCGCAGCGGAAGCCGGCAAAGGGCTGCCGCTGATCGAGCCGGGGATGCCGGAGCCGGCCGGGACCGGGCTCTCGCGCCGCACCTTCCTCTCCCGCGCCGCCGGGCTGGCGCTGGCCGTCTACGGCGCCTCGAAGATCCCGCTCTCGGCCTTCGAGCAGGGCATCGCCCAGGCGGCGTCGACCGACAAAGTGCTGGTCTCGGTCTTCTTCGACGGCGGCGTCGACTCGCTCAGCGTGCTGGCCCCGGTCGGCGACCCCCGCTACGCCCAGCTGCGTCCCAACCTCGCCCTCGCGCCCGATGCCGGCACCGCCTTCACCGAGGACCCGCGGCTGCGCTGGCACCCGGCCGCGGCCAGCCTGGCGACCCTGCACGCCGAGGGGAAGGTCAGCGCCTTCCCGGCAATCGGCTACGACCACCCCGACCAGTCGCACTTCACCTCGCGCCACTTCTACGAGGTCGGCGAGCTCGCGGTCGGCTTCCGCACCGGCTGGCTGGGCCGCTACATCGACGCGGTCGGCGACGCCGAGAACCCGCTCCAGGGGCTCTCGATGGACGGCTCGCTCTCGCCGATGATCGCCACCGCCGAGAAGCCGGTGGCGGCGATCGACAGCGTCGACGGCTTCGACCTCTGGTCGGCGGTCAGCGACCCGGTCAGCGCCGAGATGTACCGCAGCTTCGCCCGCTTCGGCGCCCTCCCATCCGACTCCGCGAGCCTGACCCAGGTCCGCCACGCAACCGCCCAGACCGACAAGCTGCGCCAGGACCTCGACGGGATCGGCGAGATCACCAGCCCGGTCGCCTATCCCGACACCTACTTCTCCCACAAGCTCGCCGGGCTCGCCAACTTCCTCGCCGCCGGGCTGCCGATGCGGGCGGTGACGATCCGCGCCGCCGGTGGCTACGACACCCACGCCGACCAGGCAACCGACCTCGACCGCAACCTGCGCGAGACCTGCGAGGGGCTGCTCGCCTTCCAGCGCGACCTCGAGCACCGCGGCCTCGCCAACCGGGTGCTGACCGAGCTCTGGAGCGAGTTCGGACGGCGACCGCAGGAGAACGGATCGGCCGGCACCGACCACGGCGCCGCCGGCTGCGCCTTCGTGATCGGCTCCAAAGCCAAGGGTGAGATGGTCGGCGAGTTCCCCGGCCTGGCGCAGCTCGACGGCGACGAGAACCTGCGCGCCACCAGCGACTTCCGGGCGATGTACTGCGCGCTGCTCGAGCAGTGGCTCGGCCACGACGCCGGCCCGATCATCCCCGGCGCCTCGGGCTTCGTGCGGCCGACGCTGGTGAAAGCGTGAGCAGGGCCCTCGCGGCCGTCGCCGTCCTGGCGCTGGCCGTCGCCCTCGGCCTCGTCCCTGGCTCGGGATCGTTGCGCGGCGACGCTCGGGCCGCGGCCGCGGACTGCACCTGGCAACGGCACTCGAAGCGGATCGTCGAGCGGGTCAAGCGGGACGGCCGCCCGCGGCGCCTGGTCCGCACCAAGCGTTGGTGGACCTGCGCGCCGCTGCCGGCGCCGGCAGCGCCGGCAGCCACCAGCCCGCCGGCCCCGGCAGCCGCTCCGGCTCCAACGCCGGCAACCCAGCCCGGTGCTCCGGCGGTGACGATCGCGCGGCTCAGCGTCAGAGCCGAAGAGTGGAAACTGATCCTCTCCAACTCCGAACCGCTCGATCCGGGAGAAGTGATCGTCGAGCTGAACAACGAAGGCTCGGACTCCCACGACCTGAGGATTCAGCGCGAAGGCGAGGAAGGTCCGCCGCTGGAAATCTCCGAGGCCGGGCCGAAAGAGCGCCGCACCGCGCGCTTCACCCTCGCCGCCGGCACCTACCAGCTCTGGTGCAGCCTCCCCACCCACAAAGAGCAGGGCATGAGCGTCAGCCTGCAGGTGAAAGGCGCCTAGCCGAGCCGCTTCGGGTGGCCGATCGAGCCGACCTCGGAGATGTCGCGCTTGAAGGGCAAGCCGGCGGTCCAGTCGAGCACCGCGCGGGCCTTGCGAGCAGGCCCCGGAATCTGGCTCATGTGGTAGGTCCGGGCCAGCCACCAGGCCGGGAAGCCGCGGAAGGTGCGGTCACCGATCCGGCCCACCGCCTTGTAGCGGCCGAGGTTGACGAACGAGGCTTCGCTGCGGTATTCGAACCGCTCGGGGGTCCCGATCCCCAGCTCGGCGGCGATGTTGCGCGCCGCCACCGGTCCCTGGCGGACCGCGTGCTGGGCGGTCGGCGGGCAGATGCCGCCGCGCGGGTCGGGCGCCGCGGCGCAGTCGCCGATCGCCCAGACCGAGTCCAGCCCCCGCACCCGCAGGTGCTCGTCGACCGGGACTCGGCCGCGCTCGTCGAGCGGCAGGCCGAGGTCTTTGAGGATCGGCTGCGGGGCGACGCCGGCGGTCCAGACGACGGTGCGGGTCGGCAGCGTCTCGCCGCTGGAGAGGCGGGCGGAATCGGCCTCGACCTGGTCGAGCGTCGTCTCCAGGCGGATGTCGATGCCGCGCCCGCGCAGCTCGCGCAGCGCGTAGTCGGCCAGCTGCGGGTCGATCTCCGGCAGCACCCGGCCGGTCGCCTCGACCAGCACCCAGCGCATGCCGTGCAGGCGGGCGCGCGGGTAGCTCTCCATCGCGTCGGCGGCGAAGTCCTGCAGCTCGGCCAGCGCCTCCAGGCCGGCGTAGCCGCCGCCGACGAAGACGTAGGTGAGGAGTTCGTCGCGGCGCGCCGGGTCCTCGGTCGCGTTGGCTTCCTCGAGCGTCTCGACGACGTGGTTGCGCAACCAGATCGCGTCGGCGAGGCCCTTGAAGCCGATCGCATGCTCGGCCAGCCCCGGCACCGGCAGCGTCCGCGAAACCGAGCCCAGCGAGAGCAGCAGCTGGTCGTAGGGCAACGTCTCCGTCTCGCCGTACTTGGCCCGCAGCTCGACCGTCTTCGCCGCCGGGTCGTGACCGACGATCGAGCCCAGCCGCAGATAGGTGCGCTTGAGGATGTCGCGCAGCGGCGTCACCACATGGCGCGGCTCCAGGGTCCCCGCCGCGGCCTCCGGCAAAAACGGCGTGTAGAGCATGAAGTTGGTCTCGTTGACGAGCAGCAGCCGCGCCGACTGCTTCGGCATCGTCTTCTCCAGCTCCCGCGCAGCCGCCGCCCCACCAAATCCACCACCGGCGATGACGACGTTCCAGGCCATGAAGTCCACCATAGCAAGCTTGTAACAAGATGTTACAAAGTGCCGAATGACTCATTTCTCCCTCGCTCAGCATCTCCTCGGATGCAGCGCTAAAGTTTCGGTCATCTGCGGTGGTCACAGACGGCCCCGGGCATAGACCGCCCGGGGCCGTTTTTTGTTGCGGGGTGCCTAGCGATCCGCGAGCTTCGCTGCGAGCGCTATCAACGCCCGCAGCACATCCGCATACGCCAGATAGACCACCGCTTCTGCGATTGTCACGACCCCTTAGGGGTCCGAAGGACACAACCTCGCCCCCCAGGCGCCCCTAGATCCCCAGCTTCTCCTTGATCAGCCGGTTGACCTCGCCGCCGTCGGCCCGGCCCTTGGTCTCGCGCATGACGGTGCCGACGATGGCGCCGATCGCCTTCGGGTTGCCGCCCTTGATCTGCTCGGCGGCCTCCGGGTTGGCGTCGACGGCGGCGGCGACGATCGACTCCAGCTCGCCGCTGTCGGAGATCTGGGCGAGGCCCTCGCGCTCGACGATCGCGGCCGGGTCGCCGCCCTGGGCGACCAGCGCCGCCAGCACGGTCTTGCCGCTGCCGTGGGAGATCTTCTTCTCCTGGACCATCGTCACCAGGGCGGCGAGGCCGTCGGGGTCGACCCTGGAGTCGGCAGCGGCGACCTCCTCGTCCTCCTGGCGCAGCGCCGCCGCCAGCTCGCCGATCACCCAGTTGGCGACGACCTTGGCCTCAACCCCGTCGGCTGCCGCCGCGGTCTGCTCGAAATAGGCGGCCGTCGCGGGGTCGGCGGCCAGACTGGCTGCCACATCGGCGGCGAGGCTCATCTCCGCCCGGTAGCGCTCGATCCGCGCCGCCGGCAGCTCCGGCAGCGACTCGCGCGCCTCGCGCAGCATCGCCTCGGTCGGCGCCAGTGGCACCAGGTCGGGCTCGGGGAAGTAGCGGTAGTCGTGCGACTCCTCCTTCGAGCGCAGCGAGGTGAGGCTGCCGCTGACCGGGTCGAAGTGGAGGGTCTCCTGGGTCACCGTCCCTCCCGCCGCGATCAGCTCGCGTTGGCGCTCGAGCTCGGCTTCGACGCCGCGCTGAACGAAGCGGAAGCTGTTCATGTTCTTCAGCTCGGTCTTGGTCCCCAGCACCTCGGAGCCGGCTGGGCGCACCGAGACGTTGGCGTCGATGCGCAGGCTCCCCTCCTCCATGTTGACGTCGGAGACGCCGAGCTGGCGCACGGTCTCGCGCAGCAGCCGCGCCCACTCGGCGGCTTCGGCGGCGTCGCGCAGGTCGGGCTCGGTGACGATCTCGACCAGCGGCGTGCCGCCGCGGTTGAAGTCGACCAGCGAGGCGCCGGAGCCGTGGATCCGGCCCGACTCGCCGACGTGGATCATCTTCGCCGCGTCCTCCTCGAGATGGGCGCGGTGGATGCGGACGTCCCCCAGCTTGCCGTTGCTGGCGAGCGGAATGTCGAACTGGCTGATCTGGTAGGCCTTGGGGCTGTCGGGATAGAAGTAGTTCTTGCGGTGGAAGATCGAGCGCGGTGCGACTTCGCACTCCAGCGCCGCGGCGATCTGCAGCGCGTAGAGGATCGCCTGCTCGTTGGGCACCGGCAGCACCCCGGGATGGGCGAGGCAGATCGGGCAGGTGTGGACGTTGGGCTCGTCGCCGAAGGAGAGTTCGCAGCCGCAGAACATCTTCGTCCTGGTCGCCAGCTGGACGTGGATCTCCAGCCCGATCACCGCCTCCAGCTCAGCCATCCTCGGACTCCGGCCTGGCGTCGAAGCCGATCCCCCGCTCAAGCGCGTAGGCCGCCTCCAGCAGCTTCTGCTCGGCGAAGGCGGGGGCCGCGATCTGGAAACCGACCGGCAGCCGCGAGCCGCCGCCTTCGGGTTCGGCCAGGCCGGCGGGGATCGAGATCGCCGGGATGCCGGCCAGACTCATCGGCACCGTGAAGAAGTCGTTGAGGTACATCGAGAGCGGGTCGGCGGTCTTCTCGCCGAGCCCGAAGGCGACCGAGGGCGAGGTCGGGGTGACGACGAAGTCGACCGCCGAGAAGGCGCCTGTGAAGTCCTCGGCGATCCGGGTCCGGACTTTCTGGGCCTGGCCGTAGTAGGCGTCGTAGTAGCCGGAGGAGAGCGCGTAGGTGCCGAGCATGATCCGCCGCTTGACCTCGGGCCCGAAGCCCTCCGCCCGGGTCGTCTCGTACATCTCCAGCAGGTCGCCGGCGCGCTCGGAGCGCATCCCGTAGCGGACGCCGTCGTAGCGGGCCAGGTTCGAGGAGGCCTCGGCCGGGGCGAGCACGTAGTAGGCGGAGATTCCGTGCTCGGCATTGGGCAGCGAGACCTCGGCGATCTCGCCGCCGAGCGCCTCGATCCGCGCCAGCGTCGCCTCGAAGACCTCGCGAACGCCGGCCTCGAAGCTGTCGCGGGCCAGCTCGCCGGGCACCCCGAAGCGCAGGCCCCTGAGGTCCTCGCGGCTGGGCGCGACGATCCCGGCCTCGATCCCGACCGAGGTCGAGTCGCAGGGGTCCCGGCCCTGCAGCGCCGCCAGCAGCAGCGCCGCGTCGGTGACGTCGCGGGTCAGCGGCCCGCACTGGTCGAGCGAGGAGGCGAAGGCGATCATCCCGTAGCGCGAGATCGCCCCGTAGGTGGGCTTCAAGCCGACGATCCCGCACAGCGAGGCCGGCTGGCGGATCGAGCCGCCGGTGTCGGTGCCGATCGCGCAGGGCGCCAGGCCGCCGGCGACGGCGGCGGCCGAGCCGCCGGAGGAGCCGCCCGGAACGCGCCCGCGGTCCCAGGGGTTCAGCACCGGTCCGTAGGCCGAGTTCTCGTTCGAGGACCCCATCGCGAACTCGTCCATATTGGTCTTGCCGAGCACTCGCGCGCCGGCCGCGTCGAGCCGCCGCACCGCGGTCGCCGTGTAGGGCGGCCGGTAGCCCTCGAGGATCCGCGAGCCGGCCGTGGTCGGCGCGCCCTCGGTGCAGAAGATGTCCTTGACCGCGACCGGGATCCCGCCGAGCGGGCCTTCCTCGACCTCGTAGTTGGAGGGATCCTCGACCTGCCAGAGATAGGCGTTCAGCTCGTCTCCGGCCGCGGCAGCGTGCCAGGCCGCGAAGTACTCCTCGGAGGAGACGTCTCCGGCCGCGATCTTCGCCGCCGCCTCGGCGACGGTCAGTCTCAGCAGCTCCGACATCAAGCGTCAGCCTGCGGCGAGGGCACGCGGAAAGCTCCCTCGACCGGTTCCGGCGCCGACGCCAGCGCGACCTCCGGGGCCAGGCTCGGCCGCGGCTCGTCCGCCCGCAGGACGTTCTCCAGCGCCACCACATGCGAGGTCGGCTCCACCCCCTCCAGATCCAACCTGCCGATCCGGTCGACGTGCTCGAGAATCCCCGACAGCTCTCCCGTCATCGTCTCGACTTCCTCCTCGGAGAGCCTGAGACGTGCG
Source organism: uncultured Solirubrobacterales bacterium (assembly GCA_963739855.1). Lineage (GTDB taxonomy): Bacteria > Actinomycetota > Thermoleophilia > Solirubrobacterales > 70-9 > VAYN01. The sequence continues at coordinate 649,062 of CAVUBT010000003.1, read as the reverse complement.
AGTCGCGCCACATGTAGCACCTGCTCCCGGTCGATCATCGGCGTGATTCTAGGAGGGCGTACCGGGCAGAGGGCGACTGGCTGTACAGCCAGTTATTGTCCCGCCGATGCAGGGGCCCGCCGCAGAGCGTTTCGTCGTCGCCAACCTGCGCCTGCTCGCGCTCAGCTTCGCCGTCGTCGGCATCCTCTTCGTCGCCGTGCCGAGCGGCGTCCTCGACGTCATCTCCGACGTCGGCGAATGGTTCGGCAACGACACCCGCGCGCCGCACACCCAGGAGTACCTCTGGCTGGCGCTGGCCTTCGCCTACATGGTGGTGATCACCGCGATCTGCCTGCTCGCCCAGACCGACGTCGTCCGCTACCGCGCCCTGCTGCTCGTGCTTGCCGCCGGCAAGACCGCCTCCTCGCTCGGCTCGCTCGCCTTCTTCCTGATCCAGGAACACGTCTTCATCTACCTGCTCAACTTCCTCGTCGACGGCTTCCTCGCCGTGCTCGCACTCTGGCTCTGGGCCGTCGCCGGCCGCATCGGCCGCCCCGCCGACCCCGGTTGACAGCGCCTGCCGGGGCTTTCAGCCGCTGAGCAACGGACCCTGAGCGCGATCTGCGCGGCGATGGCGCCGGGCATCGACGGCCTGCCGGTGGCCGAGCGCGACGTCGACGTCTCCGGGCCGGTGGCGAACTTCCTCGGCTCGGTCTCGCCGCGGGTGCTGACCCGGCTCAAGCTCGGCCTGCGCGCCTTCGAGTGGCTGCCCTTCCCCTGGCGCTTCAGCCGCCTCGACGCCGCCGCCCAGGAGGACTTCCTCGAGAAGCTCGAGGGCTCGAAACTCTCCCTCCACCACGACCTGCTGCTGATGGCCAAGCTCTTCTCGACGCTCGGCTACGCGGTCACCCCCGAGGTGCAGGAGCGGATCGGCTTCGAGATCCGCTGCGCCACCGCCGACGGGTCGCTGCCCGAGCCGGCCGGAACGCTGGGCGACACCGAGCCGCCCGGCGAAGGTGAGGAGTGCGACGTCGTCATCGTCGGCTCCGGGGCCGGCGGCGCCGTCGCCGCGGCGGAGCTGGCCGCGGCCGGGCTCGACGTGATCGTGCTCGAGGCCGGCCAGCACTACAACCGCGACAGCTACCCGAGCGACCACCTCGACGCGATCGCCGAGCTCTACCGCGACGGCGGCCTGACGATCGCCGAAGGCCGGCCGCCGATTCCCGTCCCTGTCGCCAGGGTGGTCGGCGGCACCACGGTGATCAACTCGGGCACCTGCTTCCGCGCTCCGGAGCCGGTGCTGGCGGACTGGAAGCAGCGCTTCGGCATCGTCTGGGCGGAGGACATGGCCGCCGACTACGCCGAGGCCGAGCAGACCCTCCACGTCAAGCAGCTCGATCCGGAGACGATGGGCCGCAACGGCCAGCTGGCGATGGAGGGGGCAGCGGCGCTCGGCGCCAGCGGCGCCCCGATCCACCGCAACGCCGGCGACTGCACCCAGTGCAGCTCCTGCCCCTTCGGCTGCGAGATCGACGCCAAGCGCGGCATGCACGTCAGCTACCTGCCCCGCGCCGTCGCCGCCGGGGCGCGGATCCGCGCCGGCGTCGAGGTCGAGCGGGTCCTGGTCGAGAACGGCCGCGCGGTCGGCGTCAGCTGCACCGCCGGGGGCGCCGGCGGCAAGCGCCGGCCCTTCAGCGTCCGCGCCCGGCGCGCCGTGATCGCCGCCGGCGGCTCCTTCGGCACGCCGGAGCTGCTGCTGCGCTCCGGGCTCGGCGGCAGGCAGGTCGGCCGCAACCTCCACATCCACCCCGCCTGCTGGGTCGGCGCCCGCTACGAGGAGGAAGTGCGCGGTTGGGACGGAGTCATGCAGAGCTACTACGTCGACCAGTGGGAGCCGACCGGGATCCTGCTCGAGGCCACCTTCACCCCGCTCGCCTTCGGCGGCGCCTGGCTGCTCGGCGCCGGCGAGTCGCACCAGCGGGCGATGCTCGACTTCGGCCACGTCGGCTCGATCGGCGTCCACCTCTGCGACAAATCCTCCGGCCGGGTCGGGCTCGGCGCCGAGGGCTCGCTGCGGGCCAGCTACAAGCTGCTCAAGGACGACGCCGACCGCCTCGCCTTCGGCATCGCCCGCGCCGCCGAAGTCCACTTCGCCGCCGGCGCCGCCGAGGTCTACCCCAACATCGCCCGCGTCGGCGTCCTCAAGCCCGGCGACCTGGCCGAGTTCGAGGCAACCTCCTTCAAGCCCGCGGAGCTGCGACTGGAGGCGTTCCACCCGATGGGCACCGCCCGCATCGCCGCTGACGAACGCGAGGGCGTCTGCGCCATCGACGGCTCAGTTCACGGCACCCGCGACCTCTACGTCGCCGACGGCTCCCTCTTCCCGACCTCGGTCGGCGTCAACCCGATGATGACCATCATCGCCTTCGCCAAGCAGGTCGCGCGAGGACTGGCTGACGGCGGCGGAGCGGCGTAGGCGCTCGTCAGGTCGCAGGCGGTGGTGGCGGAGGTGGCGGTGGGGTCGAAGACGGCGGTGGCGGCGGATCGCTGGGGCCACCCCCAGACAATTTGTCAGCGGTGCCGCTGAAGGTCGTCCCCTCTTCCCGCATGCCGCGGTAACCGCCGTAGGCGATGCCGGCGGCGGCGATCAGGCCGAGGAAGATGCCGAATTCGAGGGTGGCGTCGACCGAGACGCCGCCGAAGGTGCCGAAGCCCGGTGGGTCGACGATCCGGAACAGGACCAGCAGCGTCGAGAGGCCCCCGAGCACCGCGACCGCGACGTTCATCGAGACCGGCGGCTCGTACTCGGAGTCGCTGAGCCGCAGGGCGACGTTGACCAGGGCGACGACGATCGCGATCACGAGCACGATCGGGATGAATTCGAGCGCGTCCCAGGCGCTGCCGCCGGCGGCGGAGCCGAAGGAGACGGTCCCGCCTTCGCCGGAGATCTCCACCCCGAACCAATCGAAGAACATGAAAATGAAGAGGAGGACAGCCGAGACCCCGGCGATCTTCTCTCCGGTGTTGAGCTTGTCTACGTCCATCGCGTATCCCTCCGTCGACTCTGTCTGGGCCGGTGATCCGACCCTATCTCCACCAAGGGCCCTATTCGAGGGGGATCTGGCCGACCCTTCTAGACGGGGCTGGAGAGAGTGCGCGCCCGCGCCGCCTGCAAGGTGTTGACCAGCAGCATCGCGATCGTCATCGGCCCGACGCCGCCGGGCACCGGCGTGATCGCGCTCGCCACCCCGGCTGCCGCCTCGAAGTCGACATCGCCGCGAAGGCCGTCGTCGGTGCGGTTCATGCCGACGTCGATCACCGCCGCCCCGGGCTTGATCGCGTCGGCCCCGAGCAGCTCCGGCACCCCGACCGCGGCGACGAGGACATCGGCGCGGGCGCAGGTGGCGGCGAGGTCGCGGGTGCGCGAGTGGCAGACGGTGACGGTCGCGTTGGCGGCCAGCAGCAGCCTCGCCACCGGTACCCCGACCAGCTTCGAGCGCCCGACGACGACGGCCTCCGCCCCCTCCAGCTCGACCCCCTCGTGGGCCAGCAGCTCCATCACCCCGGCGGGCGTGCACGGCACCAGGCCCGGCGTGCCGTGGGCGAGCAGGCCGGCATTGACGGGGGTGAGGCCGTCGACGTCCTTGCGCGGGTCGATCGCCGCGACCACGGCGTTGGGGTCGATGTGGTCCGGGACCGGCAGCTGCACGAGGATCCCGTCGACCTCCCCGTCGCGCCCGAGCGCCGCGACCAGCTCCAGCAGCTCGGCTTCGCTCGTCTCGGCGGCGAGACCGTGATGGACCGAGCCCATCCCCGCCTCCTCGCAGGCGCGGTGCTTGTTGCGGATGTAGATCTCCGAGGCCGGGTCGGCGCCGACCAGCACGGTCGCCAGCGTCGGCGCCCGCCCCGCCTCGGCCGCGTAGACGGCAACCTCCTCGCGCACGCGCTCGCGCACCGCGGCGCCGACCGCCTTGCCGTCGATGACTCGGGCCGCCACCGGGCTAGCGCTTCCGGATCGGCGCGTAGTCGGCCATCAGCTTGCGCTCGGAGCCGTCGCTGGAGAAGCGGACCACGACCACGCCGCCGGGCTCGACGCCGGTGACGACGCCATCGCCGAAGCTGGCGTGGACGACGTCGTCTCCGGTCTGCATTTCCAGCGCCGGCCCGGGGTCGAGCGGCTGGGCGGGATCGCTGCCTCCCGCCGGGGTGCTCCAGGACATGCCAGCGCTGCCGACGCCGGCCTTCTGGTGGCGCTCGGTCAACTCCGGCGGCAGCTCGTCGATGAAGCGCGAGGGCAGATTGTGCTCGGAGCGACCGAACAGGCGCCGCTCGCGCGCCCAGGTCATGTAGAGGCGCTGGCGGGCGCGGGTGATGGCGACGTAACAGAGCCGCCGCTCCTCTTCTTCGCCGCCCTCTTCCAGCGCCCGCATGTGCGGGAAGGAGCCGTCCTCGCAGCCGATCACGAAGACCGTGTCGTACTCCAGCCCCTTGGCGTTGTGGACGGTCATCAGGGTGACCAGCTCCTGCTGCTCCTCGATCGAGTCCTGGTCGCTGAGCAGCGAGATCTGCTGCAGGAACTCCTCCAGCGGCGGCACCTCGCTCTCCCCCTCGCTCTCGCGGTTGAGGTCGAACTCGGCGGCGGCCTCGGCGAACGCCTCGAGGTTCTCGATCCGCCCCTCGGCTTCGACCGTGCGCTCGGCTTCCAGCGCTTCCAGGTAGCCGCTCTCGCTGAGCACGGCCTGGAGGACGTCCGCGACCGAGGCGCCGGCATCGACCCGCGCTTTCAGCAGGTCGACGGTCTCGAAGAAGCGGGAGACGGCCTTGATCGCGGCGGCGCTCAGCCCCGGCACCTCCTCGGCCCGTTCGATCACCTCCCAGATCGTCAGCCCGGCGGTGTTGGCGTAGGCGGCGAGCCGGCCCTGGGTGGTGTCGCCGATGCCGCGCCGCGGCGAGTTGACGATGCGCGAGAAGGAGACCTGGTCGGCGGGGTTGAGCAGCAGGCTGAGGTAGGCGACGGCGTCCTTGACCTCGGCGCGGTCGTAGAACTTGGTGCCGCCGATCACCTGGTAGGGGAGCTCGAAACGGACCAGCGTGTCCTCCAGCGCCCGGCTCATCGCGTTGGTCCGGTAGAAGATCGCGACGTCGGAGCGGGCGACGCCGTGCTCCTCGCCGAGCCGCTCGATCTCCGCCGCCACCCAGCGCGCCTCCTCGTGGTCGTCGCCGAGTTCGGAGAGCTGGACCAGCTCGCCGCCCTCGATTTCGGTCCAGAGGCGCTTCGGCCGCCGCTCGCGGTTGCGCTCGACCACCGCGTTGGCCGCCGAGAGGATCGTCTGCGTCGAGCGGTAGTTCTGCTCCAGCTTGACCACCGTCGCATCGGGGAAGTCGTGCTCGAAGTCGAGGATGTTGCGGATGTCGGCGTGGCGGAAGCCGTAGACCGACTGGTCCTCGTCGCCGACCACCATCAGGTTGCCGTGCTCGGCGGCGAGCAGCTGCAGCAGCCGGTACTGGGCGTGGTTGGTGTCCTGATACTCGTCGACGAGGACGTGGCGGAAGGTCCGGCGCCAGCGCTCGCGCACGTCCTCGAACAGCTCCAGCGCGTTGACGGTGCGGACCAGGAGGTCGTCGAAGTCCATCGCGTTCGCTTCGAGCATCCGCTTCTCATAGAGCGGGAAGGCTTCGGCGACTACTTCCTCGAAGACGCTGCCGACCGTTTCGGCGTACGTGTCGGCATCGATCAGCTGGTTCTTGGCGCCGGAGATCTTCGCCTGGATCGCCCGCGGCGGATAGCGTTTCGGGTCGACTCCGAGCTCGCGCAAGCAGCGCTTCAGCATCCGCAGCGAGTCCGACTGGTCGTAGATCGTGAAGCTGCGCGAGTAGCCGAGGCGCTCGGCGTCGGCGCGCAGCATCCGCGCGCAGGAGGAGTGGAAAGTGGTCACCCACATCGCCCGCACCGAGCGGCCGACGAGATCGCCGACGCGCTCGCGCATCTCCGCCGCCGCCTTGTTGGTGAAGGTGATCGCGAGGATCTCGCCGGGACGAGCGGCGCCGGTGGCGAGCAGGTAGGCGATGCGGTGGGTCAGGACCCGGGTCTTGCCCGATCCCGCACCGGCGATGACCAGCAGCGCCCCCTCCGTGTGCTCGACCGCTTCGCGCTGGGGCGGGTTGAGCCCCGCCAGCAGTCGCTCGACCCGGTCGGCGCCGGCCTCGGTCGGCGCCCCGCCTGGCGTCGCGTCGGCTTCGGCCGGGATCTCGAACTCGCTCTGCAGCATCGCCTCCGAGAATAGAGAGGCGGCCGGCCGGCGCCGGTGGGGCGTTTTAGTTGCGTACAGCGACAGGAAAGCGCCCCGGCGGGGGGTCAGCCGCCGGCCGAGGAGCGGCCGGTGCGGGGCCGGATGTCCGCCGAATCCGGCGCCGGACCGTTGCCGCCGTCGAGCTCGGAGATGCGGCGCTCGAGTTCGGCCATGCGCTCCGAGAGCGCCTTCAGCGCCTCGGCGATCGGATCCGGCAGGTGGATCCAGTCGGCGTCGGGCCCCTCGACCCGCTTGCCCTCCACCCGCACCGGGTGGCCGGGGTTGCCGACCACGGTCGCCCCCGGCGGCACGTCCTCGACGACGACCGTGTTGGCGCCGACCTTGGCGCCGTCGCCGACGTCGATCGGTCCCAGCAGCTTGGCGCCGGAGCCGACGGTGACGTTGTCCCCGAGTGTCGGGTGGCGCTTGCCGCGCTGGAAGCCGGTGCCGCCGAGGGTCACCCCCTGGTAGAGCGTCACCCGGTCGCCGATCCTGGCCGTCTCGCCGATCACCACGCCGGCGCCGTGGTCGATGAAGAACTCCCTGCCGATCACCGCGGCGGGATGGATCTCGACCCCGGTCACGGCGCGGGTCATGTAGGCGATCGCACGCGGCAGCACGGGCACGCCGGCGCCCATCAGCGCGTGCGCGGCCCGGTGCGCCAGCAGCGCCTGCACGCCGGCCCAGCTGCTGAGGATCTCGAAGGTGGAGACGCCCTGCGCGGCGGGGTCGCGATCGCGCGCCGCGGCAACATCCGCCCGTACCTCCGACACCACTCTCCTCCAGCGGCTCATGGTGAGAAGAAGGGTAGGGACATGTAGCGCTCGCCCGAGTCGCAGACGACCGTCACCACCCGCTTGCCGGCCAGCGCCGGCCGCGCCGCGATCTCCAGCGCGGCGCTGATGTTGGCGCCGGCGGAGATCCCGGCCAGGACGCCCTCCTCGCGGGCGACCAGCCGCGCCGTCTCCAGCGCGTCCTCGTCGCTGACCGAGAGGATCTCGTCGATCACCGAGCGGTCCAGCACCTCCGGCACGAAGCCGGCGCCGATGCCCTGGATCTTGTGCGGGCCGGGGGCGCCGCCGGAGAGCACCGGCGAGCTGGCCGGCTCGACCGCGACCACCAGCGCCTCGGGGGCCCGTTCCTTCAGCATCCGCCCCACCCCGGTGATCGTCCCCCCCGTGCCGACCCCGGCGACGAAGGCGCCGATCTGCCCGTCGGTGTCGCTCCAGATCTCCTCCGCCGTGGTACGGCGGTGCGCCTCGGCGTTGGCCGGGTTGGAGAACTGCATCGGCATGAAGGCTTTGCGCTGCTCGCGGATCTCTTCGGCCAGGGCGACGGCCTCGTTCATCCCCCCCAGCGACGGCGTCTCCCGCACCTCCGCCCCATAGGCGCGCAGCAGCTTCGCCCGCTCCCGGCTCATCCCCTCCGGCAGGGTCAAGATCAGCTCATAGCCCCGGGCCGCGCAGACCATCGCCAGCGCGATCCCGGTGTTGCCGCTGGTCGGCTCCACCACCACCGAGCGCCCCGGCTTCACCAACCCCGCCTCCTCGGCCGCGTCGATCATCGCCACCCCGATCCGGTCCTTGACCGAGCCGCCGGGATTGAAGTACTCGAGCTTGGCGCAGACCTGCCCCGCCAGCCCATCGGCCAGCCGGTCGAGCAGCACCAGCGGCGTGCCGCCGACGACCGCCGAGGTCTCGGCTCCGATCCGCATCAGATCAAGTACATCTCGGCCGGGGGGACGCGCCGCTTGTCAAAGCGGTTTGCCGTCACGGTGCGCCACCTATGCGCCAATTGGTGCGCCAGTCAGCACCACGCCAGCCGAGCAGGCGGCTTCCTCGGCCCGCTCTCGCTGGGCGCCCAGGTAGGCATCGAGCAGGGCCGCAGCCTCGGCCTCCGAGCAGGGCATCAGGTACCCATAGCGATCCAGAGTGATCGAAATGCTGACTAGGAGCGTGGAGATAGGCCATGTGCCGGCTGGCGCAATTCCTCAGCGGTCAGTTTGCCTAGGTGCTCTCGCAACTCAGCTTCTCCCCATTTATCGAGAACAGATGCAATCTCCTTGCGCTCGACCCGGAGCCGATCGGCGATGTCATTCAGCGCTGCCTTACTCGGTTGTTCCCGGTGGTCGTTGACCTGCACCGTTACAGCGCAAGTCTTACCGTCGCTTGCCTCGACCTCGATCCGGAACAGCGACCCGTGACGGACGCTGCGACCGGGATCGCCGGTCAGGCGTGCGACGGCTGAGAGAAGCCGGCGGGTACTTGCTGCTGCGGCTGCCATGAAGGTTGGCTGGGAGCGGGTTGGCGTAGAAGTCGCAGCAGTTTAGGAATTCGATGGTTGCTTTCAGCCTCTCGCTCAAGCTCGATTGCCTCATACATCTCAAAGAAACGCCGAGAAAGCTTGATCAGCAGGCGCGTCTCATCCTCGGTTGCACGGCCGGCATCGTGAAGGTCATCGAGAAAACGAAAAAGATCCTCAGCGTTGTCGACGAAGGCATTTACGGCCTCAAAAGCATCCTCGGCTTCGCCGATGCAGTCGAACTCGGTGCTGCGGAAGATATTCATGCCCTCCTCAACCCAGTGCTCAATGCTGGAGATTGGAACGCGATGCTCGCCGATCTGAACGCCGATAGTCCCCAACTCGGGGTTATCTGGAGTCCGGGCAGATGGCTGAGCCTCTCTAGCCGTAGTCTCGCTCATGGACTTCCCTCTTTTGTTCCTGCCGTGATGAAGCACCTTCCCGCTATGCATCGGAGCCTATACAAAGATCCTAGAGGGTGGTCAATACGGGCTTTTTGGGTCTGACTGCCCATCCAGCGCCGGCCCCTCTCGATAGAAAACCAAATGTCCCTTCGTTGCTTCGATCAAATTCTATAGATCAATGGTCTCGTGCGCCAGTCGTGCGCCAGTCAGCCCCTTGAGCTACCGGCAATAGCCGGATCTCACCAGAGAGCTTTGGCTCTGGTATGCAACGCGCCCCACGACAAGCCACCTTCCCTAGATGAAGTACATGCCGAGTCGGGGCGCGCAATCCCGCATGAGCAAGCGGTTTGCCGTTTCCGTGCGCCAGCTATGCGCCAGTTGGTGCGCCAGTAAGCACCGCGCCAGCCGCGCGGGCGGCTTCCTCGTCCCGCTTTCGTTGGGCGCTGAGGTAGGCATCAAGCAGCCGCGCTCCCTCGGCCTCGGACCCCGGCATCAGGTGCCCGTAGCGATCCAGCGTGATCGAAATGTTGGCGTGGCCCATGAAGGTCTGTAGCGCCTTGGCGTTGACCCCGGCGGCGATCATCAGAGAGGCGAAGGTATGGCGGCACTCGTGCAGCGTAATGCGCTCAAGCCCCGCGTCCTTCCAAGCTTTGTCAGCGCGCTTCGTCAGCTTCGAGGGATCGAACGTGCTGTCGCCCCTTGCAAGACCAAAGAATCGGTCGCGGCCGCTGTAGCCGCTGGCGGTGATCCTCGCGTCGAGGAAGTCCCGGAGGACGGCGCTGATCGGCACCTTGCGGCGACCGGCATCCGACTTGAGGGGAATCTGGCCCTCCCGATACTCCCAGCCGAACTCAACCCGGATCACGCCGTTGGCGAGATCGACGTCTTCCGCGCGCAGCGCCTGCAACTCGCCGCGCCGCAAGCCCCCGTACATCGCCGTCGCCCAGATCGGCCGATCAGCGGCAGGGACGGCGGCGATCAGCGCCTCGGCTTCTGCCGGAGTCGCGTAGCGCTCGCGTCGTCCGCGCACGGCCGGAAGCTGGAGACCACTGCAAGGGTTGACCGCGACCTCGCCGCGCGAGAGCGCGCGGCGGTAGATCGCGCGGACCGGAAGCAGGGTGACTTGAATCGTTGACGGGTTCCAGCCATCGGCGAGCAGATCGTCGGCGAACTCTTGGAGGTCGAAGCGTTGAAGGTCGGTGAGGCGAACGCCTGCGAATCGCGGCAGCACCCGGAGCCGCATCCCCGACTCGTACGAACGCAGCGCGGCGCGCTTGTAGGGGTCGCCCGACCGATTCGGAATTGAGCCGTGCCGCGCGCCCTTGATCCATGCTGCCCATGCCTCCCCCAGCGTGGCCTTCTTTGCCGCCCGCAACCCTCCCCGCGAAAGCGCACCGAGAGCATCGGCGCGCCACGACTTCGCTTCTGCCTTCTGGGCGAAGGTGCGGCGAATCTTCTTGCCGTCCCGCTTAGAGAAGACCCAAGCCTCATAGCCAGCGTTGCAGTTGCAGCGCCCGCCATTGCGAGCGCTGCAACCTTTTGAGTGTCGCTTTCGGATGCCCTCAGCCATCGGGGGTCCGCTCCTTGAAACGCCCGATCCGCATGTCGCCCGGAGTCCAAACGATCCCCACCAGCAAATCGCGCGGATCGACTTCGAGGCTTCCGTACAGCTTCGCCAGCGTGTCGATGCGAGCGATTCGCAGGCCACGCTCAAGCTGGCTGATCTCCGTCCGATGGACCGAAGCCATGACGCTCAACTCGTCCTGAGACAAATCCGCGAGCTTGCGGCAGCGAATGAGGTTGTCGCCGAACTGCGCCGCGATATCCATCAGCCCTTCCTCCTCTTTGCCGGGGCGCGCGTAATGAACTTGCCGTTCGGCGCTCGACTTGGCTTCCAGGCCATGCCTTTGAGCAGGTCGCCGGGCGGGACTTCCAAAGCGCCCGCCAGCTTGATCACCGTGTCGATGCGTGGCAGACGGACGCCCCGCTCTAACTGACCGATCTCCGTCCGGTGCAGCGAGGCAAGGAATCCGAGTTCTTCCTGGGACAAGTCGGCCAGCCGTCGAGTGAGCAAGACGTTCTCGCCAAAGCAACGCGCCAGGTCGAGACTCTCGTAGGGAGCCATCAGGCCACGTCCAGGGCGGCGAAGTAAAGGGCAGCGCGCGAAGGAGCGAGGAAGCGACCATCGCGATGAACCAGTGCGGCGCCGACCAACTCCTGCACCGCCCGCCGCCCTGCGTCCCCCGGGTCGACGCGCTCGGGATCTGCGTGCAGCACCAAGATCAGCTCGTCCATCGTGAGCCGAGTCGGGTGTTCATCGAGGAGAAGCGCTAGAACGGCGCTCTCAGTTCTTCTGTCCTCCCCTGCCGGGGAAGAGGGATCGCACGACGCGCGACCCTTAGGGTTCTCGTCAGCCATGAGGAGCTAATGCCTCCTTGTGGTCAGGCGGCCCGTCGCGTTCACAGCGCAGCGGGTCGCCGCTTTTTCGATCCTTCGAGGCTAGCAGCTTTGGAGAGTCAAACTCTCCAAAATTTCTAGTTCTAGTTGGTGCCCCGAATGATCTGGCTGACGCGGGTGTGGTGGAGTCCGACTCCCTCGCCGATCTGCCGCAGCGAAAGCCCTTCCTTCTGAGCCTTCGCGAACGCCTTTCGCCGCGCCTCGTGAGCCTTGCCCTGCTCGCGCTCGAACTTTGCCTGCGCGGCCTGGACTGCCCGCAGGGCTTTCTCGTTCTCGGCTCCGGCCATGACCAGGAGCCTAGAAGCTCGCCTGCCGCCACGTCACCGCCCCCGCAGCACCCGTTCGGCGTTCTCCGTCGTCCAACGTTCAAGCTCGCTGACCGGGACGAGGCGCTTGCGGCCTCGGCGGATCAACCGCAGGTCGGGCGCGACGTTGGCATCGAAGAAATCCGGGCCGACCCCGATGGCCGCTGCGGCCTCGGCTGGGGTGAGAGCAATGCGAGGAATCGAGACGGCGAGCTTCTTGGTCAATCGCCGTCTCCCCCACCCAGCCAATCCACCGCCCGATCTGGCTCGCCGACCGTGCGGAAGATCGGCGCGAAGGGACCGCGCGCCGTCAGATCGTCCAAGAGACAGAAGGAAATCCTCACCGCGTAGGCGCGATCGAGCTCGGGGTGGCCTTCGAGCAGCAAGATCGCGATGTCTCGCCGTCGAATGAGCGCCTTACGCGAGGCACCGGCCAGCGCGCAGATGACTGGCGGGAAGCTCGGATAGTGACTGCCCCACAGCGACTTGCCGCCTTTGTCGCGAGCACGGGATAGCTGGCCGTAGCGGGCTAGCTCCGCCACCAGGCGTTCGACCGAAAGGGTGGCGCGGTCAACCTCTACGAAGCGCTGCTCGTAGGTGATGTGCCGTTCGTCGGCTCGCACGTAATTCAGCACCGCATCGGCGATCAGCGAGCGGCGAGCGCGGCCGCGACCACGGTTGAGGGGGTGGGCCACCTCATGCCGCCAGGAGAGCGAGCCGAACCCGTCGCCCCTCTCGCGCGCCGCGCGCAGGAAGCTGATCCCCACCTCGTTGACGCCGAGGGTATGGGCTTGCAGCGGCCCAGCCGCCTGCCCGGGTTCAAGGACCTTCGGCCGGCGCTCGACCTCGCCGGCGTCGAGCGTGTAATCAGCGCCGCGCTCGGTCAGAAACCACAGGCGGCGGGGAGCGCGGCGCGCTTCGACATAGGCGACCAGTCCCGCCCGCTCCAAGTAGGCGAGGACTTGCTGGGCGCGGCGGACGCTGCGATCCGGGAAGTGAATCGAGCGCACCTGGGCGGTCGAGAGGATGCGATGCTCGCCCAGAGAGGCAAGCACCTCGGCGGTCGCCTCGGGCAGTCGCAGCCTCGCTGCCGCCTTCCAACTCACGCCGACCTCCAAGGCAACCGATTGACGGCGAGGTGCTGCGGAGCCAGCGCCGAGCCGGTGATGATCGTCTGTGGTTCTGGTGTTGCAGGCACCAAGGCGATTCCGGTCGCCGAGGTGATGCAGAAGCGTTGCCGAGCCAGCGCGGAGGTGGTAGCGCAGGAGTCGAGCGCAAGGGGCAAGTAGAAGATCGAGAGGGCAATGAGGACCGCCCCGGCCGCCGTGATGTTCTGAATCGGAAGTGGCGTAGGAATGTCGGCAAAATGCCAAGCCCGCAAACGGCACTGCGGTGGGCTTTGGTCGCCCTCGGGGCTAGTCGAGCCGCGAAGCGACAGGGGAAGCGATGGGCGCAGCCACGCTCGAAGCGGGAGGCGAAACGGGGAAGAGGATTCTGGCTCCACGTACAACAGGGCGCCGAGGCGCCAAAGTGGCCCCCGATAACCGGCTGCGCAACCGGTTATTTGCGGGTCGCGGACGCTGATGGCCCGCGGCTTTGAATCCCTGTTGGTCCGTAGATCAGTCATTGGTCTCCTGACCTACAGAGGGAGAAGCAGCAAAAGTGGACCCCCAGCGCGTAACTGCGTGGGCACGCAGTTACGGGATCGCAGCTGCTCGAATTACCCGTAATCGGGCGGCGAAGCGGAAATGAAATTGAAGGGCGCACATAACAACAGGGGGCCGAGGGGTAAAAGTGGTCACAACCATGTGCTTAAAAGGTTTTTTGTCTGCAAGAGAAAAGCGGCTTGCACCCCTCTGCTCCCCAAGCCGAAAGATGCCCTTGCCATCTGGGCCGGTTGCTTTCATCCCTCGGCTCGACCGAAGTCGGTCGCGCAGGGGCACTTCCCTAGCCCCAGGAAGGAGCGAGACATATGGCAGCCAAGAAAGGTGGGGGTTCCCGCCGTGGCTCTTCGTTGGGCAAGTACCGCTCGGCCATCTCCGGCCGGTACGTCACCTCGAAGCACGGCAGAAGCCATCCGAAAACCACCGTCAAGGAGTCGAGGTAGGCCCTTGGTGTGCTGCGCTGCTGTCGGGCCACTACCCGGCAGCGGCGCGGAAATCTATTCCACCGGGCCGGACAAAACCTACGTCCCCGCCCATATGCCAAAGGAGTGCCATCCGTGGATTTCAATCGCTTGATTCAGGAAGAAGAAAACGCTTGCCCCACCTGCGGGGCGCAGGTCGCCATCACCGGCGAGGAAGGCGAGCCACCGGTCACGCGGCAAACGGGCCGCTGTCCAGCAGGCCATGAGGTCGAACGGGACACCGGGCTAGAGCAAACCGCTTGGCGCGCCGCCTGACCAGCGGGATCGAGGGCGACCCAGGGTGCCCTAGGGATCAGTCGATATCGAAACTGCCCATGTAGTAGCCGTGGGCGGTATCGCTGAGACCTTCATCACGGAGGTACGGCACTTCATAGTCGGGGTTTCCGACGTAGACATCCGTGCGCCCGCTTTCGTTCTCGAAGGTGATGTCCCACGCCGTGTTTTGGCGGAGGTGGTCGCGACCGTCGTAGTACTCAAGGTACTCGCGGGGAGCTTCGCCAAGAACAATGATCTTTGGGTCCATCTGGTCGATCCAGGCAGCCGGCATTCGCGCCCTCCCGTGGTGCGCAGCGAAAACGACATCTGCTTTCGGCAGCTCAATCTCGTCTTCGATCGTCTTCATGAAATCCGTCTCGAGATCCCCCAGCCAGAGCATCGTGACGCCGTTATGGAGGCTGTATTCGACGATCGTCGAGAGGTTGTTCGGGCTACCGCCGCCTTCGGCAGAGGTCAGGACGTTTTTGAAATCTGGATTGTCGAGATCGGGCCAGAGAATGTTGATGCCCGATGAGCCGCGCCCGTCACCCGATTCGTTCATCCACCGACGCGAACACCCCTGCTTGACGTAGAAAGCCTTATCGGAATCCCGCAACTCGCAGTAGCGGTCAAAGTCTGCGGTGTCGTCGGGCTTGGTCGCCTTGTTCTTGACGACGTAGAAGTTGAGCAACCCCAAAGCATCGTCCAACCGAACAAGACCCTTGATGTGGTCATCGTCTGGATGGGTTGAGATAAAACGCCTGATGCCCTTGTCGCGTGACTGCTTTTCAATCTCTTCGATGATGTCATCGCGATCGCCCGGAATATGGCAGTCGATGATCGTGAAGTTGTCGGAGTTGTGCCGGATGTAGTAGGTGTCGCCATATCCGGTCGCAAACGACTTAACGAGCGTCATTGCCCTGCTTTCCTCTCTGCATAGCTAGTGAGCAACTCAACGGCGAACTGCCGATAGAACTTGAGGTAGCGGTAGAACATCCCGATCGCGCCCACCACGGAGCCCAAGACCCACCAGCCCGGGCCAACCGCTGGACCCGTCTCAGCCGTCCCGAGAATGAGACCTGCAACCAGAGAGAAAGCGACGATCAGCAAGGCAAGCGTCATGTTTCGGCAGAAGCCGTAGAGGTTCAGGAAGGTCTCCAGGCGAACCTGGACGGCCGAATCAGACTTCATTACGGCATGGCAATGAAAGAAAAGGGCATCCCCAGTACGAGGTTGAGCGAGCTTGATGATTTGCTCCTTGACTCCCGCCGGCAGAGGGGTCGAGTAGCCGGGCAGCAGCTTGGCCTCCGCCCTGCCCGGGACTTGAAATCCCAAGAGGATTTCCGTAGGTGGATGCAGGCGGGAGCGCACAAGCCGACGCTCGATCAGATCGCCCGCCAGATTCGCGACGATGTGCCCTATTACATAGATCACGATGACCAGGATGAATCCGACCAAGAGACCGGGGCTGTCTTCAAATGGCTCATAGCCGACGAATGCGGCCGTGCAGCCCGCCAGCACGACGGCTCCCGAGGCCAGGTAGCCAAAGAAGTCATAGACGGTGAACGGCAGTTGGTTCATTGCAACCCTTTAGGGCCGGTTGTCGATCGACTCATCCTTGGGGGGCAAGGGCGTCATCGAAGTCCAGCCTCGACCCGGCGCCCCTTCACCCGAAAGGCACATGACCTGGTTTTCATTGGCGAAGCAGGGATAGCCGCGCCTCGTGTAGGCATTCGTAACGCGCGGCGACGGATACCGTGGGTCCTGTGCTGCTGCTTGACTGATGCTGATCAGCGCAGCACCACGGCGCTCGCCGGTCTTGGACCCGAGGAGTCGGTCGAGACAATCGGAGCTCGCGTTGTGGCGGCTGCCGTGATGGGCAACCTGGACCATCGTGGCCGGCCGGTCAGTGCGGCCCTGGGCATCCAAATAGGCAGAAGCAGCGTCAAGGGCGGGCACTCCGGCGTCCCCCGTAAAGAGAAAGCGCTGTTCGCCGAACTGGAGGTCGATCACCGTCGAGGTGTCGTTGAGTGGCTTGTCGCCACCGGAATCCGAAAATGGAATCTCTACCGGCAGGTGAGGGAGGACATTTGCAGACAGCCGGGCGATCGCTGCCTGGAGTGCCTCGCGGATTGCGGCCGGCTGGGCCGCAGCCGCGACACCTTCGCGAGCCAATTGTTCGGCAAGCTTCTGCTCGTAGAAAGCCTCGGTCGGCCCCGCAACGAGCAGGGCACCGCCGAAGGCGGTGCTACCAGCAAAGGGCTCTACGACTTGAGTCCCTTCGCTAGCCGCGAGCGCTCGCAGATCGGCCACTTTCTCGGCAACAGGAAGCGCGGAGCCGCCATGAGAAGCGGGGTCGTGGACGGCAAGTAGGCCAACCTCCAGCTCGGTCAGCACGGTCTGGATGCCGCCCCTGTGGTCGGCATCGGGATGCGTGAGAACGACGAGGTCGACGTACTTCGTCCCGTAGACGTTGGAGAAGTGCTCGACCAGCGCATCGCCGTCGTCTTCAAAGCCTCCGTCGATGATCACGTGGGCGAGCGAGCCGGTATCCGGCCGGGTAAAGCGCATTGCGATTGCGTCCCCACTGCGACTGCCGTCGCCGACAGGCAAGAAATCAACCTCGAACACATTGCCTCCTTGGCATCGAAACAAGCTTTTCCGCCTATGGGCCAGCTAGGTTTTCCGCTAGCCGGGGACTCTTCGCCTGCCAAACTTAGGATTTCTGGCGGAACGACCAGGGTACGCAACGGTCTCGGCGGAAAACCGGTGCGCGCTTGCCCGCTGTTTGCGGCTTTCTACGACACGCTTTGCGCGTTTCCGTACCTGTATCGCCCAATGAAGGCTCTAAGCAACCCGATTCAGATCCAGATCCGGGTAGGCGTGCTTCAACTCGCGGGCAAGGCGCAACTGCCAAGACTCATCGAATGGGATGTAGGCAAGACCAAGGATGTCTGAGGGCTGCTCGACGGTTGGCTCGGTAAGCGCCGCGACACGCGCCCGGCCGATCTTCCCGACGAAGAAGCCCAACTCCAGCACGACGTTCTGGCGCGCGCGGTTTGGATCGCTGGGCCAGTTCTCCTCGCTGGGGCCGCGACCATAGTCGTCTGCTTGAAGCAGGACGACCGCGAATCCAACATCCTCGGCATTCGTCTCAAGCTTCTCAAGAATCGTCCGACCCTCGTTCGCCTGCTCGTCGAGGATTACGGGTTCCAAGCCGAGTTTGGTTACGAAGCGAGCCACAACATCGGCGGAATCTCGCTGCCGCCCGTGGACGAGAAAGACCTGGGTCGAAAGTGACGCGTCCTTCGCGGTAGGGGTCTCCTGCGTGGCTACGTCGGGTGCCACCTCAAATAGCTCTAGGCGATCGACCATTGAACGTAGGGCATCCAATTCGCGAACGTGGTCATCCATCCATTCGCGCAGCCTCTCGGCGAGCGGAACCGGGCCCATGCTGATGAAACCGATACCTCCGGTCGCCCCCTGGAACTCCTTTACAAGCGCATCATCGACACAGATCGTCTGAAGCGCAGTCTTCGTGTACGTGCCCCAGCGCTTTGCCTCTCGCCTCCACTCATCGAAGCTCTCTTCGTCTCTCACCGCGTCAGCTGATACGTAGACCTGCTCCCCCCTCTCGATCAAGTCAGCCAACGTGGACTCGGCTTTTTCGCGCGTGACGGCTAGAACGACCCTGTCTGACATGGCGGGAGAGGTTCGCAGGTCGCGCCGACGGCTCCCTTGTGCGCCACTGGTGCGCCAGTCGTGCGCCAGTACGACCGGAAATAACCGGATTCAGCCGGACTGCGCTCCGCTCGAACAAGCGGAATCCCAATGCCGATGCGGCCCGATCTAGATGAAGTACATGCCGCTGCCGGACTCTTCGGCCTCGCGCCGCGCCACTTCGGCGATCGTCGTCTGGCCGAAGACCTTGCGCAGCGCCGTCACTCCCTCGGACCAGATGCCGCCCGCCTCGTCGGCCTCCTGGCCGATCTTGCCGTCGAGGGCCTGGACGACCTCGAGCACGGTGATCTCTTCGGCCGGGCGCGAGAGCGTGTAGCCGCCGCGCATGCCGCGGTGGCTGGTCAGCAGACCGGCCCGGCGCAGGGTCGAGAACAGCTGCTCGAGGAACTGCTCTGGGATCTCGCGGCGCTCGGCCAGCTCCTTGATCGGGACCGGGCGATCGCCGGAGCGGGCGAGCTCGGCGAGAGCAACGACCGCATAGCGCGACTTGGAGGTGATCGAGATCACGAGCCCTTTCTACCGCACCGTTCCGGCCTGGGCTAGGATCGGAATCGACGGGGTCGTCTTCGGCAAACGAGCCCAACCCGCAAAACGAGTGATCGGAAGCCGTCCTGAGCGAGCGCCCCAACTGCCTTGTGATCGACGATCACCCGCTGGTCCGGCTCGGAGTCCGGGGCGTGCTCGAAGACGATTTCGAGGTGCACGAGTCCAGTACCCGCGAGGAGGCGCTCGACCTCGTCCGCGACATCGGCGACTTCGATGTCACGATCGTCGACATGCGCTGGCGCCAGAACGGCGCCGTCGCCTCGATTAGCGGTCAGGAGGCGATCCGCATGCTGCGGCGCTCATCGCCGGGAATCGGCATCGTCGCCCACGGCGAGCGACCGGAGCGGCACATCGCCAACGTCGCCATCCAGGCCGGCGCCAGCGCCTACGTGGCGCGCACGGCCGGCACCGCGGAGCTGCGCAAAGCCGTCGACGCCGCCGCCGCACAGGAGAGCTTCGTCGACCCCGCGGTGCCGCCCAAAGGCAGCCGCGGAAAGCTGACCAAGCGCCAGCGCGAGATCCTGCAGCTGCTCGCCAACGGCGAGTCGACCACGGTCGCGGCGCGCGAACTCGACCTCAGCGAAGAGACCGTGAAGACCCACATCAAGACCGCCCTGGCCCGGCTCGGCGCCAGGAACCGGACCCACGCGGTCTCGATCGCCCTGCGCGACTACCTGATCGACTAGGGACGCTGGGGCGCCGGCGGGCGGCGGCTAGATCCAGCCGCGGTCGCGGGCGGTGAGCACCGCTTGCGCCCTATCGACCGCGCCGATCTTGCCGTAGACGTTGTGCAGGTGGGTGCGGATGGTCGAGACCGAGAGCTGCATTTCGCCGGCGATCTGCTTGTAGACCATGCCCTCGGAGAGGTGGCGGAGGACGTCGAGCTCGCGGGCCGAGAGCGGGCAGGGCTCGCTGACCCGGCGCGAATCCTGGCGCGCCATCGGCAGCTCGTAGAGAAGGTCGCGGAGGCCGTCGGGGCCGAGGCCGCAGCGCTCGGCGCTGGCGCGCAGCCGTTCGGGGGAGATCGCCTCGCCCTGGGAGTAGTGGGCGACCATGTCGGCGGTGGCGACCATCGCCGCCAGGCCGTCGGCGTCTTCGGCGTGGTGGCGCTCGATCGCGATCGCGATCCGCTGCGGCAGGTTCCAGCGCCGGGCGAGCACGCCGCCGACCAGAGTGTGGTCGATGCCGAGCTGCTCGCGTTCGTCGCGCAGGCGCTGCTCGGGGGTGCGGGAGCCGGCGTCGAAGTAGACCTTGTAACCGGGGTGCAGACGCGAGATGACGAGGCGGCCGACGTCGTGTAGCAGCGCCGCCACGGCGAGCTCGTCGCGTTCGACCCAGCCGACGACGCGGCCGATCTGGTCGGCGGCGCGCTGAGCGGCCAGGGCGTGGACGCGGAAGCGCTCCGGCTTCAGCTCCCAGCCGCCGTTGGATTCGAAAAAGTCGAAGCTGGGGGCGGTGCCGGCGATTGCCAGGACGCCAGAGGGTTTGAGCACCTCGAGCGCCTCGGGGATGCTGCCGACGCCGCCGGCGACCACGCCGCTGCGGTTGGCGAAGCGAAGCACGGAAATCGAGAGGGCGACGTCGGACTCGACCGCTTCGACCAGGTCGCCGATCCGCGCGGTCTCAGCGGTCGCCGCGGCGATCACCCGCTCGCGCGACTCGATCAGGACCGGGAAGCGCTCCACCGCCTCGAAGGCTTCGGCGAGGCGGCTGCCGGGGGCGGCGGCATTGCGCGAGCCATTGCCGTTGGCACCGGGCGGAGCCCGGTGCGCATCGACCTTGCCGGAGGTCTGGGTAGTCGTGACGGCCATTGGCCACCACATCGGCAGGGGAAGACGTTTGGTTTAGCCGAAAGTACCCTTTGCAACCCGGGCGGTACTCGGCTATTCGTCCAGCTTGACGCCTGGAAGCCGCTCTAAAGCTGCTTTCAGCCTGTTCAGAGTTGACTCGCGCCCAAGCGCGGCCAGCGACTCGAAGATGCCCGGGGAAACGGAACTGCCGGTGATCGCGACCCGGATCGGCTGATAGAGCTTGCCCGCCTTGAGGTCGAAGCGGTCGAGCAGTGGCGCCAGCGCCGCCTCGACTGCCTCCGGCGTGAAGGGGTCGACCTCGCTCAGGGCCTCTGCGGAGGCTTCCAGCAGGGCGCCGGAACCCTCCTTCATCACCTTCGACCAGGCCTTTGGATCGTCGACCGGCGGCTCGAAGAGGAAGCGGATCAGCGGCCAGACCTCGTCCAGCGTCTGCGCTTTCTCCTGGGCGATCGCGCAGGCGCCGCGCAGGCGCTCGTCGGGCTCGCGCCCGAGCCGGGTGGCGACCGCGGCGGTGTACTCCTCCAGCGGCAGCTCGCGCATGAAGCGGCCGTTCAGCCAGCGCAGCTTCTTCTCGTCGAAGATCGCCGCCGCCTTGCCGACGTCGGCGACCTCGAAGCGCCGGACCAGCTCCTCGGTCGACATCAGGGTCGTATCGTCGTCGGTGCCCCAGCCGAGCAGCGCCAGGTAGTTGCGCACGGCGGCCGGCAGGTAGCCGGAGTCGCGCAGCTCCTGGACCGAGGCGGCGCCGTGGCGCTTGGAGAGCTTCTTGCCGTCGGGGCCGTGCAGCAGCGGCAGGTGGGCGTAGCGCGGCGGCTCGTGACCGAGCGCGGCGAGGACCAGCAGCTGCTTCGGCGTGTTCGAGAGGTGGTCGTCGCCGCGGACCACCTCGGTGATCCCCATCTCGGCGTCGTCGACGGCGACCGCGAAGTTGTAGAGGACCGAGCCGTCGCCGCGGGCGATCACGAAGTCGTCGTAGCTGGCGTTGGGGAAGGCGACCGGACCGCGCAGCAGATCCTCGACCACGGTCTCCCCCGCGTCGGGCACGCGCAGGCGAATCGCCGCCCCCGGCTCCTCGGTGGGGGTGCCGCGGTAGCCGCTGCCGGCCCCGTGCTCGGCCTTCCAGGCCTCGACGTCCTTGGCCGTGGCCGAGTCGCGGTAGGCGGCGCCCGACTCCAGCAGCCGCGCCAGCGCGGCGGCGTGGCTCTCGGCCCGCCCGGCCTGGGAGACCGGCCCCTCGTCCCAGTCCAGCTGCAGCCAGCGCAGCGCGTCGAGGATCTGCTCGACGTTCTCCGCGGTCGAGCGCTCGCGATCGGTGTCCTCGATCCGCAACACCAGTTCGCCGCCCCCGTGGCGCGCCGCAAGCCAGTTGTAGAGTGCCGTCCTCGCGCCGCCGATGTGCAGCGCGCCGGTCGGCGAGGGGGCAAATCTCAAACGGGGGTTATCGCTAGTCATGTTCGTAGGAGCGCACGTTTCCACCGCCGGTGGGCTCGCCAAAGCGGTCGAGCGTGGCGAGGAGCGCGGTTGCGAATCTATCCAGATCTTCAACCAGAGCCCCCGCATGTGGCGGCCGACGAAATACGGCGAGGAGGACTTCGCCACCTTCCGCGAGGCAATGGACGCCTCCAAGGTCGAAGCGGTGATCATCCACGCCGTCTACCTGATCAACTGCGCCAGCAAGGACAAAGAGCTGCGCAAAAAGTCACGCGACTCGCTCACCCACGCCCTGCGGATCGGCGACGCGATCGGCGCCGCCGGAGTCGTCCTCCATCCCGGCTCGCAAAAGGACGAGCCGCTCGCGCCCTCGATCAAACGCGCCGCGAAAACGATCTCCAGCGCCCTCAAGGACAGCGACTCCTGCCGACTCCTGCTCGAGCAGACCGCCGGTCACAAAGGCCTGCTGGCTCGCGACTTCGACCAGATCGCCGACCTGATCGACGGCGCCGGGGGCAACAAGCGCCTCGGCCTCTGCCTCGACTCCTGCCACATGTTCGTGCAGGGCTACGACATCACCGACGAGGCCCACCTGACCGCGGTGCTCGACGAAGCCGACGCCAAGGTCGGCATCGACCGCCTCGGCGCCGTCCACGTCAACGACGCCGCCGCCCCCCTCGGCTCCTGTCGCGACCGCCACGCCAACATCGGCAAAGGCGAGATGGGCAAACGAGGCCTCGCCGCCTTCCTCTCCGAGCCAAGGTTCGAGCGCCTCCCCGCAACGCTGGAGACGCCAGGACCCGAGAAGAAGGGCTCCGACAAAAAAGAAGTCGCCCTCGCCAAGAGACTCCGCCGCGAAGGTCTCAAGCGCCGCCAGAAGTAACCAGCGCCTCCGAACCCTCGCCCATCTACCGAAGCGTCCGCACCCTCTCGCCTACCCGCTGCGCGTGCGGGGGATCGGGTGGGACTCGCCAAGCCCCCCGCGGTTCGCGCAGGCGAGTCCCACCCGATCCCCCAACCACCCGCCTCAGAGCAGGCGACAAGGACCGGCATCAGCCGGCCCTTGTTCTCCCGCCGTAAATTCGTTATTTGACGTGGACGCCCGAAATAGCGCGCGAAATAACCAGGCGCTGTATCTCGGAGGTGCCCTCGAAGATCGTGTAGATCTTCGAATCGCGGTGCATCCGCTCGACCGGGTACTCGCGGGTGTAGCCGTTGCCGCCGAGGATCTGGATCGCCCGCTCGGTCGCCCAGACGGCGACCTCGCCGGCCTTCAGCTTCGACATCGAGCCCTCCGCGTTCTCGAAGGTCTGGCCGGTGCGGCCCATCCAGGCGGCACGCCAGACCAGCAGGCGGGCGGCGTCGATCTCCAGCTTCATGTTCGCCAGGTCGAAGGCGATCGACTGGTTCTCGATGATCGCCTTGCCGAACTGGCGGCGCTCTTTGGCGTACTCGAGCGCGTACTCATAGGCGGCGCGGGCGATGCCGAGCGCCTGGGCGCCGACCGTCGGCCGGCTCGCCTCGAAGGTCTGCATCGCTGCCTGCGACTTCGATTTCTTGCCTTCGCGGACCCGCGCCAAGCGTTCGTCGAGCTTCTCTTTGCCGCCCAGCAGGCAGGCGCCGGGGACGCGGCAGTCGTCGAGGTGGACGTCGGAGGTGTGGGAGGCGCGGAGGCCGTGCTTCTTGACCTTGGCGCCCTGCTCGCAGCCCGGGGTGTTCGGCGGGATGACGAAGGCGGCGTGGCCACGCGAGCCGAGCTCACGGTCGACCGAGGCGATCACGACATGAACATTCGCGATGCCGCCGTTGGTCGCCCAGGCCTTCTGGCCGTTGATCACCCACTCGTCCTTGGCTTCGTCGTACTTGGCGGTGGTGCGGATCGCCGAGACGTCGGAGCCGGCGTCCGGCTCGGAGGCGCAGAAGGCGCCGAGCTTGACGTCGTCCGGCGTGCCGAAGCACTGGGGGATCCACTCCCCCATCTGCTCCGGGGTTCCCTGCCCGAAGATCGCGGCGACGGCGAGCGAGGTGCCCATGATCGCCATGCCGATGCCGGCATCGCCCCAGAACAGCTCCTCGTTGGCGATCGGCAGCGTCAGGCCGGTCTCGTCGGCCCAGAACTGGCCCAGCGCTTCGAAGCTGTAGAGGCCGATGCCGGCGGCCTCCTGAATGACCGGCCAAGGGGTTTCCTCGCGCTCGTCCCACTCCTCGGCGGCTGGGCGGACGACGCCCTCGGCGAAGCCGTGGACCCACTCTTTGATGTCCTTCTGGTCCTGGTTGAGCTCGAGCGTGAACTTGGGGCCGCTCTGCTCGGCGTCGCCATTGGCGCCGGTGGCCTCCGCCAACGCCTCGTTCGCGTCCAACTCTGCAACTCCACCGGTCTCAGACATGACGGCAAATCTTACATGAAACCGTGTCGCCGATTACACGAAACGATGTCCGATCAGATGTCGCGCAGATCGAAGGCGCGCAGGCCCTCGGCCCCTTCGTCGGTGCAATCGAAGAAGCGCCGGTTGACGCAGCCATAGGACTCCCCTGAGCCCTCGTAGGCCTGCTCGACCGTGAATTGGCAATGCGGCAGCGGTTCGCCGGTCATCTTGACGCCACCGAAGCCGCCGGGCTCGAGCACCGCCGAAAGCTCCACCTCGGCGGCGAAGACTTCCTGCATGCAGCCGACGAACTGTTCGCCGCTGAAGCGGTCGACGTAGCTGTAGAGGTAGCGGCAGCCGAGTTCGATGCAGCCGCGCGGCTCGACCATCCTGTCGCAGAAGGAGCGGCACTGGCGACACTCGCCAACCTGCGTGCGCGTAGCAGTCATGCGAGAAGTCTAGGCAGGCGCGACCGCGGAACGAAGCGGTTTGGCCGATTCAAGCGGCGAGCGCTGCCTGACCCAGGACGTGATCGATCTCCGCCAGCAGGCCGCTGGACGGCCGCACCCGGTACTCGTTGCCGAGCCGCAGGCTCTTCGGCCCCTCGCTGGTCTCCAGGACCAGGTGCACCTCGGCCTCGCCCTTGTGGTGTTCGAGCACCGCCTTCAGTTCGTCGACCAGGCCGGCGTCGAGCCGGCTCGGGTCGACCGGGACCTTGAACGGCCCCGACGGCATCGCGCCCTTGTTGCCGCGGGCGATCTCCTCGCTGTCGGGTTCGAAGCGCTGCGCCTCCTGGACGACCAGCTTGGTCTCGCCGCGGTCCTTGTGGTCGAGGCGGCCGCGGACGACGACGATCGCGTCGGGGGCGATCACCTGGGCGTTCTCGGACTCGTCGGCCTTGAAGACCAGCATCTCGACCTGGCCCTCGACGTCGTCGAGGGTGGCGAACATCATCTGGCTGCCGCTCTTGGTGCGGATCTTCTTGCACTCGACGACGATGCCGCCGACCGTCACCCAGGAACCGTCGGCCTTGCCGGCGAGCTGGGCGATGCTGCAGTCGACACGGGCGCGCAGCGCCCCGCGCACCTCGGCCAGGGGATGTGAGGAGAGGTAGGTCCCAAGCGTCTCCTTCTCCAGCGCCAGCAGCTCGGCGCGGTCGAACTCGATGGCGGAGATCGGCGGCCGGTGGTGCGCCTGGGCCGGCGCGGAGCCGGTGGCGCCGGCGTCTTCGCCGAAGTCGAAGATCGAGCCCTGGCCCATCTGCGCGTCCGCCTGCGCCTTCTGGCCGGCCGACTGCGCCGCCGGCAGGGTTTCCAGCATCCCTTTGCGAGTCGCCCCGGTCGAGTCGAGAGCGCCGCACTTGATCAGGCATTCGATCGCCCGTTTGTTCACGGCGCGGGAATCCACCCGCTCGCAGAAATCCCAGATCGAGGCGATCTCGGCGTCCTCGCGGGCGCGCAGGATCGCCTCCACGGCAGAGTGGCCGACGTTCTTGACCGCGTCGAGGCCGAAGCGGATCGCCTTCTCGTTGACTACGAAGCTGTGGTCGGAGGAGTTGACGTCGGGCGGCAGCACCTCGATCCCCATCTCCTCGCAGCGGTTGACGAAGAAGGGCACCTTGTCTTTGGTGCTCATCACCGAGGAGATCACCGCCGCCATGTACTCGGCCGGGTAGTTGGCCTTGAGGTAGGCGGTGCGGTAGGAGATCAGCCCGTAGCAGGCGGCGTGGGACTTGTTGAAGGAGTAGTCGGCGGCGGCTTCGTTCAGCTTCCAGAGGTCCTTGGCGACGTTGGGAGCGGTCTGCGATTCCGCCAGCCCCTGCATGAATTTGTCTTTCATCGTGGCCATCAGCTCGCGCTTCTTCTTGCCGATCGCCTTGCGCAGGTCGTCCGCCTCGGCGCCGCTGAAGCCGGCCATCGAGCGCGAGATCTCCATCAACTGCTCTTGGTAGATGACGCAGCCGTGGGTCTCCTCGGTGATCGCGCGCAGGCGCGGGTCCGGGTAGCGGACCGTGGTCGGGTCCTTCTTGCCCTTCGCGTAGGCGGGGATGTAGGCCATCGCCCCGGGCCGATAGAGGGCGCCGAGCGCGACCAGGTCGGCGAATTCGGTCGGCTTGACCTTGCGCAGCGCGTCGCGCATCCCCTCCGACTCGAACTGGAAGACCCCGGTCGAGTCGCCGCCGGCCAGCATCGCGTAGGTCTTGGCGTCGTCGATCGGGATCTGCTCCATGTCGATCGTCTCACCGCGCGAGCGCTCGATGATGTCGATCGCATCCTCGATCACGTCGAGGTTGCGGAGGCCGAGGAAGTCCATCTTCAGCAGGCCGATCTCCTCGATCGGCCCCATCGAGTACTGGGTCACGATCTTGTACTGGCGCTCGGCTTTGCCCGAGCCGTTGCCGTTGGGGCTGGCGGGAGCGCTGCGATCCTCGGCCAGCTGCAGCGGCACCACCTCCTGCAGCGGCCGGTCGGCGATCACCACCGCGGCGGCGTGGATCGAGTTGTTGCGGACGATCCCCTCCAGCCCCTGGGCGACGTCGATGATCTTCTTCGCGTCCGGCTCGGCGTCGTAGGTCTGTTTCAGTTCCTGGCCCTTCTTCAGGCATTCCGCGAAGGACGGGCTGCGTCCCATGATCGGCTCCGGGATCTGCTTCGCGAGGCGGTCGCCGGTGCCGTAGTCGTAGCCGAGCACGCGGGCGGCGTCGCGGGTGGCGGCGCGCGGCGCCATCTTGCCGAAGGTGATGATCTGGGCGACCGATTCGCGGCCGTATTTCTCGCCGACGTAGCGGATCATCCGCTCGCGCCCGCGGACCGAGAAGTCGATGTCGATATCCGGCATCGATTTGCGGCCGGGGTTGAGGAAGCGCTCGAAGATCAGGCCCTCCGAGAGCGGGTCGAGGTCGGTGATCTTGAGCACGTAGGAGACGATCGAGCCGGCGGCGGAACCGCGGCCGGGGCCGACGGCGACGCCGTTTTCCTTGGCGTAGCGGACGAAGTCCCAGACGATCAGGAAGTAGGAGGAGAAGCCCATCTCCTCGATCACCCCGAGCTCGAACTCCATCCGCTCGACCGCCTCGGCTGGGGGTGGGTCGCCGTAGCGGGCGCGCAGCCCCTCGCCGGCGATCCGGCGCAGCATCTCCTCCGGCTCGGAGCCGTCTTCGGTCGGGTAGCGCGGCAGCAGCAGACTGCCCAGCTCGATGTCCAGCGAGCAGCGCTCGGCGATCTCCAGCGAGTTCGGCACCGCTTCCGGCCACTCGGCGAAGGACTCGATCATTTCCTCGGAACTCTTGATGTAGAACTCGTTGGTGTCGAAGCTCATCTTCGGCGCTTCCAGGGTCGACTTCGTCTGCACGCAGAGCAGCGCCGCGTGATGTTCGAAGTCCTCGCGCCGCAGGTAGTGGACGTCGGCGGTGCCGACCAGCGGCCGCTTCAGCTCGCGGGCGAAACGGACGATCCCCTCGTTGGCCTTGTCCTGGTCGTCGATGCCGTTCTTCTGCACCTCGAAGTAGACCTGGTCGGGCCCGAAAGCCTGGATCAGGTCGTCGAGGTGGGCGCGGGCGTCGTCGTGGCGCTCTTCGACCAGGCGCCGGCAGAAGCGCGACTGCAGGCAGCCGGTGAGGACGATGACGCCCTCGGAGTGGCGCGCCAGCAGCTCCATGTCGACGTTGGCCTTGCCGCGCGAGAAGCCCTCGAGGAAGCCGGCGGAGGTCAACTGCACCAGGTTCGCGTAGCCCCTGTCGCTTTCGGCCAGCAGGGTGATGTGGTTGCGCTCGTAGCGCGGCTGCTCCTTGATCGCCTTGCGATCCTCGACGAAGTAGGCCTCGAGCCCGACGATCGGCTTGATCCCGTGCTTGTTGCAGGCCTTGTAGAGGTCGACGGCGCCGTTCATGACGCCGTGGTCGGTCAGCCCCAGCGCCGGCTGCCCCAGCTCCGCCGCGCGGGCCGCCATCGCGTCGATCTTGCAGGCGCCGTCGAGCAGCGAGTACTCGCTGTGGGCATGGAGATGGACGGCGGCAGGGACACTCATCGAGGTCGGGCGATCATGCCAACTGGGGCAGATGGCACCGGCGTCTTTTTTGCGTCTTTCGCGCTACTTCCGGGGGTATCTCTGCCGCTGCTGGCCGCAGGTCCCGGTCAGGAGCTCCGGCTCAAGCGCAAACCCAGGCGCCCCCGCCCGAGTCGGCCCAGATTTCGGCTGCAATCCGGTCCTGTTCCTCCTTGGGTGCGGTCTGAGGCTCGCCCTGGCCGCCGTAGAGTTCCCAGGTCGAGGGCAGGATCTGGTAGGCGCCGCCAGCGCCGCTGGAGGGGTTGAGAGCGCTGTAGTCGCCGCCGGACTCGCACATGACGATGTAGGCGGGGATCGAGTACGGGCCGCCGAGCCAGCGGCCGACTTCTTCTTCGGCTTCGGTGGCGCTGGCGGCGCGGGCTTCGGCGGCGCGGGCGGCCTGGATCTCCTTGACCCAGGTGCCGATGCTCGCTTTGAGGCCGGCCAGCGCGGCTTCGCGTTCGCCGGCGATCGCCTGCTGGCGAGCAGCGGCTTCCTGGGCGGCGGCGCGCACGGCGGCGATCTGGGAGCGGGCGGCGGCGAGGCGTTCGTTGTAGGCGACCGCCTTGGCCTCGAGCGCGGCGACCAGCTCGGCCTCGCGGCGGACTTCGTCGCGGACCTGCTCGACGCGATCGGCGAGGGCGCTGTCGGAGTCCTCGATCATCCGCAGGTAGTCGGCCCGGGTGGTGAGTTCCTGGTAGTCGGCGGAGCCGAAGACGAGGGCGGCGGTACTGGGCGTGCCGCTCTCGTAGATCGCCACCAGGCGGGCCGCCAGGGCCGCGCGAGAACGGCGCAGGCGGGCCTTCTCGGCGGCCAGCTGGGCGCGGGTTGCCGCCAGCTTGCGACTCAGCTCGGCGGCGCGCTCCTGGCCATTGGCGAGCAGGCCGGAGAGGCGTTCCTCCTTGGCCGCGGCAGCGGCCGCTTCGGCTTCGGCGACGGCGAGCCGTTCGCGGCTGGCGCGGAGGTTGGTGGCGAGCGAGCCGGCTTCGTCGCGGGCGCTCGCCAGCTTCGCTTCGAGCGCGTCGGCGTCGGCCGCGCCGGCGCGGGGAGCCAGCGCCAGGACGGCGGCCAGCAGCGCGCAGAACAGCGCCACGGCGGCGCCGAGGGCGACAAGGTCCTTTCTGGCGCGAGCTGGCAGCACGAAACATCCGAGGCTAGCGCCGCCCGACGAGCTCCTCCCTGCCCTCCCGGAACTGCATCAAATTCTCCACCTTCAAGGGTTGGAACTTGATGCAGTTCGCTGGTGAAGGGAGGTGCTCAGCCCTCGGGGACGTTGCGGCTGGCCAGGTAGGCGCCGATCGCGACGAAGACCGCCGCGACGCCGACGCCGATCCGGATCTCGCGCCTGTAGCGCCGGCGCGCATAGGCGAAGGCGAAGCGGATTGCGGCTTTTCCCAGCTTGTCGTACATCAGCTCTCCCCCGCCCCGCGCTCGCGGATCCGGTGCGCCATCCGCGACTGCAGCGACCAGAGCTCGATGAAGCCGGGCGAGGCCGCCTGCGAGAAGAGGCCGCCGGACTGGTCGAAGCTGGCCAGCTCGGAGTCGTAGACGGCGTTGGGCGAGGAACGGGTGACGACGCGGACGCTGCCTTTGTAGAGCCGCAGGCCGATCTCGCCGCTGACCTGGGCGTTGACGGCGTCCATGTAGGCGTCGAGATCGCTGCGCAGCGGCTCCCACCAGAGACCGGCGTAGACGAGGTAGCCCCACTTCTGGTCGAGGCCGGGCTTGAACTGGTTCTGGTGGATCGTCCCGACCAGCCGCTCCAGCTCCTCGTGGGCGGTGAGCACGATCGCGGCGGCGGGGACCTCGTAGATGTCGCGCACCTTGAGGCCGACGATCCGGTCCTCGATGTGGTCGACGATGCCGACGCCGTGGCGGCAGCCGATCGCGGCCGCCTTTTCGAGCAGGTCGACGAGGCCGAGGCGCTCGCCGTTGAGCGCCACCGGCAGCCCGGCCTCGAAGCCGACCGTGACCGTCTCGGCCTCGTCCGGCGCCTGCTCGGGGCGGGTGACCAACTGGAAGACGTCGTCGTCCGGTGCGTGGGTCAGGTCCTCGATCCAGCGACCCTCGGAGGAGCGGCCCCAGAGGTTGTCGTCGATCGAGTAGGGCGCGACCTCGGTGCCGCCCTTGACCGGGATCCCGTGCTCACGGGCGTAGGCGATCTCCTCCTCGCGTCCCATCTGCCAGGAGCGCACCGGAGCGATCGTCCGCAGCTCCGGGGCCAGGGTCGCGACCGTGGCCTCGATCCGCACCTGGTCGTTGCCCTTGCCGGTGCAGCCGTGGGCGATCGTGTCGCAGCCCGATTCGCGCGCCTGCTCCACCGCGAGGGCGGCGATCAGCGGCCGGCCGAGCGCGGTGAAGAGCGGATAGCCGTTGCCATAGACAGCGTTGGCCTTGATCGCCGGCGCCAGGAACTCGGCGGCAAAGCGCTCGCGGGCGTCGACCACGTGGCACTCGACGGCGCCGAGCTGACGCGCCTTCTCTTCGATCACCGCGTAGTCCTCGCCGGGCTGGCCGAGGTTGACGGTGAGGCAGACGACCTCGGCCTCGTAGGAGTCCTGGATCCACTTCAGCATCACGCTGGTGTCGAGCCCGCCCGAG
This sequence comes from uncultured Solirubrobacterales bacterium, assembly GCA_963739855.1. Classification (GTDB taxonomy): domain Bacteria; phylum Actinomycetota; class Thermoleophilia; order Solirubrobacterales; family 70-9; genus VAYN01. Next base: position 618,385 of record CAVUBT010000003.1, on the reverse strand, counting down.
TAGAGCAGGAGGACGCGATCGACCTGCGCCGGGTCGGCCTCGTAGCTGGCGGTGGGGGTCGCCTGTGGGGGCTGGGGGCTCACGCGAGGCGCAAGTCTCGCACGCAGACGCCCTCAGGGCGCCGGGATGCCGCCGCTGCCGTTTTCTTCCGGCGTCGTGGCCGGCGTCGTTTCTTCCGGCGTCGTCGTCGGAGTCGTGGTCGTGGTCGTCGGCTCCGTCGTTTCCGTGGTCGTGCTTTCGGTCGTCGTCGGCTCCGTGGTCGTGGTCGTCGACTCGGTGCTTTCGGTGGTGCTGGGAAGGGTGGTGACCGATTCCGAGCTGGAGGCGGTCGAGCTGCCGCTGTCGTCGTTGCCGGCGATCACGATCACGGCGACGACGAGGCCGACGATGACGGCGACCAGGCAGGCGACGAGCAGGCGCATGTTGCCGCGCGGCTTCTGCCCGTCCGGGCCGCGGTCGTCGGGCTGGCCCATCAGGCGAGTCGGGTCCTCGTGCATCTCTAGCCCTCCGGTCCGAGTATCGCGTCCAGGATCGAAGCGGTGTCCTCGATCTCAAATCCGTTTCGCAGCCGCTCCTCGATCTCCTCCCGGCTGCTGCCGGAGACGGCCATCTGGGTCGCCAGCAGGCGTGCCCCGGCAGCCGTGCCTTCGGGCTTCGCCGGCCTCAGCTCCGCCGGCTCGAGGGCATTGGGCTCCGCCACGGGGCCGACCGCGCTCAGGTGCGAGGGGCGCGCGGTCTCCGCTCGGCGCCGCCCGACCTCCCCCGCTCCCGGCTCGGGGGCGAGCCGCCACCGTGCCTCCTCCAGCGATGCGACCAATTGCTCGGACTGAAAGCGGATCGCCTCCGCCTGGGCGATCAAGGAGTCGGTCAGGTCGCCGAGCGCGGCGAGGCGGTCGGCGACCAGCCGATCGGCCTCGGTCTGGGCATCCTCGAGGCGGCGCCGGGCCTGCGCTTCGGCGTCGTCGATCACGGTCACGGCGGCGCGCTCGGCCGCCTCGACGATCGCGGTAAGCCGCTCCGCCGTGCTCGTGGCAAGCGGCTTGGTCGGCTCTGGTCGGTACTTACCTCTCACGTGCGCCCAAGCCTAGATGGTCGATCCTGGACGAGTCTGTCTGTATCCGCGCTATGCGCGGGTCATTGCAGGCTCGCGCTCGCGAGCGCCTCGTCGATCGCGCCGACGGCGCGCTCGACGTGCGAGGAGTCGATCAGTAGCGACGGCAGCAGGCGCAGGGTCGAGGGGGCGGGCACGTTGACGACCAGGCCCCGCTCGAGCAGGTCGGCACCGATCGCCGGCGCCTCCAGCCCATCGGCGAGGCCGACGCCGACCATGAGGCCGCGGCCGCGCACCTCGACGACGCCGTCGAGCGCCGCCAGCGCCTCGCGTAGCTCGGCGCCGAGCTCCCGCACCCGCCGCAGCAGCGCCGGGTCGTCGACGACGTCCAGCACCGCCAGGGCCGCCGAGGTGGCGACGGGACCGCCGGCGAAGGTCGAACCGTGGTCGCCCGGCTCGAGCACGTCGGCCGCGGCCGGGCCGGTGATGCAGGCGCCGATCGGGACACCGCCGCCGAGCGCCTTGGCGCTGGTGATGACGTCGGGTCGGACCGGGGTCTGCTGGTAGGCCCAGAGCGACCCCGTCCTGCCGATCCCGGTCTGGATCTCGTCGAGGATCAGCAGGGCACCGGTCTCGTCGCAGGCCTCGCGGGCGGCGAGCAGCGCCTCGTCGGCGATCGGCTGGATCCCGGCCTCGCCCTGGATCGGCTCGATCAGGACCGCGGCGGTGTTCGCGCCGACGGCTTCGCGCAGGGCGGCGGCGTCGTTGCGGGGAATCGAGCGGAAACCCGGCAGCATCGGCCCCAGCGCCTCGTTGCGCGCCATCGCGGGCGTCGCTGCGAGGGCGCCGTAGCTGCGGCCGTGGAAATCGCCCTCGAAGCTGACGATCTCCGGCGCCCCGATCCCGCGCCCGTGGGCGTGCTTGCGGGCGACCTTGATCGCGCACTCGACCGCCTCGGTGCCGGAGTTGGAGAAGAAAACGCGGCCGCCGAGGCTCGACTCCGAGAGCCGCTCGGCCAGGCGCGCCATCGGCTCGGTGTAGAAGAGGTTGGAGACGTGCATCAGCTGGCCCGCCTGCTCCTGCACCGCGGCGACCACGGCCGGGTGGCAATGGCCCAGCGAGCAGACCGAGATCCCGGTCAGGAAGTCGAGGTACTCCCTGCCGTCGGCGTCCCAGAGCAGCGGCCCCTCGCCGCGGACGAAGTCGACGGCGCCGCGCCGGTAGGTCCGCATCAGATAGCGATCCTCCAGCGAGCGAACCTCGGCCAGGCTCACGGCGTCACCATGGTGCCAATGCCGGCGTCGGTGAACAGCTCCAGCAGCAGGCTGTGCGGCTTGCGGCCGTCGATGATGTGGGCCGACTGGGCGCCACCGCGGATCGCGTCGACGCAGGCCTGCAGCTTCGGCCGCATGCCACCGTCGATCCCCTGCAGCGCCGCTTCGACCTCGCCGACCGCGGCGCGTGAGATCAGCGAGCCCTCGTCGCCGGCGTCGGCCAGCCAGCCCTCGACGTCGGTGAGGAAGATCGCCTTGTGGGCGCCGAGCGCGGCGGCGACCTTGCCGGCCGCCTCGTCGGCGTTGACGTTGTAGGACTGGCCGTCGCGGTCGGAGGCCGAGGAGGCGATCACCGGGATGTAGTCGGCGGCGATGTGGTTGAGGACGTCGACGTCGACCCGCTCGACCGAGCCGACGAAGCCGACCTGCTCGGCGTTGGCGGCGGGTGCGACCTCGAACAGGGTGCCGTCCTCGCCGGCCAGGCCGACCGCGGGCTGGCCGGCGCGGTTGAGCCGCTGGACGATTTCCGAGTTGAGCTTGCCGACCAGGACCATCTTCGCCACCTCGACGGTCTCGGCGTCGGAGACGCGCAGGCCCTCGTGGAACTTGACCTCGAGGCCGAGCCGGTCCATGTAGCGGGTGATCTCGGGACCGCCGCCGTGGACGATGACCGGGTTGAGGCCGACGTACTTGAGCAGGACGACGTCGGTGGCGAAGTCCTGGCGCAGGCCCGCGTCGAGCATCGCCGCGCCGCCGTACTTGATGACCACGGTGCGGCCGTGGAACTCGCGGATGTAGGGCAGCGCCTCCAGCAGCGTCTCGACGCTGGCTCCGGCCGCGCGCGACTGCGGTGCCTGCTCGGTCATCGTCCGCTCCTCTCGCTCGTGATCATCAGGTCGTGTACTCGGCGTTGATGCGGATGTACTCGTAGCCGAGGTCGGAGAACCAGACGTGGGCCCGGTGCTCGCCGCGGCCGAGGCGCAGCCCGATCTCGGCCTCGGCGGTCTCGGCCCCCAGCTCGGCGGCGTCGATCGAGTCGGCGCCGATCTCCTCCAGATCCTCGCCGACCAGTGCCGCGCCGGCGGCCTGGGCGATCCGACCCCAATTGGGGTCGCGGCCGAACAGGGCCGTCTTGACCAGCGGCGAGTTGGCGATCGCGCGGGCGACGCGCTCGGCCTCGGCGGCAGAAGCGGCCTCGCTGACCTCGACCCGCCCGACCCGGACCGCGCCCTCGCCGTCGCGGACGATCTCGATCGCCAGCTGCTTCAAAACCGCCTCCAGCAGCCCGTCGGGAAGGGGCCTGCCGCTGGCTCCGGTGCCCTGCAGCAGCACGCAGTCGTTGGTGCTCATCTGCCCGTCGACGGTGATCCGGTTGAAGGAAGAGTCGACGGCAGCCCGCAGGAGCATGCCGGGCTCCTCGACGATGGCGTCGGTCTGGACGAAGCAGAGCATCGTCGCCATGTTCGGCTCCATCATCCCCGCACCCTTCGCCTGGGCGGAGAGGGTGACGCCGCCGAGGCTCAGCGTGCAGTGCTTGGACCAGCGGTCGGTGGTCGTGATCGCGTCCGAGAAGGTCCCCGCGCCACTGCTGGAGAGACCAGCCGCGGCCTCGTCGATGCCCGGCAGCACCGCCTCGATCGGCAGTGGCACGCCGATCGTGCCGGTCTCGGCGACGGCGACCTGCTCAGGCCCTAGGCCGAGCGCCGCCGCTGCCCGCTCGCACATCGCCAGCGCATCGGCATACCCCTTCTCCCCCGTCTCGGCATTGGCGTTGCCGCTGTTGACGACGGCGGCACGGACCCGATCCAGTTCGACGGCGTCGCGGCAGACCCGGATCGGCGCCGCCGCCGAAGCGTTGCGGGTGAGCACCATCGACGACGTCACCGCCTCCTCGTCGCAGACCACGAGACCGACGTCGGTCTTGCCGCCGCCCTTGAGCCCGCAGTGGGCTCCGCCGGCGCGGAAACCCGGCGCCAGCTGAGTAGGATCGAGCTCCTCCACTCCGTCCGGGGCATCGACCCAACGCGACCTGAAGAAAGGCTCGCCGCTCACAGCAACCCCTCGGTCTCGTCGAGGCCGAGCATCAGGTTGAGGTTCTGGATCCCCTGGCTGGACGCTCCCTTCCAGATGTTGTCGATCGCAGAGAAGGCCATGACCCGCCCGTGCTCGTCGACGGTCACGTAGACGTGGCACTCGTTCGTATCGCGCAGCGCCCGCAGATTCGGTGGGCCTGAAAGCACGTGGACGAAGGGCTCCGCCGCGTAGCGCTCCTCGTATAGCGCCTGCACGGCCTCTTTCGAGGTCGGCTCGGTGAGCCGGGCGAAGCAGGTCGCCAGCTCCCCCTGATCGAGCGGCAGCAGATGCGGGACGAAGGTGACCGGCGCCGGGCTCCCGAGCGCGGTCAGCTCCTGCTCGATCTCGGGCCGGTGGCGGTGGCCCTCGGTCTTGTAGGGGAAGGCGTTCTCGGTCATCGCCGAGAAGTGGACGGAGTCGTCGCTGCTGCGCCCATAGCCCGAGGTGCCCTGCATGGCGCTGATGAAGACCTCGTCGAGCAGCCCCTGTTCGGCCAGCGGCGCCAGCCCGAGCACGCTCGCGGTCGGGTAGCAACCCGGCGTCGCCACCAGCTTCGCCTCGCGCAGCTCGTCCCGGTACATCTCGGTCAGGCCGTAGACGCCGGTCCCGAACAGCTCCGGCGCCCCGTGCTCGCCGTACCAGCGCTCGTAGGTGTCCATATCGCGCAGCCGGAAGTCGGCCGAGAGGTCGACGACGAGGATCCCCTGGGCGCGCAGGGCGGCCACGGTCGGAGCGGCGGCCCCGTGCGGGTAGGCGACGATCGCCGCATCGATCCCCTCGACCCGGTCGAGGTCGAGCTCGGTCAGCTCCAGCGGCACCCGGTAGCGCGGGTAGAGGCTGTCGAGCCGCTTGCCGGCATCGCTGCGTGAGGTGATGGCCGCCGAGCTGCAGCCGCGGGTGGCGCCAGACGATCCGCGCCGCCAGGGCGCCGGTGAAGCCGGAGGCGCCGGCGACCAGCACCCGCGCCGCGGGCGCGCCGTTCAGCGGTTGTGCGCCGGGGTCATTCACGCAGGCTGCCTCCGATCTGGTCCAGCTTCGCCTTGATCGCGTCGCGCAGCGGCGTCACCTCGGCGTCGGTGAGGGTGCGGTCGGCGGCCCGGAACTCGAGCCGCAGCGCCAGGCTCTTGCGGCCCGCGCCGAGCTGCTCGCCCTCGTAGAGGTCGAAGACCGTGGCCGAGCGCAGTAGCTCGCCGCCGCCGGACAAGACCGCGTCGCGGACGGCTTCGGCGCTGACCTCGACCGGAACGACGACGGCGAGGTCCTGGTGCACGGCGGGGAAGGTGGTGACGTCCTCGTAGACCTCATCGCCCACGGTCGCAGCGGCGATCAGCGCCGCGCTGGCGATTTCGAAGCCGACCGCCGCCTCGATGTCCCACTCGCGGCAGACCAGCGGGTGGACCTCGCCGATCCAGCCGACCGCGACACCGGCGATGGACACCGTCGCGGAGCGGCCCGGATGCAGGAATGGCTCCGTCGCCGCCGCAAAGCTCAGCTCGACCCCGAGCTGAGCGGCGAGCGCCTCCAGCACCGCCTTCAGCGCGAAGAAGTCGGCCGGCTCGCCGCCACCCCGCCAGGACTTCTCGACCAGCGGCCCGACCGCCAGCGCGCCAAGCCGATGCGGCTCGGCAAACGGCGCCGCCTGCTCCCCCACAAACGCACCCGCCAGCGGGTCGATGGGCCGATTTCCCTCCATATGGGCGTATTTTCGGCCCGTCAACAGCGACTGATCGAGGTAGACCTGGCCGGACTCGAAGAGGGCGACGGCGTCGGCGTCGCGGGCGAGGTTGCGGGAGGCGACGTCGAGCAGCGAGCCGAGCAGGGTCGTCCGCATCGCCGACTGGTCCTCCGACAGCGGGTTGGCGAGCACGATCGCCGCGGCCCGTGGATCGCCGTCGGGAATCCGCAGGCGAACGTTCTCATCGGGGTCGGTGAAGCTCCAGCCGACGACCTGGTCGAAGCCGAGCCCGCGCAGGGCGTCCTCGGCCCGGCGCCGCAGCAGCTGCTCGCGGCTGAGCCCGCCGACCTTCTCCGCCACCGCCGGCAGCGTCGTCGGCAGGTGCGCGTCGAAGCCATGGACGCGGCCGACCTCCTCGATCAGGTCGACCTCGCGGGTGACGTCATAGTGACGATCGGGCGGCACCTCGACCCGCAGGTCCTCACCGTCGACCTCGACGCCGAAGCCGAGCCGCTCCAGGTAGGCGACCTGGTCGGCCTGCTCGATCCGCATCCCCAGCAGGCCCTCGACCCGGGCTGCCCGCAGCTCGATCGTGGGCGTGGCGGGGGTCTCGGCGGCGACATCGATCGTGCCCGGCACCAGCTTGGCGCCGCAGAGCTCGACCAGCAGCCGCGAGGCGATCCGCTGCGCCCGCAGGCAGAGGTCCGGGTGCAGCTGCTTCTCAAAGCGCGAGGATGCCTCCGAACGCAGGCCGAGCTGACGCGAGGTGCGGAGGATGTTGGTGCCGTTCCAGTTGGCGACCTCGAGCAGGACGCGGGTCGTCGCGGCCGAGACCTCGGAGACCTGGCCGCCCATGATCCCGGCGATCCCGCTCGGCCCGTTCTCGTCGCAGACCAGAACCGTCTCGGCGTCGAGTGCGCGCTCGACCCCGTCCAGCGTGGTCATCTTCTCCCCCGCGGACGCGGTCCGCACGGTCAGCGCCCCGCCCGGGACCTTGTCGAGGTCGAAGGCGTGCAGCGGCTGCGCGGTCAGCAGCATCACGTAGTTGGTGATGTCGACGACGTTGTTGATCGGCCGCTGCCCGGCCGCGGTCAGGCGTGCCTGCAGCCAGAGCGGCGAGGGCCCGATTGTGACGTCGGTGAAGGCACGGGCGGTGAAGCGCGGGCAGAGCTCAGGCACCTCGACCGCGACCGAGGCGAAGTCGGCAACGTCTCCCCCGCCCTCGGCGGCTGGGTCCTCGCTCCAGGGCTCGGCCGCCAGCGGCGCCGCCGTGATCGCGTGGACCTCGCGGGCGACGCCCCAGATCCCGAAGCAGTCAGACCGGTTCGGCGTCACCTCCAGCTCCAGCACCGGCTCGGCCAGCGGCAGCACCTCGGCCAACGGCGTCCCCGCCGCCGGCTCGTCCTCGAGCACGAGGATGCCGTCGGCGTCCTCGCCGATCTCGAGCTCGGAGACCGAGAGGATCATTCCCTCCGAGGCGACCCCCCGCAGCTTCGCCTTGCGCAGCTTCTCGCCACCCGGCATCCGCGCGCCCGGCTGGGCCACGGCGACGGTCTGGCCGGCGGCGACGTTGGCGGCGCCGCAGACGATCGTGCGCTCACCGTCGCCGGTGTCGACCTTGCAGACCCGCAGCCGGTCGGCGTTGGGGTGCTGCTCGGCGCTCAGGACCCTGCCGACGACGAAGCCGTCGGGCGAGGGCGGGCCGACGGCGCCGACCCGCTCGACCTCGGTCCCGGTCATCACCAACCGGTCGGCCAGCTCCTCGACCCCGAGGCCGGGGTCGCAGTACTCGCGCAGCCATGAGTACGGGACCCTCATCCGAACCGCTCCAGCATCCGCACGTCGTTGTCGAAGAAGCGCCGCAGGTCCGGCACGGCGTGGCGCAGCATCGCTACCCGCTCGACCCCGATGCCGAAGGCGAACCCCTGCACCCGCTCGGAGTCGTAGCCGTGCTGCTCGACGAAGCCGAGCACGTTGGGGTCGACCATGCCGGCGCCGAGGATCTCGATCCAGCCCTGGCCCTTGCAGAGGTTGCAGCGCTCGCCCGAGGGCAGCGTGCCGCTGCCCTCGCACTGGAAGCAGGAGACGTCGACCTCGACGCTGGGCTCGGTGAAGGGGAAGAAGTGGGGCCGCAGCCGCACCTCGCGCTGGCCGCCGAAGATCGCCGTGACCATCGCCAGCAGCGTGCCCTTGAGGTCGGCAAGGGTGAGGCCCTCGGCGATCGCCAGCCCCTCGATCTGGTGGAACATCGGGCTGTGGGTGGCGTCGGAGTCGCGCCGGTAGACCTTGCCGGGAACGACGATGAAGATCGGCGGCGGCTGCGCCTCCATCGAGCGCACCTGGACCGGCGAGGTGTGGGTACGCAGCAGCACCTCGGGGTGCGACTGCACGTAGAAGGTGTCCTGGAGCATCCGCGCCGGGTGCCCGGGTGGGTGGTTGAGGGCGGTGAAGTTGTAGTAGTCGTGCTCGATCTCCGGCCCCTCCATCACCCGGTAGCCGAGCCCGACCATCGTGTCCTCGATCAGCCGCGTCGTGCGGGCGATCAGGTGGGCGTGGCCGAGCGGCCGCGGCGGCGCCCCGGGCAGGGTGACGTCGACCTGGTCGGTGACTAGCTGCACCTCTAGCTCCCCGGATGCGAGGTCGCTGGCCCTCCCCGCCATGATCTCTTCCAGCTCCTTGCGGGCCTTGTTGGCGCCGCCGCCGACCTTCCCCCGTTCCTCCGGCGGCAACTCGGCGATGCCGCGCAGGATCGTCGTCAACTCGGCTTTGCGGCCGAGGTAGCGGACCCGCAACTCCTCCAGGGCGGCGCTCGAATCGGCGCCCGCGATCGCCGCCGCGGCCTCGCTCCTGATCTCCTCGATCCGCTCAAGCATCGGGCTGCTCCGACATGGCCGGCGACGATATCCGCTCGCAGGCGATGGCCGCCGCGGCAGCGACGTTGAGCGACTCGGCGCCGCTGCGCAGCGGGATCGTCGCTTCGACCTCGCACTCGGCCAGGACCGCCGCCGGCAGCCCCTCGCGCTCGGCGCCGAGGCAGAGCGTCGCCACGCCCGCCAGCGCGTCGAGGCCGGCGCCGCCGTGGGCGACCAGCGCCGCCCGCGGCGCCGGCGTCTGCCCCAGCTCGGCCCGGTGTGGCGGCCGGGCGAAGAGCGAGCCCATGCTGGCCCGCACCGCCTTCGGCGAGAACGGATCGGCACAGCCGGGCCCGAGCGTTATCGGGCCATCGAGCAGCGCGTGAGCGGTGCGCACGATCGCGCCGACGTTGCCGGGGTCGGCGACGCCGTGCAGGTAAATGCAGGGGGCATCGGACGATTCGGACCAGCGCAGCGGCCAGACCGCGATCGCCCTGGTCCCCGAGCCCAGCGAGGAGATCGACGCCAGCAGCTCCGGCTCGACCTCATCGCCGCCGAGGTCGGAGCCGGCGGCGGTCAGCAGGAAGCGCGGCTCGGCACCCGCCGCCAATCCCGCCTCGACCAGGTCCTCGCCCTCGGTCGCGAACAGCCCCTCGCGCTCGCGATGCTTGCGCTCGCGCAGCTTGCGGACCAGTTTCAGCTTCTCGTTTTGGGGGCTGGCGATCATCGGTGGGTCCTGTGCGGGTGTTTCTTGTCTCCTGTTTCTTCTCCTGGAACGAAAAAGCGGGCCGTCTTCACGGCCCGCCCGGGAAAGTGGAGTGTCGGCTCGCCGCTAGGCGGCCGCACCCTCCCGGGCTAGCTCCACAAATCGGCGGAAGGCCTCGCGATCGCTGACGGCGATCTCGGCGAGCATCTTGCGGTTGACGGTGACTTCAGCTTTGCCGAGGCCGTGGATCAGTTCGGAGTAGCTCATACCCTCCAGCCGCGCGGCAGCGTTGATGCGGGTGATCCAGAGGCGCCGGAAGGTGCGCTTTTTGTTGCGGCGGTCGCGGTAGGCGTACATGCCCGACCGCTGCACCTGCTCTTTGGCGAAACGGTAAGAGGAGTGCTTGCGCCCGAAGTAGCCCTTCGCTTCCTTGAGGACCTTGCGGCGCTTCTTGCGCGCGTGGACGGAGCGCTTGACGCGGCTCATCTCTTCTTGCCTCCGCCGAGCAGGGCCCGCACCGTCGGCGCGTCGTGCGGAGAAATCTCCACCGGCCGTGCCATCTTCCGCTTCCGCTTCGGCGACTTCTTCTCCAGGATGTGGCTGGAATAGGCGCGACGACCCCGGAGCTTGCCGGTGCCCGTCTTGCGAAAGCGCTTCTTCGCGCCGGAATGGCTTTTCATCTTCGGCATCGGGCTCGGTATTGAAGCAGACCGCGACGCCTGGAGGGTCTGGCGAAACTCGGGTGCGCGACTGGCGAGCGCCGGACCAAGCGGTGCAAGGACGCAGGGAGGCCGAATAGCAGCGCTATTTGGCCGACCGAGGACGCCGCAACGCGCAGCGTCCGCCGCCGCCAGGCGCGTGCCCGAGTTTCGCCAGACCCTCCTCAGCGGAGTGGCGGCCTCCGCCGTGGGTACGCTGGCGCCGCGATGCGGATTGTCTACGTGGTCGGAACCCGGCCGAACTTCGTCAAGACGGCCCCTGTAATCGGGGCCCTGCGCGCGCGCCTGCCGCAGGGCAGGCACGCGATCGTCCACACCGGCCAGCACTACGACCGGCTGATGTCGGAGGTCTTTCTCGAGCAGCTGGGCGTACCCGCGCCCGACCACATGCTCGAAGTCGGGTCCGGCAGCCACGCGGCGATGACGGCGCGGACGATGGAGCGCCTGGAGCCGGTCCTGGTCGAGGAGGCGCCCGACCTGGTGGTCGTTCCCGGCGACGTCAACTCCACCCTGGCGGCGGTCCTGACCGCGGTCAAGATGGGGATCCCGGTCGCCCACATCGAGTCGGGCCTGCGCAGCTTCGACATGACGATGCCGGAGGAGGTCAACCGGATCGTCGCCGACCGCTTCTCCGAGCTGCTCTTCCTGCACAGCGAGGAGGCGGTGGCGAACCTGCGCGCCGAAGGGATCGCCGACGAGCGCATGCAGATGGTCGGCAACACGATGATCGACACCCTGGTCGCACTCGAGGACCGCTTCCGGGCGGCGGGCACGGCCGCGCGGCTCGGGGTCGAGCCCGGCTCCTACGCGCTGGTCACCCTGCATCGCCCGGCCCTGGTCGACGGCCCGCTGCTGCCGCAGACGGTGGCGCAGCTGGCCGCCCTCGCCGGCGAGATGCCGGTCGTCTTCCCGGTCCACCCCCGCACCCGCAAGATGATGGAGAGCGTCGAGGCCAAGCACCCGGGACTGGCGCTGATCGAGCCGCTCGGCTACCTCGACTTCCTCTCGCTGCTGGCCGACGCCGGCGCGGTGCTGACCGACTCCGGCGGGATCCAGGAGGAGACGACCTACCTCGGCATCCCCTGCTTCACCCTGCGCGACAACACCGAGCGCCCGGTGACCGTCCGCGCCGGCACCAACACCCTGCTCGGGCTCGACCCGGCGGCTATCGCCGGCATCCCGGCGGCACTGGCAGCGCGCGGCGGCGCGCCGAGCGAGCCACCGCCCCTCTGGGACGGCCACGCGGCGGAGCGCATCGCCGACATCGTCGCCGCCCGCGCCTAAGCGTCGGCAGCGGGTGAATCGTCGGCCGGAGTGGCCTCGACCGGGGCGGCCTCGTCCGGACTGGCCTCGTCCGGAGTGGTCTCGACCGGAGCGTCGCCGTCGGGAGCAGCCGCGTCGATCTTGTCGACCTCTTTGCTCGGGGCCAACAGCATGCTCATGTTGCGGCCTTCCTGCAGCGGTGCCGACTCGATCACGGCGATGCCGCCGAGGTCCTCGAAGAGCTTCTGCAGCAGCGCCCGGCCACGCTCGGGATGGGCCTGCTCGCGACCGCGGAACATGATCGTGACCTTGACCTTGTCGTGGTGCTTGAGGAAGCGCTCGACGTGGCCCTTCTTGGTCTCGTAGTCGTGGGTCGCGATCTTCGGCCGCAGCTTGATTTCGCGGATGTTGACCTGCTGCTGGTGCTTGCGGGCCTGCTTCAGCTTCTGCTCCTGCTCGTACTTGTACTTCGAGTAGTCGAGCAGGCGGGTCACCGGCGGCTTCGAGCCGGCGGCGACCTCGACCAGGTCGAGGTCGGCGTCCTGGGCGCGTTTGAGGGCGTCGGCGATGTCGACGATGCCGAGCTGCTCGCCGTCGGCACCGATCAGGCGCACCTGCGGCACGCGGATGCGCTCGTTTATCCGAGTGGTGTCGCGCTCTGGTGGGCGCCGATCGAACCTACGCGGGACCGGCACTATCGAGAAGAACGGTGGAGCTTCAAGAGGACGAAAGGTCGGGACGCAAGCACGGGTCGCTCAGCGGCGGCGGTGATTTGAAGTGCCTGCAGTCAAGTCGGCCGGAGTATAGAGGCAGACGCGCGGTTGGCAAGCCGGCGGCGCTCAGCCTGTGCCGGTCTGGGACCTGACGCGGTCGGCGAAATCGGCCAGCGACATCTCCCCCAGCTCGCCGTCGTCGTGCGAGCGGACGGCGACGGCACCGGCCTCCTGCTCGCGGTCGCCGACCACCAGCATGTAGGGGTAGCGGCCGATCGCGGCGTCGCGGACCTTCTTGCCGATCGACTCGGAGCGGTCGTCGATCGCGACGCGGACGCCGAGTTCGCGCAACTGCTCGAACGCCTTCTCGGCGTACTCGTTGTGGCGGTCGGAGATCGGCAGGACGATCGCCTGCACCGGCGCCAGCCAGACCGGGAAGCGGCCGGCGTAGTGCTCGATCAGGATCCCGGCGAAGCGCTCCATCGAGCCGAGCAGGGCGCGGTGGATCATCACCGGCCGGTAGGGCGCGTCGTCGGCCCCCGTGTAATAGAGGTCGAAGCGCTCGGGCATCTGGAAGTCGAGCTGGCAGGTGCCGCACTGCCAGGAGCGGCCGAGCGCGTCGGTGACGTGGAAGTCGATCTTCGGCCCGTAAAAGGCGCCGTCGCCGGGGTTGAGCTCGTACTCGCGCCCCTGGCGATCGAGTGCCTCCCTCAGCGCCGCCTCCGCTTTCGCCCACTGCTCCTCGCTACCCATCGACTTCTCCGGCCGGGTCGAGAGCTCGACGTGGACGTCCGCGAAGCCGAAGCGCGCGTAGAGCTCGTCGATCGCCTCGCAGATGCTCGCCACCTCGTCGGTGATCTGGTCCTCGGTGCAGTAGACGTGGGCGTCATCCTGGGTGAAGGCGCGGACCCGCAGCAGGCCGTGCAGCACGCCCTCGCGCTCGTTGCGGGAGACGCGGCCGAACTCGGCCAGGCGCAGCGGCAGCTCGCGATAGGAGTGGCGGTCGGAGGAGTAGACGAGGCAGGCACCGGGGCAGTTCATCGGCCGCAGCGCGAAGCGGCGCTCGCCGTCGTCCATGAAGTACATCTCGTCGCGGTAGTTGTCCCAGTGCCCGGAGCGGTGCCAGAGCTGCTCGTCGAGCACCTGCGGCGTGGCGATCTCCTGGTAGCCGCGCTTGCGCAGCTGCTCCTGCACCTCGGCCTCGATCAGGTGCAGCAAGGTGGTGCCGTTGGGCAGCCAGAAGGGCATCCCCGGCGCCTCGTCGCGGAGCATGAAGAGGCCCAACTGGGGCCCGAGGCGGCGGTGGTCGCGGGCCTTGGCCTCCTCGATCCGCTCCAGGTGCTGCTCGAGGTCCTTCTTGGAGAAGAAGGCGGTGCCGTAGATCCGGGTCAGCCGCTCGCGGTTCTCGTCGCCGCGCCAGTAGGCGCCGGCGACCGAGTTGAGCTTGATCGCCTTGATCCGCCCGGTCGAAGGCGCGTGGGGTCCGCGGCAGAGATCCTCGAAGGGGCCGTTTTTGTAGAGCGAGACAGTCTCGACGCCTTCGTCGCGGACGAGGTCTTCGATCAGCTCGACCTTGAAGCTCTGGTCCTGCGCCTTGAAGATCTCTATAGCCTCGGCGACCGGCACGTCGCGGCGGCCGAACTCCTCGTCGGCGGCAATGTGTTTCAGCATCGCCGCCTCGATCGCGCCGAGCTCCTCTTCGCTGATCTTTGTATCGGCGGGGAACTCGAAGTCGTAGTAGAAGCCGGAGTCGATCGGTGGCCCGATCGTCACCTTCGTCCCCGGGTACAGCTCCGTCACCGCCTCGGCCATCACGTGGGCGGCGTCGTGGCGGATCAGCTCCAGCGCCTCGGGGTCGCGGTCGGTGAGGATCCCGATCTCGGCGCCCGCCTCGGGCAGCGGCGCCGAGAGGTCGCGCAGCTCGCCGTCGACCCTGATCGCCAGCGCCGCCTTGGCCAGGCCAGGCCCGATTGCCGCGGCGGCGTCGGCACCGGTCGCACCAGCCGGCAGCTGCAGCGGCTTGCCGTCGGGCAGGGTGACGGTGATGTTGTCGGTCGCGGCCTCCACCCGGCCATCGTACCCACGGCCGGCGCAGCCCGGACGGGCGTGTGCCGCGACGCCGGTCGACTCAGCGCGCAGGGCCCTGCCGTGCCTGGCGAACGGCGATCAGCGGACAGGAGCTCCTGCCCCGAACCGGCTGAGTCAATTCCCAGAGGACATATGGCGCGGCAACGCGGCGAACGCGGAGCGCCGGAAACGGCGCTCGGTCCGCCGACCCGCGAGTGATCACGAAACGCACGCCGCTCGGCGGCCCACCTCCCGCTTCGCTTTCAGAAGAAATGCAGACACGTCCCCCGCGCAGCTCCCAGGAGATGTAGGGGACGCCGTGCTGGTCGGCGAGCAGCTCGTCGGAGGCGATCACCAGGGTCGAGCCGGAGGCGATCAGCGGGCGCAGGCCGGTCAGGGCCGGCGAGTAAGAGGTCGGGCCGACCGGCGCATTGGCGAGAGCAAGCAGCGAGCAAATCCCGGCGGCGAGGACGAAGACAGCCGCGACCGTCGACACCAGTCGCGGGGTGGCGACTTCTTCCCGCATACCGGCAACAAGTCGCCAAGGAGAGCGGTCGAGCAGCGGCAGGAGGATGGCGAGACTGAACAGGGACGCGCCTACCTCGATCGCCTTGGCGGCGGTGTAGGGAGTGCCGCCGACGCGAGCGGCCGCGTAGGCGAGCGCGGCGGCGGCGAGGCCGGCGAGGACCGCCGACTCGCGGCGGCGCCAGCAGCGGGCGACGCCGTAGAGCAGCAGGACGAGGGCGAAGGCGGCGCCGAGGTAGTAGCCGATGGCAGGCACCGCGCCATCGCCGGGGGCGAGCCGGAAGTCGCCGGACGGCCAGATCCCCAGCGCCTCGAAGGGCGAGACCTGGCCGAAGAGGTTGCCGAGCCCGGGGCCGTTGGGGTCGAAGGTCTCGAAGCTGTGGAAGTCCAGCATGCGGCCGATCTCCGGAGCGACGAGAACGAGGAAGGTCAGCAGGGCCAAAAACGCAGCGTGGAACGGCGAGGGACCAGGGTCGGTGGCCGGGGGGGCTGCCGCGGGCGGGGAGTCCTGCGGGCGGGGCAAACTGGCTCCGTTCTCGGACTCCCCGCCCGCACCATCCCCCCCGGACCGGCCCATCTGGCTGACGGCGTACTCCAGAAGCGCCCAGATGACTGCGATTCCGACTAGCCAGATCAGGCCGGGGAAGGAGTAGATGTAGACGGCGCCTGCCGCGAGGAGGGCGGCGGGGACGAGGCGCAGGGGGAGGTCGCGCCAGGTGCGGGTCGACTCTCTCAACGCGAGGGCGAAGGCCAGCACCATCAGCGCCTCCATCGTCTCCTTGAAGGCGCCCTGGGCGAAGTAGGAGGCGACGACGTAGGCGAGGCCGACGACCAGGGCCGCGGCGGTCCTCGGGATTGGCTTGAGGTTGGCGAAGGCCGACAAGGCCGTCAGCGGAGCGAGGATCGCGACGGCGACGGTGAGACCGCTGAAGCCCTGGACCAGACCGATGCCCAGGCCCTTACTGAGGGCGACGACGATCGCGTGGGGCCCGAGCGGATAGCCCTGGTGGAGGAGCTGGGAGCCCTGGCCGTGCGCCAAGCGGTCGGCCGCCAGCAGGTGCTGGGACATGTCGGGGTTGAAGCTGGTGCCGAGGATCCCGAAGTGGCCTTCGACCGCGAACGGGAGCGAGGCGGCGAGCAGCGCCAACAGCGCAACCGGCCAGCCGGCTCGCAGCGCCTCCGCCCCGCCTTCCAAGCGTCCCCGGAGACAGGCGACCGAGACAATCGCGAGCGCCAGGACGACGATCGCCGAGACGACCCCGTCGCCGCCGATGCGCACCGTCCCCCAGCAGACGGCACCGAGCAGCGCCAGCCCCACGGCTGGCGAAAGCCACGACCACTGACGGGCGCCGCAGAGCGCCACCGCCGCCTGCCCGATCGACAGCGAGGCGACGCACACGGCCAGCACCGCTGCATAGGTCCCGATCACAAGGCCCGCGAGCCTAGACTGCGGACATGGCGTTCGTCCCTCCCGCCCGCCATCTGCTGCGCGCCAAGGACCTGGCCGACGCGCGCTATTTCGAGCCGCTCGGCGTCGACGACCTCGCCCGGGCCGCCGGGCTCTCGCGCGCTCACTTCAGCCGCGAGTTCCGCCGTGCCTTCGGCGAGTCGCCCCATGCCTACCTGCTGACCAGGCGCCTGGAGCGGGCCGCGGCGCTGCTGCGGACGACCGACAACTCGGTTGCCGAGATCTGCCTCGCGGTCGGCCTACAGGGGATCGGCTCCTTCACGACCAGCTTCAAACGCGCCTTCGGCAAGACCCCCACCGAGTACCGCGCCTCCTTCCCACCCGCCTCCAATCTGGCCCGGGTGCCGGCCTGCATCGTCCGCGCCAACGCCCGCCCCCAACACCGCACGTTTCGAGAAGACAGCCCCCCGGCCGCGACCTAGCATCGGCGCCAAGCTGATTCCAACCAGGAGGAACCGATGAAGATCGCCAACACGCAGTTGTGGGTCCACGACCAGGAGGAGGCGCTCGCCTTCTACACCGAAAGGCTCGGCATGGAGGTCCGCACCGACGTCACCCTCGCCGAGATGGGCGACTTCCGCTGGCTCGCTGTCGCACCTCCCGACCAAGAGGACTTCGCGATCGTGCTGATGGCGATCCCGGGGCCGCCGTTGATGGACGCCGAGACCACCAAGCAGGTCGAAGGCCTGATGGCGAAGGGATTCGCCGGAACCCTGTTCCTGACCACCGACGACTGCCAGGCCTCTTACGAAGAGCTGAAGGCGCGCGGCGTCGAGTTCACCGAGGCCCCGGAAAAGCGCCCCTACGGCATCGACGCGGGCTTCCACGATCCGTCGGGCAACAGCATGCGCCTGACCCAGGTGAAGCTGCCGGCGAACGCCTAGCGGCCGCAAACCCGGGAAGAGTGGGCGTTACTGGGCTCGAACCAGTGACCTCTACCTTGTCGAGGTAGCGCTCTCCCAACTGAGCTAAACGCCCGGGAGGCCTGAATCTAGCAGCGGGAAACCGAAGGCCGGGCGGCGGTCGCCGTCCGGCTAAAGGTCACCATTGCATCAGTCGATGCAGTGAGTGCAACTTTTCAGTCCCGCCCGTGTTTATGGGTACGTCGCATGAGCAGCGGCAGCTAGAACTTCAAAGCTCGAGGACCGACGAGCCAGTGACTTCAGACTCTCTGGTGGCACGTCCTTCGGAAACAGGGGGCCCCTCACGGGGCCCTTTTCCGTTCTCCTGGCGATTCAGACGTGGTCGCTGGGAAGGTGCCAGCGGCGCGGAGAGATCAGCTCGTCGATCGCGGCCGGGCCCCAGGAGCCGGGCTCGTAGGACAGCATCGGCGGTGGCTGCTCGAGGACCGGCTCGGAGATCTCCCAGAGGCACTCGATCGCGATGGAGCTGGTGAAGAGGGTGCGGTCGCCGACCATCACGTCGTGGATCAGGCGCTCGTAGGCGTCCAGTGCGTACTCGGCACCGCCGAAGGTGTCGGCGTAGCTGAAGCGCATGTGCGCCTCGCCGAGCTCGATCGTCGGGCCGGGGACCTTGGCGAGGAAGGAGGCGGAGATGCTGCCGGGATCGCCGAGCTCGAAGGTGAGATGGTCGTGGCCGAACGACTCCACGACCTGGTCGCAGTCGAGAGGGAACATGCGCCGCGGCGGCTGCGCGTAGGCGATCGTCAGCAGGTGCCGACTCTCGGCCAGGCGCTTGCCGGAGCGCAGGTAGAAGGGCACGCCCTCCCAGCGCCAGTTGTCGACGAAGGCCTTGATCGCGACGAAGGTCTCGGTGTCGGAGCCGGGGTCCACCCCGTCCTCCTCGCGGTAGCCGGCGTACTGGCCGCGGACCACGTTCTCGGGCCGCAGCGGCGGCATCGAGTCGAAGACCTTCTCCCGCTCCAGGCCCAACGCTTTCGGCTCGAAGGAGACCGGCGGCTCCATCGCGACGAAGCCGAGCACCTGGAAGAGATGGGTGACGATCATGTCGCGAAAAGCCCCGGTCTGCTCGTAGAAACTGCCGCGCATCTCGATCGAGAGGGTCTCGGGGATGTCGATCTGAACATGGTCGATGTGGTTGCGGTTCCAGACCGGCTCGAACATGCCGTTGGCGAAGCGCAGCGCCAGCAGGTTCTGCACCGCCTCGCGACCGAGGTAGTGGTCGATCCGGTAGATGCAGCGCTCCTCGAAGACCGAGTGCAGCAGCTCGTTCAGCTCGCGCGCCGAGGCGAGGTCGGTGCCGAACGGCTTCTCGGTGATCACCCGGGCGCCGGCGCCGAGCCCGGATGCGCCGAGCTGAACGACCGTGCCGGCTGCCGCCTGCGGGGGCAGCGAGAGGTAGTAGAGGAGACCGGTGTCCTCGCCCAGCTCCGCGCGCGCGGACGCCAGCGCCTCGCCAAGCGCCTCGAACCCGTCCCCCACGCCGACGAAGCGCAGCGAGTCGGCGAAGGGGTCCCAGGTCGCCGGCGAGAGGTCCTCGCGGCCGGAGGCCTCGATCGCCTGCCGGGCGAACTCGCGGAACTCCTCGATCTCGACCGCGTGCCGGGCCGCGCCGATGATGCGGAACCGGCGCGGCATCAGTCCCACCTGGGCGAGGTGGAACATCCCCGGCAGCAGCTTCCGCTTCGCCAGGTCCCCGGTCGCCCCGAACAAGACGATCACCTGGTTCTCGGGGATCCGGGCTGCCGCTTCCTCGGTGCTGGCGCTTGCGGTGGCGACGCTCACGCTCTCAGGCTGACAGATGTGCGGCTGGTCAGCGGCAGACCGGCGTCCTATCCTGGCGCGGACCGATGCCACGCGAGGAGACAGCCGGCGGGGTCGCGTACGACCACCGCGTGCTCGACCGGGTCGAGCGCCGCTTCTGGCGCGACATCTGGGAGTCCGTACCGACGGATATCGCCACCGAGAGGGGCGTCGAGGCGCGGGGCTTCGGACCCGTGCAAGCCTCGATCGCGACCGCCCTACCGAGCGTGGGAATGATGAATCTCCTGCTCGGCGCGACCGAACCCGGCGCGCTCGCGGACGGACACCTGGCCGCCGCCGCCGAGTGGGTGGGATCGCGAGGCGTCGAGACCTGCATCCCGGTTACGTCGGGCCTGCCCGAGACCGAGGCGGTGGAGCGCTGGCTGGCCGGCAACGGCTTCGCCAAGGGATACGCCTGGATGAAGTTCGTCCGCGACGCCCACCCCCCGCGCTTTACCGCCCCCGCGGACATCGAGGTGCTTGAGGTGACCGATCCCGACCGGGAGCCGTTCGGGATGATCGCGGCGACCGGCTTCGGCCTACCGGCCTGGGCCGCAGCCTTCTTCGCCCGCCTGCCCGGGAGCGATGCTTGGCGCTGTTACTTCGCCCATGTCGACGACACCACCCAGGCCTGCGCCGCGATGCTCGTCGAGGGCGAGGTGGCCGAGTTCGGCGTCGCCGCCACCCTCGAGCCGGCCCGTGGCCGCGGCTGCCAGCTCGCCCTCCTGCATCGCCGCATCCTCGACGCCGCCGCCAGCGGCTGCAGGACCCTCTTCGTCGAGACCGGCGAGCGCATCCCCGGTCGCCCCTCGAGCAGCTACCGCAACATCCTCCGCGCCGGCTTCGAGGAGGCGTACCTGCGGCCGAACTGGCGGCGAGCACCGTGATGGGCGACCGGCAAGTCCCCGAGGAGCTGGTCCCTCCTACCGGTAGGTTCAACCGATGCCGACCTACATCCGCTTTGGCGACGACCACTCCGTCGCCATCCAGGAGCAACTCGCCGAGGTCAAGAAGCTGATCGACGACACCGAGTCGGCGAACGTCCCACTCTTCGAAGTCACGCGTATCGACGGCGCGAAACTGCTCGTCAACGCCAAGGAGGTCCGGACGATCTCGGCGGGCAAGACGAAGCAGGCCGGTTAGAAGCCGGCGTCCAGCCTGGTCTTGAACTGCGGGCCCGTCAGCGGCAGCCGCGGGGCACCGGGGAAGTTCACCGAAAGCCCGCCGGTCCAGGTTCTGGTGCCATCCGGCGCCGCCCGGTAGGTCCCGGTTCCCGCGAAGGGCGCGGGGGGAGTGACCCGAGCGAGGGTCAGCGCATCGTCGATGGTGAAGGCCCGAGTGGTTGCGACGGTGGCGACTCGGAAGATCGCCAGCGGGCCCTGACTTTGCTGGGTCGAGGCGAGGAAAAACGTTTTATCGCCAAAGGCGAGCGCGCCAAAAGACGTCGAATTCACGGCGCGCCGCCAACTGGCGCTGAGGGAGGTGAGTTCCACACCCCAACCGCCTTCCCGGGAGGGGCGAACCGCGTGCCGTCCGGGACGCGCGAAGCTCCCCCGCCCGCACCGCGGCGCCAGACTGCTGACCTGACCCTTCGCGCGGTGAGCATCGACCGACAGGTATTCGTCTTCGCCGCGGAACCGAACCCTGCCAACGAACACACCGCGGCGGGCCATGAACCGGCCGGCGCCCTTGCAGCGGTGTGGCTTCCGCGCTTGCTCGGCGGACGGCCGGAAGCGCATCGCGACCTTGCCGAACTTGCCAAAAGACGCCTGCAGCCGGTGCGGCGTCACCGTTCCGCGGGCGACGTAGGCGGTCATCGCCCGGCTGTGGCCACGCACGACCTCCAGAACCACGGCACTGCCGATTCCGATCACGCCGACCCGGTAGCCGTCATGCGCCGCCAGCACGAACACCGGTTGGAAGGGCGCCGGCGAGTCGCTCGGGGCCATCTGGCCCGGGACCTGGGCCCGGAGCTGAGGGGGGAGCCCCGCCGAGAGGTCGAACGGGAAGCCCAGCGGGCTCGCCGTCGCGGCCGCGGGGACGGCGAGCAGGGCAAGCGCCGCCACCAGGAGCAGACGCCGAAATCCAGCCCGCCCACTCACCCGACGCTCCCCGCACGCCCGTACAGGCGGCCCACTTCCTTGCCGAAATAGGCGCCGAAATCCGCCGTCGGATCGTCTCCGTATCCGTAGTTGGTGACGCTGTTGAGGACGCTGTCGCGGATCGTCCAGCCGCCACCCGAGGCGCCGCCGGTGACATCGCATTCGACCGCGAGGTTGAGCGGGCCGTCCGAGAGGAACGACTGCAAATCGTGGCCGAGGAAGGGCGTCTGCGCACAGAGGTGCTGGGTTTCACCGTCGAAGGGAGGGCCGGCCGGGTACCCACGTATGTCGAAAACCTGATCCGCCTTCAACCCCCAGGCGATGCCGGCCCCGCCGACCGCGTCGGCGAGCCGTTCGCCGCGTTCGTTCCGCGCCACCACCGCGGCGCCGACGTCGAAGTTCTCGCTGCCGGTGGAGATCCATCGCCGCGTGGTGTCGAGCCAAGTGGCGGGGAAGACGCCGAACGGTCGCTGGCCATAGCGGTAGCCGGGAACGAAGACCCACTGCCCTCGATACCAATTGCCGCCAGCCCCACCGCTGTTGATGCAGTGACCGGCGGTGAAGACGACGCTGAAGTTGGGAGCGTTGACCGAGGTGCCCGAACAGCGGGCGAGGCTGCCCTCCGCTTCGAAGAAGATGACGCCGCTCTGGCGCGATTCCACAGTGGTCGGATCGGTCACCTCGCCGAAGGTCGAGCTGGCCGATGCTGCGGAGCGCGGCGCCCGCGCCCGGACCCGATGGGGAGTTTCGCCGCGCGCGCCCGCTGCGGCGAGGGGGACGACGCCGGGCCGCCCGGCCGGCCGGATCTCCAGCGGCCTCGCCTCCCTCATCCGGGCCGGAGTCCAGAACTGGCGTGCCTGTTGCGCGGAGAGCCCTGTGCTGGCGACCCCACTGGGCGCAGCCGCGCCGGCCTGCGCCACCCCTGGACCGGGCGAGATCAAAAGCGAGACGATCGCGAGCGGGAGAATCGACATCGCGAGCGCGCCACGAGCCCCCCGGCTCCGTGCGTTCATTGCCGGAACTCTACCTGTGTGCTCGCCGCCGCTTCCCCACACCAAGACCGGCTCACGGCAGACCCCAGCAGTGGGCATCGGGAGAGGCGCCTACCGGAATCGAACCGGTGTAAACGGCTTTGCAGGCCGCTGCGTAGCCACTCCGCCAAGGCGCCGAGAAGCGGTTGAAGCCTAGCGGCGCCCAGGGGCTCTCGTCCGCAGGCACCTGGGGGAGGTTTCAGCCCTCGTAGCCCTCGACGGTGCCCGAGTCGCGCTGGCTGGTCTCGTCGGGATCCTCGCCGTACTGGCGCAGGGCGCGGCGCTGGCGCAGGTAGTCCCAGGCCTGGTCGAGCTGGACTTTCAACTGCTCGAGGCGGGCGTGCTCGGCGGGGCTGAGACTGGACTCGCCCTCGTGGCGGTGGAGCAGTTGCTCCTCCTCCTGGACGAGCTCGTCGATGCGGCTGAGAACCTGCTGGTCGTCCATGGCTGCATACAGTAGCCCGGTGAAACCGGTGTCGCTGGGACGGCTTCTTCCGCGTCTATCCCATCTATCTGGTCGACCACTTCGGGATGGGCGATGGGCGCGCTCGCCCTGGTCGGGTCGGGGCTGCTGATGCGACCCCGTGCGCCGGCGGCCGCCGGCCCGGCTCTATCCTCGCCGGGAACGAGCCCATGAACGAGACCACCGACGCAACCCGGCGCACCCGGCTGGCCAGCGAACGCACCGAGCTGGCCTGGTGGCGAACCGGCCTGACCGCCCTGGCGGTGGCCCTGGCAGTGGGCCGCGTGGTACCGGAGCTGAGCGACAGCTCGGCCCGCTGGCCCTACCTAGCCGTCGGGGTCTGCTTCGCCCTCTACGGCGTCGCCGTGCTCGCCTACGGCAGCCGCCGCCGCCAGGTCGTCGAGCGCGCCCTGAGCGAGGGACGGTTTCCGGATCCGCCTCGCTTCGCCCACGGCGCCCTCGCGGCCGCCGGCGTGATTCTCGGGCTGCTGACGATCGCCCTGATCCTGGCCGACTGACCGAACCGGTCGTAAACACCTGCGCGGTCGGCGCTTAGACTCGCGGCAAGCAACCCGGGAAGGCGAGGCGATGGACCAGCGCAAGGACGCGACCGAGTTCACCAGGGCGGCAAACCGCGAAGCTGCTGGAGGAGCTGCCGTTCGAGGATCGGCGCGACTTCGAGGAGGCGATGCGCGGTTTCATCGCGCCGCTCTCGCAGCCGACGATCACCACCGAGACCGGCTTCCCGGTCTGGGACGCGACCAGGTTCCCCTTCCTCGAAGACGGCTCGGAGGCGCCGCCGACGGTCAACCCGAGCCTCTGGCGGCAGTCGCAGCTCTGCCTCAAAGGCGGCCTCTTCAAGGTCGTCGACCGGCTCTACCAGGTGCGCAACGCCGACATCTCCAACCTGACGATCATCGAGGGCGACAGCGGGCTGATCCTGGTCGACCCGCTGATCTCGACCGAGACCTCGCGCGGCGGCGCTGGAGCTGTACTTCGAGCACCGGCCGCGCAAAGACGTGGTCGCGGTGGTCCACTCCCACAGCCACGTCGACCACTACGGCGGCGTCAAGGGGGTCGTCGACGAAGCGGACGTGAAGACGCGGCAAGGTGAAGATCGTCGCCCCGGTCGGCTTCCTCGACGCCGCGGTCGCCGAGAACGTGCTGGCCGGCAACGTGATGACCCGGCGCGCGATCTACCAGTACGGCGTCCTGATCCCGACCGACGAGAAGGGCCAGGTCGGGATCGGCCTGGGGATGGGCATCTCGACCGGGACGATCACGCTGATCCCGCCGACGCGACCAGATCACCGAGACCGGCCAGAGGATGACGATCGACGGGCTGACCTTCGAATTCCTGCTCGCCCCCGACACCGAGGCGCCGTCGGAGATGCACTGGTTCATCGAGGAGCTCGGAGCGCTGACCGCGGCCGAGAACTGCTGCCACACCCTGCACAACACCTACACCCTGCGCGGCGCCCAGATCCGCGACCCGCAGGCCTGGTCGCGCTACCTGAACGAGACGATGGACCGCTGGGGCGAGGGCACCGAGGTGATGTACGGGATGCACCACTGGCCGGTCTGGGAGACCGAGCGGGTGCTGGAGATGCTCGGCAAGGCCCGCGACGCCTACCGCTACATCAACGACCAGACCCTGCGCCTCGCCAACCACGGCTACACGCCGAGCGAGATCGCCGAGCTGGTCGAGCTGCCGGAGGCGCTGAACCGCCACTGGGCCCTGCGCGGCTACTACGGCACCCTCAACCACAACGTCAAAGCGACCTACGTCAAATACCTGGGCTGGTTCGACGGCAACCCGGCCAACCTCCACACCCTGCCGCCCGAGGACGCCGCCGGCCGCTACGTCGAGTTCATGGGCGGGGCCGAGGCGGTGCTGGAGAAGGCGCGTGAGGCCTTCGAGCGGGGCGAGTACCGCTGGGTCGCCGAGGTCGTCAACCACGTCGTCTTCGCCGACCCCGAGAACAAGGAGGCGCGCACCCTGCAGGCCGACGTGCTCGAGCAGCTCGGCTACCAGTCCGAGTCCGGCATCTGGCGCAACCTCTACCTGACTGGATCCCAGGAGCTGCGCCACGGGGCGCCGAGCTTCCCGATCCCGGGCACCGCCAGCCCCGACTCGATCCGGGCGATGACGCTGGAGCTGCTGTTCAACTTCCTCGCGATCAAACTGAACGGGCCGAAGGCGGCCGGCAGGGAGATCGCGATCAACTTCGTCTTCACCGATACCGGCGAGCAGGCGGTGCTGGAGCTGGTCAACGGCTCGCTCAACCACTCGCTCGGCCGCAGCGACGACGATGCCGACGCGACGATCACCCTCGTCCGCCCCGCCCTCGATCGCGTCCTGCTCGGCGAAACGACGCTGATCGCCGAGGCCGAGGCGGGCGAAATCTCAGTCGAGCCCGACGCGAAACCGCTGCAAGAGCTGCTGGAGCTGCTCGACGAATTCGACCTCTGGTTCAACGTCGTCGAGCCCTGAGACAGGAGCTGGAGCCGTCTACGACCTCGATCAGGAGGACGAAGCCAGGGCCTGGGTCGCGGCCTGCGGCCGCGGCACCGGGTTGGAGAACTGCATCGCGCCGTCCTCGATCGAGCCGTGGCGCAGCATCCTCAGGTCGACCGGGTAGTTCTGGCGCAGTTTCCACGGCTCCTTCGAGCCCTGCTTGGGCAGCTGGTCGATCGAGCGCAGGACGTAGCCGGAGTTGAAGTCGAGCAGCGGCTCCTCGGTGATGGAGGGGTCGCTGACCCGCGGCGTGCAGACGCGGTAGCCGCCGGCGTCCATGTGGTTGAGCAGGCGGCAGATGTATTCGGAGGTGAGGTCGGCCTTCAGCGTCCAGGAGGCGTTGGTGTAGCCGAGCGTGTAGGCGAAGTTGGGGAAGTCGTTCAGCATCATCCCCTTGTAGGTGAGGGCCCGGGCCAGGTCGGGCTCCTCGCCGTCGATCGAGATCCGCATGCCGCCGAGGAAGAGCAGGTTGAGGCCGGTGGCGGTGATGACGATGTCGGCCTCCAGCTCCCGCCCCGACTCGAGCTCGATGCCGCGCTCGCTGAAGCTCTCGATGCGGTCGGTGACGATCTCGGCCCGGTCGCTGTGCAGCGCCTTGAAGAGGTCGGCATCCGGGACCAGGCAGAGCCGCTGGTCCCAGGGGTTGTAGCGGGGCTTGAAGTGGGTGTCGACGTCGTAGCCCGGCGGCAGCGCTTTCATCACGCCGCGCCGCAGCAGCTTTTTCATCAGCTCCGGACGGCGGCGGCTGAGCCGGTAGCTCACTCCCTGCAGGAAGACGTTCTTCCAGCGCACGATCGGATAGACGACCCGCTCGGGCAGGACGGCGCGCAGACGGTTGGCGAGCCCGTCTTCGCCGGGCATCGAGACGACGTAGGTGGGCGAGCGCTGCAGCATCGTCACCTGGGCGGCGTCCTTGGCCAGCGCCGGCACCAGCGTCACCGCGGTGGCGCCGCTGCCGATCACGACGACGCGCTTGCCGGCGTAGTCGAGGTCCTCGGGCCAGTGCTGGGGATGGACGACCTCGCCGCCGAAGCGGTCGAGGCCGGGGAAGTCGGGCGTGTAGCCCTGGTCGTAGCGGTAGTAGCCGCTGTTCATGAAGAGGAAGCCGCAGGTCATGGTCACCGTCTCCCCCGTGTCGGTGCGCTCCGCCGCCACGGTCCAGCGCGCCTCGACGCTCGACCAGGCGGCGCTGACGACGCGGTGGCGCAGGCGGATGTGGCGGTCGATGCCGCCCTCGCTGGCGGTGTCGCGGACGTAGCGCAGGATCGAGGGGCCGTCGGCGATCGACTTCGCCTCGGTCCAGGGCCGGAAGCGGTAGCCGAGCGTGTGCATGTCGGAGTCGGAGCGGATGCCCGGATAGCGGAAGAGGTCCCAGGTGCCGCCGATGTCCGCGCGCGCCTCGAGGATCGCGTAGCTCTTGCCGGGGCAGCGCTGCTGCAGGTGGTGGGCGGCGCCGATGCCGGAAAGGCCGGCCCCGACGATCAGCACGTCGACATCTTCTGCGGGCATCTGAAGTCCTTTCCCGATCAAGGCCAGTGCATTCGGCCAATTCGCCGCACCGTGAGGGCGCGTCTTGGCCAGAGCTTATCAACACTGTGTCGAGAGGGTCAACCTCTTGTCGGGAGCGTCAACGCGGTGTATCGTGAAGGCGCGATGAGCACCCCCACGTCGATCTCCGAGGGCACGGCGCGCGGCCGGCGAACCCCCCGCGCCAGCGGCGACGAGCGCGAGCGGGCGATCCTCGCCACCGCCGAGCGCCTGCTCGAGGAACGGCCCCTGAGCGAGATCTCCGTTGAGGACCTGGCCCGCGGTGCCGGCATCTCCCGCCCCACCTTCTACTTCTACTTCCCCTCCAAGGACGCGGTGCTGCTGACCCTGGTCGACCGCATGGTCGAGGAGGCCGCCGCCAGCCGCGAGGAGGCGCTGGCCAAGCTTGCCGAGGAACCGCGGGAGGGCTGGCGCCTGGTGCTTCAGGATTCCTTTGAAGTCTTCGGCTCCCGCCGCGGCGCGATCCTCGCCGCGGCCGAGCTGCGCGCCACCAACGCCGAGGCCAGGGAGCTGTGGTCGCAGGTGATGGAGGGCTGGGTCGCCGACGCCAGCGCGATCATCGAATCCGAGCGTGCGCGCGGCGTGGCTCCGCCCGGGCAGCCCGCTCGCGACCTCGCCATCGCCCTGGTGCAGATGAACGAGCGGGCCCACTACGCCATCTTCGCCGGCGAGACCCCCGCGCTCGACGAGGACAGGGTCCTGGAGGTCCTGGTCGATATCTGGATGCGGGCGATCTACGGCGCGGTCGCCGAGGGCTGACCCGGCTCCAGCACCCGGAAGGCGATCCCGGCCCGCTGCAGGCGGGCGAGCAGGGCATCGCCCATCGCCGCCGCCGTGGTCACCTGACCGGCCGTCGCGGGCAACTCGTCGAAGGCGAGGCAGAGGGCCGACTCGGCCAGCATTTTCGAGGTCTCGGCGTAGCCGGGGTCGCCGCCCGAGACTTCGGTGACGACGCGCTCGCCGTCGCCTTCGCCGACGAACCTGACCTTGAACCAGCTCTTCTCGCGCTCGGCCGCATCGGGCCCCTCGCCCGGCGATTTGACCTTCAGCAGCAGCTTGCGGGTCGGCGGCAGCGGCGCCAGCACGGCGACCGCCCCCACCCCGGCCCCCAGCGCCGCGATCGTCGAGAGCCGCTTGGCGACCATGTGGTGGCCGTAGGTGAAGTCGGGCCCGTAGCGATCGAGGGCGGCGGCGGAGCGGCGGACGATGCCGCCGTCGATCGTCGGCAGCGGCACCACCCAGCCGCCCAGCTCGGAATCGCGGCGGATGCCGGGCGCTGAGGAGTGGATCTCGCGCCCGCTGGGCCGCGGCTCGCCGCGGCGGCGCTCCCTGGCGGCGCCGATCGTCTGCCGCGCTCGCGCGAAGCCGTTGATCGCCGAGTGATAGGTCCCGCCGGAGAAGCTGGCGTTGGAGCGAACGTAGCCGTTGACCTTCAGCGACACGCCCTCCGGCAGCTGCTTGACCGTGAAGTAGGCACCGAGGTCGTGGGGGATCGAGTCGAAGCCGCAGCAGTGGACCAGCCGGGCGCCGGTCCGCTGCGCCTCGGCGTGGTGCAGGACCCACATCCGGTCGACGAATTCCGGCTCGCCGGTGAGGTCGACGTAGTCGGTCCCGGCGGCGCTGCAGGCGGCGACCAGCGGCTCGCCGTAGAGGGCGTAGGGGCCGACGGTGGTGATCACGACCCGGGCCGACTCGGCGACCTTCGCCAGCGCCGTCGCATCGGCGGCGTCGGCCTCGAGCAGGTCCGGCACCGGGCCCTGCGGGGAGGCGGTGGCGAGGCGCAAGCGAACCGCCTCCAGCTTCGCCCGGTTGCGCCCGACCAGCGCCCAGCTCAGGCCCTCGGGAGCGTTGGCCGCCAGATACTCGGCGGTCAGCCCGCCGGTGAACCCCGTCGCCCCGAACAGCGCCAAGTCGTATTGCCGTTTCGCCCCCACGGCGGCGCATTCTCGCAGGCCGCTGCGGAGCGCGGGTGGGGTACGCAGAGAGGGCGCCTCGAACGGGCCTCCGGGTCGGGTCTTTCATTAGCTAAAGTGCAACGTTTGATGAGCGTTGTGTTAGTGCCCCCAGACTCCGTCGCGCAGGGCGGCGGAAACAAATGCCGGGGAGGCACTGAAAATGAAGTCTCGTAACTCGCATCGATTTGGCCTTGCAGCCACGGTGGCGGCGGCGCTGACGCTGTTCGCCGCCACGACCGCGCAGGCATCGACCGTCACCGTCGGCAGCGTCCTGCCGCCCGGTTCCACGGCGAAGAAATTCGAAGCCGTGGAGACCCTCTTCAACACCGCGCTGCCGGAGAAGGGCGCCAACCTCGTCTCGCCCGCCAACGGCGCGATCGTGCGCTGGCGGATTCAGGGAGCCAGCGGCGGCCCCTTCTACCTGCGGGTGCTGCGACCGAACGGCTCCGGCGCCTACATGGCGGCCGGCACCAGCGGCGCGGTGACTCCGTCGGGGCCCGGCCTGCAGACCTTCACCGCCAACATCCCGATCCATGCCGGCGACCTGATCGGCGTCGACTCGACCAACCCCACCGACGAGATCGGAGTCGCGGAAGTTCCGGGAGCGAACTACGGCTTCATCTTCCCGCCGCCCTTCGACGGCGCCACCGTGGCACCCAGTGGAGGCATCTCGGGTCAAGAGATCGCGCTCAACGCCGAAGTCCAGCCGGCTCCCGCGATCGCCTCGATCTCGCCGCCATCCGGCTCGATCGCCGGCGGCACCGCGGTGACGATCACCGGCACCAACCTCAATGCCGCCAGCGCCGTCAAATTCGGCACCACGCCGGCGGCCGGCTTCAGCGTCAACTCCGAAACCGAAATAACCGCGACCGCACCGGCCAGCCTCACCCCCAGCACGGTCGACCTCGCCGTCACCACCTTGGCTGGCAGCAGCCCGACCGTGACCGGCGACAAGTTCACCTACACCGCGTGCGTGGTGCCCAAGCTCAAGAACAGGAAGCTGAAGCAGACCAAGCGAGCGCTGTGGAACGCCGGCTGCACGCCCGGCACGATCAAGGGCAAGAAGACCAAAACGGCCAAAGTCACCAAGCAGAACCCGAAACCGGGCAAGGTCCTGGTCCCGGGCGCCAAGGTGAACGTCAAGCTGGCCGACTAGGCCGCACTCAGACCCCCGTCCTGGCCCGCGTGCCGGGGCGGGCGCGAGCGGGATCTCAGTCTAGATCCAGGCGTTCTTGTCTTGCGCAGATGCGGTTCGTTCAGGCACGATTCCGCTCGATAGCCGCCGAGCCCGTTGTCACATCTGGGAAGGTTGTCTCGTCTTGGGTATGTGAACGGTGACCAAGACCTTGGAATGAAGCAATGACCGAAGCTGATCCATTCCTCGCCTGCCGGGGGAAACTGCGGGGCGTGACCTACGGGCTGCTCGGCGATCTCGGCGAAGCCGATGACGTCGTTCAAGACGTGTGGCTGCGTTGGCGAGGCGCCGAGCAAGCGGCCGTACGCAACACCGAAGCGTTTCTGGTCACGACGGCGACGCGACTTGCCATCGACCGGCTTCGCTCGGCGCGGGCACGGCGCGAGACATACGTCGGCACCTGGCTGCCCACTCCGGTGGTGATCGACGAAGACGTCCCAGCGGAGGTGGCGATCGAGGTGGAGAAGATCGACCTGGCGCTGCTCTGTGCGCTGGAGCGATTGGACCCCGTGGAACGAGCGGTGCTGGTCCTGCGCGATGCGTTCGATCTCGACTACGCGGAGATCGCCGATGCCCTCGACGTCTCGCCGAGCAACGCGCGGCAGATCGCAAAGCGGGCGCGAGACAATGCGGGCGACGCAACTCGGCGCCGACCAGTCGACCGCACCCGGCACCGCGAGATCGCGGACCAGTTCCTGCGCGCGGCGCATCTCGGCGACGTGAAGGGGATGAAAGAGCTGCTGGCGGCGGACGCGGTCCAGTACTCCGACGGCGGCGGGCGGGTCAGCGCCGGCCGCAAGCCGATCTACGGCGCGACGCGCATCGCGAAGTTCTACGCCACCGTGAAAGGCACCGGCCGGTTTCCCCTGGACCTCATGGCGACGCCCGTAGCGGTCAACGGGATGCCCGGGGTGAGACTCGTGAGCCGTTCGAGCGGGCCCTACTCGATCACCGCGATCGAGATCGTCGAGGAACGCGTGCAGACGATCCGCAATTTCCTGAATCCCGACCGCTTCGCGGACCTATGACACGCGACCCGCCCACGGAGGCCACACAGATGAGGACCCTGCCTTACGTCGCTCCCGATCCACCCCGCGGCCTCGACAGGCTGGCACTGCGCATGCTCGGCACCCGTTTGAGCTGCGCCCTGGAGCGCAGCCTGCCTTTTCAGTGGATCGTCTGGCGGCTGGCACCGCGGGCAATGGCGCTCTTCCGCAACCGCTTGCCATCCTTCCTGCCCTTCGCGGCGGCCGTACTCGAGACGCGCGATGTGCGCAACGGCAGGCCCCATCGCCGAGCGGTCGTCTACTTCAACGACGGCGAGGACGTCGTGCTGGTCCCGTCGAAAGGCGGGATGCCGACCGATCCACACTGGCTGGAGAACGCGATCGCCGATCCCGCCGTGGCCTTCGGCGGGCAACCCTTCCGGGCCGAGGTCGTCGCGGACGAGGACGAGCGGGCGCGTCTCATCGGGCTTGGCGACACCTACTACCCACCGTATGTCACCTATCGGGCCCGCGCCGCGCGCCAGGGCCGCAAGATCCCGGTCCTGCGCCTGCTCCGTCGGGGCGAGGACCGCGCCGCCGACCGGGAGCGCCTATGAGAGAGGAAGAGCGGCGTGCGCACCGCTCCGCTCATATTCGTCGCGGAGGGCGACGCGGTGCTCATCGCAGCTTCGAAGGCGGGGCAGCTGAAGCTGGTCGCGACCTACCCCGGATTCGAGTTCTTCCAGCACAACGCCCTCGACCTTCTGCACGGCAAACGATCCGGCTCATAGCCTTTCTCCATTCCCAAACGATCAAGGGAGAGTCGCGCCAGAACGACGCGAGAACTTCATGCGTCGGCATCGAGCGGCTTCGAGCGCTCGTCCAACGCCGCCAGGAACTGCTCGTCGCTTTCGTAGCGCGTTACCCGGTCAGCGGCAAGGTCTGATCGAGCCCCGTGCCGGGGTCGGCCGTCCTCCGACCGCGGGCGACCCTATTGTGGCCCGCCCTTGTACGACGCCTCTCAGCACCTGATCGGCGGCGGGGCGCGTGCCGGATCGCTTCCGGATTGGCCCGATGCCCGACCCCTCCGCTCGTGGCAGAAGGAGGCGACCGAAGCCGTGCGGGCGCACTCGGCCACCAGCTTCTTGGCCTCGGCTACGCCGGCGGCCGGCAAGACCACCTTCGGCCTGCACATCGCCCACCGGATGCTGAGCGCCAAGTTCGTCTCGCGCGTCGTCGTCGCCGGCCCGACCACCCACATCTGCCGCCAGTGGGCCGCCGACGCGGGCCGCTACGGCATCGACCTCGAGCCGAACAGGCCAAACTCGGACGGGCCGGAGTCGGCCGATTTCCACGGCGTCGCCCTCACCTACCAGACGATCGCGGCCGGGCCGGATGCGCACCGCCTGGCCGCCGCCCGCCGGCCGACCCTGCTGATCGCCGACGAGCCGCACCACATGGGCGATCTGGCCGCCTGGGGCGTGCGAACCCGCAGGGCTTTCGACGGCGCCCGCTTCCGGCTGCTCCTCTCGGGCACGCCCTTCCGCTCCGACAACTCGGCCATTCCCTGGGTCACCTACGACGAGGACGGCCTCAGCCAGGCCGATTACGCCTACGGCTATCCGCAGGCGTTGGTCGACCGGGTCTGCCGCCCGATCACCTTCCTGCCCTATGACGGCGAGATGGAGTGGCTCTCGGACGGTCGACTGCGCAGCGCCGACTTCGACCTTGCCTTGCCGGCGGCGGAGGCGGCCCGGCGCCTGCGGACGGCGCTCAGCCCGGAAGGCGAGTGGATGGGCGAGGTGCTGCGCGACGGCGATGCCAGGCTCAGCGAGGTGCGCGCCGACGGGCACTCTGACGCGGGCGGCCTGGTCATCGCCTCCGACCAGGATCACGCGCGGGCGATTGCGGCGCGGCTCGGGTCGGTCTCGGGGGAGCGACCCGAGCTGGTGATGAGCGACGAGCCCGATGCCAGCCGGCGCATCGCCGATTTCGCCTCCTCCGATCGACGCTGGCTGGTCTCGGTCCTGATGGTCTCAGAGGGCGTCGACATCCCCCGCCTGCGGGTCGGTGTCTATGCGACGGCGGCCCGGACCGAGCTCTTCTTCCGCCAGGTGGTCGGTCGCTTCATCCGGACCACCCCGCGGCCGCGCCGCCAGATGAGCTACCTCCTGATGCCGGCCGACCCGCGGCTGAAGGCACTCGCCCGCGAGATCGAGCTGGAGCGCCGTCACGCGCTCGACCTCTTGCCGGACGCCGAGGAGGAGATGGATGACCCCCGGCCGGAGCGGGGCGAGCCGGGTGGCGGCTTTGCCGCCCTGAGCTCGGGCGACGCCGAACTGGACGAGGCGATCATGAGCGCGACCGCGCTTCAGCTCTTCCCGACCGATGACCCCGAGCCGGGGGCGAAGAAGGCGACCGCCCTCGCCAGGCCCAAAACCGCGTCGGAGGATGCCGAGCCCGAGCGGGAGTCGGCCTATGCGACCCGAGAGCGGCTACGCGGCGAGCGTAGGCGCCTCGTCGCCGACGTCGCCCGTCGCACCGGCAAGTCGCACCGAGAGGTCCAGGCCCGCATCAATCGCGCCACCCGGACGCGCTCGGTCGCCAGCGCCACCATCGAGCAGCTCGAGCGCGGCAATGCGATGCTGCGCCGCGAGCTGTGGCGGTGAGATCCGCCCTCGCATGCTCGGAGTCCTAAGAGGCCGAATCAGCCACGGGCGATGGCCTGGCCGCGCACTTGACGTAGCCAATCAGCCCCAGCCCATCTGAGTTGATCTCGGCCTATAAGTTGGTCTACAAGATGTTTCGACGCGGGCAAAAACGCAAGGAGAAGGATTCCGGCGGGAAGAGGAAGGGTCTCATCGCTCCACTGATCGAGTATCTCTACGTCGACGGCGTTCGTCTCGACGCTTACTTCGAACAGCTTTCGGGGCCGGTGACCTTCGAGAAGGTGCCGACCTTCGGCGGCTCCGTGGGGATGACCGGACCATCCGCATCCGTCTCGCAGGCCGCCCACGGCCGCGAGTTCACCCGGTACGAAAAGATCGCCGCGCTTGAAGCGCACCTGAACGAAGGCGGATATCTCGGCACCGGCCGGCCGGGACGGGCGGGGCCTGATGACACCGGGAAGATCTTCCGATCGGAGGTTTGCAAGGCCACCCGGGTCCTGATTCCGAACGACCAAGCGCCTCTGGCACTTTGGGTCTGCGACTCTCCCGACGCTCAAGACCTAGAGGACCGTGCCGCAAAGCCCAACTTCGGCAGGGCCGTAGGGCCTCTCTATCTGATCGAGGACTTTCGGCCCGCCGATTTAGATTCGCCCGTTATGCGCACCAGCTACAGCACTTTGAGGATGCTGGTTGAACAGGTCGCGGATTCAGAGTTGGAGACCAAGCTGAGCAGCGTGCCGAACGAGGACGACCCCGGAAAGCTCTTCTCAAGACGACCGTTCGAGCTGGTGGAGAAGCTTGGCGGGAAGGTAGGAGACCCTCGCACGATCAAGGCCCTGTACCGGATCCGCGCGACGCTGGTCGACCAATACCGCTACCCGGAGCAGCCGGTGGTGACGATCGGCTATCCGATAGTGGTCGAGGAGGTCGCGGCTAGTCTCAAGACCAAGGGATAGCCATCGAC
This sequence comes from uncultured Solirubrobacterales bacterium, assembly GCA_963739855.1. Lineage (GTDB taxonomy): Bacteria > Actinomycetota > Thermoleophilia > Solirubrobacterales > 70-9 > VAYN01. The sequence goes on along the minus strand of CAVUBT010000003.1, from coordinate 583,845 downwards.
TCGCGCGCTTGAAAAACCAGGTCACGATCCGACGCTGCAGATCCGGCGACGTGGAGGCGGTGCTGCGCCTTTGGTCGGGCGCTCGCAGCTCACATGCGAGCACGCCTGACCGTAAAGACCATGTCGAAAGCCTCCTCGCGGAGGGTCCAGCTGCCCTCCTTGTCGCGGAAATGGATGGCCAAGTGGTTGGCGCGGTGATTGCTGGCTGGGACGGCTGGCGCGGGAACATCTACCGACTCGCCATTTATCGGGACAACCGTCGTCGAGGTATCGGCCTTCAACTGACCCGAGCTGCCGAGGAATATCTTCGCGAATGTGGCGTGGGGCGGGTTACTGCTCTTGTCGCATATGACGATCAAGCCGCCGCCTCCTTTTGGGACGCTGCTGGCTACCCGCAGGACACGCAAATCGGGCGGCGGGTGCGGAACATCTAGTCCCGTCGTGAAGGGCCGCCGCGCCGTGCTCAGGCGGACTGATCGCGTCGCGGAAACAGGTAGCGCGTCACAACCGTGACGATCCCCACCACCTGGACGACGGTCGCCGCTAGCCATATCTGGATCACCCCGTCGGGAAGTCGCCAGTCCCGTCCCTTCGCGGCGTAGAGGCAGAAGATGACGTTGACGACGACCAGCTCAATCGCGAGGATCCCAAGCAGCCACTTCGCGTAGGTCTCCCGAAGCTCTAGATCCTGCTTCGCGTTGCCCTCCCTAAGTCTGATTTCCTGGAGTTGCGCCTGCTCACGAAGGAACTTGAACTCGTTGGGCATCGCGGAATCGGTCGCATTTCCTTCCTCCAGCAGTTCCTTCGCGACCTTGACCTGCTCGGCTTCGACTTCCCGAACGGAGCCGACCTCGTCGCCCTTGGAGGGGCTTGGGCGTGACATCTATGGGCTTGTGAGGCCTAGGTTCTTCAAGCGAAACTGCGCAGCTTCGCGCGAGACGTTGAACTCGATGCCCAGCAGGATGTCGTTGCGGCCCAGGGTGTGGGCGTGCCGGAACTCCTCCTCGGGCATGAGGAGGCTGGCGGCGAACTCGTTGGCAAAGATCTCCTCCGGATCGTCGCCGTCCGACGAGAGCGGGCCGCGAAGGTCGACGCTCGAGTATTCCTCCTCGTCGGCGCGCCTTCGCACCCAATGACCGAGCTCGTGAGCGCAGGTGAACCGCCTGCGGTGCTCGGAGATGCCATCGTTGATCATGATCGTCGGCTCTTCGCCCGGCGTCTTGATGAGAGCGCCCAAAGTTTCCTCGGGCAGGGGAGCGTCGACGACCCGTAGGCCCGCCGTTCGGGCGACGGCAATCGGATCCACGGGCGTCAATCGAAGAGGCCACGCTGCGTCCAAGAGCTTCTCGGCTTCCTGGGCGGCCTCGGTCTTTATCGCGCTGACCATCGTCCATTCACTGTATACCGGCATGTCAAGACGCTCGGGCCATGAGGTGGCCGATAGCAGCTCCCTTGCCACTCAGGCGCGTGCGGCCGTACGCGCCCCGACCGCCGCGGGGGATCGGCACCCCGGCAGCTCGCCTCGAGCAGGAACCCTCGACCTTCCGCATGGCAATTACGCCGGCCCTCGAAGCCGCGCGGCGCGAATGCGGCGGCTTGCAGGGCTTTCGTGATGACACCGCGGAAGGCCCCGACCAGAGATACGCGCGGATATGCGGCGATTCGGGCACTCGTGCGCGTGAGTGCCCGAAATCCGAGGTGGCGATTCGATTCCGGCAGGCGCCTCTAGGTAACCCGAGGCTCGTACCGCATCGCCACCGCCCCTGAGCCGAACTCCTGCCGGCTCACGAGCCTCAAGTCGACAGGCTGCGATAGCCCCGCGAACAATGTCGGCCCATGGCCCACCAGCCTGGGCTGCACCACAAACTCGTACTCGTCGATCAACCCCAGCTCCGCCAACGCCAGCGGGAGCTTTACGCCTCCCACCAACAATCCCTTACCCGACTCCTGCTTCAGCTTCTGAACTGCCTCCCCGACATCCCCACGAACGAGCTCCGCATTCCAATCGACCCGGTCCAGGGTGCTCGACACGACGTACTTCTTTGCCGCGCCGATCGTCCGGCCGAAAGGCGCCATCCAATCGGGCATCGCTTCAGTCTGCCCCGGCGGCCGCCAGGCTGACTCCATCATCTCGTAGGTCACCCGGCCGAAGAGGAGAGCATCGGCCTGGGTGAGGATCTCCGTCGCGTGACGATGGGTCTCTTCGTCCGGGGAAATCGCACGGTGATCGCAGCATCCGTCCAAAGTGACGTTGATGGAATACCGAAGAGGTCGCACTGCGCAAGCATACTTTCCGGCCGACCTGTTGGCCGCGGCTCTCGGGCCTCATTGAGGTCTCATCCCGCACCCGTCGTAATCCGCAGGTGGCGGTTCGATTGCGCATCAGCCTGCCATCGAGTCTGGGCGAGGATGAGCGGGACAACGATGCGCGAGGTCGAACATCTAAAGCGGCGCAATGAACGAGAAGGCAACTTCAACCGAGGTGGTGGATGCGACGCGACGCACCCTCCTTGCCAGCGAGCGCACCGAGCTTGCCTGGTGGCGCACTGGGCTCACCGCTCTGGCTGTCGCCTTGGCGGTCGGCCGGGTCATTCCGGAACGCGCGCTGGCCGATGGGCGTTTCCCCGATCCGCCTCGCCACGCCCACGCGGCGCTGGCGTTGAGTGGCGTGGCGCTTGGACTGTTGACGATCCTGATCATCGTCATCTCCTAGAGGACTCGCCAGCAGCGAGCACCTCGGCCTTCGCTGACTCGAACTCTTCCTCGGTCAGCGCCCCCTTCTCTTTCAAGTCCGAAAGCCGTTCGATCTTGTCGACTTTGGTTTCCTGTGCCGGAGCCTGCGGCGTAACCGCTCGCCCTGGAATGGACGCCCGCACCCGGTCCCCGAGACCTCCGAAGGTCGCATCCGGGAATTCCGCTTCGGCTTGGCGCCGCAGAGCCTCCGTGCCAAGCACCATCAGCACCGCTAGCAGCACCAGCCCGATCGGTTTGTGGAAGGCGACCACCGGCGCCCAGAGGACGAGCAAGAGGAAAACGAAGGCAACCACCGCGTAGGTCGTGCCCCGTCGCTCCCGCAGGTAGGGAGCGGCCTCGCGTCGTAGGGCCGAGCCGATGCGGGTCGGGTCCCGCAAGCCAGGCAGCGATGACGAGGAGGATGCCGAAGGTGATCGCCGAGACGGCGACGGTCACCAGCAGCGCGGTGCCGATGCTCCAGACGGCTTCGACGGCGGGCTTGACCGATTCGTTACCCGCCAAGGCGTCGATCACCGTGTTCCCGGCGATCCCTCGAAGGAGAAGGCTGAGAACACCGGCAACGACGAAGCCGAAGCCGACCGAGCGCAACGCCTGCCTGCGGCGCGGCCCGGCGAGGTAGATCGCGAGCCCGTAGAGCAGCAGCGCCAGCAGGGTGAGGACGATCGGCAAGTGCCTGACCAGGTTGCTGATGTCCTGCGCCATCGAGAGCTGATCGGACTTGAGGATCGTCAGCTGGGCGGCGTCAGGGGGGATTTTCGAGGCGAGCTTGCCGGCGACCCCGAGCTGGCCGCTGCTTTCGGAGAGGAGAGACTTGAGGTCGAGGGTCACTTCGCCACCGCTGGTCGAGACCGACGAGCCTTCGTCGTTGAGGATCTTCAGCAGCGTTTCGTGGGCACCGCGGTTAGCCGTGCTCCAGAGGCTTTCGGCCTGGGAGGTTTCCAGCGCCCTTTCGGCCACCTGGGGAGCGAGCTGGTGCAGAGCCCCGGCGGCTGGGCCGGCCAGGGGCGCGAGCCGGGGTGGGAACGTCTTTTCCAGTTCCGCCTGGACGTCCACGCTGGCGAAGAGCTGGTCGGCGAGGTAGTTGGAGAGCTGGGTCTTGACCTCCTCGTTCTGGAGCAGCTTGTCGCTGGTGTTGACCCAGTTGTCGGTGTTCAGTGCCTGCCGGTTTACCCAGATCGAGAAGATGGCCAAGAAGGCGATCAAGGTGGCGACGACCAGCAGTGCCGCAACGATGTGCGGGTGTCCTGAAGCGCGTGTCTCCGCGGAACTCTCGGCCTCGTTAGTCATGTGATCCTCCTCGGGTCTATGCCAGGAAAGTACGTGGATAAGGCGAAGTTGTCTCGATGGTTCCTTTGGTACTCGCATTTCGTGGGCTTGCCCGTGCCGTCGCCGGCGTTTGGCGCGACCCCGAGACCAAAGCGTTGCCTTTTGTCGCAGCCGCCCTGGTGCTGACGGGGACGCTCTTCTACTGGCGCTTCGAGGACTGGACCATCGTCGAGTCCCTCTACTTCTCGGTCGTGACCCTGACCACGGTGGGATACGGGGACCTTCACCCGACCAGCGCCGGCACCCAGATCTTCACGACCTTCTACATCCTCACCGGCATCGGCGTATTCGTCGCGCTGCTGGCTTCGGTCGCCCAGCAATTCATCGCGCAAAAGGCCGAAAGCCCTTCGGCGCGCGAGCGTCTGAGCTCCCGGCGGCACCGCGGCCAGGCCGACTGAGGAAAGCTCAGCCAAGGAACCCCACCAAGCCCCGCAGCACGAGAATGAGGCCCATGACCAGGGCACCGATGAACAGGATTCGTTCTCCGTGCTGAGTCAGTACCTCCTTGAAGCGTTGCATCGCCCTGGGCGTCCAATCCGGCGCCAGGGTGTAGCCGAGAAGGGGTATCTCCAAGATCGCCAGCATCACCAGGTTGAACCCGATCACGCAAAGCACGCTCGCGGGAGTGCTCAGGCTTTGTTGTGAGATCTCGCTCAGCCCGGCCAGGTAGGAGGCGCCGGGAAGCGTGAGCAGGGCACCGACAACGAAGGTGTCCCGAGCCCTGCCTTTGCTCATGAATTCCCGCCAGCGCGGCGTCTTCTCTTCCTTGCCCGCCTTCTTCTCCTTGCGTTGCTCCGCGCGCTCTGCGTGGCGGGCGGAGTGCAGCGTGAAGGCGATCACGAGGAGGATCAGCCCGAGGGCGATGTCCGCGGCTGGGCTGAGCGTGTCCTTCGCCGTCTCGACGGCGCTCGAATCTTCCAGCGCGAAGACGATGACCAGGCCGAGGGTGATGCTGGTCATGTAGGCGCCCAGCAGGTAGCCGAACAGGAGCCGCTTCGGGCTCGGCAGCAGGAGCATCACCGTCGTCGCCGTCAGCAGCGTCGGGTTGAGGGCCGCGGTCAGTGAGAAGAAGAGAACCTGGCTCATGACACCGAGTGGATCGTAAAGGCGACCGCGAACCCGAGAGCGGTGGCAACCCCGACCAGCTTCAGGTCGAACGCGACGGCGCTGATCAGCACGCCTGCGCCGAAGCCCATGATCAGCCCGATCGCGGGCAACCTGATGCGAAAGAGGAGTGCGAGGACAGCGCCGATCACGAGCGAGGAGGCCGCCAGGGTCCCCCAGCCGAAAGCAGCCGCCATCTAGGTCACATCCTTGCGATATGGACCGAGGAGCAGCTCGGTGTCGGCGCCCGCCGCGGCTACCTCCACCGTCGCCCCCTCCATCCTCACTCCGATCACCGCCGGTTGGTCGCCAAGGCGCTTGACCTCGTCAGGGTTGGCTGGACGCTGCTCCTCGAGGCCATTCGCGGCCACGATCTCGTTACGGAACAAGAACGGCCCCTTCGTCCAAACGAGGACATCGCGAACCCAGCGCCCGTAGCCCCGGTTCCACTTCGGACGCAGGCCATCGACCTCTCCCCCGTCGACGCCGAGCACGGCGAGAAGCGCGATCAGCATCGGCGACCTCCGCGTCCCCGTCTAGTCCCGTTAGCTCACTACCTCGATCTCGCTCGGCCGCCAGGATTTGTCGAAGGGGAGGGGATCGACAAGGACGAGCGGTTCGCCTTGGCGCTTGCAAAGGCCGTCGGCTGGGAAGCCCCTGACAGCGAGGTGCCGTTGGTGGCGATCGCGTAGCCCTGAGCGGCGTTTGGGCAGCAATGGGCAGCGAGGGCGCGAGTCAAGCGGCCATAGCATCGCCTTGACTGGCGCCCTGACAGCAGAAAGCCCCGCCGGAGCGGGGCCTTCGGAGAAGCGGCTGAAGGGATTCGAACCCTCGACCTTCTGCATGGCAAGCAGACGCTCTAGCCAGCTGAGCTACAGCCGCACGGGGCGTGATTCTAGCTGCGGGGGCTCGCTCCTGGTTCCGCGCTAGCCTGGATCGCTCGTCCTCTCTCGCCAATCATGCTCTTTCGTCAGATAATCCACGAGGATCTCGGCTGCGCCTCCTACCTGGTTGCCGACCGCGAAAGCGGCGTCGCCGTCGTCGTCGACCCGCAGTGGGACGTCGAGCCCTACCGGCGCCTGGCGCGGCTGCACGGGGTGCGGATCGGTCACGTGCTGGAGACCCACAACCACGCCGACCACGTCTCCGGGCACGGGCGGCTGGCGCGGACGACCGGGGCGACGATCCACATCCACGAGCTGGCGGACGCCGAGTACGCGCACGAGCCGTTCGGCAACGGCTGGGTGCTGGAGCTGGGCGACCTCACGATCGAGGCCGTGCACACGCCCGGGCACCGGCCCGAGCACACCTCCTTCCTGCTGCGCGACGCCAGTCGCGGCGGCGCCCCCTGGGCGTTGCTCGGGGGCGACTCGCTGTTCATCGGCGACGTCGCCCGGCCCGACCTGGCGGTCGAGCCGCGCGAGGGTGCGGCCGACATGTTCCGCTCCCTGCACCAGCGCCTGCTGCCGCTCGACGACGAGGTCGAGATCTGGCCCGCCCACCTCGGCGGCTCGCTCTGCGGCGGTTCGGCGATCGACCTCAAGACCTCCTCGACGATCGGCTTCGAGCGCCGCCACAACCGCGCGCTTGGCGATCGCCGACGAGGCCGAGTTCGTCGCGGCCGCGGTCGGCTCGCTCGGCGACAAGCCGCCCAACGTGCAGCAGATCGTCGATCTCAACCGCGGCCCCCTGGTCGAGGATTTCGGCACCCCGGCGCCGCTGACCCCGCACGAGGTCGAGGAGGCGGTCGACGCCGGCGCCGTCGTCATCGACGGCCGCACCAACGAGGAGTTCGACGAGGCCCACATCGCCGGCGCCCTCAGCACCTCCGCCTACGACACCGGCTTCGCGACCAAGGTCTCCCGCGTCGCCCCCGACGGCGCCGAGATCATCGTCGTCGCCGCCTCCGACGGCGACGAGCGCCAGGCCGCCGAGCTGCTGGCCGCGGTGGGACTACAGGTGCGCGGCTTCCTCGCCGGCGGGATGACCGCCTGGCGCACGGAGGAGCGGCCGGTCCGCAAGATCGAGCTGATCGACCCGGACGAGCTGGCCAGGCGGGTCGACGGCCCGCAGCCGCCGCTGATCCTCGACGTCCGCAACGCCGCCGAGTACGCCGGCGAGCACATCCCCGGTTCGCTCCACATCCCCTATGGGGATCTGGCGGAGCGCTTCGACGAGCTGCCCCGCGACCGGTCGATCGCGGCGATCTGCCGCGGCGGCAAGCGCAGCGGCCTCGGCGCCTCGATCCTGCAGCGCGCCGGCTTCGCCGACGTGGTCCACGTCGGCCAGGGCGTCGGCGTCTGGCGCAACGGCGGCCACCCGGTCGAGAGCGGCAGCCAGGCTGCCGGCGCCGCGCTCTAACCGCCGACGCCGCCAGACCCTCCCTAGAGGCCCGCCACGGCCTGCTCGATCGGCGTCTCGCCAGAGATCAGTTCGAAGGCCTTGCCGATCGTGTTGTGTGCGGGAAGCGCGGCGGCGAGGACCGCGACGACGTCGGCCCGCGGGATCTGCCCGCGGTCCAGCCCGGTGCCGATCGTCACCTCTCCGGTCGGCGGGTCGTCGGTGAGCCCGCCCGGTCGCACGATCGTGTAGTCGAGGCCGCTCGCTTCCAGCGCCCGGTCGGCGTCCGCCTTGGCCCGCAGGTACTCGCCGAAGACGTCGCCACCGTCGGCGGGCGGGTCGGCGGCCCCCATCGCGCTGACCATCAGGTAGCGCCGGGCGGGCTCGGCGTCGGCGGCGCCGATCAGCTTCACCGCACCGCCGTAGTCCATCGTTCGCTTGCGCTCGGCACCGCTGCCGCCGCCGGCACCGGCGGCGAAGACGACCGCGTCAGCGCCGCGGATCGCCGTGACGACGTCGCCGTCGCCCTCGAGGTCGCAGAGGACCGGCTCGATGCCGCCCTCGACCAGGTCGTCGGCCTGCTCGGCCTGGCGAATCAGGCCCCTGACCCTGTCGCCGCGCTCGGCCAGCAGCTTGCCCAGCTGCAAGCCGATCTTCCCGTGTCCGCCTGCGATAACCACGTCCATGGCAGCGCTCCCATCGTCAGGTCCTTGGTTAGGACTCATCATTATTGGGTACACCCCTCACGTCCCGAGGCCGACGCCCCGGACCTGTCTATGCGGAGGAGGCTCCAATGAATCGAAGCAAGTTCGCCCTGGCGGCGGCGCTGGCCGTGTCTTTTGCGTTGCTCGTCCCAGGCGCCGCGTCCGCCTGGGCACCCGCCGCCACGGCCAGCGTCCATCCCGGCGTGCAGACCTACACCGCGGGCGCCCAGTGCACCTCGAACTTCGTCTTCGAGGACGGCTCCAGCGTCTACCTCGGACAGGCCGCCCACTGCTCGGGCACCGGCGGGCAGACCGAAACCGACGGCTGCAGCAGCGGCTCGCTGCCGCTCGGCACCGGGGTCGAAGTCAAAGGCGCGAGCAAACCGGGGACCCTGGTCTACAACTCCTGGCTGACGATGCAGGCCAAGGGCGAGACCGACCCCGACACCTGCGCCTACAACGACCTGGCGCTGATCAGGCTCGACCCGGCCGACGCCGGCAGGGTCAACCCCTCGCTGCCCGGCTTCGGCGGCCCGACCGGGGTCGGCGCGGCCGGCGGCCTCGGCTCGACCGTCTACTCCTACGGCAACTCGGAACTGCGCGGCGGGATCACCAATTTGAGCCCGAAGCAGGGCATCGTGATCCAGGACGAAGGCGGCGGCTGGAGCCACGTCGTGGTCAACGCTGACCCCGGGGATCCCGGGCGATTCGGGCAGCGGCTTCGTCAACGGCTCGGGCGAGGCGATCGGCGTCCTCAGCACCCTGCAGCTGGCGCCGCTGCCCGCCGCCAACGGGGTCGGCGACCTGGGCAAAGAGCTCGCCTACCTGCGCGCGAACAGCTCCTTCGCCGGCGTCCAGCTCGTGCCGGGGACGGAGCCGTTCAAGCCCGACCTCGTCGGAGCCGTCCTCGGCTCCTAGCCCGACCCAGCTCGGCCAGGAGGCCCTCGAGGTCGAGCGGGTGCACGTACATCTCGATCTTCTGGCCGGGCTGGGGCTGGGGCCACTCCTCCTGGGGCGGTCCCAGTAGAGCTCGACGCCGTTGCCGTCGGGGTCGGCGAGGTAGATCGCCTCGCTGACGCCGTGGTCGGAGGCGCCGGTGAGCGGCATTCCGGCCTCGAGCAGGCGCCGCAGCGCGTCGGCCAGCGCGCGGCGGCTCGGGTAGCGGATCGCCGTGTGGAAGAGGCCGGTGCGTGCCCGGCGGCGGTGGCGAGCCGCCTTTCGACTCCCAGGTGTTGAGGCCGATGTGGTGGTGGTAGCCGCCGGCGGAGACGAAGGCGGCCTCGTCGCCGATAGCGCTGCAGCAGCTCGAAGCCGAGCACGCCGCAGTAGAAGTCGAGCGAGCGGTCGAGGTCGGCCACTTTGAGATGGACGTGGCCGATGTCGACGCCGGGGTCGATCGGCTCGGTGCCGGGCTCCCTCACCCGAGCAGACTAGCCGCCGTCGAGGGCCGCGTTGACGAGGCGGTCGGCCTCGGCGTTGTGCTCGCGGCGCACGTGGCGGATCGACCAGCTCTCGAAGCGGCCGCAGCGCCGCCTTCACCTCGCCGTGGAGCTTCCGCATTGTCGCGTCCTTGACCTTGTACCGCCCTTCGACCTGGCGGACGATCAGCTCCGAGTCGCCGACCAGCTCCAGCTCGCTGGCGCCGTGCGCCGCGGCCAGCTCGATGCCCAGCAGCAGCGCCCTGTACTCGGCGACGTTGTTGGTCGCGCGGCCGATCCGCTCGCCGCGCTCCTCGAGCATCTCGCCACCGGCGTCGCGGACGACGGCGCCGATCGCCGCCGGCCCGGGATTGCCCCGGGCGCCGCCGTCGACGTTGACGATCAGCTTCGCCATCTCGACGCGATCGCCGTCGGCGACTCGCCGCGCGCGGCAGGCCGACTCGATCCGCCCGCTCGATGCTCGCGTTCCACTGCGCGCGGAGCCGTCGAGCTCTCGATCTCGCTGCCCTTGCTCGAGCTGAACACGGCGCGCGCCGTCGCCGACGTCGACCCCCCACTGGTACCAGGTGAGCTCCCAGGCGACCGTGACCCGCACCTCGTCGGCGCGCCCGCGGCGGCGCCGATCGAGACCTGGGGCTCGCCCAGGGTGCGGGTCAGGCCGGCGACGGTTCGCGCCGGCCTCGCTGGCGTTGAAGCGCGCCGTCGACCCGCCGAGCTGCCGCGGCGGCGCACGCCGACGCTCGGCCGCGGTGCGGTGCGACGGCGTCCGCCAACCGCAGCCGCGCTCACGTCCTGCTGCGAGGCTGGGACTTCAGCCGCATCACGGCCTTGGTGTGCAGCTGCGAGACCCGCGACTCGGTGACGCCGAGCACCTCGCCGATCTCGCGCAGGGTGAGGTTCTCGTAGTAGTAGAGGGCGACGACGAGCTGCTCGCGCTCGGGCAGCGAGCCGATCGCCTCGGTCAGCCGGTCCTTGACCTCGCTGCTGTCGAGCGCCTCCTGCGGGTCGGCGGCGCCGTCGTCGGCGATCGTGTCCAGCAGCGAGACCTGGTCGCCGGAGGAGTCGGAGACGGTCCAGAGCTCGTCCAGCGCGTAGACCGAGGAGTTGGCGATCTCCAGCAGCGAGGTCTGCAGTTCCTCCTCGGTCATGCCCAGCTTGGCCGCCAGCTCGGCCTCGGTCGGCGCCCGCTGCAGTTCGTGCTCGAGTTTGGCCTGGCCGGCCTCGATTTCCCGCGCCCGCGAGCGGACCGAGCGCGGCACCCAGTCGAGCGAGCGCAGTTCGTCGATGATCGCGCCGCGGATGCGGGTCATCGCGAAGGTCTCGAACTTGATCCCGCGCTCGGGCTCGAAGCGCTCGATCGCGCCGATCAGGCCCATCAGGCCGTAGGAGATCAGGTCGGCGTCCTCGACGTGCGAGGGCAGCCCGGCGCCGAGCCGGCCGGCGACGAACTTGACCATCGGCGAGTAGGCGACGACCAGGCGCTCGCGCGCGGTCCCGTCGCCGTCGTCCTTGTAGCGACGCCAAAGGTCGCGCAGCTCCACCTCTTTTACGCCGGTCTCCATGCCCTTCAGCCGATTCTACGGTCGGCAGGGGTCATTGGATCAGGCGCGGGGATGGCTGGCAGCATAGGCGTCACGCAGGCGGGCGGCATCGACCCGGGTGTAGACCTGGGTGGTCGAGATCGAGGCGTGGCCGAGCAGCTCCTGGATCGTACGCAGATCGGCGCCACCTTCGAGCAGATGGGTGGCGAATGATGCCGCAGTGAATGCGGCGAGATGCCGGCGGCGAGCGCCGCCTCGCGAACCCAGAGGCCCAGACGGCGGGTGACGTCGGAGTTGGAGAGGCGGCGGCCGCTCTTGGAGAGGAACAGCGCCCGCTCACGCGGATCGCTCGCCAGCGCCCGCCGGCCGCGCTCCAGGTAGCGCCGCAGCGCCCGCTGGGCCGGCTCGCCGACCGGCAGCATCCGCTCCTTGGAGCCCTTGCCGAGCACCCGCAGCTGCTCGGTCTCGAAGTCGAGCGAGCCGCTCGTCGAGGTTGACGATCTCCTCGCAGCGCAGGCCGCAGGAGTAGGCCAGCTCCAGCATCGCCCGGTCGCGCAGCTCCAGCGGCGTGTGAGCCGGGATCCGCTCCAGCAGCGAGCGCATCTGCTCCGTCGTCAGTACCTTCGGCAGCTTCTCGGCGCGCTTCGGGCTGGAGACCAGCTCGGCCGGGTTCTGCCCCGCCCGCTCGGTACGGACGAGGAAGTCGAAGAGGCCGCGGATCGCCGCCAGCTTGCGGGCCACCGTCGCCGGCGCCGCACCGGCGGTGGAGAGACCGGCGGCGTAGCGGCGAATGTCGCGGTGGCGAACCTCCGCCAGGCCGAGCCCCTGCGGCTCGATCCACTCGACGAACCCGGCCAGATCGACGCCGTAGGCCCGCCGCGTGCGCTCGGCGGCACTGCGAGCCCGGAGGTCACGGTCGTAGTCGGCGAGAGCCGATCCCCAGTTCACGAAGTTGGATTCGCCTCACCCGGGCGTCCTGCGCGCGGCGTCTAACCGATGTATATCGGAGTACCGACTTCGACGCGGTCGTAGAGTTCTTCGACGTCGGGGATCGCCATCCGCACGCAGCCGTGGGAGGCGGCGCTGCCCAGCGATTAGGTCTCTTCGGTGCCGTGGATGCCGGCGCCTTCGAAGATCCCCATCCAGCGCGCCTTGATCGGGTTCGACGGGCCCGGCGGAATCCGTCGTGCCCGGCCAGGACTCCAGCCCAGGCGGAATCCGGCACGTGCCAGGTCGGGTTTTCTTCCTTTTCCTGGATCGTCGTAGAGGCCTTCGGGGGTTTCCAGCCCTTCCATGCCCGACCGCGACGGTGTAGGTCTTGGCCAGCTTCAGGTTTTCCCAGAGGCGCAGGGTGAAGGTCGAGCGGTCGAGCGTCAGGTAGGACGGGTACTCGGCGGCAACTTCGCTCTTGGTCACTTCCGGGTGGGTCGGGTGGATGTCGGCGACGATCGTGTGCTGGGCGTTGGCGTTGAGTACCGCGGCCTTCAGGTCGGCGGTCAGCTTGTTGTCGCGCAGCTTGCGGCCGTTCTCGCCGGCGACGACTTCGAGCGAGTTCGCCACTTGGTTCAACGCTGGCGTTGAGCGGTTCGCGGTTGATTTCCGCGGCGACGTGGCGGACGAACCTGTTGACGGCTCGCTTGGAGTAGGTGACCTGCGGCGAGATGCTCTTGCTCACGTCTTCCGCCGGTCACGTAGCGGACCAGGCGCCCGGGGAAGCCGCCGTCCTGACTGTCGGCGACCGCCTCTTCGACCGCTGCGTCGATGTCGGCGTGGACCTTCAGCTCTTGCCCGGGAAGCTCCCAGTCCTCGCCGTCGTAGCCGACCCGCAGCGAGTGGCGCAGCGGCGCCAGCAGTCGCCGCTGAACCAGTTCGGCGGCTTCGTCTTCGCTCAGCCCGCCGACGTCGACGCCGGCGATCGTGACGCCGTCGGCGATCTTGTCCTTCTGGGAGCTGTCGTAGGCGTAGGCGCCGACTGCGCCCACAACGACGACCAGGACGGCAACGATCACGCTATTGCGTCTTGCGTCCCATCGCTCCTCTTGGATCATCCTCGACATGTCCTCGGGCCAGTTGCGAAAAGTTTAGGCATTCGGATCATTCGGCCCGACAGGCCATCTTCCCTGCAATTTCGCATTTGCATCGGTCTTATCGGCAGGCTGGCCGGATATGTTTCGTCGGTGCGCACGAAGGACGAGGTTCGCAAGGAGGTCTGGAAGGCGATGGAACGCGAGGGCGTCTCCCGCTTTCCGGGCGCCGAGGGCCGCATTCCCAACTTCGCCGGCGCCAAGCTGGCGGCCGAGAAGCTCGCCGGCCACCGGCTCTGGAAGCGGGCCCGGGTGATCAAGGCCAACCCCGACTCGCCGCAGACCCACGCGCGGCGGATCGCCCTGGAAGAGGGCAAGACAGTGATCATGGCGGTGCCGCGACTGCGCGACCCCCACCCCTTCCGCGTCCTCGACCCGAAGAAGCTCTCGAAAGCGACGATGAAAGAGGCGGCGACGATCAAGGGCGCGCTCAAGCACGGCCGCGTCGTCGCCCTCGACGACCTGCCGGAGATCGACTTCGTCCTCTGCGGCTCGGTGGCGGTCAACCTGAGCGGCGCCCGGGTCGGCAAAGGCGGCGGCTACCACGACCTCGAGTACGGGATCCTCGTCGACGCCGGCAAGATCGACAGCCACACCACCGTCGCCACCACCGTCCACCCGATCCAGATCCTCCGCCAGCACCTGATGGTCACCGCGCACGACCTGCCGGTCGACCTGATCGCGACGCCGCGCGCGGTGATCGACGTCGAGCGCCAGTACGAGCGCCCCCGCGGCATCCTCTGGGACCACCTGCAGCCACCCCAGATCCGCGAGATCCCGGTGCTCGAACGGATGGGCTACGCCTAGCGCGCTTTCTAGTGGGGTTTGCGGCGTTTCAGTTTTTGGCGTGCGCCACTGATGCGCCCGTTGATGCGCCAGTGAGACCGCGAGCGGTGTCTTCTGAGCGCTCTCGCTGCGCGGTGAGATAGGCATCGAGCAGCGCCGCCGCCTCGGCCTCGCTGCCAGGCATTAGGTGGCCGTACAGATCGAAGGTGACCTGTATCGAGGAATGGCCCATGAAGGTCTGCAATGCCTTGGCATTGACCCCAGCGGCAATCATCAGGGACGCGAAGGTATGGCGACACTCATGCAGGGTGATCCGCGAGAGAAGGCGCGGCTCGCGTTCCTCCTGTTCCGACGCTTCACGCTCGATCTCATTCACCTTCTCCCATGCGCGGTCGGCCCGTTCTTGGAGTGACTTGGCATAGAAGGGCGCGGTAGCAGTGCGTCCGAATGCCAGCCCTCCGCCCTTGCGCGGAACGGTCATTCGATGCTCGACCAAAACGTCACGCAGGATTGGCGCAACCGGGACTCGACGGCGACCGGCGCGCGACTTCAAATCGATCACGCCCTCCTTCTCATCCCACCCGCGCTCGACCCGAATAACGCCGTTGGCGAGATCAATGTCTTCCGCACGTAGAGCTTGAAGCTCACCGCGACGAAGACCCCCGTAGAGCGCAGTCGCCCACACCGCCCGCTCGCCGACAGGGACGACGGCCAGTAGAGCCTCGGCCTCGCCCGGAGAGGCAATTCGTTCCCGGCCACTACGCACCGCAGCCAGCTTTAGCCCATCGCAGACATTGACTACAAGATCGCCGCGCGACACCGCTCGACCCAGCACAGCGCGAAGCGGGAGAAACGTGACCTTGATCGTGGAGGGGTTCTTGCCTTCGACCAGCAAGCCGTCAGCGAACTCTTGAAGGTCGCTGCGATGAAGATCGGCAAGCTTGACCGACCCGAACTCGGGCAGCACCCGGAGCCTCATCGCGCGCTCATATGAGCGAAGTGCTGACGGCTTGTAAGGGTCTCCAGATCGGTTCGTGATCGTGCCGCCTTTCGCACCGACATACCAGCCCCTCCATGCGTCCTCGACGGTTACCGGCTTCGATGCCCGAAGCCCGCCCCGAGAAAGAGCGGCGAGGGCGTCCGCGCGCCAGGTCTTTGCTTCCGATTCCCTCCTGAACGTCTTGCGGATCTTCTTCCTGTCGCGCTTGGAAAAGACAGACGCCTCGTAGCCAGCCTTGCAGCGACAGCGTTTGTCTTCGCGCGAAGGACAACTGGCGGAGTGTCGTTTGACGATCCCCTCAGCCATAACTCTTCCTCCAATTTGGGCTTGGACAGAGTTCGTGGCTCGCGCCGGAGATCGAGCCGGGATACGTAGGGTTCCAACCAGCCATAGGAGCGGTACCTCCCTTGGTCAGACCCTCGGTCGGCGTGTCCGCGCCACCGGGGGTCGCTTTGTGATGCGACCACCGTATCTGGGCGCGCAGACGAAGGGCAAGGCCTGGCTCACCCCCAAACCTCCTCCCCCATTGGCCGGTCGGTGCTTTCCGCCGTCCACCGTTCCAACTCGCTCACGGGAACCAGCCGCTTGCGTCCACGCCGGATCAGGCGCAACTCCGGCGCCACGTTGGCGTCGAAGAAGTCGGGGCCGACGCCGATCGCCGCCGCTGCCTCGGCCGGAGTCAGAGCGATGCGCGGAATCGATGCGGGCAGCTTCTTCGCCACGACTCACCGGCCCTGGTGCGCTCCGGCGCCCGGCTGCCATACCTGGACGATCTCCGCCGGGTGCTTGGCGGTCGGGCTGATCACGACCGCCTCGCCGGTATGCAGGCGCTTGAACTCGTCAGGAGCCACCCAGAATTCGCGCTCTGGCGTCCGCGACCCCTCGCCGATCCCCGTCAGCCCCGGTGCCCCACCGATCCTCCGCGTCGTCGTCCATGACTGCTTCGTCCCGGCCACTCGCGCCAGGCGCTCGGCTGAGTCGGGGTCGCTCTCGCGGTGGATCACCGCGAACTCGATGTTCGTCAGCACCTGCTCGGTCAGGGTGTCGGATGGATCGTCGGGTCGCGCGTTTCGCAGGTCGGCGAGGCTCTGCGTCCCGAGGAGAACACTCAGCCCTGCCGAGCGCGCCCGCCCAAAGAGACGGTGAACCTGTTCGGCGGCGAGCGCCGCGAACTCATCGATCACGACCAGGCCGCGCAGGTCCCGTCCGTGCAGGTCGGGGGTCAGCGTCACCAGGTCGATCACCAGGGCCGCGCCGAGGAGCTTCGACGCGGCGGGGTAGCGGTCGGCGTCCATGTGCATGTAGATGACGTCGCCGCGTTGAAGGGACTCGGCGAAGGCGAGCTCCGGGCCTTTGCCGATGGACGGGTCGAGCCAGGGGCCTAGCTCTCCCTCGGCGAGGACCGCGAGCCGGTCGCGGCCACCGCCGAGGTCGGCCTTGCCCCGGGCCGAGAGTCCGTCGACGTAGGTGGCGACCCGCTGGCCGACCTCGCCGCCGACCCCCGAGGCCAGGGCGTCCAGGCGCTCGGGGTCCATGAAGCCGACGATCTGCGAGAGGGTCGGCGGCCAGTGGCCCGCCGCCCGCATCGTGTTCAGCACATGCCCCAGCAGCCGTTGGGTCGCAAGCTCGTAGTGAGGCTCTGACCAGCGGTGGCCCGCCAGGGCCTTGTCGGCGATCTCGGTCGGGCCGCCCCGGCCGAAGGGGTTGTAGACGGCGGGGCCGGAGGGGGACCATTCGATGAAGCGGGCACCGGCTCGCTGCGCCGCGTCTTTCAGCACCGCTCGCAGGTAGCGGTCGCCCTTGGGGTCGAGGACGATGGCGGGCAGGCCCGCGAGGACGTAGGCCTGGGCGATGGCGGCCTGGGTGACGGTCTTGCCCGCGCCGGTCGCGCCGATGACGAAGGCATGAACGCCCCGGTCGAGGCCGACCGGAACCCGGCAGACGCCGCCGCGCCGGATCGTCCCCAGCGCCAGCTTCCCGTCCTCGATTCGAGACCCGCGAGCGCGCTTGCCCTGCCAGCGCGACCAAGCCCAGCGCAGTGGGCCGATCCGCTCGCGGGCCTGCCGCGCCTGCTCGCCGCCGCGCTCCAGGTCTTGCCAGTGCCAGTAGGCCCCGCAGCCGGCGGCGGCGACGGTCGCGCTCGTCAAGGCCACTCCGATCTGCCAGTTGACTGACCAGGCGATGTAGGCGGCGGGAGCGCCCCAGAGCGCCCAGGTCCAGCGCAGCTTCGCCGCTCTCAGGCCCAGCATCACCGCGCCGCCGAGCGCCAGGCCGACGACGAACGGGATCGCGAAGGCCATCAGGTGATCGCCAATCGCGTGAGGGTTCAGCGGTTCGGCCTGATGGCGGCGCTTCATCGCGGCGCCGCCTCAAGGACGCGGACGCGATCCTGGGCGCGGGTCTTCTCGATGGCCCGCTCGACCGCTCGCCGGGTCACCCCCGGCTCGCAGTAGTAGCGAACCTCGCCGACCCAGCTGGCCCGCCGCCATGAGCGGATCAGCCCCGCAAGGCGATGTGGTGCCTTCGGGGTCAACTCGACCTCGACGGCAATCGGCCGCTCCTCGGTGAGGATCGCCAGATCGGGTCGGTGAAGGCGTTGCCCTCCGCTCGGAAGCTCGCCGACCTGGGCGCTGACGACGGGCCGCCCCTCGATCCGCTCAAGCAGCCGAAGCTCGCGCTCGCTGAGGACTCGCTCGGCCCCGAACTCCTCGCCGAGCTTGAGCGCCGTGGTCGCGCAGCGGAGCCAATGATCGACGGAGCCGGGAGAGACGACCGCGGGGCCGAAGCCAAGGCCCGCGTAGCGCAGGCCAGCCCGCGTTGCCCGCAGCAGGCTCGGCTCCTCTCGCAGCAGGTCAAGGCGCTCCAGCAATCCGCCTTCGATGCAGACCGCGACCCGTCGATAGGCCGCCGTGCGCCCCACGCCCAGAGCCGCCATGACGTGCTCGATTGCCACCGCGCCGTGGACGCCGACGAACCGAACCAACTCCCGGTCTCGTCCCAGCGCCTGCCGGACTCCATGCCCCGAACTCTGCGTATGCGCCAGCGCTCCCATCACCGACAAGACGGTCCCTCGCTTCATTTCGTCCCACCCCATGCCCCCTACACGGATCAACCCACCTTCACGCCACCACCCGCCCGGTCCACCGCCCCGCCGCTTTCTCCACACCGATTCTCAGCAGCCGACCCCGGTCAACCACCACCACCTTTCTCTCAATGGTGGTTGGGCGGGGTCGGCTGCTGAGAATCGCCGCCAGCCTCGATCCCATGCGGCGGGGCGGTGGACCGCCAATCCACAGGTAGGTCCACCCCGATGACCTCGATCCACGGGCAGTCAGTCGCCGCCCCTAAAAGCTCGCCCCGACCTACTTGCAGAAATAGCACCGCTGCGCCCGCAGTCAAGGGCGCTCCGCGCCCGACCCCCGTAGGGGGTTGACTGCGGGCGCAGCGGTGCTTCAATCGCAGGTAGGTCGGGGCTAGGAAGCCGCCGCCAAGACAGGCTTGCTCATCCGGCGGAACCGGAAGGGCGCACCACGTTGAAGCGCTGCCTTGACGGCTTCCAGGCGATTCCCGCGCAAAGCTCAGCCGCTGTCGTTTCCAGCGCGCCGGCGAGCTTGACAATCGTTCCCAAGCGAGGCTCACGGCCGGCTCGCTCTAGCAGCGAGATCTCGGTTCGATGCAGATCGCAGCGATGGCCTAGCTCCTCCTGCGAGATACCCATCTTGATGCGAGTCTGTCGAAGATTTACGGCGAATCGCTCTTGCGGGCTAATGGGATCTCCCTGGCTCTGGAGTTTCAAACTGGATCAGATGAACCTTCGTCAAGATCGATCTACCGCCCGCTTTAAGGCGATTGGTCGCTCGTTCTTGAATTGCCATCGCGTCTTCCAACGTCGTGTTCAGCAACTCGATCAATTCCTCGTAAGACTCCTCATCAAGGATCATCGGAGTCCGGCTGATGTGGTTGTCCTTGCCGCTGAGGGTGCCCCCCTTGATCGCGGTGGCTATGTCCTCGTTGATGTTCCCCATGATTGACGACGTGACTCCGGGCTGGTCCTCGGGATCGACCTGCTTCCATGCCTCGCGGTCAAACCATGGCCGTTGAAGCGCCCGATAGAAGTGCTCGATCACCCGACCCCCGTACCGGTCCTTGGTTTCCACCATCTCGATACAGCCAAGCTCCTCAAGCTTTTCCAAGTGGTAGCCAACGTGCTGGATCGTGCGATCAAGTTCCGCCGCAATTTCCTTGGGACTTGCTGCTCGCTCGTTAAGCACGGTCAGGGCATGGACTCGGGTCGCGTGGGACAGCGCCTTGATCATCTGGGGACTAGTTAGGTGGGGCGGCTGCTCCTTCTTCAACTGGCGCTTCTCCAAAGTCGTTGAGTTACTAAAGCGTCTCTATTAAAACCATCTTTTCGAGCAGAAAGCGCGGCCCACGCTTCTAATGCCTGGACCGTAAAAGGCGCTTTTAGCGATCCTTCTCCCTGGGGCTGTGGGGAAACGGTCGCGGCCTGTGGCCTCAAGTGGCCCCGCCGCGACTCGGGGAGGAGGAAATCGCGATGAAGCTTGCCAAGACCAATGCGCTGGCACCCGTGGCTGTCCGCAAGGGCGCCTAGATGGGTGGCGGGCTCGGTCTGCATCCGTGGGTCGAGCCCGCGTTTTTCACATCTCCGGGAATCGCGATCAGCGCCCAGGTGGAGCATTTTCGGTCCAGCGATTCGACGCGTGGAGCCTAGAAAAGTGCGCGAATATTGCCCAGTACCGGAGGAGGTCTCGATTCCGATGGGGACGACGGAGCGGTGGCAAGCGATGGCGACTGGCAATGAAATACCGAGGGAGCAATCCAGGGGCGAGAAGGTTGCAGTCAGGGGGAGCGAGGCTCGTTGGAAAGTCATGTGGCCCCCTGATTGCAGCGCTTTACGCCGCTTCGGCCGTGGTATCGAGACCGAGAATGTCGGCGATCCACGGCAGCTCGATGAACGTCGCGGATGGCCGATAAAAATGCTGCATCGAACCCCGAACGGGTTTCGTCGAAACCAGCGTGATCGCCTCGCACTCTGCGAGAACGCGGACGTGGTAGCTGACGTTCGAGAGAGGTTCCCCCAGCACCCCGGAGACTTCACGCGGACTCATCGAGGCGGCCTGCCCCTTTCGGACAAACACCCCCATGATCGCCCGCCGCATTTCATGTCCCAGGGCCTTCAACTGGGTCTCCGTGTCGTGTCGGTGTTTCTTGCGTCTTGCCACTCATGCCTCCTTAGATCGAACTCGGTGAAAAGCAACCTGTTTATTTCGCGATTGCTCGAACGCTGGATCAGTATAGACCGGAAGTCGGAAATACCCTCCATGAAGCATCGTGTAGACGCTTTGCTGCGAAACAGACACGATCCTGCGGTGGGAGACTTGAGCGAGAGCGTTGGCAAAGCCTTTGGCGTGAAGCTGCTCGCCGCCAGGGAAAAGGCGAAGCTGACCCAGGAAGAACTGGGATATCTAAGTTCCGTACATCGCACGGAGATCGGCCAGCTTGAGTTGGGACACCACACCCCTCGCCTCGACACGGTTATCAAGCTGGCCGGAGCCATGAACATCGAGCCTTGCGAGTTGATCGGTGACGTTCGATGGACGCCGCCGCCTACCGGACCCAGTAGCGGCGGCTTTCACTCGATCTGATCCCGCTGCCGCAGACTTGCCACCTCACGCTGCGCCCCTCCAAAGCCGCCTTAGCCCGCTGACCCCCCGACTTCGTGCGCCAGTCGTGCGCCACTCAGACGCCGAATCAGTCGGTTACAACCGGCGTCAGCCGGATAGGATCGGCTTGCTGATGCGGGATTCCTCATTGCCAAGCAAGAGTCGCCAGATCCGAGAGATCCCGGTCCTGGAACGCATGGGGTATGCCTAAGGCAACGGCCCGCAGCCCGCGCATCGCCGCCGGCTCGGATTACGGCAATCCGGATCCGGAGTGGCCGCGGGTCGACTGGCGCCGGCATCTGCGCCGGGTCGAGCTGCCCGGCGCCGACGTCAACTACGTAGAGATCGGCGAGGGCGAGCCGATCGTCTTCGTCCACGGGATCTCCGGCTGCTGGCAGAACTGGCTGGAGAACCTGCCCCACTTCGGGCGCGGCTACCGGGCGATCGCGCTGGACCTGCCTGGCTTCGGTGCCAGCCCGCTGCCCTCCTGGGACGTCGACATGCCCGCCTACGGGCGCCTCATCCACGACTTCTGCGAGAAGCTGGGCGTCGAGGGTGCGACCCTCGTCGGCAACTCGATGGGCGGCTTCATCGCCGCCGAGGCGGTGACGGCGGGACCGGAGCGCTTCAGTCGCCTCGTGCTGGTCTCCGCCGCCGGCATCATCAACACCTGGAACCCGGAGGCGCGAGCGACGGCGACCGCCTGGGCGGTGAAGCAGTTCGGTCCGGGCTTCGCGGACCGTGGCCGCCAGATCGTCTCCCGCCCGCGGAGCCGGGAGATCGTCTTCAGGCCCTTCGTCCGCTACCCGCGCCGGCTGCGCGAAGACCTGCTGCTGGAGCAGATCGTCGGCGGCCTGCAGCGCTCCGAGGCATTCGGCGAAGCGCTGCGGGCGGTGATCCGCCGCGACATCCGCGAGCGGCTGGCGACGATCGAGATGCCGACGATGATCGTCTGGGGTCAGTCGGACCGGGTGATCCCGATGGCGGCGGCGCTCAGCTACCACCGCCGCATCCCCCACTCCCGCCTGGAGATCTTCGAGCGCACCGGGCACGTGCCGCAGCTGGAGCGGCCGGCCCGCTTCAACGGCCTGCTCGACGAATTCCTCGTCACGAGTTAGACGGCACGGCGCATATCGGCGTCCTCGGTCGCTCGCGTGCAAAAGCACGCCACGCTTCCTGCGTCCTTGATCTGCTTGGCCGTCTAACTCGTGATGGCGCCGCGAGAGGCGGAGCTGACGGTGGCCGCGTACTTGGCCATGACGCCGGGACCGAAGGGTGAGGGTGGCGACTCGTAGCCGGCGACTCGCGCGGCGATCTCCTCGTCGCTGAGGGCGACGTCGATGCGGCGGTTGTCGATGTCGACGGTGACCTCGTCGCCCTCGCGGATCGCCGCGATCGGGCCGCCCTTGGCCGCCTCGGGGGCGACGTGCCCGATCATCAGGCCGCGGGTGGCGCCGGAGAAGCGGCCGTCGGTGACCATCGCCACGCTCTCGCCCAGCCCCTCGCCGACGATCGCGGCAGTCACCTGCAGCATCTCGCGCATGCCCGGACCGCCGATCGGGCCCTCGTTGCGGATCACGACGATGTCGCCGGCGTTGATCTGCTGGTCCTTGACGGCGCGGAAGCAGTCCTCTTCGCACTCGAAGACGCGGGCGGGGCCGGTCTGCTGGCGGCGCTCGGTGCCGGCGACCTTGACCACGGCGCCTTCGGGAGCGAGGTTGCCGTACATGATCGCCAGCCCGCCTTCGGCCTTGAGCGGGTCATCCAGCGGCCGCACCACTTCCTGGCCAGGGGCCTCGGTCGCCGTCTCGGCGACCTCGCCGATCGTCTGGCCGGTGACCGTGATCGCGTCGCCGTGGAGGATGCCGGCGTCGGCGAGGCGCTTGAGGATGACCGGCACGCCGCCGGCGGCGTAGAGGTCGGTGGCGACGAAGCGGCCGCCGGGCTTGAGGTCGGCGTAGAGCGGCGTCGCCCGCGAGATCCGCTCGAAGTCGTCCATCGTCAGCTCGATCCCGAGCTCGTGGGCGAGCGCGATCAGGTGCAGGACGCCGTTGGTCGAGCCGCCGGAGGCGCAGACGCAGGCGATCGCGTTCTCCAGCGAGTCGCGGGTGATCACCTTGCTCGGGGTGATGTCCTCCACCAGGACCTTGATCACCAGCTCGCCGATCTTCGCCGCGACCGTGTCCTTGTCGTCGTCTTCGGCCGGCACCATCGCCGAGCCGCCGGCGCTGACCCCGAGCGCCTCGAAGGCGCAGGCCATCGTGTTGGCGGTGAACTGGCCGCCGCAGGCGCCGGCGCCGGGGCTGGCGACACCCTCGAGCTCGTGCAGTTCCTCGTCGCTCATGTCACCGGCGTTGTGGGCGCCGATCGCCTCGAAGATGTCGAGGATGGTGACGTCGCGGCCGTGCCAGTGGCCGGGGGCGATCGAGCCGCCGTAGAGCAGGACCGAGGGCACGTCGAGCCGGGCCAGCGCCATCGCGCAGCCGGGGATCGTCTTGTCGCAGGCGCAGAGGGCGACGATCGCGTCGAACTGGTAGCCGCGGGCCATCAGCTCGATCGAGTCGGCGATCACCTCGCGGCTGATCAGCGAGGCCTTCATCCCCTGGGTGCCCATCGTCACCCCATCGGAGACGGCGACCGTGTTGAACTCCATCGGCGTGCCGCCGGCGGCACGCACCCCCTCTTTGACGTGCTCGGCCAGCGCCCGCAGGTGGAAGTTGCAGGGCATCGCCTCGGTCCAGGTGTTGGCGATCCCGATCGTCGGCCGGCTCAGCGCCTCGTCGTCGAAGCCGATCCCCTTCATGTAGGCGCGCGAGTGGGCGCGGTCGGGGCCGTCGAAGACGGTGGCGGAGCGGGGACGCGGGAGCTTGGTCGAGGTGCTGCCGTTGGTGCTCATGGGACGAAATCTACTGACGAGGTCCAGAGGCCAGTCCGAAGACGTCGACGGGGCCCGGCCCGGAGCCGATCTCACGCAGCCCGTTGGCGACCGCCTCCGATGCCACCACCCGTGCCTTGCGCGCGGCCTCCAACGGCTCGTCGCCGTGAGCCAGAAACGCCGCCAGCGCCGAGGAGTGCGTGCAGCCCGAGCCGTGCGCGGCCCCATCCGGATGCCGCTCGCCGGGAATCTCGACCAGTCGCTCGCCGTCGAAGAAGAGGTCGACCAGCTCCTCGCTGTGGCCGCCGGTGACGACGACGGCTTTCGGTCCCAGCTCGAACATGCCGCGGGCGAGTTCCTCCTGGCTCGCCCCCCTCCCCAGCCCGGTCAGCTCGCCGGCCTCGGGGATGTTGGGAGTGGCGACCGCGCAGCGTGGCAACAGGTGGTCGACAAGCGCCGCCCTCGTCTCGTCGTCGAGCAGCACGGCGCCGCTCTCGGCGACCATCACCGGGTCGATCACCACGGGCGCGAGCGCGAGGTAGGTGAGACCGACCGCAACCGCGTCGATCGTCGCCGCCGAGCCGAGCATGCCGATCTTGACCGCGTCTGCCCCCATGTCGTTGGCGATCGCCAGGATCTGGGCGAAGACGATCCGTGGCGAAACCACCTCGACCTGCTCGACCCCACGAGTGTTCTGAGCCGTGATCGCCGTAATCGCCGTCGTCCCGTGGACCCCGCAGCGGGCGAACGCCTTCAGGTCGGCCTGGATTCCGGCGCCGCCACCGGAGTCGGAGCCGGCGATCGAGAGGACGGTTGGGACACGGCCAGTGATCATGACCGCAGCCTAGATATCCGAACTCGCCGGGGACGGCAGCAGGGTGCGCGAGTAGATCCCGACCGTCGAGCAGGTGACGTAGCCGAGCAGCTCCAGGCGGGCCAGGGCGGCGGCCGCGTCGGGGCCGGAGAGGCCGAGGGCGGCGGCGATTCCGTCGCAGTTGCTCTCCCCCATCTCGACCGCGGTGAGAGCGTCGGCCAGGCCCTGGTCGAGAGTCGGGCCGCCACGGTCGAGTTGCTTCGCGCCGGCGCCGAGCATCGCGTCGAGCACGTCCTGGGCGTCGCGGACGACGCAGGCGCCGCCGGCGAGGAGGTTGTTGGGGCCGGCCGAGGCACGCGAGGTGACCGGGCCGGGGACGGCGCCGAGGTCGCGGCCGAGGTCGGCCGCCATGTCGGCGGTGATCAGGGAGCCGGAGCGGGCGGCGGCCTCGACGACGACGGTCATCCCAGCCAGCGCCGCCATGATCCGGTTGCGGGCGGGGAAGGTCCAGCGCCAGGGTGCGGCCCCCGGGGGGAACTCGGAGAGGACCAGGTCCTTTTCGCAGATCTGCCGCCAGAGCGCGCGGTGCGCCGCCGGGTAGGCGCTGTCGGGCCCGCAGCCGAGCACGGCGATGGTGCGGCCGGCCTCGACGGCGCCGCGGTGGGCGCAGGCGTCGACCCCGAAGGCGAGGCCGCTGACGACGATCATCCCCGCCGCCGCCAGCTCCCGCCCCAGCTCGCGGGCGACCTCGCGGCCATAGGAGGTGGCGCGGCGGGCGCCGACGATCGTCACCGCGCCGAACGGCTCAAGGCCATCGAGCAGGACTGGGTCTCCTCTCCCGATCAGCGCCCAGGGCGCGTCGGGCGCGTCGCGCAGCCCCTGCGGGTAGAGGTCGCCGTGCCGGCAGCAGGCCCAGCACTGCGCCGCCAGCAGCTCCGCCGCCAGATAGCGCTCGTCAAGCGCCTCGATCCGGCCCAGCAGCTGACCGGCGACCGCCGGCGCTGCCGCGGCGACCAGGTCCTCGTTGCTGAGGCGCAGCAGTTCCGGCGAGCGCGAGCCGATCGCGCCGGTGGCGATCTTTTCGATGTAGGGGCCGAGCAGGGCCAGGAGCCAGGAGCGGCGCAGGCAGTCCGGGCAGGCACGAGGATCAGCCACGGTCCCGCCTCCGCAGCTGCAGCGCCTGGGCCATCTGCTCCTCGCCGATCGCGTCGCTGCCGGCGAGGTCGGCGATCGTCTGCGCCAGCCGCAGCGCCCGGTCGTGGGCGCGGCCGCTGAGCCGCTGCCGCGAGTACAGCTCCGCGAGCAGCGCCCCGGCCTCGACACTGAGCGCGCACTCGCGCGCCTCGCCGGGCGTCATCTCGGCGTTGCAGCGCCCCAGACCCAGCCGCCGCTCCTGACGCTCGCGGGCAGCCGCCACCCGCTCTCTCACGTCCGCCGAGGGCTCGCCCGGCCCGCCGCCAATCTCGGCCGCGCTTGGCTGCCGAATGGCGGCGAGGATGTCGATGCGGTCGGCAAGAGCGCCGCTGAGCCGCCCCTGGTAGCGCTGAACCGCCACCGGCGCGCAACTGCAATCGGGGTCCGCTTCGCCGCGCCCGCAGGGGCACGGGTTGGCGGCGGCGACCAGCATGAAGCGGCAGGGCAGGCTGCGGCGGCCGGCGGCACGGGCGATCGAGACCTCGCCGGCCTCCAGCGGCGCTCGCAGTGCCTCCAGCGCGTCGCGGCGGAACTCGCAGAGCTCGTCGAGGAAGAGGACGCCGCGGTGGGCCAGAGTCGCCTCACCCGGCCGCGGGGGGCTGCCGCCGCCGATCAGCCCCGCGGGGCTGATCGTGTGGTGCGGGGAGCGAAACGGCCGCCCGGCCGGCAACGCACCACCAAGGCGGCCGCAGGCGCTGGCGATCCGGGCCACCTCCAAGGCCTCGACCGTGGCCAGCGGCGGCAGGATCGAGGGCAGGCGACTGGCGGCAAGCGACTTGCCGGCGCCGGGCGGCCCGATCATCAAGAGGCTGTGACCGCCCGCGGCGGCGACCTCGAGCGCATGGCGCAGGTGCGGCTGCCCGCGCAGGTCGGCGAGGTCGGGAGCGGCGCCGGCAGCGTCCATCTGCAGCGCCAGCGCTCGCGGGCGCTCGGGCTCCCACTCGCCCGCCGCCAGCGCCGGCAAGCGCCCGAGGTCGTCGAGCGGGACGACATCGATGCCGCTCGCCAATGCCGCCTCAGGCCCGTTCTCGGCCGGCACCACGATTGCGTCTGCCCCGCCCTCCCGCGCCGCCTCGGCAATCGCCAGCGCCCCGTTGACCGCCCGCGTCGAGCCGTCCAGCGCCAGCTCGCCGACCAGCGCCACCCGCGGCAACGCCTCCCACTCAAGCTGGCCGGAGGCGCTGAGCAGAGCCGAGGCGATGGCGAGGTCCATCCCCGGCCCGACCTTGCGCAGGCTGGCCGGGGCGAGGTTGACGACGATCCGCCGCAGCGGGAACTCGAAACCGCAGTTGAGCAGCGCCGCCCGCACCCGCTCCCGCGCCTCCCTCACGGCGGCATCCGGGAGGCCGACGATCGCGAACCCCGGCAGGCCGCGATGGACGTCGACCTCGACCCGGACGGGGCGGGCGGCGATGCCGTCGAGGGTGAAGGTTCGGGCCGTGGCGAGCACGGCAAGGACGCTAGGCCGCGGCGGCGCACGTGTTACGAGGGGTTCGGGCCAAAGTTGGAACAACTTGCGCGCCATAGGCGCGATCGCGGCCCCTAGCGTCCCCGGCGATGACGATCGCCCGCCAGAGGACCGGCGCCATGGCCGAGGAGCTGGTCGCCCGCCGACTCGCCGCCGCCGGCTGGGAGATCGTCGAGCGCAACGCCCGCACTCGCCACGGCGAGCTCGACATCGTCGCTCGCGACGGCCGCGCCCTCGTCTTCGTCGAGGTCAAGGCCGGGCGCCTGGGAACCGCCTTCGGCCCCGAGCGCCCGATCCTCGCGGTC
The DNA here is from genome assembly GCA_963739855.1 of uncultured Solirubrobacterales bacterium. Lineage (GTDB taxonomy): Bacteria > Actinomycetota > Thermoleophilia > Solirubrobacterales > 70-9 > VAYN01. The sequence goes on along the minus strand of CAVUBT010000003.1, from coordinate 556,427 downwards.
GATGCCCGCAAGCAGCGCCGAGTCCGCAAACTCGCCACCGCCTGGATGGCCGAGCGGCGCGACGTCCTGCCCTACGCCGAGATCCGCTTCGACGCCGTCGGCGTCACCTTCGACCGCGCCGATCGCGCGGTCGATATCGAGCACGTCGAGGGAGCTTTTTGAAGAACCGTGGAGAGTGCCTGAGGAGACAGGTCAAGGACGACCGAGGGAGTGTGCTCTGCACATGACCGAGGGAGGACGCAGAGATGTCTCCTCAGGCACTCTCCAGGCCCATCTGCGTATAAGCAACCGATTGGAAGGACCTCCGGTGCAGGGGGGAAATCCCGTTCTCTTCGATCGCAGCGCGGTGCTCGGGCGTGGAGTAACCGACGTGTTCGTCGAAGCCCCAGTGCGGATGCTGGGCGGCGGCGCGGTGCATGTAGCGGTCACGGGTGACCTTGGCGACGACCGAAGCGGCGGCGATCGCGGCGCTGGTGCCGTCGCCCTGGATCACCGCGCGATGCGCGACGGCGCAGCGCGGCAGCGAGAAGCCATCGGAGAGGCAGGTCGCCTCGGCCGGGGGATCGAGCCGTTCCAGCGCGACCGAGAGCGCTTCGATGTTGGTCACGTGCAGGCCGCGGCGATCGATCCCGGCGGCGGAGCGGATCACGACGCTGACCCGGGACGCGGCCCGCAGCACGCTGGGGAACATCTCCAGCCGCCGCTCCTCGGTCATCTGCTTGGAGTCGTGGAGGCCGGCGAGCGCGCGGCGGTCGGCGTGCGAGAGAGACTCGTAGTCGATCAGGACGGCGGCGGCGACCAGAGGGCCGGCCAAGCAACCGCGCCCGGCCTCGTCGGTGCCGGCGACGAAACGGCTCTGCAGCCCGCGATCGAACGCGAACAGGCGGCGGCTTCGCGCCAGCCGGCGACGACCGGTTCGGGACTTAGAGGGTGCCGATGCGGTCGGGTGGCCAGTAGGTGGCAAAGGCCTCACCGATGATCCAGCTTCGCGGGACGGGTCCCCAGAAACGGCTGTCGTCGCTCGCTCCACGATTGTCACCCATCATGAAGTAGTGGTCGGGCGGGATCTTGATCGTCCGCGGCATGTTGCAGGCTGCGGCGGTACCGCAGGGGATGATGTACGACTCTTCCTTCTTCTCGACGCCATTGACGACCGGGTGGCCGTCCTTGACCGAGAGCGTGTCGCCCGGTTCGGCGACGATCCGCTTGATGAAGTTCTGACTCGACTCGGACTTGGTCGGCTGCGGGCACGGTTCGCCCGATTTGGGCTGAACGCCGCATTCGGTGCCGTTGTCGGCGCCGGCCGGCGGGTGAAAGACGACGATGTTGCCGATCGAGGGGTCGTCGAGGTGGTAGATGAAGCGGTTGACCAGGACTCGCTGGCCGACGTCGAGCGTGGGCTCCATCGATTCCGAGGGGATCTGGTACGGCTTGATGATCCATGCCTGAATCGCCAGCGCCAGCCCCAGGGCCAGCGCGACGATGACGACCAACTCAACAAGCCCGCCGCCTTTGCCCTTCGGCTTCGGGATCGCGAGTTTCAGGCTGCCGGATCCTCGTCGGAGTCACCGGCATCATCGGCCGGTTTCTCGTCCTCGGCATCCTCTGACGCTGCTGGGCTGTCCTCGGTCTCCCCGGCCGCGGGCGCCTCTGCGTCCGTGTCCGCCGCTGCCTCAGTCGCTGCCGCCGCCTCGGGCTCGCCGCTGGCTTCTGCCTCTGCCGCGGGCTCGGCCTCGGGCTCGCCCGCCTCGACCTCGGTGGCCGCCACCTCCGCCTCGGTCGGCACGACCTCGTCCTGGGCCACACCCTCGGCGTCGGTCGCAACCGGTGCGGCCGCGGTCGGCGCGGCGACAACGTCGTCGTCGATGCCCCAGCGCCGCTCGGCGACCCGGGCGGCCTTGCCGATTCGGCCGCGCAGGTAGTAGAGCTTGGCCCGTCGCACGTCGCCGCGCGCCGCGACCTCAAGTTTCTCGATCTTCGGCGAGTGCAGCGGGAACGTCCGCTCGACGCCGACGCCGAAGGACTGCTTGCGCACCGTGAAGGTCTCGCGCACGCCGGAGCCCTGGCGCCGCAGGACGACACCCTCGAAGACCTGGGTGCGTTTGCGCGTGCCCTCGATCACCTGGAAGTGAACGCGCACGCGGTCGCCTGGGCCGAAGGAGGGAAGTCCCTCTTTCAGCTGGGCACGCTCGATGCTGTCGATTACGGAGCTCATTTGGCGAGAAAAAACCGCCGGACCCGAGTGCGGGAACCGCGCGGCTCGCGGAATGGTAGCTACTCGGCGCCCGACTCGAACTGCTCGGCTCGAAGACGGCTCTGCTGGAGGCGCCACTGGCGCACCTTCTCGTGGTCTCCGGAGAGCAGGATCTCCGGCACCTCCCAGCCCCTGTGGAGCGGTGGCCGCGTGTAGTGCGGGTACTCCGGCATCCCCTCCAGAACCTGGCTGAAGGACTCCTCCACGGCGCTGTCCGCGTGGCCGAGCGCGCCGGGCAGCTTGCGCATCAGGACGTCGGCGACGACCATCGCCGGCAGCTCGCCGCCGGCCAGCACGTAGCGGCCGATCGAGAGCTCGTCGTCGACGAGGTGCTGGTGGACGCGATCGTCGAACCCCTCGTAGCGCCCGCAGAGCAGCGCCACGTGCGGCTCCGCCGTCAGCTCGTCGGCGATCGCGTCGTCGAGCAGCGGCCCGGTCGGCGAGAGCAGCACGATCCGCGGCTTCTCGGTCTCGCCGTAAGCCGCCTGCAGGGCGGCGTCGACGACATCGACCCGCAAGACCATGCCGGCACCACCCCCGTAGGGCGAGTCATCGACCTGGCCAGCGGTGAGCGGCGTCGTGTCGCGGTAGTTGAAGAAACGCAGCTCATTGCCTTCGCGCAGCGCGTTCTGAACCGATCGCTGGCTCTGAAACCAGTCGAACGCCTCGGGGAAGAGAGTGAAGACGTCGAGTTTCAAGCACCGCTCAATCGAGGATGTCGACGATAACCCGTCGATCGATCCGTACCGCTGCCGCCTTGGCGATCGTGCGGATCGCGTTGGCGACCCGGCCGCCTTTGCCGATCACGCGACCGAGGTCGCCCTCGGCGACCGTCACCTCGTAGACCAAGTCGCCGTCCTCTTCCAGCTCCTCGACGACCACTGCCTCGGGGTCCTCGACCAGAGCCTTGACGAGGAACTCGATCAGCTCGGTCATCTGACTACCGGCCGGACCTAGCTGCCGGAGGCGGCGATGCCCTTGGTGCGCAGCAGGCCGGCGACCGTCTCCGAGGGCTGAGCGCCGTGCTCGAGCCAGTGGCGCGCGCGCTCCTCGTCGAACTCGATCAGCGACGGGTTGGTCTGCGGGTTGTACTGGCCGATCGTCTCGATCGTGCGACCGTCACGCGGGGAGCGTTTGTCGGCGACGACGATGCGCCAGATCGGGTTCTTCTTGGACCCCACTCGTCTAAGTCTGATTCGGACAGCCATTTGGACGGGGCAGGTTAGCGCCTACGGATCTTCGGGCGCGGCGCGCCGCCGGCCATCTGCGCCAGCTGCTGCTGATCGGGCATCTTGCCGCCGACCATCGAGCGCATCATCTTGCGCATCTGGTCGAACTGCTTGACCAGCTGGTTGACGTTCTGAACCCGCGTTCCAGAGCCGTTGGCGATGCGTTTGCGGCGGGAGCCGTTGATCATCCCGGGATTCGCCCGCTCGGCCGGGGTCATCGAGAGGATGATCGCCTCGACCCGGTCCAGCTCGCCCTCGTCGACGTCGGCGTTCTTCAGCTGTTTCATCGCCCCCATGCCGGGCAGCATCCCGATCAGGCCGCTGAGCGGGCCCATTTTCCGCACCTGGCGCATCTGCTGGAGGAAGTCCTCGAGCGTGAACTGGTCCTTTTCGAGTTTCTTCTGCAGGTCTACCGCCTGCTTCTCGTCGACCTGCTGCTCGGCTTTCTCGATCAGGCTGAGGACATCGCCCATGCCGAGGATGCGCTGGGCCATGCGGTCGGGGTGGAACTTGTCGAAGTCCTCGAGCTTCTCGCCGGTCGAGGCGAAGAGGATCGGCTTGCCGGTGACCGCGTTGACAGAGAGCGCGGCGCCGCCGCGGGCGTCGCCGTCGAGCTTGGTCATCACGACGCCGTCGAACTCGGCCGTCGCGGCGAAGGATTCGGCGACGCCGACGGCGTCCTGGCCGGTCATCGCGTCGACGACGAGGAGAACGTCGTGGGGCTGGGTCTTCTTGCGGATCTTCGCCAGCTCCGCCATCAGGTCCTGGTCGATATGGAGGCGGCCGGCGGTGTCGACGATCAGCACGTCGCGACGCTCGGTGCGCGCCTGCTGCAGCGCCCACTCGGCGATGTCGACCGGGTCGCGGTCGGTGCCCTGCTGGTAGACGTGGGCGCCAGCACGCTGGCCGACGGTGACCAGCTGCTCGACGGCGGCGGGCCGGTAGACGTCGCAGGCGGCGATCGCGACGTCCTTGCCGCCTTTGCCGAGGTGCATGGCGAGCTTGGCGCAGGCGGTCGTCTTGCCGGAGCCCTGCAGACCCGCCATCAGGATCACCGTCGGGCCGCTGCTGGCCAGCGCCAGCTCGCGCCCGCTGCCCCCCATCAGCGCCGCCAGCTCCTCGTTGACGATCTTCACCACGTGCTGGCCGGGATCGAGACTCTTCATCACCTCATCGCCGAGGCAGCGCTCCTTCAGCGTCTTCGTGAACGATTTGACGACCTTGAAGTTGACGTCGGCTTCAAGCAGGGCGAGGCGGATCTCGCGCATCGCCGCGTCGACGTCGGACTCGCTCAGCTTCCCGCGCGAGCGGACGTCGGAAAGCGTCGACTGCAACCGATCTGAGAGCTGGTCGAACACGACGAGTCAGCTTAGGGGGTGGTTGTCGTATGTAGCCCTCTGGGCGACAAACGACAACCGCGCTACTCGGCTAGTAGTGCTTCGGCGTACTCGGCGGGATCGAAGGGGCGCAGGTCCTCGAGCGTCTCGCCGACGCCGATCAGTTTCACCGGGATCTCGAGGTCGGCGGCGATCGCCAGGGCGATGCCGCCCTTGGCGGTGCCGTCGAGCTTGGTCAGGACGACGCCGTCCACGTCGACCGCTTCGGAGAAGACCTTGGCCTGGCGCAGCCCGTTCTGGCCGGTAGTGGCGTCGATCGAGATCAGCGTCTCGTGCGGGGCCTCGGGGATCTGCTTGGCGATCACCCGCCGCACCTTGGCCAGCTCCTCCATCAGGTTGTCCTGGGTGTGGAGGCGGCCGGCGGTGTCGACGATGACGACGTCGGCGCCGCGGGCGCGGGCGGCGGAGATCGCGTCGAAGGCGACCGAGCCGGGGTCGGCGCCTTCCTGCCCGCGGACCAGTTCGGCCCCCGCCCGCTGCGCCCACTCGGCCAGCTGCTCGGCGGCGGCGGCGCGGTAGGTGTCGCCGGCGGCGAGGACGACCGAGAGGCCCATCTCCTTGCTCAGGTGCCAGGCGATCTTGCCGATCGTCGTCGTCTTGCCGGTGCCGTTGACGCCGACCATCATCAGCACCGCCGGCTCGGCGCTGAGGTCGATCGGGGCGCGCCCGGTGGCGGCGACCTCGGCGAGGATCTCGATCAGGCGGTCGCGAACCGCGACGCCGTCGGCGGAGACGGTCCCGGCCTCGACCTCGTGCTCGAGCCGTTCGACCACGGCGGCGGTGGTCGGGGCGCCGGCGTCGGCCAGGATCAGCGCCTCCTCCAGCCGCTCCCAGGTCTCGTCGTCGATGCGGTCGAAGAGGCTGGCCGAGATCTCCTCGGTCAGCGCCTGGCGGCTTTTCGAGAGGCTCTCGCGCAGGCGCTTGAAGACGCCGCGGCGGGCGGACTCGGCCTCGGGCTCAGCCGAGGCGTTCGCGCTCACGCGCGAACCGAGGTCGATCATCTCCTGCCAGGTCGTTGCCATCGCTGGCCGGAGAGGCTATCTGCGCGGCCTCCTTCAGCTCCGCCACGGAGGCGGCGAGGTGGTCGACGAGACGCTCGGCGTCGGGCAGCGCCTCCGGATCGGCCAGCAGCCCGAAGCCGATCTTGCCGTTGTAGCTGAGGATCGCGATCGCCAGGGCGTGGTCCTTGGCGAGGAAGCCGATCGGGAAGACCTCGGTCAGCTCGCGGCCGAGGACGTAGAAGGGAACCTGTGGCCCGGGGAAGTTCGTCACCAGCAGGTTGAAGAGGCGGGTGGAGAAGTTGATCGCCGCGGTCGGCCCGAGCAGGACCGGCGGCGCGAAGTCGCGGAACCAGTCGTTGAGCCCCCAAATCGCCTCCGCCCCCAGCGGCTGCTTCGAGACCTTGAGCGCGTCCATCGCCACTGAGACGGCGCGCAGGCGCTCGACCGGGTCGGCGACCCCGACCGGCAACGGGCCCCGCATCGCGGTCAGTTTGTTGCCGAGCTCACCGTGCTCGTTTTCGGTCCGGATCGAGACCGGCACCAACGCCTTCAGCTCGAGGCCGTCGACCTTGACCTCGCGCTCCAGCAGCCAGCGGCGCAGGGCGCCGGCGACGACGCTCAGGGTGACGTCGTTGACGGTGCCGCCGAGCGCGTTCTTGACGTGCTTGAAATCCGGCAGGTCGAAGGTCGAGAAGCAGAAGCTGCGCCCGCTGCCGATCGCGGTGTTGAACGGCACCTTCGGCGCCGGGCGGGCCAGGTTCCAGGTCACCTCCCAGAGGCCGATGAGGCCGTCGGCGGCGCGGCGACGGGCGCGGCCGGGCTCGCGCAGCGCTCGCCGCAGCCAGCGGGCGAGCCGGGTCACGGTCGCGACGATGCCCGAGCCCGCATGCCCGACCAGAGCCGCCTTCGACGGGGTCCGAGCCGGACTCCAGGCAGCTTCCTCGCGAACCGGCTCCGGCTTCGGCTCGACGTCGAAGAGCAGCATGCCGATGTCGACCGCCGAGATCCCGTCGGCCATCGCGTGATGGGTCTTGTAGACGATTCCGAAACGGTCTTCCTCGAAGCCCTCGACCAGGATCAGCTCCCAGAGCGGTTTCGAGCGCTCCAGCGGCGGCGCCAGCAGCTCTCCGACCAGAGTGCGGAACTGGTCCTCGGTGCCCGGCGCCGGCAGCGAGACGCGGCGCAGGTGCTGGTGGATGTCGAAGTCCGGGTAGTCGACCCAGTAGGGGGTCCCGAGGCCAAGCGGTGGATAGAGGAGCCGCTGACGCAGCCTCGGCAGGTGGTGGACGCGGCTGCGGATGTGGGCGAGGAAGTCGTCCTCGCTGGGGGCGCTTCCCTCGCACATCAGCAGGGCGCCGATCGCCATGTGCCCGTTCGATTTCTCGTTGGCCAGGAACGACGTGTCGAACGACGTCAGCCTGTCCATGTGGCGTTGTGCCATAGCTCCTCCCTCCCAGGCGGAGGGTACCGCCTACATCTCGCCCCAGATACCCGAAGAGTGTTGTGCTCAGGCTACGGCGGAAAGGGTGCCGCTCTCGCCCTCATCCTCGCGCTCGCCGTCGCCCTCTTCCTCGGCGATGTCGCGCGGCAGCCGGCGTGAGACGACCTTGGTGACCCCGTCGCCGCCCATCGTCACCCCGTAGAGGACGTCGGCGGCGTCCATCGTCCGTTTCTGGTGGGTGACGATGACGAACTGGGCGCGGTCGGAGAAGCGCCGGATCAGCTGCAGGAAGCGGTCGATGTTGGCGTCGTCGAGCGCGGCCTCGACCTCGTCGAGGATGTAGAAGGGACAGGGCCGGGCGAGGAAGACGGCGAAGACGAAGGCCAGCGCGACCAGCGACTTCTCGCCGCCGGAGAGCAGCGAGAGCTTGCGGGTCGACTTGCCGGCGGGGGTAACCTCGATCTCGACCCCGAGCTCCTCGCGCTCCTCTTCCTCCCCCTCGGGCTCCGGCTCCGCATCGGCGTCGGTGGGAGTCTCCTGCTCGCCGCTGGGTCGCTCCTCGTCGCGCACCGGGCGCAGGGCGACCCGGCGCAGAACGCCGCGGCCGCCCGGGAACAGGTGCTCGACCATCTCCTCGAAGTTCTTGGCGGTGGCGTCGAAGGTCTCCTCGAAGGCGCGCTCGATCTCGGCGTCGATCTCGCGGATCAGGGTCTCCAGCTCCCGCATCGCCCGCTCGGTGTCCTCGCGCTGGGCCTGCAGGCTCTCGACGTGCTCGCGGGCCTCGTCGTACTCGCGCTCGGCCAGCGGGTTGACCGGGCCGATCTGGGCGCGGCGGCGCTCGAGCCGCTCGAGCCGGCGGTCGATCTCGGCCCGCTCCTGCTCGCCCATCGCCTGCTCGGCCGCGGGCACCTCCTCGCCCAGCTTCGCGGCGATGCTGGCCAGCTCGCGCTCGGCCTCGGCACGGCGGTCGCCAAGGTGGGCTGCCTCGACCTCGGCCTTGGTCAGCTCGTCGGCGATGGCCTTCGTCTCCGCCTGCAGCTCGAACTCCTGCTGCGAGCAGGCGCGCAGCTCGTCGGCGATCTCGTCGGCGACGTCCTTGCCGCCGACAACCTTGGCCTCGGTGCGCTCGACGCGAGCGCGGATCGCGGCGCCGACCGCCTCGACCGCGGCCAAGGCGGCGCGGGTGTCGTCGAGCAGGGCCTCGCCGTCGGCGACCCGCTTGCGCATCGCCTCGCGGTGCCGCTCGCCCAGCAGCCCCTCGGCCCGCCGGGCGTGGCGGGAGGCCCGCTCGGCCCCGTTGTGGACGTCGCCGAGGGCGGCCTCGCGGGCCGACTCGGCGGCGGCGTCGGAGCGGGCGACGGCGAGGCCCTCGACGGCGGTCTTCAAGCCGGCGTCGATCTCGCCCAGCTCCTCGGTCAGCTTGCTGGCGCGCTCGGCGGGAGCGCTGCCGGGGCCGACGTCCAGGGTCAGCGGGCCCAGTTCGGAGCGCAGCGCCTCCAGTCTCGCGTTGAGCTCGGTCTCGCGGCCGGAAAGGCCGACGGCGCGGACGGCGACCCGCTCCTGCTCGCCACGCAGCTTCGTCACCAGGCCCCAGGCCTGGGTGCGCTCGCGATCGCGAGCGGCGAAGCGCTCCTCCGCCTCGCGGCGGCGTTTGCCGACCACCGCCAGGCGCTCCTCCAGCCCGGTGCGGGTCCTCCGCGCCTTCGCCGCCGCTTTCTCGGCCGCGGCGGCGCGATCGGCGCCGAAGCGCAGCTCCTCGGAGACGATCTGGCCGCGCAGGCCGAGCTCCTCGCGTTCGATCCGGGCGCCGATCTCGGCCGCCTGCGCCTGCCGCTTCAGCGGCCGCAGGCGGCCGCGGGCCTCGCGCTCCACGTCGAGGGCGCGGTCGAGGTTGTCGCGGGCGGCGCGCAGCTTCAGCTCAGCCCGGCGGCGGCGCTTGCGGTGCTTGCCGAGGCCGGCGGCCTCCTCGACCAGGAGGCGCCGCTCGCGCGGCTTCGAGTGGACGATGGTCTCGACGCGCCCCTGGCTGATCACGGAATGCATCTCCCGCCCAAGATTCGTGTCGGAGAGGACGTCGGTGACGTCGGCGAGGCGGCAGCGGGCGCCGTTGAGCCGGTAGACGCCGTCGCCGGAGCGGTCGAGGCGGCGCTGCACAGCGATCTCGGAGAACTCGGTGGCGGCGCGGCCGTCGGAGTTGTCGATCACGACCTCGACCTCGGCGGCGCGGCGCTGGCTGATCCCCTTGCCGCCGGCGGAGATCACGTCCTGCATCGAGGCGCCGCGGATCGCGCCGGGGCTCTGCTCGCCGAGCGCCCAGAGCACGGCGTCGGTGATGTTCGACTTGCCGGAGCCGTTGGGGCCGACGATCACGCTGACGCCGGGCGAGAACTCGAGGCTCACCCGCTCGGGGAACGACTTGAACCCCTTCATCGATATCGATCTCAGGTACATATTCTCCTCGGCCCTTCGATGTCTAGGCTGGCGGTCGAGTCGGACGCAACGCTCGCCATCCGCCTAGCCGCCAAGCTGCTTCAGTGCCTGCTCGGCCGCAACCTGCTCGGCCGCCTTCTTGCTCCGCCCCACACCCGCTCCCACCCGCTTGGAATCGACGACTGCCTCGACTTCGAAGGTGCGCCGGTGCGGGGGGCCGGTGGCGGCGATCACCTCGTAGCTTACGCGCGCCCCGCGCCGGGCGAGCAGCTCCTGCAGGGCCGACTTGAAGTCGATCCTGGTCTCGGAGGCGTGCTCGATCCGCGGCTCGAAAGCGGCCGCGACCGCCGCCGCGGTGCGCTCGAAGCCGAAGGCGAGGTAGCAGGCGCCGATCAGGGCCTCGGTGGCCTCGGGCAGGGGACGCTCGCCGTCGAGCAGGATCTCGGCCGGGATCGCCCCCGGCATCTCCTCCGGCTCGTTCGCACGCAGCATCTCCGACACGCCCAACTGGCGGCCGATCTCGGCGCAGGAGACGCCGCTGACCGCCTGGTTGTGGATCTTCGTCAGGCCGCCCGCGGGGATGTCGAGATAGCGCTCGAAGACGTCGGTGGCGACGGAGAGCCCGAGCACGCTGTCGCCGAGGAAGGCGAGCCGCTCGAAGGAGTCGACCCGGCGCTCGGTCCAGGAGGAATGGGTGAGCGCCTGCTCGCGCAGCTCGCTGGGAAGCTCGGCGATCAGCGCCGCCAGGGCCGCCACCGCCGGCTCGGAGTCGGCCGCCACCAATCAGGCCGGGGCGTGCTCGACCACGAAGCCGACGGCGTCGCCGACGGTCTCGATCCGCGCTGCCTGCTCCTCGGAGACGGCGACCCCGTAGCGGTCCTCCAGCTCCATGACCAGCTCGTAGAGGTCGAGCGAGTCGGCGTCGAGGTCCTCCTTGAAGCGAGTCCCCTCGCCGATCTTCTCGATATCGACCTCGAGCTCCTCGGCGAGGTGCTCGCGGACGAGGGTGAGGACTTCGTCGCGCTTCATCCCGCCCTTCCTATCACGCGTCCTGCTCCGCCGCGAGCGCGCCGCGGCCGGCGCCGCCCTCGCGCAGCAGCGCCGCGGTGCGCCCGACCGCGTCGACCTCGGCGCAGCGCGCCGCCAGCCGCACGGCGTTGGCGATGCCCTCGGCGCCGGAGCTGCCGTGGCCGACGACAGCGATACCGCGCAGCCCGAGCAGGATCGCGCCGCCGGTGGTGTCGGGGTGCAGCTCGCGCCGCAGTCCCCCCAGGGCCGGCTTCATCAGCAGGCCCCCGACCATGGAGATCGGGTTGGAGCGGGCGGCGGCGCCGACCGCGCCGGCGACGGTCTTCGCCGTTCCCTCCATCAACTTCAGGGCGATGTTGCCGGTGAAGCCGTCGCTGACGACGACGTCGACCTTGGCGGCCGGCAGGTCGCGCCCCTCGACGTTGCCGGCGAACTCGATCCCCGCCGCGGCCGAGAGCAGGCGATGGGCCTCGACGACCTCCTCGCGGCCCTTGCCGGACTCCTCGCCGACCGTGAGCAGGCCGACGGTGGGGTTCTGGACCTCGAGCACGGCGGCGCTGAAGGCGGCGCCGAGGAAGGCGAACTGGACCAGGTGCTGGGCGCGGACCTCGACGTTGGCGCCGACATCGAGGAAGAGCACCGGTTTGCCGGGGATCGGCACCCGCACCGCCAGAGCCGGCCGCTGCACGCCCTTGAGCCGGCGCAGCCCGAAGGTCGCCGCCGCCATCGTCGCCCCGGTCGAGCCGGCGCTGACCATCGCGTCGGCGGCATCGTCGGCGACGTCGCGGGCGGCGCGCACGACCGAGGCCTCGGGCTTGGCGCGGACCGCCGGAACCGGATCCTCGTCGTTGCCGATCCATTCGCTGGTCGGGACCACCTCCACCCCCTCGACACCGTCGAGGTCCAGCTCGGCGGGCGAGCCGAAGACGCGGACGCCGATCCCGTCCGCCGCGGCCAACCTGGCGCCTGCGGCCAGCACCTCGAAGCCCTGCTCTGCCCCGTACCCGTCGAGGGCGACGGTGACGCGGCGCCCAGGCGCCACGGCTACTCGGAGTCGGAGGCGGTCGCCGGAGCCTCGGCGACTTTGTGAGTGATGACCTCACGCCCGGCGTAGGTGCCGCAGGTCGGGCAGACCCGGTGCGGCAGCCGCGGGCTGTGGCAGCGCGGGCAGCTGTTCAGGCGGGGCGTCGCGGCCTTGTGGTTGGCGCGGCGCTTATCGCGTCGGGCACTGGAAGTTCTCTTCTTCGGGACGGCCATCGGTCGCGGGATGGTACCCGGTTCGGGCTCAGTACACCGCTCGGACGACCGCGAGGTCTCCCTGCTGCCAGCTGATTTCACCTTCGCACCACTCGACGAGGTCGTTCAGCTGGGTTCCGACGAAGACGTCGCCGATGACCAGGGAGCGGGATTGGCCTTTGACCTGGCGGCAGAGGTTCCGCTTCTGGTCGTCGCTCAGCTGGTTGACCGAGAGCACGGAGATGACCAGGTCCCAGGGGCCGTCGGGGAGTGGGTCCTCCATGCGGGCAAGCTGGACGTCGTCGTAGCTCTTGCGGGCGCGGAAGACCATGTCGGGGCTGGCGTCGAGGCCGACGACCCAGGCGTCGGGGTAGGCCTCGATCAGGCGCCGGGTCGTCTCCCCGGTGCCCATCCCCAGCTCGAGGACGCGCTCCGGCCCGAACGGGATCGCCGCCACGGCCTGGTCCTGGAGATCGTCGTAGCCGGGGATCTCGGCGCGGATCCGCTCCAGGTAAACCTCGGGTGTCCAGTCGAATTGACCCATCTCGTAATCTCGTTGGGAGGGAGTCATCGTAAGCCCGTACCCCAGCGGAGGTTCGCTCATGTCCCAACTGCGCACGACGATCATCGACCTCTCGCGCCTCTCGCTTGCCCACGGCGACGGCAGGCGGATCGAGGTCCCGGTCGAGCTCGAGCCTTTCGAGCTCGGCGGTCAGACCTACGTGGCGAACCCGGTTTCGCCGACGGTCCGGCTGGAGATCTCCCGCCCCAGCGGCGGCTTCGCCTTCCGCCTCCAGTTCCCGGTCCACCTCGAGGGGCCCTGCATGCGCTGCCTGGAGCCGGGCTCGCTCGACCTCGACGTCGAATCCCGTGAGGTCGACCAGGCTCAGACCGACGACGAGGAGCTGCGCAGCCCCTACGTCGCCGACGACGAGCTCGACATCGGCCGCTGGGCCCACGACGCCACCCTCCTCGCCCTCCCCACCCGTTTCCTCTGCCGCCCCGACTGCGCCGGCCTCTGCCCCGTCTGCGGCGTCTCCCTCAACGACGCCGACCCGGCCGACCACGAACACGAGCAAGCCACCGACCCGCGCTGGGCAGCACTCAAAAACCTGAAGCTCGACTAGAGCTAGGGCTAGGGCTGCTCGAGCTCGGCGGCGGGCTCTTCGTCGCGCCCGGCGAGACGATCGCGGCCGCGCTGCACGGCGGCGAGGAACTTCTGCAGGTTCACTTCAAGGGTGTTGAGGATCTCGTCGGCGTAGTCCTCGGCGCCGAGGCGGATTTCACGCTCACGGGTGCGGGCGTCCTCGACGATCTCGTCGGCGGCGCGCTCGGCCTGCTTGGTGACCTCCTCGTCGGAGATCAGGCGGGCCTGCTGCTCGCGCGCCTCGCGGACGATCCGCTCGGCCTCGCGTTTGGCCTCGGCCAGCATCTCCTGGCGCTCCTTGACGATCCAGCGCGCCTGCTTGATCTCCTCGGGGATCGTCGCGCGCATCTGGTCGAGGAGGTCGTAGATCTCCTCGCGGTCCACACGCACCTGATCCGTCAGCGGGACGGGTCGGGCGTTGTGGACGACGTCGTCCAGCTTGTCTATGAGAACGAGAACGTCCATTTGCAGGTCGTAAGCCTACGTGTATGCGGGGGGTTTGGTGAAAATGCCGTTATCCAGGTCGTTTTTTGCAAGCTGTCGCCCACAAAGGGCCGAGCGCACCGGGAAAGCCTACCTGTCGTCCAGGCGGTCGGCGAGCGCAGCCGCGACCGGGTCCGGGACGAGGTCGGAGACGTCGCCGCCGAAGGTCGCCATCTCCTTGACCCCGGTCGAGGAAAGGAAGCTGTAGTGGGGGGAGGCAATCACGTAGATGCTCTCGATGCCGGGGTCGAGCTTGCGGTTGAGCTGCGCCATCTCGAACTCGTACTCGAAGTCGGAGATCGCCCGCAGACCCTTGACGATCGCGTGGGCGCCGTTGTCGCGGGCGAACTCGACCAGCAGCGTGGCGAAGATCTGGACCTCGACGTTGGGCAGGTTCGCGGTCGCCGCGGCGATGAAATCGCGCCGCTCCTCGGCGTTGAAAAGCGTCTTCTGCTTGCGCACCGGGTTGTTTACGACGCCGACGACGACGCGGTCGAAGACCTTCGAGGTCCGGGTGATGATGTCGATGTGCCCGTTCGTTACCGGGTCGTAGCTGCCGGGACAGACGACGGTGCCGTTGCGCTCGCTCACTTCTTCGCCTCCACGTATATGGAAACGTCGGCGGCGCCGTAGCGGCGCTGCCGCAACGACTCCAGCGAATCGATCCGCAGCGGCCGGCCGGCGCCGCTCTCGACGATCGCCCGCCCACCGCTGGCGAGCAGTCGGGGCAGATGGGTATTGAGATCCTGCGCCACGCGGTCGGCGAGTCTATAGGGGGCATCGACGAAGACGAGGTCGAAGCGCGGGGCGGCGCGGCCCTCGGGGATGGCGGTCAGCCAGCGCCCGACGTCGCCGCGGACCAGCTCGGCGCGCTCGCGCAGGCCGAGCCGCTCGACGTTGCCGAGCGCCGGCCGGGTGTCGCGGTCGACGAGGACGGCGCGCTCGGCGCCGCGCGAGAGAGCCTCGATCGCCAGGGCCCCGGTGCCGCAGTAGAGGTCGAGGACGGTGGCGCCGGCGACGAGCTCGCCGAGGGCGGAGAAGATCGCCTCGCGGACGCGGTCGGAGGTCGGTCGCACCTTCCAGCCGCGCGGGGCCACCAGCGTCTGCCCCTTCAAATCTCCGGCGATCACCCGCACGCGACCGCACCTCGAGGTTGTCGTTTGTCGCCCACAGGGCTACAAGTAGCAACCTGACGGGTCATAGGGGGATTGGATCCGCCGCTCCGGCGCCGAAGCGGCGGCGGGCGGCATCGAGCAGCGGGCCCAGGGCGGGGTCGGTGAGCGAGCCATGGCGGCGCAACAGCGCCAGTACCTCCTCGCGGGCCGCAATCAGAGTGGCCGTGTCCTCGGGCAGCTCGGCGACGGCGAAGCGCGGCAGGCCGTGCTGGCGGGTCCCGAGGATCTCACCCTCGCCGCGCAGGCTGAGGTCGACCTCGGCGAGCTTGAAGCCGTCACGCTCCTTGACGACCGCCTGCAGCCGGCGCCATGCCATCTTTCCCCCCTCGTCGGGGAAGAGCAGGCAATGCGACGGGTGCTCGCCACGACCAACCCGGCCGCGCAGCTGGTGCAGCTGCGAGACGCCGAAGCGCTCGGCGCCCTCGATAACCATCACGGTGGCGTTGGGCACGTCGATCCCGACCTCGATCACGGTCGTTGCCACCAGGACGTCGATCTCCCCCGCGGCGAACGCCTCCATTACCTCAGCCTTGCGGGCCGAGGGCATCTGCCCATGCAGGAGGCCGACCTCGAAGTCGCGCAGCTCCCCCGCTCGCAAGCGCCCGGCCTCGACCTCCGCCGCCTTGCCGGGCATTTTCTCCGACTCCTCGACCAACGGGCAGACGACGAAGGCCTGGCGGCCTTCGCGCAGCCGCTCGCGCAGGAACTCATAAGCGCCGGCGCGGTCGGGCTCCCGCACCAAGCGGGTCTCGACCGGCTTGCGACCCTGCGGCAACTGATGCAGCGCCGTGGTGTCGAGGTCGCCGTAGGCAGTTAACGAAAGCGTGCGCGGGATCGGCGTCGCGGTCATGTGGAGGACGTGCGGGGCCATCCCCTCCACGCCCTTGGAATCGAGGGCGCGACGCTGCTCGACCCCGAAGCGGTGCTGCTCGTCGACCACGCAGAGGCCGAGGCGGGCGAACTCGACGTCGGGCTCGATCAGCGCGTGGGTGCCCAGTACAAGTCCCAGCTCGCCGCTGGCGAGCTGGTTCAGGGCCTGCCGGCGACTGGAGGCCGGCGTCGAACCAGTGATCAGCGCATAGGGGGTTGCCTCATCGGCGAGGAGGCGACCGAAGGTGAGTGCGTGCTGCTCGGCGAGAGTCTCGGTCGGCGCCATCAGCACCGCCTGGTAGCCGGCTTCGAGGGCCCGCAGCATCGAGTAGACGGCGACCACCGTCTTGCCGCTGCCGACCTCTCCCATCAGCAGCCGCTGCATCGGCTCGCCGGAATCGAGGTCGGCGTCGATCTCGTCGAAGGCCCCGAGCTGGTCCTTGGTCGGCTCGAACGGGAGCGAGTCGACCCAGCGGCCGACCGGCGCGCCGGGGCTGCCGAGCCGAGGGGCAGGACGAGCAGTCCGCAGGGTTCGTTTGCGCGTCGCCAGGATCGCCTGGTAGAGGAACAGCTCTTCAAAGCCGATCCGCTCCAGTGCCGCCTCGGCTTCGTCCGGGCTCGCCGGGAAGTGCGCCGCCCGGATCGCATCCCCCGCCCCAGCCAGCCCACGACGCGCCCGCATCTCCGCCGGCAGCCCCTCGATCGCGTTCGCTGCCCACCGGCAGGCCTGCTCCGCCCAGTCCCTCAGCCGCTGAGGCCGCAGCGCCTCGGTTGCGGGGTGAACCGGCACGAACCCACTCGCGCGCTTGTCCTGACCCGGAGGAAAGCCCGAGAACGGACGCCCGCGCCCGCCCGCAGGACTCTCCTCCGGGTCAGCCCCGCCCCGCTCTGGATCAGGGCCAGTTTTCCCGACGATCTCGTACTCGCTGACCCCAAAGCCTTTACTGGTGCGTTTGCCAGTCAGGAGCAAGCGAGCGCCTGGGTCGAGTTTGTTCGCGACCCAGGGCTGGTTGAACCAGGTTGCGCGGACGTGGCCGCTGTCGTCGCCAACTTTGACGCTGGTGATCGTGATGCGACCTTTGCGGAACGGCCGCGGCTTGCTACCCAGCACCGTGACGAGGACGGTCCCCGTCTGGCCGTCTTCGAGATCGGCCAGAGGCTGGATCGTGCGGTCGCGGTGGCTGTGCGGGAAGCGAAGAAGGACGTCGCCGACCGTGCTGATGCCGGCTTCGGAAGCGGCTTCGGCGAGTTTGGGGCCGACGCCGTCGAGGGTCTGGATCGAGACGTCGAGGACGCTGGGGCGGGGCCAGCGGACGGGGGCGTCGAGCAGGTCGGCGCGGCTCAGCTCGCGGGCGCCGGCGAAAGCGCGCACTACTGGGCGGCGAGCAGCCACCACCAGCTGGGCTGACCGCCTTCGTGGGTCTCGACTTCGACGCCGGGGGGCACGTGGGTGTCGATCTGCGAGAGCGGGATCGGCGCCCCTTCGCCGGCGATCACGGTGACGATCTCCGCCCCGTCGGCGAGGTGCTGCAGCGTCTTGGTCAGGGTCGAGCCGGAGCCGCCCCAGGCGACGATCTCGCCATCGGCGAAGCCGACCGCGTCGCCCTGCTTGAAGCGGCCCTGGGCGTCGTCACGGGCAGCCGGGGCGACGCCGCCGGTGGCGACGCCGTCGAGCGCCGACGCCAGACGCTCGCTGTTTTCGCCGGCGCCGGCGCCGGGGTCGAACTCGACCAGCGCCAGCAGGCTGGCCTGCTGGGACAGCGCCGGCACCACCTGGGCCGGCTTCTCCGAGAGCTCGCAGGCGCGCTCGGCGGCCATCACCACGTTGGCCGAGCTGGGCAGGACCAGCACCTCCTCGGCCGCGACCCCGTGGATCCCGGCCAGCAGCTCGTAGGTGGAGGGGTTGAGCGTCTCGCCGCCGGGAATCACGTTGGCGCCGAGCCCGGCGAAGAGGCGCTCCAGGCCCTCGCCGGCGGCGACCGCCAGGACCCCCGTGCGGTCGGCGGCGAGGCGGGCGCTGCGCTCGGCCATCTGCTCGCGCATATCGGCGACGTCGAGGTTGGTGACCGCGCCGGCGCCCTCGAACAGCGCCACCGCCGCCTCCGGCTCGTCGGTGTGGACGTGGACCTTGAGCGTCGCCTCGTCGCCGACGACGAGAACCGAGTCGCCGAGGCCCTCCAGCCGCGGCAGGAAATCGCGCGAGGAGAGGCCGCTGCCGGAGACGATGAAGTTGGTGCAGTAGCGGAAGCGACTGTCCTCGTGGTGGGGCAGGCTGCGTCGCGGCGCCTCGTGGTGGGAGACCTCGGGCAGCTCGGCGTCGTCGCCGCGCAGGCCGGCGACGACGCCGGCCAGGATCAGGACCAGGCCGTGCCCGCCGGCGTCGACGACGCCGGATTCGCGCAGCACCTCGAGCTGCTCGGGCGTGCGCGCCACCGCCCGCTCGCCGTCCTCGATCGCCCGCTCCAGCACCTCGGCCAGGATCGCGTCCTGCCGCTCGTCGCTGACGTCGCGGCCGAGCCGTTGCT
Source organism: uncultured Solirubrobacterales bacterium (assembly GCA_963739855.1). Taxonomy (GTDB): domain Bacteria; phylum Actinomycetota; class Thermoleophilia; order Solirubrobacterales; family 70-9; genus VAYN01. The sequence continues at coordinate 538,210 of CAVUBT010000003.1, read as the reverse complement.
TGTCGGCCTGCAGATGGGCGAGCTGGCGGGTCAGCGAGTGGGCCATCTCGCGGAAGACGGTCAGCATCGTCCCCTCGGCCGGCTCGCGCACCGACTCGTAGGCGGCGTCGGCGGCGCTGGCGAAGGCGGCGGCGACGAGCACCGGGTCGACCAGCTCGCCGGGCCGGCTGGCCAGCTCCTCGGCGGCGCCGCGAACGATCTGGCTGAGGATCACGCCGGAGTTGCCGCGCGCGCCCATCAGCGCCGCCCGGGCCAGCGCCTGGACCAGCTCGGTGCGGCCGACCTCGTCGACCTCCTGCCCGTCGAGGCGATCGAGCTCCTCCATCACGGCGCCCAGCGTCATCGCCATGTTGTCGCCGGTGTCGCCGTCGGCGACCGGGAAGACGTTGAGGTCGTTGACCTCCTGGCGTCGCGCCTCAAGCGAGGCGTATGCAGAGCTGATGACCCGTCGGAACCGGGCGATCGAGGGATCGGACATCTGGGGGGAATCTAGTCGCCGCCGAAGATGGCTGGGACGCGGAGGCGAATCGCCGTTGCTACCGTGGCGCCGAATGCGAAGCTTTGCCACCTGGTGCACGGGTCACCGCAAGACGGTGATTATCGGTTGGATCGTCGCCCTGATCGGGGTCGGAATGCTGTCCAGCTCGGTCGGCTCGGACTTCAGCGAAGAATTCAAGCTGCCCGCTTCCGATTCCCAGGAAGCCTTCGACCTGCTCGAAACCAAATTCCCCGCCCAGTCCGGCGACACGGCGACGATCGTCTACAAGGCCGACGGCGGGGTCGAGTCGGCGGCGGTCAAGCGCAAGATGGAGGGCGTCTTCGCCAGCGTCGCCAAGCTCCCCCACGTCAGCGAAGTCGCCAGTCCCTACGGCGACAGCGGCACCGCCGCGGTCAGCAACGACGGCCAGATCGCCTACGCGACGGTCCAGTTCGACACGACCAGCAACAAAATCGGGAAAGACGACCTCAAGAAGCTCGTCTCGACCAGCCGCGCAGCGGACGGCAGCGGTCTCCAGGTCGAGGTCGGCGGCCAGCCGGTCGAGGAAATCCGCGCCGAAGAAGAAGGTGGCGACTCCTCCTTCGCGATCGGGCTGCTGGCCGCGATCGTGATCCTGCTGCTGACCTTCGGCTCGGTGGTGGCGATGGGCCTGCCGTTGATCACCGCCCTGTTCGCGCTCGGCGTCGGCCTCAGCCTGGTCACGGTCGGCACCCACGTCTTCGACACCGCCGAGTTCGCGCCGCAGCCTGGCGGCGATGATCGGCCTCGGCGTCGGCATCGACTACGCGCTGTTCATCGTCACCCGCTTCCGCAACGGGCTCGACGAGGGGCTGGAGCCGCGGCCCGCCGCGATCGCCGCGGTCGACACTGCCGGCCGCGCCGTCCTCTTCGCCGGCATCACCGTGATCATCTCGCTGATGGGGATGCTGCTGCTCGGCATCACCTTCCTCTACGGGGTCGCGATGGCGGCGGCCCTGGCGGTGCTGTTCACGATGATCGCGGCGCTGACCCTGCTGCCGGCGCTGCTGGTCATCGCCGGCCGCCGGATCGACAAACTGCGCATCCCCGGCCTCGGCAGCCGCCGCACCAGCATCGATGAAAACAGTCGCTGGTTCCGCTGGAGCCGCCTCGTCCAGCGGCGTCCCTGGGTCGCGGCGCTGCTCTCGGGAGCGCTGCTGCTGGCCCTCTGCATCCCCACCCTCTCGCTGCGACTCGGCTCCAACGACGCCGGCACCGACCCCGCCGGCTCGACCACGCGCGAAGCCTACGACCTGCTCGCCGAGGGCTTCGGGCCCGGTTTCAACGGGCCCTTCGCGATGGTCGCGGCGCTGCCGAGCAAGGGCGACGACGAAAGCCTGGTGCTGCTGCACAAGACGCTCGCGGGCGAAGACGGGGTGGCCAAAGTCACGCCGATCGTCAAGAACCCGGACGAAAATACCGCCGTCTTCCAGGCCTACCCGACGACCTCGCCGGAAAGCGAGGCGACGACCGAACTGCTCGACCACATCCGCGGCGAGGTGATCCCGCCGATCGAGGCCAAGACCGGCGCCCAGCTCCACGTCGGCGGCATCACCGCGATCTTCGAGGACTTCGGCAACGCGATCTCCGACAAGCTGCCGCTCTTCATCGGCGTCGTCGTGCTGCTCTCGGCGCTGCTGCTGATGATCGTCTTCCGCTCGATCCTGGTGCCGCTGAAGGCGATCGTGATGAACCTGCTCAGCATCGGCGCCGCCTTCGGCCTGATCGTCGCCGTCTTCCAGTGGGGCTGGGGAGCGAGCCTGATCGGCGTCGACGGCTCCGGCCCGATCATCTCCTTCTTCCCGATCTTCCTCTTCTCGATCGTCTTCGGGCTCTCGATGGACTACGAGGTCTTCCTGATGTCGCGGATCCACGAGGAGTGGGAGCACAGCCACGACGCCACCCGCTCGGTCACCCGCGGCCTGGCGCTGACCGGCCGCGTGATCACCGCCGCCGCGGCGATCATGGTCACCGTCTTCGCCTCCTTCATGATCGGCGAAGACCGGATCATCAAACTCTTCGGCCTCGGCCTCGCCTCCGCCGTCTTCATCGACGCCGTGATCATCCGCTCGGTCCTGGTCCCGGCCGTGATGCAGCTCTTCGGCAGAAGCGCCTGGTGGTTCCCGGACTGGCTCAGCCGCATCCTCCCCAAGCTGCATGTGGAGCCGGCCGCGGGCGATCCGTCGCCGACGGGCGAGCATCCTGTTGTGCCGCAGGCTGACTGAGTGGGGGCCTGTCAAGGGGAGGTGTCGGGGGTCCCCTCCGCTTGCTGGGATTTTCGCCGGGAGCCCCCCAGCTCTAGCTGACCGACGCTGCGAAAATCAGGACGCCGCGCGCTCCGGGGACCCCCGACACCTCCCTCACGGGAACTACTCAGCAGATGCGGCTGGGCTCGAGAGGTTGTGGGCGTCCGTCATCCCTCCCAGGAGATCTTCACCAGCGTCCCTGAGGTCGTAGGACCAAGCGAGGGCGTGGCGGCGCCGAAGCGGCAGTGCTTCAGCACGACGCGTAGGCGACGACGCGTCCTCGCGCCGCGTCCTACGACCTCAGGCGGCCTTGGTGACCTTGTTGGACTTCAGACAACGCGTGCAAACGTAGGCACGCAGCGGACGGCCGTTCTCCTGGATCCGCACCTTCTGCAGGTTCGGATCGAAGCGCCGCTTGGTGGCGACCATCGAGTGGCTTCGGGACTGGCCGAACGCCGGTCCCTTGCCGCAGCTGTGACATACCTTGGCCATCGGGCGCTGGATGCTACCCAGTCAGGAGAGTTGGCGCTTCAACAGCGCCATCCGGGCGACGGTGAGGGCGGCGTTGCGGCCTTGGTCGCGCTTGCCGCCGCCGGCCCGGGCCAGGGCCTGCTCCATGTTGTCGCAGGTGATGACGCCGAAGGCGCAGGGGATCCCGGTCTCGAGCTGGATGTCCTGGATGCCGCGGGCGGCCTCGGCGCAGACGAAGTCGTAGTGGTCGGTCTCGCCGCGGATGACGACCCCGAGGCAGGCGACGCCGTCGTAGCCGGCCGCGGCGAAGGCCTTGGCCGCGAAGGGCAGCTCGTAGGCCCCGGGAACCGAGACCTCGGTCACCGAGCCGCCGCCGGCGATCTCGAAGCCTTCCCGCGCGCCCTTCAGCAGCCGCTGGGCGAGATCCTCGTAGAAGCGACCGACGCAGACGCCGAAGCGCAGCGGCGCCAGCGCCTCGCGCTCGTCGTCGCGAAACTGCTCCAGGAAAGCGCCCGCCTCAGCCATCGGAGGCCTTCGCGTCGCGTTCCTCCTCGTCGTGGATCATCTCCTCGTCGAGGGCCAGGCCCTGGTGGTGCAGCGAGTGGCCCATCTTGTCGCGCTTGGCCCGCAGGTAGGCCTCGTTGTGGGTGTTGGGGTGGGCCTCGATCGGCACCTGCTCGGAGACCGAGAGCCCGTAGCCCTCGAGGCCGACGATCTTTTTCGGGTTGTTGGTGAGGATGCGAATGCTGGTCAGGCCGAGGTCGCCGAGGATCTGGGCGCCGATGCCGTAGTCGCGCAGGTCGGCCGGCAGGCCCAGTTTGAGGTTGGCTTCGACCGTGTCGGCCCCCTCCTCCTGCAGTTTGTAGGCGCGCAGCTTGTTCAGCAGGCCGATCCCGCGCCCCTCCTGGGAGAGGTAGAGGAGGACGCCCTGACCCTCCTCCTCGATCATCGCCAGGGCCGAGGCCAGCTGCTCGCCACAGTCGCAGCGCATGCTGTGGAAAACGTCGCCGGTGAGGCACTCGCTGTGGACGCGGACGAGCACGTCCTCGACCCCGTCGACGTCCCCCTTGACCATCGCCACGTGGTGTTTGTCGTCGACCAGGGAGCGGTAGCCGACCGCGGTGAAGTCGCCGAAGGAGGTCGGCAGCGCCGTCGCCACGACCCGCTCGACCAGCTTCTCGGTGCGGCGGCGGTAGGCGATCAGCTCGGCGACGGTGATCATCTTCAGGTCGTGCTTCTGGCAGTAGGGGATCAGGTCCGGCACCCGGGCCATGGTGCCGTCGTCGTTCATCACCTCGCAGATCACCCCGGCCGGGGTGAGGCCGGCGAGGCGGGCGAGATCGACGCTGGCCTCGGTGTGGCCAGTGCGCTCCAGCACGCCGCCCTCTTTGGCGCGCAAGGGGAACATGTGGCCGGGCACGACGATGTCGCGGGGACCCGACTCGGGGTCGATCGCGACCTGGATCGTGTGGGCGCGGTCGTGGGCGGAGATGCCGGTGCTGACGCCGCCGGCGGCCTCGATCGTGACCGTAAAGGCGGTCTGCAGCGGCGCCTCGTTCTTGGCCGCCATCAGTTTCAGGCCGAGCCGTTCGCAGCGCTCGGCGGTCAGCGTCACGCAGATCAGGCCACGGGCCTCCTTGGCCATGAAGTTGACCGCCTCCGGGGTGGCGAACTGCGCCGCCATCACCAGGTCGCCCTCGTTCTCGCGATCCTCGCCGTCGCAGACGACGACCATGCGGCCGCGGCGGATCTCCTCGATCGCTTCCTCGATCGTCGAGAAGGCGCTCTCCCCCGCCTCGGTCATCACCTCTTTTTCCTCGGCCTCCGTCATATGGCTCACGCTCGCTCCTTTTCAGCCAGTGGTCCGATCATCCGCTCCACGTACTTCGCCACGATGTCGCACTCCACGTTCAGTTTGCTTCCTGGCTCGAGCGCGTCGAAGTTGGTGCGCTCGAGGGTCTCGGGGATCAGCGAGACCTCTACCCAGCCGTCGCCCAGCTCAGCCACGGTCAGGCTGACGCCGCTGAGCGTGATCGAGCCCTTGTCGACGGCGTAGCGGAGCAGCTCCGGGCCGAGCGCGACGCGGACCCGGCGGGCGAAGCCGTCCGCCGCGACCGCGACCACCTCGCCGACGCCGTCGACGTGGCCCTGGACGATGTGACCGCCGAGCCGGTCGCTGGCCTGCATCGCCAGCTCCAGGTTGACGGGGGCGCCCTCGCGGACGCCGCCCAGCGCCGTCACCTCCAGCGTCTGGTTCATCGCCTCGGTCTCGAAGCCGTTCGCGTCGGCTGCGGTCGCCGTGAGGCAGACGCCGTTGACGGCGACGGAGTCGCCGAGGGCGATCTCGGGGCCGAGCGAGGTCGCGATCCGCAGGCGGGCGCCGTCGGACCCGGTCTCAAGGGTTTCGACCTCGCCTATGTCCTGGATCAGTCCGGTGAACATCACCACTCCTTGAAACGGGCCGTGATCAGCGTGTCCTCGCCGACGGGCTCGGCGTGAGACTCCAGGGCCGATAGCCGGGCGCCAGCGCCCGGGTGAGGAGCCGCTGTCGAGGGAGCCAGAAGCACAGGCGCTATGAAGGTACGGGACTCGTCTACTTGGTCTGCCGACGCGAAGGCAGAGGCGAGGGTTCTGCCGCCCTCGAGGAAGAGGCTGGTGATTTCGCGGCGGCCCAAGTCCGCGAGAGCGGAAGCGATGCGGCCGGCTGGAGTCGCTCCGCCGGCGACCAGGATCTCGGCGCCCGCATCCTTCAGGACGGCGATGCGGGTCGGGTCGGCGTCGGGTGAGACGACGACGAGGACCGGCGCCTGGTCGCGGGTGGCGAGGAGTTGGGAGCTGAGGGGGAGACGGGCTTGGGAGTCGAAGGCGATGCGGAGCGGTTGCCGGGCTTCGGGGTGGCGGGCGGTGAGCAGGGGGTCGTCGGCGAGGACGGTGCCGATGCCGGCGGCGATCGCGTCGGCTTCGGCGCGCCAGCGGTGGACGAGGGCGCGGCTGAGCTCGCCGGAGATCCAGGGCGAGTCGCCGGCGGCGGTGGTCGTCTGGCCGTCGAGCGACATCGCCAGCTTCAGGGTGACCAGCGGCAGCCCGGTGCGTGCGTGCTTGCGAAACGGCTGGTTGAGCAGCCGCGCCGCCGCGGCCTCGGCACCAGCGGCAAAGGCAACCTCCACTCCACCGTCCCGCAGGATTCCGGGCCCCCGCCCCGCCGCCTTCTCGCTCGGGTCCTCGGAGGCGATGACGACGCGGCCGACCTTCGCCTCCAGGATCGCCTCAACACAGGGCGGCTGCCGCCCCTGGTGCGCACACGGCTCCAGCGTCACGTACATCGTCCCCCCCGCCGGATCCACCCCCCGCGCCCGGCAGTCCTCAAGCGCCGCGCGCTCCGCGTGCAATCCACCGAGCTCAGCGTGGTATCCCTCGCCAATAACCTCCCCGTCCCGCACCACGACCGCCCCCACCAGCGGATTCGGACTAACTCGACCGCGTCCGCGCTCAGCAAGCTCAAGCGCTCGGCGCAAGTGAGCCTGATCCGTGGCTGTGACCTGGGAGTTCATCGGACCGATTGACTGGTCAGTCAACCGGGATTCTACGCCCCTCGCGCGGGTGGCCCGGGGGGAGGGGCCGAGAACGGACACACCTACCCGCCCGCAGGCCCCTCCCCCCGGGACAGGACCCGCGCGCCGCGGGCGCGGATACCCTGGGCCGTCCCTTTGAAGCTGATCATCCAAATCCCCTGCTTGAACGAGGAATCGACGCTGCCGGCGACGATCGCCGACCTGCCGCGCGCGATCGACGGCATCGACGAGATCGAGCTGCTGGTCGTCGACGACGGCTCAGGCGACCGCACCGTCGCGGTCGCCCGCGAGAACGGCGTCGACCACATCGTCCGCCTGACCAACAACAAGGGCCTGGCGGCGGGCTTCCAGGCCGGGCTCGACGCCTGCTTGAAGCTGGGAGCCGACATCGTCGTCAACACCGATGCCGACAACCAGTACCAGGGCGCCGACGTCGCCAAGCTGGTGGCGCCGATCCTCGCCGGCGAGGCCGACATGGTCGTCGGCGACCGTCAGGTCGCCCAGATCGACCACTTCTCGGGTTCGAAAAAGGGGCTGCAGCGGCTCGGCAGCTGGGTCGTGCGCCAGCTCTCGGGGACCGAGATAACCGACGCCACCTCCGGCTTCCGCGCCTACAACCGCGAGGCGGCGCTGCAGCTCTCGGTCGTCGACAACTTCACCTACACGCTGGAGAGCCTGATCCAGGCCGGCAAGATGCTGGTCGCGGTCGACCAGGTGCCGATCGGGACCAACCCGCAGACCCGCGAGTCGCGGCTGTTCGACTCGACCGGTTCCTACGTGCGCCGCAACGGCCCGGCGATCCTGCGGATCTACGCCCGCTACGAGCCGCTGCGCGCCTTCGCCACCGCCGGGCTCGTCGTCCTGGTCCTCGCCCTGCTGGCCTGGCTGCCGTTCCTGATCGACTGGATCTTCAACGGCGACAGCACCGGCCACATCCAGTCGCTGATCCTCGGCGCCGTCCTCTTCATCGCCGCAGTGCAGCTGTTCGCGCTCGGCGTCATCGGCGACCTCCTGGCCGGGCAGCGGGTGATGACGCAGCGGGTCTTCGAGCGGGTGCGGCGGGTCGAGCTGGCGCTCGGCGTCGAGCCCTCCCACTACGAGCCGGGCAAGCCGACCGACTGATGGAGGGCAGCGAGGGACGCTCGGCCTCGGCCGAGTACGGCAAGACCGCGAGCTTCCTGGCCGTCGGCGTCGGCCTGACCGGGCTGATCACCTACGCCTACTTCCTGATCGCCTCGCACGTCCTCTCCAAACCCGACTACGGACAGATCACGGTGCTCTGGTCGGCCGTTTTCATCACCATCTCGACCCTCTACCGGCCGGTCGAACAACTGCTCTCGCGGCACATCTCCGAACGGCTGGAGAAGCGCGAGCCGATCGGCCAGGAGATGCGGGTCGCCTCGACGATCCAGCTCGGCCTCGCCGCCTCCTTCGCGGTCGTGGCTCTGGTCCTGCGCGGGCCGATCCAGGACGGCCTCCTGGAAGGCAACGAAACCCTCTACTGGGTCTTCTTCGGCGCCGTCCTCTTCTACGCCGCCAGCTACTTCGCCCGCGGATATCTGGCCGGCCAGCGCCAGTTCGGCCCCTTCACGGCGCTGATCCTCTCCGAGTCGGTCTTCCGCACCCTCTTCGCGGTCCTGGTCGCGGTCAGCCTGCTGGAAGGCCAGTCGGCGGTCGCGATCGGCATCGTCGCGGCCCCCTCGCTCTCGCTGCTGGTCGTACCGCTGGCGTTCGCCTGGCGGGCCAAGAAGGAGCGCGCGCAACCGCAGCAACCGGCAGCAACCGCCGAGCACGAGGAGTTCTCGATGCGCAAAGGCGGCGGCTTCGCGGCAGCGGTGCTGGCGATCATGTTCAGCGAACAGGCCTTCCTCAACGCCGGGCCGCTGATCGCCCGCAGCCTCCAGGGCGCCGCGGCGGCAGGGTTCATCTTCAACGTGCTGATGATCGCCCGGGCGCCGCTGCAGCTCTTCCAGGCGATCTCGACCAGCATCCTCCCCCACCTGACCAGCCTCCACACCTCGACCGATCCCGACAGCGAGCGCGAGTTCCACCGCTCGGTGCGTGGGGTGCTGCTGGGGATCGCCGGCTTCGCCGCGTTCACCGCGATCGTGGTCCTGATCGCCGGGCCGAAGCTGATGCAGATCGCCTTCAGCGACAAGTTCACCTACGACCGCGCCGGGCTGCTGCTGGTGACGCTGGGGATGGGTCTGTACCTGAGCTCGGTCACGCTCAACCAGGCCTGCCTGGCGCAGGGCCAGGTGCGCCGCGCCGCCGCCCGCTGGCTCGGCTGCGCCGCCTTCTTCATCGCCTGGAACTTCGTGCCCCTGGTCAGCGACGAGTTCCGCCGGGTCGAGATCGGCTTCGCGCTGACCGCCGGCGTCCTCTTCGGTCTGCTGTACCTCGTCTACCGGCGCCCGCACGAACGCGCCGAGGACGTGCCCGAGGCCGGTTCGCCGCAGGAGCTCGAGGCGCGCCTGGCGGCGATAGACGAGAACGTGTAGTCAGGGTTCATTAGGGTCCGTCGATGGGTGGACACGACGCCGAGCTGATCCTGATCGCGGGCGCGCTGCTGGCCGCGGGGATCCTCGGAGCCCTGCTCGCCGACCGCGTGCGCGTGCCCGGGTTGCTGCTCTTCCTCGGCCTCGGCATGCTGGCCGGCTCGCAGGGGATCGGCGGGATCGAGTTCAGCAATACCGAGCTGGCGCGGACGCTGGGGACGATCGCGCTGATCCTGATCCTCTTCGAGGGCGGGCTGACCGCGGGCTGGTCGGAGATCCGGCCGGTGCTCGGCACCGCCGCCTCGCTGGCGACGATCGGGACGGCGATCACCGCTGTCGTCGCCGGCCTCGCGGCAAAGCTGATCTTCGACCTCAGCACCCTGGAAGGGATGCTGGTCGGGGCCGCGATCGCCGCCACCGACTCGGCCGCGATCTTCGCCGTGCTGCGGCGTTCGACCCTGGAGAAGCGCCTGGCGCGCTCGCTCGAGGGGGAGTCGGGGATGAACGACCCGGTCGCGCTGCTGCTGGTGATCGGCTTCATCGAATGGATCCAGGAGCCGGGCTACGGCCTGGCCGACATGGCCGGCCTGCTGGTGCTGAAGCTGGGGATCGGGATCGTCGTCGGGGTCGCGATCGGGCGGGCCGCCGTCTACGCCCTCGACAAGGCGCGGCTGCCGACCGACGGGATCTACCCGGTGGCGACGATCGCGATCGCCGGGCTCGCCTTCGGCATCGCCGAGGTCGCCCACGGCTCCGGGCTGCTCGCCACCTATCTCGCGGCGCTGGCGCTCGGCTCGGCTCGGATCCCCGCCCGGCGCACGATCGTCGCCTTTCACGAGGGCCTCGGCTGGGTCGCCCAGATCGCCCTCTTCATCCTGCTCGGCCTGCTGATCTTCCCCAGCAGCCTCGACGACGTGGCGCTGAAGGGCCTGGCGCTCTCGGCGGCGCTGATCTTCGTCGCCCGGCCGATCGCGACCTTTGCCGCGACCGCGTTCGCGCCGCTCAACGTGCGCGAGAAAGCGATGCTCGGCTGGGCGGGACTGCGCGGGGCGACGCCGATCTGGCTGGCGACCTTTCCCGTCGTCGCCGGCATCGCCGGTGGCGAGCAGGAGTTCGCGATCGTCTTCTTCGTCGTCGTCACCTCGACCCTGGTGCAGGGCGCCAGCTTCGAGCCGCTGGCCAAGCGGCTGGGACTGACCACCGACGAGCCGGCGCTGCCGCGGCGGCTGCTGGAGTCGGGGCGGATCCGGCGCATGGGCGGCGACGTGATCGCCTACCGGCTACCGGAGGGAGCCGCGGCGGCGGGGCACCGGGTGCGCGAGCTGGAGCTGCCGCGCGAGGCGCTGGTCAACGTGATCGTCCGCGACGGCCACGCGATCCCGCCACGCGGATCGACCGAGCTGCAGGAGGGCGACGAGCTGCACGTCCTCGTCCGCAGCGAGCTGCGCGAGGAGGTCGAGGCGCTGACGAACGTCTGGACCAAGGGACCGATCGGCCGCCAGCGACCGCCGGCGCTGCCGCGGCGAGGCGCCTCGCAGGTGTTCTCGGTGCGTCCGGTCCGCGCCGGCGACGACCTGCAGGAGCTGAACGAGCTCGAGGGGGTTCCGGTCCTGGCGGTGATGCGCACCCGCAGCGATGGCAGCGGCGCGATGGTCGCCCTCGCCGACGGCCGCTACGCGGTGACCAGCAAGACCGTGGTCGCGATCGGCGGCCGGCGGGCGTTGGCCGACTGGTGCGAGCGCAAGGTCGAGCGCCCGGGCGTCGACACCGAGGAGCGGGCCTGGTGGCAGGAGGTCACCGGCGCCCTGATCGCCCGTGGGCGGGAAATGTGAGTCTAGGCAGCGCCGGCGGCGGCGGCCATCGCCGTGTAGGCGGCGGCGGGGTCGGCGGCGCCGAAGACGGCGGAGCCGGCGACGAAGAGCGAGGCGCCGGCGGCGGCGATCGGCCCGGCGGTGGCGGTGTCGATGCCGCCGTCGACCTCGATCCGGGCCTCGCCGACGAGCGGGCGCAGGCGCTCGACCTTGGCCGGCGAGGTGGCGATGAAGGACTGGCCGCCCCAGCCCGGGTTGACGGTCATGCAGAGGACGACGTCGGCGTAGCCGCGCAGCTCGGAGACCGCCTCGACCGGGGTGCCGGGGTTGATCGCGACGCCGGCCAGGCAGCCCAGCTCGCGGATCGCGTGCAGGGTGCGGTTGGCGTGCGGCGTCGCCTCCTCGTGGAAGGTGATCGAGTCGGCGCCGGCCTTGGCGAACTCCTCGATCTGGCGCTCGGGCGCCGCGATCATCAGGTGCACGTCGACGGCGCCGCCGGCCGCGTGAACCTGGTCGGCGATCCCGCTGAGGACCAGCGGCCCGATCGTGATCGGCGGCACGAAGTGGCCGTCCATGACGTCGAAGTGGATCACTCGGGCGCCGGCGTCCATCACCTCGGCGACCTGCGATCCCAACTTCGCAAAATCGGCCGAGAGGATCGACGGCGCGACCCGCGGGGCCTCGATCAGCTCGCTCATTCGCCCGCTCATGCGCGCCACCCTACTGAGCGCACTCGGACGTGGCTGGCAAGGACGCAGGGAGCGAGACGAGGGGAGCGCACTCCGTGCGTGACCCGAAGGCGAGCGACCGAGGACACCGCCAGGCGCGTCCGGACGCGCTCAGGCGGCTTGGAGCATGGAGGAGCCGCACGACTGGCACTGCATGTCCTCGGTGTGGCTCATCCGCGCGATCGTCTGGTGTTCGCCGCAGTTGGGGCACTGGGAGACGAGTTCGAAGCGGCTGAGGCAGTTGACGCAGCGCAGCCGGCCGGGCAGCTGGGTCGGGCGCAGCCAGGGCTCGCCGCAGTTCGGGCAGGGCGCCCGACCCAGCGTCGTCCCCTCCGCCGAACCGACATCTCCGGAATCGCTCATCGCCTAATCATGGCGCTTCAGGCGTGCGATGAAGAATCCGGTGGTGCGATCGCGGTCCGGGCGCAGCTGCAAGCAGCGCGGCTCGACGGGGGACGCCAGCCCGGGAGCGCGGGCGCCGAGATCCTCCAGTTCGAGCGCTGGCGCCCGACCGGCAGCGGCCGCCGCCAGCAGCGCCGCGACCCGGTCCTCGTTCTCGCGGCGGGAGACCGTGCAGGTCGCGTAGACGAGGATCCCGCCGGGACGGAGGAGCTGGGCGGCGGCGAGCAGAGCCCGCTCCTGGACCTCGACCAGGCGCTCGATCGTCTTCGGCGATTTGCGCCAGCGGGCGTCCGGGCGCGAGGCGAGGGCGCCGAGGTCCGAGCAGGGGGCGTCGAGCAGGACGCGGTCGAATCCGGCCGGCATCTCGACCTTCGTCGCGTCGGCCTCGAACACGGTGACGCTGCGCAGGCCGAGCCGGCGCGCCTGGGCGGCGATTTCCTCGGCCCGGCTGGAGTCGAGCTCGACCGAGATCACCTCGCCGCGGTCGCCCATCCGCGCCGCGATCTGGCCGGTCTTGATCCCGGGGCCGGCGCAGAGGTCGAGCAGGTGCTCCCCCTCGTGCGGGTCGAGGACCTCGACGACGGCGGTAGAGCCGCGGCTCTGGGGGGTGACTTCGCCAGCCTCGACCATGGCCGGAACCGCGTCGCCGGTGCGGCCCTCTATGACGATCGCCTCGGGAGCAGCTAGAGGCCAGCCGCCTGTGGGGGTGTGCGCCTCGACCCCAGCCTCGCGCAACTTTGCAAGCACGGCCTGGCGAGCAAGGTCAATCGGAGCGCTTCGCTCGCAAGCATCCATATCTGACTCGCCGAGGGCTCCGGCTGAGCCCGGGTTAGAAGGGACTCTGCGCAGCGAGCGAGGCGCGACTCTTATTCCCACCTCAGCGGGCTGATTGCAGGCGGCGAGCAGCGAGCGCGCCGTTTCCGGGCCCAGCTCGTCCCACCACATCCGCGCCAGCCAGAGCGGCGCCGAGTGGGCGATGGCGGCCGCCTCGGGGGTCGAGTCGTCCTCCAGCAGGGCCGCCGTCAGCTGGGGGCGTTCGCGGGTCGCCCGCCGCAGGACCGCGTTGACGAGCCCGGAGGCGTGGGCGGCGCCGGCGCCCTTGACCAGCTCGACCGCCTGGTCGACGGCGGCGTGGTCGGGCGTGCCGTCGGCGAAGAGCAGCTCGTAGAGGCCGAGACGCAGGCCGGCCAGCACCGGCGGGTCGAGCAGCCGGGTCGAGCGCCCCGCCAGCCGTTCGATCGCGGCATCGGCGGTGCCGCGGCGCTGGACGGCGCCGTAGGCGAGCCGCTGCGCCTGGGCGCGCTCGCGCCCGTCGAGGCCGAGCCGCTCGGCGCCGGCGCGGAAGGCGCGCTCGGTGAAGGCGTCGGCCTCGAAGGTCTCCCTGATCGTCGCGAAGGCGAGCGCGCGGGCCGGCGCGATCACGGCAGCTTCGGCAGCGAGTGGCCGCGCAGGTAGGCGTCCACCGGCATCGGCTTGCCGCCCGGCGGCTGCACCACGTCGAGGCGCAGCGCCCCGCGACAGCAGCCGACCAACAGCGCCCCCCACTCGGACTTGAGGGCGCCGGTCCTGACGCTGACGTCGACGGCGCGGGCGCGGCGGACGCCGAGCCGCTCGCCCTCGGCGGTCTCCAGGTAGGCGCCGACGTGCGGGGTCAGGGCGCGGACGATCGCGGCCAGCTCGCTGGCCGGGCGCGAGGGGTCGAGGCGGCGCTCGGCCGGGTCGATCTTCTCCGCGTAGGTCACCTCCGCCTCGTCCTGCCCGGTGAACTCAAGCCTGTCCTCGGCCGCGAGGTTGAGCGCCCGGACCAGCAGCTCGCCGCCGAGCCCGGCGAGGGTCGAGGAGAGCGCCTCGAAGTCTGTGTCGGCGTCGATCGGCACCTCCGCGCTCAGCGCCACCGGCCCGGCGTCGAGGCCGGCGACCAGCTTCATCACGCAGACGCCGGTCTGCCGGTCGCAGGCCATGATCGCCCGCTCGATCGGCGCCGCGCCGCGCCAGCGCGGCAACAGCGAGGGGTGCACGTTCAGCAGCAGCTGTTCGGAGAGCAGCGGCTCGCGGATCAGCTGACCGAAGGCGCAGACGATCACGGCGTCCGGCCGGGCGGCGGCGATGCGCTGCCGCGTCGCCTCGTCGTTGACGTCCTCGGCCGCCAGCAGCTCGATCCCCAGCTCCTGAGCGGCCGCGGCGGTCGGCGGCGGCGTCAGCTTGCGGCCGCGCCCCTGGGGGCGATCGGGGGGCGTCACGACCAGGGAAGGCCTGTGCGCAGACCCGGCCAGCGTCCTCAGCACGGTGGCGGCGAAGTCGGAGGTGCCGAGGTAGACGGTGCTCACGCGTCGGTGCGCGGCTCGCGAAGCTCGCCCTCGTCCTCGGCTTCATGGTCGCCGGGGGGGCTGTAGCTGCCGCCCTCGCGCAGCGCCCGCAGGGCGCCCTTGCGCTGGTCGCGGCTGGTGCGGTCGAGGATCAGGACCCCGTCGAGGTGGTCGATCTCGTGCTGCAGCACCCGCGCCTCCAGGCCCGAGGCCTCGATCTCGATCGGCTCCCCCTCGGCGTCGCGGCCGCTGATCCGGGCGTGCAGGGGGCGCTCGACGTCCATCGAGACCCGGGGCAGGCTGAGGCAGCCCTCCTCGGCGAGGGAACCCTCCTCGGAGAGCCACTCGACGACCGGATTGATCAGCGCCGTCGGCTCGCCGTCCGGCCCGGCCTGAAAGACCAGCAGGCGGCGCAGCACGCCAAGCTGGATGGCGGCGAGGCCGACGCCCATGCCGTCGCGCATGATCGCGATCATCCGCTCCACCTCGGCCCGCAGCTCGGGGCCGAAGTTGGTGATCGGCGAGGCGACGCTCTTGAGGACCGGGTCGCCGAACTTGACGACGTGGGCGAGTGCCGCCTCGCGCCGTTCCAGCAGCTCGGTTTCGAGTCGCCGCTCGTCTTCGTCCGCGCCTATCGCCTGCTCGTCGCTCACGGATCGATTGTATGGACCTACTGCGGGTCGACGTCCACTCCGATCGCCACGCCCTTCAGCGAGCGATCGGAGGTAAGGCGCTCGACCACGCCGCGAACCGCGCCGACGGTTCCCTCGCGGTCGGAGGCCTTGATCAGGATGCGGCGGCGATGGCGGTTGCGGACGCGGAACATCGGCGCCGGGCCGAGCAGGTCGGAGCCCGCCGGGAGCTTCCCGCGCAGCTCGCCGGCAACCGCCGTGGCGGCGGTTTCCAGCCGCGCCTCCTGCTCGCAGTTGAGGCCGATCCGAAGCAGGTGGGAATAGGGCGGGTAGCGCAGCAGACGGCGGCGCTGCAGCTCGCCGGCGAGGAAGCCGGCCGAGTCGTGACGGGCGGCGTGCTCGATGCTCGAGGCCTTCGGCGCCAGGGTCTGGACGATTACCTCTCCCCCGGCCTCGCCGCGGCCGCTGCGCCCGGCCAGCTGGGCAACCATCGCGAAGGTGCGCTCCTCGGCGCGGAAGTCGGGGAAGCGCAGAGTCGCGTCGGCGTCGAGGATCGTCGCCAGCGTCACCTCGGGGAAGTCGTGGCCCTTGGCGACCATCTGGGTGCCGACGAGGACGCCGCTGGGCGCCTCGCCGAAGGCGGCGAGGATGCGGGCGTGGGCGCCGCGCTCGGCGGCGGTGTCGGTGTCGAGCCGGAAGATCGGCATCGGCGCCAGGCGCTCGGCCAGCAGGCCCTCGACCCGCTCGGTCCCGGCGCCGGCGCGCGCGAGCGTCGTCGAGGCGCAGTCCGGGCAGGCGCGTGGCTGCGCTTCGACGTGGGCGCAGTGGTGACAGACGAGGCGGCCGCTGTGGCGGTGGACGATCAGCGAGACGTCGCAGTTGGGGCAGCTCCAGTGGTGTCCGCAGGAGCGGCAGGTCAGCCAGGGGGCGAAGCCGCGGCGGTTGATCATCACGATCGCCTTGGCGCCGGCCGCACGGACTCCCTCCAGGGCTTCCCAGGTGTCGGGGTGCAGCGGGCCGGAGCGCGGGTCGGCCTCGCGCATGTCGACCAGCTCGACCGGCGGCATCCGCAGGCCGTCGACCCGGCGCGGCAGCTGCAGGCGCGGCAGCTCCAGCCAGGTCTCCGGGCGCGGCGTCGCGGTGCCGGCGACCAGCACGGCGCCGCAGTCCTCGGCGCGGCGGCGGGCGACGGTGCGGGCGTCGTAGCAGGGGTCGCCTTCCTGCTTGTAGGAGGAGTCGTGCTCCTCGTCGATGACGATCAGGCCGAGATCGCGGACCGGGGCGAAGACGGCCGAGCGCGGGCCGACGCAGACGCTCGCCTCGCCGCTGCGCAGCCGCCGCCACTCGTCGTAGCGCTCGCCGGCGGCGAGGGCCGAGTGGAGGACGGCGAAGCGGTCGCCGAGCCGGGCCCGGAAGCGCGCCACCGCCTGCGGGGCGAGGCCGATCTCGGGGACGAGGACGATCGCGCCCCGGCCGCGCTCCAGTGCCGCCTCGACCGCGGCCAGGTAGACCTCGGTCTTGCCCGAGCCGGTGACGCCGTGGAGCAGCAGGCTGCGCTCGGCGCCGGTCTCGCCGTCGAGCGAGGCGACGATCGACTCGACGGCCCGTCGCTGCTCGGGGAGCAACTCGGGCCGGCTGGCGGGGGCGGCGAGGCCGGAGTGAGCGGGGGCGCGGCGCAGGCGCGAGCTGCGGGTCGCGACCAGGCCGCGCTGCTCCAGCCGCCGCAGCGTCTGGCGATCCGATCCGACCGCCGTGGCCAGCTCGCCGCCGGACATCTCCCCCGCGCGCAGCGCCTCCAGCACCGCCCGCTGTTTGACGCCGAGCCTGCCGCCGCCGCTCAGCACCTGCTCGCCCGCCGGCAGGATCTCCGCCCGCAGCTCGACCTTGGAGCGGACGGTGCGAGCGCCCGTCCCGGTCCCCGGCGGCAGCACCAGCTGCAGGCCGCGCGAGGGGGTCGAGCAGTACTCGCGAGCGACCCAGAGGCCGAGCCGAACCAGCTCCGGCGGGGCGCCGGACTCCAGCGCCTCGATCGGCTCCGCCAGCCGCTCCGGCGCCAGCTCCGAGGTCTCGGCCAGCTCAACGACGACGCCCAGCAGCTTGCGCGGCCCAAAGGGCACGCGGACGACGCTGCCGACCTCGAGATCCTCCATCGCCGCCGGCTGGCGGTAGTCGAAAGGGCCCCGCAGGGCGCGGGCGGTGGTCAGCGGCTCGACCCTGAGGATGGCCATCCGACGAGGGTATGGCCGGCGGGGGACGGCCCGCTCCCAGCCCTGGCGAGCGTCGTGGCGAAGACGTATGCTGCCGGCAGTGAGCCTCAATCTCAGCTCCGGGGAGCAAGTGATCTTCGAGGGCCACCCGTCCTGGCGCGCGATCCTCGGCTTCTACCTGAAAGGGATCGTCGTCGCGGTCGTCCTCGGGGTGATCGCCAAGCTCATCGACGGCAACGGCACCGCCTTTCTGGTGATCCTGGTCGTGATCGCGCTGACCGTCGTGATCGGCTTCGTCAAGCGCGTCGCGACCACCTACACGATCACCAACCGGCGCCTCAACATCAAGCGCGGCATCGTCTCGCGAGAGATTCAGGAGACCCGCCTGGAGCGGGTCCAGAACGTCAACTACCGCCAGTCCGTCTTCCAGCGCCTGATGCAGATCGGCGACGTCGACTTCGACACCGCGGCGACCGACGACTACAACTTCGTCTTCGTCGGCGTCGCCGAGCCGGCCGAAGTCGTCCACGCCGTCGACCAGGCGACCGGGACGCACGCCGCCGGGACGCATGGGCTGGGCGAGGCACAGCCGCCGAGCTCCTCCTAATCCCGCAGCACCGCTCAGCGCCTGAGGGTCAGGGTTTCTACCGGCTGATTCGAGTGTGGGCGCAAATCAACCGGGTCGTAGGTTGGCGGCAGTTCGGGCGAGGATGCGGAGAACGTGCTTGGGTTCGTATTTGACTTGGTAGTGGGAGAAGCGCAATGGAGTGAGGCCGGAGGCGGTGTGGGTCTGGTCGCGGAGGGCGTCACGGGTCTGGGCGGAGGCGGTGCGGTGATAGCGCCAGCCGTCGGTCTCGACGACGAGGCCGAGCTCGGGCCAGAAGAAGTCGACTTCGAAGTTGTTGACCCACTCCTTGGTGAGCGGGACGGGGAGTCCGGCCTGCGCGGCAATCGGGCGAAAGAGAACTTCGAGTTCGGTATCGGAGAGACGGAAGGTCTGGTGGTCGAGCAGGGTGCGGAGCGGCCGAACCCCGGGCTCCCCGGCATGCTCGTCAAGGGCGACCCGTAGCCCCTCTGGATCGATCCGGTCACGCTTGTCGGCCTCGTTGACGGCGCGCTCGAGCGCCTTTGGGGTCAGTTCGGTCGCCAGGTCGACCAGGGTGCGAACTGGCCTGGTAACGGGAATGTTCAGGCGGGTGGTGATGTCCACTCGGGCCAGAGAGGGCCGGCTGCGAACTTGGATCCCAGGCCGGCGATGCTTTGCAGCACGCCGAACGCTGACGTCGGTCCTTCCCGGAACCTCAGCGCCAATCCCCCACAGGGCCGCAGCGCTGCGATGGCTGAGCGCCGAATCAGGCCCACAGGCCAGAACGGCCGCCATCCAGCGGCTCTCTCGGGTGAGGTGGCGTCGCCCGACCGCGTACACACCTCGACCGACGAGATGCAAGCGGCCGGAACCAAGCCGATGCTCAATCGCGCCGACGGTGAAGCCAAGCTCCAGCAGCTGCCTGCGAGTCAGGACCCAGTGCTGCTGCCGCGCGAGCTTCCAAGCCGATCTGCCCCGCGCATTGGACTTTGACCCCGCCATAGCGAGGTGTAAGTACGTAGCGCCGTGAAACTCACCCCCTTGGGGAGGGGTTAGGCGGCGGTGGCTTGGACGCCGGCGGCGGTGCGGAGGGCGTCGGCGCGGTCGGTGCGCTCCCAGGTGAAGTCGGGGTCCTGGCGGCCGAAGTGGCCGTAGGCGGAGGTCTTCTGGAAGATCGGGCGGTGCAGGTTCAGGTAGGTGCGGAAGGCGCCGGGGCGCATATCGAACTCGGCTTCGACCAGCTGCGAGATGCGGGAGTCCGGCAGCTTGCCGGTGCCAAAGGTCTCGACCATCAGCGAGACCGGGTGGGCGACGCCGATCGCGTAGGCGACCTGGACCTCGCAGCGCTCGGCGAGGCCGGCGGCGACGACGTTCTTGGCCACGTAGCGGGCCGCGTAGGCGGCCGAGCGGTCGACCTTGGACGGGTCCTTGCCGGAGAAGGCGCCGCCGCCGTGGCGGGCCATGCCACCGTAGGTGTCGACGATGATCTTGCGGCCGGTAAGGCCGGCGTCGCCGACCGGGCCGCCGATCACGAACTTGCCGGTCGGGTTGACGAGGAAGCCCTCGCTCAGCTCGGCCTCGTCATACATCCCGGGAACCTCGGCCTCGAGCACCGGCAGCACCACGTGTTGCCAGAGGTCGGGCCGGATCGTCGCCTGGGAGTCGATGCCCTCGGCGTGCTGGGTGGAGATCAGCAGCTTCTCGATCCCGACCGGGCGGCCTTCGCGGTAGCGGACGCTGACCTGGGTCTTGCCGTCGGGGCCGAGATAGGCGAGCGTCTCGTCCTTGCGGACGGCGGCGAGGCGTTCGGCCAGCCGGTGGGCGATGTGGATCGGCATCGGCATCAGCGCCGCCGTCTCGTCGCTGGCGTAGCCGAACATCATTCCCTGATCGCCGGCGCCGGCGATCAGCAGCTCGTCGTCGGCATTGTCGACCCGGGTCTCGTAGGCGACGTCGACGCCCTGGGCGATGTCGGGCGACTGCTTGTCGAGCGAGACGAGGACGGAGATGTGGTCGCAGTTGTAACCGTAGTCGCCGTGGTCGTAGCCGATCTCGCGGATCGTCTCGCGGACGATCTCCGGGATGTCGAGATGGACGTCGGTCGAGATCTCCCCGGAGACGACCGCCATGCCGGTGTTGACCAGGGTCTCGCAGGCGACGCGGCCGCCCGGGTCCTCGGCCATGACGGCGTCGAGGACGCCGTCGGAGATCGCGTCGCTGACCTTGTCGGGATGGCCCTCGGTGACGGACTCGGAAGTGAAGAGGTACTCGTTCTCGGCGAGCGGCTTAGTCGTAGGCATGGTCGGAAAGCCTAGAGGAATCTGCAGTGGTGGTTGTTCGCCTAGTTGTCCTACCCACGGACGTTGTGAACACGGCTGATAGGCGGCCGGTCTCCCAATGAGCTGTGCGGGCGACGCCGGTTGTAGTACCGAAGGAAGGATGGCAGGGAGCGCAACCGCTCGGCCGAGCTCTCCCACCGGTGGGCGTATGCCCACTCGCGTTGCAGGGTCTGGATGAACCTCTCGGCCTTGCCGTTCCAGCGCGGCGTGTAGGGCGGGGTGAGGATGTGACGGGCGCCGTGGCGGCGCAGGAGCTCTTTGAAGATACGGGCCCGGCGGTAGACCATCGCGTTGTCGGTCATCACGGCCTCCGGCGGATCGAGACCCAGAGAGGTAAACCAGGCGAATGCCCGCTCCAAGGTCCCAGCGTTGGTCTCGGCACTCTCGCGGGGGTGGCGCTCGACGTAGGCCAGGCGGGAGCGGTCGTCGATGACCACGTGCAGGTATTCCCAGCCGGCGCCGCGGCTGCGGTCGTGACGTTCGCCGGTGGCAGCGTGGCCGGGCTCAGAGAATCGCGCCAGCCGCTTGACGTCCATGTGCAGCAGGGCGCCGGGGCGCGACCACTCATAGCGGCGGTAGGTCTGTCGCTCCGCGCGGGGGATGCGGGAGAGCCCGTGGCGGTGCAGGACCTTCCAGATCGTCGAGCGTGGGTGCCGGCAGATCCCCGCCAGGCGACCAGGCCCCAGGCCAGTTTGGCGGCGTGCCCGCAGGATCGACTCCTCCTCGGCCGCCGATAGCCGCCGGGGCTGGCGGTGCGGCGTGCAGGGCCGATCGCGCAGCCAGCCTCCCGAGCGCCGCTGCTCCTCACCTGCGCCGAGCCAACGATGCCACCAGCGATGGGCCGTGGCCGGTGCGACGTTGAGGGCGGCAGCTGCCGCCCTCAACGTCATCCCCGACTCAATGGCTTGCACCAGCGCCAACCGTCCCGCTGGTCCGAGAGCAGCGTTACCGTGAATGTCCATCCGGGTCCTCCTTGCTTGGGCGTCAGAACCACAAGCCTCTTGGAGGGCCCGGATGTCTCTCAGCTGTTCACAAGGTGTGTGGGCGGGACATCTAGTCCGGACGCCCGCGGCGACCTGAATGCGGCACGAAATCGATCACCAGCGGCACTCCCTCGAGGCCGTAAGCCTCGCGCATGCGGTTCTCCAGGTGGTATGCCCAGTCGCGAATGATCAGCTTGCGATCGTTGACCTGGATCGCGACCCGCACCGGCCGCTCCCCCACCTGGGCGGCGTAGTAGAGCCGCAGGCGACGTCCGCGTCGCGACGGCGGCGGGTGTTTGGCGACGACGTCGGCGACGAAGCGGTTCAGCTCCGGGGTGGGGATGCGCTCGCCGGCGCGGTCGGCCAGCTGCAGCGCCCGCGGCAGCAGCGCCGCGACGTTGCGACCGCGGGTCGCCGAGCAGGTGACGACCGCTGGCCGCAGGCGCAGCTTGCGCTCGACCCGGGCGCGGGCGTCATCGATGTCGGTCGTCGTCAGGTCCCACTTGTTGAGCACGAGCAGGGTCGCGCAGCCGCCTTTCATCGCCATCTCCGCCGCCCGCAGGTCCTCGGAGGTGACCCCCTCGGAGGCATCGCAGACGACGATCGCGACGTCGGCGCGATCGACGGCGCGCTGGGAGCGCAGCTGCGCGTAGTAGTCGATCGTGCCGGCGACCTTGGAGCGGCGCCGCAGCCCGGCGGTGTCGACCAGGATCGTGCGCCGGCCGTCGACCTCGAGCTCGGTGTCGATCGCGTCGCGGGTGGTGCCGGCGATATCGGAGACGATCACCCGGTCGGAGCCGAGGAAGGCATTGACGAGTGAGGACTTGCCGACGTTGGGGCGGCCGATCACGGCGACGCGGACGGCGTCGTCGTCTTCCGTTCGCGGCGGCAGGTCGCCGAGCTTCTCGACGATCGCGTCGAGCAGGTCGCCGGTGCCGAGGCCGTGCGTCGCCGAGAGCGGCAGCGGCTCGCCGAGGCCGAGGCTGTGGAACTCGGCGGTGACGCCGAAGTCGTTGGGACGGTCGGCTTTGTTGACCGCGACCAGGACCGGGACGTCGCCACCGCGCAGCGTCTTCGCCAGCTCGGCGTCGCCGGCCCGCAGCCCGGCCCGGCCGTCGACCACCATCAGCACCGCGTCGGCCTCGGCGATCGCCAAACGCGCCTGGCCCTGCACGTCGCGCGCCAGCTCGGCCTCGTCCTCGAGGTCGATCCCGCCGGTGTCGATCAACTCGAAGGCGACCCCGTTCCACTCGCAGGCCAGCCGCTTGCGGTCGCGGGTGACGCCGGGCTCGGCCGCGGTGACGGCCTCGCTGCCGCCGACCAGGCGGTTGACCAGGGTGCTCTTGCCGACGTTGGGGAAGCCGACGACGGCGACGGTTGGCAGCCGCTGGTAGCTCACACCAGAGCCCTCTCGCGAGCAAATCCGACGATGCGTCCAACGACTTCTTCCAAACTCATTGCTGAGGTATCGAGCTCGACGGCGTCGGCGGCGGCGCGCAGGGCGCCGTGCTCGCGCTCGCTGTCGCGCGAGTCGCGCCGGCGCTGGGCGTCGAGGACAGACTCGAAGTCCTCGCCGGTCTCAGCGGCGCGGCGGCGGGCGCGCTCCTCCTCGGAGGCGGTGAGGAAGACCTTCAGCGGCGCCTCGGGGCTGACCACGGTGCCGATGTCGCGACCCTCGGCGACGTAGTGGCCGGCGGCGATCAGCTGGCGCTGGCGGGCGACCAGGGCCTCGCGCACCTGGGGGTGGACCGAAACCTGGGAGGCGGCGGCGGTGACGCCGGGCTCGCGGATCGCGGCGCTGACGTCGCGCTCGCCGAGCATGACACGGCGGCCGTCGAGCTCGATCGCCAGCCCGGCCGCCAGCGCGCCCAGCGCCTCGCCGTCGTCAAGGCCGAGGCCGGCCTCGATCGCGGTCAGCGCCACGCAGCGGTACATCGCCCCGGAGTCGAGGTAGGTGAAGCCGAGCTCCTCCGCCACGGCACGCGCAACGGAGGACTTGCCGGCCCCGGCGGGACCGTCGATCGCGATAACCATCAGCGGGGCAGCGTAGAGGCGCGCGGTGGTGGCAGGCGGCCCGCCTCGGCGCCCTGCGGCCGCCAGGAGAGCGGCTGCGGGCGCGGTCCCTGCCGTCAGACGCCGTCGCGGGCCAGAAGCGAGGCCAGATCGGCTTCGAAGCCGGGGTAGCTGACCGCGGCGGCGTCCATGCCACGGACATCGACGCCCTCGCGGGAGGCCAGGCCGGCGACGGCGCCGAGCATGGCGATGCGGTGGTCGCCGTGGGAGTCGATCGTACCGCCACGCAGGCCGCCGCTGCCGCTGACGACCATGCCGTCGGCGGTCGCCTCGACCTCGCCGCCGAGCGCGGCCAGCGCCGCGCTGACGGTGGCGATGCGGTCGGACTCCTTGCGGCGCAGCTCGGCGGCGTCGCGGATCGTCGTCGTACCCGCGGCGAAGCAGGCGGCGAGTGCGACCAGCGGCAGCTCGTCGATCGCCAGCGGCACCTCGGCGCCGCCGACCTCGGTGGCATGCAGGTCGGAGGCGAGCACCCGCAGGTCGCCAATCGGCTCGCCTCCCTCTTCGCCGCCTGGGGTCACCTCGATTTCAGCCCCCATCCGCTCGAGGATCGTCAGCAGTCCGGTCCGCGTCGGGTTGAGGCCGACGCCCCGGATCGACACCTCGCTGTCGCCGATCAGCAGCGCCGCGACGATGAAGAAGGCGGCCGAGGAGAGGTCGGCGGGGACGACGATGCGATCCACCCGCAGGCGCTCCGCCGGCTCGATCGCGACCGTCCCTCCCCCATCTCCATCCTCCTCGCGGCGCACCTTGGCGCCGGCGGCGGCGAGCATGCGCTCGCTGTGGTCGCGGGTCGGCAGCGGCTCGACCACCCGCGTCTCCCCCGTGGCCAGCAGGCCGGCGAAGAGCAGGCAGGACTTGACCTGGGCGCTGGCGACCGGCAGCTCGTACTCGATGCCGCGCAGGGGCGCGCCGCGGATCTCCAGCGGCGGCAGCCGCTGCTCGCGACAGCTCAGGTCGGCGCCCATTTCGCGCAGCGGCACGGCGACGCGGTCGACCGGCCGCCGGCGGATCGAGTCGTCGCCGTCGAGCGTCCACTGGCCGCCTTCCTGCCCGGCCAGCCAGCCCGGCAGCAGTCGCAGCAGGGTGCCGGCGTTGCCGACGTCGATCGCCGCCGGGCCGGCGCCGCGCAGGCCGACGCCGCGGACGTAAAGGGCGGGAGGCGGCGTTGGCGCTGGCGAGACGCCAGGGGGTACCGACACGGTCGTTTCGACGATCCCCGTCTCCGCCCCCAAGCTCGCCACCGCGTTCAGCGTCGACCGGGTGTCGGCGGCGTCCAGGTAGCCCTCGATCCGCGTCTCCCCCTCCGCCATCGCCGCGATCAGGGCGGCGCGATGGGAGATCGACTTGTCGGCGGGTGGGAGCAGGGAGCCGCGCAGTGGGCCCGAGGGGTCGAAGCGGGTCATCGCCGCGGAGGCTATTCCCCGGCGCCGAGCACGGTGACCGTGTGGCCCAGCTCGCGCACCAGGGCTGCGGCGCGGTCGGCCTGTTCGTCGCCGGCGACCCAGAGGGTGACCGCCCCCGAGGTCATGTCCGGGGCCGGGTAGAGGGCCATGTCCTCGATGTTGACGCCGGCCTCGCCGAGCGCCAGGGCCAGCTCGGCGATCGTGCCCGGCTTGTTGGCGACGACGATCCGCAGCTCGCGCAGCGGCCCCGCCTCGAGCCTGGACTCCAGCAGGCGCCGGCGGTCCTCGCCGGCGGCGGCGTGCCAGGCGGCGACGGCGTCGCGATCGCCGCCGCGGATCAGGTCCGCGGCCTCGCCGAGGCGGCGGGCGACGGCCTCGACCGAGTCGGCCACGGCCTCGCGGTTGCTGGCGAAGATGTCGGCCCAGATCGCCGGATTGGAGCCGGCGACGCGGGTCGTGTCGCGGAAGCTGGGGCCGACCTCGGGCATCCGCTCGGAGTCACGGCCGAGCTCCGCCGTCGCCTCGGCGACGAGCGCGTTGGCGACCACGTGCGGCAGGTGGCTGATCGTCGCCATCAGGCGGTCGTGGGTATCGGGATCGATCGCCTGCGGACGGGCGCCGAGGGCGGAGACCGTGCGCTGCAAGCGGTCGTAGAGGAGGCCGCTGGAGCGATCTGTCGGGGTCAGGTACCAGCGGGCGCCCTCGAAGAGGTCGGCGCGGGCGTTGTCGACCCCGGCGGTCTCGGCTCCGGCCAGCGGGTGGCCGCCGATGAAGCGCTCGTCAGCGCCGAGCGCGGCGACGAGCTCGCCCTTGGTCGAGCCGACGTCGGTGACCACGGTGTCGGGCCCGCAGGCCGCCAGCGCCGCGCCGGCCTGGGCCGGCAGCGCCGCCACCGGACCGGCGCAGAAGACGAGGTCGGCGCCCTCGCAGGCCTCGACCGCGGAGGCGGCACCACGATCGAGGGCGCCGATCTCGACCGCCCGCGCGATCGTCGCCGGGGTGCGCCCGTGGCCGACCACCTCAGCCCCCAGCCGCCGCCGCGCCGCCAGCCCGATCGAGCCGCCGATCAGGCCGACGCCCAGAATGGCGACCTTCGGCGAGCCGCCGCTGGTCAACTGCGGCGGGCCTCGATGGCCGAGGCGAAGCGCTCGAGGACGTTGACGGTGTCCCCCCAGTCGATGCAGGCGTCGGTGATCGACTGGCCGTAGGTGAGTTTCTCTCCCGGCACCAGGTCCTGGCGGCCGCCGACCAGGAACGACTCCAGCATCACCCCGACGATCGCCTTGTTGCCGTCGGCGATCTGATCGGCGATTTCGCCGGCGGCGAAGAACTGTTTCTCCGGATCCTTGCCGCTGTTGTCGTGGGAGGCGTCGATGACCAGCCGCTCCGGCAGCCCGGAGATGCCGAGCGTGACCAAGGCGTCCTCGACGTCGGGCACGTGGTAGTTCGGCATCCCGTGGCCGCCGCGGAGGATGATGTGGCAGTCGGGATTGCCGGTCGTGTGCAGGATCGCCGGCGCGCCGGCGTCGTCGATCCCGGCGAAGGCGTGGGACACCGCGGCGGCCCGAACGGCATCGACGGCAACCTGAATGTTGCCGTCGGTGCGGTTCTTGAAGCCGATCGGCATCGAGAGGCCGGAGCCGAGCTGGCGGTGCGTCTGGCTCTCCGAGGTGCGGGCGCCGATCGCCCCCCAGGCGACGGTGTCGGAGATGTACTGCGGCGTGATCGGGTCGAGGAACTCGCAACCGACCGGCAGCCCCAGATCGACCACCTCGAGCAGCAGCTTGCGGGCCATCCGCAGGCCGGCGTTGACGTCGCCGGAGCCGTCCAGATGCGGGTCGTTGATCAGCCCCTTCCAGCCGGTGGTCGTGCGCGGCTTCTCGAAGTAGACCCGCATCACCACCAGCAGCCGATCCTTGAGGTTCTCGGCGACGCCGGCGAGCCGGCGCGCGTAGTCGAGGGCGGCCTGGGGATCGTGGACGCTGCAGGGCCCGACCACCACCAGCAGCCGCGAATCCTTGCCGTGGAGCACGTCGACCACCTCTTGGCGCGCCTTGACGACCGCTTTCGCCTGCTCAGGGCCGAGCCGCAGCTCCTCAAGAAGTTTTTCCGGCGGAGCGAGCTCGACCACTTTCGCGATCCGTTGATCCCGCACCCCGTCCCGTTTAGCGCCCTCCCGCATGCCGATGATCATTTTGCCGTCGCCTTTCTCCAAACCGTGGAAATCGTACTCACTGGTCGCTCGCTGCCAAGCCGAGCACTAGGAGTAGCACGCGCCGGACGATTAGTCGAGTATCTCTGACAAACCGCGCAGGAAGCGGTCGTTCTCCGCCGGTGTGCCGTAGCTGACCCGGATGTGACCGGGGTCGCCAAGCGGGACCCCCGGGCGGACCGCGACCTGGCGCGCGGCGAGGCCGGCGACGACCTCGCTCTCCTCGGCGTCGCCGAGGTCGATCCAGGAGAAATTGGCCTGCGTGTCCGAGGTCTGCAGACCGATCTCGCGCAGCCCCTCCTCGACTCGCAGCCGCTCGGCGACCGTCGTCTCGACGCGGCGCAGGACGTCGTCCTGATGCAGGATCGCCTCCGCCCCCGCCGCCTGGGCGAGGGCGTTGACGCTGAAGGGCTGGCGCACGGCGTCGACGGCGGCGCGGAAGCTGGGAGAACCGATCGCGTAGCCGACCCGCAGCCCGGCCAGCCCGTAGCACTTGCTGAAGGTGCGCTGGACGACCAGGTTGGGGAAGTCGGCGAGCAGGTCGATCGTCGCGTCGGGATCGTCGTTGGTCTGGAACTCGATGTAGGCCTCGTCGAGGATGACCGTCACGTGCGGCGGGATCCGCTCGCAGAAGGCGGCGATCTCGGCGGCCGGGATGTGGGTCGCGGTCGGGTTGTTGGGGTTGCAGACGAGCAGCAGCTGGGTCGCCGCGGTGACCTCGGCCGCCATCGCGTCGAGGTCGTGGACGTCGCCGAGGGCGAGCGGCACGCGGATCTCGCGGGCGCCGGTCAGCGCCGGCAGGTACGGGTACATCGAGAAGGCCGGCCAGGCGTAGAGGATCTCGGCCCCGGGCTCGCAGAGGGCATCGGCGGCGGCGAGCAGGATCTCGCAGGAGCCGTTGCCGACGGCGATGCGGCTGGGGTCGGTCTCGTAGCGCTCGGCGAGGCGGCGGCGCAGCAGGGTCGCGTCGGGGTCGGGGTAGCGGTTCATCGCCGCGGCGGTCTGCGCGATCGCCTCGACCACCTGCGGGTGCGGCGGGAACGGCGACTCGTTGGAGGCGAGCTGGGCGATGCCGCCGGCGGCGACCTGCTCGGGCGCCTGCCCGGTCGGCACACCGGCCTGGTAGCCCGGCATCCGGGCCAGCTTCTCCGCGAAGGTGACGGTCATGGCGTCGATTCTGACGGACGCGCTACTGGGCGGCTTCGAGATCGGCGCGCAGTTTCTGCGCCTCGCCGATGTAGGCGTGAGCCGGAGTGTGGCCCTCGGGAGCGTAGAAGTGGAGCATCACCCGGATCATCCGCGGCATCGAACCGGGCACGGGGATCTCGCGGCAGCAGAGCAGCGGCACCGCATCGAGGCCGAGGCCGCGGGCGGCGACGGCGGGGAACTCGGCGTCGAGGTCGTCGGTGGTGGTGAAGAGGCAGCTGACCATCGCCTCGGGCTCGAGCCCGTTGCGCTCGATCAGCTCGCGCATCAGCTCCTCGGTCGCGGTCAGGATCGCCGCGGCCTCGTTGGCCTCGGCCTGTGTAGCGCCGCGGACGGCGAAGAGTCGCTGGCGGGGTCCCTCGTAAGAGCCGACGTTCATCTCACTCACGACTCCGCATCTTTCCAGAGCCGGGCGATCTCCTCGGCGGAGAGGCGGCGGCTGCCGCCCTCGGCGAGCCGTCCCAGCGCCAGCGGGCCGAAGCGGATGCGGCGCAGCGCCACGACCCGGTTGCCGATCGCCTCGACCATGCGGCGGACCTGGCGGTTGCGCCCCTCGCGCAAGACGATCTCGATCTCGCGCTCGGCGACATGACTGACCTCGGCCGGCGCCGTGATCCCGTCTTCCAGCTCCACCCCGCGGCGCAGGCGCTCGAGATCGCGATCGGAGGGCCGCTTGCCGAGCCGCGCTCGGTAGGTCTTGGCGACCCCGTAGCGGGGGTGGGTGAGCCGGTTCGCCAGCTCGCCGTCGTTGGTCAGCAGGAGAAGTCCGGTCGAGGCGGCGTCGAGGCGGCCAACCGGGTAGAGGCGGGCTTCCGAGTCGACCAGCTCGACCGCCGCCGCCCTCTCCCCCGGCTCCTTCGCAGTCGAGACGACCCCGGCCGGCTTGTTCAGCGCCCAAACCTCGTGCGCCTCGACCCCGACCGGGCTGCCGTCGACGCGAACGTCATTCTCCTCATCCACATCACGCGCGGGATCCGTAACCACCTTCCCATCCACGGTGATCCGCCCGTTGGCGATGATCTTCTCAGCCATCCTCCTCGACGCGACCCCGCCGTGCGCGAGGTATTTGACGAGCCTCACGCGTTCGGGGCTGTGGGGGTAGGCCCCGCCACAGCCTCCCCGCTGTTGCTGTGGCGGGGTCTACCCCCACAGCCCTCCCACCGCATCACTCGGCCCGCTGTTCGCCGGCCTTGAGCAAGCGCTCGCGCAGCTCCCGCGCGTCATCGGGGCTGGGGTCGAAGCGCGAGGGCTCCGGCAGCTGGTCGAGCCCGGAGAGGCCGAAGAGGCGTTCGAACAGCTCCGAAGTCTTGAAGATCGCCGCCCCGAACTGGGAGCGGCCCGCCTCCTCGATCAGGCCGCGCTCGGCCAGCCCCTGCACCGCCGACTCCGAGGAGACGCCGCGGATGCGGGCGACCTCGGGACGGGTGACCGGCTGCAGGTAGGCGACGATCGCCAGGGTCTCGGCCTGGGCCTGGGTCAGCGGCGGCGTCCGCGGCTTCGAGAGCAGGCGCCGCGCCGCTTCCTCGCTGGCCGGGTCGCTGGCGAGGGCGAAGCCGCCCGAGACCTCGCGCAGGACGATCCCGCGCTTGCCCTCGGCGAGGTCCTCGCGCAGCAGCTCGATCGCCTCGGCGATCTGGCCCTCGGTCGTTTCGGTCGCCTGCGCCAGGTCGGTGGCGGCGACCGGCTGGGCCGAGAGGAAGAGCAGCGCTTCGACGGTGCGGGAGAGGTCGCTCATGCCACCGCCGTCACTTTGCGCACCTGGATCGGGCCGAACGGCTCCCCCTGCTCCCAGGTGATCTCACCTTTGCGGTAGAGCTCCAGCAGGCCGAAGATCGTCACCGCCTGGGTCAGCCGGTCCTCACCGCCGAACTCCTCGTCGAAGTCGAAGCTGGTGCGGCGGCGGAGGATGTCGCGCAGGGCGCGCAGGCGGCGCTCGAGCGAGACGGTCGGGCGGATGTGGCTGATGTCGACGTCGGGCGGCTCGGTTAGCAGGTCGCCGAGGGCGGCGCCGAGCGCCTCCGGGTCGTAGACCGCGGTGGCGGCGTCGATGGCGATCTGGCGCAGCGCCAGCGGCAGCGGCGCCGAGCGGTAGAGGTAGCCGCGCTGGCTCTCGAAGCGGTCGGAGATCACCGCCGAGGCGTCGCGATAGCGCCGGTACTCGAGCATCCGCGCCAGCAGCTCCTCGATCGCCTCTTCCGGGCTGAGGTCGTCGAGCTCGTCCTCGGGCCCCGGCAGCATCAGCCGCGACTTCAGCTCCAGCAGGGCGGCGATGAGGACGAGGAATTCGGTCGCTACCTCCAGCTCCAGCTCGCCCTCGCGCTCGAGGTGCTCGATGTAGGCGACGACGACCTCGCCCAGCTGCAGGTCGAGCAGGCTCACCTCCTCGCGCAGGACGACCGCCATCAAGAGGTCGAACGGCCCGGCGAAGATGTCGAGGTCGAGGTCTAGCTCGGCGATCGCCATTGCGGGCAGGTTAGTCCGGGGACGGGACGAAGCGCCGCGGTTTTCAGCCTATTTGGGTCGATAACCCATGCGCTCGCGCACGTCGGCGAGGGTGACGGCGGCGATCTCGCGCGCCTTCTCGGCCCCCGTGGCCAGGGTCGCGTCCAGCGCCGCCTCGTCGGGGCGCAGCTCCGCGTAGCGCTCCTGGACCGGCGCCAGCAGCTCGACGACCCCCTCGGCAACGGCCTTCTTGAAGTCTCCGTAGCCGGCGCCCTCGAACTCGCGCTCGACCGCCGCCTGGTCGGTGCCGCGAGCGACGGCGAGGATGTCGATCAGGTTGGTGATCCCGGCCTTGTCGGCGCCGCGGCGCACCTCGCGGCCGGAGTCGGTGACGGCGCTGCCGAACTTCTTGCGAATCGCGGCGGGCTCGTCGAGGACGAGCACGGTGCCGGCCGCGGTGCCGCCGGTGGTCGACATCTTCCGCTCCGGCTCCTGCAGGTCCATGATCCGGGCGCCGACCTCGGGGATCCTGAAGTCGGGCACGACCAGGGTCTCGCCGAAGCGCTCGTTGAAGCGGCGAGCGATCTCCCGCATCAGCTCGACGTGCTGGCGCTGGTCGTCGCCGACCGGGACCTCGGTGGCGCGGTAGGCGAGCACGTCGGCGGCCATCAGCACCGGGTAGAAGAAGAGCGCGGCCGAGACCAGCTCCTTCTGGCGCGCCGACTTGTCCTTGAACTGGTGCATGCGGTTGAGGTCGCCGTGGGCGGTCACGGCGGAGAGCAGCCAGGTCAGTTCGGTGTGCTCGCGCACGTCGGACTGGCGGAAGAAGACGCAGCGCTCGGGGTCGAGGCCGGCGGCGAGCAGGATCGCGGCGGTGTCGTAGAGCCGCTCGCGCAGCTCGGCCGGGTCGTAGGCGACCGAGATCGCGTGCAGGTCGACGATGCAGAAGATCGCCGGATCGCCGCGGTCCTGGCCCTCGACGTACTGCCGGATCGCGCCGATGAAGTTGCCGAGGTGCTTGCGACCGGTCGGCTGGATGCCGGAGAAGATGATCGGAGCGGCCATTGCGGCAGCCTATGCAGGCTCGGAGGCGGGCGTCTCCTCGGCGCCCGCCGACTCGCCGCGGTTGTCGCTTGTCGCCCTGTGGGCGACAAGCGACAACCGCCCCCTCGCTTCGGGTCCTCGATCCCGAAGCCGGAGGCGATGCCGCCGAGGATCATCAGCACGGCGGCGATCAGGGCGCCGAGGTGGAAGGCCGAGGTCGAGGCATCGGCGGCGGCCGTGTGGATTCGGGCCGCTTCGGCCGGCGGCAGCTTCTTCGTCCCAGGCACGGCGAGCGGCTGCGCCTTGGCGTCGGCGACGGTCTTCTCGGCGGCTGGGCTGAGCGGCTGGGCGCCAAGGTTGCTGTCGAGAACCGTGCCGAAGTGGGCCGAGATGACGGCGCCGAGGACGGCGATCGCCAGCAGGCCCGCCACCCGCGAGACACCGTTGTTGACGCCGGAGGCGATGCCGACGCGGCGTTCCTCGACCGAGTCGAGCACGGTTGCGGTCAGTGGCGCCACCGTCGCCGCCAGGCCGAGGCCGAAGACGAGGATCGCCGGCAGCACGTCGGTCAGGTAATCGGCGTCGGCGTCGACCCGCAGCATCAGCAGCAGCCCGACGCCGCCGACGATCGGGCCGGCGGTCATCGGCAGCCGCGGGCCGGTGCCGGAGGCGAAACGGCCGAAGCTGGGCGAGAGGACGAAGAGCAGGACCGAGATCGGGGTCGTCGCCAGGCCCGCCTCCAGCGGCGTGTAGCCGACGACCTGCTGCAGGTAGAGGCCGACGAAGAAGAGGCCGCCGATCAGCCCCCCGTAGGCGGCCAGCGTGGTCAGGTTGGCGATCGCGAAGTTGCGGATCCGGAAGAGGCCGAGGTCGAGCATCGGGTGGCGGGCGCGCGCCTCGTAGAGCAGGAAGAGCGCGAAGCAGGCGACGCCGCCGAGCAGCGGCACCCAGACCAGCGGGTCGCTCCAGCCGTGGGTCGGCTGCTCGATCAGGGCGAAGACGGGGCCGCCCAGCCCCGCCGCCGAGAGGCCGATCCCAGTCCAGTCGATGCCGCGGAAGGCGTCGGGATCCTTGCTCTCCTCGACCGCGTGCAGGGTCAGCGCCACGGTCGCCGCGATCAGCGGCAGGTTGACCCAGAAGATCGCCCGCCACGAAATCAGCCCGATCAGGGCGCCGCCGCCGGCCGGACCGAACACGGTCGCGATCCCGGTCCAGGCGGTCCAGGTGCCGACCGCCTTGCCGCGCTCGGCGCCCTCGAAGGTGGCGGCGACGATCGCCAGCGAGCCGGGCACCAGCAGCGCTCCCGCCACCCCCTGCAGCGCCCGTGCCCCGATCAGGAACTCCTCCGAAGGCGAGATCGCGCAGAGCGCCGAGGTGACGCCGAAGGCGACGAGCCCGGCGACGAACATCCGCCGCCGCCCGAACTGATCGCCGAGCGAGCCGCCGACCAGCAGCAGCGAGACCATCGTCAACATGTAGGCCTCGATCACCCATTGCTGCCCTGCCAGCCCGGCGTCGAGGTCGTCGCTGATCGCCGGCAGAGCGACGTTGATCACGGTGCTGTCGAGGAAGACGACCGTCGAGCCGAGGATCGTCGCGACCAGGGTCAGACGCTGCTGACGGGACACGGATCGAGTGTACGCAGGGCCCCTGCCCGGACCCGAACCGCAGTCACCGGGACCTCTCGGGCCTCCTCGCCCGTATTCAGTGTGTGAACAGCGAGGGGAGAAGGATGAAGAGGCTGCTGTCGATCGCCCTGCTGGCTCTGGTCGGCGCCGCCGTCGCGGCACCGGAAGCCGGCACCAAGGGCTTGGAACTGGCGGGGGCGCCCAGCGTCGCCCTGAGTGGGTCGCCGTACCGTTACGTCGCCGTCTCCCCCGCCTTTCCGGGCTTCCCGGGACAACTGACCGTGGTCGAGCAGATCTCCCGCGACGGCGGGCAGCTGGGTCGCTGGTGGTATCTGCGGGGGAGCTACCACCTGCCGGCCGTCGCCTACGACGGCAGCGCCGGCGGGCTCTCGGCGAACGAAAATACGCTCGTCCTCAGGCGCTTCACGCCGAACGCCGGCCTTTCCGCGCCGCGGATCTCGCGGTTCGCGATCCTCGACACCGACGTCTACCTGCGCCATCCGCGCAGACCCGGACAGGAGCGGCCGCGCCATGCCGTCACCCGGGTCGCCCTGCGGGGGGACTTCCGCTTCGACGCGATCTCCCCCAACGGCTCGAAGATCTACCTGATCCACTACCTGACCCGGTCCAGGTCGAGCGCCTACGAGGTCCGCGCCCTCGACACGGCCAGCGGACGGCTGCTGCCGGAGCCGATCGTCGATCCGGCGGAGCCGCAGGAACGGATACAGGGGCTGCCGATCACCCGCGCCGCCAGTCCCGACGGGCGCTGGGCCTACACGCTCTACGACGGCAACGACAGGGAGCCGTTCCTGCACGCGCTCGACACCGTGGGGGAGCCGAACCAGCTGCTGAGTGTGGACACGAGGACCTTCACGGTCCAGGGACCGGACCCCGTGGCAACGGCGGCGCGGCGGGACGGCTTCCTCGCCTTCACCCAGGCTCCCCGCTACCCCGGCGACCTCCTCCTGCGCGCCGGAGTCGCCGGCGACTCCGTCGCGGGCCGGCCAATCGGGCTGCGCCAGCTCGGCGACCCGACGCTCGACGGCGAGGTCCTGGTCTTCGGCTGCATCCACGGCGACGAGTGCGCGGGCAGCGAGATCGAGCCCGTCGGCAACGGCTGTCCCGACCCCGGCGCCGACCTCTACGTCGTTCCCAACCTCGACCCGGACGGAGCCGCGCGCGGCAACCGCCTGAATGGGCGCGGGGTCGACCTCAACCGCAACTTCCCGTCGCACTGGAGGCCGATCGGCAGTCGCGGCGACCCGCAGTACGCCGGCCCGCACCCCTTCTCCGAGCCGGAAACCCGGCTCGCCGCCCGGATCGTCCGCCGCCTGCAGCCGCGGGTGACGATCTGGTTCCACCAGCACGCCGGACCGGCGCTGGTTCGCGCCTGGGGGCAGAGCGCGCCGGCGGCCCGCCGCTTCGCCCGCCTCGCGCGGCTGCCTTTCTACCTGCTGCCCTGGCCCGCCGGGACGGCGCCGAACTGGCAGAACCACCGCTTCCCCGGCACCAGCTCCTTCGTCGTCGAGTTGTCCTCGGGCCGGCTCGCCAGCGGGCTCGAGTCGCGGCTCGGCAGCGCGATCGTGCAGCTCGGGCGGAAGGTGGGCGAAGATTGAGATGTTCGGCGGAAGGGATGAGGGTTGGGCACTGAGAGCAGCACGGTCGGGCAAGCGGGGTGGCGAGAGCCACTCTCGGCCCGCCTGGAGAGAAAGCTCGTCCGGGAGGCGCAGCGCGGGTCCAAAGAGGCCTTGGCAAGCCTCTACACCGCCCACTGGCCCCGCGCCCACCGCGCCGCCTACCTGGTCGTCCACGACGAGACCGCGGCCGAGGACATCGCCCAGGACGCCTTCCTCGCCGCGGTCGCCGCGCTCGACCGCTTCGACCGGCGCCGGCCCTTTGCCCCCTGGCTGCACCGGATCGTCGTCAACCGGGGGATCGACTGGGCGCGGCGAGAAGCGCTGCGCCGCACGGTCGCCGACCCCGAGTCCCAGGCGGAACCAGAAGCACCGCCGGACGCGGTGGGAAGCGAGCTGATGGAGACCCTCGCCCAACTACCGCCCGAGCAGCGCGCCGTGGTCGTGCTCAGGTACCTGCTCGAGTACACGCCCGGCGAGATCGCCCGCATGCTGGAGCTGCCGCGCGGAACCGTGAACTCGCGGCTGCGCCGTGGCCTGGACCGGCTGCGCGACCTGGTCGAGGTGGAGCGATGAACGAGGCAAGGCTGAGGTCGCTCCTGCAGGACGCGCCGATCCCGGATAGCGAGAGCGCCGAACGACGTGGCCTCGCGATGGTGAGCGAGGCGTTCGCGCAGCAGCGCCCGGCTCGACGCAATCCACTGCCACGGATCGCCCTCGCCGTCGCGATCGCCACCCTGCTCGCGGCGCTGCTGCTCTCCCCCGCCGGTGCCGCGGTCCGCGACTGGGTTGGCGACGTCTTCACGGCGGGGGTGCCGAACGCCGAATCCGGGCTGACCGAGATCCCCGGCGGCGGCCAGCTGCTGGTCCAGACCCCGGCCGGCCCCTGGGTGGTGCAACCGGACGGCTCGCGCCGCCTGCTCGGCCGCTACGACGAGGCGACCTGGTCCCCCCGCGGACTCTTCGTCGCGGGCGCCTCGGGACACAGCCTGAGCGCGATCGAGCCCGACGGCACTCCCCACTGGTCGCTCTCCACCGCCGTCGGCATCAGCGATCCGCGCTGGTCTCCCTCGGGGTTTCAGATCGCCTACCGCGCCGGCCCAGCCCTACGGGTCGTAGCGGGCGACGGTAGCGACGAGCTGCTGATCGATCCACGGGTCGGGCCGGTGCCGGCGGCCTGGTCGCCACAGGGATTACCGCTGCTCGCCTACGTCGGCGCGGATGGCACCCTCCGGGTCGCCAACGCCGAAAGCGCTGAGATGGTTGGCTCGACCGCTGCCCTGCCGGGCATCGTCTCGCTGGAATGGGCCGCGGGTGGATCGACCCTGCTGGAAGCCTCGCGCGCGTCGCTCCGTCTACGCAGCCTGAACGCGCGCAAGCCGATCGGCGGACTGGAGATCGGCCCCGGCCGCCAGATCCCGCTACCCGCCGGCAGCGCGGTCCTTGACGCCGCCCTCTCACCCGACGGCGAGACGATCGCTGCCCTGCTCAGCCTCGGGGCGGCGGGGCCGCCGCGCACCGAGGTCGCCCTGGTCAACGTGCGGAGTGGCGCACGTCGGCCGCTCTTCAGCACCCCGGGCCGACTCTCGGAGCTGACCTGGTCCCCCGACGGCAGCCGCCTCTTGATCTCCTGGCGCGATGCCGACCAATGGCTCTTCATCCCTGTCGACGGTCGCGGTCGTGTCCGCGCGATCGGCAACGTGGCCGGCGAGTTCGCACCGGGTAACCGCAACGGTGCCTTCCCCCGGATCGAGGGCTGGTGCTGTGCCCAGCAGCCGGGTGCCTGACCCAACGAGGACGCCGAGATACGCAGTGTCAGGCGCCCGGCTCGCGCAGTTGCTGGGCTGGGGTGAAGAAATTGCGATACGCCAGACCGGTCGCGACCAGCGCGATGACCGCCCCGAACACGACCATCACCGCCAGCAGGACGAAGACCAGTCGGATCGTGTCAGCGTCGAAGATCAGCTTGATCGCGTAGCCGATCGCGGTTGATGGGCCGATTTCCCTCCATATAGGCGTATTTCAGGCCCATCAACCGAGTCAGAGGTTTGGCAGTGCCTGTTCGAGGTCGAGGACGGGGGCGAAGAGGTCGCCGTGTTGCTCGATGCGTTTCAGCACGTCGCTGGCTTCGAAGACCAGTGAGCTGCCGTCGCCGCTGTCGGCGGCCGCTTCGACCTCGTC
Source organism: uncultured Solirubrobacterales bacterium (assembly GCA_963739855.1). Lineage (GTDB taxonomy): Bacteria > Actinomycetota > Thermoleophilia > Solirubrobacterales > 70-9 > VAYN01. The sequence continues at coordinate 501,086 of CAVUBT010000003.1, read as the reverse complement.
CCACTTGACCGGCGTCGAGACGGTCGGCTGCTCCCGCGCCCGCAGCGAGTAGACGGCGATCGTCGTTTTGCTGCGGTGGTTCTGGGACCAGTCGACGAAGACCTTGCCCTCGCGTTCGACCTTTTTCATTTTCGAGAGGACCTTGTCGGGGGTCTGCTTCTCGAGCAGCTGGGCGATCGCTTTGGCGAACGGTTTGGTCGCGTCGTAGCTGACCTTTTTGCTGTTGAGGGGGACGTAGACCTGCATCCCCTTCGAGCCCGAGGTCTTGGCGAAGCACTCGACCCCGAAGTGGCCGAACATGTCGCGCAGGCGCAGTGCCACCCGGCAGCAGTCGACGACGTCGGCCGGCGGCCCCGGGTCGAGGTCGAAGGCGAGTACGGTCGGCCGCGTCGGCGCCCGGCCCAGCGAGAGCGAGGGGTGCAGCTCGATCGCCGCCAGCTGCGCCATCCAGATCAGGGTCGGCCGCCCGTCGCAGACGCAGAAGTCGATCTTGCCGGCGTTGGGACCGGCGCGGACGCTGGTCGTCTTCACCCATTTGGGTCGGTGCTTGGGGCAGCGCTTCTCGAAGAAGGCGGAATCGAGATCCTCGACCCCTTCCGGGAAGCGGCGCAGGGTGACCGCGCGGCCGCTCAGGTGGGGCACCATCGCCTCGGCCACCTTGGCGTAGTAGTCGACCACCTCGCCCTTGCTGAAGCCGGCCTTGGGGTAGAGAACCTTGTCGAGGTTGGTGAGCTTCAGCTCACGCCCGTCGACCTCGACCACTTTGCTCGAGGCCACGGCCTACTTCGAGGACTTCGCTTTGGCGCGGGAGGCGGAGCTCTTCTTCGGCTTCGCCGCGGCTTTGGCTTTTTTGGCGGGCGCTTTGCGTTTTTTCGCTGCCGCCTTGGGCTTCGCGTCCTTCTTGCCCTTGACCGCGGCGATGCTCTCCTCCAGCGCCGCCATCAGGTCGGGAGCCTTGGTCGCCTTCGGAGCCTCGCCCTCCGGCGCGACGATCTCCTTGCCTTCGGCCTTGCGTTCGATCAGCCCCAGCAACTGCTCGCGGTACTCGTCGCGGTAGCCGCTCGGGTCGAAGTCGGTGCTGAGCGACTCGATCAGCTGCTCGGCCATCTCCTGCTCTTTCTTGGCGACCTTGGGAGCCTTGTCCGGCAGCACCTCCTCCAGCTCGCTGGCCGGCACGACCTCGTCGGCGAAGCGCATCGTGGTCAGGGTCAGCACCCCGCCGGAGGTGCGGATCGCCGCCAGGTGCTCCTTGTTGCGGAAGACGAAGCGGGCGATCGCCACCTTGCCCGAGGCCGCCATCGCCTTGGCCAGCAGCGAGTAGGCCTTCTCGGCGCCCGCGGCCGGGCCGAGGTAATAGGGACTGTCGAAGTAGATCGGGTCGATCTCGTCGAGGGCGACGAAGTCCTGGACCTCGATCGCGCGGGTCTTCTCCGGTGCCAGCGCCGACATCTCGTCTTTGCTGATCGGCACGTACTGGCCGGGGGTGACCTCGAAGGCCTTGACGATCTCCTCGTAGGGGACCTCCTCGTCGGTGCCCTCGGCGACCCGGCGGTGTTTGATCCGGGCGCTGTCGGAGCCGCGGATCTCGCGCAGGGCGATGTTGCGCCGGGCGACGGCGCTGTAGAGCTTCACGGGTACGTTGAGCAGCCCGAAACTGATCGAGCCACTCCAGATCGCTCTAGCCATGGCAGGTCACCTACCCGGATTGTGCCGATCCAGCGCCGACCTGGCGAGTGATCGGCCCCTGGCGGGAGCCATCTTGCGCCACGCGGTTGTCGTTTGTCGCCCACAGGGCTACAAACGACAACCGCCGCCTCGCCGACGCCGACCGGGTGAGATCTCCTACCGCGGGCGGGCGCTCGCCGACTACGACCCGCTGGCGCTGCGGCGCCAGGTCTCTTTGGTCCCGCAGCCTGCCGGCGTTGCTGGAGGGGACGGTCGAGTCGAACACTGGATGGTGCGGCTGGAGGCCGGCCGCGTCGCCGGCTGTGGCGTCCTCGAGCAGGTGCTGGCGTGATCGTCCCGGCGGCCCTCGGCACCTCGATCCACGTCTCCGTCGGCCAGGTCGCCGCCTCGCTCGCCCTCGTCGCCCTGGCGGCGGCGATCTCCTTCTGGTGGAAGGCCGACCTCGAAGCGCGACATCGGCATCGCCGCCGTGCGCTCGCTGATCCAGCTAGAGCGGCTGGCGGACCACAGGGTGGCGGGTGGCGCGGACCTCGTCGAGGCGGCGGACGGGGGTCGTGTACGGCGCGCTTTTGGCCAGCTCGGGGTTGGACTCGGCCTCGGCGAGGATCTGCTCGACGGCGTCGGCGAAGGCGTCGAGGCTCTCCCTGGTCTCGGTCTCGGTCGGCTCGATCATCAGCGCCTCCTCGACCAGCAGCGGGAAGTAGACGGTCGGCGGGTGGAAGCCGAAGTCGAGCAGGCGCTTGGCGAGGTCGAGGGTGGCCAGGCCCAGCTCCTTCTTCATCGGCCTGCCGGAGAGGACGAACTCGTGCATGCAGTGGCGGTCGAAGGCGATCGGCAGGCGCTCGCCGGCGCGGCCGGCGGCGAGGCGGGCCTTGAGGTAGTTGGCGTTGAGGACGGCGGTCTCGGAGGCCTCGGCGAGGCCATCGGCGCCGAGGCTGAGGATGTAGGCGTAGGAGCGGACGAATACGCCGAAGTTGCCCTGGAAGCCGCGCAGGCGCCCGATCGACTTGGGGCGCTCGTGGTCGAGGTCGTAGCTGGCACCGCCGCCGTTGTCGCTCTCGCGGCGGATCACCTGCGGGCGCGGCAGGAAGGGCGCGATACGGTCGGAGACGGCGATCGGGCCGGCGCCGGGGCCGCCGCCGCCATGCGGCTGGCTGAACGACTTGTGGAGGTTGAGGTGGACGATGTCGAAGCCCATGTCCCCCGGGCGCGACTGCCCCATCACCGCGTTGAGGTTGGCGCCGTCGTAGTAGAGCGTCCCCCCCACCGCGTGGATCAGGCCGGCGATCTCGGCGATGCTCTCGTCGAAGAGGCCGAGCGTGTTGGGGTTGGTCAACATCAGGCAGGCGACCTCGTCGTCGACCTTGGCCCGCAGGTCGTCCATCTCGACCCCGCCGCGCTCGTTGGTCGCGACCTTCACGACCTCATAGCCCGCCATCGTCACCGAGGCCGGGTTGGTGCCGTGCGAGGTGTCGGGCGCCAGCACCTTGGTCCGGGTTTCGCCGCGGTCGGCGTGGAAGGCGCGGGTCAGCAGCAGCCCGGCGAGCTCGCCATGGGAGCCGGCGGAGGGCTGCAGGCTGACGTGCGGCAGGCCGCAGATCTCCCCCAGCGACTGCTGCAGCAGCCACATCAGCTCCAGCGCCCCCTGGGCCCGGCGCGGGTCCTGGGCCGGGTGCAGGCGGGCGTGGCCGGGCAGCGCCGCCACCCGCTCATTCAAACGCGGGTTGTGCTTCATCGTGCAGGAGCCGAGCGGGTAGAAGCCGCTGTCGAGGTCGAAGTTGCGGCGCGAGAGCCTGTTGTAGTGGCGGACGATCTCCGGCTCGGCGATCTCCGGCAGCGCCGGCGGCTCGGCGCGCAGGAGGTTGGCCGGGATCAGCTCCTCGAGCGGGCGCTCGGGCACCCCTGCGTCGGGCAGCACGGCGGCGCGCCGGCCCGGCTTCGACCTCTCATAAATCGTCCGCGCCCGTTCGCGCTGCATCGGCGTCTCGGTAATTGGCGCGCTCATGCGACGCCTCCCGGCACTGAGGCTCTCGCGGCTCCATCGGCGACAAAAGCATCGTGCGCGTGGAAGCCGGCAATCGCGGCCTCGAGAGCCTCGGCCAGCTCGTCGATCTGGTCGCGCGTGCGGCGCTCGGTGATCGCCACCAGCAGACCGTCCTCGTGCTCGGGGTACTCGCGGCCGAGCGGGTAGCCGGCGGCGATGCCACGCTCGGCGCAGTGGTCGAGGACGGCGGCGACCGGGGCGTCCAGGCGCACCGCGAACTCGCGCACGACCGGGGCGTCGTGCAGCAGCTCGACCCCGTCCACCGCGGCCAGCCGCTGGCGGGCGTAGGCGGTGCGCTGGACCAGCAGCTCGCCCAGCTCGCGAAAGCCCTCGCGGCCGAGCCAGGCCAGGTGGACCATCGCCCCCAGCGCGTTCAGCGCCTGCGCGGTGCAGATGTTGTTGGTCGCTTTCTCACGGCGGATGTGCTGCTCGCGGGTCTGCAGGGCGAGGACGAAGCCGCGGCGGCCGTCGACGTCCTCGGTCTCGCCGGCGATCCGCCCCGGCATGCGGCGTATCTGCTCCTGCGTCGCGCAGAAGAAGCCGAAGGAGGGGCCGCCGAAGTCGAGTCGGTTGCCGAGCGGCTGGCCCTCGCCGAGGGCGATGTCGGCGCCGCACTCGCCCGGCGGCTTCAAGATGCTCAGGGTGATCGGGTCGCAGGCGACGACCAGCAGCGCCCCGTGCTCCTTGGCGGCGGCGCCGAGCGCCTCGACGTCCTCGACCGCGCCGAGGAAGTTGGGGCTCTGCAGGATCACGGCGGCGGTCTCGCCGTCGACCGCCGCGGCCAGAGCGGCGGCGTCGGTCAGGCCGCCCTCGAGCCCGACCTCGACCACCTCGGCGCCGTAGCCCACCGAGTAGGTGGCCAAGGTCTCGCGGCTGTGCGGGTGGACGCCGCGGGAGACGACGAAGCGGCGTCTTTTCGTCGCGCCGATCGCCAGGTAGCCGGCCGAGGCGACCGAGGAGGGGCCCTCGTAGAGGCCGGCGTTGGAGACCGGCAGCCCGGTCAGCTCCGACATCGCCGTCTGGAACTCGAACATCACCTGCAGCCCGCCCTGGGAGATCTCCGGCTGGTAGGGCGTGTAGGGGGTGAGGAACTCCGAGCGCGAGGTGATCGCGTCGACGATCGCCGGCACATAGTGGTCGTACATCCCCGCCCCGACGAAGCAGACCTCGGCTTCGGCGTCGGCGTTGCGACCCGCCAGCTCGGCCAGCCGCTCGTAGACCTCGGCCTCGCTCAGGCCCGCGGGCAGCGCCAGCGGCCGGCCGAGCCGCAGCGGCGCGGGGATCTGCTCGAACAGCTCGTCGACCGCGTCGATGCCGATCGCAGCGAGCATCTCGGCGCGGTCATCCGCGGTCGCTGAGGTGTAGCGGGTCACCGAGGTAAGGCTACGGAAACCGGGGGCGGGGCCTGCGGCCTAATTTTCGAGCAGCTTGCGGTATTGCCCGGCGTCGAGCAGCCCCTCGGCCTCCTGCGGCGCGGTGAGGCGGACCTTGACCAGCCAGCCCTCGCCGTAGGGGTCCTGGTTGATGTGCTCGGGGGTGTCCTCGAGCGCGTCGTTGACGGCGACGATCTCACCCGACATCGGCGCGATCACGTCGGAGACCGCCTTGACCGACTCGACCTCGGCGTAGGAGGAGTCTTTCTGGATCGTCGCGCCGAGCTCGGGCGGGTCGTAGAAGACGACCTCGCCGAGCGCGTCCTGGGCGTACCAGGTGATGCCGAAGACGGCGTGCTCGTCGCCCTCCAGCCGGGCCCAGTCGTGCTGGTCGTGATAGCGGAGGTCGTCGGGGTAGTTGTCTTCTGCGGACAAGACTCAGCTCGCTTTCCGGTAGAGGGGCTTGGAAGCTACCCGGGCGGCGCGACGCTTGCCGCGCACGTCGATCTCCAGCTCGGTGCCGGGCTCGGCCAGGTCGGCGCGGACGTAGGCCATGCCGGCACCGCGCTCCAGAGAGGGCGAGAAGGTGCCGCTGCTGACGATGCCGACCGCCTCCTCGCCGGCGAGCACCGGGTTGCCGTCGCGGGGGATGCCGGCGCCCTCGATCAGGAACGGCGCCAGCTTTTCGAGGGTTCCCTCTTTACGGGCACGGTCGATTGCCGCGGAGCCGAGGAAGCCGACTAGCTTGGCGGCGCAGCACCAGCCGAGGCCGGCCTCGATCGGGTTGCGGTCGGGGCTGAGCTCGTTGCCGTGCAGCGGGAAGCAGACCTCGAGGCGCAGGGTGTCGCGGGCGCCGAGCCCGCAGGGGACGATGCCGGCGTCGAGCAGCTCGGCCCAGATCGGCGGCGCCACCTCGGGGTCCAGCAGCAGCTCGACCCCGTCCTCGCCGGTGTAGCCGGTGCCGCAGGCAAGCGCCGGGCGCTTGCCGACCCGAACGTGGGAGACCTGCATCCGCGGCGGCAGCTCGATGCCGAGGGCACGACTGAGCACGGCGCGAGCGTGCGGGCCCTGCACGGCCAGCATCGCGTAGCGGTCGGCGACGTCGCGGACGATGACGTCGAAGCCGCGGCTCCAGCGCCCCAGCCAGGCCAGGTCGGTCTCGTGGTTGGCGGCGTTGGTGACGATCAGGTAGCGGTCGCCGCCGAGCCGGTAGGCGAAGAGGTCGTCGATGACGCCGCCGTCCTCGTAACAGAGGCAGGAGTACTGCGCGCCCCCGATCTCGATCTTGGCGACGTCGTTGGAGAGGACCAGCTGCAGGAAAGCGAGTGCGCCGGGGCCCTCGACCTCGACCTCGCCCATATGGGACACATCGAACATCCCCGCATGCGTCCTTACCGCCGAATGCTCCTCCCGAATCCCCTCATAGGTAACGGGCATCTCCCAACCAGCGAACGGAACAACCTTCGCGCCAAGGTCGACGTGCTGCTCATACAAGGGGGTGCGCCGGAGGTCACTCACGACCCGCAGGCTATTGACGGACGAGCATCGAAGGAGGTCAGTCTTTAAGGAATCCCGGCACGTCGATGTCGTCGTCGCTGACCCGCAATTTGCGGATGTCAGTGTCGTCGGCCGCGATCCGCGGCTTCGCCTCGTAGCGCCGCCTCACCCGCTGCGGCGAACGGGCCAGCAGCTCGAAGCCCTCGAAGCCGGTGGCGATCACGGTGACCCGGACCTCGTCTTTCATCGACTGGTCGACGACGGAGCCGAAGATGATGTTGGCGTTGTCGTCGGCCTCGGCCTGGACCAGCTGCGCCGCCTCGTTGACCTCGAACAGGCCGAGGTCCTCGGGGCCGGTGATGTTCAGCAGCATCCCGGTCGCGCCCTTGATCGACTCCTCGATCAGCGGCGAGGTAATCGCCGCCTTGGCGGCATCGAGCGCCCGGGCCTCGCCGGAGGCGGAGCCGACGCCCATCAGGGCCGAGCCGGCGTCGCGCATGATCGTGCGCACGTCGGCGAAGTCGAGGTTGATCAGGCCGGGAATCGTAATCAGGTCGGTGATGCCCTGGACGCCCTGGCGGAGGATGTCGTCGGCCTGGCGGAACGCCTCCAGCACGCTGGTGCGCCGCTCGACCGCCTGCAGCAGCTTCTCGTTCGGGACGATGATCAGGGTGTCGACGTTGTTGCGCAGTTTCTCGATGCCCTCGAGCGCCTGCTGCATGCGCCGTTTGCCCTCGAACTCGAAGGGCTTGGTGACGGCGCCGACCGTGAGCGCGCCGATCTCTTCCTTGGCGATCTCGGCGATGACCGGCGCCGAGCCGGTGCCGGTGCCACCACCCTCGCCGGCGGTGACGAAGACCATGTCGGCGCCCTTCAGCGCCTCCTTGATCTCGTCGCGACTCTCCGCCGCCGCGCCAGCTCCGACCTCGGGATTGCCGCCGGCGCCGAGACCGCGCGTCAGCTCCTGCCCGATCGAGAGCTTGATGTCGGCGTCACAGGCCTGCAGGGCCTGCGCGTCGGTGTTGACCGCGACGAACTCGACGCCGCGAATGCCGGCGTCGATCATGCGGCTGACCGCATTGGTACCGCCGCCGCCAGCTCCGACGACCTTTATGACCGCAAGGTAAGTGGATTCCATCTCCCGATTTCTCCAGCTCGCCAACTCGAGGGTCGGCGTTTGAGTTGAGCCTTGTTTCCGTCCGACCTTCAGCCAGGCTCAAGGGTTCGAGCCTTTGCCTCAAGTACGGAAATTCCGCTGAACGTAGGGCATTGTCGCGCCTCTGTCAAACGGCCGACAGGCATCCTGCAAGGCCAGAGTCTCAACTCGCGCTTGAGACTTTGCCCTACCTAACCCTTTGGTCGAGGGTTCAGGGTGGAGGCGGAAGCGTATGCCCAGAGCCGCCGTACGCCGGCCGTGCCGGATCGTGCAGGTCTACATAATCGAGCGCGGTGATCGTGGGGTCGGCGAGCACCGCGGCCGCCACCTTCCACTTCTGCGCGGCCTGCGAAGCATCGCCAAAGCGCAGTTCGATTCCCGCGCTGGTTTCGACGTCGACCCCGCTTTCGCCGTAATAGCTGCTGGCGAGGTAGGGACGCAGGGCCGCCGGAGCGGCGCCGAGGATGCGCGCCTGCTGCAGCATCGGGCCGGCCAGGCGACCGCCCTGCGGCGGTTCCGACAGCGGCAGCAGCGGCAGTTCCGGTTCCTCCGCCAAGGGCAGCCAGGGGACCACCATGCCCTTCGCGGTCACGGCGAGGGCGTCTTCGCCGCTGCCGATCGTCGCCACCGCTTCCGGGACCTTGACGTCGGGAGCGACGGTGCTGTCGCGGATCAGGAAAAGGTACACAGCCGCCGCGGCGACGACCAGGAGGCCGATCGCCGCCAGCCGGCGCCTCACAGCTCCCAGCCGCTGGGCCAGTGCACCTCGCCCAGCACCTGGACCTCCGGCTCCAGCTCGACGCCGAAGCGCTCGTGGACCCGCCGCCTGCCCGCGGCCATCAACTCGATCACGTCCGCGGTGGTCGCGGCGCCGGTGTTCTCGACGAAGTTGGCGTGCTTCTCCGAGAAGCGGGCGCCGCCGTGGCTGAGGCCGCGGCAACCGGCGGCGTCGAGCAGCTGGCCCGCCGAGCGACCCCCGGCGCGCTCGTCCCCGGGATTCTTGAAAGTCGAGCCGAAGGTCTTGATCCCCGAGGGCTGGGCTTCGCGGCGGCGTTCGCGCATCGTCGCCAGTGTGGCGCGGATCGCCGCCGGGTCGCCGGGACGCAGCCGGAAGCGGGCGCGGGAGACGACTTCGCCCCCACGCAGGTTCGAGCGCCGGTAGGAGAAGCCGAGCTGGTCCGGGGCGCGGCGCTCGCTGCCGCTCGCGGTGCTGACCTCGACCCAGTCGAGCACGCGGGCCAGCTGGCCGCCATAGGCGTTGGCGTTCATCCGCACCGCGCCGCCGGCGGTGCCGGGGATGTTGATCCCGAACTCGAGCCCGGCGAGGCCCCAGCCGGCCGCTTTCGCCGCGGCCGAGGGCAGGCGGGCGCCGCCGCCGCAGAGGATGCCCTCGCCGTCGCGCTCGATCGTCGCGAGATCGCCGTCCAGCTTGATTGCGAGTCCGTGGAATCCATCGTCGGCTACGAGCAGGTTCGAGCCGGACCCGATCAGTCCTACCGCCAGGCCCTTCGCCCCGGCCCAGCGCAGCATCTCGACCAGCTCCTCCTGGCCGCACGGACGGGCGAACCAGTCGGCGGCGCCGCCGCTGCGGATCGTCGTCAGACGGGCCAGCGGACGGTCGGGCTCGACCCCGGGGGGCGGCGCGCTCACGCCTCCCCCTCGACCAGGGACTCGCCCAGCCTGAAGACGTCGCCGGCGCCGATCGTGACCAGCACCGGGTTCGAACCGCCGGCCTCCTGGGTGCGATCCAGGCGCTCGCCGAGGGCGCGGCGGGCGCTCTCGGCACCGGGCAGCCACCAGACCGTCCTCCCCCCCATCCGCTCCGCCGCCGCCTGCGCCACCTGCAGGCCGCTGACGCCGGCGAGCTCGCCGAGCGGCTGCTCGCGGGCCGGGTAGACGTCGAGCACGACGACCTCGTCGGCCATGCTCAGCGCCGCCCCGAACTGCTCGCCGAGCGCCTTGGTGCGGGAGTAGAGGTGGGGCTGGAAGACCGCGATCAGGTGCTCCGGCTCCAGTTCCCGCAGGGCCGAGAGCGCGGCGCGGACCTCGGTCGGGTGGTGTGCGTAGTCGTCGTATATGCGGGTGGCGCCGCGCGAGCCCTTCAGCTCGAGCCGCCGGCGCACGCCGGGGAAGTCGGCCAGGGCCACAGCGGCGGCGTCGACGTCGAGCCCGGCCAGCTCGATCGCGGCCAGCGCGGCGCGGGCGTTGGCGCGGTTGTGGAGGCCGGGGACGGCGAGGCCGAGGTCCGCTGGCCCGGGGGACCAATCCGAGAACCGCACGCTGCTCTTCCCGGTTGCGATCCGGTCGTAGAGCGGCGCGGCGGCGGCCGGCGTGTCATCTGCGGGGGCGGGCAGGACGACGGCCGTGGCCGGCGCCGCGAAGCTCTCGAAGGCGCGGTGCAGCTCGGCCAGCGAGCCCCAACGCGTGTGGTGGTCCATCTCGACGTTGGTGACGACGGCGATCTCGGGCTTCAGCTCGAGGAAGCTGGCGTCGCTCTCGTCGGCCTCGGCGACCACCCACTCCCCCTCGCCCCAGCCTGCATTGGCGGCCTCGCCGTCCTCCCCCACCCCCGGCACCTCGCCGCCGACGAAGAAGGCTGGGTCGGCGCCGATCGCCCGCAGCGCCCAGACCGCCATCGCGGTCGTCGTCGTCTTGCCGTGGGTGCCGGCGACGGCGATCAGCCGCTTCTCGGCACAGAGCTCCGCCAGCAGGGCGCCGCGGTGGATCGGCTCGACACCGCGCTCGCGAGCCAGCGCCAGCTCCGGGTTGTCGGCGCCGATCGCGCTAGAGACGACCACCTCGGCCCCCTCGGGCAGGTTGGCGGCGTCGTGGCCGACGACGGGATCGAGGCCGGCCTGGCGCAGGCGCTCCATATAAGAGGAGTCGCTGCGATCGCTGCCGGTAACGGTCGCGCCGAGCCGGGCGCAGACCAGGGCAAGGCCGCTCATCCCGGCACCGCCGATGCCGATGAAGTGCAGCCGGCGCGCACCCCAATTCCCCCCGCTCACAGGATCACCGCCGCAACGCATCCGATTTTGACCCCAGCGGAGTGGGGCAAAAGTCGGCTGCGGCGTTGAGGGCTCATCGTGCCGCCGCCAGGACCTCGTCGGCGATGCGGCGGGCCGCGTCGGGGCGGGCCAGATCGCGCGATGCCGCCGCCATCGCCTCCAGGCGCCCGGTCGTGCCGAAGATCGCCGCGATCTCGCTCCGCAGCCGCGCGGCCCCGGTCTCGTCCCCCAACTCCGCGTCCGCCAGGACCGTGGCCGCGCCGGCCCGCTCCATCCAGGCGGCGTTGGCGCTCTGATGGTCGCCGGTCGCGTAGGGATAGGGCACGAGGACCGCCGGCCGCCCGGCCGCGGTCACCTCGAAGATCGAGCCGCCGGAGCGGCCGAGGACGAGGTCGGCGGCGGCGAGGAAATCGCCGAGGCCGGCCGGGTCATAGGCGACGAGCGTGTAACCGTCGCGGTTGGGCGCGGCGGCGAGCCGGCGCTCGAGCTCATCGTGGTCGCGGCGGCCGCTCAGGTGGAGGACCTGGAAGTCGCGCCCGTCGCGCTCGGCGAAGGCTTCGACGGCGGCGAAGTTGACGGAGCGGGCGCCCTGGCTGCCGCCGACCACGAACAGGCAGGCGGCCTCGGCCGGGATCCCGAAGCGGCGCCGGGCGGCATCGCGGTCGGCGATGAGGATCCCCCGCGGCACCGGCCGCCCGGTGACCAGGTAGCGCTCGCCCTCGCGCCCCGCGATCGGGAAGGCCAGGCAGACCCGCCGCGCCCGCCGCGCCAGCAGCCGGTTGGCGAGCCCCATGTGGCTATCGGCCTCGGTCAGCACCAGCGGCGTGCCGGTCAGGGTCGCCGCCAGACCGGCGGGGCCGGCGACGTAGCCGCCACCACCCATCACCACGTCGGCGCCGCGCTCGCGCAGCAGCGAGCGCGCCGCGGCAACCGCTCCCAGCGCCTCGAACCCGGCCCGGGCCGCGCGCAGGGGGTTCCCGCGGTCGATCCCCCGCACCTTGACGAAGTCGATCTCGTAGCCGGCGGCCGGGACCAGCTCGGCCTCGATCCGCTCCCGCGTGCCCAGGAAGGAGACCTCGGCGCCGCTAGCTCGAAGCTCGGCGGCGACCGCCATGGCGGGCACCACGTGACCCGCGGTTCCCCCCGCTGCCACCACGACCTTTGGCTTTCCTGGCACCGCTCGCTCGGCTCCTTTCGCGGCTGGGCGTGCGCCCGCCTTCGACGACGCGCAGTTTGCCAGCGCGGGACCCCGTCGAGGCCCGCGCCGCCTTGGCGCTGCCGCCACGGGCGACGTTGAGGATCAGCCCGACCGCGAACAGGCTCGTCATCAGGCTGCTGTTGCCGTAGGAGACGAAGGGCAGCGGCACCCCGGTCAGCGGCGCCAGCCCCATCACCGCGAAGAGGTTGATCGTCGCCTGCACGAGGATCAGCGAGGTCAGCCCCGCGACCAGCAGGCGGCCGTAATTGTCCTTGGCTTTTTGGGCGACTTTGAGGCCGGCGTAGCCGAACATCGCGAAGAGGCCGACGACGCCGACGATCCCGACCAGGCCCAGCTCCTCGCCGATCACCGCCGAGATCATGTCGGTGTGCGCCTCCGGCAGGTAGAAGGCCTTCTGGACGCCGTTGCCGATGCCGACGCCGAAGAGGCCGCCGGAGCCGAGCGCAATTTTCGCCTGGGCGGCCTGGAAGCCCGCCCCGGCAGCGTCGGCGCCGGGGTTGAGGAAACCGGTCAGGCGGGCCATCCGGTAGGGCTCGACGATCGTCATCAGCAGGGCGAGGACGCTGATGCCGAGGGCGATCAGGCCGAGATCGCGGGGGCGGGCGCCGGCGGCGATCAGGGTGGCGCCGACGGCGAAGGTGAGGACCATCGTCGTCCCCATGTCGGGCTCCAGCATGATCAGGGCGCAGGCGGCGCCGACGACGAGCAGGAAGGGCATGAAGCCCTCGATCGAGCGCGCTCGCTTCGGTTTGCGGGCAAGCAGATCGGCGCCGTAGAGGACCAGCGCCACCTTGGCGATCTCCGAAGGCTGGATCTGCAGGAAGCCGGAGCCGATCCAGCGGCTGGCGCCGTTGACATTGGTGCCGATCGCCAGCACGGCGAGGAGCAGGAAGAAGCAGCCGCCGATGATCGCCGGGGTCAGGTTGCGCACCGCCTGCAGCCCGTGGCGCGCGGTCAGGTGCATGATCAGCAGGCCGACGGCGCCGAACATCAGCGTCCGCTTCAGGTAGAAGGCGCTGTCGGAGAGGCCGCCGTCCTGGAGGATCCGCGTGGTCGAGCTGGCTGAGAAGACCATCACCGCGCCCAGCGCCAGCAGGCACAGGGTCGCGGTCAGCAGCATGTTGTACTCGGCGCTGACGGCTTTCGCCCGCGAGCGCTTCCTCGCTTTCTTCTTCGCCTTGCCCTTGGCGGGCTTGCCGAGGCCGAGGCGCCCGAGGGCGACCGGGAAGGCGTTCACCGCAGCCCCTCGACGATCTGGCGGAAGCGCTCGCCGCGCTGCTCGAAGTTCTCGAAGGCGTCGAAGCTGGCGCAGGCGGGCGAGAGCAGGACGACCTCGCCCGGTGCCGCCGCGGCGGCGGCGCGGCGGACGGCGTCCTCGAAGTCCTCGCAGCGGCGCAGGGCGACGCCGGCCGCGATCGCCGGCGCCAGCTCCTCGGCGAGGCGGTCGGCGGAGGCGCCGGTCAGATAACAGGCGGTGCAGCGCTCGCGGACCGGGTCGAGCAGCGGCGCGTACGGCTCGCCCTTCTCGCTGCCGCCGAGGATCGCGTGGACGCCGCCGGCGAAGGCGCGGATCCCGACCGTCGCCGAGGCGACGTTGGTCGCCTTGGAGTCGTTGACGAAACGCACTCCGTCAATCTCGGCCACCTGCTCGAGGCGGTGCGGGACGCCGGCGAAGCTGCGCAGGCCCTCACGCACGGCCTCGCGGTCGAGCCCCATCGAGAGCGCCGCCGCAGCGGCGGCCATCGCGTTGGCGACGTTGTGCTCGCCGAACAGCCCCAGCTCGTCGACCGCCAGCAGCGGCTCGCCGTCGTAGAAGATCGTCCCCTCGGCCAGGGCGACCTCGCAGTCGGGGCCGGCGCCGGTGCAAAAGGCGAGCCGACGGGCGCAGCCGCCGAGGTCGACGCCGCTCAGCTCCGGATCGTCGGCGTTGTAGACGGCGACATCGTCGTTGCCCTGATTGGCGAAGATCCGCAGCTTCGCCGCGAGGTAGGACTCGAGGTCGTGGTGGCGGTCGAGGTGGTCCGGGGCCAGGTTGAGGAAGACGGCGCACTCGGGCGCGAAGAAGCTGGTGTCCTCGAGCTGGAAGCTGGAGGCCTCGCAGACCACCGTCGCGTCCGGCTCGACCTCACCGGCCAGCTCCGAGAGCGGCCTGCCGACGTTGCCGGCCACCGCGACCGCCTCACCGGCGCCGCGGTAGACGTGACCGAGCAGCTCGACGGTGGTCGTCTTGCCGTTAGTCCCGGTCACGGCGACGAACCGGTTCGGGATCGCCCGCCAGGCCAGCTCAAGCTCCCCGACAACGTCGATCCCCCGCTCCAGAGCCGCCGCGATCACCGGCGCCTCCCGGGGAACACCCGGGCTCTTGACGACAGTCCGCGTCCCCTCGAGCAGTGCAATTCCATCCGTATCCAAGAAAACTTCGACGCCGACCTCCGAAAGCCTCTCGGCATCTTTGGGCACCCCCGCATCGACCCCCCGAACCCTCTCTCCCCGCCCCGCGAGCAACCGAGCCGCAGCAACCCCGGACCGAGCCAGTCCCACGACCAGAAACGGACCCTCAGGCATCCCCGGGCGAAGTCTTCTAGTCGGAGGCGCACTCATCAGAGGAGAGGTTCTCCCCCCAGCCGAAAGACCCTGTGCGCCCGACCCCTTCTCAACCAGCCTCAGCGTCCAATCGACTGCTGATAAAGCGTGAACCCAATCCCCGAACACACCGCGGCGATGATCCAAAACCGCAGCATGATCTTCGTCTCCGACCAAGCCATCATCTCGAAGTGATGGTGCAGCGGCGCCATCAGGAAAACACGCCGGCGGAAGGTCTTGAAGGAGAAGACCTGGATCGCCACCGAGAGCGCCTCGATCACGAAGATGCCGCCGATGATCAGCAGCAGCACCTCGGTCTGGGTCATCACCGCCAGGGCCCCGATGGCCCCGCCTAACCCGAGCGAGCCGGTATCCCCCATGAAGATCGAGGCCGGGAAGGCGTTGAACCAGAGGAAGCCGATGCAGCCGCCGACCAGGCAGGCGGAGAGCAGGGCCAGGTCCTGCTGCTCGTTGGCGACGAAGGCGATCGCCGTGTAGGCGAGCAGGACGATCGCGCAGGAGCCGGCGGCGAGGCCGTCGAGGCCGTCGGTGAGGTTGACGCCGTTGGAGAAGCCGGAAAGCACCAGGAAGACGAGTACGAAATAGAGGACCGGGCCGAGGTCGAGGCTGGCGCCGCCGATGCGGAAGTAGAGGATCGGCTCCAGGCCGACCTCGTGGCGCGCCACCCACCAGAGGACCAGCGCCAGGACGACCTGGAAGAGGATCTTCCAGCGGGCCGAGAGCCCCAGCGAGCGGCGTTTGACGATCTTGATGAAGTCGTCGGCGAAGCCGATCGCGGCGCAGCCGAGGGCGACGCCGAAGACGGTCAGGCTCTGGGCGTCGCGGTCGGAGAGGACGAGGTAGGGCACGCAGATCGCCGCGAAGATGATCAGCCCCCCCATCGTCGGCGTGCCGGCCTTGGCGTGGTGCTCCTGCGGGCCGTCCTCGCGGATGTGCTGACCGAACTCTCGGACCCGCAGGTATTCGATGAATTTGGGGCCGAGGAAGATGCAGATCAGCATCGCCGCCATCCCCGCGATCAGGACTTCTCCCATCAGACCAGCTCCGACAGCTCGGTCGCGACGGCCTCGAGGCCGGCCGAGCGCGAGCCCTTGACGAGGACGGCGTCGCCGGGCTGCAGCCGCGCCGCCAGCAGCTCCGCCGCCTCGGCGGGGTCGGCGACCAGCTCGTCGGGGTCGTAGTCGCGAGCGGGCAGACCGACGCCGAGCAGCAGGTCGACCCCGGCGGCGCGGGCGTGGGCGCCGACCTCGCGGTGGAAACCGGCGGCGCCGGGGCCGAGCTCGCCCATCTCGCCGAGCACGGCGACCGTGCGCGCCGCGCCGAGGGTCGCGAGATGGTCGAGCGCCGCGCGCATCGACACCGGGTTGGCGTTGTAGCAGTCGTTCACGAGGACGATCCCGTCGCCGAGCTCGATGCGCTCGCCGCGGAAGCGCGAGAATCCTATGTCCGCAGCCCGGTCGGCCATTTCGGCGAGCTCTGCTCCGAGCGCAACGCCGGCGGCGATGGCGGCCAGGGCGTTCCTGAGGTTGTGCCGCTCGACAAAGGGGAAGTGGAAGAGCTGGCTGCCCGTGGGAGCGGAGATCAGCGCCTCGGTCACCCCCTCGGCGACCCTCGCCTCGGCGGCCTCGACGTCGCCGCCCGGACCGAAGCGCAGCAGCCGCGGCGCCCGCCCCAGATGCGGCTCCAGCTCCCCTGCCTCGACGGGGGCGACGGCGACGCCGGCGGCGGGCAGCAGATCGAGCACCTCGGCCTTGGCCGCGGCGATCGCCTCGACCGAGCCCAGCAGCTCGACGTGGACCGGGCCGACGTTGGTGATCACCGCCACTTCGGGCTCGGCGATCTGCGCCAGTTCGGCGATCTGGCCGGCGCCACGCATCGCCATCTCCAGCACCAGCAGGTCGGTGTCATCGGGGGCTTCGAGCACGGTCAGCGGCAGTCCGATCTCGGTGTTGAGGTTCTCGCGGTTGGCGTGGACGTTGCCGGGCAGCAGCGCCCGGGCGATGTCCTTGACCGAGGTCTTGCCGACCGAGCCGGTGACGCCGACCACGCGGGCGCCCAGCGCCCGGCGCCAGGCGCGGGCCAGCGCCTGCATCGAGGCAAGCGGATCGGAGGCGGAGAAGATCCAGGCCGGCGCCCGCCCGGCGCCATCGCCGGCGGCGAGGGCGCCGGCGTACCCGGGGCTGGCGACGACGCCCCAGGCCCCGGCCGCGATCGCCGCGGCGGCGAACTCGCCGCCGTCGCGGTTGGCACCGCGCAGCCCGAAGAAGAGATCGCCGGGCCCGCTGCCACCCGAGTCGATCGTCGCTCGCTCGGGCGAGCCCGGACCACCCTCGGCGACGACCTCGGCCCCGAGCGCCGCCGCGATCTCCGCCGCCGTCAGCCTCACGCCGGGCTGCCCAGCTTCCGCAGCTCCTCGCGCACGACCTCGCGGTCGTCGAAGGGGACCTTGCGCCCGCCCTCGAACTCCTGGCCCTGCTCGTGCCCCTTGCCGGCGATGACGACGGTGTCGCCGGGCCCGGCCCGGCCCAGCGCCAGGGCGATCGCGGCACGGCGATCGACCTCGACCGCGACCGTGGCGCCCCCGCCCGTTCCCGCCGCCACTTCGGCGACGATCGCCTCCGGCTCCTCCGAGCGCGGGTTGTCGGAGGTGACCACCGCCAGGTCGGAGAGCTCCGCTCCCGCCCGCCCCATCTTCGGCCGCTTGTCGCGGTCGCGGTCGCCGCCGGCGCCGAAGACCGAGATCAGCCGCCCCTCGGTGAGGCGGCGAGCCGCCCGCAGCACGTTCTCCAGCGAGTCCGGCGTGTGCGCGTAGTCGACCAGGACCGCGAACCCCTGCCCCTCGTCGATCGGCTCGAAGCGCCCCGGCACCCGCGCCGCCCGCGCCAGCCCCGCCGCCGCCGTCTCCGCCTCGACCCCCAGCGCCGCGGCGACCGCAAACGCCCCCAACGCATTCGCCACGTTGAAATGCCCCGGCAACCCCGTCCGCACCTCAACCTCGCCGTTGATGGGTCGATTTCCCTC
Source organism: uncultured Solirubrobacterales bacterium (assembly GCA_963739855.1). GTDB lineage: Bacteria > Actinomycetota > Thermoleophilia > Solirubrobacterales > 70-9 > VAYN01. The sequence goes on along the minus strand of CAVUBT010000003.1, from coordinate 483,478 downwards.
CATATAGGCGTATTTTCGGCCCGTCAACTTGCGGACCGCCTGGAAATGAGCGCCGCCGGCGTCGAAGGAGACATCGCGGGCGCTGTAGTCGGCCTCGGCGCCCTCGGCGGAGAAGGTCACGCACTCGAATTCCCCGGCGAGCCGCCGCCCGTACTGATCGTCGACGTTGACGATCGCCGTCCCCGGCCCGGCCTCGAACAGCTTCCGCTTGGCGAGAAAGTAGTCCTCCATGTCGGCGTGGAAGTCGAGGTGGTCCTGGGTCAGATTGGTGAACAGCGCCACCTCCCAGTGGATCGCGTCGGCCCGGCGCAGCGACATCGCGTGCGAGGAGACCTCCATCGCACAGGCGACATCCCCCCGATCCAGCATGCGCCGGAACGTCCCCTGTAGATCGATCGCCTCCGGCGTGGTCCGCTCGACCGCCTCCTCGGCCCCGCCCACCACCTGCTTAACCGTCCCCAGCAACCCCGTAGAAATCCCCGCCCCCTCGAGGATCTCCCGAATCAAAAACGCAGTCGTGGTCTTCCCGTTGGTCCCCGTAACCCCGACGACCCGCAACTCCGCCGTCGGATCCCCGTAGAACCGCGCCGCCATCGGAGCCATCGCCGCCCGCGCATCGCCAACAACCACCTGCGGAACCTCAAGCTCCAGCACCCGCTCCACCACCAGCGCGGCCGCTCCGGCCTCAACCACCCGAGCGGCAAACTCATGCCCATCGACCTTCTCGCCGGGCACGCAGAAGAACAGCGTCCCGGGCCTGGCTTTCCGGCTGTCATAAGCAAGGTCGGCCACCTCAACCGACCCATCGCCGGCGACTCGGGCACCTAGAACCTCCGCGGCAAGCTCGTCGACCCTCATCGGATCCCGATGTCTAGGTAGGAGGTCGGGTGCCCCTGGAGCGCGCGGCGTCCTGATTTTCGCCCTGACCACTCGGCGAGAGATACAGACCTCCCGGCGAAAATCCCAGCAAGCGGAAGGGGCACCCGACTTCCTACCACGCTATTCCGGAGCCACACCCAAGTAAGGAAGCGAGAAAGCCGCGATCTGCCCAAACGCCGGCGCCGCCACCGACCCACCGTAAATATCCCCCTGCGGCTGATCCACGATCACCGCCGCCAGGAACTTCGGGTCCTGCGCCGGCGCAAAGCCAATGAACGAGGCCACGTATTTCGTCTCCGAGTAGGTCCCGTTTTCAGCCACCTCAGCGGTACCGGTCTTGCCGGCCAGCGCGTACCCCGGCACGCTCACCTCCGAGGCCGTCCCGCCCGCGGCCAGCACCCCCTCGAGCATTTCCCGCACCTGCGCCGCGACCCCCGCGTCGATCACCCGGTGCCCTTTGGGCTCGTGGATCGTTTCGTCGCCGATCCGCTTGATCAGCTGCGGCTGCCTGAGGATGCCGCCGTCGGCGATCGCCGCGTAGCCGGCCATCATCTGCATCGGCGTCACCGCCAGGCCCTGGCCGATCGGCAGGTTGCCCATCGAGGAGCCGGAGTATTCGTCGAGTTCCGGCACGATCCCCTGCTCCTCGGCCGGGAACTCGACCCCGGTCGGGCGGCCGAAGCCGAAGCGGTCGATCCAGCGGCTGAACTTTTCGGCGCCGATCTTGAGCCCGATCGTCACCGCGCCGACGTTCGAGGAGTGGGCGAGGATTTCGGCGACGCTCATCGTCTCGGTCGGCCGCGCCTCGGCGTCTTCGATCGTGCGATCGGCGACCTGGATACTCGGCGGCAGCACGAAGGAGGAGGTCGGCGTCACCAGTTTTTCCTCCAGGGCGGCGGAGACGGTGAAGGCCTTGAAGGTCGAACCCGGCTCATAGGTGAAGCCGGTCGCCCTGTTGATCAGGTCTTCGTTGCTGGCGCTGGAGAGGTCGTTGGGGTCGACCGGCGGCCAGTTCGCCATCGCCAGGATCTGCGAGCTGCGCGGGTCCATGACAATCGCCGTCGCCCCCTTGGGCGAGAAGGTTTCGCCGACTTCGGCCAGCACCCGCTCGGTCTTCTCCTGGATCAACGGGTCGAGGGTCAGCTGGATGTCTTCGCCGTCGCTCGCTTCGGTCACGGTTTCGAGCCGGATCGGGTCGCCGAGCGCGTCCCTGACGATCCGCCGTTCGCCGTCGCTGCCGCGCAGGGCCGATTCCTCGCCCGCCTCGAGTCCGGTCAGTCCCTGGTTTTCGGAGCCGACGGCGCCGACCACCTGACCGGCCATTTCGCCCTGCGGATAGGTGCGGCGGCTGTCGGGCAGCTCGCCGATCCCTTCCAGTTTCAGCCGTTCGATCCGGCCCGCGGCTTCGAGGCTGACTTTGTGGGCGACGTAGGAGAAGCCGCTTCGGCGGTGAGGCTTTCCAGCACTTCGCCCTTTTTTAAGCTCGAGGATCGGCGCCAGCTTGGCCGCCGCCTGCGGCGGGTTCTTCACCTGATAGGGCGTGGCGAAGATCGTCGCCGCGTCCTCGGAGGAGGCGAGCTCGTTGCCGCTGCGGTCGAGCAGGCTGCCGCGCAGGCCCGGAACCGTCACCGTCTCGGTCTGCTGGGAGATCGCCTGGGAGGCGAGCGCGCCGCCCTGCACCCCCTGCAGCCAGAAGGCGCGGCCGACGATGACCAGGAAGCAGAGCAGGAAGCCGGCGAAGAGGAGGCCGATCCGGCGCTCGATCAAGCGCACGCGCGCTCCCCTAGCCCGCGCCGGCGAGGCGCTGCGCCGCCGTGGCGACGTCGTCGGGGCCGACCTCGATCACGTTGATCTCTTCGCTGGACGGCATCGCCAGGCCCAGCGGGGCGGCGGCGTTGCGGATCGGCCCGAGGCCGTTGATCCGCGCGTCGCGGTTGCCCAGGACCGAGTTCTCCTGTTCCAGAGTGGTGATTTCCTCGTCGATCTTGCCCGAGGAGGCGGCGAAGCTGAGGGTGACCACGTTGAGGGCGACGATCCCGACCAGCAGCACGCCGAGGACGCCGATCCAGGCTCGGCCGCGGGTCAGCCGCATGACCAGGCCGGAGTCGGGAAGCTGGCCGACGGCGACCGCGGTGCGACCCGCGAAGGGGATCAGCTGGCCGCCGACGGCCGCGGCGCGACTCGTCGGGCTGATTCGGCGGGGGGCGCGGGCTGGGGTCCGGCGAGCCGAGGACGCCTTGCGGGCCGGTGACTTGCGCGCGGGCGCCTTGCGGGCCGGCGCCGGCGCGGTCGCGGCACGCCCTTTTGGAGTTGGGCGGGTGCGCGGGCGGCGCGCCGGAGCGGCCTTTTTCTGCGGCGCCGAGCGCGCCGGAGCCGCTTTTTTGCGCGGCGGCGAGGTCCGCGAAGGCGCCGGCGCCGGCGCAGTCTTACGGGCGGGAGCAGCGACGGCCATCAGCCGGCCTCCCCAAGCGGCGCGTCCTCGAGCTTGAGGGCGACGCGCAGGTGGGCCGAGCGCGAGCGCGGGTTGGCCTCGACCTCGGCCGGCCCCGGCGCGACGGCGCGGCGGGTCAGCAGCTCCGCCTCGGGCTCGTGGCCGCAGACGCAGACGGGCAGCTCGGGCGGGCAGACGCAGCCGCGCGCCTTGGCGGCGAGGAACTGCTTCACCGGCCGGTCCTCGAGCGAGTGGAAGGCGATCGCGCCGAAGCGCCCGCCGACGGCGAGCATGTCCCAGGCCAGCGGCAGCGCCTGCTCGAGCGAGTCGAGCTCGCCGTTGACGGCGATCCGGATCGCCTGGAAGCTGCGCTTGGCCGGGTGGCCGGCGCCGAAGCGGGCCGCGGTCGGCATCCCGGCTTTGATCGCGGCGACCAGCTCCGAGGTCGTGCGGAGCGGGCGGCGGCGGACGATCTCGCGGGCGATCCCGCCGGCGTAGCGCTCCTCGCCGAACTCGGCGCAGCACCTGCGCGATCCGCGCCTCCGGCCACTCGTTGACGAGGTGGCGGCGCTCGAGCTCCTGGCGCGGGTCCATGCGCATGTCGAGCGGCGCGTCGTAGGCGTAGGAGAAGCCCCGCTCCCAGGCATCGACCTGCATCGAGGACATTCCGAGGTCCATGTAAATCATCTCTGGGCGCATGCCTTCGCCGTGCAGGGCGCGAAAACCTGCCGCGAAGTCGGCACTGAGGAAGAGGGTGCGGCAGGGCGCCTCGACCGCGAACTCGGCGAAGCGCGCCTTCGGCGGCGGGGTCGCGGTCGATCCCGATCAGCGTCCCGGTCGAGCCCAGCTGGGCGGCGATAGCGCGCGCGTGGCCGCCGGCGCCGAAGGTGCAGTCGACCGCGGTCTGCCCCGGCTCGGGGGCGAGCAGGGAGGCCAGCTCCGGCGCCAGGACGGGCTCGTGGCTCATCGTCTCGAGATCGATCGGCCGGCTTCCCACGACCAGCGTGGGTTTCGGCCCGTCGACGGGTGGTTGTGGTGGGCTGGCTGCGGGCGGCATGAAGTCTCATGATCACGCGGCTGCCGGCGGCGGCAAGGCCCTCGGCGATCTCGGGGGCGGCGGCGTCGAGCTCCTCCTCCTGCTTGGCCCAGGCGTCGGCGTTCCAGATCTCCAGGTACTCCCCGGCGCCGATCACGACGCAGTTGCCGTCGAGCCCGGCGTGCTCGATCAGCGGCTTGGGCAGGCGGATGCGGCCGGCCGAGTCGAGCTTCTCGTCGAAGGAGCCGCCGTGGAAGCGGCGGCGCAGCTGCGCGGGCGTCGCGCCCGAAGGGGCTGTGCGGCGAGAGGAAGCGGTCGGAGAGCTGCTCGAACTCGGCGGTCGTGTGGACCCAGACGCAGGGGTCGAAGCCCTTGGAGAGAACCACTCCGTCGGCGAGCGAGGCGCGGAACCGCGAGGGAACCGTGAGTCGATCCTTGGAGTCGAGACTGTGCTCGTAGAGACCCCGAAATGCCACCTCGGCGAGTCCTTTCTGAGCGGGAGGGCCAGGGAAAGAGTTGGGACCGGAGTGATGAGGTGGGAGGAACCTCACCACCCCGGTCCTGGGCTTCAACTCGATCGCCACAATAACCCACACTCCCCCACTTTGCAACACGACCTCCCTCTGCAAGCCCATTTGCATCCGCTCGCCGCGCTGTAGGTTCAGCCGGTGAGCGCGCCCGACGACGTCAGCACCCGCTCCGGCTCGGGCCGAGACCGCCGCCCCCGACGCCGCCCGACGACGCCAACGACCTGCGCGGCTTCCACTTCAAGCGGCTGCTGCGCAGGCCGCTGACGCTGGTCCTGATCGCGGTCTTCGCGATCGCCGCCGGGATCGCCGGCGCCGTCTTCGTCGGCCCGGCGATCGGCGGCGCCGCCGCGGTCGCGGTCCTCCTGCTCGTCGCTGCTGATCGTCTTCGCGATCGCCGACTCCCGAGCCGCCGACGCCTTCTTCCAGGTCTACGCCCAGCAGCACGGGCTCGAACTCGGCGGCCGGGCGCCACTGCCGGCGTCGACGCCGCTGCTGCGCAAGGGCGACGACCGCTACGCCGAGCGCACCCTCTCCGGCTCGCTCGCCGCCGGGCTCGAAGGCATCCTCGCTCTCTATACGTACGAGGACGAGACGACCGACAGCGAGGGCAACCGCCAGACCAACTACTACCGCTACACGGTCGGCCTGGTCGCGGTCCCGGAGTGCGTCGGCGCTCGTGCCGGAGCTCTACTGCCAGCGCAAGTTCGGGCTGCGCGCGCTGGAGAAGTTCGAGGACGTCTTCCGCCGCTCCAAAGAGCGGGTCAAGCTGGAGAGCGAGGTGCTCGACGAGAAGTACGAGATCTTCGCCGGCAAGGGCCAGGACGCCAACTGGCTGCGCCAGCTCTTCGCCCCCACCTTCATCGTCTGGCTGACCGACCGCGCGCCGCAGAAGTTCGCCTTCGAGCTGGTCGACGGCACCCTCTGCTGCTACGTCAGCGGCCACAAGGAAGAAGGCCGAGGAGCTCGACGAGATCGGCGCCGCCACCGCCGCCGTCGCCCCCCGCCTGCGCGAGGAGTCGGCCGAGTCTTCCTGAGTGGGTCTGCGCGAGTTGGCAGGGACCCCGGCGCGCCCGTCCTCAGAACCCGGACGAGCAGCGTCCCGGCGTTGGCGATCAGGCCGGCGGCGATCATCAGCAGCACCGAGGGGACGAGGACCAGGGCGACGACGAGCTGGATCTTCGGCGCGGCGCGGGCGGCGCGCTCCTCGACCTGCGCGGCGGCTGTCGCGGCGCAGGGCGCCGGCCTGGCGGCGCAGCTGCTCGGCCAGCGGCGAGCCGAAGCGGCGCGAGCGCTCGATCGAGGCGACCAGCGTCGCCAGCTCGCTGCCCGGAACCCGCCCGCGGAGCGAGCGCAGCGCGGCGCCGAGCGGCAGACCGCAGGAGAGCTCGGCGACCGTCAGTCGCAGCTCCTCGGCCAGCGGCCCCTCCCCCGCCCGGCCAGCTGCTCCAGGCCCGCCGCCGGACCGCGACCGGAACCGGCGCTGACCGCGAGCAGGTCGAGCGCGTCCGGCAGCGCCGCGAGCAGCCGCCGGCGGCGGCGGCGCGCCTCGCGCTCGAGCAGTGCGTCGGGGACGAGGAAGCCGGCCACCGGCAGCGCGATCGCGACCAGCAGCGCGATCCGCCCCGGCGCCGCCGGGGCCGCGGCCAGGGCGACCAGGCCACCGCAGGCGGCGGCCGCGAGCTTCGCCACGAGCACGGCGGCGAGCGGCAGCCGCGCCTCCAGCCCGGACGCGCCGCAGCCGCTCCGGCAGCCCCAGCCGCAGCGCCGCCGCAGCCGAGCGGCCGGCGAGGCCGAACGGCAGCGATGGCAGCGCGCGGCAGGTGCGGCCGGCCAGCAAGCTCGCGGGCGGCGGCGAAGCCGAGCAGGACCGCGAGCGCCGACCAGCAGCGCCGGCGGCGCTCACTCGACCACCCGCGAGAGGCGCCTGATCGCGACGAAGCCGACGAGCTGCAGGCAGCGGCAAGGCCGAGCAGCAGGCCGCGGAGGGCGGCGAGCCGAGCAGCTTGGCGACGAAGCCGGGCTGGATCAGCTCGGCGAAGAGGGCGCCGCCGCTCGGCATCGCGACCACGAGCAGGCCGGTGAAGCGGGCCTGGGCGGTCGCCGAGCGGGCGTCCTCGGCGACCCGGTCGCGCTCCGCGGCGCCCGCGGCGAAGCGGCGCAGCAGCCCCGCCAGGTCGCCGCCGGCGAGCCGCTGGCTGAGCAGCGCGGCGGCGAAGGCGTCGACCCGCTCCGAGCGCATCCGCCGCCGCCAGGCCTCGACCGCCTCGTCGGTCGCCGCGCCGAGGTCGAGCTCGGCGCCGAGCCGGGCCAGCTCGGCCGCCGGCGGGCCGTCGAGGAAGCCGGCGGCGGCGGCAGCGAGGCGCGCAGCGAGCGGCCGGCGCTGAGCGAGTCGGCGACCGCGGTCGCGACTTCCGGCAGCGAGCGCTCGACCGCGGCGCGGTAGCGGCGGCGGCGGCTGGAGATCGCCCAGCCGGCGAGCGCCGGACCGGCGACCGAGAGCGGCAGCGCCAGCGCCGGCCCGCCAGCAGCCAGCCGCCGACGACCGCCGCGGCGGCGCCGAGCGCGGCGAGTCGGCGCCGCTCCGCGGGTCGAGGGCGCGTAGCCCTCGCGCCCGGCCCGTCGCAGCGGCTCCAGCGCCAGCCGCAGCCAGCGCGCCGCCGCCGGGCTGGCCAGCAGCGCCTCCCGCGCCGCCAGCGCCAGCAAGCCGCCGGCGGCGGCGCCGACCAGGGCCGGCAGCAGACCGGGGGCGCCGATCACGAGGCGCCGACCGTGCGGACAGCGGTCGTCCCCGCCGCCCGCACGACCTCGGCGATCTCGGTGACGACCCGGGCGCCGTCGGCACGGCGCTCCAGATGGACGACGAGGTCGATGCCGCGCCGCACCTGCTCGGCGACCGCCGCGTGCGGCAGCCCGACGCCGGCCATCAGCGCCAGCGTCTCCAGGCGGCTCAGCGCGTCGGCCGGCGAGTTGGCGTGGACGGTCGAGAGGGCGCCGTCGTGGCCGGTGTTGAGCGCGGTCAGCAGGTCGAGCGCCTCCGGCCCCCGGACCTCGCCGATCACGATCCGGTCCGGCCGCATCCGCAGCGCGTTGCGGAGCAGGTCGCGGATCGTCACCTCGCCGCGCCCCTCGACCCCGGCCGGCCGGCTCTCCAGCCGCACCACGTGCGGCTGCTGCAGGCGCAGCTCGGCCGCGTCCTCGATCGTCACCACCCGCTCGCCCGGCGCGATGAAGCTGGAGAGCGCGTTGAGCAGCGTCGTCTTGCCGCGAGCCGGTGCCGCCGCTGACGAGGATGCTGCGCCGCGCGCGCGACCGCGGCCTCCAGCGCGTTCGCGCTGCGCCGCGGTCAGGGTCCCGAGCGCGACCAGCTCGTCGGGCCCGGGCCGGCGGGCGCCGAAGCGGCGGATCGAGACCGCCGGCCCGTCGATCGCCAGCGGCGGGATCACGACGTTGACCCGCGAGCCGTCGGCGAGGCGGGCGTCGACCATCGGGCTGAGCTCGTCGACCCGCCGGCCCGAGCGGCGCCAGGATCCGCTCGATCGCGTTGCGCAGCTCCTCCTCGTCGGCGAAGGCGACGTCGGTCGCCTCGATCCGCCCGCCGCGCTCGACGTAGACGCGTGTCGGGCCCGTTGACCATCACCTCCTCCACCGCCGGAGTCGGCGAGCAGCACCTCCAGCGGGCCGAGCCCGACGCTGTCGCGGACGATCCGCGCCGCGATCTCCGCGCGGTCGCGCGCGCGCCAAGCAGGATCGCCGCCTCCTCGTCGACCAGCTCGCGCACCGCCTCGCGCAGGTCGCCGCCGCCCTCGCCCGCCCGGCGGCCGCCTCCGCGCGACGGCGCTCGACCAGCCGGCGCGCGCAGCACGCCGGCCAGCTCGGCGACGTGGCGCTCGCGGGCCGCCACGGTCACCCCCCCGGCAGCACGGTCACCTGGCGGGCGAAGCTCTCGGCGGCGATCAGCCGCAGCGCCTGCGCCCGGGTCAGCCCCAGGGTCGCCGCCGCGACCGCCTTCCGTCGCCATCCCCTCGGCGCCCGGCCCGAGCGCCAGCAGCGGCACCGCGGCGGCGGCGACGTAGGTGCGGCCCGGCGCCGCGAGCCGTCCGGTTCGGTGGTGACGACGACGTCGACCCGTGCGCCGACCGGCTGGCCGCCGGCGACCAGCAGCGCCTCGGCGCCGCTGACCGCGATCTCGACCGGGCGACGGCCGCGCCCGAGCGCCGGGCAGCGCCGGCGTCCGCTCGCGGTGGGCGCAGCTGCGAGGCGAGCAGGTAGGAGCCGGCCGGGATCGCCGCGGTCGGGGACCAGGCCGATCGCCGCGGCCGGATTCTCGCAGCGCACCCGGGCGGCACGAACCGGGCCGGGACCCGGCGCAGCTCCAACTCGACGGCGGCCTGGCGCGGCTCGATCGCCTGCCCGGCGTCGAGGCCGGCTCGGGCGACGACGACCGGCCGCAGCGCGCCGTAGCCGCGGGCGACGCTGTCGCCGTAACCGTCGGCGACCGCCGCCGCGGCGGCCGCGGCGACCAGCGGCCGCGAGCACGAAAGCGAGCGCCCGGCCCCGCCGGCTCACGCGCCCACCCCGGGCCTGGCCGACAGCGGCAACTCGAGGACCGCCTCGGTCCCGCCGCGGCAAGGAATGCAGCCCGAAGTCGCCCCGTGGGCAGCCGCGGTCCGCCGTACGAGGCGCAACCCGTGACCGTGCCGCCGCCGGCCCGGAGAGCCGGGCGATCAGCTAGGCCGGACTGCCGCGCCGCGCTTCGGGCCGACCCGGCAGCCGGAATCGATCACCGAGACCGCCACCCCGCCGGCGCCGGGTCCGTGCCGCGACGACGACCTCCGGGCCGCCGTGCTCGATCGCGTTGACGATCAGGTTGTCGAGCGCCTGGGCCACCTCGCAGCGATCGCCCTCGATCGTCGCCTCGCCCGCCTGCCAGCGCAGCGACAGCGACCGCCGGCCGCGACCGCGCGCGGCTGCCAGCGCCCGACCGCGGCGTCGAGCAGCGGGCCGGCAAGCATCGGCGACCTTGCAGACGGCGACCGCCTCGCCGTTGATCTCCCGCTCGAGCCGCTCCAGAGCGGTGGCGGCCATCTGCACCGACCCCTGGAGCGCGGGCAGCGGCACCGATCGGCCATGGGAATCGCCAGCGCCAGCGCCTGCAGCGGGCGGCGCAGCTCGTGCAGCGCCTCGTTCAACGCCGTCCGCCGCCGCCCCACCCGCAGGCCCCGCATGCGACCGCCGCAGCCAGCGAGGCGCCGAGCGGCCAGGCCGCGACGAGCTGTCCCAACTCCAAGCTCAACTCGGGCTCGCCCCGCCGGTCCAGATCCACATGGTCCCCCAAGGACCGGAGCCGGCGTTCTCTCCCCCTGCCCATCGACTTTGCGACGACAAGGGCGCACCCGCCATCCCAAAGCGGTCTCGGCCAGGCGCCTCGGGCCAGCGGGTGCGCATGATAAGACCGTTTGGGCGTTAAAACGGGTTCACATCACGCGCCGATTGGTGTCAAAAGGAGTACACCACTTAGTCTTTTTCGCATTGGAAAAGGTCCTTGACCGCGGAAACGACGGAGCGTTTTGGAATACTTGATTTAGAAACCGGGATGGAAACCATCCCGAGCCCCCCGTCCCCGGCCCCCCAAAAGAACGGAGAATTTTCCTGTGGCCCAGACTCGAACCTCCCCAGAGGGCATCACCCAGCAGCTCGCCAAGGCCCTTGCCCACCCGCTGCGCGTGCGGATCCTCACCTCTCTTCACAAGGGCGTCTCCAGCCCCAACCAGCTCTCACAGGAACTCGGCGAGCCGCTCGGCAACGTCAGCTACCACGTCAAAACGCTGCTCGAGTACGACTGCGTCGAACTGGTGAAAACGGAGCCCCGCCGCGGCGCCGTCGAGCACTTCTACCGCGCCACCGAGCGGGCCTTCTTCAGCGCCAGCGACTGGGAGAAGATTCCGGCCTCGGCCCGCAAAGGCATCTCCGGCTCGATTCTCGAGACGATCGGCCAGGACGCGACCGAGGCGCTGATGGCCGGCAACATCGACGCCCGCAGCGACTCCCATGTCAGCCGCACCCCGCTCGTCCTCGACGACAAGGGCTGGACCGAGATCACGGCGCTGCTCGCCGACACCCTCAACAAGGCGATCGAGATCCAGGAGGAAGCGGCGACGCGGCTGAGCGACGAGAAGTCCGACTCGATCAGCACCAGACTGGCAATCCTCCACTTCGAGTCCGCCGCCAAGGGCAAGGCCAAGTAGAGCCCCCTAGCCAGCAGACCCGGAGCTCAGCCGTCGATCAGGCGGTAGCCGATGCCCCAGCAATTGACGATGTAACGGCTGTGCTCCGGGTCCAGTTTTCGCCGTAACCGGCTTGCGTGCGAATCCAGGGTGCGGGTCTTGCCGGGGCTGCGATAGCCCCAGACGTCGCGCAGCAGCTCTTCCTTGGAGAAGACGCGGGTCGGGTCGCTGGCGAGGACCCGCAGCAGCGTGAACTCCTTCTTTGCCAGCGGCACCTCGCGCTCGCCGATCGCCACCTTGCGGCGCAGCGGATCGACCATCAGCTCGCCGACCCGGATCGGGCCCTCGCGGCGGCTGGCGCGGCGGCGCAGCACGGCGCCGATGCGCGCGCGCAGCTCTTCGAAGTTGAATGGCTTCGTCAGGTAGTCGTCGGCACCGGCGGTGAGCCCGCGGATGCGGTCGGTCTCGGCGCCGCGGCCGGTGAGGACGATCACCGGCAGCTGCGGGTCGAAACGCGACTCGACCCCGTCGGCCTCGCGGATCTCGCGCAGCACGTCGAGGCCGGAGGCGTCTGGCAGCGAGAGATCGAGGAGCAGCAGGTCGGGCTGGTTGTAGCGGCAGAGGCGCAGCGCGTCGGAGGCGCTCGGCGCCGGCAGCACGCCGAAGCGGTCCGCCATCAGGTGATCGCAGAGCAGCTCCAGCGTCATCGCGTCGTCCTCGCAGACGACGACGCTGGCGATCTCCTGTCGTTGCGGAAGCATGGCCCCCTAAGTCCTGGCGGCGGCGACTCTCCCCCCTGCGGCGAGGGGACCTCGAGAACGGCGGCGGCGCCACGCCGCCAGGCCAGGCGCCGCGGCGGTACGCGAGGAATGACGGCGAGCGGTCGGCCCGCGCGATCGAGGAAGACCAGGTCGAGCTCGAAGCGCATCCCGAAGGTGTGGACGCTGGCGCAGCGCGGCAGCAGCAGGCCGGCCCCGGCCCGCTCGCGGCTCAGTCCCGCCAGGCCGAGCAGGCGGCTGTGGAAATCGACCGCAACGGGCACCTCGCGCCCGCAGACGCGGCGGCGCGGCAGGCTCTGAGGCGATCGCGCCTGGGCTACCCCGCATGCCCGGCCCAAGTGCCGCGAGCCTCGACCTCTCCCCTCTTACCGCCCGGGTCTTCCGCTCCGAGCGATGGCCGCCAAGCCCGATCACCTTGGGCTCGCTGCGTAAGAGCGATCCCATTCCCCGCGGCCGGCGAGTGCAAACGGCCGTTCAGTGACCGTCCCGAGCAGGCACCGGCGTACGATGATCGGCAAGATCATGGACCTGCTCCCGCTGGGCTTGCGGGGGCAGTTGGGCTTCAACTCATATGGAAAAGAAAACGACCCGCAGAGGGAACTACGAGTCTGGCTCCGATTACGTGCTCGAGTACGGGGAGCTCCGCTTCGCCTTCAACGAGGACGACTTCGGGCAGCGGGTCGAGCAGGCGGCGGTCAAGCTCGGCTTCGTCCACCAGGGACTCAGCCAGGAGGAGCTGGACGACCTCCTCGACCTCGCCGTCAGCGGCGAGATCGCCGAGCCCAGCTCCCGCCTCGGCGAGCACATCAACGAGAACTGGGAGGACCTGGTCGGTCCCTCCAACCGCAGCCTCGTCCACTGGATCCGCCGCCTCGTCTTCCGCGGCGCCTGGCTCGACCAGCGGGTCAAGGAGGGCGAGCTCGACGTCGTCTTCGACGAGCGCACCCAGACCTTCGGCTACGTCCAGCCGGACCGCAGCTCCGAGCTGATCGAGCTCTCCAAAGAGCCGAGCTGGCGCCGCATCGCCTACCGGCGATAGACCCTCGTCAACTTCAGCTTTGAGCGGGCCGCTCTAGGGCCGCGACAACCGTCAACGTGCCGCCACCCGTAGCCGCGCGGCCGGCGTCGAAGAACTCCTTGGCGGCATCGGCGTCCTCGTAGGCCTCGCCGAGGCGGGTCAGGGAGTCGACCAGGAGGATCACGTCGTCGCCGGCGCTGGCGCGGGCGCTGGCCTGGGCGAGGGCGTCGCTGGCGTGGCGCGGCTGGCCGGCGGCGACGATCTCCGCCTGCGGGGCCTCGCGGCGCCAGTCGGCGAGCTCCTCGGGGCTGGGGTCGATCAGCAGCGCCACCGGGTCGGGGCCCTTGGAGTCGCCGGAGAGATCGGCGGCGATGCCGCGCAGAAGAGCGGTGCAGGCCTCGCGGGTCTCGGCGCAGAGCAGCGCCTGGCGACCGGCCTCGGGCGGCAGCAGCAGGCCCTGCAAGGTCACGCCCTCTTGCCGCGGCGGCCGAAGCGACGGCGGCGGCGGCGTCGGGGGCGGGACCCGGGCTCGCTGGGCGCGGCGGCGGCAGCGGCTGGCGGCGGTGCGGGCGGCGCAGGCTTGGGTGCGGATGCACGCTCGGGCTGGCGCGGGGCGCGGGGCTCGCGGCCGGAACCCGAGGGGCGCCCCTCGCGGCCGGAGTCGGCTTTGGCGCCGGAACGGCGGCGCCGGCGCGGCGGGCGATCGCGCTGCTCGCGGCCACCGCTCGGGGTCGGCCTGGCGGCTCGGCGCGGAATCCCCATCGGCCAGCTTCGCGATCAGCTCGGCGCGAGGCAGCATCCGGTAGCGCTCGATGCCGGCCGCGGCGGCCATCGAGTGCAGCTCGGCGATGTGCTTGTTTTCCAGCTCGGTCTTGGTCATCGGGGGCAGGTTATTCAACCGGCCGAGGCGGGGTCGATGCCCTCCAGCGCCGCCGCCTGCGGCCAGGCCTCGGCCTCTGCCTTGACCCGGCGCCGCGACCAGCCCAGCTCGGCCCCGAGCACCTCGGCGATCGGGCGGGCGGAGGCGGCCTCGCGCAGCTGCGGCGCGGCCAGGATCCCCAGCCGGGTGCGGCGCAGCAGCACGTCGGCGACGCTGCGGGCCTGCTCGTGGCGGGCGGCTATCGCCACCTCGGCCAGCAGGTCGGGACGGCCGGGGACGATCGGCTGCGCCAGCTTCGGGTCCCGCCAGGCCAGCTCGAGGACGGTGCGGGCGGCGTGCCCGTAGCGGAAGGCGAGCTGGCCGAGCGAGTCCTCGCTGACGCCCTCCGGCGCCTTCAGGTCCTCGGCCCGCGCCTCCATCCCGAGCGGGATCTCGGCCGTGTGGCAGGGCGCCGTGCGTCCCTCGCGCTCGACCAGGCGGTCGACGGTCTGCTTCGCCATCCGCCGCCAGGTGGTCAGCTTGCCGCCGGTGATCGTCAGCATCCCCGAGGAGGTCTCATACAGCTCCGCCTTGCGGGAGATGTCGACCGACTTGCGCGGGTCGCCGCTGGAGATCAGCGGCCGCACGCCGGCGTAGGCGCCGACCAGGTCGGACTGGGCGAGCGCGGTGCCGAAGAACTCGTTGACGGCTTCGAGCAGGTAGCCGACGTCGTCCGCGGCCGGCTGCGGGTGGGCGGTGTCGCCGTCGAAGTCGTTGTCGGTGGTGCCGATCAGGGTGCGCCCGTACCAGGGCAGCGAGAAGATCATCCGCCCGGCGCCGGCCGGGACGATGCAGGCGGCCTGGCCCATCGGCAGGTCGGCCGCGTCGAGGATCAGGTGGGTGCCGCGGCTGGGCGCGATCCGCGGCACGTCCTCCTCCTCGACCACCTCCTCGGGGCGGATCTGGTCGGCGCAGACGCCGGTCGCGTTGACGACGTGGTCGGCGCCGACCTCGAAGCGCTCGCCCGGACTCGGCCTCGACCGAGGCGACGCCGGTGGCGCGGCCGTTGCCGGAGAGCACCTCGGTCACGTTGGCGCCGTTGAGCATTACGGCGCCGAAGCGCTCGGCCTCGCCGAGCACGGTCAGGACCAGGCGCACGTCGTCGGTCTGGCAGTCGTAGAAGAGGTAGGCGTCCTTGGGGTCGCGGGCGGCCAGCGCCGGGACCAGCTCCAGCACCTCCTCGCGGTCGATCGTGCGATGGCGGTCGGGCGACCAGTAGAAGTCCTCGTCCTCCTCCTTGGAGGCGCGCAGCTCGCGCCGGCTGCGGCCGACCCGGGTCGTCGCCATCACGTCGTACATGTTCAGCCCGAGGCCGAGTTTGCGGTCGCGGCGCTCCTCGCCGAGGGCGGCGACCAGGAACGGGGTCGGGTAGACGAGGTGCGGCGCGAGCTGGACCATCAGCTGGCGCTCCAGCAGCGCCTCGCGGACCAGGCCGAGGTCGAAGTTCTGCAGGTAGCGGAGGCCGCCGTGGACCATCTTCGAGGAGCGGCTGGAGGTGCCGACGGCGTAGTCGCCGCGCTCCAGCAGCGCCACCGAGTAGCCGCGCGAGGCGGCGTCGAGGGCGACGCCGGCGCCGGTGATGCCGCCGCCGACGACGACGACCTCGAAGTGCTGGCCGGCGATGGCCTCGATTGCGGCGGCGCGGGTCAGCATCAGTCGAGGAAGACGATCGTCTCGGCGTCGGGACGGGCCGGCACCGGCCGCTCCTGGCGCGGCTGGCCGAGGTGCAGCAGGCCGACGAAGCGCTCGTCGCCGGGCAGGCCGACGGCGGCGCGCCCCTCCTCGCCCGCGCAGCAGGCCGGGGCTGCGCCAGTAGCCGGCGAGGCCGCGGGCGTGGGCGGCGAGCAGGACGATGTAGGAGGCGACGGCGGTCGAGTGCAGGTCCTCCTCGTTCTGGACCGGGTCGTCGCTCGAGCAGCGAGGAGACGACGACCAGGGTCGGGCAGCGGTCGAGCTTGGCGGCGTCCTCGGCGCCTGCCGCGGCCTTCAGCCGCCCCAGCGACGCCGGGCCGACGACGCGGAAGCGCCAGGGGACGGTGAGGTTGTGGTTGGGCGCCCAGCTGGCCAGCTCGAACAGCTCCTCGAGCTGCTCGCGGGGCAGCGGCTCCGGGCCGAAGGCCTTGTGGGTGCGGCGGCTGCGTATCGCCGTCTCGACGTCCATCGGTCGAGGGTATAGCCCCACCCCTCCCGAACTGCATCAACTTCTCAACCTTGGAGGGTAAGAAATTGATGCAGTTCCTCAGAGGCCGTAGCGCTGGCGCATCCAGAGGCGGCGGGCGCCGAGGGCGGCGGCGAAGAGGACGGCGCCGGCGAGCAGGCCGAGGGCGACTGCGCCGACGGGACTGGACGAGTCGCTGTCGGTTGACTCGTCCGACGCCGCCGCCTCAGTTTCGGGGGTGGTGGACCCCTCCCTCTCTCGCCCCGCGGGGGGAACCGTTTCGGCTGACGCCCCGGGGGCTGACTGGCCCGGGGGGCGCAAAACGTTCGGGAGGGGTCCACCACCCCCGTTCCCGGGAGCGGTTGGGGAGGCGGGTGAGGCTCCGGGCGTACTCGGCAGGGCCGTGCCGGGAGAAATCGGAGCTGGGACAGGGTTCGTGGCTCCTGGAGTGACGCCGCCGGTGCTGGCGCTGCTGGAGGATGGCTTGGGTTCGCGGGGCGGTGGTGCGATTGGGAAGTACTTGTCCGGCGGCGGCCACGAGGACCTGGGCGGTGACCCAGATCGGGGTCTGATCGCTGGACTTGGAGTAGCGGTAGTGGCCGTTCTTCTCCTGCTGGTTGGCGAGGTATTCGGGGGCGCTGGCGCCGCCGCGGCGGTAGGAGCTGGGGTCGCCGCCGGCGGCGAGGATGCCCTGGATCGCCCAGGCGGTCGACTGGGTGTTGACCGCGCCGTTGCCGCCGAGCGGGAAGCCGCCGCCCGGGCGCTGCGCTTGGCGCAGATAGGAGATGCCGCGGTGGACCGCCTTGGAGTCGGGCGAGAGCGCCTGCATCGCGGCGCCGGTGCCGTCGGCGGTGCTGGGCGAACCCGGCACGTCGCCCCAGCCGCCGTCGTCGTTCTGGACCTGGCTGCAGCCAGGAGAGCGACTTTTCCAGGCCCCCGGTGGCGTCGGCGGCGCGCAGGGCGATCACCGCGAAGGCGGTCGAGCCGGGCCAGCCTTCGTAGGAGCCGTTGTCGCGGCGCTTGGCGAGCAGCCTGGAGACGAGGTTGACGCCGGCGAACTCGCGGGGGTCGACGCCGGCACCCTCGAGCGCGACGATCGTGCGGGCGAGGTCGCCGGGGCTCTTCAGCTCGCCGACGGCCCGGCGCAGGAAGTCGACCGGGGTGCGGCCAGCACGGGCGACGTCGAGCGGGTTGCGGCCGGCCGCCTCCAGCCCCAGCATCGCCCAGGCGGTCATCTCGGCGCCGGAGTCATCGTCCGGCGAGGAGCCGAAGCCGCCGTCCCCGTTCTGCACCGAGACCAGCCAGGCGGCGGCGCGGCTGACTTCGGAAGCCCCGGCCCGGGCCGGCGCCAGCGCCCCGAACGCGAAGGCGAGGACGAGCAGCGCGGCGATGCCGCCGCCGCGCAGGCCGGGGGCCAGACCGCCGGGGACCGCCGGCGCAGCGGGGCGATCTCCCCTGCCCCACTCGAAGCGTTCGCGGAAGCGGACCAGCATCCGCACCATCGCCGGGCCGGCGATCAGGGCCAGGGCGACGTTGCCGGCGGCGTGGGCGACGTCGAAGGGGATCGCCCGCGCCTCCAGCACGCCGAAGCGCTCCAGCGACAGCTCCCCTCCGTAGGTCGCCATCAGCGAGAAGTTGAGCAGGGCGCCGTAGGCGATGCCGGCGAAGCCGCAGGTCGCGGCGAGGCCGAGACGGCCGACGTTGCGCCCGCCCAGCGCCAGCGCCGCGCCGAGGATTCCGCAGAGGCCCCAGCCGGCCATCTGCCACGGCGTCCACGGCCCCTGCCCGAACCAGAAGTTGGAGACGAGGGCGGCAAGGGCGCCGACGGCGAACCCGGGGGCGCCGCCGAGCGCGTAGCCGGCGAAGATGACGATGTCGGTCGTCGGCTTGACGTT
Organism: uncultured Solirubrobacterales bacterium; assembly: GCA_963739855.1. Lineage (GTDB taxonomy): Bacteria > Actinomycetota > Thermoleophilia > Solirubrobacterales > 70-9 > VAYN01. The sequence continues at coordinate 465,609 of CAVUBT010000003.1, read as the reverse complement.
GGGGAAGGCGGCGAAGGCGATGCGGCCGGCGATCGCCAGCGCCGCCAGGGCGGCGACGAGCGCGACGACCTGCGACGGCGGCCGCGAGCGCTCGTACCAGGCGAAGCCGGCGAGCAGGACGGCGCCGAGGATGAGGAAGCTGGTCAGCTCCCAGCTCACTCGATCCCCTCCCCCGCCCCGCGCAGCGCCGCGGCGCCCTGCTCGGGGGTGACGACTCCGGGCAGGTCGAGCACGCGGGCGACCTCGGTGGCGAAGTACCAGCCGCCGGAGAGGACCTCGCCGGCGCGGCCGTCGGCGATGACGACCCCTTCGCCGAGCAGCACGACGCGCTCGGCGAACTCCGCCGCGAACTCGACGTCGTGGGTGGCGACGACGACGCCGGCGCCGCGGCCGGCAAGATCCCCGATCAGGGCGACGAGCTCGTCCTTGCGGGTGCGGTCCATGCCGCGGGTCGGCTCGTCGAGGGCGACCAGGCCCGGCAGCTCCTCCCCCTCCATCTGGCCGGCCAGGGCGATCGCCAGGGCCAGGCGCTGTCGCTCGCCACCGGAGAGGTCGCGGGGGTCGGCGTCGATCGCGTGCTCCAGGCCGACCACGCGAAGCGCCGCCAGCCCGGCATCTCCGGGCAGTTCGTCCCCGACCCGCTCCCTGACGAGATAGTCGCTGGGGTTCTGGGTCAGCAGGGCGATCCCGCCAGGGGTCTCGATCTTGCCCCGGACCGGCTCGATCAGGCCGGCGGCAGCCTTCAGCAGGGTGCTCTTGCCGGCGCCGTTGCGGCCCATCAGCGCCACCCGCTCGCCGCGGCTCAGCTGCAGGTCGATGCCGCGGAGGACGTCGTGGGGTGCGTCGTCTCGGGAGAGCTCGACCCAGAGGTCGCGGGTGGCTAGCGCGGGGTCCGAGGCGGCGGGTACCCCCTCCTCTCTTAACTTGCTCGGGTGGAGAGCTCGCGGCTGGCCGTGGGCGCGTCGGCCGAGAAGTTGAAGACGTTCGGAGGGGGTACCCGCCGCCTCTGGAGCCGGGCCAGCTGACGCGAGGAGTTGGCGGGCGGCACGGACGCCGACGGGGAGCGGAGTGATTCCGGCGAGGGAGAAGAGACGCGCCGCGGGCGTGGTCAAGGCCGGGTCGGCAGCCTGGGACCAGGAGAGGAAGTCGCCGGGAGAGCCGTCGAAGGCGATGGCGCCCGAGTCCATGGCGACGACTCGGTCGGCGGCCGCGAGGCAGCGCTCGAGGCGGTGTTCCGCCAGGAGGACGGCCACCCCCCACTCCTCGTTGAGGCGGCGCAGGAGCCAGATCAGCTCGTCGCCGGCGACGGGGTCGAGCTGGGAGGTGGGCTCGTCGAGGAGGACGAGGCTGGGGCGGGTGACCAGCGCGGCGGCGAGGGCCACGCGCTGGAGCTCGCCGCCGGAGAGGGTGTCGACGGTGCGGTTGAGCAGGTGCGGGATCGCGAGGGCCAGCGCGACCTCCTCGACGGCGCGGGCGCGGGAGGCGGGGCCATCGCCGCGCATCTCCAGCGGCAGCTCGATCTCGGCGGCGACGGTGGTCGAGACGACCTGGGTCTCGGGGTCCTGGGCGACGTAGCCGACGACAGCGGCCAGCTCCCCCGGTCCCGACTCGATCGCGTCGAGCTCGGCGACGGCGACGGTGCCCTCGATCTCGCCGCCGTGGAAGTGCGGGACCAGTCCGCAGGCGGCTTTGAGCAGGGTCGACTTGCCGGAGGCGGAGCGGCCGGCGAGGAGGACGAACTCGCCGGGGGCGATCTCCAGGGAGACGTCGGCGAGGGCGGGACGGGGAGCTCGCGGGTAGGTGTAGGCGAGGGCGCTCGACGGCGAGGGCCGGCGCGGCGCGGCGGCGGATCGCCAACTCAGACACCTGCGGCCCCCAAGGGCGGAGCGGCGCCAGGCCGGGGGGCGGCAGCGCTGAGGTCGTGCGATCGTGGCGCGGCGCCCGGGCCGCGCGGCGGGGACAAAGTCAGCCGCGGACCCGTCGCGGCGACCCGGCGCTTGGGCCTGCGGCGCAGCGGAGCCAGACCGCTGAGGATGAGGAGTGCCGAGAGGGCCACGGTGGCGGGGCCAAGGCCGAGTTGGACCGTCGGGTAGGCGTGGAAGTCGTCGGCGCCGAGCACCTTGGCAACGATCGCCGCACCCAACACCAGCCCACCGGCGAGATAGAAGCGACGGTCGTACCGGGAGGCTCGCCGCCCGGACGACGAGCGCCGCCTTTTCCAGCCCACAGATGAAGAACGCATCGCTCGTCCGGATTCGAGGCTGTAGCCGCGCAGCTCCAGGGTGGCGGCGACGTCGACGGCGCGGTCGAGGGAGCCGGAGAGGAGGCGGCGGGCGAGCGGGGCGCGGCCGGCCTCGGCGGCGCCGGGGCCGCGCAGGCGCGCCGCGTCGCGCAGGCGAGCGGCGTCGGCGGCGGCGACCGGGACCAGCCGGGAGACGAGGGTCGCGGTGAGGGCGGAGCGCCCGGCGAACGGCCGCAGCGCCCGCAGCACCCGGTCGGGATCGACGCAGGCCGAGTAGACGGCGAAGGCGATCATCGCGACGACGGCGCGGAGGCCGAAGATGGCGCCGTCGGCGAGCGCCTCGGCGGTGATGTCGACCTGGCCCAGCAGCGGCCAGTCGCCGAGCCGGGCCAGCACGGTCTCGCCGCGGTTGACGACCAGGGCGTTGACGACGACGATCGGCAGCGCGATCGCCAGGCCGAGCCGGACAGCCGCCCGCACCGCCTTACGGGCGCCGGCGAGCCGGCCGGCAAGCGCCGCGGCGATCCCCGCGGCGATCAGCACCAGCGGGCTCGAGTAGAGGAAGGCGACCACGGCGAGGGCGCCGAGGTAGGCGACGGCGGCGCCCGGCGAGGCCGCCTGGAGCGGCCCGGGCCGCGGCGTATAGGCAAACGGCGATCTCATCTCAGCGCACCTGCAGCGGCAGCGGCGTCTCCTTCCCGTCCTCGCTCGCCACCGCGTAATGGTCGCGCAGCTTGGCGCCGTCGAGCAAACCGGCGGCCGCCTGCACCGCGGCTGGCGTCGCTCCGGTCACCATCCAGGTCGGCGGCGCTTCGTAGCGGCGGGTCGCGGCGACGAGGCCGGCGGCGGGGCCGAAGTCATGGCTCGCGGCGCCGCTGGGGTCGAGGCCGACCAGCTCGTAGCCGCCGCCGCGCCGCTCGAAGTCCGCGTAGACGCCGCTTTCCTCCGGCCCGGCCTCGATCAGCGCCGCGGCCGGGTCGGAACGCAGTTGCGCCCAGGGTCCGACCAGGACGCGGATCGCGCCGGCGGGCGAGCCGCTGGCGACGCTGACGCCAGCGGCCTCCAGGGCCTGCCGCACCCGCGCGCAGGCGCCTCCCCCGCCCTCGCACTCGACGGCAACCGGGTGCGACCTGCCTTCGTAGCCGTCGCTGAAGGGCGCCGGCCAGGAACCGACCACGGCCGGGACGTGGTTGGTCGCCGACCAGTCGCGGAAGTCCCACCAGATCCGCTCGCCCCCCTCCAGCGCGTAGTCGGCGGCGCCGATCGGCGACTCGACGCCGTCGACGAAGAAGAACCAGTCGTAGGGATGGCCGCCGCGCTCGCTTTCTTCGACCCCTTCGATCGACTGCACGTAGCCGCCGCCGTAACGGGTGGAGATTTCGGCGCTGCCTTCCAGCACCCGCATCACCGTGTCGGACTCGTTCGCCTCGATCTCACGCTGGAGAACCGGCGTGGCACCGAAGTCCCGCGTCACCGTCAGCTCGACGTCGCCGATACCGGCGCCGGCGCCGAGACCGCAGCCGGCGGCCGCGAGCGCTGCCAGCAGCAGCGCCATCGCGACCGCCGTGCCGCGGCTACGGCTCACTTATATGGGCCAGCCGGGCAGGCGATGCCGATGCAGACTTCCGCGGCGGGCGAGGGGATGTCCTTGCCGTGGGTCGCGACCAGCGCGGCGGAGGCGCTGAGCGTCACGGTCGCCCTGCCGCCCGAATCGGTCGGGCCGCTGGCGCCGGTTACGGTCGCACCGGAGACCGGCTTGCGCTTGCCTTTTTCGTCGTAGGAGTAGACGGTGACCTGGAACGACTGCCCGCCGAGCGCGACGTCGGGCGCTTCCAGCGCCAGCTCGTTCGGGTAGGGATAGGACGGCGCCAGGTCCCAAAGCACTTCGTCGCCCGGCTTCAGCTTGACCGCGTCGCCACCGACGGTGGCGCCCTTGTGGTTGACCTTCAGGTACCAGGACGCCTTGCCGCTGACCTTGCTGGCGCCGACCCCGCAGATGCCGAGGCCGAAGTCGAAGGCGTCGGTGATCAGCAGCGGCCGCAACGAGGCGGTCGACTTCGATGCCTGGCCGAGCAGGCCCAGGGCGGTCGCGCCCCTGACCGTCACCGACTTGCCGCTGCCGCCGGTGCCGGCGCCGAAGCAGGTGGCCTGGGGACTGGTCTTGATCGCGGTGGTGCCGGTGCTGAGCGTCTGTTCGGTCAGCACCTTGCCGCCCTTGCCGACGACGCGGAGATCGACGGAGACGCCCTTGGCGAACGCGCTGGCGGCGAACGGCAGTGACAGTGCTAGGGCCAGCGCGCAGGCGGCGGCAAGCCGGAATGGGATGAGTCTTGGCATTTAAGCCACCCTTTCCTCGAGGGTTGTCATGGCTGGCCGGGGACAGGTCTCCTGGCTTCCGGGGCGCTCGGCCGCACCTTCCCGGGGAATCTGTGTCCTCCCCAGTGGCTGGCGCGCAGGGCGCCCGCGACTTGCTTGACCCGGTCACAGTGGCGGGACCGCTCCGGACTTGCACCGGACTTCCCTTGACCACCGACCGATTACGCGGGCGAGTCTATCCGCGATCCCGCCGCCCGGATTTTCGTCCAAGCACCGGTTTGCCGGGCTAGGCTCGCGACGGATTGGGAAACCCGGGCGTTTCCGGAACCCGCTAACCACCGAACGAGGGGGAGATCATGGCTAGGGGACTCCGCCGGCAAGCGCCGGCGCTGCTGGTCGCGTGCATCGCGCTGGTCGCCGCGCTGGACGGCGACGTCTACGCGAAGAAGACGAAGGCGAAGCTGAGGATCGACGGCAAGGCGGTGAAGGTGAACTCGCTGCCGGGCAACCGGCTGGCGCTGGCCTCGATCCCAGGCAACCGGCTGAAGCCGGGGGCGATCACCGGCAGCATGCTGGCGCCGGGGTCGGTCCCGGCGAACGCGCTGGCGCCGGGGTCGATCACCGGCATCCAGGTCGACGCCTCGACCCTGGGCCAGGTGCCGAGCGCCGTCCACGCCGACACGGCCGACAGCGCCCAGGACGCCCAGACCGCGCTCAACGCGGTCAACGCGATCGACGCCGTCAAGGTCAACGGCCACAGCGCCGGCTGCAAACCGCCGGCCCGCCTCTTCGCCGGCGCCTGCTGGCAGAGCAGCAGCAGCGAGGCGGCGGTCAGCGCGCCGGCGGCGGCGCTCTCCTGCGCGACCCAGGGCGGCGAGCTGCCCGCTGCGCTGTCGCTGGTGGCCTTCTCGCAGCAGCCGGGGATCGTGCTGGCGGCTGGGGATGAGTGGACGGGCAACCTAGCGACCTATACCTCACTCAATTCGTACAGCGTCGCAACGGTCTCAGCCGCCGCCGAAGTGGGGTCCGCGCTCTCCACCTCCGCCAAGAGATACCGCTGCGTGATCCCGCTCGTCAGCTGACGCCGCGCCGTGGTCGCCGATTGGGCCAGGGCCCGGTTGGCGACCACTATCCTCCCCGGAGATGCAGCGGCGCTCGCACCGTGCCCACTCACGCGTCGCGGGCTTACTCGCGGCTCTGGTCGCGCTGCTGGCGATCGTCGCCGTCAGCGCCGCCGGCGCCGGGGCGGCGCCGCCACAGTCGACCCATCCCGGCGACCGCAGCGCCGTCAGCGCCCAGGAGCGCGCCGAAGCGGCGCGGGTCGCGCGCTACTGGACCCCGGAGCGGATGCGCAACGCCCGCCCGCTCGACCTCGTCGTCGGCGCCGGCAAGGCCAGGCTCCGCGTCGGCGCCGCCGGCGCAGGGAGCGGCGCCAGCGCCAGCTTCCTCTCCGTCCCCACGCCCAATGTCCCGCCCTACTCGTTCAACGGTCGCATCTTCATCCGCCGCGGCAACCTCGCCGGCTTCTGCTCGGGGACGGCGATCAACAGCCCCACCCGGCAGCTGGTGCTGACCGCCGGCCACTGCATCAACAGCGGCCGTGAAGACAGCGAGCCCAGCGTCTGGTCCAACTACCTCCAGTTCGTCCCCGCCTACAACGGCGGCGTCGCCCCGTTCGGGTCCTTCGTCGCCCGCCGCAAGGAGATCCGCGCCCCGCAGCAGTGGACCAACCACGGCAACCCCGACTTCGACATGGGCGCCTTCCTCACCCTGCCCAACTCCGAAGGCGTCAACGTCGCCGACGCGGTCGGCGGCGGCGCCACGATCGTCACCGACCTGACCCGCCACCAGACCTTCCAGACCTTCGGCTATCCGGGCGAGACCAGGTACATGCAGAAATGCTCCTCGCCCTACATCGGCGACGACCTGCTCTCCAACCCCTTCCCCGGCCCGCCGACCCTCGGCATCCGCTGCCACTGGGCGCCCGGCGCCAGCGGCGGCGGCTGGCTGATCGGCGACGGCACCCAGATCAACGGCGTCAACACCTACCTCCACCTCAACAACAGGTCGCGCACCTTCGGCCCCTATTTCTCGGCCGAAACCGTCGGCAAGCTGGTCAAGGGCTTCTGAGGTCGCCTCAGACGTCGAGCAGGCGGCGGTAGAAACGGTAGTCGCTACGGTCGGGGCGCAGGTTGGAGGCCAGCGCCAGGTGGTGGCGGGCGCGCTCCAGCTGGCCGGTCTTGCTCAGGGCGCGACCGAGGCAGAAGTGGGCGTAGTCGTCGACGTGGTGGGTTTCGACGATCGCCTCGAACTCGATCGCCGCCTGGCGGAAGCGACCGGCGCGGTAGTAGGCGCGGCCGAGCGCCTCGCGCACCGAGGACTTCTCCGGTGCCCGCCGCGCCGCCTCGGCGAGCGGCTCGGTGGCGTCGACGAAGTCGCCGTCTTCGAGCAGCTCGATTCCACGCCGGTACAGCGTGTAGGTCTGCTCTGTTCCAGCCGGCGACGGCATCGGATAAGTGTAGGAGGCCGGTACCCCGGGGGCCGCTCGCGGTCGTCAAAAAGTGCCTAAAAGCAGGCCAAAAACGCCGGCCTGCTACGGTTGTTCGGTCGGGTTTGGCGTCAACGCCACCCGAGAGGTTCCGTTTCCTCTGTGCGCTTTTGGCGTTTTGGGGCTGCTGGATCTCCCTGAATCGCACATATAAGGAGCACATACTTGAAGTCATTTGCCGATCTCGGCATCTCTAACCCTGTGGTGGGCGCGCTCGCAGCGCGCGACATCACCAAGCCTTTCCCGGTCCAGCAGATGGTCGTCAGCGACGCGCTTGCCGGCCATGACCTGCTGGTCCAGTCCCCGACCGGCTCGGGCAAGACCCTCGCCTTCGGGATCCCGATGGTCGACAACATCACCGCCGGCGCGGGCCTCTCGGCCCTGGTGCTGGCACCGACCCGCGAGCTGGCCAGCCAGATCGTCGACGAGCTCGACTCGATCGCCCGTGCCCGCCAGCTGCGCATCGCCGCCGTCTACGGCGGCGTCGGCTTCGGCCCGCAGAGCAACGCCGCCCGCCGCGCCGACATCGTCGTCGCCACCCCGGGCCGGCTCGAGGACCTGCTCAGCCGCAACACGATCACCCTGCGCCAGGTCCGCCTGCTCGTCCTCGACGAGGCCGACCGCATGCTCGACATGGGCTTCAAACCGGCGGTCAGCCGGATCGTCGCCCAGACCCCGAACGACCGTCAGACGCTGTTCTTCTCGGCCACGCTGGAGGGGGCGACCGGCAAGCTCGCCGCCGCCTACACCCGCGATGCCCGGCGCCACACCCAGGAGCCGACCGAGCACAGGGAGCGCGACATCGAGCACAGCTTCGTCCACGTCGAGTCCCAGAGCGCCAAGCTCGACCACCTCACCATCCAGCTAAAGGACGCCGAGCGCGGGCGTACCCTCGTCTTCGTGCGTACCAAGCGCGGCGCCGACCGGCTCGTCAAACGGCTTCGCAGCCGTGAGGTAGACGCCGTCGCCATGCACGGCGACAAGAGCCAGGGCCAGCGCGAACGGGCGCTGGCGCGCTTCGAGAAAGGCGAGGTCGACACGCTGATCGCCACCGACGTCGCCGCCCGCGGGATCGACGTCGCCGACGTCACCCACGTGATCAACTTCGACGCCCCCGGCGACCAGGACGCCTACGTGCACCGGATCGGCAGAACTGGCCGCGCCGGCAACCGCGGCGCCGGGATCAGCTTCGTACTCGAGGACCAGGTCGGGGAGATGCGGCGCATCGCCCGCGACCTCGGCCTCAGCCGCGAGTTCGACCTCGGCCGTCCCGCCGGCTCGGTCCAGACCGAAACCGCCTCGACCCCCCGTTCCAGCTCCAACAACCCCAACGGCAACGGCAATTCCTCCGCCGCGCAAAAGCGGCGCCGGCGACGTCGTCGCAGCAAGGCAAAGGTGGCCGCATGAGCACCGCAACCGCACCCGGCACCGCAAAGAAGTGGACCTGCAACCAGTGTGGCGTCTCGGTTGGCCGGATCGACGGCCAGCGGGTGGAGTTCCCCGAGACCTGGGATCGCTGCGCGGACGGGATCTTCTGCCTCAACTGCCGGCGCGACCGCGCCGCGCAGGCGGCGCTGGATTCGGCACCCGACGACAGCCCGATCGAAGTCCGCGCCAAACTGCGGCGCGCGGCGCTGATCGAGTTCGAGGTCAGCCGCCGCCCCGACCACGGCGACGGCGCGATCGCCAAAGCCTGCCGCTCCTCGGTCTCGGCCGTCGCGGCGGCCCGGCAGCGCCTCAAACTGCCGGCACCGGAGCCCGTAAAAAGGCGTTAGGGCCGGGTCGGGATAGGCTTAATCGCCTATCTCGATCAACGAACTAGACATTCGCTGTCTCCCGGGCTTTCGGTGTTGAGCGACGCTGCTCTGGGGGCGCTGTTCGCCTTCGGCATCGCCGTCTTCACGACCCCGGTCGGCGTCTCCGGGGCGGTCTTCCTGGTGCCGGTCCAGATCAGCGTTCTGCAGACGCCGAGCCCGGCGGTCACCCCGACCAACCTGCTCTACAACCTGATCGCGATCCCGGGGGCGCTGCTGCGCTTCCACCGCGAGGGCCGGCTGAGCGGGCCGCTGACCCGGCTGCTGGTCCTCGGCACCCTGCCCGGGATGATCGCCGGGGCGGTGATCCGGGCACAGCTGCTGAGCGGGACCGAGGCCTTCCTGTTGGCGATCGCGGCGGTGCTGGTCCCGCTCGGCGCCTGGCTCGCCCTCGCCGCGCCCGCCGCCCCCGCGGCGCCGCCCGACCGCAATCGCCGCCGCCTGATCGTCGTCCTCGCCCTCGCGGTGGGGGTAGTCGGCGGCATCTACGGAATCGGCGGCGGCTCGATCCTCGGCCCGATCCTGGTCGGCCTCGGGTACACCGTGTTCGAGGTCTCCCCCGCCGCCCTCACCGCGACCTTCCTCACCTCCGTCGCCGGCGTCGCCACCTTCGCCCTGCTCAGCCTCGGCGGCGATGGCGACATCGCCCCCGACTGGACGCTCGGCATCGGCATCGGGCTCGGCGGCCTCGGCGGCACCTACCTCGGCGCCCGCCTGCAGTCGCGCCTGCCGGAGACGCTGCTGCGGCGCGGCCTCGGGGTGCTCGCCCTGGGCCTGGGCCTGCGTTACGCGGTGCTGGCCGTGGCCTGAGCGCGCGGCTGCCCGAACGCCCGGGCGAGGACGATGCTGAGCTCATAGAGCACGATCAGCGGCGCCGTCTCCAGCAGCATCGAGACCGGGTCGACGCCGGGCAGCGCCGCGGCGATCACCGCGCAGCCGAGGTAGGCGTAGCGCCGGTTCTTGGTCAGCTGCTCGACCTTGACGATGCCGAGCCTGGTCACGGCGAGGATCCCGACCGGGATCTGGAAGACGATGCCGCAGGCCAGCAGCGTCTGCGCGAAGAAGCTGTAGTAGTCCTTGGCGCGGACCTGGATGTTGAACTGCGAGTCGTTGAAGTTGAGCAGGAACTTCGCCGCCGCCGGCAGCACGACGAAGTAGCCGAAGGCGATGCCGGCGATGAAGAGGACCGGAATCAGCAGCAGCAGCGGCAGGATCGCCCGCTGCTCGCGCTTGCTGAAGGCCGGCAGCAGGTAGGCGTAGGCCTGGAAGAGGATCACCGGCAGCGCCAGGATGATCGCGCCGTAGGCGGCGACGGTCACGGTCGTGGTGAACGGCTCGGTGACGCCGAAGGTGATCAGCTTGTCGTGGTCGGAGGGAAGCGGCCCGCTCGCCAGTTCGAGCAGCAGGTCGCTCTGCCAGAAGCAGAGGGCGAGGGCGACCCCGAAGGCCGCAAGTGAGACGACGATGCGCGCGCGCAGCTCGTCGAGATGCTCGACGAGGCTGACCTCATCCTCGGGCGAGATCGGTTTTACGCGCGGCATCGTCTCTCGCTCAGACCCGCTGCTCGGGGGTCGGCGCAGCCTCCGCCGCGGGGCCGGGGGCAACCGCGACGGGCCGCGCCTCGACCGCCGGCGCGGCCGGCTCGGCCTTCTCGCCGCCGATGGTTCCTTTGAACTCCTGGATCCCCCTGCCCAGCGACTTGCCCAGCTCGGGCAGGCGTTTGGGCCCGAAGACGATCAGGGCGATGATCAGGACGATTGCTATCTCCATTGGTCCGATGTTGGGCATTGGTGACCTCCGATTGCGAGCTGGGACGCTCTATTTGAGGAAGCCGGTCGCTGCGACCGCCTTGAGGACTTCGTTCGCCGTGAACGGGGTGTCGAAGGGACCGTCGGGAGTGATGTTCCCAGGCGTCGCCTTCAGCAGCAGCCCGGCCACCGACGCGTGTCGGGCCTCGATCGTGAGGATCGAGAGCGCCGCCGCGACAGTCGCCGGCGTTTTGATGTTCAGCGCCTGACCCGAGTAGGCGTGGACGCCGGTGTTCTCCAGCGCCACGGCGGTCTTGATGAAGGACGCCTCGCTCGCGGTCGTCGCCCCGAAATCGACCTTGGGAGCGGCAACCGCCTTGCTGCCAAGCGCCTTCTTCAAATAGGCGACGTGGGCGTTCTCGTCGGCGGTCACGGTCTTGAGGAAGACCTGGGTCTGCTTGTTCTTGATGAACGAGGACTTCTTCTGGTTGGCGGTCGCCTCGTTGTAGAAGGCGGCCTCCAGGTACTCCAGGGTGAGGGCGAAGTTGAGGATGCCGACGTCGCCCTTGCCGAATTTGGCCGGCGGCCGGCCCTTGCCGCCGGCGGCCATCGCGCCGGCCGGGCCGAGGGCGCCGAGCAGCGCACCGCCGCCCATCACCGCGCCGCCGGCGAGACCGGCCTTCTTCAGAAAGGAGAGGCGGGTGTCGCCGCTCTCCAGCGCCTCGCTTGCCTCGTGCGCAGTTTCGCGAATCGCGCCGTCGACGTCGACTCGCTCAATGTTGATTTTCGGGTCCATCGCTGCTCCTTTGGGGGAGGGGGATTTACCCGACAGTGCGGAGCGGAGGCGCTAGTGGATCAGTCGCCCTCGTCCTTGCGCGCGGCGGTTTTGCCGGGCAGGAGGGTGAAGGCGGCGATCATCTCGGAGCCGATCACGAGGTCCTCGCCGTGCGAGTTGAGGCTGACTTTGCCGTGAGGCCCGGGAGAGATCGCCGGGTCGGCCTCGACCAGCAGCCCATCGACCCGGTGGCCGGTGGTCGCCTCGACCCGGATCGGAACGTCGCCGTCGCGCTCGCCGCGCACCCGCTCGAGGACGTCGTGGAACCACTCCGGCCCATCCGCCGGCGGGCGCTCGTAACGGGTGCCGATCTCAAGGGGCGTTGCCATCGACCGAGAACCTACTCAAGATCGGTTCCGCGGGCCTGTCCATCCACGCAGATCCCGTTCGTCTTAGCTGCGACCATTCACTCCAAGGAGGCAACGATGCAATACATGCTCCTCATCTACTCGGGCGACTCCATGAACGGGTTCGAGAACCGTTCCGAGGCCGAGCAGCAGGCGATCCTGGGCGAGTACTACGCGATCTCCGAGACCCCCGGCGTGAGCGGCGGCAACCAGCTGCAGCCAGCGGAGACCGCGACCACGGTGCGGGTCGAGAACGGCCAGCCGCTGACCACCGACGGGCCCTTCGCGACGACCAAGGAGGTGCTCGGCGGCTATTACCTGCTCGAGGCCGACGACCTCGACGCCGCGCTCGAGATCGCCGCCCGGATCCCGGCCGCCCGGCTGGGCGGGGCGATCGAGGTGCGACCCGTGGTGGAACGCTGATCGAGCGCGTCTTCCGGGACGAGTGGGGGCGCGTTCTCGCCACCCTCGTCGGCTTCCTCGGCGACATCGACCGCGCCGAGGAAGCCACGCAGTCGGCGTTCGCGATCGCCGCCGAGCGCTGGCCGCGCCAGGGCACGCCCTCGAATCCGCGCGCCTGGCTGATCGCGACCGCGCGCAACCAGGCGATCGACCGCATCCGCCGCGACCGCACCCTGGCCGCCAAGACCCGCCTGCTTGAGGTTCCCGAAACCGTGGACGACGAGATCGCAGACACGACCTTCCCCGACGAACGGCTGGAGCTGATCTTCACCTGCTGCCATCCCGCCCTGGCGACCGAGGCCCAGGTGGCGCTGGCGCTGCGCACGCTCGGCGGCCTGACCACGGCGGAGATCGGCCGCGCCTTCCTCGTCCCCGAGCCGACCATGGCGAAGCGGCTGGTCCGGGCCAAGAACAAGATCAGGGACGCCGGCATCCCCTTCCGGGTCCCCCCCGACCACCTGCTCCCCGATCGCCTCGCCACGGTGCTGGCCGTCGTCTACCTGATCTTCAACGAGGGCTACAGCGGCCGCAACGAGCTCTCGGCCGAGGCGATCCGGCTCGGCCGCGCGCTGGCCGAGCTGATGCCGGACGAGCCCGAGGCGCACGGCCTGCTGGCGCTGATGCTGCTGCACGACGCCCGTCGCGAGTCCCGCTTCGCCGCCGGCACCGTGGTCCTGCTCGGCGACCAGGACCGCTCGCTTTGGGACCAGGAGCAGATCGCCGCGGGACGGGTGGCGCTGGACCGAGCGCTGGCGCTCGGCGGGCGCGGCCAGTACGCGCTGCAGGCGGCGATCGCCTCCCTGCACCTCGAGCGGCCGCCGGACTGGCCGCAGATCGCGGCGCTCTACGGCGAGCTCGCCCGCCGCACCGGCTCGCCGGTGGTCGAGCTCAACCGCGCCGCCGCGATCGCCGAGGCGGGCGAGGTCGAGGCGGCGCTGGCCCTGATCGACCGCCTCGACCTCGACCGCTACCACCACCTGCACGCGGCGCGGGCCGAGCTGCTGCGCCGGCTCGGCCGGGCCGACGACGCCCGCCGCGCCTACGAGCAGGCGCTGGAGCTGGTCAGCTCAGAGGCGGAGCGGCGCTTCCTGGAGGGGCGCCGCGACGAGCTCGGCGCGGAGAGCTGACCAACCCCGGCAGGACCACAAACCGACTCAGCTAGCATCGGGACATGCTGTTCGGCCAAGAGCATGTCGACCGCTACCGGGCCACCGATGGCGCCGAGGGCCACGACTGGCAGGGGACCAGGACGTTGCTGCTGACGACGACCGGGCGCAGGTCCGGCGCGCAGCGCACGACGCCGCTGATCTACGCCCCGCACGGCGACGCCTACACGATCGTCGCCTCCAAAGGCGGCTCCGACGCGCCCCCCGCCTGGTACCTGAACCTCGTCGAAAACCCCGAGGTCGAGGTGCAGGTCAAGGGCGACCGCTTCCCCGCCCGGGCCCGCACCGCCGGCGCCGAGGAGAAGCCGGAGATGTGGAAGACGATGGTCTCCGAGTGGCCCGACTACGACAACTACCAGCAGAGTACGGACCGGGAGATCCCGATCGTCGTGCTGGAACGCAGTTAAGCCGGCTCAGCGACCGAACCAGCGGGCGCGGCGACTGGCGCCAAAGTGCTCCTTCTCGGCAACAATGGCGGTCGACGGCTCCTGGAAGCTGCCGCTCGGCTTCGGCCCGGAGAGGAAGTCGACGTCGACGCGGCCGACCCGGCCCGAGCCGAACTCGATGTAACAGGAGCCGAGACCGTCGTAGGGGTCCGGCTGCTCGCCGCCGCGGATGCGGGCGATCAGCGATGCGGCGGCGACCCGTGCCGCCCCCTCGGCGAAGACGCCGGCCTTCGGCACTCCCACGGTGGTGACGTCGCCGACCGCGTAGACACCCGGGAACCGGGTCTCGAGCGTCGCCGGGCCGACCGGGATGTAGCCGTCGGTCGTCATCCCGCTGGCGACGACGACGTCCGGCGCCCGGTGCTTGGGGACGCCGAGGAAGAGGTCGTAGGGAACCTCGTCGCCACCGTCGAGCAGGGCGACCTTGCGTCCGGGGTCGAGGGAGGCGATCCGGGCCCCCGGCCGGAAGCCGATCTCGCGCTCGGCGAAGGCAGCGAGGAGCGCGGCGGAGGTCTCCGGCGACGGCGGCACGGGGCTGCCGAGCGGCATCAGGAAGGTGATCTCGCAGTCATCCCGGATCCCGCGCTCGGAGAGGTAGTCGTGCAGCAGCAGGGCTGCCTCGCTCGGCGCCGGCGGGCACTTGAAGGGAGCCCCGCAGACACCGATCACGACGCGTCCGCCGGCAAACTCGGGCAGCAACCGGGCCACCCGTTCGGCGCCGACGACGGAGTAGAACTCGTTGCCGTCCTCGGCCAGCCCCGGCGTCGCGTCGAGGTCGTAGTCGGCGCCGAGCGCGACGACCAGGAAGTCGGCCTCGTGGACGCCGGCATCGGTGGCGACGGATCGCGCCTCGGGGTCGATCGCGACGACCGTCTCCCGCAGCAGCCGCACTCCCGGCTTGGCGAGGTCGGCGTAAGGGAGCCGGACCTCCTCCGCCGTCCTGCGCCCGAACATCACGTCGAGCTTCGAGAAGCCGAAGACGAACCCGTCGCCCTTGTCGATCAGCGTCACCTCGACCTCGTCGCCCAGCCCCTCCGACAGAGAGGTGGCCAGCTCGAGACCCCCGAACCCCGCACCCAGGACCAACACCCGCGTTTTCATGCGGCCGACCTTAACCGACGGCTGCTCAGCCGAACCGCCGCCATCCATCGCCGAGACCGGTCGATGGATCGGAGCTGCGACGCCAATGGCGCTTGAGATACCAGATGTGCCCGATCGCGCCGCTCGCCGCCTCGACGAACACCTCCTGATGGCCTTCCCCCTGGCTGGCGGCGGTGATTCTGGAGACGGGCTCGCCGCCGAAGGGCCGGCCGAGGGAATCGGGCACCGACTGCCAGCCATCGTCATCGCGCCACCAGGTGTGAAGCACCTCGCCGTCCTCGAGCAGGACGAAGACCTCGACGTGCCCAGACCCAAGGCTCGAGGCAGCGAGGCCGATCGCCTTCGACTTCAGCGTCCCGATCTCCGACCAGCCCAACCAGTGGGTGCCGTGGTGGAGACGCTCCTCGAGGCGAGAATCGCGGATCCGGAACACCCGGTACGGGGACTCCTCGACCGCGGTTGCGACGATCCCACCGGCGGCCGCCGGCCAGCGCACCTCTCGGCCATGGGCGCCGAGCCGCTCCAGCACGCTGGTGTCCAGCCAGTCGCTGCCATCGCGCCTTACCGGGCATCCCGCGGTCTTCAGGCGGCTCGCCAGGGCGTTCAGCCCAGCCGGATGGCCGTCCAGGCGAACGGCATTGCGCCCGGCGAGGTCGGAGATTGCGCGGGTGCTGCCGATCTCGACGAGGATCGTCTCGACGGGGTGGCTCTGCAGTGCCATCCCCGCCTCCAAGATCACGTTCGCCCTCGCCTGCCCCTCGGGCGCATTGCCGCCGCGATCGAGATCGGGGTGCAGGGCCGCGATCTCGTCCGGCGTGAACAGGACCACCACGGCCTGGGCAGCCTCAAAGGCAGCCGCGACCGCTTCGCCGTTGTAGGGAGCCCCCCTGCCGGTCAGGTCGACCAGCTCGCCCCACTCCAGCGGATCGAGGCCGATCCGGCGCAACCAGTCGAACATCCAACCTCTCGCCTCGAGGTCGCGCCCGTGCATCACCGCGACTTTCCTGGGGTCGCGAAGCGGCTCCGCAACAGGCGCCGGCTCCACCGGCTCCTCAGCCGCTTCCCGCCGCAAACCGCCGTCGGCTTCCTGAATCCGGCGCAGAGCGTCGAGATGACGATCTTCCATCGGCGCATTCTGTCAAGGGTGGGTGGAGCCGCCCCACCACTACCACTTGGTTTCGCCGGCGAAGCCGGCGGCCGGGCGGCTCAGCCGACGGCGTCGGCCCAGTCGCGCAGGCGGTCCGAGAACTGCGGGGTTCCGGCGTCCACCTCGACGACGGCGTCGGCCGGGACGTTCGCCTTGCGGGCGGCGGCCAGGATCGCCTCGGGCGAGGGCGCCTCGTAGAGGCAGTAGGTGCGGCGGCGGTCGGCGCTGAGGAAGGAGAAGAGCCAGCGCACTCCCTCGCCGCTGTTGATCTCCTCAATCAGCTCGACGTCGTCATCGCTGAGGTCGAGCTGATCGGCGAAGCTGCGCTCGATCACATAAAGGGCCATCGAGTGATCGTAGCGCGGGTTTCCGCTCGCACAGAGGCAATTCCGCTCATTCGGAGGCGAGCCCGTGCCGGTGGGCATAGGACGCGGCCTCGGTGCGGTTCGCGCAGTCGGTCTTGCGCAGGATGCTGCGGATGTGGTTGGCCGCGGTGTGCTCGCTGATCGAGAGCGTCTCGCCGATCTCGCGATTGCTGAGCCCCCTGGCGACCAGCTCCAGGATCTGCGCCTCGCGCGGTGAGAGCCCGCCGGGGAGGTCGGCGCCGGGGGCGGCGACGCCCAGCGAGCGGATCTTCGCCAGCAGCCCCTCCAGGCCGATCCGCTCGGCCAGGGTGGCCGCCTCGTCGAGCAGGGCCTCGGCCCGCTCGCGGGACCCGCGCCCGCGCCCGAGAAAGCGCCCGTACTCGTAGGCCGTGTGGGCCAGCCAGGTCGAGGCCCCCATCCGCCTGTTCTGCTCCAGCGCCCGCTCGAAGTGCTCCTCCGCCAGCCCCGCCTCCCCCAGCGTCGCGGCGAGCATGCCGAGATAGCGGTCGGCGCTCCCGTAGCAGGCGACCAGGTGGCCGATCATCACGTTGGTCCCCGCCAGCGGCTCCAGCTCGGGGTAGACGATCGCCGCCATCGCCTCGTCGTCCAGCGCCGCGCTGGCGTCGCTCAGGTAGGTGAGCGTCGCCAGCCACAGCGAGGGACGGAAGCCCTCGATGCCCTCGGCGGCGAGCCTCGCGAGCTCCCGCCTCGCCTCCTGCTCCATCCCCAGCTCGGTGAGGACGGCGACGAGCCCGGGCCGCCACGCCCCCTCGCGGTCGCCATCGCCGGCCAGGATCCGGACCGCGGGCGCCAGCTCCGCCAGCCGCCCCTGCTCGCGGCGGATGCCGAACATCTGCAGGCCGTGGATGCCGGATGCGTCGCGCCCGGTCAGCAGCCGGCCCCAGTCGTGCGAGCGTTCCGCCATCGCCTCCGCTGCCGCCAGGTTCCCGTCGCAGAGGGCGATCGCCGCGCCGTAGTGCTCGGCCACGTGGTTCATGAACGGCTGCGCCGTCCGCTCGGCCATCTCGCCCAGGACGGCAACCTCCGCCCGCGCGGAGTCGAGGTCGCAGAGGGCGACGAAGGTCGGCACCCGCCAGGCCATCGCCTCTGCCTGGACCTCGGCGTCCCCCAGTTCCTGGGCCAGGTCCCGCGCCTCGGTCAGCATCGCCAGGATCTCCTCCAGCGGGGTCGTGCCGCGCGCCCAGTAGGAGCGAACCAGCACCTTCGCGAGCGCGGCGCGGTTTCCGTGGCGCCTTGCCAGCTCGACGGCGTTGCCGCGCACGATCGCCCCGCGTTCGGACTCGCCCTCGAAGCTGAGCGCCCGCGCAAGCCCGGCCAGCAGGCCGATCCGCAGCTCGTCGCTCGCCGCGCCAACCGCCGCCAGCGCCTCTTCGAGCAGCTCGATCGCCTCGCGACTGGCGACGCCCGGGCGCCAGCAGGCCTCCTCGTAGCCGATCGCCGCGCGGGCGAGCAGCTCTGGGCTGTCTAGCGCGCGGGCGATCGCGGCCGCGGCCGCGAAGGCCTCCAGGGCATCGGTCGCCTTGCCCGCCCGATGACTGGCCGAGCCGAGTTCCAGCAGGGCGCCGGCGTGCCCGGCCTCGTCCTCGATCCCGATCTCGATCGCGGTGCGCAGGCGCGCCGCGGCGTCGTCGAAGGCAAGCGCGGCGCTCGCCGCCCGCGCCGCCCGCAGGTTGTAGCCGATCGCCCGCTCGGCGCCGCCGAACGGAGCGGCGGCGCCGAAGTGATGGGCGAGGTCGGCGAGGGCGCGGTCGGGGGTCTCGCCAGCGCCCTCGAGAGCCTCGCCGACGCGGAGGTGGAGCTCTGCCCGCCGCAGCCGCGAGAGCCGGTCGTAGAGCGCCCGCCGCACGATCTCGTGGGTGAAGCGGCAGGCCAGTCGCTGCGAGGGAAGCTCCTCGATCATCCCGCTCGCCACCCCCTCCTCGAGCGCGGCGAGAAGCTCCGGCTCGGCCAGGCCGGCGGCGCGGCGGACCGGCTCCAGCTCGAACTCCGGCCCAGCCGCGGCGGCGAGCTCGAGCAGGTCGATCGTCCGCGGGGCCAGGCGCGAGAGCCGCTGGCTGACGACCTCGTGGACGCTTTCGGGGGTGCCGAGCTCGGTCAGCGGCCGGGTCACCCTGACCCGCCCACCGGCGACCTCGACCATCTCCGTCTCGACCAGGGCGCGCCAGAGCTCGCAGACGAGGAAGGCGTTGCCGGCGGTGAGGTCGTGGATCGTGGCGGCGAGCTCGCGCAGATCGGGCTCGGGGTCGCCGCCGGCGGCGCGGTTGACCAGGTCGGAGACCTCCGCCCCGGAGAGCCCGGAGAGGCGCATGCGCACGACGTCGTCGGAGCGGCGCAGGTCGGCGAGCGTCTCCGAGAGCTGCTCCGGCATCTCGGCCTCGGTGTCGCGGAAGGTGGCGAGAAGCAGCAGCCGGCCGCTCCCGGCCGAACGCGCCAGGTGCCGCAGGAGCAGCAGCGTCGGGGCGTCCGCCCAGTGCCCGTCCTCGATCACCAGCAGCACCGGCCTGCCGCGGCTGACGTTGGCGAGCAGGTCGGCCACCGCCGTGTGGAGGCGGTGCCGTTCGGTGTCCGGATCGGCCTCGACCGGCTGCGGCAGCTCGCCGACCAGGGCCGGCAGCTCCGGCAGCAGGCGGGTCAGCTCGCCGCCGCCGGCCCCGAGCGCGGCTCGCAGCTCCGCCGTCGCGGTCACCCGCACCAGGCGATCGAGCGCCTCGACGAAGGGTCGGTACGGCGTCCGCACCACCGCATCGCAGGCGCCGTAGAGGACGAGCGCCCCGGCCGCCGCCATCTGGGCGGCGAACTCGCGCGACAGGCGGCTCTTGCCGACGCCCGGCTCGCCCGCGATCAGCGCCACGCGGCGCCCATCGCCCTCGGCTCGCGGCATCAGCGTCCGCAGCTTCTCCAGCTCGGAGGCGCGCCCGACGAACGGCGAGGTCGAGCTCGGGTGGAGCGAGCCCGGGAGGCCCGGGGTCTCAGCGTCCATGGGGAAAAAGATAGTCAGTCCTGACTATTCCCACCTGAAATCGACCGCCGCCGGGAGGGTTCGAAGTGGGTCAGGTCAGGTCATGACAGGGGAACTCGCGCGCCCTAGCCTCGGCTGAGACGAATGTGACGAGAACTAGGAGGAACACGTGAGCACCCCCACCACCCTGATGCAGTCGGCCCGCAGCGAGATATCCGGATTCCAGGGACGACTGACCGCGCCCGAGGACCCGGGCTACGACGAGGCCCGCAAGGTCTACAACGCGATGATCGACCGCCGGCCGGCCCTGATCGCGAGCTGCGCCGACGCCGGCGACGTCGCCAAGATCGTCGCCTTCGCCGGCAGTCACGAGCTTCTGCTGGCGGTGCGCGGCGGCGCCCACAACGGCGCCGGACTGGGCACCTGCGACGACGGCGTGGTCCTCGACCTCTCGGGTCTGAAGGGAATCGAGGTCGATCCGGGAGCCCGGACGGCGCGGGTCGGCGGCGGCTGCACCTGGGGCGAAGCCGACGCGGCGACCAACCGGCACGGGCTGGCGACGCCGAGCGGCATCATCTCGACCACCGGCGTCGGCGGCCTCACGCTCGGCGGCGGCATGGGCCACCTCAGCCGCAAATGCGGCCTCACGATCGACAACCTGCTGGAGGCGGAGGTCGTGCTGGCAAGCGGCGAGCGAGTCCGCGCCAGCGCCGATGAGAATCCCGACCTGTTCTGGGCGCTGCGCGGCGGCGGCGGCAACTTCGGCGTCGTCACCTCCTTCCTCTTCCGGCTGCACGAGGTGGACACGGTCGTCGGCGGCCCGACCTTCTGGCCGGTCGAGCAGGGCGCCGAGGTGCTGGCCGCCTACCGCGACTTCCTGCCCGGCGCCCCGCGCGAGCTGAACGGCTTCTTCGCCTTCACCTCGGTGCCGCCGGCGCCGCCCTTCCCCGACCAGCTCCACGGGCGCCAGGTCTGCGGGGTCGTCTGGTGCTACGTAGGCGAGCCGGACGGTGCCGCCGCGGCGATGGCGCCCTTCCTCGACGCGCTGCCCGAGCCCCTCCTGCACGGCGCTCAGCCGATGCCCTTCCCGGCGCTGCAGAGCGCCTTCGACCCGATCTACCCGGCCGGAGACCAGTGGTACTGGCGCGCCGACTTCGTCAAGGAGATCCCCGACGACGCGGTCCAGGCCCACGCCAAGTTCGGCGCCGAGATGCCGACCATGCAGTCGACGATGCACCTGTACCCGATCGACGGAGCCGTGCACGACGTCGGGCCGAGCGAGACCCCCTGGGGCTATCGCGACGCGCTCTGGGGCTCGGTCTTCGCCGGCGTCAGCCCCGAGCCGGCCGACGCGGAGGGCATCCGCAGCTGGTGCGTCGACTACTTCGAAGCGCTCCACCCCCACGCCGCCGGCGGCGCCTACGTGAACATGATGATGGACGAGGGCCAGGATCGAGTGCGGGCGAGCTACCGCGACAACTACGACCGCCTGGCCCAGATCAAGGCCAGCTACGACCCCGGCAACCGCTTCCGGGTGAACCAGAACATCCAGCCGCAGGCGTAGGGCCTGCGGCTGGCCTCACCGCGCCAGAAGCTCCTCGGCGGATTCGTAGTCGCGACCCTCCTCCGCGGCCAGGGCGGCCTCACCGGCGACGAGTTCGCCGGCGAACGCCCTGGCCAGCGATGCTCGCCAAACCCGGTCGAGCGTGGTCGCCGTCTTCTCGATCCGGTCGCCGAGCCGATCGGCGGTGGCGAGGGCGGTCGCGGCGCGGCGGACGATCTCGGCCTGCTCGTCGAGGCTCGGAACCGGGACGAAGAGCCCTCGGACCTCCTGCGAGTTGATGTTGTGCACGCCGCTCGTCGAGCGGGCCGGAAGTTCGATCTGACGACGAAGCTGCGGCGAGGCGAGGACCAGGCAGAGAAACTCGGGCCTCAGCACCTCCGGGTCCACCCGGAGCCGGATCAGGTAGCCCGCGTACGCCATGCCCTCCGCGGCCGGGGTCGCGGCGACGGTGGTGCCGACGAGCTGCACCGAGCCGTTGGAGCGGATCATCAACAGGTCGTCCTCGCGGAGTCGCAGAGCGGCCAGCTCGCGGTCGTCGAGGTCCGCGTACTTGAGGTCCTCGACCGAGAGGGCGCCGGTGCTGACGTTCGGAATCCGCAGCACCGGGGTGCCGGGCTGGTCGTAGGCCGAGCGCTTGCTGGTGCCGTACTTCAACTCGTCGAGCAAGAGCCCGAGCGGCGCCCGCACCCAGCCCTCGGGGAGATCGTCGCCAGCGCCATGCGGGTTGGGCTGGATTTCGACAAAGCGCTTGACCGCGGCGCGTCGACGATCCTCGGCAAGCGCCAGAAGCTCCTCCACCCCGCCGTCTGGGTGCAGCGGGCGCCAATCCTCGCTGAGGCGGCCCGAGGCCGCGGCGGCCAGCACCGCGGTGCGGAAGCGAGCGAGTGCGGCGCGGGCGTTCTCGAGGCTGGCGGCGATGGACGTGCGGCTGCGCTCGATCGCGCCGAGGCGGGCGGCGATGCGCTGCTGCTCGGGAAAGGGAGAGACCGGCACGATCGTCCCGGTGGCGAAGGTCCGGTTGATCCCTCCCTGGGCCGAGCCCTTGAAGTGATCCAGCATTCGCTCCTGACCCTGCGGAGACTGGAGATATCCCGCGAGGTAGGCAGGCAGCACCTGCTCCACCGGCCGGCAGACGAAGAGGTGCTCGTTCGCCACCGCCTCCGCGAAGGGGAACCCCTCGCCGACGAAGGTCGTCTTGCCCGTGGTTGCACCGTCCTTGACGATGAGGACGTCACCGGTTCGAATGTGGCCGCGCCGCATCGAGCTGGCAAATTCGCGCGGCACGTACTTGACGTTCGTGAAGTCGAAGCCGCCGGCGTAGGTGAGGTGCTCGCCACCCAGGCTCGGGACGCCCTCCAAGACCCCGCGGGCGCCGCCGCGAGGGCGCTTGCCCGACTCCAGGGAAACCAGCAGATCGTCGAGTGGAACCCCTGCCCATCCCGTCGGGAGCGAGCCGCCCTGCCCCTGGCTCACACCGCCGACTCCGTGTCGTCGAGGAGCCGCTGCAGCTCGTGCAGCTCGGTGAAGGCGAGCTGCAGCTCCGCGATAACGTCGGTGACGAGCTCGCCCGGGTCGAAGATCTCGTCTGGATCGTCGAGCTCTTCGTCGCGCAGCCACTTGAAGCTGTCGATCTTGTAGCCGCGCTCGATGATCTCGTCGAGGCCGAAGCTGCGCCAGCGCTCGCCCGGCGAGTCGCTCTCGGAGCGCGGCGCGAGGCCGTGCGGGTCGTCTCCGTAGCAGCGCTCGAACTCGGCGAAGTGCGCGGGCGTCAGCGGCCGGGCTTTCTTGGTGATGGTCGGCACGTTGGCGCGGGCGTCGTAGATCCAGAGTGCCTTGGTCGGCTGGCCCTTGGTGAAGAAGATGACGTTGGTCTTGGTGCCGGCGGTGTACGGCGCGAAGGTGCCCCGCGGGCAGCGCAGCACGGTGTGGACGTTGCAGTCCTCCATCAGCACTTTGAAGACGCCGCCGGCCTGGTCGGCAAAGAGGACGTTGTCCGGGACGACGATCGCGGCGCGGCCGCCGGGTTTGAGCAGCGTCAGCACGTGCTGGACGAAGTTGAGTTGCTTGTTGGAGGTCTCGATGACGAAGTCGTCTCGCGCCGGTGCCTGGTTGGCCCCCTTCGTACCGAACGGCGGGTTGGTGAGGATGACGTCGAATCGCTGGCCGGTCGGCGCCTCGTAGATCGAATCGCCGAGGGCGATGTGCGGCTCGACCTGGTGCAGGTACAAATTCATCAGCGCCAGGCGGCGCGGGCGGGCGACGAGCTCCTGGCCGTAGTACGTGCTGGTGCGGATGCGCCTGGCGGTGTCGCGGTCGAAGGCGCCGCCGGTCTGATCCTTGAGCCACTCGTAGGCGGCGACGAGGAAGCCGCCGGTGCCGCAGGCCGGATCGCCGATCGCGAACTGCTTCGAGACGCGCGGGTCGGGCTTGATGCAGCCGTACCATCGACTGGATCAGCGGCCGCGGCGTGAAGTACTGGCCGGCGCCTTTCTTGCCCTCCGCGGCGGCTCTCTCCAGCAGCCCCTCGAAGGCCGCGGCCTTGACGTCGACCTGAAGGCTGGTCCATTCCGTCTCGTCGACGGACTTGATCAGCTGCGCCAGCTTGACGGGATTGGCCAGCCGGTTCTGGCTGCCGGCGAAGATGTCGCCGAGCATCCCCGGCTGTTTGCCAAGGGTGCGCAGGGCATCCTCGTAACTCTCGACGAGGGCGACACCGCTGCGGCTGCGCAGATGCGGCCAATCGGTCCGCTTCGGCAGTTCGACGTCCTGCTCGTCGGCCATCTTCAGGAACAGCAGGTAGGTGAGCTGCTCGATGTAGTCGCCGTAATCGACGCCATCGTGGCGCAGCGATGTGGCGAAACCCCAGAGGCGTGAGACGACATCGGTCATGCGGCGGCAAGCTCCCTGTTCACGTCCGCCAGCAGCTCGGAGAGCTGGCCGTCGAAGCTCTTGTTGGCGTTGCCCCAGCCGCCGTGGTCCGAGAGCACGGGCACGAGCTCGAAGTCGTCGCGGTCGATCGAGAGGTTCTCGACCAGGTGCTGCCCGATGCGGTCGAGCCAGGCCCTCTGCTCGGCGCTCAGCGTCGCGGCCCGCGGACACCTTCTGCATGGCGGCCTCGACCCGCTCCTCCGCGGTCAGCAGCGGTGCGGTATCGAGCGCGGCGTGCTTGACCATCGAGATGATGTCCACCAGGGCCTTGTGGTTGGCGACCTGGTGAGCGCGTTCGAGATTGGCCTCCGTGAAGTGCTCGGGCGCCTCTTTGAGCGAATCCCGGAGCGCGATCAGCGCCTCGGGCTCCAATCCCTGGGCCGGGAAAGCAGGATCGAGAGCGCCTCGATCTTCTCGCCCTCGGCGCGGACAAAGGCGGCGAACGCCTTGAGGTAGTCGTCGGGCCTGTACTCGCGGCCGTCGCCGCCCTTGATCAGCCACTCCGAGGACACGGTGTCCGTCACTTCGGGGGCGATCGAGGAACGTACGTTTCGGACGCGGGTAGTCCAGCAGCAGCCGCTGGAAGTCCGGGTCGCGGAGGATCTTCATCGTCGCGGCAAAGGCCGAGCCGAGCAGTTCGGGAAGGTCGGCGGCGAACCTCCCGAGGTCACCGTCGGCGATGAAGCGAGCGAACAACTCGCGCGCCTCGCCGCTCATCCGCTTGTCGATGCGCTGCAGGCGCGTGACCAGGCGCTTGGTGTTGTAGTCGCGGTCCTGGTTCTGCCAGATCTCCTCGACGATCTGAACGACGCTCTTGGTGTCGCCTTCCGGCGGCTCGGCCGTGATGCCGGTGGTCGCCGCGGAAGTACTCGAGCAGCGTGCCGTCGAAGCAGTCGAAGACCACGAAGCGGTCCTTGCCGGGACCGCCCTCTCCCCGAGGCGGGTGCCGCGGCCGAGCATCTGCTCGAACAGGATGCGCGACTTGACCGGCCGCAGGAAGACGATGAACTCGAGGTCGGGGATGTCGACGCCGGTGGTCAGCAGGTCGACGGTGACGACGATGCTCGGCGCTCGGGCGGTTGCGGAACTCGCGGATCCGCTGCAGCGGCCGGTCGACGCGCCCGGTGATCTTGGCGACGAACGCGTCGCCGCGGCCGAAGATGTCGCGAGCCTGATCGACGAGCTGGTCGGCGTGGGAGGTGTGCGGCAGATCGTTGGCGGCGAAGATCAGGGTCTTCGGGAACCGGCCGTGCTCGCTCTCGTGCTCGTCGGCGTAGCGCTTCATCTCTTGAGGATCTTGCGATTCGAGTCCGGGGCGGTGATCTCGCGCTCGATCGCCGAGGCGTCGAACTCGCGCTCGTCCTCGAGCAGGTCCAGTTGCTTCGCACCGGTCTCCGGGTCGACCTCGTCGACCTGCTCGCCCTCGTTCAGAAAGACGCCGTTCATGCGCACGTCGGACTGAACGCGGACGACGTCGTAGTCGACGAGATAGCCCTCGCGAACGGCGTCGCTCGTACTCGTAGCGGTAGGCGAGGTTCTCGAAGTAGGCCATCGTGTGCGCGGCCGGCGTCGCGGTCAGGCCGATCTTGATCGCGTCGAAGTGGTCGAGCGTCTTGCGCCAGATCGACAGGTCCTGCGCCGAATAGCCGCGGTGGCACTCGTCCGCGACGATCAGGTCGAAAGCGTGGATGGGAATGTCGAGCTGATCGACGTCGGCGTCCACGGACTCGCCGTCGATCGTCACCGCCTTCTCGCCGCCGAAGAGGTTGATCGTCATCCGCTGGATCGTGCAGACGTAGACGAACGCATCGCCGAGCTTGGGTTCGGTCAGCAGCGAATCCGGCATCACGTTCGGGTCGAACGGCTCGTCGCCGAAGTCTGACTGGCTGCAAGCGCTGCGAGTAGACCGGGTAGATCTTGTCGAACTTCAGCCCCGGCTCGGCTTCGAAGGAGGCAAAGGCGCGCACCGTCTGCGCGGCGAGCGCGCGGCGGTCGACGAGGAACAGAACCCGCTGCGCCACCCCCGACTTCATCAAACGGTAGATCTCG
The DNA here is from genome assembly GCA_963739855.1 of uncultured Solirubrobacterales bacterium. Taxonomy (GTDB): domain Bacteria; phylum Actinomycetota; class Thermoleophilia; order Solirubrobacterales; family 70-9; genus VAYN01. The sequence goes on along the minus strand of CAVUBT010000003.1, from coordinate 439,551 downwards.
TTCACGCTCATCAGGGTCTTGCCGGTGCCGGTGGCCATCGTGACCAACATCTTGCGCTTGCCGTCGCGGATCATCTGCTCGATCGCCTCGTTGGCCTGCACCTGGTAAGGACGCAACATCGCGTTTGGCTCGAGCGCGCTCAGAGCCGTCAACTCGGCGTCGAAATCGCGCTTCAGCATCTCCGCCAGCGCCAGCGGGGTGTGGAAGCCCGCCACCCAGCGCGACCGGTTCTGCTCGCGGCGCACGTCGTGGAACCAGATCTGCTCCCCGTTGGTGGAGTAGAGGAACGGCACGCCGTACTCGCCCTGGTAGCGCGGCTGTTGCTGAACCCCTCGCGAGTAACGCTCCGCCTGCGTCAGTACGTTCTGGGGGCCAACAGTAAGTTTTTTGGCCTCCACCACCGCCTGAATCCGCTGGGCGTCGCAAAGGGCGTAGTCGGCGGGGCCTTCGAGCGTCGGCAGCTCCGGCAGCGCCGCCGGCGACAGAGTCGTTTCCGGCGTCTCCCCGTTCGAAGTCGCGACCGGCCAGCCAGCGGCCTCCAGCCGTGGATCTATTCGCTGCTCCCGAGTCTCCCGCTCACTCTCCACTGGCGGGATCGTAGTCGCCCGGAGGTCGGCCCTCCGGAGCGCAGGCGCTAGCTACCCGCGGTTCCCTCTGGCACGCCGTCGAGGCCGCCCGTCTGCGGCATTCCAGGCTTGACAGGCGGCGGCTGCAGAATCCGAGGTGGGGGCGGGGGCTTCTGCTCAGGGTCCCGCGGCTTGGGAATCCCCGGCTGCTTTGGCTTTTCGGATTTGGGCTGGATGGCCATCGCTAGTGACTGACAGACAGTTGAGCAGATCCTAATACTACGGATACCGCAATGCAAATGGCGGCCGCTCCGAACCACCTGAAAAGCGCGTCCAGCCGCTCCTTGTTGCTGCAGTAGTACTCCTCCAGGGATTCAGCGAGAAACAACTGCATCGAGGCGTTCCGCTCGGTGTTGACCCAGTCGTTGATCAGGAGCTTGGGGCTGGTGATGAACGTCCAACCGTCCCTTTTCGGCAGCAGCACCTTCATGCACGACCCGACCCCGAGCACGAAGGCAACGAGAGCCGCTCCCCCCAGGAAGCTCAGGTTCACCCCCGTATTCGCCGCAGCCGAGCCCAGAAGAGACGCGGAAGCGGCGGCAGCCGCCAGGAGAACCCCGGTTCGAGTGCGAAGCTCGTCAAGGCTCGCCGCCTGCGCCGCAATCGCTCGTCGCGCCTCCTCGAGGATCACGTCCTCGTAGCGCCTCGCCTGCTCAAGGATCACGTTCTCCTCATATTCGTCGTTTTGCCCTTGCCCGTGGATCACGAGATCCTCCCAGGCCCAAACTCCCCGTGTCGCTTACACATGGACAGAAGCTCCGGGCCACGCTAGTACCCGGGTTCGGGCGCGTATGCCGGGTTCTTCGGCGGCGGGCCGATGAGCTCGATTTTCGTCACCTTGGCCCCGTCGCCCGCGGGTTCGATCTGCACCGCTCGCCCGCCGTCAAGCTCCACGGATACGTCCAGTTCCGTCACGTTGGTCGCCGAGAACCGCGCAAATCGATGCAGCGTCGGCGTCCCAGGAGGCGCTTTCCGATTCGGGGAGATCGTCCCCGGCAGGCGCTCGTCGACCAGGCGCACAGGCGAACCGAGGCGAATCTCCACACGGCCCCCGATCAGTTCCCGCCCCCCTTCCGAGAGCCACGGGACGACATCGACAACGCTGGGGTGGCTTCCCGCGACGACGCCGCGCACATAGCGATTGCGCAGGGCGAACGCCTTCAGCTTGCGGGCGTCGGCCCTCGACAGGCTCCGACTCGGAATCGACCCGGGAGCCACCTTTCCGAGCTTCGGTTGGGCGGGCAGCGGAGGTCGCCCGGCGGTCGAAGCGCCCGTCGGATCGCCACCGCCGCAACCCACCAAGAGCGCGACGCTGGCTAGCGCAGAAACAAAAGACCACCGGAGGCTGGGCACGCGAAAAGGCTAAAGGCTTCTCGGTTGCGTGGTTGGCCCCCTCGACAAAAGCCGCCCGTCGGGGCAGCGATTCGGAACGGGCGCGACGGGCGCAAAGCGTTCGAGCTGACCATGCCAGCCGAGGACCTGATGGAACTGCTTCAGCGCCTCCACGGCGAAGCCGAACGGGTCCTTCTCGAATCCGTCACGGAGCGCGAGTCAAGGGAAGAAGACGCCGCGACCAACGAGCTGTTCCGGCTCGGCTTCGATGCTTGCGAGGAACTGCTGGCCGACCTCGACCCACGGGAGGCGGCCTGACGATTCGCCGCGAACCAGTGGAGGTGCACGTCCGAGCCACGCGAGGCTGTGAGCTTAGCCCTGGCGTGGGGTTGGCGGCGCGCCAGCCGGGGGCTGCTCCTTCTCGCGCAAAGCGGCACCCAGCACCGAACCCGAACTAGGACACGTAGGCCTTGCGCACCATGGCGGCCGTCCATCGGTTCGTGCCGTGGGCCGGGGGGACATCCTTGCGGTTCAGGGTCTCGGCGATCTCGGCGAGGGACTTGCCTTTCGCGAGCAGCGTCCGGATCTGCGTCCGCCATCCGTAGTCCCGGTTGTTGCACCAGGTGTGGGACAGGCGAACGTTCTCGGGGACGAGCTTCCCGCCGGCCGACTTAAGGATCGGGTAGTGGTCGCGCGAGGGCGTCCACTTGTTGCCCGGCGTCCCGACCGGATCGAACTCGCTGCGCCCCTTGTGGTAGTAGCACTGCGGCATCTCGCACCTCAGGGCGAGGAGCTGGCCGCGCTCGGCCATCTGCACAAGGACATTTACATTCTTCACGCCGAGCTTGCGGAGTTGGTCCGCGACCGATTTATTCGCCATGCGCTGATCCTGACACAAGAACCGAGCCACCCCCAAGCGCGCGTCCGCGATGGTTCTAACAATGCGTCAGCCGCCTCTCCTTTTCATGCAACCCAGTAAACGGGAGCTCGGCGCGGTGACTGCTCTCGCGTGAAGGCGAGCGTGCGGGGTTCGGTGATGGCTGGTCGATCTTCCTCTGGCATCGGGCGCCATGCCGGAGCGCGTTCCTCGGCGGGCAGCCCCTCGCTCTCCGATCTTGACCATCGCATCCTCAACCTCCTCTCCTCTCTCCGGGCTCTGACCCTTCCTCAGCTCGCCACTATCTCGCCCGAGATCCCCTCACGTACCTTGCGCTATCGAACCGCCCGCCTCGCCAAGCATGGCTTCGTCGGGCGAACTCGGCCATACCGCGAACGCGGCTCAGCGCCGCATCATCTGTGGCCGACGCGGAAGGGCGAGGCGATCGCCAAAGGTGAAGCGCCACCGCGCGGCGGCGAGCGGCGCGAGCCGAACCCGCTGTTCCTCGCTCACGCCACTGGACTGAGCGAGCTGTACGTGGTGCTGAAGACCGGGCTGCCCGAAGGCACCCGCCTCCGCCGCCTTCGACCGGGAGGCCGATGCCCGGGAGACGTTCACCACCTACGCTCGCGAGGAGCGGGCGATTGCCCCCGACGCCTGTATCGACATCGCCGATGCTGACGGCCGGAGGCTGTTCGGCTTCGTCGAGCTGGACCTCGGCACGATGTCGCACCGCCAGCTCAAAGCAAAGGCGGCGGGCTACGGCGAGTACGCCCGGCTCGAAGCCTGGCGCCACCGCAACCCGTTCTGCCCGGCGCTGCTGTTCATCACCACCAGCGAGAAGCGGGCGCGGTCCTTCCTCGCCGCCAGCGGGCGGGAGATCGACAGGAACCGGATGCTGGTCGCCTGCGTCGGGCTGGCCCGCGACCTCCGGCGCTGCGTCGTCGCGCCGGAGTGGATGGTTGACGCGAGCGAGCAGGCCACCGACCTGCCCCCGACGGGCTGCTCCGCGACGGCGAGCAAGACCGCGAGGGCGCGGTCGAGCAAGAGCGCCTGCGGGGGGACTACCTGCTCTGGCGCGAGAGGGAGACCAAGCGGCTCGCCAAGTTGCAGGGCTTCATCGCCCGCCACCGCACCGGCCACGATGCCTTCCTCGCCGAGGTCGACCGGGGCGCACTGCGGCGCTGCTCGCGCTGCGAGGAGATCGTCTATCCCGATCCCGAGCGCAAACCTCGCCCTGGCGGTCGGCGCCACGTTGCGGGGCGCTGCCATTTCTGCGCGGCGGGGATGCTGAGCGAGCTGCCAACCGAGCCGGTGAAATCGACTTGAGATCCGGGCGCGACGGAGCTACACCTAGCGGACGGATCGCAGCCCGGCGCCGCCGCGATCACGAAGGCAGGCGACACAAAACGGCGGCGGGCGAACTCAAGCCCACCATGTCGATTGAACACACCAAGCCCGGATCAGCGCTGGACGATCAGCTTCGCCGCGAGCAGGCCAAGGCGGTCTTCGACCTGCTCGCGGACCAATGATTGGCGCTGCCCGCCTAGAGCTCGGCTGGCGTCACGACAAAGCCAAGCCGCTCTGCGCCGCGACGCAGCCTGCCATCGACGGTGACCAAGCGGCAATCGTTTCGCTTCGCAAGCGCCACGTACTCAGCGTCGTAGGTCTTCGCCCAGCCGAATTCCTCGGCGACTTCCCATGCCGCCATGGCGTGGCCGTCCGGGCACTGCTCGCTGATCGACAGCTTCCCGGCCAGAAAGCGCTGCAGGGCCAGCTCGGCGAGGGCGTTGGAGATGTCGCCGCGAAAGGCCATCTCGTGAAGCACCGAGGGGACCTCGCTCCAGAGCAAAAGGCGGCGCGATGAGCCGCCCTCCACCGTCCAGACCGGCGCTCGCTTGCTCGCCTGCCCGGTCGAGCGACAGCTCGACCGCCAAGCTCGCGTCTACAACCAGCACGCTCAGTGGGACTCGCGAGAGCGCCGCACGGCCGCCGCGATGTTTGGCATCGGCTCGCCGGTCAACGTCTCGCCCCAGCCTGCGGGCAACGCGACCATCTCTGGCTCCTCGGTTGGTTCGTCGGGAATGACGATCCGCGCGCGCGCCGCCTTGGCGTCGTCGAGATCGAGCACCTCTCGCAGCAACTTCTCCTTCGCGGTCATGGCTCAAGCGTACCGGCCGCCCCCGCGTAATTCCGAGGAAAGGAACCCATGATGCGACGCTTCGCTTGGTACGGACGGCTCTCAACCAAGGACAAGCAGGACCCGACGCTCTCCTTTCCTTCCCAGCGCGAGATATGCGCGACGAAAGCCGCTGAGCTGGGTGGGGAGATCGTCTGCGACTTCACCGATCAAGAGGCCGGTCGAAGGGATGACCGGGCGGGATGGGCCGACCTGCTGCGCGAGGCCAAGGAGCTGGATGCGCGGCGCTTCAACGCGGTAATCATCTACTCGACCTCGCGCCTCAGCCGCGATCTGTTCCATGCGCTCACCTATGAGCGCGAGATGACGCGGGCCGGGGTCGAGGTCTTCTATGCGCTCACGGCTGGCGATCAGACCAGCCCGGAGGGGCGGTTGATCCGCCACATGTTCCAGGCGCTCGACCAGTTCGAGGTCGAGAAGCTGGGCCGGGAAGTTCGGCGCGGGCAGAAGGAGAACACGCGGCAGGGTTATCGCAACGGCGGTCGGGCGCCATATACGGCGGGCGGTGTTCGACGCCTTCCGCCTCCGGGTCGAGATCGACCGCAACAGTGGTCAGATACGCCTGAAAGCGCTGGTGTCAAGCGCGTTCGGCGAGGCGACGAATCTAAGTGACCTGGGAGAGGCGGGTGATCCGGCTCTCTCCGATAAGGCCATACCGCTACGGGGATTCGAACCCCGGTTTCTGGCATGAGAAGCCAGCGTCCTAGTCCCCTAGACGATAGCGGCGAGGGATGGCGATTCTAGCGATTACGGGCTTCGATCCGCTTCGCGGGGGCGCGGGCGGGCCTTGGGGGCTCAACCGGTAAATTGCCTCTCCCCACGCGGCTGTGGCGGAACTGGTAGACGCGCACGGTTCAGGTCCGTGTGGGCGAGAGCCCGTGAAGGTTCGACTCCTTTCAGCCGCATCTTCGAGGTGATCGGGCTGGGCGCGAGGCGCCTAGGCCGGCTGCTTCGCCGTCTCGGCCCTGCCGGCGCGAGCGGCATTGCCGGCGATCTCCTCGGCGAAGACCGGCCAGAGCTGGCGGGGGAGGTCGTGGCCCATGCCGTCGATCATCTTCAGGCGGGCGTTGGGGATCGCCCTGGCGGTGGCGCGGCCGCCGGCCGGGCGGACGAGCGGGTCGCGGTTGCCGTGGATGACCGTGGCGGCGATGCTGAGGTCGTGCAGCGCCTGGGTACGATCGCCGGAGGCGGTGATCGCGTGCAGCTGGCGCAGGACGCCGGCGGCGCTGTGGCCGCGGTCATAGGAACGGCCGGCAATGACGCGGACGCGCTCCTCGTCGAAGGGGTAGCCGGGCGAGCCGATCACGCGGAAGGTCCTGACGGTGCGCTCGATCGCCGCCTCGCGGCCGCGCGGGGGGCGGCCGAGCAGGACCGCCATCGCCTTGCGGCTCGGCATCCCGGTCCAGCGGCTGCCGGTGTTGGACATGATCGAGACCAGCGAGCGGACCCGCTCGGGATGCTCGATCGCCGTGGTCTGGGCGATCATGCCGCCCATCGAGGCACCGACGAGGTGGGCCGAATCGATATCGAGGTGGTCCATCAGGGCGATGGTGTCGACGGCCATGTCGGGCAGCAGATAGGCGGCGCTGCCACGGCGGCCGAACATCATGTCGACCCGGCTCGGCGCCCCCGCCGACTCGATCTTGGTCGAGCGGCCGATGTCGCGGTTGTCGAAGCGGATGACGCGGAAGCCGCGCTCGGCCAGGAGGCTGCAGAAGCCCTCGTCCCAGGCGATCATCTGCGTCCCCAGGCCCATCACCAGCAGCAGCGGCTCGCCCGTGGTGTCGCCCATCTCTTGGTAGGCCAGCTCGATCCCGTTGGCGGGGGCGACGCGCTCGTCGCCGAAAGAGTGCATCCGGGAATTCTAGCCAGCGGGCCTGGCTGACCGGCCAAACGGTAAAAGTGGTGGATGCGGACGGCGATCGTCTCCGACCTCCACCTCGGCGTGGCCAGCGGCGAGGACGTCCTGCGCCAGCCGGAGGTCCGCCGCCTCCTGTTCGAGGAGATCGCTGGCGCCGACCGCGTCGTCCTCCTCGGCGACGTCGTAGAGCTGCGCGACCTCGCCCTCGGCGCCGCCCTCGACTCCGCCCGGCCGTTCTTCGCAGAGCTGGGCGAAGCGCTGGGCGAGCGCGAGGTGACGATCGTCCCCGGCAACCACGACCACCGCCTGGCCGAGCCCCTGCTCGACCGGCTCTCACTGGCGGGCGCGACCGAGCTGGGGCTGGAGCAGCACGAAGACTCAGTGGCGGGCGGCGCCGCCGCCACGATCGCCGGCTGGCTCGGCCCGGCGCGGCTGCGGATCTCTTACCCCGGCCTCTGGCTGCGCGACGACGTCTACGCGACCCATGGCCACTACATGGACGCGCACCTGACCGTGCCCCGGCCCGAGTGCCTGGCGACCGCGGCCCTGATTCGCGCCCGCGGCCCCCTCCCCACGCCGGCCGCACCGGCCGACTACGAGCGGGTGCTGCGGCCGATCTACGGCTTCAGCTTCGGCGTCGCCCAGGCCCGGGCCAGCATCCCCGACCCGCGGCGCCCTCCCGGCCTCGCCGCCTGGCGGGTCCTCGGCGGCGGTCGCCGCGCCGACGGGGTGGCGCGCCGGCTGCGCGCGAGCACCCTCCGCGCCGCCTTCCCGGCCAGCGTCTGGGCGCTCAACCGCCTGCTTCACTCCGACTTCGACACCGACATCTCCGCCGCGGCGATCTTCGCCGCCGGGGTCGAGGCGGCGACGGAGACGGCAGCCCGCCTGCAGGTCGACGGCGGCCACGTGATCACCGGCCACAGCCACCGCGGCGGCCCCAACGAGGACGAGGCGAGCTGGCCGCTGCGCGGCGGCGGCTGCCTGCACAACACCGGCAGCTGGGTCTTCGCCTCCGCCTTCCACAGCCCCGGCGACCCGCCCAACTCCTACTGGCCGGGAACGGTCACCTGGGTCGAGGAGAGCGGCCCGCCGCGGCGGGTACAGCTGCTGCGCGACCGCTCGCACCCGGAGATGATCGAGCTGGTCAGGCGGGATCGCCCAGCCAGTCGGCGATGACGCCGCCGATCTGCGGCCCCGCGTCCTCCTGGAGGAAGTGACCGGCGTTCTCGATCGCCAGCGGCGGCGGGAAGTTGAGCTGGCTGGAGACGCGCTCGCCGACCGCGAAGGGCAGGACCGGGTCCGAGTCGGCCCAGAGCAGCAGTGAGGGACGGGTGTCCTCGCGCAGGCCGTCGGCGACGCGTTTGCCCGCGGCCGCGCCGACCGCCTCGGGGGTGGTCGGCAGGATCAGCGGGAAAGCGCGAACCCCGGCCTTCGAGGGGCCGTCTATATAAGGAGCGTCGTAGGCGGCAACCACCTCGTCGCCCGGGTCGTTCTTGCAGCCGCCGCGGATCAGCATCCCGACCGGCACGTCCTCGTTGTCGCGGACGAAGTCGCGGAAGGCGAACCAGGCGTCGCTCATGCGCTGGTGGCCGGTGAAGGGACCGGTCTCCATGATCACGATGCGGGCGATCCGGTCGGGGTGCTCGACCGCCAGCCGCAGCCCGATCGGCCCGCCCCAGTCGTGGACGACGACGGTCGCGTCGCGCAGGTCGAGTTCCTCGAGCAGCAGCGCCATCAGCTCGACGTGGCGGTCGTACGTGTACCAGGCGACGTCGGTGGGCTTGTCGGAACGGCCGAAGCCGGCGTAGTCGGGGGCGATGCAGCGGTAGCCGGCGTCGCGGACCGGCGGGATCACCTTGCGCCAGAGGAAGGACCAGGTCGGCTCGCCATGGCAGAAGAGGACCGGCCTGCCCTCGCCCTCGTCGAGGTGGGCGAGGCGCAGCCCGTCGACCTCGCGGTAGTGCGACTCGAAGGGGTAATCGGGCAAGCCCTCCAAGAGATCCTCCGGCGTGCGCACAGCATCTACGGCCATTTCGACTCCCTCCGGGGCGAGTTCTTGCCGCATAGCGACAGAAAGTCGCCCCATAGCTCCCTTGCTCGGCGCCCAAAGCCTATTCCGGCAAATCCGGATCGGCATTCCCTACTTTGTTTATCGACTTTATGCTAGGCTGCCGCACTGCTATTTCGCAGTAAGTCAGTCGACATAGGAAGGAAACTTAGATGCGGAACGCTCGCAATTCCCGGCGGCGCAGCGTGAAGATCGGCCTCCCGGCCGCCCTTCTCGCTCTGCTCATCGCCGTTTTCGCCGCCGGATGCGGCAGCAGTGACGACAGCACCGACTCCAGCTCCAACGCCAACTCTGGCTCCGGAGACAGCCTCAGCGTGGTCGGCTACTCCACCCCGGAATCCGTCTACCAGGAAGCCCTCGAGCCCGGATTCGAAGCGACCCCGGAGGGATCGGGCGTCAGCTTCAGCAACTCCTTCGGCGCCTCGGGAGACCAGAGCCGCGCGGTAGTTGCCGGGCAGCCGGCGTCCGTCGTCCACTTCGCCCAGGCCGGCGACATGGAACGGCTGGTCGAAGAAGGCGGGCTCGTCGCCAAAGACTGGGACAAGCAGAAATACGGCGGCATCGCTCAGGACTCGGTCGTCGTCATCACCGTCCGCAAAGGCAACCCCGAGGGGATCAAGTCCTTTGACGACGTGCTGAGCAAGGACGTCGACGTCGTCACCCCGAACCCGTTCAGCTCCGGCGCCGCGCGCTGGAACATCATGGCCGTCTACGGCAACGCGATCAACCAGGGCAAGTCCCCGGACCAGGCGCTCGCCGATGTCAAGACCCTGCTCGAAAAGGCGGTCGTGCAGCCGGGCAGCGCCCGCGACGCGCTTGCCGCCTTCACCCAGGGCGAGGGCGACGTGCTGCTCGGCTACGAGAACGAGGCGATCAAGGCGATCGACGAGGGCGAAGACGTCGAATACGTCATCCCCCCCAGCACGATCCTGATCGAAACCCCGATCGCGGTCACCACGGATGCTCCCGAGCCGGCGGCTCAGGACTTCCTCAATTACGTCTGGTCCGACGCTGGCCAGAAAATCTGGGCTGAAAACGGCTACCGGCCGGTCGACCCGAAACTGGTCGACCCGAAGCAGTTCCCAACCCCCAAGGACCTGTTCAAGATCAGCCAGTTCGGTGGCTGGAGCAAAGTCAACGACGAGTTCTTCGACGACGAAACCGGTTCCGTCGCGGAGATCGAGGGTGAACTGGGCGTCTCCACCACCGGCTGACGATGGAGGCTCACGCAGCACACTCGGCAGCAGCACCCCGGGCAGGCATCCGCCTGCCCGGGGCCGGCGCCGGTCTCGGCCGGGGGACGGTCCTGCTCTATCTGAGCGTGATCGTCCTCCTGCCACTGGCCGCCGTCGCCTCGAAAGCATTCGACAACGGACTCGGCGCCTTCTGGACGGCCGTCACCGCCCCGCAGGCGGTCGCGGCATTGGAGCTGACCGTGATCGCCTCGCTGATCGTCGTCGTCATCAACGCGGTCTTCGGCACGATCATCGCCTGGATCCTCGTCCGCGACGAATTCCCCGGCAAGCCGATCGTCAACGCGGTGATCGACCTCCCCTTCGCGCTGCCGACGATCGTCGCCGGCCTCACCCTGCTCGCTCTCTACGGCAATGACAGCCCGATCGGGGTCGACGTCTTCGTCTCCCGCGTGGGCGTGGTGATGGCCCTGCTCTTCGTCACCCTGCCCTTCGTCGTCCGCGCGGTACAGCCACTGCTACTGGAGATGGACCGCGAGATGGAGTCGGCGGCGGCTTCGCTCGGCGCCCGGGGCTTCACCATCTTCCGCCGCATCATCTTCCCCAATCTGCTTCCGGGGCTGGCGGCCGGCGTCGCCCTCGCCTTCGCCCGCGCCCTGGGCGAGTTCGGGTCGCTGGCGCTGATCGGGATCGCCTTCAAAACCGAAGTCGCCTCGGTCTACATCCGCTCGCTGGTGGAGAGCGGCAACGAAGCCGGCGCTGCCGCCGTCTCGGTGGTCCTGCTCGCCGCCTCCCTGCTGCTGCTCGCCTCGATCACCCTCGTCCAGCGCTGGGGCAGCCGCCACGAACGCGGCGGCGACACCGGCCTGCTGGTGATGCCGCCGAGCGGCGAGGATTTCACCAAGGAGAAGGAGCCCGACGATGAGTAGCTCCGGCGCCAGCCGCTGGGGCCTGCGCGTCCTCGGGATCGGCTACCTGACGGCGCTCCTGCTGGCGCCGCTGGTGATGATCTTCTTCAAAACCTTCGAGGATGGAATCGCCCCGCCGATCGACGCGATCACCTCGCCCGACGGCCTCCACGCTCTGAAACTGACCCTGCTGATGGTCGTCGTCGCGGTGCCGCTGAACACGATCTTCGGCGTCGGCTGCGCGCTGCTTCTGGTCCGCCACCGCTGGAAGGGCAACGCGATCATCGACGGCATCATCAACCTGCCCTTCGCGATCTCCCCGATCGTGATCGGCCTGGCCCTCTTCCTCCTCTACGGCACCAACGGCTGGTTCGGGCCGGCCCTGGCCGAGGCCGGGATCAAGATCCTCTTCTCGGTCCCGGGGATGCTCCTCGCGAGCATCTTCGTCTCGCTGCCGTTCGTGGTCCGCGAGGTGGTCCCGGTGCTACAGGAGATCGGCACCGACCAGGAGCAGGCCGCCTCGACCCTCGGGGCCAACTCCTGGCAGACCTTCTGGCGCATCACCCTGCCGGCGATCCGCTGGGGCGTCGCCTACGGAATGGTGCTGACGACCGCCCGCGTCCTGGGCGAGTTCGGCGCCGTGACGATCGTCTCCGGCTCGATCTCGGGCGAGACGCAGACCCTGCCGCTCTTCGTCGCCAAGCAGTTCGAGCAGTTCAACTTCGCCGGTGCCTACGGTGCCTCGCTGCTGCTCGCGCTGCTGGCGCTTTCCGCCCTGCTTGCCATGAACCTACTCAAACGAAAGGAGGCCTGATGGGAATCACAGTCGAGGGAGCAAACAAGCGCTTCGGTGACTTTCAGGCTCTCAAGGATGTTTCGATATCGGTCCCCGACGGCTCGCTGACCGCCCTGCTCGGACCCAGCGGCAGCGGCAAGTCGACGCTGCTGCGGGCGATCGCCGGGCTCGAGGACCTCGATTCCGGCCGGGTCGTGATCAACGACGAGGACGCAACCGCGAAACCGCCGCAGAACCGCGGCGTCGGCTTCGTCTTCCAGCACTACGCCGCCTTCAAGCACATGACCGTGTTCGAAAACGTCGGCTTCGGGCTGAAGATCCGCAAGTGGAAGAAGCCTGAGATCTCCGACCGCGTGCACGAGCTGCTGCGCCTGGTCCAGCTCGACGGGCTCGCCGGGCGCTTTCCCTCCCAGCTCTCCGGCGGCCAGCGCCAGCGCATGGCCCTGGCCCGGGCGCTGGCGGTGCAGCCGCAGGTGCTGCTGCTCGACGAGCCCTTCGGCGCTCTCGACGCCAAGGTCCGCAAAGACCTGCGCACCTGGCTGCGCCACCTGCACGAGGAGATGCACGTGACGACGATCTTCGTCACCCACGACCAGGAGGAGGCGATGGACGTCGCCGAGCAGCTGGTGGTGATGAACAACGGCCAGGTCGAGCAGTCCGGCAGCGCCGACGAGCTCTACGAGGACCCCGCCAACGAGTTCGTGATGAGCTTCGTCGGCGAGGTCAACCGGCTCGGCGACAGCTACGTGCGCCCGCACGACATCGAGGTCGTCCCCGACCCCGACGAGAACACCGAGGAGGGCATGGTGCAGCGCATCGTCGCCCTCGGCTTCGAGATCCGGGTCGAGCTCGTGCTCGGCGACGGCACCGAGGTCTGGGCCCAGCTGACCCGCAACGAGTTGCAGCGACTGGAGCTGCGGGAGGGGCAAATTGCCTACCTGCGCCCGGTCCAAGCCAAGAGCTTCAACGGTTCGTCCCCGTCCGAGACCCATGGGGCCTCGACTCCCCTCGGCTCAGAGGACGAGGGCGACGCGGAGAAACCCGCAGCCGTCTGAAGAGGCGAAGGGGCGGGGTCGCGCTTTGCCGGGTAGCGCCCCGCCCCAATTCGCCGCCCCTTACCCGGCCTCGCGATCCGACCTTTTTCGTCCTTCGCCTTCCGCTCCTGCTATTGTTGACTTAGATACTCAACTAAGTAGGGAAAGGAGCTGAAGATGAGCAAGCGAGTCCAGAACACGACCTTCATCTCTCGAGGCCGCATCACCGGTTTGGTCAGGGACGAGACTCCGGCCGGCCTCGGCCAGAACCGCACCACCCGCTCCGCCAACCGCAACTCGGTTCAGTCAGCGGCCGACGAGGCACTCTTCTACCGGGCCCGCCTGATCCTCGGCGACGCCCTCCCCCGCCCCAACCGCTGAGGGACCGCATCCGACCTTGACCACATCCCGGTGGGGTCGAAGTCGGATGCGCTTTGCCAAGCCGGACCGCGCCCCCCCGGGCGCGGTCCGGATGGCCGGGATCTCCTATTTGCCGTCGGTCGTCGAACCGTCGGTCGGAGTCTCCAGGGCCTCTTCGGGCTGCGGGAAGGCCTGAACCGCCAGGTTCCAGCCTTTCAGCGTGAAGGCCACGTCTTTGGCGCCCGCGTACTGGATCGCAACGGTGTGACCGCCCTTTGCCAGCACCGTGGTCGTCGTGACCGTCGCGGAAATAAGAGCCGGGGTCGGCGAGGCGGCAACCGCGGTAGCGAGGTTGACTTTCCCCTGCGACTGGCCGTCGACGAGGATCTGGATCGGGCAGGCCAGGGCCGCCGTCGGTTTCGCCGCCGTGCAGCTCGACGTTGCCCGAGAACGTGATCACGGCCGAGCTGGCTTTGGCCGGGGTCGCGAACGAGGTGAACGCGGTCGGGATGTAGCCGGCCGTGGTAAACGAGACCGGGCCGAACGGCGCGGTCCCGGCGGCAATGCCGACAACCGGCGGCTTCGCTGCCGTCGCCTTGGTGACGAACAGATTCGAGGCCGCTTTTTTCTTCAGGTAGAGCGTCGCCGCTTTCTGGTTGGTGACGTAGGTCGCCGCAGCCCTTTTGGCGGTCAGGAACGACTCCGCCTTCTTGGCCAGGGACGGCGTCACCGTCACCGCCAACGCAACCACGGCCGCCACCGCGACAACAGTCGCCGCGCGGGGGGACGAAATCCTTCTCTTCAGCAATTGAACCTCCATTTCAGGGCCTTGCCGGAGGTCCTTCTGCTCCTGCCGGGCGGCCTTTCTTTACTAAGTAGGTCAATAAGCTACAGAAACTGCTAGCTTAAGGCCATCAAGTTGGTCAACAAAGTCTTGTTAACCCCCAAAAGGAAGGAAGCGCATCTGATGAGAATCAAGAGCCTCGCCATTGCGGTAATCGCCCTGGCCGCGCTTGCCGCACCGGCGTCGGCCGGAGCCGTAACCCTGATCGGGTCGGGATCCGTAGCCGCCCAGCCCGTGCTGCAGGCCCTCTTCGCCACCTACACGAAGAAGGTCAACAAAAAAGTCCACTTCGTCTACACCGCCAACGGCGGCAACGCCGGCGTCAAAGACGTGCAAAACGGGACCAGCCAGTTCGCCGGCAACGCCCGCACGCCCCTCCCCAGCGACGCCGGCACGACCTACATCAAGATGTTCATGGACGGTCTCTGCATCGACGTCAACCCGAAGAACAAGTTGACGAACATCAGCATCCAGCAGACCCACGACATCTACCGCGGGCTGCTGACCAACTGGAGCCAGATCCCCGGTTCCGGTCTGGACACGACGATCGACCCGGTCGGCCGCGACACCAATGGAGGGACCTACAACTTCTTCCTCCAGGCCGTCCTCAACAACGAGGCGCCGGCGTCCAACGTCAACGCCCTGACGGCCGACGGGCTCGTCGTCAACGCGGTCAAGCAGGACCCGGCGGCGATCGGCTACGACGGCCTCGCCTGGCAGGGCCCCGGCCAGAAGGCGCTGAAGGTCAACGGCGTCCCCTGCGTGCCGGAGAAGATCAGCGTCGAGCCGCTCAAGTACCCGCTCTCGCGCTACCTGTTCATGGTCCTGCCGGGCGACGGCAGCACCAGCCCCCCGGCGCTGACCAAATTCATCGACTGGATGCGGCTCAGCCCGCTGGCCGGTGAAGTGATCAGCAAGGCCGGCGGCGTCCCCGCGTTCAACAAGAAGAAGTAGTCGTTGAACGAGGAGCAATCCCCGGAGTACGGCCCACGGTGGTCGGACCAGCGCGTCGAGCGGATGCTCGGCGCGCTGGTCTGCGCCGTCGTCGGGCTGCTGTTGGCGATGATCGTCACCGTCTTCGTGCGGGCCTGGCCGTCGTTCTCCCACAACGGCCTCGCCTGGTTCGGCGCCGGCGGCAGCGTCGACGACCAGCTCAACGCGATCTTCCTCTCCGGCCAGGCCGGGGCCGAATACATCTACACCTTCCACGCCTGGCCGCTGATCTGGAGCACGATCCTGATCACCGGCGGCTCGATCCTGATCGCCCTCTTCTCGGCCCTCTTCGTCGCCGTCTTCATCGTCGAGTTCGCGCCCGAGTGGATGAGCAACATCCTGCAGCCCGTCGTCCGCTTCCTGGCCAGCGTGCCCTCGGTCATCTACGGCCTGATCGGGGTCGTCGTCCTCGTCCCCTTCATCGGCAACCACCTCGTCACCGAGGGGCAGAAGGACTCCGTCGCCGGCGTCATCTCGCTGACCGGGTACAGCCTGCTGGCGGCGATCATCGTGCTGACGGTGATGATCGCGCCGCTGATGGTCTCGATCTTCAGCGACGGCCTGCGCTCGGTCAAACCGGGCTGGCTGGAGGGCTCGCTGGCGCTCGGCGTCAACCGCTGGCGCACGACCTGGAAAATCGCCGTCCGCAGCGCCCGCCCGGCGATCGTCGCCGGCACCGTCCTCGCCACCGCGCGGGCGATCGGCGAGGCGGTGATGCTGGCGATGATCTCCGGCTCGGTCGGCTTCGCTCCCAACCCGGCCGACGGCCTGATCTTCATCTACGAGCCCTCGCGGCCGCTGGCGCCGACGATCGTCAAGAACATCGACCAGCTGAGCTCGCCGCCGGCCAACGCGACCCTCTTCGCGATCGCCACGGTGCTGCTCTTCTCGGCGACCCTGTTCTCGCTGACCGGCTGGTTTGCCCGCCGCTCGATGAAAAAATACGGGTCGGCCTGATGAGCTCGTCCGTAGCCACGCGGCCGCCCGCGCCGACGCCGCCGCCGAGCTCGCCGCCGCCGAACAAGGACGCGGTCGAGGGCAGCGCCACCTGGGCGCTCGCCGACCGCGTCGGCCTGGCGATCTGCTGGGCGCTGGGCCTGCTCTTCTGCGCGATCGCGGTGGCGGTCGTCGTCTATCTCTTCATCCAGGGAATCAGCTACCTGAAGCCCTCGATGCTGGTGACGCCGGCTGCCGCCGGCTTCAGCCAGGGCGAAAGCGGCGGCTTCTCCGACGCCCTGATCGGGACCCTGATCGTCGCCGTGATGGGGATCTCTATCGCCCTACCCGCCGGCGTCGCGATCGCGGTCTGGCTGGTCGAGTACGGCCGTCCGACGGCGCTGGCGCGGATCACCGAATCGACGATCGAGGCGATCGCCGGCATCCCCTCGATCGTGCTCGCCCTGTTCGGCACGGTGATCTTCTCCAGCACCGCGCTCGGCTTCCTCAGCCGCACGTCCGAAGGCGTCGTCTTCGGTCGCTCCTTCTTCGCCGCCTCGGCGATGCTCTCGTTGGTGGCGCTGCCGCTGATCGTCGCCAGCACCCGCGAGGGGCTCAACTCGATCCCCCGCCACGTGCGCGAGGCCTCCTACGCGGTCGGCAAGACCAAGGCGGCGACGACGCGGCGGATCCTGCTGCCGGCCAGCCGCCCCCAGGTCGCCACCGGGGCGATGCTCGGGCTCGGCCGGATCATCGGCGACACCGCGATCATCGTCGTCCTGCTCGGCGCCACCCAGAACTTCGCCCCGGTCGAAGGCGCCCCGTTCCCGCTCAACTACCTGCGCGGGGCGGGCACGACCCTGACCAACTTCGTCTACGAGGCCTCCCCCACCGGGAACCTCAATCAGCCTCAGAAAGCCTATGCGGCGGCTTTCGTCCTGTTGCTGATGGTGCTGGCCCTGAACGGGGCCGTCGACGTCGTCCACCGCCGCGCTCGAAAGGTTGGAACGTGGAGTTCCTAACTTCCCCCCCACCGCCGATCCGGCGGCTGGAGCTGGAGGACCCGGCCGCTGCCAAGCAGGTCGCTCCTCCCGCGGACCCGGCAAACGGCAACAGCAAGGCGACGTCGGGTGGCTTCACCGGCGCCCGCCGCTCGATCGGCGCCCCCCAGTTCTCGATCCGCCGCATGGAGATCGACGACGTCTCCGTCTCCTACTCCAACCGCGACGCGGTCAAAGGCGTCTCCCTGCCCGTCCGCCAGGGCGAGGTGCTCTCGCTGATCGGGCCCTCCGGCTGCGGCAAGACGACCCTGCTGCGCTCGCTGAACCGGCTCACCGAGCTGACCAGCACGGCGAAACTGCGCGGCCGGATCCTGCTCGACGACATCGACATCAAGTTGATCGAGCCGACCCTGCTGCGACGGCGGGTGACGATGGTCTTCCAGCAGCCGAACCCGTTCCCGATGAGCGTCTTCGACAACATCGCCTACGTCCTGCGCGAGCAGGGCTCGCGGCGGGCGCGGAAGAAGTCGCTGGAGCCGAAAGTGCACAGCGCCCTCGAACGGGCCGGGCTCTTCGAGGAGGTCAAGGACAACCTCGACCACCCGGCGCTGAAGCTCTCGGGTGGCCAGCAGCAGCGGCTCTGCATCGCCCGCGCCCTCGCCGCCGAACCGGAGGTGCTGCTGCTCGACGAGCCCTGCTCGGCCCTCGACCCACAGTCGACGCAGGTGATCGAGGACCTGATCGTGAAGCTGCGCGACGACGTCGCCGTGGTGATCGTCACCCACAACCTGCAGCAGGCCTACCGGATCGCCGACCACGTCGCCTTCATGTACCTGGGCGACCTGATCGAGTACAGCAGCGCCACGGCGCTGTTCGGATCGCCCCGCGAGAAACGCACCCAGGAGTACGTCAGCGGTGCCTTCGGTTAGCCCCTCCAGAGCCCGCCTCGGCGTCCTCGCCGTCTGCGCCCTGCTCCTCGTCGGGGTTGCCTCCGGCTGCTCGACGACGCAGGAAAAGGCCGCGATCCAGCAGGCCCGGGCCAAGCACATCCTCGAGACCCGAGACGACCGCAAGAAAAAGAAGCGCGAAAAGGCGCGCGAGGCGCGCCGGAACGAGAGCGAGAAGTGATGAGCGAGCACGAGCCCTGCGAGGAGTGCGGCGCCCCGCTGGACCCGCAGCAGCGTTACTGCGTCAACTGCGCCGCCCGGCGCGGCAACGGCGCCAACCCGGCCTCGCGCTACTTCGCGGCGATGAGCAAGAAAGCGCGGCGACCGCTGACCCGGCCGCCGTCGAAAGCGGGCGGCGGCAGTCGCGCCGCCGCGGTCGGCTTCTTCGCGCTGCTGCCGATCGCGGTCGCGCTCGGTGTCGTCGTCGGCCGCAGCGACTCCGGCGGCAGCGACAACGAGGCGCTGCTGCAGGCGCTGCGCCAGCAGGAAGCGGCCGCGGCTACCGCCAGCACCGCTGGAGCGACCCCGACGACGACCGCAAGCACGGCGAAGAAAACCGGCAAAGCCAGCAAGACCCCGGCCAAAGGAGAGGGCAAAGTGGTCGCCCAGACCAAGAACGGAACGGTCCACTCGGTGACCGACTTCAAAGCGAGCGCGGAGAAGACCGAAGAGGACACCCAGATCGTCGCCGAAAACCCCGAACAGACCGGCGACAACTACATCAAAGCCCAGCAGAACCTCCCCGACGTAACCGTGATCGGCGGCGACCCCGGCGCGGCGCCGGCTCCGACCAGCGGGGTGGAACCGTGAGTCGCCTCGGTCAGATCGCCCGCCGCCCGGGAGAGCTGCTGAAGCGCCCGGCCCCGAAGCCGGCGCCGAACGCCGCCGCCAAGGCCGCGGCCAAACCACCCGAGGCCAAGGAGCCGGCCAAGGAGGAGAGCGCCGAGCTGCTCGCCCAGCGCGATCGTCTGCTGGAGAAGTTCACGGTGATGCAGGCCGATCTCGGCGGCGCCTTCTATGAGATGGCGATCCGCGACCACGTCCGCCTCGACGTGCTGACCCGCAAAGCCGCCGAGCTGCAGCGGGTTGACGCCGAGCTGCTGGCGGTCGAGCGGGTGCTGGAGCTGCAACGCGCCGACGCCGCCGGGCTCTGCCCCGGCTGCGGCGCCCCCTACGGGCACGCGGTGCGCTTCTGTGCCCAGTGCGGACACGCGCTGGTACCGACGGAGGCGACGAAATGAAGCAGGCGCTGCTCGGCCCCCTGCAGCGGGCGATGGCGGCTGCCGCGACCCTGACCGGGAAACGCTTCGGCCTGCTCGTCGCCTCCTCGCTGGTCGCCACCTCGGCGATCGTCGCCGCCGCGGCGACCAACTCCAGCGACTCGGGCCCGCTGGCGGCGCTGCTCGGACGCAGCCTCGCCGCCAACACGACCCCGGCCCTGAGCGAACCCGCTCCCAGCCCCGAACCGGCGGCCAGTGCCGGCCCCTCCCCCAGCCCGGAACCGGCCTCCTCGTCGCCGGCGCCGCTGCCGGCCCCGGCACCGGCTCCCGCGCCGGAACCAGCGCCGACCCCCGAACCCGAAGAAACGACCCCGACCGCTCCCGCGGCACCGGCGCCCGAAGCGGGCCGGATCAAGCACGTCTTCGTCGTTTCCCTGGCCAGCTCCGGCTATGACGCCGCCTTTGGCGCCACGCCCCAGATGCCATACCTGGCGAGCACGCTGCGGCCCCAGGGCGCGCTGCTAAGCGGCTACAAGCTGCTCGACACGACGGCGCTGCCGAACTCGATCGCGACCGTCAGCGGCCAGCCGCCGACCCCACAGACCAAGGCCGACTGCCCCGACTACGGGAGCTGCGTCTACTCGGCCGAAACCCTCACCCTGCCGGACCAGCTGGGCCTCGCCAAGTTCAGCTGGCGCGCCTACATGGAGGACATGGTCAACACCGAAACCGGTGCCCCTGACAACTGCGTGTACCCGCAACCCGGTGCCCCGGAAACGGCGGTCACCGGTGGCTACGCGCCGCGGCTCAACCCCTTCGTCTACTTCCACTCGCTGCTGGACCTGGGCGACTGCGCGACCAACGACGTCCCCTTCACCGAGTTGGAGAAGGACCTGAGGAAGGTCGACTCGACGCCGAGCTTCTCCTACATCTCGCCCGACCTCTGCAACGCCGGCGTCAGCGGCCAGTGCCCTGCTGGCGCGCCCGACGGCGCCGCCAGCGCCGACGCCTTCCTGGCGACGCTGGTGCCGAAGATCCTCGCCTCCCCCGCCTACAAGGCGGACGGGCTGCTGATCGTCACCTTCGGCCAGGCCAACCCGGCGCCGCTCGACCCGGCGACCGGGGTCGCCGCGGCGGCGGCCGGCGACCCGCTGAAAGTCGGCACCCTGCTGGTCTCCCAGTTCGTCTCCCCCGGCTCCACCGACGCCGTCGCCTACGACCCCTACTCGCTGCTGCGCTCGACCGAGGACCTCTTCGGCCTCTCCCCCCTGGCCAGCGCCGACGGCGCGAAGGTGAAGTCCTTCGCCCCGGCGCTGCTCGGTGAAAACAACGGCGACTAACTGACCCCGCAGCCGACCTTCGCCCCACCCTGGTGGGGGAAAGGTCGGCTGCGGCGCGTCAGGCGAGCGGATCTGACAGTCTGGCCGCATGGCTGGACCAGACTCAGGTGGCGAGCCGATCACCGCGCAGGGGATCGAGGATCTCAAAGCCGAGCTCGAGCAGCTCGAAGGCCCGGCCCGGCTGGAGATGGCGGCGCGGATCAAGGTCGCCCGCGAGGAGGGGGACCTCAAGGAGAACGCCGAGTATCACGTCGCCAAAGAGGACCAGGCGCATTTGGAGACGCGGATCAAGCGGCTGCAGGAACGGCTGAAAAACGCGGTGGTGGTCGAGGTCGACGCCAGCACCGCCGACTCCTTCGCCTTCGGCCTCAGCGCCGAAGTCGCCGACGAGGCCAGCGGCAAGACCAACGTCTGGACCCTGGTCGGCTCGACCGAGGCCAACCTCACCGAGGGCCGCCTCTCGGCCGAGTCGCCGATCGGCAAAGCGTTGATGAACTCGAAAGTCGGGGCGACCGTCAAGGTCGAGACCCCGCGCGGCACAAAAGCCTTCAAGGTCCTCAAGCTCGTCTCCTGAGCGCTCCCCCAGGAGCCACAAAGGAATTCCCTTGTGGCGCGGCGAACGTTGCAGGTGTTGCATGCAACCGATCCTGTCCTGCGCACGAAAGGGTTACTCAATGAATGCGGAATCGACGCTCAGCGGCTGGTGGGTCTTCGCCGGCATCCTGCTCATCGTTGCCGGCCTCCTCAACATCATCTGGGGGATCGCCGCGATCGGCGACTCGAAGTTCTTCACCGAGAACGCCACCTACATCCTCAGCGGCCTCCATACCTGGGGCTGGATCATCCTGATCGTCGGCGTGCTGGAGATGATCGCCGCCTTCTCGCTCTGGTCGGGCAACGAGTTCGGCCGTTGGTTCGGCGTCTTCATCGCCTCCCTGAACGCGATCGGCTCGCTACTCTCGATCGGCGCCTACCCGTTCTGGTCGCTGGCCGTCTTCGCGCTCTCGATCATCATCGTCTACAAGCTCGCCGAGGGGCCCGAAGGCACCCCATGACCCGGTGCTGAGGCTGCGCTCATCGGTCGGCGCCGAGCGCGCCGACCGCTTCGGCGCCCTGCTGCGGGAGCTGCAGGGAGTGCGGCGCGTCGTCCAGCAGCCCGACCAGGCGTCGGCGACGAGCTCAGTGGTGTTCGTCGCCGACGTCGAGCCGGCCGCGGCCGACCGCCTGGTCGAGGCGATCACCGAGCTCGGAATCGGCGTCGACGACTACCTGCTGACCCGGGTCGAGGTGGTGGCCCCGCAACGGCGCCACTTCGGCGGCGAGGACGGCATCGAAGGCTTCGCCTGGGTGGAGGTGATGGGACAGGCGCGGGCGAACTCGCGCCCGCTCGCCCGCTACCTGGCGCTGATCACCGTCGCCGCGGTCATCGCCGCCCTCGGCGTCATCACCAGCAGCTCGATCCTGATCGTCGGCGCGATGGCGGTCAGCCCCGACCTGCTGCCGATCTGCGCCACCTGCGTCGGCCTCGTCGGCCGCCGCTACGGCCTCGCCCGGCGCTCGTTCGTGACGCTGACGCTGGGCCTCTCGCTGGTTGTCGTCACCGCAGCCGTGCTGGCGGCGGCGCTGAAGGGGGTCGACCTGCTGCCGCAGGGCTTCGACATCGAGGACAGCAGCCTCAGCAGCCTCGCCAAGACCGACTACACGACGGTGCTGATCGCGCTGGCCGCCGGGATCGCGGCGATGCTCTCCTTCGAGTCGCGGGCCAGCGCCGCGGTCGGCGTGGCGATCTCGGTGACGACGATGCCGGCCTCCGCCTACCTCGGGGTCGCGATCGGGGCCAGTGGCGGCGGCGAGGCGCTTGGCGCCCTCGTCGTCCTGCTGATCAACGTCTCGCTGTTGATCGTCTCCGGCTCGGCGACCCTGCTCGTGCAGCGCTGGTTGACGCGGCGCTCCGGCACGCCGGTCTAGGCAGAGGGCGAAGCCGGCGCCTCGGCCGTAACCGGCGCCGGCGCGGCAACCGGCGCAACGGCCGGCGCTGCCAGTGGCTGCGGCTGCGGCTGCGACCACGGGGCCGGCTCCGGGCGCCGCTCGTCATAGACGACGTCGGTGCGGGCGAAACGGTCGTCCCAGCCCCGCCGCTGCTCGCCGAAGACGATGCCGAGGAAGCCGAGGCCGAAGGCGATAACTGAGAGGCCGAGGCCGGCGAGGCGCTTGAGCGAGCGCCGGAACGGCAGCCGCTGCTCGTTGAGCCTGATGCCGACGAAGCGCATCCCCGGCGTCTGCCCCGCCAGCGACCAGAAGGCGACCAGGTAGAGGGCGCCGAGCGCCAGCCAGGCGGTCGAGCCGACGGCGATCGCGAAGTTGGAGGCGCCGCCACCGCCACCGCCGAAGGCGTTGTCGACCAGGGTCGCGACGGCGACGATCGCCGTGAAGCTGAGGTTGACGAAGACGCCGTCGATCACCATCGCCAGCACCCGGCTGACCGCGCCGGCGTGGTTGCTGGCGACCGCCCGGCGGCGCCGGAAGACGACCCGCCTGGCGATCCGCTCGAAGCTGTCGTCCAGGCGCCGGGTCAGTTTGCCGATCGTGCGGCCGATGTCCTCGAGCAGGCCGGCGCCCTGGGCGCTGATCGCCGCCCGCACCTCCGGCGCCTCGGCGATCCGCTCGACCAGCTGCTGGGCCTCCTCGCTGGCCAGCAGCCGCCGCCAGACCTCGTCGACCAGCTCGCTGTCCATCGCCTCCAGCAGCGCCTTCTTGACCGCCTCGCTCTCGAGCGCGCCCTGCACCGCCTCCTCGACGATCGGGCCCTGCAGAACCCGCGCCATCGCCCGCTCGACCGCCTCGCTCTCGACCGCGGCGACGATCGCCTCCTCGGCGGCGACTTCGACGGCGCGGTCGACGCCGGTCGCCTTGCCGACCGTGCGGACACCGCGCACGCCGACGCCGAGCAAGCGGGCGGAGAGTGGCAGGTGGCCGTTCTGGTCAGCCTCGCCAGCGTCGGCAGACGGCGGGGTAGAGCCGTTTTCCATGCCTCGGCGAGTATACGGCCGGGTTGGCGAGCCGGCTAGTCCAGGTGGTCGAGCAGGCGGTCGAGCAACTCCGCCTGGGCGGGCAGGATCTTGCGCCGCGCCTGCTCGGGCTCGAACCACTCGGCGCGGTCGACCTCGGGGAACTCGCGCTCGCTGCCGCTGCGCGGCGGCCACTCCATCGCGAAGGTATTGCTGTTCAGCTCGGCCGGGTCGAAGTCGCCCTCGGCGGCCCAGGCCTCGACGACCTTGCCGGACTTCTGGCGCACCGAGCCGAGGTCGATCATCGCCTCGACGTCGATGCTGGGAGCCGCCCCCAGCTCCTCGCCCAGCTCGCGCAGGGCGCAATCGCGGGCCAGCTCGCCCTCCTCGTATTCCCCCTTCGGGATCGTCCAGGCGCCGAGGTCTTTTTTTGTCCAGTAGGGACCGCCGGGATGGACCAGCAGCAGGCGCGGCTCCCCCGCCTCGAAGCGGAAGAGGAGGACGCCGGCGCTGCGCTTGGCGGACATGCCCTGACCGTACCCGTCCAGGCCAGGGCGAACCGAGTCCTCCTCGCGGCCGGGACCCGCCCCGCCGGCGGGCCCCGGCGCCGCGCCTAACCGCCGAGGCGGTAGGCGACGAGTTCGGCGACCTGCCCTTCGGCGACCGGCAGACCGGCCGGAGCGATCAGGTATTCGCCGTTGGGCATCACCCCGGCGTTGCTCCCCGCCGGCAGGGTCGCCTGCCACACTTCGCCGCCGGATTTCGCGTCGAGCCCGTAGACGGTTCCTTCCGCGGTGGTCGCGAAGACGAGATCGTTGACCACCGTCGGCGCCCCGTAGGCCGGCTGGGGGAATTTCTTCTTCCACTCGATCTTGCCGGTGGCGAGGTCGAGCGCGACCAGTTCACCGGTCGCCGCGCTGGATTCCGACAGTTCGGAGGGCGAGACGATGGTCATCGAGTGGTTGACGACCGGCACGAACAGGGTCGAGTCGTTTGCCGCCATCGGCGCGATCACGCCGCCGAGCTGGCCCGGGAAGGCTTCGCCCGCCTTGATCTTCGAGTATTCGCCCTTCATCGCGTAGATCGGATCGTCGTCGTGGCCGTTGTGGGTGCCGACGGGGCGTTTCCAGACCGGCTTGCCGGATTTGGCGTCGATCGCGACGACCACCCCGGACTTGCCGGCGCCGATCGCCAGTTCCCTGCCGCCGGCGCTGACGAGAACGGGGGGATCCTGGAAGTCCCAGTCGTAGATGTTGTGCGGCGTCTGCTGGTAGTACCAGTCCATCTTGCCCGTCTTCTCGTCGAGCTTGACCATCGAGTCGGCGTAGAGATTGCTGCCGGGCCGGCTCGATCCCCAGGGGTATTTCGGGGTGCCCGGAAGCGGCCCCGGGTTGCCGGTGCCGAAGTACATCGAGCCCTTGCCGTCGAACGACGGCGGGTACCAGAGGCCGCCGCCGGAGTTGACCTCCGGGTGCCCCCAGAGGTCTTTGGGCACGGTGTCGAAGTGCCAGACTTTCTTGCCGGTCTTGCCGTCGAGGGCCCAGAGGACGCCGACGCCGCCGGCCCCGTACGTTTCGTTCACGGTCACCGGCACGGTCGAGACGTAGACCAGACCGTCGTTGTAGCCCGGGGCCATGTCGATGCTCTCGCGCGTGTTCTCCACCAGCGGCGTCGACCAGACCTCCTCGCCGGTTTCCTGATCGAGGGCGAAGGCATCGCTGGCGGTCGCGCCGTAGACGAGCCCGTCGGCGACCGCGAGGCCGTTGGGCCCGTGGCTCGGGTCTTCGTAGGACTTTTCCCACTGGACCTCGCCGCTCTCGAGGCCGATCGCCTGGACGTTGGAGGCCAGGTCCTGGGAGTAGATGACCCCTTTGCTGATGATCGGGGTCGAGGCGTAGCTGCCGTAGCTGCTTTCGCCCGTCAGCGGCAGCGTCCAGGCCACTTCCAACTGGGAGACGTTGGAGCCGTCGATCGGGCCGCTGGCCTGGCGGGTGTTGGCGAGGTCGACGCCGGGATAGCCCGAGCCGGTGAATTCCAGGTCTTCCCCGGAGGAAGACGACGACAGCAGCAGGATCAGACCCACGGCGACCAGGAGGATGACGATCCCCGCGGCGGCCCAGGCGGCCTTCGGAACTTTCTCCAGACTCACGTCGACTCCCCCCGATAGTTGAAATGCCACATATTTACTCGAACGATAAGGATTTGTATTGCATGCCGTCGCCGCCGCCAAGCCCCTGCTCTCCGGCCCTTTCGAGCAGAAGCGGCTGCAGGACCCGGTTGGAGAGCAGTCCCAGCGCTCCCAAGTTGGCGAAGCCGGGCCCCTGGCTGAGACCGGCCAGCCCCGGGATGTGCAGGCGCGGCGTCATCCCCTCCAGTTCGAGCCCGCGCCCGATCCGCACCTCGGTCCCCGCCGGGCGCTCCCAGAGCGGGCCGGACTGGCTCTCGACCTCGGTTCGCAGCTGTGCCGGGAAGAGGTCGCGCAGCTGCGCCAGCAGGTCGAAGCCGGTGCAGTTGACGACGTACTCGTGCTCGGCGTCGGCGCGGCCCGCCGGCGACTCGTATTCCAGCCGCACCCCGTCCCCGGCTGCCGCCGCGCCGACGTCCGTGACCCGGCCGGTGACGAAGCGGCAGCGGTCGTCGTAGGCGATCGCCGCCAGGCTCGGCGGGTCGAACACACCGCGGTCGCTGTGCTTGACGAAGTCGCGCCGCGTCTGCAGGTCCAGGTCTCCCCACTCGACCTCGTCGGGGTTGGAGAAGACGCGGTTCTCGAGGAAGCTCTCGCCGCGGCTCATCGGCAGCATCGGCGTGTAGACGGTGAAGCGGGACCTGGGCCGGAAGCCGCGCAGGAACATCACGCAGCTGAGCGCGCTCTCGCCGCCGCCGACGACGGCGACGTCGCAGCTGCGGTCGTCGGGCAGGCGGGCGAACTCGCTGCGCCGGCTGTCGCAGTGGAAGACCTGGGAGGCGACGCTGGGCTCGTGCGGGAAGGCGCGGTGGACCCCGGGGCCGGTCAGGACCAGAGCGCCGGCGGCGTGGCGGGAGACGTCCCCCGACGCCTCGACCACCTCGACCTGCCAGCCCTCTCCCCCTTCGGCGAGGTCGATGCGCTCGACCCGTCCCTCGACATGGCCGATCCCCTCGGTCGCGCGCGAGAGCACCCAGGTCAGGTAGGCGCCGTAGTCGCGGTGGCGCACCGAGGGCGAGCCGGCGTCGATCCAGCGCGCGTAGCGGCGCTCGCCGATCAGGTACTGCTGCCAGGAGAACCCCATCGTCGCGGCGTCGATCGCCTCCCCCGCCTCGCCGAACTCGTAGTGGCTCTGGTACGGGAAGCCGATGTCCTTGATCGGGGTCACCGCCAGCGGCTCCTCGCCGGAGGTCATGCCGTTGAGTCCGAGCCAGGAGGCGGCGCGCTCGGTGCCCTCGACGATCTTGAGGCTGACCGGACCCAAACCGAGGGTGTTGAGAACATGAACCTTGGTCGCGATGCCAGCCGCCTTGGCCCCGGCGCCGACTATGAGCAGGTCGGTCTCGGCTACCACGGCTGCGCAACCACCAGTCCGCTGCGGTCGGGGCTGAAGGATATGGCGCTTTTGCGCATCCGCTCGGAGCGGGTCTCGACCGGCCGCAGGTCGACCTCGGAGAAGACCGTGCGCAGCACCCGTTTCATCTCCATTTCGGCGTAGCTGGCGGCGAGGCAGCGGCGGGTGCCGCCGCCGAAGGGGATCCAGGTGTAGGTGCCGGGCTGGCGGCCGACGAAGCGCTCGGGGATGAAGCTCTTGGCCTGCGGGTAGACCGCCTCGCTGCGGTGGATCAGGTGGATGCAGGGAGCGACCGTGGTTCCCGCCGGCAGGTCGTAGCCGCCCAGCCGCATCGGTTCCAGCAGCCGCCGCACCACCACCGGCACCGGCGGCCGCACCCGCAGCGTCTCCTTGATCACCGCGTCGAGGTAGGCGCCGTCGCCGTCGCGGACGTCGGCGACGACTCGCGCCTTCTTCTCCGGGTTGCGCAGCAGCCGCTCGAAGGTCCAGGCCAACGAGGTCGAGGTCGGCCCG
The DNA here is from genome assembly GCA_963739855.1 of uncultured Solirubrobacterales bacterium. Lineage (GTDB taxonomy): Bacteria > Actinomycetota > Thermoleophilia > Solirubrobacterales > 70-9 > VAYN01. Next base: position 411,955 of record CAVUBT010000003.1, on the reverse strand, counting down.
TCGGTCAGCAGGGTCAGCAGTTCGTCGCGCAGCTCCCGCTCGCTCATCGCCGAGCCGTCCTCGTAGCGCGCCCGCACCAGCATCGAGACGATGTCCTCGCGCCCCTCGCCCTCGGCCCGCCGCCGCCGCACCTCCCCCAGGACCGCCTCCTCGACCGGCGACATCGCCTGCCGGAAGGCGCGGCTGCGGACCACCCAGCGCGGGCCGAAGGTCGCCAGCAGGGTCAGGTTGCGCGGGTCGTTCATCCACACCGTGAGGCCGTGCAGCAGCTCGCGCAGGCGCCCCATCCGCTCCTCTTCGGCGCTGCCGAAGACGGCCCGCATCACCACCTCCTGGGTGATCGCCTGCATCCGCGGCCAGAGCTCGAAGGGCTCGCCGACCGGCCAGCGGCCGACTTCGCGCCGCGCCACCGCGGCCATCATCTCGCCGTCGCCTTCGATGCCCTTGCCGTGGAAGGCGGGCAGGATCAGCTTGCGATGGGTCATGTGGTCGGGCTCTTCGAGCAGCATCACCGAGCGCGGGCCGAGCACCGGTCCCAGCAGCGGGTTGGCGAGGTCGACGCCGACCGCGGTGCCCGCCGTGAAGACCCTTTTGACGTCCTCGGGATCGCAGAGCAGCACCCAGTCGCCCCAGTGGAGTATGCGCAGCGTGAAGGTGTCGCCGTAGCGGCGCTGACAGCGCTCGAGGAAGGGCAGCGGGCGCTGCGTCCAGCCGACCGCCTGCAGGGCCCGCGGCATGCGCGGACCGGGTGGCAGGCTCATGCGCCCTGCTCCCGGGCGGCCATCAGCTCGTCCTCCTCCTTGCAGGTGGCGGCGATCAGCAGGTCGAAGAGCTCGCCGCTGAACTCGGCCGGCAGGTCGGCCTCGGCACCGCGGGCGAGGTAGCGGGCGCGCACCTCCTCGACCCGGTCGGGCTGCATCATCGGGATCCCGTGGGCGCTCTTGTAGAGCGCCACTTCGCGGCAGATCTCGAAGCGCTCGCCGAGCAGGCGGGCGATCTCGTCGTCGATCACGTCGAGGCGGCGGCGAAACGGCTCCAGCCCGCTCATGCCGGGTCCTCCCCCAGCAGACCGACGGCGAAGGCCTCGCTGCAGGCGGCCAGGTCGAGCAGCGAGTAGCCGCCCTCCTGGATCACGCAGACGGGTCGGCCCGACTCGGCCAGCAGGCGGCCGACCCTGGCGAAGATCTCCGGCGCGAAGCTCCAGGAGCCGTGCGGGTCGCCGGCGACGGTGTCGTAGCCGAGCGAAACCACGAGCGCGGCTGCCTCCGCCGCCAGCGCCGCGATCGAGGCGGCGACCTCGTCGAGGTAGGCGTCGGCGTCGGGACTGGCGCCGAAAGCGACGACGCGTTCGCTCGCGGCCTGAGGTAGGACGGTGCCGGCGGCGACGTTGGTGACCGGCGAGGCGTGCAGCGAGTGCAGGCTGGCGTCGCCGATCCGCTCGACCAGGGCCGCGGTCCCGTTCGGGTAGTGGAGGTCGAGGTCGAGGATCCCGACCGGCCAAACGCCCGCCTCGCGCAGCGTCTGCACGGCGGCGGCGGCGTTGTTGAGGTAGCAGTAGCCGCCGAGGAAGTCGGGGCCGGCGTGGTGGCCGGGCGGGCGGCAGACGGCGTAGGTGAACTGGGCGCCGGCGGCGAGCCGCTGCGCCGCCGTGATCGCCGTGCGCACGCCCTCGTGGGCGGCGGCGACGAGGCCGGCGTCGACCGGGATGTCCGGCTCCAGGCCGGGCGGCGCGAAGGCCGCCATGACGACCGGCTCGGCCGAGTCGAGCCCGCGCAGGGCGTCGAGGTAGTCCGGCTCGTGCATCGCCCCGAGGGTCCGCTCCAGCGCCTCGTCGGCGGCGTCGGCGGCGACCGGCCGGACGCCCTCGTGGCGGACGAGCCCGGCGCGGAGCGCGTCGAGCCGGCGATTGCTGTCCTGGCCGGGGATCGTGCGCCCGCCTTCGCGGATCCAGTGCGCGGCGTCGTCGCTGCCGCGACGCTGCTCGATCATCAACAGCTCGCTCATGGCAGCAGCCGCCGCATCCGCGGGCCCAGGTGCTCGAACCCGTTGCCGACGTAGAAGGCCTCGGTGGCGCGGATCGCATCGAAGCTCTCGCGTGGGAGACCGACCTCGATCCGCGCCACCCCCTGTTTCCCACACAGGGCCACAAGCTCATCGACGAGGGCGGCACCCACCCCGCGGCTGCGCCACTCCTCATCCACCCAGAGGTCCTGGATCGTCGCGTAGCGTCCGGGCACGTGCAGCGCCCGCTGCCAGCTGGCGCTGAGCACGCCGACGATCGCCGCGCCGGACTCGGCGACGAGGATCGCGCCGACCCCCGGGTCCGCCAGCGCCGCCCGGATCTCGGCCTCGAGCTGCTCTCGCGCCGGTCGACGGCCGCCGAGCTCGAGCAGCAGCTCCTCGACCGCGAGCGCCACCGTGGCGACATCGCCGTCACCGGCCGGGCGAATCGTCGCCGGCACCGTCACCGCTGGATCGCTCATGCCGCCCCAGCCGCCCGCGCCAAGGTCCCAGGTTGTTTCTTGTCGCCCTCTGGGCGACAAGAAACAACCGGCTCCGGCTCCAGCTCGACGCTCCAGGCGTCGGGATCGTCGCGGCCGGTGGCGACGCGCGCGACGGCGGCCATCGGGGCCCGCGCCTTGAGCAGGATCTCGTCGAACTCGTCGACGGGATCGGACTGCATCACGATCGCCCCGCCGGCGCCGATCGTGGTCCGTCCCGGGCGCATCACGATCGTGCGGATGACGATGCTGAGGTCGGTGTTGCCGTCGAGCCCGAAGTAGCCGATCGCGCCGGAGTAGACGCCGCGCGCCTCGCGCTCGAGGTTGTCGATGATCTCCATCGTGCGCAGCTTCGGCGCCCCGGTCATCGAGCCGCCGGGGAAGCAGGCGTGCACGCACTCGACCGGCGTCCGCTCCGCTTCCAGCCTGCCGGTGATCGTCGAGACCACCTGGTGCACCGTCGCGTAGGGCTCGATCACCATCAGTTCCGGGACGCGGACGCTGTCGACATCGCAGACGCGGCCGACGTCGTTGCGCAGCAGGTCGACGATCATCAAGTGCTCGGCCTTGGTCTTTTCGTCCTCGCCCAGCTCGGCCCGGCGGCCGGCGTCCACGACCGGGTCCTCGCTGCGGGAGATCGTCCCCTTGATCGGGCGCGCCTCGACGCGGCGATCGCGGTCGACGGAGAGGAAGCGCTCCGGCGAGGAACTGACGATCGCGCGCTCGCCGAACCTGAGATAGGCGGCGAACGGGGCCGGGTTGCTGTGCCGCAGGTGGCGGTAGAGGACGAAGGGGTCGGGGCTGGCCGTGGTCGAGAACTGGTCGGTCAGGCAGACCTCGTAGGACTCGCCGGCTGCCAGTTCGGCCTGGCTGTGGGCGATGTCGGCGAGGTACTGCTCGCGGCCACGGCCGCTCTGGAAGCTGACGTGGGGCTCCGGGTCCAGAGGCGCCGGGGTCGGGACCGGGGCGGGCGGATCGGCGAGGATTTCGGCCACGACTTCCTCGGCCAGGTCGAGCCAGTCGTCGAGGTCGGCGTCGTCCTCGCGCCCGACGGCGAGCAGGTAGGTGTTGCGGCGCACGTGGTCGACCGCGACGACGCGGTTGGCGAGCATCAGCGCCGCGTCGGGCAGGTCGGAGCTGTGCACATTGGGCGAGCCGCAGTCGGCCTTGCACTCGTAGCCGAGGTAGCCGACGTAGCCGCCGACCAGGCCACGCGCCAGCTCCGGCGGCGGCTCGACCGCCAGCTTCTCCATCTCGCGGGCGAGCAGGTCGAAGATCGACTTGTGCTCGACGCTGTCGACGCCGCCGCGCTGCACCGACACCTCCCCCGCCTCGACGTCATATTCGAGCAGGCAGCGATCGGCGCCGGCGCTGGTGCCGAGGTAGGAACACTGGGCGAGCCGGGTCGGCGCGTCGGCGCTGTCGAGCCAGAACGCGTTCTCGGCGCCGCCGAAGAGCCGTTCGAAGACAGGCTCGGTCAGCACCTCCCCGCCAACCCTGCGAACCCTGAGCGTCCACCCCGCCTCCCCCGCCCCAGCCGAGGTTGATGGGCCGATTTCCCTCCCTATAGGCGTATTTTCGGCCCGTCGACCTGCGGTTTGGCGAACCCGTGGGCTCGGAGCGCCGGTGCGGTCGGTAGGACGCTTGCCGCGGTGGCGGCTCGCCATCGCGTAGAAGTTTTCGGCGATCGCGCGGCCGTGCTCGGTGGCGATCGACTCGGGGTGGAACTGGACCCCCCACATCGGCCGGCTTGTGTGTTCGACTCCCATCACGACACCGTCGTCGGACCAGGCGGTTTCGTGGCCTTCGGGCCCGACCGGGCTGGTGATCGCCAGCGAGTGGTAGCGGACCACCGAGAAGCCCTGGGGGATCCCCTCGAAGATGCCGTGGTCGGCGTGGCTGACGTGACTGAGCCGGCCGTGCATCGCCATCGGCGCGGTGCTGACGTCGCCCTCGAGCAGGTTGCCGATCCCCTGGTGGCCGAGGCAGATGCCGAGCAGCGGGATCTCGCTGTAGCGGAGGATGTCGCGGCAGACGCCGAAGTCGTGCCAGCGTTCCGGCCGCCCCGGCCCCGGCGAGAGCACGATCGCGTCGAAGTCCGAGCGCGAGAGCACCCGCCAGGAGACGGCGTCGTTGTTGACCACCACCGGCTCCTCGCCCGAGGCCGCCGCCAGCAGGTGGAAGACGTTGTAGGTGTAGGAGTCGTGGTTGTCGACCAGCAGCGTCCTCATCACGCTCCCTCCAGACCGAGGCCGCGGACTCCCTGGTCCAGCACCGTCCGCACCACCCGCTCGACCTCGGGTGCGCGCTCCTCCTCGCGGTACCAGCGGGCGAAGTGGGAGATGTAGCGGGCCAGCGGCACCACGTCGAGGCTCTCGACCGAGCTGCGCAGGTGACGCCGGTAGAGCTCGGACTGGACGACGGCGAAGCGGTAGTCGGGGTCCTCGGCGGCGCGCTCGGAGGCCAGCGCCGCGGTGCCGCGGTGCGCCTGCGCCCGCGCCAGGTCCCAGCCCAGGCTCCCCTTCTCCGCCCGCAGCAGCTTCTCCGGCTCGAAGTCGACCCGCTTGGCGGTCGGCTGCAGGAGGAAGTAGGCGAGCGCGATCCGCGCCGGGACGCGCTCGGCCTCCGGGTGGGCGCGGCCGACCTCGGCCCGCTCGGGGTCGGCCCCAATTTCGCGCTCCAGCCAGGCGGCGAGGTCGTCGATCAGCAGCGCCCCTTCCTTGCTCGAGGTGATCGAGGTGCGGTCGCGGGCGACCATGCCGTGGAAGATGTCGTAGGTGGGCGGCCCGCCGCCCTTGGCGCTGCCGTTGCCATTGCCGTTGACGACGCCGAGCGCGTCGATCAGCTGGCGCCGGCAGGTGACGTGGGAGACCCACTCGTTGCCGCAGACCTGCAGCGAGATGTAGTCGTCGAGCTCGGGGGCGGCCGACCAGTAGGCGAGCGCCCGCATGTGCTGGGTCGGGAGCCCGTCGGAGCGGACCAGCGGCATCTCCTCCAGCTCCTCGCGTTCGGTTTCGTACATCACCATGTCGTCGCCGTAGCGCTTGGTCAGCGTCCCCTCGCTGAGCCCGAGGTTGGTCAGCTCCAGCACCTCCGGCAGGAAGTCGGACTCGAAGATGACGCGGTCGAAGTTGATGCCGAGCCGGGTCAGCGTCTTGCGCTGGCCGGAGATCACCCAGGCGCGCGTCTTCGACCACAGTTCGAGCGCTTCCTGGTCGCCGCCGAGGACCCGCATCATCAGCTCGTCGGCTTTGTCGTTGTACATCGAGGACTCGCGCGCGACCGAGTCCTCGGCGCCATCGTCGGCGTCGTGGCCACCGGCGATGCCGGCGGCGCGCCCGGCGGTGACGTAGTCGGCGTAACAGGCGCCGACGAAGTGGTCGCTCTTCTCTTCGCCGTCGGGCCAGACCTGCTGGTCGCGGCCGCTCTGGACGACGCCGGCCATCGCCTCCCCCATGCTGCGGCCGACGTCGCAGATCAGGCTGCGGCGCTCGACCCGGGCGCCGGCCTGCTCCAGGGCGGCGCCGATCGCGTGGCCGACCGCGAGGTTGCGCAGGTGGCCGATGTGCAGCGCCTTGGTCGTGTTGGCGCCCCAGAAGTAGACGGCGTAGCGCTTGCCGGCGGCGAGGTCGGCGTGGGCGCCGTCGATCCCCTTGCCGGCCTCCAGGCCGGCGCCGGTCTCCTCGATCCAGCCGCTGTCGAGTCGCAGCAGGACCTCGTCGCCCTCGCTGGCGATCGCCTCGACCCAGGGCTCCGCCTCGATCCGCGCCAGCGCCTGGCGGCAGCCATCGTCCTCTCGCCAGTCCGGCACCCGCGGCACCAGCATCAGGTCGAAGTCCTGGCGCGGCCGGAACGGCGAGCGCGCCGACCAGCGAGCCTGCTCCCCCTGTATCGCCCCGTCCTCGATGTAGTCGAAAATGTTCATCTCATAGCCCATTCGTAATCCCGATTTACGAATGCACCAGCCGGGGCTCGAACCCGGATCTACGGCTTACAACGCCGTCCCTTTAACCGATTAAGGCACTGGTGCTGGCTATGTCATCGGCCGTTCAGTAAGCCTGACTGGTCGATTGGTGCGCGAGCATAACAGCATTCCTGTCTGCCCACAAATTTCCTGATTAAAGGCTCGCGGATTGGTTCCGGAGGGGGCGCCGGAGCGAGCTTTTTCAGGCCAGCCGGCGCTCGAAAACGCAGTCCAGGCGGCGCTCTTCGTCGTCGCCGGGCACGGTCTTGTCCAGCTTCATGCGCGCTTCGCGGCCGTCGAGGCGCAGAGTCGCCACCTGGTTGTCGAAGTAGGGCCCCTCGGCCAGGCGCCAGCGCAGGCCCGGGTCGGCGGCATCCGCCGCGCCGGCCAGAGCGCGCATCGCGGCGGTGAAGGGACGCGAGAAGCCGGCCTTGATCGCGCGCCGCTCATGGCTGTCGAGCGGGTTGCGGTAGGGCGAGCAGACCGCCTGGTAGATCGCGCTGGTCAGCTCCGTCCCGGCCGCGAAGCCGGTCTCGGCCAGGTAGGCGTGGTGGACGTCGCCGGAGAGGACGACGATCGAGGACGGCGCTCTCCCCCGCTTCCCGGACCCGACCTCTTCGAGCAGCTCGCGCAGCATCCGGAAGGACCTGCCGAAGGAGGCCCAGTGGTCGAAGTCGACGGCCCGCCGCAGCTTCTCGGCTCCGCGCGCCGCCAGCCCTCCCCAGGCCCCGTCGCAGACCCGCTCGCTCCAGGCCTCGAGATGGTGGAAGCCGGGCGAGAGCAGCCAGGGAACCGTGGTCGCGATCAGCAGGTGGTCGAAATCGCCCGTGGCGTGCTCGACGATCCAGTCCCACTCCTCGCCGTCGACGATCGCGCGCTCGCCCTCCTCGAGGACCCGGCCGGCGCGGGAGTCCATGAAGATCACCCGGGTGCCGCCGAGGTCGCGGCAGAAGCTCCAGCGGGTGCCGGCGCCGGTCGTGTGCGCCGCGGCGGCGAACTCGCGCAGCGCCGCGGTGGCGTGGACGTTGCCGCGCACCCGTCCGTAGAGCTCGTCTTCGTCGAGCGCCCGCGGCGAGAGGTTGCCGAGGTGCTGGTAGATCCAGTAGCTCATCACCCCCGCCGTGGCCCGCCGGTGCCACCAGGACTTGCGCCGCATCTCCTCCAGCCAGGAGCGCGAGATGTTCCAGTCGTCGCTCATGTCGTGGTCGTCCCACTGCATCGAGACCGAGACGGTCGACAGCAGCCAACGGATCAGCGGGTCGCTCCACGACTCCTCGTACAGCCAGGAGTACTCCTCGAAGTCGGTCACCTCCTCGCCGGGCGGGGTCTCGGTGCCGCGCCGGCGGCGGATCTTTTCGCGGGTGCGCGGCGAGCCCTCGTCGACGTAGACCTGGTCGCCGAGCAGGAAGAGGAACTCCGGCCACTGTTCGCGCTCGCCGCGGACCATCTCGATCGCCAGTACCCGCAGCGCGTCGTACTCCTTGCCGTCTTCGTGGCGGTCCTTGCTGTGGACGTAGGGCTCCTCGTGCGGCAGGGCGACCCGGCAGGATCCGAAGCAGACGTCGATCGGATCGCCGCCGCCGAGGGTGCGGATCGCGCTCGGCGGCAGCTCCGAGCCGGCCGGCGGCCAGCATCGCTCGCCGTCGAGGCGGACCTCGTACTCGTTGAAGCTGGCCGGCTCCAGATCCTCGATCCGGACCAGCGCGTAGTGGTGCTCCTCGACCGTGAAGGTGGGCTCGCGGCGGCCCAGCACCTCGACCTCGCAGGGGGCGTCGGTCTCGACCCAGATCGTCGCCTCGGTCTCGCCGACGTAGCGCAGCAGCGGGCCGAGGACGAGCTTTGGATCGGGGGTCCCGTCGGGCACGGAAACCTGATGCCCGGAATCGAGGCGGGCTAACCAATCCGGGGAAACCCCGCCGCGCCGGTGACGGCATTTGCACTCCGGGCGACTCTCCCCTGTAATACCGACATGGAACGCGACGAGCTGCGAACGGTCCAGGCGCCGCTGAAGGAGCGCTACGAGAGCGATCCCAGGGCTGCCCTGGTCACCCTCTCGGCCAGCGGCAGCCTCGGGGAGGGGATCTCCTGCTCGGTCGACACCGGCCGCGCCCTGGCCGAGGCAGGCCTGCACCCCGCCTCCGGCGGCGACGGCTCGCTGCTGTGCTCCGGCGACATGCTGCTCGAGGCCCTCGCCGCCTGCGCCGGCGTCACCCTGCGGGCCGTCTCCAGCTCGCTGGGGATCCCGGTCGAGTCCGGCACTGTCCACGCCGAAGGCGACCTCGACTTCCGCGGCACCCTCGCCGTCGACCGCGACGCCCCGGTCGGCTTCGGCGCGATCCGGCTCAGCTTCGAGCTCGAGACCGAGGCCAGCGAGGAGGAGCTGGCGACCCTCCTGAAGCTGACCGAGCGCTACTGCGTGGTGCTGCAGACGCTGGCCAGCCCACCGCAGCTATCGGCCAGCATCGCGCCCTAGACATCCCGGCGGGCGCCCTGGACTATCGGCCCTGCCGCTCCGGCCGGCTGCCGCTGAGCTGGACGATCGGGATCGTCCGCTCCGACTTCGCCGCTTCCCGGCGGTATGCGGCATAGGGCGCGAAGACGTTGTCGGCGAGCGCCCAGAGCCTCTGGCGCTCGGCCTCGTCGCTGACCACCGCCGCCCGCATCGGGACACCGCCGAAGGTGACCTCGGGGTTGGCCTGAAGGTTGTGAAACCAGGCCGGGTGCTTCTCCTGGCCGAGCTTCGAGGCGACGATCGTAACCCGCTCCCCGTCGTGGAAGTAGATGACGACGTTGCGCCGCCTGGCGCCGCTCTGCGCACCCCGGGTTTCGAGCAGAGCGGTGGGCATGGCCAGGCCCATTCCGAGGCGGCCCCGGGTCGCCCGCATCAGATACGGATCGACCTTCCAGACGAGGTTGACCGACATGAACCTGCCCAGACGGGTGTTGGCAAGCGCGGCATAGGCGCGATTAAGGAAGCCGGGTGGCTGGGTGGGATCGACGTACCTGAGCTGGTTGGACATCGCGGGGATTCTCCCGGACATGAGTCAGCTGGCGGGGCGCCGCATCGCCGCTCGCAGGTAGGCGGTGATCAGGGGGTGCGGGGACTCGGGCGAGGAGCGAAGCTGGGGCACGAACAGGGTGGCGATGAAAAAACGGCGATCGGGAAGCTCGAGCACGCGAGCCTCGCCATCGGAGTCCACCCCGACCACGCGGCCAGCTCTCCTCGTCCGCGAGGTCCGCTCCGGTGCGGACGAATCCCCCCTCCCCCCGCGCCAGTTCCGCCGGCAACCTTCCGTAGTCGACCAGCTCGCGTTCGCGCAGCGAACGCGCGTCTTCGTCGACGGCGAATAGGACGGGGACGGACACGGCCAGAAAAATACCGCCCCGGCGGCGATTCGTCGGCCGACCTCGAATTCACTTGGAGCCGCTTCCCAGGCGGGTTCTCAGGCGCATGAGGCGGACGAACCCACGCACCCGGTGCGTTTCCAGAGATCGACAAAAAAGGCCCGATCGCCAGCCTCACTCATGATCAAGCTAACCGGCGTAACTGGACGGCATTTGAAGGGACGGCGCTAGGCTCTGACCGGCGATGAAGCGACGCGACAAGAACACCCCCTCCCCCGCCGAGGCCGCCGAGGCGGTGCGCGTTCAGCGGCTGCGTGAAGACGCACGGCGGCCGATCAGCGTGAACCTGGCAGAGGGCATCGCCCTCAGCCACAAGCTGATGCGGTTCACGGGAGCCGCGCGCAGCAATTGAGCGAACCGGCCTTCGACGAGCTGCTGCGGCGCCTCGCGGAGGCCGAAGCCGAGTTCGTCGTCGTCGGCGGACTGGCGGTGAATGCCTGGGGTGTCGTCCGCGGCACCAAGGATGTCGATGTGGTCGTCGCTCCGGAGATCGACAACCTCAAGCGGGTGGCCGAGGTCGCGGTCGAGGCCGGCGGGCGCGTTCAGAAAGGTGAAACTCTGCTCGGGAGCGCAATCTCGATTGCCGCAGCACTTGCGAGCGGCGAACAGGTCGCGATCGAGACCGACCTGGGTCGGCTTGACGTGGTCCAGGGACTTGACGGCGTACCGAGCTACGCTGACCTGCGTTCGCGGGCAAGCGAGGCGACGATCCTCAGCGTCGCCGTCGCAGTGTGCTCGATCGATGACCTGAAGGAGATGAAGCGGGCCGCGGGGCGCACCCGGGACCTCGCGGATCTCGAGGATCTGGACGCCGCAGGCAGCTGATACATGAGGTCGCGAGTTGCGACCTCAATCGGGGAGGCGCGGGCGACCGATCGAACAGCGTGCCAGGCCGGGAGCCGGTCTCACGTTTTGACGCCACAACTCGTTATCTAGTTCATGGACCGCGAAGACCTTCGCTTTCTGGCTGGCTCGGCTCCCTGCGCCGCTTGGCTCTACCGGCCGTCCCGAGCAAGCGCCGATGCGCTTCCAATCGTCGTCATGGCCCATGGGCTATCGGGGACTCGCAGGGACAGGCTGGGGGCATTTGCGGCTCGGTTCGCCGCGGCGGGGCTATTCGCCCTCGTCTTTGACCATCGCGGCTTCGGCGACAGCGGCGGCGAGCCCGACCTATTCCATCCCGCCCGGCAGCTGGAGGACTGGCAAGCGGCGATCGACTTCGGCCGGGCGCTCCGGGGCGTGGATGGCCAGCGAGTGGTCACGTTCGGCTCCTCGATGGGCGGTGGCAACGCCCTGGCGGCAGCGGCCAACGACAAGCAGGTCGCGGCCGCGATCAGCCAGGTCCCCTTTCTGGACCTCTGGCGCCAGGCCCATCGCTCGGCCCCCTGGGTATCGGCCCGAATGCTGCTCGCTGCGGCCCGAGGCAAACACCTGCCAGCGGTGGGATATCCACATGAGGCAGCCTTCATCAACGCCCCGGGCAGTGCCGCCGGCTGGCGCCACGTCGTCGAGATCGGCGAGGACTCGCGCTGGCGCAACCGTGTCTCTGCTCGCTGGCTGCTCGGTCGGCCCTACCGCCCAGCCCGCTTCGCATCGAGACTGCACTGCCCCTGGCTGGTCTGCGTCGCCGAGGCCGACCAGGTCGCGAAGCCCGGCCCGGCGATCGCGGCCGCGCGACGGGCACCGCTGGGGGAGCTGCGCACCTATCCGGGCGTGGACCACTTCGACATCTACGACGGCCCCGAGCACGAGACGATCGTCGCCGACCAACTCGACTTCCTCCGCCGTCATCGGCTTGCGGATGCTTCGCCGCGGAGGAAGGGGGCCTCCTAGATCAAATCTGTAACCCATGTGGGACCAGCTGACGAGAACCCTGCTGGCCCTCACCTTCGTAACCGGGATCGTCGACGCGGTCTGCTTCCTCGCCCTCGGCCACGTCTTCGCGGCGATGCAGACCGGCAACGTGATCTTCCTCGGGCTCGGCGTCGCCGACGTGTCCGGCGCCGCGGCGCTGGCGCCGCTGGTGGCCCTCGGCGCCTTCCTCGCCGGCGGCTCGGCCGCGGCGCTGCTGACGCGCCCGGCGAACCCGGCCTCCGGTGACGAGCTGCGATTGGCGATGGTGGGGGAGATCGGCCTGCTCGGCATCGCGACGGTGCTGGCGGCGCTCGCCGACGTCGACCCCGGCGAGCTGACCGCCTACCTGCTGATCGCGATGCTTTCGGCGGCGATGGGACTGCGAAACACGATCGCCCGGCGGATCGGCGATCCGAATCTCGCCACCACGGTCCTCAACCTCACCCTCAGCGCATTCGTCTCACACACTCCGACGGGGATCGCCTCGGAGGGTGAGCTGGCGCTGCGCGGCGCGGCGATCGCGGCAATCCTGGCCGGCGCCGTAACCGGCGCGCTGCTGTTGAAGGTGAGTCTGGCGCTGGCGATCGCAGCCGCTGCGGCCGTGGTCGTCGCGACCGGGGTCAACAGTCGAGGATCGCGAAGGCGAGGCTCGTGAGGTCGGGCGTCATGGTGACTTCCGGTCGGATGGATCGTCGCGGCCAGTCTCCTGGTCAGGTGGCGGCCCCGAGTGGATTCCAGTGGCGATGACGCCACCACCGCCACTGAGTTGGCCGGCGATGAAGATCGACCTTCCAGCTCGCAGCTCCTCGCTATGGACTTCGGCAACCTGCTCGGGTACTTCGACCTCACAGCTCGCTGTTTCGGATCGCTCGGCGCCTCCACTGTCGTCGGGCGCCGGGAACGCCACCAGCAGCCGCACTACCGGCTCGCCGTCACGCCCCGTATCGCGCTGTGGATCGTCAGCGAGGATTCCGCTGAGGAACACACGGTTCAATCCCAGCCGTGAATCCTGGCCAGGCCGGACACCCGCCGCCCCTGTCGCCGACGGGTGCCCGTGTAGCGCGTCGGCCGCCGCGCTCGACCCTTGCCCCACTCGAAGGTCCGCAGACGCGGCGTCGACCGGCCCCCGGTGGTCCCTGCGGCAAGCTTGGCGAAGACGCGGGAAGAGGCTCATCGGGCGTTGAGAACAGCTCTACCGGCTGCCCGTTGCCGAGCCGTCGAGTTCAGACAGCACGGTCTCGCACGCCTCAGAGATCAGACGGTTGCGGTCCTTCACCTCACGGACTTCGACCAACTCCGGCTCCAAGCTGGCCGAGTAGCTCTGTGCCAACCGCCGGAGCCGGGGCAGGACTCGCCGCAGCACCTCCGGGGGCGCCGACAACTCGACCGACTCACCGTTCCCGTCGCCGATCCCAAGATCGTCGAGAAGCAACCGCAGGTCGTCGGAGTATTCGCGGCCGATGCGCTCGGCTGCGTCGTAGTTCTTCGCCTGGATCGCAACCTCGATGTCGGCGATCCCGCTCAACCGGTCGAGGATCTGGTCATAGAGAGCATCGCGCTGTGGCGCCGTGATGGTGAGGGTCATGCTGAGACCGCGAAGAAGTAGACCTTTTCGACGGAGCCGCCAGCCGCTCGTTCCCCGATCTCGACCAGGACTTCCTCGCTGACCAACGTTGTTACGTGGTACCGGACATAGGCGAGTCGAAAGTCCGGGTCGTCGATGACGCGTTTGAGGTCGGGCGGCGAGAGCGGCCCGATCCAGCGCAGCGCTTCCACGATGGACTCCCTCGCCTCATGCTCGATGAGAGGGGCGAGCGCAACCCAGTCAACAGGTGGCCCGCCCCCCTTCATCGTCATGCCTCCCGGTCTCGGCCAGGCGGGAGACAAGTCGCGGGGGTGGCGTTGGAGGAAGGTCGGTCCATGGTGTGTTGTTCAACCGACCCCGGTCACCAGGGCGACGGGCATGAAGCCGACTTCGGGAGACCCGTCGCCCTGGTGTTAGCCGGGTGGCGCTGACGCCGCCCGTCCGACCGGGAGGCAATCCGTGTCGGTTGATTGATGGACCGTTCCAGAATGAAAGGCATCAGTCCATACTGACTTCTCGAACGGTGTTTCTCAGCCGCTCGCCTTTTCTCTGCCGCTCATCTTTTCTCTGGACCGACCGGCTCGGGCGCTTCCGTCCGGCTTCGCTCGTACCCGAGTGAAGTAATGACGTGGGTGATCCCGGGGTCGCCGGACTCGATGCGACGGCTGGTGGATTCAGCCTCGATCTCCATCATGCGCGTCCATGAGCGGGCCTGCTCGTCGGCGAGGTCCATACGGCCCTGTTCGTCCAGCCTGATCCGGTTCCAGGCGAGCATGACGCGGGGATCACTGTGCAGTTTCCCAGCCCAGAGTGAGGCCATCGCCTCGGCTGCGACCGCCTGCAAGATGATCCCGGCGAGCACCTGCCGCTCCTGCTCGGTCATGGCGGCAATGTCCTCGTCGAAGTAGTAGGGCAGTTCCACCATGCAATAGAAGGTCTGGGTGATGTTTCCGACCGGCTCCGTGCGGGCGATGTCGATGGAACCTGCCTGAAACAGTTTCTCGATGTGATGGGTGAGATTGCTTAGGGGCTGGTGGAGGATCCTGGATAGCTCCTTGGGGCTCGCTGGTCCTTCGTGCAGGGCGGCAAGGATTTCAATTCGGATGCGGTGCCCGACGGCATAGCTCACCGCCTCCTCGACAGTCCGGCCCCCCTCCTCATTGTTCCTCTGTAGTACTGCAACATCCGGCTTCACCACGATCTCATCCTCCACTGGATTTGATTCGGATAGTCAGTCCTTTCCGAGCATAACCCCCTCGTCAGATAGGGGAGCCTCGCGCGCTGGAGATATCCCTTTCGGTAGAGAAACGCCTTCTGGTTGACTTCGCCTTAGCATTTGCCCTCCTTCCTGGCGGCTCACGCTGGGGCTGATTCAGGGGAGGGGGTGAGAGCCGATGAAGATCGCTCAAGTCGAGCCGGTCGCTTCGACCGTGCGCATCATGAAGCACTCCTAACCGGGTGCACCGAAGGATTGGGGTCGGTCTCGGCCGACAAACGCCAGGGACCGGGATCGACCCCTTTTTGTGGAATCGCGCCCCTTTCTATTTGCCAGTAATCAGGAATAGTCAAGAGATTACCAACAAAAATGGAAAATTTGACATTGCGGCGCTGATCCTCAGCGTGGACGATCCGTCGCGTGTACGACTTGGGGAAGAACTTGCGGGCGGCCCGCAAGAAACTCGGCCTGTCTCAGGTCGAGGTTTCCCAGCGCAGCGGCGTCGAACAGGGTGAGGTCAGCAGAATCGAGCGTGGAATTCGTGACCCGCAAGTCTCGACGCTGAAGAAACTAGCTGCCGCCGTCGAGGTGCCGCCAGGTCGGTTGCTCGACTAGCTGGCGGTCCCGCGTGGCTTTGCGGAGCCACGCGGGACAAGACAACCAATCGGGGAGACAGGATTTGAACCTGCGACCGCTCGGCCCCCAGCCGAGTGCGCTACCAGACTGCGCCACTCCCCGTGGGGGTTTGCATTCTGACGAATCGGCGCCTTGACGGCTACGCTCCCTGGCAGCGCGGCGGTAGCTCAACGGTAGAGCCTCAGCCTTCCAAGCTGATGACGCGAGTTCGATTCTCGTCCGCCGCTCTTTTAGGGGGCGTAAAGCAGCTCGTTCAGGTCAGCGATTCTGCTGCCGATACCGCTCTTCGATGAGCCTGCGACCCAGACGACGCCCGATCCTCGCCTGCCTCGCGCTTGTCGCCGCACTCGCCCTCGCCGGCTGCGGCAGCTCCGGCAACTCCAGCGAAGGCGAGGACGTAACCGCGACCAAAAGCGACGCCGGTTACGTCGCCTGGCCACTGTTCGGCCGGGTGCCCGAGCGCACGCACTATCTGCCGGCGGAATCGCGGCTGCTCGACCCGCCGCTGCGGCAGGCCTGGTCGATCAACACGCACGCGCTGATCGAGTTCCCACCGGCGATATCGGGCGGTGTCGCCTACGTCGTCAACAAGTTCGGCAACGCCACCGCCGTGCGGCTGAGCGACCGCAAGATCCTCTGGCGGCGCGACACCGATCCGCGCGACCGCGGCAAGCCGACCGACGTGACGGCGCCGGTCTACCACCAGGGCAAAGTCTTCTTCGCCGAGCTCGACGGCGACCTGGTCGCGGTCGACGCCGCCAGCGGCAAGCAGGTCTGGAAGCACAACCTGCACGCCCACCTCGAATCCTCGCCGATGGCGGTCGGGGGCACGCTTTACCTCGGCGACGACGAGAGCGACGTCGTCGCCCTGCGCGCCGCCGACGGCAAGGAGCTCTGGCGGTTCGACTCGCCGGCGGCGATCAAAGCCAGCCCCAGCTACCACGACGGCCGTCTCTTCGTCGCCGACTACGAGAGCTCGGTGTTCGCCCTCGACGCCGACAGCGGCAAGCCGATCTGGCGAACCAACACGAGCAAGGTGGCGCCCTACGGCAGCGGCGGCTTCTTCTCCTCCCCCGCGATCGGCTTCGGCAAGGTCTACGCCGGGCGCGACGACGGCAGCGTCTACGGCTTCGACGAAAAGACCGGCAAGGTCGACTGGTCCTTCCAGACCGGCGGCTACGTCTACGGTTCGCCGGCCGTCGCCCAGGTCCCGGGCACGCCCGCCAGCGTCTACATCGGCGCCGAAAACGGCCGCTTCTACGCGCTCGACGCCCAAACCGGCAAGCGCGAGTGGGGTTACGACGTCGGCGGCCCGATCCCCGGCACCGCCACCGTCATCGGCCACACCGTCTACACCTCCAGCTTCAAGACCCGCGAGGCGATCGGCATCGACGTCCACACCCACAGGAAGACCTTCGAGCTGAAGCAGGCCGGCTACACCCCCGTCGTCTCCGACGGCAAACGCCTCTACCTGATCGGCTACTACGTCCTCGTCGGGCTCGAACCAACCGGCCGCTGAGCGCGCTCATCTAGGCTGCCTCGCGATGGGCGAGCTCAGCTACGAGGGCCACAGGATCGAGTACGACAGCTACGGCGAGGGCGACCGCGTCATCGTTCTCGTCCACGGGCTGCTGATGAACCGCCGCATGTTCGAGCGCCTGGGGCCGGCGCTGGCAAAGCGCGGCAACCGGGCGATCTGCGTCGACCTGCTCGGCCACGGCCGCTCCGACCGCCCCGAGGACCTGCGCCTCTACTCGATGCCGCTCTTCGCCCGCCAGGTGGCGGCGCTGCTCGACCACCTCGAGCTCGACTCCGCCGTCGTCGGCGGCACCTCGCTCGGCGCCAACGTCGCCCTCGAGCTGGCGACCCGCGAGCCGGAGCGGGCCAGCGGCCTCTTCCTGGAGATGCCGGTGCTCGACAACGCCCTGGTCGCGGTGGCGGGCACCTTCACCCCGGTCATGCTCGGCCTGCAGCTGGGCCGGCCGCTCTTCGAGGTCGTCTCCCGCCTCACCTCGGCGATCCCGCGCAGCAACTACCTGGTCGACATCGGCCTCGACTGGGTCCGCCAGCGCCCCGGCCCCTCGCTTGCCGTGCTGGAGGGACTGCTGCTGGGCGAGACGGCGCCGCACCGCGAGCAGCGCCGGCTGATCGAGCAGCCGGCGCTGATCGTCGGCCACCCGCGCGACCCGCTGCACCCCTTCAGCGACTCCGGGATGCTCGCCGAAGAGCTGCCCAACGCGCGCCTGGTCGAAGCCGAGTCGCCGCTCGAGTGGCGGATCTCCTCGCAGCGGCTCGACCGGGAGCTGGCCGAGTTCGTGGAGGAAGCATGGCGGGCGTAAGCCGGGTGCTCTCGCAATCGCAGCTGGAAACCCTCGCCCAGCACGGCGAGGAGCGCACCGCCGCGGTCGGCGAGACGCTGTTCGAGGTCGGCGACGAGACCTACCCCTTCATCGCGATCGTCGAGGGCGAGGCGGCGGTGACCGACGGCGGCGGTCGCGAGATCGTCCGCCACGGCGCCTCCGGCTTCCTCGGCGAGATGAACCTGCTCTCCGGCCAGACCGTCTTCCTCACCGCCGTCGTCACCGCGCCGATGCGCTACATCGCCGTCGAGCGCGAAACCCTCAAGCAGCTCCTCTTCGACGACGGCGACCTCTCCGACCTGCTGCTCTCCGCCTTCATCCAGCGCCGCGAGCTGCTGCAGCAGGAGCAGGGCATCGGCGTCGAGATCGTCGGCCCGCGCGATTCCGCCGACACCCGCCGCCTGCTCGAGTTCGCCCGGCGCCAGAAACTCCCGCACAGCTGGGTCGACCCGGGGGGAGACGAGGAGGCAGCGGCGCTGGCCGCGGCACTCGGCCCGGAGGAGATCCCGCTGGTGCGGCTGCCCGGCGGCGCCGAGCTGCGGCGGCCGAGCAACGGCGAGCTCTCGCGGGCGCTCGGCATCGGCCTCGAGCTGGGCCAGCGCGAGGAGGTCGACCTGCTGATCGTCGGCGGTGGGCCGGCCGGGCTCGGCGCCGCCGTCTACGGGGCCTCGGAGGGCCTCGACACGCTGCTGATCGAGAGCACGGTGCTCGGCGGCCAGGCCGGCAGCTCGCGGCGGATCGAGAACTACCTCGGCTTCCCCGCCGGCATCAGCGGCACCGAACTGACCGGCCGCGCCGTCACCCAGGCCCGCAAGTTCGGCGCCCGCACCGGCTCGCCCTACCGGGCCGAGGCGCTCGTGCCCGGCGCCGAGCGTCACCTGGTCAAGCTCGAAGGCGGGGTCGAGATCGCCGCCCGCGCGGTGCTGCTCTCGACCGGCGCCGAATACCGCCGCCTGCCGGTCGAGGACCTCGACAGCTACGAGGGGATCAGCGTCTTCTACGCCGCCGGCCCGCCCGAGGCGCAGCTCTGCGGCGCCCAGCGCGTCGGCGTCGTCGGCGGCGGCAACTCGGCTGCCCAGGCCGCCGTCTGGCTCGCCCGCGGCGGCGCCCTGGTCACCCTCCTGCACCGCCGCGCCGACCTCAGCGAGACGATGTCGAGCTACCTGCTCGACGAGCTCGACCGCTTCGGCGTCGCCGTCCGCGACCACAGCGAAGTCGCCGCCCTGCACGGCTCCGACGGCGAGCTGGAGGCGGTCACGCTGAGCGACGGGACGCGGCTGCCGCTCGGCTTCCTCTTCCTCTTCCTCGGCGCCTCGCCCTGCACCGGCTGGCTCGGCGACACCGTCGCCCGCGACGAGCACGGCTTCATCCTCACCGGCCCCGAAGCCGAGGCGGAGGGCCTGCTGGAGACCAGCGTCCCCGGCGTCTATGCCGCCGGGGACGTCCGCGCCGGCTCGATCAAGCGCTGCGCGACCGCCGTCGGCGAGGGCGCAACCGTCGTCCGCTTCGTCCACGAGCGGCTCTCGCCGGCGCCGGCGTCCTCCTAGCGGCGAGCTCAGCCGAGACGGCCGCGCGAGGCCGCGGCCCGGCGGAAGATCTCGACGGCGCCGAACCGCTCCACCAGCCACTCGGCGAGGCGGGGCGAGAGCTGGCCGAGGGCGAGCATCGGCTTCACCGGAGCGCCGCTCTCGACGATCTCTGGCCGGTCGTGGCGGATCGCCTCGGCGACCGCCTCGGCGACCTTGTCCAGGGTGGTCTCGCCGAGCAGGCGGTTGGACTTGACCCCTTCTTCCACCATCCGCTGGTACATGCCATCGCCGGCGACAAAGCCCGGGCAAACCACGGAGAAGCCGATCGGCGCCTGGCGATACTCCGCCCGCAGCGACTGGTTGAGCCCGATCAGGCCCGCCTTCGTCGCCCCATACGGCTCGTTGTAGGCGGGCCCGATCTTCCCCGCCAGCGAGGAGATGAAGACGACGTGACCGCGGCCGCGCTCGAGCATGCCGGGGACGACGCGGTGAGCCAGCAGCATTGGCGCCGTGAGGTTGACGTCGACCACCGAGGTCAGCTCCTCGCGGCTGTACGCGGCGAAGGCGCTGGTGACCTCGACGCCGGCGTTGTTGACGAGGATGTCGATCGGTCCGAGAGCGGCCTCGCTGCGCTCGATCACGGAATCGATCTGGCCCAGATCGCCGAGGTCGGCGGGGACCGCCTCGGCTTTCACCCCCAGCCCACGCAGCTCGGCGACCACCGCGGCCAGCACCTCCTCGCGCCTGCCACTGGCGACGACGTTGACGCCGTCCTCGGCGAGACGGCGGGCGATCTGGCGCCCGATCCCTCCCGATGCGCCCGTAATCAATGCCGTCCTGCCGCGCAGCTGCTCCATCTCCAGGCCCCTCTGACTTGTCGAGTCGAGGATCATATGGACAAGCTTCTTAAGTGCGCGAATCGTACGGGGCAGCCAGGACTCGAACCTGGAATCGCCGGTTTTGGAGACCGTGCGCATAGCCGTTAACTCACTCCCCCAGGGCGTGCTGTAGAGCCAAACCCTAGCCTGCGCTGCCTCTCGGGGGAATGCAGGGGGGAATGAACCGGGTCGCGCTTCCCCTCAAACCAGCCCGCCTACGCTGCGCGGCGAGCGGACTGTCGTTGCTGGCCTTGAGTGCCGCGCCGGCCCCTTCGCCGGGGCGACACTGCAGGGGTGAGCTTTCCGACTCGGCCCTCGATCAGGCGGATCGCATCCTGGCCGGCGTTCCAGCCGAATTCGTAGTTCTGGACATGGCCCTTTGGGGGCTGACCACTCTCCAACTTTCCCTCGAGGTCATGGCGCCTACCCGGCTGAGCAAGCGCCTCCCGGAATCCTTGGGCGACGATCTGCGAGTCGACGGCCTCGGAGAGAGCGCGGCCTCCGATCTTCAACGCTCCGATGGTGAGCAGAACGCGCTCAGCCGGGCGAAGGTCTCGCGGGATCAGCTCCAACACCGGCCGGGAAGTGAGCCCTGTGGGCGGGCCGACGTGGCCCTCGCGAAGGAACTTCTCAAGGTCAGCGTCGCCGCGGTGCGGGCCGAACGGGTAGAGCCAATCGTCGATGCGCTCGTGAAGCTGGACCTGGTCCCGTTCGGCAATCTCACGGCGGGTCTTCGGGTGGGTCTTGCTGGAGAGTTCGAGCCAGTTGAAATGGAGGGCGCACCGTGTCATCTGATCCTTCGACAGCTGACCCTTCTCCCACCGCCGCAGGACCAGCTTCGACCAGCGATCGAACGGGAAGCCGTTGAAGCTGCCGCCGAGGTCGAGCGGGCCACCGCGAGAGAGCCGGTGATGGTCCGCCCATTCCAGACCCACGTCGATGATCTCGGGACTCGACCAGTTGACCGTGCCGGAGACCCCGGGGGGACGGAGCGCCTCGTCGGGCGCATGATCCTCGATGACCGTGGTCGGCTCGGGCTTCTCTCCCCCAAGGGCATCGACGAGGCAGACCTCAACTGCGTCTCCGAACTCCTTGCCGACGGACTCGGGGCCGTCGATGATCCAGTGGCTCGACTCCTGTGAGCTGCGCGGCTGCTGAGGGCCAAGCTCGGTTCTGAGGCCGTCGATGGAACTCGTGATCTCCGCGTCAAGGCTTCGGAGGGCGGCGAGAACCTGCAGAACCGGCTTGTGAACGGAGTGGCGGAGCGCGTCCTCCGCCGTCTGATTCTCGCTCACCAACAGCGGCAACAAGACGGTGCCGAAACTCTTCCCCGGCGCCCGCCGAACAGCTCGGCCGACAGCCTGGACGACGGAGGCGGGTCCGCGGTTGGTGTCGATCAGGCAGATCGCGTCGATGCCGGGAACATCGACACCCTCGGCGAGCAGCCGCACGTTTGACAGGAGGTGGGGCTGGCCGTCATCCGTAAAACGGCCGAGGACTTGCTCGCGCTTGCCCTTGCTCATGTAGCCGTCGACATGGGCGGCCTGCAGATCCGCGGGCATCTCGCCCGGGTCGAGGAGCTGCATCGCCTGATCGAGGTCGGCGGTGAAGCGGCGCGAGTCGTTGACGCTGGGATGAAAGGCGACGAGACGTCGGCACTCGAAACGACTCATCGTGCGAAGGCAGGCGATCTGGGCCGCGAGGTTGTAGGCGTCCGTGACGTGGGCACCGTCGTCGGGCGTGACCAGCTTCCGCCTGCGAACCAACTCGGCGACCTCGGTATCGAGGATCGGCATTACCACCACGCGGAAGGGGCAAAGGAGTCCTTCCTCGATCGCGCGCTTGAAGGAAAGCCGATGAAAGACCGAACCGAAGCTCCGCACATCATCCATCGAGGCGACCTGAATCTGAAGCTCGCGGGCTTGGTCACGAGCCGGCGCCGAGAACACCACCGGCGTGGCAGTGGCGAACAGACGCCGCGCCGCCGGGATCTTGGTGTCGTCGAGGACCGTCCTTCTGGCGCGACCTTCGATCCCGGTGCAATGGTGCGCCTCGTCGCAGATCACGAGGTCGAGCCGCGTCTGCGGCAGTCGGCTAAGCGCCTCAGCGATTCGCGGGGAGGAATCGTAGGTTCCGACGATCACTCGTTTTCCCCCGGTTCCCAGAAAGGCGGCGATCTCAGCCGGGTCGGTGGTCGCGTTGCCTACTTCGGCGGGCGCCAGGTCAGCCCGGACGATTTCGTCGTGGTGGTCTGAGCGCTCCGAGCACACCTTGAGCAAGCGAAACGGCGTCGGGGCTTCGGCACTCCAGACCAGCGCCATCTGGCGAACCAGGTCGAGGGTCGGAACGAGCACGAGCGTCGTCTCCGCGTCGAGCTCTTCGGAGATCCACAAGGCCGTCAGCGTCTTGCCGGTTCCACACGGCATCAAGAGCCTGCCTCGATCCTCCTTCTCGAACCCGGCCAGCACCTCGTCGATCGCAAGCCTCTGATGGGGAAGTGGTGTTTTCACCTCTTGCCTTGCCGGACGGCCGATCGTGAATCGCTGCCATTCGAGTGGAGAGGCCTCGAGCCGGTCGCGAAGGGTCACCGTGACCGGCTTCTCCTGGGCAGCGATTACCTGGGAGGCTCCGCCCGAAAGCGTGTTGGTGGTGGCGATGAGAAGACGGCCGGCAAACTGAGGACGGTTCGACTCGCTGAGAAAGGAGTCCACGTCGGCCTTCGCGATTGACTGCGCGAGGCCGTAGTGCTTGCACTGGACGGCGATGAGACCACCGTCGGTCTCCGTCACCAAGTCGATGCCGCGATCAGGGCCCCACCTTCCCGGCCACTGATCCCACAGCCACACCCTGCTGACCCGAGAAGCCCACTCGGCGTCGTTTTGGAGGAACCAGGCCGAAAGTTGCTCGAAGCCTCGACCGCGCCCATCCAGGGAGTCGAGGAGTGAGGAAAGTTCAGAGTTGTTCTCTGGCGCCAACGCTCCAGTGACTGTACGCCCGGGAGTGGACGTCCTTTGCGAACGTGGGTTCGACTAGCCCATGAGCCGTCGGAGATCGTCCGCGTCGAGGTCGGCGTCCCGCAGAATGCCGGCAAGGGTGCCTTTTCGCAGCTCCTTGTGAAGCGGAACGACCAGGGCGAAGCGCTGTCCGGGCTTCTTCAACCGAACGTGGCTGCCGCGCTGGCGGGCGACCCTCCAGCCATCGGCTTCGAGCGCCCGGATCAGGCGCTGGCCGGAGACGACCGGCTGGCGCGGGCTCACGCCGGGAGGGAGATCTTGCGACGGACAACGCCCATGTCGAGCGACTCGCCGTCTTCGCGAAGTCCCTCGACGTAGAGGGCGACCGCCTCGTTGGCGTTCGCCAGCGCGTCGTCCATGTCGTCGCCCTGCGTGTGCAAGCCGGGCAACTCGGGGGCATACACGTGGTACCCCCCGCTCTCCTGCGGCTCGAAAACCAGCTCTATTTCTCGGGCATCTGCCATTGGGACTCCTTCGTAGATGTTAGGCGAACTCCCAACGGTCGTTGAGAGTTTCGGGTCACGGTCTCGGTGAGGTCGGGGATGGCGCGTCAGCGGGCGGCGAGGGCCGGGGTGCGATCGGGATCGTCGTCCGCGGCCCTCTCCACGAGGAACTTGTCGAAGAGGACGCGGGCGCGCTCCAGCTCGCCGGGGAGGATGTGCGTGTAGCGCTGCAAGGTGATCCGGGCCGCGCCGAGCTGGTACTCGGGGGTCTTGTGGCCCATGAACTCCGAGATCACCTTGGGCGAGACGCCGGCATGATCGAGCCAGGTCGCCGTCGTGTGTCGAGCCTCGTGCAGGCCGATCGGCTTGTGGCCGAGTTCGGCCCAGCGCTCCTTCACCCGCGTCTGGAGGGTGTTGAGGGCAAGCAGCCCACTCCCGCTCGCCCTTCGGGGCGGGCAGACCTTGCCGGCGGTCGGACGGCCTTGTGCCTCCCACTCCTCCCGCAGCATCTCCCAGAGCGGCTTGACGAAGAAGATCAATCGCCAAGACCCGCCGGGCTTGCGCCCCTCCTCGTCACCGGCGAGCTCACCGGCACCGACATCAAGATCGACGTGCTCCCAATCGAGCACCTGGATCTCCTGGTAGCGAGCGCTGCCGTAGCCGGCGAGCGCGTAAGGCAAGGCGTCCTTGCGGGCCTTGACACGATCTCGGGTCTTGTTCTCCTCGCGTTCGGCCGGCGTCGTCTCGAAGATGGCCTCGATCAGCTTGGAGAACTCCGCTGGCGTCGCCACCCGGTCGCGGGGCTTCGCGTCGCTGATCGGCAGCCTGATCTCCTTCGCCGGGTCGTGGGTGGCGAGTTCGTGGTCTTTGGCCCATCGGTAGAGCGAGCGGATCGCGTTGACGATCGAGGAGATCCGTGAGCTGGAGAGTCGATTGGGTCCCGGGGCGCTGCGCCGATCCACCAGAGACTGGATTTCACCCTTGACGACCCGGACCAGGCGCCGCCGGGCGATCTCGGGCGGAACCTGGGCGAGCGCGGTGTCGAGGTCTTCGACCGCGCGAGGCCGATAGGGGCGCCGGTGCTTGTTGAGGGCAACGCCTTCCTTGGCGTCTTTGATGAAGCGGGTTCTGGCCTCGGCGAAGCTGATCGACGAGGAAACCGGCGCGTCGCCTTTCTTCAACGACTCCTGCAGGTCGGCCCTGCCGGACCTCGCTTCGCTGACGAGGCGAAAGCGCCGGGTCTTCTTCGTCCTGTGGCCGATGCGATCCCAGGCCGTGCCGAAGTAGGTCGGCGTGCAGTTGCAGGGGCGCCCCGCCTCGACCCGGCAGCCTTCCTGATGGCGGGCAAAGACACCCTGGTAGCGGGTCTTGGTGTCGAGGCCCGGCATCAGCCGCTCACCTCCTCCCCGGCTCGCAGGCCTCGCTCTCCGACCAACGCTGCAGATCGCGGGGTCGGTAGAGGCGTAGCTGGCCGGAGTAGACGCAGCGGATATAGGGCTGGACATGGCGCTGGAAGTGGCTGAGGCTCATGCCGAGCGCCTCGGCGGCCTCGCGGCGAGTCAGCAGGAAGCGCGGCATGGCGTCCTCCTGATCGCGGTCGGATGGCGTGGGATCTGTTCAAGGCTCGCTTCCTCGAGTCGGTGGCCCGGTCTCTCTCCGTCTCCACTCCGTGCCGGGGGAAAGTCGCGCGAGTCGAGGGGCCACAGCGCTTCAAGTCGATGGCGGCGCCAAGTGGTCCCCCCAGGCCCGGCACGGAAAATGAGCGGGGAGAGACCGGGCTCGTCGGGAACTCGGTCGAGCGGCGCTGGCCTCTGCGCTATTCGACCCACGGGAAGACCTCCACCCATTCCCGCGGCTCACACAGACCCGGGCAGCCGTATTCCGAGCTCTTCCAAGAAACGTGAAGGTGCGCGTTCGAGCCAGCGTGAGCGGGGTCGCCGTGACCTTCGTAGCCGTTGTAGCCGACGAACTGGATCGCTGGGGCAAGAGGGCAGACGGGCGCGGTGCCCGAAGCTCCACAGCTGGGTATCCAGCCGAGGTCGGTGGCGGCGCGGAGTGCGGTCTCATCCCATCCACTACCGGCTGCCGGCACCATGTCCATCGCCGTTCCGTCTCCGTGGGTGTTGTGGCCTGACTCGCGGGCGGCGGTGACACGCAGGTCATAGTTTTCGAGCAGCCAAACCGCATCCGGCCAAATGCGGGCATCGACCGACTCCGGTGCCCCGCCGCCGATCCAAAGCGCTGCGGGAAGCGGCTTGAATGCCTTAGGCGCGAAGAGTCGAATGGCTTGGCGAACTACGGCGCCGCTCGGCGCGCCTGCGCCGCAGGACGTCGCTTCTCCGACCGACACGTTTTGACCGACCGCCCCGCTGAACCGCTCGGCGAACCGTTCGACTTTTTCGACGTACCACTCGGCGTGGTTGTAGGAGAAGATGGCGTCGTGCCAGTTCTCCGGCGCGCCCGAGTAACGAAGTAGACGAGCGGCGGCGAAGATCGCGTCCCAGGGGTTGTAGGGGTCTTTGACCCCATCGCCGTTGCCATCAACGCCGAACGCCTCCCAGGATTCGGGGAGGAACTGCATCCAGCCTTCGGCTTCGGCAGAAGACACTCCGAGGTTGGTGCCGAATCCGGTCTCGACCCAATTGATGCCGGCGAGGATCGACGGGCCTCGCTGCTCAAGCCCGAACTTCGCCGCCGCCTCCTGATAGATCGGAACGAGGCGGGCCGGAACCTTTCCGTTGAGATCGCCAACGGCTTCTCCACAGCTGGGCGAAGCCGCACTGAGGACTACCGTCAGCGCCAGAAGCCCGCCGATCATCACGGCGAGCGCCGCAACCGGCAGGCCAAGCAGGAGCTTGAGCGAGCGAGGGGCAGGTTGAGCGCCGGCCTCCACGCAGATCCTCAGCTCGCCGAAACGGTGGCGAGACGACCCCGACGGGCACGGTCAGACGGAAGCCCGGCGAGCGTGGCAAAGGACGAAATTCGGACATACCGAGCGCGGAGGGCCGTGCCTGGCAGGCGCTGGGGCGGCGTGTCGCGGGCGTTCTGCATCCGCCCTCGATGTCCATGCAGAGCCGAATTTGCATCGAATCAGGGTCAAGCCGATGCAAATGGCTTTCGTCATGGACAAACGGGTAGGAGCAAAAACACCGAATGCCGGAAAGACGCATGAGTGCTGTGGCTGCACTTTGAATAAACGGCAATAGGGAAGGCCTGAGATGTACAGCAGCAAGGTCAGAGACGAGTTGAGTCAGGAGACGCTCGACGAGGCGCGGAGGGGGTTCATGCAGCTCCTCCGCAAACGCTTCTCGGCGCAGTTCATCGCCAACCACGGCGAGGAAATGTTCGCCAAGGCCGCGCTGGAATACAGCCGCAAGATCAGCGAAGGCGCCGAGATCGAGACGCCGGTCGGCTGGCTCATCACCTGCGCCTGGCGGCGGACCGGTGGCTTTCTTGAAGCGCAGAGCCGCACCCCTGACATGGTCTCCGCGGACCTGACCGCGAGCCTGACCGACGACCTGGGCCAGAGTCCCGAGCAGGTCGCGCTTGAGGAGGACCGCTTCCACAAGGTCCATGAGGCGGTCGACCAGCTCTCCCGGGAGGAGCGCCAGCTCCTCGAGCTCTCCTACTTCGAGGGCATGGCCGTGCGCGAGGCCGCACGCGAACTCCACTGGCATCCCTCCAAGGCGCAGCGCTGCCACGAGGCGGCGCGGCGCCGGCTGCACGAGCTGCTCGGCGTCAGCAGCTCCGACGATCTCCAGATCGAGATCGGCCTCGCCGCCTATGTCTCGCTGGCAGCCGAAGCCTCGACCGGGGGACGCATCACCGGCTTGCTCCAGCGCGCGGGCCAGAAATCCGCCGAGGGGCTGGCCTCGCTGAAGCAGCAGGCGACCGCCACCTACACCCGCGCGGTCGACCCGACGCCCCTTGCCGGCGCCCGACCGGGGACCGTTGCGGCTCTGCTGGTCAGCTGCGTGACGATCGGCGGAGGCGCCGCCACCTACTGCGCCCAGAACGGCGTCGACCCGCTGGGCGCGGCGAGCGGCCTGATCTCCGGCGAAGAGCGAATCCACGACTGCCGAAAGCAGCCCGCCGCCTGAAACGACGCCGGTCGCTCCTCTGGAACCGACCCCGACCACCAGCGAAGAAGCGACCACCAGCGAACCGTCCCCTTCGCCGCCGAACCCGAGCCCGAGCCTGAGCCAGCGCCCGAACCGAAGCCCGAGCCAGAACCGACGCCTCCGCCCGAGCAGAGCTTTGAACCGGCCTCGGCCAGCTACCCCGCCACCGAAGCCGAAACCGAATCGCGCGGCACCCGAATCCGTCCACCCCCGAAAGAGCGCGTCCCGCCCCGGTCTCGGGCGATGCGCTCCCAGTTTGGAGGTCCCTGATGCAGAAGCCCTAACCTCCGCGATCGCCACCGTGCGCAGTCTTCGCTTCTGGCGCTGGCGCTTCTCATCGCCGCCGCGGCGACCATGGTCGCCCCAGCGGCCGGCAGCGGCCGGCGAATTCACGATCAACGCCTGCCAGGCCGACGCCGGCAACTTCTCCAGCGGCGCCTTCGAAAACTTCGCGACCCGCGGTATGCGCTGGCGGCGGGCCTGCAATCCGCTCGGCCCGGGGCTGCGCGGGCTCGTCACCGCGAACGCCGTCACCGGCAGCCGGGTCGCCCACGGCGCTCAGTCGGCCTTCGTCCTCAACGCCCCGCCCGGGACCGCGTTCTCGCGCTTGCGCTGGTCGGGCCATGCGCAGCGCCGCGACTGCCGCTACGCGCTGCAGATGTATGCGGTGCGCCCGGACGGGTCGGACGCGACGATCAAAAACGTGCGGGCGAACCGCAACTGCCCCAAACCCGAAGGGGCGCAGGCTTCGAGCTGGCCGCGGCCGCGCGCATATGACCTCGGCGGAGCCACGAAGATCGTCCAGCGCGTCGTCTGCGTCGGCGCCTCCTCGGGCCAGTTCTGCTCCGGTCGCGGCCTCAACTACATCCAGACCTTCACGGCAGAAGCAACGGTTGTCGACAGCTCCGGCCCGTCGGTGAACATCGTCGCCGACACGCCGCTCGCCCGAGGCGATTGGGTCCGCGGCAAGCAGGGGCTCAATTACGAAGCCTCCGACAACGTCGGAGTCAAGAGCGCCTCCGCGAACTTGGCCGGGTTGGAGAGCGCCCATGACACCCGCGCCTGCGACTACTCGCAGCGGATTCCGTGTCCGAACGGTCTGGGGCAGGTCACTGCGATCGAAACTGAACGGGTCGGCGGAAGGCACCCAGCAGCTCTATGTCACGGCAGAAGACGCCGCCGGCAACAGCACCGACTCGGCGGCGGTAACGGCGCGGATCGACAACGCCGCCCCCGGCACGGCTCAGGTCGGCGATCGAAGGCGGCGAAGCCTGGCGAAACCGCAACGACTTCGACGCCGCTTGGGAAAACGCCGCCGAACCCGACCGGGCGCCGATCACCGCGGCGCACTACCGGGTCTGCCGGGCCGGCAGCGGAGACTGCGTCAGCGACACTCGCGGCGGCGCGTCGATCGCACGGCTCGACAACCTCGACCGTGCCCGCCCCCGGCGAATGGGAGCTGCGGCTCTGGCGCGAAGACGCGGCCGGCAACCAGCAGCCCGACAACGCCTCGGCGCCGGCCAAGCTCCGCTTCGACCCCGAACCCCCGCAGCTCGGCTTCGAAGCCCGATCCGACGCCGACCCGACGCGGGTCTCCGTGCAGGTAACCGACCCGCTCTCTGGCCTCGGGGGCGGCGAAGTCGAGATCAGCCGAGTTGGCTCGGGCACCTGGCAGGCGCTGCCGACGTCCCAGGACAGCAGCCACCTGCTGACCCGGATCGACGACGCCGCGCTGCCCGCGGGCGAATACGAACTGCGGGCCACCGCGCACGACCAGGCCGGCAACCTCGCCAGCACGACCCAGCGACTCGACGGGCAGCCGATGAAGGTGAAGCTGCCGCTTCGGATCGCCTCCTCGATTCAGGCAGGGGCGATCGAGAAGAAACGGGTTCGGAAGACCGTCCACCACGGCGGCAAGTCCCACAAGGTGACCCGCACGGTCACCGTCCTCAGCCCGCACACGAAGGTCGGCTTCGGCCACCACGTTCGCCTCGCCGGCACCCTCGTCGACGGCTCGGGCAACCCGGTCTCCGGCGAGACGGTGCAGGTCTACTCGCGGCCGCCGGAAGGAGACGAGGCACTCGTCGCCACGCTCTCCAGCGGAGACGGAGGCCACTTCGACTACGCGCTCGACGCCAAAGCCTCGCAGTCGCTGCGCTTCGTCTACGGAGGCACCGCCACGCGGCTGCCCGCCGAAGACGAGGTCGCGCTGCTCGTCACCGGGCGCTCGACCTT
This sequence comes from uncultured Solirubrobacterales bacterium, assembly GCA_963739855.1. Classification (GTDB taxonomy): domain Bacteria; phylum Actinomycetota; class Thermoleophilia; order Solirubrobacterales; family 70-9; genus VAYN01. The sequence goes on along the minus strand of CAVUBT010000003.1, from coordinate 382,214 downwards.
CACGGTCAACCGACAGCGAGTCCTCAACGGCCAGTCCGTCGTCTTCAGTGGGCGAGTCCAGGGCAGGCCGCTGCCGGAGGCGGGGAAGCTGATCGAGCTGCAGGTGCGCCTCTCCGACGAATGGTCGACCTTCCGCACGATCCGCAGCGAGGCCGATGGGAGCTGGCGCCTTCCGTATCCCTTCGAGCGGACCTGCGGCCTGCAGCACTTCCGCTTCCGCGCCGCGCTTCCCGGCGAGGCCAGCTATCCGCTGGAGCCGGGGCACAGCCCGGTACTTGCGATCACGGTGAAAGGGCAGCCATGCTCTGCCGGATAGCCAACGTCAGTCAGCCCAAGGAGGAACCGGCATGTTGAAAGCGCTACGACCCCGCCTCACCTACGCCAACGTCATCGCCACGCTGGCGCTCTTCGTCGCGCTCGGCGGCAGCTCCTACGCGGCGCTGAAGATCTCCGGCCGAGACATCAAGGCGCACACGATCACCGGCCAGAACATCAAGCGCAACGTCGCTCGGGCGGCGGCAGATCAAGGAGTCGAGCCTGAGCGCGGTGCCGCGGGCGCTGAACGCAGCCAAGCTCGAAGGCCACACGGCCGAAGACTTCCTGGTGCGCTGTCCAGCAGGGGACGATCCCGGCTGCGGGCGTCTGCGTCGAGACCCAAGCCCGCCCTCCCGTCGCTTACGGCATCGCCGTCTACGAATGCGGCAAGACCGACACCCAGACGGCGGCGGGGCGCCGACTACCCACCCATAACGAGCTGATGGAGGCGCTCACCCATCAGGAGATTCAGCTGGCGTCCGGCGGCGAGCTGACGAGCGAAGTCTCCGCCTCGACCAGCGAACCCGGCCGAGTCAACGACCTCTACATCACCGACAAGGGCGGGTCGGTCGGCCTGACCCCCGACACCTTCGCCGGAGCCAAGCCCTACCGCTGCGTAGCGCCGCCACTGAATTGAGATCCATGATCGACAAGCGAGGAGAAATCCGATGCCCTGGTTCTATGAGTTCCTGACGTCCGTATCGCGCTCACGCTCCCGCTCGCAGCCGGGGCTGGGGCGAAGGGCGCTGGCCGCCACGCTGAGCCTCGCCCTCGTCCTCGGCACCGTCTCGCCGGGCATCGCGCTCGCCGGCGAGGCCGACAGCGAACAGGAAGGCTCGGCGCCTCCCGGCGCTCTGCCAGGGCTGGAAGAAGGGCCGGAACTCGCACCAGGCGGAGAAGAATCAGCGTTGGAAGAACTGCCGGGCGCCCCGGTCGACGGCGAAGAAAGCGCAGAAGGGCCGCCGATAGAAACCGAACCGGCGCAGGAATCCGAACTCCCGGCGCCCGCGCCCGAAGCGGCGGAACCAACCGCCAAGGCGCCGTCGCCTCCGGCTGAAGAAGCCTCGGGGACGACCACGCCGGCACCCGAATACGGCCCGGCCTATGAACCGGCCCCGGCCTCGCCTCCCGTCGAAGCAGTCGAAAACCAGGCGATCACCGCGCCCGAAAGCTCGCCCCCCTCTGCGCCCGACCAGCCCGCGCCGGAAGCCGTGCAGGCCGCGCCCGAAGCGCCTGCGCCGGCCAGCCCATCTGAGGCACCCGAATCCAACCCGGCGCCGCCGCCCGCGACGGCAGCGAAGCCGAACGGGACGGTCGGCACCCTCGCCGGCCATCCCTCCTACACGGTCCGCTCCGGCGACTGCCTGTGGTCGATCGCCGAACGCCTGCTTCCCGCCGGCGCCAACGTCGCCGAGGTCGAAGCCGAGGTCGCGCGCCTGTGGCGGCTGAACGCCGCCCGCATCGGCACCGGCGACCCGAGCCTGATCTACGCCGGCACCGATCTCGTGCTCCGCTGAGCCGAGCCGGGAATCTGATCTCATGGTCCCGACCCCTGCCGGGGGTCGGGACCGCCTGCTCCTCACTCCATGCGACTGCGAATCGTCTTGTCCCTCATCCTCGCCGCCCTCCTGGTGGCGACGGCGGTCGTGGCTGGCCGGGCCGCGGCGCCGGCTGAAGAGGGCCGCGCCCAGGCGCCGCGAAGCGCGACGATCGCCTACGCGGTCGACGGTGACACCCTGCGCGTTTCGATCGGCTCCAGGCTTGAGTACGTCCGCTTGGTCGGCATCGACACCCCCGAGGACGTTCGGCCAGGAACCGATCCTGAGTGCGGATCACTGGAGGCCGCCGCTTCGATGCAGCGCCTCGCGCCCGAAGGCGCTCAAGTCCAGCTTCGGTTCGACTCGGTAGCTGATCGTCGGGACAGGTACGGGCGCCTCCTGGCCCACGCATTCGTCGCGGGACGCCAGCTAGAGATCGCGCAGCTGCGCCGAGGCTGGGCGACGGTCTACAGGTTCGACGACCAGGAATTCGATGGCCTGGCCCGGTTCGAGCAGGCCGAAGCGACGGCACGCACTCGCCTCGCTGGCGTCTGGGGCGCCTGCGGCGGCGACTTCCACTCCGCCTCCTAGCTCTCGACGGGGACTTACCACCACCGTCCCCTTCTGAGGAATATTTCGAGGGCGAACCCGATGCAATCGGGTCGCTGGCTGGACGACGGGGGTGCAAGGCACCTCTAGCCAAAGGAGTCCCGCCGTGGCCCTCGCAGCCCTCGTCAAGTTCCAGCTCGCGCTCGAGAGCGCTGCCGTCAGCGTCAAACCCAACCCCAACGGCCTGCCCGGCACCCCGGCGATGGAAAAACTCGTCAACTGGCTTGCCGCGTTCGCCCTGCTCGGCTGCGTCGCCGGCGTTCTGATCGGCGCCGCGCAGTGGGCGCTCGGCAGCAAAACCAGCAACTACAGCCACGCCTCTGACGGCAAGCAGAAGGTCTTCTACTCGCTGCTCGGCGCCTTCGTGTCGGTGCCGGCGCGGCGATGATCAACTTCTTCTACACCTCCGGCACGGCGGTCAAATGATGCGGCCGCGCTCCCAGCGACTCCTCACCTGGCGCGCCGACGCCTGCTCCTCGCCTGTATCGCCACGCTGCTGCTCGGCCTGCTGATCGGCCGGACCCTCTCCCCCACCCAAAGCGACCGCGCCGCGATACCTGCCCAAGCTGGAGCGGCGCGGTCGCTGGCCGGGGTTCCGGTCGGCTTCCCCGACACCGCCGCCGGAGCCGCCGCAGGCGGTCGCCGCCTACCAGCGCGCCTTCGCCACCCCGGCGATCCTGCGCCCGGCGGTGCTGCGGGCGCGGATCGAGGCGGTCGCCGACCCCCGACTACGCGCAGACGATGCTCGCCGCCAACTCGCCCGGCGCCGAGCGCCTGGCGGCGGGGCCGATCGGGATCGGCGTCGCGCAAGGGCGTCCAGACCCTCTACGCGAGCCGTCCCGATCGGCTACCGGGTCGAGTCCTTCGACGGCGATCGCGCCCGCGTCCTCACCTGGGGCTTCACCCTGCTCGGCAACGCGGCCTCGGTCGGAGCCGGCCGCCTACTTCGGCCTCACCCACACCGAGCTCGCCTGGATCGACGGCCGCTGGCGGATCGCCGAGACGCGCGGCGGGCTTCGGGCCGACGCCGAAGCTGGCGACGAGACCGGGGCCGCTCGGCGGCTACGGCGTGATCGACCTCGCCCGGGGGCTTGAAGAGCTATGAGCTGGCTCCGTAGGGCGCTGGCGGCCTTGGCTCGCAGCGGCGGCGCTGGCGAGCGCTCGCCGTGCTCGCCCAGCCCACGCCGCCACCGGCGCAGGCCAACGTCGTCTGCGACGTCGGCAGCGCCCCGGTCGGCGCCGTCAGCGGCGTCGCCGGCGCGATCACCGGCGGGATCGATCGGCGGCGGCAACCCGGTCGGCGATGCCTGCAACGCGGTCAGCGACGAGGTGATCGGGCGTCGTCACCAACCCGATCGGCGATGCCCTGCAGAGCGTCGGCAACGGCGTCTTCGAGCAGATCACCACCTGGGTCGCGCGAGGGCGCGGGCTGGCTGATCGGTCAGGTCGTCGACGGCGATCGAAGAAACGACGACGCCGCAGCTGACCACCAAAGGCTTCCTCACTCAGTACGGGAAGATGGCGGAGATCGCGGCGCTGCATGGGGCTGGCGATGCTGCTCTTGGCGGTGCTGGAGGGATTGGCGCAGGGCAACGCCGGCCTGCTCGCCCGCGTCGTCTTCGTCAACCTGCCGCTGGCCTTCATCGCGACCAGCGTCGCCTACGCGGTGGTGCAGCTGCTCCTGGTCGCCACCGACGGCCTCTGCCACGCGATCGCCAGCGCCAGCGGCGACAACAGCCAGCACTTCTTCAAGGCCGCGATCACCGGCCTCGGCGAAGCGGGCGGGTCGGCGGGCAAAGAGGTCGGCGGCCGCGCCGGAGGCCCGGTCGGCGAAGTCGCCGGGCAGGCCGAGGGCACGGCCGCGGTGCCGCTCTTCGTCACCTTCCTCGCCGCGATCATCGGCGCCTTCGCCGCCTTCATGGTCTGGCTGGAGCTGCTGATGCGAGACGCGGCGATCTACGTCGTCGCCCTCTTCATGCCGCTGGCGCTGGCGGCCTCGATCTGGCCGCGCTGGTCGGGCGCCCTGCGCCGCACCGGCGAGCTGCTGGTGGTGGTCATCGGCTCGAAGTTCGTGATCGTCTCGATCATCTCGCTCGCCGCCGGGCTGGTGGCCGAGAACGACGGCCGGGTCGAGCACATCCTCGCCGCCGCGGCGCTGATGCTGCTGGCCTGCTTCGCCCCCTTCGTGCTGCTCAAACTCGTGCCCTTCGCCGAGGGCGCGATGGGCGCCGCCTACGGCCGCCGCTCGGCCGCGGGCGGGGCGATGAGCGGCGTCCAGATCGCCAGCGACGTCCAGATCCTCCGCAACATGGCTCAGTCGAACTTCGGCGAGTCGGGCGCGACCCTCTGGAAAGCGGGCGGGCAGGGCGGCGGCTCCCCCGGCCCGGAGCCCTCGGCCCCGCGCGGCGGCGGTCCGGTCGGCGGCGGCGGTGCGGCAGGCGGTGGCTCGGGCGCACGCTGGCGGTGGGGGCAGCGCAGGCGCCAGCGGCGGCGGGGCGGCGGCGGCGGGAGGAGCGGCAGCCGGCGCCGGGGCCGGCGTGGCGGCGGCCGTCCCGGCGGCGGCGATGCGCGGCACCAAAGCCGCCGCCCAGCGCCTGGAGGGGACCGGGCGTCGCCCAGCAGGCGAGCAGCCCAGCGGGAGGCGGAGCGGCAGCGCCGGAACCCAAGCCGGGGAGCACCGATCAGGCTGGTGGGGCAGCAGCGCAAAGTGGAGGCGGCGAGGCAGCGAGAGCAGGAGCGGCGCCGACCGAGGCCGCGGGCGGGAAGGCGCCCCGAGCCGGCGAGCAGCCGCCGCGACCGGCACCGGAGCCGGCGCAGGCCAAGCCTGAGAAGGGCGCGAAATCGTGAGCGCGCGCCGCTACCGCTTCGGCCCGCTCGAGCAGCGCGCCGTGGTCGGCCCGCTGCGCGCCGGCCAGGTCGTGATCGTCGCCAGCGGCGCCGTCCTCGGGCTGGCCTCGCTCTACGCGCTGCGCAGCGTCTGTCGGCCTCGTCGTCGGGCGTGCTGGCGCTCTGCTTCGCGGTCGCCGCGGTCTGCGTGCCGATCGAGGGGCGCACCCCCGAGGAGTGGGCGCCGGTCGTCGGGCGCTGGCTGCATCGACGCAAGCGCGCCGAACGCGGTCACCGATCGACCGCGCCCGACGTCAGGCTCGCGCCGGGGCGAGGACGGCGAGGTCGAGCACGAAGCCTCGCTGCCGCCCGAGCTCGCCGACCTGAAGCTGCTCGTCGGTCCCCTACGGCTCGGCCGAGGTCGGCGTGATCGAAGACCGGCGCGGCGGCACCTTCACCGCGGCCCTGGCGGTGCGGGCCGGCGCCTTCGCGATGCGCGACTCCGCCGAGCAGGAGCGCGGCCTCGACGCCTGGGGCGCGGTGCTGGCGAGCTGCGCCCGCGACGGCAGCCCGATCCGGCGCCTGCAGTGGATCGAGCAGACCCTGCCGGGACAGGGCGATGAGCTGGCCGCCCACTTCCAGGCCCAGCGCGACCGCGCCGTCCCGCTCGACTCCGACCTCGTCCGCTCCTACATCGAGCTGGTCGAGTCGGCGGCGCCGCAGACCACCGAGCACGAGGTCGTGATCGCGGTCCAGATCGACCAGCGCCGCGGCGGCCGCGAGCTGCGCCGGCTCGGCGGCGGCGTCGAGGCCGCCTGCGAGCTGCTGCTGCGCGAGGCCGAGAGCCTCGCCGAGCGGCTGACCGTCGCCGAGGTCACCGTCTCCGGCCTGCTGCGCCCGCGCCAGTACGCGGGGCTGATCCGCGACGCCTTCGACCCCTTCGGCCGCCAGTCGCGCGCCCGCGCCGCCTCGGGCAGGACGGGCGCGAGGGCGTCGAGCCGGCGCTGATGGGGCCGCTGGCCGACGAGACCAGCTGGTCGAGCTACCGCACCGACTCGGCCGCCCACACGACCTACTGGATCGCCTCCTGGCCGCGCTCGGACGTCGGGCCGATGTTCATGGCGCCGCTCTTGATGCAGACCAGCGCGCTGCGGACGGTGGCGGTGACGATCGAGCCGGTCCCCTACTCGCTGGCGATGCGCCGGGCCGAGGCGGCGCAGACCGCCGAGGTCGCCGAGGAAATCAACCGCAACCGCCAGGGCTTCATGTCGACGGCGCGGATCCGCCGCCGCCAGCAGGCCGCCTCCCGGCGCGAGGAGGAGCTGGCCGACGGCCACGCCGAGCTGCGCTGGGCCGGCTACGTGCGGACCTCCGCCCGGCCCGCCGGAGCTGGAGCGATCTGAGAGCGAAGTCGAGCACGCCGCCCAGCTCGCCCGGCTCGAGCCTGCAACGCCTCTACGGCGAGCAGGACACCGGCTTCACCTTCACCCTGCCGATCGCCCGAGGGCTGCGATGAGGCACCGCGCCGGAGAGCGCCCGGGCCACAGCGGCACCACCGCCCACTTCCAGGCCGCCTATCCCTTCCTCGGCCAGGGCGGCCTCGGCGCCCCCGGCGCCTACATCGGCCGCGACGCCTACGGCGGGGCCTGGATGTATGACCCTTGGGCGCTGTATCCGGCGCACCTGCCGGGGCCGAACATGCTGATGCTCGGCGGGATCGCCTCGCGCAAGTCGAGCCTGGTCAAGACCTACCTCTACCGCCAGGTGTCTTCTGCGCCGCCAGGGCTGGGTGCTCGACATCAAGGGCGAGTACTGGCCGCTGGCGGCGGCGCTCGGGGTGCGCCCGATCAGCCTCGCGCCCGGTGGCGAGGTGCGGCTGAACCCGCTCAGCCCGCGGGGCGGCCGCGAGGGACCAGCTGAGCCTTTTGCGGTCGGTGGCCCAGGCAGCGCTCCGACGCGAGCTGAGCCCGGAGGAGGACGCCGGGCTGCGGGTGGCACTGGAGATCGTAGACGAGGAATCCGGCGCCGCCGAGCCGACCCTGCCGATGGTGGTCGACGCGCTGCTCCATCCCCGCGAGGCGATGGTGCAGGGGGTCTCGGCCGCCAGCCGCGAGGACTTCGCCGAGGCCAACCGCTCCGCCGCGCTCGCCCTGCAGCGCCTCTGCGAGGGCGACCTGCGCGGCATGTTCGACGGGCCGACCAGCGAGGGCCTCGACCTCGACGCGCCCCTGGTCGTGCTCGACCTGAGCGCGGTCCGCGACTCCGCCGCGCTGGGAATCCTGATGACCTGCGCCGCCGCCTGGCAGCAGGCGATCTTGCTGGAGCGAAAGAACGCGGCCGAGCAGGAGGGCCGCGAGAGCCCGAAGCTGATCTCGGTGGTCGAGGAGGGCTGGCGGGTGACCAGCCACATCGGCGTCGCCGAATGGCTGCAGGCCAACTTCAAGCTCTGCCGCTCGCTCGGGGTGCAGAACATCGTCGTCGTCCACCGGCTCACCGACCTCGGCGCCTCCGGCGACGCCGGCTCGCGCGAGGCGCGGATCGCCGAGGGCCTGATCGGCGACGCCGACACGAAGGTGATCTACCGCCAGCCCCACGACCAGCAGGAGCTGCTGCGCTCGCGCCTGGGCCTGAGCCGAACCGAGGCCGAGCTGGCGACGACGCTGCGCCTCGGCGAGGCGCTGTGGATGGTCGGGCGTCGCTCCTTCCTGGTGCAGCACCGCCTCTCAGAGATTGAGCGCGAGCTCGTCTACACCGACTGGCGCATGGTCGAGCAGGCGGCGTGAGCGGCGAGGAGCGACAGCTCTATCTCGCGCTCGCGGCGATCGCCGCCGCCATCGGGGCGCTGATCTGGTTGACCGGCGCCTTGGCGGGCCTGCTCTTCGGGGCGGGCTGGACGGCGATCGGCCTCGGCGAGCTGCTCGGCGTGGCGCTGCGCCTCCCCTCCCATCTCGGCGACCCGCGCGCCGCCTGGCCCGCGGAGGTGCGCCCGGCGCTGCCGGGCGCGGTCGGCGTCTACGTCAGCGCGACGCTGATCGGCGCCCTGCTCACGGCGCTGGCGCTGGCGGCCCATCGCTTCCTCGACGCAGGCGAGCTGCTCGACCTGGGCGCCGGCAAGCGCCGGGCGCCGAGCGCCCGCTGGGCCAGCCGCAGCGACCTTGAGCCGCTGCGGGTGCCGGAGCCGCAGCCGCGACGCCTGACTCTGGGCCGCAGCGGGCGCCACCTGCTCGCCGCCCAGGAGCGCCAGTCGGTGATCACGTTCGCCCCGACCGAGAGCCACAAGACCACCGGCCTCGCGATCCCGGCCCTGCTCGAGTGGCAAGGCCCGGTCCTCGCGACCTCGATCAAGAGCGACCTGCTGATGGACACCTTCGCCCACCGCCAGAGCGTCGGCGAGGTGATGGTCTTCGACCCGGCGCGGGTGACCGGGATGGAGCCATCGCGAGCGACCCCGCTCTGGGGCGCGACTAACTGGCGCGGGGCGATGCGGGTAGCGCACTGGCTCGCCGCCGCCGCGCGCACCGGCAGCGGCGGCCTGCACGACGCCGACTTCTGGTTCGCGGCGGCGGAGAAGCTGCTGGCGCCGCTGCTCTTCGCGGCGGCCTCCAGCGGGCGCACGATGCAGGCGGTGGTGGGCTGGCTCGACGAAGGGCCCGAGGTCAACGACGCCAAGATCGAGGAGCTGCTGACCGAGACCGGCGAGGAGGCCGCCGGGCGCGCCTGGCAGGCGACCCAGAACCGCGAGGAGCGCCAGCGCAGCTCCGTCTACACCACCGCCGAGATGATCCTCAGCGCCTTCGCCGACCCGCTGCGTCGCCGAAGAGACCGAGGGCGCCGACTACAGCCCCGCCGCCCTGCTCGACGGCGGCGCCAACACCCTCTACCTCTGCGCCCCGCTGCACGAGCAGGAGCGGCTGCGGACCGTGTTCTCGATGCTGGTGCAGGAGCTGCTGGCGGTGGTCTATGAGACCGCGGCGGCGACCGGGAAGCCGCTCGACCCGCCGCTGCTGCTGCTGCTCGATGAGTGCGCCAACATCGCCCCGATCCCGAACCTGGCCGAGATCGCCTCGACCGGCGCCGGCCAGGGGGTGCAGCTCCTCAGCGTCTTTCAGGACATGGCCCAGGTCAGCTCCCGCTACGGGCGAGCGGCCTCGACGATCGTCAACAACCACCGGGCCAAGGTCTTCGGCACCGGGATCTCCGACGCCGACACCCTCTCCTACGTCTCGCGGGTGCTCGGCGCCGGCGAGTTCGAGCAGCGCTCGCGCAGCACCGGCGAGAAAGGCCGGCGCTCAGAGACCGAGGGCGACACCTACCGCGACCTCGCCCCCGCCAACCTGATCCGTGAGCGCCAGCCTGGAACCGGGCTGCTCGTCAATGGGCACCTGCCACCGGCCAAGATCCGCCTGCGACCGTGGTTTGAAGAGAAGGCGTTGCGGGAGCTGGTCGAAGCTCCGAACGGCGGCGCCGAGGGAACGGCATGACTCCAGAGCCGCCCCCCACTTCGGTCGACGCGCCGGTCCCGCTCAGAGGCGGCGAGCGCCCGGCCTCTGCCGAGAAGACGAGCGCTTGGGAGGACGCCGTCCCTGTGCGTATCGCCGCCGAACGGGCCGAGGCCGAGGAACGAAAAGCGCGGCTGCGCCTGGTGCTCGGCCGCCGCCGCTGAGAAGCCGCCGCGGCGCTCGCGGCGGCCTAATCGAGAACATCGGCCGACTTCAGGGCGAGCCACTCGTACTCGCCGTTGATCAGCGGCACCTCGTCGGGGAAGCGGGCCGCCCAGACCCACAGCTCCCAGCGGTTGAAGGTGTAGCGGGATGCCCTGACGCGCTCGGCGCTGGTCATCTTCCACAGCTCCGCGACGAAGGCATCGAGTTTGCTCTCGGCCTCGCCGGAATCCAGCTCGGGGACCGACTCGTGGGTAAGCGAGTGCCGGTCCTCGCCGACCTCGCCGATCAGGGTGTCGAGTTCCTGCGGCATTACAGGCTCCTTTGGTCTTGGCCCCGCCTGCTGCGGGAGCCGGTGCCCGTCCCAGGCACGCCGAAGGCGTGCAAAATCGAGGGCAAAGCGGCTCCCGCAGAGGCGGCCTGACCCGCGTGAGCGCCTGAGCGATCACACGCGGCGACTCGCCGCAGAGGCTCACAAGGGATATGAGGGCCTCTGATTTCCGGCAGGGCGTCCATTCACCCTTGTTGTCCATCGAAATCGGCTGTTGCTTCGGCCCACGGCGCTCGTCAGGAGGCCACTGATCGCCCCTACTGCACGTGCTTAGCCCGAGCGCTTCGGCGCGAGAGCGGTTGATCCAACCAGCTCCCCGTCCCGCCGGTTATTTAGGTCGCCAGAATGGCTCCTTCAACCGGCAGGTCAAGCTGCACTGCGACCGGGGCGTAGAGGTCAACGCCCTGCTCGGAGGTGCGCAGGGAGACGGTGAGGGAGTAGCGCACCGGCTGCTCGACGCGATTCTTGCGGCGGCTGTTCTTCCACCAGCCGCCGACCGGGTGCACGGCGAGGACGCCGGAGTCGGCCAGCTCGGTGCCGGTGCCCTCCCAGATGTCCTGGTGCAGCGAGCCGAGGTTGCGCTGGTTGGGGCCGACCAGCCAGCGGTCGCTACCGCTCGAGGTCTTGCCCGTCCCCTCCTCTTCCAGCTGGGCATCGTCGTTCAGGCGCCGCAGGAACTGCGCGGTCGTCTCCGAGGGCGTTTTCAGCTCGAAGCGCAGTCCGTGAGACTGGTAGGCGTAGCGCCGGCGCCAGCCACGCCGCGAGGCGGCGGGCTCGATGAAGTAGGAGAGCGTCACCCGCAGCTCTGCGGTGGCGCCACCCAACTCGCGGAGCGCCTCGACCGGCCAGGGCAGCGCGTGCAAGCGGAAGCGCCGTGCCTTGTGCTCGGGCCCGTCAAAGGGGACGAACTCGTCTTGGCTGACCATCGTGATCGCGTTTTTCCCCGAATAGAGCACGGCCTCCTCAGACGGCACCCCCCAGCCATAGCGGCGAAGAAGAGCCAACCGACCCGTTTTGCTCGGCGCGCCCTTGATCTCGGCCCGCATCGGCTCAGTCCACTCGGCCGTGTGGGTGAGCAAGCCGCGGATGGACTCCGGCCAGAACTCTGGATAGCTCGCCTGCGCCAGCGCCGCGAGCCGCGCCGCCTGCGCGGTCGCGGCGCTGGTCGCGTTGACCGAGCCGAGTGCCAGATCGCTGCGCGCATCGGCGCTGCGTAGCGAGAGCAACGGGTGGCGCTCATGGAAGTCGACGGCCCCGTCGGTCAGGACGTTGCCGCCCTCCATGCAGATGTCTGGCTTCAGCGGCCACTGGCGCTGGGCGAACATCACCGAGGTGCGGCTGTGGGGCGAAAGACCACCCGCCTCGCCGAGTGCGCTCCAGCCCGCGAAGGTCGGGTCGGTGGGGATATCGGCCAGCTCGGTGTGAGCGCCAACGGTCAGCGCGTTCCAAGCCTGGGCAGGGTCCTCGACCGGCGAGGTGTCGCAGGTGTCGAGGTAATCGGCCGCATAGGCGCTGACGTTGCCGGCGGAGACGACGAAGAGGCGCGAGGCATCGCCGTCGGGCTTCCCGAGCAGCGAGATCCCCTCATCGGAGGCGGCGATGTCGACGCCGGCCGCCAGCGCGTCGACCGATGCCGACCACAGCGTCGGTTCGCCCAGATGGTCGGGGCGGGCGGTGACCGGCATGCAGAACACCCGCCGCCGCTCGACGGTCGCCTCCGGGGCCGCGACCGCCTGCGCGGTGACCAGTCCGTAAGCCCGCGGGTCGTTGCCGTCCTCGGTGTCGGGCAGCATCTTCACCGACTCGAGGCGATGCCGGAGCGCCACCGCGCCGCTGTCGAGCAACGGGTCGTCGAGGTTGCCGAGCAACCCCAGCCCTGCCATCGGCGTGCCGTGGTTCTGCTCGTCGGCGGTCGAGCCCGGGACTACCGTGTGCACGTCGGACTCCGCCAGCGAGTTGCGCAGCAGTACGTGCGTGCGCCGCACGCCACTGTCGAGATGGCAGACGGCAGGCGCCGACTCCCCCGCCGGCCCGAGGCGCTCGGCCAGATCCTCGCTCAGCTCGTCCTGCTCATCGCGGTCAAGGTCGGCGATCGTCTGCACGAACTCAGGCCGGCGGATCTCGGCCAGCGGCACCGAGGTGAAGGGCAGCGCCTGCAGCTCATCCCAGGTCGCGTAGATCCAGGCGACGGTGCGGTCGGGAAGGTGCAGCGCACGCTCGACCAAGGTCGTGCCGCGCGCCTCGGTGTAGGAGCCGAGCAGCGCCAACCCGTCGGGGGTACGCCGCAGCCACAGCTCCCACCAGTGGCGTCCACTCTCGGGCGGGGCGCCGGCCGAGCGCCAGAGGTCGGCGGTGACCCCGGTGCGGATGCGGCTGATGTTGGCGACCAGAGCCCGGTTTTTTGGGTTGCCTTTTTTGGTCTTCTCCTCGAGGTATTTCTCGAAGATCTCGATGAAGCGCTGGCGAAATTCGTCGGAGACCCAGACCATCGCTTGTTCGGCGGCCTCGTCCTCGGCGCCGGGCATGACACTGAGTAGCAACCATTTGGGCCGCGGCGCTTTCGTCTTGCCGCCGGGGGTCAGCCGTTCGAGCGAGTCGAGCTGCAGCGGGAAGGCCGCATCGGAGGCCTCGAGTACGACGACCGAGCCGAGCGCTCGCAGCTCTTCGCCGCCAAGCGCCTCCTCGTCGCGCAGCCTCTCGACCTCCTCGATCGTCGAGCCGAGCTGCTCGCGCATCGCCTCCCCGTGGGCACGGAACTCGACATCGCGGATCTTCGGATCGCCGCGGCCCACGGCGCTGTACTCGCGCCCTTGGACACGATCGCGCACGAAGAAATGGGGCCGACCCAGCTCGCCGTCTGCCATCGCTAGCCGCGCTTGGTGGCGCCGCGGCGCGCCCGCAGCGCGGCATCGAGCTCATCGGCATCGACCTGGTCAGAGCCGCGGATCAGCGCGCCTTTGGCTGCCGACTCGGCAACCTTGACCAACTCGGCGTGGGAGAGGCCCTTGAGCTGCTTCGCCAAGGGCGATCTGCTCAAACCCAGCCCCTTGCCCATCGGCCCGAGCCGCGACCGCAACACCTCTCGGGCTTCGGCGGCGCTCGGCAGCTCGTAGTGGATGACCATGTCGAAGCGACGGAAGAGGGCGCGGTCGAGGATCGAGCGGTGGTTGGTGGCGGCGACCACGACGCTGTCGGGTCCGGCCTGGTCGAGAAAGACGAGGAAGGAGTTGAGGATCCGCCGCGCCTCACCGACGTCGTTACCGGTGCGCTCGGCGCCGAGCGCGTCGAACTCGTCGAAGAGGTAGACGGCGCGCTGCTCGCGGACCGCATCGAAGAGGAGGCGCAGTTTGCTCCCCGTTTCGCCGAGGAACTTGCTCAGCACGCTGTCGAGCCGCACGGTAAGCAGAGGTAGAGAGAGCTCGTGAGCCAGGACGGCGGCGGTCATCGTCTTGCCGGTCCCCGGCGGCCCCTCCAGCAGGATCCGGTGAACCGGGTCGAAGCCGCGCTCGGCCAGCACCCGACGCTGGCGCTGCTCGGCAAGGATCTCGCCGATCTGCGCCGCCAGCTCCGCCGAGGCGACCATGTCGTCGATCCCGACCTCGGGATAGCCGGCGCTGACCAGCTCCGAGAGCTCGCCGCGTGGCCGTGCGATCGGGGTCACGCCCGAGGTCTCGCGAGCGACCGGTCGCTCGCGCGCGACGTCGATCATCGCCTTCAGCTCACCCGCCAGCCGGTTGTGCCCCCGCCGCGCCTCCTGTGCAGCGATCTGGGCAGCGACGGCGTAGAAGGAGTCGTCATCGCCAGAGGCGTGGCTATTGAGCAGAGCCTTTATGTGGTCACCGGAACCAGCCATTTCTTGATCATCCCAAAGGAATCAGTCAATGCCAGGCAGACTTCCCAAGTGATCCGGCGCTGCCGAACCCCCCCAGCACGTTGCGTGATTTCATCGGAAGCCCGGACCTCCATTGGTTGCCTGCCATCTCGCAGTTAGGCACTCACCCGCGCCGCTCCCGTCGGCTCGATCGCGACGGAGACGCCGTACGCCATGCGGAATTCGAGCAGCTCGAAGTCTCCAGGGCCGGGTCCGGCGAAGACCTGGGCGTCGGCCGGGTCGAGGAAGACCCCCTCGGTGCCGTTGAGAACGAGGTTGATCGCCGAGTGATCGGGCGGCAGGGTCTCCACGCGCAGCAGGCGGCCCTGCATCCCGCAGCCGAAGAACTGGCCGTAGAGGTTGACGGTCGCTTTCACCTCGGCGCCGATCAGCGCCTGTAGGCGCACCAGCGCCTCGGTCAAATCGACGGTGTGCAGATCGTCCATATGGAAGGAAGGCGCGGGCATCGCTATTTGGTCCCCCCTTCGAGCAATTTCCTGACGTGGGCGCGGCCTTCCTTGATCGAGCGATGAACCTTGGTCCGGGTCCAGCCGCGCAGCTCGCCGATCTCCGCGTAGCTGCAACCGAGGCCGAGGAGGATCAGTGCCGTGCGCTCATCGGGCTTCAAGAGCTCGATGAGCTGGATGACGCGGTCGGTGTCCTCTGTGCGCTCGATCAGCTCGGCGGGTCCCATCTGCTCCTGGGAGAAGGTGAGCGCCAGCCCGGTGCCGTCGGAGCGCAGGCGAGCTTCCCGATCCGCCGCCCGCCTGCCGATCGCCCAGGCCGCCCGCTTGACCACCAGCAGCATCCAGCGCAGAGCGTCATCGCCGGCCGGCCCGTCGTAGAAGCGCAAGAACTGAACGCAGGCATCGCTCAATGCGTCCTCTGCGTCCTCGAAGCGCCGCGAGTGAAAGCGCGCCTGGCGAACGAGGCCGCGTCGCTCGCTGCGAAGCAGTTGATCCAGCGCCGAAGCTCGGCGCCTTCTCTTCTCCCTCGGGCTCTGCGGCTGGGCGGCCATGCCCCCGCCCCGCACGCGAACGCGTGCGACCCTCGGGGCGGGGTGGCCGCCCAGCCGCGGCCCGTAATCAGCACCCTTGGCTCAGCGGGCGATGCGCATTCCGCGCTCGGCGCTGCGGGCTCGCTGTTTGCCGAGCCGAAGCTGAACGCGGGCGAGCCGTAGCTCCGCATCGCGACGGTCGCGGCGCTGCGCCGCATCGCGCGGGCGCGGGCCGAGCGGATGCCCTTTGGTCGAGGTGACGCCGTGGCGCTGGCGATAGCTGTAGATCAGGTCGACACCTTCGTTCCACAGGGCCGCCTTCAACGGCTCGCTGGGCCGAGGGCCGATGCTCTCCTCGATCATCTTGCTCGGGCGGACTCGCTCGGCCGCGACATCGCGGCGGCGCAGCGCCACCAGGCGGTCCTCGATCAGCGCCAACTCGGTCCGCTCGGCGCTGCTGAGGCCGGTGGGGCGGCGACTCGCAGATGCGACCTCGGCGCCGAGTCGGTCGCGCTCGCCTTCGAGCCGCTCGATCTGGGCGACCGCGAGGCGCTGTTTGGCCTCCGCCCCACCGCCCTCAGGCGCCCAACCCGGCTCCGCCAGGCGCGACCGCGCAGCGACGATCCGCTGCTCGAGGCGATCCAGTCGCTCGACGGCGGCGGACGGGGTCGGCGCAGTGTCGAGCTTGCGCTGCAGCTCGGCCCGTCGCTGCGCGAGGTCGAGCGGCGAGCGCGACTCGATCCGCTTGCGGGCGGAGACCTCGACCGCCGCGTACTCCCCCGCCGCCCGCTCCGAGCCGGCCCGCAGCTCGTGGGCGGCGTCCTCGATCTCGCGCTTGCCGGGACCGAGATCGGCGTCGAGCAGCTCCGAGGCGGCGACCCCGTAGGCGGTGGTGGCGCCGCGGGCGCGGGAGACGGCGACGGTGAAGTCCTCGCGGCTGATGCCCGAGTCGAGCAGGGCGAAGGCGGAGTCGAAGGTCTTGGACTCGGTGCTGTAGGTGGTGAGGGCGTAGGCGTGCTGGATCGCCGGCTCGCCCGAGGCGGTCGCTTTCTCCAGGTAGCGGCGGTCGAGCGTCACCCCCTTTTCGCGGTCACCGAGGTTGCGGAGGTCGAGCCGGTGCTTGGCGGCATCGACGGCGACGACTTCCCAGCGTTCGCGGTTGGAGACCTGCGGGGTGTTGATGCGGGTGACGACGCGGTCGCCGACGGCGAAGGGCTGGCCGCCGACGCTGATCGCCTCCCTGCCGAGACGGCCGTCGGCGGCGAGGATCTCGCGGGCGCGCTGGTTGAGGTCGGCGACGTCGCGGGTGCGGCGGGCGATCATCACCGCGTCCTCGCCGGTGGCGAAATGCCGATGCCAGTCGAGCACCTGGGCGTCGAGCGCCTCCGGCAACGTGTCGGCGATCACGAGGCGGTCGCGGACGCGGAGGAGATCGAGCGCGTCGGAGCCGCGGCCTTCGTGGGCGAGTTCGACGACGCGGCGGTCGACCGGGTCGCGCTGGCGGCGGATCTCGGTCAGGTAGATCGGCTCGAACTCATTGGTGAAGTTGCCGTAGAGGCCGCCGGGTCCGACGGCGCCGATCTGGTGGGGGTCGCCGATTTTGACCAGCTTGCCGTCGCACCCCTCGGCCAGCTCGGCCAGGGCGGCCGCGTGCGGCGTCGAGGTCGTGGAGGACTCATCGACGACGATCACGGTGCCTTGGGGCAGCGGCGGCAGGCCGCGCTCGGCCGCCTCCTCGGTCTTGATCAGCAGAGCGGTGATCGAGGTCGCCGGCACCCCGGTGACCCTGCCGAGCTCACCCGAGGCGCTGCGAGCGGTGGCGACGCAGACTCCCCGGATGCCCGCCGCCGCCCAGACCTCCTGCGCGGCGGCGAGCGCGGTCGTCTTGCCGGTCCCTGGCAGGGCCGCGACGGCGACCACGCGCTCGCCGCCGGTGGTGAGGCGGGTGACCATCGCCACCTGCTCGTCGCTGAGGTAGCGGTGGCGATCGAGGACGGCGGCGAGCGTGGCGCCGTCGACCACGGCCGCGCCGGCATCGGTGCCCTTGCGGGCGGTCTCCATGAAGCGCTGCTCCAGCTCCCAGAGGCGCGGGGTCGTGTAGTAGGTGGAGTCGAGCGGGCCGGCGCCGCGGTGGATCTCGATCAGTCGCTCGGAGCCGACGAGAGAGGCCACCGCTGCCTGCAGCCCCTTCGCGTCGGCGCCCTCGTGCAGCTGATTGGCGAGCGCGGTCAAGAGGTCGCGGCGATCGAAGTGGGAGTGGTGAGCCTCCAGATCGGCCAGGGCTTTGTCGACGTCGGCGGCGACGATCGGCCTCGGCTCGCGTCGTCGGCCCTGCGCGAGCATGCGGTCGATCGAGTCGGGGGTGAGGTCGAACTCCGCCGCCCTTGCGAGCCACTCCGCGCGCTGGGTGTCGGGGTCGACCTCGTAGTCCTTGGCGTCGCGGGTCCGGTAGGCGGCGACTTCGGCCGCGGCCGCCGAGCTGGTGCCGTGCTCGGCCATCTCGGCGACGATCTCGGTCCGTCGCTGGGAGAAGTGGTCGATTGCCGGCCGACCGATCGCGACGAGGTCCGCGTAGCCGTTGACGACCGGCCCCCACTCGGCGCCGAGTTCGCGAGTCACTTCTGCGCGCAGCGCCGCCTGGTAGACGTAGCCCGGCGGCTTTGGCCTCGCGCAGCAGCGGCGACTGGCGGCGCGGATTCGCGAGGCTGAGCCAGCGTCCGTCGGAGGCGGCGCGGGTCATGTTGGCGGTGACGAGGTGGGTGTGCAGGGCGGGGTCGCCGGCCCGCGAGGAGCGGTGGCGGAAGGCCATCGAGATGAAGCCCGAGCCCGGTTCGATGAAGACGCCGCCCTTGCCCCGCTGCACGAAGCAGGCGGTCTGCTCCAGGTAGCCGACCGCCTCGGCGACGGCGTTGTCGTGGGCGCGGAGGATCGCCGCCCGGACCTCGGGCGAGCCGACCGCGTAGAGCAGCGAGACCGACTTCGGCGCGGCGAAGCGGATGTCGTAACCGAGGATCGGGTCGAGTCGGCGCTCGCGGCCGTCGGCGTCGATGTACTTCCGAGCTTTCGGCCGGGCGACGAGGACATCGCCGGTGACGGGGTGCTTGCCGGCGAGCAGGGCGACGTAGGCATCGCGGTCGACCTCGCCGGAGAGACCAAGCTCGGCGGCCAGCTCCCCCATCCACTCCCCGGGCGCCTCGCCGGGCTTCGTGTAGTAGTCGTCGCCGCCTTCGGCCACCGCTTCGATCCAGTAGTTGGCGTTGGCGCGGCCGATCTTGGTGACTCCGACCATCGCCCCTGTTGTCCACGGCGCGGCTGGGTTGCACCGGGTCAAACCGGAGGGTTCGTAGTGTGTCGGGCTGTGAGGTTGGTGTTGCTTGGGCGCTGGTAGGGCTTGCTACTTCGGCTTTTCTAGGGCTACTTCTGACTGACTTCTGGGTCTTGGTGGCGTTGCATGACTTTGATCCGTGGCTGATGGATCTTTGTCCTGGCTTGCCCTTGCCTGACTGCCTAATGCTGGTGGCCTCTTTGGCGTCTGAGTCGGCAGCGTCGCCGACGCGGAGGCGTGCCGACGCGGGCGGTAGGCGGGATGAAGGTGGCGCTGACCATCTGGCCACGGCGGCGAAGCAGGCCGTCGGCGGTCATGTCCTCGACGGCACGGTCGACCGATTGATCGCCTGGGCCGCAGGCGAGTTCGAAGCGAAGATCTTCGATGCTGATTCCGGTTGGGTGGTTGTTGATCGCGAGGGTGCCGACCATGATCCGCATCCGATAGTCGGACTCGAGGAACTCGGGCGGCAGATCCCTGCGAAGGGGACGACGGCGACGCTGGTGCATGGGGGTGAACCTCCTCTGCGAAGCCCGGCCGGGAGGCCAGGCGATGAGCTTTGCGAGAGTCAAGTCGCGACGGTGGAAAGTTGGGTGCCCCCAGAGGCCGAACGGGAGAGCGGCTTCTCGGGAGCCGAGCGGTGGCCTGCGTACGCGCGCCATCGAGACGGAAATGGCGGCACGCAACACCCGGCTCCCGAGAAGCCGCTCTCCCTCAGTCGTTGTCGAAGAAGAGGTGGTCGAAACGAAGTGCCGCCCGAGTCGGGCGAACGGTCTCCCCCTCGCGGTGGATGAGGCCGACCGCGGTGAGGTCGCGAACCGCGCGCTCGACCCGGTCGCCCTCCATGAAGTCGGGTTTGTCGCCCGCGATCTCGCGGACTAATTCCGCCACCGTGAGCTGGGTCGGGTGCTCGGCGATCAGGAGCGCGAGGACCGCCTGCTGGTCGCTGTCGTCTTCGTCCGCGTTCGTCTTTGGGCGCGGCGCTTTATCGTCGGGATCGTGCATGGGAGCTGTTGCCTCCTGTGCGCAAAGCCCCGGCGGTGGTTACAGCCGCCGTCGGGGCGTATTTGGACTTGTCGAGGCGTCAAGTCACGAGCGGGGGAAAGTGGTCCCCCTTGGCGACGATTTCTCTCCCGGGCGCCGGCGAGCTGGCCGCGAGGCCAAAAAAAGGGGCGCCCGGCTCGATGCCGGGCGCCCCTTGCTCTGTCGTCCCTAGAACGGGATGTCGTCCTCGGCGCCCTCCGCCCCGGCCGCTGCCCCGACCGGCTCGCGAGCCTCCGCCAGCTCGGCCTGCGCGTCGTCGGCCTTCGGCCTCGCGTTCAGGAACTGGACGGTGTCGGCCACGATCTGGACCGCCTCGCGTTTGCCACCGTCCTCGATCTCGTAGCTGCGCCAGTCGAGCCGTCCCTGGATCGCCACCGGGCGCCCCTTCTCCAGGTGCTCGGAGCAGGCGACCCCCTGGTTGCCCCAGACCGTGATGTTGAAGTAGTTGGGCTTGTCGACCCACTCTCCGGTCTGGGAGTCCTTGCGGCGGCCGTTGACCGCGACCCGCAACCTGGCGACGGCGGTCCCGCCTCCGGTGTGGCTCAGCTCAGGGTCGTGAGTGAGATTGCCGGTGATGGCGACGATGTTTACGTTCTGCATTTCGGGCCTCCTTGAGAGGTTGTTCGATTGACGAACCCAGGAAGGGCGCGCGACCGAACGCACGGAACCGAGCCGGAGACGAATGTCGAAGGTGAGGGGAACCCCCCTTGTGGGGGTTGAAGTGCGGGCGGCGCGTGCCACCCTGGAGTGAGGAATTCGAACTGCCTCTCAAGGAGGCGCTCATGCCAACGTCGTCCCTCCTCACCGACGCTTACGACCCCGGACTTCCTCTTCGAGAGTGTTGGCGTATTTCCGGAGGGTGTCGCCGACGGGCGGCTCGGCGCCTTTCTCGCAGCCTTCTTCCAAGCGGCGAGCGATATCGGTGCAGCGGCTTGCCGCGCGACCGCGCAGGTGCTGTGCGGCGCTCTCCACCCGGAGCACGGCTTCCCATATTGCGTCGGCTCGCCGGTAGGGGTCGTCGAGAAGGGCGGCTCGACGGAGGGTGTCGGCAGCCTCGCCCGCGTGTTCGGTGGCGATGGTCAGCATTTCGATCCTCCTCTTAGGCAAGGCATGAGAGGAGTCCCCGGTAGGAGTGCGCAGCTTCGGCAACGGTCCGGTTCGCCTGGTCAACGAGGTTGGCGAGGACGGTGGAGGTGGCGTCGATGTCGTCCGCGACATCTCCGATTCGGAACTCGACACTGCCACCCAGCAGGAGTGGGCCGCCAAACCCCGGGTCGACCGCAAGGATGGGCTCCGGGTCGCTTATCGCCAATGGGTAGATGGCGAGTGCAGCGTGGTGGCTGGGTCGCTCGATGATGCCGGCGCTCAGGCAGTCATCAACGACCTGGTGAATCTCATCGGCACTGATCTCCATCGGGTCGAACGCGATGATCGAGTCCTCCCGATCTTCATCGAGGAGAGCGGCACGCAGCTTCCCCTCGTCGAGGATGAAGGGGCCGAATGCGGTGGTGGCATCGCATCGCCGGCTCACGAGTGCTCCACCTTCTCCACGCAGACGAGCGGGAAGCTGACGTGCTTAGCCTGTTCTTTGCCAGTTGCGCGATGGAGACGATCGCGGTCACCGGCCTCCAGCTCGACCAGAGCACTCTCGTCGTTGACGGAGATGACGCGGCCTCGCGCATTCATGAACCTCTTCGGTGAGATCGTCGGGCCGATCGCGATCGTGTCGCCCTCGATGAGGCCCTCGGCCCGGTCGATCCGCTTCGCCTCCGAGTCGTCGAGCGCCCAGCCGTGGCCGATGATGTGCAGCCCGATCTTCGAGCCGATCTCGTATGGGCTGAGCGCCCTGGCCATCCACTCGACCTGCTTGAGCAGCGTCGTCGGGCTGATGGTCTGAGCGGCGCGGTCCCGGGCGCCGGCGTTGACGGCCTGAGCCACGGTCGAATAGTCGGCCTCCGCGACGACGCCGCCCTCGGGGATCGCTTCGCCCGAGAGCGTCTCGAAAGTGGTCTCGATCTCCTGCGGCAGAACGAGGATGCCGGCGGCCGTCGCCTCGTCGGCGCCTTCTTTGAGTAGAACCCTCATCGGGAATCTCCTTGACGTAGGTGGCGCCCGCCGTCTGCGGGAGCCTGTTGGCCCCGCCCCTGCACGCGAAGCGTGCGACTCTGGCGGGGTGGCTCCCGCAGACGGCGGTCAGCTGCTCGGTCAACTCGCGCCTCCAGCGAGTAAGTCGAGCTGGCGGTCGGCAGCGTGGACCCAGGGCCAGAGCGGTCGAACCCAATGCGGGGGGTCGCAGTGGTTGTTGGGGATCGGCGGCCCGAAGACCGGCCGGTAGGGAATCTCCCACTTGGCCTTCGTTTCGACGCCGAGTCTGATCGGGGCGCCAGGCTCGGTTTCGACGTACTGATAGCGCAGGTCTTCATCGTGAGGGCGCCACCAGACCACGGCGATCCTGCGCTCTGCCCACTCATCGGGAGCCAGCGCGCCGACGGAGTTCTGGCCGGACGTCCAGTCGCGCAGCAGGCCATGACCATCGGCGAACAGCTGAGGCGTGGCATCGACCGAAGAGCAGGCGCGATGGCGACCGTCATCGGTGAGGCGATCGACGCGGACTTCGATGCGCCTGCAGGCGAGTGGGTCGGGTTCGGCGATGCCCGCCGCGATCAGCGCCAGGGTGCAGGAGAAGTCCATCACCTGTGAGGGTCGATAGAGGGCGTGGTCCTGGTTGCAGCAATCGACGGCGATGGAGTCGCGCCAGCCTGCAAGCTCCGCTTGCACTGTGTCGGCGACTACTAACACGGCGTCGCCTCTTCGATCCCCTGGCGCATGTAGTCGGTGCGCGGCTCCAGCTGCGCTGGGTCGCCGCCAAGATCGAGGGCTTCTTCGGCAAGCCTGCGGATCAGCGGAACGGGCGTCCATTCCTCGCGAGCGTGCGAGTAGGGCGGCCCGTCGCCGTAGACGTGGCCGTAGTAGTCGAGGAGCCGGTAGGCCTCAGCGAGGTCGCGGGCCCGGGCGAGGTCGAACTCGACGTCGCGTTGCTCCTGGCGGCCCTTGATCAGCCGCGACCAGGTCGTGGGGATGCCGTCGACCTCGATTCCCCGCGAAGACGACATGAGCCTGGGAGTCGATGGCCCAGCGCGGCCACCGCAGCAGCCGGTGCCGCTGCATCGGTCGAGGTCGAGGACGGCGCAGGCCGACTGCTTGTAGCGAAGCTCCTCCTCAGCGAACTCAAGTGCGGCAAGCCAGGCCGCGTCGTCGGGCAGTTGCGGCGGAGGTGGCGGGTGGGCGAACAACGGCTGATCCATCTCGCCCCGCGAGTGCGCCCTGCAACCCGAATAGAGGACCGCACGGCAGATCGGGACAGCGATCGCTTCGTCGCTGGGTGGGGCGAGCAGGTTCAGCTGGCCACTCATCGTTGGTCGCCTCCGAACCGATCCATCTGCGAGCGGTCGTGGCCGATCGTCAGCGGATCGGTCTTGCCGATGTAGGTGGCGAGCTGAACCAGCAGGAGCAATTCCTGATCGGGCGTCGCGCCGAACAGCGAACCCGCTGGCGCAGCAGCGACGGAAAGCGCAACGCCGAAGCCAGCAGCGATCAGTACGCAGCAGGCTTGTCGCATCGCGCTCATCCCTACGCCCAGGTCGCGCTGGAGCCGTAGCCGGTCAGCTCCCGCGCCCCCACGCTGGAGGCGTCGCCCCTTCGGGTCGCCATATCGGTTCGGACCTCGCCCAGCTCGCGGCGGTGGTCTGCACGGCTGCTTCGCCTCGTCCCTCGCAGGCGCTTGATCTCTGCGCTGGCTTCGCTGGAGCTTTGCGGGTAGGTGAACGTCTGCCCCGTCTGCTCGGCGAGGCTCCTCAGATAGCTCAGTTGTTTGCTGCTGGGCGGATGTGGGTGTGAGTTGGTCATGCCCCCAGGCAGCAGGCCGGAGGCGGCCGGGAACACTGGCGATGGCGCCCTCGGAAGCCTTTTCGCCGGCCGACGGAGGTCTGCTAAAAGCCGGGGGCGGGACCGACTCACACCCGCGTCCGACAAAAACGTCTAGGCCGCGACAGCGAAGAGATCGAGCTGTTCGGGCTCCTCGATCTGGACTCGATGCCAATCGGGCGCGTTTGCCGAACCCTCTTTGTTGGCAATCTGTGGACGCTTCACGCTCGCGGCACTTGCCAGCATCGCCGTCGCCTCCCAGGCCATGCGGATGTCCTCCTCGGCGATCTCCTCGCCGCTGGCCTCTACGCCCTGCTTGCGCAGCTCGCGCAGTAGCTCCTCGCGGGAGATTGGCTGCTCGGGCTCGTCGACCAGCTGGCCGTCGAGGGCAAGATCGGCGGCTTTGGCCTTCTGGCAGAGCAGCTCCCACTTCTTCGGGTCGAGCGAACCGAGGGTGAGGGCGACGTAGACCGAGACCGGGGCCGGAGAGGTGAGGCGCCAGGCGCGAGCGATGAACTGATCGAACATCTCGTAGGAGAAGACGAGGCCGGTGGCGATCACGCAGGAGGCCGCCTCGAGTGAGTGGCCGAGGCGGATCGACGGGATGCCGCAGCAGAGCACCTGGGTCTTGCCGGTCTTGAACGCCTCGATCGCTTTGGCCCGGCGCCGGGGGTTCATCGTCGCCGCTTTCCCGGCGCGCTCCTCGACGATGTGGGAGGCGTCGACTCCCTTTTCGCGCAAGCGCTCGCAAAGCCAGCGGCCGGTTTCGATCAGGTCCGAGCCGATCAGCACCTTCTCGCCGCGGCCGACGTGGTCGAGGGCAACCTGGAGGACTTTGAGGTTCTTCGGCGTCCAGTTGGAATGGGTTAGCGAGTCGAGTCCCGACCACTCCTGATCAGGATCGGCGGCCGGAAGCGTGGTCGCGTACTCCAGCTTCGTCAGCTGGCCGAGGCCGGCGGCGAAGCGCTCGACCAAGCCGGCCTCCAGCAGCGGGTGGCCGGGGTGTTTCCAGGCGAAGTAGCGCTCGAAGTTGGACGAGTTGAGCCAGAACTTGTAGAGGTCGAGCTGGGCCTTCCCCATCGGCGCGGCGATCGTGCGCGTGGTGCGTGGCGGCAGCTCGCCCATGTGCTGCTTGCGGCGACGCACCATCGCGCCGGAGAGCAGCCGCCACAGGCGCGAGACGTTCGTGACCTGCGGCAAGACCTTGCGGTTCTCGCGGCGCCCGTCGCGGCGCCAGTACTCGATCACGCAGAAGTCGGCCTCGAACTTGGCGCGACCGCCCTCGTAGTCGAAGGGAAAGCGAAGGGTGGCGTTGCCCAAGGTCCACCACAGGAGCCAGAAGACGTCGTTGACGTAGTTGGAGATCGGGGTGCCGGTCAGCAGGTAGCGGTGACGGGCGCGCAGCCCGCGGACCGCCTTAGAGCGCAGCGAGTCGTTGCCCTTGGCGAGCGTGCCCTCGTCAACGACGATCACGCCGTCGGCGAAGGCGTGGGCGAGGTAGTGGCCAGCGGACTTGACCCGCAGGCGCTTGTGGACGTAGGCGCAGCGATCACAGACATGGGCGCTCTCCTTCTGCCAACCGGCGTCGAAGGAGGAGAGGCAGCGCGGGCAGAATTCCTCCGTGGTCAGAGCCGTGCGGCCTGCCTCCTCATGGTCGACAGAGCCTGCCTTCACGACGGCGACCGGCAGCGGCTCATCGACTCGGCCGATCAGGGACAGAACCTCGTAGTGGGTGATGTAGAGGCCGGTGCCGCCCGCCTTCAGGTGGCGGGCGACGGCGCGTGCCTGCGCGGGGCTGGTGATGTGCTCCGGCTCGCAGCCATAGAAGCGCTTGATCTCGCGCTTCCACTGCGGGACCAGATCCTGTGGGCAGACGATCAGCCCCTTGTGGGCGGCACCGCGCTCCCATAGCGCGTGGATCAGCGTGGCGCCGCCGAGGCTCTTGCCGCCACCCTGCTCCCAGCCGAGAACGCCCGACCCCTTGACGATCAGGCGAGCGAGATCCTCGAGCTGCCAGTCCTCGGTCTCCGAGGTCTTGAACTCGAAGCCGTGGCGCTCGGCGAGGGTGCGAAGCACTCCTCGCGCTCCCTCAACCTCGTCGGGGAAGCGGCTCGCCAGGTCGCCGGGGTCGGGCAGCTCGAAGTGCTCCAGCAAGTAGGCGACATCGGCCGCGGACTCATTGAAGACGTGGCCGTCGATCGTGACCCGCAGCACCTTGGCTTCGTGCTCGTACTTGCGGATCTCGACGTCGCCACTTCGTTTCTGATGAGGGCGCTCGGCGTGAGAGACCTTGACGTCGCTGGAGGTGAGGAGCGGATAGCGCTCGCCCGCCTCGAAACCGCGCTCGGGGTCGGCCGTGATGCAACGGATCGAGTCGAGGTCGTCGAGAAAGGCGAGACGCTGCTGCGGGCGCACCTCATACAGCGGGCAGACCGCCTGCTCGGCCTCGGCGGTCGCTGCGGTCACCGCCTCGCGCAGAGCGGGCTCCAGGGTCAGAGCGTCTTCGTCGGCGAGCGAGCTCAGCTGTCGCCACTCGCGCAGGTTCAGCGCGAAGTAGGTCGTGGGCTGGTTGTTCAGCCGTTCGACGTTGCGCAGCAGTCGTCGCTGCTGGAGGGCCAGTCGGGCGAAGGCGCTCGGTCGCGCCGAGATGCGATTGCCCTTCAGCGCCAGGTCGAATTTCTGGCGCTGCGCAGCGCGGTCCTCGCGGCGACGCTCCAGCTCTTTGCCGACGGTCTCGAAGCGGTCGAGCAGCGAGGCGCGGAAACGACAGCGAATCGGCTCGGGCACGAAGCCGGCGACCCGGTCGCGCTCGGCGCGGATCTCCTCGGCTAGGCCAGGAAGGCCGTCGCGATCGGCGGTGAGGCGAAGTGGCCCGTCCGAGCGCGGAGTCTCAGCCGCGTCGGCCGGCACGAAGAAGGCGATCGTGCAGGGCAGCTCGACTCGCTCGAAGAGGTCTTCGCACTCGACCAGCGCGTAGATGCCGGCGGCATCGGGACGGCCGATGACCTCACGGGCAAAGCGGTCGCGGCCGGCGATGAAGGTGCCGGCGCCGTCGTGCGCGAGCAACGACACCGCAATCCGCCAAGTCGCCAGGGTGGAGTTCTCCCGCTGGCCGTTGAGGCTCCAGTCGAGGCCGAAGGGCGCGTTGCAGGCCACCCTTGGGAACTTGGTGCCGAGCAGCCGCAGCAGCGGATAGGCGAGCTGAAGATCGCCGTGGATCGCCTCATATCCACCACCCTTCAACTGGTCGGCGTCGATCTCGACCCCGAAGCGGAAGTCCGGATCGATCGCGGCGAGTAGCGAGCCGTCGCCCGCGGTCGGATCGAAGGTCGAGAGGGAGCGCCCGTTGACGGCGGCGATCAATTTGGCGGCCTCGGGCGGTGAGAAGAACTGCTGCAGGCCGGTGACCGCGGTCTTGGCACCGCGGATCGGCCGCAGGACCGATGGCGAGGAGTCGAGGACTTCGTCGCTGAGCGCGGCGCCGGTGAGCGCCCCGCGCTTTGCCTTCGACTGCGCCGCTGGCGTGGATGATGAGGCTGGCATGACCGTCCTTTCACGGATGGCCCCGCTTTCTGCGGAGCCGATGCCGAGGCCCCCGCACGCCCGTCAGGGCGTGCGATCCTGGGCCGGAATCGACTCCGCAGGGGCGAGCGCGAACGTCTGCGCGATTCCTTCGCGGCTCATCGGGCAGGCGCAGAGGCGCTCGGCCTGACGGCGGTAGTCAGCGAGGAGAACGGCGAGCTCAGCCTTGGAGTCAAAACCGGCCTCGACGAAGTAGCGACGGTTGCCGCCGTCGCGCGGGTAGTCGTAGACGTAGACCGTCCCCTCGATCCTGCGGCCGACCAGAACCCGAGCTTCGTCGGGCACCTCGTAGTGGCCGAGGACGTTGAGTCGGGCCGACTCAGACTGGATTGCGGTAGCGCTCATTTGTTGCCTCCTGGCTCGTTGACGGAAGTCGTCGAGCCGCCCGGCAGGGGACAGGCAGGCGCGGAACCCGAGCGCCAGCGAGGGCGCGTCAGCGAGGCCCGCGCAGCGGGCCTTGAAGCGAGTGCCTGCCGCTGCCAGGCTCTAGACGGCTTCCTAAACGGGCCAGGTGCTCACGCGGCTTTGCCAACGGGAGTGAGTGGCGGGAACGAGGTCAGGTCCGTCCGGTCCCAGAGCCGGTAACCGATCCCCCAGGCGTTGACAACCATGCCCTCGGCGCCGGCTTTCCTCAGCTTTCTCCTCAACCTGCTGGCATGGCTGTCGAGAGTCCGGGTCCGGGCGGTGCCGGTGTAGCCCCAAACCGTCGCCATCAGCTCCTCCTTCCTGAAGACCCGATCGGGCTGGGCGGCGAGGACGAGAAGGAGCGCGAACTCTTTCCGCGCCAACTGCAGGCCCGTCTCCCCCACCGTCGCCCGACGGCTCTCGGGGTCAACGGTCAGCGGTCCCCGCGTCAGGGTCTCCTCCGCAATGGGCTGGGCGGTCACCATGCTGCAGTCCAGATCGCCACTACAGGCCAGGCGCCAGCTGGTCTCCTGGTCGCGTCGAACCCGCAGCTCCCAATTCCCCTTTTCGCTCAGCCGGGCCTCGATCTCCCCAGCTGGGGTCTGCACGGAGACCCGGGTGAAGCGGCCAGGCGCAGTCATCCTCAGCGGGCTGTCATGGTCGATTGAAGCGTCCATCGTGTCCTCCTTGGCTCGTTGACGGAAGTCGTCGAGCCGTCCGGCGGCGGACAGGAGGAGCGGAACCCGAGCGCTAGCGAGGGCGCGTCAGCGAGGCCCGCGCAGCGGGCCTTGGAGCGATGCCTGCCGCTGCCAGGCTCCGATCGACTTCCTAGACGAGCTGGAGAGGAAGCGGCCCGAGTTACGGGATCAACGGCGACAGAAAACGCTGGACATCAGCGGACAGACCGGCGAGCGGTGTCGGCGACCGTGAACTGCGCCGCGATCACCACCAGGTAGGTGGAGGTGGCAAGGAAGCCGACCAGCGGCCAATCGAGTACGCCGTGAACCAGGGACACGATGAGGGCGGCGCCGGCGATGGCGAACCCCACTGCAGGAAGGTGGAACCCGCCCCAGAGCCGGACCGTGGCTTCGTCGGGCGTCCGTAAGACGCGACCGGCACTTCCGTGTGCCAGGGCGCCGATGAGAGCAAATCCGGCAACCGCGCCCGCCAGGAACAACAGGGCTTCGAGCGCGGTGGGGATCCCCCTTGCGTGAGTCGTCACGGCACCCGACGTCCAGATGGTGAGGGTGTAGCCGTAGGGCGCCGCGCTCGTCGCGACAACTGCCTGGAGGTGGGCTCGATAGCGCTCCGACATGGCGCGAAGAGTGCCAGCGACAACGGACACGGAGGCAACTTGGAGAGGACGAAGCCCTCGCGGGTCAAGCCTGCGTCCTTGGACTCCGAGCCGTCGCACCGTGCCAGCATCGGGGGTATCGCTCAGCGGGCTGCCATCTGACATCGACCCGCCCTCAGCTAGGCGCCTTCTCCTTGGGACCAAAGGCCAGCAGGCAGAGGTCGTCTCGCACAGGCTGATCGGTCCACTCGAGGATCGCCCTTTCTGCCTCGGCGGCAAATTGCGCCGGCGGCAGCTCGGCGATGGGCGAGAGCAGCCGCGTCAGTCCGTTAAGGCCGAGCAGAGCGCCCGCCCGGCGGACGTCGGTCGCGCCATCGGTGTAGGCCAGAATCCCTTCGCCGGCATTTAGCTCCATCTCGGCGTTGCTCAAAGTCAAGTTGACGTCAGATCCCAACAGGAAGGTGCGGCCTGCCAGCGGGAGCTCTCTCAACTTAGGAAGGCGCAGAGGCAGTGGGTGTCCCGCCGCAGCCCACGAGAGCCTCGAGTCCTCAGCCTGAAAGCGCAGGCAGACCGCGCTGACCAGCTCGCGTTCCTCGCCGGGCCGCTCGACCAGCGCCCTGTTGGTCAGCATCAGCAGCTCGGCCGGGTCACTGGTGCTGCCGACGAAGGCGGCGAACTGGGTGCGGATGAAGGTGGCCAGACGGGCCGCTCGCGGCCCGTGGCCGACGACGTCGCCGACCACCGCCACCGTTGAGTCGTCCGGCCCGTTGGTCAGCAGGTAGAAGTCGCCGGAAACGCCGAACTCCGAGGCCGCAAAGGCCGCCGAGACCTCGATGCCCGGCAAATCCGGCAGCGCCGCGGGCATCAATGCCGCCCGAATCTCCTCCAGTTCCTCGGCCGAGTCCTCGAGGGCAAGAAAACGCTCGTGCAGGAACGAGGCGACGGCCGCGACGGCGAGGAAGGCGAACAGCCGCACCGCAAAGGCCGCGGCAAAGTCCGGGACCGGCTGGATCAGGTCACCGACGATGTAGAGGGAGGCGCAGCCGACGACGGCGATCGCTGCGCCCCGGCGGCCCAGCCACCAGGCTGCAAGCCCGATCGGCACCGCGTAGAAGAACCCGATCCCAGCGTTGGCGCTGACATCGGTCGCGATCCAGACGACGAAGATCCCCAGAGCCAGGGCGCACAGCCAGGCGATTCGAACGGAGTCGGACGTCGCGGGCATCGACTCCCGACCCTATAGCGGGGTGAGTCGTAGGATCCGACGCATCGCCGGCGCGGGCGCTGCCCTCCACATTTCCTCGACCTGCGTCGCGATCCGCGGTCCGATCACCGAAGATCTCGACCCATGATCCACGTCGATACCGAGTCGTTCTTTGTAATTGTCTCGGTCGCCGCCCTCGCCTCGGTGACGGTGGCGATCTCCCCGCGGCACTTTGCCGCGCCGGTGGTCGTCGTGGAGATCGTGCTGGGAATCGTCGTCGGCCCCCAGGTCCTCGACCTGGCCAAGACCGACGGCTTCATCGACTTCTTCTCCAATCTTGGCCTCGGGATGCTGTTCTTCTTCGCCGGCTATGAGATCGACTTCGAGCGGATCAAAGGCGCGCCGCTGCGGCTCGGTGGCATCGGTTGGCTGCTCTCCGTCGTCCTCGCCCTGGGCATCGGCGGCGTCCTCGCCGCAACCGGGGTAATCGACTCCGCCCTCTACGTCGGCACGGCGATGGCAACGACGGCGATCGGCACGCTGATCCCGATCCTGCGCGACAGCGGCCAGCTCAAGACCCGCTTCGGCACCTATCTGCTGGCGGCGGGTGGGGTCGGCGAGTTCGGGCCGGTGCTGCTGATCACCCTCTTCCTCTCCACCGACCACCCGCTGGAGGAGGCCGCGATCCTGATCGCCTTCGTGATCCTCGCGATCGGCGTCGCCCTCGCCTCGATCGGTCTCGCCTGGCGCGGCTGGCCGGCGCTGGAGCGGACCCTGGAGACCAGCAGCCAGCTCGCGGTCAGAGTGACCGTGGTCTTGGTCTTCGGCATGGTCCTGCTGGCCAGCCGGATCGGGCTCGACGTTCTGCTCGGCGGCTTCGTCGCCGGGCTGATCACCCGCGCCGCCCTCCAGGGACACGAGCTCCAGGTCTTCGAGTCGAAGCTGACCGCAGTCGGCTTCGGCTTCTTCATCCCCTTCTTCTTCGTCACCAGCGGCATCGGCTTCGACCTCGACGCGCTCGGCTCGGTCGGGGCACTGGCAAAGCTGGCGATGTTCTTCGCCCTCTTCCTCGTGGTGCGCGGGGCGCCGGCCCTGCTGCTCTACCGCGACGTCTTCGACCGCCGTGACCGCGGCGCCCTCGCCTTCTACTCGGCGACCGAGCTGCCGCTCGTCGTCGCTATCACGACGATCGCGATCGAATCCGGCCACATGAAATCGTCCACCGCCGCGGGCCTCGTCGGCGCCGCGATGCTCTCGACCCTGTTCTTTCCCTTGCTCGGTGCCGCGCTGCGCACCCGTCCCGCGACGGCCGCCATTGGCGGATCTGCCGCCTGACGCGCGATGGGTCCAAACGCCCGAAAGGCGCTCGGTAGCTTGTATTTAACGAACCTGTTAATTAGCCTGGCAGCAGATGGCCACATCCAGCGACCAGCTCAGCCTCACCTTCGCCGCCCTCGCCGATCCGACCCGGCGCGCGATCCTCGACCGCCTCGCCGAGGGCGACGCGCCCGTGGGCGAACTGGCCGAGCCCTTCCCCATCAGCCTCCCCGCCGTCTCCCGCCACCTCAAGGTCCTGGAGGAGGCGGGGCTGATTGCCCGCGGCCGCAATGCCCAGTGGCGACCGAGCCGGATGCGGGCCGAGCCGCTCGAGGAGGCAGCCGGCTGGATCGAGTCGCGCAAGCAGATCTGGGAAGCACGAATGGACCGACTCGACGCGCAGCTGCGCGCAAAAGGAGATGAAGATGAGTGACCTTGCCCCCGACGCCGGTGATGAGCGCACGGTTCTGATCACGCGGGTCTTTGAGGCGCCGCGCGAGCAGGTCTTCCGCGCCTGGACCGACCCCGAGCGGATCGCCGGCTGGTACGGCCCGCCCCACATGGAGGCACCGCGCGAGCGGATCGAGGTCGACCTGCGGGTCGGCGGGCGCTGGGAGCTGACCATGGTGCGCCGCGACGGCGGCGGCGAGTTCTCGATCGGCTACGAGATCGTCGAGCTGGTCGAGCCCGAGCTGCTGGTCCTGCGCTCAGACCCGATGCCGGAGATGGGGATGAAGGAGGGCAGCGTGGTCCGCCTCGAGCTCCACGACCACGGCAAGAAGACGCGGCTGACCCTTAGCGATGGCCCCCTCCCACCTCCCGGTCGCGACGGCGCCGAAGCCGGCTGGAACGCGGCACTGGAGAAGCTGGCGGCGCTCGTCGAGGGAGTCGGGCCGGATGCCTGACGGACCGGTCTACGCGCTCAACCTCTTCGACATCGCCGACCGCGAGGAGTACCTGGCCTACTCTCGTCGCTCCGCCACCGAGGTCGAGCGCCACGGCGGACGAGTGGTGGCGCTCGGCAAGTTCTCCGAGGCGATCAAGGGCGACATCGAGCCGCGCCAAGCGCTGATCCTGGTCGAATGGAAGAGCCGCGCCCACTTCGACGGCTACCGCGACGACCCTGCCCTGGCGGACCTCCATCCCCATCGGGAAGCCGGCGGCGGTGCCTACGTCTGGCACCTCTTTGACCGCCTCGAGGATCTGCGGCCCCTGCTTCGCGACTGACAGAACGCGCTAAGCGACGTCGAAGAGTTCGGCGGTCTCTGGCTTGGTGGTCAAGCCGAACGGACAAGGCAGCGAGCTGACTCAAGGCGGCGCCACGCGGCCCTTGGCGAAGCGGCCATCGACGGCACGGGCGCCCGGTCCAACCCAGATCAGGAAGAGCATCGCGGCGAGCAGCGCCGGCGCGAGGGTGAGGCTGGGCAGCACCTCGCCCTCGCCGATACCCGAAACGACGATCGCCCCGACCATGTTGCCGGCGAGGGCCAATGCAACCACCCTGGTCAGCAAGCCGGCGATCAGAAGCGCCCCGCCGACGATCTCAAGCACGCCGACCAGGTAGACGAAAGCGTCGGGAGAGGGCAGCCCGTAGGAGTCGAAGGAGTCGACCTCGTGGGCGTGTTGGCTGAACTTGCCGATCCCGAAGATGACGAAAACGGCGCCGCTCAGCCAGCGTACTGGGGGCGCCGATCGTGCGGCGGCGCTGTCGCGCGTGCGGGCGAGGCTGCTGAGCAACCTGGAGGCCGTGGTCGTCGTCGAGGTGCCTCCCACTGGCTCAACCCACCCCCTGGGCGGATTTCAGCGTGAAGCAGATCCGAGCGCCGGGTGGACCGCCTTCGGCCCACATCTTGCCGCCGTGGGCTTCTACGATCGCGCGGGAGATCGCCAAACCGAGTCCGGCGCCGTCCTCGCTGCGGGCGGCGTCGCCGCGGTAGAAGGCCTCGAAGACGCGCTCTCCGTCGCCGGCGGGGATCCCCTCCCCGCTGTCGGCGACCTCGACCTCGACACCGCCGTCGCTTGCGCTGGCCCGGACCGTGACGGTGCCGTCGGCCGGGGTATGGCGGATCGCGTTCTGGATCAGGTTGAAGAGGACGCGCTGCACCTTCTCGGCATTGGCGCTGGCGACGAGTTCGCCCGGCGGCAGCTCGGCGGCGATGCTGACACCTCGCTCGCCGGCCGGCGCCCGCATTGCCGCGACGGTGTCGCCGATCAGGTCGCCCAGCTCGACCTGGCGCATCGTCCAGGAGATGTCGCCGGCCTCGATCCGCGAGAGCTCGAAGAGGTCGTCGATGAGATCGCTGAGCACGCCGACATGGGTGCGAATCTCCTTCAGGTAGCGGTCGCGGGTCTCCCCAGTGGCGACACCGTCGTCGATCGACTCGACCAGCAGCCGCAGCGAAGCGAGCGGCGTGCGCAGGTCGTGGGAAGCGGCGGCGACGAGCTGGCGGCGCGCCTCCTCGATCTCGCGCCGGGAGCGCTCCTCCATCGCCAGCCGCACGGCGAGGGCGGTCGCCAGGGCGGCGGCGCCTGCCGCGAGCACGACCAGCAGAATCTGGTCGGCGCCCATGTGGCTCGGTACGGCTACCGCAGCGGCGCCGGCCAGGAAGGCGGCGACAGCGATGACGGCGGCGCGCTTCACGGCCGCAACCGGTAGCCGACGCCCCAGACCGTCTCGATGAAGCGCGGCTCGGTCGGGTCGTCGCCGAGCTTGGCGCGGAGGCGGCGGACATGGACGGTGACGGTGCTGGTGTCATTGAAGAAGGGCTCGCCCCAGACCGCTTCCATCAGCTGGTCGCGCGAGTAGACCCGGCCGGGGTGCTCGGTCAGATAGGCGAGCAGGTCGAACTCGCGCTGGGTCAGCGCCAGTTCCTCGCCGTCGAGGAGGGCGCGGCGACTTGCCGGCTCGATCCGCAGCGGGCCATGCTCGATCGGCGGTGCTTCATCGTCGGGCGGTGAGACGCGCCGCAGCACCGCGCCGACGCGAGCGACCAGCTCGGCCGGGGAAAACGGCTTGACGACATAGTCGTCGGCGCCTTGGCGCAGGCCAATCAGGCGGTCGGACTCCTCGCCACGGGCGGTGAGCAGGATCACCGCGATCCGCGGGCCGGGCGCCTCGTGCAGTTGGCGCATCACCTCGATCCCGTCGATTCCCGGCAACATCAGGTCGAGCACGACCAGGTCGGGACGGTCCAGTTCGACCGACCGCAGCGCCTCGGGCCCGGTGGCCGCACGGTGGGTCTCATAGCCGGCTCGCTCCATGTAGCGGCCGACGACGTCGAGGATCGTCGCCTCGTCGTCGACGACCAGCACGGCGCCGTTCGTGGTCTCGGCCATGGCGGCGATTGTCGCGGTTGGGCTAGCCGAAGGTGAAGGCATAGCCCTCGACCCCCGCTTCCGGCTCCAGGGTGAGGACATGCTCGCCGACCTTGGGCAGGTCGACGAGGCCGTAGAGGCGCTGGCCGCTCACGGTGACGGCGCCGCCGTGGACGTCGGAGCCGGCGTCGGCGGCGGAGATCGGCTGTCCGTCGAGCAGGACCCTGACCTTGCGGTCCTCACCGGGGGATCCCAGCACCAGATAGACGCGGCGGGCGCCGAAGTTGAGGTCGAGCGAGGCACCGGCCTCGGCGGTCGCCGAGTCGAGGGCGATGTCCCACTTGCCGTGGTAGGCGAGTTCGTTGAGGGGGAGCGACTTCGGCGCGGTGAAGTCGTGTCGGCCGGGAGCGAGCATCGCGTTGGTGAAGCGTTCGGCGCGGGCGGCGCCGAGGTAGGTCTCGGGAGTCGTCACGGTCCGCGAGGGGGCGACCGCGCGGACCTGGGTCTCCTTGCCATCAACCGTCTTGCCCGCTTCGGCGAGGAGATCACGGATCACCTTCTCTTTCTCCTCGTATTCGCCCTCGCCGAAATGGACGTAGCGGACCTTGCCCTGGGCGTCGATGAAGTACTCGGCTGGCCAGTACTGGTTGGCGTAGGCGTTCCACGTCGCTTGTTCGTTGTCCTGGGCGACCGGATAGCGGATGTCGTTTTCGTCGATCGCGGTCTGCACGTTGCCGGCCTCGCGCTCGAACGGGAACTCAGGCGTGTGGACGCCGACGATCGTCAGGCCGTCCTTGCGGTACTTCGCGTCCCAGGCCTTCAGGTAGGGGAAGGTGCGGATGCAGTTGATGCAGCTGTAGGTCCAGAAATCGACGAGGACGACGCGGCCGCGCAGCCCGCTGAGGGTAAGGGGCTTGTCGCCGGGGGTGTTGAACCAGCGCTCGTTGCCGACGAATTCCGGTGCCACACCCAGAACCGGCAGGTCGAGCTTCCCCTCGGCATCGGTTTCCGGCGCCGCCCCGGTGGCCTCGGAGCCGACTCCGTGGGCGCCCCCGCGGATGTCGGCAAGCGCGGTTTTGGCCTGGGCCGTGTCCTCGAGGCTCCCCGTCGGATTGACGAGAAAGCTCGGCAGGCTGCTGGCGATCTGGTTCTGGAAGCGAATGTCGTAGTTGCCCAGCATCGCCAGGGCCACCACGACCATCACGCCACCCATCGCGATCTGCAGGCCGACGCCGCGTTTTGCCAGTGGCCGCACCACCTTGCGACCGCCGAGCATGAGGAAGTAGAGGACGACTGCGGACCCGATCCCGTAGCTCAAGGCCACCGCCAGCCGGCCCGTGCTGAAGGACTGCGAGGCGGAGACGGTGATGACGCCGGCCAGGATCGGCCCGGCGCAGGGCGCGTAGACGAGCCCGAGGCTGGCGCCGACCGCGGTCCCCGACCAGAAGCCGTCGCCCTTGCCTTTGGCGACGCCGGCGCGGCTCGCGAACTGGCTCATCCAGGCCTCGAGCCGAGCGGCCAGCGGCGGAATCATCAGGGTGATCCCGAAGCCGAGCAGGACGACGATCGCCAGCTTGCGGAGGAAGTCGTTGGGCAGACCGAGCGCGGAGATGACGTAGACCAGCGCCACGGTGGCGAAGGTGAAGGAAACCGCCAGCCCGGCGACGATCCCGAGCGGCCGCCGCCGGCCGCCGGTCGCGCCCGCCGAGAGCGCGATCGGCAGCACCGGCAGCACGCAGGGCGACAGTGCGGTCGCCGCGCCCGCGATGAACCCGAAAAGGATCAGCAGCGCCATGCGCTCAGTGCATCGCGCCGTGTGGCGTCATCGCATGGCCGTGCTTCTTTCCGTGGCCGTGCTTCTTGCCATGACCCTGTTTCATCGCGTCACCGTGCTGCTTCGCGGCGAGAGCACCGGAGCCGCCGAAGGCGAGCACCCCGCTGACCGCGATCGCCAGAACCGTCAATGACCTTCTTGCCCGCATTCCATTCCCTTCGTAGAGGCCTTACGTCGGGTCAAGCTAGAAGGGAAATGTGACGCGAAGAGAAACTCCGCCAGCGCTGCCGCAAGAACCTCAGAGTCGACGAGCTGCCGCCACCATCCAGCAGGGATGAAGCCGCCGGGTCAAGCTGTCGAGCGGACCGACGAAAGCGGCTCGACGCGACCACGGCGGCTACACGTTCCTCCCTCCCTGCTACGACTCGAACTTGGACGGCGGCGGATCCCACTCCGACCGATGCCCCTTGGACGAGCCGGTCACATCGTGGCAGCCTCCGGGATTAGTTGCCACGGCGTTGTCATCGATCTGACATCGCCCTCGCTCAGTTCGCGTGGAACTTGATCCAGCGCGATCGACAGGGGTTGCCCTTCCCGTACCTGTCGGTGAGTCGCACCCGCCCGCGGATCGTGCCCTTGTTGACGCGCCCGCGGATGAAGACGGTGTCGGTGTCGCCGTACTGGACTTCGTGGATGGTGCCGTTGCGGCTGATCTCGGACGGCAGGAAGCCACCCTCGGCCAGCTGCAGGACGGTCCCGTCGCGGCACTGGAGATCGGCCTTGAAGTCGAGCAGCCTGACCGACCTGTCGCCGTGCATCATCGCCTTGATCCGGTACCCCTGGGCAGTACGCCCCTTGACGACCTCAGCCTTGGCGGCGGCCACGTCGGCCATCACGAAGCTGAGCGCGACGGCACTGCTGAGCAGCAATCGCAAGAACATCTATTCCTCCCCTGCTTGGTGGACTCCCGCACCTGCATGCACTTGAACCGAGGAGGCCGAGGGTCGGGGCGGTGAGGGGAGCTGAGCTGTTAGCTGGCTGACATCTCCCCCGGCGCAACCGGGGGCGCCCACGTGAGTTTCAAGTATCGACACCAGCCAGATCACCAGTCGAGCGCAGGAGGGGCCTTGAGCAGCAGCGCCATCAACGGGAAGCTCCCGGACGACGGGTGCGGCAGGGCTCCCATGGGCGCTATCGTTCGAAGCGGTGAGCCGGGAAGACTGGTCGGCAATGCTCGTCGTCGATCCCGAAAGGCTCCTGTGTCACTCACCATTGCTTCCTCCCTGACGTTCGGGTCGACCCAATCGGCCCGATGAGCAGACGCTGGCTCCGTTTGCGAGCGCCCAAGCGGCCCGCCCCTGCGCGCGAACAACGGTCACTACAGGGATGTCGTGTGCTGCTGCGGCGGCTCGATCAAGGACAGGCCGGAAAGCGCGACCTAGACACCCTTTCGGAGCGATATGAGCTCGAAACTCTCAACGGAGAGTCATTGCTCTTTTGCGTCACGATCGACGACGCTCAGTTTCCCCACGAGGCAGTGGTGAAGCTTGCCCGCGCCCTCGATGAGATCGACCCGAGCTGGCAGGAGCGCTTCAGCTGGCCGACGGCCGCGCAGCCTGACAGCGAAACCTCCTAGTCGACGCCGTGGGGAATCGTGCGGATCGAAACGGGCTTGCCTGCGCTCAGCCCCGATCCCAAGCGCTCGTCATTCGCTTGGCGGTGCATCCGTGCCATCCGTTCGGCAAGCGATCGGCTCCAATAGGTCTCGCCGGCCCAGCCGCACACGCAGACCGGCCGAAACGAGCGAAGGAGCGCACCGCGCACGACGTCCAGCCGGATTTGATGGGAGCGGCGCAAAGCGGATTGCAGCCTAGCCGTCGACAAAAATGCCTGTCAGCGCAATGAAGGCGGCTGCCGTAATCTCTGCCGTGGTGCGCCGGGAAGACTGGTCGGCAACACTCTTCGCCGACCCCGAAAGGCCCCATTGGCAATCGCCGTAGCCACCTTCCTGATCGCCTTGGCGGTAATCGCCAGCGAGAAGATGCACCGCACCAACGTCGCCTTGCTGGGTGCCGCGATCGTCGTCCTCTTCGTCGGCGACTTCTCCCAGGAGCAGGCGATCGAGTCGGTCGACTTCAACACGATCGGCCTCCTGGTCGGGATGATGATCCTCGTCTACCTGACCCAGCAGACCGGGGTCTACGACTACGTGGCGATCCGCGCCGGCCAGCTCTCCGGAGGCCGGCCCTTCGCGACGACGATGGCCCTCGCGGGGACGACGGCGCTGCTCTCGGCCTTCCTCGACAACCTGACCACGATCCTGCTGATCGCGCCGATCACCTTCCTGCTCGCCGACGCCCTCGACATCGAGGCGGTGCCGCTGCTGATCATCGAGGTGATGGCGTCCAATATCGGCGGCACCGCGACCCTGATCGGCGACCCGCCGAACATCATCATCGCCGGCGCCACCGGGCTCAGCTTCAACGCCTTCATCGTCAACCTGGCACCGATCGTGATCGTCACCTTCGCCGTGGTTATCCCGCTGCTCTACCTCGTCTTCCGCTCACGCCTGCAGGTGGAGGAGAAGAACCGCAGGGCGGTAATGGAGCTGAACGCCCGGGCCTCGATCCGCGACCACGAGGAGCTGCGCCGCACCGGTCCGGTCCTACTGCTGACCGTACTGGCCTTCTTCGCCCACCAGCAGCTGCACATCGAGCCCGCCACGGTCGCCTTGACCGGTGCCGCGGTCGGGCTGCTGGTGACCAGGGTCAAGCTCGAGGACGCGCTCGCCCACCTCGAGTGGACGACGCTCTTCTTCTTCGTCGGGCTCTTCGTGATGGTCGGCGCCCTGGAGGCGACCGGGGCGATCGGCCACATCGCCGACGCGGTCAAGGACCTCACCGGCGGCGATCGCACCGCCGAGCTGATCGGCATCACCTGGATTGCCGCGCTCGGCTCCGCCGTCGTCGACAACATCCCCTTCACGACGGCGATGATCCCGGTCGTCAAGGAGCTGCAGCAATCGGCCGGGGCGAACGGCGACGACGCCTACTGGTGGTCGCTCGCGCTCGGCGCCTGCTTCGGCGGCAACGCGACGATGATCGCCGCCGCCGCCAACGTCGCCGCCGCCGGCCTGGCCGAGCGGGCGGGTACCCCGATCGGCTTCCTCACCTTTCTCAAAGTCGGCATCCCTGCGACGATCATCTCGATCGCGCTCGCCACTGCCTACATCCTCATCCGCTACGTAGCGCTCTAGGGGGAACCATGCCGGACTCGATCGTCAAGCAGACCATCCGCGAGATCGAGCCGCTCGGCGCCGACGAGCTGATCGGCCCGGCGGCCCGGCGCCTGATCGAGCTGGAACTGCCGGCGCTGCCCGCGGTCGAGGCCGACGGACGCTTTGCCGGCATCTTCGGCGAGCGCGAGTTCATGGGCGCTCTCTTTCCGGCATATATGGGCGACCTGCGCTCGGCGGCGATGGTCTCGCGTTCGGTCGACGAGACGATCGAGCGCCGCAGCGACTGCAGCGACGAACCGATCCGGCGCTACCTGACCACTGACCACGTCACGGTCGACGACGAATACTCCGACACTCAGCTCGCCGAGCTGTTCCTCCACCACCGAGTGCTGATAGTCCCGGTCGCGACCGCGGGGAAGGTCCACGCGATCATCACCCGCGCCGACTTCTTCGCGGCGCTGGTCGGGCGCTTCGGCGCCATCGCCGAGGACCGCGCCGAGCCCCCCGCCTGATGCTCGGCTCGGCCCTTCCTCTGGCGGCGACCAGCGACACCGCCAACATCCTCGCCGACCTCTTCTTCGTCCTGCTCGCGGCCAAGCTCGGCGACGAGGTCTTCAAGCGAATCGGTCAGCCGGTGATCGTCGGCGAGATCCTCGGCGGCGTCCTCGTCGGCCCCTCGGTCCTCGGCCTGGTGGAGGTCGGGGAGGTGCTGCGGGTCTTCTCCGAGCTCGGGGTGGTCGTCCTCCTCTTCTGGGTCGGTCTGGAGACGCGCCTCTCGGAGATGAAAGCCGTGGGACGGATCGCCGCCGGCGTCGGCGCGGCCGGGGTCGTGGTGCCCTTCATCGCCGGAATCGGCTTCGGCCTGGCGCTCGGCGAGAGCTCGGAGACCAGCGTCTTTCTCGGCGCCGCCCTGGCCGCGACCAGCGCCGGGATCACGTCGGCCACCTTCCTCAACCTCGGCATCGCTCGGACCCGCGCTGCCCGCACCGTCCTCGGCGCCGCCGTGGTCGACGACATCCTCGCCCTGATCCTGCTCTCGGTCGCCGTCGGGATGGCCGCCGACGGCGGGATCGACGCGGGCAAGATCGCGCTGGCGCTGGCGGTCGCCGGCGCCTTCGTCGGCTTCGTCGCGCTGGGCGGCACCCAACTGCTGGCGCGCTGGCCGCGACTGCTGCACGCTCCCCGCTTCTCGGAGTCTCCACTGCTGCCGGCCGTGATCGTCTGCCTCGGGCTCGCCGCCTTCGCAGCCAACATCGGCCTGGCCGCCCTGATCGGCGCCTTCCTCGCGGGAATGATCGTCGCCGAGACCAAAGACCACGGCTCGATCGAGGAGGAAGTGAAGCCCCTCTACGCCTTCTTCCCGCCCTTCTTCTTCGCCTTCATCGGAATCGAGCTCGATCTCGGGGCCCTGATCGACGGCTACGCCCTCTTCCTCCTGCTCACGATCACGCTCCTGGCCGCCCTGGCCAAGTTCGGTCCCGCCTACCTCGCCGCCCGCGGCCTGGGCAAGCGCGAAGCGGCGATCGTCGGCGTCGGCATGGTCCCCCGCGGCGAGGTGGGCATCGTCGTCGCGGCGATCGGCGCCGCCGAAGGGGTAGTCGATGCGGAGCTGTTCGGCGTCGTCGTCGGGATGTCGATCCTGACGACGCTGCTGGCGCCGTTCGCGCTGCGAAGGCTCAGCAGCTCAGTCTCCACCTAGTCGGCGCCCTCTTATTGCCGACGAGCCTCAGCGACGCGAAAAGGCTATTGGGCAAAGCGCATCGTGCTGGTGGCGCGCGCGTAGCCTCCGCTCGCGCGTACCGTCCTTGCCACGGCCACCGCGCTCTGGCCGGCATCCGCGCTGCCGACCGGCACAACGAGGCCCTGAGCGCTGCCGCCGACCACAGAGAACGGCGCCTTGTGCTTGCGGCCATTGACGGAAAGCGTCACCGTGCCGCTGCAAAGTCCCTCTTGCGGACCCAGGCAACGGACCGGAACCAGGGCGCTCGAGCCGATCAGGCGCGCGGTCTCGCCAGTGAAGACCAAGCTCATTTCCGAGCCGGCGTCGAGAGCGCTGTCCGCCGAGGCAGCCGTCGGGACGGCTGCGGCTGCCAGGCAGACCAGGGCCAGCGCGCAGGCGAGGAGCCGTCGGGGGCGGCGGGCGGCGACATGTCGGCTGAAGTTCTCGTTGCTCAGGTGCATATTCGGGTTTTCGTAGCTGAGGCCGAGCTCACATGGCACCACATCTGTTCGAGAAGTTCTCTCATAGATTCGTCCAGCTCAGTATGGAGACCTAAAGCTCCGAGATCAACGGGCGGCCCGCGCCCACCCGGCTCGAGCGCGCTCAAGCTTTCGGCCCCCGCGCCGATCTGATTGGCAGCTCTTATTTCTCGTCGTCTTCCAACGCTTGAGGCACGTCCCTATCCGAATGCAGCCATCTCCCGAGACAGAAGCGATCTCACCGCGGCTCCGCTGGGCAGCGGCGCTGATCGCGATCGCGATCTCACTGCTCCTCGCCGACCCCGCGGCCGCCGCTCCGAGCTGCCACGGCATCAAGGCGACGATCTTCTCCAACGGCCCGGTGATCGTCGGAACCAAGGGTCACGACGTCATC
Organism: uncultured Solirubrobacterales bacterium; assembly: GCA_963739855.1. GTDB lineage: Bacteria > Actinomycetota > Thermoleophilia > Solirubrobacterales > 70-9 > VAYN01. The sequence goes on along the minus strand of CAVUBT010000003.1, from coordinate 340,051 downwards.
GTCGCCGGTCCCGGGAAGAACAAGATCTATGGGGAAGGCGGAAACGACCTCGTCTGCGCCGGCGCGGGCGAGGACACGATCTATGGCGGGCGCGGCAACGACACGATGCACGGCGAGGGCGGCGAGGACACCGTCTACGGCGAACGTGGCTCCGATCACCTATATGGCGACGGCGACACCGACGCTCTCTTCGGCGAAACCGGCAACGACACGCTCGACGGCGGGGGCGGCGAGGGCGACCGACTGAGCGCCGGTCCCGGCGATGATTCGCTCGACGGCGGTCCGGGCGACTTCGACACCATGGTCGGGGGCCCGGGTAATGACAAGGTCGACGGCGGCCCCGGCGCCCATGACATCGCCTCCTACGCGGGAACCGGGGGTGGGGTCACGATCGACCTGCAGGCCCAGAGCGTGGGCGGCGCCGAGGGCGAGCACTTGAATGGGATCGAGGACGCCGTCGGCGGCTCGGGCGACGACACGCTGATCGGCGGCGGGGGGACTCCCAACCGCCTCGACGGCGGGCCGGGTGACGACCGCCTGGTGTCCTCCGGCCCGGGGGACGAAGCCTTCGGTGGCCCCGGCTCAGACCGCTGCGAAGAGATCTTCGCCGTCGAGACCTCCTGCGGGCCGAGCGAAGGATCGAGCGGGACGGCCGTTGAGCTTTACGAGAGCATCGACGGGGCAAGCAGCCTGATCGTCGCCGGCAGCAACGGGGTCGATGCGGCCGCCGTCAGCTTCTCCGGCGGCGCCTATGTCGTCCGCCGCGAGCCCGGTGGCGCGGCAATCTTGCTCGGCGACCCCGGCTCGGGCGCCTGCACGGGCGATCCACTCGGCGAGTGGGTCAGCTGCCAGGGGCGGGTCGCATCGATCCTCGCCCCGCTGGGTGCCGGGGATGATCGCTTCACGGTCACCACCAGCGTCCCGACCGGAGTCTTCTCGATCGTCGAAGGCGGCAACGGCTCGGACGCCATCCGCGGCGGTCGCGGCGACGACGTCCTCTACAGCGGCGATGACCACGACGCCGACGCGCTCGAAGGTGGCGGTGGCGATGACGTCCTCTACGGCGTCAACATCTTTCATCCGCGCAAGGACAGCGGTGCCGCGAAGATGGTCGGCGGCCCTGGCAACGACCTGATGATCGGCGGCCAGCCATGCGACGGCGATCTCTTCGACGGCGGCCCAGGCTCCAACGACAGCGCCTCCTTCGCCCGGGTCCGCAACAGCGACACCTTCGTCAGGGCGGTGATCGGCGGCGCGGTCCTCGATCCCGATGTCTCGGGCTGCGATGCCGGGCGGATCGATCTGAGCGTCGAGAAGATCGAGGGCTCGCCTGGCTCCGACGTGCTGCTCGGCGACAACAGCGCCAACGTCCTGCTCGGCCGCGGCGGCAACGACCGCCTCGAGGGCCGCGGCGCCAACGACACCTGCATCGGCGGCGGCGGGCGCGATCAGGCGAGCAGCTGCGAGCAGACCTCCTCGGTTTCCTAGCCGGCGCTCGATTCGCCCCGCGCGGTCGGGCGAAACTCGGGGCGCCGCGAGGTTTTCATTAGGAAAGACCTTCCTACCGGCGAGGATGAGATGGGGACGATGCGAAAGGCGGTGGTGCTCGCGTGCGCCCTGCTCGGCGTGCTCGCCCTCGCCGGGGAAATTGGGTCGGAGTCGGCTTCGGCCGGGGCAGCATCGTCCGGCGGCCTCACCCTCGTCCTCGCCGGCAGTCCTGCGCCGAATGAGATCAGCATCTCCCTGAGTGCTGACGGGCGCAGCTATGAAATCGCCTCGGCCGACCCATTGGAAGTCGGCGGCTCACTCTGCCTGCACCCCGACGAAGACCCCAGCCGCCTCATCTGCAAAGCGGCCGCGATCGAAGGCTTTCGCTTCAACGGCGGAGCCAGCGACGATGTGGTCGTGGTCGGGCGCACCGTGCCGGTTGCGGTGTGGCTGGAAGGAGGCGCCGGGAACGACACCTTGATCGGCGGCGGCGGCAGCGATCGCCTGATCGGTGGCCTCGGCGATGACAACCTCGTCGGTCGTGGCGGCGATGACTGGCTCTATGGGGGCGCGGGAGCGGACACCATGGTTGGCGATCGGGGCAGGGACTCCTGCCTGGGCGGGCCCGGCACCGACCAGGCGCGCGGCTGCGAGATCGTGAAGAGCGTTCCCTGATCGGCCTCGTCAGCACCCCTCGGTCGCCCCTCTGCCCCACTTGCCCGGTACAGGTCGGGGGCATTCGCCAAGATGTCGGCATCTGGGCGCAACCCTCAGCCACGGCTCAGCGTGCTCGCCGATCGCCGCTCGATCTCCTGACCGAGCCGTCCGGCCCCGTCTATCTCCTGGGACTCGCCCTGGGGATCCTTGTCGCCACGAGCCTTCTGCTCGTCTCCCTGATCGCGTGAGGCGCAAGCTCTGGCCGGCGCTGGTTGTCGCGGCGCTCTGCCTCTCCGCATCTGGCTCGCTCGGGGCGGCCGAGCTACCGATGTGCGCCGGCAAGCAGGCGACCATCGTCTCCGACGCGCCCCAGGTCGTCGGGACCAAGGCGCACGACGTGATCCTCGCCGGTCCTGGCGCCAACGTGATCGAGGGCGGGGGCGGCAATGACACGATCTGTGGCGGCGGCGGCGCGGACCGCATCTCGGGTGAAGGGGGGAACGACCGGATTTATGGCGGCGACGGCGACGACCGGCTCTCCGGCGACCGCGGCAACGACCGGCTCTGGGGTGGCGCCGGCGAAGACACAGTCGAAGAGGCGCTGGGCGACGGCTGGGTCTATGGCGGCCCCGGCGACGATTTCCTGTCCGGCGCCGGTGGGATCGACCTACTCGACGGTGGTGCGGGCGAGGACCGACTTGACGGCGGCACCGGCCTCGACACCCTCCTGGGGGGCGAGGATCGCGACCTGCTGATCCCGAGCAAGGGCCAGGACGTGATCGACGGTGGCCCCGGCCGCGACACGGTTTCCTACGCAGGCGAACCGGCGGGGGTCCTCGTCGACCTCGAGCTGAACGAAAGCCTTCTCTCCTGGGGCAGGGACCGGATCGCCGCGATCGAGAACGTCGTCGGCAGCCGCTTTGCCGATCGCCTGCGCGGCGACTCCAGCCCTAATCGGATCGCCGGCCTTGGCGGTGACGATGTGCTCCGCGGCGGCCGCGGCGACGACGTGCTGATCGGCGGCGGTGGCTCGGATGCCTGCGTCGGCGGTCCCGGCAGCGACGAGCTGTTCGCCTGCGAGCACTTCTGAAGGGCTGACTGCTGGGGCTTACTTGTGCAGGCCGGGGATCGGCCGTCCGTGTTCCGCGCCCGCGCAGTAGAGCGGTGGCGAGTCGAAGGGGTCGGTGATCGCGTGCCCGGCGGGGTGCCCTTTGCGCCCGCACTGGATCGCGCCGTCGCGCACTCCGTCGCGTGCGTCGATCACGTCCTCGCCCCCGCGGCCGTAGAAGCGGTCTTCGCCGGGCTGGCCGAGCAGCAGGTTGGCCCCCGCGTCCCCGATCAGCACGTCGTTGTCGAAGGAGCCCTCGATGTTCTCGTTGCTGTGGGGCAGGCGAACCCGGGAACAGCCGCGGATCGCGTCGACCCAGGCGGCGCCCCTGGCGAGGGAGATGTAGAGGGTGCCCGGATGGGCCTGCGTCTCGGCGAAGGAGGCGTTGTCGTTGCCGGGACCGCCGACCAGGGCTCCGCCGGCGCAGCCACCGCCCGCCGCGATCAGATCGCCGCCGGCGCCGCCGAACAGGAAGGTCGGGCCGGGCAGACCGCCGATCAGGCCATCGGCGCCGGCGCCCCCGTAGATCCGGTCAGCGCCGGGGCCAGACTCGATCAGGTCGTCCTCCGGGCCACCCCGGATGACGTCGTCGCCGCGTCCCCCGGCGATACGGACGAAGCCGACTGCGGCGAGTGAGCCCTCGACGCGCAGGAAGTCCTCCCCCGGTCCGAGGTCGGCCATGAGCCAGCGGGCGGGGCCGCCCGTGGCGCAGCTCGCCCAACGCGGATCAGCCGCGAGCGCGCATCCGGAGCCGACCGCGAGCCGGCGGGTCGCGCGGACGGTGAAGGTGTCGGCGTCCTCGGCGTAGGCGACCGCGAAGGAGTCGCGGCCCGCGCCGCCGACGATCTGGATGCCGCCGCCGCCCGCGATCTCGTCGACCTGAACGAAGGCCGAGCCCCCGGGCGGGGATTCGGGGCCACAGGAGAGCCGGGACCCACCGCCCTTGCAGGAGTCCTCACCCTGGCCACCGTCGAGCTGGTCGGCACCGCCGCCGCCGAGGATGCGGTCCTCACCGGCGCCGCCGCGGAGCTGGTTGGCGCTCTTGTTGCCGATCAGAGTGTCGGCGAACGCCGAGCCTTCGATCGCCTCGAAGCGAAAGAGGCGGTCGCGACCGTCCCCGCGGGCTTTGTGGGCACGCAGAGAGACCCAGACGCCGCTGCCGCGCCCTCCCGCCACGGCGGTGGCGAAGGTGGCGATGTCGCCCTTGCCGGGGCCGCCGTCCATGCGGTCATACCCATAGTCGCCGTGGACGAGGTCTTCGTCGCCGGGGCCGCCGCTGATCGTGTCGATCCCGAGGCCGCCGCCGACGTCGTCGCGGTCGCCCGGCCCGCCGGCCAGCCGGTCATCGCCGAGACCGCCGTAGACGCGGTCCGTGCCGCTGCCACCGTTGCTCAGGTCGTTGCCACGCCCTCCGTAGATGCGGTCGTCTCCGGCGCCGCCACAGATCGTGTCGCTGCCGAGGCCGCCGAGGATCACGTCATCGCCGGGGCCGCCCCAGATCACATCTCGCCTCGGGGTGCCGCGCAGGACGTCGTCGCCATCGGTCCCCTCGATCGTCGCCACCTTGCCGTGACATCGCGGCGTCTTGTCCGGGGCGGCCAGCGCCACGGCGCCGGACCCGAGTCCGATCAGGGCCAGCGCGGCCACGAGCGAAAAGGTCTTGTGGCCGCTCATTCGCCTTCTATGGTCGCAGGCCGGATCCAACGTGGGTTGAGAGCAAAGCGGTGAAGACGGAGGGCGGGCGGCGGCCGAGCGGTCAGCGCACCCGCCCGCCGGCGAATCGCACATAGGCGGGCCAGGCGGGCTTCGGCCGGAAGCCGGGGCCGAAAAGCCCCGAGCCTCCGCAGAAGTTGCAAGAGCCGGCCTGGTCGTTGACCGAGAACCAGAAGACCTGGCGCAAGCGCCAGCGTCCTTGGTTTCGGCGCAGGAGCTTGAAGGCTCCCTGCAGCTGGGTCGCCTGGCCGCGCCTGCCCTTGGCGAAGGAGTTGTTGCGCGACGGCCGCTGGGAGCTCCAGCCGAGCTCGGTGATCCAAAGGCCCTTGCCGGCGTCGCGATGGCGGCGCAGGACTCTGCGGACTTCCTCGATGGTCGCGGGAATCTGCCGGTAGCTACCGCTGTAGGGGTGCAGGGCGATACCGTCGAACTTCGAGCCGATGCCCGGCGAGCGCCGGTACATCTGCGCGAGAAACTCGGCGGCGAAATAAGCGCGGCGGGGGCGGAACGGCAGCGTCGCCTCGGCCGGCCGGGCGAAGAGGCCGCCGAGCACGATCCGCGCCCGCGGGTCGACGCCGCGGATCGCCCGCGCCGAGCGCCTCAGGAAGCGCGCGTATTCGGCCGGGTTGGGTCGCACCACGAAGTATTTGAAGTTCTGCTCGTTCCAGACCTGCCAGGCAAGGACAGGCCGCCGGGGCAGAGCGGGGTTCTCCGCCCAGAAGCTGCCGCGCGGCCCGTAGCGGGCGACGGCCGCCCGTGCGAACGCGGACCAGCCGCGGGCGGCGCGACCGTGGGCGGGAAGCCGCACCGGTGCCGCCACGGTGCCGCGGGTACCCGGCACCGGGCGCGGGCGGACGGCCCAGCGAGGCGCGCCGTAGAGAAATGGCAGCGGCTCGAGCCCGACGCGGGCGAGGGCCGCGATCTGGGCATCGGTCCCAGACCAGTCGAGCCGGTCCCGCGGCTGGGCCTGGGTCCAATCGATGGGGATGCGGATGCTCTCGACCCCACCCCGCTTCAGTCGGCTCAGCTGAGCATCGCTCAACGGGCCCTGCGGCACGGCGCCCCAGAAGTCGCGGGGCAGGGCTGATGCCGGCGAGGCGAGAGTCAAAGCCAGGAGGACCGCCAGAGAAATGGAGCGAGACAGCGGGCGGCGGCTCACCGGTTTTGCATGCGACGGCAGCCCGGGGTGTTCAAGCGCAGGCGCCGATCCTTCAGCTGGCGGCTGTTCTGCGCCCGCAGGTTGAGATAGCCGAAGCGCTTGCGCTCACAGAGGTTCTCCGAGTTGACCAGCAGGCCGCGGTTGCCACCTCGCATCGACAGGATGAACTTGCGAACGGCCACGTCGGGGGTCGGGTAGAAAGCGGTCTTGAGCCGCCCGTTGCGGGCGCTGATCGTCGCCCGCAGCCGGATGTTCACCTGACCCTGGAGGTCGGCGACGAGGTCGGGGAGCGGGTTGTCGGAGGAGGTGAGGTACACCGGCCCTTTCAGCACGCCGTTGACCAGCGGCGAGGTGGCGCGGGCATGACCGTAGATCGCACCGGGCGGGCAGTTGTTCGCGGCAAGCTGAGGCCGGGTGCAGATCGTGCGGATATGGCTCTGGTCGAGGATGATCGCGCGCGGCAGCAGGAAGGCGGCCCGGTGCAGGTTGGCGTCCCCCGTGCGCGCCCGGAGGACGGCTCGGAAACGCGGATTGGCCGCCCTACGCAGCCGCTGCTTGGCGCCGAAGACGCGAGCGAAGAAGCGCGGCTGGAAGCGAAGACGGCGACAGTCATTTGCCCAGAACCCGCTCGAGCGTGCCGCCTGCACCCAGGTCGCGGAGTCAAGTGGGTTGGCGCCGCCGCCGAAGAGCGTCGCCCCGATCGGCAGTTCTTCGCGACAGGTGGTCGGGTTGACCGTGAATCGAGGACGCCCGATCGCGACGTCGATCGAGCGCACATCGAGCTTCACCCCGCCGAAGACGTAGGGGATCGGATCGGATACCGCCCTTACCGCGGCGGTCTCGGGATCGACCTGGAGGGCCGCTCGCACGACCACCGTGCCGAGGTCATAGGGACCGGCCAACGCCGGGGTGACGAAGACGAGGCTGACCGGCGCGCCGTTGTAGGGACCGGCCAGATAGACGCGACCGCCGACGCTCAGCGGCTTGGGGCCCGAACCGGCGTCGATGTCGACCCTGCCGAGGGCGCTGCGGCGAGGACAGGCGGCGGTTGCCCGCACGCTTGCGCCGCTGCGATTCGCCGCCGCGGCGATGCTCGTCTCCGGGCAGTACTCGACCCCCCGCAGCCGCGCGACCATCCCGGGCGGTAGCTGGACGTCCAGCCGTCGCAGCTCCTGGGAGCCGGGCGCCCGCTCGACGTGGAGCCTGAAGGGGCTGTAGGCCCCGGCGCGACTCTGGTTCGGACCGGCCCCGAAGCCAGGCGCGAACGGCCGCTCGGCGAGGGTCGCCGGACAGGGACCGCCGCCGGGCGCCGATTTGAGCGCGAAGGGAGCGCCGGCGCGCACCGGCTCGGTGCCGCTCCACGGAACGAAGACGGCCTCGGTGCGATGGGGGCCGCAGGTGTCGGGAGTCGTCAGGACTCCGCCGGGACCGCCGTCGAGCCTGATCTGGAAGGAGCTGAACGGCGCCTGCGGATTGTTCTCGATCCGCGCCGTCAGCTGTCCGGTTCGCAGGTCGGGAAAGACGCGGCCGAGGAGGCGGACGTTAACCCCGTAGCGGGGCGAAGAAGCGTGGATGAACACCCGGAACTGGTTGCCCGAGACGGGGTCGTCGCTGAGCGGTTGCCCGATGTAGACGGTGCCGCCGATCGAGTTCGGCGGCAAGGACGGAGTCTGCACCGCCACGGTGCCGACCTTCGACGCATCGGGACAGCCGATCGCTCGATTGGTCCCCTTGCCGAACTGCTCATCGGTGCATGCCGCCAGTCCTCTGGCCGCGGAGGGGTTGAGACCGGCGCCGGGGGGCAGCGTCACACTTGCGGTGCGCAGGTGGGAGTTGGAGATCGCTTCGGGGTCGGGCGCGTAGGGGAGCTTCACATCGACGGTCGCCGGTTCAGGGGAATCGGTAGCTCCACTCACCGTGACCTCGAGGCCGGGATCGAATGGCACCACTTCACAGCCATCGGCGCCGACCGCGGTGGTGAAGGGCTCGCTGACGAAGACCCCGGGGTTCTGGTGGGAGTCGACGCGCAGGACCGAGGTTTGCCCGCCCGCGCAGACGCTCGGCATCGTCAGGTAGCCCGTGCCGGCCTTGCCGTTGAAGATGAGGCGGGAACCGATCACCGGCGGCCCCTCCGGCGGCGGCTCGACATCGGAGATGGTGAAGGAGATGTGCTGGTCGGCGGGAGAGAGGTCGCCGACCAGCAGCGTCGGCGATGACCCGGGCAGGGGGATCTGAAAGCCGGCCACCGAAGGCACGCCGAAGGGCGGCTCGACGTTGTAGACGGGAACGGGAATCGTCGCCGCGACCGGCGGGGGCCCGGCAGCGACGATAGCCCGCAGATAATTGGTGCCGATCCGCGCGCCTGGACAGTCGACGGCTGCCGTGGCGATCTCGGTCACCTCACACTTTTCGGTCGCCTCGGGATTGACGCCGAGACCCTCCGGCAGTTCGACCCGGATGTCCTTGACGTTTCCTTCCGGCACTTCGAAAGGACCCGTGTTGAGCTCGAAGGCGGTGATCCCGAAGTTAGGGTGGCCGGCTGCCTGGGTGTAGAAGTCCGAGACGTCCGCCGCCGTGCAGGGATCGGCCGGGGTCACGTCCACTTTGCAGGTCAGCGCTTCCCACTCAGCAATGCCAAAGTCGGCCTTCGCGCCAGGGGCGCCGCAGGCGAGGACAAGCAGCACGCCCGCGGCGACAACCCTGGCGGTGGCGCCGATGCGCATGCTCAGCCCCTGCTCCGGCAGGTGCGCACGACGGTTCCGGCAACCCGCGGGCCGTCGGTGAAGGCCACGTTCCCGTAGGCGAAGAAGCGCCCGTTGGCACAGCGCGCCATCAGGTAGCTGCGGCGCTGGCCCTTGAACTGGAAATTCCGCTGGATCTTCATTGCAAAGCGCGTGACCGAGCCAGCGCCGCCGGCGATCTTGGGGATGCTCGCGATCGCACGCGTGCCGTAGCGGCCCTTGTTGACCCGCTTGATCTTCACCTTGGTGACGATCGCGGTCGGCGCCGGGACGCTGACGTAGGCGTGGATGTACATCGTCGTCACCCCACCCCGGACGCCACCGTTGAAGAGCACCAGCGGGCCGTTCGCGTAGAAGGGTGGCTGTTCGGGAAACTGCACCCTGACGGTGGTCTTGCCGCCGCCGACGATCGCCGTGCGGCAGGCCGCCTTGGCGGCGGCCGTGGTGCGGGACTGAAGCTGACCGCTCCTGCAGGTCGCGAGACCCCGGGCGTTGATCGTCCCATGCTTGTCGAAGTCGGCGATCACGACTTTTGCGGCCGGAGGCTGGGAGCCGTCGACCGTCGAGATGTCGGCGGCGATCCGCAGGGCGATCGGCGCCATCTTCTTCTTCGGCAGGCGCTTCGGCGCCACGTCGCCATTCAACTTCACGACGAGGTTGCCGGCGCGGATCACGGTCGGCTTGGCCGCGGTGGCGATGCCGACACTCACAGCGCCGGTGAGGACGAGGGCTGCCACAAGCAGTGTTGTGAGGGTCTTGTTCATTTTCACCATTAGGCATTTACCCGAGGACAAGTGCAGAAACACCACCAAGGAGGCCTTGCTGCGTCCTCACGCCTGCGCTTGTAAGGCTCCTTACACCGGCGCACTTGTTGAAAGCCGGCCTTAGTGCGGGGGCTCGCCGCGGAGGACCCAGGCTCCGTCAGAGGCGCTGACAAGCCGGCCGCTGTTCTTCAGCTCGGCCAAGGCGCTGGTGATGGACGGGCGGCGCGCGCCCATCAGTTCAGCCAGCAGGCGGTGCGGCAGCCGGATCGAGAGGTGGACGCCGTCCTTCTTCGCCTCTCCCCAGGTCTCCGCCAGCTGCCAGAGCGCCATCAGCAACCGCTCCTCGAGGCCGATGATGTTGGCTGCGGCGGCGTCTGCCGCCAGTGCCCGCGAGCGGCGGATGCTGCGTTCGACGAGATTCGCAATCAGGGCCGGCCACTGGGACAGGCTGCGCGTCAGCTGAGCGTTCAACTGCGCGACGGTCGCGGATTCGACCACCTCCCAGGACGATCGACAGAACGAGGAGGTGTCTTCCTGCCAGGGTCGGAGAAGTTCGCCGTGCCCAAGCAGCTCGATGCTGGCGCCCTGGGCCACCTCGATGCGACGAACCAACAGGCCTTTGACGAGGAGGTAGCCGAGATGCCCCGGCTCAGGCGGCGTCAGGTCGGGCTGCCAGATCCCCTTCCTCAGCGCCGCAACGCGCACCGGTAGGGCCTGCGCGGCGATCACCCGTTCCTCCTCTGCCAGCCCTGCGGCGAGATCGGGGTCGCACTCGAGCAGCTGGACGACGCGGACTCTCCTCATCTCCTCTTCTCTGCCCCGTTTCCCCGCATAACAAGCACGCACTCGCGAAATTGCACTCAGGCGCCCGTGTTCTCGGGCCGACTACCCCGAGCGGAGGGATCAGACAGCCGACAGTTCGGCCCGGGGCGGTGTCGTCGCGCTACGCACCCAAGTGGTCCCGCTGAAGCCGGTCAACTCGAGGATCCGCTCCACCTGACCTCCGGCGCCGACGAGGAGGAAGCGATCTGGGTCGGTGCCAACGGCCTGCGCACGGCCGACGAGGAAGGCGATGACGCTGGCGTCGAGGAAGGTGCACTCGCTCAGGTCGACGACCACGGACGAGGCGCCGGCGGCGGGCAATCGGCGCTGCAGCACATCCAGCGCGCTGAAGTCGAACTCGCCGATCAACCTCACGCACTCTTCGGAGGGGACCACCTCGCGCCTCGCCGAATTTCCCATGCTCCGACGATGACAGAGCACACCTTTGCGATACCTAAAAACCGGAGGCGAGCGTCACCGGGCTGACGATCAGTGCGCCGCCACTTGGCCTGACAGGCGTTGGTGCAGCGCATCGCTGCGCTCGTTGAGCCCGCTGATCGAGACCTCGATGTCATGGCGGTGGTAGTGACCTTCGATCGCGTCCACCGCGGCGATCGCCGAGGCGTCCCAGAGGTGGGCGCGGGAGAAGTCGATGACCACGCTCGGCGGGTCGCTCGGCGTAGTCGGAATGCCTCGATCAGCTCCTGGTCGGAGGCGAAGAAGAGCTCGCCGTGGACCGAGTACAGGCAGGTGGTCCCGTCGGGGTCGACGACGCGATCGACCTCGACCAGGTGCGCGACCCGGCGTGCGAAGACCGCCATCGCCGTGAGGACGCCCGCACCGACGCCGATCGCCAGGTTGCGAGTGGCAACGGTGCCCGCCACGGTGACGGCCATGATCAACGTCTCCCCCCGGGGCATGCGGCGCAGCGTCGAGGGCGCGATCGAGTGCCAGTCGAAGGTCGAGACCGACGACCAGGATCATCACCGCGACCAGGGCCGCCATCGGGATCACCGCGACGACGCTGCCGAGGCCGACGACCAGGACCAGCAGGAAGGCGCCGGCGCAGAAGGTCGAGATCCTCGTGCGGGCACCGCTGACGCGGACGTTGATCATCGTCTGGCCGATCATCGCGCAGCCGGCCATCCCGCCGAAGAAGCCGGTGATGACGTTGGCGATGCCCTGCCCGCGCGACTCACGATCCTTGTCGGAGCCGGTCTCGGTGATGTCGTCGACCAGCTTCGCCGTCATCAGCGACTCGAGCAGGCCGACCACCGCGAGGGTGAACGAGTAGGGCAGCGATGATCGTCAGGGTCTCCAGCGAGAAGGGGACCGCCGGGATGCCGAGGATCGGCAGGGCGTCGGGCAGCTCGCCCTCGTCGCCCACCGTTGGGCACGCCGATCCCGCCGACGACGCACACGGTCGTCAGCAGCACGATCGCGATCAGCGGCGCCGGCACCGCCTTGGTCAGCTTGCGGCACCAGGTAGATCACCGCCAGTCCCGCCGCGACCAGCGCGTAGACGACCGCGCCGCCATCGGTTAGGTGAGGGATCTGGGCGAGGAAGATCAGAATCGCCAGCGCGTTGACGAAGCCGGTCATCACCGAGCGCGGGACGAAGCGCATCAGCTTGGCGACGCCGAGCAGGCCAAGCGTGATCTGGATCGCCCCGGCGAGGATCGTCGCCGCCAGCAGGTACTCGACGCCGTGGTCGGCGACCAAGGAGACGACGACCAGCGCCATCGCTCCCGTCGCCGCCGAGATCATCGCCGGGCGGCCGCCGGTGAAGGCGATCGCCACGGCCATCGTGAAGGAGGCGAAGAGGCCCACCTGCGGGTCGACCCCCGCGATGATCGAGAAGGAGATCGCCTCCGGGATCAGCGCCAGGGCGACAACCAGACCGGCGAGCAGCTCAACGCGTAGCAGGCCGGCGGAGGGCAGCTGGACGCGTTCGGGGAAATTCGCAGCGAAGTTCGGCTTCACGCGGCAGCTGGCCGTTTGCGGCTCTCGTCGCGCTTTTCCTCGCGTTCCTTCTCTTTTTCGCGCACTTCCTTCCGCTTCTTGGCCCGCAGTCGCTGCGCCTCCTTGCGGGTCAGCGGAAACTGCGGCGCGACTTCTTGGCATGCCCTGCCGACACATTCGGTGAGGCGGGTCATTTCGCGGTGAAGGAAGTTACGGATCGGGAAGAAGTTGGGAACCTTGTGCAGCGAGTTGAGCTCGTTGGGATCGCGGTTGATGTTGTAGAGCTCCTTCTCCCCGCTCGGCCAGGCGATGTACTTGTAAGCGCCGAGGCGGATGCCGGCGTAGTCCTTGGGCGGTGCCAGCAACGAGGCCGAAGCACCGTTGCCGCGCCCGGACGCACGGGCGCTCAACGCCCCGTTCGCCTCGACGTCACTGGTCTCCACGAAGGACTCGAAGAGGATCGGCCGGCGGGTCCGCAGCTCGGAGTCTTCGAGGAAGGGAACGAGCGAGCGGCCGTCGATGCTCTTGGTCGGTTCGACCTTCGCCAGATCGAGCAGGGTGGGCGCGATGTCGATGTTGGCTGCCAGCTCCCCGGTATCCGTGCCGGGCTTGATCCCTGGACCGCGGATCAGAAACGGCATGTGGGTGGCCGGCTCATAGGCGAGGAACTTGCCGCCGATGAGGCGGTGCTCGCCAAAGAAGAAGCCGTTGTCGGAGGTGAAGATCACATAGGTGTTGCGCAGCCGCCCCAAGCCCCCCAGGGTGTCGATTATCCGCCCGACACCGTCGTCGATAGTGCGCAGCGAATCGAGCTGCTTCTCGTAGTAGACGCGGTAGGTGCGTTTCTCCGCCGGGCTCAGGTGATCGGCATCGCGGATGAAGCGGGGCTTGTCGCTGACGTTGCCCTCGTCGAGACCTTCGGATCGATCGTGGGGCAGACGCGCGCCAGCGAAGAAGTCGTAGTTGCGGGGCGCCGGCTCAGGGCCGGCCGGGCGGCGGAAATCGCCGTGCGGTCCCGAATAGTCGAGCTGCAAGTAGAAGGGCTGTTCGGGTGGCGTCGCCGCCATCTCGTTGGTGGCGATCTCGGTCAGCTTGTCGTCGAGGTGATTGCATGGCTGTCCGGTTTCGGGCGCGAAGGGGCAACCAAACTCATCGCGGATTCCGTACTCGCGCGGTTCCCAGGTGCCGGAGTCGCCGAACGGCCCCTGGAGCTGACCGTTGACATTCAGGGTGTAGCCGTAGAAATAGTGGTGGGTGTCGGCCTTGACGACCGAGTACCAGGCATCCCATCCCGGTGGGACCGAGGTGCCGTCGTCAAACGGCTCATCGCCGTAGCCGTTGAGGAACTTGCCGGCGTGGATCGTGCGATAGCCGGCGCCCTGCAGCCAGGTGGCGATGTTGTTGCGGGCGGCGCCGCGGAAGGAGAAGCCGGTGTAGCCACCGTTTGGCGGATTGTTGCCGCGGACGTTGTTGTTGTGGTTGTAGCGGCCGGTCAGCAGGCTGGTGCGCGATGGGCAGCAGAGCGGATACGGCACGTAGTAGCGGTTGAAGCTCATCCCCCGCTTGCCGATCCAGTCGAGCGTGTTCGGCATCGCTCTCGTCGCCGGCGCGCCGGGATAGGAGCGATGCGAGGCATAGAGGCCGTCGAGGGTCTGATCGTCGGTCTGGACGACGACGAAGCTGGGCGGTTCGCCCTGCGTGTAAGGCGGCGGGATCTCGGCAGGGGCCGCCGAGGGCCCGACGAGACCCAAGGCCGCCAGGCACGAGACAGCCAGGACTGTCAGTTGTCGCTTTGCTCTCATCTTCATCGCCGCAACCGGCCTTGGATTGGCAAGTTGCGGTCGGCAACCCTACGTCACGTAACTGTCGGGCGGTGGCGACCGAAGCGAAGTAGACGACAAAGGAGAACCGCACCAGATTGGTGAGGCGGCCGAGTTGGTCAGGCTTTCGCAGCTCCGTGCGTCGAGCGCTTTCCGACCGCCGCCGAATTTGCGATGCGAAAAGGCCCGCCGGATCGCGCCGACTCTTTACCGAATCGGCACCTCGACCTCAGCCGTGTACTGATCGAAGGCCGAGACGCGCATCGTCACTTCGAGCTCCCAAGTGCCGGCGACGCTGAGCAGCGCCCCCTGCACCGTGTAGTGGCCGGGGCCGGCGCGCTGGGGTTCGAGCGGCAGCGGCCCGATCGAGTCCTCGGGTTCGGTCGCGGTGATCGACAGTTCCTTGACCCGCGAGAACTGCGCCCCGCTGGTCGCGTCGAAGAGGTAGAGGTGAACCTGATTGGAGCCGACCCGCGCCGGGTCGACGGTGATCTCCAGCTCGGCCGGGCCGAGCGAGGCGCTGCCCGAGAACGGTCCCGACTGCGCTGCGGTCGCGGGGGCGTAGCCGGCCAGCGCGGCGGTGACGCCGAGGACAACCACGATCACGGCGACCTCGCCGCGCAGCGCCCGGCGCAGGAGCAATCCGGCCCGGCCTGGCTGCTCGCCACCCGCAGCGATCCGCTCGAGTCGAGGAACCGAGCGATAGCGGTTGTAGGCGCCGAGGGGGATCAGAAGTCCGACGAGCAAGACGAACTTGATCAGGACCGCACGCCCGTAGGCGGTGTCGAGCAGGTTGTCGAGGTGGCGGACGTAGGCATATGCCTGGCCGATGCCGGTCAGCAGGATCACGGCGACGCAGGCGAGCGCGATCGGCGAGAAGCGCGCCAGCGTCGCCGCGATCAGACGGCTGCGATCGTGCGCCTCCAGCTCGCGGGTCGCGGCCGGCAGGATCAAGACGAGCGAGGCCAGCCCGCCGACCCAGATCGCCATCGCGACGACGTGCAGGACGTTGGCCGGGAAGAGCAGCGCCACCGGCGACTGCGTGCTCGGGTGGCCGGAAAGCGCCGGCTCCAGGGCGATGAAGGCGAGCGGGACGAAGAGCGGCGCGATGCGCCAGGAAGAGGCGCGGCGAAGCGCCGGCACCACGCCCAGCCCAAGCAATGCCCAGGCCAGGGCGGTGAATCCCCAGACCGTGCCAAAGCGGGTGCCAAGCTCCTCGCGCAGGATCGTGGAGTCGAGCGCCGAGGTCGCCGAAATCCCCGCCGCCTGGGCCGCCTCGAAGACGATCGCGGCGGCGGCGCTGAGCGCGCCCGCTGCGGCGGCGGCGAGCAGGACGACCCGCAGGCGGCGCATGAAGGCGATGGCGGCCCGCTGCCAGCGCGCATCGTCGCCGTCCACCAGCCGCCGGGCCGGCCACCAGGCAAGCAGCAGGAAGGCAAGTGCACCGAGGGCGACCGCCAGCGCCGCGTACTGGACGCCGCGAGCGATCCCCATCCCGATCTCCGTTGCGGTCTCCGAGCCGCCCCCGGCGACCAGCTCGGCAACCGTTTCCTTTGGCGCCTGCCCGGCCTTGCCGATCGAGAAGACGTAGCCGCTGGCGACGATGTGGCCGTCGGCAGAGACGACCCGGTAGGTGGCGGTATAGCTGCCGTCGGGGAGGTCAGGCTTTAGGTTGACGCCGAGCTTCGCGCCTTCGCCGTCGGGGTGGAAGGCATCGCCTTTGTCCACTCGCGCCCCCTTGGCGTCATAGACGCGCACGGCGCCGAAGTTGCCCTCGACCGGCTCGCTGAAGCGGAAGACGACCGCGCTCGGCTGTTGCTTCACCGTCGCCCCGCGCGGCGGCGAGGTGCCCTCCAGGGCCGCGTGAGCTAGGGCGGCGCTCGGTGCGATCAGCAGCGCGGTCGCCAGCATGGCGGCGAGCGCGAGCGCGAGCTTGCTCAGGCCGGAAGGCACCTACCAGGCTTCCTTCGCGGGGCGCTCGTCGTCTTCGTCTTCGCCTCGCCTGCGGCGCCGCGCGATCAGGGCCGCCGCGCCGCCGAGCACGACGATCACGATGCCGGCGATCAGGAGCGGCGTCTTCGAGGTGTCGGCGAGACCGACCCAGAACAGGGTGCCGTCGATGGCGCCCTTCTCCCCGTCGATCCGCAGCGGGATTTCGTAGTCGAAGACCTTGGTGCGCTTGCTCTCCTCTTTGACCTGGGGCGGGGTGCCGGCCGCCATGTAGTGGCTGCGGTGGTCGTGCCAGCGCAGCGTGCCCGAGTCGTCGACCGTCTTCCATTCGGGCGGCGCCTTTGCGTTAGCGCTCTTTGGAACCTGGACTTCGGCGTAGCGGTCTTCGTTCAGGTAGGTGGCCGGCGAGCGCTGGTTCTCCTGCACGGTCCCGTCGGCCAGGATGCGGGCGTAAGGCTCGCCCTCGTAGCCGTAGATCACGATTTCGTGACTGCCGCGATCGACCAGTTCGAGGTCGGCGTCGTAATTGAGGACTTCAAGGCTGACGCCGGGCACGCTCGGGCGCACCGACTCGATTTCCGAACGGAAGTCAGGGTTGCCTTCGTGTCCCAGGGCCGGAGCTGCCGAGAAGGCCAGCGCCAGGCAGACGAGCGGGAGCGCTCCCAGCCAGCGGATCATCGGATCAGAACCGTGTTGGACGTGGAGCGCTCAGCCCTCCCCTTCGCGGGGATATAGACCACTTGGTAGCGGCCGGGCGCCAGCTTGCCTGCGCCGAAGGCGAAGGCAAAGCGCCGCTTGCCGGCCGCCCGCGTAGCGGTGGCGTCCACATCATCGGCGCCGAGCAGCAGCAGCCGTCCGGGCAAGGCCGGGCGCACTCGCCCGAGCAAGCCGATCGCGCCCGAGGGCCGCTCGCTAACCCTGATCCGCACTTCCGACTTGACCGCGACGGTGAGCGTCGAGGAGGCGATGCCCTCGGCGACGGCGCGCAACCGCGTCGTCTCGTTCACCGGCACGGTGGCCGAGAAGCTGCCATCGGCGGTGGTGGTTATGGACGAGACGACGCTGCTGCGGGTGCTGCGGGTCAGCTCGACCGCCACCCCGGCTCGCGCGGGAACGACCTTGCCGCTGATCCTCGCCTTGCCGCCCCCCTTGAGGCGAGCCGGCGCTTTGAGCTGGACCGCGACGGTCTGCCCACTCCCACCAGGCCCCGTCCCTCCCCCGGCACCGCAGGAGCCGACCACGTAGTCGGCACCGCGCGCCGGGTCGGTCGGGCTGGTCCCGCCCGGAGCCTGGTCGACCCAGTCGTGCAGGCCACCGTTGGTGCCGTCATAGGTGAGGACGTAGGGACCGGCCAGCAGCGCCCCGGCGACGGCGCCGGTGGCCGCCGGAACGTCGATCGTCACCGTGCCGCCCTGGGCTGCCTTGACGACTTCGCCGCCGGTCGGGCCGGCGCTGGCGAAGTTGCCGACCGGCGTGTAGGTGCCGTAGTCGTAGCTGATCGGGCCTTCGGCCGGGAACGGGACGTTGGCCCGCACATAGGCGGTCTGCCCTGCGACCGAGAACAGCAAGGCGAAGCCCGAGCCTTTGACTTCGGCATCGTCGTGCTCGGGTTCCCAGGTGCCCGACCGCACCTTGATAACCGCTTGCAGGTGGCCGGCGTCCTCTGAGAACCAGGCCGAGAGCACGTCGGAGCTGGGGTGGTGGCCGTCACCGCTGCCGTCGGCGATCTGTGGAACGCCGCCGCAGGGCAACGGGGCGGCGGCCTGCGCCGGCACAGCGGCAAAGACCAGCGCGACCAGGACGGCGCTGAGGGCGAGTGCGACTCGGGACCGGGCGATCACGAGGACCGCCCCCGACGCCAGGCCAGCCCGAGGGCCACGACGGCAAGTGCCAGGGCCGCGATCGCAAGGCCGCGGGCGAGCCCGTCGTCCCCGCTCGAGGAAGCCTCCTCGCCCTCCCCCGCGACGCTCGCCTGCTCAGTGGCGCCGCCCGCACCCTCACCGCCGGCGTTTTGGAGCGGTGCGTCGGCGGCGATCTCGGTGGTCGGCGCTGGGTTCTCCGAGCTCGGCGCTCCGATCCACCGCACCACCTCTCCGTCGGAGTAGAACTGGAGCGCTTTCCAGTGCAGCAGCCCCGGCTTGGGAGGCGTGGCGGCAAGGATCGAGAACTCGGCGAACCCGTCCGGCGCCAGGCGCCCGGTCCAGACGATGCGGGCGATCGAGTTGTTCTTTGCTTTCACCAGCCGCCGCTGCCAACCGGCCGGATCGGCGTAGGAATAGGGAAGCACCCCGACCGGTACTTTCAGCTCCACTCGGGTCGTCTCGGCGGAAGCCTTCTCGCCGGGTACCAAGACGGTGAACTTGACTGCGTCATTGGGAGCGGCGAGCGTCGGCGAGACCTGGATATGGGCGGCCGCCGTCGCGGCGCCGCCCCCCAACAGCGCCGCCGCGACGAGCAGGCCGGAGCACAGGGTCAGCATTCGTGCGCGCATCGGCCTCAGCTCCTCAGCGTGAAGGCGAAGGACCATTCCTGGCGGTGGCCGTCAGCAGCGATCGTCACGCCCTTGGCCTGGTAGCGCCCCGGCTTCAACCCGGACTTCATCGCCACCCGCAGGCGGTTGACGTTGCGGGGGTCGCGGCCGCCGGCTCCCTTGGAAGCCTTCGCGCCGTCCGGCCCGAAGACCTTGAGGGTGCCGCTGCGGATCGGGCCGTTGAACAGCATCCAGACCGATCCGATCGAGGTCTTCGCCCGCCCCGAGGGGTGGGTTTCGAGGAGCTGGTCGTGGGCGGAAGCGCCGGGTGCCACGACAAGCGCGCCGAGCGCGAGCGCCGCGAAGGCAACAGCGGCGAGACGTTTGAGTGAGCGGTTCATCTGCGGATACCTCCTGAAAGAAGTGGTGGGTCAGACAGCGCGGGACGGGCCTCTCGGCCCGCCCCGCCCCTGCCTCAGCGCGCCTGCGCGCGCAGCCTGTTCACCTGCTTGCGCAGCGACTTGATCTTGCGGTCCTTCTTCGCCTTGGCGGCGTTGGCCGCGCTGAGCTCGGCGGCCAATTTGCCGTTCTCGGCGCTGAGCGCGTCCCGCGCGGCGACCAGGGCCTTCTTCTCGCCGTCGAGCGTCCCGTTCTGGGCCTTCCAACTCGCGATCTGGCCTTTGAGCGAGTCCTGCTCGGTGAGCAGGCCATCGACCTGCGCCTGAACCGGCTCGACGGCGGCGGCGATCGCAGCCGCGTCGATCACCGAGGGCGTGTCGGCTTTGTAATAGGTGCCGCCTTTGCCCTCGCAGGCGGTTTTGAACTCGGCTTCGGTCGAGAGGGCCGCGAGGTCGACGCCGGTTATTCCCTGCACGACCGGAATCCACTCGCTCGGCTCATCGCCCAGCCCGGCTGAGTCCTTCTGCCAGGGGACGTAGTTGAAGAACGGGTCGGCGCCCTGCCAGGCGAGGATCGCCGCTCCCGTTTTCAGCGAGGCCAGGTCGCAGGTGGCGTGCGCCTGCACGTTGGTCTGCGCCGGGGCATAGGTGCGCTTCTCTTCTGGGGTCATCGGCGTCGTCGCCGGCGTCGCCGAGGTGCCGTTGCGATAGCCGCCCGGCATCGACTTGTAATTGATCATTCCGCCGCCGGAGGTGAGCCCGTTCGTCTCCGCGAACCCTTTGGCCCAGCCGTCGTTGGCGATCGCGTACTGGATCTGGGTACCCAGACCTTCCCCGAGCGGGGCGGTTTCGAAGGTGACGCCAGGGGTCGCCACTTTCGCGGTGACGGTGTAGACGCCGGGATGCGCGGAGGCACTGGCCGGGATGGCGAGCGCCAGGGCGACGAGGACGGCGAGCGCCGCCCTCAGCTTGCCCGAGCTGGTCGGGCTGTTCGACATGTCGTTTCGTGACATGGGGTGTTCCTTTCGTCAGATCGTTCTCGCCGCAGGCTCGCGACGAGTCGCGTTCGCGCGCCGCAACGGACCGCCCGACCCGGGAGGTCAGGCGCTCGGCGCTGGCGGCGCTAGATCGAGACAGACGAAAGGCGCGGCGGTCCGCGCAGCTGGCGGATGCCCGCGAGCAGGAGAAGCTGTGGGGAAACGGCAGACGCCCTGCGGCGAGGCAGACGGGCCGAAACCGGACGTGGTTTGGGCTGCTGGAAGCGCTGGGCGAGCCGAGCGATCAGCTCCTCGCCGGGATAGCAGTTGAAGGCCAGGCAGACTGCGATCAGGATCGCCGGCAGGGTGCCCAGGATCTCCGTCGGACCCCCTGACAGCCAGGCGCAAAGCGTCAGCAGCGCGCCAAGGGCCAGTAATAGAAAGGGGAGGGGATTTAGGCGCCGTGCCACCTGCATATCGCTCAAAACCCTACCGCCGCAGGAAAGTTTCAAGGGGCGACCGTACCCGGCTCGGGGGAATGTCTGGGGGAATGAAAGGGGTCAAAAAGAGCCTTTTATTGACTTTCGCTGACCTCCGTTGACCTTCGGGCCGTGTCCAAGGCGGCAGGCCGCAAACCCGCCTGCAAAGCGGGAATACGGCCTGTAGAGCCAAGGAAGTCGAACGGGGCAGCCAGGACTCGAACCTGGAATCGCCGGTTTTGGAGACCGGTGCCTTAGCCAGTTGGGCCACTGCCCCAGAGGGAGCCGGATCGTAACGAGCGGCGGGCCCTCGCGACCGGTAGTGCGGGCGGAGGGATTTGAACCCCCACGGGCCGAAGCCCACCAGGACCTAAACCTGGCGCGTCTGCCAAATTCCGCCACGCCCGCGTGGCGCCCCGAAACGGGGCTTAACGCGCGACCAATGCCGCAGCGTCGCTGACAGATTCTATGATCGACGGCATGGCGGTTGGAGAGGTACGGCCTGGCTACGAACTGTGGCGGCCAAATCGGGAGAAGGCCGGGTCGGTCACGACCAAGTTCGTGATCGCTCTGCTGCTGCTCGCGACGGCCGCCCTGGCCGCCCTGATCACGATCGCCGGCTGGTCGCTGCTGAAGGGCGGTAGCGGCATGGGTACGGTCTGCGCGATCTACGCGATCCTCTACGCCTTCTTCGGCTTCCTCGTCGCCCGCTGGAACCGCGGCATCCTCCCCGTCGCCGCCGCGCTCTCGATGATCCTGGCGATCTTCTGCGCGGTTGGCGCCGACAGCTGGTTCGCCCGCGAAAAGGCCGGCTTCGACGAGGCGCTCTTCTCCTCCTCGCTGATCGGCCTGCTGGTCGTCATCCTCGGCCTGCTGCAGATCGTCCTCATCGCCTTCGCCCTCTACGGCTTCAACCAGGAGTGGCACGTCGAGGAGGAGCGTCCGATCGGCTCGGGCGAGGACTACGGCGCCGGCGCGCCGAACGCACCGCAGCCGGCCTGAGGCACCCCGCCCCCCGATGCGTCTGCTCCAACCCGTCTTCAGCACGGGTAAATGCAGACTCGTGGAGCTATGCCGGAGGTGGGACTCGAACCCACAAGCCCGTGAAGGCAGTCGATTTTGAGCCGACCGCGTATGCCAATTCCGCCACTCCGGCGCGGTCGTAACGATAGACCGAACTAGACTGCCCGCGGGATGAGGATCCATCACCTCAGCTGCGGGTCGCTGTGCCCCCACGGGGGACGGCTGATCGGAGGCCAGGGCGGACTGCTGTCGCGGGCCGACGTCGTCTGCCACTGCCTGCTGATCGAGAGCTCCGACGGGCTGGTGCTGGTCGACACCGGCTTCGGCAGCGAGGACGCCCGCAACCCGGCCCAGCTCGGCCAGCCGTTCCGACTGGTGCTGCAGCCGCGACCACGACTCGCCGAGACGGCCCTCGCCCAGGTCGAAGCGCTCGGCTTCGCCGCCACCGACGTGCGCCACGTCGTCGCCACCCACCTCGACGTCGACCACGCCGGCGGCCTGCCCGATTTCCCCGGCGCCGAGGTCCACGTGCTGGCGGCGGAGCTGGCCGAGGCGCTGCAGCCGAGCCTGCGCGAACGCCGGCGCTACGTCGGGGGCGCTCACTGGAAGCACGGGGCGCGCTGGGTCGAGCACCGCTCCGAGCAGGGCGGCGAGCGCTGGTTCGGCTTCGAGAGCATGCGGATCCTGCCCGGCCTCGACGTCGAGGTGGCGCTGATCCCGCTGGCCGGCCACTCGCGCGGGCACACCGGTATCGCCGTCAAGACCGGCGAGGGTTGGCTGCTGCACTGCGGCGACGCCTACTTCAACCACGCGCAGGTCGCCACCCCGCCCAGCTGCCCGCCGGGCCTCAACCTCTTCCAGCGCGTCCTCGCCTCCGACCACGGCGCCCGCCTCGCCAACACCGAACGGCTGCGCGAGCTGGCCCGCTCCCACGGCGATGAGGTCGCCCTCTTCTGCTCCCACGATCCGCACGATCTGGAGCGGCAGCAAGCGGCGGCCCGCCTCGCCGCCAGCGCGTGAACGCGGCGGCCGCCCCGGAGCCACTCTGGGAGCCCTCGGCGCAGCTGGTCGAGCGCTCGCGGCTGACCGCGTTCACTCGCTGGCTGGCGGCCGAACGCGAGCTCGAGTTCGCCGACTACGACGCCCTCTGGCAATGGTCGGTTGACGACCTCGACGGCTTCTGGCGGGCGATCTGGGACTTCTTCGAGGTGCGCGCCGACGGCGATCCCAGCACGGTGCTGGGGTCGCGCGAGATGCCGGGCGCGCAGTGGTTCCCCGACACCCGCCTCAACTACGCCGAGCACATCTTCGCCGGCAAGGACGACGCCGAGACGGCGATCCTGCACGCCTCCGAGCTGCGCCAACTGGATCAGCTGAGCTGGGGCGAGCTGCGCGCCCAGGTCGCCGCCTGCGCGGCGGCGCTGCGCGGGCTCGGGGTCGAGCGCGGCGACCGCGTCGTCGCCTACCTGCCGAACATCCCCGAGGCGATCGTCGCCTTCCTCGCCAGCGCCAGCATCGGCGCGGTCTGGTCCAGTTGCTCGCCCGACTTCGGCCCCGCCAGCGTCATCGACCGCTTCGCCCAGATCGAGCCCAAGGTCCTCTTCGCGGTCGACGGCTATCGCTACGGCGATAAGGACTTCGACCGTCGCGAGACCATCGCCAGCCTGCAGGAGGCGATGCCAAGCCTGGTCGCCACCGTCGTCCTCCCCTACCTCGACCCCGAGCCCGACCTCTCCCCTCTCGCCGGCGCGACCACCTGGGACGAGCTGCTGGCCGACGGCGAGGGCGCCGAGCTGCGCTTCGAGCGCGTCCCCTTCGACCACCCGCTCTGGGTCCTCTACTCCTCCGGCACCACCGGCCTGCCGAAGGCGATCGTCCAGGGCCAGGGCGGGATCCTGCTCGAGCACCTGAAGAAGCTCGGCCTCCACGTCGACGCCCACCCCGGCGACCGCCTCTTCTGGTTCACGACGACCGGCTGGATGATGTGGAACTTCCTCGTCTCGGGACTCCTCACCGAGGCCGCGATCGTCCTCTTCGACGGCAACCCGGGGTATCCCGACATGGGCGTGCTCTGGGACCTGGCGGATCAGGCCGAGGTGACGATGTTCGGCACCAGCGCCGCCTACATCGCCGCCTGCATGAAGGCCGGCATCGAGCCCGCCCGCGAGGGCCGCGACCTCAGCCGCCTCGGCGCCGTCGGCTCGACCGGCTCGCCACTCTCGCCGGAGGGATTCGACTGGATCTACGAGCAGCTCGGCGCCGACACCTGGCTTTTCTCGACCAGCGGCGGCACCGACCTCTGCACCGCCTTCGTCGGCGGCGTCGCGCTGCTGCCGGTCTACCGCGGCGAGCTGCAGGCGCGGGCGCTGGGCGCCGCGGTCGAGGCCTGGGACGAAGAGGGCAACGCCGTCGTCGACGAAGTCGGCGAGCTGGTCGTGACCGCGCCGATGCCCTCGATGCCCGTCTACTTCTGGGGCGATGCGGACGGCAGCCGCTACGCCGAGGCCTACTTCGAGCGGTACCCAGGTGTCTGGCGCCACGGCGATTGGATCGAAATCACCTCACGCGGGACCGCGGTCATCTACGGCCGCTCCGACTCGACCATCAACCGCTCCGGCATCCGCATGGGCACCAGCGAGATCTACCGCGCCGTGCTCAGCATCGACGCGATCGTCGACGCCCTCGTCGTCGACATCCCCAAACCCGGGACCGAGGGCTGGATGCCGCTCTTCGTGGTCCTGCGCGAGGGCGCCGAGCTGGACGCGGAGCTGCCGCAGGAGATCGCCCGGCGGGTGCGCGAGCGCTGCTCGCCGCGCCACGTCCCCGACCAGGTCTTCCAGATCGCCGAGGTGCCGCGCACGCTCAGTGGCAAGGTGCTGGAGGTGCCGGTGAAGCGGATCCTGATGGGCACCCCGGCCGCGCAGGCCGCCAGCCGCGACTCGCTCGCCAACCCGGCGGCGCTGGACTACTTCACCGAGATGGCCGGCCGGCTCGAGAGCTGAGCCCGCCGCCCGGCGGCGCCCCGCGCCGCGGCCCGCCGCGCCGCCAGCACCGCGAAGCCCCAGCCAGAGGCGACGAGGATGCCGCCGAGCACGTCGCTGGGGAAGTGCCAGGCGAGCACCATCACCGAGCAGCCGACCGCGGCGACGAAGCAGGCGCCGGCAACGGCGACCACGGCTCGCAGGTCGCGCGGGACGACGAACGCGAAGGCGACCGCGATCGAGGCCGCCGCGGTGGCGTGACCGCTGGGGAAGGCGACCGCCGCGGGCTGGTTGTAGCCGAGCACCGACTGGAAGCGCGGGTGCGCAAGCGCGACCTTGAGCACCTGCGTGGTCAGGTTGGCGCCGGCGACCACGGTCACGGCGGCGACCGCGTCGAGCGGCCTGCCGCGCCGCAGGGCGATCCCGCAGGCCACCGCCAGCATCAGCAGCAGCAAGAGCGGATCGGCGAGGTGTGCGATCAGGTCGGCGAGCGAGTCCACCCTGGCCCCGTGGGCGATGAACTTGGACAGCAGGGTCGCGTCGGCTCGCTGCGCCGCGTCGATCCCATAGGCGACCAGCGCCAGCCCGACCAGCGCGCCGGCACAGGCGAGCCATGCCGCAAGCGGGGTTCTGATGCTCCGAGCCACCCCAAAACGGTAGCGAGAAGGGTTTAAGGGCAGCTCAGGCGGGGGTGACGGGGTTGCGGCGCTCGGCGAAGGAGCGATCCTTGCTCGCCGCGTGGGCGAAGCGGCGAATCAGCTCGGCCCGCAGCTCGGCCGGCTCGACCACGGCGTCGACGACCAACTCCGAGGCAAGGTGGAGGATGTCGATGTCGGCCGCGTACTCCTCGCGCTTGGCGGCGACGAAAGCCTCGCGCTGGGCCTCGTCCTCGATCGCCTGGATCTGGTTGAAGAAGACGGCGTTGATCGCCGCCTGCGGGCCCATCACGGCGATCGAGGCGCTCGGCAGGGCGATGCAGCAGTCGGGCTCGAAGGCCGGCCCCGCCATCGCGTAGAGCCCCGCCCCGTAGGCCTTGCGGACGATCACCGAGAGCTTCGGCACGGTCGCTTCGGAGACGGCGCTGATCATCTTCGCCCCGTGGCGGATGATCCCGTGGCGCTCGACCGCGGTGCCGATCATGAAGCCGGGGACGTCGGCGAGGAAGAGCAGCGGCACGTTGAAGGCGTTGCAGGTCTGGATGAAGCGCGCCGCCTTGTCGGCGGAGTCGACGAAGAGGACGCCGCCTTTCTGCTTCGGCTGGTTGGCGACGATGCCGACGACGCGTCCGTCGAGCCGCCCGTAGCCGACGATCAGCTCTTTCGCCCAGCGCTTGTGGACCTCGAGGAAGCTGTCGGCGTCGAGCAGGGCATCGAGCACCTCGCGCATGTCGAAGGGCCGGTTCTCGTCGGCGGGGACGATCGCGGCGATCGCCGCCTCCGAGGAGGGCGCGGCCGGCTCGGCGACCGGGGGCTCCTCACGCCAATTCTCCGGCATGAAGGAGAGGTAGCGGCGGGCGAGGTCGATCGCCTCCTCGTCGCTCTTAACGAGGAAGTGGCCACAGCCGGAGACGCCGGTGTGCATCTTCGCCCCGCCCATCTCCTCCAGCGTCACCTTCTCGCCGATCACCATCTCCGCCATTCGCGGCGAGCCCAGGTACATCGAGGCGTTGCCCTCGCGCATGACGACGACATCGCAGAAGGCGGGGATGTAGGCGCCGCCGGCGGCGCTGGGCCCGAACAGCAGGCAGATCTGCGGCACCTGGCCGGAGAGGCGCACCTCGTTGTGGAAGATCCGCCCGGCGCCGCGGCGGCCGGGAAACATCTGCACCTGGTCGGTGATCCGCGCCCCGGCCGAGTCGACCAGGTAGACCAGCGGCACCTGCAGGCTCAGCGCCCGCTCCTGGATGCGAAGGATCTTCTCGACGGTCTTCGGGCCCCAGGAGCCGGCCTTGACGGTCGGATCGTTGGCCATCAGGACGACGCGGCGACCGGCGATCGTGGCCAGGCCGGTGACGACGCCGTCGGCCCCCAACCCCTCCTGCTCCCAGTTCGCCAGCGCCGCCTCCTCGGCGAAGGAACCGGCGTCGACCAGCCGCTCGACCCGCTCGCGAACCGGCAGCTTGCCCTGTTCGGCGGTCTTCTCGTGGTGGCGCTGCGGGCCGCCGGCGAGGGCAGCGTCGAGCGCCTTGGCGAAGTCGGACACGGGCGAGAGCCTATTCGGACTGGCTGGCGTGCCAGCCGGCGGCCACGGCTAGGCCTCGCGGTCGGGCTGCCAGTCGACGGGACCGGCACGCAGGACGTGGGAGCCCAGTGGGCGTCCGAGCACCTCCTGCGCGGCGCGCGAGGCCTCGATCAGCCGCGGCAGGTCGATCCCCGTCTCGATCCCCATCTCGTGCAGCATCGAGACCACGTCCTCGCTGCCGACGTTGCCGGTCGACCCCGGCGGCACCGGGCAGCCGCCGAGCTCACCGAAGCTCGACTCGAAGGAGTCGACTCCCTCCTCCAGGGCCGCCAGCAGATTCGCCAACCCCTGGCCACGCGTGTTGTGGAAGTGGCCGGTCAGCTCGACGCCCTGCAGGCGCTCGCGGGCGGCGGCGAAGAACTCATGCACCTGGCGCGGGTTAGCCATCCCGGTGGTGTCGCCGAAGCCGACCTCGTCGCAGCCGGCGGCAGTCAGGCGTTCGGCGATCTCGAAGACCCGCTCCCGCGGCACCTCGCCCTCGTAGGGACAGCCGAAGGAGGTGGCGATGACGCCCTCGCGGCGCAGCCCCTCCTCGCCGGCGCGAGCCAGCGTCGCCTCCAGCCCCACCAGCGACTCCGCGACCGAGCGGTTGACGTTGCGCTGGTTGTGGGTCTCCGAGGCGGAGAGGAAGACGCTGATCTCGTCGAAGCGGTCGCGCATCTGCAGCGCCCGCTCCAGCCCCCGCTCGTTCGGGATCAGGACCGAGAAGGAGACCCCCTCGCGGCGCCGCACGGCCATCAGGACCTCGGCGGCGTCGGCGAGCTGCGGGATCACGTCGGGCCGAACGAACGAGGTCACCTCCATCCGCCCCACCCCGGTCGCCGAGAGCATGTCGATCAACCGCACCTTCTCGGCGGTGTCGATCGTCTCCGGCTCGTTCTGAAACCCGTCGCGGGGACCGACCTCGCGGATGCGGACGCTCTTCGGCAGCTCGGCCATGGCGGGAGCTTACGTTCCCAATCCGGCCAGCAGCCGGCGAGCAACAGGGCGCAAGGTCGCGCGCACCTGCTCGGGTTCGTAGCGCACCTGCTCGTGGGTGAAGCGCAGGTTCGTGTACCCGGCGACCGTGTGCGCCTGGTCGCGCAGCCGGTCGCGAGCCTGCTGAGCGGGCGTGCGATGGTGCCGCAGGCTGTCGGTCTCGACCACGAAGCGCAGGTCCGGCCAGTGGAAATCGACCTCAAAACCGTTGACCCAAACTTTGGTCGCGGGGACGGGCAGGCCGACCTCCCTTGCCATCGGCAGGAAGAGCCGCTCCAGGCGGGAGCGGGTGAGCCGGAAGGTGCGCCGGTCGAGCCAGTTTCGCAGGCGAGCGACGCCTGGCACGCCGGGGCGAGCGTCGAGCGCCTCCCGCAGAGCTGGCGGCGAGATGCAGCCGAGCCGATCCGCCTCGTCGACCAGGCGCTCGACGCTGATCCGGTCGAGCCCGGCGGCGAGATCGATGATTGTCTGCGCCGGACTGGTCACCGGGATACGGTCGCAGAGGCCGACGTCCTCGTCGCGGAGGCCCGGGCGGCGGTGGACCCGGATCTCCGGCCGGCGCCGGACCGTGTCCGAGCGCAGCGAGACCTCGATGAGATCGCCCCGCTCCTCCCCGATGCCCAGAAGCGCCGCGGCGCTGCCATGGCTGAGCACAGCGCCATCGCCGCAGGCGAGAACCGCCGCCATCCATTCGCCCTGCCTCGTCAGATCCGCACGGCCGACCGCGTAGACGCCAGTCGCCACCCGGTACAGCCTCCCTCGTTCCACCCGATGCCGAATCCCATGCCGGCTCAACCCCCTGCCCACAAGCTGCGCATGGGCAACAACCCCATGCTGCTCCCGCGCCAACTCCCAAACCGACATCGAGTGATGCCTCAAGCCGCCCATGACCGGCTTAAGGCATCACTCGATCCAAATTCTCCCCCCGCGGGACGGGAAGGCCGGAGGGCTCAGACCATGCCCAAGCCGCCGCTGACGCCTAGGGTCTCGCCCGTTACGTAGGTGGCGTCGTCGGAGGCGAGGAAGGCGACGGCTGCGGCGACCTCCTCGGGCTGGCCGAGGCGGCCCATCTGGGTCGAGCTCTTCATCGTCTCGATCACCTTCTCGCCGATCTCGCCGAACTCCTTGGCGCCCATCAGCAGTGGGGTCTCGATCGGGCCGGGGGCGATCGCGTTGGCGGTGATCTCGTAGCGGGCGTTCTCGCGGGCGATCGCCTTGGTGAAGCCGACGATCCCCGCCTTGGCGGCCGAGTAGACGGCCGAGCCCTTGGAGCCGACCCGCCCCGCCTCAGAGGAGATGCTGACGATGCGGCCATATTTCGCCTGCTGCATGCCCGGCAGCGCCGCGTAGGTGCAGTTGAGGACGCCGACCAGGTTGATCGCCAGCACCCGCTGCCACTGCTCGGGCGTGGTGTAGGTGAAGAAGCCGAACTCGTCGGTGCCGGCGTTGTTGACGAGGATGTCCAGCGTGCCGGCGGCCTCGACGGCGGCCTGGGCCGACTCGAGCTCGGTGACATCGAGGTGGATCGCGTGGCCGTTGACCTCGCCCGCGATTTTCTCCGCGCCATCGGTGTCGATGTCGCCGACCCAGACCTCGGCGCCCTCGGCGGCGAGCCGGGCGGCGATCGCGGCGCCGATGCCGCTGGCGCCGCCGGTGACCAGTGCTTTGCGTCCCTCCAGCCTCATGCGGTGATGAGCATAGACTGGCGCCCGCATGACGGACCTCGCACCGATACCGATCATCGGCGGCACCGGCGCCCTCGGCGCCGGTCTGGCCACCCGCTGGGCCCAGGCCGGAGCGCCCGTCGTGCTCGGCTCCCGCTCCGCCGAGCGGGCCGAGGAGGCCGCCGCCAAGGTGCGCGCCGCGGTACCGGGAGCCGACGTCACCGGGCTCGAGAACGGCGAGGCGGCGAAGGCGGGCGAGGTCGTCTTCCTGACCGTCCCCTTCCGCGCCCAGTCGGAGAACCTCAACAACCTGCGCGAGGCGCTGGCGCCCGGCCAGATCCTCTGCGACTGCACGGTCCCGCTGGCCGCCGCGGTCAGCGGTAAAGCGACCCGCTCACTGGGCGTCTGGCAGGGCTCGGCCGCTCAGCAGGCGCAGGAGATGGTGCCCGAGGGGGTCACCGTCGTCGCCGCCCTGCACACCGTGGGCGCCCCGACCCTGTCCGACACCGGCGCCGAGCTGGGCGAGGACGTCCTCGTCTGCGGAAACAAGAAGGCCGACAAGGCGCGCGTGGCGCGGCTGATCGAGCTGATCCCGGGCCTGCGCGCGGTCAACGCCGGACCGCTGGAGATGGCCCGCATCGTCGAGCAGCTGACGCCGATGCTGATCTCGGTCAACAGCCGCTACAAGGCGCACGCCGGCATCCGCCTCACCGGTTTGCCCGACGCCGACCACTGGGAATAGGCGGGCTATGAGAGTCGCGCTCCTGGCCGGCGGCACCGGAAGCGCCAAACTCGCTGCCGGGATGCAGGAGGAGCTCGGCTCCGACCTGACGGTGATCGCCAACACCGGCGACGACATCGAGGCGCTCGGGGTCCACGTCTCGCCCGACCCGGACCTCGTCACCTACTGGCTCAGCGGCGAAATCGACGAGGAGCGCGGCTGGGGCATCCGCGAGGACACCTTCACCGTCTTCGAGCGACTGCAGAAGCTGGGCGCGCCGAGCTGGTTCGGACTCTCCGACCGCGACCTCGCCGCCTGCCTCTACCGGCGCCAGTTCATCGAGGCGGGCGGGCGGGCGACCGACGCCCAGGCGCAGATCGCCCGCGGCCTCGGGGTCGAGGCGAGGGTGCTGCCGATGTCCGACGCGCCGGTCCGCACCAAGGTCCTCACCGCCGCCGGGCGGCGCGAGCTGCAGGAGTACCTGATCGTCGACCGCGGCGAGCCCGACGTCGTCGGCGTCGAGCTGGAGGGGATCGAGCACGCCGAGCCGAGCCGCGAGGTGCTGGACGCGCTGCGCGCCGCCGAGGCGATCGTGATCGGCCCCTCCAACCCGGTGATCAGCATCGGCCCGATCCTCGCCGTGCCCGGCATGCGCGACGCGATCGCCGCCTCCCCCGCCCCGGTCGTCGCGGTCAGCCCCTACGTCGCCGGCGCGGTCGTCAAGGGGCCGACGGACCGCTTCATGCAGGCGCTCAGCCGGCCGACCACGGCCGCTGGCGTCGCCTCGCTGTACGCCGGGCTGATCGACGGCATGGTCGTCGACGAGGGCGACCCCGACCCGCCCCCGGTCGAGGTCGCGACGCTCGCCGCCGCGACCCTGATGGAGGGCGCCAGCGGCCGCGCCCGCGTCGCCCGCGTCGTGCTCGACTACGCCGCTACCCTCGCTGCAGGTTGAACGCCACCGCAGTCCTCCCCGTCAAGCGCTTCAATGCCGCCAAGCAGCGCCTCGCCGCCGGTCTCGGCGGCGAGCAGCGCCGGACGCTGGCGGCGGCGATGGTCGCCGACGTGCTCGAGGCGATCGGGGGGGCGCGGACGATCGAGCGGACGATCGTCGTCAGCGGCGACCCCGTCGCCCAGGAACTCGCCACCGGCGTCGGCGCCGAGGTGGTTCCCGACCCCGCTGACGGCGGCCACGTCGCGGCGGCGCTGGCGGGGATCGCCCGCGCCGAAGCCGAGGGAGCAACCTGCGTCGTCCTCCTGCCCGGCGACTGCCCGCTGCTTGAGCCGCGCGAGCTGGACCGGCTGCTGACGGCCCTTCCCGAGCGCTACGTCGGGATCGTCCCCGACCGCCACGGGACCGGCACCAACGCCCTGGCGCTGAGCCCGCCCGACGCGATCGTCCCCGCCTTCGGCGAGGGCAGCTGCGCCCGCCACGTCGCCGCCGCCCGTGAGGCAGGCATCGCCTTCGCGGTCGAGGAGCTGCCCTCGCTGGGGCTCGACCTCGACACCCCGGCCGACGTCATCGCCCTCACCCGTGAGCTCGCGTCCCGCCCCGGCCGCGCCCGTCGCACCGCCAAGGCGCTGGGGATATGAGCGAGGAGGGCCTTCGCGTCCTGCCGGTAACCGGGTTGCCTGAGTTCAACGAGGGGATGCGGGTTGGCGAGGAGATCGCCGCTCGCGCCGCGCTTGAGGATGGCGACGTCATCGTCATCTCGCAGAAGATCGTCTCCAAGGCAGAGGGCCGCATCCGCAAGCTCTCCTCGGTCCTGCCGAGCGCAGAAGCGCGCAAGCTTGCCGCGGTCCTCGGCAAAGAGTCAGCGCTGGTCCAGCTGATCCTCGATGAGAGTGAGGAGGTGCTGCGGGCCGAGCGCAGCGTCCTCATCGTCGAGACCAAGCACGGCTTCGTCTGCGCCAATGCCGGCATCGACAGCTCCAACCTGCCGGACGCGGACACGGTCTGCCTCCTGCCCGAAGACCCCGACGCCTCCGCCCGCAATATCCGGAGCGAAATTACTTCGGCCGCCGTTGGGGAGTCGGGCACGGGGGTCGGCGGACAAAAGCGGGGAGTGTCCGCCGACCCCCATGCCCGACTCCCCCCCACGGTGGCAGTCGTAATCAGCGACAGTTTTGGCCGGGCCTGGCGCCTGGGCCAGGCAGAGGTGGCGATCGGCTGCGCGGGGTTGGCGCCGTTGGACGACTGGCGTGGGCGCCGCGACAGCGGCGGTCGCAAGCTCGAGGCAACCCTGATCGCGATCGCCGACGAGGCCGCCGGCGCCGCCGACCTGGTCCGCGATAAGGCCAGCGGCGTCCCCGCCGCGATCGTCCGCGGCCTCGGCCACCACGTCGACGCCGAGGACGGTCCCGGCGCGGCCGCCCTGCGCCGGCCGCGCCACGAGGATCTCTTTCGCTAGTCCCGCTTGAGGGCGTCCTTGACCTTGTCGGTGACCTTCTCGACGCCCTCCTTGGCCTTGCCGCCGGCCTGGTCGACCTTTCCCTCCCGCTTCAAGCTGTCATCGCCGGTGAGATCGCCTGCGGCCTCCTTGACTCGGCCCTTGGCGTCGTCCTTGTTGCGAACCTCGTCGCTCATCGCGTTCCTTTCGTGTTCGTCGGTCTCTTTCGAGTACCGGCTACCCGGATCGGGAACGGCTAAAGCGAAAGCGGTGCGGGCTCGTAGGTCTCGACGATCTCGTAGAGCGTCGTGCGCTGGGCCGGCTCGCGGCCGGCGGCGCGGGCGGCCTCGATCAGCTGCTCGGGCTCCAGCCGCACCCCGTGCTGGGAGCCGGCCATGCGCGAGATGTTCTCCTCCATCAGCGTGCCGCCGAGGTCGTTGACGCCCCAGCGCAAGGACTCGGTAGCCCCCTCCAGGCCCATCTTCACCCAGCTCGCCTGCAGGTTCGGAATCGTCCTCCCCAGCGCCAGGCGGAAGGCGGCGGTGTGCTTGAGGTTGTCCGCCATCGAGATCTCCTCGATCCCGTGGGTGCGGCCGAGCATCGTGTTGAAGGGGATGAAGCTGAGCGGGACGAACTCGGTGATGCCGCCGGTCCGTTCCTGCAGGGCGCGGATCACGCGCATGTGCCGGGCCAGCTCGCGCGGCTCCTCGATGTGGCCGAACATCACCGTCGAGGTCGAGCGCAGGCCGGCCCGGTGGGAGGCTTCGATGATCTCGACCCAGCGGTCGGCGGGCAGCTTGTTGGGCGAGATCCGCTGCCGCACGCCGTCGTCGAGCACCTCCGCCGCGGTCCCCGGGGTCGAGCCGAGGCCGCACTCGAGCAGGTACTCGAAGACCTCCGCGGGCGGCTTGCCCGAGCGCTCGCACATGTAGTGGACCTCCATCGGCGAGTAGGCGTGCAGGTGCAGCTGCGGAGCCACGTCCTGCGCCAGGCGCAGCCACTTCCCGTACTCCTCCAGGGTCAGGTCCGGATGGATCCCGCCCTGCATGCAGAGCTCCGTCGCCCCGAACTCGACCGCCTCGACGATCCGCGCCGCGAAGTCCTCCTCGGAGACCTCGTAGGCGTCGGGCGAGCGCTTCCCCTGCCCAAACCCGCAGAAGGCGCAGCCGACGATGCAGATGTTGGTGAAGTTGATGTTGCGGTTGACGACGAACGTGGCCCGATCCCCGTGCAGTTCCGCCCGCAGCTCATCCGCGGCAACCCGCATCTCCTCAACGACCTCCGGCCGGTTCTCGCTAAACAACGCCGTCAACTCGTCCTCGGAGAGCTCCAGTCCCTCACGCCCCTTGACGATCGCCGTCTCGGCCAGTCCGGGCGCCAGCGTCTCTTCGCTCCTGCGCCCCGAGCCTCGCCGCGGAATGAAGCTCCAGTACTTGAGCTTGATCACGTCCAGGACGCCCTGCTCCATCCACTCCTGATCCATGTACTGCGGATAGACGCAAAGCCGCTCGGTCAGCGCAAACCCCTTGGGTGCCAACTCCTTTCGGACCTGGTGCGGGCTCGGGAAGGCGTGCTCGGGAGAGATGTGGTCCCCATTCGCGGAAAGCCCGCCAAGGTCGGTCGCTCCAGCTTCAACCAGCTCGGACCACCAATCGGAAAGGTTCGGTGGGATCTGCACCCCGACATCCGGCATCAGCCGCTTGCTCTCCTGGATCAGCCGCTTGATCTCGTCGATCCCCACGGGACTCGCCCAGTCCGGCATCGGCAGCTCGCCGTCGGCGCCGGGAGATGGGGATGACCCCGG
The DNA here is from genome assembly GCA_963739855.1 of uncultured Solirubrobacterales bacterium. Classification (GTDB taxonomy): domain Bacteria; phylum Actinomycetota; class Thermoleophilia; order Solirubrobacterales; family 70-9; genus VAYN01. Next base: position 305,741 of record CAVUBT010000003.1, on the reverse strand, counting down.
ACGAGCCTCCCTGTCTGTTGCGAGGGAGGGGTCGTCCCCGTCTCCCGCCCACCGCTCGCGCGAAGCCGCATCCGCGATCTCAGCCACCTCGGCCCCGTAGTACTTCGGATGCGGCACGAAGTTCTGGAGGATCACCTCTTGAAGGTGCCCGTACTTCTCATGCAACTTCGCCAACGCTTCGAGCGATTCGACCCGCTCATCCTCGGTCTCGCCAATCCCGACGAGGATTCCGCTGGTGAATGGGATCCGTAGCTCGCCAGCGGCCTCGATCGTCGCCAAGCGCCTGGCCGGATGCTTGGTTGGAGATCCAGCGTGGACGGTGTCCATCAGCCGCTCGGATATCGACTCCAGCATCAGGCCCTGCGAAGCGGTGACCTCTCGCAAGCGCGCCAGGTCTGCGTGGTCCAGCACGCCCAGGTTGGTGTGCGGGAGCATTCCCCGCTCAAGCGCCCGTTCACACGCCCAGACGACGTAGGACGTGAAATCCTCATGCCCCCACTTCGACAGCTCCGCTGCTACAAGGGGGTTGACCTCCGGACGCTCGCCGGTGAGAACCAGAAGCTCCTTGGCGTTCCGCCGCTGCGCCTCGTCCAGCAGCCGCTCGACCTCATCGGGCGCATGGATATGCGCCTGGTGCGTGGCGAACGCACAGTACTTGCAATAGCACTGGCAGGTGCGGGAAAGAGAGAGCGTGTAGTTGCGGGAGAAGGTGACCCTTCGCACGCTGCCCAAGCTACTGCAACCGCCGGGCCGGCCAGGCCCGGCGGCTCAGGTACGTCTCAGCTGGAGGTCTCAGGCTGGGCGCCAGGCTTGGGCGCAGCCTTCGGCTTGACCCGCTCCGGCGGTTCGGTCGGTGCAGCGCCACCCGGCTCCAGCACGAAGCGGAAGACGAGGGCCGCGAGCAGCGAGCCGACGATCGGGCCGACCAGGTAGGGCCAGACGCCGCCGAAGGTGTTGCCGACGAGGGCGGGGCCGAACCAGCGGGCCGGGTTGAAGGAACCGCCGGTCAGCGGCCCGCCAACCATGACGATGAAGCCGAGGGTGGTGCCGATCGCCAACGGCGCCCAGTCCTTGAGGCTCTTTTTCGAGTAAACCGCGGCGAGGATGACGAGGACGAGGCAGAAGGTGCCGACCGCCTCGACGATCATCCCGGGGAAATTGCCGCTCAGCAAGCCGCTGACCTGGGCGGCGCCGTAATGGGTGGCGCGACCCTCGTCGAGCAGCAGGCCCTTGGTCAGCAAGGCGCCAAGGACCGCTCCGGAGAGCTGGGCGAGCATGTAGATGACGCCGTCAAGCGGCTTGATCCGCCTGATCGCCAGCGCGGCAAGCGTCACCGCGGGGTTGAAATGCCCACCGCTGACGACGCCGAACATGACGATCAGTCCGAACAGCAGGAAGGCGTGGACCAGCCCGATGACCGCGAAATCCGAGCCGAACTGAGCCTGGCTTCCGGTCGATACGAACAGCACCACCACGCTGGTGATGAAAAAGACCAGCAAAAGCGTGCCAATTAACTCAGCAAGATATGCGGCTAGACCTCGTTCCTGCACTCTGTTCTCCTCCTCGATCCCGTGATCAGGTAAGCGGCGGCAGTCTACTCATATTTGCTCAATGAAATAAGTTCGCATCCAGATGAGACGTGCTGTCGCGCTGCTGGCGGCCGTCCTCCTGCTCGCCGGCGCCGCCGGCTGCGGCGGGGGCGGCGCGGAACCGGGCGTGCCGAAAGGCGCGACGCTTGTGCTCGATTTCGTCCCGAATCCGGTCCACTCCGGCATCTACGCGGCGCAGGCCGAGGACTTCTACGACGAGGCCGGAGTAGCGCTGAAGATCCAGCAGCCGGGCGAAACGACCGATGCCCCGAAGCTCCTCGCCGCCGGCCGCGCCGAGTTCGCGATCCTCGACATCCACGACCTCGGCATCGCTCGCGAGAAGGGGCTCGACCTGGTCGGCCTGATGCCGATCGTGCAGCGCCCGCTGGCCGCGGTGATCGCCCGCGCCGACGGCGGCGTGCGGCGTCCCCGCGACCTCGAGGGGCGCACGGTCGGGGTGACCGGCCTGCCCTCCGACGAAGCCGTGGTCGACTCCGAGGTCAGCGCCGACGGCGGCGACCCGGCCCTGGTCGACGAGGTGACGATCGGCTTCAGCGCCGTCTCCTCCCTCGCCGCCGGCAGGGTCGACGCCGCGACCGGCTTCTGGAACGCCGAGGGCGTGGCGCTGCAGCGCCAGGGCATCTCCGTACGCATCTTCAAGGTCGATCGTTACGGAGCGCCCCCGTATCCCGAGCTGATCCTTACCACCTCGCGCCACACGCTCGACGACGATCCAGCCCTGGTCCAGGCCGTCGTCGGCGCCACCCGCCGCGGCTACGCCTTCGCCGAGCAGCACCCCGCCCAGGCGCTCGACGACCTCCTCGCCGCCGACCCGGCCCTCGACCACGCCGACCAGCAGGCCCAGCTCAAGGCCCTGCTCCCCGACCTCCACCCCGCCGAGTTCGATCCAGCAGTCCTCCGCACCTGGTCGACCTGGGACGTGACGCATGGCCTCCTGCAGCGTCCCGTGAACATCAACCGAGCCTTCGACCTGCCCTGAGAGGTGCACGGGTCCCGGGTGGGACTCGCCAAGCCTCCCCGCAGTTCGCGCAGGCGAGTCCTACCCGGGACCCCGCCCCGGCCTCTGTGTCCGGCTCAGCCCTCGAGCAGGCGCTTCGCGAGATCGGGCATTTCCCGCGCCAGTCGCGAGCGCGGCACCACCAGGTCGACGCCCGCCGCCTCGGCCGCCTCCCGCGTCTCGGCGTTGACGTGCGAGTAGAAACCGAGCACCGGCACCCCCAGCCCGACCAGCGCCTCCGGGTTCTCGGCATCGAGGTCGGCGACCAGCAGCTCGACCCCGTCGAAATCGGCCTCCTGCAGAGAGGGCGAGAGCATCACGTCGTGGCCGGCAGCGGTCAGCGTCGCCTGCACTTTGCTCCCCAGCATCAGGTCGGCGACGGCGAGTACCCGCGCCATCAGGAACCCGTCACTAGATCGAGCGGCGCTGGCGGAACTCCTCGCGGACGCTCTCCGGCCGGCCCCACATCTGCACGACCTCGGAGCGCCCCTCGCGCACCTCGGCGACCGCCAGCTCGCCGCTGACGCCTTCGCCGTCGAGCTTCGCCAGCACGCCCTTGACCGTCTCCGCCGCGGCGGCGTGCCCGAAGCTGTGGGCGACCAGCAGGCGCCAGTGCCAGTCGGCGTGCGAGTAGACCTGGGCGTTGACCTGGCTCAGCGCCACGGCGCTGTCGATGTACTGGGCCTCGTCGTCGATCCGCAGGTCGAGCTCGAGGTCGGTCCAGTCGGGCGGCAGCGCGTCGAGCACGCGCTGGAAGTCGTCTGCGAGGGCCACGCCGGAAGCCTAGCGCTGCGGCAGCGGGCCGCCGCCGAAGTGGCGCTGCAACTGCTTGTGGCGGTGGCGAAAGACAGCGGCGATCAGGGGGCGCAGCAGCCGGCCCGGCAGCGGCAGCCGCGGCTCCCAGGCGAGGCGGTCGACGATCGTCGTGCCCTCGCCGGTGGGCTCGATCGTCCGCTCGTGCTCCCACAGGCGCTGCGAGAGCATCGTCGAGCGCTCGAGGAAGCACCGCCCCGGCTCGATCCGCTCCAGCCCGATCTCGTCGTAGTCGATCGGGAGCAGCCCGAAGAGCAGCAGCCAGCTGCGGCCCAGCGGTCCCGGTTCGAGCCCGTGCAGGTCGAGGCTCTCCAGCCCGCGCGGCACCGTCATCCGCAGCAACGGCCCGAGCTCGGCGTTGATCCCCTCGGCGCTCATCGCCCGCTCCCAGACCGCCGCCGGCTCGGCCCGCAGGCGCGAGCCGATGCGAAATTCCCCCCGTCGCTCCATCAGCCGAGGAAGACCTCGTAGAGGAGGAAGACGTTGAGGGCGATGATCAGGCTGGCGAGCACCCCGGCCAGCGCCGAGAGCCAGCCGGGATTGACCAGGTCCCCCATCACCTCGCGCTTGCTGGCGATGATCAGCAGCGGCACCAGGGCGAAGGGGATGCCGAAGGAGAGGACGACCTGGCTGCCGACCAGGGCGTCGGTCGGGTTGATGCCGAGCGCCAGCACCACCAGCGCCGGCGCCAGGGTGATCGCGCGGCGCAGGAAGAGCGGGATGCGGCGGCGGATGAAGCCCTGCATCACCACCTGCCCGGCCATCGTCCCGACCGAGGAGGAGGCGAAGCCGGAGGCCAGCAGGGCGATCCCGAAGATCGCCGCGGCGCGGTCGGAGACGAGCTGCTGGAAGCCGGTGTAGGCGCCTTCGATCGAGTCGACGCCGGTCAGCCCGCTCTCGTTGAAGAGGGCGGCGGCGACGATCATCATCGAGAGGTTGACCAGCCCGGCCAGCGAGAGGGCGATCACGACGTCGACCTTCTCGAAGCCGAGGATCTTCTTCTTCTCGGCCGCGTCGCGGCCGACGATGCGGCGCTGGGTCAGGGCCGAGTGCAGGTAGACGACGTGCGGCATCACCGTCGCGCCGATGATCCCGGTCGCGAGCAGGATGCTCTCGGTGCCGGCGAAGCCGGGCACGAAGAGGTGCTTGGCGACTTCGCCGCCGTCGGGGCTGGAATCGACCAGCTCGAAGACGAAGGAGGCGACGACGACGCCGACGAGGACGCTGATCCCCGCCTCCAGGCGCCGGTATCCCATCTGCTGCAGACCGAGGATCGCGAAGGCGCCGGCGCCGGCGATGATCCCGGCCGGGAAGAGCGGGATCCCGAACAGCAGGTGGAGCCCGAGCGCGGCGCCGACCACCTCGGCGATGTCGGTCGCCATCGCCACCAGCTCGGCCTGCAGCCAGAGGCCGATCGAGGTGCGGCGGGAGAAGCGCTCGCGGCAGAGCTCGGCCAGGTTCCTGCCGGTGGCGATGCCGAGCTTGGCCGACTGCGTCTGCACCAGCATCGCGATCAGGTTGGCCGCCAGCACGACCCAGAGCAGCAGGTAGCCGAACTTGGCGCCGCCGGCGATGTTGGTGGCGAAGTTGCCGGGGTCGATGTAGGCGACGGCGGCGATGAAGGCGGGCCCGAGGAAGGGCCAGATCCGGCCGAGGCCGGTGGCATGGCCGTCGAGCGAGCGCCGCGCCGCGTCGGCGACCCGGGCCTCGCCGGGGAGGACGTCCTCGACGGTTGCCTCGCTGCGCCGCGCCAGCTTCACCCGCCCCTGCCCTCGCCGGGCGGCGGCAGCAGGTCCGGCCCTGGAATCGGGGTTCCGTGCGGGTCGTGGCTCGGTTCGCCGAGCTTGGCGGCGATCAGCAGCTCCAGCTCCTCGGAGATGTAGTGCTCGAGTACCTCCGCCTCCTCGTGGACGCGGTCGGCCGGCATCCCCAGCGCCTCCGACAGATAGGCCTCGATCAGGCGGTGGTGGCGAATCACCTCCAGCGCCACCTTCTCGCCCGCCGGGGTGAGGCTGACGCCCTTGTAGGGCATGTAGTCGACCAGCCCGAGGCCGGCCAGGCGTTTCAGCATCGAGGTCGCCGTCGCCGGCGTCACCCCCAGCCGCTGCGCGACCTCGCCGTTGAGGACGAGGCCATCGCGCTCGCGCGAGATCGCGTAGATCGCCTTCGCGTAGTCCTCGATCGCCTCGGTGCTGGGCGCGCGCTTGCCGCGCCCCTCCGCGGCCGCCATCAGACGGACACCAGCAGGCCGGTGAGATAGAGGATGGCGATGCCGGCGAGCATCCCGATGACGCTGGACGGGTAGAGCAGGCGCCCGTCCTCGTCGCGCATCGCCGGCGAGATCTGCACGATCACCCTGGTGATCGCGCCGACCCCGACGCCGAAGAGCAGCGCCGCCAGGCTGGGATTGAAGGCGGAGGCGCCGATCCAGGCGCCGAGGATCGCCGGGGCGCCGGCGATCAGGCCGAGGCCGATCAGGCGCCCGAGGCCGGGTCGCTCGATCTCGTCCCCCGCCCCACCCCGCAGCGGCGCCACGATCGCCAGCCCCTCGGTGGTGTTGTGGATCGCGAAGCCGACGACCAGGAAGGCGCCCAGCGCCAGCGCCCCGGTGGCGTAGGCGGAGCCGATCGCCAACCCCTCGCCGAGGTTGTGCAGGCCGATCCCGATCGCTACGAGCAGGGCCAGGTAGGCGCCGCCGCTCGCCGCCGCGCCACCGCCGCGCCGGCCGCGCCGGGAGAGGTACGCGTCGATGCCGGCCAGGCTGAGATAGGCGACGAGGGCGCCGACGAAGACCAGGCTGGTGCCGCCGAAGGCGGCCGGGGCCTCGGCCGCGATCTCCAGGCCCTCCAGCGCCGCGTCGATCGCCAGGAAGGCGAGCAGGCCGACGGTGAAGGCGATCAGGCCGCTCATCCAGCGCCGCCCGAGGCGGCCGAGGAAGGGCAGCCAGAGCATCCCGAGGCTGACCGGGATCACGCCGACGTAGATCCCCAGCAGCGCCATCAGCCCGTAGAAGTCGGCGTCCGCCTCTGGCGTTTCGGCGGCAACCGGTATCGACGCCTCGATCGTGCCGCCGGAGGAGGTGAGGACGAAGATCTCGTAGGCCTCGCCCTCGATCCAGGGGTAGGAGATGTCCAGCGTGGTCGAGCCGAGGCGGCCGATCTCGTTGCCGCCGCTGGCGAGGAACGGCGCGTAGGCGTCGTTGACGGCGACCTGGGCGACCGAGACGGGGTCGGGGCCGTCGTTGCGCAGGGTCAGCTCGATCTGGCCGGGGTGCAGGGCCGTGCGCTCGACCGCGACTTCCTCGACCGGCGGGCCGCTGCGCTCGCCCAGGCCCGGTCCCCCGAGCAGGGCGAAGGCGCCGATCGCGACCGCGATCAGGGCCAGCGGAATCGCTCCCAGCGCCCAGGTAGGCAGGCCGCCGCCGGGGCCGCGCGCGGCCTGCGCTCCCGCCTCCATCACGCCTTGCCCTCGCCCTTGCCCCAGGGCAGGTCGCAATAGGCGGCCGCGGCGGCGACCGGGGTCATCCGCGAGGGATCGCCGACCCGGAAGAACCCGGTCCAGCCGAGCTCGGCGAACTCGCTGACGTGGGCGTGGAACATGTAGTCGCCGTCGAAGGGGAACTCCAGCTCGAGGATGCCCCGCTGCCCCTGCCCCTGGATCACCGTGTCGGTGTACTCGCTCGGCGCCAGCGAGGTCCCGGTCGGGTAGTGCTGGAAGAAGTTGCCGTGGACGTGGAACGAGTTGAGCGGGTCGTACTCGAGCGCGTTGACCAGGTAGATACGGACGAGGTTGCCGCGCTCGACCCGGATCGGCTCGTTGACGTAGTGGAAGCCGACGCTGTTGACCGCGTAGACCTCGTTGGCGAGGTCGAAGTTGGTGTCGAAGCCGTTCATCACCATCACCATCTCGTCGGCTTCCGGGCGCCCCTGCTTGGGGTCGATGACGAAGGCGCCGTAGAGGCCGCGGGCGATGTGGGCGGCGAGCGGGGCGACGTGGCAGTGGTAGAGGTGGAGGCCGAAGGGCGAGGCGTCGAACTCGTAGGCGAAGCTCTCGCCCGGTTCGACCTGGCCGCCGCCGCCGAGCTCGCCGATGCCGGGCATGCCGTCCATCCCGGCCCGGTGGATGCCGTGGAAGTGCATCGTGTGCGGGTGTTCGGAGGCGTTGACGAAACGGATCCGCAGCAGCTCGCCCTCGCGCGCCCGCAGGGTCGGCCCGGGGACGCGGCCGTTGTAGGTCCAGGCCTCGAACTTGACCCCCGGGGCGATTTCGATCTCCTTGTCGTGGGCGACGATCTCCCATTCGCGCAGAACGCGCCCGCTGGCCAGGCGCCGGGTCGTGCCGTAGTCGAAGTCGCGCAGGAGCTCGCTCGGGTCGAAGCCGTTGGCACGGTGGTCGACCGCGGTCCCGGCGGCGAAGGTGGCGTGCGGGAACTCGCCGTGGCCGGCGTGGGCATTGGCCGCGGGAGCCTCGGCGGCAAGAGCGCTGTCTGGGCCCGCGCCACGGCCATTGAGGAGGCCGCTGAGCCCGATCGCGGCGGGAGCCGCGACGGCGGCCGCGCCGCCGAGCAGGCGGCGGCGGCTGATCCCGTTTCCGTTTGTGGAAGATTTCATGGCTGCTGATTTTGACACATCTAAAAGATGTTTCGATTCGTCTAAAAATGCGCGCGGGTGGAGCGATGGGGATGACCCCGCTCTCGCAACAGCGGGGAGGGGCGTGGGGGCGGTATGGGTGACCCCTCTCTCGCAACAGCGGGAGGCTCGTTCGGGGTCACCCATACCGCCCATCGCGAGCGCTTCCTAGAATCGGGTCATGAGCGAAACCATCACCGTTGAGCTGGATGCGCAGTACCGGCAGCTGCGCGAGGAATGTGGGCTGGTCGATCGCTCGGATCGGGGCGTGCTGCAGGTCAGTGGGCCCGATGCCGCCGAATACCTGCAGGGGCAGCTGACCAACGACGTCGAGGCGCTCGAGCCTGGAGATGGGCAGTACGCGGCGCTACTGGATCGCAAGGGGCATATGCAGGCGGATATGCGGGTGCTGCGGCCCGCCGCCGAGGAGATCCTGATCGACACCGAGCCGGAGGCGCTGGCGGCGACCCGGCGCCATCTCGAGATGTACTCGATCGGGCGTGAGGTGAAGGTTGCCGACATCAGCGAGGAGCGGGCGATCCTCTCGCTGATCGGGCCCCGCAGCGTCGAGGTCGCCGGTACCGCGGCGCTGCCGGAGAACGCCTGCGAAGCGAGCGCCGTCGCCGGGACCGGGTGCCTGGCGGTGGGGACGGGCGCCGGGATCGACCTGATCGCCGCCATCGCGGATGCCGAGCGGCTGCGCGACGCCCTCTTGGCGGCAGGCGCGGTTGCGGTCTCCCCCGCGGCCGCCGAGATCCTCCGCATCGAGTCGGGCAGGCCCCGCTTCGGCGCCGAGATGGGAACCGAGACGATGCCGGCGGAGGCGGGGATCGTCGAGGCCGCCGTCAGCTTCACCAAGGGTTGCTACATCGGCCAGGAGACGGTCGCCCGCCTCCACTACAAGGGCCGCCCCAACCGCCACCTGCGGGGGCTGCGCCTGAGCGCCCCGGCCGAGCCCGGCACGGCGCTGCGGCTCGGCGAGAAGGAGGTCGGGAAACTGGGCGGCAGCGCCGTCTCCCCCGCCCTCGGACCGATCGGGCTGGCGATCCTGCGCCGCGAGGCCGAGCCCGGAGCCGAGCTCGCCGCAGGTGAAGATGGCGTTACGGCTCGCGTGGTCGACTTGCCCTTCGGTTAGATTCCGGCGCGATGGGTCGCGGGAGAGCCAGAGTCGCGGTTGCGGGTGCGATCGTCGCCGTCGCGCTTGCGGTGGCCGGTTGCGGCGCCCAGAGCCACCCGAACGACCCGCGGCCGCAGGTGGCGCTGCGGGTCAGCGTCACGATCACTCCCAAGGCGGTGACCGTGCAGCCCGCCGCCGTCGGCACCGGGCCCACCCGCACCCAGCAGATCCCGCAGAACCAGAACCACGCGCAGCCGGCGATCGCCGATGACGAGCGCCCGCTCACCGTCTCGATCGTGATCGCCAACCAGACCCGCTCGGACACCAAGCTGGAGCTCCGCGGCCCGCGGGAGGACAGCTCCGAACCGATCCCCGCCGGCAGCCCCGGCACGCTGCAGACCGATCTTCCCAGCGGCACCTATGTGCTCGCCGCCGGCGACATCCCCGGTGCCCGCCCCGGCAAACTGGTCGTCGGCCCCTACCGGGCCTCCTCCAAGAACGACGTTCTCCTCCCCTAAGCCGCTGCAAGCGGCTTTTCAGGACGGCGATTGCGTCTGATCGAGCCGTCACCATCGGTAGCCGTGACTGTTGTCCTCGCCATCGCCGTCGTTCTGCTCGCCGCCGGGCTCGTCTACCTGCTCGTCTCGCGGCGCGAGGAGCCGCTGGAGCAGCCCGATTTCGCGCTGGCGGTGCGAGAGGCCGCATCGCAGGCGGTCGCCGACTCGCTTCCCGGCCTGCTTCAAGCCAACGACGAGGCGCGCAAGCTCGACGCCAAGACCGCCGAGGCGTCGCTCGACAAGCGCCAGGCGGAGATCGACAAGCGCCAGGCGGAAATCAAGGGTCTGGCCGAGCGGATCGCCGAGGGCCAGAAAAAGATCGAGTCGGAAGTGCGCAAGCGCGGCGAGACCGACCTGCAGACCCGCACCCTGCTCGAGCAGATGGGGCAGACGGTCGGCAACCTCAACTCCGAGACCGCCGGCCTGAAGAAGGCGCTGCGCCAGCCGCAGACCCGCGGCCAGTGGGGCGAGCTGCAGCTGCGCCGCTGCGTCGAGATCGCCGGCATGACCGAGCACGTCGACTTCGAGCTGCAGGAGACGCTGCGGACCGAAGAGGGGCGACTGCGCCCGGACGCGCTCTTCCTGCTGCCGGAGGGGCGCAGCTTCGTCGCCGACTCGAAGGTGCCGCTGGACGCCTTCCTCGACGCGCAGGAGTCGGAGGTCGAAGCGGAGCGGCGGGTCCACCTCGAGCGCCACGCGCGGCAGGCCCGCGAGCACGTCCGCGCGCTCAGCTCGAAGGACTATCAGGGCCAGTTCAAGGCCGGCGAGATGCCGGACCTGGTGATCTGCTTCATCCCCAACGAGCCCGCCCTGCACGCCGCCTTCGGCGCCGACCCGACGCTCTTCGACTACGCGCTGGAGCGCAACGTGCTGCTGGTCAGCCCGACCTCGCTGATCGGGCTGCTGCGGACGATGGAGCTGGGCTGGCGCCAGGAGCGGATGGTCGCCGAGGCGGCCGAGATCGCCGACGCCGCCGGCACCCTGCACTCGCGCTTCTCGAAGTTCCTCAGCGACTTCGACACCGTCGGCAAGCGGCTCGACTCCGCGACCAAGTCCTACAACTCGGCGGTCGGCTCGATGGAGGGCCGGCTGCTGCCGCAGTTGCGCAAGGTCGAGGACCTCGGCGTCGCCCCCGGCAAGGCGATCGAGCCACCCGAACCGGTCGAGATCACGGTCCGCGAGATCACCGCCCCAGAGCTCTCTGACGTCGCCTGACGCGGCGCATGCCTGCGTCCTCCCTCGCTTGTGTGCAAAGCACACGGCGCTCGGTGCGTCCTTGGCCTGCTTGGTCAGCCGACGTCAGAGCAGACTCTCTTTAACTAGGATTCTCCGGCCCCTTACCGACGACTTGCGGAGGACCCTTTGGCCGTTGACAGCAGTGCGATCGCGAAGCTTGACGTAGAGCCCGGAACCCTGCCGGAGACGATGGCCGCCTGGGTGATCCGCGAGGAGCGCCAGGGCGAGCCCAAGGACGCCTTCCAGCTCGAGCAGATCGAGGTCCCCGAGCCCGGCGCCTTCGAGGTGATCGTCCGCGTGATGGCGGCCGGGGTCAACTTCAACAACGTCTGGGCGGCGCTGGGTAAACCGGTCTCGGTCTTCCCCTACGGCGACCACCCCGAGTACGGCCACCACATCGGCGGCTCCGACGCCTCCGGGATCGTCTGGAAGGTCGGCGAGGGCGTCACCCGCTGGAAGCCCGGCGACGAGGTCGTCGTCCACTGCAACCAGGCCTCCTACGAGGACGTCGAGGTCCACGGCCTCGACCCGCTCGCCGCGCCGAGCCAGAAGATCTGGGGCTACGAGACGACCTGGGGCTCCTTCGCCCAGTTCACCAAAGTGCAGGCCCAGCAGCTGCTGCCCCGCCCTCAGAACCTGAGCTGGGCCGAGGCCTCCTCCTACGGGCTCACCTACTTCACCGCCTACCGGATGCTGATCGACCAGTGCAAGCTGCAGCCGGGGCACAATGTCCTGATCTGGGGCGCCGCCGGCGGCCTCGGCGTCTTCGCCGTGCAGCTCTGCAAAGCGGCCGGGGCGAACGCGATCGGCGTCGTCTCCTCCGACGAGAAGGGCGAGCTGGTCAAGCAGCTCGGCGCCGTCGACTACATCAACCGCGGCGAGTTCGGTGAGATGATGCGGACGCCGGAGAACCTCGCCGACAAGGCCCTCGACAAGGAGCGCTTCAAGGCCTCGCGCGGCTTCGCCAAGCGGGTCAAAGAGCTACTCGGCGATGCTCCCGACATCGTCTTCGAGCACGTCGGCCAGGCGACCTTCCCGACCTCGGTCTTCGTCGTCAAACCGTTCGGCAAAGTCGTCATCTGCGGCGCCACCTCGGGCTTCCAGCTCGACTTCGACGTGCGCTACCTGTGGATGCGCCAGAAGCAGATCATCGGCTCCCACTTCGCCAACGCGTATGAGTGCATGCGGGCCAACCAGCTGATGGCCGAGGGCAAGGTCCGGCCCGTGCTCTGGCAGACGATGGACTTCGACGGCGTCCCCGGCGCCCACCAGCTGCTGCACGAAAACAAGCATCTCGGCAAGATCGCGATCCTGGTCGGGGCCGAGTCCGAGGACGCCGGCAAGACCGAAGACGGCCCCGGCGCGATCCGGGCCGAGGTCGGAGCATGAGCCAACTTCAAGCGCGACTCGAAAGGGGTATCTGATGGCGGAGGTCTGCAGGCTCGACTGGCACATCTCCCCCCTGCGAGGCGATCGTTTCCTCGACCTCTGGGAACCGGCGGCGGCGAAGATGCCCGCCTACGGCGCCAGCAACTGGTCGCTGACCCGCTCGATCGACGACCCACTGGCCTTCCAGCAGACCTCGATCTGGGAGAGCCGCTCCGATTTCGAGCGCTACTGGTTCTCGACCGAGATCGAGTCCGCCCGGGCCAGCATCATCGGCATCTACGACCTGCCGCTGCTGCCCACCTGGCACGCCCTGCTGATCGCCGAGTAGCGGCGGCTCAGCCGCCGCTCGGCGCCAGGACCCGCCAGCGGTAGACCGCCGGCTCGGAGTACTCGACGCTGTCGCCAGGCGCCTCGGCGAAGACCCGGAAGACGTGCCTGCCGGGCTTGAGGTTTCTGTACCCGCGGGGCGAGTGGCAGGGCAGGAGGCGGCCGCCGTCCCGCCGACGTCGCCGGGCTGGGGGCACGGATCGCCCTGGTATTCCAGCGCTTCTTCGCCCCAGCGCGGGTAGGGAGCGGCTTCGCCGAGAATGTGGTCGAAGGTGTAGAGCGCGTAGACATAGGGGCGGGCGGGGAAATCCGGGTCGATCGCCAGCCCGAGCAGGCCGCGGTCGCCGTTGTCGTAGACCGCTTTGCGCAGATCCGCGAAGAGCGTCGGCGTCTCGTCGCCGATGTCGTCGAAGCGGAGGATTTCGCCGTTCTTCTCGGCGACGAAGACCTCGCCGTCGGGCGCGAAGCGGACCGCGGTCGGGCTGTCCAGCCCCGCGATCGCGGTCGTGTCCTGGAAGCCCGGCGGCAGCGTCGGCTCGGCGGCCGCCACCGGGGCGCCGGCCAGGACCGAGCCCAGGCAGGCGAGCACCAGGGCGATGGCTCCCAGCCTGGCGCTCAGGCGCGCTCTAGCGGCGCCATCGTCAGGCCGGCGGCGTCGAGCTCGGCCCAGTAGTGCTCGGCGGGCTCGCGCAGGCCGCTCCAGACGATTGCCTGGCCGCTGCTGTGGATCTGGTCGGCCAACCGGTGCCCCTGGTCCAGGCCGACGCCGGGCAGCACCCGGGCCAGGGTCGCGGCGACGTGTTCGAAAGTGTTGTGGTTGTCGTTGCAGACGATCACTCTCCACTCGCCCCCCAGCCCAGAACCCGGGCCGGAGGTACGCGGTCGCTCGATCGTGCCGGTGGCCATCGAGGCGGATTATGCAGTCAGGCGCCCTCGGGGGCGGACTTCGATCGCTTAAGGAAGCAACGCGTCGAAGCCGAAGAACTTACGAAGTGAGCAAGCCACAGGACAGCCGCTTTCCGTACCTGCCGGGGATCGACGCCCTGCGGGCGCCGGCGGTCGAGCTGTTCCCGATCAACGGCTACGCTCCAGTCAGCTGGGTCGAGGAGTCCAACCACGCCCTGGCCGAAGCGGCGCGCGACTGGCCGCACACGACCCTGATCGACTGGAAGCCCGTGGCCGAATCCCACCAAGACCTGCTCTGGGACGAGGCGGCGCCTCGGGCCAATCCCGCCGGGGCGAGATGAAGCCGCCGCAGGAGTGCGACATCGTCGTTGTCGGCGGCGGCATCCTCGGCATGGCCGTGGCCCGGGAGCTGCTGGCCCGGCGCCCCGGCGCGCGGCTCTGCGTGCTCGAGGCCGAGGACCGGATCGGGCGCCACCAGACCGGCCGCTCCAGCGGCGTCATTCACGCCGGCCTCTACTACGAGCCGGGCTCGCTGAAGGCGCGACTCTGCGTCCAGGGCGCGCGGGAGCTGTACGACTACTGCGAGGAGCGGCAGATCCCCTACGAGAAGTCGGGCAAGCTCGTCGTCGCGGTCGAGGGGGGCGAACTGAGCCGCCTCGACGAGCTCGAACGGCGCGGTCGAGCCAACGGGGTCGCCGACCTGCGACGCCTGCGCGGCGACGAGATCGCCGCGGTCGAGCCGCACGCGCGCGGCGTCGCCGCCCTGCACTCGCCGGCGACCGGGGTCGTCGACTTCGTCGCCGTCGCCGAGTCCTACGCGGAGGACGTCCGCCGGGCCGGCGGCACGATCCACCTCGGGGCCACCGCGATCGGCGTCGATTCCCGCCCGGGGCGGATCGCCGTCCGCCACAGCCTGGGCGTCACCGCCGCCGCGGCGGCGGTCTTCTGCGCCGGCCTCTGGTCCGACCGCCTCGCCGTCGCCTGCGGGGCGCCGGCCGACCCGCGCATCGTCCCCTTTCGCGGTGGCTACCTGCGGCTGCCGGCGCCGGCAGCCAAGCTGGTCCGCGCCAACGTCTATCCCGTGCCCGAGCCCGACCTGCCGTTCCTCGGCGCCCACCTGACCCGGACGCTGGCCGGCGACGTGCTGATCGGCCCCAGCGCCCTGATGGCGCCGGCCCGGGACGCCTACGAGCTGCGCAAGGTGCGCGCCCGCGACCTCGGCGAGACCCTCGCCTGGCCCGGCACCTGGCGGCTGGGCGCCCGCCACTGGCGGGCGGGGCTGAGCGAGATCCGCCACGCCGCCAGCCGCCGCTCCTTCGTCGCCGCGGCGGCGCGGATGGTTCCCGAGCTGCGCGGCGTCAGGGCGGAAACCGGCCCGGCCGGCATCAGGGCGCAGGCGCTCGGGCGCGACGGCAAGCTGGTCGACGACTTCGTCGTCCATCGCACCGAGCGGGCAATCCACGTCCGCAACGCCCCCTCCCCCGCCGCCACCTCGTCGCTGCCGCTGGCGCGGCTGATCGCCGACGAGCTCGCGGCCGCCGAGGGCTCCGGCTGAGCCCGGGTTAGAAGGGACTGGGGACGCGGACGACGACGTCGTCGATGCTGGCGATGACGCCGTTGGCGCCGTTGATGGCACCGACCGCGACGGACGAGGCCTCGCCGGTCAGTTCACCGGCGGTTTCGTCGCTTGCTTCGGCGACGAGATCGCCGCCGACGTAGCCGAGCAGCTTCGCCTGGCCCTTTTCGGGGCCGCTGGTCACGTTGACCGCCTGCAGCCGCAGAGCGTTGGCTTTGTTGACACCCATCAAGGTTTTGACGTCCTTGGCGATCGCCAGGTACTCGGTGCCGGTGGCGGTGAACTTGACCAGCTGCACCTTGCGCTGCAGCGGGAAGGCCAGCAGCTGGTACTTGGCGCCGGCGCCGGCGCGCAGCTCCAGGGCCAGGTAGGCCTTGCGCTGCAGCATCTGCGGCGTGCCGCTCAACAGCCGCTCGGTGGCGGAGATCTCGAGGTCGCGGCCGAGCACCGGCGTGCGGTAGGAGCAGGCGTCGGTGCGTTTGCCGACCGCGACCCGCAGCGCCCCCTCGGACCCTCCCCGCGTGCAGCTCGAACCGGCGAGCTTGACCAGCTGGGCCCGCTGCGCCGTGGTTTCCATCCCGTTGCGATAGATCCCGATCATCGCCGCCCCAGCGCTGGCTGCGGCGAGCAGCGCGACGAGGCAGGCAGCGGCAGATATCGCTCCAAAGCGAGTCTTCATGGTCGCAACCTAAACACAGCGCCGCGAGAAAGATGCGGGCCGGGCAGGCCTGAACGATGGATTTCGGAGGCGGCCCTGAACCCGTGCGGAGGGATGCGGTGCCTCTCCCCTCCTCCGCGCTCATCCCTGAACGTCAAATACCATGCAGGACATGCCCAACCATCGACTTCCCGAGCGCGACCGCCCCTGGGTGATGCGCACCTACGCCGGCCACTCCGACGCCAAGCGCTCCAACGAGCTCTACCGCGGCAACCTCGCCAAGGGCCAGACCGGCCTCTCCGTCGCCTTCGACCTGCCCACCCAGACGGGCTATGACCCCGACCACGTCCTCGCCCGCGGCGAGGTCGGCAAGGTCGGCGTCTCGATCGCCCACAAGGGCGACATGCACCAGCTCTTCGACGGCATCCCGCTCGACGCGATGAACACCTCGATGACGATCAACGCAACCGCCGCCTGGCTGCTCGGCCTCTACGTCACCGTCGCCGAGGAGAACGGCGTCGAGCGCGCCAAGCTGACCGGGACGACGCAGAACGACATCATCAAGGAGTACCTCTCCCGCGGCACCTACGCCTTCCCGCCCGAGCCCTCGATGCGGCTGATCGCCGACATGGTCGCCTTCAGTGTCAACGAGGTGCCGAGCTGGAACCCGACCAACATCTGCAGCTACCACCTGCAGGAGGCCGGGGCGACGCCGGTGCAGGAGATCGCCTACGCGCTCTCGACCGGGATTGCCGTGCTGGACGAGGTCAAGGCCCGCGGCCAGGTCGCCGAGGAGGACTTCCCCAGGGTCTTCGGCCGCATCTCCTTCTTCGTCAACGCCGGCATCCGCCTGGTCGAGGAGATCGCCAAGCTGCGGACGATGGGCGCGCTCTGGAACCAGATCGGCCGCGAGCGCTACGGGGTGAGCGACGAGAAGATGCTGCGCTTCCGCTACGGCGTCCAGGTCAACAGCCTCGGCCTGACCGAGGCCCAGCCGGAGAACAACGTGCAGCGGATCGTGCTCGAGGCGCTCGCCGTCACCCTCAGCCGCGACGCCCGTGCCCGCGCCCTGCAGCTGCCCGCCTGGAACGAGGCGATGGGCCTGCCCCGCCCCTGGGACCAGCAGTGGAGCCTGCGGATCCAGCAGGTGCTGGCGAACGAGACCGACCTGCTCGAGTACCCGGACATCTTCGAGGGCTCGGTGGTGATGGACGGCCTGGTCGAGGAGCTGACCGCGGGCGCCCGGGCCGAGATGGCCGTGGTCGAGGAGCACGGCGGCGCGGTCAAGGCCGTCCCCTACATGAAGGCCCGCCTGGTCGAGTCCCATCGCGAGCGGGTGGCCCGGATCGAGAGCGGCGAGCTCAAGGTGGTCGGCCAGAACAGCTTCATCGAGAGCGAGGACTCGCCGCTGACCGCCGGCGCCGACGGCGGCATCCTCACCCCCGACCCCGAGGTCGAGCGCGAACGGATCGAGGCGCTGGAGCAGTGGAAGGCCGAGCGCGACAACGAGGCCGTCAGCGCCGCTCTCGCGGAGCTCGCCAAGGTCGCCGCCGACGACAGCCAGAACGTGATGCCGGCGACGATCGCCGCCGCCAAAGCCGGCGCCACCACCGGCGAGTGGGCCGAGGTTCTGCGCGAGGCCTTCGGCGCCTACCGCGGCCCGACCGGGGTCAGCGGCGCCGCCCCGGCCGCCGACCGCGACCAGCTCGACGCGATCCGGGTCAAGGTCGACGAGATCTCCAAGCAGATCGGCCACCGGATCAAGATCCTCGTCGGCAAGCCCGGCCTCGACGGCCACTCCAACGGCTCCGAGCAGATCGCCCTGCGCGCCCGCGACGTCGGCATGGAGGTCATCTACCAGGGGATCCGCCTGACCCCGGCCGAGATCGCCGAGTCCGCCCTGCAGGAGGACGTCGACGTGGTCGGCCTCTCGATCCTCTCCGGCTCCCACCTGGAGCTGATCCCCGAGGTCGTGCGCCTACTCAAGGACGAGGGCGTCGACGTGCCCGTCGTCGTCGGCGGCATCATCCCCGTCGCCGACGCCAAACGCCTGCGCGAGGCCGGCGTCGCCGGCGTCTACACGCCCAAGGACTTCGACATCAACAAGATCATGGGCGAGATCGTCGCCCTGGTCGGCCAGCGGGCCGGCGCCGGCGCCGCTGCCTGAGCGGCGCCGTATCGCGCCGAAGTCCTCGCCGCGCGACAATGGGTGCATGAGCGAGCTGAACGGGGACCGGGCGGCCTGGCTGCGCTGCTATCGCTGCTGGTCCCAGAGCCTGGAGATCCAGATCCATTACGACGCGATTCGGCGCGTCGACCCCGACAGCGGGGTCCTCGCCGAAGGAATCGACGAGGTGCAGGAATCGGTCGTGCAGTGCCTCGACTGCATGCACGACCAGCCGCACCTGACCTTCCAGGACGATCGCGTGGTGCCGATCGAAGACCGCTGGCAGCGGATGGTCGCCGGCACCCCCTGGGTTGCCTCCTGCACGGTCCGCGTCGATCAGGACAGGGTCGAGACCTGCTCTGGCCCGGAGGCGATCGAGTTCCTCACCTACGGCGCCTTCGGCGACGCCGGCGTGCGCGAGTTCTTCACCCACGTCCGCTTCCACAAGCACGACGACGAGCAGATCGTCGTCCACCTCCTGGTCGAGCTCTACGCCCGCTCCGCCCAGGAGGCGACCGAGGTGCTCGAAGGCGCCGCCCACGGCCAGCTCGAGATCACCTCCCTGGCCGAGGAGTCCCGCCCTCCGGCCCACGCCTCCGACGAGGCCCACTGAGCCTCATCCGAACTGCATCAATTTCTCAATCTTGAAGATTGAGAAATTGATGCAGTTCGCACTCGTCGTTCATGGAGGGCCCGGCGGACGTTGGCAAGGAAGGGATCGGGGTCGCATCTGAGCATGCGGTCGGTGGCGCGGTGGACGTCGTAGCCGGCGGCGACCAGATCGACGTCAACCTGATGATCGTGCTCAAAGGCGGGGCGATCACCGTGGTAGCCGTAGCTGTCGGTTTCGACTATCACCCGCTCGCGAGGCCAGAGGAAGTCGACGAGATGCTCCGTGATGAGAACGTTCACCTGGGGCAGCGGCAGATTCGCTTGGCGACACAGAGCCAGGAAATCGACCTCCACTCCTGAGAGGGCCTCGACGGCTCGCGGATCCACTTCCGCAGCGATACGACGGAGGCGGCCGGCGCCCTTGCGACCCTGCCTGCGCTCCAGGGCGCGCCCCAACCTCGGCCAACTCAGTCGACCGCTCCGATCCGCGGCTACCAACAGGCGCTCCAGCTGCCTATCGTCGAGACGCCCGGCCAGGTCGAGTGCGGTGCGCTCGATCGAAGTAACCGGAATGCCAGCCTCCTCCGTCATCTCCGCAGATCCAAGGGAACGGGTCTGATGCAGGCGAATGCCCTGATGGCGAGCTCCACCCGACCGTCGAAGAACCTCAACCGAGCCACGCGAGCCACGCAGTCCCCAGAGCTGGGCGGCGCTGCCGTGCGACAGCACCGCCCCCGGCCCACAGGCAAGGACGGCCGCCATCCACCGTCCCCTCAGACCGATTCGCCGATGGCCGAGGGCGAACACGCCGTGAAATACGGGTATCAGGAGTCCCCCTTCGCAGCGGCGCTGAACAGCCCCCAACCCCACTCCAATCTCCAGCAGTTGGCGATGGGCCACTACCCCGTGTTGCCGCTCGGCGAGCTCGCGAATCGCCCGCGTGGCGTCACGATCTCTCACCTTCTCACCCCCAAGTCCTCCAGCCCATTTCGCTCCCTCGAGGCATGGTCGTTAGCGAACTGCATCAACTTCTCAATCCTGAAGATTGAGAAGTTGATGCAGTTCGGTCGGGGGGAGCCGGAGGCCGGGCATGAGCCAGACTCTGGCGGGCGACGGCGGGCCGGTGGCGCGCGCAAGGTGACGCTTCGACGCCGGAAGGGCTACCGAAGCGTCACGGCAGTGCGGTCGGACGGGTCAGGCGGCGAGGAGCGCACGGCTCCTCGCTGGGTCAGTCGACGTTGTCCGCGGCCGTGGCCTCGCCGTGCTCGCGGCGGGGGACCAGAACCAGGCGCTTGAACTCGGCGACGAGGACGCCGTCTTGGTTGAGGACGCGGGTGTGGACCTTGACGATGCCGCGGTCGAGTTTCGACTTCGACGGCTTCACGTCGAGGACCTCGGTCTCGCAGAAGAGGGTGTCGCCGTGGAAGACCGGGTTGGGATGGCTGAGTTCTTCGGTGGCGAGGTTGGCGATCGCCTTGCCGGAGACGTCGGAGACCGACATGCCCAGCGCCAGCGAGTAGACGAGCGGGCCGACGACGACGTTGCGCCCCTGCTGGGACTGCTTCGCGTAGACGTCGTTGACGTGCAGCGGGTGGTGGTTCATCGTGATCAGGCAGAAGAGGTGGTCGTCCGCCTCGGTCACGGTCTTGGCCGGCCAGTGCTTGTAGGTCGCGCCGACCTCGAACTCCTCCAGGTAGCGGCCGTAGGCGTGCGCCCCGGACGCCTCGCGCTCGGCCTGGTCGGTGGTGAACTCGTGCTTCTCGTCGCTCATCTTTCTTCGCTTCTCCTCTGGGTTGGACGGCGCGGCATGCTATCCGCGCTCGCAAGTGAGTGGGGCGCCGCTAGTGGACTTTTTTCAGCTTCGCCCGTTCCTCTTGCCGTTCGACCACCTGGGCGACCAGCTTGAGGACATTGGAGTCGCCGCTGGCCTTGATGTGGCCGGTCTCGACCGCCTTGCGGTAACTCTTGATCGTGCCCTTCTCGGCCAGCTCGTTGAACTGGGGCCGGTCGATTTCGACCAGCACCCGCTCGTCCTGAGAGAGGTCTTTCTTGATCTTCGGCCCGGGCAGCTCGACCCGGTAGAGCTGGATGTCGTGATGGGCTTTGAGCTGCAGGCCGAAGACCAGCTTCAGTTTCTCCAGCGCCGGGACTTCCGCCTGGAATCGCTCCACGGCGGTGCGGATCAGGTCGGCGGTCGAGGCCATCTGGCTAGACGCGCTCCATCTAGATCTTGTGCCTCTGCAGGAGCTTCTTGCCGATCACCATGCGCTGGATCTCGGAAGTTCCCTCGCCGATCAGCAGCAGCGGCGCGTCGCGGTAGAGGCGCTCGATCTCGTACTCCTTCGAGTAGCCGTAGCCGCCGTGGATCCGGAAGCAGTCCTCGACGCACTCCTTGCCGGTCTCCGAGGCCAGCAGCTTGGCCATCCCGGCCTCGAGGTCGGAGCGGATGCCGGCGTCCTTCATCTGCGCCGCTTTGCGGGTGAGCAGGCGGGCGGCCTCGATCTTGGTCGCCATATCGGCGAGCTTGAACTGGATCGCCTGGTGCTCGGCAATCGGCTTGCCGAAAGTCTTGCGCTCCTGGCTGTAGCGGAGGGCGAGCTCGAGGGCGCGCTGGGCGATGCCGACGCCGCGGGCGGCGACGTTGACGCGGCCGACCTCGAGCGCGTCCATCATCTGCACGAAGCCCTGGCCGACGCCTGCCTCCTCGCCGCCGAGCACCCGCTCGGGCGGGCATTTGTAGCCGTCGTAGACGAGCTCGGTCGACTCGACGCCCTTGTAGCCCATCTTCTTGATCTTCGGCGGCACGATCAGGCCCTCGAACTCGCCGCTCTGGGTTTCCTCCCAGGGCTTCTTCTCGGTGATGAAGCAGGTCATGCCCTTGTAGGCGGGTTCGGCCTTGGGGTCGGTCTTCATCAGGACGAAGACGACGCTGGAGCCGAGCCCGTTGGTGACCCACATCTTCTGGCCGTTGAGCTCCCAGTTGCCGTCCTCGCCCTTCTTGGCGGTCGACTTGATGCCCTGGACGTCGGAGCCGACCTCGGGCTCTGAGAGCGAGAAGGCGGCGCGGATCTCACCGGTCGCCATCTTCGGCAGGAAGTACTGCTTCTGCTCGTCGGTGCCGAACTTCATCAAGAGGTAGGAGCCGATGAAGTGGGTGTTGACGACGCCGGAGATCGAAATCCAGCCGCGCGAGAGCTCTTCGACGATCATCGCGTAGGTGGTGAGGTCGAGCCCCATGCCGCCGTACTCCTCGGGGATGGTGACGCCGAAGAGGCCGAGCTCTTTCATTTCCTCGACGATCTGCTCGGGGAAGGTGTCCTTGTGGTCGAAGTGCTCGGCGTTGGGGATGATCTTCTCGTCGGCGAACTGACGGACCATCTCGGTGATGTCGCGCTGAAGGTCGGTCTGCTCGCTGTAGGCGGCGGTGTCTACGGCCATGGCTCCTAGCTCGTCAAGTCGTGGGCTGATGCCGGCGGCGGCGCAAAGGGCACCGCCCGGCGCGGGTCGCTCAAGGATATAGACGCGGGGTCGGCCTCGGGAGCGATCGCCCGCAGCGGCGCCAGCGCCTTCAGCAGCATCTCCTCGTACTCCCGCTCGGGGTCGGACTGCAGGACGATCGCGCCGCCGGCGCCAATCGTCGCGGCTGAGCCGGCGAGGACGACGGTCCGGATCGTGACACTGAGGTCGCACCCCCCGCCCAGCCCGAAGTAGCCGATCGCGCCCGAGTAGATGCCGCGAGCACGGCCCTCGAGGCGATCGAGGATCTCCATCGTCCGCAGCTTCGGGGCGCCCGTCATCGAGCCGGGTGGGAAGCAGGCGCGAACGCACCCCACCGCGTTCGTGCCCGGGCGCAGGCGCCCGCGCACGGTGGAGACGAGCTGATGCACCGACTCGTAGCTCTCGACCTCCATCAGCGCCGAAACCTCGACGCTGCCAACCGCGCAGACCGCACCGAGGTCGTTGCGAAGCAGGTCGACGATCATCAGGTTCTCGGCGCGGTCCTTCTCGCTGGTCCGCAGGGCCTCGGCCAGGCGCGCGTCCGCGGCGGCGGAGTCGCCGCGGGGAGCGGTGCCCTTGATCGGCTTCGCCTCGGCCCGGCCCTGGCGATCGACCGCGAGCAGGCGCTCGGGCGAGGAGCTGAGCACGGCGAGCTCGCCGAAGCGCAGGTAGGAGGCGAACGGCGCCGGGTTGATCCGTCTCAGCTTCATATATAGAGCGAGTGGATCGGCCTCGACCGCGGCGGCGATCGAGTTGGTCAGGCAGACCTCGTAGCTCTCGCCTTCGCGCAGGTGGCGCTCGCAGGCGGCGATGTCTTTGAGGTACTGCTCTCGCGAGCGATTCAAATCGAGGGCGACGGGGGAGGAGTCGTCGGAGCAAAAGCAGGGAGGCTCCGCCGACTCCTCCCCCGCCGCCCTGGCCAGAGCGGCGGCTCCCAGGGTCGACAAGCTGGCTGCTGTGGAGGAGAACCAGGCTTCGGTCGCCTCCGCGGCCGCGGGATCGCAGAGACAGAGGAGGTAGGTGACGTTCTCCTCGTGGTCGAAGGCGATCAGGCGGTCGGCGAAGACCAGGGCGGCGTCGGGGTGCGGGGAGGCGTGGGTGTTGGGGCTGCCGCAGTCGGCTTTGAGCTCGTAGCCGAGGTAGCCGGCGAAGCCGCAGTCGAAATCGAAGGGGAGATCGGCGGCGTCGAGGTCGGCGGCGGACGGGCGCAGGCGCGCCAGCTCCCGCTCCAGGTAGTCGAAGATCGACTCGGAGAGGACCTCGGTCTCTCCCCCGCGCTCGACCGTGATCTCGTGGGTGTCGACGTCATAGGAAACGGTCGCCCCCAGCGGCCCGCTCCCGTCCCCCATGAATGAGAAGCGGCCGTTGGCGCCGGCGCGGCTGCTGTCGAGCCAGAAGGCACTGCGGCTCTCGCCATAGAGACCAAGAAAGGCCCGCTCGGGCTCGTGAAGCGCGTCCAGCCGGCGCGTTCGCAACTTCAACCCCCCCTTCGGGTCCGGGCTGGGCGCCATTGTCGCTTCAGGTGCGACTTTGGGGCCAATGTCGCCGCAATCGGCCCTGGCGGCGGTAAGGTCGCGGAAGTTGGCGAGCAGGCGACGGCCGTGCTCGCTGGCGATCGACTCGGGGTGGAACTGGACGCCCCACTGGGGGCGGCTGCGGTGGGCGACCGCCATCACGACGTCGTCGTCGGCCCAGGCGATCTCCTCCAGATCCACCGGCAGCGGCCGCCCGAGGCAGAGCGAGTGGTAGCGGGTGGCCTCGAAGCGCGGCGGAATGCCGGCGAAGAGGGGCGAACCGGCGTGCTCGACCGCACCCACCCGCCCGTGCATCGGTTCCGGCGCCGGCACCACCTGGCCGCCGTGCACCCAACCGAGGCCCTGGTGGCCGAGGCAGACGCCCAGCAGCGGCGCCTGGCAGCGGCGGATCGCCTCGGCGCAGACGCCGAAGTCGCGCTGCCGCTCAGGCCGCCCCGGCCCGGGCGAGAGGACGACGTTGTCGAATCCCAGCCGCGCCAGCTCCTCCCAGCTTGCCTCGTCGTTGCGGACGACGATCGGCTCCCTGCCGTTCTCCTCCGCCAGCAGCTGGAAGAGGTTGTAGGTGAAGGAGTCGTAGTTGTCGATCAGCAGTGTCAGCATGCCCAGGGCACCGGCCAAGCAAAATACCCCTGTGATGGCGATCTCCCAGCGACCCGACCCCGCGCGCGGCGTCTTCGAGACGTTGCTGGTGGCCGGCGGCGAGCCGGTTGACCTGGAGCTCCACCTCGACCGCGTCGGGGCGAGCATCGCCACGCTCTACGGCGCCGAGTTGCCGGCCACTGCGGCTGACCTGGTCCGCGAGCGCACGGCCGCGCTGCCACTCGGCCGGGTGCGCCTCAACGTGGCACCGGCCGGAGATGCCCTCCGCTGCGAAGCGGTCGCGGCGGCCATCGACCCGGCGATCGTCTTCCCCGCCTGGGACCGCGGTGCCGAGCTGCGCGGACTGTCGCTCCCGGGTGGCCTCGGCCCCCACAAGCTGGTCGACCGCCCGGCACTGCCCGACTCGACCGGGACGATCGTGCCGCTGCTGCTCGAGGAGGACGGCGAGGTGCTCGAGGGGGGCCGGGCCAACGTCTTCGTGGCGCAGCGAGGGGTGCTGGTCACACCCGCGGTCGACGGGCGCATCCTCCCCGGCCTGACCCGTGCCGCCGTGCTCGCGATCGCGGGCGACGAGGGAGTTGAGGTGCAGGAGCGGAGGCTCGGGCGCGAGGAGCTGCTCGGCGCCGACGAGGTCTTCCTGACCGGCTCGGTGCGCGGAATCGAGCCGGCACGCTCACTCGACGGAGCCTCGCTCCCTGCCGGCGGCGAAGTCGGCAGCCTGCTCGCGGCCGGCCTGCGGCAGCGCTACGGGACTTCGCGCACGGCGCCGGCCGAGGCCAGCCGCAGCGCCTGACCGGGCTCGGGGTCGTAGACCTCGACCTGGGCGTCGCCCCCGGGATAGGCGAGGTAGGCGCTGGTTGCGGATGGATCGCCGAGCAGCGTCGCCCCGTCGGCGGCGCGACCCAGCTTCGTGCCCGCCTGGGTGCGGGCGGAGCGCCGCAGCTTCGCCACCCCGTCCTCGGACGGATAGGTCGCCACGGTCACGAAGCTCGACCGCGGGTCCCCCGCCACGGCGCCTCCACGCAGGTACCGCACGTAGATCCGTCCCGCGGCGGTTTCGGTCAGCTCGTACTTGCTGCCGAGGTGCTCGCCGAGCCAGTAGACGGGGGTGTCGGCGTCGCCGGCGAACTCCGCGAGCTGCGCGGCGCTGACCAGCTCCGGCTCGCCCGCGGACAACGAAACGCCGTCGCCGTCCGATCCGCACCCGGCCAATCCGGCAAGCAGGCCGGCGGCGAGGACAACGAGGAGCGGGATCGGGTTGCGCCCTGGCATCCGGCCGAACCGTACTGCCGGGATTGGACAGGGCCGAACACGACTCCGGCCGTGCCGCGAGGTCGTCGAGACCCGCGACACGGCCGGGGAGCCGCTACTTCATCCCTCCCTGTCAGTTGGCTGCGAGCGTCACCCCCCAGCGAACCGCGCCCGAGCTGTCGGGGTCGCTGTTCGGGGTTATCCCCAGCGAGATCAGATCGCCGGCCACGAACGTCACCGTCGTGGTGCTGGCGCAGCTGGTCGCCGAGCCGGCGACCGTGCAGGTGACTCCCGTTGCCACGCCGTTCTTGCGGATGGCGAACGCCCAGCTGTTGGAGCCCGTTCCGGGGTCCCCGGCGAGTTTCACCGTCAGGTTTGCGATCGTCCCACCCATCGGCACGATCTGCTGGACGTTGCCCTCGGTTTGGGTCGAGGAGCTGGTCAGGAACGCTCCCATGTAGGTCGCTTTCGTATTGCTGGTGATGCTCGACGTGCTGAATCCGCTGAGCAGCATGCCGCTGATCCCTTTGTCGCCTTCGGGACCTTTGTCGCCGGTAGCGCCCTTGTCACCCGTGGCGCCCTTGTCTCCGGTCGGGCCCTTGTTGCCGTCGGGACCTTTGTTACCCACCGGTCCCTGCTCGCCGATCGGACCCTGGGGGCCAATCGGACCCTGCTCGCCGATCGGACCCTGGGGGCCCTGATCGCCGGTCGCGCCCTTCTCGCCAGCCGGGCCCTGCTCGCCAGGAGCACCCTGGGAGCCCTGATCGCCGACGGGGCCCTGCTCGCCGATCAGGCCCTGGAGACCCTCCTCGCCGATCGGACCCTCCTCGCCGATCGGACCCTGCTCGCCTACCGGACCCTGCTCGCCGGTGGCACCCTTCTCGCCAGCCGGACCCTGCGGGCCCTGCTCGCCGGTCACGCCCTTGTCGCCGACGGCGCCCTGCTCACCAGCGGGACCCTGGGGCCCCTGATCGCCGGTTGCGCCCTTCTCGCCGACAGGGCCCTGCTCGCCCGGAAGACCCTTGTCTCCATCGGAACCCTTGCTGCCGTCGGGGCCCTTCTCACCAACAGGTCCCTGCTCGCCGGGAAGACCCTGCTCGCCCTGAGGACCCTTATTTCCGTCGGCACCTTTGTCGCCGTCGGGGCCCTTCTCGCCAACCGGACCCTGCTCGCCAACGGCACCCTTCTCGCCGTCGGCACCCTTCTCGCCTACGGGGCCCTGCTCGCCAGTCGCGCCCTTCTCGCCGTCGGGACCCTTGCTTCCGTCGGGACCCTTGTCGCCAACGGAACCCTGCTCGCCGGGGGCACCCTTCTCGCCAGCCGGACCCTGCGGGCCCTGCTCGCCGGTAGCTCCCTTGTTGCCGTCGGGACCCTTGTCACCTACGAGACCCTGGTCGCCGGTCGCGCCCTTCTCGCCGTCGGGACCCTTGCTTCCGTCGGGACCCTTGTCGCCGATCGGGCCCTGAAGACCCTGGTCGCCGATCAGGCCCTGAAGACCCTGCTCACCGAGAGGACCCCTGTCGCCGGTCGGGCCCTTCTCGCCGATCGGGCCCTGAGGACCCTGATTGCCGGCAGCTCCCTTCTCGCCATTCGGCCCCTTGTCGCCGTTGGGACCCTTGTCGCCCGTGGCACCGGTCGCGCCTTTGTCGCCCGTGGCGCCCTTGTCGCCGCTCGGACCCTTGTCGCCGGCGGGACCTTTTTCGCCGCTGCCTTCCTGGACGCCGAGCACGCCCTGCTGCGAAGAGCTGGTCATCACCTGGATCAGCTGCTCGCCTTTTTTGCAGGTGGTGCCGGGGGCGAAGCGAACGTTGCCCTTCTCGGGGCCGCTCTTGGTGACGCAGAGGTTGAGCGTGGCCAACCCTTTTTTCGCCGCCTGAGCGGACGAGGCAGCCATCAGGCCGGTGAGGGCCAGGCACGCCGCGATGGCAAACGTCAGCCACCGGAGGCGGGTTGGAGCACGCAACGGGGAAGTCATCAGTGAATCTCCTTAACTGGATTTGAAAGCGATTTGGAAGTGGGAGGCGCCACCAGGCGATCCCCAGACTGGCGGCGAAGGTAGGACATTCGGACCAGCTCGGCGATAGAACATCTGGCTAAATTTGGTCCTTGCCCTAAAGTCTGGGAGCCTCGGAAAGGCCTTTATGAAGGGCCTTTAAACGGCTCTGGAATGCGATAAATCGCCATTCCTCAAAAGAGGCACCGGTCGTCCGTTTAGAGTGGACATCGAATGTTCGTCCAGTCAGGGGCCCCAGGCACGGATGAATGAGACCGCCCGGCGATACAGACGGCATGCCTCACCGGTTCGCCCCCCTTCTCACCCTGGCGGCAGCGCTGATCGCCGTCGTCGTATTCGCCGCTCCCGCGGCTGGGGCGAGCCTGATCGCACCCGCCGACGCCTGCCCCAATCAGGACGACCGCGATGCCGCCGCCGTCGCCCAGGAGCAGACGATGCTCTGCATGACCAACTTCGCCCGCGCCCAGATCGGCGAGGGCGCACTGGAGGACGCCGGGGCGCTGGAGGAATCGGCCCGCGACAAGTCGCGCGACATCCTCGAATGCGACAGCTTCAGCCACTACGCCTGCGGTCGCGAATTCACCTACTGGATGCGTGCGACCGGCTACCTCTCGGCGCAGTGCTGGAGGGTGGGCGAGAACCTCGCCTTCGGAACCGGCGACTACGCCAGCGTCAGGTCGATCTTCCGCGCCTGGATGCGCTCTCCCGAGCACCGCGCGAACGTCCTCGGCGACTTCAGCCAGATCGGCATCGACCTCGAGACCGGCACCCTCAGCAGCTCAGGCAGGACCAGTATCTGGACCCAGCACTTCGGCTCGCACTGCGAAGACCAGGGCTAGCCGCTCGCTCAGACGGCGCGCAGGCGCGCCACCACCCGGTCCGCCCGGGCGCTGAAGTTGCGCAGGGCGACATCCTCGAGCGGGGCATCAGGTACGGCGGGAACGGCGCTGAGCGCGGCAGCGCTCGCGCGCTCGGCCAGCTCGGCGGCGCGGCGGGCCTGCTGGGCGGCGTCGAGCGCGGCATCCCCGACCGCCATCACCGCCTTTTCGGAGGCCTTGGCGATGATCAACGCCTCATCGATGCGGTCCTCGAGCTCGCTCAGCAGCGGTGGCGCCGCCCCCTCGGGCAGCAGCCAGTCCTGAGTATCGTCGCGCTCGGCACCCTCCATAGCCACCGGGCCCAATTTACGGGCGCAGCAGGCGGCAAACGCGCGGGGCTATTAGATTCCGGCTCCCCCAGAGAGCGAACGACCCCGAGGAGCGTTTTGAGAAACCCCAGAGACTTCTTTCACCCGCTGGCCATGGGCGCGCCGGAGCCGCTGCGCGAGATCCCCGTCAAGCCATCGCGGATGATCCACTTCCTCGACTTCTCCAACGAGAAAATGGTCGCCAAGGCCGGCGCGATCGCCGAGAAGACCGACATCCTGCTCGGCAACCTCGAGGACGCGATCCCGGTCGACCGCAAGGAGGCCGCGCGCCAGGGGCTGGTCAAGGCCGCGAACGAGTCTGACTTCGGCAACACGGCGCTGTGGACCCGGGTCAACTCGCTGGAGAGCCCCTGGGTGCTCGACGACCTGACCACCCTCGTGACCGAGATCGGCGACAAGCTCGAGGTCGTGATGGTGCCCAAGGTCGAGGGCGCCTGGGACATCCACTATGTAGACCGGCTGCTGGCCCAGCTCGAGGCCAAGGCCGGCCTCGAGCGCCCGATCCTGATCCACGCCCTGCTGGAGACCGCCCAGGGCGTCGTCAACGTCGAGGAGATCGCCGCCGCCAGCCCCCGCATGCAGGGGATGAGCTTCGGCCCCGCCGACCTCGCCGCCTCGCGGCGGATGAAGACGACCCGGGTCGGCGGCGGCCATCCCGGCTACCGCGTGATGGAGGACCCAGCCGATCCCGAGAACCCCGAGGACAACCGGGTCAGCGCCCAGCAGGACCTCTGGCACTACTCGATCGCCCGCATGGTCGACGCCTGCGCCTCGACCGGCATCCTCCCCTTCTACGGCCCCTTCGGCGACATCAAGGACACCGCCGGCTGCGAGACCCAGTTCCGCGCCGCCTTCCTGATGGGCTGCGTCGGCGCCTGGTCGCTGCACCCGGTCCAGATCGACATCGCCAAGAAGGTCTTCAGCCCGCCGCCGGACGAGGTCAAGTTCGCCAAGAAAGTGCTGGAGGCGATCCCCGACGGGCGCGGCGTGCACATGATCGACGGCAAGATGCAGGACGACGCCACCTGGAAGCAGTGCAAGGTGATGGTCGAGCTGGCGGAAATGCTGGCCGCGAAGGATCCCGAGCTGGCCGAGTCCTACGGCCTCTAGCCGCTCCCGGTCGCGCCTTCCGGGCGACCGAAAATCCTAATTTTTCCAGTCCACATGCCGTAACCTCGGATGCGTCTGCGCGATTTCTTGTCGTAGCTAACGTGATCCAAAGTCGCTGCCGATACGGAGGACAGCTGAGCGCAACTCCTGTCCACCGCACGTCTTAGGAACTAGAGCCCAAAAAATGGAAACTCCCAGCGACCTTCGTCTCAATTCTCCCTTCCAGACCCGGCCGGCACGTCAAGAAGCCGTAGTTCAGGATCGACCGACGCTCGGCACCATGCCGCTCGCCCGCCGCGGCGCCGGTTGGTGGCTGCTTCCGGGCATCGACTTCATCTCCTCCTCGGCGGCGTTGGCCCTGGTCGCCATCCTCAGCGGCGCCTCCCTCTTCCCGGCGCTGCCGGTCGCACCGCTGGTGCTCATCGTCGTCTACAGCTTCCTCGGCGTCTACGGCTCCAACCCCTCCCGGGGCGCCGCCCTGTCCGGCGCCGACGGTGCCGGCTGGCCGGTGATCCGGCTCGTCGTGGCAGCGCTGTTTGCCTGGGCTGCCTCGCTGATGACCTCGATCACCGCGGCCGAGCAGCTCGCCCTCTGGGCCGTGTTCATCGCGGTCGACACCGCTTCCCGCGCCCTCATCTCCCCCTACCTGCAGCGCCTCAGCCGACCCGAGCGCTGGGTCCTGGTCGGCGACGAGGCGACCAGCGAGCGGCTCCGCGCCTACGCGCCGCTGAGCGACTTCGCGACAGTGGTCGGCACCGTGCCGCCCGCCGAACGCGAGGAAGCCGGCTCATCGGGCCGCGTCGCCGCGCTCGAGGTGGTCGAGCGCTACCACGCCGACCGCATCGTCATCTCCAGCCAGCACGCCGACGACGAAGGGCTGCTCGAACTCGTCCGCGCCTTCAAGTCGATCGGCGTCCCCGTCAGCCTGCTGCCGCGCCCGCTCGATCTGCTCGAGGCCCAGGCGGTGACCCCCAACCGCGTCGGCGGCGTGCCGCTGATCGAGGTCGAGGCGCTCGCCTCTCACAATGCCGTGCCCTACACCGGCCCCGATCGCCGCGCCAGCCGCAGCACCAAGGTCAGCGTCGTCGTCCCGGCCATGAACGAGGGCAAGAACATCGGCCACGTGCTGGAGCGCCTGCCCGAGGGCCTGCATGAGGTCATCCTCGTCGACGGCAACTCGCACGACGACACGATCGAGGCGGCCCGCCGCGCCTACCCGTCGATCCGCGTCACCACCCAGAGCGGCCGCGGCAAGGGCGACGCCTTCCGCACCGGCTTTGCCGCCGTGACCGGCAACCTCGTCGTCATGCTCGACGCCGACGGCTCCGCCGACCCGGCCGAGATCCCCCGCTTCGTCGCCGCGCTGGAGGCGGGCGCCGACTTCGCCAAGGGCTCGCGCTTCCTCGACGAAGGCGGCAGCGCCGACATCACGAAGATGCGCAGCCTCGGCAACGCCTGCCTGAGCGGCACCGCCAACCTCCTGCACGGCACCCACTTCACCGACCTCTGCTACGGCTACAACGCCTTCTGGGCGCGCTGCCTCCCCTTCATCGCCCTCGACGTGCCCGGCTTCGAGGTGGAGACCCTGATCAACCTCCGCATCGCCGCCGCCGGGATGAAGATCACCGAGGTGCCGAGCTACGAGGAGGAGCGGATCTCCGGGGTCAGCAACCTGAAGACCTTCCGCGACGGCTTCCGCGTCCTCGGGACGATCCTCAGCGAGTCCCGCCGCCGGCGCAGCATCCACCGCGAGCACCGGCCCAAGCTCGACGCTGAGACCCAGGAGGCCGGCGCCACGGCCTCCGCTGTCTGACGCACGGCGAATGTCATGTCCCCTAAGGCCGGCGGAGAAGCCGTCGACGCCGCTACCTTCCAGGCCATGGAGGCCGGCTCGAAACCCCGCGCCCGGGGCTCTGCCAAGCGGCCGGTCGCCGGCTCGGGCAGGGAGTGGCCCTGGCCTGACCTAGGCCACCTGGCGCCGATCGTCCTCTCGACCGGCGTCGGGCTGCTGCTCTGCTCGATCGCCGACGCGCTCTCGCGGGCGACCCTGACGCCGGCGCTGCCGATCTACTGGCTCGGCATCCTGATCCTCGCCGTGCCGATCTTCTACCGGCTCACCGCCGAGCAGGCCTCGGCCCGCGAACGGCTCGCCCTCGTCTGCCTGCTCGGCCTCACCCTGTACTGCGTCAAGGTCTTCCGCGACGCACCGCTGTACACGTTCTCCGACGAGCTGATCCACGCTTTCAACGCCAACCAGATCGTCGACCACCACCACCTCTTCCGCGAAAACCCGATCCTCAAGGCGACCCCGTACTACCCGGGCCTGGAGGGGGCGGCCTCGGCGCTGATGAAGCTGACCGGGGTCTCCGCCTATGGCGCCGGCCTGATCCTGATCGGCGCCGCCCGCCTGGTCCTCGTCGCCTCGCTCTTCCTGCTCTTCCAGCGGGTCAGCGGCTCGGCCCGCGCCGCCGGCCTTGGGGTGGCGATCTACGCCGGCAACTTCAACTTCCTCTACTGGGGCGCCCAGTTCTCCTACGAGTCGCTGGCCCTGCCGCTGCTGCTGCTGGCGATGATGGCGCTGGCCGAGCGGGAAACGGCGCCACGCAGGGCGCTGCGGACCTGGGCCGCGCCGGTCGTGCTGGCGATGATGGCGATCGTCGTCACCCACCACCTCACCTCCTACGCGATGGCCGCGGTCCTGGTCGGCCTCTCGCTCGGCTACTGGTACGTGCACCGCAAGTGGGACCCGCCCAACCCCTGGCCGCTGGCGATCTTCGGTGTCCTCCTCGCCGCCTTCTGGCTCTTCGTCGTCGCCAGCTCCACGGTCGGCTACCTCTCCCCCGTCCTCAGCGACGCGTTCTCGGCGATCGGCAACACGATCGGCGGCGAAGACGAGCCGCGCGGCCTCTTCCAGAGCAGTGGCTCGAGCGTCGCCGCGACGCCGCTGGCGGCGCGTGCCGTGGCGGTGCTGGCGGTGGCGCTGCTGGCAGCGGGGCTGCCGTTCGGTCTGCGGGTGCTCCGGCGCAGATATATGAAGGAGCCCTTCGCGCTGCTCTTCGGGCTCGCCGCCATCGCCTTCTTCGCCACCCTCGTCCTGCGCCTGGCACCGGCGGCCTGGGAGACCGCCAACCGGGCCAGCGAGTTCCTCTTCGTCGGCCTCGCCTTCGTGCTCGCCTGCGCCAGCGTCGAGGCGCTGCGGCGCTGGAGCGACCGCCGGGGCCGGGCTCTGCTCGCCGCCGGGATCGGCCTGGTGCTGGTCGGTGGCGCCATCTCCGGCTGGCCCTGGGACTCGCAGCTGGCGCGGCCGCTGCGGGCCGCCGCCGCGGGCGGGACGATCTCCTCGCCGCCGCTGGCCCTGGCCCAGTGGGCAGAGGGGCTGCCGGACGGGCGCTTCGCGGCCACCACCGCCGACGCCGGCCTGCTGCTCGACCCCGGCGGGAAAATGGTCCTCACCGGCAGCTCGCCCGACGTCGAAGACGTGCTCGAAGAAGAGGGGCTCTCCGACTGGATGCTGCCGCTGCTGCGCGAAAACGGGGTCCGCTACATCGCCGTCGACCGCCGCGAGGTCAGCTCCGACAGCCTGCGCGGCTACTACTTCTCCCGCCGCGACCACGACGAACAGCTGCTGCCGACCAGCGTCAGCGCCAAGTTCAACGAAGTCCCGGGCATCGCCCGCGTCTACACGAACGGGCCGATCACCGTCTTCGACCTCGGGGCGAAACGATGAGGGCCCACGGCGATCTCGAGGCGGCGGTCAGCAGCGCCGGGCTCTGCGCGCTGCTGGTGCTGCTGCTCCCGTTCGAGCCGCTGCGGATGCTGCTGGCGGCGCCGCTGACGCTGTTCCTCCCCGGCTACGCGATCAGCGCCGCGATCTTCGCCCGCGAGCGCGTCGAGCGGGTCCACTTCCTGGTCTTCAGCGCCGGGCTCAGCCTCGCCGTGCTGGCGCTCGGCGCGCTGCTGCTCAACTACATGCCGGGAGGGATCAGGTCGGGCTCCTGGGCCCTGCTGCTCTTCCTCGTCGTGCTCGCCGCCAGCCGCGCCGCGGCGCTGCGGCGGCCGCGCGGAGCACCGCACCCGGTCGCCTGGAGCCTGCCCCGTCTCGGCGCCGCCCAGGCGGCGCTGCTGGCCGGCGGCGGCCTCGCGATCGTCGCCGCCATCGCCCTCGCCTTCACCCCGCTCAGCGCCACCAACGCGACCGGCTACACCGAGATGTGGATCGCGCCGCTGCCCGGCGACAACGGGGTGCGGATCGGAGTCGGCAGCGGCGAGCGCGACGACTCCTCCTACCGGCTGGTGGTCAATTTCGGCGGTTCCCGCGAGGTGACGCGCCAGCTGCAGCTCGAACCGGGCCAACGCCAGGTCCTGGCGCTGGGAGAAAGCGCCGCCGCCACCTCCCCGATCGCCGTTCCCGTCACCGCCACCCTCTACAAAGAGGACAGCCCCGAACCCGACCAGCCCTTCCGCCGGGTCTCGACCTGGCTCGGCCCCGCGGAGGGCTCGGAATGAGCGCCGCCGAGCTCAGCGTCGACATCGTGATCGACAACTACAACTACGCCCGCTACCTGCCGGCGGCGATCGAGAGCGCCCTCGCGCAGACCCACGAGAAGGTCGCGGTGTCGGTCGTCGACGACGGCTCCAGCGACGGCTCGCAGCGGCTGCTGGATTCCTACGAGGAGCGGGTCGACGTGATCCGCAAGCAGAACGGCGGCCAGGCCTCGGCACTGAACGCCGGCGCCGAGGCCTGCCGGGGCGACGTCGTCATGTTCCTCGACGCCGACGACACCCTGCACCCCGCGGCCGCGGCCGCGGTTGCCGCGGTCTTCGCCGCCGAGCCCGAGGTCGTCAAGGTGCAGTTCCGGACCGCGGTGATCGATGCCGAAGGCAGGCCCACCGGGGCGATCAAGCCGGCCGCGCACCTGCCGATGCCGAGCGGCGACCTGCGGCGCGCCGAGCTCGCCTCCCCCTACGACCTGGTCTGGATGGCGACCAGCGCCAACGCCTTCCGCGCCGACGCCCTGCGCCGGGTGCTGCCGATACCCGAGGCCCAGTTCCGGACCTGCGCCGACTGGTACCTCGTCCACACCACGGCCCTGCTCGGGCGGGTCGTCTCGCTCGACTCGGTCGCCGGCTCCTACCGCGTCCACGGCGCCAACAACTACGAGCCACAGGCAGCCCAGCTCGATCTCGGGCACCTGCGCGAAACGATCGGCTTCGCCGACGCCACCTCGCCGCTGATCCTGGAGCTGGCCGCCGAGCTGGGCCTGCCCCGGCCCGAGCGGATCCTCTCGATCGCCGATCTCGCCAACCGGATGATCTCGCTGCGGCTCGAGCCGGACCTCCATCCCGACCCCGACGAGCGCCGCGGCCGCCTGCTCGCCGACGCGGTCGGCGCCGCGCGTCGCCGCGACAACGTCTCGGCGCCGATGCGGCTGATCTTCGTCGCCTGGTTCGCGGCGATGGCGATCGTGCCGCGCCCGCTCGCCCGCCGCCTCGCGCTCTGGTTCCTCTTCCCGGACCAACGACCCGCCCTCAATAGCCTGCTCGGCCGCCTGCAGCGCAAGGCTCCCGGCGCCGCCACGGCCTGAGCCCGGAGATGCGGATCATGCTCGTCACCTCGATGGTGCCCGACGCGGGTGGGATCGGCGCTATCCCGAAGCTGCTCGCCGCCCAGCTGGAGGGTCTGCGGGAGCGCCATGAGGTCACCCTGGTCACGACCTTCGGCGAAGACCCCGGCCAGGCCGAGGCCGCGCAGCGGCTGCTCGGCTCCGGGCTCGACGCCCACATCCTCGACCGCCGCCGCTCGCCCTCGGCGCGGCGGCGCTGGCGGGTCCGCGGCGAGCTCGCCGCGACCTGGGCGAGCAGCCGCTGGCCCTGGCGCGTCGTCTGCGGCGCCGCCGGCATGCAGCCGCTGCTCGACCGGCTGGGACGGACGCGGGAGTTCGACGTCATCGCGGTCGAGGACAACCCGATGGCGGTGCTGCGCTTCCCGGCCGGCGTCCCGGTCGTCTTCACCGAGCACGAGGCGATCCGGGCCCCGGCCAGCCAGTGGCAGGGCGCGCGCCTCTCCGAACGCCCGCTGCGGGCGCTGCGGGCCTTCGACTGGAAGCGCTGGGACGCCTTCCTGCCGGCAATCTGGGAGCGCTTCGGCCTGCTCCAGGTCTTCTGCGAGGCGGACGCGGCCGCGGTACGCCGGCTGGCGCCCGCGCTTGCAGCCAAGATTCGCGTCAACCCCTACGGGATGATCCTGCCCGCCCCCTGCGACCCGGCCCGCGAGGAGCCGGGCACCGTCCTCTTCAGCGGCACCTTCGCCCACCTGCCCAACCGCGACGCCGCCCGCTGGCTGGCCGCGGAGATCATGCCCGCGATCAGGGCGCGCCACCCGCAGGCGCGCCTGCGGGTGGTCGGCAGCGCCCCGCCCGCCGAGATTCTGGATCTGGCCGGCGACGGCGTCGAGGTGATCGCCGACGCTCCGAGCATGGAGCCGCACCTGCAGGCGGCGGCCGTCGTCGTCGCCCCGGTGCGCAGCGGCGGCGGCATGCGGATGAAGGTGCTGGAGGCGATGGCGCGACAGAAGGCCGTCGTCACCACCGGCCTAGGCGCCGAAGGGTTCGCCAGCCTGGAGCCGAAGCTCCCCCTCGTGCTCGCCGACGACGCCGCCGGGATCGCCAGCGGGATCGCCGCGCTGCTGGAGGACGACGGCGAGCGCCGCCAGCTGGGACGGCGGGCTCGCGAGTTCGCCCAGCGCTACCACAGCCCCGCCGCCTGGGCGGCGCGGCTCGAAGCCGTCTACGCAGAAGCCGCCGACGCCGCTGCACCCGCAGGGCGGGATATCGTGCCCCACTCCTCACGGAAGGATTCCGATCGATGACCACGGAGCTGCCCTACGACCTCACCGTCGTGATCACGAGCTACAACCGTCGCGAACTCCTGCGCCGCTGCCTCGACTCGCTGGCGGTGCAGACGCTCGACCAGAGCCGGTTCGAGGTGCTCGTCCTCGACGACGGCTCGACCGACGGCACCACGGAGATGGTCGAGAGCCTCTCCACCCCCTACAAGCTGCGGCTGCTTAGCGGCAGCCAGCGCCGCTGGGCGCGGGCCAGGAATGCCGGGGTCGAGGCTGCCGAGGGGCGGATCTGCCTCCACGTCGACGACGACATCATCTGCGGCGCGCGGATGCTCGCCGACCATGTCGCCGCCCACGAGGAGGGCGAGCGGATCGTCGCCGTCGGCAAGCTGATCCAGGCCCCTCCCGACGCCGATGACTGGTACGCCCACGCTTTCGCCCAGGGGCTGAACGAGCACTACGACGAGCTGCTGCAGCGGCCGCCGGCCTGGACCGATTGCTACGGGGCGAACCTCTCGACCACCCGTGCCGTCTACCTCGAGGTCGGTGGCTTCGCGACCGACCTGCCCGCCGCGATCGACCTCGAGTTCGGCTATCGCCTCGTCGAGGCCGGCTGCAGCCTCCGCTACCTCCCCGACGCCGACGGCATCCACGACGACCAGAAGCTCTCCCAGCGCATGCTCGAGGAGGCGGAGATCTTCGGACGCGCCCACGTGCAGGTGGTCGAAAAGCATCCGGGGGCGGAAGCCCAGCTGCTCGACTGGGTCGGCCCCGCGGGACCGATCGAGCTGACGATCCGCAGGGCCGCGATCGCGAGCAGGGTCCCGCCGCCGGCGCTCGCCGCGCTGGGCAGGCTGCTGCCGGGCAGCGGCAGGAAGATGATCTGGCTGCACTTCGTCCGCCGGCTGGGCTTCTGGCGCTCGGTTCGGGCGCAGGTCGACGATGCCCGC
Source organism: uncultured Solirubrobacterales bacterium (assembly GCA_963739855.1). Classification (GTDB taxonomy): domain Bacteria; phylum Actinomycetota; class Thermoleophilia; order Solirubrobacterales; family 70-9; genus VAYN01. The sequence continues at coordinate 268,139 of CAVUBT010000003.1, read as the reverse complement.
TGGCGCCAGCTGACCAGCGGCAAGGCCGCCGCGGCAGGCGAGCCCGGCGTCGCCCAGAGCGTGCCGTGAGCGCAGCCGCAGCGCCCGAGATCGCGGTCCTGATCGCCACCCACAACCGGCGCGAGCGCCTGCGCGCCTGCCTCGACGCCCTGGCCGCCCAGACGCTCGACCCGACCCGCTTCGAGGTGGTCGTCGCCGACGACGGCTCCGGCGACGGCACGGACGCGATGGTGGCGGCGCTCGAAACGCCGTTCCGGCTGCGCGTCCTGGCGCTGCCGAAGGGCGGCAAGCCGGTCGCGGTCAACGCCGCTCTGGCGGCCAGCGAGGCGCGGGTCTGCCTCTTCGTCGACGACGACGTGATCGCCTCGCCGCAGCTGCTGGCTCAGCACCTGGCGGCGAATGCCGCGGAGCCGATGGCCCTCTGCATCGGCCTCCTCACCCAGCGCCAGCCCGAGTCGGCGGACTGGTTCGGGCACGCTCACGCCGCCGCCTGGAACCGGCGCTACGACGAACTCGCCCGGCGCGAGCCGGACTGGGCCGACTGCTACGGCGCCAACTTCTCGGCGCCGCGGCGGGCGCTGATCGAGGTCGGCGGCTTCGACGCCGGACTGACCTCGATCGAGGACATCGAGCTCGGCTTCCGCCTCGTCCAGGCGGGCTGCGTGCCCGTCTACCGAGCCGAGGCCACCGCGCTTCACGACGACGAGAAGGCGCGCCAGCGGATCCTCGCCGACATCGTCGACTACGGCGGCTTCTGCGCCGAGTTCGGCGACCGCCAGCCGCAGGCCCGGCCACGGCTGCTCGGCTGGTACCGCGACACGACGCCGCGGGAACTGTGGCTGCGCCAGCTGCTGCTTGCGATCCGCCTCCCGCCCGCCGTCCTCGCGGCAGCGGGGAGGGTGCTGCCGGGCGCGGGCAGGAAGGGCGTCTGGTTCGGCTTCGTCTCGCGCTACGGGTTCTGGCACGGCGTGCGGCGCGGGATGACCCGCCGGCGCTGGCGCGAAACCACCCGCGGCGTGCCCGTGCTCCTCTACCACGCCTTCACCGAGGCCCGCGAGGGCGAGACGTACGTGGCGCCGAAGCGGTCCTTCGCCCGGCAGATGCGGCTGCTGGCGGCGCTCGGCTACAGGGTCATCTCCGCCGAGGAGCTGGCCCGTTGCCTGCGCGAACAGCGCCTGCCGGCAGAGCGCACGGCGGTGATCACGATCGACGACGGCTATGCCGACAACTACGAGGTCGCCCTGCCGATCCTGCGCCGCCGTGGCTTCACCGCGACGATCTACCTGGTCAGCGGTCGCCTCGGCGCCAACAACGACTGGAACCGCGACGGCGCTGCAAAAGATCGCCCGATGCTCTCGCTCGAGCAGATTCAGACGATGCTCAGGGACGACATCCGCTTCGGCTCGCACACCCAGACCCACTGCTCGCTTCCCGAGATGTCGGACGAAGTCGCGGCAGGGGAGATCCAGGGATCGCGAAACGACCTCGAAAAGACCCTGGAGACGCCAGTGACGACCTTCGCCTACCCATACGGAAACCTCGACGACCGAATCCTCGGGATCGTCGGCGACGCGGCCTACGACGGCGCCTACGCTTCGCACGAGCAGACGCTGGTCGCCCTCGGCGACGACCCCCGGCGCCTGCCCCGGGTCGAGATCACCGGCACCGAGAGCGTCGCCAGCTTCCTGCGCAAGCTCTGGCTCGGCGGCTCGCGATGAGCGCGAGCGATCACGACATCGTCATCATCGGCGCCGGCCCGGCCGGGCTCAGCGCCGCGATCGAAGCCGACCGGCAGGGGCGCGACGCCGTCCTGCTGGAGGCAGCCGACGAGCCCGGCGGCCTGACCCGCAGCTTCGAGCAGGACGGCTACACCTTCGACTGCTCGGGCCACCTCCTCCACCTCTCCGACCCGGATGCGCTCGCGCTCGTCGAGCAGGCGACCCTGCCCGAGGCCTGGAACCGGATCGCCCGCAACTCGGTGATCTACATCGGCGGCGCGATGGTCCCCTATCCCTTCCAGCAGCACCTGGCCTTCGCGCCGGAGGAGATCCGCCGCGAGTGCCTCGACCTGCTCCCCGAGGCGCCGCCGGCGCAGACCTCCGCCGCCGACTACGCCGACTTCGGCGAGTGGATCGACGCCAACCTCGGCAAGGGGATCGGCAAGCACTTCATGGTCCCCTACAACGAGAAGCTCTCGACCGCCAAGGTCGGGGAACTGACCTGCGAGTGGCTGGGCCGCTTCGTGCCCCAGCCCAGCCTCGAGGACATCCGCCGCGGCGCCGAGTCCAAGCAGGCGGTGGAGACCGGCTACAACCGCTCCTTCCTCTACCCCGCCCGGGGCGGCATCGCCACCCTCCCCAACGGCCTGGCGAAGCTGGTGCCGAACCTCGTCACCGGCGCCAGGGCGGTGGAGATCGACACCGAGGCGCGCCGCGTCCGCACCGAGGACGGCGGCGAGTTCGGCTACGAGAGCGCCGTCGTCGCGACCCTGCCGCTGCCCCAGCTGGCCGCGATCGTGCGGCCGCACGATCCCGCCCTCGACCCCGCCGCCAAGCTGCGCGCCAACTCCGTCACCTGCGTCAACCTCGGCCTCAAGCGGGCCAGCGCGGACTTCAGCCAGTACCAGTGGATCTACCTGCCGGAGGGCCGGTTCGCCGCCTACCGGGTCGGCTTCTACGGCCGCTTCGCCGACACCATGGCCCCTCCCGGCCGCGAGAGCGTCTACGTCGAGATCGCCCACGAGCCGGGCCGAAGCGAGGAGCGGGTGGTCGAGGAAGCGATCGCCGACCTGGTCTCGATGGGGGCGATCGACGGGCCCGACGATGTCGACACCGTGCTTCCCGTCCTGATCGACTGCGCCTACGTGATCCACGACCACAACGCCTCCGCGGTCAAAGCAGACCTCCACCGCGAGCTCGCCGCCCGCGACATCCACGTCGCCGGCCGCTACGCCTTCTGGGAGTACTCGGCGATGGAGAACGCGATCGTCGAGGGCATGAAGTCCGTGCGCCGGATCTAGCCCGCCGCGAGCCGCCTCAGGTGTTCGCGGAAGCCGATCCCGTATGGGGTCGGATGGCCGTTGTAGTCATCGATCAGGGCGGTGCCTTCCACGCAGGTCCAGCGGCCGCCGGTGTCCCAGGTCCAGGCCAGATAGGAGATCCCGTGGCGGTCGGCCCAGTTCATGTAGGGGTCGATGTAGCTGTGCCGGCAATCGCTCTCGCCGAGCTCGCCGGTGACGACAGGCACGTAGCGGGCCATGTTGACGAGGGCCTTGCGGCAGCGCGGGCCGCAGACCGAGAACTCGTAGGTGTGGTTGGAGGCGACCAGGGCGTGGGCCGGGTCCTTGGGACGATGGGCCAGCCAACCGCGCATCTCGCGGGCCCAGTCGAGGCCCCCCAGCATCACCGGCTGCTTGGCTCCGGTCGCACGCACCACCGCCAGCAGTTCCGGCAGGCCGACGCTGGGATAGGCGCCGAAGTAGTTGTCGTAGCTGGTGCAGGCGGCCTCCCAGCATTCCCAGAAGACGTCGTGGGGCTCGTTGTAGAGGTCGAAGACGATGCTGCGATCGTCGCGGTATTCAGTCGCCAGGCTGCGCCAGAACTCCGGCGCGTGTTCGGCATCCGGGAGCGGGAGCAGGCCGGTCGCCAGGCCGTGGCGGGGGGCCGTCCAGTGCAGGTCGAGGATCACGTAGAGGCCGGCGTTCTTGAGCGCGGTGACGTATTCGCGGATCGCGGCCCGGTAGGTCGCGCCGCTGAGGCTCGGATCGACCCCGTTGATGCCCAGCCAGCAGCTCTCGTTGAGCGGCACCCTGACGGCATTGATGTGCCAGCTCACCATCGCTTCGATCGAGGCCTGGTCGGTCGGGCCCTCGAAGATCTGACCGCCCTCGACGCACTGGTACTCGGGCCCGGAGCGGTTGACACCGAGCAATCGCACCGTCTTCCCCGCCTCGTCGACCAGGTGGTTGCCGCGCACCCCGATCCAGGGGTTGGCGGCGCTCGACGCGGGCAGCGCAAGCAGGAGCAGCGCGGCGACAAACCACGCCAGGTGGCGACGAAGCATCCGCATAGTCTCCTACCAACGCCTGCTCAGGCCGGAAGTTGCCACGTGTGCGGCAGGACGACGTCGCCGTCGGCGCCGATTGAGGGCATCGGCCGCCCATCGATGACGCCGGGCTCGACGTCGAAGTAGGCGGCGGCCTGGAGCCCGTCCTGGATCTCCTGGCGGCCGCGCAGCAGGACGTCGATCCGGTAGCGGCCGGGGATCAGCGGCAGCGAGTCGACCCTGCACTCGATCCGCGGGCCCGACTCGCTGTCACGGCTGTCGGCGGGGCTGCTGAGCTCGCTGTCGAGCGTGGTGATCGGATGGCCGAGGCTGTTGAGGATCGTCAGCTGGCACTCCATCGTCGGCAGCACCTCGGTCACCTCGACGACGATCCTGGCGCCGCGACCGCCGACGACGACGTCGGCCTCGTCGCTGTCGCCGTCGTAGACGGCGAGGCGCTTGACCTTGGATTCCAGCCAGGCCCGCCCGTCACGATCGGTGCGGGTCAGCAGATCGTCGCTAGCGGCGCGCTCGAGCGCCCGCAGGTAGCCGGTCACGGCCTCCTCGACCGGGGCGTCGGTGACGACGCTGCCGCGCTCGAGCAGGATCGCGCGCTGGCAGAGCGCCTGGATCGTCGCCAGGTTGTGGGAGACGAAGATGACGGTGCTGCCGGCGCGCGCGACTTCGGCCATTTTCGTCAGCGACTTGCGCTGGAAGGCGGCGTCGCCGACGGCGAGCACCTCGTCGACGAGCAGGACCTCGGGTTCGAGGTGGGCCGCGACCGCGAAGGCCAGCCGCACCTGCATACCGCTCGAGTAGCGCTTCACCGGCGTGTCGAGGAAGCGCTCCATGTTGGCGAACTCGACGATCTCGTCGAAGCGCTTGCGGATCTCGGAGCGGCGCATGCCGAGGATGGCGCCATTGAGGAAGACGTTCTCGCGCCCGGTCAGCTCCGGGTGGAAGCCGGTCCCGACCTCCAGCAGCGAGCCGACGCGGCCCGTCACCTCGGCCCAGCCGGCGCTCGGCTCGGCGATCCGCGAGAGCAGTTTCAGCATCGTGCTCTTGCCGGCGCCGTTATGGCCGATCAGGCCGATCGCTTCGCCCTGCTCGATCTCGAAGGAGACGTCTTTCAGCGCCCAGAGTACGTCGACCTCGGGCTTCTCGCCGCGGCCGACCAGGCGGCCGACGGTGCGCCGCCCCGCTTCGGAGACGGCCTCGCGCAGCGAACCGTAGGCAGCGTTGAGCCCGAGCTTGTAGTTCTTGCCCAGACCCTCGGCTTTGATCGCGACGGTGCCCATTCAGATCAGGTCGGCGAAGCTGCGCTCCACCCGGTCGAAGTAGGAGAGGCCGATGAAAAGCAGGACGGCGGCGGCGGCGAAGGAGATCCCGATCAGGTCCCAGGGAGCGCTGCCATTGCCGAGCACCGCCCAGCGGAAGCCTTCGACGACGCCGGCCATCGGGTTGATCGCCGACAGCGTCCGCAGCGGCTCGTCGAGGCTGCTGTTCGGGTAGACGATCGGGGTGATGAAGAACCAGATCTGGGTCGCGAACGGGACCACGTAGCGGACGTCGCGGTAGCGGACGTTGATCGCCGAGAGGCCGGCGCCGGCGCCGAGTGCGGTCATCAGCGTGATCAGGACCAGCAGCGGCAGGGCGAGGACCGCGAGCGGGGGGACGATTCCGTAGACGAGGACGATCGCCAGCAAGATCACCATCGAGACCGTGAAGTCGACGCAGCCGGCGGCGACCACGCCGGCCGGGATGAAGATCCGCGGGAAGTAGATTTTCGAGATCAGCGCCTGGTTCATCACCAGGCTTTCGGAGCTGAGCAGGAAGGCGTTGGCGAAAAACATCCAGGGCACCAGAGCCGCCAAGCTGAACAGCCAGTAAGGCAGGCCGTCCGAGCTGATTCCGGCGAAGCGGCCAAAGATCACGGTGAAGACGGCCATGAAGGCGAGCGGCTGTAGGATCGCCCAGGCGGCACCGAAGGCGGTCTGGCGGTAGCGGATGGTGACGTCGCGGGCGGCGATCTGGAAGGCGAGATCGCGGAACCGCCAGAGCTCGCGGGGAGCGAGGACGCGGCCGAAGCCGCTCGTCTTCTGCAACCGGATCGTTTCCGGCGGCGGGGTCGAGCGGTCGACCTCGGCGGTCGGTTTGGTGGCGGTCTGCGGCGGCATCTTTCCTGTTCTGAGGTTAGTTCTGCGGCGAGCGCCGCAGCCCTGGCGCGGGCTCGTCCGTCTCTATCGGCGGCGACGCCCGCCGGACTTGAGGCGCGCCGACGCGGCAAGGCGGTATGCAGCTTCGAACTCGGGGACGATCGCGTCGGCGCTGAAGAGCGCGGCGCGTTCCTGGGCCGCCGCCCCCATCCGCCGCCGCAGCTCGTCCTCGCCGCAGAGCCGGCGCAGGGCCGTCCGCAGCCCTCCGAGCTCGCCGGGCGCGACCAGGAAGCCGGTCTCGCCGTCGACGACGATGTCGCCGAGCCCGCCGATGTCGGAGACGATCGCCGGCTTGCCCGCCGCCGCCGCCTCCAGCGCGACGATCCCGAACGACTCCGGCAGCAGCGAGGGGGCGACGCTGAAGAGGGAGCGCCGCAGGGCCTCGATCACGAACGGGTGCGGCAGCGGGTCGAGGGCGAGGACCCCGGGCACGTCCGCCACCCCGTCGATCAGCTGGCGCCCGATCAGGACCAGCGGCGGCGCCCCCTCGAGGCCGGCGTAGGCGTCGACCAGGTGGCCCACCCCCTTGTCCTCGGCGACGTCGCCGAAGTAGAGGATGAAGGGCTCGGCCGGCAGCGCCGCCAGCCGCGGGTCGTCGGCCGGCGGCGGCGCCGGCAGCGCGCCGATGAAGTTGGGGACGACGCGGTGCGCGACCCTGGCGTCGAGCCCGCTGAGCTCGCTGACCGCCTCGCTGACCGGCAGGAACATGTCGACGCGGCGGCGCAGCCAGGGCTCGGCCGCCCGCACCCCCGCCGCGACCATCGTCCCTTTTGCGGCGCCGTAGAAGTCGACCGAGTGGGCCAGGCACTTGCCGGCCGCCGGCCCACCGCAGACGCCGCCCTTGTAGAAGAAGCGCTTGGTCGCGCAGACCAGGCTGTAGTCGTGCAGGGAGAGGACGAAGGCGGCGTCGGAGCGCAGATCCAGCGGCAGATACGAGTGGACCAGCCAGTTGTGGGCGTGAACGACGTCGGGCTGGAAGCGGCGGATGACCCGGCGCAGGTCGCGAACCGAGAGCGGGTCCGGAGCCGGCGGCGCGTAGCGGCGTTCGGTGTCGACCGGCACCCCGGGGATGCGGTGAACCGAGCTCTCCAGCAGCTCGATCCCGACCCCGTCGTCGCGGGCCGGCGGCTCGCCCAGCGGCTGGCGCAGGGTCGCGACCTCGACCTCGTGGCCGCGCCGCGCCAGCTCGGCGCTGAGGTCCTCGACGATCCGCTCCTCTCCCCCGACCACGGGCGAGAAGGACTGGGCGAGCATCAGGATCCGCATCGGCGCCACCCTAGATGCGCGGTAGTCATTTGTGTCGCATAGCGGATGAAATGACTACCGCGCCTGGAGCTGATGACCGCCAGGGCCTGCCAGAATCGCCCCCGTGTCAGCCGCCCCCCTGTCCGAAGTAACCGCCCCGCCGCCGATCTCGGTCGTCATCTGCGCCTACACCGACGAGCGCCTGGAGCTGCTGGCGGCGGGAATCGAGTCGCTCCACTCACAGACGGTGCCGCCGCACGAGGTCGTCCTCGTGATCGATCACTCACCCGAGCTGGAGGCCGTCTGCCGCGAGCGCTGGCCAGACGCCCTGGTCGTCGCCAACCGCGAGCAGCAGGGGCTCTCCGGCGCCCGCAACACCGGCGTCGCCGAGTGCAGCGGCGAGGTCGTCGCCTTCCTCGACGACGACGCCGCCGCCGCGCCCAACTGGATCGAACGGCTCGGGGCCGCCTACGCCGACCCGAACGTGCTCGGCGCCGGCGGCAGCGTGCGCCCGAACTGGTCCAGCGAACGCCCGAGCTGGTTCCCACCCGAGTTCGACTGGGTCGTCGGCTGCACCCACTCCGGCATGCCGCGCCGGCGTCAGGCGGTCCGCAACCTGGTCGGCGCCAACATGTCCTTCCGCCGCCAGGCGCTGCTGGAGGCGGGCGGCTTCCGCCACGAGCTGGGCCGGATCGGGAAGATCCCGGCGGGCGCCGAGGAGACGGACCTCTCGATCCGAGTCGGCCAGAACAACCCGGGCGGGGAGATCGTCTACGACCCCGAGGCCGCGGTCGACCACTTCGTCCCGGCCGAGCGAGCCAGCTTCGCGTACTTCACCTCGCGCTGCCGCGGCGAGGGTCGCTCGAAGGCGATCCTCGCGGGCCTGGTCGGCAGCGACGAGGGCCTCTCCGAAGAGCGCACCTACACCAGCCGCACCCTGCCGCTCGGCTTCCTGCGCGGCATCGGCGACGCCTTCCGCGGCGACCTCGGCGGTCTGGCGCGGGCGGCGATGCTGGTCGTCGGCCTGGCGACCACGACCGGGGGCTACCTGGGCGGACAGGGCGAGGCCAAACGCCTGGCCAGGCGCCGCGAGCTGGCCGCCAGCTCGGCGCCGCGGCTGCGGGTGCTGATGGTCACCCCGCGCAGCCCGCTCAATCAGGGCGGGGTCGAGCGCCACGTGATGGAAGTCAGCAAGCGGGTCGCCGCCAGCGGCGCCGAGGTCGAGGTCCTCTGCACCGAGCCCGGCGGGCCGGCGGTTGCGGAGGAGCTGCGGGACGGGGTGAGGATCCGCAGCGTCCGTTCCTGGCCGGCCAACCGCGACTGGTGCCTGGCGCCGCGGCTCTGGCGGGAGATGTCGCGCCAGCCCTGGGACGTCGTCCACGTCCAGAGCTACCACACGCTGGTGGCGCCGCTGGCGATGCTGCGCGCCCTCGCCCTGGGCATCCCTTATGTAGTCACCTTCCACGGCGGCGGCCACTCCTCGGGCCACCGCAACAGGGCGCGCACGAGCCAGCGCCGGCTGCTGCGCCGGCTGCTCTCGCGCGCCGCGAAGCTGGTTGCGGTGGCCCGCTTCGAGATCGACGAGTACGGCGGCGAGCTCAAGCTCGGCCCCGACCATTTTGCCCTGATCCCCAACGGCACCGACCTCGCCTTCGCCGCGACCGGCGCCGCGCCCAGGCGCAACGGCGCCGCGACGATCGCCTCGATCGGGCGGCTGGAGAAATACAAGGGCCACCACCGGGTGATCGAAGCCTTCCCCGAGGTGCTGAAACTGAAGCCGGAGACGACCCTGAGCGTGGTCGGCAGCGGCCCCTACGAGGACGACCTGCGCCGCCTCGCCGACCAGCTCGGCGTCGCCGCGCAGGTGCGCTTCACCAGCACCCCCGCCGATCGGCCGGCGGCGATGGCCGAACTGCTCGGCGAGATCTCCGTGGTCGTGCTGATGAGCGAGTTCGAGACCCACCCGCTGGTCGCGCTCGAGGCCGCCGCGGCGGGCTGCCGGCTGCTCGTCGCCGACGCCAGCGGCCTCGGCGAGCTCGCCCGCGACGGCTTCGCCCGCGCGATCCCGCTCGACGAGAGCCCGGCCGAGGTCGGCCAGGCCGTGGTCGAGGAGCTCGCCAAGCCGCCGCAGGACAAGCGCCCCAACCTCACCTCCTGGGACGAGTGCGCGGCCGAGCTGCTGCAGCTGTACCGCTCGCTGGCCTGACGCCTGGCGCGCCCAGCGAGCGCCGATAAACGTCCAAGACCGCTGTCATGACTGAAGTCCCCCGCACAGGGGCCGATCTCCCTGTGCATGGCCACCCGCCTCCAGGCTCAGCTCACCCTCCTCGCCCTCGGGGTCCTCGCCGTCCTCGCCGGCTTCCTCTTCGCCGCCGCCAACTCGGAGGCGAAGTCCCACTCGGTGCAGATGCGCACCTACGCCCGCGTCGCCAGCGCCTCCGCCGTCAAGCTCAGCGTCGTCTCCCAGTCGCCGGCCAACGGCGCCACCGTCTCCGGCTCCGTCGCCTGGGCCGTGAAGACCTCCGGCAGCGGCGTCTACAAGGTCGATTTCGGAATCGACGGCACGGTGAAGTCGTCGGACTCGCGCTCGCCCTTCGCCTACGGCAGCGGCAGCCTCGACACGACCAAGCTCGCCAACGGCCGCCACACCCTCACCGCCACCGCCTACGCGAGGGGCTCGCGGCCGGCAAGCGCGACGATAAGCGTCACCGTTGCAAACGCCACGCCGGCGCCGACCCCAAAACCGGTCCCCACTCCCAAACCCACTCCGACCCCCACGCCCACCCCGGTGCCCACCCCCACTCCCACGCCGGCCCCGGAACCGACGCCGGCTCCCGGTCCCACCCCCGCGGCCTCCTCGATCTATTGGGGCGGCTGGATCGGCAGCCAGCTGACCGGGACCGAGGCACCCTGGGACATGAACGCGGTCGCGGCACTGGAGCAGAAGGCCGAAAAGAAACTCTCGATCGTCAACTTCTCGGCCCCGTTCGCGAACTGCTCGGGCTCCTCCTGCTCGTACTACAACTTCCCGCAGAACGAGATGAACAGCATCCGCTCCCACGGGGCGATCCCCTTCTACAGCTGGGGTTCGCAGTCGATCCCGGTGCCCTCGAACCTGAGCGAGCCGAACTTCCAGCTCTCCGACGTGATCGAAGGCCACCACGACGCCTACATCCGCAAGTTCGCCGAAGCGGCGAAAGCCTGGGGCCACCCCTTCTTCCTGCGCTTCAACTGGGAGATGAACGGCGGCTGGTTCGCCTGGGCCGAGGGCGTCAACGGCAACAAAGCCGGCGAGTACGTCGCCGCCTGGCGCCACGTCCACGACATCTTCACCCAGGCCGGCGCCACCAACGCGACCTGGGTCTGGTGCCCCAACGTCGACCCGGAAAACAACATGCAGAACCTCAACGCGCTTTACCCGGGCGACGGCTACGTCGACTGGACCGGGCTCGACGGCTACAACTGGGGCACCAACCCGGCCCGCCCCGACCGCTGGCGCAGCTTCGACCAGCTCTACAGCTCCACCTACAAGAAGATCACCGAGACGATCGCCCCCTCGAAGCCGCTGATGGTCAGCGAGGTCGGCTCGACCGAGTACGGCGGCTCGAAGGCGGCCTGGATCAAAGACATGCTCGCCAAGGTCCCGGCCAACTACCCGAAGATCCGCGGCCTGCTCTGGTTCGAGAAGTTCGACGACGGCATGGACTGGCCGATCGAGACCTCGGCCAGCGCCACCAGCGCCTTCGCCGAAGGCATGCGGAACCCCGCCTACGCGGGCAACAGCTTCGCCTCCCTGGCCGGCTCCGGGCCGGTCCAAGCCGCCAGCTAGTCGCGCTTTGTCAAGTCGATCTGGACAAACGTCCAATCGATCTTGCAGTTTTGAAGGTGTCGGGCGAGGCGTCGATGGCACTGCATGTCCGCCACCCCGATCGCCCGTCGCGCCGTCCGCGGCCTGCTGAGCGCCACCGCCGTGGCCTCGGCCCTGTTCCTCGCCGCCCCCGCCTCCGGCAGCAACGCCAAGGGCGCGGTCGCCAGCCACGCCGAGCCCCAGCGCGTCGCGGTCGCGGCCGCCCGCACGCTGGCCCGGCCCGCCACCTGCGCCCGCCTGGCGCGGCCGGACGCCTCGGCCCAGGCGAGCGCCTCGCCCCGCCAGCGGCGTATCGAGCGCCGCCGGGTGCAGCGCTGCACCCGCGCCCCCAAGGCCACGACCTCCGCCGCCACCGGGCCGCTCTACTGGGGCGCCTGGATCGGCAACCAGCTGACCGGCACCGAGGGCCCTTGGGACATGGGCGCCGTCTCCAAGTTCGAGGGCATGGCCGGCAAGGCAGCCTCGGCGCTCAACTTCTCCTCGCCCTTCGCCGACTGCTCCTCCTCGCCCTGCTCCTTCTACAGGTTCCCCAGGGAGGAGATGGAGAGCATCCGCTCGCACGGCTCGATGCCCTTCTTCAGCTGGGCCTCGCAGTCCACCCCCGCCAACCTCGACCAGCTGGACTTCCAGCTCGGCGACGTGATCGCCGGCAGCTACGACTCCTACATCCGCGAATGGGCCGAAGGAGCGCGCGACTGGGGCCACCCCTTCTTCCTCCGCTTCAACTGGGAGATGAACGGCAACTGGTTCGCCTGGTCGGAGGGCGTCAACGGCAACCAGCCCGGCGAGTACGTCGCCGCCTGGCGCCACGTCCACGACATCTTCACCCAGGTCGGTGCCACCAACGCGACCTGGGTCTGGTGCCCCAACGTCGATCCCTACGAAAAGCTCCAGGACCTCGCCGCCCTCTACCCGGGCGACGAATACGTCGACTGGACCGGCCTCGACGGCTACAACTGGGGCACCAACCCGGCCTCGCCCAAGGGCTGGATGAGCTTCGACGAACTGTTCAAATCGACCTACCAGCGGATCACCGAGACGATCGCCCCCGGCAAGCCGCTGATCGTCAGCGAGGTTGGCTCCTCCGAGTACGGCGGCTCCAAGTCCGCCTGGATCGGCGACGCGCTCGAGTCCGCCCGGACCAACTACCCGATGCTGCGCGGCCTGCTCTGGTTCGAGAAGTTCGACGACGGCATGGACTGGCCGATCGAGACCTCGAGCAGCTCCGCCGCCGCCTTCGCGGAAGGCATCCAGAGCCCCTCCTACCTCGGCAATACCTTCGCATCGAGCGGCCCCGGGAAGATCCAGCCGAGCGGCTGACCCGAAATCAGGCAGGAGGGGTCCCTAGACTCCCCCGACCTTGAGCGCAGGGCAGATGACGATGCGGACGCAAAGCGGAAAGATCGGGATTCTCGCGGTGGCGGCGATTGCGCTTGCCGCGGCGCTGCCGATCGCGCCGGCGGCGGCCGCCAACTCGCAGGCCGGCCCCGCGCCCAGCGCCAAAGCGGCGAAGAAAGTGACGCCCAAGCAACGCGGGATCTACTGGGGCGCCTGGATCGGCAACCAGCTGACCGGCGACCAGCCGCCCTGGGACATGTCCGCCGTCAACCACTTCGAAGGCATGGTCGGCAAGGGCCTCTCGCTGCTGGAGTTCGCCGCCCCGTTCGCGGATTGCGGCAGCTCTCCCTGCTCCTTCTACCGCTTCCCCAGCTACGAGATGCAGACGATCCGCAACTACGGCGCGATCCCGTTCTTCAGCTGGGGCTCGCAATCGGTGCCGGTTCCGGGCGACCTCGACGAGCCCGCCTTTCAGCTGTCCGACATCGCCCACGGCGCCTACGACGACTACATCCGCGAATTCGCCGCCGGGGCCCGCCACTGGGGCCACCCCTTCTTCCTCCGCTTCAACTGGGAGATGAACGGCGACTGGTTCCCCTGGGCGGAGAACGCCAACGGCAACCAGCCCGGCGACTACGTCGCCGCCTGGCGCCACGTCCACGACATCTTCACCCAGGCCGGCGCCACCAACGCCACCTGGGTCTGGTGCCCCTACGTGAACGCCACCCCGCGGCTGGGACCCCTCGCCCGCTACTACCCCGGCGACGAATACGTCGACTGGACCTGCCTCGACGGCTTCAACTGGGGCAAGAACGGCGTCAACCCACGGCCCTGGACGAGCTTCGACCAGATCTTCGGCCCCAGCTACCGGGCGATCGTGGACAAGCTCGCCCCCAGCAAGCCGATGCTGCTCGGCGAGATGGCCTCCGGCGGCGGCGCTCGCGCCAAGGCGACCTGGATCGACCAGATGTTCGAAGTGCTGCGCAGCAAGTACCGGCGCATCCGCGGCCTGATCTGGTTCGAGCAGGTCGACCGCGACGTCCAGTGGCCGCTCGAGACCGCGCCAGGGGTAACCGAAGCCTTCAGCCGCGGCATCCGCCAGCGGGGGTTCAAGGCCAACGACTACTCGGCCCTCGGCGGTCCGAAGGTCGTCCCACCGATTGATCCAGCCCGGCCGGTGCCCCGTAACCCCTGACGCATCGCAGCAAAAGCCTCCGGGCAGGGTTTCCAATCCGAGGGCGAATCTCCACAAACCCGTGAAAAAGTCAGTCAAATCCAAGCAGCGACGCCGTCCGCGGGTCGTCGCCCTGATCGCGGGCGCCGCGATCGCGACCTGCGCGCTGCTGCCGGCGAGCGCCTACACCCAGGCCAAGCCCCCGCCCAAGCCGCTCTACTGGGGCGCCGTGATCGGCAGCCAGCTGACCGGCGAAGCGGCGCCGTGGGACTTCGGCGCGATCGAAGCCTTCGAGCGCACCGCCCGCAAGGGGATCTCCCTGCTCAGCTTCTCCTCCCCCTTCGCCGACTGCTTCAGCACCTGCCGAAAGTTCGAATTCCCCAAGTTCGCGTTCGAAGCCCTGCGCGAACACGGCACCATCCCCTTCCTCAGCTGGGCCTCGCAGTCGGTGCCGTCGAGCCTGAACCAGCCGGACTACAAGCTCTCCGCCATCGCCAACGGCTCCAAGGACGCCTACATCGAAGAATTCGCCGAAGCCGCCCACGACTGGGGCCGGCCCTTCTTCCTCCGCTTCGACGCCGAGATGAACGGCTTCTGGTTTCCCTGGAGCGAGGGGGTCAACGGCAACAAGCCCGGCGAGTACGTCGCCGCCTGGCGCCACGTCCACGACATCTTCACCCAGGCCGGCGCCACCAACGCGACCTGGGTCTGGTGCCCCAACGTCGACTTCACGAAGAACCTGACCCCGCTCGAGCAGCTCTACCCCGGTGACAGCTACGTCGACTGGACCTGCATCGACGGCTTCAACTGGGGCAAGACGCGGAACTCCGCCGGCTGGCAGAGCTTCGACCAGGTCTTCAGGTCCACCTACAACCGGATCGCCAAGATCGCCCCGCACAAGCCGATGGTGATCGGCGAGACCGCCTCCGAAGAGCGCGGCGGCTCAAAGGCCAACTGGATCGAGAGCACCTTCAAGACGATCCCCTCCAAGTACCGCAAGGTCCGCGCGGTGATCTGGTTCGACGAAAAAGACCAGGGCATGCACTGGCCGATCGAGAGCTCGCGTGCCGCGACCAACGCCTTCGCGAAGAGCATCGGGCGCTCGCTCTACCGCCCCAACGTCTTCAGCGAGCTGCCTCCGGGCCCGGTGCAGCCACCGGGCCCGGCCCTCGCGGGCGGCTAGCCCAGACGCTCTTCGAGCGCCGCCAGCTGAGCGGAGATCTCCGCCGGCAGCTTGTCGCCGAACTTCGCCAGGTGCTCCTGGATCTGCGGCAGCTGCGCCTTGACCAGCTCGGTGTCGACGCTGAGCAGCTCCTTCATCGCCTGCGGCGAGACGTTGAGCCCCTCGGTGTTGATCGCGCCCTCGGTCGGCAGCAGGCCGATCGGGGTCTCGACCGCGTCGGCGGCGTCCTCGCAGCGGCGGAAGACCCACTCGAGGACGCGGCTGTTCTCGCCGAAGCCGGGCCAGAGGAACTTGCCGTCGGCGTCTTTGCGGAACCAGTTGACGTAGAAGACCCGCGGCAGATCCGCCCCCTCGCGCTTGCCGGCCTTGAGCCAGTGGGCGAAGTAGTCGGCCATGTTGTAGCCGCAGAACGGCAGCATCGCCATCGGGTCGAAACGCAGCTGGCCGACGGCGCCAGCGGCGGCAGCGGTGGTCTCCGAGGACATCGTCGCCCCCATGAAGACCGCGTGCTCCCAGTCGAACGCCTCCTGGACCAGCGGCACGACCGTCGCCCGGCGGCCACCGAAGAGGAAGGCGTCGATCGGCACGCCGGCGGGGTCCTCCCACTCCGGCGCGATCGAGGGACACTGCGACGCGGGGGTCGTGAAGCGGGCGTTGGGGTGGGCGGCCGGGGTCTCGGAATCCGGCGTCCACTCGTTGCCGTGCCAGTCGATCGCGTGCGCGGGCGCCTCGCCGGTCATCCCCTCCCACCAGATGTCGCCATCGTCGGTTTTGGCGCAGTTGGTGAAGATCGAGTTGCGCTCGATCGTGTCCATCGCGTTGGGGTTGGTCTTGTGGCTGGTGTTGGGCGCGACGCCGAAGAAGCCGGCCTCGGGGTTGACCGCGTAGAGGCGGCCGTCCTCGCCGAACTTCATCCAGGCGATGTCGTCGCCGACCGTCTCGACCTTCCAGTCGGGCAGGGTCGGGACCAGCATCGCCAGGTTGGTCTTGCCGCAGGCCGAGGGGAAGGCGCCGGTGATGAACTTCACCGCTCCCTCGGGCGAGGTCAGTTTGAGGATCAGCATGTGCTCGGCCAGCCAGCCCTCGTCGCGGGCCATCGCCGAGGCGATCCGCAGCGCGAAGCACTTCTTGCCGAGCAGGGCGTTGCCGCCGTAGCCGGAGCCGTAGGACCAGATTTCGCGGCTCTCCGGGTAATGGACGATGTACTTGTTGTCGCCGTTGCAGGGCCAGGAGACGTCTTCGACGCCCTCCGTCAGCGGCATCCCGACCGAATGCACGCAGGGAACGAACTCGCCGTCGGCGCCGAGCACGTCGAGGGCGCCCTTGCCCATCCGGGTCATGATCCGCATGTTCGTCGCGACGTAGGCCGAGTCGGTCAGCTGCACGCCGATTTCGGAGATCTCGGAGCCGAGCGGGCCCATCGAGAAGGGAACGACGTACATCGTGCGGCCGACCATGCTGCCCTTGAAGAAGCCGTTCAGCTCCTCGCGCATCTCGGCCGGGGGGCGCCAGTTGTTGGTCGGGCCGGCGTCGACCTCGTTCTCAGAACAGATGAAGGTGCGGTCTTCGACCCGGGCCACGTCGGCGGGGTCGGAGAGGGCGAGATAGGAGTTGGGACGCTTGGCGTCGGAGAGGCGCTCGAAGGTGCCGGCGTCGATCAGAGTCTGGGCCAGGGAGTCGTACTCCTCAGCCGAGCCGTCGCACCAGTGGATCGCGTCGGGCTTGGTCAGCGCCGCGATCTCGTCAACCCAGGCCAACAGTTTGGCGTGGGTGGTAAGCGCCGCGGGGGGGGCCGTGGTCAAGTCGCTCATTCGCCTCTCTCTATGTCTATTTGCTCGGTTTGAGGCCGACGAGGCTGACGTCGGCGTCCTTGTTGAGGATCTTCAAAGTCGCAGTTGCCTGCTTGCCATCGGAGAAAATCACCGTACAAGTGAACGTCTTGCCCGCCTCAACCTTTTGGTCGGAGGGGCAGTCGACGGTCTTAATCTTGGCATGAAGCGACTTCTCCAGGTTGCTCTGGATCGCCCCCTCGGCCTTGACGTCGTCGATCACGGTTTCTCCGCAACCGCCTCCAACAAGGGCTACAGCGAGCAGCGCGACAGCTGCGGCACAGCGAACGGAGAAGCTCAATCTTCCTCCTCTGGGGGCGGGACTCACCGGCGGGAGTATTCCAAGCGCCGACGACAACCCGGACGGATGAGCCGTCGGCTAGGGTTCCCCGCCGCATGAGGTTCTACGAGTTTGAGGCAAGAAAGATCGTCGAGCTGGCCGGGATTCCGGTCACGAAGTATGGGTTCTGCACGACTGCGGAGCAGGCCCGTGCGGCCGCCGAGGAAATCGGCGGCCCGGTCGTGATCAAGTCCCAGGTTCTCTCCGGCGGCCGGATGAAGGCCGGCGGCGTCAAGTTCGCCGACACGCCCGACGAGGCCGCGGCCCACGCCGAGGACATCCTCAAGCTCGAAATCAACGGCCACATGCCGCGCGGCGTCCTCGTCGATCCCAAAGCCGAGGTCAAGCAGGAGTACTACGCCAGCGTCGTCTGGGACGGCACCGCGAAGAAGCCGCTGATGCTGTTCAGCGACATGGGCGGGATCGACATCGAGGAGGTCGCCGAGACCCACCCCGACCACGTCGGCAAAGGCCACGTCACCAACCTGATGCCGATTCCCGACTTCGAGGCCAAGCAGGTCATCGCCGCCACCGGCGTCACCGGCTCGCAGCTGAACCGGGCCACCCCGATCCTCGCCAAGCTCGCCCGCCTCTTCCGCGACAACGACATGACCCTGGCCGAGATCAATCCTTTGGCCGAGCTGACCGACGGCAGCTTCGTCGCCCTCGACGCCCATATGGAGATGGAGGCCGAGGCGGTCGGCAGGCAGAAGGTGCTGCTGCGCAAGCAGCTCGAGATCGCCGAGGACGACACCCGCGAGACCTACGAACCGTCCGACTTCGAGCGCAACGTCGCCGCGATCGACGCCGCCGACCACCGCGGCGTCATCCAGGGCAAGGACCACGGCTTCGAGGGGAACCTGGGCCTGGTGATCGGCGCCGGCGGCGGCTCGCTGACCCTGACCGACGCCGTCCGCAGCCAGGGCGGCAAGCCCGCCAACTACTCCGAGATCGGCGGCAACCCCTCCGTCGCCAAGGCCTGCGGTCTGGCCAAGGAGGTGCTCAAGAAGGACGGCGTCGAGAAGATCGCGGTGATGATGTCGATCGTCTCCAACACCCGCGTCGACATCGTCGCCCGCGGCGTCATCAAGGCCTGCCTCGAGCTCGGCAAGGACCCGGGTGAGACGATCGCGATCTTCCGCATCCCCGGCGCCTGGGAGGACGAGGGCTTCAAGATCCTCGAGCGCTACGGGGTCGAGACCTGCGACCGCTCCGTCTCCCTCTGGGAAGCCGCCGGCCGCGCCGTCGCCAAGGTCCAGGGAGCACAGTCATGATTGGCGACTTCTTCCCGCTATCCGGCAATAACTCGCCAAGAGGCGACCGATGAGCATCCTGCTCTCCAAGGAGACGACCTTCATCGTCCAGGGGATCACCGGGCGCGAGGCCGTGAATCTGACCCGCGAGTGCCTCGACTACGGCTCCAAGGTCGTCGGCGGCGTCACCCCCGGCCGCAAGGGCCGCGAGGTCCACGGGGTGCCGGTCTTCGACACCGTCGCCCAGGCGGTCGAGAACCACGGCGGCCCGATCGACGGCTCCGTCGTCACCGTCCCCCCCGCCTTCACCAAGGACGCCGTCTTCGAGGCGATCCTCAACGGGATCAAGCTGATCGTGATCGTCACCGAGCGGATCCCGCGCCGCGACGTCGCCCAGATGGTCGAGCTGGCCAACCAGGAGGGTGCCCGCATCATCGGCCCCAACTGCCTCGGCCTGATCGTCCCCGACGTCTGCAAGATGGGCGGCATCGGCGGCCCCGCCAAAGACGCCGCCAAGGCCTATGCCCCCGGCCCGGTCGGCGTGATGAGCCGTTCCGGCGGGATGACCACCGAGATCTCCTCCTCCCTCACCCAGGCCGGCCTCGGCGTCTCCACCGCCGTCTCGATCGGCGGCGACGCGATCATCGGCTCCGCCTACGCCGAGCTGATGCCCTACTTCGAGGCCGACGAGGAGACCAAGGCGATCGTCATCTACACCGAGCCCGGCGGCCGCATGGAGGCACAGCTCTCCGAGTGGGTCAAGGAGAACGACTCACGGCTCCCGATCGTCGCCTTCATGGCCGGCAAGTTCATGGACGACGAGGAGATGAAGGGGATGAGCTTCGGGCACGCGGGAACCATCGTCGAGGGGGTCGAGGACACGGCGACGGAGAAGATCGCCCGCCTCGAAGCGGCCGGGATCCGCGTCGTCGAGCGGATCGACGAGATCCCCGACGCGGTCAAGCAGAAGCTGGGAGTGGCCGCCTGATGGCCGAGCGGATGAACAAGGTCTTCATCGACGTCGAGGTCGATGCCTCCGTCGCCGGCGACACTGCGCTCGCCGCCAAGCTCGAGGAAGTCTGCCCCGTCGACATCTTCAAGGGCTCGGATTCCGGCGTCGAGGTGGTCGAGGAGAACCTCGACGAGTGCGTCCTCTGCAAGCTCTGCATCGAAGCGGCTCCCGCGGGCACCGTGCACGTCAAGAAGCTCTACGACGGAACCGAGCTCAACTAGCCGCGGCCGCCTCCGCGGCGGCGATCAGCAGCGCTCCACTCTCGACCAGCATCTGCGCTTCCTCGCGCAGGCGCCCGGGGATGACGACGATCGCGCGCAGCTCGCCGAGCAGCACCGTGTCCCCCTCCACCTCCACCCCGGGCACACCGGCGTCGCCGACGACGACCGCCGCCAAGACCTCGATCGGCATCCCGGACAGGGTCAGATCCGCTTCGCCGGTGCCCCCACGGGAGCCGGCGATCCAGCCGTCGCGGGCGCGCAGCGCGTAGCTCTCGCCCGCGGTCCGCAGGCCCAGGTCGAAGCTTGCCGTGGCCGCTGGCCGCAGGATCACCCGCAGCGCGTTCGGCAACGAGGACGGCGCCAGCCCGACTATGTCCTCGGCCTTCTGCAGCTCCATCCCCCAGCGCGCCAGCTCGAGAATCGGCCGTTCCAGGCCGCGGCCGAGCTCGGTCAACTCGTAGACGGTCGCGGCAACCGGGCCGTCGAGGTCGCGACGGCTGAGAACACCATCGGCCTCGAGGTCGCGCAGGCGCTTGGTTAGCACGTCGGTCGGGGCGCCGCCGACGGCCCGCGCGAGATCGCGGAAACGCAGCGGGCCCAGCATCAGCTCGCGCACGATCAGCAGCGACCAGCGCTCGCCGACGCTGTCGAGGGCGAAGGCGAGGCTGCACGCCTGGTCGTATTCCCGGCTCACAGCCGCCATTCTACAGGTTGATTTGAATTTCAAAGCGAGCGCTTTGAAATCTGGTACGGTCCACGGCGCGTGAACCGGATCGCCGACCTCACCTGGAAGCACCCGAAGCTCGTCCTCGCGGCAGTCGGCGTCTTCGCCCTGCTTGCCGTCGCCTTCGGCCACGACGTCGAGCAGCACCTCAAGGCCGCCGGCTTCACCGACCCCTCCTCCGAGAGCGAGCAGGCCACCAACCTGCTCACCGGCGCCCTCGGCTATGACGCCAACCCGGGGATCGTGCTCGTCGTCCGCAACCCCGGTGGCGGCAGGCTCGACATCGGCAGCCCGGCCGTGCGACGCGAGGTCGGCCAGCTCAGCGACGAAGTGGCAAAGGCCGAGCACGTCGGCCGCGTCGTCGACCCGCTGCGCGACCGCCGCGCCGGGGCCGAGCTGATCGCCGCCGACGGGCACTCGCTGGTCGTCCTCGGCTACCTCTCCACCGCCGACCGCGAGGACGCCGGCGGGATCGCCGCCGAAAACGTCCAGCCGGCGGTCGACCGCAGCAAGCTCGACGTGACGATGGGCGGCTACGCGCCCAGCTTCAACGAAGTCAACGACCAGACCAAAACCGACCTGACCAAGGCCGAGCTGATTGCCTTCCCGCTGCTGGCGCTGCTGCTCCTGATCGTCTTCCGCGGCGTCGTCGCCGCCGCGATCCCGCTGTTGATCGGCGGCATCTCGATCGTCGGCACGCTGCTCGTCCTGCGGGTGATGTCGGAGTTCGTCGACACCTCGGTCTTCGCCCTCAACATCGCCACCGGGCTCAGCCTCGGGCTCGCGGTCGACTACGCGCTGCTGCTCGTCTCGAGATACCGGGAGGAGATCGCCGACGGCGGCGCCACCCGCGAGGCCCACCGCCGCACCGTCGTCACCGCCGGTCGCACCGCCCTCTTCTCCGGCTTCACCGTCGCCGCGGCGATGGCGGCGCTGGTGATCCTGCCGCAGCGCTTCCTCTACTCGATCGCCGTCGCCGGGGCCTCGGTCGGGATCCTCTCGGCAGTGATCGCGATCCTCGTCGTGCCCTCGATGCTGGCCCTGCTGGGAACCCGGATCGACGCGCTCTCGATCCGCCGCGGCCCGGCCGTCTCCGACGAGTCCGGCGGTTGGTACCGGCTGGCCCGCGGCGTCATGCGCCGCCCGGTCGCGGTGGCATTGGCGAGCTCGGCGCTGCTGCTGGCGGCCGCATCGCCGCTGCTGTGGACCACCCTGACCGGCCCCAGCGCCCAGGCCGTACCGCCCGGCAAGCCCTCCTTCGAAGCCAACAGCTACGCCGAAGCCCACTATCCGCGCGACCTCACCGAGGCGGTCACCGTCACCGTCGACGGCGCCGCCAGCCCGGCCCAGCTGGCCGCGTTCCAGCGTCGCATCGAGGCGGTCGACGGCGTCGTCCGCGGCACCCCGTTCGTGCGCGCCTCGAAGCAGGTCGCCTATGCCAACTTCGCCCTTGCCGACAAAGCCCTTGCCGAAGCCGCGCAGGACAGCGTCAAGGCGATCCGCGACCTGCCGCCGCCGGCGGCGACGGCCGCCCTGGTCTCCGGCAACACCGCCGGCTTCATCGACCAGAAGCAGAGCCTCATCGAGCACCTGCCGCTGCTGGTCGCGATCATCTGCGCCACCACCCTGATCCTGCTCTTCCTCCTCACCGGCTCGGTGATCCTGCCGCTGAAGACGCTGCTGATGAATGCGATGACGCTGGGGGCGACGCTCGGCATCCTCGTCCTCGCCTTCCAGGACGGCTGGCTCGACGGCCTCTTCGACTACAGCGGCCCGGCGGCGATCGAGGTGACCAGCCTGGTCTTCCTCTTCGCCGTCATCTTCGGCCTCGCCACCGACTACGCGGTGCTGGTGATGGCGCGGATCAAAGAGCAGCACGACCTCGGCGAGAGCAACGAGGAGGCGGTCGCGATCGGCATCGCCCGCACCGGCCGCGTAATCACCGCCGCGGCGCTGATGATCGCCGTCGTCTTCCTCGCCTTCGGCGTCAGCTCGGTCTTCTTCATGAAGCAGATCGCCGTCGGCATGGCCGTCGGCGTCCTCCTCGACGCCACCATCGTCCGCGCCCTGCTCGTCCCGGCGCTGATGCGCCTGCTCGGCGAGTGGAACTGGTGGGCGCCGGCCCCCCTGCGCCGCCTCCAGCTTCGTTTCGGTTTCTCCGAGGCCTGACTTCTCCCAAAGCAGCGCCTACCGGACCGGGCGTGCCGCAAGGCGCGTTCCCGGCCCGTGCCCCTACCGCCCCCAGGTTGATGGGCCGTTTCCCTCCATATAGGCGTATTTCCGGCCCATCAACCTGGAGTGGAAGCAATGTGAGGTCGGTCACAGTCTTGGTTTAGGAATTTATATCCGGGTAACGTGTACACCGATGGATGCATCGGTTGTCCGAACCCGCCTCGCCCGCGCTGACCGGATGGAGCAGACGCTGCTTGCCGCTCACGCGCTGTTTGCCGAGCGCGGCTACGCGGCGGTGAAGATGGATGAGATCGCCGCCTCGGTCGGGGTCACCAAGCCGCTGCTCTACAACTACTTCGGCAACAAGGAGCAGCTCTACATCACCTGCATGGAGCGGGCCGGCGACTCGCTGACGGCGACGGTCGCCGAGGCGGTCGCCGACAGCGCCAACCCGGGCGAGGCGCTCGGCGCCGGCGTCCGCGCCTTCTTTTCCTTCCTCGACAGCGACCGCGCCGCCTGGGCGGTGCTCTTCGACGAGACCCTCCCCCGCGGCGGCGAGGTCGCCGACCGCGTCGCCGACTACCGCGGCAAGATCGTCGAGCTGGTCTCCGGCTCGATGCTGGCGCAGCTGCCGCAGCAGAAACGCGACGCCGCCCGGATCGAGATCGAGGCCCTCTCCACCGCCCTGCTCGGCGCCGCCGAGGCGCTCGCCCGCTGGTGGCTGCGGACCGAGGAGATCGGCGCCGACGCGGCCGCCGAGCTGCTGATCTCGACGATCGAGCCCGGCCTGCGCGCCCGCTCGACCCAGCCGACTTCCCAACCCCCCGAAAAAGGAACCAGCACCAAATGAACAGCAAGACCCGTCGGGTTGCCGTCGTCGGCGGCAACCGGATCCCCTTTGCGCGCTCGGACAGCACCTACGCGCACGCCTCCAACCAGGACATGCTCACCGCTGCCCTCGACGGGCTGATCGACCGCTTCGGCCTCGACGGCGTCGCGCTCGGCGAGGTCGCCGGCGGCGCCGTGCTCAAGCACTCACACGACCGCGACCTCGCCCGCGAGAGCGTGCTCAGCACCCGGCTCGCCCCCGAGACCCCCGCCTACGATGTCCAGCAGGCCTGCGGAACCGGACTGGAGACGACGATCCTGGTCGCCAACAAGATCGCCCTCGGCCAGATCGACTCCGGCATCGCCTGCGGCGCCGACACCACCTCCGACGCGCCGATCGGCCTCAACGAACAGCTGCGCGAAACGCTGCTGGAGGCCAACCGGCGGCGCTCGACCGCCGGCAAGCTGCGCGCCCTTGCCAGCGTCCGCCCCGGCCACATCGTCCCCTCGATCCCCCGCAACGAGGAGCCCCGCACCGGCCTCTCGATGGGCGAGCACTGCGCGATCATGGCCAGCGAATGGGAGGTCGGCCGGGAGGAGCAGGACGAGCTCACGGTCGCCAGCCACAAGCACCTCGCCGCCGCTTATGAGCGCGGCTTCCTCGATGACCTGATCACCCCCTACCTCGGCCTCGAGCGCGACCAGAATTTGCGCCCGGGCTCCAGCCTGGAGAAGCTGGCGAAGCTGAAGCCGGTCTTCGGCGGGCCCGAGGGGACGATGACGGCGGCCAACTCGACCCCGCTCAGCGACGGCGCCTCGGCGGTGCTGCTCGCCTCCGAGGAGTGGGCTAAGGAGCGCGGCCTGCCGATTCTCGCCTACATCAGCGAGGCGCAGACCGCGGCCGTCGACCACGTCCACAAGCGCGAAGGGCTGCTGATGGCCCCCGCCTACGCGATGCCGACGATGCTCGACCGCGCCGGCCTGACCCTGCAGGACTTCGACTACTACGAGGTCCACGAGGCCTTCGCCGCCCAGGTGCTCTGCACGCTGAAGGCCTGGGAGGACGCCGACTTCTGCAAGGAGAAGCTCGGCCACGACAAACCGCTCGGCTCGATCGACCACAAGAAGCTCAACGTCAACGGCGGCTCGCTGGCCGCCGCCCACCCGTTCGCGGCGACCGGCGGGCGGATCGTCGCCGGCCTCGCCAAGCAGTTGCACGAGGACGGCAAGGGCCGCGGCGTGATCAGCATCTGCGCCGCCGGCGGTCAGGGCGTCGTCGCAATCCTCGAGAGCGCGGGAGGCCAGAAATGAGCGACCGTTACTCACAGGTGGTCAACGCCCCCGTCGTCTCGACGATCGCCAAGCAGCTGGGGCTGCCGCAACCGGTCAGCCTCGACCGCTACAAGGAGGGCGCCCCGGCCGTCTCCGGGCCGGTGCTCAGCGGTGCCGCCCCAGGCGGGCGCCTGGACCGGGTCCTGCCGGCCTTCCTCGACCAGATCAAGGCCGAACGGGCGGGCACCGAGGGCAAGGCCAAGGCGCTCGTCTTCGACGCCACCGGGATCGCCGACTCGACCGAGCTGGTCGAGCTGCAGCGCTTCTTCTACCCGGCGGTGGGGCGGCTGCTGCGCAGCGGCCGCGTCGTCGTGATCGGCACTCCCCCGGCAGAGGCCGGCTCCGCCCGCGCCCACACCGCCCAGCGGGCGCTGGAGGGCTTCACCCGCTCGCTCGCCAAGGAGATCGGCGGCAAGGGCGCAACCGCGCAGCTGGTCTACGTCGAGAAGGGCGCCGAGGACGAGCTCGACTCGACCCTGCGCTTCCTGCTCTCGCCGCGCTCGGCTTACGTCTCCGGCCAGGTCGTCCGCGTCGGAAAAGGCGTCGCGCCAGCGCCGGAGATCGACTGGGAGCGTCCGCTCGCGGGCAAGCTGGCGCTGGTCACCGGCGCCTCGCGCGGCATCGGCGCCGCGATCGCCGCCACCCTGGCCCGTGACGGCGCCAAGGTCGTCGGCCTCGACATCCCCCAGGCCGCCGACGACCTGCGCGCGGTCACCGGCGCCATCGACGGCGCCCATCCAATCGGCATCGACATCACCGCCGATGACGCGCCGGAGCGGATCGCCGCACACTTCGCCGACGGCGTCGACGTCGTCGTCCACAACGCCGGCGTGACCAAGGACCGCACGATCGCGAAGATGCCGGAGGAGCGCTGGGCGCAGCTGATGGAGATCAACCTCTCCAGCGAGGAGCGCATCAACGACGCCCTGCTCGACGGCAAACGGCTCAACCCCAACGGGCGGATCGTCTGCGTCTCCTCGATGTCGGGGATCGCCGGCAACTCCGGCCAGACCAACTACGCCGCCTCCAAGGCGGGCGTGATCGGGATGGTCGAATCGATGGCTCCCGAGCTGGCCAAGCGTAAGGCGACGATCAACGCCGTCGCCCCCGGCTTCATCGAGACGAAGATGACCGGGGCGATGCCGATCGGCCCGCGCGAAGCCGGCCGCCGGCTCAGCAGTCTCAGTCAGGGCGGCCTGCCGGTCGACGTCGCCGAGACGATCGCCTGGTTCGCCAGCCCCGCCTCGACCGGCGTCAACGGCAACACGGTCCGCGTCTGCGGCCAGAGCCTGCTGGGGGCCTGAGGTGGCAAGCCGAACCCTCGACAGCTCCCCCAGCATCCTGCCGCTCTACGCCCGCGCCGCGGCGCCGATGATCCCCGGCGCCTCGCTGCTGCCCTTCATCCCAGGTGGTGGCGGCGAGATCCCCGAGCTCGACCTGCGGCTGGAGGGCGTCAGCGCCGACCCGGCCGACGTCGCCGCCTACGCCAAGGTCTGCGGCTTCGCCCTGCGGGACTCACTCCCGGCCACCTACCCCCACGTCCTCGCCTTCCCGCTGCACATGGCAGTGATGGCCGACGGCGGCTTCCCGTTCGGGGCGGTCGGCCTGGTCCACGTCGAGAACCGGATCGAGCAGCAGCGCCGGATCGGGATCGGCGAGGAACTGACGATCCGCGTCCACCCGACCAAGCTCGCCCCCCACCCCAAGGGCCAGACCTTCTCGCTGCTGACCGAGGTCACGATCGGAGACGAGTTTGTCTGGGAGAGCACCAGCACGATGCTGCGCCGCGGCAAGGGTAAGTTTGCAGTTGACCCCGCTATCCAGGGCAAAGTGCAAACGGGCGGCGCCGGGAGAAGCTTCGAGGACCTACCTGCGGATACCCCCGCCAGCGCCGAGTGGAAGCTCGACGGTGGCCTCGGCCGCAGCTACGCGAGCGTCTCCGGCGACCGCAACCCGATCCACATGCACTCGCTGACCGCGAAGCCGCTCGGCTTCCCGGGGGCGATCGCGCACGGGATGTGGACCAAGGCTCGCTGCCTGGCGGCGCTCGACAGCCGCCTGCCCGACGCCTTCGCGGTCGACGTCCGTTTCCGCAAGCCGATCCTGCTGCCCGCCCGCGTCGAGTTCGCCAGTGCTGCGGAAGGCGATGAGACCGCCTTCGCCGTGCGCGACGCCAAGAAGCAAACCCCTCATCTCGACGGCCGCGTGACGCCGCTCGACAGACCTGATTCCAAAGCCAAGACCGGGAGGAAGAAGTGACGACGACCACCGACAGCGAGAAGAGCGCCAGCGTCGCCGAGCGCGGCATGGGCTTCGGCCTGCGGCAGCTCAACCGCCTCGCCGGCTCCGACCTGCTCGACCGGATCCGTCTCCGCAAGCAGGTCGAGCGCGCCCTCTTCCAGGGCACCAAGAACGGCTTCCGCTCGGCCACCGCCGCCGGCCGCACCTTCAAGTCGGCCCAGCAACTGGGCAAACCGGCGCGCCAGAAGAAGAGCAAGTCAAAAGGCCTGTTCGACCTTGGGCCCGACGACGAGCAGCAGATGTTCCAGGAGGGCGGTCGCGCCTTCGCCGAGGCCAAGGTCCGCCCGGCGGCCCACGACGCCGACGACGCCTGTGAGACCCCCAAGGAGCTGCTGGCCGAAGCCACCGAGCTCGGCGTCAACATGCTCGGCGTCCCCGAGGAGCTCGGCGGCGTCATGCACGAGCAGTCGGCCGTAACCAGCGTGCTGATCGGCGAGGCGCTCGCCCACGGCGACATGGGCATCGCCTACGCCGCCCTCGCCCCCGGCGCGGTCGCCACCGCGATCGGCCTCTGGGGCAGCGCCGAGCAGGAGGCCACCTACCTACCGGCCTTCACCGGCGAGGACGTCCCCGCCGCGTCGCTGGCGATCCTCGAGCCGCGGCCGCTGTTCGACCCGCTGAAGCTGGAGACGACCGCCCGGAAGAAAGGCGACGAGTGGGTGCTGAGCGGCGCCAAGTCGCTGCTGGCCCGGGCCAAAGAGTGCGAGCTGTTCGTGATCGCCGCCGAGGCCGAGGGCATCGGCCCGGCCCTATTCGTGGTCGAGTCCGGCGCCAAAGGCCTCTCGGTCGAGGACGAGCCGGCGATGGGGCTCCGCCCCGCCGCCACCGGTCGCCTGCTGATCGACAAGGTCAAACTGCCGGCCAGCGCCCTGCTCGGCGAGGGCGAGTGCAAGGCGAAGGACTACGCGGCGGCGATCAACCGCTCGCGGATCGCCTGGTGCGGCCTCGCCACCGGCACCGCCCAGGCCGTGCTCGACTACGTGATCCCCTACGTCAACGACCGCCAGGCCTTCGGCGAACCGATCTCCAACCGCCAGGGCGTCGCCTTCGCGGTCTCCGACATCGGCATCGAGAGCGGCGGCATGCGCCTCGCCACCTACCGCGCGGCCAGCCGCGCCGACCGCGGCGAGAGCTTCGACCGCGAGGCGGCGATCGCGCGCCGGCTCAGCGCCGTCAAGGGAATGCAGATCGGCTCCCAGGGCGTGCAGCTGCTCGGCGGCCATGGCTTCGTCAAGGAGCACCCGGTCGAGCGCTGGTACCGCGACCTCCGAGCAGCGGGCGTGATGGAGGGCGCCCTGCTCGTCTAGGCGACCGCCGAGATTCGAAGCGAAAGGCAGACATGATCAACCTCGAGATACCGAAGAAGTTCAAGCCACTGGCAACCCAGGCCAACCAGGTCGCAACCGAGGTCTTCCGGCCGATCTCGCGCAAGTACGACGAGGCCGAGCACGCCTACCCGAAAGAGCTCGACATGCTGGCGTCGCTGATCGACGGCATGAACGAGGGCTCCGACATCGGCGGCGCCGGTGCCGCCGGCGTCCGCCGCGAGAAGAGCGACGACGGCGAGAACCGCAACGGCTCCAACCTCTCCACCGTGCTCGGCATCATCGAGCTCTGCTGGGGCGATGTCGGCCTGCTGCTCTCGATGCCGCGCCAGGGCCTCGGCAACTCCGCGATCGCCTCGGTGGCGACCGAGGAGCAGTTCAAGCAGTACGGCGGCAAGTGGGCGGCGATGGCGATCACCGAGCCGGAAGCCGGCTCGGACTCGGCCGCGATCCGCACCACCGCGGAGCTCGACGGCGACGAGTACGTCCTCAACGGCGAGAAGATCTTCGTCACCTCGGGCGACCGCGCCAACCTGATCGTGGTCTGGGCCTCGCTCGACCGCTCGAAGGGGCGGGCGGCGATCAAGTCGTTCATCGTCGAGCGCGACAACCCCGGGCTGAAGCTGGACCGGCTCGAGCACAAGCTCGGGATCCGCGCCTCCGACACGGCCAACTTCACCCTGCAGGACTGCCGGGTGCCGAAGGAGGCGCTGCTCGGCGACCCCGAGGTGAAGGAGAAGGGCTTTGCCGGGGTGATGGAAACGTTCGACAACACGCGGCCGCTGGTCGCGGCGATGGCGGCCGGCGTCTCCCGGGCGGCGCTGGAGGAGACCCGCAAGCACCTGAAGAAGGCTGGCGTCACGGTCGACTACTCGACCCCCGCCCTCTCCCAGCACGCCGCCGCGGCGCGCTTCCTCGAAATGGAGGCCGACTACGAGGCGGCCTGGCTGCTCACCCTGCAGGCCGCCTGGATGGCCGACAACAGCAAGCCGAACTCGCTGCAGGCCTCGATGGCCAAGGCCAAGGCCGGTCGTGCCTGCGTCGACATCACGCTCGGCTGCGTCGAGCTCTGCGGCAGCGTCGGCTACGGCGAGAACGAGCTGCTCGAGAAGTGGGCGCGCGACGCCAAGATCCTCGACATCTTCGAGGGGACGCAGCAGATTCAGTTGCTGATTGTGGCTCGGCAATTGCTCGGGAAGAGCTCGAGCGAACTGCGGTAGTGGTTCCGTGCGAGGAGACCGGGTGTCCCTTCCGCTTGCTGGGATTTTCGCCGCGAGCCCGGCCTCTCTCGCTGACGTAAAGGGACGAAAATCAGGACGCCGCGCGCTCCAGGGACACCCGGTCTCCTCGTAGGGCAGACTCCCGCTCCGTGAACTTGATTGAGGACTTGATGGAGCGGTCGCCCGCCTCGCGGCTGGGGATCGTTGCCGTTGATTCCGAGGCGAACCGGAGGGACTGGTACTTCGGAGAACTGATCGCCTGTTCGGCGGGACTGTCGGGGGCATTCGCGGCGCGGGGGGTGAAGCGCGGCGATGCGGTGATGACGCTGGTCGGGAACCGGGTCGAGTGGGTGTTGACGCTGCTTGCCTGCTGGCGGATGGGGGCGGTGGCGCTGCCCTGCAACACGATGCTGCGGCGCCATGATCTTGAGCTGCGGGTCGCCGCAGCGAACCCGCAGCTCTGTGTCGGCGAAGAGGGTCTGCTGGCTGAGCTGCCGGACGGGGTGCCGGTGATGACGATGGCGGAGATCGCCGACGTGCTCGACGAGGATCTGCCGCAGAAGACGCCGGCCGCGGTCGAGGCGATGGACGCCGAGGACCCGGCCTTGATCGTCTTCACCTCCGGCACCACCGGCGAGCCGCGCGGGGTCGTGCACGCCTACCGCTACCTCTTCGGCCAGCGGATCCAGGCCGAGCACTGGTTCGGCTCGCGCAAGGGCGAGCTGGCCTGGTGCACGACGGCGACCGGCTGGTCGAAGTCGGCCCGCAACGTCTTCCTCGCCCCCTGGCTGACCGGCGCCGCCGCGGTCATCCACGACGGCCGCTTCGACCCCGCCGAGCGGCTCGACTTCGCGCAGGCGCTCGGCGTCAACGTCCTCTGCCAGGCCCCGACCGAGTACCGGATGCTGGCCAAGCGCGCCACCCTGCGCCCCCTCCCCGCCCTGCGGCGGATGGTCTCCGCCGGCGAGCCGCTGGACCCGGAGACGATCGCCGCCTTCCGGGCCGCCACGGGGCTCGAGCCCGCCGACGGCTACGGCCAGACCGAGACCGGCCAGGTCACCGGCAACCTCGCCGGCGAGCCGGTCCGCCAGGGCTCGATGGGCAGAGCGCTGCCGGGGATCGAGACCCGCATCGCCGGCGCCGAGGACGGCGCCGCCGGGGAACTGCAGCTGCGCGCCGCCTCCTCCCCCACCTTCTTCTCCCACTACCTCGACGGCGAGCGCTTCGGGGGCGAGTGGTGGGCGACCGGCGACCTGGTCCGCGCCGACGAAGAGGGCTACCTCTTCTTCGAGGGCCGCGACGACGACATCATCCTCTCCGCCGGCTACCGGATCGGGCCCTTCGAGGTGGAGTCGGCGCTGCAGTCCCACCCCGCCGTCGCCGAGGCCGCCGCGGTCGCCGCCCCCGACCCCGAGCGCGGCTCCATCGTCCGCGCAATCGTCGTCCCCCGCGACCGCGAGCCCAGCGAGGAGCTGGCCCGCGAGCTGCAGCAGCACTGCAAGCGCGTCGCCGCTCCCTACAAGTTCCCCCGCGTCGTCGAGTTCGTCGAGGAGCTGCCGAAGACGAGCAGCGGCAAGATCAAGCGCGCGCAGCTGCGCGGCTGACCCCACCTCGGAGCCAGCAGCGGAGACGAGCGCTTAGGATTGCTCGACTTGTCCAAGAACCACTAGGGGGAACATGAAACGGAGCTTCATAGCCATGGGCGTGCTGGCGCTCGCGCTCGCGCTCGGCCTCAGCGCCACGGTCGGCGCCAGCGTCCAGGGCGGCGCCGAGCCGGCCGCCAAGAAAGGCACGAAAAAAGGCAAATCCTGCAAAGGAAAAGCGGGCAAAGCCGGCAAATCGGCCGCCGCTACCGCTCAGGCGAAGAAAAAAGGCAAAGGCAAGCCCTGTAAAGCCAAAGGCAAAAGCAAAGGCAAAGGCACGGACAAAGCCGCTCCCGCTCCCGCTCCGGCTCCTGCCCCACCGGCTGCCACCCCGCTCAGCGACGGCACCTACGGGGACGCCTCCAATTTGGTGGAGCTGAACGTCTCCGGCGGCGCCACGAGCGTTGTCCTCAAATACGTGCCCCCGGGTAACTGCGTCAGCATCAACTACACCAGCCAACCCGTAACGCTGACCAAGAACGGCGACACCTGGACGGCGAACGAGACCAGGGCCTTCTCCCTCGTCGGGGAACCGGCCAACGTGAAATGGGATCTCACCGTCAAGGAGCCCGGCCTGACGTACGCGCTCAACCTCACGCTCGAGTCCAACACCATGATCGGCGCCTGCAAATGGGAGGGGCACCCCACGGGGACCCTCGCCAAAGTCGGCTAGCCCGGCAACCGAGCACCGAAGGTAGTCGACGCGCCGCAGCCGCGCACTTCAGCGCGGCTGCGGCAGGGGTAACCTGAACGGGTGGCCATCAACAGCGATGCAGCCGACGCCGCGAGCGTCGCCCGCGGCTACTTCGAAGCGGTCGGCCGGCGCGACCTCGACGCGATGACCGCCTTCTACGAGCCCGGCGGGACCGGCGAGATCCACGGCCTGGTCGAGCTGCGCGTCCCCGACACCTACCGCGCCTGGTTCGGCGGCCTCTTCCGCGCCTTCCCGGACTTCCACATGGAGATCCTCGACGTGATGACGACGGGCGACAAAGCGGCGGTGCGCTGGCGTGCCACCGGCCGCTTCGACGGCGAGGGCAGCTTCGAAGGGCTGCTCCCCAACGGCGCCAGCGTAGACGTCCAGGGCTGCGACGTGCTGACGGTCCGCGACGGCCGCATCGTTCGCAACGACGCCTACATGAACGGGGCCGAGATGGCGCGGCAGCTCGGTGCCCTGCCGCCGGCCGGCTCCGCCCCGGAAAAGGCGATGACCGCGGCGCTGAATCTGAAGACGCGTCTGGTCGAGGCGGTCCGCCGCCGCCGCGCTGCTCCTTAGCTCTAATAGCGGCGCAAAGGAACAGCGCAGCTACTCTGAACGGGTGGAGCAGATCGACCGCAAGCGAGTGGCGGCGCTGACGGAGGCTCAGCAGGAGAAGTTCCGCAACCGCACCGGCGCCTCCGCCCAGACCTTCGCCCGGGCGGTCAAGGTGATGCCGGGAGGCGTCCCCTCTTCATTCCAGGAAAACGACCCCTGGCCGGTCTACCTCGAGCGCGGCCGCGGCAGCCGCGTCTGGGACGTCGACGGCAACGAATACGTCGATTTCCACAACGGCTTCGGGGTGATGTGCATCGGCCACGCCAACCCGACGGTCGGCGCCGCGGTCAAGCGGCGAGTCGACGAAGGCACCCACTTCGCCGCCCCAACCGACGGCTCGATCGTCGTCGCCACCGAGCTGGCGCGCCGCTTCGGCCTGCCGCAGTGGCGCTTCAACAACTCCGGCACCGAGGCGACGATGGACGCCGTCCACCTCGCCCGCGGCGCCACCGGCCGCGACACGATCCTCAAGATCGAGGGCTCCTACCACGGCCACCACGACACCGTGATGGTCTCGGTCTACCCGCCGCTGGAGGCGCTCGGCGCCCGCGACGACCCGGTCAGCGTCCCCTACGGCGGCGGCGTGCCGAAAGCCTTCACCGACCTCACCCGCGCCGTCCCCTTCAACGACGCCGAGGCCCTGGCCAGCGTCCTCGACAAGATCGGCGAGCAGGTCGCCGGCCTGATCATGGAGCCGGCGATGATGAACATCAACATCATCCCGCCGCACCCGGGCTACCTGGAGCGGGTTCGCGAGCTGACCGCGCAGCACGGCGTCAAGCTGATCTTCGACGAGGTCAAGACCGGCGCCACGATCTCCCCCGGCGGCGCCACGGCCCGTTTCGGCGTCCTCCCCGACATGATCACCCTGGCCAAGGCGAGCTGCGGCGGCTACCCGGGCGGGGCGATCGGGATGAGCGAGGAGCTGGCGGCGATCGTCGCCGACGGCACCGTCAAGCAGTACGGCACCTTCAACGGCAACCCGCTGGTGATGGCGGCGGCCGAGGCGACCCTGACCGAAGTCCTCACCGACGACGTCTACGAGCGCTTCGAGACGACCAACAGGCGCCTGCTCGACGGCTGCCAGGCGATCGTCGACGCCCACGGCCTGCCCGCCTACACCGAGGGCCTCGGCGCCAAGGGCTGCGTGATCTTCTCGCCCGAGCGCATGTACGAGTACCGCGACTACCTGACCAAGGTCGATGACGAGCTCTCCGCCCTGGCCTGGCTCTACCACATGAACCACGGCATCTTCATGACCCCCGGCACCGAGGAGGAGTGGACGCTCTCGATCGCCCACTCCGACGAGGACCTGCAGCGCTACCTCGACGCCTTCGAGGCCTTCGCCACCGATCTCACCCGCGGCTAGTGACCCGAGTCGTTGATCCGCTGGCAGTAGGCAGCGAGGCTGTCGAGGATCTCATCAGCGCTCTTGTGCCAGACGTAGGGCTTGGGTTCGTCGTTCCAGTTAGCGATCCAGGTGCGGATCGAGGCGACCAGATCGCGGACCGAGCGGTGGGCGCTGCGCTTGATCCACTTCGTGGTCAGCTCGGCAAACCAGCGCTCGACCAGGTTCAGCCAGGAGCTGTAGGTGGGCGTGAAGTGCAGGGTGAAACGCGGATGGCGCACCAGCCAGCGCTGGATCGACGGGGTCTTGTGGGTCGAGGAGTTGTCGAGCACCACGTGGACGTCGAGGTGGGAGGGCACCGAGCTCTCGATCAGGTTGAGGAAGCGGCGGAACTCCTCGGCGCGATGCCTGGGGGTCATCTCAGCGATCACCTGGCCGGAGGCGACGTCGAGCGCGGCGTAGAGGTTCGTGGTGCCGTTGCGGACGTAGTCGTGGGTGTGGCGCTCGGGCACTCCGGGCATCAGCGGCAGCACCGGTGAGCTGCGATCGAGCGCCTGGATCTGGGACTTCTCATCGACGCAGAGCACGACGGCCGCCTCGGGCGGGTTGAGGTAGAGCCCGACGATGTCGCGGACCTTGTCGACGAACTGCGGGTCGGGCGAGAGCTTGAAGTGCTCTGCCTGGTGGGGCTTTAGCCCGAAGGCGCGCCAGATCCGGCTGATCGCGGTCTGACTCATCCCCGTCGCGGCTGCCATCGAGCGCGTCGACCAGTGCGTCGCGTCGACGGGCTTGTCCTCCAGCGTCTTGACGATCACCCGCTCGACGTCGGAGTCGCCGATCTGGCGCGGCTTGCCCGGGCGCGGCTCGTCGTGGAGGCCGTCGATGCCCTTTTCGGCAAAGCGCCCCCGCCACTTGCCGACCGTGGAGGTAGTGCAGCCCAGACGCGCCGATATGTCCTTGCTGGGCTCCCCGTCGGCGGCCGCCAGCACGATCCGGCAACGCAGCGCCAGGGCCTGGGCGCTGGTTGGGCGCCGGGCCCAGCGCTCCAGCACCTCGCGCTCTCCCTCGCTGATCGAGACATCCACACGTCGGGGCATGAGGCCTCCCATCGTCGCTTGCGATGGCGACGACTTCGACGCGCTGGACGTCATGCCTGCGGACTAACGACTCAGGTCACTAGGCGGGCTCGGGCAGCAGGCCCTCGGCCGAGTCGACCGGGCGCCCCAGGTGGTAGCCCTGGGCCATGTCGACGCCGTACTCGCGCAGCATCTGGGTCGTCTCGTCGTCCTGGACGAACTCGGCGATCGTCCGCTTGCCGAGGCCGCGGGCGATCTCGACGATCGCCTTTACGGTCAGCTGGTCGGCGTCGTTGCGCGGCATGTCGCGGATGAAGGCGCCGTCGATCTTGATCACGTCGAAGGGGATCGTCTTCAGGTAGTGGAAGGGGCTGAAGCCGGCGCCGTAGTCGTCGATCGCGACTTCGCAGCCGAACTCGGTGAGGCGGTCGGCGAAGCCGGCGGCGGTCTCGTAGTCATCGACGCGAGCGGTCTTGGTGATCTCGAAGGTGCAGCGGCGGGGGTCGGCATCGCCCTCGTCGAGGCGGCGCTCGATGAACTCCAGGACCGAGATGTCGGTCAGCGAGGCGCCGGAGAGGTTGACGTGCAGCGAGACCGGCTCGCCGGCCTGCTCGCGCTCGGCCAGCAGCTCCAGCGCCCGCGCCACCACCCAGCGGTCGAGCTCCTGGACCATCCCCGAGCGCTCGGCCACCTCGATGAAGGAGGCCGCCGGCAGCAGCTCGCCGTCGTCGCCGGTCATCCGCAACAGCAGCTCGTAGCGCTCGATGCCGCCGGAGGCGAGGCTGCGGATCGGCTGCGTGGCGAGGCTGAGCCGGTCCTGGGTCAGCGCGTCGCGGATCCTGGCGCTGGTCGTCTGACCGCGCTGGGGCATCCGCTCCCGCTGCTCGGGACCGTGGAACAGCGCGATCCGGTTGCGTCCCTCCTCCTTGGCCCGGTACATCGCCTGGTCGGCGGCGACCAGGACCGCCTCGGAGCCGGCGTCGCGCTCGCCGCCGAACATCGTGATGCCGACGCTGATCGTCGCCGCCCCCAGCTCGGAGCCGGCCGGAAAGCCCTCGGCAACCTCCGCCCGCAGGTCCTCGCCGAGCTGCAGGGCGCCGCTTGTATCGGTCTGCGGCATCAGCACCGCGAACTCGTCGCCGGAGAGGCGGGCGACGAGGTCGGTGGTGCGCACGCGCTCGCGCAGGATCCCGGCGACGCGGCGGATCAGGTTGTCGCCGGGCTGGTGCCCGAGCCGGTCGTTGACCTCCTTGAGGCCGTCGATGTCGATGATCATCACCGCCCCCTGGCCGCCGTAGCGGGCCGCGAAGGAGACGTAGCGGTCGAGCTTGGAGCGGAAGCTGCGCCGGTTCAGCAGACCGGTGAGCGAGTCGTGGTCGGCGAGGTAGCGCAGCTCGGCCTCGGTCTTCTCGGCTTTCGCCAGCGCTCCCGCGATCGTCTGGCGATCCTCGGGGGCGAGCTTGGCGAGCACCGCGTCGACCGCTGGATCGCGTCCTTCTGAAGTAGGTGCGTCCGCCACCGACGCAAGGTATTGGCTGGGCGCGCCGCCGTGTGGCGAACCGCCGCGTTTCCGCTAGGGGACTCGAATTTCGGCGATCCGGCCGACCTAATAGTTGGCTTGCAGGCGCTCGTGAGTAGGCTGGAGACGATGCCCAATCGGCTCGCTCAGGAGACCAGCCCCTACCTCCTCCAGCACCGCGAGAACCCGGTCGACTGGTACCCGTGGGGAGCGGAGGCGCTCGGCCGCGCCCGCGAGCAGGACCGGCCGATCCTGCTCTCGGTCGGCTACTCGGCCTGCCACTGGTGCCACGTGATGGAGCGCGAGTCCTTCGAGGACGCCGCCACCGCCGCCTACATGAACGAGCACTTCGTCAACGTCAAGGTCGACCGCGAGGAGCGCCCCGACGTCGACGCGATCTACATGGAGGCGGTGCAGTCGATCAGCGGCCACGGCGGCTGGCCGATGACCGTCTTCCTCGATCCCGACGCCGTCCCCTTCTACGCCGGTACCTACTTCCCGCCGGACGAGAGCCGCGGCATGCCGAGCTTCCGGATGGTGATGGAAGCGGTCGTCGACGCCTTCGAGCGCAAACGCGAGGAGATCCGCGAGCGCGCCGGCGCGACCCGCGAGCGCCTCGGCGCGATCGGCCTGGTCGAGCCGAGCCCCGAACCACCCGAGCAGGGGCAGCTGGAGGAGGCGGTGGCGAAGCTGCGACTCAGCGCCGACCGCGAGAACGGGGGCTTCGGCAGCTCCCCCAAGTTCCCACCGGCCGCGGCCCTGGAGCTGCTGCTGGCCCGCGGCGAGCACGAGATCGTCGAGCGCACGCTCGATGCGATGGCCGCCGGCGGCATCTACGACCAGCTCGGCGGCGGCTTCGCCCGCTACAGCGTCGACGCGATCTGGCTCGTCCCCCACTTCGAGAAGATGCTCTACGACAACGCCCTGCTGGCGCGGGCCTACCTGCACGGCTGGCAGCTGCTCGGCCACGAGCGCTACCGGCGCGTCTGCGAGGAGACGCTGGACTGGATGCTGCGCGAGATGCGCGGTCCCGAGGGTGGCTTCTTCTCGGCCCTCGACGCCGACTCCGAGGGCGAGGAGGGCCGCTTCTACGTCTGGACCCCGGCCCAGATCCGCGAGGCGCTCGGCGACGGAGCCCCGGGCATCCCGAACTGCATCAAGTTCTCACCCCAGCAGGTTGAGAACTTGATGCAGTTCTACGGGGTCAGCGAGGGTGGGAACTTCGAGGGGGGCAACATCCTTCACCTGGCCGACGGGGTCGACGCACCCGAGCCCGACGGCCTCGCGGAAATGCGCCAGGCCCTCTACGGAGCGCGCGCCAAGCGGGTCTGGCCCGGCCTCGACGACAAGCGCCTCGCCGCCTGGAACGCGCTGGCGATCGCCGCGCTGGCCGAGGCGGGCGCCGTCCTCGGCCGCGAGGACTACCTCGACGCCGCCCGCCGCTGCGCCGACTTCGTCCTCGATTCGATGACTGACGACGGCGGTCACCTGCTGCGAACCTACAAGGACGGCGACGCCCGCCTCAACGCCTACCTGGAGGACCACGCCTTCCTGCTCGAGGCGCTGCTGACGCTGTACGAAGCGACCTTCGAGCAGCGCTGGTTCGAGCGCGCCCGGGCGCTCGCCGACACCCTGATCGCCCGCTTCGGCGACCCCGAGCGCGGCGGCTTCTTCTCCACCTCGGCCGACCACGAGCAGTTGATTGCCCGCCGCAAGGAGATCGGCGACCACCCGATCCCCTCCGGCAACAGCGTCGCCGCCTTCGGCCTGCTGCGCCTCGCCGCGCTGACCGGAGAGCGCGATTACGGACGCCAGGCCGAAGGCGTCTTCGCCCTCTTCGCCAAACCCGCCACCCAGCACCCCGAGTCCTTCGCCCACCTCCTCCGCGCCCTCGACTTCCACCTCTCCCCAACCAAGGAGGTGGCCCTGATCGGCGACGACGTCAGCGAACTGGCGAGCGCCGTCCGCTCCACCCTCCGCCCCCACCTCGTCCTGGCCGGCGGCCCCGAGGGCAGCGAGCAACCGCCCCTCCTCAGCCAACGAACCCTCGTCGACGCCCACCCCGCCGCCTACGTCTGCGAACACTTCAGCTGCCAGCAGCCCGTCACCAGCCCCTCAATGCTGGCGTCCCTCCTCTAGGCACTCCTCGCGCGGTTACTGCTCTCCTCGCGCGGGTGTCACCGGGGGAGGGCCGAGAACGGAGGCCCCGCCCCCGGCCCGCAGGCCCCTCCCCCGGTGACAGGACCCGCGCGCCGGAGTGCATCCACCGCGCGCCCGAAGCGTCTGCAAGGATGCCCATCAGTGTCTGGCTCCTTCTTCACGTTTCCTGCCGGTCGCCGCGCCAAGTGGGTCGTCTTTGCCCTCTGGTTCATCGGCGTCTTCATCGCCGCCGGCCCCGCCAATCTGCCGGGCAAGTTCGAAGACGCCGAAAGCAACGAGGCGACCTCCTACCTGCCGGGCAGCGCCGAATCGACCGACGCGCTCAACGCCACCGAGTCCCTGCAGGACGGCGAAATCGCCCCCGCGGTGATCATCTATCGCCGCGAGTCGGGTCTGACCGCCGCCGACCAGCAGACGATCCTCGAAGACGTCAAGAAGATGACCGCGAAGCAGTTCCCCGGGGTCGTCCCGGACGGCGCCACCGCCGCCTCCGGCGGCAAACAGGAGGACACCCGAGAGACCTCGGAAGGGGCCCAGAATCTGCCCCCCGGCTGCGGCACGCCGACCAGCACGGTTCCCGGCCAACCCAGCGACTACGCGCCCTTCGTCGGCCCGATCTGCTCGCAGGACGGCAAGGCGGCGATCCTCACCGCCTACATCAAGGGCAACGGCGAGGGCGACCGCATCCTCGATCCCGTCAAGTTCTGGCGCGACGAAATCTCCGACCCCGGCGGCGGCCTCGAGGTGAAGATCACCGGCGGCGCCGGCTTCTCCGCCGACGCGATCGAAGTCTTCGAAGGCATCAACGGCACCCTGCTGCTGGCCGCGGTCAGCCTGGTGATCTTCCTCCTGATCGTCATCTACCGCTCGCCGATGTTCTTCTTCATCCCGCTCGCCGCGGTGATCTTCGCCGAGACCCTCTCGCGCTCGATCGGCTACGGGGTCTCCGAGCTGGGAGTCACGATCAACGGCCAATCGAGCTCGATCATGTCGGTGCTGGTGCTCGGCGCCGGGACCGACTACGCGTTGCTGCTGGTCGCCCGCTACCGCGAGGAGCTCCACCACACCGCCGACAAGTACAAGGCGATGCGCACCGCGCTCGAATCGGCCGGCCCGGCGATCTTCGCCTCGGCCTTGACCGTGATCGCGGCGCTGCTCTGCCTGATGATCGCCAAGGTCAACGGCACCTCCGGGCTGGGCCCGATCGCCGCGATCGGCATCGCCTGCGCCGCCCTCTCGATGCTGACCCTGCTGCCGGCGCTGCTGACGATCTTCGGTCGCCGCGCCTTCTGGCCCTTCGTCCCGCACACCCCCGAGACCGCGCCGCGAGCCGAACTGGTCTCCGACCGGGCGCGACAGAAGATCGTCGAGGGCTCCGGAGCAGGCGCGCTGATCCGCGTCATCCTCGCCTGCCTGCTGGTCCTGATCCTGCTGCCGCTAGTCCTGCTCAACTGGATCCTGCGGATCCTCAGCGGCAGGCGGATCCCCTCGCTGATCGTCGGCCCGCTCGACCGCGCCGTGTTCACCCCCTATGAGATGCGCCGCCACCGGCTCGAGCACGCCGCCGACGCCACCCACGGCTTCTGGGCGCGGATCGGCAACCGGGTCGCGGTCTCACCGCGGCGGATCATGGGCGGCACCGCCCTCGTGCTGCTGATCTT
Organism: uncultured Solirubrobacterales bacterium; assembly: GCA_963739855.1. Taxonomy (GTDB): domain Bacteria; phylum Actinomycetota; class Thermoleophilia; order Solirubrobacterales; family 70-9; genus VAYN01. The sequence continues at coordinate 227,792 of CAVUBT010000003.1, read as the reverse complement.
CTGCGCCGGCTTCGCCTTCTTCTCGACCGACCTGACCAGCGAAGACAGCTACCGCACCGAAGTCGACTCGGTCGAAGGCCAGCACCTGCTCGACAAGAGCTTCCCCTCCGGGGCCACGGCGTTGACCGACATCGTCGTCCCCGAACGGGGCGAGGTCGGGGCGGTGAAAAGCGCGGTCGAAGGCGTGAGCGGCGTCGAGACGGTTTCGGGCCCGGTCGCCTCCGGTCCGCCCGGGACCCTGATCCAGGCCACGCTCGAACCCAACCCCTACTCGACCGAGGCCTTCGACCTGGTCGAACCGATCCGCGACGCCGCCCATTCCGCCGCCCCCGGCGCCCTCGTCGGCGGCCCGACCGCGGTCGAATTCGACGTTCGCGACGCCGCCGGCTGGGACTCGATGGTGATCCCGCCGATCATCCTCCTCGTCGTCTTCCTGATCCTGATCGTGCTGCTGCGGGCGGTGATGGCGCCGCTGGTCCTGATCGGCACCGTCATCCTCAGCTTCCTGGCGGCGCTCGGCGTCGGCTACTTCGCCTTCGATGTGATCTTCGGCTTCCCCGGCTCGGACCCGTCACTGCCGCTCTTCGCCTTCGTCTTCCTGGTCGCACTCGGGGTCGACTACAACATCTTCCTCGTCGCCCGCGCCCGCGAGGAGACCGAAAAGCACGGCTCCGAACAGGGGATGCTGCGCGCCCTGGCGGTTACCGGCGGGGTCATCACCAGCGCCGGGATCGTCCTCGCCGGCACCTTCGCGGTGCTCGCCGTCCTCCCCCTCACCTTCCTCACCGAGCTCGGCTTCGTGGTCGCCTTCGGCGTCCTCCTCGACACCTTCCTGGTCCGCAGCATCCTCGTGCCCTCGATCGCCCTCACTCTGGGCGACAAGTTCTGGTGGCCGTCGGCGCTTGCCCGCGGCGAGCGTCCCCGCGCTCCCGCCGAGTGATGTCTCAGGCCGGCCCTGGCCGGCTCAAGGCATCACTCGGCGGCTAAACCGCGAACTCGCGGACTTCGTCGAGGACGACGCGGCCGCCGACCTCGGCCCGGCCTTCGCCAAGGGGACGGGCGTAGAGCAGCGAGCCCTCGCCCTGGTTGATCGTCAGCTCGCGCTCGAGCGCCGCGGCGAGCATGATCGCCGCCGACCCCGTCGCCTCGTCCTCGCCGATGTCCTCGATCGAGAAGCAGCGAGCGCGGAGCGATCCCGCGCCCTCGTCCTCCCAGGCCCAGTAGAAGGGCAGCAGCTGGCCGGGCGGCGGGCTCTCGATCGCGCCCACCGCGGCCGGTTCGGGCAGCTCTTCCAGTTCCCAGGGCGGCGACCACTCGGCGCGGGCGGCCACGTAGGTGAGCTCTCCCTCGCGGCGGACCGCGACCTCGCCCGCCGGTGGTCGCAGGACGTCGATCGGCTGTCCCCCGGAGGCCAGCAGCCAGGCGGTGCCAACAGCCGGGTGGCCGGCGAAGTCGAGCTCCATCCCCGGGGTGAAGATGCGGCAGACGCCGCGCTCGCGGTCGTCGACGAAGACGGTCTCGGAGAAGCCAAGGTCGGTGGCCACCTGCTGGCGACGGTCAGCCGGCACCTCGGCGCCGTCGAGGAAGACGCCAAGCGGGTTGCCGAAGCGGCCGTCCGCGCCGGTGAAGACGCGCAGGACGTGAAGCTGGGCCACGACGCCCTCCCTAGAGGATCGGCAGGAAGTTTTCGATCTCGAAGGGGGTGACCTGGACCCGGTAGTCGTCCCATTCCTGGCGCTTGATCTCGACGAAGCGGCGGAAAGTATGCTCGCCCAGAGTCCGCAGCACCAGCTCCGAGTCGGCGGCGACCTCGATCGCCTCGCCCAGCGTCGCCGGTAGCTGCTCGATCCCCTGATGGGAGAGCTCCTCCTGGGAGAGGTGGTAGAGGTTCTGCTCCATCGGCTCCGGCAGCTCGTAGCCCTTCTCGATCCCTTCCAGGCCCGCCTGCAGCATGCCGGCGAAGCAGAGGTAGGGGTTGGCGGCGGGGTCGGGGCAGCGCAGCTCGGCCCGGGTCGCGCCCTCCTTGCCGGGGTGGTAGAGCGGCACCCGGATCAGCGCCGAGCGGTTGCGCCGCGACCAGGCCAGGTAGACAGGCGCCTCGTAGCCGGGGACGAGGCGCTTGTAGGAGTTGACCCACTGGGCGAAGAGCGGCGAGATCTCGCGTGCGTGCTTGAGCTGGCCGGCGATGAACGACTTCGCCGTCGCCGAAAGGTAGTAGGGATCGTCCTCGTCGTAGAAGGCGTTCTTGCCGTCTTTTGCCAGCGACTGGTGGACGTGCATGCCGGAACCGTTCTCGCCGAACAAGGGCTTCGGCATGAAGCTGGCGTGCCAGCCGTATTTCATCGCGTACTCCTTGACCACGATCCGGTACGTCATGCAGTCGTCGGCCATCTCCAGCGCGTTCTTGTAACGCATGTCGACCTCGTGCTGGGAGGGGCCGACCTCGTGGTGGGTGTACTCGACATGGATCCCCATCTTCTCCAGCGCCAGCACCGTGTCGCGGCGCACGTCGGAGCCGGCGTCGAGCGTGGTCAGGTCGAAGTAGCCGCCCTCGTCGAGCACCTCCGGGACGCCGCCCTCCGGCTTGGCCGAGCGAAAGTAGAAGAACTCCAGCTCGGGGCCGATGTTGTAGGCGTCGAAGCCCATCTCCTCGGCCCGTTTCATCGCCCGCTGCAGGATCCAGCGCGGGTCGCCCTCGTAGGGGCCGCCGCCGGGTACGCGGATGTCGCAGAACATCCGCGCCACCGCGTTCTCGTCCTCGGGGCGCCAGGGAATCAGCGCGAAGGTCGAGGGATCGGGCATGGCGATCATGTCCGACTCCTCGATCGGGTTGAAGCCGGTTATCGAAGAGCCGTCGAAGCCCATGCCGCCGTCGAAGGCGTCCTCGAGCTCGGCGGCGTTGATCGAGAAGCTCTTGAGCTGGCCGAGCACGTCGGTGAACCAGAGGCGGACGAAGCGCACATCGTTCTGCTTGACGATCTCGGCGACGTCAGCGGCACTATGGGGTTGCTCTGCCATTCCGGCCTCCTTGGCTTGTCCGCGAGAAGGGCGCAACGATAGGCGAATGAACCGACGAGGTGCACAACGACGTATAGCGGGTAGGGAGAGTGGGGTCTCGGTCCCTTGCGAAGACGACCGAAAGCAGGTATAACTTACTCCTTGTAAGTTAGCGGCTGAAAGTAAAGTAAAGGCCACGTAAAGGCTCTGTAAAGCGAAAAACCGCCTTCAGCAGAGCCAGAGACGAGACGCGACGTGACTGTAAAAACCGATGTGAGCAGATTCCAGATCCACGATGAGCTGACCGCTCCCGATGAGAGCGCGCCGCTGATCAAGACCATCCAGGCGGCCGGCGGTGCGGTCACCAAGTTCGTCGGCGTGCTCGCCGGCTCCCCCGCGGTCCTCCGCGCCTACACGCGGATGCGCTCGGAGCTGCGCGGCGGCGTCCTGCCCCAGGCGACCCGCGAGCGGATCGCCCTGGCGGTTGCCGAGCACCGCGAGGACAACTACAGCATCGCCCAGCACGCGAAGTCGGCGCGACGGGCCGGACTCGGCCTCGACGAGGTCTCCCGCGCCCGCAGCTTCACCTCCGCCGACCCCAAGGAGGCGGGCCTGCTCGCCTTCCTCAAGGAGGCGCTGGACGCCGACGGGCCTCCCCCGCTCCACCTCCACGAGGAGGCACGGGAGCTGGGCTGGACCGACGAGGAGATCCTCGAGGCAGTCGGGCACCTCGCCCTCAACGAGTTCCAAAGCCTGATCGCCAGCGCGGCCGCGCTGCCGAAAGACCAGGCCACGCCGCGGGTGCTTCCTTCGGCTGCGTAAGCGTGGGAGGGGTCGTGTACCCCTCCCATTGCGCTGGGATTTTCGCCGGGAGGCTTGCCTCTCTCGCCGAGTCAGGCGGGGCGAAAATCAGGGACGCCGCTTATGGGAGGGGCACACGACCCCTCCCCCACAATCGCCGCCGTAGATCATCAGACCTGAGGACCAGAGCTTCTCCCAGGCTTGGGTCGCCTCCCTCGAACGAAGCCGAGGGTTCAGTGGGCGCCACGGAGGGGGAGTCCGAGAACGGAGCCAGTTTGCCCCGCCGCAGGACTCCCCCTCCGTGGCGCTCGCAAAGGCGTGAGCTGAGTTAACCCTCGACGAGAGTGGCCGTGTAGAGCAGCCGGGCCGTTGAGTACTTGCAGCCGAAGGTGGCGCGGGTGTTGAGCTTCTCCAGCGGCTCGCCCTGGCGGATGTCGGTGGAGTTGGTGCAGGTGCCCGGTTCGCGGCTGGCGCGCCAGACCTCCTTGGCGTCGAGTTCCTGGGCGAAGGCCGGGGCCCAGGTCGGCACGGTGATGCCGACGATGTCGCCCTTTTCGACTTCCAGCGAGGAGCCGAACTTGACCGTCTGGCCGAAGTACGGGGTCAGGACCTTGACCGAGCCCTGGCTGCGCAGGCTGTAGCGGGGCGGATTGGTGCCCGGGACCCGACGCAGGATCGCCAGGCGCGCCTCCGGCGGGGTGCCGAAGAAACCGTTGAAGAAGGAGCGCTGCTTGTCCGTCGGCTGGGCCAGGGTCAGAGTCCAGGCCTTGATCGTGCCGTCGTGCGGGACGATGAAGGGCGAACGCGTCTGGCCGTTGCTGACCTGGAAGCCGGTGACGCTGCCGATCGCCTGGCAGGGCAGCCCGGGGCAGGACGGATCCGGCACCGTCGAGGTCTGGCCGAGCACGACCTGGGTGCTGGGAACCTTGGCGGCGCTGGTGCCGGCGAGCGCGGCGGTCAAGGTCACAAGGGAGCCCAGCGCCAGCGCCAGCGTCAGCCAGCGGCCTTTCCGCGCCGCACCCGCGGCGAATGCTCCGTGCGAAGACCTCGACATACCCGTGCTCCTCTCATAGAAAAATGGCGCCTGAGCAGGGGAGATTAGCCACCCCGGCGGAAGAAGCGGGCGCGCGACTCAGCCGCTGGCGCCCGGGCGGGCGAAACTGAGGGCGACGGCGTACCGCACCATCCCGACACCCTCGAACTCGAGTGCTTCGCTGGCGGCGGCGGTCAGGTCCCAGGCACGGCCTTTGACGTAGGGGCCGCGATCGATCACCGGAGCGACCACAGCGTGGCCTTCATAGACGAACTTGACCATGGTCCCGCAGGGCAGGTTGCGGTGGGCGACGCCGATCGTGGTGGCCCGCAAAGTCTGTCCACAGGCCGTTTTGTTGCCGTAGAGGCCGGGCCCGTACCAGCTGGCGCCGGCGCTGCGGAAGGGGCTGAAGACGAGCTCCTCTCCTGCTGGGGCACTGGCCACCGGGGAGGCGCCGCCGGGCGAGGCGGGGGCCGAGCCGGCGCCGAGGACGAGGATCGCGAGGGCGGCAAGCGCGGCCGCCCAGCCCAGGCGCCGAACCGAACGCCGCTCAGATCGGGGCGCACGTCGCGAATCGTTTTTCCGCGCAAGGCGGTTTCCACTTGGCTGCATGTCTCTTTCCAAGCGCTTACGGGGTTAGCTGTCGGGCTCGCGCTGAAAGAGCTGCGCTACGCGGCTGATGCCGGCGATTCGCCCCACTAATTGGGTCCCCCGCTCCCCGCGGTATGTAGGCGGAGATTCAGCGGAAGTTGGCGGCAGATTAGCAAAGACTAAGACAGAATTATGTGAATAGGTTTGGCGGAGCGCCGGCACAGACTTCCCATCGACCTCCTGCCCGCCTCGCCCCAGCCATGCAGGATCGCGCCCGGAAGCAGGGATCCGAGCGGCGGCGGCGGGCGCCTGAATGGGAAAGGCCCCCTCTCGGGAGCCTTTCCGTTAGCGGGCCTGTAAGCCGGATCCTGTCTTGAGCGGCCATCTATCTATGCGGCCCACCTGGACCTCGCCGAGCCGGGTCGACGGTCCTGCTTGGCCTTGCACCGGGCGGGGTTTGCCTGGCCGCCGCGTCACCGCGACGCCGGTGCGCTCTTACCGCACCATTTCACCGTTGCCTGTACGCGACTCACGTGTGGCCGCGCCATCGGCTGTGTATTTCTGTGGCACTTTCCCGCGGGTTTCCCCGGGTGGGCGTTACCCACCGCCCTGCCCTGTGGTGTCCGGACTTTCCTCGGAGGGTTTTCTCTCCCCCCGCGGTCCGCTCGGCCCGCTCCACGATGGTAGCCCGCAAGTCCGGATCGGCCAAGCGGGGGCCGGATATGGTGGCGACGATGCGCACGGCGGTCGTCACCGGAGCTGGGAGCGGCCTCGGCCGCGCGATCGCAACCGACCTGGCCGGGCGCGGCTTCGCCGTCTGGGCCACCGATGTCGACGCCGCCGCCGCGGCACGCACCGCGACCGAGATTGGCGGCGACGCCAGCGCGCAGACCCTGGACGTCCGCGACGAGGCGGCCTGCCGGGCGCTTGCCGCAGCGGTTGTGGCCACGGCCGGGCGCCTGGATCTCTGGGTGAACAACGCCGGCGTGCTCTCCCCCGGCCTCGCCTGGGAGCAGGACGAGGGGACTCGCGGCGCGATGCTCTCGATCAACGCCGCCGGCACGATGAACGGCACCGTGGCGGCGCTGGAGCGGATGGTCCCGGCCGGCCGCGGCCACGTCGTCAACGTGATCTCCCTGGCCGGCATCGTCGCCGCGCCGGGCGAGGTCGCCTATGCGGCGAGCAAGCACGCGGCCATGGCCTTCACCCTCGGCACCCTCTTCGACCTGCGCCGCGCCGGCCACGGGAGCATCGACGTCTCGGCAGTCTGCCCCGATGGCATCTGGACGCCGATGCTCGAGGACAAGCTCGACGACCCCGACGCCGCCGGCTCCTTTTCCGGACAGCTGCTGACGCCGGCCGAGGTCGCGCAAGAGGTCGGCAGACTGACCGAGCACCCCCGCCCGATCCTCGTCCTGCCCCGCTGGCGCGGTCCGCTGCTGCGTACCTTCGACCTGTTCCCGCGCCTGGCGATCCGCCTGCTGCCGGCGGTGATGTGGGATGCCCGCCGCCGCCAGCGGCGCTACAAACGCTTGATCGAATCAGGCCGCTGGCCGAAGGACAGCTAGACCTTGCGGAAAACCCCGACCACGTTGCCCAGAACCTTCGCCTCGGTGGTGAGGATCGGCTCCATCTCCTCGTTCTCCGGCTGCAGTCGGATGTGGTCCTTCTCGCGGTAGAACCGCTTGACCGTCGCGTCCTCGCCGATCAGAGCGACGACGATTTCCCCGTTGCGGGCATCGTCGCTGGGCCGGACGATGACGTAGTCGCCATCGAGAATGCCAGCGTTCTTCATGCTTTCGCCGCGGATCTGAAGGATGTAGTCGCCGTCCTCGCCGCCGATCACGTCGGGGATCTCGAGGTACTCCTCGATGTTCTCCTCGGCCAGAATCGGCTCGCCGGCGGCGACCTGACCGACCAGCGGCAGGCCGGTGCCGGGCCGGATCGTCCGCTTCGCCTTGTCAAAGAGCAGCTCGATCGCCCGCGGTTTCGAGGGATCGCGCCGCAGCAGGCCGATCTTCTCCAGGTTCGCCAGATGCGCGTGCACCGTCGAGGAGGAGTGCAGCCCCACCGCTTTGCCGATCTCCCGCACGGTCGGCGGGTACCCCGTCTTCGCCGCGTACTTGCGGATGAAGTCGAAGATCTCCTTCTGCCTCTTGGTCAGGTCAAGATCAACCATCATCAGTCCTAGATTCTCCCATTTGCCGGGCGCGAACGCGTTCGAACACTTGTTCGCAGGCTACCGCCCAGAGCGGACGCTCGCAAGCCACCGGCTCCCCCGGCCCCCGAACATCTAGAATCGGCCGCCCTCGAGCGGCTGTGGCGGAACTGGTAGACGCGCAAGGTTGAGGGCCTTGTGGGTGGAAACACCCGTGATGGTTCGACTCCATTCAGCCGCATCGGAAAGCCCCCGCAAAGCGGGGGCTTTTGCGTTCCAAGACCAGAGACGGGGAATGCAGACAGGCGGCTCGTGCGCCAGTCGGTGCGCCAGTGAGGCGCTGGAGGCCTCCGCCAGACGACTTAGTCGACGGCGTTCTCGCGCAAATGCCGCAGGGCGCGGTCGGCTGCGCCGGAAGATTGCCTAGCAGCCTCCTGAAGTCGGCCCGTGCGCCGATTAGCGCGTTTCACCGCAGACTCGTTCTGCTGAAGAGTCCGCTCGATTCTTTTGCTTCGCTGCTCTGCCGTCATTGCTTTCTCCTGTGAGAGTCAGATGATAGCTCGCAATGGTCGTTTTACCTTTACTTCTGGCTTTAGTTTTAGCCGTCATCCATATCTAGATGCAATTTTTCTATGTCTTGCTCTAGTTCCTCAATCAACTCGTCGGATGCTTTAAGTCGTGTAGTTAGTTCCTCGACTTCTTCCTCTCCCGCTTCCGCAGCTTTTTTCCAATTGGCGATCTCGGTTTCGATGGCGCCGATCTCCTTCTCCCCGATCTCAAATGGGCCAGCCCGTTTCAGCCATTGGCCGTTGGCCATCCGAATCCCCATGGAAATCATGATGTAGACGCCGCCCATGGCAAGCACCACTGCAGCCGAAACGAGCAGCAATCGGGCCGCCAGAACGACGCCCTTGTTATGGAAGATGCTGTCGATGAAGTTGGCGCTCTTGTCTGGGGGAAGATCGGCCGGGACCAGACCGCAGACAAGGAAGAACCCGCCGACAAGAATCGATGCAACAAGAATGAGCGCCGCCAGCTTGCTGCCGGTCGACGTCTTGAGCCGGACCAGGTTCCACGGAGACTGATCTACCCCCGATAAAACGGAGTCGCGGTTCTGGAGTCAGGCGGCTTCCCGGGTCGTGTTGTGTAGATCCTCGTATTCGGTCGGGCTGAGCATCCCCAGCGCCGAGTGGCGGCGTCGGGTGTTGTGGAAGTACTCGATGTAGTCGTGGATCGCGGTTGAGAGCTCGACGCGAGTCTTCCAGCGTTTGCGGTTGAAGAGCTCGACCTGCATCCGCCCCCAGAAGGACTCGACCATCGCATTGTCGTAGGCGCTGCCGACGGCTCCCATCGAGGGGGCGATGCCGGCGTCTCGGACTTTCTGGCTGAAGGCCCAGGACGTAAATTGCACGCCTCGGTCGGAGTGGATCACGAGGCCGTCAGCGCCGTCACGGCGGTTGGTCGCCATGCCGAGGGCGTTGGTGACCAGGACCGTCGTCTGGGTGCTTTCGACCGACCAGCCGACGACGAGCCGGGAGAAGGCATCGAGGACGACGCAGCAGTAGATCTTGCCCTCCCGCGTCGGGTGCTCGGTGATGTCGGTCATCCACAGCTGATTGGGACCCTCGCGGCGGAACTCACGACGGACGAGGTCCAGCGAGGTCACCTGCGCCATCCGTGCTCCCTTCGGCAATCGCCGGGTCGGCAGCCCCTTCAGCCCTATCTCGCGCATGACCTGCCCGACCGTGTTGTGGCTGACGATGATCTGCCGTCCGTAGCGGAGCTCGGCCGTGACCCGCATCTCGCCGTAGGTACCGCCCGATGCCTTGTGGACGTCGGCGATCTCACCGGCCAGCCAGATCCGCCGCAGGGTTCGCGGCGGAGCCGGCCGGCCCTTCCAGTCGTAGTAGCCCGACTCCGAGACGCCGAGTACCCGGCAGGCATGCCGGATGTTGATTCCCTGCCCGATCAGGGACTCGATCACCGGGAAGAGCCTTTTGGGGGCAGGTTCCCCTCGAGGAAGACCTCGTTGACCTTGCGCGAGACCGCCAGCTCGGTTTCCAGCTGCCTGATCCGGCGTTTGGCGGCGGCGAGGTCGAGTGCCTCATCGGTGCTCAGTCCGGCGATCTCACCGCGGTCGATCCTCTCCTGCTTCAACCAGTTGTAGATGGTGGCATCGCTGACGCCGAAGGTGGCGGCGAGCTGGGCGACTTTGGTGCCCGATCGAGCTAGCTCGATCACCTGATGGCGAACCTCTACGGGGTACTTGCGGGGCATCTGAATCCTCCTTGGGGCCGAAGGACTCTAGAAACCGGACTCCGTCAAGGCTGGGGTAGATCACCGGTGCAGGCTGTGACCAATGATCGCGGCAAGGAAAGGTCCCCCCTCGGGATCGGGCCGCAACCAGCCCAGGAGCGTGCTGGCGCTGGATTCGCCGACGAGCTTCAGGGCCAGGTCGACATCCTCGGCGAGGCGCAAAGCGACTTTTGGATCGGGGCGATCGCCATCAGGGCCAAACGGCTGCCTTACTTCCAACACGCAATCGAAGTAGAGATCCCGGGCCTCCACCTCATATGGCCTCCACTGGTTCCAGAGTTCCTCCAGGTCGCGAGTCTGGGCACCACGAATACGGGCCTGGCTTCCCAGTCGGACCTCCTTCAGGCCTCGAGCCATGCGGCAGTTGGCCAACAAGACCCAGTACACCTCGGCCTGGTCGTCTCGGGCCAGAAACCTCTCCAGATCGGCAAACGTCCGGTCGAAAGCCGCCTGTTCCCAGGCAAAGGCACCGACACGCTCCAGATATATGGCGGAGAAGACGTAGAAGATGCTGCTGGCGCCGCCCACGCCACTGCGCCACGGCATCGGCATCGCAGACTCGAGCCGATCGAGGGCTTGGCTGCACGAGTCGAGCCCCAGGAACCTCCACCCAAACGAGGAGAGCGCACCCGACCAACTGGGTGCCAACTCCGAACGGATGCGGAGGCTCCCCTCCGGGCTTCTACTCACCCGCCCGAGCTCGACGGTCGGGACCGTCTCCCCCGCGCCCAGCTCGACGAGGTCCCGGACAGCGGCGGCCAGGGCGTCCGACAGACTGGGCGTCGCTGACATACGCCCATCCTAAGTAGAGGGAAATCCGACTTCGGACCATTCGCGGCCGACATGCGAACGAAGTCGATGCGCAAAAATCGGCGGCGATGTCGGCCACCTATGACGAGCTGGGCCACGGCTACGCGAGGATGCGGCGGGCCGACCCCGGGATCGCGGCGCGGATCGAGGCCGCCCTCGGCGACGCGCGCACGGTCCTCAACGTGGGGGCCGGCGCCGGTTCCTACGAGCCGGCCGGCCGCGAGGTGACCGCGGTCGAGCCCTCGGCCGTGATGATCGCCCAGCGCCCGCCCGGGGCGGCGCCGGCGATCCAGGCGAGCGCCGAGCGGCTGCCATTCGCCGACCGCAGCTTCGACGCGGCGATGGCGGTGCTGACCGTTCATCACTGGACCGACCCGGGCGCCGGCCTGGGTGAGTTGCGGCGGGTAACGCGGCGGCGAATCGTGCTGGTGACCTTCGACCCCGAGGCCCTGGTGAGCCTCTGGATCGCCAGCGACTACTTCCCGGAGATCCTCAACCTGAAGCGGCGAGCGATGGCAACCAGCGACGGCCTGGCGGCGCTGCTGCCGAACGCGTCCAGCCACCCGCTCCCGGTGCCACGGGATTGCCAAGACCATTTCTTCGCGGCGCTCTGGGCGCGACCGGAGATGCTCCTCGACGACGAGGTGGTGCGGCCGATGTGGGTCCGGCAGAGCATCTCGGCCGAGGCGAGGCGGAGCGGCCGGGAACGGCTCGCCGCCGACCTCGAGAGCGGTGCCTGGGAGGAGCGCTACGGCCGTCTCCGCCAGCAGGCGGAGCTCGACGTCGGCCTGCGGCTCGTCGTCTCCGAGCTCGGCGCCTGACCACGGCTAGGGCGCCAGCAGGGTGAGCTTCCAGCTCGCGCCGTCGCGCTCGAACAACTGCCGCTCGTGCAGGCGGTCGGGGGCTTCGCGCCAAAACTCGATCGCCGCGGGGCGCACGCGCAGGGCACCCCAGTCTTCGGGGCAGGCCGGGGCGGTCTCCTGGACCGCGGCCAGATGGGCGAGGCGGCCGCGGATCTGGTCGAGGTTCTCGATCGGCTCGCCCTGGCGGGAGACGATGGCCTGCAGCCGGTGGGCGGGGTCGCGCTCGGCGAACAGCTGCTCGGCCAGGGCACGCTCGGCGACGGCGGCCTCGCCACCGACGTGCACCTGGCGACCCAGCGCCGGCCAGTGGAAGAGCAGGGAGACCTGCGGATTGGCCTCGATCTCGCGCGCCTTGCGCGTCCACAGGGCCGAGGTGAAGACGAGCGCGTCGTCCTCGAGGCGCTTCAGCGTCACCGTGCGCGCCGAAGGGCGCCCGGCCGCGCCGACGGTGACGAACGCGACCGCGGCGGGATGAGGCAGCGCCCGCGCCCGCGCCTCCTCGATCCAGGCGCCGAGGATCTCGAGCGGCGCGCGCGGGTGCGGCAAGGGCGGCTTCGTCATCTCTGCATTACTATCACCATTCAAGTTATAGTTCCAATCTGAAATAATGGTCAAGTCGAAACGGGAAACGCGCGCCGAGAGGCAGGCCCGGACCCGGGCCGAGCTGCTGGCGACGAGCGCCAGGGTCTTCGCCCGGCGCGGCTACAACGGCGCCTCGGTGGAGGAGATCGCCGAGGAAGCCGGCTACTCGCACGGCGCCGTCTACTCCAACTTCGACGGCAAGGCGGACCTCTTCCTCGCCGTCTTCGAGGAGTACATGGCGGAGCGGGCGCGCGAGCTCGCGGCGACCCAGCTCGCGATTGACGAGGACGCCCCCCTGGAGGCGCGCGCCCGGGCCCTCGCCGACCAGTGGATGCAGCGCTTCGAACGCGACCGCGAGTCCTTCGTCCTGCACATGGAGTTCATCGCCCACGCCGGCCGCGACCCCGAGCTGGCGGGTAGGTTCGGCTCCCGCTCGGCGGCGATGCGCGAGGCGATCTCCGGCTACATCTCCCAATACCAAGCCGAGTCCGGCGTCGAGCTGCGGCTTCCACCCGACGACCTCGCGCTCGTCCTGCGCGCCCTTGGCATCGGACTGGCGGTGGAAGCGCTGGTCGCCCCCGAGCCGGTCCGCGCGGACCTCTACGGCGATTTCGTCGAGCTGCTGGTCACCCTCCTGCGCGAGAACCCGGCCGCACCGGCCGGCCATGGCGGACCGGCGAAGACGGCATGAACTCCCCCGCCTACGACCGCATGGGCATCGACTACGCCGAGATCCGGCGCGCCGATCCGCGCATCGAGGCGGTTCTGTGGGAGGCGCTGGGCGACGCTCGCAGCGTGCTCAACGTCGGCGCCGGAACCGGTTCCTACGAGCCGCCGGATCGCGAGCTGATGGCGATCGAGCCCTCGCCGGTGATGATCGCCCAGCGCCCGGCCGGGGCGGCCACCGCGATCGAGGGCGTGGCGGAGGATCTGCCCCTGGCGGACAAGTGCGTCGACGCGACGATGGGCGTCTTCACCATGCAGCACTGGCGCGACGTCGACCGCGGCCTCGCCGAGGTGGTCAGGGTCACGCGCGACCGCGTCGTCTTCGTGACCCTGGACGTCGACGTGATGGCCCAGATGTGGCTCGCCCGCGACTACCTGCCGGAGATGGCCGAGCAGGACCGGCGCGACTTCCCGTCGCTCGAGCGCCTGGCGGAGCTGCTCCCGAACCTGCGAGTCACCCCCCTGCCGGTCCCACGCGACTGCAGCGACGGCTTCTGCATCGCCCTCTGGGGCCGGCCCGAGGCCTACCTCGACCCCAAGGTCCGCCGGGGATCGTCGACCTGGCACCGGCTGCCCGCCGCGCCGGTGGCGCGCGCGCTCGACCGGCTCGGCCGCGATCTCAAAAGCGGCGAGTGGGATCGGCGCTACGGGCGGCTGCGGCGGGAGGCGACCCTCGACGTCGGCCTGCGGCTCGCCCGAGCCGAGCTGGGCTAAAGAAAGTTTCGGCAATCCGCGCGACGCGGGGTAGGCTCCTCTGGAGCGAGCCGAGTGGGATCGGCCCAACCGAGGAGGAGGTCCGATGTACGACTACGTAATCGTCGGAGCGGGCTCTGCCGGATGCGTGCTGGCCGCGCGCCTTTCGGAAGATCCCGACGTCAGCGTGCTGCTGCTCGAGGCCGGCCCAGCCGACGTCAAGGAGAACATCCACGTCCCGCTCGGCTACCTGCAGCTGGCTCGCACCGACGTCGACTGGGACTACTGCACGGCGCCGGAACTCAACTGCGACGGCCGCCGCCTCCCCCTCCCCCGCGGCAAGGTGCTGGGCGGCTCCTCGTCGATCAACGCGATGATCTACATCCGCGGCAACCGCGCCGACTACGACGGCTGGGGCGTGCCCGGTTGGAGCTGGGACGACCTCTTCCCCTACTTCCTCAAGGCCGAGGACAACGAGCGCGGCGCCTCCGAGTGGCACGGCGTCGGCGGGCCGCTGCCGGTCTCCGACCAGCGCTCCGGCAACGTCATCACCCCCGCCTTCGTCGAGGCCGGGGTCGAAGCCGGGCTGAGCCGCAACGAGGACTTCAACGGCGCCGAGCAGGACGGGGTCGGGATGTACCAGCTGACGCAGCGGGGCGGGATGCGCGCCAGCGCCGCCGTCGCCTACCTGCACCCGGCGATCGAGCGGCCGAATCTGACGGTGATGCCCCACATGCAGGTCAACCGCCTGCTCTTCGAGGGCACCCGTGCCGTCGGCGTCGAGGCGACTCAGCTGGGCCAGGCGCAGGAGCTGCGGGCCGAGCGCGAGGTCGTCCTCTGCGGCGGCGCCTACAACTCGCCGCAGCTGCTGATGCTCTCCGGCATCGGCCCGGCCGAACACCTGGCGATGCGCGAGATCGAGCTGCTGCTCGACCAGCCGGCGGTCGGCGAGAACCTCAGCGACCACGCCGCCGCCTTCAACGTCTGGACGACGCCGGAGCCGGAGAGCCTGCTGGCGGCGCTCGAGCCGGCGGCCCTGGAGGAGTTCGCCGCCTCACAGACCGGCCCGTTCGCCTCCAACCTCGCCGAGTCGGGCGGCTTCGCCCGCGTCAACGGCGACGTCGCCGCCCCCAACGTCCAGTTCCACGTCGCCCCGGTGCAGATCGTCGACGAGGGGATGGGAGACCCCCAGGCCCATGGCGTCTGGGTCTCCCCCTGCCTGCTGACGCCGGGCAGCCGCGGCTCGGTGAGGCTGGCCTCCAAAGACCCGAGCGCGAAGCCGATCGTCCGCAACGACTTCTACAGCGCCGGCGAGGACATGCCGCGGATGATCGCGGCGGTGCGGCTGATGGAAGAGATCTGCGCCCAGCCGGCGATGCGCCCCTACTGCGCCGAGCCCTTCACGGCGCCGGGCGGCGACAGCGACGAGGCGATCCGCGCCCACGTCGCCCACACGACCTTCCCGATCTACCACCCGGTCGGGACCTGCGCGATCGGCTCGGTGGTCGACGCCGACCTGCGCGTCGAGGGCCTGGCGGGCCTGCGCGTCGTCGACGCCTCGGTGATGCCGGCGGTCCCGCGCGGCAACACCAACGCCCCGACGATCGCGATCGCCGAGCGCGCCGCCGACCTGATCAAGGGCGCGAAGCCGCTGCGGGCCGCCGAGGTCAGCGTGAGCTAGAGCCCAGTGCCTCGTCGATGAATGGGCCCAACAGCCGGGCCACCGCGGTGGCGGTCGAGTCGGGGGTGTCGCTGGGGCCGGTGATGTAGCTGATCGCAAGCCGGACCAGGGATTCGGAGAGCAGGTTGACATCGGCCTTGGGCGCCTGCGGCCAGCCCTCCTCGATCGTCGCCCCGAGGCGGGCGGTGGCCCACTGCACGACCGGCATCCCCTGGGTGGTGACGAAGGGCAGCATGCCGCCGGTGCCGTCGTCGCTGAGCAGGATGCGGATCAGCGGGTCCTCGCCCGCGGTGCGCAGGAACAGCTCCAGCGCCGCGCCGACGGCCGCCCGGGGGTCGTCGATGTGCTGGAGGACGGCGGCCTCGACGTCGTCGAGGAAGCGCTCGCCCTCGTGGATCACGAAGGCGAGCCCGAACTCGTTGCGGTTGCCGAACTCCTTGTAGAGGGTCTGGCGGCTGACGCCGGCGGTGGCGGCGATGTCCGACATCGTTATCTCCGACCAGGCTTGCTGCTCGAGGCGGTCGCGGGCGGCGCCGAACAGGGTCTGGCGCAGCAGCTCCCGGGCCGCCTCGGGATAGGGGGTTCGGGCCGTTGCCATCCCCCCCGTCGTCGCAGCGGGCGCGGTCACTGGGCGTCGTCGTCGGACTCGAAGTCGACCTTGTCGCGGACGCCGCAATCGGGACAGGCCCAGTCGTCCGGCACCTCGCTCCACGGCGTTCCCGCCGGAAAGCCCTCGCGCGGGTGCCCCGCCTGCTCGTCGTAGACGTAGCCGCAGCCGGGACAGCGCCAGCGACTCATAGAACCACCCGCGAGCACGCAAATCGCCACGGACTCGAATGACCGGCTGCCACCGTGACGATTTGCGCGCTCACGACGTCGCCCCATAGCGGGCAAAGATCTTGGCCCGCTGGCGCGGCTGGATGTTGGCGCGGGTCACGTCGCCTTCGAAGTGATCGAGCAGACGCGGGTCCATCACCCGCCGCCACAGCGGCGGGAACCAGGCGAGGACGATCATCCCGGCGTAGCCGGTGGGCAGCTGCGGCGCCTCTTCTACGTGGCGCAGTGCTTGATAGCGGCGGGTCGGGTTGGCGTGGTGGTCGCTGTGGCGCTGCAGGTGGTAGAGGAGGACGTTGGAGGCGACGTTGTTGCTGTTCCAGCTGTGTTCGGGCAGGCAGCGCTCGTAACGGCCGTCCTCGCGCTTGTTGCGGCGCAGGCCGTAGTGCTCGAGGTAGTTGACGACCTCCAGCAGCGAGAAGCCGATCACGGCCTGGATCAGCAGGTAGGGCAGGACGACGGGGCCGAAGACGATCGCCAGCAGCGCGAAGAGGGCGACGGTCATCGCCCAGGCGCCGAGGATGTCGTTGCGGATGCTCCAGTGCGACTTGCCGAGGCGGTCGAGGCGCGCCGCCTCGATCCCCCAGGCCGAGCTCAGACTGCCGGCGACGGTGCGCGGCAGGAAGGCCCAGAAGCTCTCCCCCAGCCGCGAGCTGGCTGGGTCCTCGGGGGTGGCGACGCGGACGTGGTGACCGCGGTTGTGCTCGATGAAGAAGTGGCCGTAGCCGGTCTGGGCGAGGGCGACGCGGCTGAGCCAGCGCTCTGAGCTGGCCCGCTTGTGGCCGAGCTCGTGGGCGGTGTTGATCGCGATCCCGCCGACGACGCCGACCGTGAAGGCGAGGCCGAGGCTGTCCAGGGTCGAGAGGTCGCCGCTCGACCAGAGGTAGCAGGCAAGCACGAGGCCGGCGTACTGAATCGGGATGAAGACGTAGGTGCACCAGCGGTAGTAGCGGTCCTGCTCGAGCCACTTGAGGACGCTGTCCGGCGGGTTGGTCGGATCCAGGCCGACGGCGATGTCGAGGATCGGGAAGGCGACGAAGACGAGCAGCGGGCCGAGCAGCCAGAAGCCGGCGAAGCCGGTCAGCGCGACCGAGCCCCAGGCCATGAACGGCGCCAGCGGAACGATGATGCCCAGCAGCCATGCGTAGCGCTTGGGATCGCTCCAGGTCGCCGGATTGACCTCGACCTCGTCGTGATGGTGGTGGTGATGCGTGTGCTCTGCGTGAGCCTCCATGCATGCCTCCTTGTCAAATCGAAGATCGGAGGTCGCAGTATTGACAAAGCCAGCACGTTTGTCAACTGTCAATACAAAGCTTCAAAAGTTGTCGAAGATCTGGAACGGAGCTAGCGCGAGACCGGGAGGGTCGATGATCAAGCGATGCGGTCACGAAACGGCGCCCGCGTAGCAGCGCTACGTGGGCGCCGGAGAGGGGCCTCAGCGCGCAGTATCAGCGGCCCTATCCGGGCCGCGATAGATCCGTTCTAGATCTTCAGCAATACGAAGGTATTAAGCGTCCAGGCCAGGGCGATGAAGATCGTGGCGCGAGTGAGGTTGCGCTCGACCATCGAGCCACCGCCGAGCGAGCTGCCGCCACCGCCGACCCCGAAAGCACCGGAGAGGCCCGCGTCTTTGCCCGAGTGGAGCAGGATCAGGAAGATCAGGACGACGGAGAAGATGACCTGGAGGACGCCGAGCAACGTGTACATGGTCAGGAAGTCTAGCCTTGCGGGACCTTTTCGCGCTTCTCCCCCGCGCCGTCGCCGTTCTCGACCGGCTTGGCCCCCTTGCCGTTCTCGACCCGATCGAGGATCTCCACCGCTTCGCGGCGCAGCTCGGCGTCGAGCAGGGCGAAGTCCTCGTCGGAGAGCTTGCCGGAGGCATGGTCGAGCTCGGCGTCGCGGATCTCGCGGTACTTGGCTTCCTTGAGCGCGTCGGCCTCGGTGCGGACCAGGGCGCCGCGGCGACGGCCGCGCGCGGGCCAAAGTGCGATCAGCGCTCCCATCAGGGCGATCAGCCCGCCGATCCACATCCAGGTCACCAGCGGGTCGACGATCACCTTGAAGATCGCCGCCGAGCCGTCGCTGAGGTAGCTCTCGGCGATCTTGGCCGCGGTCGCGGCCTGGATGCCGGAGATCTGGGCCAGCGCCGCCGGGCGCAACTGCGGGTTGGCGCCGGCCGCGCGCATCGTCGCCCCCAGCGCTTTGCACTGCGGCGGCGTGCCCGGGGCACCGCGAACGCAGGCGCGGAAGCCTTTGTCGGCCGCCCTCACCCGTCGCTGCACGGCGGCGATGTCGGGCTGCATCGCGGTCCAGAGATCGCTGCCGAGGCCGGCCTTCAGCCCCACCTCGCTGGTCGCCTCGCCCTGGAAGAAGCTGCCGATCGTGACACCGGGCTGTCCGGTCGGGCGGAAGTAGCGGCGGCTCGGGTGCAGCGTCGCGATCGCCTTGCCGTCTTCTTCGACCCGCAGGATGCTGCCGAACTGGAGGTACTCGTCGGTGACGGCGACGGTCGGCCGCACGTAGGTGATCTCGCGGTTGTCGACGACGGTGCTCTCCCCTGGCTTCAGCGTCACGTCGCGGTTGGTCTGGAAGCTCGAGGAGGCGGCGACGCCGACCAGCAGCACGGCGACGCCGATGTGGACGATGTAGCCGCCGTAGCGGCGGCGGTTGCGGGAGACGACGCCGACCAGCGCCGCCGGCATCGAGCCGCCGGCGAGCGAACGCCGCGCCGCGGCGCCGCGCCAGAACTCCTGCCCCAGCCCGGTCAGGGCGAAGGCGGAGAAGACGAAGAGGGCAAACGCCCACGCCTCCTGGGCGGCGTCGCTGAACAGCGCCAGGCCGACCGCGGCGACGCCGGCCACAACCGCCGGCACCAGGAAGACCCGCTTGGCCGAGGCCCAGCTGACCCGGCGCCAGGCCAGCAGCGGCCCGATCCCGGTGAAGAGGACGAGCAAGATCGCCAGCGGCGTCGTGTAGCGGTCGAACCAGGGGGCCGCCAGCGAGGCCTTGTTGCCGGCGAACAGTTCCGAGATCAGCGGGAAGAAGGTGCCCCAGAAGATCACCGCGGTGAGCGCCACCAGCAGCAGGTTGTTGACCAGGAAGACCGACTCGCGCGAGACCAGCGAGTCGATCCGCTTCTGCGAGCGCAGGTCGTCGAGACGGGAGACGATCAGCGCCGTCGAGCCGATCATGACCACCGCGATCAGGCCCAAAATGTATGGCCCGACGGTGTTGTCGCCGAAGGCGTGGATCGACTGCAGAACCCCCGAGCGGACCAGGAAGGTGCCCAGCAGCGCCAGCGAGAAGGAGCCGACGATCAGGACGGCGTTCCAGACTTTCAGCATGCCGCGCTTCTCCTGGACCATGATCGAGTGCAGGAAGGCGGTGATCACCAGCCACGGCATCAGGGCCGCGTTCTCGACCGGGTCCCAGGCCCAGTAGCCACCCCAGCCGAGCTCGGTATAGGACCAGCGGGCGCCGAGCAACAACCCGAACCCGAGGAAAGCCCAGGCGATCAAAGCGAAGCGGCGGGTGGAGCGGATCCACTCGGCGTCGAGGCGGCGGGTAATTAGGGCGCCGATCGCGAAGGCAAACGGGACGGTCAGGGAGACGTAGCCCGAGTAGAGCATCGGCGGGTGGATCATCATGCTCGGGTGCTGCAGCAGCGGGTTGAGGCCGATGCCGTCGGACGGCACCGGGTTCAGCGTCGCGAAGGGGTCGACGTCGGGGGCGAACAGCATCAGGCCGGTGAAGAAGGCGGCGACGCCCATCATCACCGCGGTCGCCCAGGGCACGATCTCGCGCAGCTTGTGGCGGGTGGCGTAGAGGGCGGCGCTGGAGACGATCGAGAGCACCCAGGCCCAGAGCAGCAGCGAGCCCTCCTGGCTCGACCACATCGCCGCCAGCTTGTAGAAAGTCGGCGTCTCCAGCGAGGAGTGCTGGGAGACGATGTTGAAAGCGAAGTCGTCGCCGGCGAAGGCGATCTCGATGATCGCCACGCAGGCGGTGATCAGGCCGCAGAAGAGATAGACGGAGCGCCGCGAAATATCGATGCGGCGGCGGTTGCCGTTGCGGCCGGAGAGCGCGGCGGCTGCGGCGAAGACGGCGGTGAGGAAGGCAAGCGCCAGCAGCGCGCTGCCGAGGCTAGGCATCGCTCTTGGTCGTGAACTTCGACGGGCACTTCGTGATCAGGGTTTCCGGCTCGCCGACGAAGGTGCCGCTCTTGACGCTGCCGGTGAGGACGATCTCGCGGCCACCGCGGAACGGGTCCGGGACGGTGCCGGTGTAGGTGACCGGCATGCTGGCGCCCCGGCCGTCGCGGTCGACGACGCGGAAGGCGATGCCGCTGCCCCGCTGGCGGATCGACCCCTTGACGACCCTGCCGGTCATCTCGTAGCTGGTTCCCGGCGTCGCGCCGAGCAGCTGCGAGGGCTCCTTGGCCTCGGTCGAGGCCGAGAACGAGGTGTAGATCAACGCCACCGAGAGCAGCACGGCGACGCTGAGCGCGACCACGAGCCGGATCTTGCGCTTGCGCTGAGGGTCCACGAACCAGGGATTATCGCAAGTGGGAGAATGCGGCAATGGCCGACCCCGTCCTGCTGATCACCGGAGCCAGCAGCGGCATCGGCGCCGCGACCGCCCGCGCCGCGGCCGCGAGTTACCGGCTGGTGCTGGCGGCGCGGCGGCTCGACGAGCTGGAAGCGCTGGCGGCGGAGCTCGGCGGCGAGGAGCGGGCGCTGGCGGTCCGCTGCGACGTCACCGAGTGGGACCAGGTCGAGGCGATGGCCGCGGCGGCACTGGAGCGCTTCGGCCGCATCGACGCCGTCTTCGCCAACGCCGGCTTCGGCGCCACCCGCGGCTTCCTCGAGGAGTCGCCCGAGCACTGGCGCTCGATGGTCCTCACCAACGTCTACGGCGCCGCCCTGACGATCCGCGCCACCCTCCCCCACCTGCTCGAGCGCGGCGACGGTCACTTTCTCA
Source organism: uncultured Solirubrobacterales bacterium (assembly GCA_963739855.1). Lineage (GTDB taxonomy): Bacteria > Actinomycetota > Thermoleophilia > Solirubrobacterales > 70-9 > VAYN01. Next base: position 206,727 of record CAVUBT010000003.1, on the reverse strand, counting down.
TCACCAGCTCGGTCGCCGGCCGACAGGCCCTGCCGGGCTCGCTCTACTCGGCGACCAAGTGGGCGGCGACGGCGATCGGCGAGTCGCTGCGGGCGGAGCTACGCCAGATGCACGACAACACGGGCATCAAGGTGACCCTGATCGAGCCGGGAATGGTCGACACCGACTTCTTCGACAACCGGCCCGGCAAATGGGTGCTGCAGGACGGCGACATCGCCAAAGCGGTGATCTATGCGCTCGAACAGGGGCCCAACGTCGATGTCAACGAGATCCTGATCCGCCCGACCGGACAACCGATCTAGCGCCGCATGCGGGAGACCGCGGCAGATCTGGCGCGGCTCCAGACTCTCCTCGACGACAGCTTTGCCGCGGCCGGCCCTCACCTGCTGCGGATCAGCACCCCGGAGAGGCGACTCGGTGCCGAGCAGGTCGCCGAGCGGCTGACCGGGATGCGCCTGCTCGCCCTGGCGACGGTCACCGCCGCCGGGCAGCCGCGGGTCGGGCCGGTCGACGGGGTCTTCCTGCGCGGCTGTTTTCACTTCGGCTCGGCACCGGACTCGGCCCGGGCGCGGCACATCGCCGCCCGGCCCCAGGTCAGCGCCACCCACCTCCCCGGCGAGGAGCTGGCGGTCACGGTCCACGGCCGGGCCCTACCGGTCGACGTCCAGGCCGAGGAAGGCGCCGAGCTGCGGCAGGCCCTGCTCGAGATCTACGTGCCCCGCTACGGGCCCCAGTGGGAGACCGAGTTCCTCGACTCCGGGCCGGTCTACTGGCGGATCGAGCCGGAACGGATGTTCAGCTTCCACATGCCGGGCTAGCGGCGGCCGAGCAGGGCCCGCACCAGCCGCCAGTAGCCGCGCAGGGCGAGGCGCGCGGGCAGGGAGCGTGCGGCGGCGGCGATAAAGGGCGAGTCGAGGTCGGCGCTGAGCCAGGAGGCGAACTCGGCGGCACTCACGGCGCGGGTCGCCTGCACCTGGCGGCGCTCGCGCAGCAGCCGCGGCAGCCAGCGCAGCGCTTCGAGGTTGGCGGCCAGCTTCTGCCTGCCCCAACCGCCGGAGATCGAGACGGCGACGAGCGCCAGCTCGGTGGCCAGCAGCGCCGGCGCCAGCAGGATCAGCAGCGAGGCCGGGTAGGCGCGGACGAGGAAGGCGAGGCGGTTGCGCTCGAGCCAGCGCCACTTGTGCTCGCGGGCGCCGAACTCGTAGTCGTGGTCGACCACGGCGGCGGGCTCGATCCCGATCGCGCCGCCGCCCAGGCGCAGCCGCAGCGAGAGGTCGACGTCCTCGTGGTAGAGGAAGAAGCGCTCCGGAAAGCCGCCGACCTGGCGCCAGGTGCGCAGCGGGATCGCCAGGCAGGCGCCGGAGAGGGCGGGGACCTCGCCGGCTGGCGGCGCCTCCTCGATCGGGCGGCCGTGGCCGCCGGCCCAGACGATGCCGGTGAAGTGGACCGGGTTGCCCCACGAGTTGACCCGGGTCCCGCCGGCGTCGGCGACCAGCGCCTGCCAGGCGGCCCAGCCGCGGCTCTGCAGCCAGGGCCGGCGGATCGCCGCGCCGAAGCCGGGCAGCGGTGCCGCGTCCGGGTTGAGGACGACCAGCAGGTCGCCGCTGGCCTCGGCGGCGCCGGCGTTGCAGCCGGCGGCGAAGCCGAGGTTGCGACCGGTACGCAGGACCCGGGCCCGCGGCGCCAGCTCCAGCACCGCCTCGGGCGTGCCGTCGGCGGAGTCGTTGTCGACGACGATCAGCTCGTCGCCCTCGCTCAACTCCGGCAACAGGGCCGGCAGGGTCCTGGCCAGCTCCTCACGGCTGTTCCAGGCGACGATGAGGACGGAGAGCGTCGGGCGCACCGGCGCGGAGGCTATTCGGCCATCCGCGCCGGTGCGAGCGACGTCGCCAGGGCGCTACTTCTTCTTCTTGCCGCAGGAGTTGATCCTGAGGCCGTACCTGTTGTTCTTGACCTTCTTGCCGTTCTGGCCCTTGATGTTCAAGACCGCCTTCTGCTTCTTCTGGCAGAGGTTGGTCGAGTTGACCAGGAGGCTCTTCTTGCCGCCCTGCATGTTGAGGATGAACTTCTTCACCGGCACGTCAGGCACCGTCGGGAAGACGGTCTTGAGACCGCCCCGCTTGGAGCTGATGACGCCGCGCAACTGGATGTTCACCTGGCCACGCAGGTCGGCCACCAGGTTCGGCAGCGGGTCGTCGGAGGAGACCAGGTAGACCGGCCCCTTCAACTTCCGGTCGAGCAGTGGCGATTTCGCTTCGGCGTGGCCGTAGACAGCGGCCTGCGGACATGCCTTGGCGGCCAGCTGCACCCGCGTGCAGACCGTCCTGATGTGGCTCTGGTCGAGGAACAGCGAGTGCGGCAGCGTCAGCGCCGTGCGGGTGACGTTGGCGTCGCCTTCACGCGCTTCCAGAATCGCCCGGATCCGCGGGTTCTTGGCCCGCTTGGTCGGCCCGTACAAACGAGTGAACAGCTTCGGCTTGAAGGCCAGCTTGTTGCATTCGCTTGCCTGGAACGCGGCACTGACGGCGTAGGAGCTGAATGCCGCCGGGTTGGTCGGATCGGAGCCGCCACCGCTGATCGTGCCGCTGGTGGCCCCGGCTTCGCAATTCGTCGGATTGAGCATGAACTTGCTGCGATTGACATCGACGTCGATCGAGCGCAGGTCCAGCTTGGCGCCGCCGAATACATCGGGGATGGTGTCGGAGACCGCGTTGATCTGAGCGGTCTGCGGGTTGACGTTGAGGGCGACCCTGACCACGACGGTGCCGAGGTCGAACGGGCCCGCGACGGCCGGGGTGATCGTGGCCATCGAGAGCGGGGCGCCCTTGTAGGGACCGGCGAGGTACGCCTTGCCGCCCAGTTTCAGCGGGCTGGAGCCGGTGCCCGACTCGGTCGAGACGGTGCCGATCTGGCTGTTGGCCGAGCAGCTCGGGTTGGCCTGCTCGTTCTTGCCCGTGCTTGCCGCCGCGGCCGAGAGCGCTTCCTCGGAGCAGTAGGGGATGCCGGCGAGTTTGCCGGTCAGACCCTTGGGCAGCGTCACGTTGACGACCTTCAGCTCCTGCTGGCCGTCGGGACGCCCGATGTGGACGTGGAACGGGCTGTAGGCACCGGCCTTGGTGCTGTCCGTTTTCGCCGTGTACCCGGGCGCGAACTTGCGCTCGCCCAGCGTCTGCGGGCAACTGCCGCCACCGGGCACGCTCGAGAGCGTGAACTCGGCGGACGGCGATGCGTGCGTGCCGGGCCTTGCCCACGGTTCCATTTCGCTGGTCGTGGTCTGTTTCGCACAGGTCGGCGGGCTGGTCAGCACCGCTTTGGCGCTGTCGAACTGCAATTTCACCGATTCGAACGGGACCTGCGGCAATCCCTGCGGGAGTTTGCCGGCCAGGGCACCGGTTGCCTGTTCGGTGAGGTTCGCCGTCAGCTGACCCGTAGTCGGGTTGGCGCTGACGTTGCCGATCAACCGGGCCGCGATCCCGTAACGCTGGTTCTTGACTTCGACCAGGATGCGGAACTCTTCGCCGGAGGTCGGATCCATGCTCTTCTGTTCACCGACGTAGACGTCGCCTTTGAGCGCACCCACCGGCAACGGCGGCGTTTCGATTTCCACCGTGCCGACCTTGGAGGCGGCGGGGCATTCGTTGCTGTACACCCGGACGCCCTTCTTGAACTGCGCATCGGTGCAAGCGACGAGCCCGTTGGCGCCGGATGGATTCAGACCCATGCCCTGTGGCAGCGTGATCTTGGCGCTGCGCACGTGCGACTGCGAGATCGTTTTGCCGCCTTTTTCAGGATCTTCGAACGGCATTTCCGCCGTCACCGTCGCTCCCGCAGGGGAGTCCACCTCGGTGGTCCCGGGGGCGACTTTGATCGACGGATCGAAGGGAACTTCGCCGCAGCCGTCGATCTGCACACCTTCGGGCAGCGGCGACGAGAACGGCGTCGAGCCGACCGGGAAGGTCGGGTTCGGCATTTCGTGAGACTCGGCCCGGAACCAGGTCGAGTAGAGCAGTGGTTCCGTTTGGGCGTTGAAGCAGGTGGTGGGATTCGAGATGAACGTCCCGTTGCCGGCATCGCCGAAGTTCACCTGACGGCTGATCAGGGTCGAGACACCTGGCGTCGGTGCGGGTAGGCGAATCGTGAAGGCCTCGTGGAAGTCGCTTTCCCAGGAGACGTCGGTTTCGAGGAAGACCGGGAGTTTTTTCGCGGTCACGAAACCGAACAGTGCCGGTTCGCCTTCTTTTGGCACCAAGTTGTAGACGGGAATCTGGAAGAGCCCGGGAACGAGCGGGATGCGTGCGCCTTCGGGCAGCGGCACTCCGGAGCCCGGAGGAAATTCAACCCCGGGAGTGTTGGTGACCACGTTCGCCTGCTCTTCGCCGGTCTGGGTCTCCGGGGTGCATTTCGGTTCAAAGACTCCCGGGGAAGACTGGAAGAGGAAGTCGGCCAACGAGCACTGCGATTTGGTCGCACGCGGATTCACCGTCAGACCCGGAGGGAGGTCTACCCGCAGGGTTTTAATGCTGTGGCCAGGGAGCGTTGGTTTGATCGGTTCGACCGCGTTTTCGACTACGACCCCGTGCTGGATGATGTATTGCGTGATTCCCACTGGCGGATGACCACCCGCCTGGGTGAAAAACTGACTTTTGGTTTCCGGCGTGCATTTACCCGGAACCGTGTCGGATTTACAGGTCCCCGCCTGCCAGCCGTCTTTAGCCGTCTGGGGACTGTTCTGCGGTTCGATGATGTTGCCGGTGTCCGCCTGAACCGCCGGAACGGCGAAAACTGCACCTAAGGCCATAACCGCTACTGCGATTAGAAAGCGCCTAGCCATTAAATCCTCCTCCGTGAACCTGTTGAGCGAAAACGCTTCCCCTGCGTCAGCGCCCTTGTACTTCTCCCAATAGAAACAGTAGCGGGCGCGGCTGTCGAATCAAGTGCGAATTGCGACAAATTGGACAAGGAGTCCTTTTCGGTGGTGCAGCGGCTACTTCCGGTGGTGACCATTTTTCCGCCGTGACTTCTTGCAAGGGGTTTTCAGCTTCGACCGTTTGTTGGCCTTCTTGCCGTTCTGGCCTTTGAGCTGCACGATCGCCTTGACCGGCGCTTTGCAGAGGTCCTTCGAGGCGACCAGAAGGCCGTGCTTGCCGCCGGGCAGGACCATCGTGAACTTCGAGACCGGGACGTCGGGGACGCGGTCGAAGGTGGTGCGGATGCCGCCCTTGAAGCTGTCGATCCGCCCCACCAGGTCGATGTCGACCTGGCCCCGAAGGTGGGCGACGAGGTCCGGCAGCGGGTTGTTGGAGGAGCGCAGGTAGACCGGCCCTTCCAGCGGCTGGCCGAGCAGCGGCGTGATCGCCCGCGCCCGTCCGTAGACCGATTTCTTTGGGCAGGCGTTGGCGGCGAACTGGACCCGGGTGCAGATCGTCGTCAGGCTGGCCTGGTCGAGGAACAGTGCGTGCGGCAAGCCGACCGAGGCGCGGGCGATGCTGGCGTCTCCCGGCCGCGCCTTGAGGATCGCGCGCAGACGGGGGTGCTTGGACCGCTTGGTCGCCCCGAACAGGCGCAGGTTGAGCTTGGGCCGGAATTTCAGCGCCGGGCAGTTGTTCAGCTGAACCGGGTCGGAGACCGGGAAGGATGAGAACGCGGCCGGGTTGGTCGGGTCGGCGCCGCCGCCCCGCAGCGTGCCGGCGGTCGCGAATTTCGAGCAGTTGGTGCCGGTCAGGGTGAAGTCGTCCCTGTTGACGTTGACCGCGATCGAGCGAATGTCGAGCTTGGCGCCGCCGAAGACGTCCGGGATCGCGTCGGAGACGGCGTGGATCTGCGCCGTTTCCGGGTCGACGAAGAGCGGCACCCGGACCACCACGGTGCCGAGATCGAAAGGCCCGGCGACGGCTGGGGTGACGACCGCCAGCGACAGTGGCGCCCCCTGGTACGGGCCGGCCAGATAGGCCTTGCCGCCGATCTGCAGCGGCGAGGAGCCCGAGCCCGCGGCAACCGTGGCGACCCCGATCTGGCTCGCGACGGGGCAGCTCGAGTTGCCGCGCTCGGCACTTCCGCTGCGGGCCGCCGCGGCGGCGATCGCCGCGGGCGGGCAGTAGGGAACTCCCGCCAGCTTGGCGGTCGCCCCCGGAGGCAGAACGATGTCGACGCCCTTCAACTCCTGCTGGCCGTCCGGGCGCGTGATGTTGACCGCGAAGGGCGTGAAGGTGGCGGCGTCGCTGCTCTTCGGGCCGGCTTTGAAGCTCGGCGAAAAGGGTCGCTCGGCCATCGTCTTCGCGCAGGCACCGCCACCGGGAGCCGAGGTGAGGGTGAAGCCTTTGTCCTGCGGACCGCCATCGGGCGTGCCCGACCAGGCCGTCATCGCGTGCGCCGTCCGGTTGGGCCCGCAGGTCGGCGGGCTGGTCAGGGTCGCCTTCGTGCCGCCGTCGAGTTTGACCTGGACGGAGTCGAACGGGACCTGCGGGGCATCGTTGACGACAGCCGTGAGCTGGCCGCTCTGGCGGTTGGCGATGACGTTGCCGACCAGCCGCACCGAGAGCCCGCGCTGCGACGACTCGGCATCGAGGAAGATCCGGTACAGGTTCCCCGATTCGGGATCGGCGCTCTGCTGCGAGGCGAGGTAGACGTCGCCCTTGAGGGTGTTGTCGGGCAGGACCGGGGTCTCGATCGCGACCGTGCCGATCTTCGTGTCGGGCGGGCAGGCGACCGGCACCCGCTTCCCCTTGTTGAACTCACCGTCGCTGCACGCCTTCAGACCCGGTGCCGCCGAGGGGTTGACACCCATCCCGGCCGGCAGGGTGACCCGGGCGACGCGCACGTTCGAGTTGTAGATCGGCGCGGTCGGGTCGAACGGCACACTGACGTTGACCGTCGCCCCGGAGGGGGAATCGGTCTGAGTCGTGTTCGGATCGGCCGAGGTGGTCGGATTGAAGGGCACTTTGTCGCAACCGTTGGGAACCGCCCCTTTCGGCTGCGGCGCCTGCACTCCCTGCGAGCCGCCCACGAAGGCGGGCGAGGGTGGCGCCGGTGCGGCCACGTCATAGCTGTTGTCGGGCGCCTCTTCCTCGAACGAGTCGGCGTGGAGGAAGGTCGTGTACTGACGCTTGAAGGGTTCGACCTGGGGGTCGTTGCAGGTGCTCGGGGTGGTCAGGAAGCGGCCACCTCCCGCCTGCAGTTCGGTCTCGCCGTCGAAGACCAGGCGATTTTTCAGGATCCGCGCCAGTTCGAAGCCGGCGCCGAGTTTGAGCGCCGTGGCGTGGATCGTGAAGTACTCGTGGTAGTCGCTCTCCCAGGCGACGCCGGCGTTGAGAAAGATGTCGTTGCCGAGCAGGCTGAAGCCGAAGCGGGCCGGTTCGCCCGCCCGCGGCGCAATGTTGTAGACCGGTGCGGGGAGCGTCAGGGCGGCGGTGGTCAGGGGATTGACGGCGGTCAGGCTGCTGTTCCCGACCTGGGTGTTCGCCGGGCAGGTCGAGGGGCTGGCGCCTTCGGCGAGCTGACACTGGAGAGTGGCCTGAGGGTTGACGCTGAGGCCGGGCGGCAGATCGACCAGGATCGTTTTCAGATTGCCGACCGGGACGTCGCTGAGCAGACCGGGATCGTGCTTGGCGATGATCTGGGTGAAGCCTTTCGGCGGGTGGCCGGCCGCCTGCGTGAAGAAGAGATTGGGAGTTTCGGCCGAGCAGGGATCGACGCTGCAGGTGCCCGCCTGCCAGCCCGCCGCCGCGGTTTCGGGTTCACCGCCCGGAGCCTGGCTTTCGATGATGTTGACCGCGCCGGCAGCAGGGACCAGTGCCAGCATCGCCAAGGCCGCAGCCGCGATGCCGATTGCCACTGATCTGCGTCTCCTCTGCCCCATCGAAGCTCCCTCCAGGTCGAAATCGGATGAACCGGCTCCTCCCCTCGAAGCGACCGGCTCACTCAGGCATACCCACCAGAGCCGCTCCTCAATCCCGCTGGTTGCCGCCACCGCGGTGACCGCGGCAGGCCGGCACCCTGAGCGGCAGGCGCTTCTTCTTCAGCCGCTTGCCGTTCTGGGCTTTGAAGTTCATGAAGGAGAAGGACGGGTGGGCGCAGAGGTCGCGCGAGTTGACCAGGAGGCCGCGCTTGCCGCCCTTCATCGTCAGCACGAACTTGCTCACCGGGACGTCGGGCACGGGGTAGAAGACGTTCTTGATCCGGGCCTTGGCGGCGCTGATGACACCGTGCAGCTGCACGTTCACCTGGCCCCTCAGATCGGCGAGCAGGTCGGGCAGTTCGTGACTGGAGGAGACCAGGTAGACCGGGCCCGCCAGTTCGTCGTCGAGCAGCGGCGTCTGGGCCCGTGCGTATCCGTAGATCGCCGCCCGCGGGCAGTCGTGGGCGGCGAGCTGGACCCGGGTGCAGATCGTGCGGATGTGGGACTGGTCGAGGAACTGGGAGTGGGGCAACGTCACCGCGGCGCGGGCGATGTTGGCATCGCCGGGGCGAGCGACGAGGACGGCGCGGAATTTCGGGTGTTGGGCGCGCTTGGTCTTCTTCTTTCCCCCGTAGAGCCGCGTGAACAGCTTCGGCCTGAAGCCGAGCCCATCGCAGTCGCTGGTCTGGAACCGGGTGCTGACGGGGAAGGCGCTGAACGCCGCCGGGTTGGCCGGGTCGGCGCCGCCGCCGTTGAGAACGCCGGCCGTGGTCAGCGAGCCGCAGCTGGTCGGGTTGAGCGTGAAGTCCTTGCGATCGATGTTGACGTCGACCGTGCGGATGCTGAGCTGGGCGCCACCGAAGACGTTGGGGATCGGATCCGAGAGGGCGCGGATCTGCGCCGTCACCGGGTCGACGAACAGTGCCACCCTCACCACGACCGTGCCCAAGTCATAGGGCCCAGCCGTGGCGGGGGTGACTACTGCCAGGGAGAGAGAGGCCCCACGGTAGGGGCCTGAGAGGAAGACTTTGCCGTCGATATGGAGCGGCGCGGGGCCGGTCCCGGCGGCGATCGAGGCGACGCCGACGAGGCTTTTCGCGGGGCAGCTGGCGCTGGCCCGCTCGGCGGCTCCGCCGTTGGCGGCCGCCGCCGTCAGCGCCGCCTCCGAGCAGTAGGGGATGCCGGCCAGCTTGCCGGTCATCCCCGGCGCCAGGGTGATGTCGGCGCCCTTCAGCTCCTGCTGCCCGTCGCTGCTGGAGATATGGATCGAGACCGGTTTGAAGACGCCGGCCTTGGTGCCCGTCGGCCTGGCCACGAAGCCCGGCGCGAAGGGGCGCTCGGCCAGCGTCTTCGCGCAGGGCCCGCCGCCCGGCGCGGAGGTCAGCACGATCGGTCCCGCGGGGGTCGCCGCCGGATTGCCCGACCACGGCGTCATCCGCGCGGTGGCGCTGGAACTGCAGATCGGCGGGCTGCTCAGCACCGCGCGCGGGCCGTCGTCGAAGTCGAGCGCGAAGGAGCTGAACGGCACCTGCGGGTTTTCGGCGAAGGTCGTGCTCAGCTGCCCGGTCTGGGGGTTGGCGCTGACGTTGCCGAGCAGCCGCACCGAGATCCCGTAGCGGGGGGACTCGGCGTCGACGAAGATCCGGTACTCGGTACCGCTGGCGGGGTCGCGGCCGATCTGCTGCCCCACATAGACGTTGCCGGTCAGCGAGCCTTCCGGCAGCGGCGGCGATTCGATCGTCACCGTGCCGACCTTCGAGGCGGCGGGGCAGTCGGTCCCGGGGGCGCCGCTCTGCTTGCGGAACTGCGCGTCGGAGCAGGTCTGCAGGCCGTTGGCGGCGGAGGGGTTGAGCCCCATCCCGACCGGCAGCGAGACCTGCGCGGTCCGCGTGTTCGAGCTGTCCTGGTTGCCGCCGCCGAGGATGTGCGGGACGTCGACGTCGACCCTGGCCCCGGCGGGGGAGTCGGCGACGGCGGTGCCGGGATCGACCGCGAGCGCCGGCGTGTAGGGAATCGTCGCGCACTCTTTGGGCGAGGTCCCGGGCGGGATCGGCGACTCGAAGGCGGGCTCGGCGCTCTGGGGGAACTGGTAGCCGGGGCTTTCCTCTTCGGCGTAGGAGGCGGCCAGCAGGTAGGTCGCGTAACGATGCCCCGACGGCCCCGGGAATGCCTCCCCGAGGCAGGTGCTGGGGGTGGTGATGAAGGTGCCGTCGCCGGCGGTGCCGTCGAAGACCAGGCGGTTTTTGAGGATCAGGCCGTTGATCGGCAGTCCTTCGAACATGATCGCAAGGGCTTTGGGGACGTTGATCGTGAAGCCCTCGTGATAGTCGCTGTCCCAGGCCACATCGGCTTCGAGGAAGACTTCGTTGCCGGCCAGTTCAAGCCCGAAGCGGGCGGGCTCGCCGGTCGGCGGGACGACGTTGTAGACGGGAACCTGCGTAACCCCCGGTATCGGTGCGATCGGGGTCCCGAGCAGGGGAGCCGAGGCGGTTACGAAGCTTTCGCCGACTTTCGACCCCCCGGGGCAACCGCCGGCACCGGCTTTGAAGGTGTCGAGGGGGCAGCGCTCGGTGGCGCCGGGGTTGACGCTGAGGCCGACGGGAAGATCGACGCGAACGGTCTTCGGTTCGCCCACCGGCGTTTCGCCCGGTGCTTTGTTTTTGACGATGAACTGGGTGAAGCCGACCGGCGGGTGGCTGGCCGCCCGTTCGAAGAACTGGCCGGGGGTGTCGACGCTGCAGGTTGGGGTGTCGACCGTGCAGGTACCTGCCTGCCAGCCCGAGTCGGCGGTCGGGTTCTGCGGATCGCTGGGGGCGATGATGCCGGCGGTGTCGGCGCTCGCCGCCGGGGCGGTCAGCGCCAGGGCCAGCGCGGCGACGGTGCCCGTCAAAGCCCCAAAAGAGAATCCCTGCCGGCTCCGCGAAATTTCCCTTCTCCCGTTCATCCCGGTCGGACAGTACCCGATTTTGATGACATGAATCAATATTTTTTGGTATCGTCGTCGCCATGGAAAGACGCAACGGTCACTCAGCCAACGGCCACGACGGGGTCCGCGCCAACGGGAACGGGAGCTCCTCCCTACCGCTCGACTGGGAGCGCCTGGCGCGGGCGACCGCACACCCGTTGCGGATCTCGATCCTGGAAATCCTCGGCCTGGACGGGGGCCGCACCCTCTCCCCCAACGAGCTCAGCCAAGAGCTGCAGATCCCCCTCAGCAACACCAACTACCACGTCACCGAGCTGGCCAAAGCCGGGCTGATCGTGCTCGCCCGCCAGCACCAGGTGCGCGGCGCGACCGAGCACTTCTACCGGATCCCGGGCAGCGCCAAAGCGGCGCCGAGGACGCGCGGGAAGCGGGCGACGAGCCTCGAACCCGCCACCCCCAGCGCGGCGTCGACCGGCTGAGCGCGCCTACCGGGGTGGCATTGGCGGCCCGGCTCTACAATCCCCGGTCGCGCGGACGTAGCTCAGTTGGTAGAGCGCAAGCTTCCCAAGCTTGAGGTCGCGGGTTCGAGACCCGTCGTCCGCTTCCTTGAGCGCTCGCTCTGTCATCGCCGTTCTCGCTGTGCTGGCCGTCGTCGGCCTGCTCACCTTCGGCCTGCTCAGCAAGGGCTCTTCCGGGATCGCGCTCGGCGAGGTCGCCCCCACCTCTCCCCTGCCTCGCCTCGAAGGTGGCGGCCAGGGCTCGCTTGCCGACTACCGGGGCCGCTGGGTGCTGGTCAACTTCTGGGCCTCCTGGTGCGTCCCCTGCCGTGAGGAGGCGCCGGCGCTGGAGAGCTTCCAGGCCCGTCACGGCGGCCCCGGCTTCACCGTCCTCGGCATCGACAGCCGCGACCTCAGCGGCGACGGCCGCGCCTTCGTGCGGCGCTTCGGGCTCAGCTACCCGCAGCTGCGCGACGGCGACGGCGCCACCGCCCACGATTTCGGGACCACGGGAGTGCCGGAGAACTACCTCGTCGACCCCCAGGGCAAGGTGCGGCGGCTGGTGCGCGGCCCGGTCAGCGAGGCATATCTCGAAGACGAAGTGGCGCCGCTGCTGCCGGGCGCCGGGCAGTCATGAAGCCGCGGCTGGCGTTGGCGGTGTGGCTGGGAATCGCGATCTCCCTGCTGGCGACCGGCGCCCTCAGCGCCAGGGCGGCGACCCCCCAGACCTCGCTCAGCGAGATCTCCTCCGAAGTGATGTGCCCCGTCTGCGGCACCCTGCTGGAGCTGGCCGAATCCCCCCAGGCCCTGCGCGAGAAAGCCTTCATCTCGCGGCTGGTCGCGGAAGGCAGAAGCAAGGACGAGATCAAGGACGCGCTGGTGGCCGAGTACGGCACCGAGGTCCTGGCGCTGCCGCAGGGCTCCGGCTTCGACCTCTCCGCCTACCTGGTGCCGGTGATCGCCTTCGTCATCGCCGTGATCGCGCTGATCGTCGGCGTGCTGCGCTGGCGCCGCGCCGGCGACCCGCCCGACCCCGGGGGGCCACCGGCTGCCAGCGGGCCCAGTCCGGAGGACGCCGAGCGGCTCGACGCCGACCTCGCCCGCTACGACCTCTGAGCGGGGGTCAGTCGGCGCCGACGAGGATCGCGCCGCGGGCCTCGACCGGCAGCCTGCGCAGGGCCCCGCGCAGGGCCCGGCCCGAACGTCCGGCGACGGCGTCGCCGGGTACGGCCGCGACGAGCGTGTCCGCCTGGGCCGCGATCGCCTCCAGCGTACCGTCGCCCGAGTCGAGCTCGGCCCCGGCGAGGACGACCACCAGGTCGTAGGCGCCGCGCAGTTTGGTCAGCGCGTGACGGAAGCTCTCGAGCTTGACCAGCGTCACCGCGTCGGCGGCGGGGCGGCCCGCGACGACACAGACCAATGGCTCCGTGGCGCCCCTCGCCGCCGGGCCGGCGAGGACCAGGGGCTGGAGGATCTCGGCGGCGGTCGCCTCCCAGCGCAGGTACTCGTGCAGGCCCGGCGAGGGGGCGAGGCCCAGCTCCAGCGCCAGGCGGGGGCGCGCCAGGTCGCACTCGAGCAGCGCCGTGCGGCGCCCGGCCGCACTGGCGGCACCGGCGAGCGCGACCGCTCCGGCCAGTCCTGCCTCGCCGGCGACGAGCACGGCGCAATGCTCCTGCAGCCCCTCCTGCAACCGGGCGAGCGGCGCCAGGTCGGCGCGGCGCAGAGACCAGGCGCGCGCCTCGCCGGACGCGGGGCCGGAGATCTCGGCCAGGACGGGCAGCTTGCGGCGCCCGCCGCGCATCACATCCGCTCGGGCGCGGAGATCCCCAGCAGGCCGAGCGCCTCGGCGATCGTCCGCTTCGTGCTGAGGCAGAGGGCCAGCCGCGAGCGCTCGACGCCCTCGCCCTCGGCGCCGACCACCTGGCAGTCGCGGTAGAAGGCGTGGAAGTCGGCGGCGACCGCGGTCGAGTAGGCGCAGATCCGGTGCGGGGCGCGGCGGGCAGCAGCCTCGCGCACCTCCTCGGGGAACTCCAGCAGCCGCTTGATCAACACCCGCTCGCTGGGCTCGATCGCCGCGGCCGTCGCTTCGCCGTCGAGCCCGGCGGCCGCCTGCTCGGCGCCGGCGCCGGCCTTGCGGAGGATGCTGGCGATCCGCGCGTGGGCGTACTGGACGTAGTAGACCGGGTTCTCGCTGGACTGGCTGCGGGCCAGCTCGAGGTCGAGGTCGACGGTGGTCTCGTGGCTGCGCCAGAGCATGAACCAGCGGGCCGCGTCGACGCCGATGTCGTCGAGCAGCTCATCGAGCGAGACGAAGTCGCCGCTGCGCTTCGACATCTGCGCCCGCTCTCCCGCTTCGACGATGTGGACGAGGTTCATGATCAGCGCCTCGAAGGCCGCGGGGTCGGCGCCGAGCGCCGCGATCGCCGCCCGGATCCGCGCCACGTAGCCGTGGTGGTCGGCCCCGAGCACGTTGATCAGGAACCCGAAGCCGCGCTGCAGCTTGTCCCAGTGGTAGGCGACATCGGCGGCGAGGTAGGTCGGCTCGCCGTTGGCGCGGATCAGGACTCGGTCCTTGTCGTCGCCGAAGGCGGTGCTGCGCAGCCAGAGCGCGTCCTCGTGGCGGTAGGTGTGGCCACGCCGATCGAGGTCGGCGAGCGCCGCCTCGACCTCGCCGCGCTTGTAGAGGTCGCGCTCGGAGAACCAGGTGTCGAAGCGGACGCCGAAGCGCTCCAGGGTGCTCCGCACCTCCTCCAGCATCAGTTCGATCCCGCGCTCCCCCAGTGCCTCGCGGTCGGCCGGGTCGAGGCCCTCGGCGGCGATCCGCTGCCCCAGCTCGGTGACGTACTCGCCTTCGTAGCCGTCCTCGGGCGGCTCGGTGCCGGCCATGCGGGCGGCGATCGAGTCGGCGAAGCGGCCGATCTGGCCGCCGGCGTCGTTGACGTAGTACTCGCGCTCGACCTCGTGGCCGACCGCCCCCAGCAGGCGGACCAGGGCGTCGCCGTAGGCGGCGTGGCGGCCGCCGCCGACGTGCAGCGGCCCGGTCGGGTTGGCGGAGACGAACTCGACCAGGATCCGCTCCGGGTTCTCGGTCGGGGCCGGACCGAGGTTCTCGCCGGCCGCGACCAGCGCCGCCAGGGCGCGCCGGTACCAGGCGTCGGAGAGGAAGAGGTTGACGAAGCCGGGGCCGGCGACCTCGATCCGGTCGAGGCTGCCGGAGCCGGCCAGGTCGCGCTCCAGCTCCGCCCGCAGGCGCTCGGCGACGGCGCGCGGGTTGTCTCCCAGCGGCGCCGCCAGCAGCATCGCGGCGTTGGAGCTGTAGTCGCCCAGCTCCGGCTTCGGCGGGCGGTCGAGGGAAGGCGCCGGCTCGGTGCGCTCGCCGTCGCGCAGGGCCCGCGCCGCCTGGTCGACGGCGCCGCGCAGCTCGGCGACTGAATCGGTGGCGCTCACCGGCCAATCGTATGGACCGAGGCTGGCCCAGGGTACGCTGGCCGCTTGCGTGCGGCCGTGATCAGCGATGTCCATTCCAACCAACCGGCCCTGGAGGCTGTCCTCGCGGCGACTGGCGAGGCCGGTGTCGAGGAGGTCTGGTGCCTCGGCGACGTGGTCGGCTACGGCGCTCAGCCCGACGCCTGCGCCGACCTGATCCAGCAGCACTGCGCCGTCTGTCTGGCCGGCAACCACGACCTGGCGACGCTTGGCGTCCTCGACATCTCGACCTTCTCGGACACCGCCGCGGTCGCCGTCGAGTGGACCCGCGAAAACGCCAGCCCAGCGACCCTGGACTTCCTCCGCGGCCTCAAGCCGGCGGGCGCTCGCGAGGGCGTCGGCCTCTTCCACGCCTCCCCCAGCGATCCGATCTGGGAGTACGTGCTCTCGATCGACCAGGCGGAAGCGGGGCTGAACGCGCAGGCGCAGCGGGTCGGGTTGATCGGCCACTCCCACATCTCGCTCTTCTTCACCCGGGCCGACGGGGCGAAAACCGGGGGCGCGCAGGGAGCCCAGGCCGGCGATGGCGCCGCGCTCGCGCTCGAGAGCGGCGCCTGGCTGCTCAACCCCGGCAGCGTCGGACAGCCCCGCGATGGCGATCCCCGCGCCGCTTGGCTGCAGCTGGACACCGAGGAGTGGACGGCCCGCTACCACCGCGTCCCCTACGACGTCGCCACGGCGGCGGAGACGATCCTCACGGCCGGCCTGCCGAGCCAGCTGGCGGAGCGCCTCGAGGTCGGACGCTGATGGCTAATTGCAGGGAAAATACGGCTCACCAGCTGTTGTCTAGACTCGATTCATGGGCCGTCTGAGCGCATCCCTGCTTGCCCTCGCCCTGGCCGCCATCGCGGCGCTGGGACTGGTCGCCTGCGGCAGCGGCGACAGCGCCGACCTGCTCCCCGGCGCCACCGCCAGCGAAATCACCTCCAACCTCGACCAGGTAGAGCAGCTTGCTAGCGAAGGCGACTGTGTCGGCGCCGCCGACGCCGCCCAGGCGGTCAGCGCCCAGGTCGAAGCACTGGGCGGGGTTGACAGGAAGCTGAAGCTGGCCCTGCGGGAAGGTGCGACCAGGCTTAACGAAGTCGTCGCGAGCTGCCAGGAAGCGCCCAGCGAAGAAGAGGAACTGCCGGCGATCGAACCGGCCGAAGAACTGGAAGAAGCGGAAGGCAAGAAGGAAAAGCCGGAAAAGCCCGAGAAGCCGGAGAAGGCAACCGAAGACACGGAAGAATCGGAAACCTCGCCAACCCTGCCGCCGGCGGCCGAAGGCAAAGCCAAAGGGCACGAAGAAGGCGAAACCGAAGCGCCGCCGGTCGAACCCGACAGCGGCACGTCCTCCGGCGGGGTCGGCCCCGGCGCTCCGGTGGGAGGCGAATGATGGAGGCGGGAAGCCTTTCCGGCCGCTACGAGACGAGCGAGCGGCTCGGCTCCGGAGGCATGTCGAACGTCTACAAGGCGACCGACCTGATCCTCGAGCGGACCGTCGCCGTGAAGATCCTCGCCGAGCACCTCTCCGACGACGAGCGCTTCGTCGCCCGCTTCCGCCGCGAGGCGCTGGCGGTGGCGAAACTGATCCACCCCAACATCGTCCAGGTCTACGACACCGGCGTCGACGAGGGCCGCCACTACATCGTCATGGAGTACGTCTCCGGTCGCTCCGGGGCGCAGATCCTCCAGCGCCACGGCCCGGTCGGGCCGGAGATCGCCGCCGAGATCGGCGTCCAGGCCTGCGCCGGCCTCGACTACGCGCACCGGCGCGGGATCATCCACCGCGACGTCAAGCCGGGCAACCTGATGGTCACCGGCGGCCCGGTCGGGGGCGGCGAGATGACCGTCAAGCTGACCGACTTCGGCATCGCCCGGGCGATCGAGCAGACCCGGATCACCCAGGTCGGCTCGGTGGTCGGCACTGCCGCCTACCTCGCGCCCGAGCAGGTGCGCGGCGAGGAGGCGACCCCGGCGACCGACGTCTACGCCCTCGGCGTCGTCATCTACCAATTCCTCACCGGCCGCCTCCCCTACGAGGGCTCCTCCCTGGCCGAGCTGGCGGTGCGTCAGCAGAACGAGAAGCCGCTGCCGCCGAGCACCTACAACGACGAAGTCCCCGAGACCCTCGGCGGCGCCGTCCTGCGCGCCCTCGAGGGTGACCCGAACCGGCGCTACGCCAGCGCCGAGGAGCTGGCCAGCGGCCTGCGGCTGGGGCTCGAAGGCGAAGACGTGACCCTGCCGCTGCAGGAGGGAGCGACCCCGACCCAAGTTCTCGGCGGCGACACCGCCGCGACCCGCCACCTCGACCGCGGCACGGCGCAGACCGAGTACCGCCCCGCGCAGTCGCAAACCAGGCGCCCCGAACCCCGCATCTCCCCGCCACCACCGCCGCCCGCCCGCGCCGCTGCGCCGCCCAGGAAGCGCTCCGGCTTCTCCCGCTTCGTCCGCTTCGTCCTCGCCTTGGTGGCGCTGGTGCTGGTGGCCGCCGCCGTCGCGGCAGCGGTGATCTACACGACCGACCAGGCAGCCGGGGTCAAGGTCAAGCAGGTGGCCGGCGACACGGTCGAAAAGGTGGTCGAAGAACTGAAGGAAGCGGTTAAGAAGAACACCGAATAGGCGCAAGCGGAAGGGGGCGGGGTGCCCTTCCTCTCTCGCCTGACTGGCGGGATCGCCTAGAGCGTCCGAGATTGCCTCTCGGCCAGCGGCGCAAACGTTCGGAGGGGCACCCCGCCCCCTTCCACGAGACGCCGTTTTTAGGAGGCTGAGCTCGCGGCGTCCCAGGGGGACGAGCCGGCGAGAACCGCTGCTCGATAGCTCTCGAAAGTGCCGGCTTCGATCGCGGTGCGGGCGTGGGTGGTGAGCTGGTGCATGTAGGTGAGGTTGTGGAGGACGATGAGGCGGACTGCGGTCAGCTCCTCGGCGCGGGAGAGGTAGCTGATGTAGTCGCGGTCGTGGTGCTGACAGGCGGGGCAGGGGCAGCCAACGACGAGCGGCTCGCGGTCGCCGACCCAGCGCGACTTGCGGAGATCGAGGCGGAAGCGGTTCCCAGGGTCGGGGGCGAGGGCGACGCCGTGGCGGGCGAGACGGGTCGGGACGGCGCAATCGAAGACGTCGAGGCCGAGGGCGATGCCGCCGAGCAGGTCGTCGACCTCGCCGATGCCGAGCAGGTGCTTCGGAGCGGCCTCGGGAAGGAGCGGCGCGGTCATCGCCAGCACCGCGTGCATCTCCTCCTTGTCGCGGCCGAGGGTGCCGCCGATCGCGATGCCGTCGACGCCGGCGGCGGACACCGCCGCGGCGGATTCGCGGCGCAGATCCTCGTGGACACCGCCCTGGACGATGCCGAAGACGGCCTGGCGTTCGGGCCCCTCGCGCTCGTGCCACTCGAGGCAGCGGTCGAGCCAGCGGTGGGTGCGCTCGGTCGAGCGGGCGGTGTACTCGCGGTCGGCGTGGAAGGGCGTGCACTCGTCGAAGACGAGGGCGATGTCGGAGCCGAGCGCGGCCTGCACCCGCATCGACACCTCGGGCGAGATGAACAGCTCCGAGCCGTCGCGGTAGGAGCGGAACCGCGCCCCCGCCTCGCTGATCTCGACCTTGGAGCCGTGCTCGCCGCCGGAGCGGCCGCTGCCCTTGACCTCGTTGGCGACGCCGCCGTGGGCGAGCGAGAAGACCTGGAAGCCGCCGGAGTCGGTGATCAGCGCCCGCTCCCAGCCCATGAAGCCGTGCAGGCCGCCGGCGGCGGCGATCCGCTCCGGCCCCGGCGAGACAAACAGGTGGTAGGTGTTGCCGAGGATCAGCTGGTAGCCGAGCTCGGCGACCTCCTCCGATTCGAGCCCGCGCACCGTCCCCTTGGTCGCCAGCGGGATGAACGCCGGCGTCTCGATCGGCCCGTGCGCCGTGTGGATCACACCCGCGCGCGCCGTCCCGTCGCGAGCGCCGATCTCGAACCTCAGCCTGTTCGCATCACTCCTCATTGGATCGAGTGATGCCTTAAGCCGCCCATAGCCGGCTCAAGGCATCACTCGCGGCCAGCGACAAGCGACTTGCCGGTCATCGGCTCCGGTTGGGGGATGCCGAGGAGGTCCAGCGCCGTCGGGGCGACGTCGGCGAGGATGCCGCCGCCGCGCAGCTGCAGGCCCTCGGCGGTGACGATCAGCGGCACCGGGTTGAGCGAGTGGGCGGTGTTGGGCGAGCCGTCGGGCTCGAGCATGTGGTCGCAGTTGCCGTGATCGGCGGTGACGATGCAGGCGCCGCCGCGGGCCTCGACCGCGGCGGCGACGTCGCCGAGGCAGGCGTCGACGGCTTCCACGGCGGCGACCGCGGCGGGGATTACGCCCGTATGCCCGACCATGTCGGGGTTGGCGAAGTTGATGATCCCGAAGCGGTACTCGCCCACGTCCCAGTGCTCGACGAAGGTGTCCGCGGCCGCCCGCGCGCTCATCTCCGGCTTGTGGTCGTAGGTCGGCACGTCGCGCGGCGATTCGACCAGGCAGTGCTCCTCCCCCTCCAGCTCCTGCTCGCGGCCGCCGTTGAAGAAGTAGGTGACGTGGGCGTACTTCTCGGTCTCGGCGACGTGCAGCTGCCGCCCGCCCGCCTTGGAGATCGTCTCGGCCAGGGTCGTCTTTGGCCGCTCCTCCGGGAAGGCGACCGGGTAGGGCCAGCCCTTGCGGTAGGAGGTCATCGTCGTCAGGTCGAGGGTCGGCCCGCCGGTGCGCGAGAAGTCGTCGAAGCCCGGCTCGGCGAGGGCGCGGGTCATCTCGCGGGCCCGGTCGGGGCGGAAGTTGACGAAGATCCCGACATCGCCGGCGGCGACGCCGTCGTAGTCGCCGATCACGGTCGGCAGGACGAACTCGTCGGTCTCCTCGCGCTCGTAGGAGGTCTCGATCGCCTCGGCGGCGCTGGCGGCGTGCTGGCCACGGGCGTGGACGATCGCGTCGTAAGCGAGCTTGACACGCTCCCAGCGAGTGTCGCGGTCCATCGCGTAGTAGCGGCCGCTGACGGTGGCGATCCGGCCGGCCCGGCGCAACCAGCGCTCCAGCTCGCCGAGGTAGCCACGGCCGCCGTGCGGCAGCGTGTCGCGGCCGTCGCTGAAGGCGTGGAAGACGACGTCGGGCACACCCTCCTGGGAGGCCAGCTCGATACAGGCCTCGATGTGCTCCCAGCCGGAGTGGACGCCGCCGTCGGAGACGAGGCCGAGCAGGTGCAGGCGCCCGCGGGGGCTGTTGCGGGCGCGCTCGCAGGCCGCCAGCAGCGCCTCGTTGTCGAAGAAGCTGCCATCGGCGACGGCGTCGTCGATCCGGGCCAGGTCCTGCTTGACGATCGCGCCGGCGCCGAGGTTGAGGTGGCCGACCTCGGAGTTGCCCATCTGCCCGTCGGGGAGGCCGACGTCGCGGCCCTGAGCGGAGAGCTGGGTGTGTGGATAGCGCTCCCAGAGGCGGTCGAAGACCGGCGTCTCGGCCAGTGAGATCGCGTTGCCGGGGCCCGGCTCGGCCAACCCCCAGCCATCGAGGATGACCAGCGCCAGCGAGGGAACCAGGGTCACCCGGCGGCCTCGACGATCGCCGCGAAGTCGGCCGGGTCGAGGCTGGCGCCGCCGACCAGGCCGCCGTCGACATCGGGCAGGGCGAGCAGCTCAGCCGCGTTGGCCGGCTTCATCGAGCCGCCGTAGAGGATCCGCGCCTCGTCGGCCGCGGCGCCGCGCATGCGCAGCACGTCACGGATGAAGGCGCAGGCCTCCTGGGCCTGCTCGGGAGTCGCGGTGCGGCCGCTGCCGATCGCCCAGATCGGCTCGTAGGCAACCACCACTCGAGCAAGGTCGAGGGACTCGACCTTGGCGAGGTCCGCCTGCAGCTGGCGCTCCAGCACTTCCTCGGTCTCGCCGGCGTCGCGGGCTGCCTCGCTCTCGCCGACGCAGAGGATCGGCTCGAGATCGGCGGCCAGCGCCGCCGGCACCTTGCGGGCCAGCGCCTCGTCGGTCTCGCCGAAGTACTGGCGGCGCTCGGAGTGGCCGAGCACCACCGCCTCGACGTCGAGCTCGACCAGCATCGGCGCCGAGACCTCGCCGGTGAAGGCGCCCGACTCCTCCTCGTGCATGTTCTGAGCGGCGACCTTGACGGCGGTGCCGCGGCGGCGCTCGACCACCTCGCTGAGGGCCGTGAACGGCGGGCAGATGACGACGTCGCACCGGGTCGCGGCGATCCGCGGCAGCAGCGCGTCGACGAACTCGGCCGCCTCGGCGACGGTCTTGTTCATCTTCCAGTTGGCGGCGATGTACGGCGTGCGCTCAGGCATCGGTGCTCTCCTTGGTCACGGTCTCCTTGTCGAGCAGGGCCTCGACCCCGGGCAGCTTCTTTCCCTCCAGCAGCTCCAGGGATGCTCCTCCTCCGGTCGAGAGCCAGTCGACCCTGTCGTCGAGGCCGAACTTGCGCAGCGCCGCGACCGAGTCGCCACCACCGATAACGGTCGTCCCCGGCGCCGCCGCGACCGCCTCGGCGACGGTGCGGGTGCCGGCCGCGAACGGCTCCATCTCAAAGGCGCCCATCGGCCCATTCCACAACACCGTGCCGGCGCCGGCCACCGCCTGCGCGTAGAGCTCGGCGCTGCGCGGCCCGATGTCGAGGCCCATCCAGCCGTCGGGCACCTCCACCCCGTCGCTCTGGCGCCGCTCGGTCTCGGCGTCGAAACTCTTGCCGAGCACGAGGTCGACCGGCAGCGTCAGCTCGCACTCGCTCTGCTGCGCCCGCTCCAGCGCCTCGGCCGCCAGCTCGATCCCCTGCTCCTCGACCAGCGAGTCGCCGGTACCGATGCCCTGGGCGCGGAAGAAGCTGAAGCACATCGCGCCGCCGATCAGGATCTGGTCGGCGACGTCGAGGAAGCGGTCGATGACGCCGATCTTGTCGGTGACCTTGGAGCCGCCGAGGATCACGACCAGCGGCCGCCGCGGCGACTCGACCACCGCGGTCAGCTCGGTCACCTCGCGCTCCAGCAGCAGGCCGGCGTACCCGGGCAGGTGGTGGGCGACGCCCTCGGTGCTGGCGTGGGCGCGGTGGGCGGCGCCGAAGGCGTCGTTGACGTAGAGGTCGGCGAGCTGGGCCAGCGATTCGGCCAGCTTCGGGTCGTTCTCGGTCTCCCCCGGCTCGAAGCGGGTGTTCTCCAGCAGCAGCACGTCGCCTGGCCCGAGCGCACCGCAGTGCAGGTCGATGTCGCCCTCGATCACTCCCGAGGCCTGCTGCACCTCGATCCCCAGCAGCTCGCCGAGCCGCCGGCCCACCGGCGCCATCGAGAGCGCCGGGTCCGGCTTGCCCTGGGGACGGCCGAGGTGCGAGGCGAGAATCAGTGCAGCGCCGCGTTCGCGCAGCAGTTCGATCGTCGGCAGCGCCGCCCGGACCCGCATGTCGTCCGCTACCTCGCCGCCGTCCAGCGGCACGTTGAAGTCGACCCGGACCAGTACCCGCCGGCCCTTCACCTGGGCATCGCGGACGCTTGCCTTGGTGAAGCTCACGGCAGCCGTCTCGGCGGGCTAGGAGCCCGCCAGGACCTTGCCGGCCAGCTCGACGCAGCGGTTCGAGTAGCCCCACTCGTTGTCGTACCAGGCGATCGTCTTGGCCATGCGGCCGTCGCCGATCACCATCGTCCCGCCGGCATCGACGATCGAGGAGTGCGGGTCGCCGACGATGTCGGTGGAGACGATCGGGTCCTCGGTGTAGTCGAGGATGCCCTTCATCGGACCCTCGGCCGCGGCTTTCAGGGCGGCGTTGATCTGGTCGACCGTGAGCGGCTCGGGGGTCGTGAAGACGAGGTCGACGGCCGAGCCGGTGGGAACCGGGGCCCGCATCGAGAACCCGTTCAGTTTGCCGTTCAGCTCCGGCAGGACCAGGCCGACGGCCTTGGCGGCGCCGGTCGTGGTCGGGATCAGGTTGAGCGCCGCCGCCCGCGAGCGCCGCGGGTCGGAATGCGGCATGTCCTGCAGGCGCTGGTCCGCGGTGTAGGCGTGGATCGTCGTCATCAGGCCCTGCTCGATGCCGAAGGCCTCGTGCAGCACCTTGGCCAGCGGCGCCAGGCAGTTGGTCGTGCAGGAGGCGTTGGAGATGATGTCGTGGCTGGCGGGGTCGTAGGCCTCGTCGAAGTTGACGCCGAGGGCGACGGTCACGTCCGGCTCCTTGGCCGGGGCCGAGATGATCACCTTTTTGGCGCCCGCCTCGAGGTGCTTGGCGGCGTCGGCGCGGGCGGTGAAGAAGCCGGTCGACTCGATCACCACGTCGACCCCGAGGTCGCCCCAGGGCAGCGCCGCCGGGTCGCGCTCGGAGAGCACCTTGAGCGGCGTGCCGCCGACCGAGATCGTCTCGCCCTCGACGCTCACCGCTTCGGGGAAGCGCCCGAGGATCGAGTCGTACTTGAGCAGGTTGGCGAGCGTGCCTGGATCGGTGAGGTCGTTGACGGCGACGAACTCGATGTCCGCCCCCGCGGCGTGCGCGGCGCGGAAGACGTTGCGACCGATGCGTCCGAAACCGTTGATGCCGACCTTCACAGCCATGCAGTCATGCCTCCTGAATTCGTTTGGTGGAGCCGATCCTACGGAGTCGGCCTTAGATGGTGGACTTCATAACCACGCACGCCTGGATGGCGTGCCTGGCGCACTGCGCATCTCTGCGTCCTCGGACTTGCCTTTGCCACCGGCAAAGGCTGCGCCCTGCGTCCTTGATCTGCTTGGCCAGGCCCGCCCCCAGTCACACGTCGTTATGAAGTCCACCATCTAGTCGGACCCGATGGTGATCTCGATCTCGTACCCGTCCGGGTCCTTGAGGAAGGCCGAGTAGGAGCCCGACCCGTGCGAGCGCTGCTCGCCGGGGTCGCTGACGTTGACGCCGCCAGCCCGCATCCCGCCTTCCCAGGCCGCCTTGACGGCGACGATGCCAAGCCCCGAGAAGCTGAGCAGCCCGAAGCCCGGTTTGGGCTCATGGTGGGCGGCGATGAAGAAGACCGGTTTGGCGATGCCCCAGCCGATCGTCTTGTCCTCCTCGAAATGGCGCCGCCAGCCGAGTGGGGCCAGCATCGAGTCGTAGAACGCGGCGGCGCGGTCGAGGTCGGAGACCTCCAGGAGGACGTGATGAAGCATGAGCCTGGAGGCTATACACGGGTCTCCCGGAAAGTCGTCTGACCAGGCCTCAGCCCCCGCGCGGGGTCCAGCGGAAGAAGCGAATCGAAAGCAGCAGGCCGGCCACGCCCCAGATCGCGACGACCGCGAGGTTGCCCCAGTCGAGGCCGGAGTGACCACCCGGGAGATAGGCGGTGAAGAAGGCCTGGAAGAAGTCGCGGACCGGGAAGTGGTTGGCGAAGTTGATGACGCCCTGGGGAAGCTCGTCGTCGGGGATGAAGATGCCGGAGAGGAAGTAGAGCGGCAGCAGCAGCGCGTTGACGATCGGCGCGGCGGCGTCCTGGGAGGGGATCGCCGCGGTCAGGGCGATGCCGAGGCAGCTGAAGGAGGCGGCGCCGATAACCAGGGTGACGAGGATCGCCGGCAGCTCGCCCCAGGGGATCGCCACTCCGTAGAGGACGCGGCCGAGCACGGCGATCAGGATCAGCATCAGCAGCGCCACCACGATCGAGTTGCCGATCCGGCCGGCGATGAAGACCCAGGCTGGCATCGGCGTGCCGCGGCCGCGCTTGAGGCGGCCGTCCTCGCGGGCGATCACCAGCGACATCGCCAGACTCTGCATCGTCGCCGAGATCACCGAGAGGGTGATGATCGCCGGCACGTAGTAGGCGGTCGTCTTGATCCCGCCGTCGACGTCGACCGTCTTGCCGCCGAAGACCGTGGCGAAGATCAGCAGCAGCACGACCGGGAACATCACCGTGAAGAAGACCGCCGCCGGGTTGCGCCAGAAGGCCTTCTGGTCGTAGCGGAACTGGTGGAAGACCAGGCTCACTCCGCCACCGTCCCCGGCTCGGTCAGCTCCAGGTAGACGTCCTCGAGCGTCGGCCGCTTCACTTCCAGCCCCTCCAGCTCGAAGCCCTCCGCCAGCGCCCGCCCGGTCAGCTCGTTGAGCGTCGCGACCGGCGTCGTCGTGCTCAGCGCCACTTCGGCGCCGTCAGGGCCGCGGTAGGTGATCACGGTCGGCTGGCTGTCGCGGTCGCCGAGGTCCTCCGGGGTGCCCCGCGCGACCACCTCGCCGCCGGCGATGATCGCCACCCGGTCGGCGAGCTGCTGCGCCTCGTCCATGTAGTGGGTGGTGAGGAAGACGGTCTTGCCGAGCTGGCGCAGGCCGGCGATCGCCTCCCAGGCCTGCCGCCGCGCCTGCGGGTCGAAGCCGGTCGTCGGCTCGTCGAGGAAGAGCAGCTCGGGGTCGCCGACCAGGGCCATGCCGACGTCGAGGCGGCGCTGCTGCCCGCCGGAGAGCTTGCCGGTGCGCTCGTCAGCCTTGCCGCCGAGGCCGACCAGCTCGACCACCTCCTCGACCGGGCGCGGGCTGGCGTAGTAACCGGCGTAGAGCTCGAGCGACTCGCGCACGGTCAGGTAGGGATCGAGGCGGCAGCTCTGGAGGACGATCCCGATCCGCTCGCGCCAGTCGCGCCGGGCCCGCTCCGGGTCCACCCCGAGCACCTCCACCTCGCCGCCGCTGCGCTTGCGATAGCCCTCGAGGATCTCCACCGTGGTCGTCTTGCCGGCGCCGTTGGGCCCGAGGAAGGCGAAGACCTCCCCGGCATGCACCTCGAGGTCGATGCCGCGCACGGCTTCGTTGTCCCCGTAGCTCTTCTGCAAGCCACGGATGGAAATCACAGGATCGGCCAAAGCCGGGCGATTCTATGGACGCAGCTCAGTCGAGCTCTACGTCGCGGTGCTTGACGCGGATGATCACGTCCTCGCGCGCAGCCAGATCGCGGCGGATGCGGTCGGCGACGGTGACCGAGCGATGGCGGCCGCCGGTGCAGCCGACGGCGATCGTCAGGTGGCTCTTGCCCTCGGTTACATAGGCGGGGACGAGGAACTCGAGCAGCGGCAGCAGGCGGCCGTAGAACTCACCCGCCTGGGTCCCCGACTCGACGTAGGCGCGCACCTCCTCATCCATCCCGGTCAGCGGCCGCAGCTCGTCGACGTAGTGGGGGTTGGGCAGGAAGCGGACGTCGAGGGTGAGGTCGGCGTCGCGCGGCGGCCCGTTCTTGAAGCCGAAGGTGAGCAGGGTCAGCGCCAGCTTGCCGCTCTCCTCCCGCCCCAGCATCTCTTCGGCGATCCGCCGCCGCAGTTCGCCCCCGGTCAGGTCGCTGGTATCCATGACCATGTCGGCGCGCTCGCGCAGGGGCGCCAGCAGCGCCCGCTCGGCCCGGATCCCGTCGACGATCCGCCCTTCCGGTGCCAGCGGGTGGCGACGGCGGGTCTCCTTGTAGCGGTCGAGCAGGGTCTCCTCGTCGGCCTCGAGGAAGAGGACCATCGGCTTCAGGCCACCCGCTTCGAGGTCGCCCAGGACCTGGAGCAGATCGTCGAAGTACTCGCCGCCGCGCACGTCGGAGACCACGGCGGCGCGCTCGACGCCGCTGCCCTCGTGGCGGAAGAGCTCGCCGAGGCTGTCGATCATCCGCGGCGGCAGGTTGTCGACGCAGAAGTAGCCGCCGTCCTCGAAGGCGGCGATCGCCTCCGACTTGCCGGCCCCGGAGTGGCCGGTGATCACGACCAGGGTGACTTTGCCGTCGGCCATGGGGGTTAGCTGGTTCTGTTGAGCTGCTCGTGGATCTCGCGCCCCACTTTGCCAGGCAGGCCGGGCACCGCCTCCAGCTCCTCCCGGGTCGCCGCCAGGAACCGCTCTGGGGAGCCGAAATGCTGCAGCAGGGCGCGCTTGCGGGCCGGCCCGATGCCCTTCAGCTCGTCCAGCATCGAGCCGGTCATCGCGCGGTCGCGGCGGCCGCGGTGGTGTTCGATCGCGAAGCGGTGGGCCTCGTCGCGGACCCGCTGCAGCAGCTTCGAGGCCTCCGAGTCGGCGGCCAGGTCGAGCGGCGCCGAGCGGCCGGGAACGTAGACCTCCTCCAGCTTCTTGGCGAGGCTGACGACGGTGACGCCGCGCTCGACGAACGGCGCCAGCACCTTCATCCCCGCCGCCAACTGCCCTTTGCCGCCGTCGATCATCAGCAGCAACGGCAGCGAGGCGAAGCTCTCGTCGCGTTTGCCGTCGTGCGGGGAGAGGTCGACCTGTTCGAGGTAGCGGGCGACCCGCCGTCCCAGCACCTCCTCCATCGAAGCGAAGTCGTCGGGGCCGCCGTTGCCGCCAGCGTCGCGGGCATCGCCGCGCACTTTGAAGCGCCGGTAGTCGGCCTTCTTGGTCGCACCCCCCTCGAACACCACCATCGAGGCGACGGTGTGCTCGCCGCCGATGTTGGAGATGTCGAAGCCCTCGATCCGCACCGGCAGCTCCTCCATCCCCAGCACCTCGCGCAGCGAGGTCAGCGACTCGACCCGGCGGGTGCGGCGGTGCTCGCGGCGCAGCCGGTCCTGGTCGAGGGCGAGGCGGGCGTTGCGCTCGGCCAGCTCGCGCAGCCGGCGTTTATCGCCGCGCTCGGCGGCGCGCACCTCGACCGGCGAGCCGCGGCGTTCGCTGAGCGCCTCGGAGAGAATCGCGACGCGGTCGCGCAGGTAGGGGCCGACGACGATCGTCTTCGGCACCGCCGGCGAGGCCGAGTAGTACTGGCCGATGAACTCCTCGGCGACCTCGGCCGGCTCGCGTTCGGCCTGGTTTTCGAGGTAGAAGCTCTGGCGGGCGGCGAGGATGCCGTCGCGGACCTGGAAGACCTGGGCGTTGGCGTCGGCGCCCTCGACCGCGACCCCGATCAGGTCCGCGGTGCCGACCGAGCCACCGGCGACGCGCTGGCGCTCGAACAGCGAGCGGATCGCCTTGAGGCGGTCGCGATGCAGGGCGGCGCGCTCGAATTCCTCGGCCGCCGCCGCCTCCTCCATTTTCGCCTGCTCCTCGGCCTCGACCTGGCGGTAGCGGCCGGAGAGGAAGTCGACGATGGCGTCGATGTTGTGCCGGTACTCCTCCCGGCTGACGTGGCCGACGCAGGGCGCCCCGCAGCGCTTTATGTAGTAGTCGAGGCAGGGGCTGCCGGAGCGCCGGCCCGGCTCGACCCCCTCGCAGGTGCGGAACTGGAACAGCTTGCCGAGCAGGTCGAGCGTCTCCCGCACCCGCTTGGCGCTGGAGAAGGGACCGAAGTAGGCGCGGTGGGGGCGGTGCTTCTCGCGGGTGAAGTAGACCCGCGGGTACTCCTCGTCGAGGCTGACGCAGACGTAGGGATAGGACTTGTCGTCGCGCAGGCGGATGTTGAAGTGCGGCCGGTGGCGCTTGATGAAGCTCTGCTCGGCCAGCAGCGCCTCCGCCTCGGTGGCGGTGACGAGGGTGTCGATGCGATCGACGCGCGAGGTGAGGCGTTGATTGCCGGCGGAGAAGTGGGAGGCGACGCGCTTGCGGATCGAGCGCGCCTTGCCGACGTAGAGCAGCGCGCCGTCGCTCCCGTAGAAGAGGTAGACCCCCGGGGAGTCGGGCAGCGAGCGGCGCTGCTCCGCGAGCCGTTCGGCCCGCGAGAGGCCACCGTTTTCCCCTGCTTCGGTCATCCCCCTAAGGGTAGGCTGCTGGCCACCCGGCCAATCGGAAGCCAAACGGAGAGTGAGATGAGCAGCCAGACCCTGAGCCCACCGCAGCTAAACACCCTGAGGATCGAGATCGACGGGGACGGAATAGGCACGCTGACGCTCAACCGGCCCGATGCCTTCAACGCGATGAGCCCGGAGATGATCGGCGAGCTGACCGTCGCCTTCGCCTGGCTGGCCGACCGGGCGCCGCTGCGGGCGCTGATCGTGACCGGCGCCGGCAAGGCCTTCTGCGCCGGTGGCGACGTCACCTGGTTCCAGAAAGGGGTCGAGTCGGAGGAGATCGACCTCTCCTCGGAGGTGCGCCGCGGCGCCGAGGCGCTGCACGCGGCGATCGTCGACCTGCGACGGATCCCCTTCCCGGTGATCGCCGCGATCAACGGCCCCGCTGCCGGCGCCGGCTTCTCGCTGGCGCTCGCCTGCGACACCCGGATCGCCTCCGAGTCGGCCTTCCTCGCCTGCGCCTACGGCCGCATCGGCGCCTCGCCGGATGGCGGCATGACCTATTTCCTGCCCCGGGTCGTCGGCCCCAGCCGGGCGCTGGAACTGCTGCTCGACGATCCCAACCTCGACGCCGCCGCGGCGCTCGAGGAGGGCCTGGTCCGCGAGGTCGTGACGCCGGACGAGCTGATGGACGCGGCCCGGGCCAAGGCCGAGAAGCTCGCCGCCATGGCCCCCCATTACGTGCGGATGGCGAAGCTGCTCTGCGGGGTCAGCATCGAGAACAGCCTCACCGAGCACCTGCAGCTGGAGCGGCACGGGATCGCCGACAGCATGGCCACCGAGGACCTTCGCAACGGCGTCGAGGCCTTCTTCGGTGGCGGCAAGCCCGAGTTCCACGGACGCTGAACCCGAGCTGCGGCCGTCCCGTATCCGAGTTACAGTCAGACGAAGTCAAGCCAGTCCTCCACGGGAAGGGACCGCCATGAAGAAGGTCGCAGTCGCATTTGCCCTAGTCCTCGCCTCGTTCGCGCTCGTCGCCTGCGGCAGCTCGTCCGACGACTCGAGCTCCACCAGCAGCGGCGGCGAAACGACCTCGGAAAGCGGCGCGGCCGCCGGCGGTGGGTCGAAGGAAGCCGAAGGCGGGTCCGCCGGCAGCGCCAGCGCCCTGGACATCGAAGCGGCTTCCAGCGGCCTTGCCTACAGCAGCGACAGCGCCAGTGCCAAAGCCGGCAAGGTCACCGTCAACTTCACCAACCCGCAGCCGCTCGCCCACGATGTCGCGTTCGAAGACTCCAGCGGCAAAACGATCGGCAAGAGCGAACTGATCACCGAAGGCTCGGACGCGGCCGTCGTCGACCTCAAGCCCGGCGAATACACCTTCTACTGCACCGTGCCGGGACACCGCGAAGCGGGGATGGAAGGGACTCTCACCGTCAAGTAGACGGGGGCGGGGCGGGGTTCGCGTTGCGGGCGGTGAAGAGGCCGACCGCGCCCTTGATCGAGAGCTTGTGAGATTGGAAGGCGCGGCCCAGGGCCGCGTCGAGCTCCTCTGGACCGTCGCCGAGATTGGAGAGGATGCCGCGGCGGTTGCTGACCGCGGTCATCGCGCGAGCGGGAAGCGAGAGCGTCACACCCCCGCCGAAGATCGTCGCCCCGAAGAGGACCCCGCCCGGCGCGAGGACGACCTTGGCGTGCTCGAAGGCGATCGCCTTCTCGGGCATCGTGCCGGGAAGGCAGTGGAGCAGGTGGCTCATCGCGATCGAGTCGTACGCGGCAGGCGGCAGGTCCCATGGTTCGAGAACGTTGGCCTGGTGGGTTCGCGGCGCGAAGCGAGCAAGGCGCCGCGAGGCGGCGGCAAGCGAGTTCGGGTTGAGGTCCATCAGCGTGATCTCCGGCGCGGCCACGGGAAAGCGGCACTCGTCCAGCAAACGCCCCGTGGCGACGCCGATGTCGAGGTGGCGGCCCGAGACGTTGGCGTCATAGAGCTCGACCAGGCGCGACTTCGGGCAGCGCCACAACACGGGGCTGTTGAAGCCGTAGGCGAACGCGTCGTACAGGGCCAGAGAGCCGCGCGTGTAGAAGGCCTGCCCCGCGTAGGCCGGGTCCGTTTTGCCGACGCCGGCCATGGTCGGACCCTACGGACAGCCGCCGCGCTAGGCGGGCGCCATCACGCGCGTCACCGAGTCGCCGACGAAGCACGGCTTCTCGTTGCCCTCGACCTCGAGGGTGAAGCGGGTGACGACCTGCCACCAGCCAGCGCCGATCTCCTCGACGGAGACGACCTCGGCGCGGGCGCGGACTCTGCTGTCGACGGGGACCGGGGCCGGGAAGCGGATCTTGTTCCAGCCGTAGTTGACGCCGAGGGCGAAGCCGCTGGAGGAGATCAGTTCGCCGCGAAAGCCGTCGACCAGCGAGAGGGTGAGGTTGCCGTGGGCGATCGTCGTCCCGAAAGGGCTCTCGGACTTCGCCCGCTCGACGTCGACGTGGATCCACTGATGGTCGCCGGAGACCTCGGCGAAGGTGTCGATGTCGTCCTGGGTGACGGTGCGCCACTCGCTGGGGCCGATCTCCCGACCGACCAGCGACTGCATTCCCTCGACGCCCTGTACGTCAACCGATGCCATCGGCGCCAGTCTAGCCTTAAGAGATGTCCTCACCCGCGTATCGACTGAAGACGAGCGAGAGCGCCACCGACGGCCTGCGCCGAATCGCCCTGGGAAGAGTCGAGAAGGCGCTGGGGCGACTCGAGCACGGGGGTGAGGAGGATCTCGCGGCGGCGATCCACGGCGCTCGCAAAGACCTGAAGAAGCTGCGGGGCGTGCTGCGTCTGGTCCGCCACGAACTGGGCAAGAAGGCCTTCGAAGTCGAAGATCGCCGCTACCGGGACGCGGGGCGCCTGCTCTCCGGCAGTCGCGACGCCGAGGTCAAGCTGGAGACGCTGACAAAGCTGCGCCACGAGTTCGAGGATCTTCCGGAGGACGTCGCCGAGCGCTGGGCGGGCATGCTTGAGACGGAGCGCGACGAAATAGCCACCGCCCTGCGCGGCGAGGCCGATGGACAAGTCGGCGCGGCGAGCGAAGCGATCGAAGAAGGCCGCGAGAGGATCCGGCACTGGTCGCTGCGGACCGACTCCTGGGCTCTGGTGGGACCCGGTCTGGCGAGGAGCTACCGGGACGGACGGCGGCGGATGAACCAGGTCCTGACCAAGCCCTCGGCGGAGAACGTCCATGACTGGCGCAAACGCGCCAAGGACCTCTGGTACCAGCTGCGGATCGTCCGGGAGGCCTGGCCGGCGCTGCTGGGCGAGACGGTCGACCAAGCCCACGAGCTCACCGACCTACTCGGCGATCATCACGACCTCTCGGTGCTTGCGGAGGACCTCCGGTCCCGCCATGAGCTCGGCGGCCCCGGCCCATTCGAAGTGGCAATCGAGAAGCGCCAAGACGATCTTCTCGGCCGGGCGCTGGCGATCGGCCAGAGGCTCTACGCGGAGAGGCCCAAGGCCTTCAAGCGCCGGCTCAAGCGCTACTGGCGCGCCTGGCGCCAGGCCTGACCTACTCGCTCCACCAGCCGGGGACGATCTCACCGTCGCCGTCGTGACGGACGCCGAAGGCGAGCACTTCGATACCCCCGGGCCCGGCCTCGAAGGCGCGCATGACGTCCGGGGCGACGCGGATCGCGTCGAGGGTTTCGAGGTCGATTATCTCCTCGTCGAGCTTGATCCGGCCGCTGCCGCCGAGCACCACGTAGATCTCCTCGGCCTCATCGTGGCGATGTCCGAAGGGCTGCCGCTTCCCCGGTTTGAGGCGGTAGTGGCTGACGCCGGTCGCCTCGGCATTGAGGCGGCCCCTCGCGAAGCGAGCTTCCTGGAAATCCTCGAACCCAAACTCCGGCGCGGAATCCTTGACGTCGGTCAGTCTCATGTGGGTAAAGGAATCGGGCATACGGCCTCCTCGGGCTGGTGATCGGCTCATAGCAACGGCTACCCGAAATGCCTCCCCGAAACCCAGTCACCCCCGGCCTGGCAGCGAAAGCGCCTCGCGCAGCTTCATCGGCGTACCGAAGCGCAGGACCGAGCGATCGTAGATGCGGGCTGCGACCCGGACGACGATCAGGATCGAGATCGCCATCAGGGCGAGCGAAAGGGCCAGTTCCCAGAGCGGAAGCGCGTCCTGGGCGGCGCGGCCGGGAACCAGCATCGGTGCCATCGGCGGCAGGAAGGTGCCGATCTGGGCGAGGCCGCCGTCGGGATTGCCGAGCGCGGAGTTGGTCGCGAGGTAACTGCCGATGAGGATGACCAGCAGCGGCATCGTCGTGCTCTGGGCGTCCTCCTGGCGCGAGACCAGCGAGGCGACGCCGGCGAAGGCGCAGCCGTAGAAGGCGTAGCCCAGCACGAAGTAGACGAGCACCAGGATCGCCGTCTCGGCGGTGCTGCTGGGCAGGCTGACGTTGCCGGCGATCAGGGAGATGGCCAACCCGATCGCGGCGATCAGGGCGATCTGGATCAGGCCGAGCAGGCCGACCCCGATCACCTTGCCCGCCAGCAGCTGGGTCGGGCGGATCGCGCTGAGGATCACCTCGACCACCCGCGAGCTCTTCTCGGTGACGACGTTGGAGGCGATCGCATAGCCGAAGGTGATGATCGCGACGTAGAGCAGGAGGGCGCCCAGGAAGGCCAGGCCCGTACCGCCCTCTCCTCCGCTCGGCTCGACTTCGGTCGTCCGCAGCGGCGGCGGATTGAGCGCGGCGTCGGCCTCCGCGCGGGAGAGCCCCTCCCGCCTCAGGCGCTGCTCGCCGGCGACGACGCGGGCGGCGTTCTGGAGCAGGGCGACCAGGGCGTCGTCGGGGTTTTCGCCGACCGTCAGGCCGCCGCGCACCAGCGCCGCGTCGACGTCGTCGTCGCTGACCGCGGTCCTGACGGCGGCGGCGCCGGGCCGCTCGACGGTCAGCTCGATCCCGTAACCGGCCTGCTCCGAGCGCGCCTTGGCGACGATTCGCTCAGCCTCGCCCCCGACCACGGCCACGCTTCGCTTGCTGGGCCCGTCGCTGCCCGAGGTGACGATGGCGACGATCGCCAGGCCGGCGACAAGCACGACCTGGATCGCCAGCGAGGCGCGCCACGCCCGCGAGCGCAGCCCCTCGCGCAGCTCCCGGTTCGCGACCAGACCGACCGAGTGCCGCGGGCTCATCGCCGCGTCGCCTCCCTGAAGGTCTCCGCCAGGGACCCCTCGAGGTCGCCCACCCGGCCGCTGGCGACGATCCTGCCGCCGGCGATGATCGCCACCGAGTCGCAGAGCCGCTCGACCAGGTCGAGCTGGTGGGAGGAGAAGACGACCGGCACGCCGCGCGCCCGGATCTCCTCCAGGAGCGCGCCGCTGAGCGCGTCGACGCCGTCGGGGTCGAGCCCGGAGAAGGGCTCGTCGAGGATCAAGAGGTCGGGCTCGTGGACCAGCGCCACCGCGAGCTGGACCCGCTGCTGGTTGCCGAGCGAGAGCGCCTCGACCGGGTCCCCGGCGCGCTCGGCGATCCCCAGCCGGTCCATCCAGTGGTCGGCGGCGGCCAGCGCGCTGGCCTCGGAGATGCCGTGTAGCTCTGCCATGTAGGAGAGCTGGGTGCGGACCTGCATCTTCGGGTAAAGGCCGCGCTCCTCGGGCATGTAGCCGATCCGCCGCCGCTCCTCGGGCCCGATCGCCCGCCCACGCCAGCGAACCTCCCCCGCATCTGCCGCAAGCACGCCGAGAACGATCCGCATCGTCGTCGTCTTGCCGGCACCGTTCGGGCCGACGAAACCGAACATCTGGCCCTCGGCGACGGAGAAGGAGACCCCATCGAGCGCCGTCGTCTGCCCGTACCGCTTGCTCAGGTCCCGCAGCTCCAGTCCGCTCTCGCTGACCCCCGTCATCGCGATTCCCCTACCCAGGTTCGGCGCGAATGATCACCGCCCCGGCGATGGATCCCGCATCCGTATGCCGCTTCTCGTCGCTCAGTCGAGCAGCTGACCTGGCGGCACCTCGACAGCGGCAGCGAGCTTTTCCAGAGTCGAGACCTGGGGATCGCGTATTCCGCGCTCGATCCTGCTCACCTCCCCCTGTTCAACGCCGCTGCGCTGGGCGACCTCGACCTGAGAGAGGTCGAGCTTCTTACGGGCCGCTCGCAGGTTCTTGCCGAGGTTGCCCACGCGACGGATCGTCCACTCTGAGGATCAGCGCCGCAATGTCAAATTTTCCATTTTTTTTGGTAATCTTTTGAGTGTTCCTGAGTACTGACAGAAAGCAGACAGGGGGCCGATCCCAGATCCCCCGATACCGGCGAGCCGAGACCGGCCCCATTGTTGGGCTCTATCTACGCCCCCTTGTAGATGCGCGAATCCGCAACTGGCATCACTTTCGTGACCTTCATCGACTCCCACCCCCCTCCATGCATCAACCCAGCGCGAGTCGCCAGGAGGAAGGCCGATGCTAAGGAAATCCCGAGCAACATTCATTCTGTGAGCGGTGTCGATTTTGTGAACGAAAAAGCCTTATGCTCGGCGACTGCTGACTAAGCTAGGCAATTGAAGCGAAGAGGAGACGCGGTGACGGCGAAGACTGGGCAGCGAAAAAAGAGCATCGAAGAGGTTGTCCAGTACGCCCTGGGTCACTACATCCGGGTCCACATCCTCATCGTCCTGAACGAAGGCACGTACACCGCTGCGCAGGTTGCCGAGATCATGGGCGAGTCTCTAAACAACGTCTCAAATCACCTTCGGCACCTGCTTGATGCTGGCTCCATCGAAATCGCCGAGGAAGTACAGAAGGGGAACATCGTCAAGTTTTACTATCGAGCGGTGGAAATCTCGTACTACTCCCAAGAGGAAGCTGAACAGTTGACCTACGAGGAGCGACAGGTGACCGCCGGCCTCTTGGTTCAGCAGGCATCGGCTGAGGCGATGGCCGCGCTCTACGCCGGACACCTCGCCGACCCGCGCGCCGTCGTCTCGTGGGACTGGCACAACCTGGACCAACAGGGCAGGGAAGACCTTGAAGACGAAGAGAAACGGTTTTTGGAACGAGCGCAGGAGATCGAGGTTGAGGCAACCCACCGCCGAGCTGAATCAGGGGAGGAGGCTCAGTCGATGCTTCTTACTGTGTTTGGTTACGAGCGAGGCCGCAAACCGAGAAGGTTCCCTCGTTCTTAGATGTGAGAAGGCTCACGAAAACGTGAGCGCTCACAAAGCCGTAGTCGATGTTCCTCGCGCGATTGACCGGGCGCCTTTGTCCTGGAACGGTTCACTAGTCAACCGACACGGATTGCCTCCCGGTCGGACGGGCGGCGTCAGCGCCACCCGGCTAACACCAGGGCGACGGGTCTCCCGAAGTCGGCTTCATGCCCGTCGCCCTGGTGACCGGGGTCGGTTGAACAACACACCATGGACCGACCTTCCTCCAACGCCACCCCCGCGACTTGTCTCCCGCCTGGCCGAGACCGGGAGGCATGACGATGAAGGGGGGCGGGCCACCTGTTGACTGGGTTGCGCTCGCCCCTCTCATCGAGCATGAGGCGAGGGAGTCCATCGTGGAAGCGCTGCGCTGGATCGGGCCGCTCTCGCCGCCCGACCTCAAACGCGTCATCGACGACCCGGACTTTCGACTCGCCTATGTCCGGTACCACGTAACAACGTTGGTCAGCGAGGAAGTCCTGGTCGAGATCGGGGAACGAGCGGCTGGCGGCTCCGTCGAAAAGGTCTACTTCTTCGCGGTCTCACCATCACGGCGCCACAGCGCGATGCTCTCTATGACCAGATCCTCGACCGGTTGAGCGGGATCGCCGACATCGAGGTTGCGATCCAGGCGAAGAACTACGACGCAGCCGAGCGCATCGGCCGCGAATACTCCGACGACCTGCGGTTGCTTCTCGACGATCTTGGGATCGGCGACGGGAACGGTGAGTCGGTCGAGTTGTCGGCGCCCCCGGAGGTGCTGCGGCGAGTCCTGCCCCGGCTCCGGCGGTTGGCACAGAGCTACTCGGCCAGCTTGGAGCCGGAGTTGGTCGAAGTCCGTGAGGTGAAGGACCGCAACCGTCTGATCTCTGAGGCGTGCGAGACCGTGCTGTCTGAACTCGACGGCTCGGCAACGGGCAGCCGGTAGAGCTGTTCTCAACGCCCGATGAGCCTCTTCCCGCGTCTTCGCCAAGCTTGCCGCAGGGACCACCGGGGGCCGGTCGACGCCGCGTCTGCGGACCTTCGAGTGGGGCAAGGGTCGAGCGCGGCGGCCGACGCGCTACACGGGCACCCGTCGGCGACAGGGGCGGCGGGTGTCCGGCCTGGCCAGGATTCACGGCTGGGATTGAACCGTGTGTTCCTCAGCGGAATCCTCGCTGACGATCCACAGCGAGACAGAGATCGCAATGGCGATCCAGTGCTCTTGCTGAGGGTCGCCTTTCCGGCTCCCGACACGAGAGACACCCGACTAGGGGTGGAGGCGGCTCTCGAGGAGGTCGAGGTGTCCGAGCAGATCGCCCAGCATCATCGCGGCGAGCTGCGACTCGGCGCCTCGATCTTCGTCGCGGGTCAACTGAGCGGGGGCGGTGGCGTCATCGCCACCGAAATCCACTCAGGGCCGCCACCGGACTCCGTGGCCACATGAGCCGGAACATGACTTGCCGGGCACGGACAACCCCGCGAACTGGGCGGGCGCCTGACGAGGGACGGTCATCGTCCGTCGACGATCCCGTTCACGCGACCAATCGCACCTCGAAGCTCGGTCCGAACAGCGCTCCGGCGCCGCCGAGCAGGGCGAGGATGCGGGTGACGTAGGCCTGGGTCTCGGGGTAGGGCGGGATGCAGTGGCAGCCTTCGACGGCGCCGGGGCCGGCGTTGTAGCCGGCGAGGGCGAGTTCGGGGGAGCCGAGCTGGTGGATCAGATCGGCCATGAGATGGGCCTGAGCGTCGATCGCGGCGACCGGGTCGAAGGGGTCGTCGAGACCGTAGGAGGCTGCGGTGTCGGGCATGAATTGTGCGATGCCCTGAGCGCCAACCGGGGAGACCGCGAAGGGGTTGAAGTTCGACTCCGCCAGCAGCTGCGCCGCGAGCAGGGCGGCGGAGACGTTCCAGCGTGTGGCGGCGGCGAGCAGCGGCGGACGGAAGCGGCTCGGGACGAAGCTCGGCATGGTCGTGCCGCCCGCGGCCGTCGCCCCTCCCCCGGTCCCGCTCAGCTCGTTGCCGGCCTCCGAGCAGGGCGGCGGACCGGCATCGAACCCGTAGTGCCAAGCCTCCCAGGAGTACCTCTGGACAAAGCCGAAGCGGCTGGCGTTGGCGGCAAGCCAGGCGTAGGCGGCATCCGGGCCGAGGTCGAGCTCGGTCGCGCAGCGGTGCAGCGAGTGCCCCGGCGGCGCCACCCAGCGGGGGTCGGGGTGGGCGGCGAAGAGGGCCGCCTGTTCGGCGTCTGAGCGGAAGCCGGAGACGACCAGCAGGACGATGCCGGCGCCGCGCGCGGCCGCCGCCATGCGGTCGAAGGCGGCGGCTACGTCGGGGCGCATCCCCTCGCCGGTCCGGTGCACGAGCGGGCCGCTGTAACCACCGCCGCCGGCCATCGTGGCTGCGCCGCCGCCAGCGCCGGCCGGCGCAGCGGCTTCGGCCACCGCCGACGCCTCGACCCGGTGGCGGCCACCGCCAACGGCAAGGCTGGCGACGACGACCGCCTTTGCCCGCAGCGGGGCGAAGGAACCGCGGTCCGGGAAGCTGATTTCGAGGCGGTCCGAATCGACGCCGTTTGCCTCACCGACCGCGATCGCGGCCAGCCCCGCCCGCGCGAGATAGGCGAGCTTGTCGAGGTGGGTCGGGTTCGGCAGCCCGTTGGCAAGCAGCGGCGGCGAGAGCAGCCGCGGCAGGTCGTCGCGCATCGAGCGAGCGGCGGATATCGCCACCAGGTCGGCGCTCCGCTGCACCCTGCCTTTGCCGGTGACCGCGCCGGCGATGGCGACCAGCGCCAGCGCCCCGGCCAGCAGCACGAAGGCCCCGCCGAGCGCCAGGATCAGCGCCTGGCCGGACTCGCCCCCGGCGCCCCTGGTCGCCCTCCCCCGCTGCCGGCTCGCCGCACGCATTGCCATCGCACGACCCTGGCCGCCGAACGCGCGCGCGTGGCGCGACCAGGCGAACAATTGCCACACGGCGGGGCGACCGAACGGTAAAACCAGACCTGCGCGCCGAACCTTTCCCGTGCTCGGCACGTAGACCGTTCAACCAAGCCGACCAAGGAGCCCTGCCATGCGGCGATCAGCCATATCCAGCCCGATGCGTTTGCCGATCCGACTCGCCCCGCTGGCGCTGGCGCTGGTCGCCCTGCTCCTACCCGCGGTCGCCAGCGCCGGCCAGGCGAGCAAGCCGGTCGCCAAGCAGGCCGAAAACGCGACCCTCGGCCGTACGATCCTGACCACCACCAGGGGCCACACCCTTTACAGCCTCAGCGCCGAGACCAACGGCTGGTTCATCTGCGCCGGCACCTGCCTTTCCAGCTGGCACCCGCTGCTCGTCCCCGCCGCAGTCAAGCCGACCGGGCCGGTCAAGCTCGGGACCGTCAAACGGCCCGATGGCAGGACCCAGGTGACCTTCAAGGGCCGCCCGCTCTACAGCTTCGCGGGCGACACCAAGACGGGCGACGTCAACGGCGAGGGGATCAAGGACGTCGGCACCTGGCACGCGGCGGCGCTGTCAAAAGCCGCCCCACAGCCCGAACCGCAACCAGATCCCACCTACCCGTATTAGTCAAGGTCGATGACCTCGACCAGGCCCTCAAGGCCGAGGAAGTCCACTCCGTTGAACGTGTAGAGCGGCAGATCGTTGGCACGGGCGGTCGCGGCAATCATCAGGTCGACCGCGCGAGAGCCGCGGGCCTTCCTGCCGACTTTCCAAGTCGCCGAGTAGATCGGTCCGTAAGCGCGTGCACTGACGGAATCGAAGTCGAGGGTTTCGATGCTGGCCTCAATCCGTTGTAGGTGATCCTGACGACGGGTTCGATTGGCTTCCGACTTGGCGGCGTACGGACCGGCGCTGAGCTCGGCGAGCGTCAGGGCAGAAACCGCTATCTCACTCGGCAGCCTGGAGGGATCGATCGTCTCCAGGGCAATCGCGACGGAGGTGTCGATCAGGCCCCGGTCAGTCTTCGGGCCAGCCACGAGGCGTCGGGTCCTGGTCGAGGATCGCGTCGACATCAGCTCGGAACTCTCGGTGGTCGAGAGGACCGACCCCTCGGAGCGCTGTCTGAAGGACGCTGGTCGGGACGAACCGGCGCGGACGAATCGGGCGCAGCTCTCCAACCGGCCTGCCGTTGCTGGTGACGACGAAGTTTTCACCGCGATCCAGTTCTCGCATGATCTCTCCGCTCTGGTTGCGCAGCTCGCGTTGGGTTACCTCTCGCGTCATCAGAATCAGCGTAGCACTGGTGCGACAGGAGTACCTTGAGCAAACGTCTCGGCAAACCACCGGCCGCATCCGGCGACAGAGACCCAAAGAATGCACGGCGCTCGGCGACCCAGCTGAGGCGTTGCTTGAGCACTCCGACGCTGAGATCGCGGGCCATCAGGTCGCGGACGACCAGGGCCAAAAGCGGCCGGTCGGCGGCGATGTCAGCGCGCAATAGGACAGCGGACGGATCCGGTCCAAGCCGTTGAGCCAGCACGGGCTGCAGCAGCGCCGGCGGCAGATGGACGACCGCAAGCGCGCCGCGAGCGACCGTCGCCGCCGCCGAGGCCGCCTCCAGCCCCTCCGCGGTGGCTGGCACGGCAAGGTGGCAGACCTGTCCGCGGGCAGCCACCCGACCCTGCGGCAGATGCGCCGCCAGACGCTCCTCCAGCCGTTGCGCAGCGGCGGCGGCCAGCAGCGTCGGCCGCGGCGCCCTGCCGCCGACGTCGACGAACAGGGTCGCCAGGTCGGCGTCGGCGTCGGCGCAGGCGAGAGCCGCGGCCGCGCCACGCGCCCCCTCGGCCTCCCCCACGGCGGTGACCAGGACGGTCGTGGCGCCGGCGCTCGGATCGGCACTCACCGCGCCGGCCTCGCGCTCGCCGAGCTGGTCACGGCCAGCCGCTCGGCGAGGGAGCGGATTGGCGAGGGCGACAGCAGCCGCACCGTGACCGTCCCGCCGCGCACCCGGACCGCGACGTTGTCCTCCGCCCATCCCGGCAGGGCG
This sequence comes from uncultured Solirubrobacterales bacterium, assembly GCA_963739855.1. Taxonomy (GTDB): domain Bacteria; phylum Actinomycetota; class Thermoleophilia; order Solirubrobacterales; family 70-9; genus VAYN01. The sequence continues at coordinate 166,208 of CAVUBT010000003.1, read as the reverse complement.
CCGCGGGCCGCTGCCGCCGCCGAACCGCCCGAGGCCAGCGCCAGCGCCCCCGCCTCGGCGGCGCCGTCGGCGAGGGTCATCGCGTAACCGGCGGCGAGTAGCTGCAGCGCCACCATCGCGGCCAGCAGCAGGGCCGGCAGTGCCGCGACAAGCTCAACCGAGGCCTGACCGCGCTCCTCACCCATCGCCCGACTCCAAGCTCGCCCTTGCCCCCACCGTCACCCGCGGCAAGCCCGGGAACAGGCGCGGCACCGGCACCCGCACCGAGATCTCGCCGGAGTCCTCCACCTCGGAGTCGCCCCGCAGCGACGGCGGCAGCGCCCGCCGCGCCGCCGCCGTCGCTGCGCCTCCGACCAGCGCCGCCCGCGCCCCGGCTCGGGCGGCCACGCTCGCCGACCACAGCGCCTGACCGGCGAGGGCGATCTGGACGGCCGCCAGGACCGCCAGCAGCAGGAACGGGACCACGGCGACCAGCTCGACCGACGCGGTCCCTTCCTCCCTGTGGCCTGCGCTGCTGGCGGTCCCTGGCGGCACCGGGGAACCGTCCCAGGCAAACCCGCACGCGTGGCGCGCAGAGGCTCACAACTCAGCCAGGTCTCCCCTACGTCAGTAGGTATTCGCCTCGGTCCAGACCCGCCAGATCGCCGCCACCGAGGCGCCGAGCAGGAGGATCCAGAGGAGGGTGCCGCCGCCGCTGGAGAAGAGCTTGTCGGTGCCGGCGATCAGCAGCGCGATCATCCCGAAGGCGCTGTAGAAGATCGCCCGGCGGCCGTCGCCGAGGGTCGCCAGCGTCAGCTGGTTCTGGCGGCTGAGCGTGTAGAGCATCCAGGCGATCCCGGCCAGGAAACCCATGGTCAGGGCGGTGAAGATCGCATCGACGACGTTGCCGCCGGCAGGAGCGAAGGCGACGCCGAGCGCCAGGACCATGACGATGGCTACGTTGCGGGCGGTACGCACGAATTCAGTGTACGACGGCTACTTGCTGGTCATGACGATGATCCCGACGACCACGATCGCCGCCGTGGCGAGAAGGGCGACGACGGCGATGAGAGCGGCGGCGGCGGCGGCCAGCGGTCGTTCGTTGCGGCTGAGATCGGCGAACCGAGCCACCCCCCAGATGGCGAGCGAGAAGACGAAGGTGACGCCGATGCCGGCGACCGTCGAGGCCACCACCGTCTCCAGCAGCTCCTTGCCTTCGACCAGCGCCACGGTCATCCGCTCGAGGCCGCGACCGGCGCACCGCGCTCGGCGCGGCGGGCGAAGACGGCGACGATCAGCGAGAGCGAGGCCAGGGTGACCACGACCGGCCCGAGCGCGCCGGTGCCGAAGATCCGCGTCAGGCCATAGGCGAGCGCCCCGATCGCCGCCGCTGCCGGCAGCGTCAGCACCCAGGCGGTGACGATGTTGCCCGCCACCCCCCAGCGCACCGCCGAGAACCGCTTGGCGGCGCCGGCTCCCATGATGCCGCCGTTGATCACGTGGGTGGTCGAGAGCGGGAAGCCGAAGTGGGTCGAGGCGAGGATCACCGCCGAGCCCGCCCCCTGCGAGGAGAACCCCTGGGCGGCGTCCATCTTGATGATCCGGGTGCCGGTGGTCTTGATGATCCGCCAGCCGCCGCTGTAGGTGCCGAGCGCGATCGCCGCCGCCGCCGAGGCGATCACCCAGAACGGCGGGTCGGCACCGGCGGCAAGGGTGCCATTGGCGATCAGCGCCAGGGTGATGATGCCCATCGTCTTCTGAGCGTCGTTGGTGCCATGAGCCAAGGCCAGCAACCCACCGGAGACGATCTGACCGTATTTGAAGCCACGGGTCACCGTGCCCGGGCGCTGCTTCCCCACGACCCGGTAGATCAGCCCGATCGAGAGCCCGGCGACCACGAAGGCGAGCACTGGAGCGATCAGCGCCGGGATCAGCACCTTGCCGACCAGGCCTTCGGCGATCACCGCGTCGAAGCCGGCGGCGGCGACGGCGGAGCCGACGACGCCGCCGATCAGGGCGTGCGAGGAGCTCGAGGGCAGGCCGAAGGACCAGGTGATCAGGTTCCAGGCGATCGCTCCGATCAGCCCGGCGAAGACGATCGTCGGCGTGATCACGTCGGCGTTGACGACGTCGTTGGCGACCGTGGCCGCAACCGAGATCGAGATGAAGGCACCGACGAAGTTGAGCAGCGAGGCCATCGCGATCGCCACCTGCGGCCGCGCCGCCCCGGTCGAGATCGAGGTGGCGACGACGTTGGCGGTGTCGTGAAATCCGTTGGTGAAGTCGAACGCTAGCGCCGTGCCGACCACGATCACGAGGATGACGTCGGAGCTCACGAGTTCTTGATGACGATTCCCTCGAGGATCTGCGCTGCCGTCTCGGTCGCGTCGATCGCGTTCTCGAGCACCGCGAACATGTCCTTCCAGCGGATCACGACCATCGGGTCGATCCCGTTCGAGAAGAGCGAGGCGACGGCGTCGCGGGAGATCCGGTCGCCCTCGTTCTCGAGCCGGTGGATCTCGATCCAGTATTTGTCGAGATCCTTGAACTCGGGGAGGTGCTCGAGGCCGCCGGCGAGCTGCTCGCAGGCGGCGACCAGAACCTTGGTCAGCGCCCCGGCCTGCTCCATCGGCGCCTCGATCTTGTAGAGGCCGAGGAAGTCGGCCGCCTCCTCGGTGAAGTCGACGATGTCGTCCATCTGCGTCGCCAGGCCATAGATGTCCTCGCGGTCGATCGGCGTCACGAAGGTCGTGTTCAGCCGCCTGATGATGTCGTGGGTGATCCGGTCGCCCTCCTGCTCAGCTTCGAGGATCTCCTGCGTGAGCCCGCCGTCCTCCGGCCACTGATTCATCATCCGGTCGAGCAGACGCGCAGCGTGCACGCTGTTCTGCCCGGCCTCGATGAAGAGGTCGAAGAAGGTGCGGTCGCGAGGGAGGAGCGAGAAGCGCGCCAAGAGCCGCATCCTAGTGGCGAACGGCGCGGCCTGGAGTGGCGTCAGCCGGTCGCGGCGGCGAGCTGTTCGGCGGCACGGGCGGCATGGCGCTCGCGCAGCTCCTCCTGGACGCCGCGGCGCTCGCCCTCGGCGGCGACCGTGCGGGTCCAGTGCCCCTCGGCGTCGAGCTCCCAGGCATTGGCGTTGTCGGCGAAGCAGCGCTCCAGCACGTCGAGCATCTCCGCCCGCAGCTCCGGGTCCTCGACCGGTGCGACCAGCTCGACGCGGCTGTCGAGGTTGCGCGGCATCAGATCGGCGGAGCCCATCAGCACCCTGGTCTCGGCACCGCGCTGGAAGGTGTAAACGCGCGAGTGCTCGAGGAAGCGGCCGACGATCGAGACCACGCGGATGTTCTCCGAGAGCTCCGGCACGCCGGGCCGCAGGCAGCAGATCCCGCGTACGTTGAGGTCGACCCGCACCCCCGCCTGCGAAGCCGCGTAGAGCGCGCGGATGCAGCCGGCGTCGACCAGCGAGTTCATCTTCAGGGCGATCCGCGCCTCTTCGCCGGCCTCGTGGGCGGCGACGGTGCGCTCGATCTCCTCGACGATCCGGCCCCGCATCGTCGTCGGCGAGACCAGCACCTTGCGATAGGCGGCGGGGCGGCCGTAGCCGGTGAGGAAGTTGAACATCTCGGCGACGTCGGCGCCGATGTCCGGGTCGGCCGTGAAGAGGCCGAAATCGGTGTAGAGGCGGGCCGTCTTCGGGTGGTAGTTGCCGGTGCCGATGTGGACGTACTCGCGCACCCGCTCGCCCTCGCGGCGGGCGACCAGGATCGCCTTCACGTGGGTCTTCAGGCCGGGGATCCCGTAGACGACGTGGACGCCCGCCTCCTCCAGCGACTTCGCCCAGTGGATGTTGGCCTCCTCGTCGAAGCGCGCTTTCAGCTCGACCATGCAGACCGCCTGCTTGCCGCGTTCGGAGGCGCGGATCAGCGACGGCACCAGCGGCGAGTCGTCGCTGGTGCGGTAGACGGTGTGCTTGATCGCCAGCACGTCGGGGTCGGCGACCGCCTGCTCGACGAAGCGCTCGACCGAACTGGAGAACGAGTCGTAGGGATGGTGGACGAGCAGGTCGCCGCGGCGGATCGCCGCGAACATGTCGACCGGCTCCTCGTCCTCGCCCTGCAGGCGCGGCTGCGTGACCGGCGACCAGGGCGCGTAGCGCAGCTCGGCGTGGCCGGGAACGTCGGCGATGTCGTTGAGGTCGCCGAGGTCGATCAGCCCGTCGACGTCGTAGACCTCGCGGTCTTCGAGCCGCAGGGCGCCGATCAGCTGCTCGCGCAGCTTCGAGTTCATCCCGGCGGCGATCTCCAGCCGCACGACCTCGCCGAAGCGGCGGCGGCGGATCTCGTCCTGAACCGCCTGCAGGAGGTCGTCGGCCTCGTCGCTGACCGTGAAGTCGGCGTCGCGGGTGACCCGGAAGTAACCGTGGTCGATCACCTCGGTGCCGGGGAAGAGCAAGTCGAGGTTGGCGGCGATCGCCTCCTCCAGCGGCACGAAGGACTTGCCGTCGGAGCCCAGCGGCAGGAAGCGACCGAGCAGCTCCTTCGGGACCTTGACGCGGGCGATGATCTCGGTGCCGCTCTCGGGGTCGCGCAGCAGCACGCCGAGGCTGAGCGAGAGGTTGGAGATGTAGGGAAAGGGCCGGCCGAGACCGATCACCAGCGGGGTCAGGGCCGGGAAGACCTGCTCGTGGAAGCGCGCGTCGATCTCCCGCCGCTCGGCCTCGCTGGCGCTGTCGAGGGTGACGATGCGGATGCCGTCCTGCTCCAGCGCCGGGCGCAGGGTGCCACCGAAGCACGAGTTGAGGCGGCGGTCCAGTTCCAGCACCCGGGCCTGGATCGCGTCGATCTGCTCGCTCGGGGCGAGGCCGTCGGGACCGCGGGCATCGATCCCGGCGTCGAGCTGATCGAAGAGGCCGGCGACCCGGACCATGAAGAACTCGTCGAGGTTGGAGGCGTAGATGCCGCAGAAGCGGAGCCGCTCCAGCAGCGGCACGGTGGGATCCTCGGCCAGCTCGAGAACCCGCTGGTTGAAGTCGAGCCAGGAAAGCTCGCGGTTGAAGTAATTGGCGGGATCGTCGATCGATCCATCGTACTGAGCACCCGACCCACCACAGCCGACCTTTGCCCCACTGGGCTGGGGTGAAAGTCGGCTGTGTCGCATGGCCGGGCTAGGCGACGCTGGCGATCGCCTGCCGTGCGGTCGCCGGACGAGCATCGAGCGCCCGCCGATAGCCCGCCCCGAGCTGGCTCAGCGCCCGCTCCCAGGACCGCTCGCGGGCGGCGTTGACGGCGGCGGCGCCGAGCTGGTGGCGCAGCGACGGCGAGGAGGCGAGCTGCAGCAGCGCGCCGGCCATGTGGTCGGCATCGGGGCGACAGAGCAGGCCGGTGTGGCGGTTCTCGATCAGCGCCGCCGGGCCACCCTCGGCGACGGCGACCACCGGCAGGCCGCTGGCCGCCGCCTCGAGGATCACCTGGCCATAAGTGTCGGTGCTGCTGGCGAAGAGGAAAATGTCGGCGCTGGCGTAGGCGCAGGCCAGCTCCTCGCCGCCGAGCCAGCCGAGGAAGGTCGCGTGCTCGCCAAGACGGTCGCGCAGCTCCGCCTCCTCCGGACCGCCCCCGGCCAGCAGCAGATGCAGGCGAGGATCGGCACGCCGCGCGCGCAGGAAGCTCTCGGCCAGCAGGTCGACCCCCTTCTCACGGGTCATGCGGCCGGCGTAGAGGACCTTGATCTCGCCCCGGTAGGCGTCGCGGTCGGCCCGCGCCGGATCGAAGCGCTCGCTGTCGACGCCGCGCTCCCAGCGCCGGATCCTGGCCGCCTCGACGCCGAGTGCGACCAGCGAGCCGTCGGCCGCGGGGCTCGGCGAGAGGACGACCCCGGGCACGCCGTAGAAGGCGGCGAGGGCGGTGCTGGCGATCGCCTCGATGCCGCCGTCGCCGCTGCGCAGACCGGCGTAGGCCGCCAGCTCGGTGTGGTAGCTGCCGAGCAGCGGCACTCCCGTGAGCCGGCTGAGCAGGGTCGCGGCGACACCGGCGGGCCCCGGAGCGGTGACGTGGACGAGGTCATAGCCGCCGTCGGCGAGGGTCTCGACCAGGTCCGGCAGCCCCGGCACGCCGAGCGTCATCCCCGCGTAGAAGGGCAGCTCCAGCTCCGCCGCGGCGGGCAGGCGGCGGTCGACACCGGCGTCGGTGCCGATCACGTCGACCTCGAAGCCGGGCACGCCCCGCTCGCGGATCTGCTCGATCGTGTGGGTGACGCCGTGCATCGAGGCGATCCCGTCGGCGATCAGCGCCACCCGCCGCCTCTCCCCCGCGCGGCTGGAGAGCTTCGCCTTCTCGGCGCCGAGGAAGATGGTCGACGGCGCGTAGGGCAGGGCCGGGACCAGCGCCTCGAAGACCCTGTTGAGGGCGCCCGGAAGCTCCCCGTCGCGAACCGCTTCGACTCTCTGCGCGACGGCGGCGCGCAGGCGCCGGTCGTGAATGCGGCGGGCGCGCCGGTAGAGGTCGGCGTGGGAGAAGCCGTCGGACTGCAGGTAGGCGATCAGCTCGCGGCCACGCAGGTCGAGGCCGATGCCGGCGAGCCAAGCCTCGAGCAGGCAACGGGCGTCGTCGGGACCGATGTCGGCGGCGACCTTGCCCTCGCGCGCGGTCCCCTCGCGGATCACCCGTTCCGCCATCTTCAGCACCGCCGCCGGGCTCGGCGCGCCGGCTGCGGAGCCCTCGCCTTCGTCGCCGAGGACGAGGGCGCGGGTGGCAAGGGCCATCGCCGCGTGCGTCCACTTGGCGGCGCTGCCCTGCTCGCCGCCGGCTTCGGCGTCGCCGTGGCGGAGGTGGCGCAGAAACTCTTCCGGCGTGGCAGCGGCCGGCACCTCGGTGTAGGTGCGACCGATGTCGACGCCGGCGTGGTCGTCGGAGCCGCCGATGCCGGTGCCGCCGTGGGTGTCCACGTAGAGGGCGGCCGGCATGTTCAGCTCCGCGGCCCGCGACCCGTTGCAGACCTCCCAGACCGGGAACAGCTCCGCCAGACGGCGGCGGTGGCGCCGTGTCAGCGGCGCGGCGACGTTGAAGAAGGGGTGAGCCAGAGCGCAGGCGATCCCGTTCTCGTGCAGGTATGCGGCGCAGGCCTCGACATCGCCGGAATGTGCCTGCAGCCACTCGTGGTCTCCGGGGGTGATCCCGTAACAGAGGACGTGAACCGCCTGGGGCTCGCCGGCGAAGCGGGCGGTCAGCTCCTCGGAGACGAAGCAGTCGGGGCGACCGTCCAACTCAAGGCAGCCCGCGATCGTGTCGTGATCGGTGATCGTCACGAAGTCCATCCCCCGCCGCTTGGCCAGCTCGTAGACCTCCGCCGGCGGCGTCGCGCACTCGGGCAGCCCAAGCGACCTCTGCACCCCCAGCCGCGATAGCTGCGAAGCAGTGGAATGGCAATGCATGTCAACGCGGGAAGTCATCGATGTCTCCCTCTCATAGATCTCTCTCGTCACCACAGAATTCGCCATGAGCAGGGAAAACTTGTGAAAGAGCGGCCAACGCGCTGTGAACCTCAAGTGACCGCGGCGAGGCTCCCGGCGAAAATCCCAGCAAGCGGAAGGGACACCCAACCCTCCCCGCCAAACCCCCGAACGAAGCTAAGCGGCGAGCCGGGCCGGCGAAGACCCGTTGGCATTGCCGTTGAGAAGGTCGAGGATGACCCCCTCGCGCAACCCCCCCTTGCCGATCTGCAGCGGCTGGCCGAGCAGCTCGGAGACCTTCTCCAGCAGCAGCACGCCGGTGGTGAGGATGCGGACCCGGACCGGGTCGAGCTCGAAGCGACGGGCGACGTCGGCGGAGGGGTCGCTGCAGAGCACCCGTATCCCCCGCTCCAGGGTCTCGTACTCGAGCACGGTGCCGACCAGTCGCCGCAGCGACGTGGCGCTGCCGCCGACGGCGACGGCCTGCGCCGGATGCTCAACCTCGACTCCCTCGAAGATGTCCTCGATGCGGTCGCGGACCCTGCGGATCTCCGCCGCCGAGGGCGGGTCGGAGGAGATCAGCTCGTCGGCCAGCACGCCGGAGCCGACCCGCCACGAACGCACCTTCTCGACCCCGCCGGCAGCGGTGCCGATGATGATCTCGGTCGAGCCGCCGCCGACGTCGACGACGCCGATCTTGCCCTCGACCGGGTGGCCCAGGCCCTTGGTGGCGCCGATGAAGGAGAGCCGCCCCTCCTCCTCGTCGCTGAGCACGTCGACCCGGACCCCCGCCGCCGCACCGATCGCCGCGGCAACCTGCTCGCCGTTCGATGCCTCACGCACGGCCGCGGTCGCAACCGCGCGGATGCTCACCGCACCCAGCTCCTGGGCCAGACGCACCTGCGTCGCCACGACCTCGCAAACCTCATCGACCTTCTCCGGAAGGATCTCCCCCTTCTTCCCGAGCGCCTTGTTGATGCGGGTGTAAGCCCGCTGCTCCATCACCTTCTTCAACTGCCCATCCACCGGCTCCGCCACGAGCACTCGCGTGGTGTTGGAACCGATATCTATCGCGGCGCAGAGCATCCCGGGTCTGCCCTCATGTTCCCAGACAACTCGGATCTCACACGAACCGAGCGAATCGCGCAGGCGCATCGTGGGCGCCCCGGGGAGGGGGTCCGAGAACGGAGCCTGTTTGCCCCGCCCGCAGGACCCCCTCCCCGGGGCGTTCGCCAAACCTGAGCGCCCTTTCTAAGCGTTCGGGTGCGAGGCGTCCTCGAACTCCCGAAAGAGCCCGGTGACCACGAAGGCGACCTGCTCGCCGATGTCGACGGCGTTGTCGCCGATCCGCTCGATCGCCCGCGCCGCCAGCAGCATCGTCATCGCCCACTCGCGCTTGTCGGCGTCGTCGCCGATCTCCAGCGCCAGGCGGAAGCATTCGCGGTTGAGGTTGTCGACGACGTCGTCCTGGCGCACCAGGTCGCGGGCCATTTCCACATTGCGATCCTCGAAAGCGCGCTTGGCCTGGCCGATCAGCGTCCGCGCCTGCTTTCCCATCGTCAGGATCAGTCTCACCATCTCCCGGTCGGCGGGCGGCTCGTTGCCGGACAGCGGGATCATCTTGCAGATGTTCACGCACTGATCGCCCATCCGCTCGATGTTCTTCAACACATGCAGCAGGGCGGAGATCAGCCGCAGGTCGGTCGCCACCGGCGACTGGGTCGCCAGCAGCGTGATCAGGCTCTGATGGACCTCCAGGTAGCGGCCGTCGATGCGGTCGTCGTCGGCGACGACGATCTGCGCCAGCTCGATGTCCTGGTGCTCGACCGCCTCCAGGGTGCGGCTGAGGGCGGCGCTGACCAGGTCGAGCCCGCCGAGACCGCTGGCCTCGAGGTTGGTCAGTTCCTCTTGATATTCGGTGCGGGCGGATTCGGGCATCTCAGCTCCAGCTCAGCCGAACCGGCCGCTGACGTAGTCCTCGGTCGCCTGCTCGGCCGGTTTCGTGAAGATCGTCTCCGTCGCGCCGATCTCGACCAGGCGACCCGGGCGACCGGACTTTTCGAGGTTGAAGAAAGCGGTCAGGTCGCTGGCCCGCGCGGCCTGCTGCATGTTATGGGTGACGATCGCGATCGTGTAGCGGTTCTTCAACTCGCGGATCAGATCCTCGATCGCCAGGGTCGCGACCGGGTCCAGGGCCGAGCAGGGCTCGTCCATCAGCAGCACCTCCGGCTCGACCGCGATCGCCCGGGCGATGCAGAGCCGCTGCTGCTGACCGCCCGAGAGGCCGGAGCCGGGCTTGTCGAGCCGATCCTTCACCTCCTCCCAGAGGTTGGCGCCGCGCAGCGAGCGCTCCACGACCGCGTCCTTGTCGGCCTTCTTCATCCTGCCGGCGTTGAGCGAGAGCCCGGCGGCGACGTTCTCATAGACCGACATCGTCGGGAAGGGGTTGGGGGACTGGAAGACCATCCCGACCAGGCGGCGGACCTGGACCGGGTCGACGCCCGCTCCGTAGATGTCCTCGCCGTCGAGGCTGATCTCCCCCTCGACGGTTGCCCCCGGCGTCAACTCGTGCATCCGGTTGAGCGAGCGCAGGAAGGTCGTCTTGCCGCAGCCCGAGGAGCCGATCAGCGCCGTCACCTTGTTCGGCTCGATCTTCATGCTGACGTTTTCGACGGCGTGGAAGTCTCCGTAGTAGAGGTTCACTTCCTTGGCCTCGATCGTCTTGGCGCCGCGCCCAATCGGCGCCTCGGCGCCACCGCTCGAAGTTCCGATCACCGGCGTGCCCTCAGTCGTTTCCATTTGGCCGGCCTCGGCGGCGGTTCGTTTAGTGCCTGCGGCTCCCAACATGGCTCTCAATTTCTTTCCTTCCACTGGCTAGCGGATCTCGGTTTTGTAGCGCCGGTAGACGAGGCGAGCCACCACGTTGAGGATCATCACGATAGCGATGAGGGTCAGGGCGGCAGCCCAGGCGCGGTCGTAGGAGGCCTGCTTCATCACACCCGGGGATCGGTACTCGTTGTAGGCGTAGACGGCGAGGTTCTGCATGCGGCCGTTGAAGGGATCGGAGTTCATCGAGTCGATCACTCCGGTCGTGACCAGCAGCGGCGCCGTCTCGCCGATGATCCGCGCGGTGGCGAGCATCACCCCGGTGACGAGGCCGGCGAAGGCGGTGGGCAGGACGATCTTGGTGATCGTCTTCCACTTCGGCGTGCCCAGCGCGTAGGCGGCTTCGCGCAGGTGGTTGGGGACGATCTTCAGGACCTCCTCGGCGGAGCGGATCACGATCGGGATCATCAGCACCGAGAGCGCCACCGAGCCCATCACGCCGAGGCGGATGCCGGGGCCGAAGAAGATCTCGAACAGCGCGTAGGCGAAGAGCCCGGCGACGATCGAGGGAATCCCCGTCATCACGTCGACGAAGAAGGTCAGCGCCCGGCGCAGCTTGCCGGTGCCGTACTCGGTCATGTAGATCGCCGCCATGATCCCGATCGGCACCGAGATCAGAGCGGCGACGCCGGTGATGACGAGCGTCCCCATGATCGCGTGCGCGGCGCCGCCGCCGTTGATCACGCCGCGGGCCGACTCGGTGAAGAATTCGACGCTCAAGCCCGGGATGCCGCGCTTGCCGACCTCGTAGAGCAGCGAGATCAGCGGGATCATCGCCAGCCCAAAGGCGGAGGCGATGGCGAGGGTGACGACGCGGTCCTTGGCCCGCCGCGGCCCCTCCACCGCGCGCGACCAGCCGTAGAGGACGACGCAGGCCACGAGCACCGCGCCGACCAGCATCAGCCCGATGCTGAAGGAGGCGGTCGCGAGCAGAACCGCGGCGGCGAAGAGGGCCGAGCCGGCGACGACCGCGTAGGGCGCCAGGCTGGGCAGGACGCCGCCGGAGATCCGGCTGCTGCCGAGAGCGAGGTTCTCCGCCGGGGGCGTCATCTACTCGACGTTCTGGCGGGCGATGATCGCCCGCGCGGCCAGGTTGGTGACGAGGGTGATCGCGAAGAGGACCAGACCGGTGGCGATCAGGGTGTTGATGGCCAGCCCCGAGGACTCGGGGAAGTCGAGGGCGATGTTGGCGGCGATCGTCGACGGGTTCGCCTGGCTGATCAGGTTGAAGGTGACGATGCCGGAGACCGAGAGGATGATCGTCACCGCCATCGTCTCGCCGAGCGCCCGGCCGAGACCGAGCATGGCGCCGCTGATGATCGACGATTTGCCGAACGGCAGCACCGTCATCCGGATCGTCTCCCAGCGGGTCGCGCCCAGCGCCTGGGCGCCTTCCTGAAGCTTGCGCGGCGTCTGCGAGAAGACCTCGCGGGCGACGGCGGAGACGATCGGCAGGATCATCACCGCCAGCACCAGGCCGGCGACGAACATCGCCCTGCCCGTGGTCGAGGCGGGACCCTTGAAGAAGGGGATGAAGCCGAGATTTTCTTCCAGCCACTTCATCACCGGGACGGTCGCCGGGCCGAGGACGAAGATCCCCCAGAGGCCGTAGACGATGCTGGGGATGGCGGCCAACAGGTCGACCAGGTAGCCCAGCGTGAGGGCGACGCGAGGTGGCGCGATGTGGGTGATGAAGAGGGCGGCGGCGACGGCCAGTGGAACCGCGACGAGAGCCGCGAACGTCGCCGCCAGCACGGTCCCGAAGGCGAGTGGTGCGACGTAGTCGACGAGGCTCTTGCCGCCGGGAAGTTCGGAGGCGCTGGCGGTGACCGCCGGCAGGCCCTTGGCGAAGAGGAAGATCGCGACGCCGGCCAGCAGGGCGAGGATCGTCACCCCTGCGGCCGTCGCGATGTTGCTGAACACCCGGTCGCCGACGCGGCGGCGTCCTCCTGACGCCGCCGCGAGCAGCTGACCGGCATTGGTCGTGGTATCGACCTGTGCTGCCACGCCCCTCCTAGCCGGCCTTGATCGCTTCCACGGCCGGGGTGATCTTCTTGGTCAGCGAGGCCGAGAGCGGCGCGGAGCCGGCGTTTTCAGCCGCCGCTTCCTGACCTTCTGGGCTGATCGCGTATTCGAGGAACCCCTTGACGATCGCCGCTTCGTCGGCCGACTTGTATTCCGTGCAGGCAATCAAGTAGGAGACGAGCACGATCGGGTAGGTGCCCTCGGATTCCGTCTTGCGATCGAGTTCAAACGGGAGCATGTACTTGCTGCCGCTCAGCGCCTTGTCTTCAGGCGACTCCTCGAGGATCGCCGCCGCCGCTTCCGGGGTCGGTTCGACGAAGTTCTTGCCGACCTGGATCTTGGCGATGCCGAGTTCGCCGGCCTGGCTCGCGTCGGCGTAGCCGATCGCACCTTCGCCGGCACCGACCGCCTCGACGACGCCCGAGGTGCCCGAGGCAGCCTCGCCGCCCTTGACCGGCCAGTCGCCGCTGACTTCGTGCGTCCAGACGCTGGGCACAACCTCCGACATGTATTCGATGAAGTTCTCCGTCGTCCCGGACTCGTCCGAGCGGTTCACGGGGGTGATGCGAGTGTCGGGCAGATCGACGCCGGGGTTGTCGGCGGCGATCGCCTTGTCGTTCCAAGTGGTGATTTCCTGGTTGAAGATCTTCGCCAGGGTTTCCGGGGAGAGCTGCAGCGATTCGACTTCGGGCAGGTTGTAGATGATCGCGATCGGCGAGACATAGGCGGGGATCTCGATCAGTTCGCCGGGGCCGCAGCGCTTGATCGCCGCTTTCATTTCCCCTTCTTCTTCGGAGATCGCCGCGTCGCTGCCGGCATAGGCGACGCCGCCGGCGTTGAACTGCTCGCGGCCGCCACCGGAGCCGACCGGGTCATACGAAATCGTCGCCGCCGAGTTTTCGTTCTCGAAGTTGGCGATCCAGGCTTCCTGGGCGGCCTCCTGAGAGGTGGCCCCGGCGCCGGCTACTTCCCCCGAGAGATCGCCGCTGGACGAGGAACTCCCGCTTTCGTCGTCGCTGCTGCCGCAGGCGGCGACGCCGAGGACCAAGATCGATGCGAAGGCCAGGACCGCAAGCCATCTAGAGCGAGACATCAGACTCCCTTTTTTTGTTGGTCGAATACATCGGCCGTCGACCCGAAGCCGCAGCCGCGGCCACCCTCGCAGCGGCTCCCGAGCAGCTTGTTACCTGGCTGTGTCGAAGATGTGAAGAAGATGTAAAAGACCTGCAGGCAATGCTCCAGCTGACGGCGATCAGCCATCGGGCGAGAAGCGGTAGCCGATGCCGTTATGGGTATGGATCAGCTGCAGCTCCGGCAGGGCCTCGCCGAGCTTGGCGCGCAGGCGGCTGACGTAGACGTCGACCGAGCGGTCGTCGCGCCGCGGCTGGCTCCCCCAGACCTCTGTGAAGAGCTCCTCGCGGGTCATGATCCGCTGCGGGTGGGAGGCGAGGGTGATGAGCAGCTGCAGCTCGCGCATGGTCAGGCTCAGGGGGCGACCGTCGACGAGGGCGGCGTGCTCTTCAGGTCGAATCTCCAAGCGGCTTTCGAGCCGCTGCGAGGAATGCCCAGTTCCGATCGCCATGGTCGCCGAGGATGGCGATCCTCGGCGCCAGCGCGGTTATCCGGCCGTGAAGCTGCTGTGAACGACTTGTGAAGCCGGCTCGCGATCCGGCTGCGGCTGGGACAGCGGCGCCGGCTCGGACAGCGGCTCCACGGCGGCGAGCCCGCCCACCGGCTCCGGGTCGAAGCGGTAGCCGACACCGAAGTGGGTGTGGATGTAGCCCCAGCCGGGCGAGCGCTTCTCGAGCTTCTGGCGCAGCTTGCGGATGAAGACGTCGACCGAGCGGTCGCCATGGGCCATCGCGTATCCCCAGACGCGCTGGTAGATGACCTCGCGCTCGAGGACCTGGCCCTTGGCCCCGGCGAGCAGCTGCAGCAGCTCGAACTCGCGGCGGGTCAGGTCGAGGCTGCCGCCGCCGATCACGAACGCCTGGAACTGATCGGGCCGGATCTCCAGCTCACCGGCGACCGTCGGGCCCGCCTGCGCCTCGGAGCGACCGCGGCGATGGCGGCGCGAGACCGCTTCGACCCTGGCCATCGCCTCCTCGGGGTGACAGGGCTTGGTGATCCAGTCGTCGACGCCGAGGCGCAGGACGCGGACGCGCTGGGCAACCGTGGAGCGGCCCGTGCAGACGACGATGCCGAGGTCGGGGAGCATCCCGCAGACTCGCTCCAGATAGGTCCAGCCCTCCTCGCCGAGGAGCGAGGGATCGAGCAGCAGGGCGTTCAGCTTCATCGCCACCAGCTCCTCCGGCGGGATCGCGCTGGAAACCACGCGCAGCTGCCAGCCCGCCATCTCCGCGCGCTTGACGAGCACGGTGACGAAGCCGCTGTCGTTATCGATTACCGCGAGACGGACGATGGGGCGATTGTATGCCCACGAGATGGATGAATTGCCTGCGTTCACAGGATTTTCACAGGCTGGTCACGACCAAATTGCGGGATTAGCCGATCGCCCCCGACGCCGTCAGCGCCAGAACCAGCACCCCGAGGGCGATCCGGTAGACGACGAAGACCCCCAGCGTGTGGGTGCTGAGGTAGCGCAGCAGCCAGGCGATCGCCGCGTAGCCGGTGACGAAGGCGACCAGAGTGGCGATCGCCGTCGCCCCCGCCGAGGGGCTGCCGTTTTCGCCGACCTTGCGCAGCTCGAAGAGGCCGCTGAGGACCACGGCCGGCACCGAGAGCAGGAACGAGTAGCGGGCGGCGGCGAGGCGGTCGAAGCCGCGAAACAGGCCAGCGGAGATCGTCGCCCCCGAGCGCGAGACGCCGGGGACAAGGGCCAGCACCTGGGCCATCCCGACGAACAGCCCGTCGCGGCCGTTCATCTCGGTCAGGTCGCGCTGCCGGGTGCCGACCCGCTCGGCGAGCAGCATCACGAAGGAGAAGAGGATCAGGGCGGAGCCGATCAGGTAGAGACTGCGCGCGCCCGACTCGATCTGGTTGCTGAAGGCGATGCCGAAGATCGAGATCGGGATCGTGCCGAGGATGATGAACCAGCCGAGCCTGGCCTCCTGGCTGGCGCGGGGGATCGGTACCCGCAGTTCCCGCAGCCAGGCGCGGGCGATGCGCCAGAGGTCGGCGCGGAAATAGATCAGGACCGCGGCCATCGTGCCGAGCTGGATCACCGCGGTGAAGCCGGCACCGGGGTCCTCCCAGCCCAGCAGCGCCGGCACGATGCGCAGATGACCGCTGGAGGAGATCGGCAGGAACTCGGTCAGCCCTTGGACGAGACCGAGGACGATTGCTTCGAGGGCGCTCATGGGCGGCGCATCCTATGGCGGTCCATAAAGCCGGGATAAGGAGAGCTGCCCTGGCAGGACTCGACGACGCCGCGGTGCGGTAGATTTCCGCCAGTGAAGCGGACCGCGGCAACCCTGCTCTCGATCGTCGGCACGATGCTCGTGCTCGCCCCGGCGGCGATGGCCGAGAACGGCGTCGGCCTGGCCGGGCCGACGACCGACAAGACGGTCACCTTCTTCTGCTTCGGCGTGATCGCCTTCTTCGCGATCCTGCCGATCGTGATGTCGCTGATCCAGGGCAAACTGGAGAAGCGCAAGGAGCGCCGCCGCTCCGACCTTTCCCGGCTGTCCTAGGGCGTCATGCGGCGTCCTCGGTCACTCGCGTGCAGAGCCCGCCACGTTCCCTGCGTCCTTGCCTGACACCCTAGGACAGCCGGAATCCACTTAGGAGGCGTTTCTCGGACTCGCCCTCGATCTTCGCCACCACTTCGACCCGGCCCTCCAGCGGCGTGCCGCGGATCTTCGTCGCCAGCAGGTCGTCGACCTGGAAGATGCCGGCCGAGTTGTTGAGCTCGATCTCGATCCGCACCGGGTGGTCCTCCCCGGCCTCGATCCGGACCTCGTCGATCGCCGCGGCGGAGATCGAGTGGATCCCCTCGTGCCCCGACTCGATCGGGATCCGGGTGCGCCCCTGAGCCATGTCGAGCGCGTCGGCGACCCGCACGATGCCGGCCTCCAGCGTGTAGGGCTCGCCGCGGCGGCGATGGCCGATGATCGCGTGCAGGATCTCGGCGGCGACGACCGTGCGCTCGGGCTCGCGGTAGGAGCCGGCGAGCAGCCGTTCGAGCGCGCCGCTGGCGAGGAACAGCGAGTAGGCCTCGTGGTCGGCGCGGTGGATCGACATGCCGACGTCGTGCAGCAGGGCGCCGCCGGCGACGACCACCTCGGCATCGCGGTCGCGCATCCCGTGGTCTGAGACCAGTGCCGGCTCGACCCCCGCCTTGACCAGCAGGCGCAGCAGCCGCAGGGCGATGTTGAGGACGATCTGCATGTGGACCCAGGAGTGGTCCGACATGCCCAGCCGCTCGGACTGGACCTGAGCCATGTACCACCAGGCCCGCACCTGCTCGTCGCCGTTGACCGCCTCGAGGAAGCTCTCCAGCTTGCGGTTGCCGCGGGTCGGCGCCCGCACCTTGGCCTCGGCGATCGCTTCTTTGGGAGGTTTGCGAGTGGGTCCCTGCGGGTCGGGCGTTGGGACTGCGTCGTTCATGGCAGCGATCGTAGGGGAGGGGTCGGGTGCCCTCCCCCATCGGACCGCGGAACTTCCAGGTCAGCCGCAGACGGGCCAGGGGCTGGAGCCCGATTGCGAGTACAGGAGCGCCGCTCGGTAGTCCTGCTCCTGCTCGGGGGCCGCCGCCGGGTCTCCGGAGCCGCCCACCGATTCCCAGGTGCCGAAGTCGAACTGGTATTTGCCGCGGTAGCTGCCGTCGGCAGAGACGACGGTGGGGTCGCCGCCGGACTCGCAGGCGGCGATCGATTCGAGGGTCTCGATGGCGACGCCGCCGGGGAGGGTCGCGAAAGCTTCGCGGCGCTGCTCGCGCAGAGCGGCGAGATCTTCTCTGTGGATCTGCCTGGCGACGGTGTGGACCAGGTGCTGAAAGCGGTCGATCGGTCGCTGCAGGGGAGCGATCCGGGCCACCTGGGCGTCGTTGACGCCGATCTCGGCAGAGTCGCCGGAGCCGGCTGCCGCCAGGGCGGTCGCCGGCAGGGCGAGGGCGAGGAAGAGGATGAGGAAAGTATGTGTGCGTTTTATGAGCAAGCGCGGGACCGTTGCGGTCTTTGCGGCCCCCATTGGTGACCGCGATCACACAACGACCCGCGAAAGCGACAATCGGCACTTGCGCAGGCACGAATCGCGCCCCTCTTCGACTCGACCCTGCAAAGCGAACTGCATCGGATTTCCGATCTGGAGGGTCGAGAACTCGATGCGGTTCGGTCGCGCGATCCATCATGATCCGCGGATCCCCGAGCACCCGACCACGCGATTGCTGCTCGCCTGCCCCGACCGGCCGGGGCTGATCGCGCGGGTCAGCGGCTTCCTCGCCGACGCCGACCTCAACATCGTCGACGCCGCCCAGCACTCGACCGCGGAGGGCCGTTTCTTCATGCGGATGGTCTTCGATCCGGTTGCGGAGGAGGAGCGCGCGGGGCTGCAACGGCGCTTCGAGGAGGAGGTCGCCCGGCCCTTCGAGATGGAGCACCACTTCGCGGAGTCGAGCCAGCGCAAGCGGGTGGCGATCATGGTCTCGCGCGAAGACCACTGCCTCTCCGACCTGCTCTGGCGCTGGCGCAGCGGCGAGCTCGGCGGCGATCTGGTCGCGGTCTTCTCCAACCACCCCGACCATGCCGACCAGGCGACCTCGGTCGGCCTCCCCTTCCACCACATCCCGGTCGACGCGAGCAACCGCGCGGCGGCGGAACGCCAGGCGCTGGAGTTGCTGGAAGGCGTCGACCTGCTCGTCCTCGCCCGCTACATGCAGGTGCTCTCCAGGGACTTCCTGGAGGACCTCGGGGCTCCGGCGATCAACATCCACCACAGCTTCCTGCCGGCCTTCGTCGGCGCCGACCCCTACCGCCGCGCCCACGAGCGCGGCGTCAAGCTGATCGGCGCCACCGCCCACTACGTCACCGCCGACCTCGACGCCGGCCCGATCATCGACCAGGACGTGACCCGGGTCAGCCACGGCGACGAGGTCGCCGACCTGGTCCGGATCGGCCGCGACATCGAGCGCCTGGTGCTGGCCCGGGCGGTAATGGCCCACCTCGACGACCGGGTGCTGCTCGACGGCGAGCGCACGATCGTGTTCTGATGCAGCCCCCGGGCTCGCGCGCTCCGGGGATCGTGCAGCTGCCGCGCTAAGCGCGCGACCCGCTCGGCTTCCTCGGCGACCAGCAGCGCCGCTACGGAGGCATTCACCACTCTGGTCCCGGCCCAAGGAGGCACGGGTCGTGCTCGAGCGAGCGCTTGCCTACCCAGCGGCCGGCTCGGCCTCGGCTGTGGCCTGAGCCTGCTCCCACTTCGCGAGTAGATCCTCGACCGCGCTCTTCGCCTTGCGGTGGCGCTCCTCGGCCTGCTCGGCGCGGTCGGGGCGGGACCAGATCGCGGGGTCGGAGAGCTCCTCCTCGACCGCGCGCAGCTCGGCTTCGGCGCGCTCGATCCGCGCCTCCAGCTTGGCCGCCTTCTTCGCCGCCTTCTCGGCCGGCTTGGTGGCGCTGTACTTGCCGCCCTTGCCGCCGCCATTGGCGGCCGGTGGCTTCGCCGCCGCACTCGCCGCCGCCTCGCGCTCGTCGCGGCGGCGCTGATACTCGGCCCAGCCGCTGTCGTGGCTGCTCAGCTTGCCGTCCTCGCAGACAATCGTGCGGCTGCCGACCGCCTCCAGCAGGGCGCGATCGTGGGAGATCAGGACGACGGCGCCCTCGAACTCCATCAGCGCGTCCTCGAGCGCCTCGCGGCTCTCGATATCGAGGTGGTTGGTGGGCTCGTCGAGGATCAGGACGTTGGCGCCGGAGGCGACCAGGATCGCCAGCGAGAGGCGACGCTGCTCGCCGCCGGAGATCTCGCTGAGCTGCTTCTCGGCGTCCTTGCCGGAGAAGAGGAAGCCGCCGAGCAGGGCTCGCGCCTTGGGGCCGGCAAGGCCGGTCTCGCGCTGGGCGGCGTCGAGCACGGTGCCCTCCCCCGCCGCCGTGTCGGCGTGCTGGGAGAGGTAGCCGAGTTTGACGTTGTGGCCGTTGCGGACGCTGCCCGAGGCCGGCTCGCGGTGACCGGCCAGGGTTTCGATCAGGGTCGTCTTGCCGCTGCCGTTGGCGCCGACCAGGACGACGTGCTCGCCGCGCTCGACTTCGAGCTCCGCGTCCGAGAGGAGCGTCCGCCCCGGCACCTCGATCCTGGCGTTGACGAGTTTCAGCACCACCCGCCCGGGCCGCTCCGGCGCTTTGAAGGAGAAGCGCAGCTTGCGGCTGTCGCGGCGTTCGGCCTGCGGCCCACTCTTCTTCTTCTTGTCGATCTGTTTGATCCGCGACTGCGCCTGTTTGGCCTTGGTCGCCTTGTAGCGGAAGCGCTCGACGAAGCGCTCCATCCGCTCGATCTCCGCCTGCTGGCGGTCGATCGCCTTGCCGAGGGCGATCTGGCGCGCCGCCTGCTCCTGGCGCCAGGCGTGCCAGGGGCCGGCGAAGAAGCGGGCGCGCTGGGCCTCGATCTCCAGCACCGAGGTACCGACCGCCTCGAGGAACCAGCGGTCGTGGGCGACCAGGACGACGGCCGCGTCGAGGTCGACGAGGTAGGACTCCAGCCACTCCAGCGAGGGGATGTCGAGATGGTTCGTGGGCTCGTCGAGCAGCAGCAGGTCGGGCTTGGCCGCCAGCGCCCGGGCCAGCGAGGCGCGGGTCAGCTCGCCGCCGGAGAAGGTCGAGAGCGCCCGCTCGGAATGCTCGGGCTCGAAGCCGAGGCCGCGCAGCACTTCCAGGACCCGGTCGCGCCAGCGGTAGCCGCCGCCGGCTTCGAGCCGGTGCTGGGCCTCGGCGTAGGCGGCCATCGTCTCCTCGCCGACGCCCTGCGACATCTCCCCCTCGAGCCGCTCCAGCTCGGCCTCGGTCTCGAGCATGTCGCCGCGGCCGGAGAAGACGTACTCGCCGAGGGTGGCGCTGGAATCGCGCGGCGGACGCTGGTCGTGCAGGGCGACACGGGCGCCGCGGTGGATCGTCAGCGAGCCCGAGTCGGGCGTCAGCTCGCCAGACAGCACCCGCAGCAGGGTCGACTTGCCGGCGCCGTTGCGACCGGAGAGGGTCATCCGTTCGCGCGGCTCGAGCTTGAAGGAGACGTCGGCGAACAGCAGCTTGCCGCCGACGTGGACATCCAGGGAGGTTGCGGTCGCGATTGCCATCGGAACAAACCAACTTAGATGACCGCCGTTGCGGCGTAACCTCACCCCATGGGAGGACCGCTGCGACACCTCGGCGAGCTGGCGAAGGCGCGGGCGACGCGGCGCTCCTCCGAGCGCGCCGACGGCCAGGCGCTGGCCGAGCTGGAGGCGCGGCCGCTGCGGCTGCCGGCCGGGCTCGAGGTCGAGTGGCTCGGGGTCTCCGGCTACCGCTTCACCTACGAGGGCCAGACGCTGTTCGTCGATCCCTACCTCTCCCGCCTGCCCTTCCGCGACCTCGTCCTGCGCCGCCAGGCGGTTCCCGACCCGGCGGCGCTGGAGCGCTTCGTCACCGCGCCCGGCGAGACCGTCGGCGTCCTCGTCGGCCACACCCACTTCGACCACGCCGTCGACGCCCCGGCGATCGCCCGGCGATTCGGCTGCCGGGCCTACGGCTCGCGGTCGCTGCTCAATCTGATGGCGCTGCACGGGCTCGCCGAGCAAACGGTCGAGGTCGAGCCCTACCGCACCTACGAGCTGGGCCCGTTCGAGGTCTCCTTCACGCCCAGCGTCCACTCCAAGCTGCTGCTCGGCCTCGCCGTTCCCTACGACGGCGAACTCAGCTGCGAGCACCTCGACGCCCTCTCCCCCGGCGCCTACCGCTGCGGCCAGGTCTGGGGCATCTCGATCGCCGTCGCCGGCCTGCGCTTCTACCACCAGGGCAGCGCCAACCTCGTCGACGAGGCGATCCGCGAGCGCGACGTCGACGTCTTCCTCGCCGGCGTCGCCGGCCGCAGCTTCACCGACGACTACTGGCGGCGGATCCTGCCCCGCCTCAACCCCCGCGCCGTCGTCCCCACCCACTACGACAACTTCTTCCGCCCGCTCGGCCAGCGCCTCGAGTTCGTCGCCAACGTCCAGCTCGCCGAGCTTCCCGACGAGATCGGCGCCGTCAGCCGCGACATCGAGGTCGCCGCCCTCCCCCGCGCGGATTTCGGCACTGACTTTTGACATTGACGGCGTATCTCGTGCGTCAGTGGCTTCGCCGCTGCCAAGGCCTCGGTCGAAAACAGTGCCCCGGAGACGCTTAGCCAAGCAATCGATGAAAGCCTGGGGGGCAGGATTTCTCATTGGTTCCCCGCTGGCAATGGCGACGCTTATCGTCGAGGCGTGCATCTGGTGGAGTGGATGATTCGCCTTCCGTGGGGACCGCTGATTTTCAGCACGGCGATTTCCGCCACGGCCTGCGTTGCGATCCTCGGTTTCAGAATGGCACCGAAGATGCTGGTGCCAATCGCCTGGGGCACTGCGATCACCTACTCGGCTTTCAGCTCATGGGCCCATCGGCGCCTCGGGCGCCGATAAAGCATCAAACCGAGCAGTACTTGGACGCGATCTGTTCGATCGTGCCCATCGTCCGCTGCGTGCCCTTGCCGAGGGTCCTCTCGATCGCCTTGAGGTCGAGCTCGGACTCGATCGTGCCGCCGCTGGGCAGCCAGAACAGCTCGCGTCCCTCGACCGCCAGCTGGTCCTCGTCGGTGGCCAAGGCCAGCACCTGCCTGCACGCCGCCGCGGTCGGCTTCTTCGGCAGCATGGTGACTTGGAGCTTGCCCTTCGACGCCGCGACGAGTTTTGCCGGAAACGGCTCCTCGGCGGCGATCGCGGCAACCTCCTCGCAACTGCGCAGGAAGACCGGCACTTCGTAGCCGAGCGCCTCGCCGAGACCGGCTTCGATCGTCTGCGTCAGCGCCCCCTCGCTCTTGCTCTCGGCGGCAAAGATCACGTTGCCGCTGGCTCGGAAGGTGGCGATGCCGGCGAAGCCCAGCGTCTCGAACTCGGCCCGCAGCTCGTCGTTCTTGATCCGCCGCTTGCCGAGGTTCATCCCGCGCAGAAAGGCGACGTAGCGCTCCATGACGGCAGCCTAGTCGCCATGCGACCATCCGCCGATGGACACCGACTACACGTCACTGCCGGCGGATCTCCCGGTCCCGCAGGACGACGGCGCCGCCGATCGCCTGCCGGGCCTGGCTGTGCCGTCGCTGGCGCTGCGCTCCAGCCGCGGCGGAACCGCGAACCTGGCGGAGCTCGCCGCCGCTCGCCTGGTCGCCTACGTCTACCCGCGCACCGGCACCCCGGGCCAGCCCTCTCCGGCGGGATGGGACGACATCCCCGGCGCCCGCGGCTGCACGCCGCAGAGCTGCGCCTACCGCGACAGCCTGGCCGAGTTCGGGCGACTCGGCGCCGCCGTGGCCGGGATCAGCGCCCAGAGCCCGGACGAACAGGCCGAGTTCGCCGGGCGCGAGCACATGCCCTTCCCCCTGCTCAGCGACAGCGGCCTGCAGCTCTCCGCGGCGCTGGGCCTCCCCACCTTCGAGGCGGCCGGCATGAAGCTCTACCGCCGCCTCACCTTCGTCGCTGAGGCGGGAACGGTCGTCAAGGCCTTCTACCCAGTCTTCCCGCCTGATCGCAACGCGGCCGTGGTGCTAGCCTGGCTCGCCGACCGCCCGGCCCCGGAGGGCTAGGCGGTCGGTTTCTATGGAGGCGCCGAGATTCGAACTCGGATCCGCGGCCGCGGCGCGAAGGCGTCTACAGGTTTAGCCGGCGCTTTTTTCTCGTCTCCCGGGGTCCGCGCCGACAGGCACTACGGGAGACACAGCCCTCTGAAATTTCCCCTGGCAGACGGGGCGATCCGCCTGGGTGAGCCCGCATTTTGAAGCCGGCTGCCCTCCCGGCGGGCGCGGGAGGACCGACTCTCACAGCGCTTAGTTTCTAGCTAAGCGGCGAGGGCGAACTCATGGTCCGCACGTATTGGTTTGTGCCGGGGTTTAACGAGGCCTCCGGCAACCTCGACCTGCAACCTTTCGCACGAGTCGACCACGTCGAAGCCTGTCGCCCCCGTGCACTGCGCTTGGAATTGTACGGTGTCGGGAATGGAGGCCCCATGAGCGAGAAGTCCTACGACGCGATCGTGCTCGGGGCGGGGCCCGCGGGCGAGGTCTGCGCGGGGCGCCTGGCCGACGGCGGCATGAAGGTCGCGATCGTCGAGCGGCACCTGATCGGCGGCGAATGCTCCTACTACGCCTGCATGCCCTCGAAGGCGCTGCTGCGGCCGGCCGACGTGCTGGCGGAGGCGCGCCGCATCCCCGGCGTGGCCGAGGCGGTGACGGGGGAGCTCGACGCAAAGGCCGTCCTGGCCCGCCGCGACGAGGTGATCCACGACCTCGACGACTCGGGGCAGCTGCCCTGGCTCGAAGAACGCGAAATCGACCTCTTCCGCGGCGAGGCCCGCTTCGACGGCGAGCGCAGGCTGCGCGTCGGCGACGAGCTGCTGAGCGCCCGCACCGCGGTGATCGTCGCCACCGGCAGCGGCGCCGCGATGCCGCCGATCGACGGGCTCGACACGGTCGAGCCCTGGAACAACCGCCAGGCGACCACCGCCAAGCGGGTGCCCGCGAGCATGATCGTGCTCGGGGGCGGGCCGGTCGGCAGCGAGCTCTCCCAGGCCTGGTCCTCACTGGGCGCCAAGGTGACGCTGGTCGAGGGCAACGGGCATCTGCTCGCCCGCGAGGAGGCCTTTGCCGGCGAAGAAGTTGCCGCCGCGCTGCGCGACAACTTCGGCGTCGCCGTCCACACCGGCGTGCAGGCCGAGAAGATCGAGGCGGGCGGCGCCGGCGTGATCGCTTCTTTGAGCGATGGCAGCCGGGTCGAGGGGGCCGAGATCCTGATCGCGGTAGGCCGCGTCCCCCACACCCGCGACATCGGCCTCGAGTCGGCCGGCGTCGAGCCCGGCGAGCACGGCTTCCTCGAGACCGACGACCGCCTGCGGGTCGGCGGCAGCGACTGGCTCTACGCGATCGGCGACGTCAACGGCCGGGCGCTCTTCACCCACATGGGCAAGTACCAGGCCTGGGTCGCCGCCGAGAATCTGCTCGGCCGCGAGGTCGAGGCGGTGGCCGAGGGCATCGGCTCACCCCGCGTCACCTTCACCGACCCGCAGGTGGCTGCGGCCGGGAAGACGCTCGACCAGGCGCGCGAAGCCGGACTGGACGCTCGTGCCATCGACGTGCCGACCGACGGCTCCCCGGGCGCCAGCTTCCAGGGCAAGGGGACCGGTGGCACCTCGCGGATCGTCGTCGACGAGGCGCGCGGCACGATCGTCGGCGCCACCTTTACCGGCTTCGAGACCGCCGACTTCCTCCAGGCCGCCACCGTCGCGATCGTCGGCGCAGTGCCGCTGTCCCGCCTCCGCCACGCGATCGCCCCCTACCCGTCGCGCAGCGAGGTCTGGCTGAAGCTCTTGGAGAAGTACGAGAGCTAGATCGCCGAACGGCGCTTCAGGTCTTCGAGGAGATCCTGCGGGAAGCCGGCAACCTGATCGAGGTCGTCGATCGACTGGAAGCCGCCGAGGCGCTCGCGGTGGGCGAGCAGGCGGGTGGCCTGGGTGACCGAGAGGTTCTGCGCCCGCAGCTGCTCGAAGGTGACGGTGTTGAGATCGATCGCGGCCGCGGCGTCGACAGCGGGTGGCGCGTTGACGGCCGCGGCCGGCGGCGGCGTCGGCGCCTCCGGCTCCGGGAACGGCGATGGCGCCGGAGGCTGCGGCGCTGGGGGTTGGGGCGTGGGCTCGGGTGCCGGAGCAGGCGGCGGCCCGGGCGAGGGCGCTGGCGTCGGCGGTGCGGGGAACGGTGCCGGTGACGGTGGCTGCGGCGCCGGCGGAGCAGGCGGTGGGGTTGGCGCGGGAGCCGGTGGGGGCGGCGGAGCCGGGGCAGGCGGCTGGGGCTGCTGCTGGAACTGCGTCTCCCCCGGTCCCTGAACGGAGCGGACGACCGCCTGCTCGGCCTCAGCCGCCCGACGCTCGGCCTCCCGGGCGCGCTCTTCGGCCTCGGCGACGCTCTGCTGCATCTCCCGCAGGCGCCGCTGGCGCTCTTCCTCTTCGGACCTCAGCCCTTCCAGTCGTTTCGCCTCGGTGGCCCGCTGCTCGGCCGCCTTGGTCCGCTCCTCGATCTGACGCAGGCGCTCCTCGGCCTCCGCCATCGAACGCTCGTGGGCTTCGCGTTCCTGTTGCAGCCTCTGCTCGGCGCTGTGCAGGTCCGGGACCGGCGCCAGCGGCGCTGGCGAGGCCGCCGCCGCGGGCACGGCTGGCTGCTCGGGCTGAAACCTTGCCGCCTCGACCCGGCGATCCGCCTCGGCGCGAATCCGCTGCTCCTCGAAGCGCACCTCCTCGACCTTGTCACGGACGCGCTGCTCGGCGGCCGCGGGGTCGTACTCGGTCGGCCCCGGGGCAACCGCGCCCACCGGTGGCGGCATCGTCGGCATTGGCGGCAGCTGCTGCGCCGGTGGAGCCGCCTCGATCGGGGGCTGCCCGGGCGCGGGAGGCAGCGGCAGCTGTCCCGTCTCCGGCGCGGCTCCGGCCTGGGTCAGTTCACGCTCGCGAGCGGCCCGCGCGGCGGCGAGCCGCTGCTCCGCCAGCGCCGCTTCCCGCTTTTGCTTGCCGCCGCCGTACTTGATCCCGAAGAAGGTCTTCTGCTTCGGCTCGGCGGCGGGCGCAGGGGCAGGGACCTGACCGGGAACGGATGGCTGCGAAGGGGCGGCGGCCGGTTGGCTGCCGCGGGCGCGTTTGCCGCTTCTCTCTTCCTTGCGACGTTTGATCTCCTCACGGCGTTTGAGACGCAGTTCGTTGCGTTTGAGGCGCTGTTCCTCGCGCACTCGCCGGCGCCGGTCCTTGGCGTTCTCCGGCGGGCCCGCGGGTGGCGCCGGCGCGGCGGCGCCGGGGACCGAGGGAGGCATCGCGGGCGGTGGCATCGCCGCCATTTCCGCGGTCGGCGCCGCCGGCGGCGGGGGAGCGCTGGCCGCGGTGGGCGGCGGAGCGCTACCCGGAGCGGGCGCTGCCCCTGCCGCGGGACCCGGCTTGGCGGCATTGGCCTTCGCCTTTTCCTTGCTGCGGCGCTGGCTGACACTGACGACCAGCAGCAGCACCAGGATCGCCGCCAGCAAGGCCGCGACGAAATAGCCGGTGTGATCGCTGACGTAACCGCTGGCCTTGTCCGGGAAGGATTCGGCCCCAGCCGTCGCAGGCGCGACCGCGGCCAGCGAGGCGAGCCCGACGAAGCACGACGAGAGGAGCAGGCGGATCCGCATTCCCCTGCATCCTTGCATGTGCGCCGGCCAATGCAAGGCGGAACCGTGTGCTCCAGCGGACCGACGTTCGAGGCCCCGGATCCCGCTCACCGCATCCGCCCCTTGAACTCGCGCTCGACTTCGCGGCGCACGTCGCGGTCGGCGATCTCGCGGCGCCGGTCGCGGCCTTCCTTGCCCCGCGCCAGCGCCAGCTCCACCTTGGCCCGCGAGCCTTTGAAGTAGATGCGGGTCGGCACCAGGGTCAGGCCTTTCTGCGCCGTTTTGCCGATCAGCCGCTCGATCTCCCCTCGGTGCAGCAGCAGTTTGCGCGTCCGCTCGGGCTCGTGGGAGTCGACGTTGGCGAACTCGTACGGGGGGATGTGCAGCTTGCGCAGCCAGACCTCGCCATCTTCGACGACGGCGTAGGCATCGGTCATCTGCGCCTTGCCGCCGCGCAGCGCCTTGACCTCGGAGCCGCGCAGGACGATCCCCGCCTCCATCGTCTCCACCCACTCGAATTTGTGGCGGGCGCGGCGGTTGGTGACGACGTCGCCCGAGGCGGGCAGGCGCGGCTTCTTCGACTTCTTAGCCACCG
Organism: uncultured Solirubrobacterales bacterium; assembly: GCA_963739855.1. Lineage (GTDB taxonomy): Bacteria > Actinomycetota > Thermoleophilia > Solirubrobacterales > 70-9 > VAYN01. The sequence continues at coordinate 138,950 of CAVUBT010000003.1, read as the reverse complement.
GCGAGCTCCAGATCGACGCGCCCCCGCGCCGGGTCGACGCCGCTCACCTTGAGCTTGACCGGGTCCCCCAGCCGCAGCGAAGCCTTGGAGCCGCGGTTGACCAGCGCCACCTCGGCCCGGTCCAGCTCATAGCGGCCGCCGGGCAGCCGCCGGGCCGGCAGCATGCCCTCGTAGACGTCGCCCAGCTCGCCGCCGAAGGAGACGAAGGCGCCGGCGCGGATCACGCCGGAGACCTCGCCCTCGAACTCGGCGTCGAGCCCGCGCTCGCCAAGCTCGCGTTCCAGCAGATAGGCGGCGCAGACGTCGTCGGCGCCGCGCTCGATCTTCGCCGACTCGCGCTCGCGGGCGGAGCAGTCGGCAGCCACCTCGCGGGCCTCGGCCAGGCGCGGCGCCTCCTCCCCCTCCCCCAGCGCCGCCAGCAGCGCCCGGTGCACGACCAGGTCGGGGTAGCGCCGGATCGGCGAGGTGAAGTGCGTGTAGGCGGAGCTGCCGAGGCCGGCGTGGCCACTGTTGCGCTCGCTGTATTGGGCCTGTTTGAGAGAGCGGAGCACGAGCGATGTATACGCCTCGCGGCCATGTCCGCGCCGACTGGCCTCGCGGCGGGCGAGCCGGCTGGCCTCGGCGGCGATCTGACCCGCCTGCTGCGCCGACAGCCCCTGCCCCAGTGGCGGGGTCGGCACCCCCAGCGCCGCCAGCTGCTCGACCAGGCGTTCGATCCGGGTCGGATCGGGCTGGGCGTGGACGCGGTAGATCGCCGGCACCCGCTGGCGCTGCAGCCGCTCCGCGACCTGCTCGTTGGTGAGGATCATCAGCCGCTCGATCAGGCGATGGGACTCGGTCTGGGCGACGCCACGAGCGGCGGTCACGTTTCCCTTGGCGTCGAAGCGGAACTCGGGCTCGAACGACTCGACGTCGAGGCTGGTGGCACCGCGCTGCTCGCCGAGGTCGGTGGCGACCGCGCGGGCGGCGGCGAGCGGTTCGGCAACCTCCTCCGGCGGCTTCACCCGGCCGGCGAAGATCGCGTCGAGCTGGTCGTAGTCGAGGCGGACGTCGGAGCGGATGCGGCTGCGGTAGAAGCGCGCCGAGCGCGGCTCCGCCCCAGGCCCCAGCTCGATCTCCGCCGTCACCGCCAGCCGCTCGACCCCGGGCGCGAGACTGCAGGCATCGCTGCTGAGCGCGTGCGGCAACATCGGCTCGACGGCGCCGGGGACGTAGGTGCTGTTGGCGCGGCGCCGCGCCTCGACGTCCAGCGGCGAACCCGGCCGCACGTGTGCGGCGACGTCGGCGATGTGGATCCAGACCCTGGCGTCGGACCCCTCGCGCTGGGCGGAGACGGCGTCGTCGAAGTCGCGGGCGCTGGCCGGGTCGACGGTGAAGGTGGAGAGCGCCGTGAGGTCCCGCCGGGGGCCGGAGTGGCGCTCGGCCGAGGCGGCCGCCTCGGCCGCTTCGGCCTCGAGCGCGGCGCGGAAGCCGCGGAAGCCGAGCTGCTCGCGCAGCATCGCCACGACCGCGTCGCGGGCCGGCGGGGTCCGCTCGCGGGCTCGCTTGGCCCGCTCGCGAGGCTGGGCCTGGCGGCGCCGGCTCAACCTCCGGCCTGACCGGCCAGCACGCCGAGAGCCCGCTCTTTCCCCTCGTCGACGGGCGTTTCCGGGTCGTCGCTGGCCTTGACGTCGGGGTGGATTCCGTGGCTGCGCGCCAGGTTGACCCCATCGGGGGTGAAGTACTCGCCGACGGTCATCTTCAGAGCGCCGCCGTTGGCGAGGGCTTTCTCCTCCTGGAAGACGCCCTTGCCGTAGGAGCGCGTACCGACCACGGTGGCATCGGCGTCGTCAGCCAGGGCAGCGGTGAGGATCTCCGCGGCAGAGGCGGTGTTGCGGTCGATCAGGACGGCGAGAGGACGCCGCGGCAGCGTGCCCCCCACGCTCTTGTGGACGCTGTGGCCCTGGGTGCGAGAGTCGGTCGAGACGACGACCCGGTCCTCGGGCAGGAAGAGGCTGGCGCTCAGCACCGCCTCGTCGAGCAGGCCGCCGGGGTTGCCGCGCAGGTCGAGGACGATCCCCGCCGCCCCTTCGCGCTCGACCTTGCGGACCGCGTTGGCGAGGAGGGCGTGCACCCCTTCGCTGAAGCTGAGCATGCGGATGTAGCCGAGCTTGCGCCCGTCCAACGCCTCCACCTTGCTGCTGACGTTGGGAAGCGCCACCTCGGCCCGGGTCAGCCGCAACTGGCGGACCCTGCCGCTCTTGCCGTCGCGGACGCCGACCGTGACCTCGGTCCCTTCCGGGCCCTTGATCTTGTTGGTCGCCTCGCTGCTGCTCTCGCCCGCGATCGAGTCGCGGTTGACGGAGACGATCGTGTCGCCGGGAACGACCCCCGCCCTGTCCGCGGGCGAGTCGTTGAAGACCTGGACCACGCGCAGCCCCCGTTTGACGGGGACGACGGACAGACCGACACCGGAGAAGCGTCCTTCGATCGCCTGGTTGAAGCTTTCGCGGCTTTCCGGCGAGAAGTATTCGGTGAAGCGGTCGCCGTGGCGCTGGCGCAGCTCCCGGACCATGCCCTGCAGGGAGGCGTTGCTCAGCTCGGTGCTGCCGACCGGGCGGAAGTAGTTGTCCTCGAGCAGTTCCGCGGCTTCGGCGGTCAGTCCCGCCGGCGCGCCGACGAAGGGGTCGCGGATGAACTCGGGCAGCTTGTTCGGGTGCCCGCCGAGCCAGAGGCCGGCACAGAGGAAGGCGACCAGCCCCACGGCGTAGGCCACCGCGCCGCGTGCTTTCACGCCGGCCTCAGACCTTGAGGAAGCGACGCAGGGTGATGCCGGACCCGATCGTCGAGACGATCACCGCGGCGGCGAAGAGGATCGCCACCAGGGCGGGGAAGGAGAGCGTGCTGTTGTTCTGCGCCGCCAGGAAGGAGAAGGAGTCGCTGAGAGGGTCGACGACCGTGATCTTGCCCAGCCACAGGATCAGTATGGCCACCAGGCCGCCGACGAAGCCGACCACGACGCCCTCGATCATGAACGGCCAGCGGATGAACCAGCGGGTCGCGCCGACCAGCCGCATCACCTCGACCTCGCGGCGACGGGTGTAGATGGAGAGCCGGATCGTGTTGCCGACCAGCATCAGCGAGGCGGCGATCAGCAGCGCCGTCATCACCGTGAGGACGATCTTCAGGGCGCTGGTCACCTCCTCGATCTGCTGCGAGGCCTGCTGGCGGTCGAAGATGTTGTTGACGATCGGCGAGATCGGCTGCGGCTTGCCGTTGGGGCCGGTCGGCATGATCGCTTCGCGGATCCCGGGCAGGTTGCCGGCATCGTCGGCCTTGACCTCGAAGCTGGCCGGCAGCGGGTTGCTGTTGAGCTGCTCGACGATCGATTTGTCCTTCAGTTCGCCGCGCAGCGTCTTCAGCGCCTCGGCCTTGCTGATGTAGGTGACGGTTTCGACGTGAGGGATGCCGACCAGGTCCGTCTTCAGGGCGGCGGTTTCGGCCGGCGTCGCGTCGTCGAACAGCCCCACCTGGATGTTGAGCTCGCTGCGGATCTGGTCGCTCTTGGCCTGGGTGGTCTGGAAGATCGGGATCAGGACGCCGAGCAGGATCACGGTGACGACCGTGGTCACGACCGCGGCGAGGCTCGGCGCGGCGTTGCGGCGCAGAGCGCGGACGGCCTCCTGGAGGAAGAAAATCAGACGGGACATCAGAGCAGCGACCCCTGGTCATGGCCGTTGGTCTGACCCTCGGGGCCGACCCCCATCTCGGCCCGCATCCGCACGCCGAACTCGGTGGTCGACTCCTCGGTGTAGCCGCCGCTGACTTCGTCGCGGACGACGCGGCCCTCGTAGAGCTCGACGACGCGGCGCTGCATGCTGTCGACCATCTCGCGGTCGTGGGTGACGACCAGCACCGTGGTGCCGGCCTTGTTGATCCGGTAGAGCAGCTGCATGATCCCGATCGAGGTGACCGGGTCGAGGTTGCCGCTGGGCTCGTCGGCGAGCAGCAAGGGCGGATGGTTGACGAAGGCGCGAGCGATCGAGACCCGCTGCTGCTCGCCGCCGGAAAGCTGGTCCGGGTAGCTGTGCAGCTTGGTCGAGAGGCCGACGAGGCGCAGCGTCTGCGGCACCTGCTCGCGGATTTCGGCGCGGCTGGCGCCGATCACCTGCAGCGCGTAGGCGACGTTGTCGTAGACGGTGCGATCGGGCAGCAGCTTGAAGTCCTGGAAGACGGTGCCGATGTTGCGCCGCAGCTGCGGGATCTTCTTCTCCGGCAGGGCGCCGATGTCGCGACCGGCGATCTTGACCGCGCCCTCGGTGGTGGAGAGCTCGCGGATCAGCATCTTGATCAGCGTCGACTTGCCGCAGCCGGTCGGGCCGACGAGGAAGACGAACTCGCCGCGGCCGATCGCCAGGTTGACCCGGTCGAGCGCCATGTGGCCACCCGGGTAGACCTTGGTCACGTCGCTGAGCTCGATGATCGGCGCCCGGCGACCGCTCGGTCGCCGCGGCTGATCGTCGCGGGGTTGTCTCTTCTTGGATCTGGCCATACGGGGGTGGGGCTTCTGCGGACACAGGGTGACTCCTGCGCCCCTTCGACCACGCAAGACTGCGCCCAATACAGGTTGGCAAAACCTTAGCGAATTGTTAGCGAGCCTTAGTAAAGGCTCGGGATGGCGCTCGCTAGCCGATCGCGACCATGCGCTCGATCGGGATCCGCGCCCGCTCGGCGACCGCGGCGGGGACTCTGACCTCCCCGGTCATGTCGCGCAGCGAGTCGCGCAGCTTCGGCAGCGTGATCATCTTCATGTATTTGCAGAAGGCCATCCGGTTGGCCTCGATCAGGTTCGCCCGCGGCGCCGCCCGCTGCAGCGGGTAGAGCATGCCGTTCTCGGTGGCGACGATGAAGCTGCCGTCGGGGTGGGCTTCGACATGCTGCTGCATCCCCGAGGTGGAGAGCATGTGGACCCCATCGGCCTCGATGTCGCCCGCGGCGACGTACTCCATCGCCTGGGTCGAACAGCCGCACTCGGGGTGGATCAGGAACTCGGCCTCGGGGTGTTCGGCCCGGGTCGAGGCGATGTCCTCGGGGCGGATGCCAGCGTGGACGTGGCACTCGCCGTCCCAGACGTGGAAGCGGGCGCGCCGCTCGGGGTCGCCGACGAGGCCGGTCTCGCGCTCGACGAAGGCGCCCAGCCACATGTCGGGGCCGAAGAGGATCTCGGTCTCCGGCCCGTGCTCGGCCCAGATGCGCTCGACCACCTTGACCGCGTTGGAGGAGGTGCAGCAGTAGTCGGTCTCGGCCTTGACCTCGGCCGAGGTGTTGACGTACATCACCACCAGCGCGCCCGGGTGCTCGGCCTTCCAGGCGCGCAGCTGGTCGGCGTCGATCGAGTCGGCGAGGGAACAGCCGGCATCGAGATCGGGGATCAGCACCGTCTTCTCGGGCGAGAGGATCGAGGCGGTCTCGGCCATGAAGTGGACGCCGCAGAAGGCGATCACCTCAGCCTCGGTGGCCGCCGCCTGGCGCGAGAGCCCGAGCGAGTCGCCGAGATAGTTGGCGACGTCCTGGACCTCGGGCAGCTGGTAGTTGTGGGCGAGGATGACCGCGTCGCGCTCGACCGCGAGCGCGCGGATCTCGTCGCCGAGTTCGGCGATCTGCTCCGGCGAAAGCTCCGGGGCAAAACCAGGTTGGATCGTCGGGAGCTCCTGCATGAGCCCTTCCTTTCCTGATGTTCGCTGGTTGGGCACGGTGCCTCAAGCCAGTCGAATGAACGTAGAAGAAGTCTACTGCGTCAGGGTTGCGGGGCCGGTCTTGGGGAGGGTCCTGCGGGCGGGGCAAACTGGCTCCGTTCTCGGACCCTCCCAACACCGGCCTCACGGAGGCGGCAGACTTTCTCTATGCCCGAGTTGCCGGAGGTTGAGATCGTCGCGCGCAGGTTGAACGCCAGTTTGTCGGGAGCTGGTGTCGAATCGGCGTTGGCGCCGGGGATGAACGTGATGAAGACTTTTGATCCGCCCCTTGAGACGTTGGTGGGGCGGGAGGTGACCGGGGTAAGGCGGGTCGGGAAGATGCCGGTTGTCGAGTTCGGCGACCTGGCGTTGTTGATTCATCTGATGTCGGCGGGGCGGCTGAAAGTGTTCGATAAACGGGCTTCGGCGAAAGATCGGGCTTCGCGGGTGCTGGTGCGGCTACAGGACGGGCGCGAGCTGCGGCTGCGGGAGTTCGGGACCAAGCAGCGGGCCTGGGCGAAGTTGCTGGCGACGGACGCGGTGGGCGAGGACGAGATGGTGAAGAGCCTGGGGCCGGAAGCTTGGCCGCCTCCCCAACTCGACGAGCTCGCGGCGGTGGTCGACCAGCCCCGACACCTGCACCCGTTGTTACGCCACCAAAAAGACATCGCCGGCATCGGCCGCTCCTGGGTCGACGAGATCCTCTGGGAGGCGCGGCTCTCGCCTTTCAAGAAAGGCTCGGAACTGCAAGAAGAGGAGGTCGCGCGCCTGCACTCAGCGCTTCATGTCCTTGGCGATGCAATCGACCACTACGAGAAGACGATCGGACCCGAGGTTCCGGACAAAGTGCCGATGCCGCTCCAGGTCCACAGACGCGAAGGCCAACCTTGCCCACGCTGCGGGACCACGATCGAGGCAGTTTTCTTCTCCGAACACCAGATGAACTACTGCCCCAAAGAGCAGACCGGTGGCAGGGTCCTCAAGGACCGGCGACTCTCGAAACTGCTCAAGTAGGGGCGGCCTTTAGGCAGGTTCGAGCAAGAGGCTGAAGTCCAGCGAGGGCGCCGAATGGGTGAGGGCGCCGATGGAGATGAAGTCGACGCCGGTTTCGGCGATGCCGCGGACCGTCTCGAGGTCGACGCCGCCGGAGGCCTCCAGGGCGGGGCCGTCGCCTGAGCCGGCGTTTTCGTCGCGCAGCTTGACCGCGCCGCGCAGCGTCTCCAGGTCCATGTTGTCGAGCAGCAAGCGATCGGCGCCGGTGCCGAGCGCGTAGGCGACCTCGTCGAGATTGCGGACCTCGACCTCGATCGCCAGCTCCGGCTGCGCCTTGCGCGCCAGGTAGATCGCCTTGGCAACGCCACCGGCGAGGGCGATGTGGTTCTCCTTGATCAGGATCGCGTCGTAGAGGCCGATGCGGTGGTTGCGCCCTCCCCCGGCCGCGACCGCGGCCTTCTCCAGCCCCCGCAGCCCCGGCGTCGTCTTGCGGGTGTCGAGGATGCGGGCGCCGGTGCCGGCGACCGCCTCGACGAAGCGGGCGGTCAGGGTGGCGATCCCGGAGAGGTGGCCGAGGAAGTTGAGCGCGGTGCGCTCGGCGACCAGCAGCGCCGCCGCCGGCCCGCTTGCCAGGAGGACCTCGGCGGGGACACCGTCGCGCCACTGGCCCTCGACGACGAGCTTGTCGACGTGCTCGACCCCGCACTGCCGCATCGCCTCCTCGACTACGTCGAGCCCAAAGGCGACCCCGGCCTGCTTCTGCACGATCCGCGCGCGGGCGCGCGCGTCGGCCGGCACCGTCGCCGCGGTCGTCACGTCGCCAGGGCCGACGTCCTCGGCCAGGGCGCGGCCAACCATCTCCTTCAGCGGCTCACCGGGCTGGACCATCGGCGCCAGCCTAGATCAACGACGAAGAGTGCATCCACCGCCTATATGCCGGGAAACGCACTCCTCGTCGCGACGAACGATGCGTTTGTCTCCCCAGGGAGGACAAACGCATCGTTCGTCATCTCACGCTCGGCCCGGCCGCAGCGTTTAATCCACGAGGTGACTGACCTGCCCCCGTTCCAGACACTGATCGACGAGCACGCCGGCGATGTGATGGCCGTCTGCCGCGGGGCGGTCGGGCGCAGCGATGCCGACGACTGCTTCCAGGAGACCTTCATCTCGGCCCTGCGCGCCTATCCGAAGCTGAAGGAGGGCGGCAACCTGCGCGGCTGGCTGATCACGATCGCCCACCGCAAGGCGATCGACCACCACCGTGCCCGGGGGCGGCGACCGCTGCCGGTGGCGGAGGTGCGAGAGGTCGCCGTCGAGGACCCGCTGCCGGACGATGGCATCTGGGAGCTGGTCGGGGCGCTGCCGCCGAAACAGCGGGCCGCGGTGACCCTGCGCTACGCCAGCGACCTCCCCCACGCCGAGATCGCGGCCGCCCTGGGGTGCTCGCCGGAGGCCGCTCGCCGCAGCCTGCACGAGGGAATCAAGCAACTGAGGAAGGAGCTGGCATGAAGGACTTGCTGAACCGACTCGCCGCGCGCGCCTCCGAGGAGGGCCTGCTCGATGTCGCCTACACGACGACCGACTCCCCCTTCGGCCCGCTGCTGCTGGCGCGGACTCCGCGCGGGCTGGTCCGCGTCGGCCTCCCCAACCAGGACGCCGACGAGCTCCTGGTCGACCTCGCGACCCGGGTCTCGCCGCGCGTGCTCGAAGCTTCCGCCCAGCTCGACGAGGCCCGCCGCCAGCTCGACCTCTACTTCGAAGGCAAGTTGACCGACTTCGATCTGCCGCTCGACTGGCAGCTCAGCAGGGACTTCCGCCGCAAGGTGCTGCGGGCGATCGCTCGGATCCCCTACGGGCAGACCCGCAGCTACATGCAGATGGCCAGCAGCGCCGGCAACGAGCGCGCGGTGCGGGCCGCCGGCACCGCCTGCGGGACCAACCCGATCCCGGTCGTCGTCCCCTGCCACCGGGTCCTGCGAACCAGCGGCGCTCTCGGCGGCTATGGCGGCGGCCTGCCGATGAAGGAGGCGCTGCTGCAGCTTGAGGGCATCCTGGACGGCTGATTCCCATGGCTAAAGGGTTTGTGCTCGCGGCCCGATCTATGGGGCATGCGACACAAGCCCTCCGCCGTGGCAGGTCACGCCGCCGCCAGGACCGCCTGGTGGGCATCGTTCTTCGCCACCCTTGCCCTGATCGCGATCCTCGGCCTGGCCAGGTCGGCGCAGGCGCTGACCGTGCCCGCCGTGGGGAGCGCCGCCGGCCCAGTCGCTCTCGCGCCGGATGAAGAACTCGAATTCGAAATCGAGGCAGAAGCAAGCGAAGACGAAGAACTCGAATCCGAAGACTGCGAAGAGGAATGCGGCGAGGACGAGACCGGTGCCGAAGCGCCCCAGGAGTGCCTGCTGAGCAGCGCCGAGGCGGAGATCTTCGCCACCGCCAACCGCGACAAGGTGCGCCTGCAGGTGCGCTACACGGCCTCCTCGCCGACCGCCGTCGTGGTCGACTACGGGCTGCACGGCAGCAAGGGCTCGCTCTACCTGGGCGGCGAGAAGCAGCAGTTCGCCAAGCAGGGCGTGCTGCGCCTGACCATAAGCCTCAGCGAGACCCAGATGGCAAAGGTGATGGCGGCCAAGGCCTTCACGGTGCGGCTCCGCGTGCCCGCGGCGCCGCGTTACTGCCAGGCCTACCTCGACCGCCAGCTCGACGTCAGGCGCGCCACCCCCACCGGGCTCACCTGGCAGCAGTCCGAATAGCGCTCAGCCGGCCAGCGCCTCGCGCAGCCAGGCCGTCGCGTCGGCCAGATGCGAGGGGTCGATCTGGTGGCCGACGTCGGACTCGCGGTACTCGACCGCCAGGCCGCCCGCCTCAAGCAGCTGGCGCGCCCGGCGGGCGAACTCGACGTCCATGATCGGGTCGCGGCGACCGTGAGCGACAAATGCCCGGGTCGCTCCTCGATCCTCGAAGGACGGCTCCCAGCCGTCGACCGTGGGGACGAAACCGCTGAAGGCGAGGATTCCCGCCACCGCCGGCCGATCCCCGCCGAGCCCCATCGCGTAGCTCATCACCGAGCCCATCGAGAAGCCGCCGAGGACGGTCTGCTCGGGACCGACTCCGGTCTCCTCCCAGAGCCAGTCGTGAAGCTCGGCGAGGGCGACGCGAGCGGCGTCAAAGGTGTCGGGGTCGGGATAGCCAACCCGGGGCACCAGGTACCAGTGGTAGCCCGGCGAACCCGGTAGCGCCAGCGGCCCGCGCGGCGTCGCCACCCGCAGTCGCCGCTCGGGGTCGAGCGCGTCGGCCAGCCCAAGCAGGTCGCGCTCGTCGGTGCCGCGACCGTGGTGAAGGACCAGCAGGCCCGCGGGCGTCGCCTCCGCCGGCCGCTCGAGATAGGCCAGCGGCTCCATCTAGGAGGCCGACGCGGCCGCGGTCTTGTTCAGGTAGTCGCGCACGAACTCGTCGAGGTCGCCGTCCAGCACCCGCTGCACGTCGCCGACCTCGTGCTCGGTGCGGTGGTCCTTGACCATCGTGTAGGGGTGGAGGACGTAGCTGCGGATCTGCGATCCCCAGGCGACGTCTTTGACCTCGCCGCGCGCCTTGGCCAGCAGTTCGGTGCGTTTGCGCTCCTCCAGCTCGATCAGCTTCGAGCGCAGCAGCTGCATCGCCACCGCCTTGTTCTGGGTCTGCGAGCGCTCGTTCTGGCACTGCACGACGGTGCCGGTGGGAAGGTGGGTGATCCGCACCGCCGAGTCGGTCTTGTTGACGTGCTGGCCACCGGCCCCGGAGGCGCGGTAGGTGTCGATGCGGAGCTCGGTCTCGTCGATCTCGACCTCGGGCCCGGCCTCGACCAGCGGGCCGACGTCGACCTGGGCGAAGCTGGTGTGGCGGCGCGAGGAGGAGTCGAAGGGGGAGATCCGCACCAGCCGGTGGACCCCCCGCTCGGCGGCGAAGAGCCCGTATGCGTTCTCGCCGCGGGCGATGAAGGTGGCCGACTTGAGCCCGGCCTCCTCCCCCGGCGAGGCCTCCTTCATCTCGACCTCGAAGCCACGCCGTTCGGACCAGCGCAGGTACATGCGCAGGAGGATCTCGGCCCAGTCCTGGGAGTCGGTCCCCCCCGCCCCGGCGTGGACCGTGACCACGGCGTCGCCGGCGTCGTACTCGCCACTGAACAGCCGCGCCTCCTCGAGCTCGGCGAGGCGTCGCTCCACGGAGGCCAGCTGAGCACCCAGCTCAGCCGCCATTTCCTCGTCCTCGGCAGCCATCTCGGCGAGGTCGCCGAGATCGGCGACGTCGGACTCGAGGCCGCGAAACAGCTGCAGCCGTTTCTGCGCTCGCGCGTGTGCCGCCGAAGTCCGCGCCGCCGCCTCCTGGTCGTCCCAGAAGCCGGGCTGCCCCATCTCAGCCTCCAGGCGCTCTGCCTCTGCCTCTAGCGCAGCGGGGTCAAAGGTAGTCCGAGAGCAGGGACAGCTGCTCGCGGACGGCGGCCAAGCGCGGCGCAATCGATTCGGTGGGCGCGGCGTCAGCCATGACCTGCAGCTTAGAACTTGCCGGCGCGGAGGGCCTCGGCCCGATCCTCGTATGGCCGCCAACTGCGGATGAGTCGGTCGCGCAACTCGAAGAGCCACGCCATCTCATCTTCACCCGCGGGCGATCGGTCTTCATCCCAATGCCACACCCTCGTAATCAGCGCGACCGCCCGATCCGGATCCTCATAGAGCTCGTCGAGGATGATCGTTTGCTGCACTCCGCCGGGCTCCCGCGTAGCCCACAGTCGCGCGGCGTCCACCCCTTTCCGCAAACCACGAGCCGAGTGAAGTTCGACATCGGGATGCAGGGTCTCGACAAACGCATCGAGATCCCGCTCGTTGAAGGCCCGGATGAACTCCCTGACGGGGTCGGTAATCAATCTATTTCCGATCACGCACGGCCGCGAAAAACCAAGCAGGTCGTGGGACGCAGGGAGCGAGGTGAGGGGAGCGCACTCTGTGCGTGACCCGATCCGAGCGACCGAGGACCGCGAGATGCGCCGGTTTGCAGGGGCCGCCCTCAGGCTCCGTGACAGCGCTTGTACTTTTTGCCGCTGCCACACCAGCAGGGGTCGTTGCGGCCGACTTTGTCGTGCTCGTCTTTGACCACGGTCTCGACGATGTCGCCACCGACCGCCCCGGAGGCGGCGGCATCGACGGCGCCGGCTCCAGCGCCCGCGACAGCGACCTGTTCGAGCGCCGACGGCTGCGCCGCGGAGGTGCCGCCGGAGTAGTCCAGCGCGGTCGGCTCGTTGGCCATGTTGGTGGCTCCGTTGCCTTCCCGGGCGGGATCGATTTCGATTTCGGCGCGGAAGACCAGCTTGCTGAACTCGTCCCAGATCGAGTGCATCAGCTCCGAGAACATCGAGTAGCCCTCGTTTTTGTAGGCGACCAGCGGATCGATCTGGGCGAAGCCACGGAGGTGGATGCCTTCGCGCAGGTAGTCCATATCGAAGAGGTGTTCGCGCCAGCGGTTGTCGATCACCTGCAGCAGGATCGAGCGCTCGAGATGGCGCATCAGCTCCTCGCCGAGCTGCTGCTCGCGCTCGTCGTAGGCGTTCATCGCGTCGTCGTCGAGAGCGTCTTTGAGCTTCTCGCGGTCGACCTGCTCCGGGGCCAGAGTGGCGACGTCGACACTGAGCGGCCAGATCTGCCGCAACTGCGTCTCCAGCTCGCCCAGATCCCAGTCCTCGAGGATGTCGCCGGCCGTGTACTCGTCGACCAGACGCTCGATCACGCCCTCGGTCTCATCCCGCGCGGTCTCGGAGATGTCGCGCCCTTCGAGGATCTCGCGGCGGTATTTGTAGACGACGCGGCGCTGCTCGTTCATCACGTCGTCGTACTCGAGCACGCGTTTGCGGATCAGGAAGTTCTGCTCCTCGACCTTCTTCTGGGCGTTCTCGACGGTTTTGGTCAGCATCTTCGCCTCGAGCGGCATTTCGGTGCCGTCGTCGTCGACCGGGCCGAGGCGATCGAGGATTTTGTAGATGCGATCGCCGGCGAAGAGGCGGATCACGTCGTCTTCGGCGGAGAGGTAGAAGCGCGACTCGCCGGGGTCGCCCTGGCGGCCGGACCGGCCGCGCAGCTGATTGTCGATGCGCCGCGACTCGTGCCGCTCGGTGCCGCAGATGAAGAGACCGCCGAGCTCGCGCACTTCCTCGGCCTCGGCCTTGCACTGCGGCGCCAGCTCGGCGGTCTTTGCCGCCAACGCCTCGTGGTAGTCCTCGCTCTCAGGGGTGATCCCCTGCTTTTTGAGCTCGTGGATGGCGAGGTGTTCGGGGTCGCCGCCGAGCTTGATGTCGACACCGCGGCCGGCCATGTTGGTGGCGATCATCACCTCGCCCTTACGCCCCGCCTGGGCGATCAGCTCGCCCTCTCGTTCGGCGTGCTCGGGCTTGGCGTTCAGCACCGCGTGTTTGATCCCGTCGCGCTTGAGCGCCTCGGAAATCATCTCCGAGACCTCGACCGAGACCGTCCCGACCAGGATCGGCTGACCTTTTTCGTGGCGGCCGACGATCTCGTCGAGCACGGCTTTCCACTTGCCGTCTTTGGTTTTGAAGATCTGGTCGTTGTGGTCGGCCCGCACCATCGGCTGGTTGGTCGGCACCTCGACGACCGGGATTTTGTAGATCTTCATGAACTCGGTCGCCTCGGTCAGGGCGGTTCCGGTCATCCCCGAGAGCTTGTCGTAGAGGCGGAAGTAGTTCTGCAGGGTGATCGTCGCCAGGGTCTGGTTCTCCTCGCGGATCGCCACGCCCTCCTTCGCCTCGACCGCCTGGTGCAGGCCCTCCGACCAGCGCCGTCCCTCGAGGATGCGGCCGGTGAACTCGTCGATGATCATCACCTCGCCGTCGATCACCGCGTAGTCCTTGTCCTTCCTGTAGAGCGACTCGGCCTTCAGCGCCTGCCCCAGGTGGTTGACGAGACTGCCGTGCTCGCCGAGGTAGAGGTTGTCGACGCCGATGAATTGCTCGGTGTTCTTCACCCCTCGCTCGGTCGGGGCGACGGTCTTGTGTTTCTCGTCGTACTCGTAGTCGTAATCGACTTCGGAGGTGTCCTTGGACTCGCCGAGCGATTTCAGTTTCTGTTTGGCCGGCACGCCGACCAGCTGCTTGGCCAGGCGAGCGAAGGTGTAATAGGTCTGGGCGGCCTGTTCGGGCTGACCGGAGATGATCAGCGGCGTCCGCGCCTCGTCGATGAGGATGTTGTCGACCTCGTCCACGATCGCGAAGTGGTGGCCGCGCTGGACGCAGTGCTCGAGCGTCCCCGACATGTTGTCGCGCAGGTAGTCGAAGCCGAACTCAGAGTTGGTCCCGTAGGTGACGTCGCCGGCGTATTTGCGCTGCCTGGTCGCGTGGTCGTCGGCGTCCTGGACGGCGGAGACGCTGACCCCGAGCGCCTCGTAGATCGGCGCCATCCATTCGGCGTCGCGACGGGCCAGGTAGTCGTTGACGGTGACGACGTGGACGCTGTTGCCGGCCAGGGTGTTGAGGAAGACCGGCAGCGTCGCGGTCAGGGTCTTGCCCTCGCCGGTGCGCATCTCGGCGATGGCACCGTCGTGGAGCACCATGCCACCGATCAGCTGCACGTCGTAATGGCGCTGGCCGGTCGTGCGCCGCGACGCCTCGCGGGTCAGCGCGAAGGCCTCCGGCAGCAGCTCGTCGAGCGACTCGCCGTTGCGGGCGCGCTCGCGCAGGGAGTCGGCCTCCAGGCGTATCTCCTCGTCGGAGAGCGCTTCCATCTCCGGCTCGTAGCGGTTGATCGCCTCGGCGCGCTTCTGGTAGGCCTTGAACTTGCGCCCCTCTCCGGCGCGCAGGGCCTTGGTTACGAGGTCCATCGCAGGCATTGCTCAAGGGTAGCGGTGCAGGTGGGGCAACTGTCCGTTGCCTCTTGCCCTGAGCGGGTAGTGGGCGTACAGTCGAAGCGAAACCACAAGGAGGCGCTCATGCGGATTGAGATTCGGGGACGGAACGTCGAGATGACGGATGACCTGCGTGAGATGGTGCGGAAGAGATTTCAGCGCCTGGGCCGGCAGGTTTCGGCCCTGGCGACTCTCGAGGTCGTGCTCTCGGAGGAGCGCAATCCCTCGATCGCCGACAGCCAGGTCGCCGAGGCGACCTTCTACCTCAAGGGCGTGACGCTACACGCGCGCGAGGCCTCGCCGGAGATGACGCACACCGTGCGCGAACTCGCCGACGACGTGCGGCGCCAGGTTAAGAAGCACCGCGACCTGCGGCGCAAGCGCAGCAAGACGCGGCACCTGGTTGACCAGATGCGCGGTAGGCCGGCCGAGCTGCATCCGTAGAAGGCGGCTGCGTCGGGGAGGCCCGGGCGACACTCGCCTGCGCGAACAGCGGGGAGGCTTGGCGAGTGCCGCCCGGGCCTCCCCGTCGGAGGGCTCGCTAGGGATCCCGTCGAGGGCGACGCGCATCCCGTCAGAGGCGGCGCGCGAAGGTGACGGCCACTACGCGGGCCGAACCGGCTGCTCGGAGGGCCTGGGCGCAGGCGGTCATCGTGGCACCGGTGGTGAGGACGTCGTCGACCAGGAGGACGCTGCGGGGGGCCGTGCCGGTGGCGTGGATCCGGGGCGGCTGACCGATCCGCTCGGCGCGACGGCGGCCGACCTGCCGCCGCCCCCCGCGCCGCGCCAGGCAGGTCTCCAGCGGTGCGTCAAGGCGTTCGGCCAAGGCCGCCGCGAGCTCACCGGCGGGATCGAAGCCGCGGCGTCGCAGCCGTGAGGGCGCCGGCGGCACCGGCACGATCGCGCCGCTCAGCATGTGCGCCGGAGCCAGCCACTGGATCCGGTCCGCCATCAGGTCGGCGACCGGCAGCAGGCGGCGAAACTTCAGCGCCGCGACCAGGCTGCGGGCAACGCCCTCGTGCGGCGCCGAGGACCAGGCGCGATCCAGTCCCGGCGAGCCCTTGCCGAGCAGTGGCTCCGCTGCCGCCAGCCGTCGCCCGCAGCGGGTGCAGACGACGGCCTCGGCGCGGCAGGAGCGCCCGCAGGCGGCGCAGAGCGGCGGCACGACGGCGGTGGCGACGGCGTGGAGGATCTCCATCCGGCGATCCTCCATGGCACCCGCGCACGCGTTGCGCGGCCTTCGTCAAAAAACTGTCAGAACTTCGTCACGAGAACCGCGCGGGCGCGCCTCAGGCGCGGCGACCGGCGATCGCGTCGATCAAGACCGAGCGGGCGGGGATCTCGGCGCCCGGCAGGGCGATCACCTCGCGCAGGCGAGCGCCGGCGCCGATTCGCGTGCCGGCGCCGATCACCGAGGGGCCGTCGATGCGGACGTCGTCGCCGATCTCGCAACCGGCGCCGAGCAGCACCGGCCCCTTCAGGGCACCCTCGTCGCCATCGGCCGAGCCGCTGCGGAAGCCCTCCACCAGCTCGCCCCCGCGCTCGACCGCAACGGCGCCGCTGAGCGCGTCAAGCGTTCCCTGGCGCAGCTCCTCGAGGTTGCCGATGTCGTTCCAGTAGGCCTCGATCTCGTGCGAGTAGAAGGGCACGTCGCCCTCCAGCAGGCGCGGGAAGACGTCCATCGCCCAGTCGGCGAAACCGGCCGGGTCGCCGGGGCCCGCCGCCTTGCTGGTTCCGGGCTCGGGGAAGAAGTCGAAGATCTCGGAGCGGAACATGTAGATGCCGCAGTTGGCCAGATCGGAGAGCGCTTCGGCCGGCTCGGGCTTCTCCTGGAAGCCCTGGATACGGCCGTCGGCGCCGGTGATCGCCACCCCGAACTGGCTGGTGTCGTCGACCCGCTTGGTCGCCAGCGTCGCGATCCCGTCGTGGGACTCGTGGAACTCGCGCATCGCCGCCAGGTCGATGTCGGTGAGGGCGTCGCCGGAGATGACCAGGAAGGAATCGCCGAGGAAGCCGGCGGCGTTGCGGACGCCGCCCGAGGTGCCGAGCAGTTGCTCCTCCGGGCTGTAGGTCAGAGCGACCCCGAGCTCGCTGCCGTCGCCGAAATGGGATTCGATCAGGTCCGGGAACCAGTGCAGGTTGGCGATCGTCTCGGTGAAGCCGTGGCGGGCGAGGAGGCGAACGATGTGCTCCATCACCGGCCGATTCAGCACCGGCACCATCGGCTTCGGCATGTCGTAGGTGATCGGCCGCAGGCGGGTGCCCAGGCCGGCTGCGAGAACCATCGCCCTCATACCGGCCCCATCGCCTGCTTGAAGCGCTCGATCGCCGCGACCGGGAGCGGGTCCACGCCGCGCGCCCGGGCCAGCTCCAAAGAGACCAGGTCGCCCAGCATCGTCGCCCAGAGCAGGCGGGCGACCCGGGTCTCGCCGACGGTCTCGACCCGAACCGCCGCGGCGCCGTCGGCAGCGACCGTGGCGGCGGTCAGCTCGAAACGGCGGCGCACCCGCGGGTGCTGATCGCTGTCCTCGAGGAAGACGGCGGCGAAACCGGCCCCGGGGGCGCCCCAGGCGCAGAGCTCGTTGTGGTCGGCCTCGGGCAGCTCGGAGAAGAAGGACGGAAACTTGGCGTTCTCGTTGATCTGGCACTTCCAGCGCCGCGCCACCGGCGCCGTCAGGTCGGCTCCGTAGACGACCGGGACCGCGCCCTCGAGCTGGGCCGCGATCGCGGCGGCGCGGGCCTGCAGGGACTCGGCCTCGCGCTCGAGGAAGGCGGCGGCGGCGTCGATCTCGGTGTGGACGCGCGGGGCGGCGCCGGCCAGCGCCGCGACCTCGGCGACGATCGTGAACATGTAGGCGACGGCGGCACGGGGCTGGAAGATCCCCGGCAGGCCGACCACTGGCAAACCGGCCTCGCGTGCCCTCTCGACCAGCGAGCCGCCGGTGCTGGCGACGACGCGGCGAGCACCCAGTGCCTCAGCGGCGTCGAAGCAGGCCAGCGTCTCCTCGGTGTTGCCGGAGTAGCTGGAGCAGAGCACGGTCCACTCCGGGGTCGCCCAGCTCGGCAGCGCGTAACCGCGGACCGCGATCAGCGGCCGGGTGAGGCGGTCGCCGAGGGCGGCGGCGGCGAGGTCGGCGCCGATCGCCGAGCCACCCATGCCACAGACCATCAGGCCGGCGGCGTCGGCGGGCTGCAGGCGTGCCGACTCGATCCGCCAGAGGGCGTCGCGAAGCTGGTCGGGGATGCCGAGGACGTCGTCGATCATGGTGCCTGAACCGGGACTCTTTCACCCTGGCCGACGATCGCGTCGACAAGCTCCGCACCGGGATCGACGCTGACGCCCGCGGCAAGCACGGAGCCACTCACTTTTGCGCCGGCGCCAACGCTGCAGCCATCGAGCAGAACCGAGTCGCGCACCTCCGCCCCGTCGGCGATGCGGCAGCCGGGCGCGACGACGGCGCGCGGTCCCACGCTCGCCCCCGCCTCGATCTCGGCGCCACGGCCGACCAGCAGACCCGGCGCCGTCGGCCGCACCCGCGTCGCGACCCTGCCCTCGAGGATGTCCCAGCTCGCCTGCAGGTAGCGCTCCGGGGTGCCGATGTCCATCCAGTAGCCGTCGAGGCGGAGGGCGCCGAGGCCGTTGCCGACCAGGAGCGGAAAGACCTCGCGCTCGATCGAGACCTCGCGCTCGGGCGGAATCAGGTCCAGCACCGAGCGCTCGAGGAAGTAGGCGCCGGCGTTGACCTCGCCGGGCACCGCCTCGCCGGTCTTCTCGACGAACTCGGTAACGGCGCCCTCCCCGTCGACGCTGACGAGGCCGTAGGCGGCAGAGTCCTCGACCGGGTGGAGGGCGATCGTCGCCCGCGCCTCGCGCTCGCGGTGGGCGCCGATCAGGGCGGTCAGGTCGAGGTCGGTGAGGACGTCGCCGTTGAGCGCCAGGAAGCGCTCGTCGAGGTCGTCGCCGAGAGCGTCGGCGGCGAAGCGGATCGCCCCCGCCGTGCCGCGCCGCTCCGGCTCGGTCACGTAGGTGAGCCGCACGCCGGCGTGCTCGCCGTCGCCGAGCGCCTCGCGCAGCACGTCGGGCAGGAAACCGCAGGCGAGCACCGCCTCGGTCACCCCGTGCGCCCCCAGCCACTCGATCATGTAGGCGAGGAACGGCCGGTCGACCAGGGTCAGCGCCGGCTTCGGCACGTCGCTGGTCAGCGGCCGCAGCCGCGTCCCCTCGCCGCCGACCAAGACGATCGCCTGCATGCTTTAGTGCGCCTGACCGGCGCAGCGCGGCGTCCTCGGTCGCTCGCGTGCAAAGCACGCCACGCTCCCTGCGTCCTTGCCCTGCTTGGTCAGGCGCACTAGGACGGCGCTCCAATTTCCTGTTTCTTGCCGATCCCCTCGTACTCGAAGCCGGCTGCGCGCAGCGCGGTCGGGTCGAGGAAGTTGCGGCCGTCGACGATCAGCGGCCGCGCCATCCGCCGCGCCGCCTCGGCCCAGTCGAGCTCGGCGAACTCGCCCCACTCGGTGACCAGCACCGCGGCATCGGCGCCGTCGAGAGCCGCGAGCGCGGACTCCGCCATCGCCACGGAGCCGAGCAGTTCCCCGGCCCGCTCGCTCGCCACCGGGTCGTAGGCGACCACCTCGGCGCCCTCGCCCTGCAGGCGTGCCGCCAGCACCAGGCTCGAGGCCTCGCGCATGTCGTCGGTGTCGGCCTTGAAGGCGAGGCCCAGCAGCGCCACGCGCTTGCCCAGCAGCGAGCCGAGGTGCGCGTTCAGCTTGCCGACGACGCGGCGCTTCTGCAGCTCGTTGACCTCGATCACCGCCGTCAGCAGCTGGAAGTGATAGCCGGTGTTGCCGGCCAGCATCTTCAGGGCGCTGACGTCCTTGGGGAAGCAGGAGCCGCCGTAGCCGATCCCGGCTTTGAGGAAGGAGGAGCCGATGCGCTCGTCGAGGCCCATCCCGCGGGCGACCTCGCCGACGTCGGCGCCGACCTCCTCGCAGACGTTGGCGATCTCGTTGATGAAGGAGATCTTGGTCGCCAGGAAGGCGTTGGAGGCGAGCTTGATCATCTCGGCGCTGGCGACGTCGGTGTGGAGGATCTCGCCGAGCGGCTCGTAGAGGGCGCCGACCGCCGCGGCCGCGGCCGCGTCGCCGGAGTCGGCGCCGATCACGACCCGGTCCGGGTTCATGAAGTCGGCCACCGCCGAGCCCTCCTTGAGGAACTCGGGGCAGGAGACGTAGGAGAGGTCCGGCATGTCGCGGCGGATCGAGGCGCCGGTCCCAGCCGGGACGGTGCTCTTCATGATCAGCACGTGCTCGCTGTCGGCGGGCAGCTCCTCGACCACGGCGCGGACGCGGGAAAGATCGGCGTCACCGGAGTAGGTCGGCGGCGTATCGACGCAGACGAAGAGCAGCTTGGCCGAGTCGAGCAGCTCCGACATCTCGGTCGTGAAAGTCAGCCGCTCGGCGTTGCGGCGGACCAGATCGGCGAGGCCGGGCTCGTGGATCGTCAGCTCGCCGCGGGCGAGTGAGTCGACCTTCTCCTGGAGGATGTCGCGGGCGATTACCGGGTGTCCGAGCTCGGCGAAACAGGCCGCGGTCACCAGGCCCACCCAGCCGACTCCAATCACCCCTACCGGCTCACGCTGCTCGCTCATCACTTCTTCCTCCCCTTCGACTTGGCTTTGGGCACGATCACGTCAGCCGATCGCGCCATCCCGACCATCTGGTCGTTGGTCAGGGTCTGCAACAGATCGTTGGAGACCCAGTAGCTGTTGTCACCGCGGCGCCAGGCGATCATTCTGACCCGATCGCCGTCGACGTAGATGTCGTAATCGCGACCGTGAATGGTCTTGGTCAGGCTGGGATTGTCGAGGATCGGCGGGTCTGACCAGCCCTGGACCCCCTGGATCCCGAAGTAGTGGACGCCGTCGTCCAGCGAGAGGACGCCGACCATGCGATAGGCGGCGTGGCGATCGCCGTCGGTGTCTTTGAGGTGGTAGACGCGCGGGTCCTGGACGTGCTCGTAGCTGTTGCTTTCGGCGAAGTAGGCACCGGAGGGCAGCCGGGTCGGGTAGAAGATCGGGAAGCCGGAGCCGACCTTGCGGGCCGCGGTCTCGCCCTCGGCTTCGCCCACTTCGCGGGCCGGCACCAGGCCGTCGCTGCCGGGCGGTTTCGGCTTGGCGATGTGCGGCTTTTCCGCCTGGGCCCTCGCCTTCTTGCCGTTCTTGCCGCCTTTCTTCCTGCCGCCCGAGTCCTTTTCGCTGTCTTCGAGCGTCCCCCGGGCGCCGCCGCTGGCTTCGATGCCGAGGAACATGTTGACGGCGCCGTTGACCGCTTCCGGGGTCGTGTAGACGAAGCTGGGCCCGAGTTCGGCCGGGAAGTGGACCTCTTTGATCGAGGCGTTGCGGGAGGCGAGGAACAGTTTCATCACCTGCAGCATCGTTTCCTTGTTGTTGATGTCGGAGGTCGTGTATTTGGTGAAGATGTCGATCAAGCCGCTCTGGTCGAAGACCAGGTCCTGGACCGAGATCCGCTGGCGGGCGGCGCTGATGAAGTCCTGCTGGCGGGCCGAGCGGACGAGGTCGGTATCGGTGTGTCGGTAGCGGACGTACTGCAGCGCTTTTTTGCCGCAGAGCAACTGGTAGCCGGGCTGAACGTTGATTTCGGCGTATTGCTCGGAGGCCGGCAGGCCGGCGTTGGAATGGAAGTAGCGGCGGTCGACGTCGACGTAGACGCAGCCGATCGCGTAGACGGCGCGGACGAAGCCGAGGAAGTCGATGTTGACGACGTGGTTGATCGGCAGCCCGGTCAGCTGCTTGACCGTTTGCAGGGTCAATTTGGGGCCACCGTAGGCGTACGCTTCGTTGAACTTGCCGGTGCCGTAGCCGGGGATTTCGACTTTGAGGTCGCGCGGTATCGACATCACCGCGATCGCGTTGCGGTCGGGATCGAGGCGCAGCAGCATCGTCGTATCGGAGCGCCCCGGGTCTTCTTCGAATTCCGCTCCCGCCCGTTTGTCGGAGCCGAGGATGAGGATGTTCTGCGGCGCCCCGCCGTCGACTTCGGCCAGCGCGTCGTGAAGTTCGTTGGTGAGGACGTTGTTGTGCGAGAGCGCCTGGGCGATGCTGTCGAAGTAGCGGAGGATGCTGATCGAGGTCGCCGCAGCGGCCACTCCTACGATCAAGAGGGATGCCAGGGTGAAGCGCAGCCAGAAGCGCTTCGGCTTCGGCGCCGGCTCGGGATCCCCGCTTGGCGGTGGCTTCTTCGGGGCCCAGCCCGGCCCCAGCGGCTCAGTCATCGCCGAGCCGGCCCGGGATCGCCCGCAGGAAGGATTCGAGCGCCTGCCGGTAGGTCTCCAGCGAGGAGACCGAGACCCACTCCTCGGGACCGTGATGGCCGGCGCCAATCGGGCCAAACTCGACCGCCGGCACCCCCACTCGCAGGAAGGAGACCGCGTCCGAAGCACCGTCGCGCCCGACGCTCATCGGCTCGCCGTGGTGGTGCGCCGCCGCCGACTCGCGCAGCCCCCGCACAAACGGCGACTCGCGGTCGACCGTCGCCGGCGGCCTCGTGAACAGCGAGGTCGCCACGATCCCGGGCAGCCCACGCACTTCGGCCAGCACGGCGGCCGGGTCCTGATCGGGCAGGTAGCGGATATCGACGTCGATCACGCATCGGTCGGGCACCTTGTTCAGCGCGTCGCCACCCCAGATCCGGCCCAGGTTGATCGAAGGGCGGTCGAACAGCTCCGAACTGTGCCGGGCAAACGGTAGCGACTCGATACTGCGGAAGACATCGATCGCGTTGAGGACGGCGTTGTCGCCGAGCCAGGGCGTGGCCCCGTGCGCCGCCGTCCCCCCGACCGCGAGCCGCAGCGCCAGCACCCCCTTGGCCTCGATCCCGATGTGCAGGTCGGTCGGCTCACCGGTGATCGCGAAGTCGCCGAGGAAGCCGCTGTCGACCAAGTGGTCGGAGCCGCGCTCGGCCTCCTCCTCGGACTCCTCGTCGCCGACGATCCCGAGCCGGACGCGGACACCGTCCTGATCGCGCATCGCCGCGGCCGTCACCAGCATCGCCGCCAGCGCCCCCTTCATGTCATAGGCGCCACGCCCATAGAGCCGGTCTCCCTCGATCCGCGGATCGAACTGCCCGGTCAGCCCCGGCACGACGTCCAAGTGCCCATGCAGGACCACCGTCGGCGCATCCTCGGGCCCAACCTCAGCCTTGATTACCGGCAGGCCTCTCACCTCATCCCGCTCAGCCTCAATCCCCCGCGCCTCCAGCCAACCCTGAACGAACCCCGCCGCCTCCGAAATCGACTCCGGATCGACGGTCTCGAAACCAATCAGCTGCTCAGCGAGAGCTACGAGCTCATCAGCCATCGCCCAGCCACCTCGCCCCGGGAGCGGTTGCTATTTGTCGCCCTGTGGGCGACAAGCGACAACCGCCCGAAAAGCAACGCCTGCCTTCGACTCCCCTCGCTCATCCCTCGGCTATCGCAAGAAACGCTTCGGCTCGATCCCGATCTTTCTGCGCCCGGGCGAAGTCAGCGCTTCCCTCCTCATGCTCCGAGCAGCGCTGCTCCGCGTCGGCCAGCTGCTCTTTCAACTTCCCGGCATCGAGATCCTCGGGGTCGATCGCCTCCTCGACCAGCAGCCGCGCCCGGTTGCCGAACATCTGCAGCCAGCCATGGGCCTGGGCGTAGCGCACGGTCTCCGAGTCGGAGACGTGCAGGCGCAACTCCGCCGGCTGCAGCGCCGCCAACAGCGGCGCGTGGTTAGCGAGGATGCCGATTTCGCCGACCTCGGTGCGGGTCGAGACCTGCTGCACTTCGCCCTCGAAGACCTCTCCCTCCGGGGTCAGGACCTCGACGTCCAGCTTGTGCTCGGCCGCCACGTCGCTCCCTAGGCCGCCGCTGCTGCCTTGGCGTTCTCGGTGACCTGGTCGATCGAGCCCTGCATGTAGAAGGCGCCCTCGGAGAGCTCGTCGTGCTCGCCGTCGAGGATCTCGCGGAAGCCGCGGACCGTCTCCGTTACCGGCACGTACTCGCCGGTGCGGCCGGTGAACTGTTCGGCGACGAAGAACGGCTGCGAGAGGAAGCGCTCGATCTTACGGGCGCGGGAAACCGTCTGGCGGTCCTCGTCGGAGAGCTCGTCGATGCCAAGGATGGCGATGATGTCCTGCAGCTCCTTGTAGCGCTGCAGGACCTGCTGGACCTCGGTCGCGGTGCGGTAGTGCTCATCGCCGACAACGTCGGGCTTGAGGATCGTCGAGGTCGAGTCGAGCGGGTCGACGGCCGGGTAGATGCCTTTCTCGGAGATCGCCCGCGAGAGCGCGGTGGTCGCGTTGAGGTGGGCGAACACCGAAGCCGGAGCGGGGTCGGTGTAGTCGTCGGCGGGGACGTAGACGGCCTGGATCGAGGTGACGGAGCCACGCTCGGTCGAGGTGATCCGCTCCTGCAATTCGCCCATCTCGGTCTCCAGGGTCGGCTGGTAGCCGACCGCGGAGGGCATCCGGCCCAGCAGCGCCGAGACCTCGGAGCCCGCCTGGACGAAGCGGAAGATGTTGTCGATGAAGAGCAGCACGTCCTGGCCACCCTGCTCGCGGTAGTACTCGGCCATCGTCAGCCCGGAGAGGGCGACGCGCAGGCGCGCACCGGGGGGCTCGTTCATCTGACCGAAGACGAGCATCGTCTTGTCGATCACGCCCGACTCTTTCATCTCCAGCCAGAGGTCGTTGCCCTCTCGCGAGCGCTCGCCGACGCCGCAGAAGGCCGACAGGCCCTCGTGCTCCTCGGCGATGTTGCGGATCAGCTCCTGGATCAGCACGGTCTTGCCGACGCCGGCGCCGCCGAACAGCCCGACCTTGCCGCCTTTGGCGTAGGGAGCGAGCAGGTCGATGACCTTGATCCCGGTCTCGAGGATCTCCTGGGTCGGGGTCAGGTCGGAGGCCTTCGGGGCCGGGCGGTGGATCGGCCAGCTTTCCTCGGCCTCGACCGCGGGGCCGTTGTCGATCGGTTCGCCGAGCAGGTTGAAGATCCGGCCGAGGGTGGCGTCGCCGACCGGAACCGTGATCGGACCACCGGTGTCGACGACCTTGTCGCCGCGCTGCAACCCGTCGGTCGCGTCCATCGCGACGGTGCGGACGCGATCGTCGCCGAGGTGCTGCTGCACCTCGCAGATCAGCTCGGTCGGTTCGTTGTCGCCATCGCCCTTCATCTCGATCTTCACGGCCGCGTAGATCTCCGGCAGCTGGTCGGGGAAGACCGCGTCGACGACCACTCCCGTGACCTGCTCGACGCGTCCTACGTTGGTTCCGTTGTTGCTCTCAGCCATGGGTTCCTTTGCTCGAATACAAGTTTGTGCGGTCTAGCCCAGCGCCTCGGCGCCGGCTACGACCTCGAGGATCTCCTGGGTGATTTCCGCCTGCCGGACCCGGTTCATTTCCAGGGTCAGGTCGTCCATCATCGTTTCCGCGTTCTCAGCGGCATTGCGCATCGCGGTCATGCGGGCGCCGAGCTCTGAAGCAGCGGACTCGAGCAATGCTCGGTAGACGGAGATCGTCACGTACTCGGGGATCAGCCGGGCCAGCAACTCCTCGGGCTCGGGCTCGTATTCCCACTGCGATTTGGCCTGGGCCTGCTCGGCCTCGGTCAGCTCCGTCTCGGCGCCGTCCTCCTCCGCCCCCTCGCCGATCACGTCGGCCTGCTGCAAGGGCAGCAGGGTCTGACGCCAGACGTGCTGGGTCAGCGGCGAGACGTAGCGGTTGTAGACCAGCTCGACCCGGTCGAGGTCTTCCTCGACGTAGCGCGCGGTCAGCTCCTCGCCGATCTCGCGGGCGTTGGCGAAGGCGGGGCGGTCGGTGAAGCCGACGTAGGAGGTGCGGACGTCGAGCTTGCGGAAGGTCAGGGCCGAGACGCCCTTGCGGCCGACGACCGAGAAGGACGTCTCCGCACCCTCGCCGCGGACCTGGTCGCGAACCCGGACACCTTCGCGGATCACGTTGGTGTTGAAGGCGCCAGCGAGGCCGCGATCGCCGGTGACGAGGACGACGCCGACCTTGTCGAGGCTCTCGTGCTCGTCGAGCACCGGCACCCGCGGCAGACCGCCGGCCCGCTCGGCGGCGAGGCGAGTCAGCTTGCGCATTCCCTCGGCGTAGGGTCGCAGGGCGTCGATCCGCTGCTCGGAGCGGCGCAGTCGCGCCGCCGCGACCATCTCCATCGCCCGCGTGATCTTGTTGATGTTCTTGATCGACGCAATGCGACTGCGGACTTCCTTCTGGTTGGCCATGGGAGAGCGCCGAGCGAGCTACGCCGGCGTCGCCTCCGTGGTCCGAGCGGGGGCCTCGCGCTCCTCGTGCGACTTGATGCGGTCGGACTCGCCGGCCTCGATCGCGTCGCCGTTCTCGTCGAAGTCGGCGCCGAAGTCGTCGACGAAGTCCTTGATCGCCTTGCCCAGCTCCTCCTCGTCGGCCTCCTCGAGCTTGCCGGTGTCCTCGATCCGCTTCAGCAGGTCGGCCTTCTCGCTGTGCAGGCGGACCCGCAGGTCGCCGAGGAACTCGCCGACGCGCTCGACTTTGATGCGGTCGAGGAAGCCACCGGTGCCGGAGTAGATCGAGGCGACCTGGTCGCCGACGCTGAGCGGTTCGCGCTCTTTCTGTTTGAGCAGCTCGACCAGCCGTTCGCCGCGGGTCAGCGCTTTCTGCGTCTCGGCGTCGAGCTCGGAGCCGAACTGGGCGAAGGCCTCGAGGTCGCGGTACTGGGAGAGGTCGAGGCGCAGTTTTCCGGCGACCTTCTTCATCGCCTTGGTCTGCGCGTTGCCGCCCACCCGCGAGACCGAGATGCCGACGTTGATCGCCGGCCGCACGCCGGAGAAGAAGAGGTCGGACTCGAGGAAGATCTGACCGTCGGTGATCGAGATCACGTTGGTCGGGATGTAGGCGGAGACGTCGGAGGCCTGGGTCTCGATGATCGGCAGCGCCGTCAGCGAACCGCCGCCGAGCTCGTCGTTGAGCTTGACCGCGCGCTCGAGCAGGCGCGAGTGCAGGTAGAAGACGTCACCGGGGTAGGCCTCGCGGCCCGGCGGGCGCCGCAGCAGCAGCGACATCTGCCGGTAGGCGGCGGCGTGTTTGGTGAGGTCGTCGTAGACGCAGAGGGCGGCTTTGCCGTTGTAGAGGAAGTGCTCGCCCATCGCCGTGCCGGCATAGGGGGCGATGTACTTGATCGGCGCGGCCTCGTCGGCGGGGGCGGCGACGATGATGGTGTTCTCCATCGCGCCGTTCTCCTCGAGCACCTCTTTGAGCTGGACGACGGTCGACATCCGCTGGCCGATCGCCACGTAGATGCAGACCATGTCCTTGTCGCGGGCGTTGATGATCGTGTCGATCGCGATCGCCGTCTTACCGGTCTGGCGGTCGCCGATGATCAGCTCTCGCTGGCCGCGGCCGATCGGGATCATCCCGTCGATCGCCATCAGGCCGGTCTGAACCGGTTCGGTAACCGGCTGGCGCTCGACCACGCCGGGGGCTTTGAACTCGGCCGGGCGGGTCTCGGTGGTGGCGATCTCGCCGCGATCGTCGAGCGGGCGGCCGAGCGGGTCGACCATGCGGCCGAGCAGCTCGTCGCCGACCGGAATCCGCAGCAGGTGGCCGGTGCGCTTGACGGTGTCGCCCTCGACGATCTTGTCCCACTCGCCGAACAGCACGACGCCGACGTTGTCGGACTCGAGGTTGAGGGCGAGGCCCGTCACGTCGTGCGGCAGCTCCAGCATCTCCAGCGCCATGCAGTTGTCGAGCCCGTGGACACGGGCGATGCCGTCGGCCACGGAAAGAACGGTTCCAACCTCCGAGAGGTCGGCGGAACCCGTGTCCAACCCCTCGATGCGCTCGCGCAGAATGCTTGCGATCTCGTCCGGCTTGATCTCCATCTGGTGCTCTCTGCCTCCTTACGCCGCCGAGGCGACGCTCTTTCGAAGTTTCTCCAAACGACTGCGGATGCTCGCGTCGAGGACCATGTTTCCTACTTGCAGGACGACGCCGCCGAGGATCTCGGCGTCGACGCGGCTGGCCAGGTCGACCTCCTGGCCGGTCTGGCGCTGAATCTCCTCGCCGATCTTGCTGACGATCGCCGGGTCCAGCTCGACCGCGCTGGTCACGGTCACGTCGATGCGGCGGTTCTCGTGCTTCCACAGCTCCTCGAACTCGCGGCGGATGCGGAAGATCTCCGGCATCCGTCCCTTTTCGATCAACAGCTCGAGGAAGTTGAGGAACTCGGGCTCGGCGCCCTCGATCGCCCGCTTTGCCCCGTCGATCTTCTCGGCCGAGGAGAAGTAGGGGCTGAAGAAGAAGACCTGCAGGTCGCGATTGCTGTCGAGGGCGTCGGCGAACTGGGCGAGCTGATCGCGCAGCGCGTCGAGCTTGCCCTTCTCCTTGCCGACCTCGAAGAGGGCGTCGGCGTAGGCGTGTGCGGCGTCCTGCATCGGGCTTAGTTCTCCGACCCCGAGAGTTTCGAGAAGTCGACCTCGCTGAGGGCCTCCTCGACCAGACGGCGCTGATCGTCGGCGTTGAGGCTTTTGCGGGTCACTTTCTCGGTCGCCAGCACGGTCAGATCCGCGACCTCGTTGCGGATCTGGTCCAGCGAGCGCCGGGTCTCGGCTTCGATGTCGCGCTTGGCCGCGTTGACGAGGTCTTCGCGCTTCTCTTTACCGGCGATAGTCGCCTCCGCCTCAGCCGTCTCGGCCGCTTTGCGGGCGCGGGCCATGATGTCGTCGGCCTGCTCCCGTGCCTCGGCGAGCCGGCCGCGGTACTCGGCCAGCAGCTCGTCGGATTCCTTGCGCTGGCGCTCGGCCGCGTCGAGCGACTCGGCGATCGTTTTCGCCCGCCGGTCCAGGGCCTCCTGGATTTTCGGGAAGGCGAGCTTGCTGAGGACCCACATCGTGAACAGGAAGAGGACGAGGGTCCAGATCATCAGGCCAAGGCCCGGCGAGACGAGGAAGCTGCCACCGCCTTCCTCGCCCGCTGCCTCTGCCGCGAGCGGAATCGCGCCTATGTAGCCGAGCAACTCCATGCGCCTAGAGGAAGAAGGCGATCAGGCCGAAGATGAACGTGTAGAAGGCCACGGCCTCGGTCAGCGCGAAGCCGAGCCAGCGGATGCTCTGGAGCTCGTCTTTCATCTCCGGCTGACGGGCGACCGACTCGATCTCCTTACCGAAGATGAAGCCGATGCCGATGCCGGCACCGATTGAGCCCAGACCGGCACCGACGCCGAGGGCGACGGCCTTACCGGCGGCTTCCACGCCTTCGTCTGAGACGGCGGCGATTACAGGGGACAGATCCATGAAAAGCGCTCCTTTTCTAATGACTGGCGGAGGTAGCTCCGCCGAGATAGATGGCAGTGAGAGTCGAGAAGATAAATGCCTGCAGCGTTGCGATCAGCCCGACCTCGAGGATGAAGAAGAAGAAGGCGAGCGGGAAGGTGAGGGCTCCGAGCGCGGCGATCCCCAGCAGCACCGCCAGCCCGCCGCCCATGAAGAGCAGCAGCAGGTGGCCGGCGAGGATGTTGGCGAAGAGCCGGACGGAGAGCGAGATCAGCCGCGCGAAGTGGGAAATCGCCTCGATGATGAAGATGAAGCCCTTGGCGGCCGGGTTCATGTCCTCCAGGCCCGGCGGCAGCCAGCTGGCGAGGTACTTGACCAGGCCCTTGGCCCGGATCCCTTCGACGTGGTAGGAGACCCAGACGACCAGGGTCAGGACCAGTGGGATCGAGAGGTTGGCGGTGGCGGCGTAGATCGCGAAGGAGGGAATTTCGGCGCCGAAGACATTGACCGTGTGCTCGGTGTTGGTCGGCAGCGGTATGAATCCGATCATGTTCGAGAACCAGATCCAGAAGAAAAGCGCGGCCAGGAACGGGAACCAGCGGCTGGCCATCTTCGGCTCCAGATTGCCGCCGGTGATCGTGTTCTTGGTCATGTCGTAGGCGACCTCCATCGCGGTCTGCACCCGGTTCGGCTTCTGGTGCATGCGATTGGAGATCCAGAGCATCGTGCCGATCGTCAGGGCGCTGGCGAGGAAGAGGTAGAAGACCGCCTTGTTGACGCTCATGTCGATGCCGGCGATGTGGATCGAGATCCACGGTTCGAGCTTGAACTCGTTCTGCGGCTGGAAGTGTTCGTTTTTGCCGGAGCTGCCGAAGATCAGCACCATCAGGATCGCGATCCCGAGGTAGACGCCGAGGCCGATGAAGACTTTTGCTTTGGTGCTCAGCCCGGACTTCTCCGCGGGCTCGGCGGTGGCCGCTTCGGCGCTCATGCCACTCCCTGCCCCTCGGGCTCGCCGAAGAGGTGGGCGAAACCCTGAGCCGCGAAGGAGATCGTAAAGAGGACGAGGACCATGACGGCGGCGGAGAGGCCGGCTTCGCGCTCGGCCAGGCCGACGAGCAGCACCGCGGTGGCCATCAGCCAGACGCGGCCGAGCGTGGTCGCGGCGACGATCCCCATCGCCTTCTGGCGGTTGCCGGCCTTGAGCTCGGCCTGGGAGCGCTTGGCGGCGAGCATCTGAATACCTCGCTGAGCAAGCCAGGAGACGGCGCCGACCGCGTAGCCGAGCATGGGCAGCCCGCCCAGCAGAAACACTGCGAGCGCGGCGGCCAGCACTAGTAGGTCGACGTACTTGGGAGGAGACATAAAATCCGCTCTCCTCGGGGGATCGAGCGGATATTCGACTATATCCGAAGGGCCGGATAATTGGCTTTCTGATGCGGATTCGTGAGGTTTGTCACAACCTGTTACTAGCGTCGTCCAGATCGATCGCCTCGAACTCTCCCGTCTCCGGATTGATGCGGCCGCCACGCAGCTTGAGGATCTCCAGCACGTAGACGAGATAGACGCTGGCGGCCAGCGCGAGCAGGATCAGAAGGCCCATCACAAGGGTCCAGACCAGGTCGAAATGGCCGCGGTCGTCGCTGTAGGGGACGAAACGCAGGGCCAGCGCCAGCGCCGCCATCACCAGCGTCCACGTATAGAGGTAGGCGACGGTGCGACGCTGGGAAAAGCCGATGTTGGCCATGCGGTGGTGGAAGTGCCAGCTGTCTGCCTGGTAGATCGGTTGGCGGTATTTGAGCCGCTTGGCGACGACGAAGCCGGTGTCGAGAATCGGCACCGCGAGCACGATCAGGGGGAAGGCGAGGGCGATCACGGCGTTGGTCTTCAGCGCTCCCTGCACCGAGGCGACAGCCAGCAGGTAGCCGAGCAGGTTGGAGCCGGTGTCGCCCATGAAGCTGGAGGCGGGCGGGAAGCCATGGCGGAGGAAGCCGAGCGCGGCGCCGGCGGTGATTGCGGCCAACACGCCAGCGGCGTTGCGATCGAGCGAGAGCGCGATCGCCGCAAGGGCGATCGCGGCGATCGTGCAGACCCCGGCGGCGAGCCCGTCGACGCCGTCGAGGAAGTTGATCACGTTGACGACGGCGACGATCCCGAGCACGGTCAACGGATAGGCGAGCCAGCCCAGTTCGAACCCCCCGACGAAAGGCAGGGTGAGGTTGTCGACCCGGACCCCAGCGGCAACCGGGATCGCCGCCGCGGCGATCTGACCGACCAGCTTCGGGAAGGCGGAGAGGCCGCGAACGTCGTCGATGACCCCGACCGCGGCGATCGCCACCGCGCCCAGCAGGATCGAGCGGCTCTCGCCATCGGCGGGCAGCCAGATCCAGCCGGCCGCCTCGACCGCGACCAGGATCGCCAGCCCCGAGAGCCGCGGCATCGGCTTGTCGTGCAGGCCCCGCGGCTTCGGCAGGTCGATCGCCCCGACCCTGACGGCGAGCCGCTCGGCGTAGGGAACCAGCAGCCAGGCGATGGCCGCGGCCAGGAGGAAGGCGAAGACGGCGTCGGTGGTCGTCACGTCCATTGGGCTCTTTGCCCCTGCCGGAGAGCGGGCCGGATCAGGCTACTTGAGCTCCGCGACGGCGCCGAGGGCCCCCTCGACGAGGGGCGCGGCGTCGCGCGGGCAAAGGACACCGACCGGCGAATCGCGTTTGCGCAGCTGCAGTGCCGCCGGGTCGGCGAGGACCTGGAGGCGGCCGTCGGCGATCAGCGCCTCGTCGACCCCGCCCATGCGGCCGGTGAAGGTGGTGAAGACCGGCGTGCCGAGGGCCACCGCCTCGCGGTTCATCGTCCCCCCGGCGCTGACCACGAGGTCGGCATAGGCGATCAGGCTCTGCGCGTCGATCGCCCGCTCGGGGACGATCAGGTTGGCGGCGCCGCGGGCGCGCACCGCCGCTCCCTGTTGCTCGGTGCGGGGGATGACCACCGCCTGAGCCTCGCCCGCGGCGGCGAGGCGCTCGATCGTCGCCCCGTAGAGGTCGTTGCGGGCGTGGTACTCGGAGGTCTCCGGCGGCGGCCGCACGACCACCAGCACCTTCTCGCGATCGAGCCCGAGCTCGCCCAGCACCGCCGGATCGGGCTCGAAGCCGGCCAGGTAGTACTCCTCCTTCAGACCCGGGTAGCGGACCAGCTTCTCCCCCCTGGCCCCGAGCTTGGCCAGTCGCTCCGTGGGGATCGTGTCGGGAGCCAGCACCCGACGCGCGAGCCGGAAGGCGATCTGCCGCTGCAGCTGCGCGAACTCGTAGTCCTGCATCTGCACCGAGGGGATCCGGTAGCTGGCCGCGACAACCGCCAGGTCAACCGAGCCATGCCCGATCGCCAGCTGCGGCGCTCGCTTCCAGACAACCCGCGCCAACCGCGCCGACCGCCCCCCCAGCGCCCGCACCTTCCCCAGCTTCGAAGCCCCCCCGTGCTCGCCGACCACGGTGTACGGCATCCCCAGCCGCTCGAGTATCCCCACCGTCTGCCCGTACTCCCGCGCGGTAATAAAGACCTCGTTCCCCTGCGCCCCGAGCCGCTCGATAATCGGCCGCAGTACCAACGGGTGCGCGGCAGCGGTGCAATCAACCCAGATCAGCATCAGCCGACCCTAGCTACCAGCGACCGATCGGACCCGCGAGGAGGGGTCGGGTGTCCCTGGAGCGCGCGGCGTCCTGATTTTCGCCCTGGCGGCTCGGCGAGAGAGGCAGGGCTCCCGGCGAAAATCCCAGCAAGCGGAAGGGACACCCGACCCCTCCCCACCGCCCGTCCAAAGGCGGATCGCTAGACAACCATCGGAGAAAGCTGCGGGTAAAGCGGATGCCGATCCATCAGCGCCGCCGTGCGAGCGGCGAGGCCGTCCTTCTCGGAATCGAAGTCGGGGCCGAGCGCGGTGGCGATCACGGCGGCGATCTCGGTCATCTCCTCCGCACCCATTCCCCGCGTGGTCAGCGCCGGCGTGCCGATGCGCAGGCCCGAAGGGTTCATCGGCGGCCTCGGGTCGAAGGGGATCGCGTTGCGGTTGACCGTGATCCCAACCTCGTCCAACCGGTCCTCGGCGGTCTGGCCGTCGAGCCCGGTCGGGGTCAGGTCGACGAGCACCAGGTGGACGTCGGTACCGCCGGTGAGGACCGGGATGCCGTCGGCTTCGAGGCCTGCCGCAAAGGCTTTGGCGTTGGCGATCGTCTGTCGCTGGCGAGCGCGGAACTGCTCGCTGGCGGCGATCTTGAGGGCGACCGCCTTGGCGGCGACGGTGTGCATCAGCGGGCCGCCCTGCTGACCCGGGAAGACCGCTTTGTCGACGGCTTTGGCGTGCTCCTCGCGGCAGAGGATCATGCCGCTGCGAGGCCCGCAGAGCGTCTTGTGGATCGTCGTCGTGACGACGTCGGCGTGCTCGACCGGGTTGGGGTGCTCGCCGGCGGCGACGAGACCGGCGAAGTGGGCCATGTCGACCATCAGCTTGGCCCCGACCGAATCGGCGATCTCGCGGAAGGCGGCGAAGTCGAGCTGGCGCGGATAGGCGGACCAGCCGGCGACGATCAGGGCCGGCTTGTGCTCCTCGGCGAGCTGGGCCACCTCGTCCATGTCGACCCGGAAGTCGTCACGGCGCACGTGGTAGGGGACCGGGTTGTAGAGCTTGCCGGAGACGTTGATCTTCATCCCATGGCTGAGGTGACCGCCATGGTCGAGCGCCATACCGAGGAAGGTGTCGCCCGGCTCGATCAGCGCCATATAGGCGGCGTTGTTGGCCTGGGCCCCGGCGTGAGCCTGGACGTTGGCGTGCTCGGCGCCGAACAGCGCCTTGGCGCGGGAGATCGCCAGTTCCTCGGCGACGTCGACCTCCTCGCAACCGCCGTAGTAGCGGCGGCCGGGATAGCCCTCGGCGTACTTGTTGGTCAGCACCGAGCCGACTGCCTCCAACACCGCCTGGGGCACGAAGTTCTCCGAGGCGATCATCTCCAGAGTGCGCTGCTGACGATGCAGCTCGCCGTCGAGGACGGCGGCGATCTCGGCGTCGACCTCGGCCAGCGGGGCGGTCTGGAAGTTGTCGGGCAGCTCGCTCATTACGAGAGGCGACCATAGCAACGGACCGGGATAGTCTGGGCCGGGTGAGAACGCGTCTCTCGGTCGTCCTCCTGACCCTCCTGGCCGGGCTGCTCGCCAGCGGTTCTGCGCTCGCGGCGGAAAATCCCTGCGAAGGGCCCGAAGCCGCCGGTCTGCTCTGCCCCAACCTGCGGATCGGACCGCCCACCGACCTCTACGTGCAGCAGGGCTACGGCCGCCAGCTGCTGCGGGCGACCAGCGACGTGCGCAGCCGCGGCCGCGGGCCGATGGAGGTGCGGGGACAGCGCAACGGCTGGCGGACGATGCGGACCACCCAGCGCATCTACCGCGCGGGCGGCGGCCACATCACGGCCAGGACCGGCGCCACCCTGCGCTTCACCGACGTCGGTGCCTACTTCGGCGGCGCCTACTGGAAGGTCCACCAGCTGGCCCAGTTCGAGCTGCGCCCGGTCGGGACCGACGGGGCGCCCGGCGACGTCGTTCGCGTCAGCCCCAAGCTCAACTACTGCCTGCGGGATCTGGACCGAACTCGGGCGGGGCGACACTCGCCCGACAACCGCCAGTACCCCGGCTGCAACCAGAACCCGTTCCGCAAGCGGGTCACCCTCGGGACCTCGGTTGGCTGGTCCGACATCTATCCGGCCGACTACGACAAGCAATACATCAACGTCTCCGGCCTGCGCGGCTGTTTCGCCTTCGAAATGATCGTCGACCCACAGCATCTGCTCTTCGAGTCCAACGAGGAGGACAACAGCTCCCGGCGCCTGGTCCGCCTGCCCTTCAGGGGCGATAGCGGCTGCTAATCCTCCTAGCCGAGGCCGACGGAGGCGAGGGCGCTCGCCAGGTCACCGGGCGAGAGGGCGCCGTGGCGGAGGACACTCCAGCTGCCGTCCTCGTCGATCGAGGAGATGTCAACCACGGTCGAGGGCAGACCGGGCAACGTGCCCGCGTCGATCGCCAGCTCTGCCCCCGCGACGATCTCCGCCGGCACCTGGTCGAGGCTGGCCGGAGCGAATTTGCCGCTGACGTTGGCCGAGGTCTGGAAGACGGGGCACATGGCGCCGGCCAGCGGGCCAGAGATCAGACGGATGCCGAGGCGGTCGACGTCGGCGCGGCAGGCCAGCGGGTAGCGCTGGCCTCGGTTGGCGACGATCAGCGTCACCGGGCCGGGCAGCAGGGCGCTGACCGCGGCGGCAGTGCGCGGGTGCAGTTCGGCGACCAGCTCCCGCATCGCCAGTGGCGAGAAATACATGACCGCCGACGGTTTGCCGTCGTCGCGGCCCTTGAGCTGGTGGATGCGCCTGATCGCGTCCCCGTCGAGGGGATCGCAGGCGAGACCGTAAAGACCGTCGGAGGGGAAGACGGCGATGCCGCCAGCGGCGACGCACCGCTCGAAAGCAGCGCGGGCGGTCGCGGCGGCGCCCGCCTCGACCCTGACGATCTCCGTGCTTCCGCTCATCGCTCCCCGACCACTACCCGCTCGATGCCAGCCAGGTCACGGCGCATCTCGACGCGCGCGAAGCCCGCCTCGCGCAGCAGCGCCGCGACGGCGTTCGCCTGTCCCTCCCCCACCTCCAGCGCGAGCGCGGTAGAGGTTTCAGTCGCATAACGACTGAAACCTCTACCGCGCTCGTCGAGCAGGGCCCGATAGGCGTCGAGGCCGTCGGCGCCGGCGAGCAGCGCCTCCCGCGGCTCCCACTGCGTCACCTCCGGCTGCAACCCGGACCACTCGGTCTCGGCCACGTAGGGCAAGTTGGCGAGGACGAGATCGAACTCCTCGCCTTCCGGGACCGTGCCCGGAAGGAAGCAGACGCGCCCGGCGAGGCTGAGTCGCTCGGCGTTCGCAGCCGCAACCTCCAGCGCCCCCGACGAGGTGTCGGTGGCGGTCACGGCACACCCGGGCAACTCAGCGGCGACGGCGAGGGCAATCGCCCCGGAACCGGTGCCGACGTCGAGCAGGGTCGCCGGCTCCCGCTCCAGGGCGAGCTCGACCAACAGCTCCGTCTCCGGCCGCGGGATCAGCACGCGGCCGTCGACGGCGATATCGAGGTGGCGAAACCCTTTGCGACCGACGATGTAGGCGACCGGCTCGCGGCGCAGCCGTCGCCGCACCATCTCCCCGAATAGGCGCGCCGCCGCCGGTGACAACTCGATCGCCGGATCCGCGACCAGCACAGTCCGGTCGTGGCCGCTGGCCTCTGCCAACATCACTTCTGCGTCGAGGCGGGGATCTTCGACTCCGGCCGCCCGGAGGCCATCCGTCGCGGCATCCAAAGCCCGTCTGACGCTACTGGCGTGCACGTCAGCCCACGGCGGCAGCTTGCAGCCTCTGTCGTTTCTCCTCGGCTGCGAGCGCGTCGGTGAACTCGGAGAGGTCGCCACCGAGAACCCCGTCGAGGTTGTGCGAGGTCAGCTTGATGCGGTGATCGGTGACCCGGCCCTGGGGGAAGTTGTAGGTGCGGACCTTCTCGGAGCGCTCGCCGCTGCCGACCTGAGCCTTGCGCTCGGAGGCGATTTTCGCCTGCTGTTCGGCCAGCTCACGCTCATACAGCCGCGCCCGCAGCACCCGCATCGCCCGGTCCTTGTTCTGCAGCTGGGACTTCTCGTCCTGCATCGAGACGACGATCCCGGTCGGTTTGTGGGTGATCCGCACCGCCGAGTCGGTCGTGTTGACCGACTGCCCGCCGGGCCCGGAGGAGCGGTAGACGTCGATCTGGAGGTCGTTCTGGTCGACCTCGACCTCGACCTCCTCGGCCTCCGGCAGCACCGCGATCGTCGCCGTCGAGGTGTGGATGCGGCCCTGGGACTCGGTCTCCGGCACCCTCTGCACGCGGTGGGTGCCGCCCTCGAACTTGAACACCGAGTAGGCGCCGTCGCCCTTGACCGCGAAGGTGACGTCCTTGAAGCCGCCCACCTCCGAGACCGACTGCGAGAGGACCTCGGTCGAGAAGCCGCGCTCCTCCGCGTAGCGGGTCAGCATCTTGTAGAGGTCGCCGGCGAATAGCGCCGCCTCGTCGCCGCCGGTGCCACCGCGGATCTCGACCAGCACGTTCTTGTCGTCGTTGGGGTCGCGCTCGACCATCGCCAGCCGGATCTCCTCTTCCAGCTGCTCCAGCCGCACCGGCGCCTCGTCAACGACCTTGCGCAGCTCCTCGTCCTCGCCCTCCGCCAGCAGCTCCCGCGCCCCTTCCAGGTCGTCCTTCAGGGTCGCCCACTCCAGCGCCAGCTCCTGCGCCGGCTGCAGCTCGCGGTACTCGCGACCGACGTCCGCGTATCGCTCCCGGTCCGAGATCACCGCGGGGTCGGACATCTGCCCCTCAAGGTCGGTGAAGCGCGCTTTTAGCTGTTCGACCAGCTGCTCAATCATCAAAACAACCCTAGACGGCGAAACCAAGCAGGTCGGGGGATGCAGGGAGGGAGACGAAGGGAGCGCACTCCAGTGCGTGACCCGAAATCGACCGACCGAAGACCCCGAGATGCGCCGGTTTTCGCCGTCTAGGCGACGATCTCGATGTGCTGCTGTTTGGCGGCCTCCTCGGGGTTCTCCCGAGCGAGGACGGCGTTCAGCGAGGCGATCGCCACCGCCAACTGCTCTTCGTCGGGCTCACGCGTGGTCAGGTTCTGCAGCATCAGCCCCGGCCACATCACCGCCCGCACCCAGCGTTTGCGCCGGTTCTTGCCCGCCCACTTGATCACCTCGTAGGAGAGGCCGGCAATCAGCGGGATGCCGAGGATCCGCGAGAGCACCAGCCAGTACCAGGCCGGCAGCCCGATCGGGGCGAAGACGAAGATCGCCAGCACCATCACGATCAGCAGGAAGCTGGTGCCGCAGCGCGGGTGCAGGCGCGAGTAGAGCTTCGCCCGCGAGGGCACCAGTTCGTCTTCGGCCTCGTAACAGGAGATCGTCTTGTGCTCGGCCCCGTGGTACTCGAAGACGCGCCGCAGGTCGGGCATTTTGCTGATCGCGACGATGTAGCCGATGAAGATCCCCGTGCGCAGGATTCCCTCGATCAGCCAGAACAGCAGCGGCGAGCCCAGCTGGTCCTTGATCAGGCTGGTCAGCCCGACCGGGACGACGAAGAAGAGGCCGATCGAGAGCAGCAGCGAGAAGACGATCGTCAGGCCCCAGACCCAGCCGCCGATCTCTTCCTTCTCGCCCTCGTCGTCCTCCTCCATCTGGGCGTTGGCGGAGATCGCCAGCGCCTTGAAGCCGATCTTCATCGACTCGCCGAGGGCGACGACGCCGCGAATGATCGGCAGGCGCCAGATCCGGTGCCGTTGAGCCCAAGGAACGAGCGGTTCGGACTCGATTTCGATCTGGCCCTCGGGCGTGCGCACCGCCACGGCCCAGACCGAGACGCCGCGCATCATCACGCCCTCCAGCACCGCCTGGCCGCCGACCGGCGCATCGCGTTTGGCGACCAGGGCGCCATCGGGCATGCGCAGCGGGTCCCCTCCGTTTTTCGAGGAGGAGACAGGGGATGCCTGTGCCGAGCCCACCGGCGGGCTCACGGATTACTTCCCGGCCCGGTGCTTGGCAGCGCGACGCTGGAAGCGCTCGACGCGACCACCGGTGTCGACCAGCTTCTGCTTGCCGGTGTAGAACGGGTGACACTCGGAGCAGAGCTCGACATGCAGGTCGTCCTTGGTCGACCGCGTGTAGAACTGGTTGCCGCACGAGCAATGCACGTTGGCAAGCGTGTACTCGGGGTGAATTCCTGCCTTCATTTGGATCATTCTAGAGCAGTGGGCTCGCGGTGTAGGAGTGGCCCCCCGCTGCCGATACTCCGGTGTGGAAGCGGCGAGCCCGGCACAAGACCCCCGCGGAGTGCGCAGGCTGCGCACGGCTATTGGGTTTGTGCTGTTTGGCGGCACGCTTCTGGTCATCCTCCATGACTGGCTGGGGCTCGGCGGATCCGGGCTCGATTCCGCCATCAATGGACCTCTGTACGACGCCGTGGTGGTCAGCGCCGGCCTCGCCTGCCTGGTCAAAGCGCGCGGCGCCGGGCGCGAGCGGCGGGCCTGGCTGGCGATGGCGGCAGCGGTCCTCTGCTGGGGCGCCTCGGAGATCTACTGGACCATGTTTCTCGTCGGCGATCCCTCGCCCCCCTACCCCTCGCCAGCCGACATCGGCTACCTGGCCTTCTACCCGCTGGCGGCGGCCGGCGTACTGCTGCTGGTCCGCGCCCGCGCCCGCGAGCTCGACTGGCGATTGTGGATGGACGGGCTGATCGCCGCGCTCGGAACCGCGGCGCTGGGCGCGGCGATCGTCTTCGAGTTCGTCGCCGACCACACCAGCGGCGGCACGGTTCAGGTCGTGACGACCCTCGCCTATCCGATCGGCGACATCCTCATGCTGGCGCTCGTCGTCGGCGTCGTCGCGCTGACCCGCTGGCGGCCGGGCCGGACCTGGTCGCTGCTGCTGGCCGGCCTCGCCGCCCTGGTCGTCGCCGACGTCGCCTTCACGCTGCAGACGACCGACGCCAGCCTGCCCTCGGGCGACTGGATCGAACCGATCTACCTGCTCGCCGCCGTCTGCATCGGCGCCGAGGCCTGGCAGGTCCGGGCCGACACGATCCAGCCGATGGCCCGGTTCGACGGCTGGCGGGAGCTGATGGTCCCCGCCTTCTTCGCCGCCGTGATGATCGCCCTCTTCGCGATGCAGTACTTCACCAGCGCCAGCATCCTGACGACGGCGCTGTGGGCGGCAACGATGATCGCCGTCATCGCCCGCCTGGGCCTGAGCGTGCGGGAGAACAAGCGCCTGCTGGAGCAGGTGCGGACCGACCACCTGACCGGGCTCGGCAACCAGGGGCGAATGCAGGTCGACCTGGCGGCGCAGTGCCTGCGTGCCAAGCAGGAGCCGCTGACACTGCTGCTGCTCGACCTCAACGGCTTCAAGCGCTACAACGACACCTTCGGGCATCCCGCCGGCGACGCGATGCTGGAGCGCCTGGGGGCCCAGCTGAAGGAAGCCGTAGGCGACGCGGGCGCCGCCTACCGGATCGGCGGCGACGAGTTCGCGGTCCTGACCGCCGGCGCGGACCGCGGGCGTGACGAGGTGACCAAGCGAGCGGCCGAAGCGCTGACAGCGAGCGGGCCGGGCTTCGAGCTGAGCGCGGCCTGGGGCACGGTGAAGATTCCCGACGAAGCCGACGTGCCGGCGACGGCGATGCAGCTGGCCGACGTGCGGATGTACGCGCAGAAGGAGTCGCGGCGCCTCTCCCACGACGACGCGATCGAGATCGAGGCAGGCGAGATCTCGGTGCGTCTACGCGCTGCGCGCGACAGCGAAGCTCTCGAGCACGGTCAGTAGGACGCTCGTCACCTCGGCCCGGTTGGCCGGGTCCTCGGAGCGGGCGACCAGCATCGCCGCCTCGTCGAGCGCCCCCAGCAGCAAGTGCGCCATCGGCTTCACGGGCAGCTCGCGGATCTCCCCCGCCTCGATCGCCGCCGCCAGGCTCGCCTCGATCAGGCCGAGGCCGTTGGCGGCGCCGATCTCGCGCCAGCGGTCCCAGCCGAGCACCGCGGGCGCGTCGTGCAGGGCGATCTGCCGCAGCTCGGGCTCGGCGCACTCGTCGAGGAAGGCCTCGATCCCGGCCTTCATCGCCTCCAGCGGGCTGTGCAGGTCGGAGCCGAGGACGATTCGGGCGACCCGCTCGGTCGATTCCGCCTCCAGCTGCTCGTAGGCGGCATCCAGCAATCCCGACTTGCCGCCGAAGTGGTGATAGAGGGCGCCGCGGGTGACGCCGGCGGCGCGCACGATCTCCTCCGTGCCAACCTCGTCATAGCCACGCTCGGTGAAGAGCCTACGGGCGGCGCCGATCAGCGCCCCTCGCGTCGCCTCCGCTCGCTCCGCCTGAGTGCGACGCCCAAAGCCGGCCCTCGCCGATTTTGATTTTTCATCTGGATTGAGATTTACATGCATACTGTACGTATGTTATAAGAACGACCGACAGACCGACCAATCCAGCGCCAAATCATGCGCCGAGGCTAACTCCCCAGGAGGATCAAATGCCCACCGAACCGAATCAGCGCAAAGAGATCGACCTACCGGCGGGAAGGATCCGCTACCGCGAGGCGGGCAGCGGTAGGCCGGTGGTCTTCGTCCACGGCTACCTCGTCGACGGTCGCCTCTGGGACGGGGTCGTCGACCGCCTTTCCGACCGCTGCCGCTGCATCGCCCCCGACTGGCCGATCGGCGCCCAGCAGATCGCGATGAAGCCCGACGCCGACCTCTCCCCTCCCGGCATCGCGGCGACGATCGCCGCCCTGCTCGAGGCGCTCGACCTCGAGGACGTGACGATCGTCGGCAACGACTCCGGCGGCGCCATGTCCCAGGTCCTGGTCACCCGTCACCCGGAGCGCATCGGCCGCCTCGTGCTGACCAACTGCGACACCCACGAGAACTTCCCGCCGGGAATGTTCAAGGCGATGGTGCCGCTCGCCAAACTCCCCGGCGGGATGTCGGCGCTGGCGATCCCGTTCCGGGTCGGCGCGATCGCGCGCGCGGCCTTCAAGCCCTTTGCGCGGACGCCGATCCCCGCCCAGTTGATCTCCTCCTGGATGGAGCCGGCGATGCACGACCGCGGCGTCCGCCACGACCTCAAGAAGGTGACCGTCGGCATGAACAAGCGCTACACGCTGGAGGCGGCGGCGAAACTGCGCGGCTCCGAGCTGCCGATCCTGCTCACCTGGGCTCCCGGCGACAAGCTCTTCCCAATCTCATACGCGGAACGGCTCGCCTCCGAAGCCGGCAACGCCCGCATCGTCGAGATCGCCGACTCCAGCACCTTCGTGCCGCTGGACCAGCCGCAGCGCCTGGCCGATGAGATCGCGACCTTCGTCGGTTCTGCCTAAAAGCGAACAGACGTTCCCAGAAGTTCGCAAAGTGCAGCTTTTTCGTCCGACCGGGTGGGGAATCTTCCTCGACCCCTATCAGGACGGAGAGCTAGTGGCCAAGCAGATCTTCGACCAGGCACGACCCAGAAGCACGATGGCGCAGCAACTCGACGAAGCCTTCGCCGGCTGCGACCAGTGGACCCTCGCGCCGCCCTCTCAGCGGCGCAGCAGCATTGACTTCAGCCCCCGCGCCTCGAGCTCCTCGAGGATGATCGGCAGGGCGGCGGCGGTGCGGACCCAGGAGCCCGGCGCGCTGTAGTAGTCGGCGTCGTGGAGGAGCAGGATGTCCCCGGCCCTGGCGCCGGCGGTTGCGCGACGGGCAATCGAGGCAGGGGTGGCGCGCCGCGTCCAGTCCCTCCCCCACTGCGACCACAGCAACGGGCGCCAACCGCGGCTTCGCACCGCCCGTAGCCCGACGGCGCTGAAGATCCCGTAGGGAGGCCGGTAGTCGGCGACCGCCTGGCCGCCGGCGTCCTCGATCGCCGCTTTGGCCCGGTCGGCGTCTTCGAGCAGCTGGCGCGCTCCGAGTCGCAGCTGGTTGCGGTGGCGATGGCAGTGCAGCTCGACCCGGTGGCCGGCGGCGACGATCTCGGCCACCAGGGCGGGCCGCTGCACCACCTGCTCGCCAGCGAGAAAGAAGGTCGCCGCGGCGCCAGCCTCGCGCAGCGTCTCCAGGACCGCCGGCGTGCCCTGCGGATGCGGTCCGTCGTCGAAGGTGATGGCGACGCCCGCCTCGCCCTCCTGGCGCAGCTGGATCCCGAGCGAGTTGCCGATCGCCGGCACGACCGGCGCCAGCGCCGGGCCCGCGTAGGCGACGGCCGCGGCGAGACCCGCCCCCGCCACCGCCACCGCTCCAATCAAGGGGTGGAGCTGGCCGCCGCCCGGTGGGCGACCGGCCTGACCGGCACAACCTGCTGGGCTTCGGAGACGACCGGGGTGTCGTTGTCCTTGCCGAGGTGGATGCGCTCCTGCAGCGGCTTCGAGATCACCTTGTAGGGGGCCTCGCGCTGGACCGCCGCGATCACCAGGACGAGGAAGAC
Organism: uncultured Solirubrobacterales bacterium; assembly: GCA_963739855.1. GTDB lineage: Bacteria > Actinomycetota > Thermoleophilia > Solirubrobacterales > 70-9 > VAYN01. The sequence continues at coordinate 96,011 of CAVUBT010000003.1, read as the reverse complement.
GGCGGCGAGGCTGACGGCCGCGACGACCCGCTCGGTGCGCAGGCGCCAGACCGGCTGCGGGCGCACCCGCGGCCGCACGCTGAGGGCGCGCGAGGCAATCGAGGGCAGCGAAGCGAAGGAGGAATCGGGCGACTGGCGCTCGCGGGTGACGTGGCGCAGGACCGACTCCAACTCGTGGTCGGAGCGCGCGACCTCGGCCAGGCCGAAGCGCTCGAAGGCGGCGTTGTTGGCGCGCAGGTGGCCGGCCGAGAAGCCGTAGGAGACGACCGGGCAGCCGCGGATGTGGGCCTCCAGCACGGTCAGCCCGGCGGTGGCGTGGATCATCGCGTCGGCCGCCGCCATCCAGTCGCTCATCTGCTCGGTGAAGCCGAGGATGCGGACCTGCTCGTTATCGCCGAAGCTGCGCTCCAGCTTCTCGCGGGCGACCTCGTTGCGTCCGGTGATGCAGACGACCAGGGTGTCGTCGCCGGAGAGGGCCGCGCGAATCGCCCCCTCAAGGTCGCCGATCCCCCAGCCACCGCCCGATACGAGCACGACCCGGGCGTGGGTCGGCACGTCGAGCGCCTCGCGCGCGTCACGGCGGGTGCGCGGCATCAGGAAGTCGCTCGAGATCGGTGGGCGCACCCACTCGACGGTGCCGGGCCCGACCAGCTTTTCGATCTCCTCGATCGACTCCGGATGGGTGACGTAGTGCAGATCGACTCCAGGGTGGGCCCAGTAGCGCAGCCCCGCCAGGTCGGTGATCGCCGACTGCACCGGGATCTCCAGGCGCCGGTTCTCCCTCAGCATCCCCAGCACCGCGGTGACCCCGGGATAGGTCGAGATGACGACGTCCGGATCGTGCTTGGCGATCAGCTTCATCAAGCCCCGGCCGCCGATCAGGTAGCCGATGTGGTGGAAGAGCCAGCGCGTCGGCGCGAACTTGGTGATCAGCCAGTACTGGATGTCGAACAGCCATGGCATCCAGCGGAAGGTGACCTTGGAGCCGTTGCGGAGAACCGCGGCGCAGATCCTCCCCATCGCGTCGAGGCCGTTGGCGATCTCGACCTCGGCGCTGGGAACCTCCTCTTCGAGGTCGGCCTTGATGATCCGCGCCGGCAGGTCGTGGCCCTCGCCGATGTCGGCGGTCAGCACCAGGACCCGCGGCGGACGCTCTTCGGCGCGGGCGGCGCCGGAGAGCAGCGCGCCGGCGGCGTGTTCGTTGCCGTTCAGCGAGGGCTGTTTGCCCGGGATCGGGTCGGGCGGGCGAGTCGTTCCGCGCACCCATTCGACGTACTTCTTGACCCCTTCGCGGAAGCTGGTCTCGGCTTTCCAGCCGAGCTCCTCGAGCGCCCGCTCGTTGGAGATCGCCTTGCCGGGGAAGTCGCCCGGGCGCGGCGGCGTGTGGACGATCTCGCAGTTGTCGGTGTTTTCCTGGACGCGCTCGGCGATTTCGAGGATCGTCACGACCTCCTCGCCGGAGAGGTTGTAGGTGCGACCGGCGGCCTCCGGCTTCAGCGCCGCGACGATGCCGTCGGCGAGGTCCTCGACGTAGATGAAGCTGCGGGTCGTGCTGCCGTCGCCGGCGATCGTCAGCGACTTGCCTTCGAAGGCGAGGTCGGTGAGCTTGGCAACGACGCCGGCGGCGCGGGCGCGGGGGCCGTAGGGGATGCCGAAGCGAAGGATGGTGCTGTCGAGGTCGTAGAGCTCGGAGTAGCCGGCGCAGTAGGTCTCGCCGGCGAGCTTGGTCGCGGTGTAGATGTGGCGCGGCGCCGGGATCGGCGTCTCCTCGCTGACGTTCTGCTCGACGCAGTCGCTGTAGACCCAGGTGGTCGAGCCGTAGACGACGCGACCGACCTTGGCGCCGGCTGCCGCCTCGAGCACGTTGAGGGTGCCGCGGGTGTTGACCTCCTCGGCCAGGACCGGGTCGGCGAGGACGTGGCCGACGTCGGCGACGGCGGCGAGGTGGATGACGGCGTCGCAGTCGCGCATCGCCAGGTCGAGGTTGGCCGGGTCGGTGATCGAACCGGTGAAGGTCTCGACCTCGAGCGGCGAGTGGTACGGGGAGGCACTGAGGTCGAAGATCCGCGGCGTCATGCCCCGGTCGAGCAGACGATCGACCACGTGGGAGCCGATGAAGCCGCCGCCGCCGGTTACCAGGACCCTCATGCAGCCTCCTCTTGACGTAGGGCCGCCGCGCGGCTCTCGGGGTGGTAATAGAGCGGCACGCACCAGTGGTTCTCGGCCACCCAGTCGGTGTTCGGCAGCTCGTCGGAGCGGCCCATGATGCGGTGACAGGGCTGGTCGTAGACACGACCCGTGGACTTCTCGATCTCCTCAAAGACGATGTACTTGTAGTAGCCCGAGGCCATCCCCTCGGGCAGCTCCAGCCGCGCCGGGTGGACGGGGTCGAGGTGCTCGCGGGCGTACTCGTTCTTCCAGGCGACGATCTCCTCCATCCGCTCGGCCTGGATCAGCGCCAGGGCGGCGGTGAACTCGCTCATGCGGAAGTTGAGGCCGTCGACCTCGTGCTCGAACTTGCCGTAGTTGCGGAACTTGGCGGCGAACTCGATCAGCTCCCGGTTGGAGGAGACGAGCACGCCGCCCTCGCCGCTGGAGACGGTCTTGGTCGCGTAGAGCGAGTAGACGCCGGCGTCGCCGAAGCCGCCCGGCTTGCCGCCGTTCCAGTCGGCGCCGTGGGCGTGGGCGCAGTCCTCGAGCAGGAAGATCCCGTGCTCGCGGCAGTAGGCGGCGATCCGCTCCGAGTCGAAGGCGATGTGGCCGCCGATATGGACGAGGATCGCGGCCCGCGGCTTGTGCTGCTCGGCCTTGCGCTCGAAGTCGTCGAAGGACATGCAGAGGTCACCGCGGTTGCAGTCGACGAACTCGACCGCGGCGCCGGCCCCGATCGCCGCCAGCGGCGTCGCCATGAAGGTGTTGGAGGGGCAGAGCACGGTCTCGCCCTTGACACCGGCGAACTCGAGCGCGGCCAGAGCGCCGCCGGCCCAGCTGGAGAGGCCAAGGCTGGGCAGGCCGTTCCACTCCGACCAGCGCTGCTCGAAAGCGGCCAGCTTGGCTCCCTCGGACCACTGCTCGGAGTCGAGCACCTCGGTCCAGAGGTCGAACAGGCGGGTGCGGTCGCGATGGTCGAACCCGATTGCGAACTTGGCCGCATCGGGCCGGGTTGTCTCTGCGGGCCCTACGATGGCTCCTTGGTGAGTGTGGCTGGGGCTCGCTCGGCGGAGGTTGACTGATTATCGGTGCCGAGGCGGGCGCAAGGCTACCAGCGAAACCGGATCAAATACCGGGACCGGCCCGAATTCAGTCCCCGGCGTGGGCGCTCTCGATCACGGCCCCGACCACGCGAGAACCCGCCAGCAGCGTGGTACCGGCGAGCGCGATGGCCATGAAGGCGACGAGGACGGCGCCGTCGAGCGGGGTCGTCGACCACTTCTCTTCGAAGATCAGCGGCGCCAGGATCACCGGGATCAGCACCTGGACGGCGAACATCACCGGGGCGACGTGGGTCGCCGGCCGCCGCTGCAGCGCGCTCATCTCGCTCAGCAGCGCCAGCCCCTCCGAGGCCAGCGCCGTGGCCAGCCAGACCACCGCGATCAGCAGCGTCCCCGCCGCCAGCTCGTCGGTCAGCAGCTTGCTGGCGATCGCGGTCCAGGCGTAGCCGAAGCCGGCGCTGAGCACGGCCAGCAGCCCCAGCCGGGAAGTGCGCCCGTTGAGCAGGTATGGAGCTGCGATCGGGATCGCCACCAGCGCGAGCGCAACCGCGATCGCCGCCGTGCCGGCATGGTCGGTGGTGCGGTCGGGGGCCACCAAGGCGACGCCTGCCACCCCCCCCACGATCGCCGCCACCGCGACGAACTCGCGCTTCCCCGGCGCCTCCCCCAACTTCGTCGCCCCCAGCCACAGCAAGACGATCAGCCCGCTGACCAGACACGGCTGCACCACGGTCAACGGCGCCAGCAGCAACGCCACGATCTCCAGCGGCCACCCCAGCAACCCCAGCGCCGTCGCCCCCAACCACTTCGGGTTCCGTACCAGCTTGCCGATCAGCGAGACCCGGAACGAGTGCTCGTGCGGCACATCCCGAGCCTCCAGCGCCTGCAGCGCGATCGAGGTGTTGTAGAGGACCGAGGCTCCAACCGCCGCAGCTATTCCAAGAGCTAACACGGGCGCGACCATATCCGCCGCACGCGGTGCTGCCGTCTGGAGTTTCTAAGACCGGTAGTGCGTTACGACTCGGGACACCGTGTAAGAGCCTCCGATCAAGAGCAGCACATATGCCATCACAAGCAGATTGGAGCCCGCCTCTGCCAAGGCAAGTCCGCCAAGAGTGGCTGCCGTCAGAGCGATGACGGCGGCGAAGGCAAAGCCGAGTGCGGTGCGCTCATTCATCAGACCCCCTAAGTATTGCAGACAAAAGATTACGCTGGAAAGCTCGCTGCGACAATCGCGAGCAGCGCACTGACGAGCCCGAAGATGCCGCCGCCGACCGTCGCCAAGGCGACGGCTTCGTCCTCTTTACGCGTCAATACCGAGGGGAGATGTCCGGCCCGCGCGCGAAGCGTGCTAACCGTGCCGATCCTGCGACTTCTCTACTACGTCTCCTGGTACAGCGGCCCGTCGCCACCCTCGGGTAGCGTCAGGCGCCCGCCCTTGGCGGTGATCGCGCCGCACTGCACGCAGTTGGAGGCGGTGACGTGGACGTCGACCTCGGCCCGCTGACTCTCCAGCTGCTCCTCGGGGATCTCGTAGACCTGCGCCGGGCACATCGAGACCCAGGTCTGGGCGATCTCCTTGGGGACGCGGGCCTGGATGCGGACGTGATTGGGGGCGTCGTCGCGGGTCGCGTTGCCGGAGAGGAAGACCGAGTCGAGCTTGTTGAAGGTCAGCTCGTTGTCGGCCTTGACGTAGGTGTCGCCGGCCTTGCCGATGTCCATCTCGACCTCGGAGTCGTGCTCCTGCTTCCAGTGGCCGCCGGGGAAGTTGCCTTTGGTCACGGTCATCGCCGAGGCGAGGGCGCCGCCGAGGAAGAAGCCTTTGGAGAAGGGCTGGCGCATGTTGCGCGATTCGTAGAGATCCTTCTCGATCGCCGACTTGTGGACCTTTTCGTCGTAGGCCTCGAAGTTGACCGAGTCGATGTCCTCTTTGAGCGTCGCGACGATCGTCTCCGCCGCGTACATCCCGGCGTGCATCGCGTAGTGGACGCCCTTCAGGGTGGGCACGTTGACCATGCTGGCGGCGTCGCCGGCGACCATCATGCCCGGCACCGCGAGCCGCTTCGGCATCGCGAAGTAGCCACCTGAGGGGATCGTCTTGGCGCCCCAGGCAACACGCTTGCCGCCCTCGAGCAGCTTCTTGATGAAGGGGTGGGTCTTGAGCAGCTGCAGGGCATCGTGGACCGAGAACGTCGCGTCGGTGTAGTCGAGCCCGGCGACGAGGCCGATGCAGAGCTTGTCCTCGCCCATCGGGTAGATGAAGCTGCCACCGAACTCGTTGAAACGTGGGGATTTGCGCAGCGGCCAACCCATCGTGTGGATGACCCGGTCGAGCGGCTCCTTCACCTCCCAGACCTCTTTGACCCCGAGCTCCCAGCGCATCGGGTCGGCGCCGTGCATGTCGAAGTAGTCATAGGCGGCGTAGGTGAGGTGGCCGACGGTGCCCTCGGCGAGGACGGTCGCCTTGGCGACGACGTCGGAGCCGGGCTCGAAGTTGCCGAGCTCTTCGCCGTCCTTGCCGCGGCCGCGATCGCCGGAGCGGACGCCCTTGACGACGCGGTCCTCGACGAGCAGTTTGGTCGCGGCCGTCTCGGAGAGGATGTAGACGCCGGCCTCCTCGGCTTTCTCGGCGAGGAAGCGGCCGAGTTTGGCGACCGAGGTGACGTAGTTGCCGTGGTTTTTGAAGTTCGGCGGCATCGGCTTCAGCGGCAGCGCCGCCTTCGGCGTCAGCAGGTAGACCGCGTCCTTGGTGACCTCCTGGTAGACCGGCCACTCGTCCTTCGGTAGGTCGGGGAACAGCTCTTCCATCGCCGAGGGCTTCATGTTGGCCCCGGAGAGGAGATGCGCACCGGCGACTTTGCCCTTCTCGATCACCGCGACCGGGACTTCGCCCAGCTTCTCGGTCAGCTCCGGCTCGTTCTCGAGCAGCTGCATGACCTTGTTGGCACAGGCGAGACCGGCGGGACCGCCGCCGACGATCGCGACGCCTACCTCAATGCGCTCGTCCGGCGCGTCGGTCGGCGGACCGATCGCCTCGGCGGGATCGAACGGGGGCGGAAACTCGCTCGGTGCTACGGGCATCTCGACTCCAATTCCGTCAATTCGTCAGTGGGAACAGCAGCCGGGGGGCCGAAGCCCCCCGGGTGATTCAGCCGGCCTTCTTCGCCTTGATCGCCTCGGTCAGCTTGGGGACGATCTTGTGCAGATCGCCGACCACGCCGAGGTCGGAGAACTCGAAGATCGGCGCGTTCGGATCCTTGTTGATCGCAAGGATGTTCTCCGAGTTCTGCATCCCGACCTTGTGCTGGATCGCGCCGGAGACACCGGCGGCGAGGTAGAGCTTCGGCGCGACCGTCTTGCCGGTCTGGCCGATCTGGGCGGCGTAGGGGTACCAACCGGCGTCGACGACCGCGCGGGTCGCGGCGACGGCGCCGCCCATCGACTCGGCCAGTTCCTCGGCGAGCTTGAAGCCCTCGGCGGCGCCGAGACCGCGACCGCCGCCGACGAGAATGTCGGCGTCCTCGATGTTGACGTCGGCGCCACGCTGCTCGCCGCGCTGAACCATCGTCGCCTTGGTCGACCAGGCGGAGAGCTCGACATCGACGTCGACGACCTCCGCCGTGCCACCGCTCTCTTTGGCGTCGAACGCGTTGAGGCGGCTGATGATGATGCCGGGCTCGCTGACGTAACCGACGTCGGCGATCTCGGAGTCCTGCAGGATCGGGCGCTCGGCGACCAGCTTGCCGTCTTGCACCTTGACCTCGGTGACCTCCATCGTCACGCCGGCGTTGAGGCGGGCGGTCAGGCCGGCGCCGATCTCGAAGCCGAGCAGACCGCCGCCGAACAGGGCGTAGGAGATGTCGTTCTCGGCGATGACCTTGGCCATCGCGTCGACGATCGGCTGGGCCAGCCCCTCGGGAACGCTCTTGGCCCGGTAGACCTTGGCCGCGCCCCAGTTGCCGAGGCCGGCACAGGCGTCGTCGGCGATGTCGCCAACGACCAGCGCCGCGGCCTCGCCGCCGATTTCGCCGGCCAGCTTGGCCGCCTCGGAGATCGCCCCGAGTGAGTTTTTGTTGAAGTTGCCCTCGTCGTCGTGCAGGGCGTAAACCAGGATGCCTGCCATCTAGATCAGCTTCCTCTCGTCGAGCCAGGCGACGATCTTTTCGACCGTCTCGTTGGTGTCCTCGTCCTCGATGATCTCGCCGGCCACCTTGGCGGGGGGCGGGTTGAGCGCGAGGACCGCGGTCTTGGAACCGGCCGTGCCGACCATGCCGCCGTCGATGCCGACGTCGCCAGTGGCCTTGGTGTCGAGCGGTTTTTTCTTCGCGCCCATGATCGCCTTGAGGCTCGGGTAACGAGGCTCGTTGATCGCGTCGCCGACGCTGATCACGGCGGGCAGCTCGATCTCGACGGTGTCGTAGCCGTACTCGGCCTGGCGCTCGCAGCGCAGCTTGCCGTCGTTGACGTCGATCTTGATCACCTGCGTCAGCGAGGGCATCTGCAGGTGGTCGGCCACCACAGCACCGATCGTGTAGCACTCGCCATCATCGGACTGCTGGCCCAGCAGGACCAGGTCGGGGCTCTCGGACTCGAGCACCTTGGCCAGCGAGTAGCCGGTGGCGCAGACGTCGGAGCCCTGCAGGGCGTCGTCGGAGAGGTGTACGGAGCGGTCGGCGCCGAGGGCGACGGCCTTGTGCAGAGCGCGGACGGCGGAGCCAGGGCCCATCGTCACGGCCACCACCTCCTCGACCGGGATCGCTCCACCCTCCTTGATCTGCATGGCCGCCTCGAGGGCGTGCGTATCGAAGGGGTTGAGGTTTTTCTCGCCGCCACGGTCCAGACGCATCGTGTTGGGATCGATGCGCTTCTGTACCGCGGCGTCCGGAACCTCCTTGACCAGGACGCAGATCTTCAAGTGAAGCCTCCTTGGGGAAACGATTCTCAGGTGGTCGCGGGCTGCGGATTGCGCCTCGCGGGCCGGTAGCGGCCGGGCATGTTATCGGTTGCGAGCGACTGGTTGATTGACCAGTCAATCGGGGCGATGATAGCCGCTGCGCTCGGAAGCTATTCGCCGCGCTCGTGGCGCTCGGTCGCGCCGGCGCGGATGAAGTCGACGATCTCCTCGGTGCCGGCGCCCGGGGTGAAGACCGCGGCGACGCCGAGCTTCTTCAGCTCGGGGATGTCGTCGGCGGGGATCGTGCCGCCGACGGTGACCAGGACGTCGTCGACGCCCTGCTCGTTGAGGAGGGCGACGACCCGGGGTACCAGGGTCATGTGAGCGCCGGAGAGGATCGAGAGGCCGACCGCGTCGGCGTCCTCCTGGATCACCGTCTCGGCGATCTGCTCGGGCGTCTGGTGCAGACCGGTATAGATGACCTCCATGCCGGCATCGCGCAGAGCGCGGGCGATGATCTTGGCGCCGCGGTCGTGGCCGTCCAGGCCGGGCTTGGCGACGACAACGCGGATCTTGCGGGCGGTGGCGGTCTCCATCGGCGGCGGAAGCGTAGCGCCTGTCTAGAAGACGGGCGACTCGGTGTAGGTCCCGAAGACCTCCTGCATGGCCGCGATCATCTCGCCCTCGGTGGCGCGCGCACGGGCGGCGGCGATGATCGGCGGCATCAGGTTGGTCTCGCCGGCGGCAGCCTGTTTGAGGTCGGTCAGGGCGCGCTCGACGGCGGCCCCATCGCGGCGAGCACGGGTCGCCGCCAGGCGGTCGACCTGCTTGCGTTCGAGCGCCGGGTCGATCTTCAGGATCGGAGTCGGCTCTTCGCCGTCCTGGACGAAGTCGTTGACGCCGACGACGATCCGCTTGCGCTCGTTCAGCTCCTGCTGGTAGACGAAGGAGGCGTCGGCGATCTCGCGCTGGGGGTAGTTGCGGCGGATTGCCTCGACCATCCCCCCCAGCTCGTCGATGCGGGCGAAGTAGCCATAGGCTGCCGCCTCCATCTCGTCGGTCAGCTTCTCGACGAAGTAGGAGCCGCCCAGGGGGTCGGCGGTGTTGGTGACACCGGACTCGGAGGCGATGATCTGCTGGGTCCGCAGGGCCACCCGCACCGCCTCCTCGGTCGGCAGGGCGAGGGCCTCGTCGTAGGAATTGGTGTGCAGAGACTGGGTGCCGCCCAAGACGGCGGCCATCGCCTCCAGGGAGGTGCGGACGATGTTGTTGAGCGGCTGCTGGGCGGTCAGGGAGACGCCGGCGGTCTGGGTGTGGAAGCGCAGCCGCATCGACTCCTCCTTGGTGGCGCCGTAGGTCTCCTTCATCTCCCTCGCCCAGATGCGGCGGGCCGCTCGGTACTTGGCGATCTCCTCGAAGAAATCGACGTGGGCGTTGAAGAAAAAGGAGAGCCGGGGGGCGAAGTCGTCGACGTCGAGGCCGCGGGCGATCGCTTCCTCGACGTAGGTGAAGCCGTCTTTGAGGGTGAAGGCGAGCTCCTGCTGGGCGGTGGAGCCGGCCTCGCGGATGTGGTAACCGGAGATCGAGACCGGGTGCCAGCGGGGCATGTTCTCCGTGCACCACTCGATCATGTCGGTGACCAGCCGCAGCGCGGGGGAGATCGGGAAACACCACTCCTTCTGGGCGATGTACTCCTTGAGGATGTCGGTCTGGATCGTGCCGCCGAGTTTCTTGGGGGGCACGCCCTGGGACTCGCCGACCAAGACGTAGTAGGCGAGCAGGATCGCCGCCGGGGCATTGATCGTCATCGAGGTGGTGACGCCGCCGAGCGGGATGCCCTCGAAGAGCTGTTCCATGTCGTCGAGCGTGTCGACGGCGACGCCCTCGCGGCCGACCTCGCCGAGACTGCGTTCGTGGTCGGAGTCGTAACCCATCAGGGTCGGCATGTCGAAGGCGGTCGAGAGCCCGGTCTGGCCGTGGTCGAGCAGGTAGTGGAAGCGCTCGTTGGTCTCCTCGACCGTGCCGAAGCCGGCGAACTGGCGCATCGTCCAGAGGCGGCCGCGGTACATCGAGGGGTAGGGGCCGCGGGTGAAGGGGTACTCGCCGGGCTCGCCGACCCGCCCCTCGAGGCCGGGGTCGAGGTCCGCCTCGGTGTAGAGCGGCTCGATCTCCTGACCGGAGATGGTGGTGAAGTTCGCGTCGCGCTGTTTGAACTCGGGCTTCGAACCCGGCTCGGCCGCCATGGGAGAAGTCTAGGGCCGGAGGCCGAACCGCCGGGGCGGCGGCCTGCGGCGGGCGGCGACGCGGGAGGCACCGAAGCCGGCGACGCTGGCCAGCACGGTGACCGCGACGGCAACCAGGCGACGGCCGATGCGCTCGAAGCGCAGCGTCTGCCAGCCCTCGTCGCGTGCCAGCGCGGCCAGTGGCGGGTCGGGGTTGACGGCGACGGGATGGCCGACCGCGCGCAGCATCGGCAGGTCTGAGAGCGAGTCCGAGTAGGCGTAGGAGGCCTCGAGGTCGATCTCGTGGCGGTCGGCGAAGGCCTGCATCGCCTCGACCTTGCCGGGCCCGTAGACGAAAGGGCCCTCGAAGCGGCCGGTGAAGTTGCCCTCGGCGTCGACCTCGTAACGGGTGCCGATGCCGCCCTCCATCCCCAGCACCTGGGCCAGCGACTCGACGACGTCGTTGCCGGCGGCGGAGACGATGAAGGTCGGGCGGCCGGCGTCCTGGTGGGCGTGGACCTCGGCCAGCATCTGCGGAAAGACGCGCGGCAACACCGCTGCCATCACCTCCGGCCCCATCCGCTCGACCGTCTTCGCCGGCACACCACGGATCAGCTCGCGGGCGGCCCGCAGCACCTCCCCGGTGCGCTCGTCGGTGGTGCCGCGCAGGCGGTAGCGCAAATGCTCGACGCCCCAGCCGGCGAGCTGGCGGCGACTGACGATGCCGTGCTGGGCCGCGACGCGGGCGAACTGCATCCCGGAGGACCCCGCCATCAGGGTCTTGTCCAGGTCAAAGAACGCCGCACCCCGCTGCAAACCTTCGCCTGGCTTTGTCCTCGGTCGGCCGGCTTGGTCACGCACTGAAGTGCGCTCCCTTCACCGGCCTCCCTGCGTCCGCGCCAGGCTCGGTTTTCGCGGGGTGAATGTCAGACCTCGATCACGATCGCGTCGCCCTGGCCGCCGCCGGAGCAGATCGCGGCGACGCCGAGGCCGCCGCCGCGGCGCTGCAGCTCATGAACCAAAGCGCCGACGATGCGGGAGCCTGAGGCTCCGATCGGGTGGCCGAGGGCGATCGCGCCGCCGTTGACGTTGACCTTGTCCTCGTCGACGCCGAGCATCCGCATCGAGTTGAGGGCAACCGAGGCGAAGGCCTCGTTGATCTCCCAGAGGTCGACTTCATCGGGACTCTTGCCGATCTTCTCCAGCGCCTGCTTGGCGGCGTTGGCCGGCGTTTTCGCCAAGTAGGCGAAGTCGTCGCCGACCATGCCGTAGGAGAGGACGCGGGCCAGCGGGGCGCGGCCTTCGCGCTCCGCCCAGTCCGAGGAGGCGACGACGATCGCGCCGGCGCCGTCGTTGACGCCGGGTGCGTTGCCGGCGGTGTGGGTGGCGTCCTCGCCACCGATCGCCCGCAGCTTGGCCAGCGTCTCCAGGGTCGTGTCGGGACGGATCGCCTCGTCGGCCTCGACCGTGCTCTCGCCCTTGCGCGACTTGACGGTGACGCCGACGATCTCGTCGGCGAGGCGGCCGGCGTCGGTCGCCTCGGCGGCGAGCCGGTGCGAGCGCTCGGCGAAGCGATCCATGTCGACGCGGGTGATCTCCAGCTCGTTGGAGACCTCGCTGGCCTCGTTGATCATCTGCTTCTCGGTGAAGGGGTTGGTGAGGCCGTCATGGGTCATCGCGTCGATCGCGCTGACGTCGCCCATGCGGAAGCCGAAGCGGGCGCCAGGCAGCAGGTAGGGAGCACCGCTCATCGACTCCATGCCGCCGGTGACGGCAACCTCGGTGTCGCCGGCGCGGATCGCCATGTCGGCGATGCCGAGCGTGCGCATACCCGAGGCACAGACCTTGTTGACCGTCTCCGAGGGCACCTCCTTGGGGACGCCGCCCTTGATCTGCGCCTGGCGCGAGGGGATCTGCCCCTGGCCGGCCTGCAGGACCTGGCCGAAGACGACCTGCTGAACCTGCTCGGGATCGACGCTGGAGCGCTCCAGCGCCGCCTCGATCACCTTGCCGCCGAGGTCGGTGGCGTCGAGCGAAGAGAGGGCGCCGCCCATCTTTCCGAAGGGGGTGCGGGCGGTTCCGAGGATGACTGAGCTGGGCATCTACTGCCTTTCTTCTGCGTGGTCGAGGGGTCCGATCCTGCGGGCACCAGGCCCGGACGGGACGATACCGGGAGGCATCGCCGCGCCACTTGCGAGCGCATAGACTCGCGCTCGATGAAGGTTGAGGTTCGCCAGAGCGATTTGTTGGAATCCGGGACCGACCTGGTCGCCATCGGTCTCTACGAGGGAGAGTCGGTGCCGGCGGAACTCGCCCACGAGCCCGGCGTCGAGAGCGCCAAGGGCGCCTACAAAAAGCTGCTGCTCCTGCATCCCGACGAGCCGGCCTGGCTGCTGATCGTCGGGCTTGGCAAGCGCGAGGAGGCCGACCCCGAGCGCCTGCGGGTCGCCGCCGCGCTGGCGGCCAGGGAGGCGGGCCGGCTGGAGGCGGGCTCGATCGCCTGGGCATTGCCGCAGAGCGGCGACGACGGCGCCGCGGCGGAGGCGCTGGTGACCGGGACGATCCTCGGCTCCTACCGCTTCGAGCGCTTCAAGGCCAGCGATCCCGAGGAGCCGGCGCCGCCCCGCCTCGAGTCGCTGACGCTGCTGGCGCCGCAGGGCGTCGCGGCGGCGGCCGAGACGGCGCGCGTCTACGCCGAGGCGCAGAACCGCGCCCGCGACCTGCAGAGCACCCCCGCCAACGTCGCCACGCCGAGCTACCTGGCCGGGCGCGCCGAGGAGATCGCCGCCGCGCACGAGGGCGTCACGGTCGACGTGCTCGGACCCGAGCAGATCGCCGCCAAGGGCATGGGCGGCCTCGTCGCCGTCAGCCGCGGCGGCGGCGAGCCGGCGCGGCTGATCGTCCTGCGCTACGCCGGCGGCGGCTCCGGGCCGACCCTGGGCCTGGTCGGCAAGGGAGTGACCTTCGACACCGGCGGGATCTCGCTCAAGCCCGGCGCCGGCATGCACGAGATGAAGTACGACATGTCCGGGGCGGCGGCGGTGCTGGAGGCGGTGGCGGCGATCGCCGAGCTGGGCCTGGCGATCGACCTCGTCGCGGTCGTGCCCTCGACCGAGAACATGCCCTCGGGCACGGCGATCAAGCCCGGCGACGTCATAACTCAATACAACGGGGTGACGGTCGAGGTCAACAACACCGACGCCGAGGGCCGGCTGATCCTCGCCGACGCACTCGCCTACGCGGTCGAGCTGGGCGCCGAGCGGATCGTCGACCTCGCCACCCTGACCGGCGCCGTCGTCATCGCCCTTGGCTCCACCTACGCGGCGGTGATCGCCAACGACGACGAGCTCGCCGCCGCGGTCGCCCGCGCCAGCGAGGAGAGCGGCGAGCTGACCTGGCGCCTGCCCCTCCACCCCGAGTTCAAGGCCTTGATGAAGGGGACCGTCGCCGACCTCTCCAACCTCGCCTCCAAGCGCAAGGCCGGCACGATCACCGCGGCCTCCTTCCTCGAGGAGTTCGTCGGCGAGACGCCCTGGGCGCACGTCGACATCGCCGGCACCGCCTGGGACGTCGGCCGCGAGTACACCGGCAGCGACGCCAGCGGCTTCGGCGTGCGGCTGCTGGTCGAGTTGGCGCGCACCCAAGCCAGCGCTTGATGCTTTTTCCCCACTGGGGTGGGGTGAACTCATCAATCGCCTACTCGCCGCCGAGGATCATGCAGGTCGCCGTCCCGGTGGCCAGCAGCTTGCCGCTGTCGGCGGCGGTCAGGGTCGCCTCCGCGGTCGCCTGTTTGCGGCCCCGATAAAGGACGTTGGCCTCACAGAGCACCCGCCCGGTGTCGCGGGTGATCGGGCGCACGTACTTGGCCTCGAGCCCAAGCGAGGTGTAGCCGACGCCCGCCGGCAGGGTCGTGTGCACGGCGCAGCCGAGGGCCGAATCGAGCAAGGTCGCGGCGTAGCCGCCGTGGACGACGCCGATCGGGTTGTAGTGCTCCTCCCCCGGCTCGCCCTCGAAGACGACCCGCCCCTCCTCCAGCTCGACCGGCCGCAGCCGCATCGTCACCGCGATCGGTGGTGGCGGCACCTCGCCCCGAACGACGGCGCTCATGTACTCCATCCCAGTCATCGTCGCCCCGGCTGCCGCGGTTGGGATCGGGTCCTGCCAGGTCAGGGTGCGGGTGCGGGAGGTCTCGGGGCTGGAGGCGGCGAAGGCCTCGGCGACGTCAGCCGCGGTCCCCTCGCCCGCCAGCACCACGCTGCCGTCGCTCATCGGCCGCCTCGCCTCGCGGCAACCGACGACTGCCGCGATGGGCGCGAGCCCGCCGGGTACTGAAGGTCGGCGGTGATCTCTGCCTGGCTTATCGCGATGCGCGGGGCCTTGGCCCGATGGTGATGCCTGTGTCGGTGGATCAGCCTCATTGGTCGCCTCCGTTCGGCTCGTAGGGCTTGGTTTCATCAAGCAACTAACACGACCGCAAAAGCCTACCCGAGTCAGTTGCTTGATGCAACCAAGTGTGCGAAGATCACACCATGCTGGGTCGCGACTATCCGGATCAGCTCTGCTCGATCGCCAACTCACTGGAGGTGATCGGCGAGCGCTGGTCGCTGCTGATCGTCCGCGACGTCTTCAACGGCAACCGCCGCTTCGGGGAGATGCAGACGTCGCTCGGGGTCGCTCGCAACGTGCTCTCGGCGCGGCTGCAGCGGCTGGTCGACGAGGACATCCTCGAGCGCCGCCGCTACCAGGAGAGCCCCACTCGCTACGAGTACTTCCTGACCGAGAAGGGTCTCGACCTCTGGCCGACCCTGATCGCCCTGCTCAACTGGGGCGACCGCTACTCCCCCAGCCCCGGCGGCGCGCCGAAAATCATCCTCCACAAGGTCTGCGGAGGCCACGTCAACGATCGCGGCATCTGCGCGGACTGCGGCAAGCTGCTGCATGCCCGCGACGCGATCCAGGTGCCGGGGCCGGGCCGAACCGCGGCGCTGGCGGCAGCCGGCTCGGCGGAGCCGGCCTAACGCTCCCCGTCCTCCTCTTCTCGCGCCAGCCTCTTCTGCTCGTCAGCAATGACGATGTACTCCTCGACCATCAGCTTGTCCTTGGGCCGGTTCGCCGCTCGCTTCATCGCGATCAGGTGGTCAAGCGAGGCAACGCGGACAAGAACCCCATGGATCTCCATCTCTTGAGCCGCTTCCGTGAGCTCCTCGAACGAGCGAATCCCAGCGACGTCAGCGAGGACGTCGAGATCTCCATAGGGGGTGATGAAAGTGAAGTTAGCGCCGTTTTCGATCGTCTGCTCATCGAGGAGGAAGGTCAGCTCGGGCGGCGCCCCCCGCAAGCGAACGCCGATCTCCTGCAGGGCGGCGACGAGCCTGGACACGTTGGCGCGACTGCGGGCGTAGACGACGTCGAGGTCGTAGCTTGGATAGGTGGAACCCTGGGCGATCCCCGCCATGCCGCCGATCAAGACGAACTCGACGTCGTGGCGCACGAGCGGCTCCAACAATCTCGGCAGCTCCGGCGCCTGTTGGGGAAGAGATCGGTCGGTCACCCGAACCACCCCGGCCGCTTCGGGTTAGGGCTCATCCCAATCACCTGATTCGCAAAGGCGACGCCGTAGTCCAGGCGCTGCGACGGATTGCGCTTCAGCGCCGATTCATTCAGAGTCCGGTCGATCCCGAAATCGCGCACCTCGGAACTCAGCGAGAGGTCCTCCCCGAGCAGGTAGAGCAGCTCGCGCAGCGTCTCGACCGCAGGGGAGACGCGGTCGCGCTCAATCCTGGAGATTGCCGACTGAGTGGTGCCGGCGCGAACCGCCAGGCTGGCCTGGCTGACGCCGTGCCGGTGGCGAGCGCTTTTGAGAAGTTCACCTGGAGTCACTCCTTCAATATAGCTGATTTGTACTTATCTCAGATCAGCTATAGCTTCTCCCCACCCATAAGGGAGGCCGGTCGCGCTAGCGTTGGCTGCACAGCCAATCGGTGAGCGAGCGTTGAGGAGGAGTGGGAATGGCGACTGCGGCGGAGCTTCAGATGCGTGACAGGGTCTTCATCGGCGGCGAGTGGGTGGCGCCTGCCGGGAATGAGCCGATCGAGGTGGTGAACTCGACCACCGAGGAGGTGATGGGCACGGTTCCGGCCTGCTCCCCCGAGGATGCCGATCGCGCTGTCGCCGCCGCCCGCGAGGCCTTCGACTCCTGGTCCCGCACTTCGCGCCAGGAGCGCGCCGACTACATGGCAGCGATCGCGGCGGGGCTCGGCGAGCGCAGCGAGGAGATCGCGGCGACGATCTCCCAGGAGCTGGGAATGCCGCTGAAGCTGAGTCAGATGATCCAGGTCGGCCTGCCGACCGCACAGTTCGCGGCGATGCCGAAGCTGATGGACGAAATCCTCTGGGAGGAGGAGATCGGCAACTCGCGGGTGCTGCGCGAGCCGGTCGGCGTGCTCGGCGCGATCACCCCCTGGAACTACCCGCTGAACCAGATCGCCTGCAAGGTCGCCCCCGCTCTCGCCACGGGCTGCACCGTCGTCCTCAAGCCCAGCGAGGTGACCCCGCTCAACGCCTTCCTGCTGGCCGAGGTGATCGAGGCCGCCGGCCTCCCCGCCGGCGTCTTCAACCTCGTCACCGGGACCGGCCCGGTCGTCGGCGAGGCGATCGCCGCCCATCCCGGCGTCGACATGGTCTCCTTCACCGGCTCGACCCGGGCCGGCAAGCGGGTCAGCGAGCTGGCCTCGGCGACCGTGAAGCCGGTGGCGATGGAGCTCGGCGGCAAGTCCCCCAACCTGATCCTCGACGACGCCGACCTCGCCCAGGCCGTCCCCGATGGCGTCGCCAAGTGCTTCCTCAACTCAGGCCAGACCTGCAGCGCCCTGACCCGGATGCTGGTGCCGCGGGACAAGCTCGCCGAAGCAGAGGAGATCGCCGCCGCGACCGCAGCGGCGTTCACCCCGGGCGATCCGTTCGAGGACTCGACCCGGCTCGGCCCGCTCGTCTCCGACCTGCAGCGCCAGCGCGTGCGCGGCTACATCGAGAAGGGCGAGGCCGAGGGGGCGAAGCTGGTGACCGGCGGCGCCGAGGCGCCGGAGGGGCTGGACCGCGGTTACTTCGTCCGCCCCACCGTCTTCTCCGACGTAACCGCGGAGATGACGATCGCCCAGGAGGAGATCTTCGGTCCGGTGCTGGCGATCCAGCCCTACGACGGCGAGGACGATGGGGTGCGGATCGCCAACGACAGCGCCTACGGCCTCGCCGGCGGCGTCTGGTCGGGGGATAAGGAGCGGGCGATCGGCGTCGCCCAGCGGATCCGCAGCGGCCAGATCGAGATCAACGGCGGCGCCTTTAACCCGCTGGCGCCGTTCGGCGGCTACGGGCAGTCGGGGCATGGGCGTGAGAACGGGCGCTATGGGCTCGAGGAGCTGCTGCAGGTCAAGAGTCTTCAGCTGTAGCGAGGTCTGCAATAGGCTGCCCGCGTGAATTTCGAGCTGAGTGACGAGCAGAGATTGCTGCGGGAGACGGTGCGCGAGTTTGCGCTGCAGGAGGTCAAGCCCGTAGCGGAGGAGTTGGATCGGGAGAAGCGGTTCCCCTACGAGATCGTCGAGAAGCTCGGGGGGCTGGGGTTGATGGGGATTCCGTTTCCGGAGGAGTACGGGGGCGGTGGGGCGGACACGATGTCTTATGTCCTGGCGGTGGAAGAGCTGGCGCGGATCGATTCGTCGGTCTGCATCACGATGGCCGCGCACACCTCGCTGGGGACGATGCCGATCTACCTCTGGGGCAGCGACGAGCAGAAGGACGAATGGCTGCCACAGCTGTGCAGCGGCCAGCGCCTCGCGTCCTTTGGCCTGACCGAGCCCGAGGCTGGTTCCGACGCCGGCAACGTCCGCACCAATGCCAAGCTCGCCGACGGCGAGTGGACGGTCAACGGCGCCAAGCAGTTCATCACCAACTCCGGCACCGAGATCTCCGGCTGCGTCTCGATCACCGCCGTAACCGGCGAGGTCAACGGCCGCAAGGAGATCTCCAACCTGATCGTTCCCAACGGCACGCCCGGCTACGAGATCGGCGAGCCCTACCGCAAGATGGGCTGGAACGCCTCGGACACGCGGCCACTCGCCTTCGAGGACTGCCGGGTGCCGGAGTCGAATCTGCTCGGCCGCCGCGGTGAGGGCTTCAAGAACTTCCTCCACATCCTCGACGGCGGCCGGATCGGGGTCGCCGCGATGGGCGTCGGCCTTGCCCAGGGAGCCCTCGACGAGGCGATCGCCTATGCCAAGGAGCGCCAGGCCTTCGGCCAGGCGATCGCCAAGTTCCAGTCGATCCAGGCCAAGATCGCCGACCTCTCCGCCCAGATCGAGGCGGCGCGGCTGCTGACCTGGCGGGCGGCGCTGGAGAAGGACGCCGGCCAGTCCTTCACCCTGACCGCCGCCCAGGCGAAGCTGATCACCGGCCGCCTCGCGGTCAAAGCCACCGAGGAGGCGGTGCAGATCCACGGCGGCTACGGCTTCATCGAGGAGTACCCGGTCTGCCGCTTCTACCGCGACGCCAAGATCCTCACGATCGGCGAGGGCACCGACGAGGTCCAGCAGATGGTCATCGCCCGGCAGCTCGGCTGCTGACCTCGCTACTGAACGCCGCTGGTTGATAGGCCGAAAATACGAAAATACGCCTATATGGAGGGAAATCGGCCCATCAACGTCGGTGTGGGTAGGTCGCACCGGGCAGGGTGAAGCGGATGCTGGTGCCGGGGGTGGCGGCTTCGAGCCAGATGCGGCCACCGTGGGCCTCGACGATCGCGCGGGAGATCGCCAGGCCGAGGCCGGCGCCGTCCTCGCCGCGGGCGGCGTCACCGCGGTAGAAGGCCTCGAAGACGCGCTCGCCGTCGCCCGCCGGGATGCCCTCCCCACTGTCCGCGACCTCGACCTCGACGTTGCCGCCGCTAGCACTCGCCCGGACGGTGACGCTGCCGTCCGCCGGCGTGTGGCGGATCGCGTTCTGGATCAGGTTGAAGAGGACCCGCTGCACCTTCTCGGCGTTGGCCTCGGCGACGACCTCTTCCGGCGGCAGGTCGGCGGCGATCCTGACGCCACGCTCCTCGGCCGGGGCCCGCATCGCCGCGACGGTGTCGTCGATCAGGTCCCCGAGCTCGACCTGGCGCATCGTCCAGGAGATGTCGCCGGCCTCGATCCGCGAGAGCTCGAAGAGGTCGTCGACGAGGTCGCTGAGGACGGCGACGTGGGTGCGGATCTCGGCCAGGTAGCGGTCGCGGGTCTCCCCGGTCGCCACCCCGTCGTCGATCGACTCGACCAACAGTCGCAGCGAGGCCAGCGGCGTGCGCAGGTCATGCGAGGCGGCGGCGACCAGCTGGCGGCGCGCCGCCTCGATCTCGCCGCGAGAGCGCTCCTCCATCGCCAGGCGGACGGCGAGTGCGGCCGCCAGCGCCGCCCCGGCGGCCGCGAGCACGACCAGGACGACCTGGGCCGTGCCCATCCGGTTGGGGACGGCGACCGCGGCGGCGCCAGCGAGGAAGGCGGCGACGGCGATGAGGGCGGCGCGCTTCACGGCCGCAGCCTGTAGCCGACGCCCCAGACCGTCTCGATGAAACGGGGCTGGGATGGGTCGTCGCCGAGCTTGGCGCGAAGGCGGCGGACGTGAACGGTGACGGTGCTGGTGTCGGTGAAGAACGGCTCGCCCCAGACCGCTTCCATCAGCTGGTCGCGGGAGTAGACGCGGCCGGGGTGCGCGGCCAGGTAGGCGAGCAGGTCGAACTCGCGCTGGGTCAGCGCCAGCTCCTCGCCGTCGAGAAAGACGCTCCGCGTGGCCGGCTCGATCCGCAGCGGCCCGTGCTCGATCGGCGGCGCCTCCTCGTCGGGAGGGGAGACACGACGCAGGACGGCGCCGACCCGGGCGACCAGCTCCGCCGGCGAGAACGGCTTGACGACATAGTCGTCGGCGCCCTGGCGCAAACCAACCAGGCGATCGGACTGCTCGCCGCGGGCGGTGAGCAGGATCACCGCGATTCGCGGGCCCGGCTGCTCGTGCAGCTGGCGCATCACCTCGATCCCGTCGATCCCGGGCAGCATCAGGTCGAGCACGACCAGGTCGGGCCGGTGCAGCGCGGCCAATCGCAGCGCCTCGGGACCGTCGGCGGCGCGGTGGGTCTCATAGCCGGCCCGCTCCATGTAGCGGCCGACGACGTCGAGGATCGTCGGCTCGTCGTCGACGACCAGGACGGTGCCGTTGGAGTCCATCGCCGCGATTGTCGCGCCTGGGCGGGCGGACTCCCGGCTAGCCGAAGGTGAAGGCATAGCCCTCCACCCCCGCCTCCGGTTCGAGGCTGAGGAGGTGATCGCCGACCCGCGGCAGGTCGACGAGGTTGTAGAGGCGGTGCCCGCTCACGGTGACGGCGCCGCCGTCGACGTCGGTGCCGGCGTCGGCCGCGGCGATCGGCCGTCCGTCCAACAGCACCTTCACGCGGCGGCTGTGGCCGGGCGAACCGAGCACCAGGTAGACGCGCCGAGCCCCGAAGTTGAGATCGAGCGACGAGCCGCCGACCGCCGCCGCCGAGTCGAGCGAGATCCGCCAGCGGCCGCGGTAGGCGAATTCGTTCGGCGGCAACGACCGCGGCGCGCTGAAGTCGTGCAGCCCGGGCGAGAGCATCGCGTTGGTGAAGCGTTCGGCGCGGGCAGCGCCCAGGTAGGTCTCCGGGGTGGTCACCGTCGCCGCGGGTTCGATCGCGTGGACGCTGCTCTCGCGGCCGGGGACCCTGCGGCCTGCTTCGGCCAGCAACTCGCGGATCACCTTCTCTTTCTCGCCGTATTCGCCCTCGCCGAAATGCACGTAGCGGACCCGGCCCCGCGCGTCGACGAAGTACTCGGCGGGCCAGTACTGGTTGGCGTAGGCGTTCCAGGTTGCCTGGTCGTTGTCCTGGGCCACCGGATAGCGGATCTCGTTTTCCCGAATCGCCGCTTCGACGTTGCTCGCTTCGCGCTCGAACGGGAACTCGGGCGTGTGCACGCCGACGATCGTCAGCCCGTCCTTACGGTAGCGCCGGTCCCAGGCCTTCAGGTAGGGGAAGGTGCGGATGCAGTTGATGCAGCTGTAGGTCCAGAAGTCGACCAGCACCACCCGCCCACGCAGGCCGCGTAGGGTCAGCGGCCGCTCTCCGGGCGTGTTGAACCACCGCTGGTTGCCGACGAATTCCGGTGCCTGGCCGAGCACCGGCAGGCCCGATTCGGCGCCAGCAGCAGTAGACCGAGACGCGCTCACCGCCCTGGCGCCGATCCCGTGGGCCGAGGCGCCGCGCATATCGGCCAGTGCCGACTGCACGCCGTCCATGCTCTCGAGGCCTTCGCTCGGGTTGACGAGGAAGCTCGGCAGGTCGCTGGCGATCGTGTTCTGGAAGCGAACGTCGTAGTTGCGCAGCATCGCCAGGGCAACGACGACCATCACCGCCCCCATCGCGATCTGCAGGCCGACGCCGCGCCGGGCCAGCGGGGCGATCGCCCGGCGGCCGCCGATCATCAGCAAGTAGAGGACCAGCGCGGAGCCGATTCCATAGCTGAGCGCGACCGCCAGTCGGCCGGCGGTGAAGGACTGCGAGGCGGAGACGGTGATGACGCCGGCCAGGATCGGCCCCGCGCAGGGCGCGTAGACAAGGCCGAGGCTGGCGCCGACCGCCGTGCCCGACCAGAAGCCGTCGCCGCCGCGGGCAATCCCGGCACGGCTCGCGAACCGGCTCATCCAGGCCTCCAGACGGGCCGCCAGCGGCGGGACCATCAGCGTCACCCCGAACCCGAGCAGGACGACAATCGCCAGCTTGCGCAGGAAGTCGTTGGGCAGGCCGAGCGCCGAGATCACGTAGACCAGCGCCACCGTGGCAAAGGTGAAGGAGACGGCGAGGCCGGCGACGATGCCGAGTGGGCGGCGCCGGCCGCCGGTGGCGCCGGCGGAGAGGGCGATCGGCAGGACCGGCAGCACGCAGGGCGAGAGCGCCGTGGCGGCGCCGGCGACGAACCCGAAGAGGATCAGCAGTGCCATCTCGTCAACTCTCCCAAGCAGGCATTACGAGGAGATGACGCCCGCGGCTCACTCCGCGGGCGGGCCGACTCAACCGGGGAGCGGAGAGGCGGTGACGTCGCCCTCGGGACGAGCGGCGACCTCGGCCGCCCGCCCGACTCCCTCGCCGATCCCGAAATGAGCGCAGATCGTCAGCTCGTGCTCGCGCTGCAGCGGCCGGGTCGGATCGACGACCGGGGCGGTGCTCAGCGCCTCGCTCTCCTGGGCCACCCAGACGCCGAAAGCCGCTCCGGCGCAGTCCCGCAGCGGCACCGCGACGAGCTTGACGTGACGGCGGCGGCCGATCCGAACGACCAGCCAGGCGGGATCGCCCGTACCGCGGTCGACGAAGAAACCCTCGACCTCGCCGACCGCGGCGCCGTCGATCTCCCGGACCTCGGCGCCAACCCATCTCCCCGCCTCGGCCAGCGAGGGCATCGCCGCCGCCTCAGCCATCGATCTGACGCTCCAGCAGCTCGGCGGCAGCGCTGGCCGGGTCGAGCTCACGCCGCACGACCCGCTCCAGCAGCTGCGCGGTGCGGGGGTCTTCGGCAGTGGTCGCTTCGAGGCGCCGTCGCATCCGCGCGGTGGCGATTCCGAGCACCTCGCTGCGCAGGTTGCGGGCGCGGCGCTCGTCCAGCGTCCCCGCCGCCTCGATGAAGGCGCGGTGCTCGTCGATCGCCGCCGCCAGCTCCTCGACGCCCTCGCCGCGGGCGGCCTCGGTGCGCAGGATCGGCACCTTCCAGCTCTCCGGATCGTGGGAGAGCGCCAGCACGCTGCGCACCTCGCGCACCATCGTGTCGGTCATCGGGTGGTCGGCCTTGTTGACGACGATCACGTCGGGGATCTCCATCACCCCGGCCTTCAGTGCCTGGATCGAGTCGCCGGAGCCGGGCATCAGCGCCAGCACGATCGTGTCGGCGTGGTCGACGATGTCGATCTCCGCCTGACCGACGCCGACGGTCTCGATCAGGACGTCGTCCTTGCCCGCCGCGTCCATCACCAGCGCCACCTGCAGGGCCGCCTCGGAAAGGCCGCCGAGCGCCCCCCGCGAGGCCATCGAGCGGATGAAGACACCGGGGTCGAGGAAGTGATCGGAGAGGCGGATGCGATCGCCGAGCAGGGCGCCGCGGGTGAAGGGGCTGGAGGGATCGATCGAGAGCACCGCGACCTCGCGCTCGGCCTTGCGCAGCTCCGCGGTCAGCGCCCCGATCAAAGTGCTCTTGCCGACCCCGGGCGGGCCGGTGAAGCCGACGATGCGGGCCTTGCCGGTGCGCGGATAGACCTCTCGCACCAGCTCCCAGCCGGCCGGGTCGTCGGACTCGATCAGCGTTATCGCCCGCGCCAGCGCCCGCTTGTCGCCGGCGACGAGGCGCTCGGCGAGCGGGGCGGCTTTGGCGGCGTCGGGCATGGGCCGGCCAGTCTAAAGTCCCGGCCGCCGGTGATCCGCTCGACCCAATTCCTCGCCCGCCAGCGGATGCTCAACCATCGCTACGGGCGGCTGCTCTGGCGCTACCTGTGGCGGCGGCTGCTGACCCGCGCCGGGCGACGCTGGCGCACCGACGGTCTCGTCTTCTTCGGGCGCCGGCTGGAAATCCAGATCGGCCGCGAGGCGGAGGTCCGCTTCGGCCGCTTCGTCTGGATCGGCGACGGCTCGAAGATCCGCTGCCACGAGGGCGAGGTCGAGATCGGCGAAAAAACCGTGATGGGCCAGGAATGCACGATCTCCGCCTACCGCCGGGTGCGGATCGGCGAGCAGTGCGTGATCGCCGACCGGGCGATGTTCATCGACTTCGACCACGGCGTCGTCGAGGTCGAGCGACCGATCCGTGTCCAGGGCATCTACATGCGCGACGTCGAGGTCGGCTCCAACGTCTGGATCGGCTACGGCGCCTGCATCCTGCGCGGCGTCCGCGTCGGCGACAACGCGATCGTCGGCACCAACTCCGTGGTGACCAAGGACGTTCCCGCCAACGCCGTGGTCGCCGGCATCCCGGCGCGGATCATCCGCATGCGCGAGACGCCGAAGGACCTGAGCTGGCCGAATCCGGTCGAGCCCGACCCAGAGGCCCACACCACCCTCCCCCAGCCTGCTTAGAGCTACTGCCCTCGATCGCTCGCTTTCCAGTCCCTCCTGGCTACGCGGCCGGGAGGTCGGTCTTGGCGAAGTCGCCTCCGACGTAGAGCAGCGGGGCGCCGGCGAGCTTGGCGGTCGCATAAGTCATGCAGTCGCCGAAGTTGAGCTTCGCCGGGTGGCGGCCCTTGCCGTATCTGACGAAGGCCCGGCTGGCAATTTCAGCGTGGCCCCGATCAAACGGGATCGACTTGACGTTGTTCTCGTCGAGGAACTGTGTGAGCGCCACGCAGGCGATCGGTCCCTTCCTGACACGGAGAACCATCGCCGCCTCGAACAGCGTCGGGGCTCCGATCCCAGCGTCCGCTGCGGCTACGAGAGCTTTGAGCAGATCGAGGTGGCCGTCCTCTTCGTCGAGCATCGCGACGACCGCGGAGGTATCGAGGATCAGTCCTCGTCCTGCCCGTAGCCAAGCAGCTTCGCTCTTTCCGCTTTGGTCATCGGCGGTCCGCCGCGGTTTGGGATCAGCGGCCAGATCTCGGTTTCCATGAAGTGGAGCATCTCCTCCATCGTCCTCGGCCTGCGTCCACGCGGCCGCGCTGGAGGCTCGAGCCGATCGCGCCTCTCCCGGAGGGCTCGGCGCACCGCCTCCTCCTCGCTCTCGCCGGCGATCTCCGCAATCTCGGCCGCCAACTGCTCCGTCTCCTCGTTTTCGATGTTCAAGGCCATGATGGGCTCGAACCATCGTAGGCCCCCTGTCTTCTGCAATCCAGCTTGCAACGACCCTATCAGGAATGAGAGTTATTGTCTGTCAGCCGATAAGTTGCGGCGCTGGTGCTTCGGCGTGTGGCCTGGGGCGGAGCGAGATCAGCACTGACGCTGTCGACTCCAGCAGGGAGAACAATTGCCGCCCGTGGATATCGCCGCCCGCTTCGGGGACAACCTGGCTCGCTGCCGCCGGCGCGCCGACCTCTCCCAGGACGAGCTCAGCGTCCGCGCCTCGGTGCACCGGACGGAGATCAGCCAGCTCGAGCGCGGCCTCCGCGTCGCCCGCATCGACACCCTGGTCAAACTCGCCATCTCGCTCGAAGTCTCCGCCGACGAGCTGCTCGCCGGCATCGACTGGGTCCCCGGCGACACCCGGACCGGCCGCTTCCGTCCGGTGACGAGCGACGAGCCGGTGGCTCAGGCGGGGTCGAGCTCGACGCCGACCAGGTCGGCGTAGACTGCGACGGTCTGCTCGGCGACGTCGCCCCACTCGAAGCGGCGCACGTGCTCGTAGGCATCGGCGACGAGACGGCGGCCGAGCTCGTCGTCGGAGAGGACGCGGATCGCGACGTCGGCGAGGGCGTCGGGGTCGTCGGCGCGGAAGCGCAGGCCGCCTTCCTCGTGGACGACGACCTCGCGCAGGCCGCCGGTGTCGGCGACGATGCAGGGGCAGCCCGAGGCCATCGCCTCCAGCGCCACCAACCCGAACGGCTCGTAGATCGAGGGGACCACGGTGAGATCGGCGATCCGGTAGAGCGAGTGGAGGACGTCGTCGCCGATCCAGCCGAGGAATGTGCCGTGCTCCATCAGGCCCAGTTCCTCGGCCTGGCGGTGCAGCTCGGCCTCGTGGGTGCCGGAGCCGGCGACCAGGAAGCGCGTGCCGGGAACGGCGTCGATCAACCGCGGCATCGCCTCCAGCGCCAGCTGGAAGCCCTTCTCGTAGACGAGGCGGCCGATCAGCAGCACCAGCTTCTCCTTCGGGGCGGCGAACTCGGCCCGCAGCCGCTCCAGCTCGGCCGGGCTCTGGGCCTGGAGGTCGTCGGGGTCGATCCCGTTGGGGATGACGCTGACGCGCTTCTCGGCGACGCCGAAGATGTCGACGATCTGCTCGCGCATGTAGTGGGAGCAGGCGATCACGCGCTGCGAGCGGTTGACGATCCAGCGCTCGACCCCGTGGATATAGGTCTGCGGGTGCTTGTCGACCCAGCCCTGGTGGCGGCCGTACTCGGTGGCGTGGATCGTCGTCACCAGCGGCGCTTCGAAGCGCTTGGCGAGATGGTCGCAGGCGTTGGCGACCAGCCAGTCGTGGCCGTGGACGAGGTCGAACTCGTAGCGATCACCGAGCTCGACGCCGGCGGCGAGCATGTCGGAGTTCATGCGCTCGACCCAGGTGACGAACTCGCCGAGGTCGGTCGGCCGCTTGGGCTCGCGGATGCGGTGGACGACGACGCCGTTGGCGAGCTCCCGCGCCGGCGACTCCTCGCCGCCGCGGGTCAGCACGTGGACCTCGACGCCGCGCTCGACCATCGCCTCGGAGAGCTTGCGGACGTGGCGCGCGAGCCCGCCCTCGATCAGCGGCGGGTACTCCCAGGAAAGGATCAGGACGCGGGTCATCGCGAGGTGGTGCTACGGCTCCAGAAGCGGAGCGAGGCTCAGGTCAGGGGCGAGAGAGCGCATGCGCGGGTCGGTGACAGGGCCGGAGTCTATGGCCTCCAACAAGGCGCGGGCGTGGTCGGTCGCCCGCTGCCAGGCGTAATCGCCCGCCTGGCCGCGCTTGTCGAGGAAGGCCCAGTCGCTCGCCTGGGCGGCGAGGAGCTCGCGGGCGGCGCGCAGGGCGGCGTCGCCTCCCAGTCCTCCGGAGAGCGCACGCAGCAGCCGCAGCTCCAGCCGCCGCGCCCCCCAGGTGAGGTCGGCGACGGCGGGCGAGTCCCAGGTCCCGAAGTCCTTCTCCTCGCCCCAGGTCGAGCGGAACAGCTCGCGCTCGACCGGCCCGTGCTCGGCCAGCGCCTGCGGCACCGTGACCGTCCGCACCCCCGCCTCCTCGGCCCCCTCCAGCACCGCCCGCAGCCAGATCGGGCCCTCCGACCACCAGTGCCCGAGCAGCTCGGTGTCGATCGCGAAGACGAGAAGGCCACGGCGCTCGTGCTTGGCGGCGTACTCGCGCAGGCGGGCGGCGGTCGCGGCGAGGAACTCGTCGGCCTGGCGGCGGGCGGCGGCCGCGGCGGCGGCGGGATCGTATGCCCCCCCTCCCACCTTCCACAGCCGCACCCCGCGCAGCGATTTGCCGGCGAACTGGGCGTGGGCGGGATCGGAGGGGTAGCCGTCCAGCGACCAGAGCCAGCCGATCGCCTCCCAGTCGATCGGCAGCGCCACCGGGCCGGCCGCCGTCCGCACCGGCGCCAGCGCCTGCAGCGGTGCCTCCTGGGCGCTCTGGTCGACACAGAACCAGCCGACGCCGGCTTCGGCCAGATCCCACTCGAGGCCGGGCGCGTAGGCGCACTCGGGCAGCCAGAAGCCGCCGTCCCAGCCGAAGCGGCGGCGGTGCGAGCGGGTGCCGGCATCGAGCTGCAGCCGCAGGCCCTCCCGGGTCGCGAGCAGCGGCAGGACCGCATGGGTGGCGGCCGATGCGGCCAGGGCCACCCGCCCCTCGGCCGCTGCCCGCTGAAAGGGCGCAAGCGGATCTCCCCCGGCCTCGTCGAGCAGCTCCAATGCCCGCCGGTAGCGGGCCAGCTCCCCCTCACAGGCCGGGCGGCACTCCGGCGGGACTTCCGGGACATCGGCTTCGGCGGCCCCGATCCGCCACTGGACCAGGAACTCGCGCAGCCGCTCGCGCAGCCCCGGCGCCTCCAGCTGGTCGGCCAGCACCGGCGTCACCGTCATCGTCAGCCGATCGGCGATCTCCAGCACCGGCAGGTAGGAGCGGATCACCGCATCAAAGAGCCACTCCTCGCCGAACGGGTAGGTCCCGAACCCCTCGACGTACGGCATGTGGGAGTGCAGGACGATCGCCAGATCGCCGGCCGAGGACTCAGACATGACAGACGGCGAGGAAGTCCAGCGCCGTGTCGAGGTTCCCTTTCCTGAGAGCGAAATCGGAGGCCGCGATGGCGGGGGTGAAGCGGTCGTAGAAGGGCTTGGTCAGGCCGAGGCGCTTGTGGACGCTGTCCCAGCCGAGCTTTATCGCCAGCTCGTGCGCGCGCAGCTTGCGGGCATGGAAGAGGCCGTAGATCTCGACCGTGGCGAAGTGGTCCTCGCAGAGCCGGCGGAACTCGGCGGCGCGGTACTCGTGGACGTGCCAGGGGTTGTCGGACTTCTCCGCCCCGGGGGGCGCCAGGGTCAGCAGGTTCGGGGTCGAGACGAAGGCGACGCCGCCGGGGGCGAGCATCGACTTGAAGTGCTCGAGGATCGCCCCCGCGTCCTCGACGTGCTCGATCGTCTGCAAGAAGACGACGGCGTCGCTGGGCTCGGCGAAGCTCTCGACCAGGTCGCGCTCGAAGCGCAGGTTGGGGCGGGCGTAGCGCAGGCGGGCGTGCTCGTGGGCCTCCGGGTTGGCGTCGACGCCGACCACAGTGGCGGCCGACCCGGCGAGCACGTTGGAGCCGTAGCCCTCGCCGCAGGCCATGTCGACCACCCGCAGGCCGGCGACCCGGGCCGCGATCCACTCGTAGACGACGAGGTGACGCCGGTACCAGTAGTTCTCCTCCGGCACGTCGGGCAGCGTCCGCTCGCCGGTCAGCGGCAACGGCGGCACCCCATCGGGTTGGTTGAGCTGCAGGTACTCGGGCTCCACGCCCGCCACCGTATTGGAGCGACCTCTCCCAGCGCGGTTGTCATTTCAGTCGCATAGCGGATGAAATGACTACCGCGCCCGTGAAGCACCGCGGATTGCGCCATTCCGCGTAGAGTTCCGCGCCGATGCCGGCCTCCCCCACCGCCACCCCCGAGCACATCAAGGACGTCAATACCCGCTACCACGACGCGGCGGCCGACGAATACGACGCCAAGTGGGGCATCGACTTCGGCGACACCGGTCAGGAGCAGGTGCGGCTGAAGCTGGTCAAGGCGCTCGGCGGCCGCCGCGGCGAGTCCTTCGGCGACGCCCTGGAGATCGGCTCCGGCACCGGCTACTTCTCGCTCAACCTGGTTCAGCTCGGCGTCATCGATCGCCTCACGGCGACCGACATCTCGCCCGGGATGCTGAAGCGCCTCAGCGCCACCGCCGATGCGCTCGGCGTCAGCGGCGTCACCACCGTCGCCACCGAGGCCGAGACGCTTCCGTTCGAGGACGAGAGCTTCGACCTCGTCTTCGGCCACGCCGTCCTCCACCACATTCCCGACCTCGACCGCGCCTTCGCCGAATTCCGCCGCGTGCTGCGGCCCGGCGGCGCGATCGCCTTCGCCGGCGAGCCCTCGCGCTACGGCGACCGCCTGGCAGCGCTGCCGAAGCGGTTCGGGATGCTCGCCGCTCCCGCCTGGCGGCGCCTGACCGGCGCCCGGCGACGCGCCGTCGCCGAGGCCGACCTCTCCAGCGGCCACTCGCTGGAGGGCGAGGTCGACGTCCACGCCTTCGCCCCCGCCGATCTGCGGCGGCTGCTGCGCGACAGCGGCTACGAGAACCGCCACGTCGGCGGCGAGGAGCTGCTCTCCAACGCCTGGGGCTGGGGCCTGCGCACGGTCGAGTCGACCGCCGAGCCGGACTCCGTCTCCTGGGGCTGGCGCAACTTCGCCTTCCGCAGCTACATCGCCCTGCAGAAGGTGGACACGCGGGTGCTGGAGCCCTATCTGCCGGCCGAGCTCTTCTACAACCTGCTGGTTTCGGCGCGTAAGCCGGCGTAGCTCGGGAACCTCGAAACGTTGAAGAGGGTGTGAGTGTCCCTCTACCTCGCTGGGCTATTCGCCTGGAGAGCTGAAGAGCCGTCCGAGGTCGCCTCTCGGGCGAATAGCTAACGCCGCTCGTCCGAGGGACACCCACACCCTCTTCGCGATTCGGGGCCGCCTCCCAGCCAAGAAGGGCCAGGGACGGGCGCGTCACTGTTCTGCTGGCGAACCTTTGGCGCCATTGTTTTGCTGGCGAACCCTTGGCGCGGTTTGAGCGGAGGGGTCGGGGTGCCTCTCGTACGAGCGGCGTTAGCTATTCGCCTCTGAGCTCCACCTCGGACGGCCGCTGAGTCTCCAGGCGAATAGCCCAGCGAGGGAGAGAGGTACCCCGACCCCTCCCCCACCCGTCCCCGAAGTTCGCCGTCCCTAGCCCTTCCGCCCAACCCGCGCGCGGAACAGTTTCACCGCGAGAGTCGATCCCCTTCAGCCGCCGCTCGCCGATGTAGGTGTAGGCGAAGTCCTCTCCCGCCGCCTCCTTGACCGCGGAGTCGACGACGACGCTGCCGGGCCGGGCCACGCCGGTGATGCGGCTGGCGAGGTTGACCGGGCGACCGTAGTAGTCGCCGGACTGGGGCAGGACCGAGCCGCAGGCAAGCCCGGCGCGCAGCAGCGGGAACTCGTCGCCTTCCTCTTCGGCGGCGGCGATCAGGGCCAGGCTCGCCGCCAGCATCGGCTCCGGCTCGGCGCAGACGAACATCGCCGCGTCGCCGATCGTCTTCACCAGCCGCACCGGCGGTTCGGCGACGGCGCTGGCCATCTCCTCCAGCCGGCCCGCGACCATGCCCAGCTCCTCGGCCGGGACCTCCTCGCCGAGGCGGGTGAACTCGACCAGGTCGGCGAAGCAGACGGTGAGGGTGACGGTGCCGCCGACGGCGCCGGAGGCGAGGTCGGCGGTGGCGATGACGTCGCGGCGGATCTGCTCGAGCATGTTCGCCTGCAGGGCATGGGCGACGGTCGGACCGACCAGCGGCATCATGAACTCGGCCGCGGCGGCGAAGCGCAGGGCGAGGTCGCGCTCGCTGTCGCCGGGCTGGGCCAGGGTCCTGATCACCAGCTCGCGGTTGGCCTCGGCGATCCGGGCCGTGCCCATCCCGATCGTCCGCGCCACCTGCAGCATCCCCTCCTCCGGCAGGCCGGCGTCGCGAAACGCTTTCATCCGCCGCGCCGCCTCGAGGTCGGCCTCGGTCCCACGCGGCTCGTCGGGATCGACGTAGGGAACGCCGAGGGCGGCGCTGAAGCGGCGCAGTTGATCGAGGTCGATGCCGGCGATCTCGGCGATTTCGCGAGCCGTGTAGCGGCGGCCGTCGCCGGCCAGGGTGCGCTCGACCGGCAGCAGCGCGAGCCGGCCCGCGTTGACGGCGTCGCGCAGATCCTCCAGCGGCACACCATCGGCAGCCAGCTCCTCGAGCAGGGTCAGCCGCGCCTCGCGGGCCTCGCCATCGAGGCCGTCGAGCAGCCCCTCGGCCGCGAAATCGATCTCAGAGGCGCTCGCCATCGCGGCATTCTCTCCCGCGGGGCCGAGTTTGTGTCGCTATCCGACAGAAAGTCGACCCGTCCGGGTCAGGCGTAGGCGACGGCGCCGCCGCGGCGCGGGTCGCCGCCGCCGCTGAGGGCGCCGGTCGCGGGGTCGCGGGCGACGGCCTGAACGCCGCCGAAGAAGAGGTTGATCGCGGGACGGCGGGCGACGGCGAGCCCGCGAGCCTCGAGCCGCGCCAGCGCCGCCTCGTCGATCCCGGGCTCGGCCTGGACGACGCCCTGCTCGAAGTGCAGGCGTGGCGCCTCGATCGCCGCCGCCACCGGCATCTCCTGCTCGACCGCGCGCACGACCGTCTGCAGGATCGCCGAGCGGATCCGGTTGGAGCCGGCGCTGCCGACCCCGAGCACGATCTCGCCCTCGCGCAGGACCACGGTCGGCGCCATCATCGAGGGCACGCGCCGGCCCGGTGCGATCCGGTGGAATCCGAGCGGGTTGAGGTCCTCCTCGCCGAGCATGTTGTTGAGGATCACGCCCGTTCCGGGCACCAGCACACCGGAGCCGGAGCCGTTGGAGCAGGTGACGCTGGCGCACATCCCGTCGCCGTCGAGCACGGAGATGTGGGTGGTCGAGCCGAGCAGGTCGCCGGCGGCCAGGTCGAGCCCGGCCGGCTCGAGGAAGCCCGCCTCCATCCCCTCTTCGTAAAGCGCTTCGGCGAACTCGATGCCGCGCTGGCGGTTGGCCGCGTCCATCGCCGCGACCAGCTGCTCGGGGCCGCTGCGCTCGCCGAGGCGCTCGAGCAGACCGAGGCAGTAGGCGATCAGGATGCCGCCGGAGGACGGCGGCGGGTTGGTCAGCACCTCGGCGCCGCGGAACGGGGCGCGGATCGGCTTGCGCTCGATCGCCTCGTAGGCGGCGAAGTCGCCGCGGCCCAGGGCGCCGCCGTTGGCGACCACGAAGTCGCTCAGCGCCGCCGCCACCTCGCCGCGGCAGAATGGCTCCGCCCCCTCGGCGCCGAAGCGTTCCAGCGCCTCGGCCAGCTCGCCGAAGCGGAACTCGTCGCCCTCGCGGAGCAGTCGTCCCTGCGGCGCGTACAGCTCTCGCGTGCCCGCCAGCCGATCGTGGATCGGAGCGAGGATGTCGAGGATGTAAGCCTGCTCGGCGTTGACCGGCGCGCCCTCGCGGGCGAGCCGGATTCCCGGCCCGACCAGCTCGGCCAGCGGCGCCGAGCCGAAACGCTCCAGCGCCCGCACCAGGCCAGCGGCGGTGCCCGGCACCCCGCAGGAAGCCGGGCCGACGTAGAACGTCTGCACGGTCTCGGCGTCGAAGTGGACCGGCACCGGCGCCAGCTCGGTGCGGCGCTCGATCCCGTCCAGGCCCGGGGCGGCGACGAAGAAGTCGATCAGCACCGTCTCCTCGCCGCGGTGGACCATCATGTAGCCGCCGGCGCCGAAGCCGGTCAGCGGGCTCTCGACGGCGAACGAGGCGAGCACCGCGCAGACGGCGGCGTCGACGGCGTTGCCCCCTTCGCGCAGGACGCCGGCGCCGGCCTCGGCGGTGAGCGGGTGGCCGGCAGCGACGACCCCTTTCATCGGGCGCAGCTTGTCTAGCCGGGGAGGAACTCTGGGACGTCGATGCCGAGCTCGCCGCTGCGCTCCGGCGGGCGGCCGCGACCGCTGTCTTTGGTGCGGCGGATGGTCGGCTCGGCGGCGCGGCGCGGCGGGTTGGGCCGGCCGTCGAAGCGGGTGGCGACGACGGTGACCCAGACCTGGTCGGAGAGCTCCTCGTCGACGTTGGCGCCGAAGATGATGTTGGCGTCGGGATGCGCGGCCTCGCCGACCACCTTGGCCGCCTCGCTGACCTCGACCAGCGAGAGGTCGGAACCGCCGGTGATCGAGAGCAGGATCGCCCGCGCTCCCTCCATCGAGGTCTCCAGCAGCGGCGAGGAGATCGCTTTCTCAGCGGCGAGGATGGCGCGGTCGTTGCCGTGCGCCATGCCGATCCCGAGCAGCGCCCGGCCGGCGTCGGACATGATCGTCCGCACGTCGGCGAAGTCGAGGTTGATCACGGCCGGGAGGGTGACCAGGTCGGAGATCCCCTGCACGCCCTGGCGGAGGACGTCGTCGGCGACCTGGAAGGCCTCGACCATCGAGGTCTGCTGGTCGAGCACCTCGAGCAGGCGGTCGTTGGGGACGACGATCAGGGTGTCGACCTCGGCGGCGAGCTCCTCGATGCCCTTGTTGGCCTGGGTGCCGCGGCGGTTGCCCTCGAAGGTGAAGGGCTTGGTGACGATGCCGACGGTGAGGGCGCCGACCTCGCGGGCGAGGCGGGCGACCACCGGGGCGGCGCCGCTGCCGGTACCGCCGCCGGCGCCGGCGGCGACGAAGACCATGTCGGAGCCCTTCAGCAGGCGCTTGATTTTGTCCTGCTCCTCGAAGGCGGAACGGTGGCCGACCTCCGGATCGGCACCGGCGCCGAGGCCGCGCGTCTGCTCGTCGCCGATGTGGACGGTGACGTCGGCGACGCAGAGCTGCAGGGACTGAAGATCGGTGTTGACCGCCATGAACTCGACCCCGGGGATGCGGGCGTCGACCATGCGGTTGACCGCGTTGACGCCGGCACCGCCGACGCCGACGACTTTGATCACCGGCTGGTGCGGCTCGCCGCTGCCGGGCGGCTCGTAGGCAGGCTCCTCGCGGCCGTAGCGCGGGTTGCTCACAGACGGTTCCTCATGACGCTCGTAGCGCGGCTTCGGTTCCTCGGAGAAGACCCGCTTGAGGCGCTCCGGCGGGGTCTCGGGAACTGGCTGTTCAGCTATCGGCTCCTCGGCTGCCTGATCGAACAGACCATCGGCCACAGGTGCAGGCGCCCCTCCCGCGGGTGGCGCGGATGAGGGCGCCTCGCCCGCAGCTTGCGAGGACGAGGTGTCCTCATCGGCGACAGGACCCGCGGGCCGGGACTCCTCCGTCTCTGCAGCCTTTTTGGCCTCCGCGGGATCCTGGCGACCGTAGCGGGGCGCCTCGGGCGGATCGGCCGGAGAGTCGTCCGCGGTCGAGCGGAAGAGGTCGCTCAGCGGCCCCTCACGCATGCTTGCGCGCTTGTTACGACGAGCCATTCGCCAGAACCTCCTTCGCCAACTCCCGGTAGTAGTTCGCGGCGCTGCTGCCGGAATCGTACTTGAGGACGCTGGCACCCTTGACGGGAGCCTCGGCGAATTTGATCGCCTTGCGGATCCGGGACTTGAAGACGAGGTCCCCGAAGTTCTCTTCGAGGATTTCCACCGCCTCCTTGGCGTGGACGGTCCGGGTGTCCAGCATCGTCGGCAGGATGCCCTCGATCTTGACGTCCGGATTGAGGTTCTCTTGGATCATCTTCAGCGTGTTCTGAAGCTGGACCAGCCCGCGCATCGAGAGATACTCGCACTGGACGGGGACGATCACTTTGTTCGACACGGTCAGCGCGTTGATCGTCAGCAGCCCGAGGCTGGGCGGGGTGTCGATGCAGATGAAGTCGTACTCGCCGTCGACCTCTTTGAGGGCCTTCTCGAGCGAGCGCTCGCGGCCGATCTTGGTGCTCATCGCGATCTCCGCCCCGGCCAGGTCGATCGAGGCGACGGCGATGTCGATCTCGCGCTTGACGATGATCTCGCTGATCGGCATGTCGTTGACGAGCACGTCGTAGAGGCTCTTCTCGACCTTGTCGGGGTCGATCCCCTGACTCATCGTCAGGTTCCCCTGCGGATCGAGGTCGATGCAGAGCACCCGGTAACCGGACTCGGCAAAGGCGACAGCCAAGTTGAGCGTCGTGGTCGTCTTGGCTACCCCACCCTTCTGATTGGCGAAGGCGATGACATCAGCGTGCTTGACCGGCACCTCCGTCTCCGCCTGCATCTCCCGCACCGCATCAAGACGACTGGGCGCAATCAAATCCCGCGGCATCATCCTGGCCGGCTCCTCAGGAGAAGCAGGCTCGGCCTTGACGGACGCAGGCGCCGGAGCAACCGCAACGCGCTCAGTCGGCGCAGCAACGGCTGGCTCCACCGGAGCAACCGGTACCCCAACCGACGCGCTCGAACCCGAGGCACCCTGCCTCCCTCCCGCGGGTGGCGCGGATGAGGGCGCCTCGCCCGCAGCTTGCGAGGACGAGGTGTCCTCATCGGCGACAGGACCCGCGGGCCGAGGGCTAGGTCCCTCGGATTCAGGCGCAGCCCGCTCGGGTACCGCTTCCTCCATACGCTGGAGCTCTTCGACGATCGGGTGCTGCTCGTCTACCTGGATAGGGGCTGGCTTCGGCTTGCGGCTTAGAAATCCCATTGCGCGGATATTCAAAGGTGGCACCGCTTTTCCTGCCGGCCCTCGAAATTGCTAGGAATTGCCCGATCCCCGAACTCCTCGACAAGCGACTGGTCATCGTCACCGGCAAGGGCGGCGTCGGCAAGACGACGGTCGCCGTGGCGCTCGGGCTGCGCGCCGCCGCCGCAGGCAAGCGGACGATCGTCTGCGAGGTCGCCTCGCAGGAGAACGCCTCGCGGATGTTCGACCACACCGAGGTCGGCTTCCACGAGGTCGAGATGGAGGAGAACCTCTGGTCGATCTCGATCGACCCCGACGAGTCGATGCGCGAGTACGTGCTGCTGCAACTGAAGGTACGGGCGATGCGCGACATGCTCTTCCGCAGCCGCATCTTCAACTACCTCGCCGCCGCCACCCCCGGGCTCAAGGAGCTGGTCACGATCGGCAAGATCTGGGAGCTGGCCCAGCTCGACCGCAAGGTAAAGAAGGGGCGCAAGTACGACCTCGTGATCGTCGACGCCCCCGCCACCGGCCACGGCGTCGGCTTCCTGCAGACGCCGCGCACCTTCGCCAACATCGCCCGGGTCGGCCCGATCCACTCGCAGGCGCAGACGCTCGACCGTTTCATCACCGACCACGAGCACACCGGGGTCGCGATCGTCGCCCTGCCGGAGGAGATGCCGGTGAACGAGTCGGCGGCGCTGGAGAAGGATCTGCGCGACGAGGTCGGCGTCGCCGTCGACCGCGTCTACCTCAACGGGCTCTACCCGGAGCGCTTCACGAAAGCCGAGGCCGCGAGCCTCGCCGCCGTGGCCGAGGCCGAGAACGGCGCCGTCAGGGCCGCCGCCCGCGCCGCCCTCTCCGAGCAGGGCCGGGCCCGCTCGCAACGGGCCCAGCTCTCGCGCCTGCGGCGCCGGGTCGACGCCCCGGTCAAGACCCTCCCCTTCCTCTTCGAGCCCGACCTCGGGCCCGAGGCGGCCCGCCGCCTCGCAAAGAGGCTCTCCTGATGCCAACCCTTTACGACGTCCTCGACGACAAGGAGATCTGCATCTGCGCCGGCTCCGGCGGGGTCGGCAAGACGACCACCTCGGCGGCGATCGCCACCGGCATGGCGGCCCGCGGCCTCAAGGTCTGCGTGCTGACGATCGACCCGGCCAAGCGGCTCGCCGACTCGCTCGGGCTGAAGGAGCTCGGCAACGAGGCGCGCCGGGTCGATCCGGCCCTGTTTGAGAAGCAGGGCGTCGAGATGAAGGGCGAGCTGTGGGCGATGATGCTCGACGCCAAGGCGACCTTCGACGAGCTGATCGCGCGCCAGGCGCCGGACGAGGAGTCGCGCGACCGCGTCCTCGAAAACCGCATCTACCAGCAGATCTCCAGCGCCCTGGCCGGCTCCCAGGAGTACATGGCGATGGAGAAGCTGTTCGAGCTGCACACCGAGGGCAAGTTCGACCTGCTGGTCCTCGACACGCCGCCGACCCGCAACGCGCTCGACTTCCTCGACGCCCCCAAACGGCTGACCCAGTTCATCGAGGGACGCTCGCTGCGGATGTTCATGAAGCCGACCGGACTGGCGGCAAAGGTCGCCGGGCGCGGCGCCGCGGTCGCACTCAGCGTCTTCAAGCGGATCGTCGGCTTCGATCTGCTGGCCGACCTGGCCGAGTTCTTCAACGCCTTCAGCGGCATGGTCGACGGCTTCCAGGCGCGGGCGAAACGGGTCAACAAGCTGCTCGCCGATCCCGGCACCTGCTTCCTGGTCGTCTGCGGACCGCAGGGCGAGCCGGTCGACGAGGCCGTCTACTTCCACCGCAAACTGGTCGAGGCGAAGCTGCCCTTCGGCGGCGTCATCGTCAACAAGGTCCACTACCCGGCCGAGAAGCTGCGGGGCGAGTCGGTCGACCTGCCGGCGGCGCTGACCGAGAAGCTCGGCGACGAGGATCTGGCCCGGCGGGTGGCGGCAAACTTCTCCGACTACCAGGCGCTGGCCGAGCGCGACGCCCGCAACATCGAGCGCCTCGCGAACGAGCTCAGCACCAAAGGCGTGATCCGCGTCCCTTACCTAGACGAGGACGTCCACGACCTCGCCGGCCTGGCCCAGATCAACCGCTACCTGTTCGCGACGGGCAAAGAGCGAATCGCCATGGCTGCCGGACGGACCTGACGGGGACTGACCAAGCAGACCAAGGACGCAGGGAGCGCCGTGTGCTCTGCACACAAGCGACCGAGGACGCCGGTACGCGCCGGTCAGGCCTCGTCAGCGCCGTAGTGCGCGTAATCGAACTCGAGGTGGCTGACCTCCCAGTCGGCGTCCTCGGGGACCGGGAAGAGATGGCGCACGCGCGGGGTGTCGATGCGCTCGCGATGTTCGATGTCGCGCTCGACGGCGGCCGGCCACTCGAGCGAGTCGCCACGGCGGCCGTCGGAGACCTCGTCGAGCCACGGCGTCGCCGTGATCTTGATCTCGTCTTCGGCCGGGATCGGCTCCATGATGCGGGTCTCCTGCTCCATGAACTCCTCCTCGTGTAGTTCCAACTCTCCTTGGAGGCCTGCGGCAGGGCCGGCGTCCGCCTCCGAGGGAATCGGGCTGTGATCGGAGTCGGCCGCGGGCATCGCGGAATCGACCAGCACCTCCTCCGCTTCGCGTCCGGGGGTGCCGGGCGAGTCTTCGGCGAGGCTGGACGAGTCCTGAACCGAAATCGCGATCTCCGCGTCTCCACCTTCGAGGCCCGTGGCAATGAGGGTCTCGTCGGCGGTGGCGCTGAGATCGTTGCCGAGCTCGCCGAGCGCGGCCTGCAGCAGCAGCCTGCGCACCCCTTCCTCGGCCCAGCCGGCAAGCTGCACGCCGTTCTCCAGCGAGCGGCCGTTCATCAGCGCCCGCTCCAGCTCCAGCGTGTCCTCGACTTTTTCGCGGGCCTCGATGCGGTCGAGCGAGTCGTCGGAGATCAGCGCCGCGGCGCGCATCGGCAGCGATGCACCGACCGGGCCATGACCCTCGAGCACCGCTCGCAGAGCCAGAAGGTAGTCGCTGAGCCCGTCGAGCGTGCTCTCGCGCTCGCAGCCCATCTCGAAGCGACCGACCGCCCAGGTGAGGGCGCTGTCGGGGTCGGGACGGGCCTCCAGGGTGCGCGCCAGCTCAATCAGCTCGCTCGCCTCGTTCTCGCTGAGGCGGTAGCCGCCGGCGCGGGTTGCGGGGGAGCCGGTGGCGATCCGCCGCCAGCAGTCCTCGCCGGTCGGGGCGAAGGCGTAGGGACCGAGCCCGATGCCGCCGCCTTTGAAGAGCCTCATCACGCTGATCAGCTCGCGCAGCTGGTTGAGAGCCGCCTCGGCGCCTTCCTCCTCGTGCTGCTCGGCGACGGCGAGGTACTGGGGCTCCCAGGAGGCGCGGCCCATGCCCTCACTGCGCATCGCGTCGATCGGGGCGTCGATCGCGTCGGAGCGGACGATGCGCACTCCGTGCGGAAGCTGCAGGCGGGCCGTCGACATCCGCAGACCGACCACGGGGACGATCACCACCTCGGCGTCGTCGGCGTCGCGGGCTTCGGCATCGAGCATCGAGAGGGCGCTGTCGAGCCGCGCTCGGTCGAGCGAGAACTCGGTCGACCCCTCCCAGAGCGCGGAAATGAAGGTCGTCAACATCTTTTCCGCCCGCTCGCCCGGGTCGGCGGGGACGGACTCGCCGCGTGCCTCCAGGTAGGGGGAGGCGACACCGGCCTCGACGGCGGCCTCGCGGGCGGGGCCGAAGCTGGGCAGCGAGCGGAGCTCGTGGGCACGTTCCTCGACAAAACGCGAGGTCAGCGGCACGTAGCTGTAGAAGGCCGAGTCGTCGCCGCTCTCGGCGGAGACGTCGAAGGGGATCTGGTCGCCGCTGGCGACGAGCGTGCTGAGCCGCGTCGCCGCCTCGGTGGCGAGACGCTTCAGAGCTTCGTTGAGCAGGAAATCACGCACGTCCCAGGCTTCCGCCCCCCGGGCGGCGCTCCTGCGCCTGCACGATGCCTTGCAGGCACCGCCGCTTTGGACGTTTGATCTATACGGCGGCGGGCTCGGCGTCTTCCGCCAGCAGCCAGCGGGTGCCGTACTTGCGCATGTCGTCGATCAGCGGCACCAGTGCCTCGCCCTTGGTGGTCAGGGCGTACTCGACCCGGGGCGGAACCTCGGGATACGTGTGCCGCTCGACGATCCCCTCCTCCTCCAGCGCCCGCAGCCGCAGCGACAGAGTCCGCGGGCTGATCCCCTCCAGAGAGCGCTCCAGCTCACAAAAACGGCTGCTCCCGTCGGCAAGATCGCGGATCAGCAAAAGCGTCCACTTGCCGCAGACAACCTCAGCGGTGCGGCAGACGGGGCAAGTGGAGTTACTTAAGGCGCTCATCAGCAGTGGGAGGCGGTTTTCCGAAACGCCTCGCTTCAACAAGTGTAGCCACATGGCTTCACTAACTGAAGCTTTGAGGAAAGCGAGGTGGGATCGGGGTTTGAGGGCTGCAGCCAGTTAAAGGCCCGGGGCGGGGCTTCCGATGGGTATCCGTGCGCTCAGCCCCTGCCCAGTCGTCCCCTGCCCCCGAAGGGGGCTTCGTGCTGATCGAGGTCCTAGTTAGCGCCGTCGTTCTCGTCTTGGTAGCGGGCGCCGTGCTGGCCCTACTGGGGGCGACGGCCCGCTCCTCAGCCGACCAGCGTCACCGCTCGGAGGCCTACGCCCTCGCCCAGGAAGACCAGGCGCGCATGCGATCGATGCGCATCTCCGAACTCGTCCGGCTGCCGAAAACGCCGATCAACGTCACTTTCGGCGGCACCAAATTCGAAATTTACTCGACCGGCGTGTTCGTCAACGACAAAACCGCCATCCCGTCCTGCTCGGCGGGGAAATCGTCGGCCGACTACCTGAGGATCTCCTCCGAAGTGCGATGGGGGGGAATGGGCGCGAAACCGGTCGTGATCCAGAGCATCGTCTCGCCCTCCAACGGATCGGTCGACTCCAGCCACGGCACGGTGACGCTCGCCGTGACCGGCGTCAACGAAGTCCCCAAGGCCGGGGTCACCTACACCGGCAGCGGGCTCAGTGGCGTCACCGACGAAAACGGCTGCGTGACCTTCCCGGACCTGGCCGTCGGCACCTACACCCTGATCCCCGGAGGCACCGCTTCGAACCTCGTCGAAGAAAACGGCAAAACGCCAGTGGCGGTGGAAGTCAAAGCCACTGCCGAACTCACGAACGTATACCCGTTCAAGTACGACACTCCGGGCAGCGCCAAAATCAGCTTCACCACCAAGAAATCCGCCGCCAGCCCACCGGCCGCGTCCACCGCGACGTCGGTTGCCTTCGCCCAGGCCGGCAAAGCGCTCAGAACCTTCAGCGCGCCAGGTGGCAACCCCGCCACTTCGATCACCGGGAGCTCCCTTTACCCGTTCCCTTCGGCCTACGCCGCCTACGCCGGAACCTGTGCGGGCAACAACCCGAACCCCGAAGGGATCGTCAACCCCCCGGGGGCAGCGGCAATGGCAAGTGTTCTCGTCACCTCATCGACGACCCAGGAAGTCTCGATTCAGCTACCGGCGCTCTACCTGACCGTCTTCAAAGGCACGCCGACGAAACCGGAAACGGCCGTCAACGCCGCCCACGTCGTGATCGAAGACAAAAACTGCGGCACGAAAAGAACCTTTGCGACCGAATCGCTGGGCGGCCTGACCGATCCGGGCTTGCCGTGGGGCGGCTACAAAGTGTGTGCCGACAACGGCATCCGAAAGCATACGGCCTCATCGACCGTGAACCTCGACAACCTGGTTAGTGGTACTCCCCTAAAACTCTACCTCGGTTCTGGCTCTGGCTCCGTCTCAACCTCTGTCTCAACTAATGGGCCCTGCTCATGACCCCCCCGGTGCGACTAGGCGATCAGCGAGGCACCACCATCACCGAGCTGATCGTCGGGATGGCGGCCGGGGGCGTAGTGCTCTTCGCCGTCACCGCCCTGCTCCTTGGCACCATCCACCAGACGGCCCGCGTGAGCGCCCGGGTCGATGCCACCCAGCGGGCGCGCATCGCCCTCAACAAGGTGATCGACCAGCTCCACTCGGCCTGCCTGGCACCGCAGATCGCACCGGTCCAGGCGGGGAGCACCGGCACTTCCCTCAGCTTCATCCACCAAGCGGGCGGCGCGGCTGTCCTGACGCCCGTGCTCAGCAAAATCAGCCTCAGCGAAGGGACCCTCTCCCAGAGCGACTACGCAATGGTGCCGGAAAGCCTGCCGCCAAAGTGGGAATTCGCCGAAACGGCGTCTTCGACCAGGCAGCTGATGACCAAGATCGCCCCGATCTCCCCCGCCAGCTCGATCTTCACCTACTCGACCTACGTCGCCGGCCAGGGAGCGCCGGTGCCGGTGACGATTCCCCCGGGCGAAGCTCTCAGCGAAGAAACCGCCGCACGTGTGATCCAGGTCGGAGTCGCCTTCACCGCCAGCCCGCTCAGGAGCCCGGTCACCGACGCGGAGGCGCCGACCAGTGTTCGCGCCAGCGCTCCGCTGCGCCTCACCCCGGCCTCCTACAACAAAGAAGTGGTGAGCCCGCCATGCCAGTGATCCGCGCCAAGGGAGAGGAGGGGTTCACGATGGTCGTCACGGTCCTCGGCTCCTCGCTGGTGGTGCTGCTGGCCCTGGTTGCGATCGCCGCCGTCAACGGGGACGCCCATCTGACCAGTCGCGACCTCGCCCACAAACAGGCGTACGAGGCTGCCAAAGCAGGCATCGAAGACTATGCCTTCCACCTCAACCACGACACCGGCTACTGGGCGAAATGCACCAACGTCACCGAACCCCACGCCGTCAACCAAGAGGGCGCAGTCGAGGCCGGAACCGCTACAACGAGGCCGGTACCCGGAAATACCGGCTCGCGTTACGCGATCGAACTGATCCCCGCCGAAGGCGAGGACGAATGCGAACCCAAAAACGCGGCGCCGAGCATGATCGAGGCGACCGGGACGATGCACGGAACCTTCCGCATCCGCTCGACCGGGTTCACCGGTCCGGCGCAGGTCGCGATCACCGCCACCTTCAAGAGCGCCAGCTTCCTGGATTTCGTCTACTTCACCCAGCTCGAGACGCTCGACCCGGTGACGTACGGCTTTCCCGAAGGCACGCCTCAGCGGGAAGGGGCGATCGCCCAGTGCGAATTGACTTACCAGAAAGGCCGAAACAGCGCACCTTTCTACAAAAAAGTCAACAAATTCACCGGCAACGTCGAAGAAGAAAAATACTGCATCAAAATCTCCTTCGTCAACAAAGACGTCCTCAACGGTCCCGTCCATACCAACGACACGATGGCAATTTGTGAAAAACCAACGTTCGGGCGCAAACCCCAAGACATGGTCGAAATCGGCGCCAGCTTCCCCGGTTGGTACAACAACGAATGCAGCAGCAGTAAAACGGCGCCGAACTTCCAAGGGACCCCTATCACGGGCGCCGCAGAATTGAAACCACCGGCAACCAATGAAAAGCTCAAAAAAGTAGCCGAAGAAGGCGGTCTCAAGTTCGAAGGGCAGGTCAAAATC
This sequence comes from uncultured Solirubrobacterales bacterium, assembly GCA_963739855.1. GTDB lineage: Bacteria > Actinomycetota > Thermoleophilia > Solirubrobacterales > 70-9 > VAYN01. The sequence continues at coordinate 52,615 of CAVUBT010000003.1, read as the reverse complement.
TGCCTGGAAGGCACCCAGATGACGATCGGCACCGGCGCCACCTGCACCGATGGCATCGTCCACTCCGGCTCACTTCCCGCCAACGGCGTCATCTACATCGCCAACAACACCCAAGTCGCCTGTCCGGCGAACTACTCGCCGTTCACGGCGAAATACGTGTACCCCTCGACCTGCGGCAATGCGTACGTGCACGGCCACTACTCGGGACAGCTGACGATCGCAGCCGAAAACGACATCGTGATCGACGGCTCGACCTGCTGGGTCACCACCAATCCCTGCCCGATCGAACCGGAGGGCAGCGAAATGCTCGGGCTGATCGCCAACAACTACATCCGCGTCTATCACGATTACCCCAACGAGTCGATCAATGCCACGACTTACGCTGTCGAATGCAAATCCCTGGTAACCGGGCAGACCGAGGGCAAGATCGAAAACATCACGATCGACGCGGCGATCCTCTCCCTCAACCACTCCTTCATCGTCGATCACTACGACTGCGGCAGCTCGCTCGGCACGGTCACCATCCGGGGCGCGCTGGCACAGAAGTTCCGCGGCCCGGTCGGCCAGGGGAGCGACGGCTACCAGGGCAAGAGCTACAACTACGACGACCGGCTCAAGTACCAGGAGCCGCCGAGCTTCATCGAGCCGGAAAAACTGCCCTGGCTGATCGGCCGGGAGACGGTCGGATAGTGGCGAGCTTTCCTAGTTCTAAGTAATGCAGGGCCAAAGGTTTCTGGCCGATTGGTCGATTGAAGAACCCTGAGGAGGATCCGCACGCCCGCAGCCGCAACCGAGATGATCACCACGCTGAAGAAAATCCGCAAGCAGGAGACCGCCCTGGTTGGGCTCGAGATCGAGTGCGGCAGCATTGCCGCGACCGAACTCCGGGTCAATGGCGCGACCACGGTCTCGGCGGCCGCGATCGAACCCCTTCCGCCCGGCGCCTTCCACGACGGCGAGGTCGCCGACCCCGGCGCGGTGACCGAGGCGCTGCGTTCGCTCTTCTCTCGGCACAAACTTGCCAACCGGGTCCGCCTTGGCATCGCCAACCAACGGGTGGTCGTGCGAACCCTGCGGCTACCGGCGATTGACGATCCCGAGGAGCTCGACTCCGCGGTTCGCTTCACCGCTCAAGAGCAGATCGCGATGCCCCTGGAGCAGGCGGTGATCGACCATCGGGTCGTCGGAGGGGCCGCCGCCATCGACGGCGGCCCACCCCAGATCGACGTGATGGTCATCGCTGCCCGCCGCGACATGATCGCCGCCTCGTTGAAGCCCCTGCGCGACGCGGGTCTGAAACCGATCGGCGTAGACCTCTCGGCATTCGGGATGATCCGGGCGCTCGCCGAGGAGAGCGCCCCCGGCAGCGCCGATGGAGACCCGGACCCAACTGCGAGCCCCAGAGCCACTCTCTTTTGCAACGTCGGCGACGTCACCAACCTCGCCGTCGCCAAAGGGCGCTCCTGCCTCTTCACCCGCGTCTCCCCGGTCGGCCTGGAGGACATCGCGGGCGGCTTCGCCGCGGCAACCCAGCTGAGCGCCGAGCACGCCCGGATGTGGCTCGACCATGTCGGGCTCGGACAGCCGCTGGAGCAGATCGACGGCGACCCCGGAGTGGTCGCCAGGGCCCGGGACACGCTGGAGCGCGGAGCCACCTCCCTGCTGGATGAGCTGCGGCTGTCGCTCGACTTCTACGGCGCCCAGGAGGGGGCGATAGCGGTGGATCGGGTGATCCTCTGCGGCCCTGGCAGCTCGATCCCGGGACTCGCGGACCACATGGGACCGATTCTCGGCCTGCCGATGGAGGTCGGCCGACCGGAGGCCCTCGCGGGCTTCGACACCGGCAGCGCAGCCCGCCTCACCCTCCCCTACGGCCTCGCCCTGGACGGGTAGCGATGCGCCCCGTCAATCTGATCCCCAGCGACGAACGGACCGGCGCCCGCAAGCCGATGCGGGGTGGCCCGCTCGCCTACGTCGTCGTCGCCACCCTGGCGGCGGCGCTGATCGGCATCGCGGTTCTTGTCGTCACCGAAAACCAGATCTCCGACCGCAAGGCCGAAGTCGTCGAACTCGAAAGCGCGACTGCGCGCGTGGAAGCTCGATCGCAGGCACTCGCCGCCTACCAGCAGTTCCACAGCGTCCGCGAGCAGCGCCTAGCAACGATCACCAGCCTCGCCGACAGCCGCTTCGACTGGGAGCGGGTCATGCGCGAACTCGCGCTGGTCCTCCCCCACAACGTCTGGCTGACCAATCTCGCCGCCTCGGCAAACCCGGCGGCGGCCACCGGTGGCGATGGTGGCGTCTCGCTGCGATCCTCGATCTCCGGACCGGCCTTGGAGCTGGTCGGCTGCGCGCGCAACCACGATGCCGTGGCCGGCTTCGTACAGGCGCTCAAGGACATCGACGGGGTGACCCGGGTTGGCCTGCCGACCTCGACCGTCGGCGCCGGCTCGGGATCGGAGAGCTGTCAGACCCGGGACTTCATCGCCCAGTTCCAGATGGTAGCCGCCTTCGACGCGGCACCGGCGCCGGTGGAAAGCGGAGCGACCGAAGTCGCGCCGGCCCCGACCGAAACGGAAACGTCGACCGCGGAAGCAGAAGGCTGATGGGCTCCGCCAACCGCCTGATCGTCTCGATCCTGGTCGTCACCGCGCTCGCGGTTGGGTTTTGGATCCTGGCCCTCAGCCCCAAGCGCGAACAGGCAAACGAACTCGCCGAACAGGTCGAAGGCCTGCAGATGGCCCTGACCCAAGCACAGAGCGAGGCCGTGGCGGCGGCGGCGGCACGGCGCCAATTTCCGACCGACTATCGCCAGCTGGTGGTCCTCGGCCAGGCCGTCCCCGACAACGACGAAACCGCATCGCTGCTGGTCGAGCTGAACCGGATCGCCGACAAGTCGCGGGTGAGGCTCCAGAGCATGCAGCTCAGCGGCGCCGGCGAAGCCGCGGCCCCCGCCCCGGCGACCACCGTGCCGGCGCCAATCGAAACGGCGCCTGCATCGACCTCGTCGGGTGCGGTGCCGGCGGCGGCGACGGTGCCGCCCACCGAGATGGCCGCCTCGCTGCTGCCCCTCGGCGCGACGATCGGGCCCGCCGGACTCGACGTGATGCCATACGAACTCACCTTCCAAGGGGACTTCTTCCACATCGCCGACTTCATCAAGGGGCTCGACTCCCTGGTCCACACCGGCCCCCGGGTCGCGATCGACGGCCGGCTGATCACCATCAACGGCTTCTCGCTGAGCGCCGACGCGGAACGTGGCTTCCCCCATCTGGCCGCCAGCTTCTCGGTCACGACCTACCTGACGCCGCCCTCCCAGGGCCTCACCGCCGGCGCTACCGCGGCCGCACCCGCCGCTGCGCCGGTCGCGGAAACGCCGCCGGCCGAAGCGCCGGTTGACACCTCCCCAGCCTCCGAACCAGTCTCAGCGCCGCGATGAACCTGCCGAAGAAGGGCCCAGACCTGAAGCTCTCAGGGCTGAAAGTCCCCGACTTTCTGCTCGACCTCTACCACGACCTGCGCGAGCGCCACCTGCTGCCGCTGGTCGTTCTCCTCCTGATCGGGATCGTGGCCGCGCCGATCGCCCTCGGAGGCTCGTCAACGCCGGACGCACCGACCGCGGGTGGCGGCGCGGTCGCCACCCCCAGTGCCGTCCCATCCGGCACCGACCTGGTCGTCGCCAAGGCGGCGCCGGGGTTGCGCAGCTACCAAAAGCGCCTCCGACGCCTCAAGGCCAAGGACCCGTTCAAGCAGCAGTTCACCGAATCCGAATCCACGACCGCGGCAGGGGCCGCCCCCGAAACCACCGCCAGCGCCTCCAGCGAAGGATCGAGCCTGCCAACCGGCGCCGCCTCGGTGCCAGCGACCGCAACGCCTGAGCCGGCCACGGAAGGCTCCGGGCCGACGGAGACGCAGACCAAGTACGCCACCAGCACGATCGACGTGCGGATCGTTCCTGTCAGTCAGGGCAGCGACGGAGCCGCGGCCAAGGCCCAGCCCTCCGTCCGGCGCGGCCTTCCGGAACTGACGATGCTGCCCGATCGCAATACTCCGGCTGCCGTCTTCATGGGCACCAGCGCCGATGACAGCAAGGCGCTCCTGCTGGTCTCCTCCGACGTCAACTCGATCTTCGGCGACGGACAGTGCGTGGTGGGCTCGCAGCTGTGCCAGCTGCTGGCCCTGGAACCGGGGCTGCCGGAGACCTTCGTCTACGGTCCACAGAACAGGACCTACCGGATCGAGATTCTCAAGATCGACCAGATCGTCAGCGACAAGCCACAACGCGCCGCCCTCGGCGATCCGAAGAAGACGGACACGAAAGCCCCGAAGTCGGAATAGCGCGCCAACCGGGTCCGCGCCGGCACACTTCTCGAGCTCAGCCCAGGTAGAGATCGATCAGCTGGTCCCCGGCCAGCAACCCGACGGCGCTCCCAAAGGCGAGAAAGGGGCCAAAGGGAATTGCCATCTTGCGGGCCGCGGTGCCGTGACGAGCGATCAGAGCCAAGCCGACGACGCTGCCGGCTAGGAGTGCGACGAGGATCGCGGGGGCGACGGCGCGGCCGAGGAAGAGGCCCATCGTCGCCGCCAGCTTGACGTCGCCGAGGCCCATGCCGGCGGGATAGGAGAGCGCCGCAAGGAAGAGTAGCCCGCCGGCGCCGGCGGCGGCGATCGCGCGCTCGGGCAGCCCGCCCGGATCGGTTGGGGCGGCGATCGCCAAGCAGAGCACGGCGCCGAAGAGCAAGACCTTGTTGGGGATGATCCGCCGCTTGAGGTCGGTCAGGGTGATGACTGCCAGCATCGTCACGAACACCAGCCCGATCGCAGCTTCGGCGGCGTCTTCGCGGTAGACGACGACGGTGGCGACGAACAGCAGGCCGACCGTCAACTCGGTCAGCGGATACCGCGACGAGATCTCGGCCCCACAGCAGCGCGCCCTGCCCCGCAGCAAGAGCCAGGAGACGACGGGGACGTTGTCGTAAGCCGCGATCTGCGCCTCGCAGGCGGGGCAGCGCGAGCGCGAGGCACCGACCGGGATCGCACGCGGAACGCGGTAGGCAACGGCCGTCGCAAAGCTGCCGGCTGCGAGGCCCGCCAGGAACACGATTGCGGCGGCGCCGATCATCGGCCACGAGTTTTACCCGAGCGGTCGGCTGCCGGGGCCGCAGCGCCTAAAGGGGCCTGACGACCTTGAAGCTGCGCTTTACGCCTCTCGTCTCTGCGTTGCCGGCAACGTCCAGGGCGCGGACGCGGACGACGTAGCGAGAGAACCGCAGGCGACGCAGGCGCAGGGGGGAGCTGCAGGGTTTCCACTTGGCCCGGTCCACCTTGCAGAGGAAGCTCGTGCCGGGGGGGTCGTCGCCGATATTGGTGAAGCGGAAGACCGCCTTGTGCTTGCGGGTCTTGGCGCCGGGCGCCATCGTGATCCGGGTCCGCGGCGGCGTCGAGTCCTCGACGTAGGTGATCGGCGCCGAACATGCCGACTCCGCGCCAGCGACCGCGACTGCGGAGAAGGCGGTCGTGGTGTCGTCGGCGACCTCCATCTCTACGCCGTCGGCGAGCTGATCCGCGCTCAGCCTGGCGACGGGCGCGCCGTCGCAGTCGGCACCGATGAAGATCTTCACGCTGGTGGCCGCGGGCGCCGATCCGGTCAGGCTCGGCGAGTTGTCGTTGGCGCGATGACTGGGAACGATCCGCAGGCGAGGCGAGCCGGGACGGGACCCATCGGCGGCGGAGCCAGAACCCAGCGATCCGACCGGATCGTCGCCCTGGCCGCCGCCGGCACCTCCCCCACCGGAACCGCCGCCACCGACCGGGGGGATGCCCTCCCAGTAGGTGAGCGAGTTGGAGCAGGCAGATCGGTCCGCCGGATCGGCGGGGTCTACCTGCCAGGCGGATACAGAGGTCATCGAGTTCTCGGCAACGACAATCCGGATGCCGGGATCCTCGAGAGTTCCAGCCAGGCCCGTTTCGAGCGGAGCACCCTGACAGTTCGACGTCGCGAAGATGACGATTTCGTACTCGGGGTGTTGGGTGACGGCACTGGTGATCGGACCCCGCGAAGAAAACAGGGAGCGCGTCCCCTGCGTAATCACTTCCGTCTCCGGTTCGGCTTCGCCGACGACCAGCGGTTCGGTCGAGCTAGCCGGGGTCACCCCACTCGAGCTCGGCATGGTGTTGGTCAGCTTCGGTGCTCGCGGGGCGGCGCTGACGATAGTGGCTGGGGTCACGAGCAGAGCCACCAGCAGGAGCGCCGGCAGCAGACGTGACAAAGGACGGGCCGAAATGGCCCGTCCTTTGTCGATGCTTGTTCTCATGGTGTTCATGACCGGAGAACCGGACTCAGAGAGCTATTTGCTCCAGTCACCTTCTTCGCCGGCGACTGCAGCTTTCGGGCACCCGCCCGTCCCGGCCGTCGTGCATTTGAAGGTCATGGTGCCTGCTTCATTTTTGATCTTGAACGCGTTCCCAGTCGAGGAGACGGATTCAATGGTGTAGGCGTGTTCTCCGGGGGTACCGATCTTGATGCCTTCGGCAGTTCCCGTCGGTTCCGCGCTAGGGACGGTCGGCTCAATCGCGTGCAGGAGCGTCATCGTTGCACCCGAGTATTTACCGCCGTTTTCGGTCGCGTAAGTCTCCATTGCGACCTGCGCTGAATGTGCGTTCTCCTTGGCCTTCGAGTCGCCGGCCTTGTCGCGCTGGTTGAAGAACGCGGGCAGCGCGATCGCGGCGAGGATTCCGAGGATGAGCATGACGACCAGGAGCTCGATCAGCGTGAAGCCGGCCTCCCTGTCGCCGTTGAGCCGGGCGCCAATCTTTGCCCGGAGATTCTGGAGCATCATAGGTACCTCCTATTGGTCCTATCGTGCGCCAGGACTCGGGTCTTGCCGGTTGGCACCGAGGCACTGGCAGTCATTTGTCTCCTCCTCATCGACGCCCTGTCGCCCACCTTTAGCCCCTGCACGCCCAAATTCGTGAAGTTCGAGTTTTCACCTCCGAATCGCGAAAAGTGGGTGATCGACTACAAAAAAATGTCGATCCAGGAATCGGGGTACCGCAATACTCGTGCGCACTCGCCGTACGAACGTCTACCCGACTTGGCGGCCGTGGCTGGACACCGACTCCTCGAAGTCTTCGATCAGGTCGAGCAGCTCATCGCACTCCCAGACCCGACCCCACTTGCGCTCGTTCAGCCGACTGAGAATCCCCGCCTCCTCGAGTTGCCGGAGTGCGTTTTGGACCGCGACGTGAGATCTGCCGGTCAACCTGCTGCCGGCGGCAACGTCGATCACCGGCTGTCCCGGCAAGTCCGCGATCAGCTTGCGCACAACAGCGTCGCTGCGGGGGTTTCCGAGTCGCTGCAACCACTGAGCCTGCCGCTCGTCAATCGCCAAGGCCATACGCTCCGCCTCGGCGACAGCCCGCTCGGTGGCAGCGGCGAAGAGGTCGCACCAGCTGCTCACATCGCCACTGCTGAAGGCACCAAAGCCGGCTACGTAGGATTTCTGCGTCGCAGCGAGAACGAGGCTGATCGGCGGCACGTAGTCGATCGCCTCTCCAGTGCGGCGCAGGACCGTGTGGATCAGCGCCCGGCCCACCCGTCCATTGCCATCGGCGAACGGGTGGATGTTCTCGAACTGGGCGTGGGCGATCGCCGCCTGGACGATAGGCGCTAGGTCTTTACGCGCCAGGAACCGGCAGAGATCCTCGAGCAGCGGCCGCACATGCTCCGCTGGCGGTGGCACGTACGCGGCTCCGATCGGATTGAAGTCATTGCCGCCGATCCAGTTCTGCTGCTCACGGATTACACCCGCTATCTCCCGATCGACCGAAAAGCGCAAGAGCGTGCGATGGATGTCCCGTATGTCGCCAACTGAGATTTCCCGACCGGCAACGCCTAAAGAAATCGCCTGCTTCATTGCGTCCACATTGCCGAGGATCTCAGCTGCCCTGCCGTCTTTCCGGACTCGGCCCATGCTCTCGAAGGCGGCGCGAGCGAGGTGCTTCTGGGAAATTGCAAGCCCCTCGATGCGCGACGAAGCAGCGCTCTCTGAGCGCAGCAACGCGCCGGCCAACGCGTTGAGGGAGGTCAGGCGAGGCTCGGCCGAGTTAAGGCGCGTCAGGGCCTTGGTCGCCGAAACCACCGCTGCCACCACATCTTCGTCAAGCGCGAAACGGCGAGTTGCGATCTCCGCCGGGAGGAAGACCTCGTACGATCCCCCACGACGGGCTCGCCGCCCCCCCATGGCACCCATATTCGGCTCCCAGAGCCGGCGCTCGCGGTGACCGAGCGACTCGAAAGTGGAGGCATTCCTCGACGAGCTCACGACAAGGCATCCTTTCAGAGTTTCGGAAGTTCCGAAAGCTTACTGCATTAACCTTTCAAAGCTCGGCACATCTCTGAAAGGTTAGATCCCCTGTGGCTCAGCGGATGTGTTCGTAGATACTGAACATCGGAAGGTACATCGAGATCACGATGAAGCCGACGATGCCGCCGACGAAGACGATCATGATCGGCTCGATCAATGCCGTGAGGGCCTTGACCTTGGCGTCGACCTCGTCTTCGTAGAAGTCGGCGATCTTGGACATCATGTGTTGCAGCTGCCCAGTCTCCTCGCCGACCGCGACCATGTGGCCGACCATCGGCGGGAAGATCGGGTTCTCCTCGATTGGGCCAGCCAGGGAGCCACCGCGCTTGACCGAGGTGTAGACGTCTTCCATCGCCTTCTCGACCACGATGTTGCCGGAGGTCTCCCCCGTCAGCTTGATCGCCTGCAGCATCGGCACGCCGGCGGAGACCGAGCCGGAGAAGGTGCGTGACCAGCGGGCCAGGGCGACTTTCTGGATCACGTCGCCCACCTTGAAAGGGATCCTCAATTTGAAGCGGTCCCAGAGCTCGCCGCCACGGTCGGTCTTCTTCCATTTGAAGAAGCCGACGAAGGAGATCACCAGTACCGGGATGATGATGAACCAGTAGCCCGTGATCAGGTCGGAAGCGCCGACGCAGATCTTGGTCGGCAGCGGTAGTTCGGCTTTTTCCTCCGGGTGCTCTTCGGCGAGTTCTTCGAAGATCTTCGCGAACACCGGGATCACAAAGGCGACGATCGCGACCAGCACCACAGTTGCGAACCCGAAGACCAGGGACGGGTACATCAGCGCCGATTTGACCTGACGGCGCAGCGAGTCGGCTTTCTCAACCTGAAAGGCGACGCGGTCGAGGACCTCGTCGAGGCGGCCGGACTGCTCGCCGGAGCGAACCATCGCTCGGAAGAGACGGTCGAAGACCTTCGGATAGCGCCCCATCGCTTTCTCCAGCGAGCTGCCGGCCTCGACGTCGGAGCGGATCCCCGCGGTGGCCTCGCGAATTTGATCGTCCTGCGTCTGCTCTTGGAGCGTCTGCAGGGTGCGCAGCATCGGCATGCCCGAGGCGACCAGCGTCGCGAACTGGCGCGAGAAGACGGCCAGCTCGCGCATGTCGATGCCCTGCCAGCGCCTGAAGATGTCCTCGATGTTGAAGGGGGTCGACTTCTCGCTGACGTCGAGGACGATCAGGCCGCGCTGGCGCAGCTGCTCGCCGACCGCGGCCTTGGATTCGGCCTCGAGCTCGCCGGCCGAGGTCGCGCCTGCCAGGTCCATCGCCCGGAACTCGAAGGTGGTCGCGGAAGCCATCGCCTGCTAGGCCCCCGGCGCGTAGACAGGCGGCGGCGCGCCTCCGGTCGCCGTCGCGGCTTCGGCCTGACTCAGTGGCGCACCGCCGAGCAGGCGGTTGAGCTCCTCCGGCACCGAGGCGCGCTGTTCGGCCAGGGAGCGGCTGATCTTGCCGGTGCGGACAAGACGGGCCAGGTCGGCGTCCATCGTCTGCATCCCCACCGCCCCGGAGGTCTGCAGGACGCCGTAGATCTGGTGCGTTTTGCCCTCGCGGATCAGGTTGCGGATCGCCGGGGTCGGGATCAGCACCTCGCAGGCAACGGTGCGGCCTTTGCCGTCGACCGTCGGCAGCAGCTGCTGGGTGACGATCCCCTGCAGCGCGATCGAGAGCTGGGTCCGCACCTGGCCCTGCTGCTCGGGCGGGAAGACGTCGATGATCCGGTCCACGGTCTGAGCGGTCGACTGGGTGTGCAGGGTGGCGAAGACGAGGTGGCCGGTCTCGGCCGCGGTCAGGGCGGTGGAGATCGTCTCCAGGTCGCGCATCTCGCCGACCAGGATCACGTCGGGGTCCTCTCGCAGGGCGGCGCGGAGGCCGAGGGCGAAGTCGGGCGCGTCGGAGCCGACCTCGCGCTGGTTGACGATCGAGCTTTTGTGCTGGTGCAGGAACTCGATCGGATCCTCGATCGTGAGGATGTGGTCCTGGTGCTCGACGTTGATCACGTCGATCATCGAGGCCAGGGTCGTGCTCTTGCCGGATCCGGTCGGCCCGGTGACGAGAACGAAGCCGCGCGGCTTCGCGGTCAGCTCGCGCAGCACCTGCGGCACGCCGAGCGAGTCGAGGGCGGGGATCTCTTGCGGCACCAGGCGGAAGGCGGCGCTGACCGTGCCGCGCTGGAAGAAGCAGTTGACGCGGAAGCGGGCGACGCCGGGGATCGCGTAGGCGAAGTCGAGCTGCTGGTTGTTCTCGAAGCGTTTGCGCTGGTCGTCGTTGAGGATCCCGTAGACGACCTCGCGCGTCTGCTGCGAGTTGAGGACCGGGAAGCCCTCCATCGGCCGGATCTTGCCCTTGTCGCGGATCGCCGGCGGGAAGCCGGAGGTGATGTGGACGTCGGAGGCCTTGGTCGCGACCATCTCGGCCAGGACCGCGGAGAAGTCGAACTCAGGCAGTGACACGGAGAACCTCCTCGAGGCTGGTGTTGCCGGCGCGGACCTTGGAGACGCCGTCCTCGCGCAGGGTCAGCATCCCCTCTTCGCGGGCGACGGCGGCGATTTCGGGCTCGGCCGCGCGGGCGATCGTCATCTCCTTCAGCTTGTCGCTGAGGCTCATCACCGAGTAGATGCCGACCCGGCCGCGGTAGCCGCTGTTGTTGCAGCGCGGGCAGCCGACCGGCTCGTAGGCCTCGACCTCGGCCCCCACCCGCACGCCGGCCTCGGCCAGCGCCTGGGTCGGGATGACCGTCCGCCGCTTGCAGTTCGAGCAGAGCTTGCGCGCCAACCGCTGGGCGACCACGCAGTCGACGGCGGAGGCGGTGAGGAAGGTCTCGATGCCCATCTCGGTCAGGCGGGCGATCGCCCCGGGGGCGTCGTTGGTGTGCAACGTGGTCAGCATCATGTGGCCGGTGAGGGCAGCCTCGATCGCGATCCGCGCCGTCTCGGCGTCGCGGATCTCGCCGACCATGACGATGTCGGGGTCGGCGCGGAGGATCGAGCGCAGGCCGCGGGCAAAGTCGAGGCCTGCCTTGCGGTTGACGTTCATCTGATTGACGCCGTCGATCCGGTACTCGACCGGATCCTCGATCGTGATGATCTTCTTCTCGACGTCGTTCAGCTCGGCCAGCGCCGCATAGAGCGTCGTCGACTTGCCGGAGCCGGTCGGCCCGGTCACCAGCACGGCGCCGTAGGCCTGCTGGAAGGCGTCCTCAAAACGGGCCCGGGCGGAGCCGTCCATGCCCAGATCGTCGAGGGTGCGCTGCGAGTTGCTTTCGTCGAGGATGCGGATCGTCGCCCCCTCTCCGCGCTGGGTCGGCAGGGTGGTGACGCGGAGGTCGATGCGGCGCTCCTCGACGGCGACGCTGACGCGGCCGTCCTGGGGGACCCGCTTCTCGGCGATGTCGAGCTCGCTCATGATCTTCAGCCGCGAGATCACGGCACTGATCATCCGCCGCGGCACGTGGGCGGCTTCCTTCAGCACACCGTCGACCCGGAAGCGGACCCGCAGCTCGCCCTCTTCGGGCTCGAGGTGGACGTCGGAGGCGCCCTCCCCCACCGCCTGGGCGAGGATGCTGTAGACGAGCTTGATCACCGGCGCATCCTCGGCGCTGGCCTGCATGTCGCTGACCGCGGCGAGGCTCTGCTCGCTCCCTTCGCCCTCGTCCTGGTCCTCGATGATCGCCTCGGCGGCGGCGTTCTGCAGGGTGCCGAGCCGTCCCAGCAGCGCCTCGACGTCGGCTTTGGCGGCGACGGCGATGTGGCAGTCGAGGCCGGTGGCGATCTGGATGTCATCGACGGCGAGCACGTTGGCCGGGTCGGCGGCGGCGACCAGCAGCGTGTGCTGGTCGACGTAGCCGACCGGCACCGCCATGTAGCGGCGCGCCATCGTCACCGGGAACAGGGCCGCGGCGGCGACGTCGACGCTGTAGAGGGCGAGGTCGACGTGGTCGAGGCCGTAGCGCTCGGCGGTCGCCCGCGAGAGCTGCTCGTCGCCGATCGCCCCCTGCTCGAGCAGCAGCGCCTCCGGCGGGCGGCCGGCGGTTCGCGCCGCCTCGATCGCCGCCTGCACCTGCTCGGCGGAGGCGAAGCCGAGCTCGACGAGGACATCGGTGATGAAGCCGCGCGAGTGACCGCGGTGCAGCGGCGGCGTCAGCCCGGGCGTGCCCTGCTCATCGGGCCCCGGCAGCGCCGGCGCCGCCGAGGTGCCGGAATCGGGCACCGGCTGCAGGTGGCCTGGGTACTGGAATCTGTCGTTGGAGCTCATCGCCACGCTCAGTCCGGGTGGTAGGTGGCTTCGGGGCCCTTGTAGCCGGCATCGACGACCGCCTGGACGACGCTCTGCGGGGTCTGGAAGCCATAGTCGACCGAGGCCTGGGGAACGCCGCCGCTGAGCCGGCGCGGCTTCATCACCAGCAGCGCCGGCACCTGCTGGACGTCCGCCCCTAGGGTGATCGCCGCGTAGTGGGCGATCTGCTTGGCCGGGACGACGAAGACGGCGACGTCCGGGAGCGCGGTCAGGCGCTCGACAGAGGCCTCGACCAGCCGGTCGTCGATGCCGCCGTCATGGACGACCAGGAGGACGACGGTCTTGTCGGCGTCGTAGGCGGCGGCGACCGGGGGCGGCATCGGCGGCGCCGGGATCGACGTCGGGATCGCCGAGGCTTCCGTGGTGGCGGCTTCGATTGCCCCTTCCACCGCGCCTTCGACGGCTTCGCCCGGCGTCGCGCCGGTGGCGGTGCCGCTGGCGCTGGTGCCGGCGATCGCGACGGTCGCTTCGGTCGGCGCTTCTTCGCCTTCTTCGCCGCCGCCCGGTTTCAGGAACATGAAGGCGGCGACCGCGATCAGCACGACGACCAGCCCGATCTGGGCAACCGGGTTGTTGTTGAGCTTGTCCCTCACGGCGCCACCGGCGACTCGCCGAGCTGCTCGATGCCGCTGGCCCGCTGGCCGCCGGCGGCCAGCATCAGCTTGAAGTCGTGCGGGCTGGAGGCGTAGTCCATCGCCGTCGCCTCGCTGATCCGGCCCTCCATCGCGTAGGTCAGCAGCGACTGGTCGAAGGTCCGCATCCCGTAGTACTCGCCTTCGCCGATGACCTCGGTGATCTTGCCGGTTTCTTCGGGGTTGAGGATCAGGTCCTGAACCCGGCCGGTGACCACCATCACCTCCGAGGCGGGCACCCGCCCCTCCCCGGTGATGTCGGGGACGAGCCGCTGCGCGATTGCCCCCTTCAGGGTCGAAGCGAGCATCACCCGCGCCTGCTGCTGCAGGTGCGGCGGGAAGAAGTCGATGATGCGGTTGATCGTCTCGGTCGCGTCGAGGGTGTGGACCGTGGAGAGGACGAGGTGGCCGGTCTCGGCGGCCGAGAGCGCGGTGCGCACGGTCTCCTCGTCGCGCATCTCGCCGATCAGGATCACGTCGGGGTCCTGACGCAGGACGCGCCGCATCGCCCGCCCGAAGCTCTTCGTGTCCGAGCCGACTTCGCGCTGGTTGACGATCGAGCGTTTGTCTGCGTGCAGGTACTCGATCGGGTCCTCGAGCGTGACGATGTGCCGCGCCCGGTTCTGGTTGATGTGGTCGATCATCGCCGCCAGCGTCGTGCTCTTGCCGGAGCCGGTGGTGCCGGTGACCAGGACGATCCCGCGCTGCTCTTCGGCCAGGCCGCGGACGACCTCGGGCAATCCGAGGTCGCCGATCGAGCGGATTTCGAAGGGGATCGCGCGGCAGACGATCGAGATCGCGCCGCGCTGCTTGAAGCAGTTGACGCGGAAGCGGGAGACACCGGGCAGCGCGTAGGAGAAGTCAGCCTCGCCGTCATCCTCGAATTCAGCGACAGACCTGGCCTCGGCAATCCCACGAAAAGCCGCCTCGGTGTCCTCCGCCCTCAGCTCACCGAACCCCTCCAAAGGAATCAGTTCCCCGTGCATGCGAGCGACCGGGGGCGAATCGACCTTGACGTGCAGGTCGGAGCCCTCCCGCTCAACGAGGGTACGCAGCGCTGAATCGATATCGAACATCCCGAGCGTTATCGGCCGGGACGTTCTGCGGCTTAAACCGCGGTGGAAAGCGCCAGCGACAGGGGTCCAGACGGCAAAACAAAAGCGCCCCGCCAAAGTGACGGGGCGCTAGTCAACTGGTCACGTCCGAGGTCACCCCGACGGCGTGGCTGGCAAGGACGCAGTGAGCGCCGTGTGCTCCGCACACAAGCGATCGAGGACGCAGTCAGGCGCGTCGTCAGGCGACCTCGCGCAGTTTCTGCGCCTCGCCTAGCGACTGCAGCTTTTTCAAGCTCTGATTCTCGATCTGACGGATCCGCTCGCGGGTCACGTTGAACGTGCGCCCGACCTCGTCGAGCGTGCGCGGGTGCTCGCCGCCGAGCCCGTAACGGAGCTCGAGGACGCGGCGCTCACGGTAGGAGAGGTTCTCCAGGGCCTCCTTGAGGGCCTCTTTGGTCAGCAGGTCCGCGGCGCGGTCGAACGGGGACTCGGCCTTCTCGTCGGCGATGAACTGGCCGAACTCGGACTCCTCCTCGTCGCCGACCGGCTTCTCCAGCGAAACCGGGGCCTGGGCGGAACGCTTGATCGAGTCGACCTCCTCGGGATCGATCCCCGTTACCTCGGCGATCTCCTCCGGGGTCGGCTCGCGACCCAGCTCGGTGACCAGCTTGCGCTCGGCGCGGCCGATCTTGTTCAGCTTCTCGACCACGTGGACCGGGATCCGGATCGTGCGGGCCTTGTCGGCCAGGGCACGGGCGATCGCCTGGCGAATCCACCAGGTCGCGTAGGTCGAGAACTTGAACCCCTTGCGGTAGTCGAACTTCTCCGCCGCGCGAACCAGGCCCAGCGTTCCCTCCTGGATCAAATCGAGGAAGGGCAGGCCCTGGTTTCGGTAGTTTTTCGCGATCGAGACGACCAGGCGCAGGTTCGACTCGACCATTTTCTGCTTCGCGTCGAGGTCGCCGCGCTCGATGCGCTTGGCGAGTTCGACCTCCTCCGCGGCGGTCAGCAGGCGGACTTTGCCGATGTCCTTGAGGAACAACTGCAGGGAATCCGTGGTCATGTCCGGTTTCAGGTCAAGCGCCGCTTTCGGGCGGCGACGGCCTTTTTTGCCGGTGTCGGCGGGCATCGCGTCCGCGGCCGCTTTCTGGGCCGGGTCCATGTCCTCGACGAGCTCGATCCCCGACTTCTTGAGGTGCCCGTAGAGATCCTCGACGTCCGACTCGTCGAGATCGACCTCGGACACGGCCGAGGCGATATCGCCGAAGGTCAGCACGCCGAGCTGCTGCCCGCGATTAATGAGGCCTTTGACCTCCTCCAACTCCTGAAGCTCAGCTACCAGCATCCTGTTCTACTCATTTCCCTAGCGCTTCGTGTTTAGTCCTGGCAATGAAATGCCGCCGCGAACCGAAAGTCGCGCCGGCCGATAGAAAAGCGGACCGGCGACTTGGTCCGCGAAGTAAGCATCAACATCTGAACTGCGGTGTAGCCCGAAGGGCATGCGTCGAAACTTCGTCAAACGCTTGTTCGTATCGTAGTCGCTTCAGTTTGTGAAGTCAATGCCCACCCCGACGCGCAAACCCCGAGCCTGGCTGAGCGCCTTCTGGCAGCGCGCTTACCGCGAGAACGTCACCGGTCTCTCGGCGATGGTCGCCTACAACCTGATGCTGGCGGTCTTCCCCTTTGCCCTGCTGGTGCTCTTCGTCTTCGGCCAGGTGCTGAAGATCGAGGGAGTCGAGACCAGCGTCGTCAGCGACCTCGAGCGCCTCTTCCCCAGCGTCGAGCAGCAGACGCTGACCGACGTCCTCAACCGGATTCAGGACAACTCGACGACGATCGGGATCGCCGCCTTCGTCGGCTCGCTCTGGATCGGTGCCTCCTTCTGGGGGGCGATGGACACCGCCTTCTGCCGCATCTACCACGTCGAGTGCCGCGGCTGGGTCGAGCAGAAGCGCTTCTCCTTCGCGATGCTCGGCGTGGTTCTGCTCTTCATCGCCGCCAGCATCTTCGTGCCGGCCGTCGAGAGCGGCCTCGTCTCCAGCACCGATCGGCTTCCCTTCGGCCTCTCCGACATCAAGGCGATCGACACCGTCCTGCTGCTCGGCGCCGCCCTGCTCGTCACCTTCGGCATCTGCTGCGTGATCTTCTGGGCGGTGCCGAAAGGCCACATGCCCTGGCGCGCGGTCTGGCCGGGCGCGGCCTTCGTCACCATCGCCGCCGGCCTCGCCAATTGGCTCTTCCCGATCTATCTCTCGAACGTCTCCAGCCTCTCGCACTTCGGCTCGACCCTCGGCTTCATCCTCATCGCCCTGCTCTGGTTCTACGTGCTCAGCCTGGCCCTTCTCGCCGGCGCCGTGATCAACTCGCTGCGTTACGAGGTCCATGACACGGGCGAGCTCCCGTACCGCACCAAACAGCCCTGTGGGGGCTGCCCGGATTCATACGAGAAGGGGGACAAACCGTCCACATCCCGGCCCTTGCAATAAAAACTGTCATATTTTGGTGGGGCGGAGGCGCTCGCGGCCGTGGGAGATCTCTAGCGTTTGCAGTTAGGTAACCGGGGTATGGCGATTAATTGAAACAATCGTTTTGATGCAAAAACAGGGGGGTTCTCACACTGTGCCTGGAGTGCTCGATCCGACGATTCCGGTCGATATAGGCGAGCAGTCCCAACGCCAGCGCATCGTCGGCGCAATGATCGAGAGTTGCGCCGAGAAGACATACGCGGCGACGACCATCGCCGACATCGTCAGGCGCGCCAGCATCTCCCGCACCACCTTCTACAAACGCTTCCCCAACAAGCGAGCCTGCTTCGACGCCGCGGTCGACTCCTGTATCGAAGCGCTGCGGGCCGCGGCAGCCGAAGCCCGTGCTCCGACCGACACCCCGTCTGAGGCGGTGCGCAAAGCCGCCGCCGCGATGCTCGAGTTGATGGCGGTCAGGCCGGCGCTGGCGCAGCTGGTGACGGGCGACGCCGTCACCGTCGAACCGGCGATCGTCAAGCGCTACCGCAAGCTGCTCATCCCCGCCCTGGAAAACCTTTGGGAAGCCGGCGATGAGCCGCGGCAGTCCCAGGCCGATCCATACCTGGCGTTCGGCCGGGCCGAGGTGCTGATCTTCAACCAGATCGCCGCCGGGCGGACCGCGCAGCTTCCCCAGTTGCTGCCCGAAATCATCTACCTCGCGCTTCTCCCGCTGGCCGGCCACGAGGAGGCGACGAGACAGGCGAAAGCGGCTGGCGCCGGCGGTCCCGGCGACCGCGGGCCGCGGTGACCGGCGGCGCTGAAGACCTGCGCAAATGGCGCCTGCCGCGGGGTCGCCACGGCCTTCCCCGGGAGGTGGTCGTCCGCTCCCAGCGCGAACGCCTGCTGGCCGCGGTCGTGCGAGTCGTCGCCGACAAAGGCTATGAGGCGACCTCCGTCGCCGACATCCTCGAAGAGGCGGGGGTCGGGCGGGAGTCCTTCTATGAGCTCTTCGACGACAAACAGGACTGCATCCTGGCCGCCCACTCGGTTCTCGTCGATCACCTCGAAGCCACCGTCAAAGCCGCCTATGACGAGCCCGGGCCGTGGGCCGGCCGCGTCCGCAAATCGGTTGCCGCGATGCTCGACTGGTTTGCCGCCGATCCCGCCGCCGCCCGGGTCACGGTCGTCGAGCTGGCCGCGATCGGCGCGGTTTCGCGCGAGCGCTTTCAGGAGGACTTCCGTCGCTTCACCAAACTGCTGGAAGACGGCCGCGACGAAACCGAGCCGGGGCCGGACCGGCCGCAGGCCCCCGAACTCGCGATCGGGGCCGGATTCGCCAGGGTCTACGAGGAGGTGATTCGCGGCCGCGCCGCCGAGCTGCCGAGGCTCCTGCCGGAACTCACCTACGAGCTGCTCGTCCCCTTCGTCGGCGAAGAGGCCGCGAAGGAGGAGCAGCAGCGTGCCGCCGAGGCGATCACGCCCTGAAGGTGGCGTGGAGCCCGCTGACCACGTCTTCGGCGATCTGCCCCCTCCCGCCGAAGCGGAGCTGGTCGATCCTGCCGTCGTTCACGGCGTTGAACCAGGCGATCTCAGAACCGATCGCAAAGGCAGCCGGATTCGGCGCCAGCCGCAATGCACAGGAGACAATCTTGCCGCGCTCGATCGTGATCTGCACGCCCGTCGACCTCGGCCCGGTCCCGCGACCGGGCTCGACCTCGAGCTGGCACGAGCCCGCCGCGCTTTCCCCCAGCGCGACCAGCGGCGTGGCGAGCAGGAAGGCCGCCTCGATGTCGATCTCGGTCACGGGCGCGATGTCGCGTTCCATGTGCACGAGCTCGCAGTGACTGGCCGCCGCCAGCGGCCCGATGCCCAGCCGCGCCCAGTCGGTCACCGCATACGGGGTTCCCGCCCCTCGGCTCGATTGAGCTTCGACCAGGCCGGCGATCCGCATGCTCGACAGGCGCCGCTTGAGCGCCGGGTAGCTGAGGCCGGCGATCAGGCTGTCTAGCTCGGTCAGCGAGAGCGGCTGGGCGGCCAGGGCACGCATCATCGTCGAACCCCAGCCGTCGATCAACGCTTTCACCGCCC
Source organism: uncultured Solirubrobacterales bacterium (assembly GCA_963739855.1). Taxonomy (GTDB): domain Bacteria; phylum Actinomycetota; class Thermoleophilia; order Solirubrobacterales; family 70-9; genus VAYN01. Next base: position 33,714 of record CAVUBT010000003.1, on the reverse strand, counting down.
CCTTTGCGGCGCCGCTCTCGAGCGGGATCGGGCCGTCGGGAGCCTGGCCCAGCCAGAGCTCCAGCCGTCCGGCGACGTCGAGCAGTTCGCGCCCCATCGGCGTCAGCTGGTTCTCCACCGCGTAGGGCATCTTCTGGGTCGGCCGTTTGGTCAAAACGCCGATGTCGGCGAGGCTCGCCAGGTGTCCGCGCAGGGTGGTCTGGGCGGGCAGGCCAGTCGCCTTGCGCAGCTCGGCCAGCCGCATCGGCCGCTCGGCGAGGGCGCAGAGAACCCGAAAATTGAGCGGGGTGGCGAGAACCGAGAGGGCGTGCCCACCGGCACGAACCTGTGAACGAGACGGATCGGACACCCTGTTTAGGGTATCAATAAGTTTTGTATTCGAACAAATCCGTTTTACTCACGAACACCTAAGTTCTTAACTGCTTTTTCAAGGGCGGCGGGCAAGGGGGTGCGAGCGATTCCGCGGAACAGCCGCAAGCCCGCTGGATCGGTGACGACGGTCTCGGTGGCGAGGCCCTCGATCAGGGGACGGGCGACGCCGGAGTCGACCGGCGTGACCAGGCCTATCCACAGCGAAGAGAGGCCTGGGGTGAGGACGGGGACGGTGAGGCGCAACGGCGGCCGGCGGCCCAGGGCCCGGGCCAGTTCGTCGATCATCCCGCCGTAGGTGGTGACGTCGGGACCGCCGATCTGGATCTCGCGGTCGAGCGGGGCGTCGAGATCGGAGGCCGCGGCGAGGAAGGCGACGGCATCGTCGATCGCGATCGGCTGGGTGCGGGTGGTGACCCAGCGCGGCGTGATCATCAGCGGCAGCCGCCGCACCAGGTAGAAGACGGTCAGGAACGACTCGCTGCCGGCGCCGACCACCGCCGCGGCGCGGAAGTAGGTAACCGGCACCTCGCCGGCGCGCAGGGCTTCGGCGGTCGCGTGGCGACTGGACAGGTGCTCCGACCCCTCCCCCAGCCCGCCCAGGTAGACGATCCGCCGCACACCGGCCGCCGCCGCGGCGGCGGCGAAGTTGCCGGCGCCGGCCTTGTCGCGCGCCGCGAAGTCGCCATCGGAGCCCCGGCCCATCGAGTGGACGAGGTAGTAGGCGACATCGGCCCCCTCCAGCGCCGGGTCGAGCGTTCGCGGCTCCAGCACGTCGGCTTTGCGGACCTCGCAGCCGATGTCCGCCAGGTCAGCGGCGGCCTCCGGGTGGCGAGCCAGCGCCCGCACCTCCACTCCCTGCTCGCGCAGCCGCACGCAGAGCTGCCCACCTACGTAGCCGGTAGCCCCGGCAACCGCGATCACTGACCTCATCATTACCCGAGGCCGCGAAAACCAAGCAGACTCCGAGATGCGCCGGTTTGCAGCGGCCTCAGCCGTATTTGGAGCCGATGATCTCTCGCAGCTTCGAGCGGTCGTGGCGGGCGTGAACCCGCCGCACGGTGCCCGAGCGGGAGCGCATCACCAGCGACTCGGTGGTGGCGCCGTTGCCGCGGTAGCGAACGCCCTGGAGGACGTCGCCGTCGGTGACGCCGGTGGCAGAGAAGAAGACGTCGTCGCCGGAGCAGAGGTCGTTGGCGGTGAGGACGCGGTCGAGGTCGTAGCCGGCGTCGATCGCCGCCTGGCGCTCGCCGGCGTCGCGGGGCCAGAGGCGGCCCAGCAGCTGACCGCCCATCGACTTCAGCGCCGCCGCCGAGAGCACGCCCTCGGGGGTGCCGCCGATTCCCCAGAGCAGGTCGACCGGAGAGCGTTCGCTGACCGCGAGCAGGGCGGCGGAGACGTCGCCATCGCTGATCAGCCGCAAGCGCGCTCCCGCCTCGCGGACTTCGCGCATCGCCTCCTCGTGGCGGGGGCGGTCGAGCATGACCACGGTTACGTCGCCGACGCTGCCGCCCTTGCGCTCGGCGATCAGCTTCAGGGTCTGCGGCAGCGGCCGGTCGAGATCGAGCAGGTCGGCGATCTCCTCGCCGCCGGCCATCTTTTCCATGTAGACGCAGGGCCCGGGGTCGAACATCGAGCCGCGCTCGGCCAGGGCGATCACGGCCAGGGCGCTGGGCATGCCGCGGGCGCAGAGCGTGGTCCCCTCCAGCGGGTCGACGGCGATGTCGACCACGGGCGGACTGCCGTCGCCGATCTGCTCGCCGTTGAAGAGCATCGGGGCTTCGTCCTTCTCCCCCTCGCCGATCACGACGACGCCGTCCATCGCCACCGAGTCGAGCACGAAGCGCATCGCGTCGACCGCGGCGCCGTCGGCGGCGAGCTTGTCGCCACGCCCGACCCAGCGGGCCGCGGCGAGCGCCGCCGCCTCGGTCACCCGCACCAGCTCCAGGGCGAGGTTGCGGTCCGGCTTGGCCTGAGAGGTCTCGGGCATCGGCGCCGCAGGCTATAGGGTCGCGCTATGTCTCAGCGTTGGGGACTGACCCTGCCACTGCCCGGCATCGCGCTGGCAGATCACAAAGAGCACGTGGTGCGGGCCGAGGCGGCCGGCTACAGCGACCTCTGGACCGGCGAGACCGCCGGCCCGGACGGCTTCACTCCGCTGGCCCTGAGCGCCGCCTGGACCGAGCAGATGCGGCTCGGGACCGGGATCGTCGGCGTCTTCCAGCGCGGCCCGGCGCTGCTGGCGCAGGAGGCGGCGGCGCTCGCCAGCGCCTCGCGCGACCGCTTCGTGCTCGGGATCGGCTCCTCCTCGGACCGCATCGTCGAAGGCTGGAACGGCATCCCCTTCGAGAAGCCGCTGAGCAAGGTGCGGGAGACCCTCGACTTCCTGCAGACCGCGCTGGCCGGCGAGCGCACCGAGACCGGCTTCAAGCTGGAAGCGCCCCCGGCCGCGCCGCCGCCGATCGTGCTGGCGGCGCTGCGCGGCAAGATGCTGGATCTGGCCGTGGAGCGGGCCCAGGGCGCCTTCACCAACTTCCTGCCGCTGGGCGGGCTATCGAAGGTGACCGCGCAGCTCGCAGGGCGCACCCGAGGACTTCGAGCTGCTCTGCCGCTTCTTCTGCATCCCCGGCGAGCGCGAGCAGGTCGAGCCGCTGGCCCGCTTCATGTTCTCCTCCTACATCACCGTCCCCGTCTACACCGCCTTCTACCGCTGGCTCGGCTACGGGGAGCAGATCGACCCGATGGTCGCCGCCTGGGAGGCCGGCGACCGCCAGGCGGCCGCCGCGGCGGCGCCCTGGGAGGTGATCGAGGAGATGTTCATCTTCGGCAGCCCGGAGGAGATGAGGGAGCGGCTCGCCGCCTTCGTCGCCGGCGGCATCACGCTGCCGATCCTGACCCCGATCGTCACCCCGGACAAGCTCGGCGAGACGATCGAGGCGCTGGCCCCCGCCTAGCTCGGGTCTTCCGCCAGCCTGGCGTATGCGTCGGGACGACGGGTCTTCAGCAGCGGGAAGAGCTCCAGCCAGTCCCGGCGCTGGTCGAGGTCGAGGTCGACGACGAGGACGGCCGGCTGGTCGCGCGGCGCTTGCGCGAGGACGCGGCCGTAGGGGTCGGAGACGAAGGAGGAACCGTAGAAGCTCAGCGGCGGCTCCTCGCCGGTGCGGTTGACGGCGACCATGAAGGTGCCGTTGGCGATCCCGTTGGCGACGATCACCTGCTGCCAGAGCGGCTCGGTGTCGAAGCCGGGGTGGTCGGGCTCGGAGCCGATCGCGGTCGGGTAGACGAGCACCTCGGCCCCGGCCAGGCCATAGGCGCGGGCGACCTCCGGGAACCACTGGTCCCAGCAGGTCGGCAGGCCGAGCTGAGCCTCGCCGAGGGCGAGCACCGGGAAGGGCTCGGGGCCGGCGGGGCCGGGCCGGAAATAGCGACCCTCGTGGTAGCCGGCGGTGACGGGGATGTGCAGCTTGCGGGTCCGCGCGACCAGCTCGCCGCCGGGGGCGACGACGATCGCGGTGTTGAAGCCGAGCCCGTCCTCGGCGTCGGCGCGCTCGTAGAGCGAAGCGTGGATGTGGACGCCGGTTTCGGCGGCCATGCGGGTGGCGAAGCGGTGCGTCGGGCCGCCGGGCAGGTCCTCGGGCTCGGCGCCGACCGCCTCGGGGCCCGAAGGGTCGATCGCGAAGTAGCGGCTCAGGGTCAGCTCCTGCAGGCAGACCAGCTGTGCGCCCTCCCCTGCGGCGAACTTGATCCCGGCCGCGAGCGCCGCCTCGTGCTCGTCGGGGTCGGCGCGCCAGCGCTGTTGGACGGCGGCGATGCGGAAGGGCTGGCGGCTGGGTGGGCGGGTGCGGGCCGGCGACTCGGGTGGCTCGGTGGCGACGATCAACCGGATCTCCTCCATCGCTCGACTGTACCCCCACCTCGGCTTGAAGGATCATTGGCCGGTGAGCAGAACCGTCGACAGCACGCCGGCCGCCGACGGCTTCCGGATGCCGGGCGAGTTCGAGCTGCACGACGGCTGCTGGATGCTCTGGCCGGAGCGCTCCGACAACTGGCGCGGCCGGGCAGAGCGAGCACAGGAGGCCTTCGCGGCGGTGGCCGAGGCGATCGTCGCCTCCGAGCCGGTGACGATGGGGGCCTCGGCGGCGCAGCTGGGGCGGGCACGGGCGCTGTTGCCGTCGTCCGTGCGAGCTGTCGAGCTGGCTGGCGACGACGCCTGGGCACGCGACACCGGCCCCACCTTCGTCGTCGATGGCGGCGGCCGGCGCCGCGGGGTCGACTGGCACTTCAACGCTTGGGGTGGGATCTACTCCCCCTGGGATCGCGACGAACGGGTCGCCGCCAGGGTCCTGGAGATCGAAAGGGCCGACCGCTACCGCGCCCCGCTGGTGCTCGAGGGCGGCTCGATCCACGTCGACGGCGAAGGCACCGTGCTGACCACGGAAGAGTGCCTGCTCAATCGCAATCGCAACCCGGGGCTGGGCCGCCAGCAGATCGAGCGGGCGTTGCTCGACTACCTCGGGGCCGAGAAGGTCGTCTGGCTGGGCGCCGGCGTATTCGAAGACGAGACCGACGGCCACGTCGACAACCTCGCCTGCTTCGCGCGACCGGGGGTCGTCCTGCTGACCTGGAGCGAGGACGAGTCAGACCCGCAGCGGGCGATCTCTCGCGACGCCCTCGAGCGGCTCGAAGCCGCGAGCGACGCCCGCGGCCGCTCGTTCGAGGTGGTGAAGCTCCCTTCCCCCGGTCCGCTCCGGACCACGGCTGAGGAGGCAGCCGGGGTCGAGGCCCACCCGGGGAGCCTGCCGCGCCGGGCTGGCGATCGCCTCGCCGCCTCCTACGCCAACTTCTACCTCGCCAACACCCGCGTCGTCATGCCGCTGCTCGACGAGCGCTACGACGAGCAGGCGGCGGCGATCCTCCAGGGCCGCTTCCCAGAGCGCGAGGTGGTCGGCGTCCCCGCCCGCGAGATCCTGCTCGGCGGCGGCGACATCCACTGCATCACCCAGCAGGTGCCGGCCGTTCGCTAGCCGGCTGTCCGCGCCAGCGAAAGGGCGTAGTCGCCGGCGGCGTCGGTGAACCAGCCGCACATCTCCAAGCCGGCGCCGGCGTAGACGGACTCCAAGCGCTCGCGGGTGAACTTGGTCGAGATCTCGGTCCGCATCTCCTCGCCTGCCGCGAAGGAGATCTCCAGGTCGAGGTCGTCGAGGCGCACCTCCTGGTCGGCCAGCGAGCGCAGGCGGATGTCCATCCGCTCCGCCTCGGCGTCGTAGCGGGCGACGTGCTCGAAGGCGTCGAGGTCGAAGTCGGCGCCGAGCTCGCGATTGAGCACCGCGAGCACATTCTTGTTGAACTCGGCGGTGATGCCGGCAGCGTCGTCGTAGGCGACCTCGAGGCGGGCCGCCTCCTTGACCAGGTCGGTGCCGAGCAGGAGCTGGTCAGCGGGGCCGAGCAGCGCCGCGATCCGCTCCAGGAAGGCCTGGCGGGGCCGTGGATAGAGGTTGCCGACGGTGCCGCCGAGGAAGGCGATCAGCCGCTGGCCCCCGCCGCTGGGGATGCGCTCGAGATCGTGCTCGAAGTCGCAGACCAGGCCACGCACGGCGAGGCCGGGGTACTCGTCGACCAGGCAGGCCGCCGTCTGGTGGGTGATCTCCTCGGAGATGTCGACCGGGACGTAGGTGTCGAGGCTGCCGCTGTCGCGCATTGCGCTCAGCAGGTGCCGGGTCTTCGCCGCCGAGCCGGAGCCGAGCTCGACCAGGGTGCCGGGGTGGCCGGCCGTGGCGAGGATCTCGGCCGAGCGCTCGCTGAGAATCTCCCGCTCGGCCCGGGTCGGGTAGTACTCCGGCAGCTCGGTGATCCGCTCGAACAGCTGCGAGCCACGCTCGTCGTAGAAGTATTTCGGCGCCAGCTCCTTCGGGTAGGCGCAGAGGCCGGCGCGGACGTCACGGGCCATCGTCGCGGCGGCGTCGGCATCGAGGTGGACGTCGATCGCGATCATGCGTCCCTCGCACAGCGCAGACCGGCGAAGATCTGACGTCGCTGCGGCAGGTCCCAGTTGCGGAAGCTGGGCCGGGCGACGCTGGCGTGCGTCGCCCAGGAGCTGCCCCGCAACACCTTTTGCTCGTCGCCGAAGAAGACCTCGGAGTACTCCGGGTAGGGGAACGCCTCGAAGCCGGGATAGGGCTGAAAGTCGGAGGAGGTCCATTCCCATACATGTCCGACCCCCTTCAGACTTGGGCGCGCGGCCTCCCACTCCAGCTCGGTCGGCAGCCTCCTGCCGGCCCAGCTGGCGAAGGCATCGGCCTGGTTCCAGGAGACGTGGATGACCGGGTCGCTCGGCTCGATCGCCGCCCGGCGGCCCATCGCGGCGTCGATCCAGCCCCCGTCGCCGTCGCGCTCCCAGTAAAGCGGCGGCTCGGCGCCGGTGGCCTCCATGAACTCGAGATACGCGGCGTTGCTGACCGGAGTTCGATCGATCTCGAAGGCGGCCAGGTCGACGGCATGGCGGCGGCGCTCGTTGTCGTAGGCGAAGCCGCGCTCCGGCGCGCCGATCTCGTACTCGCCAGCTCGGATCGAGATCGTCTCGGGACCCGCCGCCGGCGGCTCGACGGCCCGCATGGCCTCGACCGGCCCCGACTCGTAGCCGTCGACCATCTGCAGCAGCTGCAGCATCGTCTCGTTGTGCTGCAGCTCGTGGGCGAGCAGCATCTCGTAGACGAAGCCTTCGCGCAGCAGCGGGTCGCCGGCCTCGACGGAGACGTCGACCGCGTCGAGCACGTCGAGGGCGCGCTCGCGGACGTCGGCCATGTAGGCGCGCAGCTCGGCGTCGCGCAGGATCGGCAGCTCGCCGCGGCTCTTGCGAGGATTCTCGATCGCGTCGTAGAAGCGACCGAGCTCGCCGTGCATCGGCTCGCGCTCGCCGATCGTCTGCACCAGCCAGAGCTCCTCGAAGTTGGCGATGTGGCCGAGATCCCAGGCGAGCGGGCTGAGAATCGGCGAGTAGACGGTGTTGAGCCGCTCGTCGTCGAGCGGCTCAACCAGCTCCAGCGTGCGCTCGCGCGCCTCGGCAAGCCGTCCCGCAATCGCTGCCTTGGAGTTTGCCGTCACCTCGGTGGCGATGCGAAAACCCTATACAGGTCCTCCTGCCCGGGGTGTAAATTCCGACGAGGAGTGCATTTCCCGGGCATAGAGCGGGGAATGCACCTTCCGTCGATAGGCTGGCGCCCGATGAACGTCGAGGGAGCGGGAGCGCTGGTCGCGGGCGGAGCCTCAGGTCTCGGGGCGGCGACGTCGCGGGCGCTCGCCGAGGCCGGCGCCAAGGTCGTGATCGCCGACCTCAACGCCGAGAAGGGCGAGGCGCTGGCAGCCGAGATCGGCGCCGGCTTCGTCGCCGCCGACGTCACCGATGCCGGGGCGGTCGGCGCCGCGGTCGAGCTTGCCGCGAACGCCGACGGTGGCCTGCGCGTCTCCGTCTGCTGCGCCGGCATCGGCTGGGCGGAGCGGGTCGCGCACAAGCGCGGTCCCCACAACCTCGAATACTTCTCCAACGTCGTCAAGGTCAATCTGATCGGCAGCTTCAACGCGCTGCGCCTGGCGGCGACGTCGATGAGCGAGAACGAGCCCGACGCCGAGGGCGAGCGCGGCGTCTGCGTCAACACCGCCTCGATCGCCGCCTACGACGGCCAGATCGGCCAGATCGCCTACGCCGCCTCCAAGGGTGGCATCGTCGGCATGACTCTGCCGGCTGCCCGCGACATGGCCTCGCGCGGCGTCCGCGTGATGACGATCGCGCCGGGTCTCTTCGACACCCCGCTGCTCGCCGCCCTGCCCGAGGAGGCACGCGCCGCCCTCGGCGAGGGCATCCCCTTCCCCTCCCGCCTCGGCCGCCCCGACGAGTACGCCCGCATCGTCCTCGAGATCGTCGCCAACCCGATGCTCAACGGCGAGACGATCCGCCTCGACGGCGCCCTGCGGATGCCGCCGAAGTGACGGTCACCGAGTAGGCATGCGCGGGTCCGAGCTGATGCCGCGATGGCCGCCGCCTGGTCGGCGATCGAGTTCGACGGCGAACCGCCGCGCGGCACCACGGTCGGCCTCAGCGTCGACTTCCTCGCCGCCGCCCGCGCCCAGGAGCTGCTCGCCGGGGCCCGGGTCCTGCGCCGCGGCTCCAGCCTCTGCTTCTGCGAGGTCAAGGTCAGCGGCGCCGACGCGCAGCTGGTCGCCAGCGGCCTCGTCACCTACAAGCTCGGCTCCTAGTCGGTCCCCTTGGCCTCTGGGTCGCGCCAGACCTTCTTGCGCCAGGGCGGTTCGACGGCGAAGGTCGAGGTGTCCCTAGCCGCGATCGGCTCCAGCGGGATCAGGTGGACGCGGCGGCCGGGGATGAAGTTGCCGACATGGGGGATTCCGGCGGCGTTGCCGGCGTGGCTGCCGCCGGAGACGAGGACGATCCCGGTCTCCGCGCCCCAGCCGTTGCGCTCGCGGGCGCCGAGAGCCTCGGCGACACCGTTGAGGAGGTCGAGGCCGGCGTCCGAGCCCCAGTTGGCGGCACTGCGACCGTAGTTGTAGCCGTTGTGCGACGAGGCGCGCTCGTCGACATGACCATCCGGCCGGATGCGGATCTGGACCCCCTCCCAGTCGTCGAGATGAAAGCCCTCGTCGCCGGCGATGGGGACGTCGCGCAGGGTGGCCGAATCGGCGTAATAGGCCCAGTACTGGATATAGAGATTGCCGCTGCGAGGACCTGAGCAATCGGCGCCATCAGCCTCAGTGTGCTCCGCCTCTCCCGCCCGGCAATCGACGACGTGGACGAAGGCGGTCACCGGCAGCCCCGCGTCGGTCCGGTGAACCTCCCCGTCCTCAGAGCGGTCGGCGCAAGCGGTTGCACGGCAGCGGCGGAAGTCGACCGGCACCGCCCGCGAGCCCTCCTCGAAGGCAAGCATCGGCATGTGCTCGCGGGCCAGCCTGCCGATCTCGCTCCCGTAGGCGGCAATCAGCACCGGCTCGTCGCCACAGCCATCTGCCAGCGCCGCTGCACAGAGCATCCGCGAGGCAACGGCCCGCGCCAACGCCACCCCCGGCACCCGCACCCCCGCTAAGACCAGCCCAACGAGCAACAGCGCCACGACGCCCAGCGTGCCGACCCACTCCACCGTCGACTGCCCCCGCTCATGCATCCCTTGACAAGGGACGAGCACTGCCGCCCTCTCCCCCACCGGCTCGGGTCTATGCGGGAGTAGGCAAGCGCTACGTGGAGGAGAGGTGGGGTTTCCCTCTCGCAGCGGCGCTCCCTTTTTCGCCTTCTCAACTCAGCGAGAGATGCCGTGCTCCACAGCGAAAAAGACAGCAAGCGAGAGGGACACCCCACCTCTCCCTGACTTAAAGGTTTTGAATCTCCGCCGCGATGTCCGCCGCCGCTTTCTTGGCGTCGTCGAACAGCATCGACGTATTCGGTTCGTAGAAGAGATCGTTGTCGATGCCGGCAAACCCGGGGCTCATCGAGCGCTTGATCACGATCACCTGCTGGGCCTGGTTGACCTCGATGATCGGCATCCCGGCGATCGGGCTGTCGGGATCGTTTTTGGCCGCCGGGTTGGTGACGTCGTTGGCACCGACGACGACGGCGACGTCGGTGCGCCCCATTTCGGGGTTGATCTCCTCCATCTCCTTCAGCTGCTCGTAGGGCACGTCGGCCTCGGCGAGAAGGACGTTCATGTGCCCCGGCATGCGCCCGGCGACGGGATGGATCGCGTAGTTGACGGTGACGCCGCGCTTCTCAAGCTCGTCGCCGACCTCTTTGATCGCGTGCTGAGCCTGGGCGACGGCGAGGCCGTAGCCGGGCACGATCACGACGGTGTCGGCGTAGGCGAGCTTGATCGCCGCGTCCTGGGCGCCGATCGAGACGTGCGGTCGCTCCTCGCCGCCCCCCGCGCCGGCACCGGACGGGGCGCCGCCGAAGCCGGCGAAGAGGACGTTGGCGACCGAGCGGTTCATCGCCGTCGCCATCTCCATCGTGAGGATGGTTCCGGAGGAGCCGACCAGGGTGCCGGCGACGATCAGCGCGACGTTGTCGAGCGCGAAACCGGCGGCCGCGGCGGAGAGGCCGGTGAAAGCGTTGAGCAGCGAGATCACAACCGGCATGTCGGCGCCGCCGATCGGCAGCACGACGAGGTTGCCGAGCAGGCCCGCGGCGAGCAGGATGAGGATGAAGATCGCCTGCGAGGGATCGTCGTTGTTGACGGCGATGTTGACGCAGGCGGCGAGGATGCCGAGCAGCAGCACGACGTTGATCACCTGCTGGCCGGGCACCGCCAGCGGCCGGGTCGGGATCAGGTCCTGAAGCTTGGCGAAGGCGATGTTCGAGCCCCAGAAGGAGACCGAGCCGACGACCGCGGCGAAGAGGACCGGGATCAGGGTGTCGAGCGGGATCGTCTCCCCGAGCGAGATCCCGTGGCGGATCTCCGACCAGGCGATCAGGGCGACGGCGCCGCCGCCGACGCCGTTGTAGAGGGCGACCATCTGCGGCATCTCGGTCATCTGCACGCGGACCGAAGCGATCACGCCGATCGAGGTGCCGATCGCGAGGCCGAGCACGATCAGGCCCCAGTTGCCCATCCCGTCCAGCAGCAGGGTCGTCGCCACGGCGACCGCCATGCCACCGGCGGCGATCAGGTTGCCCTGCTTGGCGGTGGTCGGGTGGGTGCCGCGTTTGATCCCGATGATGAAGAGCGAGAAAGCGACTATGTAGAGGGCGGTGGCGCCGTCGCCACCGGGTTGCAACACGGAATAAGGAAATTGGGAAAGGAAGCTGGTCATGCCTATCCCTTGGGTCCGTTGCCCGCGGAATCAGAAGAGGACTTCGGTTTCGGCTTTTTCGAGAACATGCCGAGCATGCGGTCGGTGACCATGAAGCCGCCGACGATGTTGATCGCGCCGAAAGCGATCGCGATCGTGCCGATCACGTACTCGAGCGGGTCGTTGGCGTAGCCGACGACGATCAGGCCGCCGAGCATGACGATGCCGTGGATCGCGTTGGTCTGCGACATCAGCGGCGTGTGCAGCGTGGTCGGGACCTTGGAGATGACCTCGAAGCCGACGAAGGCGGCGAGGACGAGAATCGTGATCTCGGTCATCAGGCTCATAGAGCACCTCTCTCACGCGCAAATCGGCGCGGACTCGAATGACCGGCGATCACCGCGCCGATTTGCGCGTTCACTGGGCGGCCCTCTCGTTTTTGATCTCGCCGCCCTGCGTGATGCAGGCGGCGGCGATGATGTCGTCCTCGAAGTCGACATTGACGGCGCCCTCCTCGTTGACAAGCAGGCCGATCAGGTTCTCGAGGTTTTTGGCGTAGAGCTGGGAGGCCGGCGCCGGCATCTCGCTCGCGAGGTTGCGCGGACCGATCACCTTGACCCCGTTCTCGACCACGGTCTGCCCGACCTGGGTCAGCTCGCAGTTGCCGCCGGTCTCGGCGGCGAGGTCGACGATCACCGAGCCCGGCGCCATGTTGCGGACGGCGTCGGCGGTGATCAGCAGCGGCGCCGGGCGGCCGGGGATGGCGGCGGTGGTGACGATGATGTCCTGCTTGGCGGCGTTGTCGGCGAGGGCGTCGCGGACCTGCGCGTTCTCCTCGTCGGTCAGCGGCCGGGCGTAGCCGCCCTCGCCCTCGGCGTCGGGGATGAAGTCGAGTTCCAGCGGGCGGCCGCCGAGCGAGGCGATCTGCTCCCAGGCGGCGCGGCGGATGTCGAAGCCGGTGACGATCGCGCCCAGCCGCTTGGCGGTGGCGACCGCCTGCAGCCCGGCGACGCCGGCGCCGAGGACGAGGACCTTGGCCGGCGGCACGGTGCCGGCGGCGGTGGTCATCATCCCGAAGAAGCGGCCGGACTCGCGAGCGGCGATCAGCGTCGCCGCGTAGCCGGCGGCGGCGGCCTGCGAGGAGAGCGCGTCCATCGCCTGAGCGCGGGTCGTGCGCGGGATCGCCTCCATCGCGAAGCTGGTGGCGCCGGATTGCGCAAGCGCGTTGTTCGACTCGGCCGCCGTCCAGGGGGCGAGGTGGCCGATGAAGATCTGGTTCGAGTTGAGCTTGGCGATCTCGGCGCTGGAGGGGGCGGCGACGCGAAGGACGACGTCGGCGCCCCACGTAACCTCACCCTCGACGACCTCGGCCCCGGCCTCGGCGTACTGGGAGTCGGGATGGCCGGCGGCGTCGCCGGCGCCAGACTCGACGAGCACCTCGACGTGCTCGTTCTTCTTCAGCGACTTGACGGCGTCAGGGACCAGCGCCACCCGGCGCTCCCCATCGACGGTCTCTTTCGGCACTCCGATCTTCACGCGGCGCGGAAGGTTATGGGATGTGTCAGCCGCGCGTCTGCACGCCGGCAATGGCGCCCAAACGCTGCAGGGTGTGCAGTTGCTCGGCCCGGTCCATGTGAACCGGGGAGACGATCAGGCGATCGATGCCGGCGCCACGGAAACGCTCGATCCGCTCGGCCACCTCGGCCTCGGTGCCAACCAGCGAAGTGGCCTCGACGATCTCGTCGGGCATCGCCTTGAAGGCGCCGTCGCGGTCGCCGTCCTGGAAGCGCTGCTGGACCTCGTCGGCGACGTCGCCGAAACCGAAGCGGTGGGCGAGGTCGACGTAGAAGTTGGTCTTGCGACTCCCCATGCCGCCGAAGTAGAGGACGAGGCCGGCCTTGACGACGCTCTTGGCCGCCTCCAGGTCGCCGTCGATCGCCACCTGCAGCGATGGCGAGACCTCGAGGTCGGAGCGCTGCCGGCCGCCCTTGGCGAAGCCGGCCTCGAGGTGCTCGCCCCAGGTCGCCTCGAAGGCGTCGACGCTGAAGAAGATCGGGATCCAGCCGTCGCAGATCTCCGCCGCCATCTCGACCGATTTGCGGCCGATCGCGCCGACGAAGACCGGGATCTCGTTGCGCAGCGGGTGGAAGTTGAGCTTCAGCGGCTTGCCCTCGCCGGCCGGCAACGGCAGTTGGTAGTGCTCGCCCTGGTGTTCGACCGGCCCCTCGCGGGCGATGATCTCGCGCACGACTTCGATGTACTCGCGGGTGCGGCCCCAGGGCTTCGCGTAGGGGACGCCGTACCAGCCCTCGGAGACCTGCGGGCCGGAGGGGCCGAAGCCGAAGAGGAAGCGGCCGCCGGAGAGTTTGTCGATCGTCGCCCCGGCCATCGCCGCCGCGGCCGGTGGGCGTGCCGGCACCTGCAGGATCGCGGCGCCGAGCTTGATCTCCGTCGTCTGCGCCGCCAGCCAGGCCAGCACGCTGACCACGTCGGAGCCGTAGGACTCGGCCGCCCAGACCGACTCGTAGCCGAGCCGCTCGGCCGCGGTGACGACCTCCAGGGCGTCCTCGCCGGCCGGGCCGATGCCCCAGTAGCCAAGGTTCAATCCAAGCTTCAGCGCCATCCGGCCCGCACCCTATTGAATAGAGGCCATGGCCACGGTCCAGCCAGCTACGGAGCAGGGCCTCTCCAGCGACGAGGCGGCGAAGCGCCTGCGCAAGCTCGGGCCGCCGCCGGAGAACTCCTCGCGCTCGACCTCGAGCATCGTCGCCAGCAACGTCTTCACGCTTTTCAACGGGATCATCGGCATCTTCTTCGTCCTCGACCTCGGGCTGGGGCTCTATGCCGACTCGCTGTTCGGCCTGATCGCCGTCGTCAACTCATACATCGGCATCCGCCAGGAGCTGAAGGCGAAGGCGACCCTGGACGAGCTGGCGATCCTGGTCGCGCCCCAGGCCAAGGTCGTCCGCGACGGCGCCGTGGTCGAGCTGAGGGCGGAGGAGATCGTCGCCGGCGACGTCGTCCGCGTCGAGCCCGGCGACCAGCTGGTCGCCGACGGCGAGGCGATCGCCAGCCGCGGCATGACCGTCGACGAGTCGATGCTGACCGGGGAGGCCGACGGGATCCGCAAGGGGACGGGCGACCGCCTTCTCTCCGGCTCCTTCTGCATCTCCGGCTCCGGCCACTACCTGGTCGACGCGGTGCGCGAGGAGAGCTACGCCGGCAAGCTCGCCGGCGAGGCGCGCGCCTTCCGCCACCCGCCCTCGCCGCTGCAGAAAGAGGTCAACCGGGTGATCGTCGCCTCGACCTACGTGATGCTGCCGCTGGCGGCGATCCTGATCTTCAGCCTCAGCATCCGCAACGTCGGCCTCGACGAGGCGGCGCAGACGGCAACCGCGGGGCTGGTGACGCTGATCCCCGAGGGCCTGGTGCTGCTGATGAGCGTCACCTTCGCGGTCGCGGCGGTGCGGCTGGCCAAACGCGACACGCTGATCCAGCAGATGAGCGCCAGCGAGAGCCTGGCCGCGGTCGACACGATCTGCGTCGACAAGACCGGCACCCTGACCGCCGGCGAGCTGCGGCTGACCGGGGTCGAGTTCGCCGCGGGGACAGACGCGGCCGCCGCCGAGGCGGCGCTGGCGTGCTTTGCGGCCAGCGCCGGCGACCGCAACCGCACCCTGGAGACGATCGCCGAGCGCTTCCCCGGCGAAGCCGCGCGGTTGAGCGCCGAGGTCCCCTTCTCCTCGGAGTGGAAGTGGAGCGGCGTGGCGCTGGCCGGCGGCGGCTCCACCTACGTGATGGGCGCGCCGGACGTGCTGGCCGCGGCCGGGGCGCTGAACCTGCCCGCGGACCTGGCCCGCAAGCTGGAGGAGGAAACCGCGGCCGGGCGCCGCGTCGTCGCCTTCGGCGAGTCCGGTGAGGCGCTGCCGGAGGATCCCGCCGCGGCGGCCGCACCGAAGCTGGCGCCGCTGGCCCTGGTCGTCTTGGAGGAGACGCTGCGGCCCGACGCCGCCGAGACGATCGCCTACATGCGCGAGCAGGAAGTCGACCTGAAGCTGATCTCCGGCGACGCCCGCGCCACCGTCACCGCCGTCGCCTACGCGGTCGGGGTGCCCCGCGACGCGGGCGTGGTCGAAGGCTCGGAGCTGCCGGACGACCCCGAGCAGCTGGCGAAGCTGGCCCTCGCCAAGACGATCTTTTGCCGGATCAAGCCGGAGCAGAAGAAAGCGCTGATCGCCGCGCTGGTCGGCGCCGGCCGCTACGTGGCGATGATCGGCGACGGCGTCAACGACGTGCCGGCGCTGAAGCAGGCGCGGATGGCGGTGGCGATGGGCTCCGGCACGCAGGTGACCAAGGGCGTCGCCGACGTCGTCCTGCTCAAGGACCAGTTCTCGCGCCTGCCCGAGGCGATCGGCGAGGGGCGGCGGATCGCCCGCAACATCCACCGCCTCGGCCGCCTCTACCTGACCAAGACCGTCTACGCCGCCGCCCTGATCCTGCTCGTCGCCGTGCCCGGCTTCGCCTTCCCCTTCCTCCCCCGCCACCTCACCCTGGCCGCCTTCCTGACGATCGGCATCCCCTCCTTCGTGCTCGCCCTGGCGCCGTCGGACGGGCCGCTCTACCGCGGCCGCCTGCTGCGGGCGCTGGCCGCCTTCGCGGTGCCGGCCGGGCTGGCGACGGCGCTCGGCTCGATCCTCTCCTTCTTCCTCGTCGACACCGTCTTCGGCGGCAGCCTCGAGGCGGGCCGGACGGCGGCGACGACGACCCTGATCGTGCTCGGCCTCTCCTTCGTGCTACTGCTGGAGCGCGGGCCCGGCCGCGAGCACATCGCGATCCAGAGCTACATGCTGGCCCTGGTCGCCGGCCTCGGCGCCCTCTACGCGCTGATCCTGGCCGCTGCCCCAATCCGCGAATTCTTCGAAATGGAGCTGTTGAACGCGACCCAGTGGTTCCTCTCCCTGTTCGCGGCTGCCGTCGGCCTGACGATCGCCAGCGCCCTCTGGCGCCTGCCGCAGATCGAACGCCTCGAAGAGCCGCCGGCGGAGCCGGAACAGGCGGTCTGAGCGCTTCGACAGCTGTCCAGTCGAACGGCGCCAATTTTCGACCGTGGGCCATGTCGAGACCCCCTGCGCCACGCATAGCCTCCATGCATGGCGACGACCTTGGATCCGGCCCGCCCCTCTCCTGGCGCCGGGAAGTACCCGCTCGACCGGGTCGCTTCGACAAGGCGATCGCCCCTGTGGCATCCCGCGTCCCCTTACGCGGCGGTGCCCGGCGCGCTCGCGCGGCACGATCCAATGGTGCTGCGCGAGCGTGTCGCTAAGCGGCGCCGCCGGACGGCGGCGGCGGGTACCGCAGCTCGAGGTCGCGCTCGGGGAATCGCAAGGGCTCAGTCGTGCGCTCGTACTCGGCCAGCGCGTCCGGCCCCAACGCCGCGAACGCCCGCCTGATCCGGCTCACGTACTGCCGGCCCACGTTGATCGCCGCGTCGGGCGTCTGGCGACAGCGCGCGCGGGCGGCCGCGGTGCCGAGGTAGGTGAAGACCCGGTGCGGGATCGGCGTCGCGAACGCGGGCGAGACGTCGATCCGTAAGTAGTTGACCTCGCGCTCGTCCAGCTCCGCGAGCCGGGCCGCGTCGACCGGGATCGCCAGCCCGTTGACCGTCGACCCCGGGCGCCGCTCGATATCGAGGTAGGCCACTTTGATGCGCGGTTTGAGGCCGCTCTCGGGGTCGACGAAATGCTTCTCGGAGTCCGTCGCCTCCCAGTTGTTCATCGCCGCCCCCCAGCGGCGGTGGAATCCCTCCAGCCGGCCGGGCAGCGCCGGGTAGAGGCGCCCGGCAACCGCCAGCGGCTGCGTCAGCTCGACCAGCGACCCGTAGCCGAACACGTAGTCGACCGCCCGGAGATCGCGATCGGTCGTCGAACTCACCCCATCCTCCCCAGAGCCTTCCAGCCTTGGCGCACCCGGCCTGCCTCAGCCCTCGCGCGGTGGCAGCACGAACTGCGTGACTATGAGGTTGGCGGCCAACTTCGGCTCGCCGCCGTCCCTGATCCGCTCGATTCGCACCTCGATCACAACCGTGGTGCGGCCGATGTGAAGCGGCGTCGCCAGGGCGACGATCTCGTCGCCGGGGAGCCCGGAGCCGAAGACGTTGAGCTTCAGCTCGATCGTCGTGAAGTCGTGGCCGGGCGGGATGCTGCGGAAGGTCGCCCAGGCGGCGACGGTGTCGCCGAGCGCGGTCCAGGCGCCGCCGTGGACGAAACCGCCGGGGTGCAGGTGACGCCGGTCGGCGACGATGCGGCCACGGGCGTGCGTGTCCTCGATCTCCAGCGGCTCGATCCCGAGATCGCCGGGGAAGCTGCCGCCGAGGAACTGGCGAGCGTTCTCGACGGTGACCGAGGAGAGGTCTGGGCGCGCCATCTCAGCCCAGCCCGAAGCCGTCGAGGCCGTGGTCGCCGAAGGGCTCGTCGCGCTCCCGGACCGCCTCGCGGAAGCCGGACTCGGCGGCGCGGCGGACGAAGGCGTGGCCCTCCTCGGTGTGGCGGGCGATGCCGTCGAAGAAGGTGCCGAGGGTCTGGGCCTGCCGCAGCCCCTGGCTTTCGACCGTCTGGTTGACCAGCAGCTTCATCATCACCAGCTGGTTGATCGGCATCTGCGCCACCCGCTCCAGCAAGCGCTCGAAGCGCTCATCGAGGCGCTCCGGCGTCGCCGCCTCGGTCGCCAGCCCCCACTCCGCCGCCTCAGCACCAGTCAGCGAGTCGCCGGTGAGGAGCAGCCGCTTGGCCCGCATCGCCCCCAGCCGCAGCGCCCACATCGCCGTCGTCGGCGAGCCCCAGACCCGCGCCGGCGGGTAGCCGATCTTGGCATCGTCGGCGACGATCAGCAGGTCCGAGCAGAGCGCCATGTCGGTGCCGCCGGCGACGCAGTAGCCGTGCACCTTGCAGAGCACCGGCTTCTCGGAGTGAAAGAGGCTCATGAAGCCGCGCACGTTGCGGGCCATGAACTGGTAATCGGTGACCGGGTCCCAGTTCGTCTCCGGCATGTGGTTCTTGCCGATCGTCGCCGGGTCCAACGGCGAGCCCGCCGGTGCCTCCACCCCACCCAGCTCACTCATGTCGCCCTCGGCCGAGGCAACCAGGTCGTAGCCGCCGCAGAAGCCGCTGCCGTTGCCGGCCAGCGCGATCGCATGGATGCTCGGATCCAGGTTTGCCTGCTCAACGCACTCCGCGATCTCCGCCGGCATGCGAGGAGTAATCCCGTTTCCCCGCTCGGGCCGATTCAAAGTGAGACGGGCGACCCTGCCGCCCGTCTCATAAATCACCGTTTCCATGAACCTGACCCTACGTCGTGTGAGCTGATCTGACCAAGCAGATCAAGGACGCAGGGAGCGCCGTGTGCTCTGCACACAAGCGACCGAGGACGCCGATATGCGCCGGTCAGATCAGCTCACACGCTCGACGATCATGGCGTTGCCCTGACCCCCGGCGACACACATGGTCTCGAGGCCGACCTGGTGGCCATCGGTCTCCATCGCGTTGAGCAGGGTGCCCATGATGCGGGCGCCGGTCATCCCGAAGGGGTGGCCGAGGGCGATCGCGCCGCCGTGGGTGTTGAGCTTGCTTTCCTCGATCCCGCATTCGTTCATGATCGGCACGACCTGGGCGGCGAAGGCCTCGTTGAGCTCGACCGCGTCGACGTCGTCAATCGTCATCCCGGCCCGGTCCAGCGCCTTCTTGATCGCGCCGATCGGGGCCACGCCCATGTACTCGGGCTCGTTGCCCCAGGTGGCGGCGGTGACGATGCGGGCGCGCGGGGTCAGGCCCAGCTCCTTGGCCTTGGTGTCGCTCATGATCAGCACCGCGGCGGCGCCGTCGTTGAGCGGGCAGGAGTTGCCGGCGGTGACGCCGCCACCGCCGAAGGCCTCGGGCAGTTCGGAGAGCTTCTCCAGGGTCGAGGAGGCGCGGGGACCGTCGTCTTTGCTGACCTCGGTCCCGTCGGGCAGCGTCACCGGGGCGATCTCGCGGTCGAAGAATCCGTCTTCCTGCGATTTCACCGCCAGTTCCTGGGAGCGCTGCGCGAACCTGTCCATGTCCTCGCGGCTGACGCCGTAGTGGTTGGCGACGTTGACGGCGGTCTTGCCCATCTCGATGTAGGCATTGGGCTGGCCGTCGTTGCCTTTCAGGTTCTCGTCCTGGTCCTCCGCCCCGGCGGCCTCGGTGCGCTCGTTGAAGCGGCTGACCCACTCGACTCCGGCGGCGATGTAGACGTCGCCCTCGCCGGCCTTGACCGCGTTGCCGGCCTGGCGGATCGCGTCGAGGCTGGACGAACAGTAGCGGGCGACGGTGGCGCCGGTGACCGTCTGCGGCAGCTCCGAGAGCAGCGAGATGATGCGGCCGATGTTGAAGCCCTGCAGGCCCTGCGGGAAACCGCAGCCGCAGATCAGGTCCTCGACCAGGGCGGGGTCGAGCTCGGGATTGCGCGCGAGCAGCTGGTCGACCACGAAGGCGCCCATCTCCTCCGGGCGCAGCTGGGCGAGCGAGCCCTTGAAGGCACGGCCGATCGGCGTGCGGATGGTGTCGACGATGACTGCTTCGGGCATGCGTGGTCTCCTTGAGCGCTGGTGTTGATCCGAAAGTTCGGGCAGCAGGCTAGTTGACTCGCCAGTCAACCGTTTTGTGCGAAAAAGCACAACAGGCACGCGTCCTGTCCCCCACCTGCGTTACATTCGCCTCAATCCACCTCGCGTGCAACGCGAGCCCTGCCGTCAAACGGCAGCGAAAGGAGGGCGCGTTTATGCCCGAGGGTTACTGCGTCAAAGAGCGGAAGAAGGTCGAGATCAAAGACGCCAAACAGGTGACCATGAAAAATGGTCGCCCGGCGATCCAAGGCGTCTGCCCCGATTGCGGGACGAAAATCTTCAAGATCGGGAAACTCGAGGGTTAAAGCTTGAACCCGGGCTGCGTCCGTCCCGTACATGGAGGCGGATGCAGCCCGGGGCACTGAAAGGCGAGCGGGACGTACGCGAGGCCTACGCCGCGCACTCCGGCGAGCTGTACGGGTTCGCGGTGCGCTCGCTGGGCGACTCCGGCCTCGCCGAAGAGGCCGTGCAGGAGACCTTCGTGCGCGCCTGGCGGGCGGGCGACCGCTTCGATCCCCAGATCGGCTCTCTGCGCACCTGGCTGTTCGCGATCCTGCGCAACGTCGTCATCGACCTCGGCCGCGCCCGCGCCGTCCGACCCGGCGTCGCCGAGCGTGGCATCGAGCCCTCGGTCGAGCCGCTCGAGCAGGCGCTGCTGGCCTGGCAGGTCGAGGAGGCGATGCGGCGCATCGGCGAGGACCATCGCCGCATCCTGGTCGAGACCCACTACCGCGGCCGCCCATACGCCGAGGTCGCCGAGGAACTGGGCGTGCCGGAGGGCACCGTGAAGAGTCGCGTCTACTACGGCCTGCGGGCGCTGCGGGTCGTACTCGAGGAGATGGGCTATGAAGACTGAGAGGTCGTTCGGAGACTCCGCGTGTGCGACTGGCGAGCGCCGGACCAAGCGGAGCAAGGACACAGGGGGGCCGAATAGCACCGCTATTCGGCCCCCCGAGGACGCCGCGCCGCGCCGCGTCCGCCGCCGTCAGGCGTACGCGGGGGTCTCTGAATGACCTCTGATTGCCGCGACTGGCGCCATCTGCTCGGCGCCTACGCGCTCGGCGACCTCGCGGACGAGGAGCGCGCCAGCCTCGAGGCGCACCTCGAGGGCTGCCCAGAGTGCCGCGCCGAGGCCGAGGCGCTGGACGCGGTCGCGCGGCTGCTGCCGCTCGCCGACCCGGATCGCTTCGGCCAGCCGGCACCGCAACCGTCGCCGGAACTCGGCAAGCTGATCGCGGCGACGATCGGCCGCGAGCGGCGGGTTGTGCGGCGGCGCCGGCGCTGGCGCTTCGGCCTCACCCTGGGCGGCGCCGCGGCGGCGACGGCGGCGGTGCTGCTGGCGATCCTCGTCCTCCCCGGCGACGGCAGCGGCCAGCCCGAGCAGCACGTCGAGTTCGCCGCACTGCCGCCCGGGATCAAGATCGACGCCACGCTCGAGCCCCACGCCTACGGCACCGAGATCCGCATGTACGTGAGCGGGGTCCGCTCCGGCACCCTCTGCCGCGTCTACCTGCGCGGGCCGCGGGGCGAACGGGTCCCCGCCGGCACCTTCACCTACCGCTGGGGCGATGACTCGACCGCGGTGCTGAGCTCGGCGCTCGATCTCTCCCGCACCCGCGCGATCGGCGTCCGCGCCGGCAACCGCACCTTTGTCGCCCCGGTCGACGTGACCGGGGCGACGGCAGACCGCCACTCGAATCAGGAGGACGTGACGTGACCGGGACCAGGACCACCTACGCACTCGTGCTGCTCGCCATCGCGGCGCTGCTGGCAATCGCCGGCTGCGGCAGCGGCAACGATGGAACCGGCGGCGCCTACGGCGGCGGCGCCAGCAGCGACGCCAGCACCGCGACGTCGCCGCCGGGGGCCGAAAGCGGGGCCGCGGTTCTGACCGTCGCCAGCGCCCCCAAGGTCGGCCCCATCCTGGTCGACGCCGAGGGCTTCGCCGTCTACGACTTCCACAAGGACAAGGGCACCGCCTCGTCCTGCTACGGCGCCTGCGCCGAAGGCTGGCCACCGGTGCTGACCGAAGGCCCGCCAACGAGCGGCGAAGGAGCGACGGCCGCCAAGCTCGGCACGACCAAGCGCAAAGACGGCACCACCCAGGTCACCTACGCCGGCCACCCGCTCTACACCTTCGCCGGCGACAGCAAACCAGGAGAAGCCAACGGCAACGACGTCGACGCCTTCGGCGCCGAGTGGTACGCCCTCAAGGGCAGCGGCGAGGAGGCCGAGGGCTAGTGACCTGAGTCGTTGATCCGCTGGCAGTAGGCAGCGAGGCTGTCGAGGATCTCATCAGCGCTCTTGTGCCAGACGTAGGGCTTGGGTTCGTCGTTCCAGTTAGCGATCCAGGTGCGGATCGAGGCGACCAGATCGCGGACCGAGCGGTGGGCGCTGCGCTTGATCCACTTCGTGGTCAGCTCGGCAAACCAGCGCTCGACCAGGTTCAGCCAGGAGCTGTAGGTGGGCGTGAAGTGCAGGGTGAAACGCGGATGGCGCACCAGCCAGCGCTGGATCGACGGGGTCTTGTGGGTCGAGGAGTTGTCGAGCACCACGTGGACGTCGAGGTGGGAGGGCACCGAGCTCTCGATCAGGTTGAGGAAGCGGCGGAACTCCTCGGCGCGATGCCTGGGGGTCATCTCAGCGATCACCTGGCCGGAGGCGACGTCGAGCGCGGCGTAGAGGTTCGTGGTGCCGTTGCGGACGTAGTCGTGGGTGTGGCGCTCGGGCACTCCGGGCATCAGCGGCAGCACCGGTGAGCTGCGATCGAGCGCCTGGATCTGGGACTTCTCATCGACGCAGAGCACGACGGCCGCCTCGGGCGGGTTGAGGTAGAGCCCGACGATGTCGCGGACCTTGTCGACGAACTGCGGGTCGGGCGAGAGCTTGAAGTGCTCTGCCTGGTGGGGCTTTAGCCCGAAGGCGCGCCAGATCCGGCTGATCGCGGTCTGACTCATCCCCGTCGCGGCTGCCATCGAGCGCGTCGACCAGTGCGTCGCGTCGACGGGCTTGTCCTCCAGCGTCTTGACGATCACCCGCTCGACGTCGGAGTCGCCGATCTGGCGCGGCTTGCCCGGGCGCGGCTCGTCGTGGAGGCCGTCGATGCCCTTTTCGGCAAAGCGCCCCCGCCACTTGCCGACCGTGGAGGTAGTGCAGCCCAGACGCGCCGATATGTCCTTGCTGGGCTCCCCGTCGGCGGCCGCCAGCACGATCCGGCAACGCAGCGCCAGGGCCTGGGCGCTGGTTGGGCGCCGGGCCCAGCGCTCCAGCACCTCGCGCTCTCCCTCGCTGATCGAGACATCCACACGTCGGGGCATGAGGCCTCCCATCGTCGCTTGCGATGGCGACGACTTCGACGCGCTGGACGTCATGCCTGCGGACTAACGACTCAGGTCACTAGGAGGGCTAGCGCTTGCGGTAGGAGATCGAGGGTGAGACTTTGGCGCGGATCTCGGCCAGGAGGCGAGCCGAGAGCTCGCCGGGGTCCTCGTCCGGCCGCGGCTGGCCGCCGGCCGGGCTGAAGAAGCTGACGCGGAGCGTGGGGCGGCGCGGGAAGCCGGTCAGGTCCGAGGTGCCCTCGATCGCGACCAGGGTGACGTGCGCCTCGGGCACCTCCAGGGCGAGTCGGCCGACACCGCTGCGAGCCCGCAGGATCTCGCCGCGCGAGCGGGTCCCTTCCGGGAAGACGCCGATGCAGACGCCGGCCCGCAGCGCCTCGATCGCCCGCGACAGCGCCTGCTTGTCGCCCTTGCCGCGCTCGATCGGGATCTGACCCATGCCGTTGAGGATCGGGGCCAGCCCGCGCACCTTCCAGAGGTCCGATTTCGCCAGCGCGCGGATCTGGCGCCGCTTGACCGCGGCCATCCCGACCATGATCGGGTCCCAGTGGCTGTCGTGGTTGCCGAGGACCAGCAGCGGCCCGCTCTCCGGCAGCGCCTCCAGCCCCTCGACCTGCAGTCGGCCCCACAGCGCAACCGGTCGGTTGATGGCCATCGCAACGCGGTAGGTGCGGGTTCGCTCGCGCATTGAGCCGTGAGTTCTACGCGCTTGGACCCCTCAGGCGCCTTGAGCCCAAATCGTCCGCCGCCGACAGAGACCGAAAGCTGGCGTGGAAACCACCGGAAATCTTCCCGTGTGATCAGAGTCACGCTCTGCCGCTCGCCAGCGCAAGAGGCTGGCTGCTCATGCTTCTGCAGGGCAATCCCGGCTAATGCCTAGCACCGTGCACTCGACGATCTAAAGTGTCATTTGTGACGCAGAAGCCCCTAGAGCTGATTCTCGCCCGCAACCTGATGTCGGCGCTTTCGACCCCGGCCTTCCTCGTCGACGAGGGCGGCGTCCTCGTCTTCTACAACGAGGCCGCCGGGATGATGCTCGGCAAACGCTTCGAGGAGCTCGGCACAGTCGGCGCCGAGGAGTGGGGATCGCTGTTCGGCCCCTTCGGCGAGGACGGCGAGCCGATCCCCTACGACGACCTGCCGCTGGTCACCGCGGTGCGCAACGGCCGCCCCGCTCACGCCGAGTACACGATCCACTCCAGCGACGGCGCCAGCCACGAGGTCGAGGTCTCCGCCTTCCCGATCCTCACCGCGCACGGCTCGCAGGGAGGGATCGCGATCTTCTGGCCGACCCAGATGAACGGCGACGGAGCCGCCCCGGCATGAAGGTCAAGCTCTGGGGGACCCGCGGCTCGATTCCCTCTCCAGGGCCGGAGACGATCCGCTACGGCGGCAACACTTCCTGCGTCGGCGTCACCCTCTCCGACGGCTCGCTGCTGGCGCTCGACGCCGGCAGCGGCATCCGCAGTCTCGGCCTGGCGCTGGGCAACGAGCCGGCCCGGCTGCACATCCTCCTCACCCACCTTCACCTCGACCACATCCTCGGCCTCGCCTTCTTCGCCCCCGCCTTCCGGCCGCAGACCGAGATCGTGATCTGGGGACCGGCCTCCCCCGAGGCCTCGCTGCGCGACCGCATCGCCCGCTACATCTCCGCCCCGCTCTCGCCGGTCGAGGTGCGCGAGCTGCCCTGCGACGTCTCCTTCCGCCACTGCCCGGAGACCGAGTGGGAGATCGGCCCGGCGCGGATCCGCGCCGCCTCGGTCTCCCATCGCGGCCCCACGCTCGGCTACCGGATCGACGACGGCGACTCCTCGCTCACCTACATCCCCGATCACGAGCCCGGCCTCGGCGCCAACCTCGACCAGCTTGAGGAGGACTGGATCTCCGGCTTCGCGCTCGCCCGCGACACCTCGCTGCTGATCCACGACGGTCAGTACAGCGACGCCGAGTACCCCGACCACGTCGGCTGGGGGCACTCGCCGCTGCGCGACGCGCTCGCCTTCGCCCACCGCACCGGGGCCGAGCGCACCGTCCTCTTCCACCACGACCCGCTGCACTCCGACGACTTCCTCGACCGCTTCGGCGCCGAGGCGCGGGAGCGCTGGGCGGGACTGGGCGGCGACCCGGCGACGATCGAGCTGGGCGCCGAGCGGGTCGAGTACGAGCTGCCGGCGCGCGCCGCCCAGGCCGCCGCCCCGGCCTGAGCCGGGCCAACCCTCGCGCTAGGCTCCTGCGAAATGCCGTCTTCCACGATTGAGGCCGCAGCCGCCGAGTCGGAGTTGATCGGCAAAGCCCTGGAAATGGCGGAACGGGCCCACGCCGGCCAGACCCGCAACGGCAGCGGCGGCATGGCCTACATCCACCACCCCGTCGCCGTCGCCGAGCTGCTGGCCGGGCACGGCTTCGACGAGCAGGCGGTCGCCGCCGCCCTCCTGCACGACGTCGTCGAGGACAGCGAGGCCAGTGTCGAGGATGTCGCCGCGCGCTTCGGGCGGCCGGTCGCGGACCTGGTCGCGGCGCTGACCGAAGACGAGGCGATCGAGCCCTTCGAGCGCCGCAAGGACGATCACCGGCGCCACGTCGAGGAGGCCGGCGGCGACGCGCTGGCGATCTACGCGGCCGACAAGCTCTCCAACATCCGCGTCCTCCGCCGCGCCCTGGCCAGCGAAGGCGAGTCGGCCGGAGAAGAGTTCGAGGCGCCGCTGAAGGCCAAGGAAGGCGTCTGGGCAGCCGACCTCGAGATGCTCCGCCGCGTGGCGCCGAACCTCCCCTTCGTCGACGAGCTGGCCGACGAGCTGGCCAAGCTGCGCGGGACCCGCGCTACCGCGAGTCCGAATCCGGCGGATCCGGCTCCTCCTCGGAGCTGAGCCGCCGCTTCAGCGGCAGCAGGTACCAGAACAGCGCGAAGGTGAGCAAGGCGAGACTGCCGGTCACGGCCGTCGCCGTAGCGCCGTAGAGGACGTCGGTGATCAGCACGATCGCCCCGGTCATCGCCAGCGCAAGGGTGCCGATGCCAGCGATCGCGAAGCGGTTGGCGAGGGTGACGAGGCGGTCCTTCTGCTGCATGCGGAAGGTGATCCGATGGTATGCGGAGGGAGAGATCAGCAACACCGCGGTGATCGCCGTCAGCAGCAGGGTCACGAAGTAGACCGTCTCCTGGAAGGAGGTGATTTTCGTGAAGTTCTGCTGAAACGGCACCGCCAGCAGGAAGGCGAAGAGGACCTGAACGCCGGGCAGGACGACCCGCAGCTCCTGCAGCAGCTCGCCGAGGTTGCGGTCGAGACGCTCCCCCTCGGTCTCGTCACGCCCTGACGGTCGCTCGCCCACACGGTCACCATAGGCGAAGTGAAGACCGCCATCGTCCTCTTCAACCGCGACCTGCGCGTCCAGGACAACCAGGCCCTGGCGGCGGCGGCGCGGGCCGAGCGGACGCTGCCGCTGTTCGTCTTCGACCAGGGGCTGCTGGGGTCGCGGTTCGCGGCGCCGAACCGGGTCGCCTTCATGCGCGAGGCGCTGCTCGACCTCGACCAGGCGTTGAAGCGGGCGGGCGGGCGGGCGCCTCTTCCTACGCCGGGGAGATCCGGTCGCGGAGGCGCTGGCCGTCGCCCGCGAGTGCGGCGCCGAGGAGCTTCACGTCAGCGCCGATTACAGCGCTTACGCGGCGGTGCGGGAGCGGCAGCTGGCCACCGCCTGCGCGGAGGAGCGGATCGGCTTCCACACCCATCCGGGGACGACGATCGTGCCGCCCGGCGCCGTCACCCCCGGCGGCGGCGACCACTTCAAGGTCTTCACCCCCTACCACCGTGCCTGGAGCGAGCTGCCGTTGCGGCGACGGGTCGGACCGCCGCGCAAGCTCGTCGTCCCCGGCGGGCTTCGCGCCGGACGGGTGCCCGCGCTGGCGCGGCTGACCGGCGGCACGCCCTCGCCGCGGCGCGCGAGCGGCGGCGAGCGGGAGGGGCGGCGGCTGGTCCGGGCGTTCCTGCGCGACCGTCTCGGCGAGTACGCCGAGCGTCACGACGACCTCCCCGGCGACGGCACCTCGCGGCTCAGCGCCCACCTCCGCTTCGGCTGCGTCTCGCCGCTGGCGCTGATGCAGGAAGCTCGCGAGCACCAGGGCGGCGAGCCCTTCGTGCGCCAGCTCTGCTGGCGCGACTTCCACCACCAGGTGCTGGCCGCCAACCCGTCCCTCCCCCACCGCGACTACCGCCCGCGGGGGGATCGCTGGTCGCGCTCGCTGCGGGCGCTGGAGGCCTGGCAGCGGGGGCGCACCGGCTACCCGGTCGTCGACGCGGGGATGCGCCAGCTCGCGGCCGAGGGCTTCATGCACAACCGGGCGCGGATGGCCGTCGCCTCCTTCCTGACCAAGGACCTCTACATCGACTGGCGGGTCGGTGCCTGGCACTTCTGGGACCTGCTCAGCGACGGCGAGATCGCCAACAACGCCGGCAACTGGCAGTGGGTGGCGGGAACCGGCAACGACACCCGTCCCAACCGCGTCCTCAACCCCGTCCGCCAGGCCGAACGCTTCGACCCCGACGGCGCCTACGTCCGGCGCTACCTGCCGGAGCTGGAACAAGTCCGAGGTAAGGCGATCTTCCGCCCCTGGCAGATGGAAGGCTTCGCCCACCTCGACTACCCCGAGCCGATCGTCGACCACGACGAGGCCGCGGCGGCCTTCAGGAGCCACCGCGAATGAGCGCGGTTGTCGTTTGTCGCCCTGTGGGCGACAAACGACAACCGCATCGTAGGATCGGGAGATGGGTCGACTGGCGGTGATTCTTGGCAGCAACGCGCTCGGCCCAGGCGGGGAGGAGATCGCGGCGGCGGCGGCCGAGCACGGGGCGGCGATCGTCCAGCGCCACGGCACCAGCGACTCGCCCTACGTCCTCCCCCACGAGATCGACCACGCCGCCAACCTGCGCCTCCGGTGCCTGCCGTCATCTCGGCGAGATGCCAAGCGGGCCCTGTCAGCTCGA
Source organism: uncultured Solirubrobacterales bacterium (assembly GCA_963739855.1). Lineage (GTDB taxonomy): Bacteria > Actinomycetota > Thermoleophilia > Solirubrobacterales > 70-9 > VAYN01. Next base: position 5,605 of record CAVUBT010000003.1, on the reverse strand, counting down.
GGTCGTCGAGGCCACGGAGGGCGTCGGACATGAACAGGCTGACGAGGTAAACCTGCTCGCCCTCGCGTTCACGTCGCGCAGGTCAGGTCCGAACTCACAGCTCCCGACGCCGCATCATTTGCGTGATGCGGTCGGCCGTCCGCGCCGCGAGTGCCTCGATCGTGAGCGACGGGTTGACCGCCGTCGCCGTGGGGAACACCGAGCCGTCGCACACGAAGAGGTTCCGCACGTCGTGCGCTCGGCAGTCGGCGTCGACCACCGAGTCGGCGTAGTCGGTGCCCATGCGGCAGGTGCCGAGCAGGTGCGCCTCCGATTGGCAGACCAGGGATCGCTTCCCCCGCGGCGCGCATGATCTGCTTCATCTGGCCGATCGCGTGTACGATGAGTCGCCGATCGTTCTCGTGATGTGAGAAGCCGACGTGCGGCACGGGCAGTCCATGCTGATCTCGCTCGGTGGCGTGGAGGCGGACTTCGTTGCCCCGTTGCGGCATCACCTCGCCGACGATGCCGATGCCGGCGTAGTAGTTGTAGTCCGCCATGAGACGCCGGAGCGCAGGGCCCCAGAGGCCACGTGCGGTCGTCACGCGCGCGGCGAAGTCCGCCGGGTGGGGCCCGACCGCCTCGATGGTGTAGCCGCAGACGAAGTCCACGCCGGGCATGGTGCGGTTGAAGTGCTCCGTGAGCGCGAGTCCCGGCGGAGCCTTGTACTGGTTGATGCGCTCCTCGAACCGGGCGAACATCTGGTGGCCGGAGTGCACCATGAAGCACTTCCCCACCAGGCCCGACGAATTCGCGAGCCCCTGTGGAAAGAGAGCGCTCGCCAAGTTTCGGAGAAGCCGGGGTGTCTCGATGGCGTAGCCGGCGACGACCACGTGGCGTGCTCGCTGCCGACTCAGCGCGCCGCCGTCGCCGCGGAAGTGGAGCACGCCCGTCACGAGTCCCCGGACGTCGTGCTCGATCCGTACCACCATGGCGTTGGGTCGCACTTCCGCGCCTGCGCGGATGGCGCGACGATCGTACGTGATGAGCACCGAGCTCTTCGCGTTGGTGGTGCATCCGTAGTTGCAGAAGCCGCGATAGACGCAGGGTGGACGGTCGCCGTCCGGCGCGCTGAGCATCGCCACGGGAGCCGGCGCGACAGGAATGCCGAGCGCGGCGCCCCGTTTACGAGGACACGCGCCGACGCATTGAGCTCGTGCTCGCGCTGCGGGTACCGGCTCCGCCGCCACCCCCCTGGGTGGAAGGTGGGGGCCTCGGCGAGCTTCGCGCCGAGCGCCGCGCCCGACGCCCCGGCAAGAAATCGATTGCCAGCAGGCCGACGGCGGAGAAGCCAGCGATGATTGCCGGCGCCAGCGGTGGCGGCCCCTAAAGAAGGTTGATGCGCCACAACCGAAGCCCGCCCATCTGCCGGCCGATGCCGCGCAGGTGCATCGCCAGACCGACGAAGGCGGTGAGGAGACTCAACCAAAGAAACACGCGTGCCGCACTGGCCACCGCCGCGCTCGGAGCGATGGCGAGCCACGCGGCCGCGGCGACGGCGAATGGTGGTGCGAGGAACGGTGCGTACATGAACGGCGTGTTGAACGCGCCGCGATCAGTGCATCACCGCAGACTGGAGAAGCGCGCCGATGAGCGCGAGCGCCACCGTTCCGTGCAGCACGCGCCTGAGGTCGACGCCTCCCAGCGTGGTGCCGCCCGCCAATCCACGTTCGGCGACGAGCGCCAGAATGCCGACCGCCGAGGCGCGAGGGGCGCGAGCTGCGGCGCACCATACATCAGATAATGCAACAGAAAGCGGTAACCGCCCGCCTTCTCGATCACGCCAAACCAGTGGTGGTATCCCACGCCCACCACGCCGATCGGGATCGCGATCCAGGCCGTGACACGCAGCCCTCCGTGCACCCACGCGTTGGCCGGTGCGGCGGCCACCGCCACGCTTGCGATCGCGAGGATGCCGCCGATCACCAGTGGCACGTGCTGCACGCGAAGCGGAAAGCCCGAGCGGTAGTGACCCAGCCACGCCTCGGCAACGATCACGATCGCGAGCAGCGCCGCGACCAGCGCGAGCCACTGAAATCCTCCGCTCATGGGCCAGATCGGTTGCCGCCGAGCCACCCGCCGCGAAAGCCGGAGCAACACAGTCCCTCCCGCACGTACGGCGACTCGCGCAGTATCCGCCAGATGAGACCGGACAGGTAATTTTCCACCATCAGCACCACCGGTCCCTGGTCGATGGCGTAGTGCCATTCGCAGACCCATCCAGCAGCATGGGGCTCGTCGCCGTAGGTCGGATTGAAGCTCGATTCATAGCCATAGCGGCCGGTGAGCTCGGGATACGCATGGTCGAGCCAGCGCATCGCGGGGACCACCTCCTCCGGCGCGAAGGGCAGCGACGCCAAGACGCCCATGGCGACAGCGTGCCGTCGTCGGGTCCGAACGGCACGCCGCGGGCACGATACCCTAGAAACGCCGGCCGCCGCGGCGCGTGAATCCCGCGCACGGACCGGGCCCATCGCTCGCACTGATTCCCCACGCGTCGGCGCCGTAGCCCTCGAAGCCGCGCGGATTCCGCCGCGCGTATTCCTTTGCACATCGTCGCGCGGCGGCTGTTCTCGAAATAGTCGTCTTCTGCGCGCGCATTACGAGTCCTGTACCCTCCGGAAGTCGATCCACACATGGGACAGCTGATGGGTGAACAGCGGACCGGCATACAGGTACTCATATCCGAGCACTTGCGCCATCGGTAGTCGCCTCCACTCGCGTAGCCCGACGTCCGGCGCGAACGACGGTGATCCCACCCCAGGATGTACATGAATAGCGCTTCGCTGTAACCAAGCCACCCGAACGAAGGAACCCGCGTTCGGGCCGCCATCCGTGACAGATTGCGTCGCCGAACTCCATCGCCAATCGGCGCGACGGTAGAGGGCATCGGCGAGACGGCGTATGGTCTGCTCGTCCTGCGTCGGTCCACCGAAGTATCCGGCCGCTGCCAGCGCGCCCGCGAACAGAATCGCGGAATCCATGGTCGAGATCTTCGACCTCCACTCGTTGCCCCGTTCGCATGTCGAGGAAATGATAGAAGAAACCGTGCGCGCCAATGGCCTCGGGGGCTTCGCTGTGGTCCGCGTGCAACAGGAAGTGGAGCGCGTGTCCAGCTCTGCGGCGGCTGCTGCGCGAGGGACATGCCATGCTCCGCGGAAACGACATAACAGGCGAAGGCGAAGCCGGACCCGGCGATGCTCGCCGGCGAATCCGGACGAGTGCTCTTGTCGACGAGCCCGGTCTCCGGGTGACGCTCGCGCAAGAAATAGCCGAGCGCGCGCGCCTGGAGCATCGCGATGGTATCGATCCGCCGGATCTGCTCACGGCGGGTCCGGGCGGACGCCCTCGAGGTCGACGTAATCGCAACGACGCCGTTCGGCGGCAGGTCCACCGCCACGTGGATGGCGCCGTTGACGCAGACGGGCTCGTATTCCGGGACGAAGCATCGACGCCTCGTGGAACTCATCGACTTCGGACTCTCGCAGTATTCCGGCGGTCCGATCTCGAGCCACCGCCGCTTTGCGTTGGCGTGCGCCGTCGATCCGCGCGATCGGAGGCGCGCAGCGCGGCGCCGGTCCCCCAGGTGGACCACGGTCCGCGCCGAAACTTGATGGCGCGGAAACGCGCGGTTGGCGAGCAGGACAGTGGCTCCCCCGTCGCCGAATCACCCATACCGCGACGTTGGCGAGCGTTCCATCGATCTCCAGGAGCTCGGTGCCGAGCCCGTGAAGGACTGGAACGCGCGATACGACGGCTTCGCAACACCGTTCAGCTTGAGCAGTCCGAAGCCGCCGTGGAAGGGAGCCGCGGGAAAATAATGCTCCTCGAAGATGTCGCTGAACGTCCAAAAGGTGTATCCGTCCATCAGACCTGTTCGCCTGGAGTATGGTCCTCATGATGAATGCCGCCGCGTACGGCTCGTCGTGGATGGGATCGCGCTAGTTGGAGGACGTATTCCACTCGGTGTAGTACAGCGGCAGGGCTCGCGCGCGGCGGCGCGCTCCTGTCCGCTTCACGCAGGCGTCCCGTTGCTGGCCGCAAGCCGGCTTCCGTGCCCGTCACCTGGCTCGCCGAATCCGTGGGATAATGGTGGGTGGACACGAAATCGACCGGCGTGTGAGTCCGCTTCGCACGTCGAGGAACTCCGATCCAGGCGTTCTCGCGGTGGCGGGACCGCCGACGCGAATGGGCGCGACATCCTTGATGGCCTGGGCCGTCTCCCGGTACAGCCGGAAGTAGTGGGAGCGCCTGCCGCGCCAGAACGTCCGCAGATTGGGCTCGTTCCACACCTCGAAGAACCACTGCTCGACTTCGGCCGCACCGTACCGCGCGACGGCGCTCGAGACCAAACGGCGAATCAGCTCGCTCCATTCGTTCCAGTCCCGTGGCGGCGTCACATTGCCGCGATAGCGAAACACCGTTGCGCGACCCGAGGCGATCGCCGTCGGCATGAAGGAGAGCTCGACGAACGGCCGCACGCCCGAGTCGAGCAGGGCGTCCCAGATCCGGTGGGCATTGAAGAACGAATAGATCTTTTCCGTCCCCTGCCGAACGAGGGTTCCCACATCGTCACTGAGCAGGCCATGAAAGCGCACGTATTGAAAGCCGAGCTCCTGGCACGTCCGCCGCACCTGCGCCTGATAGTCTGCGCGCAGCGCCAGCGGCGCATGGCAGCTTCCCACCATGAGCTCCCACACGTGAGGCAGCGCCACCGTGGGGCCGTCCAGCGAGCATCGGAACTCGATCGGCTTCGTGGCCGGCCGCGATCCTGCGTCGGACACCGTCCGTCCATCCTGGCGCGAAATCACGTTGGCGACTTCCGTCCGCTGCCATCACACCCGAAGGTGTCTCGCAGCTCCTGCTTCGCTCGCTCGAGAACCTGTCGCTGGCGAACGCCGAGATTGTCGCCGGCGCGGTTCATGTAGAATGTCAACATCGACATCGCCGAGCGATACGGGTCGCTCTTTCGCCGGCGACTCCGTTCGGCGGAGCGTTTGAGTGATCGCGCGATCCGGCGCGGATCCTTCCAGGTGAACACGCTGCGGTCCAGATCCAGCGCGTTGCTGCGCGCCGTGACGCGTGCCGACCAGCGGTGCGTTGTACCGGATGACGTCCTCGTCCGCGGTCGAGTCATCACTCCCCCAGGTGGCAGCGCTGGTGGCCCGTGGTGCGCATGGCGGCGCGATGTGCGAAAAGTCGGCCGTCTCGTCTGGCTCCTGCGAACTGTGCCGTGCCTCCGGGGCGAAAGGAGACAGGTGGGCACGCGCGGTGCCGCGTGTCACGTAAAGTCGCGGAGCGATGGCGGCCGCTCCGCACGTCGGACGCACGGATATTGCGACCCGGATCCTCGCTGTCAGGAGCCGTTGACGCGTCCATCCCATCGCGATTGGAGCCACACGATGCGCGCTCGAGAGCTGATGACGAAAGATCCCGTCTGTGTCACACCCGACGATACGCTGCAGCATGTCGCGCAGCTCATGGCGGAGAACGACTGCGGGTGCATTCCCGTCGTCCAGGGAGGAAGTCAGTCGCGCATCGTCGGCGTGATCACGGACCGCGACAT
>CAVUBT010000002.1:0-206559 GCA_963739855.1 uncultured Solirubrobacterales bacterium | reverse complement strand
CGGCAGCGATCTCTACGAGTGGGCGAAGACTCATGGGGCGGCCTCTGAGCTTGCCATGCGGCGTCCTCGGTCGGCCGCCTGCGGGTCACGCACTAGAAGTCGCTCCCCTTGTCGGCCCCCCTGCGTCCTTGCCTGCCAAGCTCAGAGCCTCGCCTTGCGTTCTTCAATCGGGCTGGGGCAAGCCGGGACCCGTCCTGGCCCACTCAACTTGACCGACTCCCTCGACCTTGGAGCGGCCCTCGACGTCGTCCCACTCGTGCAGCATCCGCTTTAGCTGGGCGACCGCCTCGGGCGGATGGGCGGCGACCGTGCCGGCCAGCTCCAGCGCTGAGGTCTCGGTTGCCGCAGCGGGGGCGACGCGGTTGACGAGGCCCAGTCGCAGCGCCTCGTCCGCACCGACCGTGCGCGAGGAGAGCAGCAGGTACTTGGCCGCGGCCAGGCCGCAGAGGGTGACCAGGCGGGCAGGCCCGACCGGCACGCCCAGCGCCGCCCCCGGGAAGCGCATCCGCAGATTGGCGCCGCCGACGCGCATGTCGCAGGCGATCGCGATCTCGGCGCCGCCGCCGACGACGTCGCCGTGGCAGGCGGCGATCGTCGGCTTTGGGAAGGCGACGATCTCGTCGTAGAGGTCGGCGAAGAGCTGCATGCGGCGGACCTGGCCCTGCTCGTCGAGCTCCTCGCGCACGTCGGCACCGGCGGAGAGGCCGAGGTGGTCGGCGGAGCTGATCACCAGCACCCGCACCCCCTCGTCGCCACGCGCCACCGCCAGGTGCTCCAGCAGCTCGACCAGCATCTGGGTATTGATCGCGTTGCGCGATTTCTCGCGCTGCAGCCGCAGCAGCGCGACCCCATTCTCCTCGACCGCGTAGCTCGTCAACTCGCTCATGCGGCGGAACCTAGCCGATCGACCGTAGGCCCGGGTGCGCCCGGGGGCACGCGTGACCGAGCAGATCAAGGACGCAGGGCGCAGCCTTTGGTGGTGCCAAAGGCAAGCCCGAGGACGCTGATATGCGAAGCGTCACGCGGGTCATCCGGGTGTGCACGGGCCTACGGTCGATCGGCTAACTGCTCGACCAGGTGCTCGGTCTCGTCGGCCGCGCCCGCGACCAGCGCCTCGACCTCGGACTTGGGCTCGCGGAAGCGGCCGAGCACGTAGGCGGCGACGATCTCGGGGTCAGTCGAGTCCGGCCGCCCCACCCCGACCCGCACCCGCCAGAACTCGGCGTCGCCGAAGCCGCGCTTGAGACTCTTGAGGCCGTTGTGGCCGGCCAGGCCGCCGCCAAGGCGCGCCTGGATCTCGCCGAACGGCAGGTCGATCTCGTCGTGGAGGACGATCGTGCGCTCCAGCGGCACCTTCAGCGAGCCGCGGGCCGGGCCGGCGGAGTCGCCGGAGGCGTTCATGAAGCTGAGCGGTTGCAGGATCGCAACCCTGGGCCCGCCAACACCGGCCCGGCCTTCGGCGATCAGGCCGTTGAACTTCTGGCGCGGCTTGCCCAGCTCCCAGCGCCGCGCCAGCTCCCCGGCGACGGCAAAGCCGACGTTGTGACGGGTACCGGCATGCTCGGGCCCGGGGTTGCCCAGCCCGACGATGAGGATGCGGTCGCCCTCCTCGCCGCTGTCCTGATGACGGCGGCGGAACAGCGACAAGGACTACTCGCCCTCGGAGTCGCCCGAGTCGCCCTCGCCCGAGTCGCCCTCGGCGGCATCGCCCTCGCCGACCAGCTCGGTCTCCTCCTCGACCTCGGGTTCGGGCTCTTCCTCGACCCGAGGTGGCGAGAGGGTGACGATCGTGACCTCAGCGGGGTCATCGGCGACGAAGGTGACGCCATCGGGCGGCGCGATGGCCGAGAGCTGGAAAGTGTCGTTGATCTCCATCGCCGAGACGTCGGCGACGATGCGATCGGGGATGTCGGTCGGCAGCGCTTCGACGGTGATCTCGCGGGTGACGTGCTCGAGCACGCCGCCGCCTTTGACGCCGGGGGCGGTCTCGGCGCCCTCGAGCTCGATCGTGACCTCGGCTTCGATCGCCTCGTCGAGCTTGACCGCCTGCAGGTCGATGTGCTGGAGGCTGCCGCGGACCGGGTGCAGCTGCTGCTCCTTGACCACGACCGGGACCGCTTTGCTGCCCTCGATCTCGAGGTCGAAAAGCGCCGCTCCCTCGCTGATGACCGCCCGTACCTCTCGTTCGGAGACCTGGAACGCCGTTGCCTCCGAGCCGCCGGAGTAGACGACGCCGGGCACCAGACCCTTGCCGCGCAGGCGACGGGTGGTGCGCGAGCCGAACTCGGCGCGGGGAGCGACCTTCAGGGTTGAGCGTGCGCTGGCCATCGGACGGGAGAGAATAGAGAACCCGGCGCAAAGGGAACGTGTGGCAACCTTGCGGCGTGGCTGACGACTCGAAGATTCCCAAGGGCAGGGTGCGCCGCTCGGCAAAGCTCGGCTCGATCGTCGGGGTCCAGGGAGCCCGTTACGCCGGCACCAAAGCGGCCAACGTCGGCCGCTCCGAGGAGGGCGGCAAAGAGAAGCTCGAGCAGCGCCACCTGGAAACGGCGATGAAGATGGTCGGCGCGCTCGGGCAGATGAAGGGCGCGGCGATGAAGCTCGGCCAGTTCGCCTCCTTCATCGACACCGAGTTCATCCCCGAGGAGTACCGCGAGGTCTACCAGGAACAGCTGGCGAAACTGCGCACCGACGCTCCCGCGATGCCCTGGGAGAAGGTCGTCAAGGTGCTCGAAGAGGAATACGACGGCGAACCGCTCTCCGAGCTCTTCACCGAGATCGAGACCGAGGCCTTCGCCGCCGCCTCGATCGGCCAGGTGCACCGGGCCGAGCTGCTCGACGGGCGCAAGGTCGCGGTGAAGATCCAGTACCCGGGGATCGCCGAGGCGCTCGACGCCGACCTCCGCAACGCCGGCACGATCGTGCGCCTGGCCAAGGCGATCGCCCCCGGCCTCGACGCCAAGGCGATCGCCGAGGAGCTGCGCGAGCGGATCATGGAGGAGCTCGACTACGAGTACGAGGCCCAGAACCAGCGCAGCTTCGCCCGCGCCTACCGCGACCACCCCTTCATCTACGTGCCCGAAGTCGTGACCCGGCTCTCGCGGCGCCGGATCCTCGTCACCGAGCTGGTCACAGGCATGGACTTCGAGCAGATCAAGCAGCTACCTCATGATTCGCGCAGCCGCTTCGGCGAGATCGTCTTCCGCGGCAGCCTCGGCTCGATGTTCAACCTGCAGCACTTCAACGCCGACCCCCACCCCGGCAACTTCATCCTCATGGAGGACGGACGCGTCGCCTTCCTCGACTTCGGGATGACGAAGAAGCTCGACCGCGAGCAGATCGTGCTCGAGCAGCGTGCCTTCGACGCCGCCTCGCGCGACGACCCCGAGGCCTTCCGCCAGGCCCTGCACGACCTCGGCTTCGTCAAGAAGCCCTCCAAGCTCGACGCCGAGCGGCTGATGGAGCACATGGGCGCGGTCGGCGGCTGGTACATCGAGGACCGCGAGATCGAGATCACCCCGAAACGGGTGATGAAGATCATCGAGTCGACCAACGACCCGCGCTCGGAGTACTTCGACCTGATGCGCCGCGAGTCGATCCCGGCCGAGGAGCTGATGGGCCGGCGGATGGAAATCGGCGTCGTCGCCGTGCTCGGCCAGCTCCGCGCCAAGCGCAACTGGCACCGGATCTTCCGCGAGTGGGTCTACGCTGACCCGCCGGCGACCGAGCTCGGCCAGCAGGAATGGGAGTACTTCGAGGAAAGAGGGGTCAAGCGGACCCCGGGCCTGGCCGAAATCGGCTGAGACGGCCGGCCGAACCAATCGAGGAGGAACGATGAGCAGAATCAAACGCGGTTGGGGACTGACGAAGAAAAGCTGGACGCTGCTGAACGGGCATCGCGAGCTGATCCGCTTCCCGCTCTACGGCGCCTTCGCCACCGTCCCGCTGGCGATCCTCTTCTTCGGCCCCGGCCTCTACCTGCTCGACAAGGACTCGCTGGCCGGCGCGATCCCGCTGCTGGTGATCGGCGTCTACGTGCTCAGCGTCGTCGGCTTCTACTTCAGCGTCGGCCTCGCCGCCGCCGCGAACATGATCTTCAACGGTGAGCAGGCGACCATCGCCGACGGCCTCGCCGTCGCCCGCGCCAACTTCAGCCAGATCTGCGGCTGGGCGGCGATCTCGACCGCGATCAGCGTGCTGATGGGAGTGCTGGAGAACCAGGGCGGGATCGCCGGCAACATCGCCGCCCGCCTGGTCGGGATGGCCTGGTCGCTGGTCACCTTCCTGGCCGTGCCGGTGATCGCGATCGAGGGCACCGGGCCGGTCGAGACGCTGAAGCGCTCGGCCTCGATCTTCCGCCAGCGCTGGGGCCAGCAGATCACCGGCAACATCGCGATCGGCGCCGCCGTTTTCCTGATCGGGGTGCTGCCCGCGGCGATCCTGATCGTCGGCGGCGTCCTGCTCTGGTCCTCGGCCTCCTTCCTCGGCGCCCTGCTGGTCGTGATCGGCGCCCTGGTCCTGGCGATCGCGATGCTGGTCTCGCGCGCGCTCAGCGGCGTCTTCGGCGTCGCCCTCTACCGCTACGCGCTCGACGGCCAGGCCGTCGGCGGCTTCACCCAGGACGAGCTGGAGTCGGCCGTGCGGGTGAAGAAGGGTGGCCGCAACGCGCCGCCGACGGCCACGCCCGGCACGGTCTGAGAGCCGGGCGAAGAGGCGCGGGTCGTTGGAGCAGAGGCCGGTGACGCCGGCCGCGACCAGCTGGCGCATTCGCTTCTCGTCGTCGACCGTCCAGGCGATCAGCTCGACCCCGGCCAGCTTGCAGATGCGAGCGAGGCGAGCGCTGACCAGCGGGTGGTAGACCCACATCGCCTCGACCTCCAGCCTCGGCAGCTGCTGAGCCGCCAGCCCCGGCAGGCGGTAGCGCATCGTCCGCAGCGCCACCGGCAGCACCGGCTTCGCCCAGGGCTTCGAGTTCCATTCCTTGGTGACTTTGGGATAGGTCCAGCCCCGCCGCAGCTCGGGCGCCAGCTCGAGGATGCGGCCGAGCGAGTACAGCTCCATCGTCGAGACCATCGCCCGCTGGCTGAGGCCGCGCTCGCGCAGCGCGTCGACCAGCTCCTCCTCGCGGCCGGGCAGCTTGATGTCGAGGTCGAACTCGACCCTGTCCAGCGGCGGCTCGAGGAAGGCGTCGAGGGCCTCGGTCAGGGTCAGCGGCGTGCGGCGCTCGGCGTCGGCCCAGTCGTGGGCGACGACCAACGGCGCCCGCTGCTCCAGCGGCAGATGCGCGTCCCGCAGCCAGAGTACGTCGAGCTCGATCGTGTCGACGCCGGCGGCGACCGCGGCGCGGAAGCTCTCCAGGGTGTTGCCGGGGACGATCAGGTCGGCCCCCTTGTGGCCGACCAGGCGCAGCTTGCTGGGTGCCTCGGTGGCCAGAGCCCTAGAAGAGCTGGTTCTCGCCGGCGAAGATCTCGGAGACCGAGTCGTCGGTGAAGATGCGGCGGATCGAGTCGGCGAAGGTGCCGGCGGTGGAGAGCACGGTGATGTTGTCGGGAGCGCCGGGGCGCAGCGGCAGAGTGTCGGAGACGACGATCCGCTCGATCCCGGAGTTCTCGTAGGCGAGCCGCTCGTAGGCGGGGCCGGAGAAGACACCGTGAGTGGCGCAGGCGATCACTTTCGCGGCGCCCTCGTCGAGCACGGTCTGGGCGGCGGCGCAGAGGGTGCCGGCGGTGTCGATCATGTCGTCGACGAGGACAGCGGTGCGGCCCTTGACGTCGCCGACCACGTAGCCGATCTCAGCCACCTGCTGGGCCGGGCGCTCCTTCTCCATTACCGCCCAGTGGGTGCCGACGCGGCGGGCGAAGTTGCGCGCGGTCTTGACCCGGCCGGCATCGGGGGAGACGATCACCAGCTCCTCTGTCAGCTTCTGGTCGACGAACCACTGGGTCAGCATCGGCATCGCCGTCATGTGGTCGACCGGGACGTGGAAGAAGCCCTGGACCTGGCCGGCGTGGAGGTCCATGGTCAGCACCCGGTCGACGCCGACGCCCTCCAGGCACTTGGCGACGATGCGGGCGGTGATCGGCTCGCGCGGGGCCGACTTCTTGTCCTGGCGGGCGTAGCCGTACCAGGGCATGACGGCGATGATCCGGTGGGCGGAGGCGCCCTGCGCCGCGTCGATCATCGTCAGCAGCTCGATCAGCGAGTCATTCGGGGTCATGTCGCTCTGCTCGTTGGCGCAGGTCGACTGCACGATGAAGACGTCGGCGCCGCGGATCGACTCCTCGTAGCGGCAGTAGACCTCGCCGTTGGCGAAGGTCTTCAGCGTCACCTGGCCGAGATCGATGTCGAGCTTGGTGGCGACTTTGGCGGCGAGGTCCATCGAGCTGCGGCCGCCGAAGACCATCATTCGCTTCGAGTAATCGTGGGGGATTGCGCTGGACACTTGCGGATGCTCTTCGATCGTGCTCACGGGGTCTGTTCCTCTCGCATCTTCGCCGCCTTCTCGGCCGCGTATCCGTCGATGTTCCGTTGCGCGTTCTCGCTCACCGCGAGCGCCCCCTCGGGGACGTCGTCCTTGACCACCGCGCCAGCGCCAGTGTAGGCGGAGTCCCCGACTTCTACCGGCGCGATCAGCATCGTGTCAACGCCGATTCGCACATCCCGGCCGATTACGGTGCGGTTCTTGCGGAATCCGTCGTAGTTGGCGGTAATCGTGCCGGCGCCGAGGTTGCTGCCGGGACCGACGTCGGCATCGCCCACGTAGGCCAGGTGCGGGATCTTGGCGCCCTTGCCGATGTGCGAGTTCTTGATCTCGACGAAGGTGCCCGCCTTGGCGCCCGCGTCCAGCACGGCACCGGGCCGCAGGTAGGCGAAGGGGCCGACCGAGCAGCCGTCGCGCACATCGCACTCGACCAGGTAGGAGTGGATCACCTGCGACTCGACGCCGACCGAGCTGTCGATCAGCGTGGTCAACGGGCCGACCACGGCGTGAGCGCCAACCGAGGTCTCGCCGCGCAAGCTGGTGCCGGGCTCGATGCGGGCGTCGGCGGCGATCTCGACGCCGGCATCGACCCAGGTCGAACCCGGGTCGGCGACGGTGACGCCCGCCAGCATGTGAGCTTCGAGCAGGCGGCGGCGGGCCTCGGCCTCGACCGCGGCCAGATCGACCCGGTTGTTGACCCCCATCGTCACCGCGATGTCGTCGGCCAGGTGAGCGGCGACGGTGTGGCCCGCCTCGCGTAGGGCCGGGAAGACGTCGGGCAGGTAGTACTCGCCCTGGGCGTTGTCGTTGGAGAGACCGGCCAGGGCGGCGGCCAGCGGCGCCGCGTCGAAGGCGTAGGCGCCGGCGTTGATCTCGCGGATCGCCAGCTGCGCAGGGTCGGCGTCGCCGGCGGCTTTGGCCTCGACCACGCGCTCGACCTCGCCGGAGGCGGCGCGGACGACGCGGCCGTAGGAGCCGGGATCGTCGAGCTCGATCGTCAGCATCGTCGCCGCGGCCGGCGCGGCGGCGTGCGCCTCGAGCAGGCCGGCGATCGTCTCGGCCGAGATCAGCGGCACGTCGCCGGAGAGGACGAGCACGGTCTCGCTGGCTTCGATCAGCGGCAAGGCGGCGCGAATCGCGCCACCGGTGCCGTCGGCCTCGGGCTGCTCGACCGTCTCGACGCCATCGGGAAGGCCGGCCGAGAGATCCATCCCGGGAGAGACGATCGCGGCGACCCGCCCCACTCCTGCCTCGCGTGCGGCCAGAATCGGCCAGGCGACCATCGCCCGCCCACAGACGGGATGCAGCATCTTCGGCAGGGAGGACCGCATTCGCGTGCCCTTCCCGGCCGCCATGACGAGGACGGTGGGGGAACTCACCGCAGGATCGTATTAGCGGGGCGGTAGTCCTGTCACACGCGTCCTTCCTCGGGAAGGAATATCCGCGAGCCCTGACGTGTCTGGACCAAGCAGTTCAAGGACGCAGGGAGCGTGGTGTGCTCTGCACACGAGCGACCGAGGACGCCGAAATGCGCCGGAGCAGGCGCGTCAGGTACTCGGGCGAGAGAGATCCCGGCCCACGAGGGCGACCGAGGTCAAAGTCCAGCCGGCGAAGATCAGGTCGATGCCGACGAGCAGTCCGATCGCCCAGTCGGCGGAGCTGGGGAACTTGGCGAGGACGAGGATGCCGATCAGCAGGCCGCAGACGCCGCTGAGCCCGACCAGGCCGGCGTTCTGCTGGCCCCGCGCCAGGAAGGCGACGGTGACGCGGGTGATGCCCATGAAGAGGAAGTAGATGCCGAGCACCAAGGTCAGGGTGAGCGTGCCGTTGTGCGGTTCGACGATCAGCCAGATGCCGACGATCACGGTCAGCGCCGCCCAGATCAGCCGCACGATCAGGCTCCCGACCGAGTGCGCCGAGAAGGCGGCGGCAACCAGGAAGGCGCCGGCGATGACGAGGATCCAGCCGATGAAGATCGCCGTCCCGACGGCGGCCACGGCGGGCACCAGGATGGCGATGCAGCCGACGACGATCGCCAGGATCCCGACGGTCATCAGCGTCTTCCAGCTCCTGGCCAGGCCGGCGCGAACTTCCGGGTCCATCGACGCTCCTCCGATCTCCACGGAGGCAACCCTAAGCGGGACCACGGACACGAAGAGTGCATTTGACACCGCATACATGTCGAATGCACTTCTCGTCTGCGGCGGAACTGGGGAGCCCGGACTCGAACCGGGACGGCTGGCACCAAAAGCCAGTGGCCTACCATTAGCCGACTCCCCAGCGCGCCCTGAGTTTTACTCCTCCGTCGCGGTTCTGGCCACTTTGCCGCCCTTGCTGCCGGGCTCCAGCGCCGGGCCGCGCGGGGAGGCGATGCCGAGCACGCGCATCGCCTTGAGACCAAGGCCGAGCTTCTCGCGGCCCTCGGTGGCGGAGACGTCATGGCCGCAGAGCTCCTTGACGCGCTCGAGCCGGTAGCGCACGGTGTGACGGTGGGTGAAGAGCTGTTTGGCGGTAGCGGCGACGTTGCCGTCGTTGTCGAGGTAGGCCTCGACGCTCGCCACCAGCTCGGTCTCGTACTGCTCGTCGTAGCTGGCTAGCGGCTCGATCGTCTCCGCGTAGAAGCGTTCCAGCTCACCCGGGTCCTCGCTCATCGCCGGCAGCAGCAGGCGGTAGGCGCCGGTGTCCTCGAAGGCCAGCAGCGCCTGGCCTTCGGCCTCCCCCACGTTGACCGCCAGCCGCGCCTCGCTGCCGGCCCGGTAGAGGTCGACGGGGTCGGCGCAGCGACGGCTGCGCCCGGTGGTGATGTGGAAGCCCGAGAGGCTGTCGTCGAGCTCGCGGGCCAGGCCGGCGGCGGCACGGGCCAGCCGCTCGTCGTCCTCGGCGGGCACGATCACCGAGATCTCGGCGGCCACCTCGCCATCCTCGGTTGTCGCCAGCGAGCCCTGCGCCAGCGAGCGCAGCGCCCGCATCGCCAGGGTCAGCACCCGTTCTCGCCACTCGCCCGTCTGCGCTGCCCGCGGCGCCACCCGCAGCACCAGCACGCCGGCCCCACGGTCGAGGTCGGCGCCGAGCTCGGCGGCGCGGGCGACGATGTCGCCGCGGTCGGTCACCTGGCGGGCCAGCACGGCGGCGACGAAGGCGCTCGCCACCTCCTCGCTCTCCCACTCCGGCGAACGCGAGCGCTCCAGCTCCAGGGCCAGCAGCGTCGTCACCATCCGCGCGATCGCTGGATCGGGCGGGGTCTTGGCCCGGTAGCGCAGCTCACCGACCGCGGCATCCGCCACCCGCAGCTCGACCGTGGTGACGCCCTCCTCCGCCGAGAGCAGCTTCTTCTCCTGGTCGGGCGAGGCGCCGGCGACCGCCAGCACCGCGCTGGAGCGGTCGATCAGGGCGACGCTGGCATCGAGCAGCCGCGCCGCCGCCCGCGCCACGGAGGGCAGGCCGGCGCCCGACTCAACCGCTTCCGAGAGCGCGTCGAGCAGCCCTGGATCTTCTGCTTTTGCAGGGATTTCAGCCCCCTCTGAGGTCGCCGGCATCGGTTCATTATCCCCGCCAGGGCGCCAATCCGGAAGCCCGCGCGTGTGGCTGGCGGACTAGTTGCCGTTGACGAAATTCGAGATGTCGGGGTAGTAGTAGACGATCACCAGCCCGACCACGACGCCGCAGACGAGCAGGGCGGCGAGCACGAAGATCGAGAGGAAGCCGGCGGCCGCCTTCTCCCAGATGCGCCCGTGGGCGCTCAGCGCCGGGCTGAGGATCAGGGTGACGAAGGCGATCAGGCAGATCACCCCGGCGGCGCCGAAGAGCAAGTACTGGTGGCCGATTTTGGCCAGTGCGTAAATCGTCATTGCCTGGGATTCTGCCGAACCTGGGAGATGACGAGGCCGACGGCGGCGCAGAACGAGAACGAGGCGGCGCCCAGCGCCCAGCCGCCGCTGACGTCGCTGAGGTAGTGGACGTTGAGGTAGACGCGGGAGAGCCCGACCAGGATCGTCAGCACAATCCCGCCGGCGACGAGGGCCGCGCCCCGCGCCATCCCCGGCCGCAGGCGCAGCACGATCGTCACCGCCAGCCAGACGTAGAGGACCGAGTGGGCGGCGTGTCCGCTCGGGAACGAGGAGCCCGAGTAGCCGGTCAGGGCGGCCTCCGGCCGCGGCCGCTCGACCTCGGCCTTGATCTCGTGAAAGCCGATCGAGGTCAGCGTCATCCCCGCCAGCAGGACGCCGAACTCGGCCCAGCGGCGGCGGGCGGCGAGAAAGGCGGCGCAGACGGCGGTCAGGCTCCAGGTGAAGATGCCGGAGCCGAGGAAGGTGAAGACCTTGGTGAAGTCGGTGAACCAGGCGGCGCGTAGGTGTTCGGCGACTTCCATCGCGGTCACGTCGCCGGGGGTCGGCCCCGGCTCGCGGCCGACGACGACGATGTAGGCGATCAGCACGAAGAGGGAGACGGCGAGGACCGCCATCAGCGAGGTGAACTCGAGCCCGAAGGTGCCGCCCGGGGTGACCCGGTCCCAGAGGAAGCGGAACTGCGGCTGGTAGCGCCGGCCCAGTACGACCAGCCAGCGAGTGGCGGCGTTGCCCTCCATCCAGCGCACCGCGGCAAGGCGATTGGCGGCGACCCGGAAGTGGCGGTAGAGGAAGATCGAGCCGGCGACGACGACGATCAGGATGCCGAGCAGGAAGGCGCCTTTGCCGGCGTACTTGGCGGCGGTCTCGATGCTGCGCGAGAAGAAGTAGCCGATCAGGATGTGGGCGCTGGCCCAGAGCCCGGTGCCGAGGATGCTGTAGGGGACAAAGGCGCGGTAGCGCATCCCCGAGCTGCCAGCGATGAAGGGGGCGAAGGCGCGGACCAGGCTGATGAAACGGCCGATGAAGATCGTCTTGCCGCCGTGGCGGGAGAAGTAGTCCTCGACCCGCTCGAAGCGCTCGTGGCTGATCCCGAAGCGCGGCCCATGCTGCATCACGAACTCGCGGCCGAGGCGGCGGCCGAGGAAGAAGCTGGTCGTGTCCCCCGCCCAGGCCGAGAACCAGGCGATCGCGATCAGCAGGTAGATGTCGATCGCGCCCTGGCCGGCGACGGCGCCGCCGAGCAGCATCACCGTCTCGCCGGGGACGACGAGGCCGACGAAGGCGCCGGTCTCGGCGAAGGCGAAGGCGCCGACCAGCAGGTAGGTCCAGGCGCCGAGCGTGTTGGAGAGGTCTTCCAGCAGGCCCTGCAGATCGAGGTGGCCGAGTTCCTGGCTGATCAGGTAATAGCCGAAGGCGACCGCCGCGGCGATGGCCAGCAGCAGAAGTCGTTTGCGGTTGCTGCCTTTCCCCTCTCCCTCGCCGGACAGCCTCATGGCGCCCTTCCCGCCGCGCAGACGATCGCGTCGTCGCGGTCGATCGTCTCCGCGGCGGCGCGGGCGGCGGCGAGGTCGGCGAAGAGCCCGACCGCGGTCGGGCCGGAGCCGCTGAGCAGCGCGACCGGGGCGCCGGCTTCGCGCAGCTCGTCGAGCGCGTCGCCGATCGCCGGCCGCAGCGAGCGCGCCGGCGCGGCCAGATCGTTGAGAAGCAGCTCGGGATAGGCGAGCGGCGAGGCACCGGCTCCGGCCGCTGCGCGCAGCCGCGCCGCCAGCTCCTCGAGCTCCTCCGGCTCGCGGCCGAGGCCGAGCCGGTCGGCCTCGGCGAAGACCGCGGCGGTGCCGAGCCCACCGCCGTCGGGCAGCAGCACCGCCGCGTGAGGGGCCGGCTCGGGCAGCGGCTCGACCCGCTCGCCGGCGCCCTGGACCAGGGCCAGTGCCGGCTGCAACTGCGAGGGCACGTCGGCGCCGAGCTCGGCCGCCAGGGACTGGAGGTCGCCGACCTCGCCGGCGGCGAGGCGCAGGATCGCGGCGGCGTCGGCGCTGCCGCCGCCGAGCCCGGCCGCCACCGGCACCCGCTTCTCGATCTCGACCCGCAGCGGCGCCCGCTCCCAGCCGCGCCCGCGCAGCGCCGCCAGCGCCCGTGCGGCGAGGTTCTCGCCCTCGACCCCCGGGCAGACCACCTCGTCGCTCTCGGCCTCGGCAATCGTGATCAGGTCGGCCAGCGCCAGCGGCTCGAACAGCGAGCAGAGCTCGTGCAGGCCGTCCTCGCGGCGCGGGCCGAGGTAGAGGCAGAGGTTGAGCTTGGCGGGAGCGTGGAGGCGCATCGAGGCGAGGCGAGGTCAGGTGTCTGCCTGGAGCTTCGCGGACAGGGCGGCGAACTGCGCGGGCGAGAGCGCCTCGGCCCGCGAGTCCTCGGCCAGCCCCAGCTCGGCGAGCGCCGCCCGCGCCGGCAGCAGCGAGCCCTTCTCCCCGTGCTCGAGCGAGCGGGCGAGGGACTTGCGGCGGTGGGCGAAGGCGGCGCGGATCAGGGCCCTGGTCGCCGGATCGGCCGCCGGCCCGCTGCGCCGCAACCGCAGGATCGCCGAGTCGACCCGGGGGCGCGGCCTGAAGACGGCCGGGTCGACCTTGCGGACCAGCTCGACCTCGCAGGCGAGCTGGACCTGGACGCTCGGCGAGCCGTAGGTGCGGCTGCCGGGCGCCGCCCGCAGGCGGTCGGCGATCTCGCGCTGGACCATCACCGTCCAGCTCGCCAGCGAGGGCAGCAGCTCGATCGTGCGCAGGATCAGCGGCGTCGCCACCGAGTAGGGCAGGTTGGCCACCATCGCGGTCGGCGCCGGGTCGAAGCCGGCGAGGTCGACCTTCATCGCATCCCCCCAATGCAGGCTGACGTTGACCAGGGCAGCGGTCTGCGCCAGTGCTGGCTCCAGCCCGCGGTCGATCTCGACCGCGTGGACGTGGCCCGCGGCCGCGGCCAGGCGTTCGGTCAGGACACCTTCGCCGGCGCCGACCTCGAGGACCACATCGCCGGGAGAGAGCGCCGCGTCGCGGACGATCGCGTCGAGCAAGTTGGGATCGGCGAGGAAGTTCTGGCCGAGCCGGACCAACGCGCCTACCAGCCGAACAGGGCGCGGGCGTTGGCTTCGACCGTGCGCTCCAGCTGCTCGTAGGAGACGCCGCGCTCGGCGGCGAGGACTTTGGCCGTCTCGACCACGTTGGCCGGCTGGTTGCGCTTCCCGCGCATTGGCTGCGGCGAGAGATAGGGGGCGTCGGTCTCGACCAGGATGCGGTCCTGCGGGACCTTGGCGGCGGCAAAGCGCAGGTCCCTGGCGCTCGGGTAGGTGACGTTGCCGGCAAAGGAGCAGTACCAGCCGCGCTCGGCGGCGTCGGCCACCCGCTCGGGAGCGGAGAAGCAGTGCAGGATCACCGCCTGGCCGGTGGCCCTGGCGTCGAGGGTGGCGAAGATCTCGTCGACCGCCTCGCTGCTGTCCTCGGGGTCGCGGGCGTGGATCACGATCGGCAGATCGAGCTCGCGGGCGATCTCGATCTGGGCGGCGAAGGCGCGGCGCTGGTCGGCTGCAGGGGCGCCGTCGCGGTAGTAGTCGAGCCCGGTCTCGCCGATCGCCCGCACCTTCTCGTGGGCGCCGAGCCGGGTGATTTCGGCCACGGCCGCGTCATCGAAGCCGGTTGCCTCGTTGGGGTGGCGCCCGACCGCGGCGAAGACCGCCTCGTGGCGCTCGGCGCCGGCGATCGCCACCGGGTTCGTCTTCGCATCCATGCCAACACTGAGCAGCCGCCCGACGCCTGCCGACTGCGCCGCGGCGACCACGTCGGCCTCCTCCCCGTCGCAGAGGAAGAGGTGGGTGTGCGAGTCGATCATCGGGGGAGTGTAAGAACGACCGAGCCTCGCGCGCTCGAATAGCCTTCTCCAAATGGCCGACCCCGCCGACTACTACCGCGAGATCTACATCCGCGGGCTGGGCGGCGAGACGCCGGCGATCCCGGTCTCGGTCGCGGAGCTGGAGAGCAAGGCAATTGCGGCGATGGAGCCGCGAGCGGCCAACTACATCGGCGCCGGAGCCGGCAGCGAGGACACGATCCGCGCCAACGCCGAGGCCTTCCGCCGCCACCGGATCGTGCCGCGGATGCTGCGCGACGTCGCCACCCGCGACCTCGCGACGACGGTGCTCGGGACGGCGATGGCGACGCCGCTGATGCTGGCCCCGATCGGCGTCCAGAAGGTCGTCCACGAGGAGGGCGAGCTGGCCACCGCCCGCGCCGCCGCCGCGGTCGGCACGCCGATGATCGCCAGCACCAACTCGCATTTCTCGCTGGAGGAGATCGCCGCAGCCGGGGGCGCGGGCGCGCCGCGCTGGTTCCAGCTCTACTGGCCCAACGACAGGCGCCTGGCGGCGAGCTTCGTCGGCCGCGCCGAGCGGGCCGGCTACGGCGCCATCGTCGTCACCGTCGACACCTTCGTCCCCGGCTGGAAGCCACGCGACCTGCAGCAGGCCTGGCTCCCCTTCCTCAACGGGATGGGCGTCGCCAACTACTTCCAGGACCCGGTCTTCCGCGAAGGCCTGGAGAAATCGCCGGAGGAGGACCAGGGCGCCGCCACCGGTCACTTCCTCGGCGTCCAGGCCAACCCCTCGCTGACCTGGGACGACCTCGCCTGGCTGCGCGAGCAGACCTCGCTGCCGATCGTCGTCAAGGGCATCCAGCACGTTGACGACGCCCGCGAGGCGGTCCGCCACGGCCTCGACGGCATCGTCGTCTCCAACCACGGCGGCCGTCAGGTCGACGGCGCGATCGCCTCGCTCGACGCCCTGCCGGCGATCGCCGATGCGGTCGGCGACGAGCTCGCGATCCTCTTCGACAGTGGCATCCGCAGCGGCAGCGACGCCCTCAAGGCCCTCTGCCTGGGCGCCGACGCGGTCTGCCTCGGCCGGCCCTACATCTGGGGCCTGGCGCTCGACGGCCAGGCCGGAGTCGAAACGGTGCTGAAGATGACCCTGGCCGAGCTCGACCTGACGATGGCCCTCTGCGGCCTCAGCGGTCTCGACCAACTCGGCCGCGACTGCCTCGCCAGCGAGTAATCCGCGGTTCCTTTCGCACGCATTGCGTAACTACGGAACCGCGCGATTCAGAGATCGCGCCGCGAGAAGACCAGCGCCGCCAGCGCCAACACCGTGAGCATGTAGACGAACGCCCAGGCGATCAGTCCCGGGCCAGCCGGCTCGGAGCCGCCGAAGGGGCCGAGCTGGAGGACGACCCCGGTCAGCCCCGAGGTGCCGGAGATCAGCGCGTGCAGGCCGGCGGCGTAGAGGCCCTCGAACGGCAAGGCCCAACTCGCCACCCGGCCGATCGTGTGCAGCGAATCGGAGTCGATCGCGTTGCCGATCTGAGCCAGCAGCCCCGCCGTCAGTCCGGCGCCGAAAACCATGAAGACGACGATCCCCTGGGCGGTAACGGGGAACAGCACCGACAGCAGCAGCGAGATCGCGGCGATGATCGCGACCGCCAGGGCCAGCCCCAGGGCCGGTCCGATCAGATGGTCGGGAGACCAGTCGCCGGTGGCGCGGGTGATCGCCCAGGCGGCCAGGTAGACGAGCACGACGTAGGTGGCCGAGAGGGCCGCGGCGCCGGCGAAGCGGGCCATCAGCATCGTCGTGCGGCCAATCGGCCGCACCACCAACGGCTGCAGCAGGCCGCTCTCGGCATCACCGCGCACCGCCCCGAGGGTGAGGAAGACCGAGAGAACCGCGCCGAGAAAGAGGATCGCGAACATCGCCAGGCCGAAGATGGTCGCGCCGGCAAACGCCTTGGGATCGAGGATCCCGGCTTCGCCGCCGGCGAAATTGCGGACGTCCCTGAAGACGAAGTGGGCACCGAGCGCGTAGAGCACCAGGAAGCCGACGGTGAGGACCAGGACCGCGAGGAAGACCCGGCGGCGGATCCCTTCCCGGACCGAGTGGGCGATCACCGTCAGCGCCGAGCGCAGTGGCGAGGGCGTCATCCGGTCTGGCCCCCGACGGCCTCCAGGTAGACCTCTTCGAGCGAGCTGTGGCGAACCTCGACGCGGTAGACCCGCTCCCCCGCGGCGACCAGCTCGGCGACGATCCGTGGCGCGTCGTCGCGCTCGGCGCCCGCGAAGACCTTCAGGCCCGACGCGGTCTCTACCTCGACTCCGCCCGGACCGGCGAGCTCCACCGGCGTGCCGGCCTTGACCAGCCTGCCGCGGGCGATGATCGCGACCCGGTCGCAGACCAGCTCGACCTCGCTGAGCAGATGCGAGTTGAGCAGGACCGCGACGCCGCGGCGGCGCATCTCCTCGAGCAGGCCGCGGACGATGCGGCGCCCGACCGGGTCGAGGGCGCTGGTCGGCTCGTCCAGCAGCAGCAGCTTCGGGGCGCCGACCAGGGCCTGGGCGATCCCCAGCCGCTGCTGCATCCCCTTCGACATCGCCTCGACCCGCTTGTCCCTCGCCTCGCCCAGCTCGACCAGCTCGAGCAGCTCCGCGCGCTCGCCGGCGCCGCCGGCCGAACCGGCCAACCGCTGGTGCAGCGCCAGCAGCTCGTCGGCCGAGCACCAACCCGGAAAGCGGAACAGCTCCGCCAGGTAGCCGAGCGCGGCCCGCGCCGGCGGCGACCCGGCGGAGCGGCCGAGCACCGCGACGCCACCGCCACTGGGCCTGACCAGCCCGCAGGCGATCTTGGTCAGGGTCGACTTGCCGGCGCCGTTCGGACCCAGCAGACCGACCAGCTCGCCCGCCCGAATCTCCAGATCGACCCCCGCCAGCGCCTCCTGCCCCCGGTAGCTCTTGCGCAGGCCGGAGACCGCGAGAACCGGGGGCTCCATCAGCTGGGCGGCTCGATCTTCGGGAAGAGCGCGGGGATGCGCTCGACGCTCTGGCCGCCGGGGCGGGAACCCAGCTCGGCCAGCTCACGGCCCTCTTCGCCCAGCGCCGCCAGCAGCGTCTCGGCGCTGCGGGGCAGGTAAGGGACGAGCAGCAGCGTCGTCACCCGCAGGCCCTCGACCAGGTTGTAGAGGACTTCGTCGAGCCGCTCGGGGTCGGCCTCGTCCTTGGCCAGCACCCACGGCTGCGTCTCCTCGACGAAGCGGTTGAGGCGGCGGACCAGCTTCCAGGCCTCCTCCAGCGCCTGGGTCAGCTCGGCCCGGTCGAGCAGCTCGGAGAAGCGCGACACCACGCCCTCGAAATCCTCGGCCAGGACCGCGTCCACCGCCGCCACCGGGACGGTGCCGTCGCGGTAGCGCTCGACCATCGCCAGCACACGGCTGGCCAGGTTGCCGTAGTCGTTGGCGAGCTCGGTCTCGTAGCGGGACTCGAAGCCGGCGGTGGAGATCGCGCCGTCCTGGCCGAAGCTGACCTCGCGGAAGAGGTAGAAGCGCAGCGCGTCGGCGCCGAAGCGGTCGATCACCGCGAAGGGGTCGAGCACGTTGCCGAGCGACTTCGACATCTTTTTCTCGCCCATCAAGAGGAAGCCGTGGATGACCATCCGCTTCGGCGGCTCGAGGTCGGCCGCCCAGAGCAGCGCCGGCCAGATGACGGCGTGGAATTTGAGGATGTCCTTGGCCATCACGTGCAGGCTGGCCGGCCAGAAGCGCTCGGTCAGGTCCTCCCCCTCGCGGGCGAAGCCCAGCGCCGTGACGTAGTTGAGGAGGGCGTCGAACCAGACGTACATCCGCTGCTCGGGGTCCCAGGGCAGCCGCATCCCCCATTTCAGCTTCGGCCGCGAGAGCGAGACGTCCTCCAGCCCCTGCTTGATGAAGGCGACCGCCTCGTTGCGGCGGAAGTCCGGGATGACGAAGTCGGGCTGCCCCTCGTAGAGCTCTTCCAGCCGCTCCTGGAAAGCGGAGAGGCGGAAGAACCAGTTTTCCTCGCGCTCTTTCTCGAGCGGGATCTCGTGGATCGGGCAGGTGTTGCCGGGGCCGAGCTCGCGCTCGATTTTGAAGTCGGCGCAGCGCGGGCAGTACCAGCCTTCGTAGACGCCCTTGGCGACCCAGCCGTTGTCGTAGACGCGCTGCATGATCGTCGCCACCCGCTCGGCGTGGCGGGGGTCGGAGGTGCGGATGAAGAAGTCGTTGCTGGCGTCGATGATCGGCATCAGGCCTTCGAACTTGGCCGCGTTGCGGTCGGCCAGCTCCTGCGGCGAGATCCCCTCGCGCTCGGCTGCGGTCTCGATCGGCTCGCCGTGCTCATCGGTACCGGTGAGGAAGAAGACGTCCTCGCCGCGCTGGCGCATGTGCCGGGCCAGCACGTCGGCGGCCATCGTCGAGTAGGCGTGGCCGAGGTGCGGCTCCGCGTTGACGTAGTAGATCGGGGTGGTGACGTAGTAGCTCATGGGTGTTCTGGGCCTACCTTCGCGCCTCGCGCCCGGTCAGCGCTTTGTAGAGGTCGTTGGCGCGGGTGCCGGTGAGGGCGGCGACGACGCTGGCGGCCGCGCGGGGACGGGCGCCGGACTGGACCAGGTGGCGCAGGGCGTCGACCGCGAAGCCGACGTCTTTGTCGTGGGAGTCGGCGGCGGCCGGCCCGAGCACCAGCACGATCTCGCCCTTGACGTCGCCGCGGAAGCGCCGCGCCAGCTCGCCCAGGGTGCCGCGCGCGACCTCCTCGTGCATCTTCGAGAGCTCGCGGCAGACGGCCGCCTGGCGGTCGGGGGCGAGCGAGGCCAGCGCCGCCAGCGACTCGCCGACCCGGCGCGGCGACTCGAAGGCGACGACGGTCTCGGTCGAGCGCAGCACCCGCTCCATCTCGCCGGCGCGGCGCGGCAGGAAGCCCTCGAAGCGCCAGCGGTCGGTCGGCAGCCCGGAGGCGACCAGCGCCACCGGCACGACGGAAGGGCCTGGTAGGACGGTGACCTCTAGATCCCGTTCTATGCAGCGGTGGATCAGCTTGTAGCCGGGGTCGGAGATCGCCGGCATGCCGGCGTCGGAGACGAGCGCGACGACGTCGCCGCGCTCGATCCGCTGCGCCAGCTCGGTCGCCCGCGCGGTTTCGTTGCCCTCGTGGTTGGAGATCATCCGCGGCGCCGGCCGGATCCCCAGCTTGTCGAGCAGGGAGCCGGTGCGGCGGGTGTCCTCGCAGGCGATGTAGTCGGCCGTGATCAGCGCCTCCCGCACCCGTGGGGTGACGTCGTCGAGGTTGCCGATCGGGGTCGGACAGACGACCAGCCTCCCCGGCATCAGCCGTCCCCCTTCTCCAGTTCGACCCGCGCCAGCGCGGCGGCGCCGATCATCCCGGCGTCGTTGCCGAGGGTCGCTTCCAGGATCGGGGTTGTGTTCATCGGGTTGAGGGCGCGTTCGCGGACTTCGCGGCGGGCCGGCTCCAGCAGCAGCTCGCCGGCGGCGATGACGCCGCCACCGACGACGATCGCATCGGGCTGGAAGATGTTGGCAAAGCTCGAGCAGGCGACGCCGAGCCGGCTGCCGATCAGCTCGAAGACGCCGATCGCGGTTTCGTCGCCGGCGATCGCCGCCTTGGTCACCGCCGTCCCGTCGACCTTCTCCCCCGCCGCCAGCAGCTGGCCGAGGGCGGAGTCCGGCGAGCTTTCCGCCGCCGCCAGCCCCTCGCGCCCCAGCGCCGTCCCCGAGGCCAGCGACTCGACGCAACCGTGGTTGGGACAGTTGCCCTGGCAGGGAGGGCCGTCGGCCTGGATCACCATGTGGCCGAGCTCGGCGCCGGCGCCGGTCGCACCGCGGTAGACCTCGCCGCCGAGGATCAGGCCGCCGCCGATCCCGGTCCCCACGGTCAGCATCACCGTGTTCGGCTTCCCCTGCGCCACCCCGTAGAGGTACTCGGCCAGCGCCGCCACGTTGGCGTCGTTGTCGACGAAGACCGGCAGCCCGACCCGCTCGCTGACCAGATCGCGGATCGGCAGATCGGTCAGCGGCAGATTGACCGCCGAGACCGCGACCCCGGAGTCGTGATCGATCGTCGCCGGGATGCCGAGCCCGACCGCCGTCGCCCCAGGGCGGGCTTCGTGCGCCTCGTTGACCTCGCGGACCAGCAGCTCGACCAGCTGATCCTCGTCCTGCCCGGTCGACGCCTCGCGGCTCTCGTAGCGGACGTCGGTCCCGTCGAGCACGCCGACGAGCATCTTCGTCCCACCCAGATCGACCCCGATCGTCTCGCCCGCGCTCATCGGCAAATGGGGGCTGGAAGGCGGGCGACCGAAGACATCGCCATGATTTCTAGCCCTTTTATGCCCGACGATGGCGAGCAGCGGCCTTCGGGACCGCCCGACTACAAGGTCTACCGATCCCGCAGGAGCCTCTCCTCGCGGTTGAAGGCACCTGATCTCTCCGCCCTGCGGGAGCGCGCAAAGCTGCCTGGGAAGCGGCCTGGCAAGGATCGCGAGCCGCGCGAGGGCCGTCGCGAGCGGACGCCGCGCCCCGGTCTCAAGCGCGTTCTCAAATGGGTCGGGATCGCCGCTTTGGGATGGATCTTGCTCAGCTTCCTCGCCTTCGCGGTCTCGGCCCAACTGCAGTCCTTCAAGCTTTCCGGCGAAGCGAAGTCGACCCTCCACGGCAACCCGCTGCTGCTGCCGAGCGCCCAGACGATCCTCGTCCTCGGCACCGACGCCCGCCCGCCCGACACCAAGGAGCCGGGGGCAGCTCCCTCGGAGAAGTGCTTCGAACAGCAGGCCAACGGCGACGCTCCCCACGACGGCTGCGAACAAGGTCAGTTCCGCGCCGACACGCTGATGCTGATCCGGGCCGGCGGTGGCGCCTTCCGCAAACTCTCGATCCCGCGCGACAGCTACGCCGAAATCCCCGGCCAGGCGCCGCAGAAGATCAACGGGGCCTATGCCTTCGGCGGCGCCGCCCTGCAGATCAGGACGATCGAACAGTTCCTCGACCTCCAGATCGACCACGTCGCGATCGTCAACTTCACCGGCTTCGAAGACCTGATCGACGCGGTCGGCGGCGTCGAAGTCGACCTTCCCCACAAGCTCTGCGCCGACATCGCCGGCGGCTCCGGCGGTGGCCAGGGCGGCGTCACCCTGCACCTGAAGCAGGGCGAGAACACGCTCGACGGGGAAAAAGCCCTCGCCTACTCGCGAATCCGCAAGCCCAGCGAATGCCCCGGGCCCGGCAAGAGCGCCTACTCGCTCGGCTACAGCGACATCGACCGCGAGAAGGCCCAGCAGGCCGTCATCAACGGCATCAAGGGCCGCCTCACCGACCCCCTGCGCGCTCCCTACAACTTCATCAAGGGCCCGTTCATCGGCTGGAGCGCGCCGAAAGCCTTCGTCAGCGACATGGGCTTGCTGACGATGCCGCAGCTGGTGCTGTCCGCCGCGATCGGCGGCAGCGCCCCCGCCGACGTCCTCTGCAGCAACCCCAACGCTTGCGGCGTCGGCCCCGAAGGCAGCATCGAAGTACCGGACTCGGTGCGGCGCCAGGCCGTCAACCGCTTCCTCAACGGCTGAATCGGAGTCGACCGGACACGCGGGTATTTTGCCGCCATGCTCAACCGGCTGCGCCCCAAGCTGACCTATGCCAACGTCATCTCGACCCTCTGCCTCTTCATGCTGCTCGGCGGCGTCGCCTACGCCGCGACCGCGCTGCCGAAGAACAGCGTCGGGCCCAAGCAGCTCAAGAAGAACGCGGTGACCGGGGGCAAGATCGCCGCCAATGCAGTAACCGGAGCTAACGTCGCGGACGGCTCGCTGACCGGCACCGACATCAACGCCGCGACGCTCAGCAAGGTCCCCAGCGCCACGATCGCCACCAGCGCTGCCAGCGCCAACACCGCCGACAAGGCAAACAGCGCAACCAACGCCGACCGAGCTTCAAACTCGAGCGCGCTGCAAGGCCATCCGGCCTCCGACTTCCTCCCTTCGGGAGCGACGGCGGCAAACGCATCGAGGCTGGGCGGCCAAGCAGCGGACTCTTTCGGAACGGTGATGCTCGGTGGTGGCCCCAGCGCCTCGATGGCGACCGGAACGAGCATGTTCGTGCCGCTCAGCGGCTATGGCTCCAGCACCACCGCCCCGGGGATGGACGTCACCCTGACGCTGCCCAACGAGCCGCTCGTCGCCCGCGACGTCGAGGTCCGCCTCGAAGGCCCGCCGAGCAACCTGCAGGGCTTCGTCTACCTGCTCGTCAACGGGGTCTTTGAGCAAGTCTGCGAATTCTCAGCCATCCCGGTGACCTGCGAGCCGGACGTCACCTTCAACCTGCCCGCCGGTTCGCAATCGGTCTGGGAGGTCGACGCGACCAACGAAGGCCCCGCGACCGTGCAGCCGCAGCTTTCGCTCCGCCTGACCCCCGGCTGAGCGAAAGCTCAGTCGCCGGCGGTCGACGCCGCGGCCTTGGAGTCGCTCGACCCCGACTTCGAGTCGCTGGACTTCGAGTCCGCGGAGCTGGAGCCGGAGTCAGAGGAGCCCGAGGACTCCTTCGAGCCCTCGCCTGAAGAGCCGGCGCCGTTGCCGCCGCCCTTCTTCTTGCCGTAGTCGGTGTTGTAGAAGCCCGACCCCTTGAAGTGGACGGCGGGCGAGTGCAGGACGCGCACCGCCGGGGCGCCGCACTCCTGGCACTCGGTGAGCGGATCGTCGACCATCTTCTGGATCACGTCGAAGACGTGGCCGTTGTCGCATTTGTACTCGTAGATAGGCACGGGGTGCGGGATTATCGCAGCCGCTACGGTTCCGGCATGTCCACCGCCGAGCAGCAGGAGCGCCCGACCGATGTATCGATGGAGGAGATCGTCGCCCTCTGCAAACGGCGCGGCTTCGTCTTCCCCTCCTCGGAGATCTACGGCGGCCTCGGCTCGACCTACGACTACGGCCACTACGGCGTCCTCCTCAAGGGCAACGTCAAAGCCGAGTGGTGGCGGGCGATGCTGCAGGAGCGCGACGACATCGTCGCGATCGACTCGGCGATCCTCCAGCATCCGCGGGTCTGGGAGGCATCGGGCCATCTCGAGGGCTTCACCGACCCGCTCGTGCAGTGCCTCGGCAAGTGCAAGCGGCGCTGGCGCGAGGATCACCTGCGCGAGGCGGTCGAAGCCGAGGGCGGCGACCCCAGCGCCGAGCTGAAGTGCCCAGAGTGCGGCGGCGACCTCTCCGAGCCGCGCCAGTTCAACCTGATGTTCGAGACCCACGTCGGCCCGGTGGCCGGCGAGGGCTCCGAGGTCTACCTGCGGCCGGAGACGGCGCAGGGGATCTTCATCAACTTCAAGAACGTGCTCGGCTTCGCCCGCAAGAAGCCGCCCTTCGGGATCGCCCAGATCGGCAAGTCCTTCCGCAACGAGATCACCCCGGGCAACTTCATCTTCCGCACCCGCGAGTTCGAGCAGATGGAGATGGAGTTCTTCGTCCCGCCCGACCAGGCGGAGCAGTGGTACCGGACCTGGATCGAGGAGCGCGAACGCTGGTACACCGACCTCGGCCTGCGCCCCGAGTACCTGCGGATCCGCCCCCACGACGCCGACGAGCTCTCCCACTACTCGTCCGGCACCAGCGACGTCGAGTACCTCTTCCCGATCGGCTGGTCGGAGCTGGAGGGGATCGCCAACCGCGGCGACTTCGACCTCAAACAGCACGCCAAGTTCAGCGGCGAGAAGCTCGAGTACTTCGACCAGCAGACCAAAGAGCGCTACGTCCCGCACGTGATCGAGCCCGCCGCCGGCGCCGACCGCGCCACCCTCGCCTTCCTCGTCGACGCCTACGAGGTCGAGGAGGTGGAGGGCCGCCAGCGCACCGTGCTGCGCCTGCACCCCCGCCTGGCCCCGGTCAAGGTCGCCGTCCTGCCGCTCGTCTCCAAGGAGGGCATGCCGGAGAAAGCCCGCGCCCTCTTCCAGGACCTGCGCCGCAAGCTTCCCGCCGAGTTCGACGAGGGCGGCTCGATCGGCAAGCGCTACCGCCGCCAGGACGAGATCGGCACCCCCTGGGGGGTCACCGTCGACCACCAGACGATGGAGGACGACACCGTCACCCTGCGCGACCGCGACTCCCTGGAGCAGACCAGGGTCCCGATCGAGGGCCTCGGCGACGAGCTGGTCACGCGCCTGAACCAGCCCTGGCGCAGTCCCAAGCTCGAAGCCTGAGCCCTCTCGGCGTCGGTCGCGGCGACTTGCGGCTAGAGGGGGAAAGCCCTTACGGTCGAAGCTGCACGCAACTGTCCTCGATCCAATACGAAAGAGACCATGGCCTACGAGATGAAAATCCGCGGCACCGAGCACGAGGTGAAGGTGCGCAGCCCCTGGGCCGTCGCCCTCCTGCCGATCATCACCCTCGGCATCTACCACCTGGTCTGGTGGTACAAGATCAACAAGGAGCTGAAGGCTTACGGTGAGGCCAAGGGATACGACCTCGGCCAGAACCCGACCAACTCGCTGCTGGCCCTGTTCCCCGGCGGGATCATCGTCATCCCGGCCCTGATCACCTACTGGCGCGGCACCAAGCGCGTCCAGGGCGCGTCGAAAGTCGCCGGGCGCGAGCCGGTCAACGGCTGGATCGCACTGCTCCTCTACCTGCTGCTCTCACCGGGCATGTGGGCCTACCTACAGGTCTCGCTGAACCACATTTGGGAGCAGGAGGCAGAAGCGCTGCCGGGCCACGAGGCGCCGCCGGTCTCCGAGGAGATGCCGCCGCCCGCGCCGCAGGGCTGATTGCTCCCCCGGGTGCGCCGGCGGCGCACCCGGGATCCGCAAACTTGCCTCTAGGAGGCGGCCTGGGTGAGACCGACCACGTTGCCTTCGGGGTCGAGGAACTGACCCAGGGTGATGTTCTCCATGATCGTCTCCGGGCCCATCACCCGGGTGCCACCGAGGCTCTCGGCCTTGGCCAGCGCAGCCTCAACGTCGGGAACCTCGACGTAGAAGGTGATGTGGCCCTCGTAGCTTCATCGGATTGTCGTCGTTGATCTTCCAGTCGAACATCTCGGCGTAGTAGCTCAGTGACCATCCTCGATGCGACAACTCATCGCTGGGTTAAGAACTTGGCGACCTCGGTGGCATCCGCCTCCAGCGCCGCGGCCGCCCTCTTGGTGACCTTGCCGAGAGGCTCGATCGTAACCCTGCCGTTGGCGTACCCCCAGGTGGCGATGGCGCGACCGTCGACCAGGGCGAAGGGGCGGAAGATGCCGTTGATCGTCACCAGCAGCTTGTGCGGACCGACAACTTCCTCGCGCGAAGTCCAGCCGAGCAGAAGCGGGTCGAAGGCGCCAAGCAGGCGCGGGGCCGGATGGGGCTCGGGGGCCGGGCGCTTGGCGAGATCGACGAGGCCGTCCCCACGCTCGACCAGCTCGGAGGCGATCGCGCCGAGCCCGGCGCGGGCATCGCGCAAGGGCAGGCCGGCCCAACGCGCGAGGTCGCGGTCGTCGGCGGGGCCGTGGCCGACGAGGTAGCGGCGGGCCAGCTCGGCGAGGGCGATGCCTCGATCCGGCAGCGGCTTCTGCGGCCCCAGCCAGTCGCGGACGAGGACGTAGGCGTGCTGCTTGCCGACCATCGGGCCGCGCACGGAGATTCCGCGCAGGGCCGAAAGGAACATCAGGTGGATAAATGCCTGGCCCGCGGTCCGCAGCTTGGCCGCTTCCAGACGTTCCTTCAGCTGTGCGCCGCTCAGCGGCCCCTCCTCGGCGAGCGAGCGCTCGATCGTCGCGATGGCCCGCTCTGCCGTCTTCTCCGAGACCCCCTCTTGGCGCAGCCGGCGCGTGCTGCTGGTCAGCAGAGGCGGGGTGGTCAGCGCCTGCAGCAGCGGATAGTCCTCGCTGCGGACCAGATGCAGGGTGCCGCGGTTGAGCCAGGTGATCAGCAGCGAGCGCTCCTCCGTCAGTTCGCGGTCGACGTCGGCGGCGCTGAGCCCGGTCGTGCGAGCCCGGACGGCGAGGCGGGCGCCACGCGGATCCTGCCCCTGTACCGCCAGCAAGCGCCCGGCCACGTCCACCGGCCGCTTCAGCGGAACACCCGAAAGCGCCTGGGCAGTCAGTCGTTCGGCGATCGGCGCGCGCATCACGGGCCGATGATGGCGGTCGCCGCCGTCGTCAGTCAGATGCCCTGGGGCACGGCGGCCGCGATAACGCTGACGACGACCCCGCCGCCGACGCGAAACATCGACGAGCGCATCCCGGCGAACCCGGCGTGCATCTCACTCCGCAAATCACGAATATCGCGATCGACACGCTCGAACCCGGCATTCATCTGCCGCGAGAATCGTCGAGCCGCTCGTCAGCCTGAAGCGAGTCGCTATTTAACTTCGAGCAGATCGACGACGAAGATCAGCGTTTCGTTCGGCCCGATCGCCGGCGGCGCGCCGGCCGGGCCATAAGCGAGGTTCGGCGGGAGGATCAGCTCGCGCCGGCCGCCGACCTTCATCCCCGCGACGCCCTGGTCCCAACCGGAGATGACTTCGCCGGCGCCGAGCGTGAAGCTGAACGGTTCGCCGCGGTCCCAGGAAGCGTCGAACTCTTCGCCGCTCTTATAGCCGACGCCGACGTACTGGACCGTGACTTCGTCGCCGCTCTTGGCTTCGGCGCCGTCGCCTTCGACGATTTCCTTCTCTTCCATCTTCTTCGGCGGCGGTCCGCTGGGAACGGTGACCTTGGGTTTGGTGTCGGTGTTGGTGTTCGCGGCCGATTCCGACTTACCGGTGCTGGCCGCTTCGCTCGACGACGAGTCGTCGCTGCTACCGCAGCCGGCGACAGCCAGCGCAAGCGCTGCGCACAACGAGAAGATCAGTATCGGCCCCCTGCCCACGGCGGGCATCCTACCCGTCGGTGCAAAAGTTCGCTCGACCGCTCAGCCCTTGCCGGAAAGCCGGTCCCAGGCACGACCGAGGGCGCCGCGACCGCGACCGCCGGCGAGGTCGGCCGGATTGACCGAGAGGGTGCCGGGATTGGCGCCCGGTGCCGGCAGACTCGCGGCGGCGGCGGCGTCGATCCTCAGGACCACCCCACCCTCGAAGATCTCCGCCACCTCCGGTGCATCGACGAAGCGGTGCCCGCCCGGCCCCGCCGTGGTGTCGAAGACGATTCCGTCGAACATGTCGATATTGGGCGCCGAGAGAACCCGGACGACGCGACCGAGCTTCTCGCCGTCGCTCGAGTACACCGGCACGCCCTTGTCGACGGTGAGATAAGAGCTCGGCTTTCCCAGATCCTCCATCCAGCGAGCCTACCGGCCGGCGGGCGCAATCGGGCCTCCCGCCAAGGTCAAACGTCCGGGCGGCGATTAGGGTCACCGAATCGATAACTCGATCCTCACCTCGGCGCTGCTGCCCGCCGCGATCGCGGTGATCATGTGCAGCCTCGGGCTGACCCTGACCCGGGCCGACTTCCGGCGCGTGCTGGTGGCGCCGCGCGGCGTGGCGATCGGGATGCTCAACCTGGCGTTGATCTCGCCGCTGCTGGCCTTCGCGATGGCCGAACTGTTCGGGCTGGCGCCGGAGCTGGCGGTCGGACTGGTCCTGCTCGGCGCCTCTCCCGGCGGGATGATGGCCAACATGCTGACGCACCTGTCGCGTGGCGACACGGCGCTGTCGGTGACGATGACGGCGATCAGCAGCGTCTGCGCGGCGGTCACGGTGCCGATCTTCCTCGGGCTCTCAACCGACCATTTCGGCGCCACCGGCATCGGCGACG
Organism: uncultured Solirubrobacterales bacterium; assembly: GCA_963739855.1. GTDB lineage: Bacteria > Actinomycetota > Thermoleophilia > Solirubrobacterales > 70-9 > VAYN01. The sequence goes on along the minus strand of CAVUBT010000002.1, from coordinate 178,630 downwards.
TCAGCATGCTCGGCGTGGTGGTGCGGGTCTTCGCGATCACGATCGTCCCGGTCGCGATCGGGATGGAGCTGCGGCGGCGCTGGCCGCAGCGGGTCGAGGTCGCCTACCCGCGGGTGCGGCGCATCTCACTGGGCCTGTTTGCCGTCGTCGTCCTCGGGGCGATCGCCAGCGAGTACGACACGGTCGCCGAGAACATCGCCGACGTCGCCGGCGCCGCCTTCGCCCTCAACGTCGCGGCGATGACGCTCAGCTTCGCGATCGCCAAGTTCGCCCGGCTCGACGATCGCCAGTCAACCGCGATCGGGCTCGAGCTCGGCATCCACAACTCGGCGCTGGCGATCGCGGTCGGCGCCTCGCTATCCGCCGAGGTGACGATCCCGGCCGCCGTCTACAGCTCCTTCATGCTCTTCACCGGCGGCGCCTTCGCCTGGGCGATGAGCCGCCGCAACGCGGGTGCGGACGAAGTTTCCCGACCAGAGCCGGCGGAGGCTTAGACTGCTGCGCGGAAAGTCGGGATTGGGACTACTGGGGAGGATGGAATGGGACTGAACCTCGCAGCGATCGTCACCGAGAGCGCCGCGCGGGTGCCGGACAACCCCGCAGTCCGCCTTGGCGACGAGGAGCTGAGCTACGCCGACCTCGACGACCGCAGCGCCCGTCTGGCGACGCTGCTGCGGGAGAAGGGGCTGCAGCCGGGCGACCGGGTCGGGGTGATGCTCCCCAACGTGCTCGAGTTCCCGATCTCCTACTACGGGGTGCTGCGGGCGGGCTGCGTGGTGGTGCCGATGAACGTGCTGCTGAAGCGGCGCGAGATCGCCTTCTACCTCGAGGACTCCGGATCCAAGCTGCTGCTGGCCTGGCACGGTTTCGCCGCCGAGGCCCGCGACGGCGCCGCCGACGCCGGCGTCGAGACGATCGAGGTCGAGCCGCAGAGCTTGGCGACGATGCTGGCCGAGCACGAGCCCACTCCCGGCCTGGCCGATACCGCCGAGGACGACACCGCGGTGATCCTCTACACCTCGGGGACGACCGGCAAGCCGAAGGGCGCCGAGCTGACCCATGCCAACCTCTTCCGCAACGCCGACGTCTCCTCCCGCACCACCTCGGAAATCGCCGCCGGCGACGTCGTCTTCGGCGGCCTGCCGCTGTTCCACTCCTTCGGCCAGACGGTCAGCATGAACGCCTCGCTGATGGTCGGCGCCTGCCTCACCCTGGTCCCCAAATTCGATCCGGCCGAGGCGCTGGAGACGATGCAGCGCGACGGCGTCACCCACTTCTACGGCGTGCCGACGATGTACGGGGCGCTGCTCCACCACCCCGGGCGCGAGAGCTACGACACCTCGACGCTGCGCACCTGCATCACCGGCGGCGCCTCGATGCCGGTCGAGGTCCTGCGCGGCTTCGAGCAAGCCTTCGGGGCGATCGTGCTCGAGGGCTACGGGCTCTCGGAGACCTCACCTGTCTCCAGCTCCAATCACCCCGACCGCGAGCGCAAGCCGGGCTCGATCGGCACCCCGCTCGAAGGCGTGGAGATGAAGGTCGTCGACGAGGACGACAACGAGGTCGCCCAGGGCGAGGTCGGCGAGATCGTGATCCGCGGCCACAACATCATGAAGGGCTACTGGCAACGCCCCGAGGCCACCGAGGAGGCGATGCGCGGCGGCTGGTTCCACTCCGGTGACATGGCCCGGATCGACGAGGAGGGCTACTTCTACATCGTCGATCGTAAGAAGGACCTGATCATCCGCGGCGGCTACAACGTCTACCCGCGCGAGGTCGAGGAGGTGCTCTACGAGCACCCGAAGATCCGCGAAGCGGCAGTCGTCGGCGTCCCCCACGACCAGTGGGGCGAGGAGATCGGCGCCGCGGTGGTGCTCCACGAGGGCGAGCAGCTGGATCCCGAGGAGGTCAGCGCCTACGTCAAGGAGCGCATCGCCGCCTACAAGTACCCGCGCCTCGTCTGGTTCGTCGTCGAGCTGCCCAAAGGGCCAACCGGCAAGATCCTCAAGCGAGAGATCGAGCCACCGGCACCGGCGTGACGAAGGTCACGCGCCGCGATTGGCCAGCCAGCCAGGAATCGCGCTAGGCTCCGACGACCGGGGCATGCAACACCAAAAGGAGCAGAGATGAGCGTCGCTTCCCAGAGCTTGATGGACAACATCACCTACCAGGATCTCTACCAGCGCTGGGAGGGGGGCAACTGGAGCGCTTATGACATCGATTTCTCCGCCGACCGCAAGGGCTGGGAGGCCCTCAACGACATGCAGCGGCGCTCGGCGATGTGGATCTACTCGATGTTCTTCTACGGCGAGGACCGCGTCGCCGACACCCTCGCCCCCTACATCACCGCCGCCCCGACCGAGGAGCAGTCCTACTTCCTCGCCACCCAGCAGGTCGACGAGGTCCGCCACTCGATCTTCTTCCATCGCTTCTTCAAGGAGGTGATCGGGGTCGGCGGCGACTCGATCCAGTCGACTCTCGCCTCAACTCTGCCCCAGCTCAACTGGGGTTACCGCGGCATCTTCGACCGCCTCGATGTGATGGCCGAGGAACTGCGCAAAGACCGCTCGCTGCCCAAGTACGCGCAGGCGATCACGCTCTACCACCTGATCGTCGAGGGCAGCCTGGCCCAGCCCGGCCAGCACTTCATCGAGGACTTCTTCGCCAGCGAGGAGTCGATGCCCGGGTTCAGCTCGGGGATGGTCAACGTCTCCCGCGACGAGCAGCGCCACATCGGCTTCGGCGTCAAGGTCCTCTCCGAGCTGCTGGCCGAGGATGCGCCCGGCTCGGCGGAGAACCGGGCCGCCGTGGTCGAGCTGCTGCGCGAGGTCCTGCCCTACGGCCCGGCGGTATTCCAGCCACCGAACATGGACCGCGAGTACACCGAGTGCTACGGCTTCAGCCTCGAGGACATCTACGCCTTCGGCCTCAAACTGATCCGCCAGCGCTGGCGCACGATCGGCTACCCGACCGAGGAGATGCCGCCCGGCGTCTTCCCCTTCGACCCCGATGCCTCCGAGCGCGAGATTGCCGAGAACCAGGTCAAGCTGATGCTGGCCGGCGTCCTCGGCGCCCCCGACGGGCCCAACCCGGACGCCTCACCGGAGGTTCAGCGCCTCTACTTCGACGTGATCAGCCGCGTCGCCAACCCGCAGGCCGCCAACGGCTCGCCGCTGGTCTACCAGTGGCGCTTCAGCGACGCCGACCCCTGGCACTTGACGATCGACAACGGCTCCACCCGGGCCGAGCCGGGCGAGGCGACCAGCCCCAACCTGGTGATCGAGTCCAGCTGGGCCGACTGGGTCGCCTCCGGCAAACCGGACGCCAACCAGCTGAAGATGGTCCTGCAGCGACGCATCCGCCCGCGCGGCAGCCTGCGTGAGCTGGCGCGGATGCGCAAGGTCTTCCCCAGCTAGGCGCAGCCGATGTCGCGCCGGCGGTGGGCGGCCCTCGCCGCGCTCGTGCTTGTCGTTCTCGTTGCTGCGGGGACGGCTGCCGCCTGGCACTTCTCCTCGGCCGTGCTGGTGCCGGACCATTCCGCCTGGCCCGCCGAGAGGACCGTCGAGGCGCTCCCTCCCGGCCGCGTCGTCCTTGAGCGCTCCGACGACACCCGGCGCCCAGGGGTCTACGGGCTCGAGTGGCCGGGCGGGCGGGCGATCGCCGGCGCGGTTCTGAGCGAAGACGGGGACACGGTGACGCGACGGCTGCGCGCCGTCGACGGCTACCTGGCGCCGGGGATGGAGGTCGCCGTCGACCCGAACGTCTACGCCGGTGACCCCACCGCGGCCCTGGGCCTGCCGTCCTCCACGGTCCCGATCCCTGGCGAGCTCGGGCCGATGCCGGCCTGGCTGGTTCCCGGCCGCAGCCACACCTGGGCGATCGTCGTCCATGGCATCAACAGCACCCCGCAGACGGGCCTGCGAGTGGTGCCCGCCCTCCATCGCGCCGGCCTGCCCAGCCTTCTGATCACCTACCGCGAGGATCTCGGCGCCCCGCCGAGCCCGGACGGCTTTCACCACATGGGCCTGACCGAGTGGCGCGACCTCGGCGCCGCCGCCCGCTACGCACTCGCGCACGGCGCCCGCCGCCTGGTCTTGGTCGGCTACTCGATGGGCGGCGCGATCGTCAGCCAGTTCATGGAGCGCTCGTCCCTGGCGGCGCGCGTGGCCGGCCTCGTGCTCGACGCCCCGGCCCTCGACTGGAAGGCGATCCTCTCCTTCAACGCGACGCAGATGGGCTTTCCCTCGTTTGCCGCCCTCCCCGTCGAGTGGGCGATCGGCGCCCGCATCGACGCCGACTGGGACAGCCTCGACGCCCCGCGGGCACCCCGCTGACTTCCAGCTGCCGATCCTGCTTTTCCACGGCACCGAGGACGAGGTCGTGCCGATCTCGAGCAGCGACGAGTTCGCCGCTCTGCTGCCTCGCTGGGTGACCTACTTCCGCGTGCCCGCGGCGGGTCACACCGAGGAGTGGAACGTCGACCCCGCCCTCTACGAACGGAGGGTGGACGCATTCCTCGGCCGCGTGTCAAGAAATCGGCGGGCGCCTGTCCGCCCAGGGTCGCTCGGCCTCGAGCTGGGCGGCGAGGGAGAGCAGGGTCGCCTCGTCGCCCGGGCGGCCAACGATCTGCACCGATAGCGGCATGCCGTCGGCAGCGAACCCGGCCGGCACCGCCATCGAGGGGTTGCCGAGGTGGTTCCAGGGGATGCAGTACGGATAGAAGCGACTCATCCCCAGCAGCGTCCAGAGCCCGCCGCGACCCTCCCAGCGGCGCACCGGCAGCGCCGTGCCGCCCATCACCGGGGTCATCAGCACGTCGCAGGAGTCGAAGATCGCGTTGACCCGGGCGGCGTCCGTCTGGGCGGCGCGGCGCGCCTGCTCGAAGACGCGGTCGGGGATCAGCCCGCCGAGCCTGCCCATGCCGCGGGTCCTGCGTTCGAGCCGCTCCGGCAGCGGCACCCTGGCGACGTCTTCGGCGATCCCCCTCAGGTAGCGGGGAACGGAGTTGTTGCCGATCGAGCCCCAGTCGGGATCCTGGGCGACGATCTCGTGCCCGAGCGAGCGCAGCGTCTTCGCCATATCGGCCACCGGGGCCTTGGCCTCGTCGAAGACCGTCGGCGGCGCCAGCGCCCGTGGCACCGCGGTGGAGTAGGCGACTCGCAGCCGGCCGGGCGGCGCCTGCGCCGCCTCGACGAAAGGCCGCTCGGGCGGAGCTGGCGCGCCGGGCTCCTCGGAGCCGCCGCTGACCACGTCGAGCCAGAGCGCCGTGTCGATCACGCTGCGGCTGAGGCAGCCATTGGCCGAGAGCCCGTTCCAGTGTTCGAGGTGGGGCGCCATCGAGATCCGCCCACGCTGGGGCTTGAGTCCGAAGAGGCCGCAGCAGGCGGCCGGGATCCGGATCGAGCCGGCGCCGTCTGAGGCGGACGCGATCGGGACCAGCCCGGCGGCAACCGCCGCGGCGCTGCCACCGCTGGAGCCGCCCGGCGTGCGCTGGGGATCCCAGGGGTTGCGGCTGACCCCCCAGGTGGCGGACTCGGTGAAGCCGCAGATCGCCAGCTCCGGCAGCAGCGTCTTGCCGACCACGATCGCGCCGGCCTCGCGCAGCCGCCGCACCATCTCCGAGTCGGCACTGGCCGGGTCGGGGAAGGCGTCGGTGCCGCGCGTCGTCGTCTCGCCGGCGAGGTCGACTTCGTCCTTGAGGGCGATCGGGACGCCCAGCAGCGGTCGTTCGTCGCCGCCCTTGAGCCGCGCCTCGGCCTGCTCGGCTTCCAGCATCGCCCGCTCGGCGAGGACGACCCGGAAGGAGTTCAGCTGTGGGTCGAGGCGCTCGATCCGCTCCAGGTGGAGACCGACCAGCTCGGTCGGCGAGACCTCGCCCTCGCGCACCATCTCCGCCTGCCGCGCCGCCCCCGCGAACGCGATGTCATCGTTGCCGGCCACGCCGCCATCCTAAGCGCGTACCGAGAAGGGCGCTTAGGCCTCGGCCGGCTCGGGGTCGCCGCCCTCGAAGCTGAGGTCGGGCAGGAGGCGATCCAGCCAGGAGGGCATCCACCAATTCCAGGCGCCCATCAGCTTCATCGCCGCCGGGACCAGGATCAGCCGCACCAGGGTCGCGTCGAGGGCGATCGCCACGGCGCAGCCGAGCCCGAGCTCCTTGATCGAGGGCACGCCGGTGAGGACGAAGACGGCGAAGACCGCGGTCATGATCAGCGCCGCCGAGGAGATCGTGCGGGCGCTGGAGGAGAGCCCCTCGGCCACCGCCCGCTCGTTGTCGCCATGGCGCAGGTAGCGCTCGCGGATCCGCGACATCAGGAAGACCTCGTAGTCCATCGAGAGGCCGAAGACGACGGCGAAGATCAGCGGCACGTTGATCGTGTCCAGCGCCCCCTGGCCTTCGAAGCCGAGGAAGCCGTCGAGCCAGCCCCACTGGAAGATCGCGACCAGGACTCCGAACGCGGCCCCGATCGAGAGCAGGTTCATCAGCACCGCCTTCAGCGGCAGGATCAGCGAGCGCAGCATCACCATCAGGACGAGGAAGCTGAGGGCGAGGACGAAGAGGACGATCTTCCACATCGAGCCGCTGATCTGGTCGCGGACATCGTGGCCACGGGCGGTTTCGCCGCCGACGTCGACGCTCGCGACCGCGGCCAGGGCGGTGGCGGGGACGACGCTCTCGCGCAGGCGGTCGACCAGGGCCAGCGCCGCGTCGGACTCGCTCGGGGCGCTGGGGGTGGCCTGGAAGAGGACGTCATTGGCGGCGAAGGCGGGTGGGGCGACCGCGCTGATCCCGGGCGTCGCCTCGAGCCGCCGCGCGAAACCGGCGACCGCGACACGGTCGGCGCGGTCGGGGGCGCCATCGAAGCTGGCGGCGATCAGGACCGGATCGGTGCCGCCGCCGAGCTCGGCCGAGGCGAGTTCGTTGCCGACCCGCACGTCGCTGTCCTTGGGGAACTGGCTCAGCGCCTGGGTGCCGGTTTCGAGCGAGAGAACCGGGATCGCCAGGGTCAGCAGGACCGCCGAGACGGCGACGATCGCGGTCCAGGGCCGCGCCATCACGCGCCGCGTCCAGCCCTCCCAGAAGCGACTGGGACCTGTCGCGGTCACCGCCGCGGGCTCGGTCACCGGGCGGCGGAAGACGGTGTGCTTGAAGAAGCGCTCGACCCGGCCGACGACCCCGCCCGGCAGCACCCGGTCGCCGAGCATCGCGATCAACGCCGGCAGCAGCGTCGTCGCGGTCAGGATCGAGACCGCGACCACGGTCATCGCCCCCAGCGCCATCGAGCGCAGCGCCTGGTTGTCGACCATCCAGAGGCCGGCCAGGGAGATGATCACCGCCAACCCGGAGAAGGTGACCGCGAGGCCGGAGGTGGTGAGCGCCTCGGCGCGGGCCTCGCTCTGGTCGCGCCCGGCTTCGCGCTCCTCGCGATAGCGGGCGAGGATGAACAACGAGTAGTCGATCGCCACGCCGATCCCGATCATCGAGGCCATGTTGGTGACGAAGACCGAGGTCGTCATCTGCAGCGAGATGAAGTAGATGAGGGCGCCGGTGACGAGCACGCTGACGAAGCCGAGCGCCAGCGGCAGCGCCGCCGCGGCCAGCGAGCCGAAGACGACGAGCAGGATCAAGGCGACGATCGGGAAACCGGTGCCCTCCGCCTTGGACAGGTCCTGCTTGGAGATCTCCTGCATCCCCGCCCAGATCGTCGGCTGCCCGACCAGATACGGAGTCACCCCCGCCTCGGCGGTGCCGGGGTCGAGGTCTTCGCGCATGGTCGTGGCCGCATCGATCAGCTCGTCGGGAGAGAGATCGCTGCTCAGCGGCAGGATCGCGAAACCGGTGCGCCGGAGCTGTTGCCGCGCCTGGCGGACGGTGGCGGGTGCCAGCGCGACTCCCTCGGTCGCCGCCACCTCGCGACGAACCCGGGCGATCGCCGCGGCGCGCGCGGCCGGGCCGGCGTCCGCTTCCGCCTTGAGCGCCACCGAGACCCCGTTTGACTGCGAACCGAAGTCGCGCTGCAGCGCCTCGCTGACCGCCATCGACTCGCTGCCGGGAACGTCGAAGCCGCCGCCGGTGAGGTGGTCGGTCTGTTTCGCCGCGAAGGGCAGAGCGCAGAGGAGAATCGCGACCCAGGCAGCCACGACCCAGCGCCGACGCCGGCCGAGAAACGCTGCAAGTCGATTCATTCCGTTACGCATTGGCTGGTTGGCCAGCTTTTCGCACTGGCGAGCACCGGTCTGTGAGTGCCGTCACTCGGGACTAATCGAAGCGCTACTCGGCGACCAGCAGGTACCGGGCCGAAGCGGCGCCGGCGGCAAGCGCGGTGGTGTTGTCGCGCTCGGGATCGGAGAGGGCCTGCAGGGCGAAGCCGTCGCCGAGCGCGAAGAGGTAGGAGACGATCGCCTCGGCATCGAAGCGGAGCTTGAGTACGCCCTCGCGCTGCTTGGTGTCCAGCACCTCGGCGACGTGGGAGCGGGTGCGCTCGAAGAGCTGGCCGACCTCGCGCTGGATGTCGGGGTTGCGGCGGCCGGCGCTGAACAGCTCGTAGAGGAGGAGGAAGAAGCCCGGTTCGTTCTCGATCATGTCGGTCAAGCTGGCGACGAGGACGTCGAGGACGTCGTCCACCGACTTCGCCTTGGCCAGCCGCTCGTCGAGCCGGGCGATGCGGATCTCGGCGTCGCGGCGGACCACCTCGACCAGCAGCCGCTCCTTGGTCCCGAAGTAGTAGTGGAGGAGGCCGCGGCTGACTCCCGCCTCGCGGGCGACGTGCTCGAAGGTCGAGCCGGCGGCGCCGCGGCGAGCGACGCTGTCGCGCATCGCATCGACGATGCGCTGCGCCTTATCGCCGCTCAGCTCCCGCTCTTTGGTTGCCGCCTCCATCTAATGATCAGTCTAGTGCTGGGCCTGACGTCCCCAAGTCCGACCTGACGGCCTCTGGGGCTGGCAGGCAAGGACGCAGGAAGCGAAGTGTGCTCCGCACACGAGCGACCGAGGACGCCGCATGCCGGCCCCAGAGGCCGTCAGGAGCCGTTGATGCTGGTGGAGCTGGTGTACTCGAACTCCTCTTCGGCTCCGAACAGGGCGTCGAGCACGGCCTTGCGGGCACCCTCGCTGAGCACCAGCGCGATCGCTCCGGCGACCAGGCCGATGAGCAGGAAGCGGCCGATGCCCTTCTTGCGCTTCGCCGGCTTGCGCAGACGCTCGGAGGCCTCGCGCAGGCTCTCGGCGGCCTCGCGCAGGTCCTTCTGGACCTTCTTGTCGCTGGTCACGGCCTTGACCGCGCCCTTGTTGTTGCCGGTGGCGCGGCCGTAGGCGCCCTTGGCGGCCTCGAAGGCGTCACGCAGGCTGTCGCGCAGCTCGTCGTCCTCGATCAGACGCTGCACGTAGGGATTCTCGCGGGCCGTCTCGTAAATATCGGTGGCGCGGGTGGCCGTGGCCTTGCTCATGCCTTCTCCTCCTGGATTCCGGGGCGTTGACGCAGGATAACCCCATACCCAGGGTGAGCGTGGTCAAGCAGTTCAAGGACGCAGGGAACGCCGCCTGCTCTGCACGCAAGTGACCGAGGACGCCGAAATGCGCCGGCCGCGCTCACCCTGGGCCGATGCCGTCGAGGAGGACTCCGGTATTACGAAAGTTGAGATCGGCATCGCGCAGCTCGCGCAGCCGCAGCGGCGCCAGGCCGGGCCCCGGCAGTTCGAAGTGCCTGATGTAGAGGCGGCCGGCGTCTTCCCGCGAGGTTTCGCGAAATCCCGGGCCGAGCAGCCGCGCGGGCGGCGGCGCGACCTTGCCGTCGGAGACGAAGTCGACTTCGTGGACCAGCCAGTCGTAGCCGTCGGCCGGCGTCACCTGAATCGCCCCGCTCGAGAGGTAGTAGCGCAGCGATGCCTCGCCGAGGACCCAGGTGACGGTTGCCCGCGGCGCCTCGGGTTCGCCGATCTTGGCGGCGACCACGTCCCAGTCGGGCCGCTGCAGGTCCGGCGCGGCGCTCGCCCAGATGCAGAAGCCCAGCGAGTAGGCGAACAGAGCGGCGCCGACGATCGCGCCCAGGCGGCGCGCGGCGGGGAGCGTGAGGCCGATCGCGATCGCGATCAGCAGCGGCACCAGCGCCGGCAGCACGTTGCGGGCGAGGACGAAGTCCTTGCCTGCCGGCACCACCGCAAGCAGCGCGGGGATGCCGACCGCCGCCAGGGCGAGGCTGAGGGGAACCGCCGCGGCGCGGCGCTCCTCGCGGCTGCCGCGAAAGGCAAGCAGGCCCAGCGCCGCCAGGCTGAGAGCAAGGGGCACGAGCGCCAGGACGGGTCGCTCCGGCCTGGCGATGATGTCGCTGGTCTCGCCGCTGGCGAAGGTCGCCGCGGTTTCCCAGAGCCGGTGGCCGAGCGTGAAGTTGCCGATCCATTCGGCGTGGGCGAGCGAGGTCTGGTGGATCGCCAGCGGCGCCAGCGCCAGCCCGGCGAGGCCGACGATCCCCAGGCCCGGCAGGCTCGCCCGGCCGCGGCGCCGCAGCAACCAGACGACCTCGGCGGCGATCGGGAAGACGGCGAAGTAGTGGGTGGCGAGGGCGAGGCCGGAGGCGATCCCCCAGAGCACGAAGTCGCGCCGGCCACCGCCGTGCAGGGCACGCACGCAGTAGAGCAGCGAGACCGCGCAGAGCAGGGCGAGCAGGGCGTAGGCCCGCGCCTCCTGCGAATACCAGAGCAGCATCGGGTTGACGGCGACCAGCGCCGCCGCCATCAGCCCGGCGCGGCGCCCGCGCAGCTCCAGGCCGACCAGGTAGACGACCGGCACCGTCGCCACCCCGGCCACGGCCGAGAGCGAGCGCAGGCCGAACTCGCCCGTCCCCGTCACCTGGGTCCAGAGCCAGGCCAGCGCGTAGTAGAGCGGCGGCGCCGACTCGCTGAAGCCGACCGCGTCCATCGCGTGGCCGAAGCCGCCGCGGAGGACGCGGCTGGCGGTGACGATCTCGTCGTGATGGTAGGCCTGGACACCGAGCGTGGCGAAACGCAGGACGGCGGCCAGCGTGGTCAGGCCGGCGACGATCCAGAAGGCCCGCGAGCGGGCCCTGGCCGCCGCGCGAATCGATTGTGCGTATGCCGCAGGTCCGCTCCTGCCGAAAGTCGCCGCCTCCATCGCGCCTAAGAGAGGGCTACGCCGAGTGCCTTGGAGACCTCGTCGACGAAGACGAACTCGAGGCCGCCGAGCTCGTGCTCGGGAATCTCGGCGACGTCTCCTTCGTTGCGCTCCGGCACGATCACGCGCTTGATCCCGGCCCGCTGCGCCGCCAGCGACTTCTCCTTGAGGCCGCCGATCGGCAGCACCTGTCCCGTCAACGTGACCTCGCCGGTCATCGCCACATCGTTGCGAACCGGTCGGCCGCCGATCAGGGAGGAGAGGGCGACGGTCATCGCCACGCCAGCCGAGGGCCCGTCCTTGGGCACCGCTCCGGCCGGCACGTGGATGTGGATGTCGTGCTCGCCGAACCAGTCCTCCCCCAGCTGCGGGTCGATCTCGGCCCAGTGGCCGCGGACCCAGGAAAGCGCCGCCTGCGCCGACTCCTTCATCACCTCGCCGAGCTGGCCGGTGATCGTCAGCTTGCCCGCGCCCGGCATCGCCGTCGCCTCGATGAAGAGGACGTCGCCGCCGGTCGGGGTCCAGGCGAGGCCGGTGGCGACGCCGGGGTGCTTGGTGCGGCGGCGGGTCTCGGCGAAGACACGGCGGCGGCCGAGCAGCTCGCGGGCTTTTTTGCCGGAGACCCTGACCTTCCCCCTGGCCTTGCCCTCGGCGACGTCGCGGGCGACTTTGCGGCAGATCGTGCCGAGCTGGCGCTCGAGGTTGCGGACCCCCGCCTCGCGGGTGTACTCCTCGATCACCGCGGTCAGAGCGGCGTCGGCGAACTCGATCTGGGAGGACTTGAGGCCGTTGGCCGAGATCTGGCGCGGGACCAGGTAGCGGCGGGCGATGTGGCGCTTCTCCTCGACCGTGTACCCGGACAGTTCGATCGTCTCCATCCGGTCCAGCAGCGGGCCGGGGATCGTGTCGAGGACGTTGGCGGTGGCAATGAAGACGACGTCGGAGAGGTCGAACTCGAGGTCGAGGTAGTGATCGCGGAAGGAGTCGTTCTGGGCCGGGTCCAGGACCTCCAGCATCGCCGAGGCGGGGTCGCCGCGGAAGTCGGCCCCCATCTTGTCGATCTCGTCGATCATGAAGACGGGGTTGCGGGTGCCGGCGTCGCGCAGGGCGCGGACGATCGTCCCCGGCAGCGCCCCTATATAGGTGCGGCGGTGGCCACGGATCTCCGCCTCGTCGCGGACGCCGCCGACCGAGATGCGCTCGAACTCGCGCCCCAGCGCTTTTGCGATCGAGTGGCCGAGGCTGGTCTTGCCGACCCCGGGCGGGCCGACGAAGCAGAGGATCGGGCCGGGCGAGTCGGGGTTGAGTTTGCGCACCGCCAGGTACTCGAGGATGCGGTCCTTGACCTTTTCGAGGTCGTAGTGGTCGGCGTCGAGCACCTTGCGGGCGTGGCCGATGTCGAGGTTGTCCTCGGTCTCCTGCGCCCAGGGCAGCTCGACCAACCACTCCAGGTAGGTGCGGATGACGCTGTGCTCGGCTGCTGCCGGCGGCAGTTTCTCCAGCCGCGAGAGCTCGCGGTCGGCTGCCTTGAGGGCGTGCTCGGGCAGGTCGGCGCTGTCGATCCGCTCGCGCAGTTCGTCCACTTCGGCCTGCTGCTCGTCGACTTCGCCGAGCTCTTCCTGGATCGCTTTGAGCTGTTGGCGCAGGAAGAACTCGCGCTGGCCTTTGTCGATCTCCGACTGCACCTGGGTCTGGATCTGGGTGCCGAGCTGGACGACCTCGAGCTCGCGGGCGAGGATCCGCGCCAGGTGGCGCAACCGCTTGGCGACGTCGACCTCCTCCAACAGTTTCTGCTTCTCCTCGGTGCCGACCCGCAGGGCGCCGGCGATCAGGTGCCCGAGCGCCGCCGGGTCGTCGATGTTGGCGACCGCCATCTGCAACTCCTCCGGCAGGTAGGGGATCTGCTCGACGATCTCCGAGAAGGTGCGCTGGACGTTGCGGGTCAGGGCCTCGAGCTCGGCGCTGGGCTCGCTGACGTCGGGCAGCTCGGTAATCCGCGCCACCAGGTAGGGGCGCTCGGTGACGAAGGAGTCGAGGCGGACCCGCTGGGTGCCCTGCACGAGGATGCGCAGCGAGCCGTCCGGGACCTTGATCATGCGGGCGACGACGCCAACCACGCCGACCTCGTAGAGGCCGTCCGGGCCCGGCTCCTCGTCCTCGGGATCGCGGGCGGCGACCATCACCAGCATCCGGTTGCCGCCGAGGACGTCGTCGACGAGCTTGATCGAGCGCTCCTGGCCGACCGCGAGCGGCGTCAGCGTCTCCGGGAAGGTGACGGTGTCGCGCAGCGGCAGCACCGGGAGGGCGTCGGGGAGCGGCTGGTTGGCGCGGATCGCGTCCTCGGCGTCGAGCGGCGAGTCGACGACTTCGAGGACCGGCTGGCCCTCCATCACTTGCGTCCGATCGGCACCCGGCGGGTCGTCTCGCCGGGGTCGCGCAGCGGCAACTCGATCCGCAGCACCCCGTCTTCATAAGTTGCTTTGGCACGGTCGGCATCGACCTCGACCTGCAGCTCGACCACACGACGGAACGGCCCCGAGGGAATCTCCACCTGCTGGTAAACCCGCCCCTCGGTCTCCTGCACCGGCCGTTCCCCGACGATCGCCAGGTGACGCCCACTGACCTCGATCCCGACCTCACTCAGCTCGACGCCGGCGAGATCGACCTTGACCACAGCCCGCTGCGGCTCCCCGCAGTAGTACACGTCGATATTGGGCGAGAACCCAGAGCTGCGCCGCGTCACGTAGCGGGTCCGCCCCCAGGCATCTCCCATCATCTGATCCATCTCACGGCGCATCCTGGCGAAGTCGGCGAACAGGTCACGTTGCGGCACTGCCAAAACATAGCTGCGGCTTGGGTTCGAAGGGGTCTGCGGGGGAGGAGTTGGGGGTCCCTTCCGCTTGCTGGGATTTTCGCCGGGAGCTCGCCAGCTCTAGCTGACCGGCACTGCGAAAATCAGGACGTCGCGCGCTCCAGGGACCCCCAACTCCTCCCAACAAACGCCTGCCCCAATCCGGGTGAACCGGGGTCCACGGCCCTTGGGCGCTAGAGAGTCAACCCCGAAGCCACTCTCCGGTCCGATCGGGAGAGGTGGGGTGCCCTGGAGCGCGCGGCGTCCTGATTTTCGCCCCGGCGACTCGGCGAGAGAGACAGGGCTCACGGCGAAAATCCCAGCAAGCGGAAGGGCACCCCACCTCTCCCCCACGCACCTGAAGAACTGAGGGCCTAAGCGGGGCGAGAAGCCCAGCGCGGTGCCCGCATGAGAAGCACGGGCTGGCGCGGCGGAACCAGGCCCTCGGGGCGGTTGGGGCGGAAGGTCGCGCAGGGCTCCTGCAGCTCCAGGGCGCAGAGCATGTTCTTGTGGAAGTAGCAGTCCTCGCAGGTCGGCGGCTTTGGCTTGCGTGGCATGCGGGGGCATAGTGGCAGCGCCGTGACGCTTGCGTGAGGAGCAATTCCGCAAATCGCTACCTCTTTGACACAGAGTCGTCACATGTTCCCCGCGTCTTGCGGGGCCACCGGAGCCCGTCGCTACTATTGGCCCCCGATGGAGGCTCACGATCGCACCGAGAAGCTCTCGGCATCCCCCCCGCTCTTCAAGAGCGAATTCCTCAATTTCTTCTCCCGCGTGCACCCCGCCGTGCCGGCGGTCGTCTTCGTGCCGGTGGTCGTCGCGATGGAGTGGCTGGGAGTCGACCGCGGCTACGGCGCCCTCTCGCTGATCCTGCTGACCCTGGCCGGAATCGGGATCTGGACGCTGACGGAGTACTGGCTGCACCGCCTCGTCTTCCACTGGGAGCCGGACAACGCCTTCGGCCGCCGCATGCACTTCATCATCCACGGCATCCACCACGACCATCCCAACGACAAGATGCGACTGGTGATGCCGCCCTCGGTCTCGATCCCCCTGGCGGCGCTCTTCTTCGGAGCCTTCTGGCTGATCTTCGGCAGCCCAGTCGCCTTCCCGCTCTTCGGCGGCTTCATCTTCGGCTACCTCGCCTACGACTACACGCACTACTACGTGCACCACTTCGTGCCGAAATCCGAGCTCGGCAAGAAACTGCGCGAGCAGCATATGCGCCACCACTTCCAGGATCACCGCTTCGGCTACGGCGTCTCCTCGCCGATCTGGGACGCGGTCTTCCGCACCCTGCCGCGCAAACGCAACCGCTAGACGGCCGTCGAAGGGAAGGCGGCTGCCCCTCTAACGAAGAGGGCGATCCGCACAGTCCACACGTCGGCCACGATGAGGTTCGTCAGCCGTCGCTTTGTTTGCGTTGGTACTCGTCAGTCTCGCGCTTTGTCCGAGCGCTCCAGCTAACCGATTCGACACCAAAATCGGTGTCATTTCATCCAAACGGCCAGTTGCGGGAGCGATTCTGACTATATAAAGAGTCACAGTGAGTATCGCTGTGCCACACTCTCCACTAAGGAAGCAAAAACTGATTTTTGCATGGAAAGGAAACCGATGCCCAGTACGACGAACGTACTCGACGAGGCTCGAGACCTGGTTCAGAAGCGTCTCGCCGATCTCGACGAGGAGCGTAAGCGCCTCGAGCGCGCCCTGGCCGAGCTTGGTGGCAAAACTACCCGGCGCGCACCTGGTCGCCCGCGTGGCAGCAAATCCACCGCGACCAGCGCGAGCGCCCCGACTGCCGCCAAACCTCGCAAACGCCGCAAACGCCGTGGTGGCACCCGTGCCGACCAGGCCGTGAGCCTGATCGAGGGCGCACCCGGTATCAGCGCTTCGGACGTGGCAAAGCAGATGAAGATCAAGCCGAACTACCTCTACCGGGTACTCGGTGACCTCGAGAAAGAGGGACGGGTCAAAAAGGACGGTCGCCAGTACTACCCGACCGGCTGAGTCCCAGCCCCACCGTGACTTCGAGAGGCCGGCCCAATGGGCCGGCCTCTTTGCGTTCCGGCTAGATCAGCCCGAGCTGACCGACCGCGTCCCGCTCCTCCTGGAGCTCCATCGCGCTGGCGTCGATCCGCTCGCGTGAGAAGTCGGGCACCTCAAGGCCCTGGACGACCGTCCACTCACCACCACCGCAGCTGCAGGGAAGCCCGCAGACGATCCCCTCGCCGATGCCGTAGGAACCGTCCGCCGGCACTCCCATCGAGACCCAGTCACCGTCCGGCGTGCCGAGCACCCAGTCGTGGACGTGGTCGATCGCCGCGTTGGCGGCCGAGGCGGCGCTGGAAGAACCGCGGGCGCTGATGATCTCGGCGCCGCGTTTGGCGACGCGGGGAATGAACTCGCCGGCGATCCAGGCCTCGTCGTCGACAGCCTCCCAGGCACTGCTCCCGTCGACCCTGGCGTTGACCAGGTCCGGGTACTGGGTGACGGAGTGGTTCCCCCAGGTGGTCATGTTGCTGACCGCCGAGACCGGCCTGCCGAGCTTGTTGGCGACCTGGGAGATCGCCCGGTTGTGATCGAGGCGCATCATCGCCGTGAACCGCTCGCGCGGCACGTCGGGAGCATTCGACATCGCGATCAGGCAGTTGGTGTTCGCGGGGTTGCCGACCACCAGCACCTTGATGTCGTCGGCGGCGCCGGCGTTGATCGCTTCGCCCTGGGGCTTGAAGATGCCGCCGTTGGCCTCGAGCAGGTCCGAGCGCTCCATGCCGGGGCCGCGCGGGCGGGCGCCGACCAGCAGGCCGACGTTGCAGCCGTCGAAGGCCTGCTTCGGATCGTCGGTGATGTCGATGCGACTGAGCAGTGGGAAGGCACAGTCGTCCAGCTCCATCGCCGTGCCCTCGGCTGCGGTGATGGCATCGGGGATCTCCAGCAGGCTCAGCTCGACGGGGGTGTCGGGGCCGAGCATCTGACCGCTGGCGATCCGGAACAACAGTGCGTAACCGATCTGGCCGGCGGCGCCGGTGACGGTGACCTTTACGGGGGTGCTCACGAAATCGTCTCCTCGGAGTTGGGGTTTTGGGACCGCTACGCCATCGCTCGCTGAAGGTTCTCGTCGATCGAGGCCAGGAACTCCTGCGTGGTCTGGAACTCCTGCCCTCCGCCGACGAGCAGCGCGAGGTCCTTGGTCATCCTGCCGCTCTCGACCGTCTCGATGCAGACCCGCTCGAGCGTCTCGGCAAACGCCGAGACGTCGGGAGTTTCGTCCATGCGGCCGCGCGCGGAAAGGCCGCGGGTCCAGGCGAAGATCGAGGCGATCGGGTTGGTGGAAGTCGGTTTGCCCTGCTGGTGCTGGCGGAAGTGGCGGGTGACCGTGCCATGGGCGGCCTCGGCCTCGACGGTCTTGCCGTCGGCGCTCATCAGCACGCTGGTCATCAGGCCGAGGGAACCAAACCCCTGGGCAACGGTGTCGGACTGCACGTCGCCGTCGTAGTTTTTGCAAGCCCACACGTAGCCTCCCTCCCACTTCAGGGCGGCGGCGACCATGTCGTCGATCAGGCGGTGTTCGTAGCTGATCCCGGCAGCCTCGAACTCGCCCCTGAACTCCCCCTCGTAGACCTCGGCGAAGAGGTCCTTGAAGCGACCGTCGTAACCCTTGAGGATCGTGTTCTTGGTCGAGAGGTAGACCGGGTAGCCGCGGTTGAGGCCGTAGCGCATCGAGGCCCGGGCGAAGTCGCGGATCGAGTCGTCGAGGTTGTACATCGCCATCGCGATGCCGCCCGCCGGGAAGTCATAGACGTCGAGCTCGACCGGCTCGGAGCCGTCCTTCGGCGTGTAGGTAAGGGTCAGCGTCCCCTCGCCGGGCACAACCAGGTCGGTGGCGCGGTACTGGTCGCCGAAGGCGTGACGGCCGATCACGATCGGCTTCGTCCAGCCCGGCACCAGGCGGGGCACGTTGGAGATCACGATCGGCTCGCGGAAGATGACGCCGCCGAGGATGTTGCGGATCGTCCCGTTCGGCGAGCGGTACATCTCCTTCAGGCCGAACTCCTCGACCCGCGCCTCGTCGGGAGTGATCGTCGCGCACTTGACGCCGACGCCGTGCTTTTTGATCGCGTTGGCGGCGTCGACCGTGATCTGGTCAGCGCTGGCGTCGCGGCTCTCGATGCCGAGGTCGAAGTAGATGAGGTCGACGTCGAGGTAGGGCAGGATCAGCTGCTCCTTGATGAACGACCAGATAATGCGGGTCATCTCGTCGCCGTCGAGCTCGACAACCGGGTTCTTGACCTGGATCTTCGCCACCGGCGGGCGATGCTATCTACCTGGCAGCGTCGCTCGCGTCACCGGCGCGGAAAGCGCCGGAACTGCCACAATCGGTACGGGATGGCAACTGCGGAGCGATCGCACATCGGCAACCACGGGGTGGTCAACCAGCCGCCGCCGCTGACCGACTACAACGTCTTCGCGGCCGATCGACCACTGGTCGAGGCGGTCCGTCGCGAGGGCGCCGAGTGGGCCGAGGCGCGGATCGCGGCCGTCGGCGAGTACGCCGGCAGCGAGCGCGCTCAGACCCTGGGCCGGCTCGCCAACGAGAACGGGCCGAAGCTGCGCACCCACGACCGCTACGGCCACCGCGTCGACGAGGCCGAGTTCCATCCCGCCTGGCACGAGCTGCTGGGCAAGTCGGTCGAGTACGAGCTGCACTCCTCCCCCTGGAAGGACCCGCGGCCGGGTGCCCACGTCGCCCGCGGCGCCGCCTTCATGTGCATGTCGCAGGCCGAGGCCGGGGTCGGCTGCCCGATTTCGATGACGTACTCGGTGATCCCCGCCCTGCGCACCCAGCCCGAGCTGGCCGCCGAGTGGGAGCCGCGCTTCCTCTCCTCCGAGTACGACCCGCGCAACACGCCGGCGCCGGGGAAGTCCGGCGCCCTGGCCGGGATGGGGATGACCGAGAAGCAGGGCGGCACCGACGTCCGCGCCAACACGACGGTCGCGCGAGCGGTCAACGGCGGCGGGCCCGGGGCCGAGTACGAACTGAGCGGGCACAAGTGGTTCATGTCGGCGCCGATGTGCGACGCCTTCCTCGTCCTCGCCCAGGCCGATGGCGGCATCTCCTGCTTCCTCTTCCCACGCTGGACGCCTGACGGCGAGCGCAACCGCTTCCGCCTGCAGCGGCTCAAGGACAAGCTCGGCAACCGCTCCAACGCCTCCAGCGAGATCGAGTTCGACGCCGCCTCGGCCTGGCTGGTCGGCGAGGAGGGCGCCGGGGTGCGGACGATCATCGAGATGGTCAACCACACCCGCCTCGACTGCGTGATGGGCGGCGCCACCGGGATGCGGGCGGGAGTCGCGCAGGCGATCCACCACGCCTCGCACCGCTCGGTCTTCGGCCGCCAGCTGAGCGAGCAACCGCTGATGCGCAACGTGCTCGCCGACCTCGCGGTCGAGTCCGAGGCGGCGACGATCTCGGCGCTGCGCCTGGCCCGCGCCTACGACGAGGCGATCGGCGGCGACGAGGAGGCCGCCAACCTGAAGCGGATCGCCAACGCCGTGCTCAAGTACTGGATCTGCAAGCGTGCCCCGATGCACGCCGGCGAGGCGCTGGAGTGCCTCGGCGGCAACGGCTACGTCGAGGAGTCGGGCATGCCCCGGCTCTTCCGCGAGAGTCCGCTGAACTCGATCTGGGAGGGCTCCGGCAACGTCCAGTGCCTCGACGTGCTGCGAGCGATGATCAAGTCCCCCGCCGCGCTCGAGGCCTTCTTCGCCGAGGTCCAGGAGGGCGCGGTGAGCGAGCCGCGGCTGGACGCCTACGCCGCTTCCCTGCGCGATGAGATTCCGGGGGACGTCGAGACGATCGAGGTCCGCGCCCGCCACGTCGTCGAGAAGATGGCGCTCGCCCTCCAAGCCTCACTCTTGGTCCGCTACGGCGACGAGGCCGTGGCCGACGCCTTCTGCGCCTCCCGCCTCAGCGGCGACTGGGGCCAGGCCTTCGGCACGCTCCCCGCCGGCACCGACTTCCAAAGGATCATCGCCAGACACTCCCCCGCCGCTTAAAGCTGTCCCGGTCCCGCCGTCGCATCTCGCAACGCCCGGCCCACCTGCTCGACCGTGATCACGCCGGAGAGGCGCCCGTCCGCATCGACGGCCATCAGCGCGCCCAGCCTGCGCAGGTTCTGGTTGCTGAGCAGCGAGTCGAGCGGCGTGTCGTCCCTGATGAAGAGCCCCTGGTCGGCGTCGATCAGATCGGAGACGTGGGAGTTGGCCCGCGACACCTCAGGCACCTCGTCGGCGCGGTCGCGTTCGAGCAGGCCGAGGAAGCGGTGGGCGGCGTCGACGACCGGGAACCAGGGCCAGCGGTAGCGCAGGAAGTACTCGTCGAGCGCACGTTCGACGCTGATGTCGCCGGGGATCGCGACCGGTTCGCGGTCCATCACGTCGGCGACGAGGATGCTGTCGATCTTGCTGGTGATCCGCGTCTGCATCGCGGCGCCGCGGGCAGAGCCGTTGACGACCATCCCGATCAGCGCCAGCCAGACGCCGCCGAAGAAGGCGCCGGTCAGGATCAGGTAGAGACCGCCCGCCATGAAGAGGTAGCCGAAGACGCGACCGAGGTTGGCGGCGAAACGGGTCGCCGCGGTGCGGTCGCCGGTCCGCCACCAGGCGATCGCACGGGCGACGCGGCCGCCGTCCATCGGGAAGGCCGGCAGCAGGTTGAAGACCAGGACCAGGGCGTTGATCGTCGCCAGCCAGGCGATCATCGCGACGAACCCCGAGGCGCCCGAGTTGGATTCGAGGATCGCCGCTTCCTTGAACTCGTGGGCCCCGACCGCGGCGATGCCGCCGGCGGTGAGGACGACGATGATCGCCAGCGTCACCAGCGGGCCGGCCAGCGCCACCTTCAGTTCGGTGCCGGGGCTGTCGGCTTCGCGGTCCATTCGCGCCATGCCGCCGAAGATCCAGAGCTGGATGCCGGAGATGCCGATCCCGTTGCGCACCGCCGCCACCGCGTGGCCAAGCTCGTGGAGGACGATCGAGCCGAAGAAACCGGCGGCGCTGAGCACCGCCAGCAGGAAGGGAGTCGCGGCCGATCCGGACTCCCCGAGCAGGTCGCCGTAGAACTGCGACATCCAGAAGATCACGAAGAAGAGGACCAGAAACCAGGACCAGTCGACGGAGATCTTGATCCCGCGAACGTGGAAGAGGGTGAAGGAGCCGCCGCCGAGCATTGCCCCATGGTAAGTGGGTAGCTTCTCGCGCTCTATGGAGACGGAGCAGAATTGGCTGCGGGAGCGCCTTGAGGAACTGGAGCGAATCGACCGCCCCTCCGCCTCCGAGGGCGAGCGCCGGGCCGCCGAGTGGCTGGTCGCAGGCTTCGCCGAGCTCGGCGCCGAGGCGCGGATCGAGGCCGAGCCGGCGCACGGCACCTACTGGTGGCCGCTCGGGATCGGCGCGGCGCTGGGAGCGCTTGGGGCCGTCGCGGCGCTGCGCCGACGGCGCCTGCCGGGCGCCGTCCTGGGAGCCCTCGGCGCGGCCGGCATCGCCGACGACTTCCCTCCCGGACACCGGCGCCTACGACGGCTGCTGCCCAAACGCACCACCTACAACGTGGTCTGCGAACTGGGCGACCCCGAGGCCGAGCGCACCGTCGTCGTCATCTCCCACCACGACTCCGCCCACTCCGGCCTCGTCTTCCACCCGCAGATCCCGCTGATCGCCGACCGCCTCGGCCTGATCGAGAAGAGCGACACCAGCCCGATGCTGATGGCGCCGGTCGTCGGCGGGCCGCTGCTCGCCGGGCTCGGCGCCCTGACCGGCAAGCGGCTGCTCGCCAAGCTCGGCCTCTTCCTCGGTCTTGGTTCGATGGCGGCGATGGCCGACATCGGCGCGCGCAAGGTCGTCCCCGGCGCCAACGACAACGGCACCGCGGTCGTCGCCGAGCTGGCCCTGGCCCAGCGCTTCGTCGCGGAGCCACCGGAGGGGATCAGGGTGATCCTGCTCTCGGTCGGCTCCGAGGAGTCCTTCAGCGAGGGGATCAAAGCCTTCGGCGAACGCCACTTCCCCTCCCTGCCCAGGGAGGGGACCTTCTTCCTCTGCCTCGAGTCGATCGGCTCGCCGCACCTGCTGGCCCTGCGCGCGGAGGGCTTCCTCAAGCTGCACGACTACCCGCCCCGGGCGCTCGCCTTCATCGACGGGCTGGCGGAGGAGATGGGGATCTGGCTCTACCCCAACCTGCGCCTGCACAACGGCACCGACGGACTGGAGCCGCTGGCCGCCGGATACGAGACCGCGGTGATCGCCGGCTGCACCGATCTCAAGCAGCCCGCCAACTACCACTGGTGGCACGACCTCGCCGAGAACGTCGACTTCGGCTCGGTCAGCAGTGCCATCCAGCTCAGCGAGGCAGCGATCCGCAGGCTCGGCGAACGCTGGCTCTGAGCGACTGGAGAACCTAGCTTCTGATCCGGGGTCGGGGGAGGACCCGCTGGAGCCTCCCCGCTGTTGCTCCAGCGGGTCCTCCCCCGACCCCGCCCAGCTGCGAATTCCGACTGCGGGGTCGGATTTTCGCGCTATAGAGTCCGGCGCCGTGCCCACTCATGACGTTCTCGTAATTGGCGCCGGCCTCGCCGGCCAGCGCGCCGCCCTCGCGGCCGCCGAGGAAGGTGTATCGGTGGGGATCATCAGCAAGGTCCACCCGGTCCGCTCCCACTCCAACGCAGCGCAGGGCGGGATCAACGCCGCGCTCAACCCCGGCGACTCCTGGGAGTCACACGCTTTCGACACGATCAAGGGCTCCGACTACCTCGGCGACCAGGACGCGATCGAAATCATGACCCGGGAGGCACCGGAGGAGATCCTCCACCTCGAGCACCTCGGCGTCACCTTCCACCGCAACGAGGAAGGCAAGCTGGGCACCCGCGCCTTCGGCGGCGCCTCCGCCGCCCGCACGTACTACGTCGCCGACATCACTGGCCAGGCGATCATGCACGTGCTCTACGAGCAGCTGATGAAATATTCGGACTCGGTCGCCCGCTACGAGGAGTGGTTCAGCACCGCCCTGGCGATGGACGAGAACGGCGAGTGCTGCGGCGTCGTCACCCGCAACGTCGCCGACGGCTCGATGGAGCTGTTCGAGGCGAAGTCGGTGATCCTCGCCTGCGGCGGCAACGGCCAGGTCTGGAAGCCGACCACCAACGCGCTGATCTGCACCGGCGACGGCATCGCGATGGCCTACCGGGTCGGCGCCAAGCTGATGGACATGGAGATGATCCAGTACCACCCGACGACGCTGGCGGGCAAGGGCTTCCTGATCACCGAGGGCGCCCGCGGCGAGGGCGCCCACCTGCTCAACGCCAACGGCGAACGCTTCATGGAGAAGTACGCGCCGAACAAGATGGAGCTGGCCTCGCGCGACGTCGTCTCCCGCGCCGAGCAGACCGAGATCAACGAGGGCCGCGGCTTCCCCGACGGCACCGTCGCCCTCGACGTCACCGTGGTCCCGAAAAAGCGCGTGCACGAGGCGCTGCGGGAGATCGTCCTCGTCGGCCGCGACTTCGCCGGCGTCGACATCACCAAGGAACCGATCCACATCAAGCCGGGCAACCACTACACGATGGGCGGGGTCAAGACCGACGTCGACGGCCGCACCGACATCCCCGGCCTCTACTCGGCCGGCGAGACCGCCTGCGTCTCCGTCCACGGCGGCAACCGCCTCGGCGCCAACTCGCTGCTCGACACGCTGATCTTCGGCCGCCGCTCCGGCGCCGACGCCGCCGCCCGCGCCAAGCGGACCGAGGGCTCACGGCCGTCGCGCAAGGTGCTCGAGGACGAGGAGGCGATGATCGCCGACATCAACTCGCGCGAGCAGGGCTCCGGCCGCCGCGTCTCCGAGATCAAGCTGGAGCTGGGCCAGACGATGGACGCCAAAGTCGCCGTGTTCCGCGACGAGGCCGGCATCCAGGAAGCGATCGAGATCGTCAAGCGCCTGAAGGAGGAGGCGAAGACGGCCTACATCGACGACCACGGCAGCGTCTTCAACCAGGACCTGCTTGGGGCGATCGAGCTCGGGTACATGCTCGACAACGCCGAGTGCACCTGCCTCGCCGCGCTGGAGCGCAAGGAGAGCCGCGGCGCCCAGTACCGCACCGACTACCCCGAGCGCAACGACGAGGAGTGGCTCAAACACATCGACCTCGAGCAGACCGACGATGGGCCCGAGATCTCTTACTCCGAGGTGACCATCACCCAGTGGGAACCGGAAGCGAGGACGTACTGATGGCCGATTACAAGATCAAAGTCCGCAGGTTTCAGCCCGAGAGCGGCGAGGGGCCCTACTGGGAGGAGTTCAACGTCGACCTCGAGCCCTCGCTCTCGGTGCTCGACAGCCTGCTGCAGGTGAAGGACCGCGAGGACGGCTCGCTGGCTGTGCGCTGCTCCTGCCGCGCCGCGATCTGCGGCTCCTGCGGGATGAAGATCAACGGCCAGTCCGGCCTCGGCTGCAAGACCCAGATCGGCGAGGCACAAGAAAGAGCCGACAAGGTGGCGAGCGCGGTCGGCGGCGAGACCTCCGACAACGTGATCGTGATCGAGCCGATGGGCAACATGCCGGTGGTCAAGGACCTGATCACCGACATGGAGTCGACGCACTGGACCAAGATCCGCCGCGTCACCCCCTGGCTCCTCCCCCACGGCGAGGCGCCCGAGCGCGAGTACATCGTCGACCCGGAATCGATGCTCGACATCACCCAGTCGATGGCCTGCATCCAGTGCGGCGCCTGCGTCTCCTCCTGCCTCTCGATGGAAGCCGACCCGGACTTCATCGGCCCGGCGGCGCTGGCCAAGGCCTACCGCTTCGTCGGCGACCCGCGCGACGCCGAGACCAAAGAGCGCCTGCACGACCTCGCCGAGGATCCGCACGGGATCTACGACTGCACCCACTGCTTCAGCTGCGTCGACGCCTGCCCCAAGGACGTGGCGCCGATGGACCAGATCATGCGCCTGCGCCGCAAGGCCGGCGAAGAGGGGATCGAGGACCCCAACAGCGGTCACGACCACGAGATGGCCTTCGTCAAGATCATCGAGAAGAAGGGCACCCTGGACGAGTCGCTGCTGCTGCAGGAGTCCTTCGCTCCGGGCGTCAAAGGCAAGCTGAAACCGAGCAAACGGGCGATCAAGGAAATGCTCGGCTCGATCCCGATCGCAATCCGCGGCATCAGGACCGGCAAGATGCGCTCGCTGCCGAAGCTGATCCCCGGCGTCCACCACAAGCTCCCCGACGGCGCCCAGGACGAGGTCAAGGCGATCTACAAGCACGCCGAGGAGCACAACGAGGAATTCAACCTGTACATCAACGGCGACGAGGGCGAGCTGGCCGAGCTGGAGGCAGAGGACGCCTTCAAGGAGAAAGCCACCGCCCCGACCAGCGAGGAGTCTTCACCGTGAGCAAGCCGATCAAAGTCGCCTACTGGCCCGGCTGCGTCTCGCGCGGCTTCACGCCCGAGCTGCACGGCTCGATGGCACTGGTCGCCGAGAAGCTAGGGATCGAGCTGGTCACCCTCGACCGCGCCAACTGCTGCGGTGCCGGCGTCATCGCCGAGCACAACCAGGAGCTGGCCGACACGCTCAACGCCCGCACCTTCGCCCTCGCCCAGAAGACCGGGCTCTCGATGATGAACATCTGCTCGACCTGCCAGGGCGCGCAGTCGGAGTGCCAGCAGCGGCTCGACGCCGACTCCTCCTACCGCGCCCACGTCAACGAGGCGCTCTCGGGCCAGGGCCTGGCCTACGAGAAGTCCGAGGACGGCTCCTGGAACAACAAAAACTTCCTCTGGCTGCTTGTCGAGGACTACGGCCTCGACAAGCTCGCCGCCCAGGTGAAGCGGCCGCTGTCGGGCCTCAAGGTCGGCCCCTTCTACGGCTGCTACATCGTCCGCCCCAAGGAGCGCCTCGGCTACGCCGAGTTCCCCGACCGCGACGTCTACCTGGAGCAGGTAATCGTCGCCCTCGGCGGCGAGGTCGTCGAGTACGACGGCGCCCGCAAATGCTGCGGCTTCCCGGTGATCACGATGAACCGCGAGACCTCGCTCAAACAGGCCGGGACCCACGTCGGCGACGCGATCGACGCCGGCGCCGACTGCCTCGTCACCCCCTGCCCGCTCTGCCACCTCAACCTCGATATGCAGCAGCCGGAGGCGGCCAAGGTCGTCAACCGCGACCTCGGCCTCGCCGTCCTGCATCTCCCCCAGCTGGTCGGCCTGGCGCTCGGCGCCGAGCCGAAGGAACTGGGCATGAGCAAGCACATCGCCTCGACCGGCTGGGTCGAGGACCGTTTGGCAGCTGTTCCGGCCTAGTAAGCGATTAGAGCCGAATCGCCAACAGGGCGCTGCCAAAGGCAGCGAGGATCCCTGCAAGGGTGATGATCATCGAGTGCTGGAGAGCGTCGAAGCGGGCGCCAATGCGTGCATCCTGCTTCTCGAACCGTTCATCCATGTGACTTCTCAACGAGTCGACCTGTTCCGACAGGTGGTCGAGGCGATCGTCGTTCCAATTGGTTCGTCCTTGCTCCATGCACGCAGGCTAGCGGACAAAACATTACATGTGGTTCGCCAAAGTGTGACTTTTCCCCGCACCGCATAGCCTGGGGCGATCGAGTCCATTCTCCTCCCACTCGCCTCCGCCAGCGACACGGCGGGGGTCCTGACCGACCTCTTCCTCGTCCTCGTCGCCGCCAAGCTCGGCGACGAGGTGTTCAAGCGGATCGGGCAGCCGGCGATCGTCGGCGAGATTCTCGGCGGCGTCCTGGTCGGGCCCTCGATCCTTGGCTGGGTCGAGGTCAACGAGGTGCTGCGGGTCTTCTCCGAGCTCGGCGTCGTCTTCCTGCTCTTCTGGGTCGGGCTGGAGACGAAGCTCTCGGAGATGCGCGCGGTCGGGCGGATCGCGCTCACCGTCGGCAGCGCCGGCGTCGCCCTCCCCTTCCTGGCCGGGATCGGGCTGGGTCTGGCGCTCGGCGAAAGCACCGAAACCAGCGTCTTCCTCGGCGCCGCCCTGGCGGCGACCAGCGCCGGCATCACCTCGGCCACCTTCCTCGACCTCGGGATCGCCCGCCGCCCTGCCGCCCGTACCGTGCTCGGCGCCGCCGTGGTCGACGACATCCTCGCCCTGATCCTGCTCTCGATCGCGGTCGGGATGGCCGCCGACGGCGGCGTCGACGCCGCCAAGATCGCCCTGGCCCTGGCGGTGGCGGTGGCCTTCGTCGCCTTCGTTGCGCTGGGCGGGACGCAGCTGCTGCAGCGCCGCCCGCGGCTGCTGAACGCGCCGCGCTTCGCCGACTCGCCGCTGCTGCCGGCGGTGATCCTCTGCCTCGGCCTCGCCGCCTTCTCGGCCCAGATCGGGCTGGCGGCACTGATCGGCGCCTTCCTCGCCGGAATGATCGTCGCCGAGACCAAGGACCAGAACTCGATCGAGCAGGAAGTCCAACCCCTCTACGCCTTCTTCCCGCCCTTCTTCTTCGCCTTTATCGGCATCGAGCTCAGCCTCGACTCGCTGTTCAGCGCCCACGCGCTGCTGCTGCTGGGGGCGATCACCGCCCTGGCGGTCGTGACCAAGGTGATCCCCGGCTACCTCGGAGCACGGGGGCTGGGTCGTGAGGAAGCCTCGATCGTCGGTGTCGGCATGGTTCCGCGCGGCGAGGTGGGGATCGTCGTCGCCTCGATCGGCGCCGCCGAGGGGGTCGTCGACGCCGAGCTCTTCGCGGTCGTGGTCGGGATGTCGATCCTGACCACGGTGGCGGCGCCGTTCGCGCTGCGGCGTCTCAGTCGCGGCGGGGCGACTTAATGTCGGTATGCGGGACTAACTCGACCCGAGCAGGCCGCGCTCGGCCAGAACCTCGGCCAACTGCACGGTGTTCGTGGCGGCGCCCTTGCGCAGGTTGTCGCTGACCACCCAAAGGTCGAGCGCCATCTTGTTGCCGGGATCGCGGCGGATGCGGCCGACGAAGACGTCGTCCTTGCCGGCGGCCTCGATCGCCATCGGGTAGCGACCCGCGGCGGGATCGTCGACGACGGTGACGCCGGGCGCGGCGGCCAGCAGCTCGCGGGCGCGCTCGGGGCTGAGCGGCTGGCGGGTCTCGACGTTGACCGCCTCGGAGTGGCCGGTCACGACCGGCACCCGCACGCAGGTGGCGCTGACCCGGATCTTCTCGTCGCCGAGGATCTTGCGGGTCTCGTTGATCAGCTTGCGCTCCTCGTCGGTGTGGTCGTCGCCGGCGGGGAAGCTGCCGGCCTGGGCGAGGGCGTTGAAGGCGATCGGGTGCGGGTAGACGCCCGCCACCGGGTCCTCCCCCGCCAGCACCGCCCGCGCCTGCTCGCGCAGCTCGTCGATCGCCGCCTTGCCGGTGCCGGAGACCGCCTGGTAGGTGGAGATCACCAGCCGCTCGATCCCGGCCTCGTCATATAGGGGCTTCAGCGCGACGACCATCTGCATGGTCGAGCAATTGGGGTTGGCGACGATCCCTTTGTGGGAGTCGAGCGCCTCCGGGTTGACCTCGGCTACGACCAGCGGCACGTCGTCGTGCATGCGCCAGTAGCTGGTGTTGTCGACGACCACGGCGCCGGCCTCGACCAGGTGCGGCGTCCACTCGGCGCTGATCGCGCCGCCGGCGGAGGAGAGGACGACGTCGAGGCCCTGGATCGAGTCCTCGCTGAGCTCACGACAGGCAATGGTCGAGCCCTTCCACTCCAGCTCGCGGCCAGCGGAGCGCGCCGAGGCGAAGGGAACGACCTCGGAGACCGGGAAGTCGCGAGCGGCGAGCAGCTCGAGGATCGTGGTCCCGACCAGCCCGGTCGCGCCCACGACTCCGACTCTGTATCCGTCGCCCGCCATCGCCCGATTATGAACGGCGGCTCAGTTGGCGACCGTGGGCCGGTGCTCGGGCCCGGTCGGGTCCTCGGGGCGGATCGCGTCGTCGCCCAACTCAAAGGTGGCGTGCAGCGCCTTGACCGCGTCGGGAACGCGGTCGGCGGCGATGACGCAGGAGATCTTGATCGGCGAGGTGGAGATCATCTCGATGTTGATCCGTTCGGCCCCGAGCACCTCGAAGACCTTGGCGGCGACGCCGGGGTGCGAGCGCATGCCGGCGCCGACGATCGAGACCTTGCCGATCTGCTCGTCGGTGCGGACCTTGAGCGAGACGTCGCCGAGGGCGGCGATCGTGTCCTTGGCGACCGGCAGATCGGCGCGGTCGACGGTGAACGAGAGGTCGGCCAGCTGATCGCCCCCGACCGGCTCGTTCTGGATGATCACGTCGACGTTGACGTTGGCGTCGGCCAGGGCCTGAAAGATGCGGCCGGCGACGCCGGGCTCATCGCGGACGCCGGTCAGCGTCACGCGGGCCTCCGCGTTGGAGTGGGTCACGGCGGTTACGAAAGGTTGCTCCACGGTCTCCTCCTCGGCTACGACGAGGGTACCGGGACCGTCCTCGAAGCTGCTGCGGCAGTGGATGCGGACGCCGTGGTTGCGGGCGTACTCGACCGAGCGCAGCTGCAGCACCCCGGCCCCGGAGGCCGACATCTCCAGCATCTCCTCGAAGGAGACGCGGGCGAGCTTGCGGGCGTCGGGGACCACCCGCGGGTCGGCGCTGAAGACGCCGGCGACGTCGGTGTAGATCTCGCAGACGCTGGCGTCGAGGGCGGCGGCGAGGGCGACCGCGGTGGTGTCGGAGCCGCCGCGCCCCAGCGTGGTGACGTCGCGGCTGTCGGTGGAGACGCCCTGGAAGCCGGCGACGAGGACGATCCGGTCCTCCCCCAGCGCCTCCTTGATGCGGTCGGCGCGGACGTCGACGATGCGCGCCTTCGTATGGAAGGAGTCGGTGACGATCCCGGCCTGCGAGCCGGTCAGCGAGATCGCCTCGTGGCCCATGTCGTGGATCGCCATCGCGCAGAGCGCGCAGGAGATCCGCTCCCCGGTCGAGAGCAGCATGTCCATCTCGCGGGCGACCGGCCGCGCCGAGATCTCCTGGGCCTGACTGACCAGTTCGTCGGTCGTCTTGCCCCGGGCCGAGAGCACGGCGACGACCCGGCTGCCCGCCTCCCGAGCGGCGACGATCCGCTCCGCGGCGCGCTTGATCTGCTCGGCGCCGGCGACGGACGTGCCGCCGAACTTCATTACGACGATGTCGGATTCCGCCCCGCTCATAAGGGTCTGAGGATAGTCCGAGCGGGCACTGCGCGGTCCGCCTAAGCTGCCGCAATCGTCACCGAGCGCCGAAACATCGAGTTGAAGGCCAGGGATCCCGACCCCGAACGGTCACTGACGGCGTGCGCGACCCTTGGTGCCGAAGACCGCTCCCTGCTCGTCCAGCGCGATACCTACTTCGGCACTCAGCGTGGACGACTGAAGCTGCGCGAGGAAGAGGGCGCGGAGGCGCAGCTGATCGCCTATGAGCGCTCAGATCGTGCCGGGCAGCGCCAGAGCCGCTACCGAATCGTCCCGGTCGAGAAGGCCGACGAGCTGAAGGCCGCCCTTGCCAGCACCCTTGGCGTCGAGGTCGTGGTCGCGAAAGAGCGGCGGCTGTTCATCTGGGAAGAGGTGCGCATCCACCTGGATCGGGTCGACGGCCTCGGTCACTTCATCGAGTTCGAGGCGATCGCCGACAGCGACGCTTCCAGCGCCGAAACGCGGGTCGAGATCCTGCGCCAGGCATTCGACATCGAAGACGCCAACCTCATCGGCGGGAGCTACTGCGATTTAGCGGCTGCCGACAGCGACCGGCGGCATTAGCTCGCTGCAGGCGACTCTTCGGCGATCGCCAACTCGATCGCTTCACTCATGACCTTCCCCGCAGGAGTTTCTCCGGGTATCGCAGCCATCGTTTCCACCCTTCAATGACGCTTCTATGACCCTCCGCCCAGGTTCCCGAGCATCGCCTGTTCGGCCATGCGCACAAGGCCGAGGCCGCTGTGGGGGCGCATGTCGCTGCTGCGGACGCGGACGTGGGAGCCGTGCGGGCCGACCACCTCGACGATCGTGCAGACGTCGCCGATTTCGCAGTCGTCGCCGTAGTCGCCTTCGATCGCCTCCATCTGCTCGGCTACGACCCGGCCGATCTTGCTCTGGTCAAGCGCCATTCTTGGCTCCTTCTGAAGTTGTGGGCAAACGAGCTAGAGGGACGACCATAAGTGATCAGGATCACACTTTTAGATATATCGGAGCGATATATACTGACAGGAGATGGAGCAGCTGAGCGCAACCGCCTACGTGATCCTCGGAATGATCCGCGGGGCGCCGAAGTCCGGCTATGAGATCAAGGCCGTGGTCGACGAGACGACGCGGTTCTTCTGGGCCGCCAGCTACGGCCAAATTTATCCGGAGCTGAAACGGCTCTCGGAGGCGGGACTGATCGAGGGAGTCGCCGCTCCCACGGGTGGCCGCAAACGAACCGTCTACGAGATCACCGCCGACGGCGAGGAGGAGCTGAAGGCCTGGCTGCGCCAGCCGCCGCGAACCTTCGAGATGCGCGAGGAAGGGCTGCTGAAACTGTTCTTCGCCGACGCCCTGCCACGCCAGGAGGCGGCCGAGGTCCTGCGGGCGATGCGGGACTACCGCCGCTCCGTCCACGCTCAGCTGCTCGCCATGGAGCCGATGGCGGCGGCCAAGTCTGACCCGTTCCCGCTGATGGTGCTGCGGGGCGGCATCGAGTTCACCGAATGGTTTGCCGATTGGTGCGAGCGGATGGAGGCCCAGATCCTCGACTCCGCTCCCGAGAAAAGGAGTAGCTGATGTTTGACGCCCTCGCCCGCTTCGCCGACGGCAACGCCCGCCGCATCGGCATCTTCGCGATCCTCTTCTTCATCCTCGCCGGCGCGATCGGCGGCGGGGTCGCCAGCCGCCTCGACCCCTACGGGGCCGACGATCCGGCGACCGAGACGGTGCAGGCGAGGGAACAGCTCCAGGATGCCGGCCTGCGGGTGCCGGCGGTCCTCGCCGTGGTCGAAGACGCCCCGGTCGCCGCGGCCTCCAGCCGCGCCCGGGTCGAGGCGCTGGAGCGCAGCGTGCGCCGCCGCGCCGACGTCGAGTCGGTAACCGGCTACTACGACACCCGCTCCCCCGCCTTCGTCTCCCGCGACGGCCAGTCCAGCTACTTCGCGATCTCCCTGAAGCCGACCGGGGACAAAGAGCTGCAGGAAGCCGGTGGCGAGATCGCCGACCGGCTCGCCGCCAATCCCGGCGTCGTCGTCGGCGGCTTCGCGGTCGCCCAGGAGCAGGTCAACAAGCAGGTCGAGAAGGACCTGAAAATGGCCGAGATGCTCGCCTTCCCGCTGCTCTTCCTGCTCTCGCTGCTGTTCTTCCGCAGCCTCGTCGCCGCCGTGCTGCCGCTGATGATCGGCGGCCTGGCGATCGTCGGCACCTTCCTGATCCTGCGCCTGGCCAGCGAATTCGGCTCGATCTCGATCTTCGCCCTCAACCTGACCACGGCGCTGGGGCTGGGGCTGGCGATCGACTACAGCCTCTTCATCGTCTCCCGCTATCGCGAGGAGATCGCCAGGAGCGGGCCCGGCCTGGCGGCGATGCGGCGGGTGCTTGCCACCTCCGGCCGCACCGTCTTCTTCTCCTCGCTGACCGTCGCCGCGGCGCTCGCCTCGCTGCTCGTCTTCCCCCAGCGCTTCCTCTACTCGATGGGCCTCGGCGGTGCCCTGGTGGCGCTGTTCGCGGCGCTGATCTCGCTGACCGTCCTGCCCGCCGTGCTGACCCTGCTCGGCTCGCGGGTCAACGCCGGCGCGCCGAAGTTCCTGCAGCGCCGCGCCGAGGCCGACACCGAGGTCGACGAGAACGGCTTCTGGTACCGGCTCTCGCGCTTCGTTATGCGGCGGCCGCTGCCGGTGGCGACGCTCAGCGCGCTGCTGCTGATCGTCATGGGACTGCCCTTCCTCGGGATCAAGTTCAACACCGTCGACCCCAGCGTGCTGCCGGAGTCGGCCAGCGCCCGCCAGGCCTACGACACGGTCAGCGAACGCTTCCCGCCCTACCACGAGACGCCGATCTGGGTCAGCGTCGACGGCGGCGGGCCGGGGGCAGCGGCGTCGGTGGCGGCCGCGGTCGAGCGCGTCCCCGGGGTCGCCGAAGTCCTGCCCCCGCAGCGGCTGCGGGGCGGCGTCAGCGCGATCCAGGCGGTCTCCGCCAACCCCTTCGTCTCCGCTGCCAGCCAGGAGACGGTGAAGGGGATCCGGGCGATCCCACCGCCAGCGGGCGCCAGCGTGCTGGTCGGCGGTGCCAGCGCCGACTTCATCGACTTCCAGAGCAGCCTCTCCAGCCACCTGCCGATCGCGCTGGCGATCGTGATCGTCGCCACCCTGGTCATCCTCTTCCTGATGACCGGCTCGGTGATCCTGCCGATCAAGTCGCTGATCATGAACTTCCTCAACCTCAGCGCCGTCTTCGGCCTGCTGGTGCTGATCTTCCAGGACGGCCGCCTGGAGGGCTTCCTCGACTACTCCAGCCCGGGGGCGATCGAGCAGACGATGCCGATCCTGCTCTTCGCGGTCGCCTTCGGCCTCTCCACCGACTACGCGGTCTTCCTCCTCTCGCGGATCAAGGAGGCGCGCGACAACGGCGCCTCCGATTCGGAGTGCGTGGCGATCGGGCTGGAGCGGACCGGGCGGATCGTCACCGCCGCGGCGCTGCTGTTCGCGGTCGCGATGGGAGCCTTCGCCACCTCGCAGATCATCTTCATCAAGGAGAACGGGGTCGGCACGGCGCTGGCGGTGCTGATCGATGCCAGTATCGTCCGCGCCCTCTTGGTCCCCTCGTTGATGGAGCTGCTCGGCAAGTGGAACTGGTGGGCGCCGGCGCCGCTGCGGCGCCTGCACGACCGTTTCGGGATCAGCGAGCAGGCGCCGCCCGTCGCCAGCCGCCCCGAACCGGAGAGCGCGTGAGACTGGAGACGGGCACGGTCGTCCTGCCCGGGTTCGACGCCGACACCGCCGTCGAGGAGCTCGGCGGCGGCCGCTTCGCGGCGACGATGAGCGAACGCTGGTGGGTCGGCAAGGGGCCCAACGGCGGCTACGTGGCGGCGGTGATCCTGCGCGCGATCCAGGCGAGCGCGAGCGCCGAGCGGGCGCCGCGTTCGCTCACCGTCCACTATCAGCGGGCGCCGCTGGCCGGCCCGGTTGAGATCGCCGTCGAGGTCGAGCGCGAGGGCGGCCGCGTCACCTTCCTCTCGGCGCGGATGACCCAGGAGGGCAAGGTGCAGGCGACCGCGCAGGCGGTGCTCTCGGAGGACTGGGGCGAGGGCGGCTTCTCCGAGCTGACCATGCCCGCCGCCGGCGAGCCCGGCGAGCTGCACACGATCGACCCCGAAACCCGGGCCAGCCGGCCGAACATGCTGCAGAACTATCGCGTCCGCCCCGCCCTCGGCGAGCCGGCGTTCTCCGGCGGCGCCCCCCACACCGGCGCCTGGATCCGCACCCGCGAGCCGCGCCTGCTCGACGCGCCGCTGGCGGCGGCCTTCCTCGACACCTGGTTCCCGGCCCCCTTCGTCAAGCTCGAGCGCCCGCACGGGGCGCCGACGATCGACTACACGGTGCACTTCCGCTCGCCGCTGCCGCCGGCGGGCGCGAGCGCCGAGGATCCCTACCTCGTCTCCTTCAGGTCGAATATCGCCCGCCACGGGTTCTTCGAGGAAGACGGCGAGCTCTGGTCGGCCGACGGCACCCTGTTGGCGCAGTCGCGGCAGCTGGCGCTGCTGCTCGACGTTTCGTAGTTGTAGACGCTGCCGTCGAAGGCCGTCAGCGCTTCTTCGGCGGCGTACCCGAGCCGTTCCAGGCCGAACAGTTCCTCGATGCTGAAGAGCAGCGAGAAGTGGTTGTAGTAGCCGCTCTCGTTGACCGTGCCGGGAGCGACGAAGGGCGAGATCAGGAGCAGGCCGACGCGCCCGCCGCCGCCGCTCGCTTTGACCGGGCCGGTCACGGCTTCCGGCGCCGCTTCGGCGGGAAGGTTCGGGTAGGTCGGGGAGATGCAGCAGGAGCTGGAATCGGGGGCCGACCCGGTCTGCCGCGCCTGGGCGGAGGTGATCGCGATCAGCCCGCCTTCCTTATAGGCGGGCGAGGCTTCAATCGCCGGCACGACCCTCTGCAGGAACTCTTCGGCCGCGACGGGGCCGGTCGGCTGACCTTCTTCGCACGGCAGTTCGCCGCCGGCGTGGCAGGCGTTGGGGACGATGTAGGAGAGGGCAGGCGTCTTCGTCGCCGTTTCAAGGTCCGGCGCGAGCTGTTCGAGGCTGACGTCGTTGCGCCCGCATTCGGGCTCATCGGTCAGCGAGTGGAAGTAGACGAGGGGATCGCGCGAACCTTCCTCGCGCACGCAGGGGGCGGCGCGATCCTCGACGTAGGCCTTCCAGCTCAGTTTCTTCTCGGTCAGCTGACCGGGCAGAGTCGCCGCCGCCGCCGGATAGAGGCAGCCGGCCCCTTCGACCTGGCCCGCGGCGGAGATCGTGCCGGGCACGATGTCGGCGAAGGTTGGGCAACCGGCTGCCGTTTCCACAGTCGGGCCCTGACCGCTGAGCAGGGCGATCTGGTTGGCGAGGACGCCCTTCGTCACCGCGTAGTAATTGGATAGCAGCTCGCCTTTCGCGGCCAGCGTCTGCGCCAGGTAGGGAGCCGGGGAGCTCGCCCCGAACGCTTCCTCGTAGCTGTTTTCGCCGAGCACAATCAGGAACACGTGTTTGACCGGCGGCAGCATTTCTTCTTCTTCTTCTTCGAAGAATTCTGGCGGCGGGGGCGGTTCGGGCGCCGCTTCGGGCAGTGGTTCTTCGGGTGGCGGCGGGGCGATCGGAAGGCTGGAGGTCGTGGCCGGCAGTGGCGGCGCCGGCGCCGGCGCGGGACTGGCTTCCGGCGCCGCCGCGACCGCTTTCTCCGCGGCGGGGGCCGGCGACGGCACTTCGAGCAGGATCGAGGTGAGGCCGGCGCTCTGAGCGACCTGACTGCTGGCCGAGCCGAGCAGGACGCCGAGCGTGAGCATCCCCATCACCGCGACCGCCGCGGCCCAGGGAGAGGGCATGAACCGACACTCCAGACACTGGTCCCGCTTGCCCGAAATCGCCGCGCCGCACCCCGCGCAAGCCTTGGCGCCGGTCTCGTCGAGGCTCTCGTCGTTGCTGGAGGTGGTCACGCCGGGCGCCAATCCTCGCCTGAGATCTCCTCCCAGTTGTGAACATCCTGAGTTCGTCCCAGCGGGACCCGTCCCTTCACAACTCTTAAACACTGGGTTGGGGGCCGGGACCGAAGATGCGCCGGTGAGCGAACAGTGCCCGTCTTGCGGCGCCCATATGGCCGCCGACCAGCGTTACTGCCTCGAGTGCGGCCTCCGGCGCGGCGATCCACGGCTGCCGTTCATGGACGCCGTGGTCTTCATGGACACGATCAAGCACCCCGACCGCGCCGCGGCCGCCCAGCCCTCGCCCTCCTCCCCTCCACCCGAGCGGCGCTCGCGGATGACCGCCAACGCCTCGCTGATCGCCGGCGTGGCGACGCTGGTGCTGGCGATCGGGGTCGGCGTGATGATTGGACAGTCGGGCGACAACGGCAGCTCGGTCGCCTCGGCACCGGCGCCGCAGATCATCAGGGTCGGCGGCGGCGAAGAAACCGCGACCGCGTCGACCGCCGGTAGCGGCAACGAAATTGGCGGCAAGGGCAAGGCGAAGAAAGCCAAAGCCCCCGAGAAGGCGGTCGACAGCAGCGGCACCTCCGAAGCCGCCGCCGAAGTCCTCAAGCCCGCTGGCGACATCAAGCTGCCGCCGCCCACCGTGCAGCCTGGGGGCAAATGCGAGAGCGGCGCCGCCGGTTGCGAGGGCGGCGAATTCACCGGGGAATTCTTCGGCGAATGAGGCTCGGGATTCCCAAGCGCAAGGCCGCCGCGCCGATCCCCACCGCGCCCGGCCCGGCCACGACGCCGGCCCCGCAAGGGGGGCTGAGCGCCGCCTACGGCCAGGAGTTCGTCGTCGACCTGCAGCGCCGCCGCGAGCAGCTCGTCGCCCGGGTCGCGGAGCTGCAGTGGGACCTCGGCGGCCTCGTCTACGAGATGGCGACGCGCAACCGGATCAAGGTCGAGGTCCTGGTCAAGCGCGCGGTCGAGCTGCAGGATGCCGACGCCGAACTGAGCGAGGTCGAGCGCATCGTGCGCATGGAGGAGACCGGCGCGTCCGGCTCCTGCGGCTCCTGCGGGGCTCCGCACAGCAGCGGCGCCACCTTCTGCTGGCAGTGCGGGAACTCGCTGCTGCCGCAGGTCTCCGGCGACGCGATCCTGCGCGGCTGACCAGGAGGAGCTGACGGGTGACCCTTGCACCTGGAGGGCGCGCGGGAGATGATCGGCTCACTCGGGAATCGAACGGGTCCTCGCGGACCCCGATAGGAGCTGAGCCATGGCGATCATGCAGATCCAGGAGTTCGAGGTAGAGGAAACCGACCGCAGCACGACCAACTACGACGGAGTCTCTGGGAGGCTGAACATCGAGGGCGATCCGCCCGACGGCCTGATCGTTCACGCCGCCGGCTACACCGGCAAAGGCAGCTTCCGCATCGCCAACGCCTGGGAGTCCGAGGGCGATTGGGAGGCTTTCCGCGACGGCCGCCTGGCCGAGGCGCTCAAACCATTGATGGACAGCGGTGAAGGATCGCCTCCGAACGTCCAGTACACCTACGAGTTGCACCACCTGGTCAGGGCGTAGACACGGAGGTCGCCAAACCGACGGCGACCGTTCGGCGGCAGGTCGTGACGCGCCTAGCCGAAACGGCCGGTCACGTAGTCGCGGGTACGGGGGTCCCGCGGCTGGCCGAAGATCGTCTCGGTGTCGTCGAACTCGATCAGCGACCCGACCGGCTTGGCGCCGCTGGAGTCGAGGCTGAAGAAGGCGGTCCGGTCGGCGACCCGCGCCGCCTGCTGCATGTTGTGGGTGACGATCACGATCGTGAAGCGGCCTTTGAGGCTGTGCATCAGATCCTCGATCGCCCCCGTCGCGATCGGGTCGAGCGCCGAGGCGGGCTCGTCGAGCAGCAGCACGTCGGGCTCGATCGCGATCGCGCGGGCGATGCAGAGCCGCTGCTGCTGCCCGCCGGAGAGCCCCAGGGCGCTGTCCCTGAGCCGGTCCTTGACCTCGTCCCAGAGGGCGGCGCCGCGCAGCGCTTTCTCGACCCGCTCGTCCAGGTCCGACTTGAGGCCGAGGTTGCGCGGAGCCCAGGCGACGTTGTCGTAGATCGACTTCGGGAAGGGGTTCGGTTTCTGGAAGACCATCCCGATCCGGCGGCGCACCTCGACCTGGTCGACGTTGTCGCCGTAGAGGTCGTGGTTGTGGTAGAGGATCTGGCCGTCGATCCGGAAGCTCGGGACCGAGTCGTTCATGCGGTTGAGGCTGCGCAGGAAGGTCGTCTTGCCGCAGCCCGAGGGACCGATCAGGGCGGTGATCTGGCCACGCCGGATGCGCAGCGAGACCCCCGCCAGGGCCTGCTTGGCGCCGTAGAAGACGGAGACGTCGCGGGAGTCGAAGACGACCTCGGGGGCGACGCGCAGCTGGCCGTTGCCGCTGGCCGTCGCCGCGCCCGCCGGGGTCGGCGCCTCGCCGCGGATCCGCACCCGCGATGGCACCGCGGGAGTGGTTGGGTCGAGCCCCTGAATCCGCTCGAGCTCGCTCACGAAGCCATCCTCCGGCGGCTGCGGGCGAGCAGGGCCCTGGCCCCGAGGCTCGCGAAGAGGATCAGCGAGACGAGCACGAAGGACAGGCCCCAGGCTTCGGCGAACCCTTCTGGGTTCGCTTCTTCGGAGAGCTGGAAGACCCGCACGGGAACGTTGGGCAGCGCTTCCAACGGGTTCAGCGAGTAGCGCGAGGGGTCGAAGACCGAGGTGGCGAAGATCAGCGGCGCCGTCTCCCCCGCGGCGCGGGCGACGGAGAGCACGGTCGAGGTGAGGATGCCGCCGAGGGCGCTGGGCAGGACGATCCCGAGCACGGCCCGCCAGCGGCTCACCCCCAGCGCGTCGGACGCTTCGCGCAGGCTGGCGGGGACGAGCAGCAGGACCTCCTGGGCGCCGCGGGCGATCAGCGGCATCATGATGATCGCCAGCGCCACCGAGGCCGCCAGGCCGGACTGCTTTTGGTGGTTGACGAGCAGGCCGAAGACGAAGAGCCCGATGATGATCGAGGGCAGCCCGTTCATCAGGTCCAGCGTCAAGCGGATCAGATGGGTGGCGCGATTGCCGGCGAACTCGGTGAGAAAGAGGGCGACGAGGACCCCGATCGGCATCGCGATCGCGGTTGCGATCGCGACGATCACCGCGGTGCCGACGAGCTCCGGCCCGATCCCCTCCGGGGCGCCCCTGATGAGGAAGTCGAGGTCGAGGGCGCTGGCGCCGCGGACCACCACCGTGTAGATGACGATCGCCAGCACCGCGACGGCGAGCACCGCCGCCGCGGTCGCCCCGTACTCGGCGAGCCTGCTGAACAGCTGGCGCCGGCGCAGGTTGCCGCTCGGGGTCAGCGGCGCGGTCGGGTCGAAGCGCCCGCCGCTCAACGCGCCGTCGCCCCCCGATAGCTGAAGCGCCTGCCGATCCACTGGGCGATCAGGTTCGAGGCGACGCCGATCACCAGCAGGATCACGCCGAGGTAGAAAAGCGAAGCTTTGTGCATCTCGGTCAGCGCGCCGGGAAACTGGTTGGCGATGCGCGCCGCCAGCGTGTCTCCCGTCTTGAACAGCGAGGCCTGGATCTCCGCGCCGGCGCCGATCACCTGAGCCACGGCGATCGCCTCGCCCAGAGCGCGCCCGAGCCCGAGCAGCGACGCCGCGACGACCCCCGAGGCGGTCGAGGGCAGGACGACTCCGCGCACGACCTCCCAGCGGGTCGCGCCGAGCGCGCTGGCGGCGTCCTGAACGTCGCGCGGAACCGCCAGAAAGAGGTCGCGGGAGATCGAGGCGATGATCGGCACGACCATGATCGTCAGGATCAGGCTGGCGGTGAAGACGCTCGACCCGGTGGTTTCGGGGGCGCCGAAGATCGGAATGAAGCCCAGCGTGTCGTGCAGCCACGGCTCCAGGCTCCCCTGCACGAAGGGAGCCAGGACGAGGACGCCCCAGAAGCCGAGGATGACGCTGGGTATCGCCGCCAGCATCTCGACCAGGGGCGCGACCACACCCCGCACCCCCGATGGCGCCAGCAGGCTCAGATAGAGCCCGATCGCGATCGCGATCGGGGCGCCAAGGAGGAGGGCGGCGAAGGAACTGATCGCGGTGCCGAAGATCAGCGAGCCGGCCCCGAATTCGCCGAAGTTCGGCTGCCAGGTCGTGTCGACGAGAAAACCGAGGCCGTACTTCGAGATCGCCGGGCCGGCCCCGTGCACCACCTGATAGCCGATCAGGACGATCACCGCGACGGCGAGCAGGGCGGCCAGAAGGCAGACGCCATAGAGGACGGCGTCGCCGATCCGATCGGCCTGCTTACGGCGCCGGCCCGACCGACGAGCGGACTGCGGGGTGTCGATAACTGCCGGGCCTGCGCTGGCGCTCATGCGCGGCAGCGTAGATGAGAAAGCCGCCCTCTTTGTTACGAACTTTCACACTTACTGTCACATTTTTGTAACACCCCGGCATTCACGAGATTGAAACATGTGTGTGATTTCGGCCCCCGATGCTATGCCGCGCCCGGGCTGCACCCTTGCGCCCGCAGACATCGAACGAGTCGAAAGGAATTCTCTTGAATCGCATCAGGTTGCTTGGGGTGGCCATCGCGGCCGTCATGGTCATGGCGACGGGAGTGGCCAGTGCCTCCGCCGCAGGTCTCACCGGAGCCGGATCGACGCTGGTTGCGCCGCTGATGGCCAACTGGATCAACGGCTTCGAAATCAAAGAAGGCATTCCGGTCAAATACGGCGCCGTCGGCTCCGGGGCGGGAATCGCACAGATAACCTCCCGGACCGTCGACTTCGGCGCCTCCGATGCGCCGCTGACGCCGGAACAGGCGTCTGCCTGCAACGGCTGCGTCCAGGTTCCCTGGGCCCTTTCGGCGACGGGGCTCGGTTTCAACCTCCCCGGCGTCAAGACGCTGAACCTCTCGGGGCCGATCATCGCCGGCATCTACTTCGGCAGGATCACCAAGTGGAACGACCCGAAGATCACCAAGATCAACCCGAAGGTGAAACTTCCGGGCCTGACCATTACCCCGGTGTTCCGCAGCGATGGCTCTGGGGACACTTACACGTTCACCAACTATCTCTCCAAGATCAGCCCCGCTTGGAAGAGCGAAGTCGGCTACGCGACCACGGTCGGCTTCAAAGCCGGAGTCGGCGCCAAAGGCAACGCCGGCATCACCGCGACGGTGACCAAAACGCCAGGTGCGATCGGCTACATCTCGGCCTCCTACCTGATCGCCGCGGGCCTCGGCGCCGCCGCGGTCGAGAACAAGGCCGGCAACTACGAGTTGCCGAACCTGAAGAACATCGAAAGCGCGGCTGCGACGGTCAAGAGCGTGCCGGCGAGCAACGAGATCAACATCACCAACCCGCCGAAGTCGGCGACGACGGCCTACCCGATCTCGACCTTCACCTACGCCATCGTCCCCCACAACGCCGCCCAGAAGGGTTTCGTCCAGCAGTTCCTCACCTACGCAATCACCAAGGGCCAGGCCTACGGAGCAGCGCTCGACTTCGCGCCTCTCCCGAAGGTCGTGCTGAGCGCAGCGAAAAGCTCGATCGCCTCGCTCTAGAACAGCGTCAGCGCCGCCTAGGCGAAAGCCTGGGCGGCGCGGCGGCGCAGGTCGGCGTTGAGCATCCCGGTCACCTGACTGGGACTCTCGCCGGCGGAGGGGATCGCGCCGCCGATCAAACCGCTGGCGCGGAAGCCGAACAGCGGCGCGTCGAAACCGACCTCGCGGATTTTGCGGACCAGCTTCACGGCGCCCTTGGTGTCGGCGCCGGGGCCGCAGAGGACGATCGCGGTCGGGTCGAGGGCGCCGAGGGCGCGCTCGAGCCGCTCGTCGCCGAGCTCGTTGGAGAGAACGAGGACGCGGAAGCCGGCGCGGCGCAGGGAGAGGTCGAGCGCCTGGGTGTGGACCTCCTCGGCATCGAGGCCCTGGCTGGAGTCGAGCAGCAGGATCCCGGCCGGGCGCGAGGCGGCGGAGGCGAGGCGACGGGCGCCGTGCAGCCAGCCGGTCGCCCAGCGCGCGGCGAACTCCAGCTCGGCCTTGCGGTCGGGGTCGGCGGCAAGCTCGTCGATCGCCGGCAGCAGCAGCTCCTCGACGGTGCGCTCCAGCGGCCGCAGCGCCAGGCTCTCCTCGATCGCGCGGTCGGCGGCACTCTCGTCGAAGCTCTCGAGCGCGGCGAGGATGTCGCCGCCGCTGGCCGGCGCCGACTGGCGCTGACGGGCCAGGGCGATGGCTGAGGAGATGTTGCCGGTCTGGGCGAGCGCGTCGCGCAGCGTCTGCAGCTCCATCAGCTCGTAGTTGCGGTGGTTGCCGACGGTGCGCTTGGGGACCGGGTAGCCGTAGCGCCGCTCCCAACTACGCAGGGTGTTGGGGCTGACGCCGAGAACTTCGGCCGCCGCGTTGGTTCGGATTCCGGGCATCTGCGCGCCAGTCTCCCACCTCAAGTGCGGGTTTACACCAGTTATGGACAAATTTCCGGAATCTGTCAGCGATCTTGCAAAGCGCCCAGGCCCACCGGCTGCCCCACCGCGTGCGCCCGCCACATCGCCGCGTCGGCCTTGTGCAGCAGCTCGTCGACGTCGGTGCCGTGCTCGGGACAGGCGACGACACCGGCCGAAACCGAGATCCGCAGCCCCCCCGCCCGCTCCAGCTCCTCCAGCTGCCCCAGCAGCCGCTCGGCCATCTGCACCGCTTCGACCGTGCGCAGGTTGGGGGCGAGCACGCAGATCGCGTCCTCCTCGAGGCGGAAGGCTTCGTCGACGAGGCGGATGCTGTCGCGCAGCGCCGCGCCGACGATCGCCAGCACCGTCTCCTGGCCACCGCCGGCATCGCCGTTGCGCGTTCCCGGCCCGGAGGCGTCGAAGACGGCGAGCGCGAACGGGTGGCCGTAGCGCCGGTGGGTCTCGGCCATCTGGTCGAGCCGGCGCCGCATGTGGCCGGGCCGATAGAGGCTGGCGAGCTCGCGGTGTTCGTCGGCTGCCGGCTCGGTTTCCGCGCCGACCGCCCGCTGCTGCACGGTCCTCACCGGTTCGCTGGCGGCATCCACCGCCGTCGCCGTGACGGCGCCGAAGTCCCCCGCCAGCTGCTGGGCGGCGAGGGCGAACTGCTCGGACTCCCCGCTCAGTTCGTCATGCAGCTTGGCCAGCAGCGTGGCCTGCAGCGAGGAAACCTCGCGGGCGATGCGGCCCGCGGGAGAACCGGTCTCCGCTCCGCTGCCTGAGTTCGACTGGCCCGCCACGCCGTGACCTTGGCGAAAGCAACGGACGTAGGCGTCGCTAAAACCCGCTATTTGCGACCCGACGGTCGTCCAGGACGGATATCCAATTTGCGGGTTAATCGAGGCTGCGGCGGCCGGCCAGGGCCTTGCCGAGCGTGACCTCGTCGGCGTGCTCCAGATCCGCACCGACCGGCAGGCCGCTTGCCAGGCGGGTTACCGCGACCTGGCCCCGCAGCCGCTCGGCGATGTGCAGGGCGGTGGCCTCGCCGGTCGTGGTCGGGTTGGTGGCCAGCACCACCTCGCTCACCCCACCGCGCTCGACCCGGGAGAGCAGCTCGGCGATCTTCAGGTCTTCGGCGTCGACCCCGTCGATCGGCGAGAGGGCGCCGCCGAGCACGTGGTAGAGGCCGCGGTATTCGTGGGTGCGCTCGATCGGGATCACGTCGGCCGGCTCCTCGACCACGCAGATCAGCGCCCGGTCGCGGTTCTGGTCGGAGCAGATGCGGCAGAGCGGGCCCTCGGCGAGGTTGAAGCACTCCTCGCAGAGGCCGACCTTCTCCTTCATTTCGCGGATCGCGTCGCCCAGCGCGAAGGCCTCATCGTCCGGCGCCCGCAGCAGGTGGAAGGCGAGTCGCTGCGCGGTCCGCTGGCCGATCCCCGGCAATCGTGAGAGCTCGGCGACGAGGCGCGCGAGTGGTGCCGGGCCCTCGGTGCTCAACCCCCCAGGGCCCCCAGGCCGCCGCCGCCGAGCCCGCCGGTGATCCCACCCATTTTCGAGCTGGCCAGCTCCTGCGCGGCGCGCAGGCCCTCGTTGACCGCCGCCTGCACCATGTCCGCCAGCAGCTCCGCCTCCTCGGGGTCGATCGCCTCGGGGTCGATGACGATCTCGCGCAGCGTCAGGTCGCCGCCGACCTTCACCTTGACCATGCCGCCGCCGGCGCTGGCCTCGACCACCTCGTCTTTGAGCTGCTCCTGC
The DNA here is from genome assembly GCA_963739855.1 of uncultured Solirubrobacterales bacterium. GTDB lineage: Bacteria > Actinomycetota > Thermoleophilia > Solirubrobacterales > 70-9 > VAYN01. The sequence continues at coordinate 134,286 of CAVUBT010000002.1, read as the reverse complement.
GCCTGCAGCATCTGATCCTGCATCTGCTGCGCCTGTTTCATCAGGGCGTTCATGTCGAAGCCCCCGGGACCGCCTCCTCGAGTCACCTAACTGACCTCCTCCGCGTCGAACTCGCTCTTCAGCCGCTCCAGCAGCTCTTCCTCGCTAAGTCCCTCATCCGTCTCCGGCGCGGGCGCCTCGGCCTCAACCGGCGGCTCACTCTCACCGTCGAGGAGGACGTAAGTCGGCTTCAGGCTCTGGCCGGTGACGGTCGCCAGCGATTCAGCTACCCGCTCCCGATTCTCCGGCGTCTCGGCCTTGCGCTTGTTGAAGGTGGCGCCGGCTGGGAATGAAACCTCCACGACGCTCTCAGCAGCATCGAACCCAACGGGCCGCGCGTCCTCGAAGAACGCCGCCAACGCTGGAGCCGCCGTCGCCAGCTGATCCAGGACCGCCGGCCAAACCTGCTTCAGCTTCTCGAGATCGAGGCCCCCCTGAGCCTCCGGCTCCGGCTCTGGGCTATCCACTTCCGCGCCCTCTGGCTCACTCGACTCTTCGGTCTCAGCGTCCTCTTCAGCAACCGGAGCCGAATCGTCCTGCGCAGGCGATTCTGCAGCGACAGGACCCGCGGGCCGATTGCCACCGCCCGACGCAAGCTGTCCCTCCAACCGCTCAATCCGACGCAGCAATCCCTCGGTCGACGGATCCAGATCCGGCCGCGCCGCTTTGAGCAGCGCGATCTCGACCGCCATGCGCGCATCGTCGCCCTCGCGGACGGCGGTCAGCGCCGTCGCCAGCTCGTCGATCGTGCGGATCAGGCTGGCCGTGCCGACGGCGGCTGCCTGGCTCTGCAGGCGGGCCGAGTCGGTCGCCGTCACCACAAAAGAGGTCGGTACCTCGCCGGTCGTCTGGGTGACCAGCAGGAAGCGCAGGTGGGCAAGCAGGTCGCGGGCGAACTGGGAGGGGTCGCGGCCGGAGCGGGCCATCTTCTCGACCCCGAGCAGAACCGCCTTGGGGTCCTCGGCGACGACCGCGTCGACGGCGTCGAAGAGCAGCTCGGCATCGGCGGCGCCAAGCATCTCCAGCACCTCGTCGAGGCCGACCTTGTTGCCGCCAAAGGCGACCAGCTGGTCGAGCGTGCCGAGCGCGTCGCGGAAGCTGCCGGAGGCGGAGCGGGCGATCGTCGCCACGGCGCCCGCGTCGACCTCGATCGACTCCTCGACCGCGACCCGGTTCAGCACCTCGGAAATCTGCTCCAGCGAGGGGCGCTGGAAGTCGAAGCGCTGGCAGCGGTCGGCGATCGTCGCCATCACCTTGTGCGACTCGGTGGTGGCGAGCACGAAGACGGTTTTCGGCGGCGGCTCCTCGAGCGTCTTCAGAAAGGCGTTCCAGGCCTCTTTGGTCAGCATGTGCGCCTCGTCGAGGATGTAGACCTTCCAGTGGCCGCCGGCGGGGGCGTAGGCCACCCGCTCGCGCAGGTCGCGGACGTCGTCGACGGAACGGTTGGAGGCGGCGTCCATCTCGATCACGTCGATCGAGGTGCCGGCGGCGATCGTCACGCAGGACTCGCATTCGCCGCAGGGGGTGACCGTCGGCCCGCCGCGCTCGCAGTTGAGCGAGCGGGCGAGGATCTTCGCCATCGAGGTCTTGCCGGTCCCGCGCGAGCCGACGAAGAGGTAGGCGTGGTGGACCTTGTCCTGCTCGACCGCGTTGCGCAGGGTGCGGACCACGTGCTGCTGCCCGACGACCTCGTCGAAGGAGCCCGGGCGGTGGCGGCGGTAGAGGGAGGTCGACTCGGTCATCGGGGGACTCGATCCAGTGTATCCACGGCCCGGCGGCGCCTCCGGGGGCCGCGCCGATACCGTGCGCCGGTGCCACCGAGGGTCTCCAGCTGGCTGACGCCGGCCGCCTGGGTCGCCGCGGTGACGGCGGCGCTGCTGCTCGTCTTCCCGGCCGGCTTCCCCAACTACGACACGATCTACGCCCTCGTCTGGGGGCGCGAACTGGCGCACGGAGCGAGCCCGGACTACGGCTCCGCCCTGCCCCCCACCCCGCATCCGCTGACCGACCTGATCGGCCTGGTGACGACGCCGCTGGGCGCCGGCGCGATCACGGTGACGATGGTCATCGCCTACGCCTCGCTGGGCCTGATCGGCTACTTCGTCTACCGCCTCGGCAGCCTCTGGTTCGACCGCTGGATCGGCGCCGTCGCCGCCGCGATCGTGCTGACCCGGGCGCCCTTCCTCTCCAACGGCCTGCGCGCCTACATCGACCTCCCCTACATCGCCTTCTGCCTCGCCGCCCTCCTCGTCGAGGCGAAACGCCCGCGTGCCGGCTGGCCGGTCCTAGCCCTACTGGTCCCGGCGGGCCTGCTCCGCCCCGAGGCCTGGCTCTTCGCCGGCGCCTACTGGCTCCACCTCGCCATTGATTGGGGGTCGATGGGCCGGAAACGTCCGTCATTTGGACGTTTCCGGCCCATCGACGGGCTGTTGCGGGGGGAGCGTTCGGGTTGGGAGCTGGTTTGGCTCGCCGCGCTCGCCGCCGCCGGACCGGTGCTCTGGGTCCTCTTCGACGCGATCACCACCGGCAACCTGCTCTACTCGCTGACCGGCACCCAGGAAACGGTGGAAACGCTGAAGCGGCACACCGGGCCGGTCGACCTCGTCCTCTACGGGCCGCGAGCGCTCGGCGAAGTGCTGCAGTGGCCGGGGATGGTCGGGGCGCTGGGCGGCGTCGTCCTCGGCTTCGCCTTTCTGCGGCGGCGCTCGGCCCTCGGCATCGCCGCCGCCGTCCTCGCCCTCGCCGCCTTCGCGCTGCTGGCCGCGGCGGGCCTGGCGATCCTCGCCCGCTACACGATGCTGGCGGCCGCGATCCTGGCGATCTTCGTCGCCCTCGCCCTGCTCGGCTGGCGGCTGCTGGAGCCCGGCCACCGCTGGCGCCACCGCTGGCAGCTCTTCGCCGGCCTGGTCGCGCTGATGTTCGTCGTCTGGCTCCCCAACCAATGGGACCTCGACTCCCAGGTCGACACCGACCTCACCAACCAGGCCCGCATCGAGTCAGATTTGACCGACCTGGTCGACGCCGGCGCCTTCGAGCCGCTCTGCGGCCCGGTCGCCGTGCCCAACCACCGCGCCGTCCCCCGCCTCGCCTTCGGCCTCGACGTGAAGCCGACCGAGATCGTCAGCGCCAGCGAGGAAGGCATCCCCAGCCATGGCTACTTCGTCGCCCCGGCCAGCGAGTTCGTGATCCACAACTTCATCCTCGACCCCAGGGACCCGACCCGCTTCTCGCCCGAGGTCCCCCCCGGTTTCCGTCAGGTCGCCCGCAACGAGTCCTGGAAGGTCTACCGGCGCTGCTAGCCGTTTTAGGGAATCGGCGTCAGCTCGAAGCCGCGGTGGAAGCGCAGGGCGCTGACGCCATCGCAGCTCTCGAGCGCTTCGTCGGGAACCGGTTCCGGCGACGACTCCTCCGGCACGATGACGCCGAAGTTGGCGACGTCGCGGACGCCGAACTTGAGTTCGACATGAACCTGCCCGAGCCGCCCGTTGCCGCGCTCCTGCCAGTTGAGGATCAGCTTGCCGCTGTCGGGAATCCGGCGGCCCTGCGGCGCGTCGGCCCCGGCGCTGAAGAAGCGCTGTTCGCTGATCGGCGAGTCGGAGGCCTGGCAGGTGACCTGGATGTTGAAGTTGAGGTTGCGCACCTTGCGGTCGCGAACGATGAAGACGACGTACTCGCCGCGCGGCCCCTGCACCCCGTAGGTGCCGTTGGGGATGACGGCGGTGGTGCGGCTGGCGCCCGCGCTCGGAGCCAGCGCCGCGGTGGCGATCAGCGCCACGAGCAGCGCTGTAACGGCGAGCGAACGCAGGGAGGTGAGATGGGCGCGGCGCATCGCTGCCCTATCGGCGGTAGGCCGGGGGGCTTGAGCGCTGCAGGAAATCGCCCGCGGCGGCCCGGCGTCAGCCGCCCTCGGCGCGCACGATCGCCGCGTGGGTTGCGGCGGCGAGGTCGGGGTCACCGAGGTCGATCCGCGGCGGCAGCTCTATATGAAGGTCGTTGGAGGGATCGAGCCGGGCTCGCAGGCCGTCGCTGCGCGAGTCGAGCACGTGGCCGCCGCGCGAGCGGTCCTCGCTGATGAAGTGGAGGTGGTAGCCGGCGACCTCGATCCCCTCGGCGTAGGCGGGAAAACGGAAGCCGAGCATGGTGCCGGCGACGTCGCGCAGCTCGAAGACGTGCTGGTCGGCGACGACCTCGGCCAACGGCCGGTAGGGCGGGCTCTGGGCCGGGACCGAACGCGCCCGCAGCGACCGGAAGCGACCGTCGAGCCGGATCGCGCAGGAGGAGGCGTCGTCTGGAACCAGCGCGTCGAGCCGGGCCAGCAGCTCCGCCTGGGAGAGAACGCCCTCGATCGGCGCGTCGATCTCCGCTTCGAACCTGGTTACCACCGCGAAGGGCGTCCTCTCTTCAGCGGCGATCGGGCGCACGGCGCCATCGACGTCGGCGCGGAAGAACTCGCCGTCGAGCGCGATCATCTCGCCGTCGAGCCGGTTCAGCGTCCCCAGCCCGAGGTCGCCGTGCTCGGCCAGCTCGGCGAAGCTGAGGTCGCCGTCGAAGGCACCGTCGAGCAGAGCGCCGATCGTCGAGGCCTGGAAGAGCACGTGCGGGTCGCGCTCGGCATGCAGGTCCGCCCGTCGCATCGACTCGACGTGCAGCGATCTGATCCAGCGCTCGTCCAGCACGCCGCCAGTCTTCCATCCTCCGCGGCCGGGGCGAGTCCGACCCGGCGGTCATGAAAGCATCGGGGCCGATGGCAGCAATCGAACTGAGCGGCGTCGTCAAGCGCTTCGGCCCGATCACCGCGGTCGACGGGCTCGACCTCGACGTGCCGCAGGGCATCTGCCTCGGCCTGCTCGGCCCCAACGGCGCCGGCAAGTCGACGACGATGCGGCTGCTGACCGGCCAGGCGATCGCCGACGCCGGCGAGCTGCGGGTGCTCGGCTACGAGCTGCCGGCGCAGTCGAAGCCGGCGCGGGCGGAAATGGGCGTCGTCCCCCAGCTCGACAACCTCGATGTCGACGTCACCGTCGAGGACAACCTCGCCGTCTACGCCCGCCTCTACCGGGTCAAGGACGTCGGCGCCGCGGTCGACCGGGCGCTCGGCCTGGCCCGCCTGCGCGACCGCCGTCGCGACGCCGTCGACAAGCTCTCCGGCGGCATGCGCCGCCGCCTCCTGCTCGCCCGCGGCCTCGTCCACGAGCCGCGCCTGGTCCTGCTCGACGAGCCGACGGTCGGGCTCGACCCGCAGATCCGCACCGAGCTCTGGACCCTGATCGGCGAGCTCAAATCGCGGGGGACGACGATCCTGATGTCCACCCATTACATAGAGGAGGCCGAGCGCCTCGCCGACGAGGTGGCGGTGATGCACCAGGGGAAGATCATCAGCCGCGGCCGCCCCGGCGACCTGATCGCCGAGCACGCCGGCACCCACACCGCCGAGGTCTACGCGGCACCGGAGCGGCTGGTCGAGCTGCGCGCGAGCGCAGAGGCGGTGGGCCTGCGGGTGCGCCCGGCGGGGCCGGCGATCGCCATCGTCGGCTCCGAGCGGGCCGGTGACGGTGGGATCCCGGAGGACGCCGTCGTCCGCGCCGCCACGCTCGAGGACGTCTTCGTGCTGCTGACCGGCGAGGAGGCGGAGTGAGCGCCGAGACCCAGGCTCGCCCGCGGACGATGCGGCGGCTGGAACCGGCGGCGATCGCCGGCGTGATGAGCCGCGAGGTCGCCAACTTCCGCACCTACTGGAAGGGGACCACCTTCTCCAGCGTGCTGGAACCGCTGGTCTACCTGCTGGCCTTCGGGCTCGGCCTCGGCGCCACCCTGGTCGACGAAGTCGAAGGCATCCCCTACATCCAGTTCGTCGGCACCGGCATGGTCGCGACCGCCGTCATCTTCTCCAGCGCCCTGCCCTCGATGTTCGGCACCTTCGTCAAGCACCGCTTCCAGAACACCTACGAAGCGATCCTGGCGGCGCCGGTCGACGTCGAAGAGCTGGTCACGGCGGAGATGCTGTGGATCGCCGCCCGCTCCGCCATCTACGGCTGCGTGCCGTTGATCGTCACCTTCTTCTGGGGGCTGGACCCGGCGCCGGGAATGCTGCTGGTCCCGATCTTCGCCTTCGTCACCGCGCTCGGCTTCTCCGGCTTCGGCGTGGCGATGGCGGCGACCGTCGCCAAGATCGACCAGTTCAACTACGTGACCGCGCTCTTCGTCACGCCCCTGTTCCTGGTCGCCGGCACCTTCTTCCCGATCTCCGGCCTGCCCGAGGGCGTCCAGGTCGTCGCCCAAATCAATCCGCTGCACCAGCTGGTCGAACTGGTCCGCGGCGGCGCCTTCGGCTTCGAGCCGGTCGACATCGCCCGCTTCGCCTTCCTCCTCGCCTTCGCCTTCGTCACCTGGCGCGTCGCAATCAGCCGCATGCGCAAGCGACTGATCGACTGAGCGCCGCGCCTGAAAGCCGCAGCCGACCTTGACCCCACTCTGCTGGGGTAAAAGTCGGCTGCGAAAGAAATATGGACCGTGCACCCGCCTTCGAAGCGAGGTCACCGGGCGTGTCCGTCGTTTTTGGCTCCTGCCGGGCTCACCTGCGGCACCCGCGGCATCCGCTTAAGGCTGCTTCCTTCCGGACCTGACCTGATTCGCGTGCCCACGTCGCGCAGGACCCGACCGTCAACGCCGCCGCGACGCACTGACCCCGACGGCCAGCTCCTCGGAACGGGATTCGGCCCCGCTAAAGCGGATTGCGGGTGACAAGGCACCGCTAACTCCCCGCCTAGCACGGTCCGCTGACGATCTTACCCTGCCGGCCGTAGGATCACGCCCTTGATCGCCCTGCCGACAGCCGCGATAGAGGTCGACACCGGGTCCTTCTTCGCGATCGTCGTCGTCGCGGCGATCTCCGCGATCACCGTGGCGGTGGTGCCGAAACGCTTCGCGCCCCCGGTCGTGGTGCTGGAGCTGCTGCTGGGAATCGTCATCGGCCCGCAGCTCCTCGGCCTCGCCCACAGCGACGAGTTCATCGAATTCTTCTCCAACCTCGGGCTGGGGATGCTGTTCTTCTTCGCCGGCTACGAGATCGACTTCAACCGGATCAAAGGCAGGCCGATGAAGCTCGGCGCCTGGGGCTGGCTGCTCTCGGTCGCCCTCGCCTACGGGATCGGCGGCCTGCTCGCGGCAGCCGGGGTCGTCGTCTCCTTCCTCTACACCGGCTCGGCGATGGCGACGACGGCGATCGGCACGCTGATCCCGATCCTGCGCGACAACGGCGAGCTCAAGACCAAGTTCGGGACCTACCTACTGGCCGCCGGCGGCGCCGGCGAGTTCGGCCCGATCCTGCTGGTCACCCTGGTCCTCTCGACCGCCAGCCCCCTGCACGAGTCGGCGATCCTGCTCGCCTTCATCGCCCTGGCGCTGGCTCTGGCGCTGCTGTCGGTGCGCTATGCCTGGCGCGGCTGGCCGGCGCTGGAACGGACCTTCGAGTCGAGCAGCCAGCTGGCGGTGCGGGTCACCGTCGTCCTCGTCTTCGGCCTCGTCCTGCTCGCCGGCAAGCTCGGCCTCGACATCCTGCTCGGCGGCTTCGTCGCCGGGATGATCGTGCGGGTGGCGCTGCAGGGCCACGAGCTGCAGGTCTTCGAGTCGAAGCTGACCGCGGTCGGGTTCGGCTTCTTCGTGCCGTTCTTCTTCGTCACCAGCGGCATCGCCTTCGATCTCGACGCGCTCGGCTCGCTCGGGGCGATGCTGAAGTTGGCGATGTTCTTCGCCCTCTTCCTGGTCGTCCGCGGCACCCCGGCGTTGCTGCTCTACCGCGGCGTGCTCGGCGCCCGCGACCGCGCCGCCCTCGCCTTCTACTCGGCGACCGAGCTGCCGCTGGTGGTGGCGATCACGACGATCGCGATCGAGACCGACCACATGGAGACGTCGACCGCGGCGGGACTGGTCGGCGCGGCGATGCTCTCGACGCTCGTCTTCCCCTTCGTCGGCCTCGCCCTGCGCAAGCGCAGCGAGGAAGAAGAGCGCGAGGCCGAGCCGCCGGACGAGGACCCCTCCCCGCTCGGGGAAGGACCCATCGCCCAGCCGGGCCTGGCCGGTTAGCGGCGGATCAGCTTCAGCCGCTTGTAGACCGTCGCCTTGGCCTGGCCGGCCTTGACCGACTCCTTGAAGAGGAGTCGCTTGCTCTTGGCGAGCCTGGCCTTGGCCTTCGGCTTCACCTTCAGCACCAGCGTCTTCGCCCTGCCCTTGGCGACCCTGCTGGTGCGCTTGGCGGTGGCGGGCTTGCTCTTCTTCAGCAGGCCCTGGATCGAGACCCGGCAACTGCTGCCGACCCCGGCCGGGCAGGGGGTCTTGACGAACAGCCGCTTACCTTTGAGGACGGCCGTGCCGGCGCCGCCCGCCTGCAGCAGCGAGAGCAGCCGGCTGTCGGAGAGGCCGTTGGCGCCGTTGCCGGCACCGCCTCCGCTGCCACTGTCGCCGCCCTTGCCTCCGCCCCCGTTACCCCCGCCGCCACCAGAGGCGCCGACGGTAAGCGAGACGTTGTCGAAGCGCAGGGCGGTTGAGCCCAGCAGCCCGACATTGGCCAGCGAGGAGCTGGTTTCGGCGTCGATCGAGATCGCGTAGATATGGCCGGCGACCAGCGTCGCCGCGCCGTCCTTGCCCGTGAAGGCGGTGTTGGCAACGCCCACCGAGTCGGTGATCGCTTCCGAGCTGGTGCCGGTGCTGCGGTCGATCAGCTTCACCACGTAGGTGGCGCTGGGCTGCAGATCGAGGAGGTTCCCCGAGGCGAGCTCGCGATCGACGTGCAGCGTCGCGGCGCCACCTTCGCTCGCCGTGAAGTTCGGCGACTGGAAGGCCGCGGTGGCTTTGAATAGGCCCCCGAGGTTGAGCAGGATCGTCGTGTTCGCCGCCAGCGAGCCGGCCGGATTCCCGTTTTCGCCGTCGTATCCCGCCGTGGTCGTGCAGAGACCCATCAGCGGGATGTTGCAGGTGGGTTTGGCCGGCGTCGTCCAACCTTCGAGGCCGCCGTTGAAGGCGCCGCCTCCAGAGGGATAGGTGGCCGCCTGAGCCGAGCCGGCCACCAGACAGGTGGCGGCGAGGGCCGCGCAGCAGACGGCGGAAAGCATTCGCGTATTTCTTCTTGCGGATCGCATCGCTTCTCCTTCGGTAGCGCAGGATGTCTTTTCCGCATACTTAAAAATCTCAAGGCATATACCTAATTTTATGGACGACTATTCTATTCCGACCATCGGCTTCAAATAGCTCCCAAGGCCCCTCCCCGCCCCCGGGGATCCGCGTAAGATTCCGCTCTCCCGGGCGCGTAGCTCAGTGGGAGAGCGCTCGCTTCACACGCGAGAGGTCGCTGGTTCGAAACCAGCCGTGCCCATTCAGGTCGCAGACTCGGCGCCGATGCGGCGAGCCTCGTCGGCGCCGAGGTAGGGCGTGAGCACGAACTGAATCGCTTCGCCGGCGATGGCCGGGAGCTCCTTCTCCTTGCCCCGGTCGACGCGCTGGGCGACCAGCATCACAACGCCGCTCGCCAGCGCCCGCTCGATGATGTCCGGCAGGCGCTCGCCCTCCGGGCGCTCCGCGCGGCCGGGGACGAGCCCCTCGCAAAGGTAGGCAATCAGCCGTTCGTGACGGGCGATGCCATCGCGGCCGTGCGCCATCGCCTCGTTTGTCAGCAGTTGCACCGCGCCCGTGTCGGCGGCGGCGAAGCGCAGGGCGGCGCCGATCGCCGCCGCGACCTTCCGCGGCCATCCCGACTGCGTCGCGCAGGCCTCCTCGATCTGTATCTGCAGGCTGGCGAAGGCGGCCTCGAAAGCCTGGGCAAAGTCTTCTGGGGAGTTCTTCGTCTGGTTCATACATGCCTGAAAGCAGGCCGGAGGTAGGTGACTGGGCGTGGTTAGCGGCAATTACCGGGCCTGTGCCGTGAAGGTGATCGTCCCCAGCGATTCGCCCTCGTGGAAGGCGTCGCCCTCCCCCAGTGGCTTGGCGAAGGCCTCGTTGAAGGCGCTTGCCAGATTCGCCCCGATGCCGACCGAGGCGTTGGCGACCGCGACCGTGCGGGCGGCGGGGTCGGCAGAGACGCTCGCCCCGGAGAGACCGAGAGCGCCGACGGGAACCCGCCCCTGCTTGCCAGGGTAAGGCGGCGAGGGAGCGAGCTCGAGTTCGGGCGAGAAGGACCCGGCTGAGAGTTCAAGCCAGGCTTCGCGCAGGAAGACCTGGCCGCCGCCGATCTGCACCAGTTCGATCGAGCCCTGGGTCTGGATCGTCCCTTCGGAGGCAGTCGGGGCAATCGTCCCGCCGAAGATCGCCAGGGTGAAGGGATCGGGACGTTCGGCCGGGAAGATCGGGTTCACGGCGACGAAGAGCGAGTCGAGCTTGGCCTTGAAGCCGGGGTCCAGGGTCAGGCTGACCTTGCCTTTTCCCAAGACCGCGATCGTCTCCGGCTCGGCCTTGGTCAAAGTAGAGCCCAGTGGCTGGCCGGCCTTGAAGGTGGCCTTGAGGCGGAGCTTCTTGGCAAGGCGGGTGGCGAGCTTGGCGCTCAGGGTGAGCGAGTTGACCTTGACCTTGTCGCCGAAGCCTTGGCGAGTTACCGCCAGGCCCTGGGCCTGAGCGAGCTTCAACTGGCTGCCGCCGACCTTGGCCGAGAAGGGAGCGTGGCGCTGGGTGGTTTTCAGCTGCAGGGCCTTGAGCGGGATCGAGGCGCCGCTTGCGGCCTTGAAGAGGAGCGCCCCTTCGTGCTCGACCGTGCCGGCGGCGGCGAGCGGGTCGAACTTGCCGCCGCTAACCGGGAAGCTGGCGACCCCGCCCTGGAGCTTGGCCGGGGCGAGGGCGCTGAGCTTGACCTTGCTTTGCTTCAAGAGCGCCAGGAAGCTCTGGTCGAGGGTGAGCTTGGTCGTGCCGGAGCCGAGCGGGTCGTAGTCGGCTTGGGCCGAGGTGCCCTGGGCTGCGAGGCAGCCCAGGGCAATGAGCACGACAAAAGCTCTGCGCAGCCTCATTCCTTGACCCCGCAGCTCTTGCTGACGCCGAGCTCGATCGGATCGTGGGCGGCGAAGTAGAAGCTGGCCAGGGCCAAGGGGAAAGCGGTGACCTTGGTCGCGCTCGGGGCCGGGCAGGAAGCGTTGAAGTAGGAGAGCTGGCGGCCGCGGTAGTCGTATTTGCGCCTGAGCGTGAGCTTGATGCGGTCGACGAAGCCCCAGCTACCGAGTGCCTGGGGCAAAGAAGCCGAGAGCTCGGTCCCGTAGGGGCCTTGGTCGATGCGCTTGACCGCGAAGGCGATGACGAAGGCGGTGGCGAAGGGTTTGGTCGTGAAGATGTGGGCGAAGAGGGCGGGCTTGCCCTTTTGCTTTGCGTTGAAGATCAGGAGCTGGCCGCGGGTCGGGTAGGGACGCTGGTCGGGCAAGACGATCGTCGCCCAAAAGCGCCCGGAGCCGACCAAGGCATCGGCGCAGCTGGAGAGGGCCCGCTGGCTGGAGGAGGCTTCGATCTGGGCCAGGGGGCAGCTCGGCAGGCCCTTGGACTGCAGCAGGCCGTGGCGGTTGACCTTGACGCTCATCCGCTGCAGCTGCGGCGGCGTGGTGGCGTCGGTGGAGCCGATGTGGCCGGAGATGAAGACGGCGATCGGAGCGCTTGCGACCCTGGGCAGCTTGAAGGGCTGGATCTGGCTCAAGACCGTGACCCGCAGGTTGCCCTCCTGGATTACGGCGGCGGGGGCGAGAGTGGCCAGCGCCAGTGCCGCGGCGAGCGCCGCGGCACCGATCGCACCGCGCCTCACTAGCCCTTCTTCTTGGTGTGCTTAGCGCGCTTGTTCTTGGCGTGCTTGCACTGCGCCACCAAGACCGGGTTGGTGTCGGAGACCTTGCCGTTTTGCCCCGTGAAGTGAGAGATCGCCCGGTTGGTCGAGCGGCAGAGGTTGGTCGAGTTGACCAAGAGCCCCTTCTTGGCTCCCTGCATGGTCAGGGTGAACCTGGTCACCGGGGCGTCGGGGACCGCTTCGAAGCTGTTGCGGATCCGCCCGCCCTTGACCGAGTCGATTCGCCCGACCAGGTTGATGTCGATCCGGCCCGAGTGCAGGGCGGCGACGAGGTCGGGCAGGTTGTGGGAGGAGGAGCGCAGGAAGACCGGGCCCTGCAGGGGTTCGTCGAGCAGCGGCGTGATCGCCTTCGCGTAGCCGTAGACGGAGCCCTTGGGGCACTTCTCGCCGGGGAAGGCTCCTTCTTTGAACTGGACCCGGGTGCAGATCGTCTTGATGTGGGACTGATCGAGGAACTCCGAATGAGGCAGGGTGACCTGGGCGGCGCCGATGTTGGCATCGCCTTTCCTAGCGGTGAGGACCGCTTTGAAGGCCGGGTTCTGGCCGCGCTTGGTGCCGCCCTTGAGGCTGAGCGCCAGCTTCGGCTTGAAGCCGAGATTGGCGCAGTTGGCCGCCTGGTAGCGGGTGGTGACCGTGACCGGCTGATCGTCGGCGGAGCTGGCGAAGTCAAGCCCGGAGCCGAGCACCGTGCTCGCCGTCGAGGTCGGGTCGCAAGAGGTTGGGTTCAAGGCGAAGCCGGGCTTATCGACGTAGGCGCGGATGTCCCGCAGGTGGACGGTGACGCCGTCGATGATGTGGGGGATCGGGTCCGAGCCGGTCGGGTCGACGAAGACTTCGGCGGTTTCGGGGTTGACCTTCAGCGCCTCGCGGATGACCACGGTGCCGAGGTCGAAGGGACCGACCTTGGCGGCGGTGATCGCGGCGATCGAGAGGGCGGAGCCGTTGTAGGGGCCGGCGAGGTAGATCTTGCCGGGGACGTAGGTGAGGACGGTGCCGACCCCGGCTCCGGAGAGGGTGCGGCCGACCTCAGAGGCCTTCGGGCAGGAGGGCGAGGCGATCTCGGCGCCGCCGCTCCTGGACTTGGCGGCGGCGATCGCCGCGTCGGGGCAGAAGGGCACCCCGGCCAGCTTGCCCGAGAGGCCCGGCGGCAGCTTGATCGAGAAGTTGGTGAACTCCTGTTCGCCGTCGCTGCGGAACAGGCGCAGGTTGAAGGGCGAGTAGGAGCCGGCGTTGTTGTTCAAGGAGCCGGCGATCAGTCCCGGCTTGAAGGGCGGCAGGCCGCCACTTGGGCAGGGGCCGCCGCCGATGCCCTTGTCGATCGTCAAGGTCGAGTCCGAAGCCAGCTTCTTGTCGGGGTTAGACCAGCCGGTGAAGGTGGCGTGGGTGGTGTAGGTGCCGCAGGCTTGGGGGGTTACCAGCGGGGCGCGGGCGCCCTCGCGGAACTTGAAGTCGAGGGTGCTGAAGGGGAGCTGGGGCAGGTTCTGGAAGTCGGCGATCACCTGGCCGGTCCCATCCAGGGTTTCGACCTTGCCGGGCAGCTTGACGAGGATCCCGCGCTGGGGTTCTTCGAGGACGATGTAGAGGGCTAGGAGGCTCCCGAAGGGGTTGTCGAAGGGTTGGGCGATGAAGACTTGGCCGGGGATCGTCTCCTCCAGGAGGGGGGATTTGACCTCGACGGTGCCGATCTTGGAGTCAGAGGGGCAGCCGGCGGAGTTTTGCGCCGCGAAGGTCAGGGCGCTGCTCTCGTACTGCGCCGGGGAGCACACTCCCAGGCCCTCGGCCTGGGAGGGGTTGATGGTGACTCCCTGGGGCAGAGCGACTCGCACGCCCTTGATGTCGGAGGAGGAGATGCCTTCGGAGTTTTTGATCCCGGCGTTGGGCACCTCGACGTGGACGTTGAGGCCGGTTGGGGTCTCGGTTTCACGGGCGCTCGTCTTCGCTTCCAGGCTGCCGCGGAGCTTGACGTTCTCACAGCCTTCGGTGCCGCGCTGTGGGCCCCATGCGGAGGGCAGGTAGGGGAAGCCGACCGGGTCGTGGGTGGCCGAGGAGGTTGAGTGCCAGTTGGGGTTGGAGAGATTCGCGCTGCCGTCCACGTTGAAGCTGGCGGGGTCGGCGTAGGAGTCGATCTGGGCGCTGGAGGCAAGGCCCTGGCCCGCCGGCGTGCAGGAGGTCGGGTTGCGCAGGAAGGCGACCGGGGCCTCGGCGCCGGGGCAGTTGCTGGCGGCCGTGGGTATTTCTCCAGGACAGGCGCGCTCGAGGCGGTGCGATTCATCGGCCGGGTTTCCCCAGAGCGTCACGTCGCTGCCGCTCACCGCCAGCCCCTCGGAGATGTTTCGCACCACCCCGATCAGCCCGTAGTCCCCGCCCGAGCGCAGCTTGACGTCGATCGAGATCACGGTTTTGGCGACCTCGAAGGCGAGGCGGGCGGCCGTGCCGGGCGGCGGGGCCATGTTGTAGACGGGGATCGGACCGCTGCCCAACGAGCTCAACAAAACGACAATAGAGTTATCGGTCCGGAACGAGGTGACCCCGACCTGAGAGGCGGGTGGGCATTCGGGCCCATTGTTTTTGGCGATCAGGTCGACGTCTTTGCACTGGGGGATGCCGACGGTGCTGCCGACGAAGCCCGGCGGCAGGTCGACGAGGACGTCGCGGGTGGCCTTGACCGGCCAGGCTTCCTCCGAGCCTTCGCTGTCGGGGTCGACAGCGGGATTGCGGGCGCTGTTGAAGTCGATGTAGGTGGTCTGGGAGTAGGGGTGGGCGCCGGCCTGCAGGTCGGCGGCGCCGCTGCGCTTGGCGATCGCCATGTCGAAGGCGTCGATGCCAAAGACCGGCGCCGCGGAGGTGATCCGGGTGGGATCGGTGGTGGAGGCGCAGGGGGTGCCCGGGGGGGCCGCGTCGCAGGGACCGCCGTCGAGCCGGGTGACGGGCCCGAAGAGCGAGTCGAAGTAGAGGTCGAAGTGGGCGAGCGCGGTGGAGCCCTCGGCCAGGGCGCCGGCGTGGGCTTCGATGACCAGGGCCCGACCGCTTGACGCATCCGGTTCGATGAGCGCACTAGGCGGCAAGGTGCAGGTCAGGGTGGAGGCGCCCTGAATGGCCGGCGGCGCGCCGGGGCCATCGCCGCTGCATTCGAAGCCGCTCGGAGTCGAGAAGGAGAGCGCTTCGACCCCCGCCGGCAGGCTGGCGACGAGGGTCTCGGTGCCAAAGCCGGAGGCGTCGCCGATGTTCTGGGTCCCGACCCCGTACTTGAAGGTGCTGTTCGGGGCCACGGTCGAGTTGGAGCGGGTGAGGACTTTGAATTGCACCGACGCCGAGGCGAGCGCGGGAGCGGCTAGCAGCAACGCGGCCCCGGCGAGGAGGGCGGTCAGGAAGCCGAGTCGGTTGTTCCTCTTCGCGGTCTTCATCGGCTGGCCCTCCGGTTGGAATTGGCGTCTCGCTTGCTTGGCTTGCTCTTGTGCTTGCTCTTGCTCTTGTGCTTCTTGGCCTTGACGCAGCGGCTCTTGCCCCGGGCCTTGACCGCGCGCTTGCCCCGCGGGCAGCGCGCTTTTGCCTTGCCCTTCCTGGCGTTGCCCGCTCCCGAGAAGCTGGAGCTGGAGGGGGTCGGGTCGTTCAGCTGGCCCGGCGGCGGCTGGCAGGCGTCGCCGACGCAGCTCGGCAGGATGGCCGGGGGCTCGGGCAGTCCACCGCCGAGGCGGGCGTCGTAGGCGTCGTAGGCATGGTCGACGTCCCAGCCACTGAGCTGGTCGGCGGTGCCGAAGAAGGCGTCGGTGCCGTCGGCGGCGGCGTCGAGGAAGAAGGAGCCGGCGGCGGCGTCCTCAGCCCCGGAGGAGAGCAAGGAGAGCTGGCCGCTTTCGGAGTCATAGCGGTAGACGTCGCGCTGGTTGTTTTCGTCTTCGGGGACGAGGCGCTCGCCGCTGTCGAAGAAGGCGAAGCGGCCGTCGTCGGAGAGGGGGTGAGAAATATGGGCAGTAGCGCTTTCCGTGCCGCCTTGGAAGTGAGTGGAGCGGAAGCTGGCGCCGTCCTCGAAGCTGGGGCGGAAGGGCGAAGCGGTTCCGCTGGGGTTGCAGGAGACGCAGGCGAGCTCGCCTTTGCCGTTGTCGGCGTCGGCGCTGTAGAGGTAGAACTCTTGGCAGTCGACAGAAGTGCTATTGCATTTGCCGTGCTGGTAGCCGGTGAGGCGGGCGCCGCTGGTGGAGCTGAAGAGGAGGTGCTCGCCGTCGGGACTGACGCTGGAGGTGAGTTCGCCAAGGCCACCGGAGGAACCAAGGTTCTTGCCGCCATCGAAGGCTAGATTTCCCAGCTGGCCGATATAGCGGATCGCGCCGTCGTGCCAGCGATACACCACAGGTTTGACCGCGGGCGGGGCGCCGTGCACGAGCTGACCGCCGGCGATGAAGTAGACGGTGTCGCCGTCGGTGCTGGTCCCGATCGCGCCCTGGACCAAAGCGCAGATCCCGTCGGCGGGCTCCTGGTCGACCGAGATCCGGGTCAGGTGGGAGGCGCCGGGGTCGGGGAGGCCGTCGGGCCCGAGTGGATCGACGTCGTAGCGGTAGAGGTCGGAGCAGTTGTCTTCGTCGCTGGGGATCAGCTGCTCTTCGGTGGTGAAGAAGACGTGGGAGAGGTCGGGGGTGGATTTCCAGAGGGTCGCGGGCTGGGGCGTGCCGGCGCCGGGCTTCTCGGAGGCGTTGACGCGGACGCTGGCATGGCCGCCTATGCGCATGTAGTACTGGCTTTTTTGATCGTTAGCTCCTGGCGCCATGAAGAGAATGCGGGAGCCGTCGCTGGAGACCGAGTCGGCGCGGAAATGCTGATGGCCACGGCCGACCTCGGAGGAGGGGGCCGGTTCGCAGGCGGGGCCGGCCTGGTCGTCGCAACGGTCGCCGGAGACGGGGACGCGGCCGATGAGGCGGACCTGGCCGTTGGCCCACTCGTAGGCTTTGAAGAGGGAGAGCGGATTGGCGTCGGAGGTCAGCTGGTCGGGGGAGGCGAAGGCGACGTGGGAGAAGTCGCGAGAGGCGGCGGCAAAGAAGGGAGCAAGCGTAGGGACACGGGTCAACGATGTAGGGGGCTCGCTTTGCAGGCAGAGGGGGCAGCCGGAGACCAGCCGGTAGCTGCCGGGGCCGGGGTCGCGGAGGTCGCTGCGGAGGTAGAGGTTCCAGACTTTCTGAACCGGGGCGGAGTCGGGGGTGAAGGGGACGCGGTTGGGGGCGAGACGGGTGATGCCATGCGAGAGGTCGGCAGAGAACTCGGGCTGGTAATTGGAGCTGAACGCTTGGAAGGAGTCGAGGATCGTCCTCGGGTCCCCCTCGGGGGTGATCGCGTGGGTCTCCCAGCGCCCGGCGGCGGCGTCGCGGACGGCGAGGTAGTCGAAGGCGACGCCGCCGCCGCGGGTGTCGCCGAAGCCGACCAGCGAGTTGTAGGCGAGGGCCATCGGCTCGCCGGGAGCGAGCTCCTGGGCGGCGCTGGTGAGAGCTCCCATGGGGATGATGCCGCCGCCGTTCTTCTCCGGCGGGGAGACCATCTCCCAGGCGCGGTTGTCCGGCAGGCCGGGGCCGGTGGCGAGCGAGCGGGCCGGTCCCTGAGAGCTGCCGGCGGCGCTGGTGGCGGTGAGGCGGAAGTAGTAGGTGGCGTGGGGGTCGAGGCCGTGGAGCTGCGCCGTAACCAGCTTCGGCCCCTGGCCGGCCCCAGGCAATGCGGCGCAGGGTGCGGAGTTGCCGTAGGCGGGAGTGGTGCCCCACTCGAAGTGGCACCCGGTCACGTTGGACCCCTGGGGGTCGATCAGCCCGTGCAGGGTCGCGTCTTCTTCGGAGGCGACCGAGGCGGCGGTGGTGATGAGCGGGGCGGCGGCATCGGTGGTGAAGATCGGGCTGGGAGCGCTGGCGTAGGTGTCGCCCACGTTGGCGGCAACGAGGCGGGCTTCGTATTCGGTGTGGGGGGCAAGCCCGGCAAGCTCGTAGGAGACCGGGATCGCGGCTTCCCCGGAGCCGGCGCCCTGGCTCGGAGTGGTGGTCCAGCTGGGGGCGCCGACGATCCGGTACTCGAAGTGCCACTGGGTGGAGACCCCGTTGGGGTCGACGGTGCCGCTCAGCTGGGCCGCGGTGGCGGTAAGCGTGTCGGGATCGACCGGCTCGATCGTCGGGGAGACCGCGGTGGCGGTGGTGAAGCTTTCTTCGGCGGAGGTATCGGAGAGGGCGCCGCCGGCGCTGGCGGCGACGAGGCGGAAGTTGTAGGCGGTGGCGTTGGCGAGGTCGCTGAGGTCGGCGTGCACGGCGACCGGGCTGGTGCCGGCGCCGGGATCCTCCACGCAGGTGGCGCTCTTGGTGAAGCTGGTGTCGGTGGAGTACTCGAAGTGGCAGGTGGTCGGGTTGCCTTCGGGGTTGACCGTGCCGTGCACGGTGGCGGCGAAGAAGCCGAGGCCATCGGCGGCGGCGATCGTGGCGACCGGGGCGGGGAGGTCGTCGAGGACCGCTACTCGGGTGGAGCCGAAGCTGTCGCTGGCGGGGCTCTTGGTGACCGCGTAGGCGCGGGTCGAGCCGGCGGCGGCGGCGGCGAGCCCGGGAATCATCGCGTAGAGGGACTCATCGCCCTGGCCGTGCAGCAGGGTCGATTCCAGGAAGGCGCCGCCGGAGTCGAAGTAGGCGATTTCGGGCAGGTGGCCGGCTTCGCAGAAGTAGGTGTTGACGTAGGCGGCGATCAGGATCGAGTCGTCGTCGGGATCGACGGCAACGGCGCCGGGATATTCGAGGGAGGCGCCGACGGTGGCTTCCTCGACCCCGGCTGAGCTGAAGCGCTTGACCGCCGAGGTCGGCCCGCAGCCGGCGGTGATGTCGCCGGTCGAGGTGACGACGAAGATTTCGCCGCTGGAGTTGGCGGCGAGGTCGATCGGGCGTTCGGCGGCGAAGCTGCCGGCCGGGGTGCCGTCGGCTTCATAGCGGCGGATCAGGTTGGCGGCGGTGTCGGCGACCAGGAGGTCGCCGCTGGAGGGGTCGACGGCGAGGTTGCCGGTTACGCCCGGGTCACTCCAGCCGACGGCGATCGGGGTCAGGTCTGCTTCGTACTTGGAGATGCCGGTGGCGCTGGCGACGTAGAGGTCGCCGCTTGACTGATCGATCGCCAGGCCGCTGGCTCCTGGGAGCGCGGCCTGGGAGTCATAGGTCCCGCTGGCGCCGCTGAGCGAGAAGACCTCGACCCGGTCGTTGCCGGTGTCGGCGACGTAGAGCTTGCTGTTCGAGTCGTTGACCTCGGCCTGGCCGGGGTTTGCGAGCTGGCCGTCTTCAGAGCCCGAGCCGCCGGCGTCGGGGCCGCCGCCGGCGAAGGAGCCGGCTTCGACGTTGGCGGCGGAAGCGGTGGCGGCGAAGGCGAGGAGGGCGATGGCCGCGAGAGCCAGGAGGCTCGTGAGGCGATAGGAGGGCGCACCACTCCCGTTGGAGCGGCTGGAGGCACCACGGATCGCGAAGGCTCCACGGATGGCGCGACCGAGACCCCTGGCCTGGCGCGTGTTCGATCCCGCAGAGGATGCCTTCGCGTGGCGTTGCACGTATTGCTCTCCTTGTCCCGTGAGCCCCTCTGCCGGCCGCTTCCCTTAAGCGGCCTCCGTGGGCTCGGTTGTCCCTGTGGCGCTTCCCTGAATCGTCTACATGGCCAGCCTGGTGGATAGCGATGTTTATCGATCTGGCAGCAGCCTAGATAGTCATGTTCCCAATGTCAAGCAATTTCCAGTTTTACCTGCAAATCAGCCTGTTTTGGGGTAGATAGAAGTGTTTACGAACCGCAACGGCGCCGGGACCCGCCCGGCCTCAGAGGTACTCCGCGACCCGGCAGAGAAGTCGCCACGAAGCGCTCGCCAACACCGACCAGAGGCAGGTCGGGACCGGCGGTCAGCAGGGCGTTGGCCGACCATGGGCCGGCATCTTCGCCCACCCAGAGCTCCTAGCCCTCCTCCAAAACCGAGAGGATGTTCCCCGCCGGGTCCTTGAACCAGGCGATCGGGGGGCCGCCCTCGCGAGCGATGCCCTTCTCGTCCTGGCCCATCCCGTCGTAGCGCTCGAAGCTGACGCCGCGGGCCTTGAGCCCGTCGACCGCCTCGTCGACGTCGTCAACCGGGAAGTTGAGGACGGTGTAAGTGGCGGGGACGAAGTCGGGTTTGCGGTAGACGATGGCGTCGCGGCCGCCGGCGAGGTGCAACGCCAGCAAGCCGTTCTCCTCGTCGAGCAGCTCGACGTTCAATCCCAGGGTCTCGGCATAGAACCGCCGGGCCTGGTCGAGGTCGTCAACCGCGAAGCCGCTGAATGCCTTTGAGTCTCCGAGCATGATTGGTCCTTTCGGGTCGTTGTCGAAATCGGTCCTACCTACTCCCCTTCCCTACCCGGTCGGCGGCGCCCGCGCTTGCGTTCGCCAAGGCGTCGCTTCTGTTCGAGCCGGCGGCCGCGCGAGGCCTTGGTCGGGCGCGTCGGCCGGCGCCGGCGCGGCACCGCCAACCCGGCGGCGATCTTCTGCGCCAGCCGTTGCAGGGCCAGCTCGCGGTTGCGGGACTGGCCGCGGGCGTCCTGGGCGACGGCGGTGACGGTGGCGCCGGCGCGCGCGAGCAGGCGCTCGCACTGCGCATCGTCGAGCACCTGCGAGGCCTCGACATCGAAGACGGCTTCGACCCGCGAGGCGGTGACGTTGGCGTGCTGGCCGCCGGGGCCGGAGGAGCGGCTGGCGCGCAGCTCGATCTCCGCCAGCGGGATCGCCAGGCGCTCGTCGATCCGCAGCTCCTCGGGCACGGCTACCCGGCCAGCTCGGGGATGTGGCGCTCGACGTGCTCGCTCAGCGTCTGCCGCACCCAGCGCTGGGTCTCGGCGTCGGCCATGCGGTAGCGGCCGAGCAGCATCTTCTGCTCGGTAAGGGGCAGGCCGGCGATCTCCCAGCGCACCGCGAGGCGCTCGAACAGGGCCTCGTAGCGTCGCCGCCAGGCGTCCTCCAGTGAGGCCGCGTCTCCCACCGGCGGCTCGCCGATCTTGGCGATCGTGGCGGCGCTGAGCGACTGCCGCAGGACGAGGATGTTGCCGTCGGGGTCGAAGTAGTCGCTGGTCGGCGCCTTCTCCCGGTTGCGGCGCTGCTTCTTGCGCTTCGCCATCGGACCGGCTAGGCCAGTGCGTCGATCCGGGCGGCCAGCTCGAAGTCGGCCGCGGTCAGCCCGCCCTCGGAATGGGTGGAGATCGTCACCTTGACCGTCGCCCAGGAGATCTCCAGATCGGGGTGATGGTTCATCGCCTCGGCCGGCTCGACCAGGCCGGAGGCGAACTCGACCGAGCCGACGAAGTCGCCGCGCTCGAACTCCTTGGCGATCGCCTCGCCCGCGCGCGCCCAGCCGGACAGCCCGGCGAGCTTCGCCTCGACTTCGGAATCGCTCAAGAGCGCCATCGCGCCTATGCTGCCACGACCACCGAGGAGGCGCAATGAGCGACGGCAAACCCACCCTGATCCAGCTCGACATCTCGCACTACAGCGAGAAGGTGCGCTGGGCGCTCGACTACAAGCAGGTCCCGCACGTCCGCCGCTCACCGCTGCCGGGGACCCACATCCCGATCGCCTTCGCGCTGACCCGCGGCGAGAGCATCACCCTGCCGCTGCTGCAGCTGGACGGCCGCACGATCGCCGACTCGACCGCGATCCTCGCCGCGATCGAGCAGCGCTGGCCCGACCCTCCCCTCTACCCGTCGGACCCCGAGCAGCGTCGCCGCGCCCTCGAGCTGGAGGACTTCTTCGACGAGGAGCTGGGGCCGCACGCGCGCCTGCTCCCCTTCCACGAGCTGACCAACGAGCCGGCGATGTTCGCCGAGGTCGCATCGGCGGCGGTGCCGGGCCCACTCGGCAACGCCAAGGGCCTGGTCGGCCTCTACGCCCGCACCTACACCGGGCTGCGCTTCGGCGTCCGCGACGAAGCCGCGGCGGCGAGGGCGCGAGAGAAGATCGTCGCCGCGCTGGACCGGCTCGACGCCGAGCTGGCCGCGAACGGCGGCGAGTTCCTGGTTGGCGAGAGCTTCAGCGTCGCCGACCTCAGCGCCGCCTCGCTCTTCTACCCGGTGGTCGGGCCGGACGAGGGACCGCTGCCGGCCGACACGCCGACGCCCCCGGCTTTGGAGAGCTTCCGCGACGAGCTCAGGGACCGCCCCGGCTACCGCTGGGTCGAAGAGACCTTCCGCCGCCACCGCCACCCCGCGCATGCCAATGCGACGGGTGCGGCCTCCAGCTCGAGTCCTCAGCCCCCGATCGGCGCCCTCGGGTTCGCGCCCCAGAAGATCACCGTCCCGAGCATGCCGATGATGTGGACGAGGATGATGTTGACCACCATCGACTGGGCGGTCGCGGTGCCGACGCCAACAGGCCCTCCGGAGGCGGTGTAGCCGTAGTAGCAACCGACCACGATTATCGCCGTGGCCATCACCATCCCCTTGATCAAGCTGAAGATCAGGTCGGGTGGGCTCTGGTACATCCAGAAGATCAGCAGATAGCCACCGGATGAAACGTCGCCAACCTGGTTGACCACCGCCAGGAAGCTGGCGGCGTACACGACCACGATCCCGATCAGGTAGAGAAACGGGATCGCGATCCAGGCGGCGAGCAGGCGGGTGGCGCAGAGGAAGGTCACCGGCTGGATCCCCATCACCTCGAGCGCGTCGATCTCGTCGGAGATCCGCATCGCGCCGATCTCGGCGACGATTCCGGTCCCGACCTTGGCCGAGAGGATGTAGCCAAAGGCGTAGGGCAGCCCCTCGCGCAGATCGCAATAGGCGGAGAAGAGACCGGCCAGCGACGGGGCGCCGATCGAGCGATTGAAGTAGGCACCCTGCAGCCCGCACTGGAGGCCGAGGATGAAGACGAAGGCGAGGATGATCAGGGCCGAGCCGAAGATCAGGATCCCGGCCTGGCGCAGGCTCTCGCCGAAGAACCGGAACACCCGGCCCGAGTAGATCTGGCCCGCGACCTGAAGGCCGAAGCGGGCGATCTCCCCGAAGGAGTCGAGCCAGTTGCGCGGGACATCGAGCCAGCCGATCACCGGACCGCCTGCAGTTCGGGATTGGTGGCGAGCAGGACCGAGCTGACTACGAACTGGAAGAAGAAGACCGCGACCAGGGAGATGACCACGGCCTGGTTGACGGCGCGACCCACCCCCGCGGCCCCGCCCGATGCCGACATCCCCTTGTAGGAGCAGACGACCGCGACGATCGCGCCGAACATCGTGCACATCAGGACCGAGGACCAGAGGTCGGTGACCGTGGCGTTGGTGAAGAGCGTCGCGAAGAAGCCGCCGAGCGACTGGTGGTACAGGAGCTCGGCGGCGATGCCGGCGCTGAGGCCGAAGACGATCGCGAAGATGTCGAGCAGCCCGGTGACGATCATCAGCGCCAGGAATCGCGGTACCACCAGGTTCTTGACCGGGTCCACGCCCAGCACCTGCAGGGCGTCGAGCTCCTCGCGGATCTTGCGCGCGCCGAGATCGGCGGTGATCGCGGTGCCGGCCACTCCCGCCACCACCACCGCCGTGACCAGCGGCCCGATCCAGCGAATCGCGATCACGACGAAGAAGCCGCCGAGCCGATCGAGCGCACCGAACAACGAGAGCACTCCCGCCGCCTGCAGCCCGGGAGCGCCCAGGTTGAGGGCGAAGGTGGAGATCAGCAGCGGGAACCAGGAGAGCTTGAGCACGAAGAGGAACTGCCAGACCAGCTCCTCGCCGTAGGGGTACGGCGGGCGCACCGCGGAGAGCAGCGTCTTCACGGTGAGGATCACCATCGTCCCCACCTCGACGAAGAACTCGCCGAAAGAGCCGAGTCTGCGCGCTAGGGCTTCGCCCGCCACCAGCTCATCGCCCTGCCGAGGGGTCCGCCGGACTGCTCGGACTCGCTCTCCTCGCCCTTTTGGGCCCGCTGCCGCCGGGCGCGACTCTGCGCTTCCCGCCGCGCCCGTCGCTCGGCTGCCTTCTGCGCCTCGGAGAGCTGGGCGATCAGGGTGTCCCGAGTCTGCTCCAGCTCCTGCACCCCGGCGACGTGGGCGACGGCGCGGCGCGGCGCCGTCGGCAGCTCCTCGGCGCTGAGGTGGCGGGTGTAGCTCGCCAACTCGGCCTCGAGGCGGCCGATCTGGCGGCGCAGCTCCTGCCGTACCTCGATCGCCTCGCTCTCCTCCTCAGGATCGGGGAGGCTCGGCGGCGCCGGCGCCGGAACCTCCCCCCCAACATTGCCGGGGATGCTCGCGCAGGCCATCGCGACGATCGCCAGGTCACGCGGGCCGAGGCCGGCCTCGCTGGCGCGGCGCAGGGCATCGGCGGCGATCTCCTCCAGCTCCGGCGCGGCCTCGACGCCATCGGCGACGAAGGTGCCCTGGCCCTGGCGGCTGACCACCAGACCGTCCGCCTCGAGGCCCTCGTAGACCGCCCGCACGGTGTTCAGGTTGACCCCCGCCCACTCGGCGAGGCGGCGAAAGCTGGGCAGGCGTTCGCCGTGCGCCAGCTGGCCGGTGGAGATCAGCGCCCGCAGCCGCCAGGTCAGCTGCAGCCCAACCGGCAACTCGTCGCTGGGATCGGTCGCGAAGGGGTTGGGCTCGGCCTGCGCGGCGACGTCATGCTGTGCCATCAGACGGCACAGTAGCTCCGATGACTGTTCTAGTCAACTAGTACAGCTAGCCAGGGATCCCGTCGCCTGGCCGCCGCCTGGCTTCCGCGCCGCCGCCCAGAGGCGGCGCGGCGAGACCACGCCGCAGAGGCCGGAGGCCCAGCGCCCCCCGTCGCCGAGCAGGAAGAGGCCGAAGTTGTGGTCGAGCCGATCCGGCAGAGCGCAGGCGGCGGAACCGCGCGGGCTCATCACCGTCAGGGTCGAGCCGGGCTCGATCTCGTCTCGGCCCCGGTAGACGTGCAGGACCTCGTAGCGGTACGCCGCCTTGGTCGCACCGTGCCCCACCACCGAGAGCAGGCGCCCGGCGAACGCGGCATCGGATCGGGCCAGCGCTTCCGACGGCGTCGAAGGCGCGCAGGAGCAGGCAAGCGCGCTGCCGGCAAAAACCAGGCCGAGCAGGACGACAGAGACTGCTGCGATTGCGACGCGCCCCCCGCGCACCGGCCCAGCCTAGAGAGAAAACCGCGCATTTACAATTACCCCGCGCGAGGGCGCGCGGGGCGACTCGGAGCTAGGGCGTGAGGACGATCTTCAGCGCTTCGCGGCGGTCGTAGATCCCGTAGGCCTCAGCCGCCTGGTCGAGCCCCATGTGGCTGCTGACCAGAGGCGCCGGGTCGAGCTTGCCGGCCTCCAGAAGTGCCAGCACCCGGTCGACGTGGGCGATCACGTTGGCGAGTCCCAAGCGCAGATCGAGCCCCTTCAACCAGGCCAGCCCCAGCGGCACCTCGCCCTTGCCGGCGTAGGCGCCGATGCCGGAGACGGTGCCGGCATCGCGGGCGAGGCTGATCGCCAGCGCCAGCGGAGCCGGGTCGCCGACCGCGTCGACGACGACGTCGACGCCGAGCCCCTCCGTCGCCGCTCGCACCGCCCGCTTCGGCTCCTGCTCGGTCAGGTGCAGCGGCGTCGCCCCGAAGGACCGGGCCATCTCCAGCCTCTCCGCCACCGTGTCGATCGCGAAGACCTCGACGGCGCCGGCGGCGAACGCGGCCTGGATGGCGCAGAGGCCGACCGGGCCCAGGCCCAGCACCGCGACCGTGTCGCCCGAACGCATCCCGGCGTGGGCGATGGCGTGGTAGCCGGTCCCCATCACGTCGCCGGCGAAGAGGGCGACGTCGGCGGACATCCCCGCCGGCACCCGCCGCAGGGTGAGGTTGGCCCGCGGCACCAGCAGCTGCTCGGCCTGGGCGCCCTGGAGGTCGCCGAGGTTGGCGCCGTGGCCGAAGGTCTGGCCCTTGCGGCAGCGGTGGTAGTCGCCGCGCAGGCAGGAGGAGCAGGTCGCGCAGGCGGTGTGGAAGGTGCCGAGCACGCGATCGCCGACCGCCACCCGCTCGACGTCCTCGCCGGCCGCCAACACCGTGCCGACGAACTCGTGGCCGATCGTGAACCCCGGCTCGACCGGAACCCGCCCGTGGTAGATGTGCAGATCCGACCCGCAGATGCCGCTCGCCTCGACCCGCACCACGACATCGTCAGCGGCACGAATCTCAGGATCCGGCTTCTCCTCGATCCGAACCTGCTCAGGCCCCTGAAAGGTCACCGCACGCATGGACCTCACCGTATACCTGCGCACGAGACCGGGGTCGGGTGGGGCTTCGCCAAGCCTCCCCGCAGTTCGCGCAGGCGAGGCCCCACCCGACCCCGCTACCGGCCGCCGTCTACGAGCTGACGCCGGCGACCTGGAAGCGGCTGGCCTCGCCCTCGGGGCTGGCCGTCTCGGCGATCCGCGATTCCAGCGCCAGCTCCTTCTCGAAGTCGGCCGCCTCGCCGTGGGCGAAGGAGACGTCTTTGCCCTCGAGCAGCTCGATGAAGACCTCGACGAAGCGGGCATCGAGCTGTTTGCCGGCGACGCGGCGCAGCTCGACGATCGCGTCGTGGCTGGACATCGGCGTGCGGTAGGAGTCGCGGGCCGTCATCACGTCGTAGGTGTCGGCGACGGAGATGATCCGCGAGAGCTCGGGAATGTCGTCGCCGGCGAGACCGCGCGGATAGCCTTTGCCGTCGATCCGCTCGTGGTGGGCGAGGATGATCTCGGCGACCGGGCCGTAGCCGTCGAGCGAGGAGACCACCCGCGCGCCCTGCTGTGGGTGGCGCTTGATCAGCATCCAGTCCTCGTCGGTGAGCGGCACGTTGGCCTTGAGGATGCGGTCGGGAAGGATGAACTTGCCGATGTCGTGCAGCAGCGCGGCGATGTGGACCAGCTCCTCCTCGCGGCGCGAGTAGCCGGCCCGCTGGGCGATCGCCCGCGAGTAGCGCGCCACGGCGGCGGAGTGGCGGGCGGTCATCTGGTCCCGCAGGTCGAGCGTGCGCAGCATCGCGCTCAACATCCCGACCTGGAAGCTGGCCAGCTGCTTGCTGCGCAGCTCCAGCTCGCGCGCCCGCTGCTGGGAGAGCAGCAGCTGCCCGAGCAGGTACTGGAAGGTGACCAGGACGACGCCGAAGAGGGCGATCGCCGACGATCCCGATCTTGGCGTAGATGTAGGCGACCGCGACGGCGAGCATCGCGCTGGCGAACTCGGAGGGCAGGACCGGCGGCAGCACCCGCAGCTTGGTCGAGAAGGAGGAGCGCTCGACGTAGCAGCCGTAGCTGGCGATCATCACGAAGTTGAGCGCCAGGGCCAGCTGGAAGAGAGCGAAGACGCAGAGGTAGAAGGAGGGGTCCGACGCGGTCAGGTCGAGGGCTTCGACGCCCTGGTGGAAGGCGACGCCGCCGACCAGCGGGAAGAGGGCGTAGGTGAGGACGTTGTCGAGCAGGTAGTGCCAGTCGTCGCGCCAGCGAAACCAGCCGGTGAGGATCGTGGCGATCCCGATCAGCGCCGCCGGGGTGCCGCCGAGGAAGACCATCGCCACGACCAGGGCGAGGAAGCTGCCGGAGACCTTGACCTTGGACTCCGTCGGCACCGCGGTCAGGTCGCTAAAGATCGAGAAGGCGAGGAGGACCGCGAAGAAGCCGAGGTCCCAGTTGCATTCCGGCGCCTGCCAGATCGCCGCGGACAGGGTCAGCGCGAGCGCGCCGGACATCGCGAGGATCGCTAGGCGGGTGGGACGGGTCTCGGCCATATGCTAAGGATTTACTGACTGGGAAGCAGGGGCGACTGGGGTACAGATTCACGGGTGCGCGTCCATTCCCTGCGCCAACGTGCAGGGGGACTCCCGCTCACTAATTGCGACCTCAAAAGGTAGACCCGCATATCCCATTAGGCAAGACCGGCTGGCCGCATGACCAGATTCGCCCAAAACCGCGGCACGCCGACGTTATGGAGATGCCGTGGGCGCAGGTGGAGACGGCCGAGCCCCGAAAGCAAGAAGGGCGCCCCGGATTGGGACGCCCTTCAGAGACTGTGCGGAGCGCTCGCTTACGGCGCCCGCTTGAAAGATCTAGTGACGAAAACCCATTTTTCAGCCCCTTCCATTGGTAGTTGAAGCCCGCAATCTTGTGCGTTGCATCTTCCGAACTTCCAAATCGCTGGCAACTTTGTAGCACAGGTTGGCGAAAACTTGTGCATCTGCAGGAAATCTTGTGCATAAATGCAGTAGTACGCCCAACTACCAATGCGTAGCCGACGCCTGATCGACCCCCTCCGCCGGCCCCTCTTCCGCCGGCTCGCGACGACCTACACGGTCAACGAGCTGGGCGACTGGATGGGGATCATCGCCCTCTCGGTGCTCGTCTTCGACCGCACCGACAGCGCCCTGGCGACGGCCGGGCTCTTCCTCGGGACCCGCTTCCTCCCCGCTCTGCTGGCGCCGATCCTGGTCGCCCGCGCCGAGCGACCGCCGCCGCGATTCGCGCTTGCCGGTCATCTACTGCGGCGAGGCCGCGGCCTTCGGCGCCCTCGCCCTGCTCGCCTCCAACTTCTCCCTGCTGGCCGTGATCGCGGTCGCCACGGTCGACGGCGCCCTGGCGCTGACCGGCCGCTCGCTGACCCGGGCGGTGGTCGCGGCGCAGCTCGAGCCGACCGGCGAGCTGCGCGCCGGCAACGCCCTGCTCAACGTCGCCTTCACCGGCGGCGCCGCGATCGGGCCCGGCCTCGCCGGCCTGGTCGTCGCCGGCTTCGGCGTGCAGACGGCGCTGCTGCTCGACGCCGTCTCCTTCTACGCGATCGCCTGGATCCTGCTGACGGCCGGGCCGATGCCGCGGGCCGAGCCGGAAGCGGGCCGGATGCGCGACCGCGTCCGCGCCGGCATCGCCTACATCCGCGAGAAGGCCGTCCTGCGGCGGCTGCTGATCGCCCAGGGCGCGGCCTTCGTCTTCTTCGCCGCCGTGATCCCGGTCGAGGTCGTCTACGCCAAGGAAACGCTCGGCGCCAGCGACTCCGGCTACGGGCTGATGCTGGCCAGCTGGGGGGTCGGGATGGTCCTCGGCAGCCTCGTCTTCGCCGCCGTGCGGCGAGCCTCGCTGGCGCTGCTTCTCCTCATCAGCACCCTGGCCGTCGGCGCCGGCTACCTCGGCCTCGCCGTGGCGCCGACCCTGGCCTTCGCCTGCGCTGGCCTCGGTGCTCGGCGGCACCGGCAACGGCGTCCAGTGGGTATCGACGATCAGCGCCGTGCAGGAGATGACCGTGGCGGGGATGCAGGCGCGGGTAATGAGCGTGCTGGAGTCGATCGGCGCCGCGATGCCGGGGCTCGGCTTCATCGTCGGCGGCGTCATCGCCGCCACCGCGAGCCCGCGCACGGCCTTCCTCATCGCCGGCCTCGGAGTCTTTGCGATTGTGGCCGTAGTGGCACCCATTCTTGGCGGCAATTGGCCTGAACGTCTTGCAACGTCTGGTTCATATGAGCTTGACGGCGACGACGACGTTGTGCTGGAGTTGATTCCAGGGAGCAGGTCCGTGCAGTCCGACCGGGAGGTTTTACGTTGAGGAAATTTACTGTTTCTTTTTTGGTGCTCGGGCTTGTAGCGGTAGCGGCAATTGGACTGGCGGCATGCGGCAGCAGCGACAGCAGCGACTCGGGCGGCAAAGAAGGCGGCACTCTCAACGGCACCTACGCCGGCTTCCCGGACTACCTCGATCCCGCCCTCTCCTACACCCAGGAAGGGTGGACGGCGATGTACAACACCTACATCCCGCTGCTGACCTATAAGCACGCCGGCGGCTCGGAGGGCAGCGAAGTGATCCCCGGCCTGGCCAAAGAAATGCCGAATGATCAGCGACGGCGAAAAGACCTACACGCTCTTCCTCCGCCCCGGCCTCAAATACTCCGACGGCACCCCGGTCAAGGCCTCCGACTTCACCTACGCGGTCGAACGCCTGTTCAAGACCAACTCCGGCGGCTCGCCCTTCTACACCGGCATCGTCGGCGCCGAAAAGTTCGCCGAAACCAAGAGCGGCGGCATCCCCGGGATCGAAACCGACGACAAGACCGGCGAAATCGTCATCCACCTGACCAAGCCGCGCGGAACCTTCACCAACGAGCTCGGGCTGATGTTCGTCGCCCCGGTGCCCCCGGACACGCCGAACACGAACCAGTCGACCACCCCGATCCCGGGGACCGGGCCATACATGATCACCAAAGCCGATCCCGGCAAAGGCTGGTCCTACGAGCGCAACCCTTACTGGGAGAAAGCCAACTCGAAGGCGATGCCCGACCTGCCCAGCGGGCACATGGACAAGATCAACATCACGATCGTCCGCAACCCCTCGACCCAGGTCAACGAAACCGAGCAGGGCAGGTTCGACTGGATGCAGTCGCAGCCGCCGCCCGATCGCTACCCGGAAATCAAGAGCAAATTCGAGGGCACCCAGTTCCGGGTCGAGAAAACGATCAGCACCTACTACTTCTGGATGAACGTGAACAAGCCCCCGTTCGACGACCTCAAGGTCCGCGAAGCCGTCAACTACGCGGTCGACCCGGCGGCGCTGGAACGGATCTACGTCGGCTCACTGGTCGGCACCCAGCAGATCCTGCCACCGGGGATGCCGGGCTACGAGAAATTCGAGCTCTTCCCGCACGACCTCGCCAAAGCGAAAGCGATGATCAAAGAAGCCGACCCGGCCGACATGGACGTCACCGTCTGGGGCGACTCGGAAGCCGAAAACGAAGCGGCGGCCACGTATTACAACGACGTGCTGGGACAGATCGGCTTCAACACGACGCTGAAAATCATCAACCCCGACAACTACTTCACGGTGATCGGCAACCAGAGCACGCCCGAACTCGACACCGGCTGGTCGGACTGGTTCCAGGACTACCCGCACCCGAACGACTTCTTCCAGCCGCTGCTGGCCGGGGAGAGCATCCTCCCGACCAACAACACGAACATCGCCGAAATCGACGATCCGAAGCTCAACCAGAGGATCTCCGAACTCGGCGAAGTCCCGCTTGGGCCCGACGAGGAAGCCGCGTACGCCGAACTCGACAGGGAATACATGGAACAGGCCCCGTGGGCGCCCTACGGCAACCGCGCGGTCTCGACCTTCGTCTCCAGCGCGGTCGACCTCGACAAGGTCATCTTCAACCTCACCTTCGGCCAGGACCTGACCAGCTTCCAGTTCAAGTAGGCCGCCCGAGCCACGGGCCACAATAGAACCGTGGCGATCGAGTCCCAGCCCGATCCGGCTCTCCCCCTGGGAGGGCCGGACGACGGCTTCCCGCCAGCGCCGGCCGGGGTCGCGGTCGCGGGGCACAGCCCCTGGTACCTCGCCTACCGACGGTTGCGGCGCAACCGCCTCGCCCTCGCCTCGCTCGGGCTCTTCGGGCTGATCGTCGTCTTCGTCCTCGTGGCGCCGCTCTGGGCCAACCACGTCGCCGACACCGGCCCGAACACGACCCACACGACGGAAAAGGTCAGCGTCGACGGCGAAAAGCGCGACGTCGTCAGCGTCGAAGGCAAGCCGATCGGCCCGCTCTGGTTCGACGCGGGCGGCAAGTTCTTCCTCGGCGCCGACGGCAACCTCGGCCGCGACGAGATGGTGCGGCTGATGTACGGCGGCCGCACCTCGATCTTCATCGGCCTCACCTCGGCCCTGATCACGACGCTCCTGGCGACCGTCCTCGGGCTGCTGGCCGGCTACTACCGGGGCTGGACCGACGGCGTCATCACCCGTGCGCTCGACGTGATCTGGTCGTTCCCCGTCGTCCTGCTCGGGATCGCGATCGGCACCGCGCTCGCCCTCGGCGGGCTGAAGATCGGCCCGATCGAAATCGCCGGCAACTCGATCTGGATCCCGATCCTGATCATCGCCGTCGTCTACACGCCTTACATGGCGCGACCGATCCGCGGCGAGGTCCTGGCCCTGCGCGAGAAGGAGTTCGTCGAGGCGGCGGTCGCCCAGGGCGCGGGATCGCTGCGGATCATGTTCGGCGAGCTGCTGCCCAACCTCTGGTCGACGGTGATCGTCTTCTTCACCCTCAACATCGCCAACAACATGCTGCTGGAGGCATCGCTCTCCTTCCTCGGCGCCGGCGTGCAGCCGCCCAACTCGTCCTGGGGCAAAATGGTCTCGCTCGGCGCCGAATCGATCTACACCTCGCCGCTGCTGGCCTTCGCGCCCGGGGTGTTGATCCTGCTCACGGTGCTCTCGCTCAACGTCTTCGGCGACGGCCTGCGCGACGCGCTCGACCCGCGATCGAAAGTCCACCTGGCCCGCGCCGAGGCGGCCGAGGGCGCGGCTGGAGGCGCGATCTGATGGCCCGCTTCGCGATCCGCCGCCTGGCCGGGATGGTGCTGGTGCTGTTCGCGGTCTCGGTCCTGGTCTTCGCGATCTTCAACCTCATCCCCAACTCGGATCCGGCCCAGCGGATGGCGGGCAAGAACGCCGACGCGACCCTGGTCAAGAGCATCGAAGAGGACTGGGGCTTCGACGAACCGCTCTGGGTCCAGTACGGATCGATGATGCAGAAGGTCTTCACCGGCGACCTGATCTCCTACGGCGACCAGCTCAACGTCGACGACCGGATCATCGAAGGACTGCCGGCAACCTTCTCGCTCGGCATCGGCGCCGCCGTGATCTGGATGTTCTTCGGCATCCTCTTCGGCTATCTCTCGGCGACCCGGGCCGGCGGCTGGCTCGACCGGGCGCTGACGGTCGGCTCGGTCGCGGGAATCTCGATCCCGGTCTTCCTGATCGCGACCGTCCTCCTCTACTTCCTCACCTACAAGATCGAGCTGTTCCCGGCGGGTGGCTACGTCGGGTTGCTGGAAGACCCGATCCAGTGGGCCTACCACCTGATCCTGCCCTGGTTCACGCTGGCGATCCTCAACGTCGGCTTCTACAGCCGCGTGCTGCGCTCGAACATGCTCGACGTGATGAACGAGGACTACGTCCGCACCGCCCGCGCCAAGGGCCTCGACGAGAGACGGGTGATGATCCGCCATGTACTGCGCAACTCGCTGATCCCGATCGTCACCCTCTTCGGCCTCGACTTCGGCGCCACCATCTTCGGTGGCGCGATCATCACCGAAGTGATCTTCAGCCTCGGCGGGGTCGGCCAGTACGCGGCCGAATCGATCACCAATCTCGACCTGCCGCCGCTGATGGCGATCACGATCTTCGGCGCCTTCTTCGTCGTCCTCTTCAACGCCATCACCGACATCGTCTACGCCTACCTCGATCCGCGGATCAGACTAGGGGCGTCGGCCCGATGAGCTCACGGGCGCTGCTCTCAGTCAAGGACCTGCGGGTCGGCTTCGCCACCGAAGGCGGGCGGCTGCAGGCGGTCGACGGGGTCGGCTTCGACCTCTCGCCCGGCGAAGTGCTGGCGATCGTCGGCGAGTCCGGCTCCGGCAAGAGCGTCACCGCGCAGACCATCCTCGGCCTCACCCGCTCCCCCAACGCGACGATCGAGGGCTCGGTGCACCTCGGCGAGACCGAGCTGCTGCAGGCGAGCGAGTCCGAGCTGCGCAAGGTGCGGGGCGAGCGGATCGGGATGGTCTTCCAGGACCCGATGACCTCGTTCAACCCGGTCTACCGGGTCGGCACCCAGATCATCGAGGCGATCCGCGCCCACCGCGACGACGTCTCCAAGGATGCGGCGCACGCGCGGGCGGTGGAGCTGCTCGACTCGGTCGGGATCCCCGACGCCGCGCGCCGGGTCGACGACTACCCGCACGAATTCTCCGGCGGGATGCGGCAGCGGGCGATGATCGCGATGGCGCTGGCGCTGGAACCGGAGGTGCTGATCGCCGACGAGCCGACCACCGCGCTCGACGTCACGATCCAGGCCCAGATCCTGCGCCTGCTCGAGAGCCTCAACCGCGAGCGCAACCTGGCGACGATCCTGATCACCCACGACCTCGGCGTCGTCGCCGAGGTCGCCGACCGGGTGATGGTGATGTACGCCGGGCGGGTGGTCGAGGAAGGAACCCTCGACGAGATCTTCTACGACCCCCAGCACCCCTACACCTGGGGCCTGCTCGGCTCGCTGAGCCGGCTCGACCGGCCGCGACCGCAGCGGCTGCCGCAGATCAGCGGCGCGCCGCCGTCGCTGATTGCGCTGCCCGTGGGATGCGCCTTCCGCCCCCGCTGCCCGCATGAGTTCGGCAAATGCTCAGAGCAGCCGCCGCTGGAGGCGAAGCTGCCCGACGCCCCCTCCCATCGCGACCGCTGCTGGCTCACTCCAGAGCAAAAAGCGGGAGGTCCGCCAGGTCGCCGGGCAGATCGGGCTGGAGGCGCCGGCCTGATGACGAGCGGCGATCCCCTGGTCGAGGTCACCGACCTCGTCAAGCACTTCCCGATCAAGGCGGGGCTGCTGATCGACCGCGAGATCGACCAGGTGCGAGCGGTCGATGGCATCAGCTTCAGCGTCACCAGCGGCCAAACGCTTGGCCTGGTGGGCGAGTCCGGCAGCGGCAAGTCGACCGCCTGCCGGGCATTACTGCAGCTGTTGCAGCCGACCTCGGGCTCGGTCCGCTTCGAGGGACAGGAGATCGCCGGCCTCTCGCGGCGACAGATGCGGCCGCTGCGGCGACAGATGCAGATGATCTTCCAGGACCCCTACGCATCGCTGAACCCGCGCCAGCGGATCGGCCAGATCGTCGGCAGCCCGCTGAAGCTTCAGGGCATCGCCTCCGGCTCGGAGCTGCGCAAGCAGGTGCAGGAGCTGCTGGAGCGGGTCGGCCTCTCCCCCGAGCACTACGACCGCTACCCGCACGAGTTCTCCGGCGGCCAGCGGCAGCGGATCGGGATCGCCCGGGCGATCGCCCTGAAGCCGAAGCTGATCGTCGCCGACGAGCCGGTCTCGGCCCTCGACGTCTCGATCCAGGCGCAGATCGTCAACCTGCTCGACGACCTCCAGGACGAGCTCGGCCTGACCTACGTCTTCGTCGCCCACGACATCGGCGTCGTCCGCCACATCTCCGACCGGATCGCGGTCATGCACGACGGCAAGATCGTCGAGCAGGGAACCGCCGACCAGGTCTGCGAGCACCCGACCGACGCCTACACGAAGAAACTGCTGGCGGCGGTGCCGATCCCCGATCCGCGCGAGAGCCGGGCCCGGCGCCAGCGCGCCGCATCGGCGCCATGACCCTCCCCCTCTCGCCGCCGATCAAGCCGCAGCTGGCGCTGACCCGCAAACAGCTGCCGGTCGGCGAGGAGTGGGCGTACGAGCCGAAGCTCGACGGCTTCCGCGCGATCGTCTTCGTCGACGGCGAGGAGGCCTACATCCAGTCGCGCGGCGGCAAAGAACTGGCCCGCTACTTCCCGGAGCTGAGCTTCGCGCCGGGGCGCTGGGTGCTGGACGGCGAGCTGGTGATCCGCGACGCCGACGGCAACCTCGAATTCGACGCCCTGCAGGAACGGATCCACCCCGCCCAGTCGCGGATCGAACTGCTCTCGAAGGAGATCCCGGCCGGCTACATCGTCTTCGACCTGCTGGCCGAGGGCGACGAGTCGCTGCTGGAGGCGCCGCTGGCCGAGCGGCGGGCGCGGCTGGAGGCGATCGCCGAGACCGCCGGCCTGGAGCTGACGCCGCTGACGCCAGACCCCGCGCAGGCGGAGAAGTGGCTGGGCAGCATCGAGGGCGTGATGGCGAAGCAGCTCGACGCCCCCTACATCCCCGGCAAGCGCAAAGGCTTCGCGAAGGTCAAGCGCGAGCGCACGATCGACTGCGTGGTGATGGGCTGGCGGCCGGGCAAAGAGGAGGGCACCGTCGGCTCGCTGATCCTCGGCCTCTACGACGGCGAGGAGCTGCGCTCGGTCGGCCACATCTCCGGCTTCAGCGCCGCGGCGAAACGCAGCATGCGGGCGATGCTGGCGCCGCTGGAGACGGGCGAGAGCGGCAGCGCGGAGCCGAGCCGGTGGACGGGCGGACGCGATCTGGAGTGGGTGGAGCTGCGGCCGGAGCTGGTGATCGAGGTTGGGTACGACCATGCGGCGTCGGGCAGGATTCGGCATGGCGCCCGGTTCCACCGATTTAGGGACGACAAAGCACCAGCGGAGTGCCTGTTCGAGCAGCTGGACGAGGGCGGCTAGAAGAGGGAGTCCTGGCCGGCGGGTCCTGTCGGGGTGGTATCCCCCACGGTGCTCGGCCGCTCCGCGGCCTCCGCGCCGCGGGGGACCCCCACCACCCCGCCACCCCCCGGAGGAGTGCTCTTTCTAGACGGGGAGGAGCGGTCGGCCAAGGCGCTGCGGAGGCGGTTGCGGCCCCAGCCCCTGACAGCGCGGGTCGTGCGTTTGCGTTGCTCCGGCTGCATGTAGGCGCGATTGCTGTAGAGCTGCTCGTAGCGAGGTAGGAGGTCCGGGCGTTTTTCCTCCAGCCAGGCGAAGAAGACGTCTTTGACCTCGTCGCGGAGGTGGAGGGCGACGCCGCCGAGGAAAGTGGCGTTGGCCTTCTTGGCACGTTCGATGATGGGGCGGACCTGGTCGGGGTGGTCGTTGATGCCGGGCATCAGGGGGGCGATGAGGACGCCGGAGTCGATGCCGCGGCGGCGCAGCTCGGCGACGGCGTCGAGGCGGGCGGCGGGGCTCGGGGTGTGCGGCTCGGTCGCGCGCCAGGCGTCCTCGTCGAGGGTCGGGACCGAGAGGTTGACCGAGACCGGCAGCCTTCTTCGCCATCCGCTCGAAGATCTTCACGTCGCGCATCGCCAGCGGCGACTTGGTCAGGACCGAGACCGGCGTCTGCGCCGCCTCCAGCGCCGCGAGGATCTCCGGCATCATCCGGTAGCGGCTCTCGACCCACTGGTAGGGGTCGGTGTTCGTCCCCAGCGCCACCAGCTCCCGCTTCCAGCTCGGCCGCGCCAGCTCGGCCCGCAGCAGCTCCGGGACGTTGACCTTGACGACGATCTCGCGCTCGAAGTCACGGCCCGCGTCGAGGTCGAGATAGGTGTGCGTCCTCCGGGCGAAGCAATAGACACAAGCATGGCTGCATCCTCGGAACGGGTTGATCGTCCAGTCGAATCCGTAGCGGCCGCCGGCGACGTGGTTCAGCGCCGAGCGGGCGCGGACCTCGTGGAAGTTGATGCCCATCGCCTCCGGGGCGTCGAAGGTACGGGTGACGGTGCCATCGCCCACCCCCGGCAAGCGCAGGTCGTTCTCGACTCGCTGTTCGTCCCAGCGCACGAACATATGTTCGCACACGCTCCCACGGAACTGCATCGAATTCTAACCCCTCAGGGTCAAAAATTGAGCAGAACGGAGAGGAGGAGCAGCGAGCGCTGGCGCGGCGGAGCTAGAGGCTGGAGCCGGTCTCGTCGCGCTTGAAGGCCTCGAGCTGGTCGAGGGCTTTGGCGCGGGCTTTGGAGCGCAGCGGCGGCAGCAAGGCGACGAGGTTGCCCATCGGGCCGAGGGCCTGCTTGGCCCAGCGGCGGAAGTCGAAGTCGTCGACGTGGTCGGCGATCTTGCCGTCGGCGGCGAAACGGAAGCTGGCCTGGATGTCGTTGACGACGGAGCGGCCGGTGGAGAAGGTGTAGCGGGCGATCCAGTGGGCGCTGCCGCTCTCCTCGTTGGCCTCGTGCTCGTGCAGCTCGATCTTCAGGTCGGTGGCGCGGCCGGTCAGCATCCGCCACATGGCGCCGATTTCCTCGCCCTCGAGGTCGCCGAAGGCCGGGTCGCGGAAGTGGGCGCCGGGCGCGTAGCAGGCGGTCATCGCGGCGCCGTTGCACTCGCCGAACGCCGCGTAGAAGCGCTCGATCGTGGCGTTGTTGGCCTCGGCGGACATGCGGGCACCCTAGGCGCTATTGGCTGGGCAGCTCGCCGCGGATGACGTAGCGGAGGACGTCGACCACCTGCTCGGCCTCGCGGGCGGTCGCCTGGGCGGCGCGGTCGACCTCCTTCAGCGCGTGGTCCAGCTCGGGGTCGTGGACGGTGACGATCGGCTTGCCGAGGGCGGCGGCGAAACCGGCGTCGAAGGCCGCGTTCCACTGCCGGTATTTGTCGCCGAAGCGGACGACGACCAGGTCGGCGGCGCGGATCAGCGTCTGGGTGCGGATCGCGTTGACCCCGGCACCCTTGTGGTCGCGCCAGAAGGAGTCACCCTCCTCCCCCAGCGTGCCGGTGCCGGCGTCGTCGGAGGCGGCGTGGTCGGTGACCGGCGCCGAGAAGGAGACCGGCAGGCCCGCCTCGCGCGTCCCGGCTTCGATCCGCTCGCGCCAGTCGGAGTGGATCTCCCCCGAGAGATAGACGTTCCAAGTCCGCTCGGCCATTGCTCAATCCTAGGGGTCGAGATTGCAGTTGACCCCGCTATAGCGGGCAAAGTGCAATTCACGAGGGCGGCACAACCCAGTTGGTACCGTAGTTGACGTGAACGTAAGAAATAGGTTCGGCGCGGGGGTGGACGCCGACCACGAGCACTACAAGTGGTGGGCGCTCTCCTGCACCAGCCTCGGGATGCTGCTGGTGGCGACCAACTCGGGGACCTTGATCATCGCCCTGCCGGACCTCGAGCGGGCGCTGGGGACCAACCTGCTGGAACTGGTCTGGGTGATCCTCGCCTACATGATCTCCTCGACCGTGCTGGTCCTCACCGCCGGCCGCCTCTCCGATCTGTTCGGGCGCAAGACCGCCTTCGTCGCCGCCTTCCTGATCTTCGCCGCCGCCTCGCTCGGCGCCGGCTTCGCCAGCGACGGCACCCAGCTGATCCTCTGGCGGATCCTGCAGGGGATCGGCGGCGCCTTCATCTTCGCCAACGGCCCCGCCCTGGTCACCGACGCCTTCCCGCGCGAGCAGCTCGGGCTGGCGATGGGGACCAACACGATGGTCGCCGCCGTCGGCCTCGTCCTCGGACCGATCCTCGGCGGCGCCCTGGTCGGGATCTCTTGGCAGTGGGTCTTCTGGTTCAACGTGCCGCTGGCGCTCGCCGGCGCCGCCTGGGCCGCCCTGGTCCTGCGCGAGCTCTCCCGCCGCGACACGGTCCGCGGTCTCGACCTCGGCGGCACCCTCACCTTCGTCGTCGGCCTGACCGGGCTCGTCTACGGGATCTCGCGCGGCGGCATCACCGGCTGGGACGACTCGCTGGTCATCGCCAGCCTCGCGATCGCCGCCGTCCTGCTGCCGCTGTTCGTGCTGATCGAGCACCGCGGCAAGGCGCCGATGCTCGACCTCTCGATCTTCCGCAACCGCCTCTTCGCGGCCGCCAGCGCCGCCACCTTCATCAACGGCTTCTCCCGCTTCGCGCTGCTCTTCATCTTCGTCTTCTACTACCAGGGGGCGCAGGGGGACGACCCGATCACGGCCGGGATCAAGCTCGCCCCGATGGCGATCGGGATGCTGGTCGCCTCGCCGCCGGCGGGGATCTGGGCCGATCGCCACGGCTCCCGCACCCTGGCCGCGCTGGGGATGCTCGTCACCGCCCTCGGGCTTGGCCTGATGACGACGCTGCAGGCCGACTCGCCCTACTGGCAGGGGATGATCTGGCTGGCCCTGGTCGGGATCGGTTCGGGGATGTTCAACTCGCCCAACACGGCGGCGATGATGGGCACGGTGCCGACCGAGCGGCGCGGGATCGCCGCCGGCGCCCGCACGATGCTGCAGAACACCGGCGCCGTGATCTCGATCGCCTTCGTGCTCGCGATCGTCACCGCCGCGGTGCCGAAACCGGTCCTCTTCAAGATCTTTTCCGGCCTCGCCTCGGGGCTGACCAGCGCCCAGCTCGATCCCTTCATCGACAACATGCACACGGCGCTGTGGGTACTGGCCGCGACCTCGGTGATCGGCGCCGGCGTCTCGATGCTGCGGCCGCGCGACGAGAGCGCGCCCGCGGAGGCTGGCGAACGTCGCGGCTCCCCCGCCCTCGCAATCGAGGAGGCGATCTCCGAGGAGATCGAGGCGACGCCATGAGCGCGCCGCGGGGGAGCTGCGGATCGGCGACGTCGCCAAGCTGGCCGGGACGACGCCGCGGACGATCCGCTACTACGAGGAGATCGGGCTGCTGCCGGAGGCGAGCGGGCGCGAGCCCGGAGCCCACCGCAGCTACGCCGAGGCCGACGTCGAGCGGCTCACCGACCTGCTGCGGCTGAAGGACCTGCTCGGCGTCTCGCTGGAGGAGCTGAAGGAGCTGGTCGAGGCCGAGGGCGCCCGCGCCGCCCTGCGCCGCGAGTGGCAGGGCGGGGTCGAGGACCCGGTGCGCCGGCGCCAGATCCTCGAGCAGTCGCTCGGCCACATCGCCAACCAGCTGGAGCTGGTGCGCCGGCGCCGTGACGAGATCGCCAAGCTCGAAGCCGAGCTGCTGGCGCGCCGCAAGCGCGTAAACAGCCTGCTGCGAGAGTCAAAGGGGACGGCCGGAGCCGGGAGAGGCGGCGACCCCTCTCAAAACACTCAAGCGCGGCCCTAGCCGCGCGTTTTGAGAGGGGTCGCCGCCTCTCCCCCTGCGCCCGCCATCTGCTCCTCGAAGTGCTTGCTCAGCATCGTCACCTGGCCCTGGTAGTTGGAGCCGAGATCGGTGCCGTAGAGGCGCTCGGCCGGGGCGGCCATGCGCTCGAGGCCGAGCTTGCAGACCGGCTGGCGGTGCTCGACCATGAAGGAGACGTCGCGGGCCCGGACCTCCAGCGCCGCACGGCTGCCGTGGTTGCCGCCGCCCGGGTCGTAGCCGAAGCCGGGGTCGAAGAAGCCGGCGTAGTGGGTGCGCAGCTCGCCGGCGG
This sequence comes from uncultured Solirubrobacterales bacterium, assembly GCA_963739855.1. Classification (GTDB taxonomy): domain Bacteria; phylum Actinomycetota; class Thermoleophilia; order Solirubrobacterales; family 70-9; genus VAYN01. The sequence continues at coordinate 93,779 of CAVUBT010000002.1, read as the reverse complement.
TCGGGTCGTAGGCCATCATCTCGGCGGCGATCTGCGGCGGGACGCAGACCCCCTCGGCGGAGAGCAGCAGGTAGAAGATCTCCGGCTCGAGGACGACCCGGCCGCCCGACTCCGGAAAGACCGGGTCCCAGTAGTCGCTCCAGCGGTAGGCGCGGATCTTCGAGAGGTCGACCGGGAGGCTGTTCTTCTTCGCCCGGTAGCCGACCGTGCGGTCGCCCGGGCCGGAGAGATCGAGGCTGAGGAAGAGCCCGTCGGATACAGCGAGGTCGGCTTGCGGCACCGGCTCGGAGTCCATGTAGAGCAGCGGCGCCTCGTCCTGGAGGTCGCGGATCTCGCCGTCGCCGAGGCGGACGTCGCCGCGGGCGATCCGCAGCTGGTTGAGCGAGAGCCCGGTCTTGACCTGGATCGCGAAGGAGCGCGGGACGATCTCGAGGTAGAGCTTGCCGCGGTAGCCGGGGCGGATGTCGTCGAAACGGTGGTGGCGGTCGGTGATGACCCGGGTGAAGACGTCGAGGCGGCCGGTCGAGCTCTTCGGGTTGGCCTTGGCCCGCACGTCCTCGGGCAGCGCCAGCTCCTCGATCAGCGGCACCAGGTAGGGCCGGTCGCGCTCGAGCACGGCGCCGTCGCGCAGGTCTACTTTCTGGAAGGCGAGGCCCTCGGTCTTCTCCTCGACCGTGGAGTCGACGTCGGGCAGGAAGGAGCAGCGCAGCGCCCAGGCGAAATCGCCGAGCCGCAGGTCGATGCTGGCCGGCTGGATCGCCTCCGGGCGGATCCGGTAATCGCCGGAGCTGACCCACTCCGCCTCGATCGCCCGGTTCAGCTCCTGCGAAGGGAAGACGCCAGGCGTCGGCTCGCTCATCCAGCAGAGATTATTCGCCTTGCCTCGATGGCGCCGAGGTAGGGCGTCAGCGCGAACTCGAGCACGTCCGGGAGCAGCTTGTCGATCTGCTCCGCTTCGCCCGCGAGGACGCGCCGACCCAGCAGCGAGGCGATGCCGCCAACCACGGCCTCGTCCGTCGCCGTCGGCACCAGGTCCCCGTCGGGTGCCCGCGGGGCCCCCTGGCGCAGGTAGGGGACGAAGCTCTCGACCGCCGCCTGGTAGCGGTCATAGACGCCGCGCCCGGCGCGCAGCCCCTCGACCAGGGAGATGCTGGCAAGCGCGGGGTTGCCGGCGAGGAAGTTGAGCAGGGCCGCGATTCCATCCCGTACCCGGGGTGACCATTCGGACTCTTCATGGACCGCGCAGGCGTCGACGACCTCGCCGCGAATTCGCTCTATCGCCGCTTCGTAGGCGGCAAAGAAGCACTCATCCTTACTCTGGAAGTGCTTGTAGAAGTCACTCTTGGAAACGGAGGCCCGCTCGCCGATCAACGAAACAGTGGTTTTCTGATACCCCACTTGATAGAGCGCTTCGGTGAGTCCCGCAACCAGCCTTTGGCGCTGGTTTTGAGCCACGAACTCAGGGGAAAGACCGTGGCGTCCGCGCGGAAGTCGTTCCATTAACTATTGGAGTCTGTCACCGTACTGCCACTTTCGCCTCCCGGTTCCTGCCTCAGTTTCGCTACACCGTGGTACGGAGAAAGGATGAAGTCCAGCAGTTCGGGCGTCAGCTCCAGCACTTGCTCCGCCCCGTGGCGACGGATCTGCTGGTGCAGAATCCAAGCCACCCCGCCGACCAGGGTCTCCTCGATCGTCGCCGGCAAACCCGTGTCGTCCGGGGCATTGCGGCGCAGCAGCTCGATGAACCGCTGCACGGCGGCGTCGTAGCGGGCCGAGGCGGCCGGCGTCGCCGAGACCGCCTCGATCAGGCATATGCGCGCCGCCGCCGGCCTCTCGGCAAGAGCGGTGAGAAAGGCGCGGAGGCCGGCCTCGACCCGCTTTTCCCAATCCTCGCCGGCCGCGTCGCATGCCTCTTCGATCTGCGCCGCCGTCTCCTCGACCGCACTGTCGAAGGCGCCCAGGAAGACCTCTTCCTTGCCGTCGAAGTTGTCGTAGAGCGTTTTGCGGGCCACCCCGGCGCGCCGAACGATGTCGGCGATCTTTGTTGCCTCATAGCCCTGTTCCGCGCTCAGCTCCGCCATCGCATCCATGATGCGGCGGCGCTTACGCACGGCAACGAACTCTCTTGGAAGCACGGGCCGAGTCGGCTTCACCTGGGCTCCCCTGCTTGCGGGTGGGAGCATTGCCTGAAGAATAGCCGCGGTGCGAAAAAATGCGCGCGCAGCAGCAACTCTTCTGGTACCTTGAGGAAACTTCAGGCGTTCTTACTGGAAACGTAGGGGTTTCCCAGTGCCATTCGATCGAATTCAACTTAGCGAGGAGAAGCTGGTGGCCGCGATCGGCGACCACTGGCCCCCAGCCCAGGTCGACGCTGCTCTCGAACTGCTCAGCAGCAGCGACGGAAAGTTCCCCTCCGGGGTCCGCAAGCTCCCCTCCGACCTGGTCAGCGCCGTGCAGCGCGAGCGGCTGATCGCGGCGATGCTGCGAGCCGCCTCCGAACTCGGGTACCGGGAAACCAACGTCCAGGAGGTGATCGAGCGGGCCGGCGTCTCCCGACCCACCTTCTACGAACACTTCACCAACAAAGAAGACTGCTTCCTCACCGCCTTCGACGCGACCGCCGCCCGGCTTCGCGACCGCGTCGGCGCCGCCGCCGCCAAGGGAGGTGACAACCTGCGCGATCGCTTGCGGTTCGGGCTCGAAACGCTGCTGCACTTCACCGCCACCGAACCGGAGGCCTCGCGCACCCTGATCGTCGAGGCCCGCGCCGCCAGCGCCGAGGCGGTGATGCGCCGCGACAAGCTGCTCGACCACTTCGCGAGCTGCATCGACACACAGGCCCGGGAACTGCTTCCCGATGCCCCCTCCTACTCGCCGATCACCGCGGCGGGGATAGTCGGCGGCGTCGAAGCGCTCCTCTACTCCCGTCTCAACAAAGGCGAACTCGACGATCTCGATTCCCTCCTGCCCTCGACGATGTACTTCCTGGTCCTGCCGTTCGAGGGCCACGAGGCGGCGAGCGAGGAGTTGGCGGTCACGGTGCCCTGACACTGGCTGTTCGCCCCTACCGCCCCTGCGCCACGAAGCTGACGCTCCCGATCCCTTCCCCGGCCCCGAACACCGCCTTGCCCTGGGCGAAGAGCTCATTCAGCATCTGCGCCGTCGCGGCTTCCAAGGCCAACGGCGCCCCGCTGACGCTGACCGTCCTTCCCTGCGGGTCCGCCGACACCACCCCACTCCCGAGCTTGGCCAGGGGCCCTCGTTCGAGCTTGCCTGGGTAGGGCGGCGAGGGCTGGGCGTTTGCCTCAGAGCTGAAGGAGCCGCTGGCCAGCTCCAGCCACGGCTCGGCCCAAAAGAGCTGACCGCCAGCGAGCTGGAGGAATTCCAGGGAGCCCTGGGTCTGCAGCGTGCCCGCGGAGCCATCGGGGGCGATCGTCCCCCCGAAGATCGCCAGGGTGAAGGGATCGGGACGTTCGGCCGGGAAGATCGGGTTCACGGCGACGAAGAGCGAGTCGAGCTTGGCTTTGAAGCCGGGGTCCAGGGTCAGGCTGACCTTGCCCTTTCCCAAGACCGCGATCGTCTCCGGCTCGGCCTTGGTCAAAGTAGAGCCCAAGGGCTGGCCGGCCTTGAAGGTGGCCTTGAGGCGAAGCTTCTTGGCAAGGCGGGTGGCGAGCTTGGCGCTCAAGGAGAGCGAGCTGACCTTGACCTTGTCGCCGAAGCCTTGGCGAGTTACCGCCAGGCCCTGGGCCTGAGCGAGCTTCAACTGGCTGCCGCCGACCTTGGCCGAGAAGGGAGCGTGGCGCTGGGTGGTTTTCAGCTGCAGGGCCTTGAGCGGGATCGAGGCGCCAGTTGCGGCCTTGAAGACCAAGGCCCCTTCGTGCTCGACCGTGCCGGCGGCGGCGAGCGGGTCGAACTTGCCACCCGTGACCGGGAAGATGACGGTGCCTGCCTTGAGCTTGGCCGGGGCGAGGGCGCTGAGCTTGACCTTGCTTTGCTTCAAGAGCGCCAGGAAGCTCTGGTCGAGGGTGAGCTTGGTCGTGCCGGAGCCGAGCGGGTCGTAGTCGGCTTGGGCCGAGGTGCCCTGGGCTGCGAGGCAGCCCAGGGCAATGAGCACGACAAAAGCTCTGCGCAGCCTCATCCCTTGACCCCGCAGCTCTTGCTGACGCCGAGCTCGATCGGATCGTGGGCGGCGAAGTAGAAGCTGGCCAGGGCCAAGGGGAAAGCGGTGACCTTGGTCGCGCTGGGGGCCGGGCAGGAAGCGTTGAAGTAGGAGAGGTGTTGGCCGCGGTAGTCGTATTTGCGCCTGAGGGTGAGCTTGATGCGGTCGACGAAGCCCCAGCTACCGAGTGCCTGGGGCAAAGAAGCCGAGAGCTCGGTCCCGTAGGGGCCTTGGTCGATGTGCTTGACCGCGAAGGCGATGACGAAGGCGGTGGCGAAGGGTTTGGTCGTGAAGATGTGGGCGAAGAGGGCGGGCTTGCCCTTTTGCTTTGCGTTGAAGATCAGCAGCTTGCCGCGGGTCGGGTAGGGGCGTTGGTCGGGGAGGACGATCGTCGCCCAAAAGCGCCCGGAGCCGACCAAGGCACCCGCGCATTGCTCGAGCGCGCGCTGGCTGGAGGAGGCTTCGATCTGGGCCAGCGGGCAGGTCGGCAGGCCCTTTGATTGCAGCAGGCCGTGGCGGTTGACCTTGACGCTCATCCGCTGCAGCTGCGGCGGCGTCGAGCCGTCGCTGGAGCCGATGTGGCCGGAGATGAAGACGGCGATCGGGGCCGCTCCGGCCCTGGGCAGCTTGAAGGGCTGGATCTGGGAGAGCACGGTGACCCGCAGGTTGCCCTCCTGGACCACGGCGGCGGGGGCGAGAGTGGCCAGCGCCAGTGCCGCGGCGAGCGCCGCGGCACCGATCGCACCGCGCCTCACTAGCCCTTCTTCTTGGTGTGCTTAGCGCGCTTGTTCTTGGCGTGCTTGCACTGCGCCACCAAGACCGGGTTGGTGTCGGAGACCTTGCCGTTTTGCCCCGTGAAGTGAGAGATCGCCCGGTTGGTGGAGCGGCAGAGGTTGGTCGAGTTGACCAGGAGCCCCTTCTTGGCGCCCTGCATGGTCAGGGTGAACTTGGTCACCGGGGCGTCGGGGACCGCTTCGAAGCTGTTGCGGATGCGCCCGCCCTTGACCGAGTCGATTCTGCCCACCAGGTTGATGTCGATCCGGCCCGAGTGCAGGGCGGCGACGAGGTCGGGCAGGTTGTGGGAGGAGGAGCGCAGGAAGACCGGTCCCTGCAGGGGTTCGTCGAGCAGCGGCGTGATCGCCTTCGCGTAGCCGTAGATCGAGCCTTTGGGGCACTTCTCCCCGGGGAAGGCGCCTTCTTTGAACTGGACCCGGGTGCAGATCGTCTTGATGTGGGACTGATCGAGGAACTCCGAATGAGGCAGGGTGACCTGGGCGGCGCCGATGTTGGCGTCGCCCTTCCTAGCGGTGAGGACCGCTTTGAAGGCCGGGTTCTGGCCGCGCTTGGTGCCGCCCTTGAGGCTCAGCGCCAGCTTCGGCTTGAAGCCGAGGTTGGCGCAGTTGGCCGCCTGGTAGCGGGTGGTGACCGTGACCGGCTGGTCGTCGGCGGCCGAGGCGAAGTCAAGCCCGGAGCCGAGCACCGTGCTCGCCGTCGAGGTCGGGTCGCAAGAGGTTGGGTTCAAGGCGAAGCCGGGCTTATCGACGTAGGCGCGGATGTCCCGCAGGTGGACGGTGACGCCGTCGATGATGTGGGGGATCGGGTCCGAGCCGGTCGGGTCGACGAAGACTTCGGCGGTCTCGGGGTTGACCCGCAGCGCCTCGCGGATGACCACGGTGCCGAGGTCGAAGGGGCCGACCTTGGCGGCGGTGATCGCGGCGATCGAGAGCTGGGACCCGTGATAGGGGCCGGCGAGGTAGAGCTTGCCGGGGACGTAGGTGAGGACGGTGCCGACCCCGGCGCCGGCCAGGGTGCGGCCGACCTCCGAGGCCTTCGGGCAAGAGGGCGAGGCGATCTCCGCGCCGCCGCTCCTGGACTTGGCCGCCTCGATCGCGGCGTCGGGGCAGAAGGGCACCCCGGCCAATTTGCCCGAGAGCCCCGGCGGCAGCTTGATCGAGAAGTTGGTGAACTCCTGTTCGCCGTCGCTGCGGAACAGGCGCAGGTTGAAGGGGCTATAGGAGCCGGCGTTGTTGTTCAGCGAGCCGGCGATCAGTCCCGGCTTGAAGGGCGGCAGGCCGCCGCTTGGGCACGCTCCGCCGCCGATGCCCTTGTCGATCGTGAAGTCGCTCTCCGAAGCCAGCTTCTTGTCGGGGTTAGACCAGCCGGTGAAGGTGGCGTGGGTGGTGTAGGTGCCGCAGGCTTGGGGGGTTACCAGCGGGGCGCGGGCGCCCTCGCGGAACTTGAAGTCGAGGGTGCTGAAGGGGAGCTGGGGCAGGTTCTGGAAGTCGGCGATCACCTGGCCGGTCCCATCCAGGGTTTCGACCTTGCCGGGCAGCTTGACGAGGATCCCGCGCTGGGGTTCTTCGAGCACGATGTAGAGGGCTAGGAGGCTCCCGAAGGGGTTGTCGAAGGGTTGGGCGATGAAGACTTGGCCGGGGATCGTCTCCTCCAGGAGGGGGGATTTGACCTCGACGGTGCCGATCTTGGAGTCAGAGGGGCAGCCGGCGGAGTTTTGCGCCGCGAAGGTCAGGGCGCTGCTCTCGTACTGCGCCGGGGAGCACACTCCCAGGCCCTCGGCCTGGGAGGGGTTGATGGTGACTCCCTGGGGCAGGGCGACGCGCACGCCCTTGATGTCGGAGGAGGAGATGCCTTCGGAGTTTTTGATCCCGGCGTTGGGCACCTCGACGTGGACGTTGAGGCCGGTCGGGGTCTCGGTTTCCCGGGCCGTCGTCTTCGCTTCCAGGGTTCCCCTGACCTTGACGTTCTCACAGCCTTCGGTGCCGCGCTGCGGTCCCCATGCGGAGGGCAGGTAGGGGAAGCCGACCGGGTCGTGGGTCACCGAGGAGGTTGTGTGCCAGTTGGGGTCGGAGAGGTTGGCGCTGCCGTCGACGTTGAAGCTCGCCGGGTTCAGATAGGAGTCGATCTGGGCGCTGGAGGCGAGGCCCTGGCCCGCCGGCGGGCAGGAGGTCGGGTTGCGCAGGAAGGCGACCGGGGCCTCGGCGCCGGGGCAGGTTGGGCCGCCGGCTCCGACCTGCCCTTTTCCGGGACAACTGCGCTCAATCCGGTGCGATTCGTCCGCCGGGTCGCCCCAGAGCGTCACGTCGCTGCCGCTCACGGCCAGTCCCTCGGAGATGTTTCGCACCACGCCGATCAGCCCGTAGTCCCCGCCCGAGCGCAGCTTGACGTCGATCGAGATCACGGTTTTGGCGACTTCGAAGGCAAAGCGGGCGGCCGTGCCCGGCGCCGGGGCCATGTTGTAGACGGGGATCGGGCCGCTGCCCAAGAGGCCGAGCAAAACGACTTGAGAGTTATCGGTCCGGAACGAGGTGACCCCGACCTGGGAGGCGGCTGGGCATTCGGGCCCACCTCCTCCGGCGATCAGGTCGACGTCTTTGCACTGGGGGATGCCGACGGTGCTGCCGACGAAGCCCGGCGGCAGGTCGACGACGACGTCGCGGGTGGCCTTGACCGGCCAGGCTTCGTCTGAGCCTGCGCTATCAGGGTCGACAGCGGGATTGCGGGCCGAGTTGAAGTCGATATAGGTGGTCTGGGAGTAGGGGTGGGCGCCGGCCTGCAGGTCGGCGGCGCCGCTGCGCTTGGCGATCGCCATGTCGAAGGCGTCGATGCCAAAGGCCGGCGGTGCGGAGGTGATCCGGGTCGGGTCGACAGTGGAGGCGCAGGGGGTGCCCGGGGGCATCGCCTCGCAGGGGCCGCCGTCGAGCCGGGTGACGGGCCCGAAGAGCGAGTCGAAGTAGAGGTCGAAGTGGGCGATCGCGGTGGAGCCCTCGGCCAGGGCGCCGGCGTGAGCTTCGATGACCAGGTTCCGACCGCTTCGATAGTCGGGTTCGAGGAGTTCACTGGGCGGCAAGGTGCAGGTCAGGGTCGAGGCGCCCTCGACCGCCGGCGGCGCGCCGGGGCCATCGCCACTGCATTCAAAGCCGCTCGGAGTCGAGAAGGAGAGCGCTTCGACCCCCGCCGGCAGGCTGGCGACGAGGGTCTCGGTCCCAAGGCCGGGGGCGTCACCGATGTTCTGGGTCCCGACCCCGTACTTGAAGGTGCTGTTCGGCGCCACGGTCGAGTTGGAGCGGGTGAGAACTTTGAATTGCACCGACGCCGAGGCGAGGGCGGGCACGACAAGCAACAGAAACGCACTGGCGAAAAGGGCGGCCAGGAAGCCGATTCGGTTGTTCCTCTTCGCGGTCTTCATCGGCTGGCCCTCCGGTTGGAATTGGCGTCTCGCTTGCTTGGCTTGCTCTTGGCCTTGTGCTTCTTGGCCTTGACGCAGCGCTTCTTGCCCCGTGCCTTGACCGCGCGCTTGCCCTTCGGGCAACGCGCTTTGGCCTTGCCCTTCCTGGCGTTGCCCGCTCCCGAGAAGCTGGAGCTGGAGGGAGTCGGGTCGTTCAGCTGGCCCGGCGGCGGCTGGCAGGCGTCGCCGACGCAGCTCGGCAGGATGGCGGGGGGCTCGGGGAGACCGCCGTCGAGACGGGCATCGTAGGCATCGTAGGCGTGGTCGACGTCCCAGCCACTGAGCTGGTCGGCGGTGCCGAAGAAGGCGTCGGTGCCATCGGCGGCGGCGTCGAGGAAGAAGGAGCCGCCGGCGGCGTCCTCAGCCCCGGAGGAGAGCAGCGAGAGCTGGCCGCTTTCGGAGTCATAGCGGTAGACGTCGCGCACGTTGTTTTCGTCTTCGGAGACGAGCCGCTCGCCGCTGTCGAAGAAGACGAAGCGGCCGTCGGCGGAGAGGGGGTGAGGAATATGGGCAGTAATGCTTTCCGCGCCGCCTTCGAAGTGAGCGGAGCGGAAGCTCGCCCCCGCCTCGAAGCTCGGGCGGAAGGGAGAGGCAGCGCCGCTTGGGCTGCAGGAGACGCAGGCGAGTTCGCCCTTGCCGCCGTTGGCGTCGGCGCTGTAGAGGTAGAGCTCCTGGCAGTCGGCTGAAGTGCTATTGCAATCGCCATGCTGGTAGCCGGTCAGGTGGGCGCCGCTGGTGGAGCTGAAGAGGAGGTGTTCGCCGTCGGGGCTGACGCTGGAGGTGAGTTCGCCAAGGCCACCCGAGCTACCAAGGTTCTTGCTTACATCAGAGCTTTGATTTCCTAGCTGGCCGATATAGCGAATCGCACCGTCGTGCCAGCGATACAGGGCCGCCGCGGCAGAAAAAACAGGGGGAGCGCCGCGGACGAGCTGGGCACTGGCGGTGAAGTAGACGGTGTCGCCGTCGCTGCTGGTGCCGATCGCGCCGATCACTTTGATGCCCCCGGCGCAGACGTCGTCGGCGGGCTCGTGGTCGACCGAGATCCGGGTCAGGTGGGAGGCGCCGGGGTCGGGAAGGCCGTCGGGCCCGAGCGGGTCGACGTCGTAGCGGTAGAGGTCGGCGCAGATGTCTTCGTCGCTGGGGATCAGCTGCTCGGAGGTGGTGAAGAAGACGCGGGAGAGGTCGGGGGTGGATTTCCAGAGGGTCGCGGGCTGCGGAGCGCCGGCGCCGGGCTTCTCGGAGGCGTTGACGCGGACGCTGGCGTGGCCGCCGATGCGCATGTAGTACTGGCTTGGTCCGCCGCCGGCCCCCGGTGCCTGGAAGAGGATGCGGGAGCCGTCGGTAGAGACCGAGTCGGCGCGAAATTGGCGATTGCCGCGGCCGACTTCGGAGGAGAGGGCCGGTTCGCAGGCGGGACCGGCCTGGTCGTCGCAGCGGTCGCCGGAGACGGGGACGCGGCCGATCAGGCGGACCTGGCCGTCGGCCCACTCGTAGGCTTTGAAGAGGGGGAGTGGGTTGGCGTCGGAGGTGAGTTGGTTAAGGGAGTCGAAGGCGACGTGGGAGAAGTCGCGCGAGGCGGCGGCGAAGTAGGGGCGCGTCTGGGGGATGCGGGTCAACGAGGTAGGAGGTTCGCTCTGCTGGCAGAGGGGGCAGCCGGTGATGAGCCGGTAGCTGCCCGGGCCGGGGTCGCGGAGGTCGCTGCGGAGGTAGAGGTTGAAGACTTTCTGAACCGGGACGGAGTCGGGGGTGAGGGGGACGCGGTTGGGGGCAAGAAGGGTGATGCCACGCGAGAGGTTGGGGGAGAACTCGGGCTGGTAGACGGATTGAGTCCCGACGAGGGAGTCGGTGATTGGCCTCGGGTCCCCCTCGGGGGTGATCGCGTGGGTCTCCCAACGCCCGGCAGCGGCGTCGCGGACGGCGAGGTAGTTGAAGGCGACGCCGCCGCCGCGGGTGTCGCCGAAGCCGACCAGCGAGTTGTAGGCGAGGGCCATCGGCTCGCCGGGGGCGAGTTCCTGGGCGGCGCTGGTGAGGGCGCCCATGGGGATGATCCCGCCGCCGTTCTTCTCCGGCGGCGAGACCATCTCCCAGACGCGGTGATCGGGCAGGCCGGGGCCGGTGGCGAGCGAGCGAGCCGGTCCCTGAGAGCTGCCGGCGGCGCTGGTGGCGGTGAGGCGGAAGTAGTAGGTGGTGTGCGGGGCGAGGTCATGGAGCTGCGCCGTTACTAGTTTCGGCCCCTGACCCGCTCCTGGCAATGCGGCGCAGGGTGCGGAGTTGCCGTAAGCGGGAGTGGTGCCCCACTCGAAGTGGCATCCGGTCACGTTCGACCCCTGGGGGTCGATCAGCCCATGCAGGGTCGCGTCTTCTTCGGAGGCGACCGAGGCGGCGGTGGTGACGATGGGGGCGGCGACGTCGGTGTTGAAGATCGGGCTCGGAGCGCTGGCGTAGGTGTCGCCCGCGTTGGCGGCAACGAGGCGGGCTTCGTATTCGGTGTTGGGGGCGAGCCCGGCGAGCTCGTCGGAGACCGGGATCGCGGCTTCCCCGGAGCCGGCTCCCTGGCTCGGAGTGGTGGTCCAGCTGGAGGCGCCGAGGATCCGGTACTCGAAGTGCCACTGGGTGGAGGCCCCGTTGGGGTTGACGGTGCCGCTCAGCTGGGCCGCGGTGGCGGTGATCGATTCGGGATCGACCGGGTCGATCGTCGGCGCTACCGCGGTGGCGGTGGTGAAGCTTTCTTCGGCGGAGGTATCGGAGAGGGCGCCGCCGGCGCTGGCGGCGACGAGGCGGAAGTTGTAGGCGGTGGCGTTGGCGAGGTCGCTGAGGTCGGCGTGCACGGCGACCGGGCTGGTGCCGGCGCCTGGGTCCTCCACGCAGGGGGCGCTTTTGGCGAAGCTGGTGTCGGTGGAGTACTCGAAGTGGCAGGCGGTTGGGTTGCCTTCGGGGTTGACCGTGCCGTGCACGGTGGCGGCGAAGAAGCCGAGGCCATCGGCGGCGGCGATCGTGGCGACCGGGGCGGGGAGGTCGTCGAGGACCGCTACCCGGGTGGAGCCGAAGCTGTTGGCTTCGGGGCTCTTGGTGAGCGCGTAGGCGCGGGTCGAGCCACCCGCGGCACTGAGCCCGGGGACCATCGAGTAGAGGGACTCGTTGCCCTGGCCGTGCAGCAGGGTCGATTCCAAGAAGGCCCCGCCCGAGTCGAAGTAGGCGATCTCGGGCAGGTGGCTGCCGGCTTCGCAGAAGTAGGTGTTGACGTAGGCGGCAATCAGGATCGAGTCCTCGTCGGGGTCGACGGCAACGGCGCCGGGGTATTCGAGGGAGGCGCCGACGGTGGCTCCTTCGACCCCGGCTGAGCTGAAGCGCTTGACCGCCGAGGTCGGCCCGCAGCTGGCGGTGATGTCGCCGGTCGAGGTGACGACGAAGACCTCGCCGGTGGAGTTGGCGGCGAGGTCGATCGGGCGTTCGGCGGCGAAGCTGCCGGCCGGGGTGCCGTCAGAGTTGAAGCGGCGGATCAGGTTGTTGGCGGTGTCGGCGACCAGGAGGTCGCCGCTGGAGGGGTCGACGGCGAGGTTGCCGGTGACGCCGGGGTCGCTCCAGCCGGCGACGGGGGCGAGGCTTGAGTCGAGCTTGGAGATGCCGGTGGCGGTGGCGACGTAGAGGTCGCCGCTGGTTTGGTCGATCGCCAGGCCGCTGGCTCCCGGGAGCGCGGCCTGGGAGTCATAGGTCCCGCTGGCGCCGCTGAGCGAGAAGGCCTCGACCCGGTCGTTGGCGGTGTCGGCGACGTAGAGCTTGTTGGTGGAGTCGTTGACCTCGGCCTGGCCGGGGTTTGCGAGCTGGCCGTCCCCGGAGCCCGAGCCGCCGGGGCCGGGGCCGCCGCCGGCGAAGGAGCCGGCTTCGACGTTGGCGGCAAGCGCTTGCGAGGCGCCGATCGCGAAGAACGAGCACAGCGCTGCAACAACGACAAATGCCTTCGCGTGGCGTTGCACGTATTGCTCTCCTTGTCCCGTGAGCCCCTCTGCCAGCCGCTTCCCTTAGCGGCGCTTCCACGAGGCTCGGTTTCCCTGTTGCGATGCCTTGTCACCTCTTAAACGGGAACGTTCCCTGAACTGACAAAGCAGTTCCCAAAGCGACACGCGAAGGTAAACATACTGGTTTGTAATTGTCAAGGTACGAAATCGGTATGACCACCAAAACCTTGGGATTAGCAGGGAGCTTTATGCTCTGCGGATGAGGTCGCCGACCAGTGCTCGAGCCGCATTGGGCTTCCTTTTCATCGCCGCAGTGGTAATCGGGCTGACCGCGGCGGTGCTGCCGCGGACCTTCTACGACGACTTCCCCTTCGTCGCCCACTGGGTCGAGTTGCTGCCCCCCTACAACGAGCACCTGGTCACCGACGTCGGTGGGCTCTACCTCGGCTTCGCGGTCCTCTTCGCCTGGGCGGGGTGGACGCTGGAGCGCACCCTGGTCCGCGCCGTCTGCGTCGCCTGGCTGCTGACTGCCAGCATCCACCTGCTCTTCCACGCCGGCCACCTCGGCGGCTTCGGCACCACCGACGCGATCGCCGAGATCGTCACCCTGGCGCTGCTGCTGGTCCCGCCGCCGCTCGCGATCTGGGGCGTGGCCGAGATCGCCGGCGGGCGCTCCTCCCCCGCCTGAGCGGTTCTCGGCTCCTCTTGACTGCAGCGGAGGGGGTGGGATTCGAACCCACGAGCGCCTTGCGACGCCAACAGTTTTCGAGACTGCCCAGGCGATACCCTCCACCGCTCTAACAAGCGGATTCAGAGCCGCACTAGGAGGTCGAGGGAATGGCTGAGGGAACGAAATCCGAATCGAAATCCAAGAGCGAGCGTCCGCCGCTGCTCACGCCATGATGCCTTCGTGCCAACGATAAGCCGCTTCTTCGGGATCACGATCGCGATGTTCTTCGACGATCACGGCTTCCCGCACTTCCACGCACGGCACGCCGAGGGAGAAGCAAAGGTCCGCATCGACAACCTCGAGGTCATCGACAGCAATCTCGGCCGCCGACAGCTGCGGTTCGTCCTCGCCTGGGCAGAGCTCCATCAGGAAGAATTGGAGGAGAACTGGCGCCGAGCCCGCGCCGGTGAGACACTTTTGGATATTGAGCCTTTGAAATGAACGGCATAACCCCAGACATCACCGCTGTCGAGGTCGTCCGCCACGGCGTCCTTCGACTGACCTTCGCCGACGGCCTGAACGGAGAGGTCGACGTGCTCAATCGGATGCGCGGACCTGTCTTCGAGGATGCCCGCACCCCTGAGGGCTTTGCCAAGGTCGAGCCCGATGCGGAGACGGGGACCGTCGTCTGGCCTGGAGGCGCTGACCTCGCGCCCGACACGCTTTACGAGCGCATCACATCAGGTGCGTGGCCAGAGTCTCGCGCGGCTGCCTGATTCTCAGATTGTCGGTCTGCGCCTTCCGGAGATAATGGAACACAATGAGGGCGGTGGTTTCGTCGGGTCTCAGAACAGATTGACCTCCTGCACCGAGAGCCAGAATCCGTGCTGCTTCCAGTCGTTGACGCAGACGAGTTTCTGCTTCTGACTTTCGCAGAGGAACGACCCAACAGCAGCGCCTTCTCCGTAAGGCAAAACGGGGTTGTCCGGATCTGCAACCGTGTCTCCTGCGCAGAGGAACGTCGATCCGTTTCGATGCAACTCGACGGCATCGCCCCAATCGAGATTGCAGTACCTCGGTGGAGGCGGGGGCGTCCAGTCGCGCTGGTTGATGTTGCAGCGGACGCCATCCGACCGCAACGCGCAGGCGATATTCCCCGACGGCGTTTGGAAGAAGACGGTTTCGCTGCTGCTTGGTGTCAGAGGCGGCCCTTGATTCGTATGCGCGGCAGGCGCGGTTCCAATGACCGCAAATCGCTTGTCGTCTTGCCGACAGCGAACGATCAGCGGGTATTCCGCTAGGGGGAATTCCTCGCACCCCCATCCCCCAACGTCAGACGTCTCTCCGATTCCTGCGGCGTCCCCTGAACGCACCGCTTCTTTGTAGGCGGAGTAGACGGCACGTGCTTCCGAGCATCCGATCTCTTCTGAGAAGAGATCGATTTCAACTTCCCCTCCCATCAATTCGAAGAGGCATGGCGGTCAAACCACCTCGGAGGTCGTCGTCGTATCTTCGCCCCCATCGTCGGAGTCGCTCGCGAGAAGAACGACGGCGACGCCAAGAGCGACGACAGCGGTCGTCAGAACGCCAATCAGCACCCCCGTCTTGAACCCCACGCGGCGACTCTACATTGGACGAATTAGCGAACTCAATCAGGAGCGAACAACCTCGATGCCCTCTGCTCGACACCATCCGACGATGCTGAGCCACTTGACTCCGAACTCCTCGGAGACGTTTGGAATCTTCGGCTTGTTCGGCGAGTGCGTCGGCGCTCGCTTCTCCGAGGTCAGGACGGTCAGCCCGTCGCACTTGGCGAGAGCGATTACGGCAGGATCAGCAAGATTCTTTGGTTCTTCCGCGTACTTCGGATAGGCGCGGACGATCTCTTTGGTCACACCGACCTGGCTCATGTCGAGCGGCACAAACATGCTGCTGTTGCGCCTCACCCAAGTCTTCTGCTCGTCGTTGATCGTATCGAGCAACTCTTCCTTGACTGCTTCCGACGCGACGATCTTGCCTTCGGTGACGCCGCTTTCGAGCACTTGCCAAACGCCTTTGAAGACATCCCTTGGGAACTCGCCAAGGTCGACGCTCCAGAGATCAATGAAGAAAGACGTATCGAGGCTGTAGCGCGCAAGCAACGACCGCGGCTGCGGATCTGTCATCCAACCGCCTCACGAATCCCCGTGATCGATCTCAGCGGCACGTTGAGGTAGGTGCCGATCTCCCTGTAGGAGATGTCTCCGTTCCCATATGCGTCGAATACCTGTCGGACGAACAGCGGCGATTGCCTCGCGATGACTTTGTCCTTGTGGATAAGGAACCCGCCACCCGTCGGCGTCTCCTCATCGTCCTTCCACCTCTCGTCCGCTTCGCGTTCGAGGCGTTGGTATTCAGCGGTCGAGATATGGCCGAACGCCTCAAGGCGGCGGAGCAACGCAACCTCGCTGACGCCGAACTCCTTGGCGAGCGGTTTCGCGGACCCGAGGACGATCTCGCCGCTCATGAGTTCGTGGAATCGGATCGAACTCTCCAGCAGCGAGCGCGGCATCAGAACAGCTGCCGCGAACCGGTTGCACCACGGCTCGGCGCTTGTGTCTTTCCCGAACCCATCCGGCATCGGTCGGCAGATGGCGTCAGATCCGAGAAGCAGATGCCCGATCTCGTGGATGAGAGAGAACACTCGCGCCGTTGGGTAGTCCTTGTTGCTAAGGACGATCAGATGCACCCCGTTCTGTGAAAGGCAGAACGCCCGCGCCTCCTTGATCGGCAGCGGCACCTGCGAGATGTATAGACCTGCGCTCGTCAACGTCCGCGTCCAGTGCCTGAAAACGGCGTAGGTGTCTGGGGTGTCCAGCATTCCGGTGACCCCAAGCAACCTCCTGAAGTTCGCGGCGACCTCCTCCGGATCATCACTCAGTGCCGCCTCGATCTGGGACACAACCGACCGCTCCGCTGCCCCCAGCGATTCGATCCGATCGAGCAACCGCCACGCATTATCGATGGCGAGCAACGAATCGAAGCCGAGTTCGTCTCTCCCGCCCTTCCTGCGCCGGAAGTCATGGGGGATCGCAGGAGGACCCGCCTCGTCGTCAAGCAGAAAGACGTACCAGTTGTAGTTGTAGGCCTTCGCGATCTGCTGAAGGCGCTTGACCGTGAATTCGGTTGGCTTGCTCTCCCACGTCGCGAGTTCCTCTTCCGACGCCTTCACCTTCTCGGCCCCCGCGTGGAGCGGCAGGCCAAGTCGCGTTCGGAGTACCTTCAAACGCTCTGGGTGGACCTCGATCATTACCCCCATCGCGCTGAATATACGGCGAGGATTCGCGGTTCTAGCGTCAAAGAGGTGCTGAGCCGTGCCGTGCATCTGATGAGTGAGCGCGCCGGGGTCGCGGTTTGATCGCGACCTTCGGGCTATGGACCAGACTTGCACCAGCGCCGAGCCGCCCAAATCTGGAGGGAACGTCGAGGGAACGAAGCACCTCCGCTCAGACCCCTTGAGAGCGAGGAATCCTCCACCTGACTCAAGTTTTCGTTCCCGTTTTCGCCTCGGAAGTCCCGCGGCAAGACGACAAACGGCTCTGCAAAACGGAGGGGGTGGGATTCGAACCCACGAGCGCCTTGCGACGCCAACAGTTTTCGAGACTGCCCCGTTCAACCGCTCCGGCACCCCTCCGGGGCTTCAACCATGCAAATCCTAGTTGAGCCGAATCGCGCGGCGACGCTTGGCGGCCGAGCGGCCCAGATATATGGTGGCTCGGCGTCCCGTCTGGGTCGCACCGGATCATCCGGCAATCTCAGTCAATGCGGTGAGGAGGGGTCGATGCGAGCGAGGATGGCAACGCTTCTTGTGGTGGCTATCGGTGTGCTGTTGGTGCCGGCCGTGGCTGCACCGGCAGGCGCCGCCAGCTTCACCTTCGGACCGGGCACCTACACGGCGGACACCACCGGGCTGACGATAATCGGCCCCGGGACGAGCATCGAAGGCACCAGCGAGGGCGGCGTCGCTGTCTTCGGCTTCGACAACGTGACCATCCCCTTCGGGACGACGCTCAACGTGCATGGCAGTCGCCCCTTCAAACTCATCGCTTCAGGGAGCCTGACGGTGGGAGGCCTCATCGACGGCAGCGGGACGAGCGCGACCGACTTCACGCCGGGCCCGAATCCCGGCGGCCCCGGGGCGGGCGCCGGCGGAGCGAACAGCACTCAGCCTGGCAGCGGCTTCGGCGGCGGCGGCGCGCCCAGCAATGAATTCAATGGTGGCGGCGGCGGTGGCTTCGGCGGCGGCGGGGCCAGTGGCGGCATCAAAGTCGGCGATCTCGGCGCCCCAGGCCTAGCAGGCGCCTCCTATGGCGACCTGAACGTTTCGCTCCCTGCCGGCAGCGGCGGTGGCGGCGCGGCCCTTGGCGGGAGCGGAGTTGGCGGGGGTGGTGGCGGGGGGGCGATGGCGCTCTTCGGTTCCTCGATCACCGTCGAAAGCGAAGGCATAGTGCGAACGAACGGCGGCGGCGGGTCCGCCGGGGGCAATGGCGCTTCGGGCGGGGGCTCGGGCGGCGGCATCGTCGTCCACGGCAACACCCTGGAGATCAACGGGCTTCTCAGCGCCGTCGGCGGGGCCGGAGGCGCGGGAGGATGCTGTGGTGACGGAGGCGGCGGAGGCGGCGGTCGGATCGCCTACCAGTACAAGACGCTGATTGCGAGCGGCACGGCGGCGGTGGGCGGCGGCGCCTCCGGGACGAGGTCGGGCGGGTGCTGCACGCACGGCGGGCTCAGTCCGCAAGCGACCGGCGCGCCGGGCGTCGTGACCAAGATCCAGGCGCCGACCGCCGTCACCGGCCCGGCCACCTCCGTGTCCTCGACGGGCGCGACGATGAACGGCACGGTCAACCCGAACTCGTATTCGACGACCTACCACTTCGAGTTCGGAACCACGCCCGCCTATGGATCTCGGATTCCCGCGTCCGACCTCGGCGTCGGCTCCGACGGGGTCGACCACGTGGTGTCCCAGGCGCTCACCGGCCTGGCGCCAGGCACGACCTACCACTACCGGGTGGTCGCAACCGATGCGATCGGGTTTACGACGGTGGGCGCTGACATCGGGTTCACGACGACGGCAGCCGTGCCGCCATCCTCGCCCCCGCCCTCGAACTTGTTCAGCTTCGCCAAGTCGAAGCTGAACAAGAAGAACGGCACCGCGACCCTGACCGTTACCGTTCCTGGAGCCGGCAGGCTCGTCCTCGGTGGCAAGGGAATCAAGGGCCAGACCAAGAGCGTGAGCGGCGCCGGCAAGGTGCAGCTCAGCGTCAAGCCGACCAAAGAAATCAAGGAAAGGCTGAAGGAAAAGGGCAAGGCGAAGATCACCGCCAAGGTCACCTTCACGCCGGTCGGTGGTCAGCCAAAGACTGAACCGAAGAAATTGAAGCTGATCAAGACGGACTGACGGCGTGGCTTCATGCAGCGGGGCGGCGCCTGGCTAAAGGACCCCGCCCCGCTGTCGATGAAGCCGGGTGGACAGTTGCGAGCAGACCCGAGCGGGGCGGTACTTCGACCGCCACCCCCGGCTGCTGCGCACGCTGGCGCTGATCGCCCTGCTCTGGGGGGTCGGCTACCTGACCTGGCGCGTCGGCTGGAGCGGCGAAGGGGCGAGCCCCGTCCTCTTCGCGATGCTGCTGGTGACCGAGTTCTATGGGCTCTACGCGCTGGCGATCCTGACCTGGTTCTCCTGGTCGCGGCCGGCGGCGGTGCGGCCGCAGGCGACGCCGGGACGGGCGGTCGACGTCTACGTCTGCACCTACGACGAGCCGGCCGAGGTCGTGATGGCGACGCTGGCCGGCTGCCGCGCCCTCACCTACCCGCACACGACCTACCTTCTCGATGACGGCCGCCGGCTGGAGATGGAGGAGATCGCGAAGCTGGCCGGCGCCCGCTACCTGACCCGCGCCGACAACTCCCACGCCAAGGCCGGCAACCTCAACGCGGCGCTGCCGCGGACCGAGGGCGACCTGGTCCTGGTGCTCGACGCCGACCACGTGCCGATGCCGGACGCGCTCGATGCCCTGGTCGGCTACTTCGACGACGAGCGCATGGCCTTGGTCCAGACCCCGCACGACTTCTTCAACCACGACTCCGCCCAGCACTACGCCGTCGGCCGCCACGAGCAGTCGCTCTTCTACCGCGTCGTCTGCCCCGGCAAGGACCGCCACGGGGCCGCCTACTGGTGCGGCTCGGCGGCGCTGATCAACCGCCACGCGCTGCTGGCGATCGGCGGCGTCGCCACCGAGACGATCGCCGAGGACTTCCACACGACGATCCGGCTGCTGCGCGAGGGCTGGCGCAGCCGCTACCACGACGAGGTCCTGGTCCAGGGGCTGGCCCCGCACGACCTCGACGGCTATCTCCTGCAGCGCGACCGCTGGGCGCGTGGCAACCTCGCCGTCTTCACCCTCGCCGAGTCCCCCCTGCGCGCCCGCGAGCTGAGCCCGCTGCAGCGCCTCTCCTACTTCGCCAGCCTGCTCGCCTACCTGGCACCGCCGATGCGGTTGCTGCTGCTGGTGACGCTGGGGCTGGTGCTGTGGACCGGCGAGCTGCCGATGAAGATCAGCGTCGTCGCGCTGGCGGCGCTCTGGCTGCCTTCGCTGCTGCTCAACCTCGGCGCCGGCGGCGCTCTCGCCCGCGGCTACATGCGGATCCCCGAGACCGCCCACTACGAGCTGCTGACGATGGAGATCTACACCCGCGCCCTGCGCTGCATCGTGCGACCAAGCAAAACCGCCTTCGTGGTGACCCCGAAGCAGGGCAGCGACGGCGGCGGCCTCGACGCCGTGCGCAAGCTCCACCTGGTCCTCTTCTGCACGGTCCTGCTCGCCACCGGCACGCTGCTGCGGCTGCTCGACCTGGCCGGCGCCGGGCCGCTGCCGGACATGCCGGGGATCGCCGCCGTGATCGTGCCGCTGCTGGGGATGTTCGAGCTGCGGCGGCTGCTGAAAACCCTGTTCGCGGTCGGGCGCAGGCGCCAGCGCCGGCTCATCTACCGCTTCGAGGGCGACGCCGAGGCCCACTGCTTCTCCACCGACGGCCACGTCCCGGCGCGGCTGGTCGACGCCAGCGCCTCCGGGGTCGGCCTGGTCGCCGAGGCGCCGCTGGCGATCGGCGCCCGCCCGGCGGTGCTGCTGGAGCTGGCCGACGCGACCGGCGCCGTGCATGAGGTGACGGCCCAGGTCGAGGTGCGCAGCTGCCGCGAGGTCGACGGCAGCCACCTGGTCGGCGCCACGATCGCCGCAATCGACCCCGACTCGCGGCTGCGGCTGATGGAGTGGTGCTACGTCGTCTGCAGCCACGAGCGCCTGCGCGGCCACCGCCCGTTCGCTTCCCCCGTGCCGGAGTCCGAGGCGATCGTCGTCTCGCTGGACGAGTACCGGGAGACCGCGATCGTCAGCGCGGCGGCGACCCTCCCGACCACGGCGCAGTAGCTAGGCTTTCGACACACCTGGAGAGGTGTCCGAGCGGCTTAAGGAGCGCGATTGGAAATCGCGTGGGCGGGGTTAACCCGCCTCGAGGGTTCGAATCCCTCCCTCTCCGTTCTCCGGTGGGCAGGGCGGCGCCTGGCGGCGTCATCGGTCGCTTGTGTGCAGAGCACACGGCGCTCCCTGCTTCCTTGCCATGCTTGCCCTGCCCACCGGAGACAACCTTGGGGAAGGGAATCGAGAACAGCCCCCGGACTAGGGCTGCCTACGTGCCGCGAAGAAGTCCCTCAGGAGGGTCGCGCACTCATCTTCAAGGACCCCGGTGATCACCTCGGGGCGGTGATTCAGGGCGGGCTCTCGAAGAACGTCGAGGATGCTGCCCGCAGCGCCCGCCTTGGGGTCGGGGGTGCCGATGACGACGGCGGGGATGCGGGCGAGGACGATTGCGCCGGCGCACATCGCGCAGGGCTCGAGGGTGACGTAGAGGGTCGTGTCGAGGAGGCGCCAGCCGCCGAGGGCCTCGGCGGCGGCGCGGATGGCGAGGATCTCGGCGTGGGCGGTGGGGTCGCGGCGCAGCTCGCGCTCGTTGCCGGCGATGGCCAGGGGCTCGCCGTCGCGGAGGATCGCGGCGCCGATCGGGACGTCGCCGTGGGCCTCGGCCAAGCGCGCCTGCTCGAGCGCCAGGCCCATCGCCTGCACGTGCTCATCCATTGGTTTGCCTTCGTTCATCGATCCGGGAGTATGTCCCCCTACAACTTCACCGGCACGCCGGTGTTAGGACTAGGGCTCGTTCGAACTGCATCAAATTTCCAGCCTGCCTGACGTAAAACTTGATGCAGTTCGGGGGGCGACCGAGTAGATGAGACGACTGCTGCCGATACTCGCCACCGCAGCCCTGCTTGCCGGGTTCGCCGCCAACCCTGCGGGCGCGGCGACGGGGATTGGGCCGGCGCACGGGTTCGTGCCGCGGCAGCTGGTCGTCAAGTTCGAGGGCGAGCGCGGCGGCCGCACCCTGGCCCTGCCCGCCGGCGCCGGCGTTCGCAAGGCGGCGACGGCGCTGCGGCGCAACCCGCGGGTCGCCTACGCGGAGCCGAACTACATCGCCACCGCCTCCGAGACGCTCCCCGGCTCCAACTTCGTCCTCCCCAACGACCCCGGCACCCTCGGCGGCGCCTCCGAAGCCGCCGCCTCGGCCGGCGACTGGGCCTTCAAGCAGTGGAACTTCCTGCCCTCGCAGGGGGACGCGACGGCGCGCCTGCCGCTCTCCCCCGGCGGCATCGACGCGATCGACGCCTGGCGCAACCTCGACGAAGCCGGGCGGCCGGGAGCCGAAGGAGTCACCGTCGCCGTCCTCGACACCGGCATCGCTTACCGCAACCTCGGCAGCAAGTTCGTCCGCAGCCCCGACTTCAGCGCCGGGCAGTTCGTCAGGGGCCACGACTTCATCGACGACGACCGCCTGCCGCTCGACGAAAACGGGCACGGCACCCACGTCGCCGGCACGATCGGCGAGAAGACCGACAACGCCGTCGCCGTCACCGGCCTCGCCTACCGGGCGAAGCTGATGCCGGTGCGGGTGCTGGACGAGCACGGGCGCGGTCAGGCCACCGACATCGCCAACGGCATCCGCTTCGCCGTCGCCCACCGCGCCCAGGTGATCAACATGAGCTTCAACTTCGGTTGCGGCAAGAAGGTGCCGGAGGTCGACGAAGCGCTGCACGAAGCCTACGCGGCGGGGGTCGTCACGGTCGCCTCGGCCGGCAACCTCGGCTCGGAGACCTGCGTCTCGGAGCCGGCGACCGGCCCGCGCGTGATCGGCGTCGGCGGCACCACCGAGGGCGGCTGCCTCGGCAACTACTCGCTGGCCGGCAAGGGCGTCGACGTGGTGGCGCCGGGGGGCGGCACGCCGGTCTCGGGCTGTCCATCGGTCTCGGCCCGGCCGATCTACCAGGTGACGCTGAAAACGGACACGACGCGGACCTTCGCGATCCCGTCGAACTACGTCGGCACCTCGATGGCGGCGGCCCACGTCAGCGCCGTCGCCGCGATGGTGATCGCCGCCGACACCTACGCCGGCCCCCGCTTCACGCCGGAAACCGGCACCGGCGCCAAACCGCGTGTCAACGGGGTCGCCAAACAGCTGCGCCGCACCGCCCGCGACCTCAATCTGCCCTCGACCCAGCAGGGCGCCGGCCTGATCGACGCCGCCCGCGCCACCGAACACTTCGGCCCGAGCCCCGGCGGCGCCGCGCCGCCTCCCGTCGCTAAGTAGTTCTAACCACTATCACGCTGCAGGGGGCGTGATGGGAGATGTTGTTCGGCACGCTTCCCAATAGAAAGCGGCGGGCGCCGGTCATGCCCTTGTTGCCGACCACGATCAGGTCCGCCTTGGTCTCTTCGGCGACGTTGAGGATCGCCTCGGCAGGATCGCCCTCGACCGGGTGGGTCTGGACCTCGATCCCCTCCTTGCGAGCATCGGCGGCGGCGGTGTCGAGGACGAGGTTGACGTCCTCGCGCGGGCCGATCTCGTACTGGACGTCGAGCGGCGCGTCGCGCTGCTGGTCTTTGACCTTGCGCTCGGGGATCGGCGCGTAGGCGCTGACGATGCTGAGCGTCGCGCCCGCCAGCTTGGCGAGGTCGACGGCCTGCCTGACCGCCTCCCCGGCGGTCTCGGACCCGTCGGTTCCAACCACGATGCGAGTGAACACGCCCCGTCTCCTCTGCTCGGTCGCTGAACGGGCTCGATACTAACGCGCCTTCCGAGCCCGGTTCCTTAGTGACGTGTTACGTAACCACTAGGGACCCACGAATCGTTCGGCCTGCTGGGCGGGCAGGCCGCGGAAGCCGTCGCCGAGGATCTCCGTCGGCGTCGTCGCCAGGCGCACGATCGCGATCGCCATCGAGGCGACGAGGCAGACGATCAGCACCACCATCCCCGCTTTCCAGATCCAAGGCACGCGGCGAACCCTATTCGGGCGTAGGCTGGGAGCATGGGGGTGGAGAAGGTCGCTGACGGGGTCTGGCTGCTGCGGGGGGACTTCCGCGGGGCGATGAACATCTACTTCCTCGAGGACGGCGAGGGGGTGGTGCAGTTCGACGCCGGCACCAAGGGGATGCGCAAGCAGGCGCGGGCGGCCGCGGAGCAGCTCGGCGGCGTCAAGCGCGTCGTCCTCGGCCACGCCCACGCCGATCACCGCGGCACCGCTCCTTATATGGGGGCGCCGGTCTTCTGCCACGCCGACGAAGTGGCGGACGCCGAAAGCGACGCCGCGATCGCCCCCTACTTCGATCTCTCGCAGCTGCCGGTGGCCTGGGTGCGCTGGATCTACCCGACCCTGCTGCGGCGCTGGGACGGCGGCGCCGTGAAGATCGCCGGCACCGTCGCCGAGGGCGACGAGGTCGCCGGCTTCCGCGTCGTCCACTTCCCCGGCCACGCGCCGGGGCTGATCGGGCTCTGGCGCGAGGAGGACCGGGTGGCGCTGGTCAGCGACGTCGTCTACCTGGTCGACTCGGGGCGGCTGAAACCGCTGCCCGAGGGCGAGGCGAGCGTCCCCCACCCCGCCTGGGCCTGGGACCACCGGCAGGCGAAGGAGTCGGTGCGGAAGCTGGCGGCGCTGGACCCCAAGGTCGTCGGCCCGGGCCACGAGCACCCGCTCCGTGGCGAGAGCCTGCGCGCGACGCTGGAGCGGGCGGCCGAGAAGCACTGAGGGCCGCGGCGCCGGCGGCGAGGGGCATCGCACGCGCCGCTGCCATAAGTTGCCAGCCTGATGATCGGGACCTACGCCTCGGCGGCGTTGATCGGCGCCGCTTCGCTGTTGGCCGGGCGCGCCATCCTCTCGCTGGCGGGCCGGCGCCGCTGGTCCTGGCTGGAGCCCGGGGTCGGCCTCGCCGCGGTCCTGGCCGTGACCGGCCTGCTGGCGCGGGCGCCGGGGCACGGGACCAGCGTCACCCTCGGCCTGGCGGCGCTGCTGATCGCCGCCGCGCTGATCGTCTGGTGGCTGCCCTACGAAGCGCCGGCAGCGCTGCGAGCGGGACTGCCGGTGGCGATCGTCCTGCTGCTCGCGCTGGCGATCCCGTTCGCGGTCAGCGGCCGCTGGGGCCTGCTCGGCGTCGGCTTCAACAACGACCTCGGGCTGCACCTGGCCTGGGCCGAGTGGCTGCGCAGCGGCTTCGGGCCGGCGCCGGACACCGGCTACCCGCTGGGCCCGCACGGCCTGGCGGTGGCGACCGCGGCCTTCCCCGGGATCGGCCTGGGACAGGCGTTCGTCGGCGAGATCGTCGCGATCGGCGTCCTCACCGGGCTGACCGCGCTCGGCGCCCTGCGCGAGCTGGCGCCGGGGCGGCGGCTGCTGGCCGCGGCGCTGGTCGCCCTCCCTTACCTTGCCGCCTCCTACTTCGCCCAGGCCGCCTTCAAGGAGACCGCCGAGGCCCTCTTCGTCCTCACCTTCGCCGTCTTCCTCTGGGACTACGAACGCCGACGGGCCGCAAACGTCCAAATGGCGGACGCCTCAGGCCCATCGGCTGGCTTTTGGGGGCGGGTGCGGGAGGGGCTGCCGCTGCTGGCCCTGGCCGGCGGGATCTTCTTCTCCTACAGCTTCGCCGGGCTCGCCTGGCCGATCGCGATCCTCGTCCTCTGGAGCCTGACCCAGCCGCCGGTGCGGCGGGCGCTGCGGCCGCGGGCGCTGCTGCGGCTGCTGCTGCGGCCGGCGGTGCTGGCGACGGTCGTCGTCCTCGCCGGCCTCGCTGTGGTCGCCACCGTGGTCGGCCCCTTCGGCTTCGCCAGCAGCTTCAACAAGGTCGCCGGCAGCAACACCTACGGCCCCGTCTCCCCGATCGAGGCGCTGGGGATCTGGCCGGCCTCCAACTACCGGCTCGACGCCGCCGGCGGCGCTCCCCTTGCCGGCCTGGCCGGCGCGATCGCGGTCCTGGCGCTGCTGGTCGGCGTCGCCTGGTGGGTGCGCCGCCGCGAGCTGACGATCCCGGTCGCGCTCGGCGCCTGCGCCGTCCTCTACCTCGTCTCCCTCCCCTTCAGCGGCGACTACTCCCAGGCCAAGGCCCTGATGATCGCCGCCCCTCTGGCGATGCTGGTCGCGATCCGGCCGCTGCTGAGTGAATTCGGCGGTCGACGAGCCGACGATACGCCTATAGAGAGGGAAATCGGCCCATCAACCTCGCGGTTGGCGGGGGTCGGGTGGACCGTGCTGGCGGTGGCGTTCGTGGGCGGGGCGATCTACTCGAGCGCGCTGGTGCTGCGGGACGCTCCGGTCGGGCCGCCCGGGCACGGCGCCGAGCTGGAGGCATTCCTGCCGATCGTCCACGGCAAGCCGGTGCTCTACGCGGGGCAGGACCGCTACGCCGCCTACGACCTGCTCGGAGCCGATACGCACGTGCCGCTGGTCGAGTTTCCCGACAGCGACGTCTCGCCCAACCCGGAGAAGCCGTTCGACACCGGCGACGCCTACAGCCCGATCGACTTCGACTCCTTCTCGCACGGGACGCTGGAACGCTTCGAATACGTGATCAGCGGCCGTGCGGCCTGGAACAGCCAGGCACCGCCCAACTTCAAGCGGATCGCCGCCACCCCCTCCTACGTCCTCTGGAAACGGACCGGCCCGACCCCCGAGGACCGCCACGTCCTGCTCGAGGGGACCGAGGCTGGGGCACGGGCGGGCTGCGCCGCCCCGGAGATCCGCATCCTGCTCGCCAACCCGGGCCGCGCCTCGCTCTTTCCCGGCGCCGTGATCGGCCCCAAAAGCGCCTGGGAGGAGGGCAGCATCCTCGGTACCGGCGCCCGGACCTCGCAGGCGCTGAGCCTGCCGGCGGGACGCTGGAACCTCTCGATCCAGTACTTCTCCCCCTTCGACCTGACCCTCTCCGCCCCCGGCTTCCAGGAGTCGCTGAAGGCGGCCCTGGACGGCCAGCGCCCGAACACGATCAGCCTCGGCAACAACGGCCAGTTCTGGCCCGCCGGCCGTTACGAGAGCAAGGGTGGCGCCACCAAGTTCACGCTCGCCAGCGGCGACTCCACCACCCTGCAGAGCCTCAGTGGCTACGACGGCAAGGCCTACGTCGGCGAGCTCGTCGCCGTCCCCGCCAGGCCGCATCGGATCGTGCCGCTGGGCGCCGCCTGCGACGGCTGGATCGACTGGTACGAGTCGCCCGAAGCGCCCTGAACCCGGCGCTCAAGGCCAGTTTCAAAAAAACCGCCTCTGTTCAGTGCCGGCTGGTCGCCGAGGATCCGATCTTCTCTTGCTTATCATGTCTTAGACCGGTATATATGCCTTTGTCACGATAGAAACACCTAGTTTCTCTGTAGTTTCGGCCAGCATTTTCCTGTCAGACGTGGAAGAAATTCGTCAACCAGGATTGTTCATAAGGAGCAGGGGAGGTAGTGGTGAGGGATCCTTCGGAAGGGGCAGACGTCCCCAGGATTGCAAGGTGGTTGGAAGTGGTCGCCGACCCGATTCGGCTCGGCATCCTGCGCTCGCTGAGCCAGGTCAAGGAGGCGACCACCGCGGACCTCGCCGCCTGGGGGCAGGCCAGCAGCCAGACACTGCGGCGCCATCTCGAAGCCCTGGTCTCGCTCGGCGTGATCGACGAACACCCGGCGCGGAGCGACGGCGAAACCCCGGGTCGCCCCGCGGCGCACTTCAGCCTCCCGACCGAGGTGCGCGAGAGCGTCCGCTCCGTCCTCGACCCCTCCGACCCGGGATCGGACGAGGGCCCCGAGTCGATGACTCAGGCGGTCGGGGTCTCGGCCCGGCCGAGCTTGGTTTCGACCAGCTCGATCGCCGCGGCCGGCCCGATGAACGGCGCCAGGGCGACGTAGGCGGCCTCGGGCAGCAACTCCATCGTCTGCTCGGTGCGACCTTCGACGACCTGCCAGCGCATCATCCCGAGGATCGAGTTGCTGATCGGCCTCTGAGCTGAGCCGAGGCAGGCGTTCCGCCATGGGCCCGACGCGATAGCCGTCCTCGAGAAAGAGGGTGTAGGAGTAGAGCCAGGCCAGCAGGTCGTCGCGCAGATCGGCCAGACGGGCGGTCTCGCCGCGGAAGGAGCGCATCAGCAGGATGCCTGATCCCCTCCATGATCGCCCGCCCGGAGATCGCCAGCCGGTACCCGTTCTCCCCGGGACCTTCGAGCCAGCGCTCGAAGGTGGCCTCGACGGTCCGCATGAACCGTTCGTGGGCGCGCCGCACCTCGGGCCCTCCCGCCAGCGCCTCGACCAGCAGGATCCGCGCCGCGGCAGGGCCACTGACGATGTTGACGAGTAGGTCCTCGAGCAGCTCGCCGGCCCGCAGCGCCGGCGAGTACTCGGCTTCGACCCGAGGCAGGGCAATCTCGATGCGCTCGGCGGCCGCTTCGAAGGCGGCCAGGAAGCAGGCTTCCTTGTCGGCGAAGTGCTCGTAGAAGGTGGCCCGCGAGACGCCCGCCTGCTCGACCACCCAAGCGACGCTGGCGTCCTTGTAGCCGTGGCGAGCGGCGGTCTGGGTCATCCCCAGGATCAGGCGCTCCCTCTGCCCACCCTCTGCCGGCGCGCGACGAGATCGGTGGCCATCAGGCCATCAGTGTCCCACCCGCCTCAGCAACCTTCGCTTCAACCAGCTCGATCGCCGCGACCGGCCCGATGAACGGCGCCAGCACGACGTAGACGGACTGGGGCACCAGCTCCATCAACCTCGCGATGCCGCTATCGACGACCTGGCGGCGCATCAGCTCGAGAATCGCGCCACCGATTGCCTCCGAGCAGAGGTGCGGGAGATGCTCCGCCTCTGGCCGCTGGCGGTAGCCATCCTCGAGGAACAGCGTGTAGGCCATCTGGTTGTCGAAGGTGCGCCGGATCGCCGCCGCCCCTGCCGCATAGCTCTCAACCAGATTGACGAAGACGAGGCCCGGCTGTTCCATCATGTAGCCGAGCATCGCCTGTGAGCCGCTCCAGACACGGTCGGGCCAGGCTGCCGCACCGAAGAACTCCCCCGCGGTGCGGGCGACGCTTTCCTGCAAGCCAAGCGCCTGGGCAGCCAGGAAGGCGTCCTCTTTGCCACGGAACAGCTCATAGAACACCTCGCGCGTGACGTGCGCGGCCGCGGCGAGGTCGCCGACGGTCATCGCCGCGTATCCCTTCTCCCTGGAGAGGAGGGCAACGGCGTCGAGGATGCGCTGCCGCTGCTCGCTGGCGACGACACCGGCCGGGAGGGCGTTGCGTCCTCTCGGCAGGGGCGGAGACAGCGCCCTTGCCACCGCCGGCGGGCTGAAGGACGTGGCGAAGCGCCTGCCCAGCTGATACCAATCGACCGGGGGGCGCTGCTGCTGGTCGGCGCTGACGACATACGTCTGGATCCAGGTCAGGAGGTCATCGGTGAGATCCGCAAGCCTCCCGGTTTCCCCGTTGAAACCGCGCACCGCGACGACGCTGCTGATTCCGCCCAGCAGCGCGCGCGGGGAGATCTGCAATCTCGAGGCGCCGTCCAGCCCGCCGCCGAGGTAGCTCTCGATCGATCGCTCGATTTCGCCCAGGAGCTTCTCGTGCTCCTCGCGAACCAGGGGGCCGCCGGCAAGGGACTCGATCAAGACCAGGCGAGCCGCGGTCGGGTCTCGCTCGGCATTGACCAGAACCCCGCGCAGGATCTCGCCGGGCTGAGGCGGCCTGTCCCCTTGGCTTGCGATTCGCAGGGTTTCCCGCCTGACCCGCTTCGACGCCTCGCGGTAAGTCGCGACGAAGCACTCCTCCCGGTCCGCGAATTGCTCGTAGAACGTCGCCCGGGAGACGCCGGCCTGTTCGATCACGCGAGCGACGCTGGCTTCGCGGTATCCGTGGCGGGCAGCGACACGAGCCATGGCCCCCAGCAACCGCTCCCGCTGTCTAGGGTTCGCGCGACTCATGGAGCGACGGTAACGAATGGGCGTGCCGGCAGCGCTCAGCGTCAGGAAGCGGCCTTCGCCGCCATGCGCTCGGGACTGACCCGGACCACGTCCCAGACCAAGCCGGTCTTCTCGAGGCCGTCGATGACGAGGGCCGAGATGTCCAGCTGGTAGCGACCGAGGCCGTGGGTGGCGGAGGTCGGGAAGGCGTGGTGGTTGTTGTGCCAGGCCTCGCCGAAGGTCGGGATCGCGATCAGCGCCAGGTTGCGCGACTGGTCGCTGGTCTCGAAGTCGCGGTTGCCGAAGACGTGGCAGAGCGAGTTGATGCTGTAGGTGAAGTGGTGGAGGACGAAGACGCGGACGAGGCCGCCCCAGAGCAGGCCGGTGAAGGCGGCGAAGAGGGTGCCGCCGATCAACCAGCCGAGGAAGAAGGGGAGCAGCAGGCCGCCGATCGCCCAGTAGATGAAGGTGGCGTCGATGCGGCTGATGATCGGGTCCTTGAGCAGGTCGGGCGCGAAGCGCTCCTTGTTGCCGCGCTGGGTGTGGATGAAGAGCCAGCCCATGTGGGCGTGGTAGAGACCGCGCAGGGCGCCGCTCCAGCCGTGGCCGTGGTCGACGTGGGGGCTGTGCGGATCGCCCTCGACGTCGGCGAATGCGTGGTGCTTGCGGTGGTCGGCGACCCAGGAGATGACCGGGCCCTCGATCGCGACCGAGC
Organism: uncultured Solirubrobacterales bacterium; assembly: GCA_963739855.1. Taxonomy (GTDB): domain Bacteria; phylum Actinomycetota; class Thermoleophilia; order Solirubrobacterales; family 70-9; genus VAYN01. The sequence goes on along the minus strand of CAVUBT010000002.1, from coordinate 63,714 downwards.
CGGCGATCGCCAGCAGGCCGTGCAGCCACGGCTTCGCTTTGAAGGCGCGGTGGGTGAGGTGGCGGTGGAAGCCGACCGTGATCCCGAGGCCGCTGAATACGTAGAGGCCGAGGAAGAGGAAGACGTCGCTCCAGTGCAGGGCGCTGCCCCAGACCTGCCAGGCGGCGAGGCCGATCGCGGCGAACGGGATCAGCGTCACCAGGCCGGTGATGATGCGGTCGCGCGTCTCGTTCTCGACCGGCTGGATGTCGGAGGGAAGTGGGCCTGCGGTGGAGGACATGAGCGCGATGATAGGGCTCGAACCTGAAGCCCGGCGGTTGTTAGGGTTGGCGGAGATGGCTTTCGCTGATACCGGGCGGTTGCGGAGCGAGATCGAGGCGCGGATCCCGCAGCGGCCGTTCACGGTCGAGTTCTGGGACGGGACGCGGCTGCCGTCGACCAGCGGCAACGGCCCGACCTTCTCGGTGCGCTCGCCGCGCGCCGCCGCCCACGTGCTGCGGGCGCCCGGCCAGCTCGGCCTCGGGCGCGCCTACGTCAGCGGCGAGATCGAGGTCGACGACATCGACGCGGTGATCGCGCTGCTCGACGGCTGGGACCCGCCCGCCCTCGAGGGCGCCGACAAGCGGGCGTTGCTGCTCGGCGCCGTGCGCGCCGCCGGGGTGAGCAAGCCGCCGCCGCGGCCGCAGTCGGAGCTGCGCCCCAGCGGCCGCCGCCACAGCAAGGAGCGCGACGCCCGCGCCGTGCGCCACCACTACGACGTCTCCAACGAGTTCTTCGAGCTCTTCCTCGGCGAGACGATGGTCTACAGCTGCGCGATCTTCTCGCGCGGGGCGACGACGCTGAAAGAGGCCCAGGAAGAGAAGCTGGAGACGGTTGCGCGCAAGCTCGAGCTGAAGCCGGGCGACCGGGTGCTGGACGTCGGCTGCGGCTGGGGCGGCTTCCCACTCTGGGCGGCGACCAAGCACGGCGCCAGCGTCGTCGGCATCACCCTCTCCCCGCCCCAGGCCGAGAAGGCGCGGCAGCGGGCCGAGGCGGCCGGCGTCGGCGACAAGGTCGAGATCCGGGTCATGGACTACCGCGACCTGCCGGCGAGCGGCGAGAAGTTCGACGCGATCGCCAGCGTCGGCATGGTCGAGCACGTCGGCGCCTCCCAGATCGAGGTCTACGCGCAGACGCTGGCGCGGATGCTGGGGCCGGGCGGGCGCCTGCTCAACCACGGCATCACCCGCCTGCGCCACAGCGACGGCGAGGCCGGCGCCTTCTCGGAGCGCTACGTCTTCCCCGATGCGGCGCCGCTGCACCTCTCGCGCAACCTGCTGGCGCTGGAACGGGCCGGCTTCGTCACCCACCACGTCGAGGACTTCGCCGCCGACTACGCGGAGACGCTGCGCCACTGGTACACCAATCTCGACGACAACCTCGACGAGGCGATCCGCCTCGCCGGCCCCGAGCGGGTCCGTGTCTGGCGCCTCTACCTGCGCGCCGCCCGCAACGGCTTCGAGAACGGCTTCACCTCGATTTACCAGGCCCGCTGCGAGCTCGCGTAGCTCCTCCCTCGCGATGGCGACGCTCTTCGCGATCAGTGACCTGCACGTCAACCATGCCGAGAACCGCGAGTGGGTCGAGGCGCTGGCGCCGCCGGCCGAGGACGACTGGCTGATCGTCTGCGGCGACGTCGGCGACTCGATCGCCGACCTCGAGTGGGCGCTGGGCCTGCTGGCGGCGCGCTTCGCCAAGGTCCTCTGGGTGCCCGGCAACCACGAGCTGCTGACCCAGCGCGGTGAGGACGGTGGGCCACGGGGCGAGGCCCGTTACCGGCGCCTGGTCGAGGCCTGCCGCCAGCTCGGCGTCCTCACGCCCGAGGACCCCTACCCGCTCTGGGACGGCCCCGGTGGGCCCGCCGTCGTGGCGCCGCTCTTCCTGCTCTACGACTACTCGTTCGGAAGCAACGTCGCCGCGACCAAGGCGGAGGCGCTGCGGCTGGCCTACGAGGCAGGCGTCGTCTGCGTCGACGAGTTCCTGCTCCACCCCGACCCCTATGCCAGCCGGGAGGAATGGTGCGCGGCCCGGGTGCGCGAGACCGAGGCGCGGCTCGAGGCGCGGCGCGCCGAGACGCCGACCGTGCTCGTCAACCACTTCCCGCTGGTCGAGGGACCGACCCGGGTGCTGCGCCACCCCGAGTTCGCGCAGTGGTGCGGGACGCGGCAGACCGCCGACTGGCATCGGCGCTTCGATGCCGCGGCGGTCGTCTACGGGCACCTCCACATCCCCGTCACCAGCTGGTACGACGGCGTCAGGTTCGAGGAGGTCTCGCTCGGCTACCCGCGCGAGTGGAGCCGGCGCACCTGGGCGCAGCCGGGGCTGCGGGCGATCCTCGGCGAGGCGGCGGCGTGATCGAGGCGATCCTGCCGGTCGCGGTCCGGGTGGCCGAGGCGCTCGTGGACGACGATTCCCTCAGCCTCTTCCCGGCGGAGGAGGCGGTCGTCGGCCGGGCGGTCGAGAAACGCCGGCGCGAGTTCGTCACCGGGCGCGCCTGCGCCCGCCGCGCCCTGGGGCTGCTCGGGGTCGAGCCGGGGCCGGTCCCGGCCGGTGCGCGCGGCGAGCCGCTCTGGCCGACGGGGGTGGTCGGCAGCATCACCCACTGCAGCGGCTACCGGGCGAGCGCGGTCGGCCGGGAGAGCGAGATCCTCACGATCGGGATCGACGCCGAGCCGCACGAGCCGCTGCCGCAGGGACTGCTCGCCGACGTCGCCCGGCCCGAGGAGCTGGAGCCATTGGCGGAGCTGGCCCGGGCCGAGCCCGCGATTCACTGGGACCGGCTCCTCTTCAGCGCCAAGGAGTCCGTCTACAAGGCCTGGTTCCCGCTGGCCGAGCGCTGGCTCGGCTTCGAAGACGCGGTGCTGGAGATCGATCCCGAGGGCGGGACCTTCGCGGCGCGGCTGCTGGTCGCCGGCCCGGTCGTCGCCGGCGCCGAGCTGGCGCGCTTGCAGGGACGCTGGCTGGTCGAGAGCGGGCTGGTGCTGAGCGCGATCGCGATCAGGGCGTAGCGGCGAGGAAGTCGACGATGGCGCCGGTCGTCTCCATCGGCGACTCCCAGAGCACGTTGTGCCCGTTGGGCACCGCGACCATCTTCAAGTGCGACCCCAGTGCCTCGCGGTAGCGGCGGTCCTGGTCGCGGGTGTGGGGCGCCGAGGCGACGGGGCGGATCAGCAACGTCGGCACCGGCGCGACGGCTGGCGGCGGCAAGGCCATCTCGCTCCAGGCGGTGACCAGGGCGGCGGGCGAGTAGCGGAAGCGCAGGCGGCCGTCGCTGCCGCGGACGAGGTCCTCGGCGACGTAGGCGGCGATCGTCTCCGGCGAGGTGGCGATCACCGCTTCGGAGCTGAGCAGCGCGTTGGCCGCGCCCTCGGGGGTCGCGAAGCTCCAGTCCTGGCGGTCGCGTTCGGCGCCGATCAGCGCCGGGCCGGGAGGCAGGCCGAGACCGGGGTCGAGCAGGGCCAGGCGCGCGACCCGCTCGGGCGCCCGCGCCGCCAGGCTGGCGAGGATGAGGCCGCCGAAGCTGTGGCCGATCCAGGTCGCCGGGCCGATGCCGAGCGAGTCGGCGGTCTCCAGCAGGTCGCCGGCGTGGGTCGCCAGGTTCCAGGGCGGCTCGTAGCCGGAGGCGCCGTGTCCGCGCAGGTCGACGGAGACGACCCGACGGCCCCCGCGGACCAGGGTCTCGCCCAGCTCGGCGAAGATGCCACCGTGCTGGGCGAGCCCGTGGACGCAGACGACGGCCTCACCGTCCGGCGAGCCCTCCTCCCGGGCGTGCAGCAGCATCGCTAGCCGAACTTGCGGAACATCTCGATCTTCGACTCGCCGATCTCGGCCCGCCTCTCCGGGTCTTCGATCCCCAGCCCCTCCTCAGGCGCCATGCAGAGCACGCCGACCTTGCCGACGTGCCGATTGGCTTCCAGCTCGTAGGCGACGGTGGGGACGTCGTCGAGGGAGACCACCTTCGAGAGTGCGGGCTGCAGCATGCCGAGATGGACAAGCCGGTTGCACTCCAGCGCCTCCTGCAGGGTCGAGCCGTGACTGCCGACGATGCTTTTCGCCTTCATCCAGAGGTAGCGGTTGTCGAAGGTGTGTTCGTAGCCGGTGCTCGAGCCGCAGGTGACGACGCTCCCGCCCGGTCGGGTCATGTAGACGGAGGCCCAGAACGTCTTCGCGCCGACGTGCTCGAAGACGACGTGGGGGTCTTCGCCGAACTCGGCCCGGACCGCTTCCCGAAACTTTTTCGCCCACTTGCGGGGCTCCAGCCCCTCGAGGTCCATCTGGTCGCGGCGGATGACCAGGTCGCAGCCGAGCTCTTCGACCAGCCGTGCCTTCGCCTCCGAGTTGACGACGCCGACGGAGATGCCGCCGCCGTTGCGGATCAGCTGGAGCGCGTAGCTGCCGAGACCGCCGGCCGCCCCCCAGACGAAGACGATGTCGCCCTGTTTGAAGGGAGCGCCGTTGGGGCTGACCAGCATCCGGTAGGCGGTCATCGCGCAGAGCGTGTTGCTGGCTGCCTCCTCCCAGGTGAGGTGCTTCGGCTTCGGCATCAGCTGGGTGGTCCTGACCACCGCGTAGTGAGCGAGGCCGCCGAAGTTGGTCTCGAAGCCCCAGGCCAGATTCTGGTCGCCGAGCACGACATCGTGGTGGGCGACGGCCCGCTCGGCGTTGCCCCAGCCCGGCCAGACGACGGCGCTGTCGCCCACCGACCAGTCGGTCACGCTCTCGCCGACGCCGACGACGATCCCCGCCGCGTCGGAGCCGAGCACGTGGTAATCACGGTCGTGCCGCTCGTTCCAGCCGCCCGATTTGGCCAGGTGGTTGAGGAATACGAAGGACGGGATCGGCTCGAAGCGCGCCGACCAGACCGTGTTGTAGTTCATCGCGCTGGCCATCACCGCGACCAGGCACTCGTCCGGGGCGAGCTCCGGCGTCGGCACCTCGCCGATCTTCAGGGTCTCGCGGACGTCCTTGTCGGGCTGGTCCCAGAGCCGTGCCGCGTCGTCTTTCTCGACGTAGGCCGCCTTGTAGGTAGTCGGTATCCCAGCGGCGAGGATCTGCTCCACCGCGGTGTCGCCGATCGTCGTGTCCAGAGTGTTCATGTATCTACCCCTCCCTCGTTTGCTTGCATTTGCAACGGCTCTCCGAGCCTCCTTCCGAGCCAGTCGGAGACCGCCTCGGCGGTCTCCCCGGCGTGGGCGGCCATCATCGAAAGGTGGTCCCCCGGGGAGTCGACGACATCCTCGGCCACCTCCCAATACGGGCGCCAGTCGACGTCTCCCGGATCCTCGCCGAGCGGATCCGTGGCCCGCACCAACAGCACGGGCGACTCGATCGCCGCCATCTTCGAGTTCTGCGACGAGTCGCAGATAAGAGGTCATCGCGGTGAGGCGGACGTCGCCGACGGTGACGCTCGAGGCACTCGCGTCAAGCATGTCGGTGAGAACCCCGAGCCCGACCGAGCCAGCGTCGGGCCTCGTCGCCCGCGAGCCGATCTGATCCGGGCCGTAGGTGTCGATCAGCACCACCGCGGCCGGCGGCCGACCGAGCTGCTCGAGGCGTCGGGCCATCGCGTAGGCGAAGGCGCCACCGGTCGAATGTCCGACCAGCACCAGCGGCCCCTCCCCCACTGCCTCCTCCAGCGCCACGATCTGCAGCTCGACCGCGACCTCGAGGCTCGCCGGCACCACCTCCATTGCGGCGAAGCCGGGCCAGCGCAGAGCCCAGACGTCGCGCCAGCCGCGGAAGCTGCGGGCGAGCCGCGCGTACTCGTGCGGCCCGGAGATCGGCGCCGCCGAGGGCACGCAGACCAACGGCACGCCCGCCGTCCCTTCGGAGAGGCGCAGTGCGTAGGGCTCGAGGCCCGACTCCTCGACGCTCTCGAAGGCCGGCCGGAAGCTGGACATCGCGTGCAGGAGCCCGACGAACTCCGCCGTCTGACCGCGACCGTGGGCGCCGCGCATGAGCGTGGTCAGCATCTCGCCATCACCGCTGACGGCGGGCGCGTCGACCTCCACCCGGCTGAGCAGATAGGCGGCGAGCGCCTCCGGCGTCGGGTGGTCGAAGGCGACGCTGGGACTGAGGTCGAGGCCGGTAGCGGCGTTCAGCCGGTTGCGCAGTTGCAGCGCCGTCAACGAGTCGAAGCCGAGCTCGAGCAGCGGCCGATCCACCTCCACCGCTGCCGCCGAGTCGAGGCCGAGCACGTCGGCGATCTGCTCGCAGACGAACGCCAGCGCCGCGGCCCCCCGCTCCCCGGCCGCGACCGTCGCCAGGCGCCGGCTGAAGGACTCGACCGGCTCGGTGCCGCCACGATCGGCGGACCCGCGGACCAGCTCGCTCATCACCGGCGGCAGCCCCTCCAGACGCGCCCGAGCCCGCCAGGCCACCGCGTTCAGCGGCGCCGCGGCAAGCGCCGGCCGCGGCAGCTCCACGGCGGCATCGAGCAGCTGCATGCCCAGCTCGTCGCCGATCGCGGCGAAGCCGGAGCGCGTCAGCCGGGTCACGTCGCGCTCCCGCAGCAGCTCCTCGGCCCGGCGACGGGTCCGCTCCCACATTCCCCAGGAGATTGACGTCCCCACCAGCCCCCGCGCCCGGCGCTCGGCGGCGAGGCCGTCGAGGAAGGCATTGGCGGCGGCGTAGTTGGCCTGACCTGGACTGCCGAGCGTGCCGGCGATCGAGGAGAAGAGGACGAAGGCAGCCAGGTCCTTCTCCGCGGTCAGCTCATGCAGGTGCCAGGCCGCATCCGCCTTGGCGGCGAGGGCACGATCGAGCCGCTCCGGCGTCTGCGAGACGAGCAGGGCGTCGTCGAGCTGGGCCGCGGTGTGGACCACGGCGACCAGCGGGTGCTCAGCCTCGATCGAGTCGATCAGAGCGGCGAGCTGCTCGCGCTCGGCGACGTCGCAGCTGGCAATCGTCACCCGCGCTCCCATGCCCTCGAGGTCGGCGCGCAGCGCCGCGGCGACCGGCGCCGTCTCGCCGCTGCGGCTGGCGAGCAGGAGGTGACGAGCGCCGCGCTCGGCGACGAGGTGGCGAGCGACGAGTTCACCGAGGTCACCGGTGCCGCCGGTGATCAGGACCGTGCCCTCGGGATCGATCGCCAGGGCGGGCTCGCTCGCGCTCGCCTCGGCCCGCACCAGGCGCGCCACGAATGGCTCTCCCCCCCGCAGCGCCAGTCTGCGGCTCACCCAGCGACAGCGCCTCAGCAAGGGCAGCGGCGGAAACCGCCTCAGCGTCGACGTCGACGAGCAGGAAGCGATCGGGGTGCTCGATCTGGGCGGCGCGGACCAGGCCCCAGACCGCCGACTGACCGAGGCCTGGCAGCGGCTCCCGGTCGGCGACGGCAACCGCCCCGCGGGTGAGGAAGGCGAGGCCGACGCCGGCCAGCCGCTCGTCGAGCAGCCAGCGCTGCGCCGCGTCGAGGACCGCGGTGCCCGCCTCGCGCACCGCCGTCGGGACCTCGCCCGCATCAACGGAGGCCGCAGCGCCGGGGACGACGAGGATGGCGACGTCGGGGGCGGCATCGCCGGCCGCTACGGCAGCGCCGAGAGCATCGAGATCGCCGTAGCTGGGGATCTCGCCCAGCCCTGGCCAAGCGGGGCCCGGGCGAGCGCCGACCAGCGCCAGCCTGGCGATCTGGCCGGAGCCGCCGCTCGCCTCGGCGGCGCGCCAGTCGAGCGCGAACAGCGAGTCCCCGACGCCGCTCTGGGCGGCGAGGTACTCGGCCGGCGCCGGCCGGATCACCAGCGAGCCGATCGAGGCGACCGGGTTGCCGGCCTCGTCGGCGACGCGAACCAACATCGTCTTCTCGTCCTCCTGGCGCAGCATCACCCGCAGCCGCGCGGCGCCGGGGCGGTGCAGGCGGGCGTCGGCGAAGGAGAAGGGAAGGTGCACCGCCGGCCGGTCCGAGCCGGCGGCGGCGAGCGGCGCGCAGGCGGCCGCCTGCAGCGCCGCGTCGAGCAGCGCCGGGTGCAGGCCGAAGTCGGCGGCGCTGCCCGCCTCGCCAGCGGGCAGCACGACCTCCGCGTAGGTCTCCTCACCCCGCTGCCAGGCGGCCGTCAGTCCCTGGAAGGCGGGGCCGTAGTCGATCCCGATCTCCGCCATGCCGGCGTAGAAGTCGGCCAGCTCGACCGGCTCGGCGCCGGCCGGGGGCCAGACATCGCGGGCGAAGTCGGTCTCGTCGGCTCCGTCCGGGCCGAGCTCGGACACAGCCAGGACGCCGCTGGCGTGCCGCGTCCACTCGTTCTCCTCGGTATCCCGCTCGGACTCCGGGCGGGCGTGGAGGACGAGCCGGCGCTGGCCGTCCTCGCCTGGCTCGGAGAGCGAAAGCTGAATCTGCACGCCGCCCTCCTCGGGCAGCAGCAGCGGCGCCTCCAGGGTGAGCTCGCTGAGCAGGTCGCAGCCGACCTCGCTGCCCGCGTGCAGGGCGAGCTCGAGGAAGGCGGTGCCCGGGGCGAGGACGACCCCCATGCCGCCATGGTCGGCAAGCCAGGGATGGGTCTCGACCGAGAGGCGGCCGGTGAAGAGCAGGCGCTGCTCCCCGGCCGGGCGGACAACCGCGCCCAGCAGCGGGTGACGAGCGGCCTCCTGGCCGGCCGCGGCTACGTCGGCAAGCGCCGGCTCCGCTGCCTGCAGCCAGAATCGCTTGCGCTGGAAGGGATAGGTGGGAAGCGCGGCGCGGCGGGCTGGGACCGGCAGGGCGCGCTCCCAGGCGACCTCGACGCCGTTGGCCCAGGCCGCGCCAAGCGAGCGGGCGAAATCCCCAAGGCCACCCTGGTGGCGCTGCAGCGTGCCGGTGAAGGAGGTCCATCCAGCGCTGCCGGAGACCTGCGCGAACGCTTCCTGAAGCGGGAAGGCGAAGATCGGGTTGGGGCTGACCTCGATGAAGTTGCCGAGGCCCTGCCGGAGCAGCAGGTCCACGGTCGGACCGAAGCGGACCGTCTGGCGCGCGTTGCGGTACCAGTACTCGGCGTCGAGCTCGGCGGTGTCGAGCAGCCCTCCGGTCACCGAGGAGTAGAAGGGAAGCTCGCCAGAACGGGGCGCGATACCCGCCGCCGCCGCCAGCAGCTGGTCGCGGCCGGCCTCGACCGCGGGCGAGTGCCCGGCACCCACCGCGGCCCGGATCCGGTGGGTCCAGACGCCAGCCTCCTCACAGCGCCGCAGCACCTCCTCGATACCCTCGGTCTCGCCGGAGAGGACGATCGAGGAGGGACCGTTGATCGAGGCCAGGGCGACCAGCTGCTCCCAGCCGGGGACGCGGGCGGAGAGATCCTCGGGACCGATCGCGGCCAGCGCCATGCCGCCCTTGCCGGCACCCTGGACCAGCACCTGGCTGCGCCTGGCGACGAGCTGCGCCGCATCGTCGAGCGAGAGCCCGCCGGCCGCGTGGACCGCGGCGATCTCGCCCTGGGAGTGGCCGAGCACCGCGGCGGGCTCGACGCCCCACGAGCGCCAGAGGGCGTTCAGGCCGACCAGCATCGCGAAGAGCACGGGCTGGACGACGTCGACCCGGTCCAACGGCGGCGCCGTCTCCTCGCGGCGCAGGACGCCACGCAGAGACCACTCGATATGGGGCGAGAGCGCTTCCTCGCAGTCGGCGATCGCCGCCGCGAACACCGGCGCGGAGTCGAGCAGCTCGATCGCCATGCTCTTCCACTGCGAGCCCTGGCCGGGAAAGAGGAAGACCGGCCCGGTGCCGGCCGTTGCCGGCGCGACCCCGACCACGGCGTTCTCGTCCTCCTCGCCTCTGGCCACCGCCTCGAGCCCGGCGAGGGCCCCCTCGCGATCGCCGCCGACCACCATTGCGCGATGCTCGAAGCGCGGGCGATCGAAGGCGAGCGAGGAGGCAGCGGCTTCGAGGTCCAACTGCGGGCTCTCGCGCAGGTGGGAGGAGAGCTGGCCCGCCCTGGCGGCGAGCGCCTCGGGCGATTTGGCCGAGAGCAGCAGCGGCACGACCGGTAGCGGCTCCGCCGCTGCCGGCGCGGCGGGCTCGACCGGCGCCGGTGCCGGCGCCTCCTCGAGGATCAGGTGGGCGTTGGTGCCGCTGGCTCCGAAGGAGGAAATTCCGGCGCGGCGCGGATGGCCGTTGGGCTGCCAGTCGCGCTGCTCCCCCAGCAGCTCCACCGCTCCCGCCGACCAGTCGACCTGCGGGGTGGGGTCCTCGGCATGGAGGGTGGGTGGCAGCACGCCGTGGCGCAGTGCCATCGCCATCTTGATCACGCCGCCGACTCCGGCCGCGGCCTGGGTGTGGCCGATGTTCGACTTCAGCGAGCCGAGCCACAGAGGCTCCGCCTCGCCGCGCTCCTGGCCGTAGGTCGCCAGCAGCGCCTGGGCCTCGATCGGATCGCCGAGGGTGGTGCCGGTGCCGTGGGCCTCGACCGCGTCGACCTCGGCAGGCGCGAGACCGGCGTCGGCGAGCGCCTGGCGGATCACCCGTTCCTGGGAGGGGCCGTTGGGGGCGGTGATGCCGTTGGAGGCGCCGTCCTGGTTGATCGCCGAGCCGCGGATGATCGCGATCGGCTCGTGGCCGTTGCGCTCAGCGTCGGCGAGGCGCTCGAGCAGCAGCAGGCCGGCGCCCTCGGCCCAGCCGGTGCCGTCGGCGGCGGCGGCGAAGGCCTTGCAGCGACCGTCGGGGGCGAGGCCGCGCTGGCCACTCATATGCACGAACATCTCCGGAGTCGCCAGCACCGTCACCCCGCCCGCCAGCGCCAGCGAGCTGTCGCCGTCCCGCAGCGACTGACAGGCCATGTGCGCGGAGACCAGCGAGGACGAGCAGGCGGTGTCGACCGAGACCGCCGGGCCCTCGAGACCGAGGCTGTAGGCGACGTGGCCGGAGACGAGGCTGCCGATCCCGCCGATCGGGGTCATGCCGTCGATCTCGCCGGCTCCGTTGCCGTAGTCGTGGTACATCACCCCGGCGAAAACGCCGGTGCGGCTGCCACGCAGACCGCCCGGATCGATGCCGGCGCTTTCGCAGGCCTCCCAGGCTGCTTCCAGCAGCAGCCGCAGCTGCGGATCGGCGACCAGGGCCTCGGTCGGGCGCATCCCGAAGAACTGCGCGTCGAAATCGGCGACGCCGTCGAGGAAGCCGCCCTCGCGGGCGTAGGTCGTGCCGGTACGATCGGGGTCCGGATCGAAGAGCTGCTCCAAGGGCCAGCCGCGGTCGCTCGGAAAGCTCGAGATCGCATCAGTGCCGGAGATGACGAGGTCCCAGAGATCCTGCGGGGAGCGCACCCCGCCCGGATAGCGGCAGCTCATGCCGACGATCGCGATCGGCTCGGTTTGCCGGGCTTCGAGCTGGCGCAGCCGCTCGCGGGTCCCGCGCAGCTCGATCGTCACCTTCCTCAGCGAGTCGAGGAGTTCGTTCTCTGGGGTCATTTCGCACCTATCTCGTCGTTGACGATTTCGAGCAGCTCGGCAGTGGACGCGGACTGGATGCGGTCCACGACGTCGTCGTCTGCCTCGGTTGAAGTGGAGGTGGCAAGCAGGGCGCGGAGGCGGGCGTAGACCCGCTCGCGCTCGTCGGTCCCGAGGCCAGCGAGCATCGCCCCGAGCGAGTCGACCGCCGCGTCGGCGGGGGCCTGGATCCCGGCCGCCGCGCCGGCCTGCTCCAGCAGGTACGCGGCCACCGCCGTCGCCGTCGGGTAGTCGAAGATCAGCGTCGACGGAAGCGCCAGGCCGCTGGCGGCGCCGAGCTGGTTGCGCAGCTCGACCGCGCCGAGCGAGTCGAAGCCGAGGTCCTTGAAAGCGGCGCTCGGGTCGACCGCTGTGGCGGCGGCGTGGCCGAGCACCGCGGCGACGTGCTCGCGGACCAGGGCCAGGACGAGCGCCTGGCGCTCTGCCTCGGGGACCTTGGCGAGGCGCTCGGCGAGCGAGCCGGAGACGCCGCGAGCGCGGCGGGCGGGGGCGCGGACGAGCCCGCGCAGGATCGCCGGCAATGCACTGGCCGCCGCGGCGGTGCGCAGGGCGGTGCGGTCGAGGCGCACCGGGAAGAGCAGCGGCGCGCCGTCGCGGCGGGCGCGGTCGAAGGCATCGGTGCCCTCGGCGTCGGCGAAGGGAAGGATGCCGCCGCGGGCGATGCGGGCCCGCTGGGCCTCGCTCAGCTGCACGGTCATCTCGCCCTCTCGCTCCCATCCCCCCCAGCCGAGCGAGCTGGCCGGCAGTCCTTCGCCATGCCGCTGCTGCGCCAGCGCGTCGAGGAAGGCGTTGGCGGCGGCGTAGTTGCCCTGGCCGGGACTGGGCAGGGTGGCGGCGAGGGAGGAAAAGAGGACGAGCTCGCTGAGCTCGATCTCCCGGGTCAGCTCGTGCAGGTTCCAGGCGGCGTCGACCTTGGCGGCCATCACCGCGTCGAGGCGCTCGCGGGTGAGGGACTCGACGACGCCGTCGTCGATCGTGCCGGCGAGGTGGAAGACGGCGCCGAGCGGGTGCTCGGCGGGGATCGCGGCCAGCAGTGCCTCGAGCTGGGAGCGATCGGCGACATCGCAGGCAAGCGCTCGGGCCTCGCAGCCGAGCTCGCGCAGCTCGGCGAGGAGCGCGGCTGCCGCGGGGGCATCGGGACCACGGCGGCTGAGCAGGAGCAGGTGGCGGGCGCCGTGGGACTCGGCGAGATGGCGGGCAAATAGCGAGCCGAGGGCGCCACTGGCGCCGGTGATCAAGACGGTGCGCTCGGGGTCGATGCCGGCGGTCGGGGGGTCCCCGTCCACCGCCGCGGGCCGCAGCCGCGGCACCAGCGCCGTGCCCTCGCGCAGCGCCAGCTGGGGCTCAAGGCTCTGAGCGAGGGCTTGGGCAAGGACAGCGCCCGAGGCCTCCGAGCCATCGGTGTCGATCAGCAGGAAGCGGCCGGGGTGCTCGGCCTGGGCGGAGCGGACCAGGCCCCAGATCGAGGCAGCGGCGGGGTCGGGCGACTCGGCCTCGGTGCAGGCCACGGCGCCCGTGGTGAGGATCGCCAGCCGGGAGTCGGTCTGCTCCTCGTCGGCGAGGTGGGTCTGAAGCTTCTCCAGGACCTGGGCGCAGAGGGCGTGGGCAGCGGCTGGCGGCTCGAGGTCCGCAGGGGGCGCGCAGCGCAGTTGCTCGATCTGCTCACCGCCCGCGGCGCCGGCCTCCTCCAGCTCCAACTCGGTCCAGCCCAAACCGAAGAGAGAACCCAGCTCGCTGCCGCCGGCCTGCAGCTGAGCGGTATCGATCGGCCGCACCGCCAGCGACTCGATCGAGAAAACGGGTTCGCCACCGGCAGCGCTGGCGTTGAGGCTGAAGGCGTCCTCCTCGACCGGCGCAAGGCGCACCCGCAGCGCCCCGGCGCCGCCCTGCCAGAGCCGGGCGCCGCTGATCGCAAAAGGCACCCGCAAGCTCCCCTCGTCGCCGGCGCTGAGCAGCTGCGGGTGAAAGGCGGCGTCGAGCAGGGCCGGGTGGATGCCGAAGCGACCGGCTTCGGCCCCCTGCTCGGGACCGAGATCGACCTCGGCGAAGAGCTCGTCGCCGCGGCGCCAGGCTGCCCTCAAACCCTGGAAGGCGGGACCGTATTCAAAGCCCCGCTCGGCGACGCGCTCGTAGAAGTCCTCGACCCCCAGCGGCTCGGCGTCGCCTGGCGGCCACTCCCCCAGGGCCTCGGGCCGCTCGCCGCCCGCCGCGGTTAGGAAACCGCTGGCGTTGCGGGCAAAGGCCGCCGTGGGATCGCCCTCGGGCCGCGAGTGGATCGCCAGGCTGCGGCGGCCGTCCTCAGCTGGGCCGGAGATCTGCAGTTGCAGCTGCATCGCGCCCTGGGCGCCAAGGAGCAGCGGTGCCTCGATCGTCAGCTCGGCCAGGGTCGGGGCCCCCACCTGCGTTGCCGCCTCCAGGGCCAGCTCGACGAGGGCCGCAGCGGGCAGGAGCACCGTGCCCGCCACCGCGTGGTCGCCGAGCCAGGGGTGGGTCTCGCGCGAGATGCGGCCGGTGAAGAGCTCCGCTCCCTCCCCGGCGAGGGAGACGCGGGCGCCGAGCAGCGGGTGATCGCTGGCCGCCTGGCCGAGGGCGGAGGCATCGCCCGTCGTGGCGGCGGCCTCGAGCCAGAAGCGCTGGCGCTGGAAGGCGTAGGTCGGCAGGGAGGCCCGGCGGGCGCCGGAACCCTCAAAGAGCGGCGCCCACTCGACCGCGACGCCGTGGGCGTGGGCGGCCGCGAGGGCGGCGGTGAAGCGCTCGCCGCCGCCCTCGCGGCGCAGGGTGTGGAGGACCGCGACCGCGGCGGGGTCGGGAGCGCTGGCCTCGACGCTCTCCCCGAGCGCCATCGTCAAGACCGGGTGGGAGCTGACCTCGACGAAGGCCGAGAAGCCGTCTTCGAGCAGGCCGCGGGTCGCCTGCTCGAAGCGCACCGGCTCGCGCAGGGAGCGGTACCAGTACTCAGGCCCGAGCTCAGTGCCGTCGAGGCGCTCGCCGAGGAGGGCCGAGTGGAAGGCGAGCTCCCCGGCTTGCGGGGAGATCGGGGCGAGGTCCTCGGCCAACCGCGCCTCGATCGCCTCCACCTGAGGGGAGTGGGAGGCGTAGTCGACCGGGATCTGGCGGGCGCGGATGCCCTCGGCCTCACAGGAGGCCAGCAGCTCCTTTAGTGCTTGGGGCTCGCCGGAGACGACGGTCGAGAGGGGGCCGTTGAGGGCGGCCAGGCCGAGGCTCTGCCCCCAGGGGGCGATCTGCTCGCTGGCCTGCTCAGCAGAAAGGGAGAGCGAGACCATGCCGCCCTTGCCGGCCAGCTCGGTCAGTGCCCTGCTGCGCAGGGCACTGACCCGGGCGCCGTCCTCCAGGGACAGCGCGCCGGCGAGGACCGCGGCGGCGATCTCTCCCTGGGAGTGGCCGAGCACGGCATCGGGCTCGACCCCGTGGGAGCGCCAGAGCGAAGCGAGGGAGACCATGGTCGCGAAGAGGGCCGGCTGGACGACGTCGACGCGCTGCAGCCAGCTGTCCTCCTCAGAGCGCAGGGTCTCTTCCAGCGACCACTCGACGAAGGGCTCCAGGGCTTCCTCGCACTCGCCGATCCGCGCGGCGAAGACCGCCGACTCATCGAGCAGCTCCCGGCCCATGCCCAGCCACTGGGAGCCCTGGCCGGGGAAGAGGAAGGCGAGCTTGGCGCTGGTGGCACGACCTCCCACCAGGGTTGGGTGGGGGCGGCCCTGGGCGAGGGCGCCGAGGCCCGCCAAGAGCTCGGAGCGCGTAGAGCCGACCACGGCGGCGCGGTGCTCGAGGTTGGCGCGGGCGCTGGCGAGGGTGAGGGCGACGTCGGCGTCTTGGAGCTCGGGGTTCGCGCTCAGGTGGGAGCCCAGGCGCCCGGCTTGGGCGGCCAGTGCCTCGGGGGTTTTGGCCGAGAGCAGGAAGGGGACGGCGGCCAGCGGGGCGCTGGGCTCCTCTTCCTCGCTGGGCCCTGGGGCCGGTGCCTCCTCCAAGATCAGGTGGGCGTTGGTGCCGGAGATGCCAAAGGAGGAGATCCCGGCGCGGCGGGTGCGCTCGGTCCTGGGCCAGCTCTTGGGCTCCCCCAGCAGCTCCACGGCTCCCGTCTCCCAGTCGACGTGGGGAGTCGGCTGGTCGAGGTGCAGGGTCTTTGGCAGCTGCTGGTGGCGCAGGGCCAGCGCCATCTTGATCACGCCGCCGACTCCCGCCGCGGCCTGGGAGTGGCCGATGTTGGACTTCAGCGAGCCCAGCTGCAGGGGCTCGGCTCCGTCTCGGTCTTGGCCATAGGTGGCCAGTAGGGCCTGGGCCTCGATCGGGTCCCCGAGGGTGGTGCCGGTGCCGTGGGCCTCGACCGCGTCGACCTCGGCGCCGGAGAGGCCGGCGTTGGCCAGGGCCTGGCGGATCACCCGTTCCTGGGAAGGGCCGTTGGGGGCCGTGAGCCCGTTGGAGGCGCCGTCCTGGTTGGTCGCCGAGCCGCGGATCAGGGCGATCGGCTGGTGGCCGTTTGCCTCGGCGTCGGAGAGGCGCTCCAACAACAGCAACCCCGCGCCCTCGGCGAAGCCGGCGCCGTCGGCGGCGGCGGCGAAGGACTTGCAGCGCCCGTCGGGGGCAATCGCGCGCTGGCGCGAGAAGCCGACGAAGGTGTCGGGGCCGGGCATCACGGTGGCGCCGCCGGCCAGGGCCAGCTCGCACTCGCCCCCGCGCAGCGCCCCCGCCGCCAGGTGCAGCGCCACCAGCGAGGAGGAGCAGGCGGTGTCGATCGAGACCGCCGGGCCCTCGAGGCCGAGGACATAGGAGACACGGCCGGAGGCGACGCTGCCCGGGATGCCGGTGCCGATGTAGCCCTCGAGCTCGGTCGCGGCGAGGTCCGAGCCTCCCCTGGCGAAGCCAGACGCCATCACCCCGGTGAAGACGCCGGCGCTGGCGCCCGCCAGCGAGGAGGGGTCGAGACCGGCGTCTTCGAGCGCCTCCCAGGCCACTTCCAGCAGCAGCCGTTGCTGCGGGTCCATCGCCAGCGCCTCACGCGGGCCGATTCCGAAGAAGGCGGCGTCGAACTCGGTCGCGTCGGCGAGGAAGCCGCCCTCGCGGGCGTAGCTCTTGCCGAGCTTGGCGGGGTCCGGGTCGTAGAGGCGCTTGAGGTCCCAGCCGCGGTCCGCGGGGAAGGCGGAGATCGCATCGCCCCCCGAGGCCAGCAGCTGCCAGAGCTGCTCCGGCGAGGAGGCGCCGGGATAGCGGCAGCCGATGCCGACGATCGCGATCGGCTCGTCGGCGCCGGCGGCGGCGCGCACCGCGGCCCGGGCGGTGCCGGCGCCGGCGAGGCGCGCGAGCAGGTGGGCGGCAACCGCGGCAGCGCTGGGATGGTCGAAGACCAGGGTCGCCTCCAGGCGCAGGCCGGTTGCCGCGGCCAGGCGGTTGCGCAGCTCGACCGCGCCGAGCGAGTCGAAGCCGAGGTCCTTGAAGGGCGTCCGCGGGTCGATCGCCGCGGCGGCGGCGTGACCGAGGACCGCCGCGGCGTGCTCGCGGACCAGGCCCAGCAGGCGCTCCTCCCGCTCCGCCGCCGGCAGCGCGGCCAGCTCGCGGGCGAGCGAGCCGCTGGCGGCCCGGCTGCGGCGACGGGGGCCTCCGGCCAGCCCGGCGAGCAGCGGCGGCAGCGTCCCGGCGCGGTCGGCTCGGCGCAGTGCCGCAATATCGACTGGCGCCGCCAGGACCAATGCCTCGGCGCTGGGACGGGCGCGCTCGAAGAGCTCCATGCCGAGCGCGGAGGAGATCGTGCCGATGCCGCTGCGCTCGAGGCGGGCGCGGTCGGCCTCGCCGAGGCCGGCGGTCAGCTCGCTCTCCTGCTCCCAGAGGCCCCAGGCGATCGCCGTGGCGGGCAGCCCTTCGGCGCGGCGGCGCTGGGCGAGGGCGTCGAGGAAGGCGTTGGCGGCGGCGTAGTTGCCCTGGCCGGGGTTGCCGAAGCTGGCGGCCAGCGAGGAGTAGAGGACGAAGGCGGAGAGCGGGGTCTCCCTGGTCAGCTCGTGCAGGTGCCAGGCGGCGTCGGCCTTGGCGGCGAGCACCGTCTCCAGCCGCTCCGGGTCGAGCGCCTCGACGAGACCGTCGTCGAGCACCCCGGCACAGTGGACGACCGCCTCCAGCGGGTACTCAGTCGGGATCGCTGCCAGCAGCTCCTCGACCTGGCCGCGGTCGGAGACGTCGCAGGCGACCGCCTCCGCCTCGCAGCCCAGCTCCGCCAGCTCGGCGAGCAGTGCCGCTGCCCCCGGGGAATCGGCGCCGCGGCGACTGACCAGAAGCAGCCGCCGGGCCCCGCAGGCGGCGAGGTGGCGAGCGGCGATCGCGCCGAGCCCCGAGAGCCCGCCGCTGAGGAGAACGGTCCCGCCCGGGTCGGCCTCCGCGGCGACGGTGAGCACCAGCTTGCCGGTGTGGCGGGCCTGGCTGAGGTAGCGGAAGGCCTCGGGGGCGCGGCGCACGTCCCAGGCGAGGATCGGGGAGTGGACCAGGGCGCCGGCGGCGAAGAGCCCGAGCAGCTCGTCGAGCAGCCGCCGGGTCTGCTCGGGCGAGGCCTCGGCGGCGAGGTTGAAGGCGCGGTAGCTGACGCCGGGGTGCTCGGCGGCGACCTGCTCGGGGTCGCGGACGTCGGTCAGGCCCATCTCCAGGAAGCGGCCGCCGCGGGGCAGCAGCCGCAGCGAGGCGTCGACGAACTCGCGGGCCAGCGAGTCGAGCACGACGTCGACTCCCTCGCCGCCGCTCGCCGCCAGGAACTTGGCCTCGAACTCCAGCGTGCGCGAGGAGGCGATGTGATCCTCGTCGAGGCCGAGACCGCGCAGCGTCTCCCACTTGGCGGGGCTGGCGGTGGCGAAGACCTCGGCGCCGAGATGGTGGGCGAGCTGGATCGCCGCCATGCCGACGCCGCCGCTGCCGGCGTGGATCAGCACCCGCTCCCCCGCCCGCAGCCCGGCGAGCTCGACCAGCCCGTAGAGGGCGGTGCAGTGGACGATCGGGGCCGCGGCGCCCTCGGCGAAGGTCCAGGCCGCCGGCAGCGGCGCCAGCAGGCGGTGGTCGGCGATCGCGACGGGCCCGAAGGCGCGGGGGAGGAAGCCGAAGACGGGATCGCCGGGCTTCAGGTCCCGCACCGCGGCGCCGGCCTCGAGCACCGTCCCAGCTCCCTCAGCGCCGACCGCGGGCTCGCCCGGGTACATGCCGAGGGCCATCAGCACATCGCGGAAGTTGAGGCCGGCGGCGCGGACCGAGACCCGCACCTCGTTCTCCTCCAGCGGCCGGTCGGCATCGGGGCTCGGCACCAGCGCCAGGCTCTCCAGGCTGCCCCCCTCCCCGACCTCCAGCCGCCAGGGGGATGCCGCCGGAACCGCGAGCTTCCCGGCCACGGCCTCGGCCCGCACCAGCCGCGGCACCCGCGCGGCCCCCTCGCGCAGGGCCAGCTGGTCCTCGGCGGCGGCGAGGGCGGCGGGCAGAGCGGCAGCCGATGCCGCGGAGCCATCGCTGTCGATCAGGACGAAGCGGCCCGGGTGCTCGGACTGGGCCGAGCGGGCCAGGCCCCAGACGGCGGCGAGCGCCGGGTCGGGGGACTCGCAGGTCTCCACCGCCATCGCTCCCTCGGTGAGGATCGCCAGGCGCTCGTCGCCGCGGCTCTCGTCGGCGAGGAAGGCCTGGATTGCCGCCAGGGCGCGGGCGGTCAGCTCCTGGGCTGCTTGAGCCGGGTCTTGTCCGGCGCTGTCCTCGGGGGCGAAGCGCAGCAGCTCGGCCGGCTGGTCCTCCGCCTCGCCCAGCTCCAGCTCCGCCCACTCGAGGGCGAACAGCGCCTCGGCCTCGCCACCCGCGGTCCGCAGCTGGGCGGGATCGACCTCGCGCGCGCTCAGGGCCGCGATCGAGCAGACGGGGTTGCCGTCCTGGTCGGCGGTCTCGATCGCGATCCGCTCGCCGTCCGAGCGCACCCGCACCCGCAGCGACGAGGCGCCGCGGGCGCCGTGCAGGGCGACGCCGGCGAAGCTGAAGGGGAGCTTCACCGTCCCCTCGGGCTCGGCGTCGAGCAGGGCGGCGTGCAGGGCGGCGTCGAGCAGCGCCGGGTGGACGCCGAAGCGCTCCGCTTCCTGCCCCTGCTCCGGCGCCAGAGAGACCTCGGCGTAGGTCTCCCCTCCCACTCTCCAGGCGGCCTCCAGGCCCTGGAAGGCGGGGCCGTAGTCGATGCCGGCGGCGCCCAGGCGGTCGTAGAGATCGGCGGTCTCGAGCGGCTCGGCCCCCGGCGGCGGCCAGGCGGTCGCCGCGAAGGTAGGCGCGGACGGCGACTGGGAGGAGAGGGTGCCGCTGGCGTGGCGGGTGAAGGGGGCGGGGTCCGCGCCGAGCTCTTCGCCGGCCTGCGGGCGCGAGTGGATCTCCAGCTCGTAGGCACCCTGCTCGGCGGCGGTCAGGGTCAGCTGCAGCTGCACGGCGCCACGGGCGGGGATCGTCAGCGGCGCCTCCAGGACCAGCTCCTTGAGCTGGGAGGCGCCGAGCTCCGCACCGGCGCGCAGGGCCAGCTCGCAGAAGGCGGTGCCGGGCAGGATCGCGGTGGCGGCGACGGCGTGGTCGGCGAGCCAGGGGTGGGTGGCCTGGGAGATGCGACCGGTGAAGAGTGCCGTGCCCTCCTTGGCAAGGGCAACCCAGGCGCCGAGCAGGGGGTGATCGGTGGCCGCCTGACCCAGCGCGGAGGCATCGCCGCTGGCGGCGCCCGCCTCGAGCCAGAAGCGCTGGCGCTGGAAGGCGTAGGTGGGGAGGGAGACGCGGCGGGCGCCGGTTCCCTCGAAGAGCGGCGCCCAATCGACCGCGGCGCCGTGGGCGTGGGCGGCGGCGAGGGAGAGCAGGAAGCGGTGCGCTCCTCCCTCGTCGCGGCGCAGGGTGTGCAGAACCGCGAGCGCGGCGGGATCGGCGGCGGCGTCCTCGACGGTCTCCCCCACCGCCATCGTCAGGACCGGGTGCGAGCTGATCTCGACGAAGGTCGAGAAGCCGTCCTCGACGAGGCGGCGGATCGCCGGCTCGAACTGGACCGGCTCGCGCAGGTTGCGATACCAGTAATCGGCACCGAGCTCGGCGCCGTCGAGCGGGGCGGCGGTGACGGTCGAGTAGAAGGCGGCCGCGGATGCGTGCGGTTGGATCGGCGCCAGCGCCGCGGCGACCTCCTCGCGCAGCGGCTCGACGTGATGGGAGTGAGAGGGGATCGTCGCCGCGACCTCGCGCGCCCGCACCCCTTCCTCCTCGCACTGGGCGAGGAAGCGCGGCAGGGCCTCGGCGTCGCAGGCGACGGTGACGGCGGCGGGCCCGTTGACCGCGGCGAGGACGACGCCGTCGCCGAAGTCGCCGATCCGCTCCCGCAGCCGCTCGGCCGGCAGCGCGACGGAGACCATCGCCCCCTTTCCGACCAGTTTCGCGATCGCCTGGCTGCGCAGCGCCGCCAGGCGGGCGCCGTCCGCGAGCGAGAGCGCCCCGGCGACAACCGCGGCGGCGATCTCGCCCTGGGAGTGGCCGAGCACGGCGTCGGGCTCGACTCCATGGGCGCGCCAGAGCGCGGCCAGCGAGACCATCGTCGCGAAGAGAACCGGCTGCACCACCTCGATCCGGTCGAGCGACGGCGCCCCCTCGGCGCCTGCGATCGCGTCGGACAGGGACCAGTCCAGGTACGGCGCCAGCGCCCCCTCGCACTCGCGCATGCGCGCCGCGAAGACCGCCGAGCCGGCCAGCAGCTCCCGCGCCATCCCCAGCCACTGCGAACCCTGGCCGGGGAAGACGAAGGCGACCTTGCCGCGGCTCGCCGCCCGTGCCCGGACCACGGCGGGGTGCTCGGCCGCGACAGCGAGGGCATCCAGCCCGGCCAGCAGCTCCTCGCGGTCAGAGCCGACCACCGCGGCGCGGTGCTCGAGCGCGGCGCGGGCGCTGGCCAGGGTGAAGGCGACGTCGCCGGGCCGCAACTGCGGATGCTCCCGCAGGTGAGAGGCGAGGCGGCCGGCCTGGGCGGCCAGTGCCTCGGGCGAGCGGGCCGAGAGCAGCAGCGGCACGGCCGCCAGTGGCGCGGCGGGCGCGGCGCTCGGCGCCGACTCGGCGACGGGCGCCTCCTCGAGGATCACGTGGGCGTTGGTGCCGGAGATGCCGAAGGAGGAGATCCCCGCCCGGCGGGGGCGCTCGCTCCGGGCCCAATCCGCTGACTCGGCCAGCAGCTCGACCTCCCCCGCCTCCCAGTCGACGTGCGGGGTCGGCGCGTCGAGATGGAGGGTCTTCGGCAGCTGCTCGTGGCGCAGCGCCAGCGCCATCTTGATCACACCGGCGACCCCTGCCGCCGCCTGGGTGTGGCCGAGGTTCGACTTCAGCGAGCCGAGCCACAGCGGCTCGGCGCCCTCGCGCTCCTGGCCGTAGGTGGCAAGCAGCGCCTGGGCCTCGATCGGGTCGCCGAGGGAGGTGCCGGTGCCGTGGGCCTCGACCGCGTCGATCTCGCGGGCGGCCAGGCCGGCGTTGGCGAGGGCTTGGCGGATCACCCGTTCCTGGGAGGGCCCGTTGGGCGCGGTGATGCCGTTGGAGGCGCCGTCCTGGTTGACGGCCGAGCCGCGGACGATCGCGATCGGCTCGTGGCCGTTGCGCTCGGCGTCGGAGAGGCGCTCCAGCAGCAACAGCCCCGCGCCCTCGGCGAAGCCGGCGCCGTCGGCGGCGGCGGCGAAGGACTTGCAGCGGCCGTCGGGGGCGATCGCCCGCTGGCGCGAGAACTCGACGAAGGCGCGCGGCGTCGGCATCGCCGTCACCCCGCCCGCCAGCGCCAGCTCGCACTCCCCGCCGCGCAGCGCCTGCGCCGCCAGGTGCAGCGCCACCAGCGAGGAGGAGCAGGCGGTGTCGATCGAGACCGCCGGGCCCTCGAGGCCGAAGGCGTAGGCGATGCGGCCGGAGACGACACTGCCCGAGAGGCCGGTGCCGATGTAGCCCTCGAGCTCGGTGGAGGCGAGGTCCATCCCCCCCTTCGCGTAGTCGGCGGACATCGCCCCGGCGAAGACGCCGGTCGGGCTTCCACGCAGTCCGCTCGGGTCGACGCCGGCATCCTCCAGCGCCTCCCAGGCCACTTCCAGCAGCAGCCGCTGCTGCGGGTCCATCGCCAGCGCCTCGCGCGGGCCGATCCCGAAGAAGGCAGCGTCGAACTCGGCGACGTCCTGCAGGAAGCCGCCCTCGCGGACATAGCTCTTGCCGACGCGGTCGGGGTCCGGGTCATAGAGGCGCTCGAGGTCCCAGCCGCGGTCAGCCGGGAAGTCGCCGATCGCGTCGCGCCCCGACGCGAGTAGCTCCCAGAGCCGGGCGGGGGAGCTGGCGCCGCCGGGGAAGCGGCAGCCGATGCCGACGATCGCAATCGGCTCGCTCTCGCGGCGCTCCAGCTCGCCGATCCGCGCCCGGGCGGTGCGCAGCTCGCCGGTCGCCTTGCGCAGGTATTTGCCGAGGGTCTCGCGGTCGCTCATTCCGTCCCGCCCCCGTCGATCAGCTCGAAGATCTCCTCGTCGGAGGCGGCCTCGAGATCGACCCCGAGTGCCCGCTCCACCTCGGCGTCGCCCTCGCTGGCGATGGCGACGAGACGGGACTGCAGCCTGCGAGACGGTGCGGCTGCGCCGCTCCGCCGGGACCGCCTCGAGCAGGCCGAGGATCCTCTCCAGCTCGCGATCGAGGCCGAGCTCGGACCCTCCCGACCCCAGTCGCTCCAGTAAGTAGCCGGCCACCGCGGCGGCCGTGGGGTAGTCGAAGATCAGGGTCGAGGGGAGCGTCAGGCCGGTGGCGGCGCCAAGCTGGTTGCGCAGCTCGACCGCGGCGAGGGAGTCGAAGCCGAGGTCCTTGAAGGGGGCGCTGGGATCGACCGCAGTCGCTGAGGCGTGGCCGAGGACGGCGGCGACGTGCTCGCCGACCAGGGCCAGGACGACTGCCTCGCGGTCGTCCTCGGGCACGGCGGCGAGGCGCTCGGCAAGGGATGCGCCGGCGGGTCGCTGGCGGCGGGCGGGAGTGCGGACGAGGGCGCGCAGGACCGCCGGCAGGTCGTCGGCCGCCATCGCGCGCAGGGCAGCGCCGTCGAGGCGAACCGGCAGCAGCAGCGGCTGCTCGCCGGCGAGAGCGCGGTCGAAGACCACGCGGCCTTCGGCGTCGGAGAGGGGGAGGATGCCGCTGCGGGCGATCCTGGCTCGCTGTGCCGCGCTCAGCTGGGCGGTCATCTCGCTCTGGCGCTGCCAGGCCCCCCAGCCCAGCGAACGGGCCACCAGCCCCTGCGCTCGGCGCCGCTGGGCGAGGGCGTCGAGGAAGGCGTTGGCGGCGGCGTAGTTGCCCTGGCCGGAGCTGCCGAGGGTGGCCGCGACCGAGGAGAAGAGGACGAAGTCCGAGAGCTCCAGCTCCCGGGTCAGCTCGTGCAGGTTGCAGGCGGCGTCGACCTTCGGGGCCATCACCGCTGCGAGGCGCTCGGGACTGAGCGACTCCAGGAGGCCGTCGTCGATCGTCCCGGCGAGGTGGAAGACGGCGCCGAGTGGATGCTCGGGGTCGATCGCGTTCAACAGCTCCTGCAGCTGCGAGCGCTCGGCGACGTCGCAGGCAAGCGCTCGGGCCTCGCAGCCGAGCTCGCGCAGCTCGGCGAGGAGCTCGGCTGCCCCAGGGGCATCGGGACCACGGCGGCTGAGCAGGAGCAGGTGGCGGGCGCCGTGGGACTCGGCGAGGTGGCGGGCAAAGAGCGAGCCGAGGGCGCCGGTGGCGCCGGTGAGAAGGACTGTGCGCTCGGGGTCAAGGGGCGCTGGCTCGGCGCTCAGGGCCGGAGCCGGCTGCAGGCGCGGGACCAGCGCCACCCCCTCGCGCAGGGCCAGCTGGGGCTCGGCGCTCTGGGCCAGCGCTTTGGCGAGGGCCGCCGCGGAGGCCTCGCTGCCGTCCGTGTCGATCAAGAGCAGGCGGCCGGGGTGCTCGGCCTGGGCGCAGCGCACCAGGCCCCAGACGGCGGCCTGGGCGGGATCGGGCGACTCGCTCTCGGCGCAGGCCACGGCCCCCTCGGTGAGGATCGCCAGGCGAGAGCCGGCGCGATCCTCGTCGGCGAGAAAGCTCTGCAGCGCCGCCAGGGCGGCGGCGGTGTGGGCGCGGGTGGCACCCGCCAGGCCCTGGCTCGGGTCATCCTCGGCGCCGATGCGCAGCAGCTCGGGAGCCGGCCCATCCTCTTGCTCGGGCTCCGCCTCCACCCAGCCGAGGGCAAAGAGGGAGTCGGGCTCCTTGGCCTGGGTCTCGAGCTGGGAGGGATCGACCGTCCGCACCGCCAGCGACTCGATCGAGAAGACCGGCGCCCCGGTGGAGTCGAAGGCGCTGAAGCCGTAGGCCTCGGGACCGCTGGGGGAGATGCGCACCCGCAGGGAGTCGGCGCCGCTGCGCCAGAGGTGGGCGCCGGCGAGGGCGAAGGGGACCCGCAGGCTCTCCTCGCTGGCGTCCAGCAGCTGCGGGTGGAAGGCGGCGTCGAGCAGGGCCGGATGGATGCCGAAGCGAGCCGCCTCCGTTGCCTGATCGGGGCCGAGGTCGACCTCGGCGAAGAGCTTCTCGCCGACTCGCCAGGCGCTGCTCAGCCCCTGGAAGGCGGGGCCGTACTCGAAGCCGCGGGCGGCGACACGGGCGTAGAAGTCCTCGACGGCGAGGGGCTCGGCGCCGGCCGGCGGCCACTCGCCGAGCCTCTCGGGCTCGCCCGCGCCGGCCCCCCCCAGGGCGCCGCTGGCGTTGCGGGCGAAGGGAGTCTCGCGGTCGTTCTCGGCGCGGGAGTGGATGCTCAGACCACGGCGCCCGGCCTGATCGGGCGCGGAGACCTGCAGCTGCAGCTGCACCGCCCCCCGCTCCGAGAGCGACAGCGGCGCCTCGATCGTCAGCTCCTCCACGGTCTCGGCCCCCACCTGCGTCGCCGCCTCCAGGGCCAGCTCGATCAGGGCGGCGGCGGGCAGGAGCACCGTGCCCGCAACCGCGTGATCGGCGAGCCAGGGATGGGTCTGCTGGGAGAGGCGACCACTGAGCAGCAGCGAGTCCTCCCCGGCCGGAGCGATCGCCGCGCCCAGCAGCGGGTGCTCGGCCTCCGCCAGGCCGATCGTGGTGGCGTCGCCGTGGCCGGACGGCGACTCCAGCCAGAAGCGGCGGCGCTGAAACGAGTAGGTGGGCAGGTTGGCGCGGCGGCTGCCGGAACCGGCAAAAAGCGGCGCCCAATCGACCGCGACGCCGTGGGCGTGGGCGGCGGCGAGGGCGGCGGTGAAGCGAGCGAGTCCGCCGCCGTCGCGGCGCAGGGTATGGAGGACCGCGACCAGGGAGGGGTCCGGGGCGCCGGCCTCGACGCTGTCCCCCACCGCCATCGTCAGGACCGGATGCGAGCTGACCTCGACGAAGCTGCGGAAGCCCTGCTCGATCAACCCCCGGGTCGCCTGCTCGAAGCGGACCGGCTCGCGCAGCGAGCGGTACCAGTACGCGGGCCCCAGCTCGGTGCCCTCGAGCGGGGCGCCGCTGAGCGCCGAGTGGACGGCGACCGTTCCGGCTCGCGGCCGGATCGGGGCGAGATCGCTCAGCAGCCGCGCCTCGATCGCCTCGACCTGGGGCGAGTGGGAGGCGTAGTCGACGGGGATCTGGCGGGCGCGGACGCCGTCCGCCTCGCAGCGCGCGAGCAGCTCCCGCAGGGCCTCGGGGCGACCGGAGACGACGGTCGAGAGGGGTCCGTTCAGGGCCGCCAGGCCAAGCCCCTCAGCCCAGGGCTCGATCAACTCGGCGACGCGATCGGGCGCGAGCGAGACCGCGACCATGCCGCCCTTGCCGGCCAGCTCGGTCAGGGCCCGGCTGCGCAGGGCGCTGACCCGGGCGCCGTCCTCGAGCGAGAGCGCGCCGGCGACGACCGCGGCGGCGATCTCGCCCTGGGAGTGGCCGAGCACGGCATCGGGCTCGACCCCATAGGAGCGCCAGAGGCCCGCCAGCGAGACCATCGTCGCGAAGAGGGCCGGCTGGACGACGTCGACGCGGTCGAGCCAGGCGCCGTCCTCGCCGCGCAGGGTCTCCTCCAGGGACCAATCGACGAACGGGGCGAGCGCTCCCTCGCACTCCCCCATCAGCCGCGCGAAGACCGCCGACTCGTCGAGCAGCTCGCGACCCATGCCCAGCCACTGCGAGCCCTGGCCGGGGAAGAGGAAGGCGAGCCTGCCGCCCGTGCCCCTGCCACGGACCAGGGTCGGGTGAGGGCGGCCCTGAGCGAGGGCGTGGAGCCCGGCCAGCAGCTCGGCGCGAGGCGCGGCGACGACCGCGGCGCGGTACTCGAGGGCGGCGCGAGAGTCGGCCAGGGTGAAGGCGACGTCGGCCCCGCGCAGGTCCGGGCTCTCGGCGAGGCGGGCGGCGAGACGGGCGGCGTTCTCGCCCAGCGCCTCGGGAGCTTTGGCTGAGAGCAGCAGCGGGATCGCGGCAAGGGGAGCGGCGGGCTCGGCCTCCGCCTCGACCGCCGCGGGTGCCTCTTCGAGGATCAGGTGGGCGTTGGTGCCGCTGATCCCGAAGGAGGAGACGCCGGCGCGGCGGCGGTGCCCGTTCGGCTTCCAGTCCCGCGGCTCGGCCAACAGCTCCACCGCTCCGGACTCCCAGTCGACGTGCGGGGTCGGCTCGTCGAGGTGAAGGGTTTGCGGCAGCTGCTCGTGGCGCAGCGCCAGCGCCATCTTGATCACGCCGGCAACCCCGGCCGCCGCCTGGGTGTGGCCGAGGTTGGACTTCAGCGAGCCGAGCTGGAGCGGCGCAGCGCCCTCGCGCTCCTGGCCGTAGGTGGCAAGCAGCGCCTGGGCCTCGATCGGGTCGCCGAGGGAGGTGCCGGTGCCGTGGGCCTCGACCGCGTCGACGTCCCGAGGATGGAGGCCGGCGTTGGCGAGGGCTTGGCGGATCACCCGTTCCTGGGAGGGACCGTTGGGCGCGGTGAGGCCGTTGGAGGCACCGTCCTGGTTGACGGCCGAGCCGCGGATCAGGGCGATCGGCTCGTGCCCGTTTGCTTCGGCGTCGGAGAGGCGCTCCAAGAGCAGCAGGCCGGCACCCTCCGACCAGGCGGTGCCGTCGGCTCCGGCGGCAAAGGCCTTGCAGCGCCCGTCGGGGGCAAGGCCGCGCTGGCGCGAGAACTCGACGAAGGCGCGCGGTGTCGCCATCACCGTGGCACCGCCGGCGAAGGCGAGCTCGCACTCGCCACCGCGCAGTGCCTGCGCCGCCAGGTGCATCGCCACCAGCGACGAGGAGCAGGCGGTGTCGATCGAGACCGCCGGGCCCTGCAGGCCGAGCGAGTAGGCGAGCCGACCAGAGACGACGCTGCCGGTGGTGCCGGTGGTCGCGAAGCCCTCGACCACGGCCGAGGAGCCCTCCCCGGCGTTCCAGAGGCCGGCCGCATAGTCGTGGTACATCACCCCCGCGAAGACGCCGGTCGGGCTGCCGTGCAAGCCGGCCGGATCGACCCCAGCGTCCTCCAATGCCTCCCAGGCGACTTCCAGCAGCAGCCGCTGCTGCGGGTCCATCGCCAGCGCCTCGTGCGGGCTGATGCCGAAGAAGGCGGCGTCGAACTCGGCCGCGTCGTGCAGGAAGCCGCCCTCGCGCACGTAGCTGCTGCCCGGCGCGCCGGAGCCGGAGAGGCGCTCGAGATCCCAGCCGCGGTCCTGTGGGAAGGCGGAGATCGCATCGTCCCCAGCGGCCAGCAGCTCCCAGAGCTGCTCGGGGGAACAGACGCCGCCCGGATAGCGGCAGCTCATGCCGACGATCGCGATCGGCTCCTCGACGGACACGGCGGCGCGCACGCCGGTGGCGGCGGCGCTCGCCCCCTCGACCCGGGTCAGCAGATAGGCGGCGACCGCCTCGGCGCTGGGATGGTCGAAGACCAGGGTCGCCTCCAGGCGCAGTCCGCTGGCGGCTGCGAGGCGGTTGCGCAGCTCGACCGCACCGAGCGAGTCGAAGCCGAGGTCCTTGAAGGGCACGGTGGGGTCGATTGCGGTGGCCGAGGCGTGGCCGAGGACGGCGGCGACGTGCTCGCGAACCAAGGCCAGGGCAAGCGGGCGGCGCTCTGCCTCCCGCACGGCGGCGAGGCGAGCGGCGAACGGGCCGGAGTCAGCGCCCGGCCGCTGCCTTGCCGCCGGCACCAGGCTGTGCAGGAGCGGCGGCAGCAGCTCCTCCCGGGCGAGCCGGCGCAGCGCCCGACGGTCGAAGCCGGCCACGATCTGGTGCGGGTCGGCAAGTCCGCCGGCGCGATCGAAGAGCGTCGTCCCCCGCTTGGCGCCAAGGGGGGCGAGGCCGGAGCGGGCCAGCCGCGCCCGCGCCGCCTCGTCGAGGTCCGCAGCCATGCCGCTCTCCTGCTGCAAGAGGCCCCAGCCCAGCGAACGGGCCACCAGCCCCTGCGCCCGGCGCCGCTGGGCGAGGGCGTCGAGGAAGGCGTTGGCGGCGGCGTAGTTGCCCTGGCCGGGGCTCTGCAGGGTGGCGGCGAGGGAGGAGAAGAGGACGAAGTCCGAGAGCTCCAGCTCCCTGGTCAGCTCGTGCAGGTGCCAGGCGGCGTCGACCTTGGGCGCCATCACCGTGTCCAGACGGGCCGGGGTGAGGGACTCGAGGACGCCGTCGTCGATCACCCCGGCGAGGTGGAAGACGGCGCCGAGGGGATGCTCGGCGGGGATCGCGGCGAGCAGCTCCTGCAGCTGGGAGCGATCGGCGACGTCGCAGGCGAGCACCCGGGCCTCGCAGCCGAGCTCATCGAGCTCGGCGATCAGCTCGGGGGTCCCCGGCGCCTCGGCGCCGCGGCGGCTGACCAAGAGCAGCTGGCGGGCGCCATGCTCCCTGGCGAGGTGGCGGGCAAAGAGCACCCCGAGGGCGCCGCTGGCGCCGGTGAGAAGGACCGTGCGCTCGCGGTCCAGGGGGGCGGGCTCGGCGCTCAGGGCCGGAGCCGGCTGCAGCCGGGGCGCCAGCGCCGCTCCCTCGCGCAGGGCCAGCTGGGGCTCGGCGCCCTGAGCCAGGGTGGCGGTGAGGATCTGCTCAGAGGCCTCCGAGCCGTCCGTGTCGATCACCAGGAAACGGCCGGGGTGCTCGGCCTGGGCGGAGCGCAGCAGGCCCCAGAGGGAGGCGAGGGCGGGGTCGGGGGACTCGGTCTCGCCGATCGCGACGGCGCCTTCGGTGAGGAAGGCGATCGGGCCGCCCTCGCCCGGGGAGGAGATCTGTGCCTGCAGGTGCTCCAGGGCCTCGGCGCACAGCGCCCGGGCGGCGGCCGGGGGGTCGAGGTCTGGGCCGGGGGGCGAAGCGCAGGGGTGCGGCGGGCTCGGCGCTGGGCTCGGGCAGCTCCAGCTGCTTCCAGGCCAGCGTGTAGAGCCCGTCGGCAGGAGCGGCGCTCGGGTCGCCGAGCTGAGACGGGTCGAAGGGCCGCACGGACAACGCCTCGATCGAGAGGACGGGAGCGCCGTCGGCGGTGGCGGCCTGAAGCGAGAGCGTCCCACCCTCGCCGCCGAGGCGCACCCGCAGCTCGGCGGCAGCGGGGACGCCGTGAAGCGTCATGCCACTCCAGCTGAACGGCAGCGCGACTGTCTCGCCGTCGCCGGCCGGCCCCGACCGCGCCATGCTCGCGTGCAGGGCGGCGTCGAGCAGGGCGGGATGGATCCCGAAGCGCCCGGCTTCGGGATCCTGCTCGGGGGCGAGGGAGACCTCGGCGTAGGTCTCCTCCCCGACCCGCCAGGCCGCCTCCAGGCCCTGGAAGGCGGGGCCGTAGTCGAGGCCGGCTGCGGCGGCGCAGTCGTAGAGGGCAGCGGTGTCGATCGGCTCGGCGCCCGGCGGCGGCCAGGCGGTGGCGTCGAAGAAGTCGGTCGCCGGTTCCGCGGACGCGGACAGGGTGCCGCTGGCGTGGCGGCTGAAGGATCCTTGCTCCGCTCCCTCGTCGTCGCTCTGCTCGATCCGCGCGTGAACCTCGACCCGATAGCGGTCCGGATCTCCCTCGACCGGGCCGACGGCGAGCTGCAGCTGGACCGCCCCTCGCTCGGGGACGCCCAGGGGCGCCTCGAGGACCATCTCCTCGAGCTGCCCTACCCCGACCTCGCGGCCGGCGCGAATCGCCAGCTCGCAGAAGGCGGCACCGGGAACGATCGCGACGCCGCCGACCGCGTGGTCGGCCAGCCAGGGGTGGGTCCGCAGGGAGATGCGGCCGGTGAACAGGCGCCCCTCCCTGCCGGCGAGGGGAATCGAGGCGCCGAGCATCGGGTGGCCGGCCTCGGCGAGCCCGGCCATGCCGAGATCCCCCGCTCGGGCGCCCGCCTCGAGCCAGTAGCGACGGCGCTGGAAGGCATAGGTGGGAAGCGGCGCCGGCGTCGCTTCGCTGCTCGTAAAGAGGGGCTTCCAGTCGACCGCCACGCCCTCGGCATGGAGCCGGCCGAGGGCCAGGAGGAAGGTGGCGGGCTCGGGACGGTTGGAGCGCAGGGTCGTCGCGAAGGCCGTGTCGCCCTCCAGTGCTTCCCGGCCAAACGCGGTCAGCACCGCGTCGGGGCCCAGCTCGAGGTAACGGGTGACGCCCGCTGCGGCGAGCAGGGCGATGCCGTCCCCGAAGCGCACCGCATCCCGCACCTGGGCGACCCAGTAGTCGGGTGAGGTCGCCTCTGCGTCGCTCAGCAGCTCGCCGCTGCGGTTGGAGACGATCGGGATCCGGGGCGGGTTGAAGCTGAGGCCGGCCGCCAGCTCGCGGAAGGCAGCGAGCATCGGCTCGGTGCGGTGGGAGTGGAAGGCGTGGCTGACTCGCAGGCGCTTCGTCTTCCTGCCCTGCTCCGCCTGGGAGTCCTGCCACCGCGAGAGCGCGTCCTCGTCGCCCGAGACCACGACCGAGGCGGGGCCGTTGACGGCGGCGATGCAGAGCTGGCCCTCGAAGGGCCGCAGGCTCTCGAGCGCCTCGCGCTCGCTGCCGCGCAGGGAGGCCATCGCCCCACCGGGCGGCAGCGCCGCCATCAGCCGGCCGCGGTTGGCGATCAGCCTGGCGGCATCGGGCAGGGAAAGCACTCCGGCCAGGTGGGCGGCGCTGATCTCCCCGACCGAGTGGCCGATCAGGTAGTCGGGGACGAGGCCGAAGGAGGAAGTGAGCCTGAACAGCGCCACCTGCAGTGCGAAGAGCGAGGCCTGCGCCAGATCGGTGCGAGTGAGATCGGCCGCCGGCTCGCCAGCCTCGGCGGCGAAGACCGCCGCCTTGATCGAGAAGCCGAGCTCCCGCCCGAGGGCGTCGCAGACTTCGTCGAAGGCCTCCGCATAGACCGGGAAGGCGGCGTAGAGACCCTTGCCCATCTGGGCGCGCTGGGATCCCTGGCCGGTGAGCTGGAAGGCGAGCTTGCCACCGCTCCGCGCCTTTGCCCCGACCACGGCGGGGTGCTCGGTTTCAGCGGCGAGGGCGCCGAGGCCCGCCAAGAGCTCGGAGCGCGTAGAGCCGACCACGGCGGCGCGGTGCTCGAGGTTGGCGCGGGCGCTGGCGAGGGTGAGGGCGACGTCGGCGTCTTGGAGCTCGGGGTTCGCGCTCAGGTGGGAGCCCAGGCGCCCGGCTTGGGCGGCCAGTGCCTCGGGGGTTTTGGCCGAGAGCAGGAAGGGGACGGCGGCCAGCGGGGCGCTGGGCTCCTCTTCCTCGCTGGGCCCTGGGGCCGGTGCCTCCTCCAAGATCAGGTGGGCGTTGGTGCCGGAGATGCCGAAGGAGGAGATCCCGGCGCGGCGGGTGCGCTCGGTCCTGGGCCAGCTCTTGGGCTCCCCCAGCAGCTCCACGGCTCCCGTCTCCCAGTCGACGTGGGGAGTCGGCTGGTCGAGGTGCAGGGTCTTTGGCAGCTGCTGGTGGCGCAGGGCCAGCGCCATCTTGATCACGCCGCCGACTCCCGCCGCGGCCTGGGAGTGGCCGATGTTGGACTTCAGCGAGCCCAGCTGCAGGGGCTCGGCTCCGTCTCGGTCTTGGCCATAGGTGGCCAAGAGGGCCTGGGCCTCGATCGGGTCCCCGAGGGTGGTGCCGGTGCCGTGGGCCTCGACCGCGTCGACCTCGGCGCCGGAGAGGCCGGCGTTGGCCAGGGCCTGGCGGATCACCCGTTCCTGGGAAGGGCCGTTGGGGGCCGTGAGCCCGTTGGAGGCGCCGTCCTGGTTGGTCGCCGAGCCGCGGATCAGGGCGATCGGCTGGTGGCCGTTTGCCTCGGCGTCGGAGAGGCGCTCCAACAACAGCAACCCCGCGCCCTCGGCGAAGCCGGCGCCGTCGGCGGCGGCGGCGAAGGACTTGCAGCGCCCGTCGGGGGCAAGGCCGCGCTGGCGGGCGAACTCGACGAAGGAGCGTGGGGTTGGCATCACCGTGGCGCCGCCGGCCAAGGCCAGCTCGCACTCCCCCCCGCGCAGCGCCCCCGCCGCCAGGTGCAGCGCCACCAGCGAGGAGGAGCAGGCGGTGTCGACGGTCAGGGCGGGACCCTCGAGGCCGAGCGTGTAGGCGATGCGACCGGAGACGACGCTGCCCGATAGCCCGGTGCCGATATATCTCTCCAACTCGGTGTCGCCGAGGTCGGCTCCCCCCGTCGCGTAATCGACCCCCATCACCCCGGTGAAGACGCCGGCGCTGGCGCCCGCAAGCGAAGTTGGATCGAATCCCCCGTCCTCCAGCGCCTCCCAGGCCACTTCCAGCAGCAGCCGCTGCTGGGGGTCCATCGCCAGCGCCTCGCGCGGCCCGATCCCGAAGAAGGCGGCGTCGAACTCGGCCGCGTCGGCGAGGAAGCCGCCCTCGCGGGCGTAGCTCTTGCCGACGCGGTCGGGATCCGGGTCGTAGAGGCGCTCGAGGTCCCAGCCGCGGTCCGCGGGGAAGGCGGCGATCGCATCGCCCGCCCGAGGCCAGCAGCTGCCAGAGCTGCTCCGGCGAGGAGGCCCCGCCGGGTAGCGGCAGCCGATGCCGACGATCGCGATCGGCTCGTCGGGGCTGGCGGCGGTGCGAACGCTGACCACGGCCGGAGCTCCCCCTCGAGCCGGCCGAGCAGGTGGGCGGCGACGGCCTGGCTGCTGGGGTGGTCGAAGACCAGCGTCGCCCCCAGCCGCACCCCGGTCAGCGCTGGCGAGGCGGTTGCGCAGCTCGACCGCGCCGAGCGAGTCGAAGCCGAGGTCCTTGAAGTTGGCGGCGGGGTCGATCGCCTCCGCCGAGGTGTGGCCGAGGACCGCGGCGGCGTGCTCGCGGACAAGGCTCAGGAGCAGGGGCTGGCGCTCGACCGCGGGTACCGCGGCGAGCTGGCGGGCAAGAGACCCGGAGGCCGCCTTGGCGCGGCGGCGCGGGCCCCGCGACAGGCCCGAGAGCAGCGGTGAGCAGGGTGCCGAGCGCGGGCGGCGGCGCGCAGGGCGGCGGGCATGAGAGGCGCGGCAAGGGCGAGCGGTGCGGCGCCGGAGCGAGCGCTGGTCGAGGAGCTCGCAGCCCCCGCTCGGTCGGCGATCGGGGCGATGCCGAGGCGACCCAGCCGGGCCGATCCGCATCGTCCAAGCTCGGCGGTCAGCCCGCTCTCCGCTCCCAGAGCCCCCAGGCGATCGCCGTGGCGGGCAGCCCTTCGGCGCGGCGGCGCTGCGGCGAGGGCGTCGAGGAAGGAGTTGGCGGCGGCGTAGTTGCCCTGGCCGGGGTTGCCCAGGGTGGCCGGCGATCGAGGAGTAGAGGACGAAGGCGGAGAGCCGGACTCCCTGGTCAGCTCGTGCAGGTGCCAGGCGGCGTCGGCCTTCGGGGCCAGCGCCGTGCGCAGGCGCTCGGGGTCGAGCGCCTCGACGAGGCCGTCGTCGAGCGCCCCGGCGGAGTGGAAGACCGCGCCCAGGGGGTGCTCGGCGGGGATCCCGGCAAGCAGCGCCTCGACCTGCTCGCGGTCGGCGACGTCGCAGGCGACCGCCGTCTGCCTCGCAACCCAGCTCTGCCAGTTCGGCCACCAGCTCGCTCGCTCCAGCGCGCCGCGGCGCCGCGGCGGCTGGCCAAGAGCAGGTGGCGGGCGCCGTGCTGCTTCGGCGAGATGGCGGGCGGCGAGGGCGCCGAGGCCCGAGAGGCCGCCGGTGATGAGCACGGTGCGCTCGGGGTCGAGGGGCTCGGGCGCTGCCGTCGGGGCGGAAGCGGCCGCCAACCGCGGCGACCAGCCCCACCCCCTCGCGCAGGGCCAGCTGGGGCTCCGCGGCCTGGGCCAGGGCGGCGGTGAGGATCTGCTCGGAGGCCTCGCAGCCGTCCGTGTCGATCAGGACGAAGCGGCCCGGGTGCTCGGACTGGGCCGAGCGGACCAGGCCCCAGACGGCGGCGGCGCCGGGTCGGGGGACTCGGCGCCGGTGCAGGCCATCGCCCCCTCGGTGAGGATCGCCAGGCGCGCCTCATCGGCGCGGCTCTCCTCGGCGAGGAAGGCCTGGATGCCGCCAGGGCGCGGGCGCTCAGCTCCTGGGCTGCCTGAGCCGGGTCTTGTCCGGCGCTGTCATCGGGGGCGAAGCGCAGCAGCTCGGCGGGCTGGTCCTCCGCCTCGCCCAGCTCCAGCTCCGCCCACTCGAGGGCGAACAGCGCCTCGGGCTCGCTGCCGGCGCTCTGCAGTTGGGCGGGATCGAGCTCGCGCAGCGCCAGGGCCGCGATCGAGGCGACGGGGTCGCCGTCGCGATCGGCGGTCTCGATCGCGATCTGCTCGCCGGCGGCGCGGACCCGCACCCGCAGCGAGGTGGCGCCGCCGGCCTCGCCCAGGGCGAGGCCGGCGAAGCTGAAGGGCAGCCGCACCGCCCTGGCTGGGCTCGGCGTCAGCGTCGAGGAAGGCGGCGTGCAGGGCGGCGTCGAGCAGCGCCGGGTGGAGCCCGAAGCGCCCGGCTTCGGGCTCCTGCTCGGGGGCGAGGGAGACCTCGGCGTAGATCTCCTCGCCCAGCCGCCAGGCCGCCTCCAGGCCCTGGAAGGCGGGGCCGTAGTCGAGGCCGATCGCGGCCAGGCGCTCATAGAGGTCCGCGCTATCGAGCGGCTCGGCTCCCGGCGGTGGCCAGGCGCTGGCGTCGAAGGCGGGCCGGGGCTCCACTGGGCCCAGGGCGCCGGTGGCGTGGCGGGCCAAGGGCGCGGGCCGTCTGAGCCCTCCTCGGGCTCGGGGCGGGAGTGGATCTCCAGGGCGTAGGCGCCCTCTTCCTCTTCGGAGGCGGTGAGGGATACGCGCAGCTGCAGGCGCCCTGGGCGGGGATCGGGAGCGGCGCCTCCAAGACCAGCTCCTGGAGCTGGGGGGCACCGAGCCTGGGCGCCGGCGCAGAGGGCCAGCTCGGCGAAGGCGGTGCCGGGCAGGATCGCGGTGCCCGCCACCGCGTGGTCGCCGAGCCAGGGGTGGGTCTCGCGCGAGATGCGGCCGGTGAAGAGCTCCGCTCCCTCCCCGGCGAGGGAGATCGCGGGCGCCGAGCAGCGGGTGATCGCTGGCCGCCTGGCCGAGGGCGGAGGCATCGCCCGTCGTGGCGGCGGCCTCGAGCCAGAAGCGCTGGCGCTGGAAGGCGTAGGTCGGCAGGGAGGCCCGGCGG
The DNA here is from genome assembly GCA_963739855.1 of uncultured Solirubrobacterales bacterium. GTDB lineage: Bacteria > Actinomycetota > Thermoleophilia > Solirubrobacterales > 70-9 > VAYN01. Next base: position 27,786 of record CAVUBT010000002.1, on the reverse strand, counting down.
GCGCCGGAACCCTCAAAGAGCGGCGCCCACTCGACCGCGACGCCGTGGGCGTGGGCGGCCGCGAGGGCGGCGGTGAAGCGCTCGCCGCCGCCCTCGCGGCGCAGGGTGTGGAGGACCGCGACCGCGGCGGGGTCGGGAGCGCTGGCCTCGACGCTCTCCCCGAGCGCCATCGTCAAGACCGGGTGGGAGCTGACCTCGACGAAGGCCGAGAAGCCGTCTTCGAGCAGGCCGCGGGTCGCCTGCTCGAAGCGCACCGGCTCGCGCAGGTAGCGGTACCAGTACTCAGGCCCGAGCTCAGTGCCGTCGAGGCGCTCGCCGAGGAGGGCCGAGTGGAAGGCGAGCTCCCCGGCTTGCGGGGAGATCGGGGCGAGGTCCTCGGCCAACCGCGCCTCGATCGCCTCCACCTGAGGGGAGTGGGAGGCGTAGTCGACCGGGATCTGGCGGGCGCGGATGCCCTCGGCCTCACAGGAGGCCAGCAGCTCCTTTAGTGCTTGGGGCTCGCCGGAGACGACGGTCGAGAGGGGGCCGTTGAGGGCGGCCAGGCCGAGGCTCTGCCCCCAGGGGGCGATCTGCTCGCTGGCCTGCTCAGCAGAAAGGGAGAGCGAGACCATGCCGCCCTTGCCGGCCAGCTCGGTCAGTGCCCTGCTGCGCAGGGCACTGACCCGGGCGCCGTCCTCCAGGGACAGCGCGCCGGCGAGGACCGCGGCGGCGATCTCTCCCTGGGAGTGGCCGAGCACGGCATCGGGCTCGACCCCGTGGGAGCGCCAGAGCGAAGCGAGGGAGACCATGGTCGCGAAGAGGGCCGGCTGGACGACGTCGACGCGCTGCAGCCAGCTGTCCTCCTCAGAGCGCAGGGTCTCTTCCAGCGACCACTCGACGAAGGGCTCCAGGGCTTCCTCGCACTCGCCGATCCGCGCGGCGAAGACCGCCGACTCATCGAGCAGCTCCCGGCCCATGCCCAGCCACTGGGAGCCCTGGCCGGGGAAGAGGAAGGCGAGCTTGGCGCTGGTGGCACGACCTCCCACCAGGGTTGGGTGGGGGCGGCCCTGGGCGAGGGCGCCGAGGCCCGCCAAGAGCTCGGAGCGCGTAGAGCCGACCACGGCGGCGCGGTGCTCGAGGTTGGCGCGGGCGCTGGCGAGGGTGAGGGCGACGTCGGCGTCTTGGAGCTCGGGGTTCGCGCTCAGGTGGGAGCCCAGGCGCCCGGCTTGGGCGGCCAGTGCCTCGGGGGTTTTGGCCGAGAGCAGGAAGGGGACGGCGGCCAGCGGGGCGCTGGGCTCCTCTTCCTCGCTGGGCCCTGGGGCCGGTGCCTCCTCCAAGATCAGGTGGGCGTTGGTGCCGGAGATGCCAAAGGAGGAGATCCCGGCGCGGCGGGTGCGCTCGGTCCTGGGCCCAGCTCTTGGGCTCCCCCAGCAGCTCCACGGCTCCCGTCTCCCAGTCGACGTGGGGAGTCGGCTGGTCGAGGTGCAGGGTCTTTGGCAGCTGCTGGTGGCGCAGGGCCAGCACCATCTTGATCACGCCGCCGACTCCCGCCGCGGCCTGGGAGTGGCCGATGTTGGACTTCAGCGAGCCCAGCTGCAGGGGCTCGGCTCCGTCTCGGTCTTGGCCATAGGTGGCCAGTAGGGCCTGGGCCTCGATCGGGTCCCCGAGGGTGGTGCCGGTGCCGTGGGCCTCGACCGCGTCGACCTCGGCGCCGGAGAGGCCGGCGTTGGCCAGGGCCTGGCGGATCACCCGTTCCTGGGAGGGGCCGTTGGGGGCCGTGAGCCCGTTGGAGGCGCCGTCCTGGTTGGTCGCCGAGCCGCGGATCAGGGCGAGCGGCTGGTGGCCGTTTGCCTCGGCGTCGGAGAGGCGCTCCAACAACAGCAACCCCGCGCCCTCGGCGAAGCCGGCGCCGTCGGCGGCGGCGGCGAAGGACTTGCAGCGCCCGTCGGGGGCAAGGCCGCGCTGGCGGGCGAACTCGACGAAGGAGCGTGGGGTTGGCATCACCGTGGCGCCGCCGGCCAAGGCCAGCTCGCACTCGCCCCCGCGCAGCGCCCCCGCCGCCAGGTGCAGCGCCACCAGCGAGGAGGAGCAGGCGGTGTCGACGGTCAGGGCCGGGCCTTTCAAGCCTAGCGTGTAGGCGACCCGTCCCGAGGCGACGCTGCCAGCGCTGGCCGTGGTCGCGAAGCCCTCGAGCTCGGTGTCGCCGAGGTCGGCTCCACCCCTGGCGTAACTGGGTGCCATCACCCCGGTGAAGACGCCCATCGGGCTTCCCTGCAATCCGGCGGGGTCGACGCCGGCGTCCTCCAGCGCCTCCCAGGCGACTTCCAGCAGCAGCCGTTGCTGGGGGTCCATCGCCAGCGCCTCGCGCGGGCCGATCCCGAAGAAGGCGGCGTCGAAGTCGGCGACGTCGTGCAGGAAGCCGCCCTCGCGGGCGTAGCTCTTGCCGACGCGGTCGGGATCCGGGTCGTAGAGGCGCTCGAGGTCCCAGCCGCGGTCCGCGGGGAAGGCGGAGATCGCATCCTCTCCCGAGGCCAGCAGCTGCCAGAGCTGCTCCGGCGAGGAGGCCCCCCGGGTAGCGGCAGCCGATGCCGACGATCGCGATCGGCTCGTCGGCGCCTCTTGCGGCGCGCACCGCGACCGCGGGGACACCGCTGCCCTCGACCACGGCCAGCAGATGGATGGCAACCGCCTCGGCACTGGGGTGGTCGAAGACCAGGGTGGCTCCGAGCTGCACCCCGGCGGCCGCGGCGAGGCGGTTGCGCAGCTCGACCGCGCCGAGCGAGTCGAAGCCGAGGTCCTTGAAGTTGGCGGCGGGGTCGATCGCCTCCGCCGAGGTGTGGCCGAGGACCGTGGCGACGTGCTCGCGGACGAAGGCCAGTGCCAGGGTCCGGCGCTCTGTCGTCGCGACGCCGGCGAGCGCGCGGCCCAGCGAGCCGGTCGCGTCCCTGGCGCGGCGGCGGGCCCGCTCGCCTCCCACCAGTGCCGAGAACAGCGGCGGCGTTCCGGGGGCCCGGCGCAGAGCGGGGAGATCGAGGGGGACGGCGAGCGCAAGCGCTCCCGAACCCGAGCCGGCGCGGTCCAGGAGCCGCAGGCCTCGCTCGGAGGAGAGCGCCGCGATGCCGCTGCGCTCGAGGCGGGCGCGGTCGGCCTCGCCGAGGCCGGCGGTCAGCCCGCTCTCCTGCTCCCAGAGCCCCCAGGCGATCGACGTGGCGGGCAGCCCTTCGGCGCGGCGGCGCTGGGCGAGGGCGTCGAGGAAGGAGTTGGCGGCGGCGTAGTTGCCCTGGCCGGGGTTGCCCAGGGTGGCGGCGATCGAGGAGTAGAGGACGAAGGCGGAGAGCGGGATCTCCCTGGTCAGCTCGTGCAGGTGCCAGGCGGCGTCGGCCTTCGGAGCCATCGCCGTGCTCAGGCGCTCGGGGTCGAGCGCCTCGACGAGACCGTCGTCGAGCGCCCCGGCGGCGTGGAAGACCGCGCCCAGGGGGTGCTCGGCGGGGATCCCGGCAAGCAACGCCTCCAGCTGCTCGCGGTCGGCGACGTCGCAGGCAACCGCCTCTGCCTCGCAACCCAGCTCCTCCAGTTCGGCCACCAGCTCGCTCGCCCCAGCCGCCGCGGCGCCGCGGCGGCTGGCCAAGAGCAGGTGGCGGGCGCCGTGCTCTTCGGCGAGATGGCGGGCGGCGAGGGCGCCGAGGCCCCGAGAGGCCGCCGGTGATGAGCACGGTGCGCTCGGGGTCGAGGTCCGGGGCGGGGAGGGTGAGCACGACCTTGCCGACGTGGCGGGCCTGGCTCAGGTAGCGGAAGGCCGCGGGCGCGCGGCGGACGTCCCAGCCGCTGATCGGCGAGTGGCGGAGGCTGCCGCGGCGAAGAGCTCGGTCAGCTCGCGGAGCATCTCGCCGCAGCGCTCGGCGGGGACCTCGGGCAGGTTGAAGGCGCGGTAGGCGACGCCGGGATGGTCGGCGGCGACCTGCTCGGGGTCGCGGATGTCGGTCTTTCCCATCTCCAGGAAGCGCCCGCCCCGGGGGAGCAGCTCCAGGGAGGCGTCGACGAACTCCCGCGCCAGCGAGTCGAGCACGACGTCGACCCCCTCGCCACCGCTGGTCGCGAGGAACTTCTCCCTGAACTCCAGCGTGCGCGAGGAGGCGATGTGATCCTCATCGAGGCCGAGCCCGCGCAGCGTCTCCCACTTGGCGGGGCTGGCGGTGGCGAAGACCTCGGCGCCGAAATGGTGGGCGAGCTGGATCGCCGCCATGCCGACGCCGCCGGCACCGGCGTGGATCAGCACCCGTTCTCCCGCCTTCAGCTCGGCCAGGTCGAGCAGGCCGTAGTAGGCGGTGCAGAAGACGATCGGCATCGCCGCGCCCTCGGCGAAGGACCAGCCAGCGGGCAGGAGCATCAACAGGCGCTGGTCGGCGATCGCCAACGGGGCGAAGGCGTTCGGCAGGAGCCCGAAGACCCGATCGCCGGGCTTCAAGCCCTCCACCTCGGGCCCGATCGCCGCGACGACGCCGGCGGCCTCACCCCCGATCGGATCCGCACCCGTGCGAGCACCCATCCCCAGGGTCATCAAGACGTCGCGGAAGTTGAGCCCGGCGGCACGGACCGAGACCCGTACCTCACCGGCCGCCAGGGACCGGGTGGCCTCGGGGCTGGGCGCCAGGGAGAGGCTCTCCAGCGTCCCCCCGCTCGCCGGGCTCCAGGCACCATGATCCCTGCGCCGGGACCGCCAGCTCCCGCGCCTCCCCCGCCGCCAACCGCGGCACCAGCCCCACCCCCTCGCGCAGGGCCAGCTGGGGCTCGGCGGCCTGGGCCAGGGCGGCGGTGAGGATCTGCTCGGAGGCCTCGGAGCCGTCCGTGTCGATCAGGACGAAGCGGCCCGGGTGCTCGGACTGGGCCGAGCGGACCAGGCCCCAGACGGCGGCGAGCGCCGGGTCGGGGGACTCGGCGCCGGTGCAGGCCATCGCCCCCTCGGTGAGGATCGCCAGGCGCTCCTCATCGGCGCGGCTCTCCTCGGCGAGGAAGGCCTGGATCGCCGCCAGGGCGCGGGCGCTCTGCTCCTGGGCTGCCTGAGCCGGGTCTTGTCCGGCGCTGTCATCGGGGGCGAAGCGCAGCAGCTCGGCGGGCTGGTCCTCCGCCTCGCCCAGCTCCAGCTCCGCCCACTCGAGGGCGAACAGCGCCTCGGGCTCGCTGCCGGCGCTCTGCAGTTGGGCGGGATCGAGCTCGCGCAGCGCCAGGGCCGCGATCGAGGCGACGGGGTTGCCGTCGCGATCGGCGGTCTCGATCGCGATCTGCTCGCCGGCGGCGCGGACCCGGACCCGCAGCGAGGTGGCGCCGCCGGCCTCGCCCAGGGCGAGGCCGGCGAAGCTGAAGGGCAGCCGCACCCCCTGGCTGGGCTCGGCGTCAACGTCGAGGAAGGCGGCGTGCAGGGCGGCGTCGAGCAGCGCCGGGTGGAGCCCGAAGCGCCCGGCTTCGGGCTCCTGCTCGGGGGCGAGGGAGACCTCGGCGTAGGTCTCCTCCCCCAGCCGCCAGGCCGCCTCCAGGCCCTGGAAGGCGGGGCCGTAGTCGAGGCCGATCGCGGCCAGGCGCTCATAGAGGTCGGCGCTATCGAGCGGCTCGGCTCCCGGCGGTGGCCAGGCGCTGGCGTCGAAGGAGGGCGACAGGGGCTCCACTGGGCCCAGGGCGCCGGTGGCGTGGCGGGCGAAGGGCGCGGGGTCTGAGCCCTCCTCGGGCTCGGGGCGCGAGTGGATCTCCAGGGCGTAGGCGCCCTCTTCCTCTTCGGAGGCGGTGAGGGATACGCGCAGCTGCAGGGCGCCCTGGGCGGGGATCGGGAGCGGCGCCTCCAAGACCAGCTCCTGGAGCTGGGGGGCACCGAGCTGGGCGCCGGCGCAGAGGGCCAGCTCGGCGAAGGCGGTGCCGGGCAGGATCGCGGTGCCCGCCACCGCGTGGTCGCCGAGCCAGGGGTGGGTCTCGCGCGAGATGCGGCCGGTGAAGAGCTCCGCTCCCTCCCCGGCGAGGGAGACGCGGGCGCCGAGCAGCGGGTGATCGCTGGCCGCCTGGCCGAGGGCGGAGGCATCGCCCGTCGTGGCGGCGGCCTCGAGCCAGAAGCGCTGGCGCTGGAAGGCGTAGGTCGGCAGGGAGGCCCGGCGGGCGCCGGAACCCTCAAAGAGCGGCGCCCACTCGACCGCGACGCCGTGGGCGTGGGCGGCCGCGAGGGCGGCGGTGAAGCGCTCGCCGCCGCCCTCGCGGCGCAGGGTGTGGAGGACCGCGACCGCGGCGGGGTCGGGAGCGCTGGCCTCGACGCTCTCCCCGAGCGCCATCGTCAAGACCGGGTGGGAGCTGACCTCGACGAAGGCCGAGAAGCCGTCTTCGAGCAGGCCGCGGGTCGCCTGCTCGAAGCGCACCGGCTCGCGCAGGGAGCGGTACCAGTACTCAGGCCCGAGCTCAGTGCCGTCGAGGCGCTCGCCGAGGAGGGCCGAGTGGAAGGCGAGCTCCCCGGCTTGCGGGGAGATCGGGGCGAGGTCCTCGGCCAACCGCGCCTCGATCGCCTCCACCTGAGGGGAGTGGGAGGCGTAGTCGACCGGGATCTGGCGGGCGCGGATGCCCTCGGCCTCACAGGAGGCCAGCAGCTCCTTTAGTGCTTGGGGCTCGCCGGAGACGACGGTCGAGAGGGGGCCGTTGAGGGCGGCCAGGCCGAGGCTCTGCCCCCAGGGGGCGATCTGCTCGCTGGCCTGCTCAGCAGAAAGGGAGAGCGAGACCATGCCGCCCTTGCCGGCCAGCTCGGTCAGTGCCCTGCTGCGCAGGGCACTGACCCGGGCGCCGTCCTCCAGGGACAGCGCGCCGGCGAGGACCGCGGCGGCGATCTCTCCCTGGGAGTGGCCGAGCACGGCATCGGGCTCGACCCCGTGGGAGCGCCAGAGCGAAGCGAGGGAGACCATGGTCGCGAAGAGGGCCGGCTGGACGACGTCGACGCGCTGCAGCCAGCTGTCCTCCTCAGAGCGCAGGGTCTCTTCCAGCGACCACTCGACGAAGGGCTCCAGGGCTTCCTCGCACTCGCCGATCCGCGCGGCGAAGACCGCCGACTCATCGAGCAGCTCTCGGCCCATGCCCAGCCACTGGGAGCCCTGGCCGGGGAAGAGGAAGGCGAGCTTGGCGCTGGTGGCACGACCTCCCACCAGGGTTGGGTGGGGGCGGCCCTGGGCGAGGGCGCCGAGGCCCGCCAAGAGCTCGGAGCGCGTAGAGCCGACCACGGCGGCGCGGTGCTCGAGGTTGGCGCGGGCGCTGGCGAGGGTGAGGGCGACGTCGGCGTCTTGGAGCTCGGGGTTCGCGCTCAGGTGGGAGCCCAGGCGCCCGGCTTGGGCGGCCAGTGCCTCGGGGGTTTTGGCCGAGAGCAGGAAGGGGACGGCGGCCAGCGGGGCGCTGGGCTCCTCTTCCTCGCTGGGCCCTGGGGCCGGTGCCTCCTCCAAGATCAGGTGGGCGTTGGTGCCGGAGATGCCGAAGGAGGAGATCCCGGCGCGGCGGGTGCGCTCGCCGCGCTTCCACTCTCGTGGCTCCCCCAGCAGCTCCACGGCTCCCGTCTCCCAGTCGACGTGGGGAGTCGGCTGGTCGAGGTGCAGGGTCTTTGGCAGCTGCTGGTGGCGCAGGGCCAGCGCCATCTTGATCACGCCGCCGACTCCCGCCGCGGCCTGGGAGTGGCCGATGTTGGACTTCAACGAGCCCAGCTGCAGGGGCTCGGCTCCGTCTCGGTCTTGGCCATAGGTGGCCAAGAGGGCCTGGGCCTCGATCGGGTCCCCGAGGGTGGTGCCGGTGCCGTGGGCCTCGACCGCGTCGACCTCGGCGCCGGAGAGGCCGGCGTTGGCCAGGGCCTGGCGGATCACCCGTTCCTGGGAAGGGCCGTTGGGGGCCGTGAGCCCGTTGGAGGCGCCGTCCTGGTTGGTCGCCGAGCCGCGGATCAGGGCGATCGGCTGGTGGCCGTTTGCCTCGGCGTCGGAGAGGCGCTCGAGCAGGAGGAGGCCGGCGCCCTCCGACCAACCGGTGCCATCGGCGGCCGCCGAGAACGACTTGCAGCGACCGTCGGGGGCGAGGCCGCGCTGGCGCGAGAACTCGATGAACATTCCCGGCGTCGCCATCACCGTCACCCCGCCGGCCAAGGCCAGCTCGCACTCCCCCCCGCGCAGCGCCCCCGCCGCCAGGTGCAGCGCCACCAGCGAGGAGGAGCAGGCGGTGTCGACGGTCAGGGCCGGGCCCTCGAGGCCGAGGGTGTAGGCGATGCGACCGGAGAGCAGGCTGGTCAGGGTTCCCGTCAGCCGATGCCTGGCCGCATCCCCCGCGCCGACCTCTTGGCGCTGCGGTCGCAGCCCGGGGCCGTAGTCCTGACAGCTGACCCCGGCGAAGACCCCGGCGCTCGCCCCGGCCAGCGAGCCGGGGTCGAGGCCGGCGTCCTCCAGCGCCTCCCAGGCGCACTCGAGCAGCAGCCGCTGCTGGGGGTCCATCGCCAGCGCCTCGTGCGGGCCGATGCCGAAGAAGGCGGCGTCGAACTCGGCCGCCTCGCCGAGGAAGCCGCCCTCACGGGGACGGTTGCCGGACGACTCGGGGTCGTAGGGGTCGGGGTCCCAGCCCCGGTCCTCCGGGAAGCCCGAGATCGCGTCACGGCCCGACGCCACCAGCTCCCAGAGCTGCGCGGCGGAGGCCACCCCGCCCGGATAGCGGCAGCCGATGCCGACGATCGCGATCGGCTCGTCGTCGGAGCGCTTGGCGGGCGCCCAGGGGGCGGCGCCCCGGTCGAGGCCCAGGGCCAGCGAGCGCAGATGCCCGGCCAGCTTCTCCGCCGTGGGAAAGTCGTAGGCCACGGCAGCGGGTAGCGACAGCCCGCTGGCCCGGTTGAGGCGGCTGCGCAACTCGGTGGCGACGGCCGAGTCGAGGCCCAGCTCGTTGAACGGCAGCGTCTGGTCGAGCTCCTGGGGATCGGTGAGGCCCAGCAGCGTCGCCACCTGGACCCGGACGAGCGCCAGGGCCAGGCTCTCCTGCTCGGCCTCCGGCAGTCCCTGCAGACGCGTCCGCAGCGAGGGCGCGGCGACGGCCTCATCCGGCTCGCCCGCCGCGGCCGCGGCGTCGAAGCCGGCAGACGGCGGCGGCTCGACCATCCGGGCGCCGCGGACGGCGAAGAACCCGGCCCAGTCCACCTCCACGCCCTGGACGTGGGCTTCGGCCAGCGCGGTGGTCAGGCGAGCCTGCCCCCCCTGGTCCCTGCGCAGGCTGCTGAGCGCGCTCGCGGCGGCGGCCTCGCCGGTCTCCTGCACAGCCATGGTCAGGACCGGGCGCGGGCTGACCTCGATGAAGGTCCGGTGCCCATCGCGGAGCGCGGCGCGGATCGCCCGTTCGAACAGCACCGGCTGGCGGATGCAGGTGGCCCAGTGGGTGGCGCCGAGTCCGGCGGTGTCGAAGAGGTCGCCGCTGGTTGCCGAGTAGAAGGGCATCTCCGCCGACCGCGGTTCGAGCGGGCCGAGATCGCTCAGCATCTGCTCGCGCACGGCGTCGACGTGACGCGAGTGGCCGGCGAGGCTGACGTCGATCCTCCAGGCCCGGATTCCGTCGTCCGCCAGCTGCGCCAGCAGGGCGTCGAGGGCGTCCTCGTCGCCCGTCGCCGCGCACCAGTGCGGTCCGTTGATCCCGGCGATCTCCAACCTCCCGTTCCAGGCGGCGAGGCGCCGCTCGAGCTCGGCCGCGGGCATCGACATCGAAGCCATCGCGCCGGGGACCCCCTGCAGCGCCCGAGCCCACAGCGCCGCCAGGCGGGCGCCGTCCGCGAGCGACAGCGCCCCCGCCACGCAGGCCGCCGCCGCCTCGCCGATGCTGTGCCCGACCACCGCGGCCGGCACCACCCCGGCGGCCCGCCAGACCTCGGCCAGGGAGACCTTGACCGCGAAGAGCAGCGGCTGCACGGCGTCAGCCCGCTTCCAGCGGGGATCGTCTGGACCGCTGCGCAGGATGTCCGACAGGGGCACGTCCAGGTAAGGGGCGAGCGCCGTCTCGCATTCCGACATCCGCACCCGGAAGGCCTCCGAGCTCTCGAGCAGCTCGAGGCCCATACCGACCCACTGCGATCCCTGCCCCGGAAAGACGAAGACCGGCCCGCCCTGCCCGGGCGCCCGGCCCAGGATCAGGTTGGTCGCGGGCTGCCCTGCGGCGAGCGCCGAGAGCCCAGCCAGCAGCTCCTCGCGGGAGCCGCCAAGCACCGCCGCTCGATGCTCCCCGCCCCCCGGCAGCGTCGCCACCGTCGCGGCGGCCTCGAGCGGCTCCAGCTCAGGCTGCGAGTCGATCCACCGGGCCAGCGAGCATGCCTGCTCTCGCAGTCCGGCCTCGCTCCGTGACGAGACGAGCAGCGGAAGCGGATCGGTGCTCGCGGCTCGGCTCACGCGGCGGACCCGCCCCTGGATGCCGTGGGCTCGGGGGCGCCCCCCGGCAAGAGCCGGTCGAGCCAGCGGGGGATCCACCAGCTGCGATCCCCCAGCGTCCGCATCGCCGCCGGCACCAAGACGAACCTGATGACCAGCGCGTCGATCACCGTGGCGATCGCCAACCCCACCCCCATGTTCCTGAGCGACGCCAGCGGCGAGGCGGCGAAGGCGAGGAAGACCGCGATCATGATCAGCGCCGCGCCGGTGATCACGTGCGCGGTCTGTCCGAGCCCGTTGGCGACCGCCTCCGAGGTCGAGCCGGTGCGCAGGTACTCCTCGCGGATGCGGGCGAAGACGAAGACCTCGTAGTCGATCGCCAGGCCGAAGACCAGGGTCACCGACGCCGCTATCACCGACGAGTCGACGTAGCCGGGACCGCCCAGCAGGGAGCCGTCGAAGAGCAGGGCCAGCAGCCCGAAGGTGGCGCTGACGGTGAGCAGGTTGAGCAGCGCCGCGATCAGCGCCAGCGCCAGCGAGCGGGTGACCAGGAGGATGATCAGGATCGTCACCAGCGACAGCACCAGGCGGGTGAGCGGGCCGCGGTCGCGCAGCGCCGCGTCGATGTCGACGAGCCCCGGGCCCCAACCGCCGACGGCCACTTCGGCACCGGTTTCGCGGCTCAGCTCCTCGGCGTCCTCGCGGATCCGCGCCGTCGTTTCCTCCGAGGCGGCGGTCGAGGGATCGTCGCGCGGGATCACCAGCATGCGGGCGGCCGTGCCGCCGCGGTCGAGGTTGACCAGCAGCCCCGCCTGGTCGCGTTCCCGCGGTTCGGTTCCGTCGAAGCCGGCGAGGTAGAAGTAGCCGGATTTGAACAGGCCCGGCGAGCTCTTCCTGAGGCGGTCGGTCTGGGACCCGCCCGGCCCGCCCTGTCGCCTTTCGACGCCGCTGTGGATCCGTTGCAGCCCACCGGCAAGGAGGCGCGAGCGCTGAGCGCCGCTGCCGAGACTGCCGGCAAGTTCGCCGGCGCCCGCCTCGAGCTGGCCGATGCCGCCGCTCAGCTGCTCGGCGCCGCCGGCCAGCCGGCTCAACCCCGGCGCCAGGTCTTCGCTGCCCCCGGAGAGCCGTCCGATCCCGCTCGAAGACCTTGCTCGTCCCCCGCTTCAGACGCAACAGCGCCTGGTCGAGGCGGGCCGAGCTCTTCGCCAGTTCGGCGACGCCGTCCTCCGTCTGCCGCCCCTTCTTGGCCTGGACGTCAGCCAGGTACTGCCCGAGGCCGAACTGGCCCTGGGCCGCGTCAACTCCCGCGCCGACTCCCGATCCGGTTTCTTCGCTGCCGGGATCGGCTCCGCTCATCTCCTCGATCGCCGTGGTCAACGCCTCCAGCACCGCCCCGTACTGCGGGTCGGTGCGGCCGCTGGTCATCCTCTGCAGGGCCTGCCAGGCGGCATCGAGCTGGGCTTCGGTGCTTTCGATCGGCGCTTCGACCCCGCTCAGCGATTCTTCCCCCGACCGCAGCGCGTTCTTCAAGACCCGGGCGCTGCTCTCCGATTCGCCCGCCTGTTCCTGCGCCTGGGCGACCTTCCTGGCGAGCTTGCCGGCACCGGCGCTGGCCTCCGAGGCGCCGTGCGCGACCTTGCCGCTACCTGCGCCGACGTTGTCGAGGCCGCTGCTCAACCGCTTCGAGCCCTTGCTGCTCGAGCGCAACCCGTCGGCCAGCCTCCCGGAGCCGACCTGCGCCGTGCCCACCGCCGAGTCGAGCGCGCTGGCCCCGTCGGCGGCGGCGAGGAAGCCGTCGGTCGTCGCGGTGGCGCCATCGTGGGCGCGCGAGATGCTCTTGCTGAGCCGACCCATCCCCTCTTCCTGGCTTTCGAGGCCCTTTTCGACGCCGCCCAGCTGCTTGCGGCTCTCTTCGAAGCTGGTGAAGCCCGCCATCGATGCCACGCCCGGATCCCTTTCGACCCGGCGCTGGAAGTCGGCCAGCGCCCGCAGCCGGCCGGGCGTGGTGACCGGGCGGTCGCGTCCGTTCACCGCCACTTCCAGCGGCCCGACCCAACCCGGCCCGAGCGCGCGCTGGATGTCTTCCTGCTGCTGGCGACCGGGGTCGTCCGGGGGGAGCTGGGCGATCGAGCCGGTCTTGGTGTCCAGGGTCAGGGCCCAGCCGGCGCAGACGACGAGGACGAAGAGGACTCCCAGCACCAGCGGCATCCGGCTCGAGATCCGCGTCGACCAGCGCATCACGGCGCCGCCTTCGTCGCGGCGCGGCGGCAGCGACCAGCGGTCGAGGTGGCGGCCCAGCACCATCAGCAACGCCGGCGCGACGAACATCGCCGAGAGCACGCTCAGGACCGCGACGACGATCCCGGCCAGGGCGATCGAGGAAACGACCGCTCCCGGCATCAGTCGCGAGGCGACCAGCATCGCCAGCAACAGCCCGCTGCCGGCGGGGATCACCGACCTGCCGGTGGCGATCAGGGTCGTCCGCGCCGCGTCCGGGACCTCCTTGCCGGCGCGGGTCTCCTCGCGGAACCGGGAGACGACAAGCAGCGAGTAGTCGACCCCGAGCGCCAGGCCCAACATCGCCGCCACGCCGATCGCGAACGGGTCGATCGTGAAGATGCCGTGGAGGAGGTCCAGCACGCCTTTGCTGGCGGCGACGACGGAGCCGCCGATCAGTACCGGCATCGCCGCGGCGATGAAGGAGCGGCAGACCAGCAGCAGCACGATCAACAGCACCGGGATCGCCAGCTTCTCGCCGAAGTCCGCCGCTTCCTTGATCGAGTCGCGCAGCGAGTCGATGATCGCCGGCGCCCCGGCGAGGCTGGGCCGGACCGGCTCGGCGACGACTTCGTCGACCTCGCTCCTGACCCGGGCTGCGATGTCGGCGGAAGCCCGCCCCGCGGCGTCGACGTTGACCAGCAGCGCCGCCACCTCGGGCGAGGGTCGCAGCCCGTCGATGGCCCCGTCCGAGCGCCAGGGCGAGACGACCAGGGTGTTCGGCAGGGCGTCGATCCGGCGCGTCAGCTCGCGCCCCTGACGGGAGACGGCGGCACGGGGGCCACGCAGCATCACGACCAGGGTGTCTTCGCTGCCGAACTGGTTGGCGACGATCGTGTGCGCGCGCTGGGTTGCGGTGCCGTCGATGTAGACCGGGCGGGTCGAGAGCCTGTCTTCGAGGCCCACCCCCTTCAGGGCCAGCAGGCCGATCACCACCACCCAGCCGACCAGGACCAGGCGTGGGCGCCGGGTCACGAGCCCGGCGATCGGGCCCAGCACGGCCTCCAGCCCGCCGCCGCGACGACGGGCCGGGCCGCTACTCATCACCACAACGGCCAGGAGCGGAGAGTCGGATCCGGTCCCGGCGCAGAGCGCCGTTCTGACCCTCCAGCGCGATCGGGGTCAGCGGCCGGCGGACCTTGCCGCCGGCGCAGACCCCCGGCTTGAGTGAGAGCACGCCGTGCTCGCCGGCGGCGAGGCTCATCGCGAACGAGGCGAGCGGGAAGTCCGGCAGTTCCCGCAGCTTGGTCGCGACCCGGCCGTGGCTTTCCGAGGTTTCCGTCCTCAGCGCCATGCGGACGCCGCCGCCCTTCAGGTCCGCCCAGAGGTCCGGGGTGCCGGCGTCGCGCGGCTGGACGATGTAGAGCGGTCCCTTCAGAGGCACGCCCAGCAGCGGCGCGCGGGCGTGCCCGGTGCCCACCTGCGAGCCCTTCGGGCAGTTCCCAGCGCCCGCCGCGCGGCGGGCGCAGATCTCCCGCAGGCCCGAGGAGTCGAATCGCAGCAGGGGGGGAAGTCCGATCTCGGCCGTCCGCAGGTTCGCGCCGCCGGCAGGCATCCGGGCGGAGATCCGCAGCCCGGGCCGGCCATGGGCGTGAAACTGCGACGGATTCGTCAGCGCCATCGCAAAGGCCGGGTGGAACGGCAACGAGACGCAGCCCTGGGCCCTGAACGGGCTGGCGGTCCTGGAGACCGCGCCGGCACTCGAGGAGACCGTTGCGTCGAGGCTCTCCGGCGCGCAGGAGGTCGGGTTGCGCAGGAAGCCCGGCCGGTCGATTTCGAGGGCGATCGTCTGGAAGCGGACGGCGATGCCTCCGACCACCCGCGGCAGCGGGTCGGTCTCGATCGTCACCGCGCCGCTGAGCGGGTCGACGCGCAGAGCACCGCGGACGACCAGCGTCCCAAGATCGAACGGACCGACCTTGGCGGGGAAGGCGAGGGCGACCCCGAACGGCGCCCGCCGGTAGGGCCCGGTGAGGTAGGCGCTGCCTTCCAGCCGGACCGGGTTCGCACCGGGCCCCAGCTCGGCCAGGACTGCACCGATGCGGCTGCTGGCGGAGCAGGCGCCGTTGCCAGCCGCCGCGCCGCCGCAGGGATCGACCGAGCCCAGGGCCGCGCTCATGCCGGCGGGCAGGGCGATCGTCAGTCGCTCGGGCAGCTGTTCGCCGTCACTGCGGCGGATCGTCGCCGCCAGCGCGGTGGTGCGCCCGGCCCCGAGACGAGTGCCGCCGCCGCTGAAGGCCGGCGCGAACGGCGGCGGACCCGCGCAGGGCGCGCCGGCCGCGCCGGCGATTCCGACGCTGCCCGTGCGGGTGACGGGGGCATTGCCGCTGTAGGGGGTGAAGGTCGCTGCGGTCGCTGCCGGCCCGCAGGCCGCCGGCGTCGCCAGCAGGGCGCCGGGGCCACCGTCGAACTTGAGCGAGATGCGTTCAAACGCCGTCTGCGGCAGATCGGTCAGGTTCGCCGTCAGCCGGCCGGTCTCGGGATCCGGATGCAGCGATCCCGCCAGCTTCGCTTCCGCGCCGCCGCCGCGGGCGACCATGAACAGCCGGAAGCGGTCGCCCGGGTGTTCCTGACCGAGATAGACCCCCCCGACCAGCGGCTTGGCGAACTGCGGTGCGGCCATTTCGACGCTGCCGACCCGCGAGAGGGCCGGGCAAGCCGGTTCGCCCGCGGCGCCAAGCCCGAACTGCGCGTCGCCGCAGAAGCCGAGCCCTTCGGCTCCGCCCGGCGAGATCGTCATCCCTTCCGGCAGGAGGATGCCCGCTTCCCTCGTCTGCGATGCGGCCCTGCCACCGGGGTCGTCGTTCTGGGGGATGGTGAGATCGATCCGGGCTCCGGTCGGGGCGTCGGCGACGGGATTGCCGAGCCCGAAGTCGATCCGCGGATCGAAGGGCAGCTCGCCGCAGCCCGACAGCGGGTAGCCGGTGCTTTCGCTGTCGCTCAGCCAGCGATCGGGCTGCTGCCAGGTGCGCACGTTGACCGTGACCGAGAGTGGCCCCCCGTCGCAGCGGGTAGGAGTCGTGAGCAGCGGCCGGCGCGGAATCGAGGTGCCTTCCTGGTGGTCGGCCGGAACCCCCCAGAGTTCGACCTCTCCTTCGTCGAACATGACGCCATTCACCTGGGGGACGTCGCCGAGACGGACGGAGAGCCCTTGGTCGCTGGACCTGAGACTGGCAACGAATTTCAAAGGGATGAATAGGGCCGCCCCGAACAGCGCCAGTTCGTTCGAGCCTGGTTCGACGCTGAACAGCGGGGTGGCCGAGGATTCCCCTTCAGCGCTGCCGAGGCGCATGACGCCGACCTGCGAATCGGGCGGACACTCGGGGCCGTAGAGCGTTTCCCCGAATATCTGCCTGGGACAGAACGGGACCGCATTCGGATTGCCACTCAGCCCGGGGGGCAGGTCGACGACCAGGTCCTTGGTGCCCTCGGGCGAGCCGCCGCCGTTGCTGAAACGGAACCCGGTAACGAGACGGTCCGGGTGCCCACCGGCCTTGCTTTCGGCTCCTCCCGCTGCGTTGAGCGTCTCGATCGTGGTCCCACCCGGAACGATCTCGAAGGCGCCGGCGGTCGCCGGTCCCGTCAGGCAGAGGACGAGCAGCATCGCCGAGCCCAGCCAGGCGACGCTCGCCCAGCCTCTCATCGCCTGCCCTCGAGGGGGACGCGCAGCTCCAGGGGCCGCTTCAGGCGAGAAAGGCGCAGCACCAACCGCAACCGAAGATCGGCGCCTTGCGCCAGCCGCTGGCGGGCTGGTCCAGAAAGGTGCATGCGCAGCCGCACCGGGCCGGCCTCGGCGACGTCGACCGCGGTCGACGCGACCGTCCGCGAGCGCCGGCCGAACGGCGCCCGCGCCAGCGCCGAGAGGTGTCCGGGAGCGGGGGATTCGGCCAGCAGGGAGATCCAGCCCGTGGCGACGATCCGGCGCCTTGCCGCCGCGCCGATATGGCGGACCTTGATTGCCCTCGTTGCCCCGGCGGCCCCGGCGGCGCGCCGGTCGCCCCGTACCGCCGGCGCGACCCGACAGGAATCGCCCTCGCAATCGGCAGCGGCCGCCCCGGGTTCGGCAAACCCGCCGTCGATGCGGGCGGCGTAGAAGTCGAGGTCGCCGCCATCCCGATCCCGCGGCAGCAGCGTCAGGGCGGTCCGGAAGAAGGCCGTCCCGCCGTCCCCGGTCACGCCGAGGTAGACCGTCGGCCGGTCCCCGACCCCGGCGCTGATCAGCCCGAGATTTCCGTTCGCCCACTCGTAGACGTCGGCGACGTCGTTTTGATCGACGGGCAGAAGCCGCTCGGCGGTGGTGAAGAAGATCCGGCTGCCGTCCTCGGCCATCGCCCGGTAGGGATGGCTGGCGACCCCTTCAGCCAAAGAGTTGGGCGCGATTTCCGCATCGACGGGAGCATTTCCACCCGCCGGATCGGCGGTCGAGATTCGGGCCAGGCTCCCGTCTGCCGCGTCGTAGCGGTACACGTCCCGCTGTTCATCGCCGTCTTCTGCGACGAGCGGAGCGGTGCTGGAGAACAGCGCGAAGCGCCCACCGGCAGCGAGCTGAACCAGCGGATCCGCTCGCGGGGCAACTTCTCGCGAGCCCCCCTCGGCGAGGTAAAGAGCCTCTTCTTCGGATCCGGCCCCGACCTGAGCGACCCGAAAATAGGCGCGCGATCCGTCAGCAGAGACCTCGACCGGTTCCGCTACGACAGCTTCGTCGACCCCGGCGAGCTGGGTCGAGAGCAGCGTCAGAGCGCCGCTGGCGACGTCGTAGCGGTAGAGGTCGGAGGTGGCGTCGGAGTCATCGTCGGTCAACCTCTGTTCGGTGACGAGAAAGGCGCTCGAGCCGCTGGGCGTGGCGCCGACGAAGCTGACTTCCGCTTCCGGGCCACAGTCCTCCAGATCGCACTGCGAGGCCGAGATCTCGGTCGTGGTTGCCCCCCCGGTCCGCAGGAAGACGCGCCCCGGCCCCGTGCAGGAAGGGTTGGGGACGAAGTAGATCCGCTGCCCGTCACCTGAGATCGCATTTGCCATGGGGACGGTCGAGCCGCAGGTGGAGATCGGCGAGCCGTCGCCAGCCACGTCGACGAGACGCAGGGTCGATCCCACGATCTCGTAGATCGACTTCCCTTCGTCGCGACTTGCATCGGCCGGGAGGAGGTGCTTTTCGGAGGCGAAGACGACGTGCTGAAGGTCTTTTGAGGTCCCCGTCAACCCACCTCCCTGGCCAATTTCGGCGAGCAAGGCGAAGCCGCCGTCCGGTTCGCGGCGATAAAGGCCCAGATCTTTGCTCGGTTCTTCCGGCCTGAGCGGATTGGGCCAGATCGAGGTCGCGAGGTCGGGGCTGAGGGCTTCCGGCCCGCCGGTGAGCAATGCGGCCGTTTCCGGATCCGGGGCAGAGAGGGGGATGCTCGCCCAGCCGTCCGAGCCTCGCACGGCGAGGTTGGCCTGGAACAGCGAACCGGACGGAGCGCCGGGAAGGGGCCCGAGAGTCATGTAAAGCAGGCGGTCGCCAGTGACCGATATGGCGACCAGCTTTTGCAGCTGCGGCGAGACCGTGTCTTCCGGAGTCACCAGCTCCCAGGTGCGGCCGTTCCCCGGCACCCCCGGCGCCACCGCGACCGGAGTGCCGGGTTCCGGCGCCGCGGCCGCAGCGGGAGCAAGGACCATGGCCGCCAGCACGGCGAGCGCAACCAGGCGATAGCCGAGTTTCATAACGCCATACCGCTGCCGCTATCCAAGGTCCCCTGACCTTGGATCCGGATGAGATCCAATTTTTACTCCCGCAGTCCTTGATGGGTGCACCCCTCCCTGGGGCCGAGCCCGGGCAAGCTACGCAGGGCCGCGAGGCCGATCAACGGTTAGACACAAAGCTGTAACTAACTGCAGCGGTTCGGCGCGCTAAACCGTGATGGGGAAACCGTCTTCGACCGACGACAGCGCCCAGTCGGCGCCGGCCTCGGCGAGCTGCTCGACCGCGTAGCTGCCCGTCGCCACGCCGACCACGCGGATGCCGGCGCCGTGACCGGCCTTGACGTCGCGGGGGGTGTCGCCGACGGCGATCGCGGCCGCGAGGTCGAGCGGGGCGGCGGCGGCGGCGCGCTCGAGCGCCTTCCTGGTCAGCTCGGTGCGGTCGCTGGAGTCGGAGCCGTAGCCGCCGAAGGCGAAGAACCGGTTGAGGTTGCCGCGGGCGAGCTTGATGTGGGCGGCCGATTCGATGTTGCCGGTGACGATGCCGAGCAGGACGCCGCGCTCGACCAACCTTGGCAGCAGCTCCTCGATGCCGGGCATGACCCGGTAGCCACTCGACTCGTTGACCGCGTCTTCGAGGTGACTGAGGTAGACGCCGATCGCCTCCGCCCGCTCGGCCTCGCTGCCGTCGCGGCCGATCACCTCGCGGAAGACGATCGCGGCGATTTCCGGGTCGGTCATGCCGGCGTGGGTGTGCTCCTCGATGTCGGCGTCGATGCCGTGCAGCTGGCGGAAGGCGCGCTGCCAGGCGACGGCACCCGCCCCGCCGGTGACGAGCAGGGTGCCGTCGATGTCGAAGAGGGCCGTCTTGATCACGGCGGCGAACCTAACAGGGCGCTAGCGCCGAACCGTGCCGCCGCGCGAGTGCACCCGGCGCGGCCGCTGGACCTTGGCCGCGGTCAGCGTCTCGCCGCGAACGAAGCGACGGTGACGCCCCTTGCGGGCGGGACGCGGCGAGGCCGGCTGATCGGCGGAGCCGGCTGCGCCGGTGCCTTTCCCCGCCAGGGGAAGGCCGACGACGGCATCGCCGGCGCCGCTGCCCGCGAGGGTGGCGACGAAGGTGCCCGCGTCGCTGCCGACTCGCAGCTTGGCCGCCTTGGCCCCGGCGCTGTCCGGCGCGAAGCGGACCCGGACCAGGCACTCGGCCCCGGGTGCCAGCGTGGCGCCGCTGCATTCGTCGCCGGCCAGGGCGAACTGGTCGAGGTCGGCGCCGGCGATGGCGACGTTGTCGAGGTCGAGCGGCGCGCCGCCGTCGTTGCGGACCGCGAAGACATGGCCGGGGCCCTTGCTGCCCGTGGCCTGGGTGCCGAAGTGGTAGCTGGACGGCAGCAGGGTCACCGCCGGGGCGACGCCCTCGCCCTGCAGCGCCACCATGGCGCCGCCTTCGCTGTCGCCGAAGAAGGCCAGGTAGGCGGCCTTGGCGCCGGGGCCCTGCGGCCGGAAGCGCACATGCGCCGCGCAGCTGCCGCCGGGCATGAGCGGGGTGTTGGTGCAGTTCTCGTCGAGCAGCTGGAAGCTGCCGGAGTCGCCACCGGCGACGATGCCGATGAAGAAGCCGGCCGGGATGTTGCCGCTGTTGGCGATGACGATGGTCTGGATCGCGCTGGTCGAGCCGACCGTCGCGGGACCGAAGTCAGCCGGGTTGGGCGAGGCCGTGACGATCGGCTGCCCGCCTTCGCCGCTGAGATTGGCGCTGAAGTTTTCGCCGCCGGAGCTGACCTGGAGCTGGGTCGCGAAGGTCCCGACTTCGTTCGGGCCGAAGCCGATTTCGATCGCGCAGGTCTCGCCGGGCTGCAGCCAGCGGCTGCCGCAGTCGTTGTTGTTGAACCAGTAGCCGTTGGCGTTGCCGCCGTTGAAGCCCAGCTGGCCGACCTGCGCCGGCGCCTGGCCGTCGTTTTCGAGCTGGAAGGTCCAGTACCCCGCTTCCGAGCGGATCGGCCGCAGGCCGAAGTCGTGGTCGCCGGGGTGGAAGGAGAAGTGCGGCGGAGCCGAGACCCCGGAGACTTCGAAGCTCTGTTCGGGCCTGCCGCCGGCGAAGGTCACCTGCAGCGCCGCTTTCTTCTCGCCGACGAGGCTGGGCTTGAGGGCGATCGCGACCGAGCAGTGATCGCCCGGCAGCAGCAGCAGGGTGCCGCAGTTGGAAGCGCCGAGGCTGAATTCGCCGGCGTCGGCGCCCGCGAGCATGAGCTTGTCGATCGCGGCCGCTTCGGAGCTTTCGTTGTGGAGCTCGAATGCCACCATCGGCGACTGGTTGCCGACCGTCGTCGTCGGCACGACCAGCGGCTGCGGCGAGACCGTCAGCACCGGGTCGCTGCCTTCGGGCGGCGGCGCCGCCAGGCTCGAGGCCGGCAGCACGAGCGCGGCGAGGGCGATCGCGAGGAGGGACAGGACGGTGGCGCCGACAGGCCGCGGCTGGGCGTTGATCTTGGTCATGCCGCCTCATCGGAAAACCGTCCAGGCGACCTTGACATTGGATGGGATTGTTCATCCGAGCCCCACTTTTAGGGACTGCTCAAATCAGTGTTCGGCCTCGAGCAGATCGCGCTGGCTGAGCGTGTAGAGCAGGCCCAGCGAGGGCAGAACCAGCACCGCGGCGGCGGCGAAGACGATGAAGACGACGCTCAGAGTCGGGTCCGGCGCGGCCGCCTGGTCGATCCGCAAAGACGCGGCAGCAAATAAGGAAACTGCGCCACCCCCCAGCCCCAGATCACGCTCGACCACAGCCCCCGCCGCCAGCGGCCGCAGGAACCCGCGGCCGGTGGGCCTCAGGCGTCCACCATTTGGACGTTTGCGGCCCGTCGACCCCCGCAGGAGCAGGACGAGGAGGGCGAGGCCGCAGAGGGCGGAGAGGATCACCAGCGGCAGGCCCTGGTCGACGAGGCGGTCGAAGACGTAGCGGGCTTCGGCGTGCAGCTCGATCAGCCCGGCCGCGGCGGCGACGCCGGCGACCGCACCCGCCGCCAGCGCCCGCCGCACGAAGTAGCGCTCCAGGTCCCCCTCGCCCGCCGCGGCGCGCGTCGCCGACCAGGAAGACGGCGGCGAGGTAGGCGCCGGTGGCGACGAACATCGCCCCGGTCAGCAGCGGCAGCGGCTCCAGCCAGCTCGAGAAGGCGTCGCCGTTGCCCGCCGCCGGGACGTTGCCGGAGGCGATCGCGCCGACGACCGCGCCCATGAAGAACGGGGTCAGGACCGAGGAGAGGGCGAAGGTCGCGCCTGCCGCCCGGCGCGCCCGCAGGCCCTCGATCGACTTGCGGAAGGCGAAGCCGGCGCCGCGCAGGACGATCCCCAGCGCGGCCAGCGCGATCGGCACGTAGAGCGTCGTGAAGATCGCGCTGAAGGCGGGCGGGAAGGCGGTCCAGAGGACGACGAGGATGAAGATCAGCCAGACGTGGTTGGCCTCCCAGACCGGGGTCAGCGAGCGCTGGATCAGCGCCCGCGGCCGCTCCCCCTTCTCGGCGTCGCCGGCGATCAGGTCCCAGAAGCCGCCGCCGAAGTCAGCCCCGCCGAAGAGCGCGTAGAACGTCGCCCCGACCCAGAGGATCGCCGCCGCCACGTCGGCCTACTCATGCTCCCACCTCCGGCCGGCCGATGGGCCTCGGCGTCCGGTATGGGTCGGCGACCTCATGGGCCCGGTGCCGTCGGGTCCGGGTTCGGCGGCGCCTTCGCGCCAGCGGCGGGACATGCCGCGCAGGACGAGGATCGCGATCGTGCCGAGCGCCGGCGTAGAGCAGCAGCACGAGGGCGAAGCTGAACCAGATCCCCTCGGCCTCGGTCACCGCTTCCTCGGTCCGCATGTAGCCCTGGACGATCCAGGGCTGGCGGCCGACCTCGGTGACGATCCAGCCGCACCAGAGCGCCAGGACCGCCCCGCGCGCCGGAGACCGCGACCGCGCGCAGGAACCACTTGGTCTGCGGGGATGTCGCGCTTTTTCCACCAGACGAAGGCGAGCCAGACGCCGAGCACGCAGCAGCGCGGTGCCGATCCCGACCATCGCGTCGAAGGCGAGGTGCAGCAGCGTGTTGGCCGGCGGCCGTTCGTCGTCCGGGATGTCGCTCCAGCCCGGTCACCTCGGTGTCGGCGCTGAAGCCGACCAGGAAGGAGTCGAGGTCGGGGATCGGGATCGCCGCACTTGACCCCGTCGGCGGTGCAGATGCCGCCGACGTACTCGGTCTGGTGGCCGCCGGTCTCCTGGATGCACTCCATGCCGGCGAACTTGGCCGGCTGGTGGTCGGCGACTGCGCGCGCCGCGGTGTCGCCGACGAAGAGCTGGATCGGGGTCGCGATCAGGCCGATCGTCAGCGGGATCAGCAGGCCCAGCCGGTGCAGGCGGTCGCGCCGCCCTTTCAGCATCCCGACCGCGTAGATCGAGGCGACGAGGAAGCCGACGACCATGTAGGCGGCGAGGATCATGTGCGGCACCTCGTAGCCGGTCGCCGGGTTGAAGAGCACCTTCAGCGGGTCGATGTCGACGACCTTGCCGGCGGCGTCGAGGGTGAAGCCCTGCGGCTGGTTCATCCAGGCGTTGGCGGCGACGACCGAGAAGGCGCCGCCGATGCCGGTGACGACCATCGGCACCCCCGACCAGAAGTGGGCCCAGCCGCGAGAGCCGCTTCCAGCCGTAGATGTAGATCGCCAGGAAGATCGCCTCGAGGAAGAAGAAGATGCCCTCGATCGCGAAGGCGATGCCGAAGGCGGCGCCGAAGCGGTCCATGAAGTTCGGCCAGAGCAGGCCGAACTCGAAGCTGAGCACGGTGCCGGTGACGGCGCCGACGGCGAAGGTGACCGCCATCGCCTTCGACCAGCGTCTGGCCAGCTCCATCGCGTCGTCGTCGCCGCGTTTGAGGCCGATGTAGTTGGCGACCAGGATCGTCGCCGGCAGGGCGACGCCGAGGCAGGAGAGGACGATGTGGAAGCCGAGGGTGAACGCCATCTGCTCGCGCGCGGCGAGCAGATTCGATGCCGACGCCGCCAGCGGGAGCGGGTCGAGCGAGAGCATCCGCTAGACCTCGACGCCCTCGCGCCGGGCCTGGCGGTAGCGGCGGATCAGCGCGTTGGTCGAGCTGTCGTGGCGCAGCTTCGGCTCGGCCTCGGCCTGCAGCTCGGGGATGATCGCGACCGCCAGCACCTTGCCCAGCTCGACCCCCCACTGGTCGAAGGAGTCGATCCCCCAGATCGCCCCCTGGGTGAAGACGCTGTGCTCGTAGAGGGCGACCAGCGCGCCGAGCGTCGCCGGCGTCAGGCGCTCGGCGAGGATCGTGTTCGAGGGCCGGTTGCCCTCCATCACCCGGTGCGGCACGACCGCCTCCGGCGTCCCCTCGGCGCGCACCTGCTCGGCCGTTTTGCCGAAGGCCAGCGCCTCGCCCTGGGCGAAGACGTTGGACATCAGCAGGTCGTGGTGGTCGCCGAGCGGGTTGTTGGAGTGGCAGAAGCCGATGAAGTCGCAGGGGATCAGCCGCGTCCCCTGGTGGATCAGCTGGTAGAAGGAGTGCTGGCCGTTGGTCCCCGGCTCGCCCCAGTAGATCGCGCCGGTGTCGTAGTCGACGCGGGCGCCGTCGAGGGTGACGTGCTTGCCGTTGGACTCCATCGTCAGCTGCTGCAGGTAGGCGGGGAAGCGGTGCAGGTACTGGTCGTAGGGGAAGACGCCGCTGGTCTGGGCGCCGAAGAAGTCGCCGTACCAGACCGCCAGCAGGCCCATCAGCATCGGCAGGTTGGCAGCCGGCCGGCGTCCTCGCGGAAGTGCTCGTCCATGGCGTGGAAGCCGGCCAGCATCTCGGCGAAGCGGGCCGGGCCGATCGCCAGCATCGTCGAGAGCCCGATCGCCGAGTCCATCGAGTAGCGGCCGCCGACCCAGTCCCAGAAGCCGAACATGTTGTCGGTGTCGATGCCGAACTTCGGCGACCTCCTCGGCGTTGGTCGAGACCGCGACGAAGTGCTTGGCGACGGCCGCCTCCTCGCCGCCGAGGCCGGCCAGCGCCCACTCGCGGGCCGAGCGCGCGTTGGTCATCGTCTCCAGCGTCGTGAAGGTCTTCGAGGAGATCACGAACAGGGTCTCCTCGGGATCGAGGTCGCGCGTCGTCTCGGCGAAGTCGGTGCCGTCGACGTTGGAGACGAAGCGGAAGGTCATCTCGCGGCGCGCGTAGTGGCGCAGCGCCTCGTAGGCCATCACCGGGCCGAGGTCGGAGCCGCCGATGCCGATGTTGACGACGTTGCGGATCGGCTTGCCGGTGTGGCCGCGCCACTCGCCGGAGCGCACCCGCTCGGCAGAAGTCGCCCATGCGGTCGAGCGTCTCGTGGACCTCCTTGACGACGTCGACGCCGTCGACGATCAGCGAGCGCTCGCGCGGCATCCGCAGCGCCACGTGGAGCACGGCGCGGTCCTCGGAGACGTTGATGTGCTCGCCGGCGAACATCGCTTCGCGGCGCTCCTCGACGCCGCGCTGCGCGGGCCAGCTCGCCGAGCAGCAGCAGCGTCTCGTCGGTGATCCGGTTCTTGGAGAAGTCGAGGTAGAGGCCGGCGCCGTCGGCGACCAGGCGCTCGCCGCGCTCGGGGTCGGCGGCGAAGAGGTCGCGCAGGTGGGCGTCGCCGATCTTCTCGTAGTGGGCCTGGAGGTCGCCCCAGGCGGGCGGCTCGCCGCAGCCCGGCGCCGGCTCGGCTCACGCCGCCGTCGCCCCGCGCTGGGAGGAGATCGACTCCAGCAGCTCTTCCCAGGACTTGTTGAAGCTCTCTTTGCCCTCGTCCTGCAGGCGCGTCGGCGAGCGCCGCGACGTCGATGCCGGCCGCCTCGAACTCGGCCAGCACCTGCTCGGCGTTGCCGCCGTCGGCCGGCACAGGCTCGCCGATCTCGCCGTGCTCGGCGAAGGCGTGCAGGGTCGGCTCGGGCATCGTGTTGACCGTGAAGGGCGAGGCGAAGGCCTCGATGTAGAGGGTGTCGGAGGCGTTCGGGTCCTTGGTCCCGGTGCTGGCCCAGAGCAGCCGCTGCGGCCGCGCGCCCTCGTTCACCAGGCGCAGCATCCGCGGCGGAGTCGAGCAGCTCGCGGTAGGCGCGGTAGGCGCGGCCGCCGACCGCGATGCCGAGCCGGTTGTGCAGCTCCTCGGCGACCTCCTCGGCGACGGCGACGTCCCAGCGGCTGATGAAGAGCGAGGCGACCGAGGTGACGTCGGGGTCGAGCCCGGCCTCGATCCGGCGCTCGATCCCGCGCATGTAGGCCTCGGCGGCGGCCAGGTACTGCTCGTCGTCGAAGAGCAGCGTGACGTTGATCGGGATGCCGGCGAAGATCGACTCCTCGATCGCGGTGAGGCCGGCCGGGGTGCCGGGGATCTTGATGAAGAGGTTCTCGCGCTCGGCCTTGGCGTGCAGCGCCGCGGCCTGCTCGATCGTCGCCGTCGGCGTCGTCGGCGAGCAGCGGCGAGACCTCCAGCGAGGCCCAGCCGTCGACGCCGTCGGTGCGCTCGTGGACCTCGGCGAAGAGCTTGGTCGCGTCGCTGCAGGTCGGCGATGCGCGAGCTCGAAGAAGACCTGCTCGTCGGCGTTGGCGCCGACGCCCTCGCCGGCCTCGGCGGCGGCGCTGACCTCGGCGATCTGCTCGTCGTAGGCGTCGCCGCCGGAGATCGCCTTGTCGAAGATCGTCGGGTTCGAGGTCAGCCCGGTGACCGAGAGCTCGTCGATGTAGCCCTGCAGGGTGCCGTCGCCGAGCATCGTGCGGGTGATGTTGTCGAGCCAGAGGCTCTGGCCCAGCTCGTGCAGTCGTGCGTCGCCTTCATCGATCCTCCTCCTCAGGTCGAGATTTGACGGCCGCGCTTTCGCGCCTCGCGGGCCACCGCGGCGATCTTCTCGGGCGTGAACCCGAACTCCTCCTCGACGTCCTTGAACGGCGCCGACTGGCCGAAGGTGTGCATGCCGATGATCGCGCCCTCGCTGCCGACGTAGCGCTCCCAGCCCAGCGTCGAGGCCTCCTCGATCGCGACCCGGGCGGTCACCGCCGGCGGCAGCACCTGGTCGCGGTAGGCCTCGTCCTGGCGGTCGAAGATCTCCCAGCAGGGCAGGCTGACGACGCGCGAGCGGATGCCTTCGCGCGGCCAGCTTCTCGTGGGCGCCGAGCGCCAGCTGCGACCTCGCAGCCGGTCGCGATCAGGATCAGCTCGGGATCGCCCCCGGCAGGTCGGCGAGGACGTAGCCGCCCTGCGCAGCGCCCTCGGCCGAGGCGTACCGGGAGCGGTCGAGGATCGGGATGTTCTGGCGGGTGAGCACCAGCGCCACCGGGTTGTGGGTGCGCTCGACCGCGATCCGCCAGGCCTCGGCGACCTCGTTGGCGTCGCCGGGGCGGATCACGTCGAGGTGCGGGATCGCCCGCAGCGAGGCGAGCTGCTCGATCGGCTGGTGGGTCGGGCCGTCCTCGCCGAGCCCGATCGAGTCGTGGGTGAAGAGGTGGATGACCGGCAGCTCCATCAGCGCCGAGAGGCGGATCGACGGGCGCGCCGTAATCGGAGAAGGTGAGGTAGGTCGACCAGAGCGGCCGCAGCTTCGAGAGCGAGATGCCGTTGCAGCACGCGGCGGCGGCGTGTTCGCGGATGCCGAAGTGGATCTGGCGGCCGTCGAAGCTGCCCGGCTCGAAGTTCGTCGGCGCCGTCGAAGTTGAGCCGGACCGAGGTCGAGTCGGTGAGGTCGGCGGAGCCGGCGATCAGCCACGGCACCTTTTCGGCGATCGCGTTCTCGACCTTGTTCGAGGCCTTGCGGGTCGCCAGGCCCTTCTCTTCGTCGGCCTCGAAGGAGGGGATCGCGCGTCCCAGCCGTCGGGCAGCTCGCGCCGCTGCATCATCTCGATCTCGTCGCCAGGCCGGGTTCTCGGCGCCGTAGCCCTCGAGCGTCTGCTGCCAGGCGGCGCTGCAGCTCGGCGCCGCGCGCCGATCCCCTCGTCGAAGTGCTCGCGGACGCCGTCGGGGACGAGGAACTGGGCGTCCTCGGGCCAGCCGTAGGCCCCTTGGTCAGCTTGCACCTCCTCCTCCCCGAGCGGTTCGCCGTGGGCGGACTCGGTGTCCTGCTTGTTCGGCGAGCCCCAGCCGATGTGGCTGTCGATCGACGATCAGCGTCGGCCGGCCGGTCTCGGCCTTGAACTCGCTCGAAGGCGCGCGCGAGCAGGGCGGGGTCGTTGGCGTCGCCGACCCGCAGCACGTTCCAGCCGTAGCCCTCGAAGCGGCTCAGCACGTCGTCGCCGAAGGCGAGCGCGGTGTCGCCGTCGATCGTGATGTGGTTGTTGTCGTAGATCCAGCAGAGGTTGTCGAGCTTCAGGTGGCCGGCGAGCGAGGCGGCCTCGTGCGAGACGCCCTCCATCAGGCAGCCGTCGCCGCCGAGCGCGTAGACGTCGAAGTCGAAGAGCTCGCGCCGGGGCGGTTGAAGCGCTCGGCCTGCCACT
>CAVUBT010000001.1:0-1289369 GCA_963739855.1 uncultured Solirubrobacterales bacterium | reverse complement strand
TGCTCGTCAACCACCCGCTCGACTGCCCCGTCTGCGACAAGGGCGGCGAGTGCCCGCTGCAGGACATCACGCAGGGCTGGGGCCCGGGCAAAAGCCGCGTGATCGACGAAAAGCGCCACTTCGAGAAGCCGATCGAACTCTCGCCGCTGGTCGCGGATCGACCGCGAGCGCTGCATCCTCTGCTACCGCTGCGTGCGCTTCAGCCAGGAGGTCTCCGAGGACGCCGAGCTGCAGTGGCTGGAGCGCGGCGACCGCACCTTCGTCGGCACCTTCGACGACCGCCCCTACGTGGCCCCCTTCCACGGCAACATCACCGAGCTCTGCCCGGTCGGCGCGCTGACCAGCCACACCTACCGTTTCCGCGCCCGGCCCTGGGACATCGAGCAGGCCGGCTCGGTCTGCACGCTCTGCCCGAGCCAGTGCAACGTCAACTTCACGGTCCGTGACGAGAAGGTGATACGGGTGCTGGCCGCGACAACGCCGAGGTCGACGACGGCTGGCTCTGCGACAAGGGCCGCTCGGCTTCCAGATGTTCGCCGACGAGACGCGGGTCGACCGGGCCGCGGCTCAAAGGCGGCGCGGCGGCGAGCTGGGAGCAGGCAATCGAGGTCGCGGCCGCCGGGCTGCGCGCCGCCGGCGGCGCCAGTCGCGGCGATCGTCGGCGACGCCTCCAACGAGGAGGCCTACCTGGTCCAGCGCTGCTGCGCGAGGCGCTCGGCTCCCCCCATGTCGACTCCCGCCCGCTCGCGCGGTCCCGGCCGCGAGGCGCTGGTCCGGCTCGCCCAGCCCAGCCTCTCGGCCCAGGTCGCGCGACATCGACGACGCCGACGCGATCCTCGTCCTCGGCACCGACCCGCTGCACAGCTCGCCGATCCTCGACCTGCGCATCCGCAAGGCGATCCGCCGCAACGGCGCCCAGCTGCTCGTCGCCACCGAGCGCCCGACCGCGCTCGACGGCGGCGCCGAGGCGATCGCCCGCTACGCCCCGGGCGAGGCCGCCCACTTCCTCGCCGAGCTGGCGCGGCGCCTCGGCGGCGCCGAAAACGTCGCCACGCCGCTGGCCGAGAGCCTGCGCGACGCCGGCAAGGTCGTCGTCGTCTGGGGCGAGCGCGTCGGCCGCGACGGCGAGGGCGCCGCGGCCCTGCTCGACCTCGCCGCCGCGCTCGACTCGCCGGGCACCGAGGGCTCCGGCCTGCTCGAGATCCCCGACGCCGCCAACGCCCGCGGCCTGCGCGAGGCCGGCTGCCTTCCGGACGCCGGCCCCGGGCTCAGCGAGACGAGAGTGCGTCCACATCGACGGCGATGCACCTCTCGTCGGCAAGCCGACCGAGGAGATCCGCGCCGCGCTGGAGTCCGGCGAGCTCGAAGGCCCTGATCCTCTTCGGCGTCGACCCGCTGCGCGACTTCCCGGACACCGAGGCCTGGGAGGCCGCGATCACCGCCGCCGACTTCGTCGTCTGCTTCTCGATGCTCGAGAACGCCACCACCGCCAAGGCCGACGTCCTCTTCCCGCTCGAGACCCACGCCGAGAAAGACGGCACCGTCACCCACCCCGACGGCCGCCTGCAGCGCGTCCGCCCCAGCGCCGGCCGCCCCGGCGACATCCGCCCCAACATCCAGGTTCTGGCGACCCTCTCCGCGGCCCTCGGCCACGACACCGGCATCAACTCCCAGCCCACCGCCTTCGCCGCCCTGACCAACGCGGTCCCCTTCTACGGCGACATCACCGACGCCGAGATCGGCGGCCGCGGCATCCGCTGGCAGGACACCCCAGCTGCCGCGAACGTCCCGCAGCCAGGGACGGCGCTGCGGATCCTCCGAGACGTCTGGCGTGGCGTCGCCGGACCTCGGCGCGGCAGCCGCGACCCGGCGCAGCCTCCGAGCTCGCACCGCCGTCCCTCGCACTGGGCACCTACCGCGACCTCTGGGCCGGCCCGATCACCGAGCTGAACCCGCCGCTGAAGTTCCTACGCCCCAGCAGCGCCTGGAGATATCGCCGGCAGACGCCGAGCGCCTGGGCCTGAAGAGCGGCGACAAGGTTCGCGTCGGCCAGAACGGCACCAGCGTCGAGGCGACGGTGCAGATCCGCGAGCGCATCCCCGAGGGCGTCTGCTTCCTCGCCGAGGGCGTCTCGGACGGCAACGCCAACGCCCTGCTCAACGGCGGCCCGGTGCGAGTCGAGATCGCGAAGCTGAGCGAGACCCCCGCCTGATGCTCGCCCTCCCGCTCGCCGACGTCAACTTCGTCGAAGCCACCTGGATCATGGTCCTCAAGTCGGTGATCATCTTCGCCGTCATCTTCGGCATCCTGCCCGTGCTCACCGTGGTCGAGCGCAAACTGATCGGCCGCTTCCAGCACCGCTACGGCCCCAACCGGGTCGGCCCCTTCGGCATCCTGCAGCCGC
The DNA here is from genome assembly GCA_963739855.1 of uncultured Solirubrobacterales bacterium. Classification (GTDB taxonomy): domain Bacteria; phylum Actinomycetota; class Thermoleophilia; order Solirubrobacterales; family 70-9; genus VAYN01. The sequence continues at coordinate 1,286,965 of CAVUBT010000001.1, read as the reverse complement.
TCGCCGACGTCGGCAAGCTGATCTCCAAGGAGTCCTTCCGTCCCGCCAACGCGGTCTCGACCCTGTTCATCCTCGGACCGCTGCTGCCGGTCGTCTCCGGCGTCCTTGCCCTGGCGATCATCCCCTGGGGCGACGTCCAGGACGGCGTCGGCCTCTACGGGATCGATGTCCCGATCGGCATCCTCTACTTCTTCGCCGTCGGCTCGATCGCCTTCTACGGCCTGCTGCTGGGCGGCTGGTCCTCGGGCTCCAAATACAGCCTGCTCGGGGCGATGCGCTCGGCCGCGCAGCTGATCTCCTACGAGGTCTCGATGGGCCTGGCCCTGCTCGGCGTGATCATGATGGGCGGCTCGCTCTCGCTGGTCGACATCGTCCACGCCCAGGGCGAGCTCTGGTTCATCGTCCCCCAGTTCGTCGGCTTCCTGATCTTCATGCTGGCCGGCTTCGCCGAGACCAACCGCACCCCGTTCGACATGCCCGAGGCCGACGCCGAGCTGGTCCAGGGCTTCATGACCGAGTACGGCGGCATGCGCTTCGGCTCCTTCCTCTTGGTCGAATACATGGAGATCCTGGTCGTCTCCGGGATCGCCGCGGCGATGTTCCTCGGCGGCTGGATGGGCCCCGGCCCGGGCTGGCTCGACCCGATCTGGATGCTGGCGAAGATGCTCGGCCTGGTCATCGTCTTCATCTGGGTGCGAGCGACGCTGCCGCGGCTGCGATATGACCAGCTGATGACCCTCGGCTGGAAAGTGCTGCTGCCCCTGGCGACCCTCAACGTCCTCGTCACCGCGATCCTGGTGGTGGTGACGTGAGCGAGCCGACTCAGAACGGCGACGGCTTCGACCCGAAGGCGGTCGCCTACCTCAGCTCGGCCGACGTCGTCTCGGTCCAGCGCGGCCCCGAGCCCGGCGGCATGGGCGGCGCCTACCGCGCCTTCGGCGAGACCCTGCGCGGGCTGAAGACGACGATGGCGCGGCTGATCGAGGGCCCGCTGACGATCGAGTACCCGGAGGAGAAGACCCCCGTCTACCCGCGCTTCCGCGGCCGCCACAAACTGCACAAGTTCGAGGACACCGGGCTGGAGAAATGCGTCGGCTGCTCGCTCTGCGCCGCCGCCTGCCCGGCCGACTGCATCCGCGTCGTCGCCGCCGAGAACATCCCCGGCGACCGCGTCTCTGCCGGCGAGCGCTACGCCGCCGTCTACGAGATCAACCTCAGCCGCTGCATCTTCTGCGGCTACTGCGAGATCGCCTGCCCCTTCGACGCGATCACGATGGGCCACGACTACGAGATGGCCGACTACGACCGCAGCGACCTGATCTTCACCAAGGAGATGCTGCTGGCCGAGCCGATCGAGCGCACCCCGCTGAAAAGCGAGGGGGAATAGATGGAAGCGGTGCTCTTCTTCGGAGCCGCGATCGGCGCGCTCGGCGGCGCCATCGGCGTCGTCGCCATGCGCAACCCCTTCTACAGCGTGCTGGCGCTGATCGTCCACCTGTTCTCGCTGGCCGTGCTCTTCCTGCTGCTGACCTCGGCCTTCGTGGCGGCCGCCCAGGTGGTCGTCTACGCCGGCGCGGTGATGGTCCTCTACGTCTTCGTCGTCGCCTACGTCGGCGGCGGCGGAGTCGGCCTGGGAGCCGATCCCCGGCCAGCGCTTCCTGGCGCCGCTGCTGGGGATCGCCCTCTTCGTCGAGCTCTCGTCGCCGTCCTCGCCTCCGCCCTCCTCGCCCTCGGCACCCACGGCCCCGACGTCCCCGCCGGCTTCGGCGACCCGGCCGCGATCGGCCGCCTGCTCCTGGAGAAGTTCCTGGTGCCCTTCGAGGCGTCTTCCATCCTGCTCTTGATCGCCGCGGTTGGGGCGATCGTCCTTGCCGGCCGCAAGCGCCGCGAGGAGGCGGGAGCGCCCCGATGAACATCGAGTGGTACATCGTCCTCTCCGCCTTGCTCTTCACCACTGGAGCAGTAGGCATCCTGGTCCGCCGCAGCCCGATGGTGATCCTGCTCTGCCTGGAGCTGATGCTCAACGCCGGCAACCTGGCGCTGGTCGCCTTCAGCCGCATGGTCGGCAACCAGCAGGGCCAGGTCTTCGCGATCGTCGTCATGGTGATCGCCGCCTGCGAGGTCGTCGTCGGGCTCGGCCTGATCGTCGCCCTCTTCCGCCGCAAGCTGCCGCTCAACGTCGACGACCTGCGGGAGCTGCGCGGATGACCGCCACCAGCTGGGCCTGGCTGGTCCTGCTCCTCCCGCTGCTCGGCTCGATCGCGATCGCGCTCGGCTTCAAGGTGCTGCCGCGCAAGCTCGCCGGGATCATCGGCACGGTCGCGATCGGGCTCGCCTTCGCCTGCGGCATCGGCGCCCTGCTCTGCCTGCTCGGCGAAGACCCCGAGGCGCGCCACCACGCCTCCTCGCTCTGGAACTACGCCAGCGCCGCCGGCCTCGACATCAAGCTCGGCATCTTCGTCGACCCGCTCTCGGTCTTCATGGTGCTGGTCGTCACCGGCGTCTCGACCCTGATCCACCTCTACTCCTACGGCTACATGCAGTCCGACGAGGGCTACCACCGCTTCTTCAGCTACCTCAACTTCTTCGTCTTCTCGATGCTGCTGCTGGTCCTCGCCGGCAACTTCGTGCTGCTGATCGTCGGCTGGGCCTTCGTCGGCTTCGCCTCCTACGCGCTGATCAGCTTCTGGTACCGGCGCACGACCGCGACCCGGGCGGGGATGAAGGCCTTCGTGATCAACGTCGTCGGCGACATCGGCCTGGTCCTGGCCGCCTTCCTGATCTTCCGCGAACTGGGGACCTTCGACTACGGCCCGGCCTTCGAGAAAGCGCCGCAGGTCTTCCAGACCAACGAGTGGACGGTGACGGCGATCTGCCTGCTGCTCCTCGTCGGCGCCTTCGCCAAGTCGGCGCAGCTGCCCTTCCACACCTGGCTGCCGGACGCGATGGAGGGCCCGACCCCGGTCTCCTCGCTGATCCACGCGGCGACGATGGTCACCGCCGGCGTCTACCTGATCGCCCGCACCCACGTCCTCTTCGTGCTCGCCCCGACCGCCGCCGACATCGCCGCCTTCGTCGGCCTGGCGACGCTCTTGGTCGCCGGCACGATCGCCCTGGTGATGACCGACCTGAAGCGGGCGATCGCCTACTCGACGATGAGCCAGATCGGCTACATGATCATGGGCGTCTCGATCGGCGCCTACAGCGCCGGCCTCTTCCACCTGATGACCCACGCCTTCTTCAAGGCGCTGCTGTTCATGGCCGCCGGCTCGATCATCGCCGCGATGGCGAACCGGCAGAACATCGACGAGATGAGCGGCTTCGGCAAGGCGATGCGCTTCACCTCGATCGCGATGCTCTGCGGCGGCCTCGCCCTGGCCGCCTTCCCCGGCACCTCGGGCTTCTTCTCCAAGGACGAGATCCTCGCCTACGCCGAGGCCCGCGGCGGCATGTACGTGATCTTCACCGTGTTCGGCTACCTCGGCGCCCTGCTGACCGCCGTCTACACCTTCCGGCTGATCTTCCGCGTCCTCCCGGGCACGCCCTGCAAGGAGGCGCAGGAGCTGATCGACAGCGGCCACGTCGCCCACGAGGAGCCGCGCAACCCGGCGACCGGTGAGCTCGAGGACACCGACGTCGGCTTCCCAGGGTCCGAACACCACATCGCCGAGCAGTCCTGGCCGATGAAGGTGGCGATGGGCGTGCTCGCCTTCCTCGCCCTGACCGGCGGCCTGGTCCAGATCCCCGGCGTCGACGACGTGATCACCAAGTTCCTCGACCCGGTCTTCGCCAACTCGCCGCTGACGGCGATCCACCCGACCCTGGGCGCCGACTGGGAGGGCCTCGGGATCGGCGCCGTCATCTCCGTGCTCGGGATCTTCATCGCCTACTTCTTCTACGTCGCCCAGCCGGCCACCCCGGCGATCCTGATCGCGCGCCTGCGCCCGCTCTACACGCTGTTCGTCAACAAGTGGTACTTCGACGAGCTGATCGACCTGCTGATCGTCCGCCCGGCCCTGGCCGTCGGCCGCTTCGCCAACCGGGTCTTCGAGCGCTTCGTCGTCGACGGGCTGGTCAGCGGCGCCGAGGAGACCGTGCGCGGCGCCGGCGGCGTCGTCCGCGCCGTCCAGAACGGCTTCGTCCGCAGCTACGCGCTGCTCCTGATCGCCGGCTTCGCCGGGCTCGCCCTCTACTTCTTACTGGCCAGCTGATGATCAACGCACTGCTCTGGGCGCCGCTGGCCTTCGGGATCGTCGGCCTCTTCCTGCCGAAGCGGGCGACCGGCTGGTGGGCGACGCTGGGCGCGCTCGTGACCCTCGGGATCGCGGTCTCGATGGCGGTCGGCTTCGACTCCGGCAGCTCGGGCATGCAGACACGCGTCGACGTCACCTGGATCTCCGGACTCGGCGTCGACTACAGCCTCGGGATCGACGGGCTCAACCTCTTCCTGATCCTGCTGACCGGCGTGCTCTGGGTCGGCGGCATCGCCTTCGCCGCCTTCCGCGAGCAGGAGCGCCCGCAGCTCTTCTTCTTCCTGATGCTGGTCGCCGAGACGGCGACGCTGGGATCGTTCCTGGCCCAGGACCTGCTGCTCTTCGTCCTCTTCTTCGACCTGATGCTGGTCCCGTTCTACTTCCTCTTCGGCGCCTGGGGCAGCGACCGCGAGGGTGGCCCGACCGCCGCCGCGGCGACCCTGAAGATGATCGTCTACACCTTGATCGGCTCGCTGCTGATGCTGGTCGCGGCGATCGCCACGGCGATCATCTCCGCCGACGGCGGCCACCTCACCTTCTCCCTCGCGGCGATCCAACAGCAGGGCCTCGGCGCCGGCAGCCAGCGCTGGATCTTCTGGTTCTTCGCCGCCGCCTTCCTGGTCAAGATGCCGGCCTTCATGCTGCACGGCTGGATGCCGGACGCCTACCGGGCGGCGCCGCTGCCGGCCCTGGTCGTCTTCTCCGGGGTGCTGGCGAAGGTCGGGGCCTACGGCTTCCTGCGCGTCGTGCTGCCGCTCTTCCCCGACGCCACCGTGGAATTCCAGGAGGTGATCCTGGTCATCGCCCTGGCCTCGATCCTCTACGGCTCGGTGATGGCCTTCACCCAGACCAACATGCGGCTGATCGCCGGCTACTCCTCGGTCGCCCAGCTCGGCTTCATCACCGCCGGCATCTTCGCCCTGCGGGCCGACGGCGCCGACGGCGCGATCCTGCAGATGGTCAACCACGGCCTCGTCGTGGCACCGCTCTTCATCATCGTCGCGATCCTGGTCGAGCGGACCGGGACCGAGGACATCCGCAAGATCGGCGGGCTGGCGCTGCGAGCGCCGGTCCTGGCGGCGCTGTTCCTGATCGTGGCCCTAGCCACCCTGGCGATGCCGGGCTCGGCCAACTTCATCGGCGAGTTCTACATCCTCAACGGGCTCTTCCAGGAGAAGATCGTCTTCGCCTTCATCGCCATCACCGGCGTCGCGATGTCCGCCTACTACGCCCTGCGCCTCTACCAGCACGCGATGCACAACCGCAAGCCGGACGGGATCGCCTCGCGCGAGATCGGCCTCCGCGACGGCCTCGTCCTGGCGCCGCTGGTGCTCTGCATCCTCGGCCTCGCCCTCTACCCGCAGCTGATCCTCCACCGCACCGCCCCGACCGTGCAGCAGACGGTGGCGAGCGTGACCGGCGGCGCCGGAAGCGCAGCGGCGAAGCGCGAAGCTGGCGGCAAGAAATGGCAGGTGAACTTCCACGAGCCAGTCATCGACTACGCGGGGATCTCGCCGATCATCGCCCTCACGGTCGGGCTCTGCGTCGTCCTGCTCAGCGCCGTCTTCAAGCCGCTTCAAGCGCGGCGGCGCCGGCGCTGACGCTGCTCACGCTGGCGACCACCGCCGGGCTGCTGATCTGGCAGTGGGGCGACAGCAAGAACCTGGTCACCGGCGCGCTGCGGCTCGACGACCTGGCGATCTCGATCTCGCTGATCGCGATCCTGACCGCCGCCTTCTGCGTCCTCATCTCGACCCGCGAGCCGGCGGCCGAGGAAGCCGGGCACGGCGAGTACCACGCGCTGCTGATCGGCTCGGTGCTGGGGATGGTGCTGCTGGCCCAGGCGACCAACCTGGTCACCTTCTTCGTCGCGCTCGAGACCCTCTCGATCCCGCTCTACATCCTCTGCGCCACCAACCTGCGCCGCGAGGGCTCGCTCGAGTCGGGGCTGAAGTACCTGATCGTCGGCTCGCTCGGCTCGGCGACGCTGCTCTACGGGATGGCCTTCCTCTACGGCGGCACCGGCTCGACCGGCTTCGAGGGGATCGCCGTCGGGATCGCCCACAACGGCGTGCTCGGCGACCCGCTGATCCTGATCGGGATCGCGATGTGCGCGGTCGGGCTCGCCTTCAAGACCTCGATCGCCCCCTTCCACCAGTGGACGCCGGACGTCTACGAGGGCGCGCCGACGCCGATCACCTCGTTCATGGCGGTGGCGACCAAGGCCGCCGCCTTCGCCGTCTTCCTGCGCTTCTTCGACGTCGCCCTCGGCCCGCAGGTGGAGGAGTGGCAGCCGGCGCTGGCGGTCCTGGCGGCGGTCTCGATCGTCGTCGGCAACGTCGGCGCGCTCGGCCAGGACTCGCTGAAGCGGATGCTCGGCTACTCCGGCGTCGCCCAGGCCGGCTACATGCTCGGCGGCGTCGTCGTCGCCTCCGAGGCCGGGGTCAGCTCGCTCGTCTTCTACCTCGCCGGCTACGCCTTCATGAACCTCGCCGCCTTCACCGTGATCGTCGCCCGCGAGCGCGAAACGCCCTTCGGCGACTCGATCCGCGCGGTCCAGGGCCTCGGCGCCGAGCGGCCGCTGCTGGCCTGGCCGCTGACGATCGCGATGCTGGCCCTGGCCGGGCTGCCGGCGACCGTCGGCTTCATCGGCAAGCTCTACCTGATCGAGGCCCTGGTCGAAGGCGACTACACCTGGCTGGCCGTCTTCATCGCGATCGGGACGATGATCTCGCTCGCCTACTACCTGCGGGTGGTGGCGGCGATGTGGATGCGGCCCGCCGGCGAGGCCAGCCCCCGGCGCCACCCCGGCGATCGCCGGCGCCGCGCCCGAGGCCGACCCGGTCGACCCCGAGGCGGGCCGCCGCTGGTACCTGGTCGGCCCCGGCCCTCGCTCGCCGCCGCGGCGACGGTCTTCTTCGGCATCGTCCCGCAGCCCCTGGTCGAGTTCGCCGAACACGCCGGCGCCTCCCTTTTCTCCTAGTCGATGAACTGAGGTCCCGGCCATCGGCGTCCTTCTAACCACGCTCGCGATCGTCGTCGCGGTCGGCGTCGGCGTCTGGTCGGAGGTGCACTGGCCGCAAGGGGCGGCGAACGCGGCGCGCAAAGCGCTGCTCTTCCTGCTCTACGCGCTGCTGCCGCCGGTCATCTTCTTCAACCTCGCCGCGGGCGGAAATCGACCTTCGCCACGCGGTCGGGATCGGCCTGGCGCTGGTCGCCGTCTCGCTGACGGAGTCTTCACCTGGTGGATGGCGAGCCGGGTACTGCGGCTGCCCCGCCACCAGACCGGCGCCGTCGTCTGCGCCGTGCTCAGCGTCAACACCGGCTACCTCGGCTACCCGCTGACGGTGGCACTGCTGGGCCGCGACGAGCTCTCGACCGCGGTCCTCTACGACGTCCTCGTCACCGGCCCCTCGCTGCTGCTCGGCGCCTTCGCGGTCGGCGCGGCGTTCGGGACCAAAGCCGGCGATACGCCCGCGCGACCGGGTGCGCGCCTTCTTCACCCGCAACCCCCCGCTCTACGCGGCGATCGCCGGGCTGCTGGCGCCGAGCGCGCTGGCGCCGCAGATCCTCGTCGACGCCTCGCAGGCGCTGATCGTGGCGATCCTGCCGATCGGCTTCTTCGCCGTCGGCGCCACCCTGGCCGAGGGAGCCGAGCACGGCGAGCTGCCGCTGCCGCCGCCGCTGACCAGGCCGGTGCTGCTGACCCTGGTCGGCGCGGCTGGCGATCGTGCCCGCCCTGCTGATGCTGCTGGCGGCGCCGCTGATCGACCTGCCGGCCGCCTACCGGCTGATGTCGGCGATGCCGACCGGCCTCAACGCGATGGTCGTCTCCCACGCCTATGGCCTCGACAACCAGATCGTCGCCGAGGCGGTCACCTGGTCGACCGCGATCGTGATCGCCGCTGCCCTAGTCTCGTTGGCGTTCTGATGCTCCAGCACGTCGGGATCGAGCTGCGCCCGCCGACGTCGACCGCGCCGTCGAGTTCTTCGACCTGCTCGGCTTCGAGCAGGTCGAGCCGCCGCCCGCCCTCGCCGCCGGCTTCACCTGGCTCGAGCGCGACGGCACCCAGATCCACCTGATGCACGAGGAGCACCCGACCGTCCCATCCCGCGCCCATCTCGCCCTGGTCGTCCCCGACTTCGACGCCACCCTCGCCCGCCTGCACGAGCATGGCTTCGAGACCCGGCCCGGTCGCGAACACTGGGGCGCGCCGCGGGCCCACGCCGTCGCCCCCGGCGGCCACCGCGTCGAGCTGATGGCGACCCCCGCCTCGCCAGGCCTGACCGCAGCCGACTTTCGCCCCACCCCGCGGTGGTCAAGGTCGGCGCGCGCATCAGCCGAGCGGCTCGATGCGCATGCCGTCGAGGTAGCCGCGGCCGGGGGTGGCCGTGGCAGGCGTAGTCGCCGCGCGGGCTGGCGTAGAGGAGGCCGAGGCAGGTGCCGATCGCGCGCTGGCCGTAGGCGTTGGGATGGAGGGACTCGCGGCTGGATCCCTGGACGAAGGCGAGGCGGCGAACCCACTCGGAGCCGCTCTGGCGACGGTCCTCGCGGCCCGGCCCGGCGCGAGCGCCGGTCGCAGAGCTGGTGGCCGTCGAGCGCGTGGCGAAGGTCGAGGAACTCGGCGCCGGCCGCCACCGCGGCTCGTCGCATCGTCGCCGACGATCGAGTCCGTGCCCTCCCCCGCGGCCCAATCCGCGTCGGCGTTCCAGATCGGGCAGCCGCCTTCGTTGAGCCGGCTCCAGCCCGTCCTCGGGATAGCGGATCCAGCGCCCGGCGGGGAACGGCGACGCGTAGCCCATCGTCACCAGCCGGTAGTCCGAGCGCCGGTAGCCGGCCGCGGCCATCGTCCCCCGGATCCCCCGCAGCGCCTTCGACAGACCCCGTTCCATCGCCGGCAGGGCGGCGTCGACAGCGGCCTGCGCGTCCTCTCGGCAGAGCGCCGGGCCTCCCTCCGAGCCACGCGCCCAGTCGAGCGCGCACCCGGCCACCAGCTCGCCGAAGCCGACGTCGTTGGCGCCGGCGGTGAGGACAATCGTCCGCACGTCGGCGCGCGACGCCAACGCCGCCAGCCGCTCGGCCTGGGGCGGCTCGCCGAAGTGCGATCTGCCCGCCCAGCGCCGCCGGCCAGAGGTTCGCCAGCCGTGCCCCCGAGCAGGCGAGGTTGACCTTCTCGTCGACCGCCACCGGGGCACTGCGAATCGGCGCCACGTCGGAGCGGTGGCAGTCGTTTTCCTCCGAGGAACCGTAGACGCGGCCCGGGTCGTAGTCGCAGCCTCCCCAGCCACCGCAGTCAAAGGCGGCGCGGTCGGTTCCGGACCTCGTCCCAAACGGTTCCGAGCCGTTGCCCATCCAGCGCCCCGCCCTCGCCGGAGATGAAGCTGTCCCCGAGCGCGACGATCGCCGTCCGTCCCGAGCCCGGCATAGCCTCCGCCACCGACCCCCCCAGGTAACCCGTCAACGCGGCCGCAGTCAGCGCGACGAACACCATTTTCCTGATCGCTTCCACGATGGCAGCGTAGACAATAAGTTGCGTCGCGTTACGGCCTCAGTGTCACATTTCTGCGCCAGCAAAGGCACGGAATACCGACGCCCCAGGGTTCAGGCGACGCGGCGCTCGCGCTTGACGGCGAAGAGGTCGCTGTCGGCGAAGCCGAGCAGCTCCTCGACGGTGACGCCGTCGGCGGGGAACATCGCGAAACCGGTCGCGGCGTCGAGGGGCCGGGTCGCATCGGTGCCGAAGCCGCGCCGCCGCACCCTGGCGCGCAGCCGCGCCGCGACTTCCTCCGCCTCTTCCGCGGGAGCCTCGGGGACGATCACCGCGAACTCGTCGCCGCCCTGGCGGAAGACGGAGTCCTCGGCCCGCACCTCGTCGCTCAGCGCCGCCCCGATCTCCGCCAGCAGCCGGTCGCCCTCGAGGTGACCGAAGCGCTCGTTGACCGCCTTGAAGCCGTCGAGGTCGAGCAGGATCAGGGCGAACTCCCGCGAGTGGCGCCGGTGGCGGGCGATTTCCTCGGCCAGGCGCTCGTGCAGGCTGCGGTAGTTGCCGACCCCGGTCAGCTCGTCGCGGCGGGCCAGCGCCCAGAGCGCCCGGTGGCTGGCCCGCAGCCGCCGGGACAGCAGCAGGACGCCCACCGCGACCACGGCCAGGCAGGCTGCCTCGACGATGGCGAGGATCAGGGTCTGCCCATGCGAGAAGGAGCCCAGCACGACCGGCAGCAGCAGGCCGGCGCCGATCGCCACCAGTGCAGCGACGAGAAAGCCGGCGCCGACCGGGCGCCGACCGTCAGGCTCGGGTGGGAAGTGTCGGGCCATCGTAAAAATTAAGTAGAAGCTATCGTGATACCCGCAGGATATGCGGCTTTGCCCGCCCCGTCGTCGGTCGCCACTACGATGCCCCGGTGCGCTATCCGGTCGAGCAATTCACTGCGGAGGAGCGAGCGATCCTCGCTCCCCACTTCACCAACCTCGAGCGTCCGGTCTTTGCCATGGTCAACCTGCCGGAGACCGTCAAAGGGGCGCTTTTTGCCCGCTATTCCCGCTATTCCGGGACCGCCAGACGCCTCTACCTGGAGGAGTTCGCGGCCGACGCTCCGGCCGCCGGCCGCCCCTTCGACGACGAGGAGGGAGCGCGGGCAGCGCAGCTCTACGAGCGCGTCTTCGTCGGCTACGGCGACGACTCGATCGCCCAGGTCGGCGGCGCCCACGTCGCCTGCGAGTGGGTCTCCAACATCCTCACCAAGCTGCTGCAGCGCGGCCGCCTCGCCGCCTACCTGGAGCAGTCGACCCGCTACATCCCCTACGACAAGCCGCTGCCCGAAGGCGGCTACCGCTTCTACCGCAACGAGGAGCTGGGACCGCAGTTCGGCGCAGGCGATGGACGAGCTGTTCGGGATCTACTCGCGCTCGCTGACCGAAGTCGAGGCCTGGGCGGCCGAGCGCTGGCCGCGCGGCGACGGCGAGCCCGAGGGCGCCTGGCAGCGCTCGATCCGGGCCAAGGCGCTGGACCTGCTGCGCGGCCTGCTGCCGGCGGCGACGCTCAGCCACGTCGGCATCTACGCCTCCGGCCAGGCCTACGAGCAGCTGATCCTGCGGCTGATGGCCTCGCCGCTGCCGGAGGCGCGCGAGTACGGCGGCATGATCCTGGCGGAGCTGCAGCAGGTGATGCCGAGCTTCGTCTCCCGGGTCGATCGCCCCGACCGCGGCGGCGAGTGGGTCTCCTACCTTGAGCAGCGCCGCGCCCAGACCGAGGGCTGGGTCGCCCGCCTCGGCCTCGACCGTCGCGGCAGCGGTGAGGATGCCCCCTCGGTCGAGCTGATCCATGTCGACGGCACCGAAGAGAACCTGCTCGCCTCCTGCCTGTTCGAGGCCGCCGGCACACCGGAGACCGAGATCCTCGCCCGCATCGACGTCCTCGACCGCTCCGAGCGGGCGGAGCTGCTGGCGGCGCTGGTGGGCGAGCGCGCCAACCGCCGCCACCGCCCCGGCCGCGGCTTCGAGGCGCTGCGCTACCGCTTCGAGATCGTCTCCGACTACGGCGCCTTCCGCGACCTCCAGCGCCACCGGATGCTGACCTGCCAGTGGCAGCGACTCGGGCCCGACCTCGGCGCCGGCGTTCCCGACGAGGTCGCACGAGGCCGGCGCCGGCGGCGAGTTCGAACGCGCGCTCGAGGTCTCCCGCAACGAGTACGAGCGCCTGCTTGCCGCCGGCCTCGCCGAGCAGGCGCCCTATGCACTCGGCCTCGCCTACCGGATCCGCTACACGCTCGACCTCAACGCCCGCGAGGCGATGCACCTGATCGAGCTGCGCTCTGGCCGCGAGGGCCACCCCAGCTACCGCGCCGTCGCCCAGGCGATGCACGAGCGGATCGCCGCCATCCACCCCGGCGTCGCCAACACGATGAGCCACGTCGACACCTCCGCCGAGCCACGGCTGGAGCGGATCATGAGCGAGATCCGCACCCATCGCAAGCGCGCCCACGCAGCCGAGCAGACCGAGGCGCCGCCCGGCCTCAGCCCGCTGGGCTAACGCGCTTAATCGCGCTGCTTGCGCTTGCGGCGTTCGCCGCCGTCGGCGGAGTCGCCGTCGCCGGGCGGCAGAGCCGGGGAATCGTCCCGCTCGGGCTCTGAGGCTTCGAGGCTTTCCGCCGCTCGCTCGCCCGGCGTCGGCCAGGGGATCGCTTCGCCGGCGGCCCAGGCGGGAGGCCTTCCACCCGGCAGGCGGCCGAGCAGGAGCAGGCCGAAGTAGATGAACCAGATCATCGTGAACTGGACCAGGAGCAGCAGGGCGGCGACGCCGAGCGCCATCCCCAGCGAGCCCCAGAAACGGCTCAGCAGCCCGGCTCGCATCGCGAACAGGCAGGAGTAGAAGAGGGCGACGGCGAGGCCGATGCGGCCGCCGAAGCCAAAGCCGATGGCGGCGTCGTGGGTCGGTGCTTCGGCGACGGCGTTGCTCGCTTCTTCGTCGGCAACCTTGGTCTCGGTGCACTGTTTCAGCGCCGCCGCCTGCGGGCTGCCGAATTCTTCGCGGAATTCCTTGGCGCCCAGATCCTTCAGTTCGGACTGGCAGTCTTCGGCCGCCGCTTTGGCGGTGATCCCCGGCTTGGCGTTGCCGGCGACGAACTGCGTCGCCGCATCGTTGGTGGCGACGGCATTGAGCACCGCCGCGACCGAGAGGAAGAGCGGCGCCGCGACGACCACGCCGATCAGCTGGCGGCGCATGCGGGGACTGCGGGCGACGGCCGCTTTGAAGAGGACGACGAGCGGCGCGACCAGGAAGACAAAGCCGGCTGCCTGGAGGATGCTGGCGAGGATGACCGAGGAGCTGTGATCGTGAGCCGAGCGCAGCAGCTCGGCGTCGCCGTCGCCGCTGACGCCACCGATCGCGAAGGCCGAGGCGATGACCAGGGCGACGCCGGCGAAGGTCGCCAGGCCGGCCGGCACCAACCAGCGTCCCTCCCACTCCAAGATCTCCGCCCTGTTGCGCAACCGCGTCAGCCCCTCTCGTGGAAATAGAACTGGGGCAGCGCCCCCTCGATTACGTCTTGCGTCATCTTCTGCGCCAGCTCGAGGCGGTCATGATCTCGCTGAGCCGCACGAGTCGTACGCTACCGGGCATGAGCAACGCAACGCACACCCCCGTCGTCCCGCTCGAGGCCGGTGCCGGCCCCGAAAATCCCCCCTGCCCCGCCTGCGGCGAGCCGCTCTTCGGCTGGCTCTCGCCCCAGCCCGGGCTGCGCGGCCCGGTCAGCCGCTGCGAGAGCTGCGGGCTGGGCGTCGTCGGCGCCCCCGGCGAGCCCGAGGAGGCACTGCGGGAGCTGAGCCGGCTCGGCGCCGAGGAGCGCCCGCGGATCGCCAACCGGGCCAGCTTCGCCGCCTCGCTCGGCAACGCCGGCTGGGCCGGGCTGGAACCGAGTGCCCACTACCTGTTCACGGTCGAGTCGGTGCGGCGGCTGGTGGCCCGCCGCGATCAGGTGGTCAAGTCGCGCCGCTGGGCGCCTGCCGCGGGCCTCGCCGCGACCTGGCAGACGCTGCTCAACAGCGTCACCTTCGGCCACAACGTGGCGCTGGCCGCCTGCGGGCGCGGCGAAGCCGCCAGGGCAAAGCGTCGCTGGCAACGCCGGATCGACGCCCTCGCCAGCATCGTCCTGGCGATCCCGGCGCTGCTGATCGCAATCCCGGTCGAGCTGGCCGGCGGCCTACTCGGCCGCGGCGCCGTCATCACCCTGCGCTTCGAGTTGCTTTAAAGCTCCTGAGGTTCCGGACCAAGCAGTTCAAGGACGCAGGAAGCGAAGTGCGCTCCGCACACGAGCGCCCGAGGACGCCGAAATGCGCCGGTCCGGGGCCTCAGGAGAGGCCTTCGCGAGCCTCGCGCACCAAGGTGACGGCCTCGGGGAAGAGGACGCGGATGGCGTTGCGGACCTGCATCGCCTGCTCGTCGGCGCTGCCGTTCAGGTCGAGGCGCCCGATCGAGGCGACGGTCATCTCCACCGCCAGCTTGATCGCGTTGTCGGCCCAGGCGACCCGCTGGGAGGACTGCATCTGCTCCGAGAGCTCCTCCATACGGGCACGGAACTCGTCGGGGTCGCCGAAGAGGTTGAAGGGGCTGCCCTCCATATCCCCATGTAAGCAGACCCGGGACATGGTTGGCGCAGAGTCCTGACATTTAGCGCGCCATCCGTGCGCCCGGCCGCCCTAGCGTTGGGTCGATGCGGCACGGAGAAGGACAGGAAAGGGAGAGGGGATCGGCGAGCGTCGAGCAGGCGGGCCTGGCGGCGCTCGTCGCCCTGCTGCTGCTGGTTGCGATTGCCGCCGTCGCGGCGGGCGGCGAGGTCGACGCCGGCCGCCGCCTTGCCGGCACGATCGGCAAGCGCCTGGTTTGCGCCCCGCGCCTGCCCGATGCCTGCACGCACCACCCGCTGGTCCCCGCCTACGGCTGGCCGCTGGCCCGGGCGGCGCGGGCGCTCGCCCCGGCACCGGCGGCGCAGCCCGGCCCCTCGGGCCTGCCGCTCGTCCCCGTCGACTTCCGCCACTGCCGGCGCCAAAGCTGCGCGGTCGCGGCCGGCCCCCACCTGACCGCCTCGCGCCGCCGCACCACCGCCTTCACCGAAGTCGTCGACCGCCGTCGCTCGCTCGGCTGGGTCGAGATCGTCTACTGGCTCTACCGCCCTGCCCTCGGCTGGGAACGCCTGGTCCGCCGCGCCGACCAGGCCCAGATCGACGCCGCCAGCGGCGTCGAGGTTCTGCTCGGCGACGACCCGGCCCTCGTCCCGCTCGAGACCCTCCCCGGCCGCAACCACTACGAGTTCCCCGCCGCGGAACGCCCGCCCTGGCAGTGGCGGGTCGGCGGCCGCTATCCGGGCTGGTCAAGCTGAGGTCGGACGCGGCTCGGCCTTTTCCTCCTCGGCCTCCTCCTGTGCCTGTTTGATCAGGCCCCGCCAGTCCGTGGTCCGGAAGACCAGCAGGATCGCCGCGAAGCCGAGCACGACCGACCAGGCCGCCATCGCGATCTGGGTGCCGACGGAGAAGGAGAGCACGGCGGTGCGGGAGGGGCCGGTCAGGGTCGCGACCAGCAGCGCCTGCTGGGCGCCGGCGCCGCCGGGGGTGAAGGGAACGATGTTGGCGATCGCCTGCACGCTCATCACCAGCATCACGCTGCCGACCGAACCGCCGATCCCGAAGGCTTCGAGGAAGAACCAGAAGGCGGCGAAGCGAAAGAGCCAGCCGAGGCCCTGCCAGGCCGCGACCTCACGCAGGTAGCGGCGCGGCTCGGCGAGGATGATCACGCCCTGGCGGACGCGATCCCAGAAGCGCCGCACCCGGTGGGCCAGGAAGTAGATGCCGAGCAGGATCGCCAGCAGCAGCCCCAGGGTCGTGAACAGGAGCGCTTTCGGGTGGTCGGCCCAGAAGGAGATCTCGAAAGCCGGCAGGTCGGGGATCCGCGGCAGCGGCGGCAGCAGCCCCTGGCTGATCGCGTAGAAGAGGACGAGGATGCCGATGCTGGTGTCGAAGACGGTCTGGACCAGGAAGGACGAGGTCACCGCCGGGTAGGAGGAGCCGGGGATCTGGCGCTTGACCAGGAACACCTTGGTGACGTCGCCGGCGTGGGCGGGGACGATCGCGTTGATCCCGGCCCCGGCCAGGTAGGCGGCGGCCAGCGGCAGGAAGGGGATGCGCCGGTCGGGATAGGAGGCGCGAAGCACGTTGCGCCAGGCCCAGGAGCGGGTCAGCTGCATCGCCAGCAAGCAGAGCAGGGCGACCATGAACGGGGTCCAGCGGATTTCCGAGAGGTGGCGGAAGAATTCCGCGGCACTGTTGAAGAAGAAGGTAAAACTGGATCCGAGATCGGCGGCTGGCATCGCAGCTACACTAGCCCGCTCGTGCCGGAGATCGACACGCATATGCCACCCCAGACGCTGCCCCCAGATCCCGCCGACGTGGCGATGTGCACCCGCGCCCGAGAGCGCTACGCCGCCGACCGCAAGAGCCGCCGTCGGCGCCGGCGCAAAGCGCATGCGCAGCTGCCGAACCTGATCATCATCGGTGGCCTCAAGTGCGGCACCACCAGCATCCACCATTACCTCGGCCTGCATCCGGAAATCCAGATGTCGAAGCCGAAGGAGCTCAACTTCTTCGTCGAGGAGCTGAACTGGGACCTCGGGCTCGACTGGTACGCCAGCCGCTTCGACGACCGCTTCAAGGTCCGTGGCGAGTCATCGCCGCACTACACGAACCTGCCCCGCTTCGAGGGCGCCGCCAAGCGCATCCACGAGCACTGTCCCGACGCCCGCCTGCTCTACATGGTGCGCGACCCGATCAAGCGCATCCTCTCCCACTGGGTCCACGCGACCGGAGCCGGCTACGAGAAGGGCGACCTGGTCGAGGTCCTCTCCCAGCCCGACACCTCCTATATGAACCGCTCCAAGTACTGGATGCAGCTGCAGCCCTACCTGGAGCTATTCGGGCGCGAGCAGATCGAGGTCATCACCCAGGAGGAGCTGCAGCGCGAACGCGAGGCGACGATGCGCAAGGCCTTCGCCTTCGCCGGCGTCGACGAGACCTTCACCTCCGAGCAGTTCGACCGCGAGTGGGAGAAGTCGGCGGCCAAGGAGGGCGACAAATACCAGCTCATGGAGAAGCTGATCAAGCTGCCGGGCTTCCGCTCCTTCGACCGCAACTTCGACCGCCTGCCGGAGTCGATGCGCTGGATCGTCGAGAAGGTCGTCCATGATCCCGACAAGCCCCCGGCCGAGAAGCCGAAGCTGCCCGACGACCTCTTCGAGACCGTCCGCTCCCGCTTCGGCGAGGACGTCGCCGGCCTGCAGAGGTTCGCCGGCCGCGACTTCGCCGGCTGGCACGACTACTCCTGAGCAGCGCGGTTGTCGCTTGTAGCCCTGTGGGCGACAAGCGACAACCTCACTAGGCTAAACGCCGATGCGCCGGCTGCTCCCAGACCCAGGCTCGACCACGATCGAGCAGCAGCTCGACGGCTACCGCCCCTGGGAGCAGCCGCACGAGGAGCGGCCGCTGGTGGCGATGAACTTCGCCGCCACCGTCGACGGGCGGGCGACGATCGGCGGCGTCTCCGGGCCGATCGGCTCCGACGCCGACACGGCGATGCTGGCCGGCCTGCGCCGTCGCTTCGACGCGGTGATGATCGGCGCCGGGACGATGCGGGCCGAGCGCTACGGTCGCCTCGTCTCCGACCGGGAGCAACGCGAGCGTCGCGAGCGGCTCGGCCTCCCGGGCGACCCGCTGATGGTGCTCGTCAGCGGCCGCCTCGACCTGCCCTGGGACGCACCGCTGTTCACCGCCGGCGCTGGGCGGGTGCTGATCTTCACCGCCTCCGAGGCCGAGCCTCCCGAGACGGCGACCTCGGTACAGGTGGTCCGCCAGGAGGGCTTCGTCAACCTCGCCGAGGCGCTGCGGCAGCTGCGCCAGGAGCACGGCGTCCGGGCGCTGCTCTGCGAGGGCGGCCCCGGCCTGCACGCCGAGCTGGAGGGCGGCGGCGCGGTCGACGATCTCTTCCTGACGATCGCCCCGAAGCTGGCCGGCGGCGAGGCACCCCGAATCCTCGAGGGCGAGCTGCCGCAGGTCGCCGAACTCGATCTGGCCTGGCTGCTGGAGGAGGACGGCGAGCTCTTCGCCCGCTACCGGCGACGCTGAACTCGGCCGACGGGCCTCAAACGTCCATATATTGGACGCAATCGGCCCGCCGGCCCCAAGGAGAGGACAGCAATGGACTTCAACCCCAGCCCCGAGGTAGCGACCCTGCGCGAGCGGGTCCTCGACTTCATGGACGCCGAGGTGTACCCGGTCGAGCGCGAGATCATGGAGGCGCTGGACGACGAGGTCGGCCCCGGCGTTCCCTATCCGAAGATCCTGGTCGAGATCCGCGAGAGGGCGAAGACCGAGGGCCTCTGGAACCTCTTCATGCCCGACGAGCGCTTCGGGCCCGGGCTGACGAACTGGGAGTACGGGCTGCTCTGCGAGGAGATGGGCCGCAGCCCGATGGCGGCGGCGATGGCCTTCAACTGCTCGGCGCCGGACACCGGCAATATGGAGATCCTCGCCGAGCACGGGACGGCCGCCCAGCGCGAACGCTGGCTGGAGCCGCTGCTCGAGGGCCGGATCCGCTCCTGCTTCTCGATGACCGAGCCCGAGGTCTCCGGCTCGGACCCCACCCTTCTGCAAGCCAAGGCGACGCTCGACGGCGACGAGTGGGTCGTCGAGGGCCACAAGTGGTTCACCTCCGGGGCCGTCGGCGCGGAGCTGGCGATCGCGATGGTCGTCACCGACCCCGACGCCCCGCCCTACGCCCGCGCCTCGATGATCTGCGTCCCGACCGACACCCCCGGCTTCAACCTGGTGCGGCCGATCCCGGTGATGGGCCACGACAAGGGCCCCGGTCACTGCGAGATCCGCTACGAAGGCTGCCGGGTGCCCGCCGACAGCCTGCTCGGCGAGCGCGGCGCCGGCTTCGCGATCGCCCAGGACCGCCTCGGCCCCGGCCGCATCCACCACTGCATGCGGGCGATCGGGACGGCGGAGCGCGCCCACGAGATGATGTGCCGCCGCGCCAACGAGCGCGTCGCCTTCGGCGGCCCGCTGGCCGACAAGCAGTTCGTCCAGGAGTCGATCTCCGCCTCGCGGATGGAGATCGACCAGGCCCGGCTGCTGACCCTCTACGCCGCCTGGAAGATGGACACCGAGGGCAAGCGCGCCGCCCGCCAGTCGATCTCGGCGATCAAGATCGTCGCCGCCAACATGGTCATGGACGTGCTCGACCGGGCGATCCAGATCCACGGCTCGCTCGGCATGACCGACGACACCCCGCTCGCCGCCCTCTGGCGCTTCAGCCGCATGCTGCGCCTCGCCGACGGCCCCGACGAGGTCCACAAGATGGTCCTCGCCCGCCGCGAGCTCAACCGCTGGGCCAAGCGCGACGAGGCGGCCGCGGCGGGGGAGCTGGAGACGAAGCACGCACCGCGAATGGTCTAGGCCTCAGCAGGTATATGCATACCTGCTGTTAATGTATGCACATGCTGAATCGGCGTCTCCAGATATTGGTTGACGATGCTCGCTTCGACCGGCTCGCGGAGGAGTCCAAGCGCAGCGGGGCGCCGGTTGGCGAGCTGGTTCGTCGTGCCATAGACCATGAGTTCCCGGCCGTGGGACACCGGGCGGAGCGCGAACGCGCCGGGCGGGAGCTGCTGGCAATGCCACCCCCCTCGGAGCAAGGTACGGAGCCGGATTGGGAGGACCAGAAGCGCGAGATGCTTGACGCCCCGACGCACAGCTGGCCAGGCGCGTGAGGCGCTTCCTCTATGACACCTCGATCTTCGTTTACGCCCTTGGCGGAGAGCACCGCTACAAAGAGCCATGCCGTGAGGTCGTGCGCAGAGCCGCGATCGGCGATCTGCAGGGCGAGGCCAGTGGAGACCTGCTTCAGGAGCTCGTGCACCAAAGGGCGCGCCGCACCGGAGACCGCCGTGGCGCAGCAGCGGTTGCACGAAAGGTCGCCAAGCTCGCTTGGTGGCGTCCCGTCGAGCCAAACGACGTGCAACGAGGCATCGACCTTTTCGTGGCCCACACGGATCTCGACGCCCGCGACGCCGTCTTTGCCGCCGTGGCGATCAACCGCGGCATCGACGCCATCCTCTCCACCGATCGCGCCTTCAACAAGATCGATGGTCTGGAAAGGATCGACCCAGCCGACGAGCGAGCCGTCGCGACACTGATCGACTAACCACACCGAACACCTATCGATCAGCAGTAAACCGTCACGGTGAACCCGTCGGCGGGTTCCGGATCTTCCAGCGCCCCGGCTGGATTCGTGGTCGTGACGTTGACCTCGTCGACGTCAGTGGAATCCTGCACCCGGTTGTCGGTGCCGATGATCCGCGCCCCCGAGCCAAGCGGCGGTTCGCCACCGTTCACATCGGTCACCGTGCCCACGCTGACGCAGGCGGTGACGTTCCTGTTGAAAGTCACGCTGTATCTGCCCACCGAGCTTTTCGCGGCTGCGATCGCCCCAGAACCCGCGACCAGCGAACCTTCGTTGTTGACGATCGCCCACAGCAGCTGACTGCGACTGACGAAGGAGCCAGCGGACTGGCCCCCAACTTTTTTCGCTTCCGACGCCAGCGGCACCTCGCCCAGAGTCGACTCGTCGACCTGGGCGCCGGTAACGGCGTCATTGGTGATCTTGGCGGTCGTGACCGCGTCATTGGCGATCTTGGTGGCGGTCACCGCGCTGCTGCCGAGCTTGCCGTTCGTCACCGCGCCGTTGGCGAGCTTTGCACCGGTCACGGCTTCGTTGGCGAGCTTGGCGGTCGTGAGCGCATCGTCCGCCAGCTGTTCGGAGGTCACGGCCCCACTGCCGATCTTGCCGGTGCCAATGGCGCCGTTCTTGATCTTGCCGGCGGTCACCGCTTCCTTCTTGATCTTGCCGGTGATGACCGCGTTGGCCTTCAGTTCGTTGGCGCCGATCTTGGTCGCGGCGAAGGCGGTGGCGCCGCCGAACACCATGAACACGGCGATCGAGGACATCACGTTCGCGTACGTGAGTCGCTGACGAATCTGCTTCACAGAGGATCTCCTTGGTTGGGACGGGACAGGGCGATCCGTCGACACCAAGGGCCGCCCGCTGGGTAGTTCGCGCCTGAGCCGTCAAGCCCTCCAGGAATAAAAAGAGGGGCCGGGCGTCTGCCCGGCCCCTGGTGCCTCAGAGATTCGCGAACGGGCTACGCGGCGCAGAGAACCCAGACCAGGATCGAGGTGCCCTGGGTGGTGGACTCGTTGAACCCGCTGCTGCGCCAGCCTCCGGCGACTTCGCCGTCGGCCATTTGGCCGTTGTCGGCGCTGCTCCTGATCGGACGGCTGGAGAGGAACGAGAGGCCTTTGATGAATTCGTCCCAGGCGCCGCCGCCGGAGATCGCCCTCTGCCCGGCCGGGCAGTCCACGTTCGCCGACCCGCTCGTTTCTTTCGGGACCGCAACCGTTTCCGTCTGCACGGTGATCGCGCCGAGCTTGCTAGACGAGACTGCTCCGTTGGCGATTTTGGTGGTCGTGATCGCGTTGGCGGCGACCTTTTCACTCGTCACGGCATCTTTGGCGATCTTTTCGGCCGTCACGGCTTCTTTAGCGATCTTTTCGGCCGTGACCGCTTCTTTGGCGATCTTGGTGGCGGTCACAGAGTTGGCGGCGAGCGCGTCGCTGGTCACCGCGCCACCGGCGAGCTTGCCGGCCGTGATCGCGTTGTTTTTGATCTTGCCGGCCGTCACGGCTTCTTTGACGATCTTGCCGGTCTTGATCGAGTTGGCTTTGATTTCGTTGGCGCCGATTTTGGTCGCAGCGAAAGCGGTGGCGCCGCCGAGCACCATGAAAACGGCCAGTGACGACATCACGTTCGCGTACGTGAGTCGCTTGCGAATCTGCTTCACAGAGGATCTCCTTGGAGTTGGGAACGAGGTTGACAGGCGGCCCGATTGGCATGGACAGCCGGATACTCAGTTCTACGCAGCAACTCCCGACCCTGCCAGGGGGCCCGGACGCTGTCAACCTGGGTCAGCGGGTATTAGTCCCCCCGCTCGGCCGCGTCCGCCGCCTCGGCCAACCGCTCCACCAACCTCGCAAACGCCTCGATACCCGGGTTGACCTCGCCGTAGCCGCCGGCGGCGTAGCGGGCGAAGACGCCCTCGAGGATGATCGCCAGCTTCCAGTAACCGAGAGCGACGAAGAAGTTGAGGTCGGAGAGGTCGCGGCCGGAGCGCTCGGCATAACGGTCGAGCAGCTCCGCGCGGGTCGGGAAGCCGGGAGCGAGATTGGCGGGCTGGCCGAGGGCGACCGGGTCGTCTTCGCGCTCGGGCCAGTAGGCCATCAGCAGGCCGACGTCGGCGAGCGGGTCGCCGAGGGTGCAGAGCTCCCAGTCGACCACCGCGGCGACCTCTCCGCTCGGGGCGAGGATCATGTTGTCGAGGCGGAAGTCGCCGTGGACGATCGTCGCCGGGCCCTGTTTGGGGATGCGGGCCGCGAGGCGCTCGTGGACGGAGTCGATCGGCGTCAGCTCGCGCGTCTTCGACTTCTCCCACTGGCCCTGCCAGCGGTGCAGCTGGCGGGCGACATAGTCCTCCTTGCGGCCGAGGTCGCCGAGCCCGACCGCGTCGGGATCGACGGCGTGGATCGCGGCCAGGGTGTCGGCGACGCGCCCGCCGATCGCCCGCCGGTCGCCCTCGTCGGGGAACGTCTCGGCCTCGGCCAGGCCGCGCAGGACCGGCCCCTCGACGAACTCCATCGCGTAGAAGGGAGCGCCGCTGACGCTCTCGTCCTGGCAGAGCCCGACGACGGGCGCCACGGGGACGTCGGTCGGTCCGAGGGCGGCGACGACCTTGTGCTCGCGAGCCATGTCATGGGCCGAGCCCAGGCGCTTGCCGAGCGGCGGCCGGCGCAGCGCCCAGTGGTTGCCGCCGGCGTCGCTGACGCGGAAGGTCAGGTTGGAGTGGCCGCCGGCGATGCGCTCGAAGCCGAGCGGCGGGCTGGCGCTGGGGACGTTGAGCGCGAACCAGGCTTCGACGCCGCTGACATCGATGCCGTCCGGCGCTCGCTCGGAAACCTCGCCGCTGCCTGTAGCCTCGTCGCCCATAGCCGCGCAAGCATATTCCCGACGAGGCCGCCGCTTGAGCCCATCGCTTGCCAACCGGCTGAGGATTGGCTTTGCGATCGGCTTTGCCGTGCTCACCGCGATGGCCGTGATCGGCGTCGGCCGCTTCATCCAGCAGCGCCAGGACTTCGAGGACGCGATCGCCCGCTCCTACCAGGTGGAGATGGCCGCGAGTGTGAAGATCGCCCGCGGCGACGGCGACCCGGCCGGCCGCGCGACGGTGGCCGGGCAACGCAGCCGCCGGCAGGAACTGCGCGACCAGATCTCCTCCGACACCCGCGACACCACCCTGCTCGTCGCCGCCGGGTTGATCGCCGGCCTGACCGGGGCCCTGCTGCTGTTCAGCGGCCTGATTGCCTCGATGCGGCGGCCGTTGGAGGAGCTGGTCGATGCGGCCGGCCGGCTCGCCGCCGGCGACCGCAGCGCCCGGGTCGAGGTGGGCGGCCTCTCGGAGACGGCGACGCTCGGCGCCGCCTTCAACGAGATGGCCGGCGAGCTGGAGCTGGAGGCGAGTCAGCGCGACCAGCTGGACCGGCTCAAAGACGAGTTCGTCCTCACCGCCTCGCACGAGCTGCGCAGCCCACTCACCTCGGTCCAGGGCTTCGCCGAGCTGCTGATGTTGGAGCGCGACTCGCTCACTCCCAGGCAGGTGGACACGGTCGAGATCATCCTCGACAACTGCCGCCACCTGGTTCGCCTCCTCAACGACCTGCTCGACCTCGCCCGCAGCGACGCCGGCCGCCTGGCGATAACCCCGAAGCCGACCGAGGTGGCGCCGCTGATCGATGACGCCGTGCGCACGATGCGGGCGCAGACCGAGGGCGCGAACCAGACGCTGAGCGAGCAGATCGAGCCCCGCCTCCCCCTGATCGACGTCGAGGCCGACCGGATTCGCCAAATACTCGTGAACTTGCTTACCAATGCGCATGAGTACTCGCCCGAAGGGGCGTCTATCGAGGTCACCGCGCGGGTAATTGGTGCTGAAGTGGAGATTGCCGTGACCGACAACGGACCGGGGATACCCGAGAGTCAGCTGGAACACATCTTCGAGCGCTTCACGCGCGGCGACGCTGGCTTGACCCAGCGCGTCGGCGGCACCGGGCTCGGTTTGGCGATCTCGAAATCCCTGGTCGAGCTGCACGGCGGCACGATCGCGGTCGAGTCGACCCCCGGCGTCGGCTCCACCTTCGGCTTCCGGCTGCCGGCGGCGGGCCTGTCCGGCAGCGGGCCCAACCGCGCGATCGCCGAGGCAAGCTGATGACCAGGGTCCTCGTCGCCGACGACTCGGAGACGATCCTGCTGCTGATGCGAACCCGGCTGGAGCTGGCCGGCTACGAGGTCGAGACCGCGGCCGATGGCCAGGAGGTGACCGAGCTCCTGCACGACGGCGAGCCCGACCAGCTCCCCGACCTGCTGCTGCTCGACGCGATGATGCCCCGCAAGTCCGGCATCGACGCCCTGCGCGAGTTGCGCGCCGCCGGCGTCGACACTCCGGCGCTGATCGTCAGCGCCCACCAGGACGCAACCGACGCCGACGCCCCGAGCGACCTCGAGGTCAGCGGCTTCGTCAACAAGCCGATCGACTTCGAGCGCCTGCTCGACAGCATCGCCGAGCTGACCTCTTAACGCAGCCGGGTTTCGCCACAACCCGCTGGGGCAAACCTCGGCTGCGGCTCAGCTCTTGGCGATCTCGAGCCGGATCTCTTTGCCTTTGAGTTTGGTGCCGTCGAGGAACTCGACGGCCCGCTCGGCCTGATCCGGGGCGACCTCGACGAAGGAGAAGCGGTGCAGGACGCGGACCTCGTGGATCGCGTCCTCAGGCAGCACGGCACCCTCGCGCAGGGCCCAGCGCAGGTCGTCCTCGCTGATCCCGCTGCGCTCGCCGCGGTTGACGAAGAGCTTGACGGTGTCGCGCTCGGGCTCGCCGTCCTCGGCGGGCAGGTCCGGCTGCTCCAGCTCGGTGGGCTCGGCCTCGGGCAGCTCCGCCTCTGGCGACTTGACGGCCAGGGACTTGACCTCCGCCTCCGGCTCAGACGGCGCACCGTTGTCGCTCGCTCCGCTCGGCCCGACCCGCTCGGTTCGTTCGCCGCGCTCGCTCGGCTTGCTGTGTTCGGAGCGCTCCGGGCGCTCGCGGCGGCGGGGGCGCGGCGCGTGCTCAAGCCGCTCCTCGGGGCTCTCCCACTCGCCGATCGACGTTTTCACGTCGCGCTCGATGCGGGTGATCTCCTCGCGCTGGGCGGGGGTGACGAAGGTGATCGCGCGGCCGGTCCGCCCGACCCGGCCGGTGCGCCCGATGCGGTGGACGTAGGTCTCCGAGGAGTTGGGCACGTCGTAGTTGATGACGTGGGTGACGTGCTCGATGTCGAGGCCGCGGGCGGCGATGTCGGTGGCGACCAGCAGCTTCACGCGGTGGCTCTTGAAGGCGATCATGACGCCGTCGCGGACGCCCTGACTGAGGTCGCCGTGCAGCGCCTTCACGTCCAGGCCTTTGTCCTTCAGCGTCTTCTCCAGCTTCGAGGCGCCGATCTTGGTGCGGGTGAAGATGATCGCCTGCTCGGGTTCTTCGGTCTTCAGCAGCTCGACCAGGCGCGCAGCCTTGTCTTTGGCGGGAACCTCGACGAAGGCCTGGGCGATCGCGTCGACGGTCAGCGTTTTCGGGGTGATGCGGATCGTCGTCGGGTCGTACATGTAGCCCTCGGCGAGCTTCTGGATCGGCGGCGGCATCGTCGCCGAGAAGAGCGCGGTCTGGCGCCCGCTCGGGCACATCCGCAGGATTTTCTCGACGTCCTCGATGAAGCCGAGGTCGAGCATCTCGTCGGCCTCGTCGAGGACCACGTAGCGGGCCGCGGTGAGGACCAGCGAGCGCCGCGCCATCAGGTCCTTCATGCGGCCGACGGTGGCGACGACGACGTGGGCGCCGGAGCGCAACTGCGACTGCTGGGAGCGGATCGGGGCGCCGCCGAAGACGGCGACGATCTCGATCTCGAGGTGCTCGGCGTAGGTGCGCAGCGCCTGGGTCACCTGAATGCAGAGCTCGCGGGTCGGGGTGAGGACGATCGCCTGTACCTCGTTGTTCTCCGGGTCGAGGTACTGCAGCAGCGGCAGTCCGAAGGCGGCGGTCTTGCCGGTGCCGGTCTGGGCCTGGCCGATCACGTCGTGGCCGCCGAGCAGCTCCGGGATCGCCTGCTCCTGGATCGGCGTCGGATCCTGGAAGCCGAGCTCGTCCAGCGCTTGCTGGATCGGCGGCGAGAGGCCGAGGTCGTGGAAGGGAGTGGTCATCTAGAGGGGTCGAGCAGAAGCTTGCCGCTGCTGCGGCGGGCGATCAGTTCTTCATGGGCTCGCGCCGCGTCCGACAGAGGGTAGACATCTCCGACCGTCACCCGAAGCTCGCCGGCCGCGACCGCGCCCAGCAGCTCGCCGATCATCGGCGCCGCCAGGTCGCGCCGGGCCAGCAGATGGATGAGCCAGAAGCCGACGACGGTCTTCGATCCGCGCAGCAGGGCGGCGGTGGAGACGTCGCGCTGTTCGCGCGAGGCGATGCCGAAGACGACCATCCGCCCCAGCGGCGCCAGCACGGACATCTCGGCGTCGAAGGCGTCGCCGCCGCTCATGTGCAGGACCGCGTCGACGCGCTCGCCGCCGTTGGCCTCGCGGATCGCGGCGCCGAGGTCCTCGGCGCGGGAGTCGACGCAGACGTCGGCGCCAAGCTCCTGGACCAGGCTGCGCTTCTCCGCGCTGGAAGCGAGGCCGATCACCTTGGCACCAGCCCGCTTGGCGATCTGCACCGCGAGCGTGCCGGTGCCGCCGGCGGCGGCCTCGACGACGATCGTCTCCCCGGACTCGATCCGGGCGCAGCGCTTGACCAGCGCCAGCGCGGTCAGGCCCTGCAGCAGCATCGCCGCGGCCTGGTCGTCGTCGACCTCGTCGGGGATCGGAATCAGCAATGACTCCGGCACGACCGCCTTCTCGGCGTAGCCGCCGCTGCCCAGCAGGGCCGCGACGCGGCGCCCATCGGCGGTGCGGCCGGAGATCTCGGCACCGGGAATCAGCGGCAGCGACTGCTCCGCGAGGTAGTCGTTGCGGGTCGCGTGGGTGTCGGCGAAGTTGACGCCGGCGCGGGCGATCTCGACGACGACCTCGCCCTCGCCCGGAGTCGGCTCGTCGAGCTCGACGAGCTCGAGCTGCTCGGGGCCGCCGAACTCCTGGATCTGGATCGCCTTCATCAGCTGCTGAGTCTCGCAGGGCAGGCGTTAGGCTGCCGTCCGCGTGTCGCTCACCGTCGTCGGATCAATTGCCTTTGACGCAGTCAAGACTCCGTTCGGGGAGCGCGAGCGCATGCTCGGCGGCGCCGCCGTCCACTTCTCCCTCGCCGCCAGCTTCTTCACCGAGGTGCGCCCGGTCGGCCCGGTCGGCGACGACTTCGGCGCCGAGCAGTTCGCGGTGCTCGAGCAGCGCGGCATCCTCACCGACGACATCGAGCGGGTCGCGGGCGGCAAGTCCTTCTTCTGGCGCGGTCGCTACGAGTTCGACCTCAACGTCGCCCACACCGAGGACACCCAGCTCGGCGTTTTCGCCGAGTTCGAGCCGAAGCTCTCGGCGAGCTCGCGGGCGGCCGACACTCTCTTCCTCGCCAACATCCAGCCCGACCTGCAGCGCCAGGTCCGCGCCCAGTGCCCCGGCGCCAGCTTCAGCGGCCTCGACTCGATGAACCTCTGGATCGAAACCGCGAAGGACTCGCTGCGGGCGGCGATCGCCGAGGTCGACTGCCTCGTCGTCAACGACGCCGAGATCCGCCAGCTGACCGGCGAGTCGAACCTGGCCCGCGCCGCTCGCGCGGTGATGGAGCTGGGCCCGCGGGCGGTGATCGCCAAGCAGGGCGAGTACGGGGCGGCGCTGTTCACCGAGAACGGCTTCTTCGCCCTGCCCGGCTTCCCGCTGGAGGAGGTGCGCGACCCGACCGGCGCCGGCGACAGCTTCGCCGGCGGCTTCTTCGGCTACCTCGACGGCGAGGACGGCGACCTCGACGAGGCGCAGTTGCGGCGGGCGATGGGCTACGGCACCGTGCTCGCCTCCTTCAACGTCGAGGAGTTCGGGACCGAGCGCGTCTCCCGCCTCACGCGCGAGGAGATCGACGAGCGCTTCGAGTCGCTGCGGCGGATGACGCAGTTCGAGGCGCTTCCCACCGCGTAGCTCTACAGCCGCTTAACGACCGGCGGCGGCGAACTGAAAGAATGATCGTCGCATGAGCTCCGAGTCGCTTACCGTCACCGACAACCGCACCGGCAAGACCTACGAGCTGCCGATCGAGGACGGCACGGTCCGCGGCCTCGACCTGCGGCAGATCAAGGTCAGCGAGGACGAATTCGGGTTGATGTCCTACGACCCGGCCTTCACCAACACCGCTTCCTGCCGCTCCTCGGTCACCTACATCGACGGCGCCGCCGGCATCCTCGAACACCGCGGCTACTCGATCGAGCAGCTCTGCGAGCGCTCCACCTTCCTCGAGACCGCCTACCTGCTGATCTTCGGCGAGCTGCCGACCGGGGCCCAGCTCGATCGCTGGACCTTCGACATCACCCACCACACCTTCGTCCACGAGGATCTGAAGCAGTTCTTCGAGGGCTTCCGCTACGACGCCCACCCGATGGGGATGCTGCTGGCCGGCGTCGGCGCCCTCTCCACCTTCTACCCGGACGCGAAGCAGATCAGCGACCCCGAAGAGCGCTACATGGCCGCCGTCCGCCTGATCGCCAAGGTGCCGACGCTGGCCGCCTTCTCCTACCGGCACAACATGGGCCTGCCCTACGTCTACCCGGACAACGACCTCAACTTCGCCGAGAACTTCCTCTCGATGATGTTCAAGAAGACCGAAGACAAGCACATCCCGAAGTCGGTCCTGGCCCGGGTTCTGGACGTCCTCTTCATCCTCCACGCCGACCACGAACAGAACTGCTCGACCAACGCGGTGCGCGGAGTCGGCTCCTCCGACGTCGATCCCTACTCGGCCGTGGCGGCCGGCGTTGCCGCCCTCTACGGCCCGCTGCACGGCGGTGCCAACGAGGCGGTGCTGCGGATGCTGCGACGGATCGAGACGGTGGATAACGTCCCCGGCTTCCTCGAGAAGGTGAAGGCGCGCGAGGAGAAACTGATGGGCTTCGGCCACCGCGTCTACAAAAACTACGACCCGCGGGCGCGGATCATCCAGCAGCACATGGACGAGGTCTTCGAGGCGACCGAGTACAACCCGCTGGTCGAGATCGCCCGTGAGCTCGAGAAACGCGCGCTCGAAGACGAGTACTTCACCTCGCGCAAGCTCTACCCGAACGTCGACTTCTACTCGGGGATCATCTACGAGGCGCTGGAGATCCCGACCAACATGTTCACGGTGATCTTCGCGATCCCCCGCACCGCTGGCTGGATCGCCCAGTGGATGGAGATGCAGGAAGACCCCGAGAAGAAAATCGCCCGCCCGCGGCAGATCTACACCGGCGCGCGCGAGCGCGAGTACGTGGCGCTCGACGACCGCGACGGTCCGGAGAAAATCACCGGTCCTCCCGCGCGCCGCCCCAAACGCCCACGGCGCGGCGCTTGATCCAGCCCGCCGAGGCGGGTTCCATAGGCTTGGCTCGTGTCACGTCCGAAGTGGAAGCTGACCGTGCGGGATGGGTCTGAGGTCGAGCATCGGGCCTTCGACGACCTCGGCGAGGCCGTGGCCGCGATGCGGGCACGGGCGCTGGCGATCCGGGCCGAGGGCCCGTCCCGCAAGGTCTCCTCGCTGCGGGACTTCGGCCCCGAGGACCAGGTCCGGGCGCGGCTGCAACTGACCGGCAGGGGGCTGCTGCGCAAGCCGATTGCCGGGGTCGACGTGCGCGGGGACGGGGCGTTCGTGCCCTACCGGGGAGGGGTCGGGCGCGAGGCGCTGGACCCGAGCGAGCACGGGACGCCGTTCGACCTCGTGCGGGAGACTCTGGAAGCAGAGGGACGATGACCGACTCCAGCACCGAGATACCGAAGGGCAGCTACGCTGCGGGCGAGCGCGTCAAGCTGCCCGCCGGCGCCGAGCCTCCCTTCACCGTCTTCATCAACGGCATCGAGCAGAGCGAGGGCGCCGACTTCTCCGTCGAGGGTGGCGAGATCGTCTTCACCCGCCCGATCGTCAAGGAGAAGATGACCACCAGCCGCTGGCTGGCGATGTATCTGGGCCTGTTCGGCACCTACCGCAAGGACGAGACGGTCGACCTCCAGTTCAGCCGCGACGGCAAGGTCCAGCTGCTCTCGGATCTGGCCGTGGTCCCCTACCCCGAGGCGCCATGAACATCGGCTTCCTCCTGCTCGCCGACCACAGCGAGGCGGTCAACGGCAAGCTCTACCTCAACGGCGGCGGCTGGAACGTGCTGCGCCTGCCGGTGCTGCCGCACGAGTGGTCCTTCCACATCGGCCTCGGCATCGACGTCGCCTGGCACGAGACCAACGACCCGCACGAGCTGGTGGTGACGATCCAGGACCCCGACGGGATCGAGCTCGGCGAGGGCCTGACCGCCAACTTCGAGACCGGCCGCCCGCCCGGCATGCCCGCCGGCCAGGAGCAGCGCCTGGTGATGTCGATCGGCGCCACCGCCAGCTTCGAGACCTCCGGCCCCCACGCCGCCGTTGTCCAGATCGACGGCGAGGAGCTCGGCCGCGCCCGCTTCTACCTGATGGAAGCCGCGCCCGAGGAAGACCTGGTCTAGCGCCGCTCCCGACTTTTTGGGCCCCTAAAGGCCCAAAACCTCCCAGCGCTCAGTTGAAGACGTAGAGCAGCAGGAAGGCGATGATCGCGAAGGCGGCGCCGGCGGCCTGGATGCCGCGGTCGCCGGCGACGATCGCGGCCATCGAGCGGTCGTCGTTGCGGTCGTAGATCAGGTACAGGTAGCGGAAGATCCCGTAGACCACGGGCGGGATCGTCAGCATCATCTGGCTGCCGATCTGGGGCGAGTTGACGGTGTAGATCGCGTAGCTGATCACGGTGCCGGTGGTGACCAGGGAGACCATCTGGTCGAGAAAGGGGAGCGAGTAATGCTTGAGCACGGGCCGGGTCGAGGTCCCCTCGTGCAGCTCCGAGACCGCCTCCTGACGGCGCTTGGTGAAGCCGAGGAAGGCGGCGAGCATGCCGGTGCAGAGGATCAGCCACTCCGAGGCGTGGGCGTCGACGGCGCTGGCGCCGGCGGCGACGCGGAGGATGAAGAGACCCGCCAGCGTCATCACGTCGATGATCACGATCTGCTTGAGGCCGAGGCTGTAGGCCATCTGGGCGATGCCGTAGCCGATCACCATCAGGCCGACCTCCCAGTTGACCGTGGCGAAGGCGAGTGCGATCGCGACCAGCGCGAGCACCGGGGCGATCGCTTTCGCCGTGCCGACCGAGAGCTCACCGGCCGCCAGCGGGCGGAAGCGCTTCTTCGGGTGCTTGCGGTCGAGATCGACGTCGATCAGGTCGTTGACGAAGTAGCCGGCGCTGGAGATCAGGCAGAAGGCGAAGAAGGTGAGGACCGCCTCCAGCACCTCGTGCGACTGGTTGAACTTGCCGGAAAAGAGCAGCCCGGCGAACACGAAGACGTTTTTGATCCACTCCTTCGGCCGCCCCGTCTTGATCGCCGCCCGCAATGGCGAACGGCGCGGCACGACCGGCTGCGCGGCGTCGGCCTGGCCGGGGTCAGCCGGCACGGTCGGTTGTTCGGAAGTGATGGTTTCCATCCTGGGAGACCGGCGGCAGCAGCTTGAAAGCCGCCCGGCCCGGGAGATCGAGTCGCGACAGGGTAGCGCCGAGAGTCGTCATTTCCCCTCTCGGTCGTCGCCGTGGGCAGCCTCCAGCGCCTCGACATCGTTTCGATCTCGATCTCGGTCGCTGGCTCGCTTCATCTCAAGCAGATGCTCGAGTGAGCAGACGCGGACGATGAGCCCATCGAGATCGATGTCCTCGGCTTTCCCGTCGAGGGCGGCAAATGACGGGATCTGGGGAAGCCCCTGCAAGACGTCGACTTGGCCAAGATCGGTGACGACAAGGGCGCGATCGCCGGTTCGAAGGAAGGTCGAGATCGAGTTCGCGTCAAGCAGCTGGCCGCCGACGTCGACCTTCCCGCCAAGCCCTCGCAGAAGCGCGTCGAGCTTGGCAAGGTTCTCCGGCGATGGATCCGGGACGAAGTCGACGTCGCGAGTCCCCCGCAGGTACCCCCAGGCGTTGACCGCCAGGCCGCCGACCAGCACGAACCGAACGTCTGCTTCGGTCAGCCGGGCCAGCAACTCCCGAAGCCGCAGTGGACTCGGCGTCAACTCTTCCGCGCGTTTCCGGTAAAGGTGGAAAGGAATTCGCTCAGAGCAAGGCCTTCGGCGAGATTGACTGCGAGTGGCCTGCGGCCGTCTTCTCGCAGCTGCCGTCGCCGCGATTGCTCGTTGACCTGCCAGGGATCGACAACGCGGGGGCCGGAGCCTTGGCTTTCTGTCTTTCCCCCGCTGGCCGCCATTCCAAAAGGGTAGCCCTGCGCCCGTTAAGCCGGGTCGATGAGAACGCCGGGGTTGAGGATCGCGGCGGGGTCGAGCTCGGCCTTGGCCGCTCGCAGCGCCGCCGCAAAAGGCGCTGGGCGCTGGCGGTCGTACCAGGGGCGATGGTCGCGGCCGACGGCGTGGTGGTGGGTGATCGTGCCGCCGCCGTCGATCAGCGCCTCCGAGACCGCGGCCTTGATCTCGTCCCACTGCTCGACCTCGCCACCGCGGATCGCCGGTGCCAGCACCGTGAAGTAGGGGGCGACGCCGTCGGGATAGACGTGGGTGAAGCGGCAGCTGACCCGCGGCGCACCGGCCCCCTCCGCCGGCACCCCGCTCACCGCCGCCACCGCCGCCCGCGCCGTCTCCATCACGCCGGCGTGGAACTGCTCGAAGCGGTCCCAGGTGATCGCCGTCTCGAACGTCTCCGAAAGCACTCCGCAGGCGACGAACGTGTCGCGCAGGTAAGGCGCCAGCAAGAAGGCCCCCCGCCAAGCCCCCACCGCGTCCTTGTCCTCGCCGTCGGTGGGGCGATCGCGTCCACCGTTTGGAAGTTTCAGGCCCGTCGGCGGGAAGTTCGGGGTGCCGCCGTGGGCTTGGGCTATTTCCAGCGCCAGGTCCATCGAGGCGTCGACGGGGTGGTGGGCCGACTCGAAGCCGAGGATCAGCAGGTTCGAGCTGCCGTCGCCGGCGCCGGTCAGCTCCGCCTCGGAGGCATCCAGCAAGCGGCAGTTGGCCGGGTGCAGGCCGGACTGGGCGAGCTCGCGCACCGCGCGGGCCGCGGCCAGGAAGTCGTCGAATTCGACCCCGCACGACGCCTTGAACTCGGGCCGCGGCCGCACCCGCACCCAGGCCTCGGCGATCGCGCCGAGGATGCCCTCGGAGCCGATCAGCATCCGGTCCGGCGAGGGACCGGCGCCCGAGCCCGGCAGGCGCCGGCTCTCCCAGGTTCCCCGTGGGGTGATCGCCCGCACCGACTCGACCAGGTCGTCGATGTGGGTCTCCAGAGTGGCGAAGTGGCCGCCGGCCCGGGTCGCGATCCAGCCGCCGAGGGTCGCGTACTCGAAGGACTGCGGGAAGTGACGCAGGGTGAGGCCGTGCTCGCGCAGCTGCTCTTCCAGCCGTGGCCCGGTGGCGCCGGCCTGGATCCGCGCCGCCAGCGACTCCGGATCGACCTCAAGGACGCGGTCGAGGCGGCGCAGGTCCATCGTCACCACCGGCCGCTCGCCGAGCCGCGGCTCGACCCCGCCGACGACGCTGGTGCCGCCGCCGAACGGGATCACGGCGGCCCCCTCCGCCTCGGCCCAGCTCAGCACCGTCTCGATCTCCGACTCGTCGCCCGGAAACGCCACCAGATCCGGTGGGCTCTCGAACTCCCCCCGGAATCCCCGCACGACGTCCCGGTAAGCCTTCCCGAGCGCGTGCGACACCCGCTCGTAGGGCTGCGCGGAGAAGAGGTCGCCGAACCGTTCCGGCGCCTTCAGCCGCGCCTCCCGCAGCTCCACCTGCTCGAGCGGGACTGGCCTGCGCACCTCGCCGCCAAACCCGAACCGCTCGCGGATCCCTTCCGCCGCCTCCCGCATCTGCGTCGCGGTGGCCGCCTGGTCCTCGTACCCCCACCCCCAGTGCTTGAGCCGGCGCACGGAACTCACCCTTGCCGCGATGGCTGAGCTTGTTTTCCGTAGTAGATGACGAAGCTCGACTTAAACCCGTGGCGCTCGTAGAAGCGGCGGGAATCGGTGTTCGTCTCGGCCGTCGTGATTACTAGATCTTTCACGCTCAACTCGTTCAGTCGGACCCAGACCGCATCCAGCAGCGCGGAGCCGATGCCTCCGCCGCGATGCCGGGGCAGCACCGAGAGGGTCTCTAGCTCCGCCAGTCGATCGCCGGTGTCCCAGCTCGCGTATCCCAGCCCGATTGTGACGAACGCGTAGCCAACCGGTTGACCCTGAGCTTCGGCAACCACAAAGAAGGTCGCGGGGTCATCCAGCCAACCCTTGTATTTCGCCCGGCGGCGTTGCCAGGAAGCCGCCAGCCCGCGACTCGGAGCAGAGCGGCCGAGGATCGGGCTCAGCTCCGAGTGACGCTCCTGGAGAGCGTTCCACAACGGCTCGATTTCGGCCAGCCGCTCGGCCGAGTCCTCATACCGAAAGCCGATCTCAAGCCCTTCCTGCTGCGTCATCCTGAGCCGCTCAACCGCGCGCAGCGCCAGCGGGCGCCGCTACCAATGGACGCCTTTCATCAGGTGCGCAAAGGCAACGGCCTCGGTCGAGGGTGCCTTGTCGCGCGCCTCGTCCTCTTTGCCTTTCGCCGCCTGCGAGTCGGGAAAGAGCTTGTAGGCGGTGTTGAGGATCGTGTCGCTGGCCTTGGGGGCAACCGCGTAGAGCAGCTCGCCGAAGTTGCCGAGTTTGGTCGCCACCTTCTTCGGCCTGCTGACCATCGCCTTGGCGATCATCTCGGCGGCCTCCTCGGGCGTGATCGCCGGGAACATGTCGTACATCCGCGTCGGCGCGATCATCGGCGTCCGCACCAGCGGCATGTTGATCGTGGTGATGGCGATCTTGTCTTCGACCATCTCCGAGGCGATCACCCGGCTGAAGGCGTCCAGCGCCGCCTTCGAGGCGACGTAGGCGGAGAAGCGCGGCGGGTTGGTCTGGGTCCCGATCGAGCTGATGTTGATGATGTGGCCCTGCTTGCGGGCGCGCATCGTCGGCAGCAGCGCCAGGATCAGCCGCAGCGCGCCGAGGTAGTTGAGCTGGATCGTCCGCTCGTAGTCGTGGAAGCGGTCGTAGGAGAGCGCCACCGAGCGGCGGATCGAGCGGCCGGCGTTGTTGACGAGGATGTCGACGTGGCCGTGGTAGGCCAGCACCTCCTCGGCCATCCGCTCGATGTCCTCGATGTCGGACATGTCGCAGCGGTGGATGTGGGCGGAGCCGCCGGCGGCGGCGATCTCGTCGCGGGTCTCTTCCAGCTTCTCGGCCGAGCGGGCGACCAGCAGCACCGTCGCGCCGGCGTCGGCAACCTTGACCGCGGTTGCTTTGCCGATTCCCGACGAAGCGCCGGTGATGAGGATGATTTTCCCCCGCACCGCGCCGGACAGCGAGCGGTCCTTGAAGAGGCTCGGATCGAGGTTGCGCTCCCAGTAGTCCCAGATCTTCGCCGCGTAGCTCTCCAGCCGCGGCACCTCGATGCCGGACCCTTTCAGCGCTTTGCGGGCGGCGCTGGAATCGAAGCTGGTCGGGTAGTCGACGTAGGTGAGGACGTCAGCCGGCAGGTCGAGCTCGCCCAGGGCCATCTTCACCGCCCGCTTCGCCGGCGGGAAGAACTTCAGCGCCGTCCGCGCCAGGCCGGTCGCCGGCTCGGTCACGTCGGTGCCCAGCCGCACCGTCATTTGCGGCGCATCGGCCGCCTTGGCGAAGAGGTTGATCAGCTCGCCGGCGGTCTTCGGATTGGGATCGGTGAGGTGGAAGGTGCGGCGGTCGAGTTTCGGTTTGTGGGCGATGTGGTCGATCGCCGCGGCGACGTAGTCGACCGGGACGATGTTGATCTCTCCCCCTTCGATGCCCACCGTCGGCAGCCAGGAGGGCAGCACCCGCCGCGCCCGCTGCAGCGCCTTGAAGAAGTAATAGGGCCCGTCGATCTTGTCGATCTCGCCCGTGCGCGAGTCGCCGACCACGATCCCCGGGCGGTAGACGCGCCAGGGACGCGGGCATTCCTCGCGGACCAGCCGCTCGGACTCGTGCTTGGTGCGGAAGTAGGGATTGGTGTCGAGCTGTTCGGCCTCGTCGAACATGTCCTCGCGCCACTCGCCTTTGTAGAGACCGGCCGCGGCTATCGAACTGACCTGGTGGAAGCAGCCGGCCTCGATCGCCCCCGCCAGCTCGATCGCATGCCTGGTCCCCTCGACGTTGGCGATCTCCTGCGCATCGGCATCGGCGGTGAGGTCGTAGATCGCGGCCAGATGGAAGAAGTGGTCGACCTCGCCCCGCATCGCGACCAGGTCCTCCTCGGAAACCCCCAGACTGGGCTGGGAGAGATCGCCCGCGACCGGGACGATGCGCGCCCCGTCGGCTCCCCAGCTGGTCCGCAGCTCCTCCAACCGACCGCGCGATCCGGCCCGCACCAGGGCGTAGATCGTGCCCTCGCGCTGCAGCAATCGCTCGACCAGGTTGCGGCCGATGAACCCGGTTGCGCCGGTGACGAAGTAGTTCATCGCCCTCAGCCTACCTCGACGGGGAAGCTCGCTCGCCGGGTTTCATAGACTGCGAAGAAGAAATGGCAGAGACGGCCACCGTGCAGATCGCAATGCCTGAGATGGGCGAGTCGGTGACCGAGGGCATCGTCCTTGAGTGGCATGTCGGCGAGGGCGACACGGTCAGCGAGGGCGACACCGTCGTTGAGGTCTCGACCGACAAGGTAGACGCCGAGGTTCCGGCGCCGATGGACGGCGTCATCACGAAACTTCTTGTGGCGGTGGACGACGAGGTGCCGGTCGGGGCGCCCATGGCCGAGATGGAAGCCGGTGGTGGCTCCTCCGAGGGTTCGCAGGCCTCAGCTGCGGGGCCTGACCAGGGGGGGAGTCCTGCGGGCGAGGACGTGGCTTCGTTCTCGGACTCCCCCCCTGGCCACCCGCAGAGTGGCGCTGGAAACGGCGTAGGGACCAAGGTCGGGTCAGGCAACGGAGGCGCTGACGTCAGAGTTACGCCCGTTGCTCGAAGGGTTGCGGAAGCGACTGGCGTCGATCTTGCTGCGGTTAGCGGGAGTGGCCCTGGGTCCAAGGTCACCAAGGAGGACGTGCTTGCTGCGGGGAGCGGTGGTGGGAATGGAGCTGTCGCCGCGAGCGCCGGTGTGGAGAAGCAGCTGCGCGGGCCCGCCGCGATGCTGGCGAAGGCGATGGATGAGAGTCGGGCGGTGCCGACCGCGACGTCGTTCCGGACGATTGCGGTCGACACGCTGGACGCGAAACGCAAGGCGATCAACGTCGTGCTCAAAGAGCGCGGGTTGAAGGTTTCGTTCACTCATCTCGTTGCCTGGGCGATCGTGGAGGCGACCAAAGACTTTCCGGTGATGGTGCGGACCTTCGCCGAGAAGAATGGGAAGCCCTTCGCGATCGAGAACGGGCCGGTCAATCTTGGGATCGCGGTCGACGTCGAGAAGAAGGACGGCAGCCACACGCTGATGGTGCCGGCGATCAAGGGGTCGGATGGGCTCGACTTCGCCGGCTTCCACTCCAACTTCGAAGAGCTGATCGCGAAGACGCGCGAGAACAAGCTCACCGCCGACGACTTCCAGGGCACCAACATCTCCCTCACCAACCCGGGCGGGGTCGGCACCATCGCCTCGGTGCCGCGGCTGCTGAGCGGCCAGAGCGCGATCATCGCCACCGGCTCGATCGCCTACCCGCCGGAGTGGCTGCACGCCTCGCCGGAAAGGCTGAAGCAGCTCGGCGTCTCGAAGGTGATGACGATGACCTCGACCTACGATCACCGGGTGATCCAGGGCGCCGAGTCGGGTGCCTTCCTGAAGCGGGTCGAGCAGCTGCTGCAGGGCGAGGAGGAGTTCTACGAGGAGGTCGCCGCCGATCTCGGGATCGAGGCCGCCGGCATCACCAGCGCCCACCCCGCTTCCGCCTCGGCGCCACCGCTCGGCGGCGCCAGCACCGTCGTCGCGCCCAGCGCCGAACCGAGCACCGCCCCGGGCGAGGTCGACGAGGAGCTCCTGCAGGCCGTCCAGGCGGCGACCTCGCTGCTCAAGGCCTACCGCACCCACGGCCACCTCGCCGCCCGGCTCGACCCGCTCGGGTCCGAACCCAAGGGCGACCCCGCGCTGCAGCCGGAGAACGTCAACCTGACGCCGGAGCTGATGGCCCGGATCCCGGCCTCGATCCTGCGCATCGGCGTGCCCGGCGAAACGCTGCTGGAGGCGCTGCCGCGGATACGCGAGACCTACTGCGGCACGATCGCCTACCAGGTCGAGCACCTCTCCTCGCACCAGCAGCGGATCTGGCTGCGCGAGATGATCGAGACCGGCGCCCACCGCCAGCCGCTCACCGACGCCGAGAAAAAGCGCCTGCTGGAGCGCCTGATCGATGTCTTCCAGTTCGAGCGCTTCCTCGAGAAGGCCTACCTGGGCCAGAAGATGTTCTCGATCGAGGGGCTCGACGTGGTCGTGCCGATGCTCGACGAGCTGGTCACACTCTCGGGCCGCGCCGGCGCCGAGGAGGTCGTCTTCGGGATGGCCCACCGCGGCCGCCTCAGCGTCCTCGCCCACAACCTCGGGCGCCCGGTCGAGTCGATCCTGGCCGAGTTCGAGGGCTCCAAGCGCCTCGGCGCGGTCAAGGCGCTGGCGGGGATCCCCCACGGCGGCACCGGCGACGTCAAGTACCACTACGGCCACCGCGGGGTCTACGAGACCTCCGAGGGCGAGAAGATCTCGGTCCGCCTCTACCCGAACCCGAGCCACCTCGAGTTCGTCGACCCGGTCGTCACCGGCGGCGCCCGTTTCCTCCAGTCCGACTTCGAGGGCCCGACGCTGAGCCACGACCCGAAACGGGCGGTGCCGGTGCTGCTGCACGGCGACGCCGCCTTCCCGGCCCAGGGGGTAGTCGCCGAGACGCTCAACCTGCAGGCGCTGAAGGGGTACAGCACCGGCGGCACGATCCACGTCATCCAGGACAACCAGGTCGGCTTCACCACCGACCCCGAGGACGCCCGCTCGACCCCCTACGCGGCCGACATGGCGAAGGGGTTCAACGTCCCGATCGTCCACGTCAACGCCGACGACGTCGAGGCCTGCTCAGCGGCGGTGCGGCTGGCGATGGCCTACCGCGAGCGCTGGGCTCGCGACATCGTCATCGACGTGATCGGCTACCGCCGCTTCGGCCACAACGAGACCGACGAGCCCGCCTACACGCAGCCGGTGGTGGCGGCCAAGATCAAGGCCCACCCGCCGGTCTCCGAGATCTACGCCGAGAAGCTGATCGGCGAGGGGACGATCTCGGCTGAGGAAGTCGGCCACGCCTCCGAGGCGCGCCGCGAGGAGATGGCGACGGCGCTGAAGCAGCTGCGGGAGAAGATGGAGTCGGGCGAGTACGAGGACCCGACGGTGACGACGACCAGCAGCACCGGCGAACTGCTCGACCGCTCCGCCAGCCCACCCGTCCACACCGCCGTCGAGGCCGAGAAGCTGCGCGGACTCAACCAGGAGCTGCTGAAGACCCCAGACGGCTTCAACGTCCACCGCAAGCTGCGCCGCCCGCTCTCGAAGCGGATCGAGGCGATGGAGCAGGGCGGGATCGACTTCGGCCAGGCCGAGGCGCTCGCCTTCGGCTCGCTGCTGACCGAGGGCGTCCACGTGCGCCTCACCGGCCAGGACACCGAGCGCGGCACCTTCTCCCACCGCCACCTCGTCCTCCACGACGAGAACACCGGCCTCGAGTACACGCCGATGCAGAACCTCGAGGACGCCTCCGCCCCCTTCGAGCTCTACAACAGCCCGCTCTCGGAGATCGCCTGCCTCGGCTTCGAGTACGGCTACTCGGCCGCCTCACCCAACTCGCTGGTCCTCTGGGAGGCCCAGTTCGGCGACTTCGCCAACGCCGGCCAGGTGATCATCGACAGCTTCATCGTCTCCGGCGAGTCGAAGTGGGGCCAGACCAGCCGCCTCACCCTGCTGCTGCCGCATGGCTACGAGGGCTCGGGCCCGGAGCACTCCAGCGCCCGCATCGAGCGCTTCCTCGCCCTCGGCGCCGAGGGCAACATCCGCATCGCCAACCCCACCACCGCCGCCCAGTACTTCCACCTGCTGCGCCGCCAGGCGCTGATCCGCAAGCCGCGACCGCTGATCGTCTTCACCCCGAAGGGGCTGCTGCGACTCGACCGCGCGACCTCGAGCCTTGAGGAGCTGACCGAGAGCCATTTCCACTTCATCCTCGACGACCCGAAGGCGAGGGACCGGCGCGAGAAGGTCGAGCGCCTGGTTCTCTGCACCGGCAAGGTGTACTACGACATCGACGCCAGCGAGCGTCGCGAGGACGCCGAGAACGTGGCGATCGCCCGGGTCGAGATGCTCTACCCGTTCGCGAAGGAACAACTCGAAGCGTTGATCGCCTCCTACCCGAACCTGAAGGAGATCGCCTGGGTCCAGGAGGAGCCGCGCAACATGGGTGCCTGGAAGGTGATGTCGCGGCGCATGCCGGGCCTGCTGCCGGAGGGTGTGGAGCTGACCTACATCGGCCGCCAGGGCCGGGCCAGCACCGGCGAGGGTTACTCCGGTGCCCACATGCTGGAGCAGGAGCGCATCGTCCTCACCGCGCTCACACCGGGCGCCTGACAGCGGTGCCACGCTCGCCGTTCGAGAAGCCCGTCCCCGGGCGGTTGTTCGTCTGGGTGAAGCGGCTCTCCTGGGTCGAGCTGGCGATCTTCAGCGGCCTGATCCTGTTCTGGCTGCTGCCGGGGTTCGACACCGAGACGATGCTGTTCGGTTGGGCGCACGGCCTCGGCTTCATCGCCCTCTGCATCGTCATCTGGATCGCCTGCGTACGGCGTGAGGCGCCCTACACCCTGCTCGCCGCGACGCTCACCCCGGTCGGGCCGGTCGGCAGCGTGATCGGGATCGAACTGATCGAGCGCAAGGGCTGGGGAGTGGCCGGATCGGGCCATGGAGACTCCGAACGTGCCCAAACCACGACGGATCGCTCCTAAACCAGTCGATTGCGCTTGACCACAGGGGGTCGACGCGGTATAGCTAGATAGTGACTGTTCCTTTGGGCAGTCCCGTCCAGGGGAAC
Organism: uncultured Solirubrobacterales bacterium; assembly: GCA_963739855.1. Taxonomy (GTDB): domain Bacteria; phylum Actinomycetota; class Thermoleophilia; order Solirubrobacterales; family 70-9; genus VAYN01. The sequence continues at coordinate 1,245,743 of CAVUBT010000001.1, read as the reverse complement.
GGCCGCGTCGGCATCCCTCCCTGGCTACCGACGCGCTGGTGCAGTGAGGGTCGCGCGGACCCCCCTGCCTCCCGCGACCCCACTGCACCCCTTCGTCGCGTTTAGCGGCGTTGGGCTGGCGCGGGGCGGTGTCCTCGGTCCTAGCCCCGCTGGCCCAACACTCGCTAAACGCGACGAAACCGGTACTGCCTACTTCAGGTTTCTGAGGACGGTTTGGAGGATGCCGCCGTTTTGGAAGTAGGTGACCTCGTTGGGGGTGTCGAGGCGGACGGTGGCGGTGAATTCGGCGGTGTCGCCGTCGTCCTTCGTGGCCTTGACGGTGACTGACTTCGCCTGGCCCTGCTCGAGGTCGCCGAAGTCGAAGGTCTCCTCGCCGCTCAGCCCGAGTGACCCGGCACTCTCGCCAGCGGCGAACTGCAGTGGCAACACACCCATCCCGATCAGGTTGGAGCGATGGATGCGCTCGAAGCTCTCGGCGATCACGGCGCGGACGCCGAGCAGGTTCGTCCCCTTCGCCGCCCAGTCGCGCGAGGAGCCGGAGCCGTACTCCTTGCCCGCCAGCACCACCAAGGGGACTCCTTCGTCCGCGTACTGCATCGCGGCGTCGTAGATCGCCAGCTGGGCCTCGCCGTCGGGGAAGTGACGGGTGAAGCCGCCCGAGCGCTCGACCAGGAGGTTGCGGAGGCGGATGTTGGCAAAGGTGCCGCGGATCATCACCTCGTGGTTGCCGCGCCGCGAGCCGTAGGAGTTGAAGTCACCCGGTTCGACGCCGTTCTCGATCAGCCACCTGCCCGCCGGGCTGTCCTTTTTGATCGCCCCGGCGGGTGAGATGTGGTCGGTGGTGATCGAGTCGCCGAGCAGGGCCAGGACCCGAGCGCCGGCGATCGGCTCGACGCCGGGCGGATCGGCCGGCATCCGCTCGAAGAAGCTCGGCTGCCGCACGTAGGTCGAAGCGGGCCAGGTATAGCGATCGCCCTCGGGGACATCGACGGCAGCCCATTCCTCGTCCCCGGAGAACACCTCGGCGTAGTTGCGGGTGAACATCTCCGAGGCGACCGAGGCGCCGACGACCTCCTTGATCTCCTCGGCGCTGGGCCAGATATCGCGCAGGTGGACCGGCTCGCCGTCGGCGCCCTCCCCGAGCGGCTCGTTGACGATGTCGAGGTCCATCCGCCCGGCCAGGGCGTAGGCGACGACCAGCGGCGGGCTGGCCAGGTAGTTCGCCTTCACGTCCTGGTTGATCCGGCCCTCGAAGTTGCGGTTGCCGGAGAGCACCGCGCAGACCGCCAGGTCCCGCTCGGCGATCGCCGCCGAGATCTCCGGCTCCAGGGGTCCCGAGTTGCCGATGCAGGTGGTGCAGCCGTAGCCGACCAGGTTGAACTGGAGAGCATCGAGGTACTCGGTCAGGCCGGCGCGCTCGAGGTAGTCGGTGACGACGGTCGAGCCGGGAGCGAGCGAGGTCTTCACCCAGGGCTTGCGGGTCAGGCCGCGCTCGATCGCGTTGCGGGCGAGCAGGCCGGCGCCGACCATGACGCTGGGGTTGGAGGTGTTGGTGCAGCTGGTGATCGCGGCGATCACGACCCGGCCGTGGTCGAGCTCGAAGCCGGTGCCGTCCTCCAGGGTCACCGCGATCGCGTCGCTGCTGCCGCGGTCGGCCACCGCCGCGCCGCTGACCGCCGGCCGCGGCTTGCCGCGCTCGTCGTCGTGGTCCTCGGCCGGCGGGTCGGAGGCGGGGAAGGACTCCTCGATCGCCTCGTCGCGGCCGTTGCCCATCTGTTCGGCCGCCTCGGGGTCGAATTCCCCCATCACCGAGAGGAAGGACTCCTTGGCCTGCGAGAGCGGCACCCGGTCCTGCGGCCTTTTCGGTCCGGCGATGCTGGGCACGACCTCGCCCAGGTCCAGTTCCAGGAGGTCGGAGAAGACCGGGTCGGGCGTGCTCTCATCGTGGAACATGCCCTGTTCGCGGGCGTAGGCGTCGACCAACTCGATCGTCTCGGTCGGGCGACCGGTGAGGTCGAGATAGCGCAGGGTCTCGGCGTCGACCGGGAAGATCGCGCAGGTCGAGCCGAACTCCGGCGACATGTTGCCCAGCGTCGCCCGGTCGGCGAGGCCGAGGGTCGCGAGCCCGGGCCCGAAGAACTCGACGAACTTGGAGACGACACCGCGCTCGCGCAGCATCTCGGTCACGGTGAGGACGAGGTCGGTCGCCGTCGCCCCCTCCGGCAGCTCGCCGCCGAACTTGAAGCCGACGACCTGGGGCAGCAGCATCGAGATCGGCTGGCCCAGCATCGCCGCCTCGGCCTCGATCCCGCCCACGCCCCAGCCGAGCACGCCGAGGCCGTTGACCATCGTCGTGTGCGAGTCGGTGCCGACCAGGGTGTCGGGATAGGCGCGCAGGACGCCGTCGGTCTCGCGGCTGTAGACGACCTGGGCGAGGTGCTCGAGGTTGACCTGATGGCAGATCCCGGTCGCCGGGGGCACGACGCGGAAGTTGTCGAAGGAGTGCTGGCCCCACTTGAGGAACGAGTAGCGCTCGCGGTTGCGCTCGAAGTCGCGCTCGGCGTTGACCGCGAAGGCGCCGGCGTTGCCGAAGGCGTCGACCTGGACCGAGTGGTCGATCACCAGGTCGACGTCGACCAGCGGGTTGATCGCCGCCGGGTCGCCGCCGATCTCCTCCATCGCGTCGCGCATCGCCGCCAGGTCGACCACCGCCGGGACGCCGGTGAAGTCCTGCATCAGCACCCGCGCCGGCTGGAAGGGGATCTCGACGCTGGGCTCGGCCGCCGCGTCCCAGCTGGCGATCGCCTCGACGTCGGCGGCGCCGACGGAGACGCCGTCCTCAAGCCGCAGCACGTTCTCCAGCAGCACCTTGACCGAGTAGGGAAGGCGGGCGACGTCGAAGCGCTCCTGCAGGGCATCGAGCCGGAAGACCTCGTAGTCGCGCCCGCTCACCGCGAGGGTCGAACGGGCGCCAAAAGAATTGCTGCTGCTCATGGGGATACCTCCAAGGTCGTCGTTTCTACCTCTTGTCCTTCGAATGCCCGTCGGCGATCTCGGCGGCGGCCTTCTGACCGGTGCCGCCGCTGGCGGTCCGTACCGCGATGGTCGGGCTGGCCAGCCCGAAGTGGGCCAGGAAGCGCTGCCGCGCGGGCGCCACCGCAACCTCGACCTTGTCGCCCTCGATCGCCCGCAGCGTGCCCTTCGCGACCTGCTCGGGAGTCGAAGTCCCGAGGCCCGGCGGTGGATTCGCCCCCGACTCGGCGAACATGCCCGCCTCGCGGATGAACCCGGGCGAGACGATCGAGACGCCGACGCCCTCTGGGGCCAGGTCGGAACGCAGGCCCAGGGCGAAGCCGCGGAGGCCGAACTTGGTCGCGTTGTAGATCGCCGAGCGGGGACTGGGTGCCTTGCCGGCCAGCGAGGCGACGAAGACGAGGTGGCCGGAACCCTTGGCCAGCATCGCCGGGTAGAGCGCCTGGGCCAGCAGCATCGGCGCCTCCAGGTTCACTCGCAGCGCCCGCTTGACCTCCTCCGGGCTGAAGTCCTCCATCCTGCCGGCGCCGGGGAGGCCGGCGTTGGCCACAAGCAAGTCCACCTCGCCCGCCGCGCCGGCGAGTTGCTCGGCGGCGCCCGGCTCGGCGAGGTCGGCGGCGAGGACGCGATGGCCGTCGCCGGGCAGCTCCGCCGCCAGCGCTTCCAGCGCCTCGGCCTTGCGCCCACTCAGCGCCACGCTGGCGCCGCGCTGCGCCAGCGCCTTGGCGATCGCCCTGCCGAGACCGCCGGTGGCGCCGGTGAGGAGTGCTGTGCGGCCGGCAAGTTCCATCCCAAAGCCCAAGCTAGCAGTCGCACTGCCGACAGGAATCTGGGATGAAAGTGCGAAAGGCAACTAAATATTTGCGTTTTGTGAGCAAGGTGCCGGCCGATGGTCTAGACTGCCGCCGGTCCGTAGAACCGAAACGCCGAGTCCCACTCGCTCATAGGCGGTGTGGGAACGGGGGAACCACGTTTTCGGGGCTAACCCGCCTAGTTCAGGTGGGAGCGCAGGCTCCTTTTCGCGCTAGCCCGACAGCTAACCCCGTAGGCCGACAAGAGGAGATCGGTTTGCTGTCTGACAAGTTGAAGTTCAAAGCAGCGTTAGCGCTATCGGCGGCATTCGTCGTCGTCGCCATTGCCGCTCCCGGAAGCGCTTCTGCAGCATGCGTCACCGGAGGAGTGACCTCCGCCGTAGTGGACTCGTGCACCCCCACCGCCAAAGCAAAGCTTCTCAGCACCGGGGAACTGATTCCCCCCGCCAGCGCTCCGCCCCGCGTCGTCGCGGTGATCGAAGCCGCCAACAAGATCCGCACCAAGCCCTACATCTGGGGTGGCGGCCACGCCCGCTGGTGGGACAAAGGCTATGACTGCTCCGGCTCCGTCAGCTTCGCGCTGCACGGCGGCGAATTCATCGAAAGCCCGCTTCCCTCGGGCCCGATGGAAACTTGGGGCCTGGCCGGGCTGGGACGGTGGATCACCGTCTACACCAACCCCGGTCACGCCTATGCCGTGGTCGCCGGCGTCCGCTGGGACACCTCCGGCGACTCCGAAGAAACCGGCCCGCGCTGGCACACCGACCTCAGGGACAACGTCGGTTTCATCGCGCGTCACCCCGCCGGCTACTGAGGCTGCAGAGAGGAGGGGTAGGTGGCCCGCCTCTCAAAATAACCCCGGCTTTGTTCAGGTGCGGGATCGGTTCTATCGTTAAACCATGGTCGCGACGCCCTGGGGAGATACCGAGCGGCTGCGGGAGCGGCGGCTGCCGCGCGGCAGAGCCACCGCTCCCGAGCAGGCCGCCCGCAACCAGCGAGAACGGCTCTTCGCGGCGATGGTCACCAGCTGCGACAGCCGCGGCTATGCGGCCAGCTCGGTCACGGACCTGCTGGAGCTATCGGGCATTTCCAGCAAAACCTTCTACGAGCACTTCGCCGACAAGCAGGACTGCTTCCGGGCGGCGACCGAGGAGATCCTCGACGGCGCCCTGGCGCTGATCGCCCAGCGGCTCGGCGAGGACAGTCCGGCCGAGGAGCGCGCCCGTGTCGCCCTCGACGCCTTCATCGAGCTGGTGATCTCCCAGCCCGCCGCGGCGCGGATGGTCTTCGTCGAGTCCTACGTCGCGGGGGAGCCCGCGGTGGAACCGGTGCGGCGCACGATCGACGAGTTCGGCCGCCTCGCCCGCGTCGCCCTCAGGCAGGTTCCCGGCCACGAGGCGACGCCGATCGAGCTGGCCCGGGCGATCGTCGGCGGGGTCTACCGGATCGTCCACGATCGCCTGCAGCGGCGCCGCGAGGAGGAGCTGCCAGCGCTGATACCGGTGCTCTGGCGCTGGGGACTGAACTATCTGCCCCCTCCGCAGCCGCTGCGGCTCTCGAGCCGGCGCAGCAAGATCGTGGCGACCACCCCGATGCCCCCCTTCGCCGCCCAGAACCCCGAACAGCGCATCATCCGCGCCTTCGCGGCCACGGTTGGGGAGAAGGGGTACGGGCCAACGACGATCGCCGACATCGCCGCCGCCGCCTCGATCTCGCAGGGGACCTTCTACGAATTCTTCGTCGACAAGGACGACGCCCTGGCCGCCGCGATCGACTCCAGCGGTGCGCAGATGCTGGCCGCCACGATGCCGGCGGCGCGTCGGGCGCGGGACTGGCCCCGCGCGGTCCGCGTCGCGCTCGGCGCCACCTGCGACTTCTTCGCCGCCGAGCCGGCCTTCGCCCAGCTGCGAATAGTGGCGATCTACGGCGCCGGCCCGGAGGCGATCGCCCAGCGCGATGCCGGCGGCGTGGAACTGCTCGGCGCGCTGCTGGGACCGGCCTTCGACGACTCGCCGGAAGTCGACCCGATCGTGCTCGAGATGATCGTCGGCGCCATCTACGGCACGATCTACGACCGCCTGCGCGCCGGCGGCGCCGAGACGCTGCCCAAACTCGCCCCCCTGCTCACCTACCTCGCCCTCGCTCCCTTCCTCGGCGCCGAGCAGGCCTGCGCGATCGCCAACGGCAACGGCAGGCGGACGAACGGCGAGTAGGCAGCCGCTGCGAGCACTGCCCACTCGGGGCCAACGCGAACTGGAGCAGTACAGCTTGGGCCAACACGAACTGTAAGCGTGCTCCATTCTGGCCAATGGAACTGGGTGGATTTGTCCTTTCTTTCCTGACCGGCTCGGATAACGTCACATATGTAGCCACCTCAGCTCCCGACATCCGTTTGGCAAGCCTCACCAAGCATTACGGTGAGGTGGTCGCGGTTGCGGGCATTGACCTTGAGGTCGAGCGCGGCGAGTTCTTCACCTTCCTCGGCCCCTCCGGCTCCGGCAAGACGACGACGCTGCGGATGATCGCCGGCTTCGAGGATCCCAGCGACGGCACGATCGAACTCGCCGGCGAGGAGGTCAGCGACGTGCCGCCCTACGACCGCGCCGTCAACACCGTCTTCCAGGACTACGCGCTCTTCCCACACATGACCGTTGGCGACAACGTCGCCTACGGGCTGAGGGTGGCCGGGGTGGACAGGTCCGAGCGCCGCCGCCGTCGCGATGAGGCTCTGGAGATGGTCCGCCTGCCCGGCTACGCCGAGCGCAAGCCCGGCGAGCTCTCCGGCGGCCAGCGCCAGCGGGTGGCATTGGCGCGGGCGATCGTCAACCGGCCCAAGGTGCTGCTCCTGGACGAGCCGCTCGGAGCGCTCGACCTGAAGCTGCGCGAGCAGATGCAGGTCGAGCTGAAGACGATCCAGAGCGAGGTCGGCATCACCTTCGTCTACGTCACCCACGACCAGGACGAGGCGCTGACGATGAGCGACCGGATCGCCGTCTTCAACGACGGCCGGATCGAGCAGGTGAGCCCGCCGGAGGAGCTCTACGAGCAGCCGGTCAACGAGTTCGTTGCCGGCTTCGTCGGCGTCTCCAACCTGATCGAGCGCGACGGCGAGCAACTGACGATCCGCCCCGAGAAGATCCAGCTACTCGAGCCCGGCGCCGCCGCCGACGGGCTCCACAGCGAGCGCGGCCGGGTCACCGAGGTCGCCTACGCGGGGATGGTGACGCGTTACACGGTGGCGCTGGACGCCGGCGGCGCGCTGCAGCTGGTCCGGCAGAACTTGGAGGGAGCGGCCCCCGGGGCGGCTCCCGAACAGGGAGAAGAGGTTTTGGTGGGATGGCGTCCGCAGCACGCGGCCACCGTCCGGGGGAAGTCAACTACAGAGGAGGTTGCATCATGACGGGGAAAGACGCTCATCCCGCCCGCACGGCATGGATCGTCGTGGCCGGCCTGGTCGCACTCATGCTCGTCCTCGCCGGCTGTGGCTCCAGCAGCGACAGCGACAGCAGCGGCGAAGAGCTGCAGAAGCTCGGCAAGGGCGAGGGTCAGGTCGACCTGATCTCCTGGGCTGGCTACGTCGAACCGGAATGGTCCAAACCGTTCGAACAGGAAACCGGCTGCAAGGTCAACAACAAGGTCGCCGGCACCTCTGACGAAATGGTGAAACTGATGGAGACCGGCGAATACGACGGCGTCTCCGCCTCCGGCAACGCCTCCGCCCGCCTCGTCGCCGCCGGCGCCGTGGACCCGGTCAACGTCGATCTCGTCCCCAACTACAAGACGGTCTTCAGCGATTTGAAGAACCAGCCCTACAACACCTTCGACGGCACCCCCTACGGGATCCCGCACGGCCGCGGCGCCAACCTGCTGATGTGGAACTCCAGCGACGTCAAGCCCGCCCCCGACTCCTGGGACGTGATGCTCGACCCGAAAGTCGCGGCCAAATACAGCGGCAAAATCAGCGCCTACGACGACCCGATCTACATCGCCGACGCGGCGGTGTACCTGAAGGCGCACCAGCCCGACCTGGGAATCGAAAACCCCTACGAGCTGAACGAAGAACAGTTCAACGCGGCGGTCGATCTGCTGAAGGAACAGCGGGCCAACGTCGGCGAATACTGGTCGGAAGCGACCAAGCAGATCTCCGCCTTCGCCAACGGCGACGCCACGGTCGGCACCACCTGGCAGTACCAGTACTTCGCCCTCCAGGAAGAAGGCGACCCGGTCGCCGCCAGCCCCGCCAGCCAGGGTTTCCTGCCCAAGGAGGGGGCCACCGGTTGGTCGGACACCTGGATGATCAGCTCCTCCGCCAAGCATCCCAACTGCATGTACGAGTGGATGAACTGGATCATCGAACCGAAAGTCAACGCCGAAGTGGCCGAATTCTTCGGCGAGGCGCCGGCCCAGAGCCTTGCCTGCGACGAAACCGCGGACAAGAGCTTCTGCACCAAATACCACGCCGACAACCCGGCCTTCTGGAAGCGCGTCTACTACTGGGAGACCCCGTTGGCCGACTGCGGCAACGGCAACGACGACTGCAAGGACTACAACGATTGGGTCCAGGCCTGGACCGCGATCAAGGGGTGAGCGAACGGTCGTGAGCGATGGCTGCTGAAGCCGTCGTGACGAAGAGGTCGGCGGGCCGCAAACTCGCCGGCCTCTTCCAAGGCCGTCCCCGCCTGCAGGTGGGGACGCTGCTGGCCGGGCCGGTCGGCTGGCTGGTGATCGGCTACCTCGGCTCGCTGGCGGTGCTGCTGGTCTCCGCCTTCTGGTCGGTGGACGCGCTCAGCGGCGAGGTCGTGCGCGGCTTCGGACTCGAAAACTTCGAAACGCTGATCGACGAACCGGTCTACCGCAGCATCGTCGGGCGCACGGTCCTGATCGCCGCCCTGGTCACCGTCACCGACGCCCTCCTCGCCTTCCCGATCGCCTTCTACATGGCGAAGGTGGCGAGCCGGCGGGGCAAGGCGATCCTGATCGTCGCGGTGCTGCTGCCGCTCTGGTCCAGCTACCTGGTCAAGGTGCTGGCCTGGCGCACGATGCTCTCCAACGACGGCATCATCAACTGGGCCCTCAACCCGCTCGGGCTGCACGGGCCGGGCTACGGCAACGTCGCCGTCTGGTTGGTGATGAGCTACCTCTGGCTGCCGTACATGATCCTGCCGATCTACGCCGGGCTGGAGCGCATCCCGGGCTCGTTGATCAGCGCCTCCGAGGACCTCGGCGCCGGGCCCTTCACGACCTTTCGCCGGGTGATCCTGCCGCTCGCCTTCCCGGCTGTGGTCGCCGGTTCGATCTTCACCTTCGCCCTCACCCTGGGCGACTACATCACCCCGAGGCTGGTCTCCAACAACCAGTTCATCGGCAACGTCATCTTCAACAACATCACCAACAACCTGCCGCTCGCGTCCGCCCTGGCGCTGGTCCCGATCGTGGTGATGATCGCCTACCTGCTGGTCGCCCGCAAGCTCGGCGCCTTCGAGCACATCTAACGATGAGACTGTCCAAACGCGCAACCGTGCTGCTGCGAACCGGGGTCGGCATCGGCATCGCCTTCATCTACATCCCGCTGATCGTGGTCGGCATCTACGCCTTCAACGCCAGCAACATCCTCAAGTGGCCGCCGCCCGGGCTGACCCTCGACTGGTTCCCAAAGGCGATCGAAAACGAAGCCGCCCGCGAAGCCTTCCTGACCTCGATCAAAGCCGGCCTGGCGGCGACGGCGATCGCGATCGTGCTCGGCACCCTCGCCTCCCTCGCCGTCGCCCGCCACCGCTTCTTCGGCCGCGAGACGATCTCCTTCCTGGTGATCCTGCCGATCGCCCTGCCCGGCATCGTCACCGGCGTCGCAATCAGCAACACCTTCACCCAGGTGCTCGGCGTCAACCTCGGCCTCTTCACGGTGATCGTCGGACACGCCACCTTCTGCATCGTCGTCGTCTACAACAACGTCGTCGCCCGCCTGCGTCGCACCTCGGCCTCCTTCGAGGAGGCTTCGGCCGACCTCGGCGCCCACACCTGGCAGACCTTCCGCTTCGTCACCCTGCCGAGCATGAAAACCGCGTTGGGGGCCGGTGCCCTGCTCGCCTTCGCCCTCTCCTTCGACGAGATCATCGTCACCACGTTCACGATCGGGGCCGGCGAGGAAACGCTGCCGATCTGGATCTTCCGCAACCTCTTCCGCCCCACCCAGCTGCCGATCGTCAACGTCGTCGCCCTGATCGTCGTCCTGCTCTCGATCATCCCCGTCTACTTCGCCCATCGCCTCACCCGCGAGGAAGGCGGCAGCATCGCGGGCAAAGGCGGCGGCAAGATCGAGGCCGAGGCAACCGCGGTTCCCTGAGCGCGGCCGACTTTGGCCACACCGCGCTGGGGCAAAAGTCGGCTACGCCTGGTGGGCGAGCTTGGCGGCCTGCTCGCCGCCCAGGTACGGCGCCAGCGTCAGCTCGACCAGGTCCGGCAGCAGCTGCTCCAGCTTCTCGGTGCGGCCGGCGTTGATCTCACGCACGATCAGGGAGACGATGCCGCCGACCAGGGTCGCCTCGGTTGCCTCCGGTAGCGGTCGCTCGCCGCTGTGCTCGGGCCGCCCGGCCTTGAGGATCTCGACGAAGCCCTGCATCGAGGCGCGGTGGCGGGTGGCGATCTCGCCCCCGGCCGCGATCGGCTCGATCATGCAAACGCGGGCCAGCTCCGGCTCGCCGGCGAGGAAGCGCAGCATCGTCCCCAGCGCCGCCCGCACCTTCTGCGGCCATTCCTCGAAGGCCTCGGCCGCGACCTGCATCGAGTCGCGAATGTGGTCGGCGACCATTTCGTAGGCGGCGAGAAAGCAGGCTTCCTTGTCGGCGAAGTGCTCGTAGAAAGTGCGGCGCGAGACCGAGGCCGCCTTGGTGATGTGGGCGACCGTGGTCGCGTTGTAGCCGCGCTCGGCGACGGTATCGACGAGCGCGGTGATGATCCGCTCGCGCTGGTTCTGGGCGATGAACTCGCGGGGCAGCCCGTGCCGACCGGCGGGCAGGCGCGGGGCCGATGACGACACCTCGGCGGCCGCACCGGTCGCCTTCTTCCCCTTGCCCTTCGCCGTCGCCTTGGCCACCCATCGACCATACCCCACCCCTCCACAGGGCCGATGGGCCGATAAGTCGTCCCGGCAACGACTTATCGGCCCATCGATCCATCAGCGCAGGGGCTGGACCAGCAGCTCGTCCTCGGCGGCGCGGGCGCCGAGGTAGGGCATCATCGCCATGTAGACCAGCTCGGAGAGGAATTCCTCGTCGCGCTCAAGGGCGCCGCCGCGGATCTTGGTCAGGATCGTGCCGTAGATGGCGCCGCTGACCATCTCCGCGGTGCTGCGCGAGACCGACTCCGGTTCCTCCAGTTCGGCCCGCCCGGCGTCGATCATGTCGGCGAGCCCCTGCAGCACGCGGTCACGGCGAGCCTGAGCCCGGCTGCCGGCGCCGTTGACCGCGACGACGAAGAAGTGGGCTCGCGGCGCGTCCTCCCGGAGGAAGCGCATCGCCGCCCAGGCCCCCGCCCAGATCCGGTCGTGCCAGGCGCGTGGCCCGGCATAGGCGGCAGCCACCCGCTGGCAGAACTCCACGGTGATCTCACCGTGGACCCGCAGGAAGCAGTCTTCCTTGCCGGTGAAGTTGGCGTCGAAGGCGGCGCGGCCGACGCCGGCGCGTTCGCAGACCATCGTCACCGTCGTCGACTCGAGGCCGTCCTCGCCGGCCAGCTCGATCATCGCCATCGCTATCCGCCGGCGGACCGGGTCCTCGTTGGCCGTGGCCCCGACCTCGCTCTCCGCGCTCACATGCGCCCGGCCCTGCTCCCTGCGCTTGTGGGCCTCAGGCGGCTACCCGCGCCTGCGCTGCGTCGGCGGCCCGCCCCGCCTCCAGCTCGCCGATGTAAGGGGTAAGCGTCACCTGCAGCATCTCCGGCAACAGCGCCATCAGGTCGTCGATGTCGTCGGCGACCAGGCGCTGGTGCACCAGCCAGACGATCCCGCCGGCGATCGCGACCTCCAGCCCGTCCGGCAACCGGCTCGCCCTCGGGTTGAACTCGCGCCCCTCGCGTAGCTTCGGCGCCACGCTTTCGAGCATCGCCTGATAGCGGGCGAGGGAGGCCGTGCCGGCTGCCTGGGCCTCGACGATGCAGAGCTTCGCCCGTGCCTGCTCTTTGACGACCATCTCGAGGAAGATCTCGAGGCCAACGGAGATCTGCTCCTGCCAGGGATCCTCGGGGTTCAGAAGTTCGGCGAAGACCTCCTTCGCGGCGGCAACGCTCTCGTCGAAGGCGGCGAGGAAGCACTCCTCCTTGCTCGAGAACTGCTCGTAGAAGGTGACCAGGGCGACCCGCGACGTTTTCGCGATCAGCTCGATCGTGGTCTTCTGGTAGCCGCGCTCGGCGACCAGCTCCGCCGTCGCCAGGAGCATCCGCTCGCGCTGGTTCTGGGTGACGAAGTCGCTCGGGATCAGGTGCCGACCCGGGGGCATCTTCGCAAGCCGCTCCGACAATGGGCGCTGCTTCGCCATACCTGCAAGATACCATAACGTTCACCTGGTGTCTACTTTCCTTTTCTTTAGAAACTTTAGCGTTCTGGTCATCGGTGTCTCTGAAAGCTGCTATATCTAGACAAAAGGAGTTTGTTTTCGAAAGGTCCAGGCGATGTCCGATCAGACTTCTGCAGCGATTGACGAGGCGGCGACTCCGGTCGTCCCCTTTCCCGGCCGCCGCGTCCGCCGCGCCCGCGAGCGCCTCCTGGAGGCGATGCTCCTGGTCAGCGGCGAGCGCGGTTACGAGCACATCTCCGTCCAGGACGTGATCGAGCGCGCGCAGGCGAGCCGAGCGACGTTCTACAAGCACTTCGAGGACAAAGAGGACTGCTTCGCCCAAGCCTACGGCGATGCTGCCAGCTGGCTCTACCAGCGGCTGATCGGCAGCGCCAAACGCCAACCGAGCTGGCGCGAGGGCCTGCGCGCGGGAATGGCCGAGCTGCTCGAGTTCTGCGCCCACCAGCCGTCCCTGGCTCGCGCCCTGCTCGTCGAGGCGCACGCCGCGGGCGGCGCTGCGCTTGCTGAACATGATCTTTTGATGGAGCGCCTCTCCCACGCGATTGATGGCGCGCGCCGCGAGATCCCAACTCGCCAAGCTCCACCTCCAGTGACGGCAACCTTCATGGTAGGGGCAATCGAGACTCTTGTGCGAGCCAAGTTGATGAGCGACGAACCGGAGACTGCCCCGGAGATGCTTCCGGGGCTGCTGCATTTCGTCGTGATGCAATTCTTCGGCGAGGACGCCGCCTGGGAAGAGATGACCGCGGCGCCATTGGCGACCTGGGCTTCGCGGCGTGAGGCTGCTACGCGGATGCCCTGAAAGTTCGAGAGGCTGAGGGGAGAGGTCGGTGCCCCTCTCGCGTCGCTGGGATTTTTGCCGGGAGCCCTGGATCTCTCGCTGAGTTGAAGGGGCAAAAATCGGACGCCGCTTTGCGAGAGGGGCACCGACCTCTCCGACTCAGGCGCTCCAAAATTTCGGGCATCTCCTGGGAGCCTCGCGACGTGAAGTCAAGCGTCCCAGGGTCCGGGCGGTTCAGCTCTTCCTGTGAGCGGCGGAGATGGTTGCTTCCTTCGAAGTCTCGCCGAGAGCTGCCCGCACTCCGAGGGTAGATCGTCCCTGGGAAGGGGAGTTGGGGGTCCCCCAACTCCCCTTCCCCGCTACGAGCTACAAAGGGATGTTCCCGTGCTTACGCTTCGGCTGCGCCACCCGCTTGCTCTGCAGCATCCGCAGCGCTTTGATCAGCTTCGGCCGCGTCTCCCGCGGCTCGATCACGTCGTCGATGTACCCTCGTTCGGCGGCCGAGTAGGGGTTCGCGAAGTGCGCTTTGTAGTCGTCGATCAGCTTCTGGCGCCGCTCGTCGGGAGTCGGAGAGGCGGCGATGTCTTTGCGGTAGATGATGTTGACGGCGCCCTCCGGGCCCATCACCGCGACCTCCGCCGTCGGCCAGGCGACGTTGAAGTCGGCCAGCATGTGCTTGGAATTCATCACGTCATAGGCGCCGCCGTAGGCCTTGCGGGTGACGACGGTGAGCTTCGGCACGGTCGCCTCGGTGAAGGCGTAGAGCAGCTTGGCGCCGTGGCGGATGATCCCGTTCCACTCCTGGTCGGTACCGGGCAGGAAGCCGGGGACGTCGGTGAAGGTGACGATCGGGACGTTGTAGGCGTCGCAGGTGCGAACGAAGCGGGCCGCCTTCTCGGAGGCCTCGATGTTGAGCACCCCCGCCAGGAAGGCGGGCTGGTTGCCGACGATGCCGATCGGGAAGCCGTCGAGCCGGGAGAAGCCGCAGACGATGTTCTTGGCGAAGTGCTCGTGGACCTCGAAGAACTCCTCGTCGTCGACGATGCGGGCGATCACGTCGCGCATGTCGTAGGGCTTGGAGGGATCGTCGGGGACGAGCGAGTCGAGCTCCTCGTCTTCGCGCTCGGGGTCGTCCGAGGGCTCGAAGCGCGGCGGCGTCTCGAGGTTGTTGGAGGGCAGGAAGCTGAGCAGGTAGCGGGTGTCCTCGAGGCAGCTCTCCTCATCCTCGGAAGCGAAGTGGGCGACGCCCGACTTCGAGTTGTGGCTCATCGCCCCGCCCAGCTCCTCGAACTCGACTTCCTCGCCGGTCACCGTCTTGATCACTTCGGGGCCGGTGATGAACATGTGCGAGGTCTCTTTGACCATGAAGATGAAGTCGGTCATCGCCGGCGAGTAGACGGCACCGCCGGCGCAGGGGCCCATGATCAAGCTGATCTGGGGGATCACGCCGGAGCATTTGACGTTGCGGGCGAAGACGTCGCCGTAAGCGCCGAGGGAGACGACGCCCTCCTGGATCCTGGCGCCGCCGGAGTCGTTGATCCCGATAACCGGAGCCCCGACCTGGGCGGCGAGATCCATCACCTTGCACATCTTCTCCGCCATCACCTCGCCGAGACTGCCTCCGAACACGGTGAAGTCTTGGGAGAAAACAAAAACAGTTCTCCCATCGATCAAGCCATGGCCGGTGACGACGGCGTCGCCCCAGGGCCGTTTCTTCTGCATCTCGAAGTCGTAGGTGCGGTGGCGGACGAAGGTGTCGAGCTCCTCGAAGGAGCCGGGATCGAGCAGCTTCTCGATCCGCTCGCGGGCGGTCATCTTGCCCCTCGCGTGCTGCTTCTCGACCGCCTCCTCGGAGGCGGAGTGGATCGCGGCCTCGCGCAACTCGCGCAGGTAGGCGAGCTTCTCCTCGTGGGTGACTGGGTTTTTCTCGCGCATCAGCGGTGGGGGCGCTCGTGGCTCAAGGGCGGCGCGGGATTCTATTTAGGCGCGTCAGACGCTGCCGAACGGCCGCCGCTGCGGTTCCGCCAGGCGGTCGAGGAAGGCCTCCAGGTCGGCGGCTTCGAGGCCGGTTCCCTCGTCGGCGCGGATCGCGACCCGGGTGCCGAAGCCCTTCTCGGCCATCGTAACCTCGACCCCGTCGACAGCGCCGAGCAGCTCGGCCAGCTCCGGCTCCGACTTCATCAGCGTCCGCGATGCCTCGATCATTGAGGCCCGCTTCCACCGAGGAGCGGCTGTTCCTTCCCCCCTTCCTGCCTGGGAGAGACCGTTCAGGCCCTGCGATCAAACGACCGGGGGGAGAACTCGAAGCGCAACCGATCTTTACCCCACCATGGGGGGGACAAAGTCGGATACGCGAAACGCGCGAGCTTGGGAGCTTGCGGGGAAGCAGCATGGGCTGCTCGCGCGACGCCAGTTGCTTGAGCTCGGGTTCGGAAGTGGATCGATCGAGCACCGTATCCAGAGGAGACGACTGCACCCGGTTGCCCGTGGCGTCTATGCGGTCGGCTGGCCGCAGCTGAACGAAAGGCGGCGCTGGATGGCAGCGGTACTCGTTTGCGGAGAGGGAGCGGCACTGAGCCACCGCAGTGCCGCTGCCCTGTTGAGGATTGGAATCGAGCGTCCAGGGCTCATTGACGTAAGTGTGCGCCGTCGCTGCGAATTGCGGCGGCCGGGGATGCGGATCCGTGGACGCCCGATGCTCGCGGACGCGGACATCGCCCTGTTCGACGATATCCCGGTCACGGGGCCGGTGCGCACGCTGGTCGACATGGCGGCCGAACTGGGTCCGATTGCCATCGAGCGCGCCGTCAACGACGCCGACAAGCGGGACCTGATCGACCCCGAGACGCTGCGCCTCGCCCTCGGCGACCACGCCGGTGAGCCGGGGGTCAGACCGCTGCGCCAGCTCTTGGACAAACTCACCTTCCGCCTCTCGGACTCCGACCTCGAGATCTTCTTTCGCCCGATCGGGGCGGCCGCCGGACTGCCGTCTCCTCACAGCAAACAGTTCGTCAACGGCTTCGAAGTCGACTTCTATTGGCCTGAACTGGGCCTGGTGGTGGAGACGGACGGCCTCCGCTATCACCGCACTCCCTCCAGCCAAGCGCGAGACGCACTTCGGGACCGAACCCACGTGATCGCCGGGATGAGCCCACTGCGCTTCACCCACTACGAGATCCGCTACGAACCCCGCAAGGTGCGAACCGCCCTCCGCGAAGCCAACGCGATGCTGCGACGGCGCATCGGATATTGACCCCACCCCGCTGGGGCAAATGTCGGATGCGCTCGGCGACTAGAAGAAGGCGCCGCCCTTGTATTCGCCGAAGACGTCGCGCATGGCGCCGCAGACCTCGCCGATCGAGGCGTCGGCGGCGAGCGCGGTGCGGATCGGGTGCAGGAGGTTGCCGTCGCCACGGGCGACGTCGCGCAGGGCGTCGAGCTTGGCGGTCACGTCGGCCTGGTCGCGGGCCTCCTTGAAGGCCTTGAGCCGGGTCAGCTGGCGCTGCTCGGCCTCGGGGTCGACCTTGAGGATGTCGACGTCGTCGACCTGGTCGGTGACGAATTTGTTGACGCCGACGATCACGTCCTGGCCCGACTGGTAGCGCTCGTGGTAGCTCTGCGCCGACTCCTCGATCTCGCGCTGCATGAACTCCAGCGCCTCGACCGAGCCGCCCATCTCGCCGACCTTGTCCATCAGCTCCCAGGAGCGCAGTTCGATCTCGTCGGTCAGCGACTCGACGAAGTAGGAGCCGGCGAAGGGGTCGACGGTGTCGGCGACGCCGGACTCGTAGGCGAGCACCTGCTGGGTGCGCAGGGCGATCCGGGCGGAGCGCTCGGTCGGCAGCGCCAGCGCCTCGTCGAAGCCGTTGGTGTGCAGCGACTGGGTGCCGCCGCTGACCGCGGCGAAGCCCTGCAGGGCGACGCGGATGATGTTGACCTCGGGCTGCTGGGCCTGCAGGGTGACGCCGCCGGTCTGGGTATGGAAGCGGATCTGCATCGATTTCGGGTTCTCGGCCCCGAACCGCTCCTTGACGATTTTGGCCCACATCCGCCGCACCGCGCGGAACTTGGCGATCTCCTGGAAGACGTTGTTGTGGCAGTTGAAGAAGAAGGCGAGGCGGGGGGCGAAGTCGTCGATCTTCAGGCCCCGCTCCAGCGCCGCCTCGACGTAGGCGATCGCGTTGGAGAGGGTGAAGCCGACCTCCTGCACAGCCGAGCAGCCCTTCTCGCGGATGTGGTAACCGGAGATCGAGATCGTGTTCCATTTCGGCACGTGCGTCTGGCAGTACTCGAAGATGTCGGTGGTGAGACGCATCGTCGGCACCGGCGGGTAGATGTAGTTGCCGCGCGCCATGTACTCCTTCAGCACGTCGTTCTGGACGGTGCCGCGTAGCTTCTCGGAGGGGACGCCC
Organism: uncultured Solirubrobacterales bacterium; assembly: GCA_963739855.1. GTDB lineage: Bacteria > Actinomycetota > Thermoleophilia > Solirubrobacterales > 70-9 > VAYN01. The sequence goes on along the minus strand of CAVUBT010000001.1, from coordinate 1,228,135 downwards.
TGTTCCTCGCCGACCAGCTCGTAGAGCAGCAGCAGGATCGCCGCCGGGGCGTTGATCGTCATCGAGGTGGAGACGCCGTCGAGCGGGATCTGGTCGAAGCAGATCCGCATGTCCTCGATCGTGTCGATCGGGACGCCGGTGCGGCCGACCTCGCCGTTGCAGAGCGGGTCGTCGGAGTCGCGGCCGAGCTGGGTCGGCAGGTCGAAGGCCATCGAGAGCCCGGTCGAGCCGTGCTCGATCAGGTAGCGGTAGCGCTCGTTGGTGTCCTCGGGGGAGGCGAAGCCGGCGTACTGGCGCATCGTCCAGAGCCGGTCGCGGTACATGCCCTCGTGGATGCCGCGGGTGAATGGCGGTGAGCCGGGCTCGCCGAGGCGCTGCTCGAGCCCCGGGGCGACGTCGCTCTCGTCGTAGAGCGGTTCGATTTCGATCCCGGAGTCGGTGAAGATCCGCTCGTCGTCGGGACCGACGACCGGCGCGATCGTGCGGTGGATCTCCTCGGCTGCTGGGTTGTCGCTGTTGCTCGCCATCTGCCGTGAGGATATTGAGGGGCGCAGGTCTAGGCGCTGGCGGCGTCGGCGCGCCAGCTGTCGAGCACATCGGCCAGAGTCTGCGCCAGCGGGGTCTCAGCGCTGAAGCCGGTCGCTTCGCGCAGCCGCGTGGGGTCGCCGACCAGCGCCGGCGGGTCGGCCGGCCGCTCGAGGCCAGGGTCCTGGCGCACCGCGACCGGGATCCGCGCCTGGCCGATCAGCTCCTCGACCAGCTCGGCGATCGTCGTCCCCCGGCCGGAGCAGAGGTTGTAGGTGCCATCGAGTTCCTGCAGCGAGAGGTCGACCAACGCCCGAGCACCCTCGCGGACGTCGACGAAATCGCGCAAGGCGGCGACGTTGCCCAGGGCCAAGTCGACCTCGGGCTCGCCCGCCCCCTCGGCCGCGGCGATGCGGCGGGCAAAGCTGGGGAGGGCAAACTGCGACGACTGGCCGGGCCCGATCAAGTTGAACAGGCGGGCGACCCCGATCCGCAGGCCACGGCCGCGACCGTACTGGCCGCAGAGGACCTCCATCGCCACCTTGCTGGCGCCGTAGGGGGTGACCGGGCGCGGCTGCAGCTGCTCGCTCAACGGCAGTTCCGCCTCCTCGCGCATGCCGTAGACGTCGGCCGAGGAGACGCAGAGGACATGGGCGCTGGGCGCCTCCTGCGCCACCGCCTCCAGGAGGTGGAGGACGCCGGTCGCGTTGACCGCAAAGGTCTCAGCGGGTTGCTGCCAGCTGCGGCCGACCGAGGCAGCGCCGGCGAGGTTCACCACGAGGTCGGGGCGCACCCCCGCCACGCAGGCCGAGACCGAGGCGGGGTCGAGCAAGTCGCAGCCGGGCGCCTCGCCACTGGCCTGCCGGGCGGTTGCGAGGACTTCGAGCCCCGCCGCCCTGGCCGCCACCTCCAGATGGTTGCCGATGAAGCCGCCGGCGCCGATCAGCAGCAGCCTGCGCCCCTCGCTCATTCGACCGGCGCCAGTTAGGCAGTGGCGCCGACGAGGCGCTCAGTGCCGGTCTGGTCGATCGTCCGGCGCAGGCCCTCGATCAACTCGACCGACGGTTCCCAACCAAGCAGCTCCTGCGCGCGACCGATGTCGGGGCGGCGCTGCTGGGGGTCGTCGGTCGGCAGCGCCTCGTAGACGATCTCCGAGCTGGAGCCGGTCACCTCGATCACGGCTTCGGCCAGCTCCAGCAGGGTGAACTCGTTGGGGTTGCCGATGTTGACCGGCGAGTGCTCGTCGGACTCGGCCAGGCCGACGATGCCGCGGATCAGGTCGTCGACGTAACAGAAGCTGCGGGTCTGGCTGCCGTCGCCGAAGACGGTCAGCGGCCGGCCCTGCAGCGCCTGGCGCAGGAAGGTCGGGATCGCGCGGCCGTCGTGCGCGCGCATGCGCGGGCCGTAGGTGTTGAAGATGCGGACGATCGCGGTGTCGACGCCCTGCTGGCGGTGGTAGGCCATGGTCAGGGCCTCGGCGTAGCGCTTCGCCTCGTCGTAGACGCCGCGCGGGCCAATCGGGTTGACGTGGCCCCAGTAGTCCTCCTTCTGCGGATGGACTTTGGGGTCGCCGTAGACCTCGCTGGTCGAGGCGATCAGAAAGCGGGCGCGCTTCCACTTGGCCACCCCGAGCATGTGGTGGGTGCCGTGAGAGCCGACTTTGAGCGTGTGCAGCGGCAGCCGCAGGTAGTCGATCGGGCTCGCCGGGGAGGCCAGGTGGTAGACGAAGTCGAGGTCCTCGGGGATGTCGACGTAGGTGGTGATGTCGACGTGCCGGAACTCGAACGCATCGTCACGGATGTGAGCGATGTTCTCCAGCGACCCGGTCTCGAGGTTGTCGAGGCAGATCACCCGGTGCCCCTTGCCGAGCAGGTGCTCGCAGAGGTGGGATCCGAGGAAGCCGGCGCCGCCGGTCACTGCGCAGGTAGTCATGGCCGGCGATGCTATCGGGGCCGGGATCGCGGGTGCCGGCCGGGTGCTTCCTGCAATTTCCGACTTTTGTGGGTGGAAAATCGTCCACAAGGGGGGAGAGAACCGCGCCGAACGCGACTGGCAGTGTCAATGTTTTGGTGCGAAAGCTTGAAGTGGGCGGGGGGAGCCGACCAGTGAGTTCAATCGAGCGGGGGGAGGAACGCGCCGCGCCGGCGGCTGTGTCGGAGGCAGCGCGTAAGCGTGCTGCAATCGAGACCTACTCGCGCCACGAGGAGGCGCTGCGACGCACCGCTCGGCGCTACTCGATCTGCGCCGACGATGCCGACGACGCGCTGCAGCGCGCGCTCGAGATCCTCTTGACCAAGGCGCCTAGTGAGGACCCCCGAGAACTGATCCGCTGGACCCAGACCGTCGTCAAGCACGAGGCGCTGGCGGTGCGGCGCGACCGCGAGCGAATCCTCAGCGGGCCCGCCGCCGTCGCGACCGAGCCCGGGCGCGAGGACTGGGTGGCGATGATCCCGGCGACCAGCGATGGGCCGCCGGAGCGAGCCGAGCGCCAGGAAGCGGTCGCCCGCAGCCGCGAGGCGCTGCAGGCCCTGAAGCCGCAGGAGCTGCGGGCGCTGAGCCTGCTGGCGGAGGGGTACTCCTATAAGGAGATCGGCGAGATCACCGGCTTCAGCCAGACCAAGATCAACCGTTGCCTGGCCGAGGGCAGGGAGCGGTTCCGCCGCCTGCTCTCGCGCAGCCAGGACGGCAGCCGCTGTGAGGAGATGGGGCCGCTGCTCTCGGCCTTCTGCGACGGCGAGGCCGGAGTCGCGGATGCGGCGGCGCTGCGCGAGCACCTGCGCGCCTGCGGCGGCTGCCGGGCGACCCTGCGCGCCTACCGGGCGGCCCCCGCCGCCGCGGCGGCCCTGGCGCCGGCGCTGCCGCTCAGCCGCTCCTTGCTCGATCGCGCCCACGACGCGGTCGCGGCGCTGGCCGCTCGCCTCGGCGGCGGCGCCACCGACTCGGCGCTCTCGCAGGTCGCCGCCTCGGGGGGCGCCCGCGGGGCGGGCCTGGCGGCCCTCGCCAAGGTCGCCGCGATCTGCGTCGGCACCGCCGGCGGCGCGGCGGCCTGCGTGGCGACCGGCCTCGTGCCAGCGCCGGTCGAACTCGGGCACAGGCAGACGAAGGCGCCGGCCGTGGAGCGCCGGATCGACCCGGTCATCGCCGCCGAGTGGGGAGGCGCCAGCGGCGTCGAGTACGAAACCGCACCCGGGCCCACGCCCGCACCTCCGCAACCCGCACCCGAGCCGCCCCGCCACGATCCGGCGCCGGAACCCGAACCGGCCCCGAGCCCCGCAGCGGAAGCCGGCGGCGGCGCCACCGAATACGTGCCGCCGGAACCCGAACCCGTTGCGACTCCCGAACCAAGCCGCGAAGGCAGCTCGACGAGCTCGAGTGCCGGCAATCCCGCGGGGGAGTTCGGCCCGTGAGGCGCCTGCGCGGCGCTCTTCTCGTCTCGGTGGCGGCCGTCGCCTCGCTTCTCGTCACCGCGTCGCGGCGGCGGATCCGTCCGCGCTGCGCCCGCTCAACCTGCGCGTCGCCGGCGGCGAGGACAGCTGGCACGCCGACAACGATTTCCGCCTCGACTGGGACGGCCCGAGCGCCGGGAATGGCGTCGCGGTCGCCGCCGCCAACCTCCGCCTTCGCGACTCGAGCGGCAGCCTGACCCTCCTTCAAGCCCGGTTCCCCTGGGATATCGACCAGATCGACCACATCCACGTCCCCGCGAGCCCTGGCCGCTACACGGCCGACGTCTGGCTCGAGAGCGCCAGCGGAGAGGTCGGGACGGCGACCAGTGCGACGCTTCTGTTCGACGACGTCCGCCCCGGACCGTCCCAGCCGCTGGTACCGGCGGGGTGGGTCGCGGGGAACGCCGCCGCGATCCTGAGGGTCGAGCACCCGGCGCCGCCGCTGCCGATCTCCGGAATCCGCGGCTACGCGATCGCGGTCGCCCGCGGATCGGGGAGCGCGGCCTGCCTGGGCCCCTCCAGGTGCAGCCTGGCCGAGACCGACCTGCACGGCGGCGTCGATGGCGACACGATCTCGCTCGGGCTGCTGCCGGAGGGCGCGAACGTGGTCAACGTCGTCGCCGTCTCGGGCTCTGGAATGCGGTCGGCGGAGACGAAGAGCGCGATCGTGCGGGTGGATGCGACGCGTCCCGAGGTGGCCTTGCGAGGAGTGCCGCGAGGCTGGGCGAGCGGCCCGGTTCAGCTGAGGGCGACCGCGACGGACGCGCTCTCCGGCATGGCCGCGAACGGCCCGAGCGGCGCTTACACCGCGATCGCTATCGATGGGGGCGTGCCGAGGGCCGACCCCGGCGACTCCGCTGCCGCGGTCGTCAGCGGCGAGGGAGCGCATCGCGTCGCCTTCTACGCCCGCGACGGCGCCGGCAACAGCGGCGAGGACTCGCCGCCCCTGGCCACGGTCCGGATCGACGAAAGCCCGCCGCGGGTCGCCTTCGCCAACTCCCAGGATCGTGCCGACCCGGAGCGGATCGAGGCCACGGTCAGCGACTTGCTCTCCGGCCCCGACCTGGTGCGGGGGTCGATCGAGGTGCGGCCAGCAGGCTCGCGCCAACGCTTCGCGGCGCTGCCGACCGCCGGGTCCGACGGCCGCCTCGTCGCCCGCTGGAACTCCGACGCATTCCCGCCCGGCACTTACGAGTTCAGGGCAACCGGTTACGACGTCGCCGGCAATGCCATCACCGCGGAGCGCCGCGGCAACGGCGCCCGGCTGGTGCTGGCGAGCCCGTTGAAGACGCAGACCGCGATCACCGCCGGCTTCGGCAGCAGGCGGCTGGTCTGGCAGCGCTGCTGGCGGAAAGACGGGCAGCGCCGCTGCCGGCGCGAGGCGATCGAGTCGTTCGCGAACCGGCCCACGACCAGGGCCGTGCCCTACGGGCACGGCGTTCCCTACGCCGGGCGATTGACCACCGCTGCCGGGTCTCCGCTGGGCGGCCTGCCGGCGGAGGTCGTCGAGACCTTCGACGCCGGCGCCGGCTCGTCCCAGCGCACGACCGCGTTGCAGACGGCGGCCGACGGAACCTTCCAGATCCGCCTTGCGCCGGGGCCGAGCCGCCAGGTCGAGGTCGTCTTCGCCGGCACCCGAACCCTCTCCCGCGCCAGCGGCGGAGCGGTGCACCTGCGCGTGCTGGGCGGCGTGCGCATGAGTGCCTCCTCCCCCTCGGCTCGGATCGGTGGCGCGGCGGTCGTCTTCCGCGGCCGCGTCGGCGAACTGGGGGCGCCGATTCCAGCCGCCGGCAGAGCGGTCGAGCTGCAGTTCCGCTTCCCCGGCAGCGAGTGGTCGGAGTTCCGCACCGTGCAGACCGACGCCCGCGGCCGCTTCCGCTACACCTACGCGTTCAGCGACGACGACAGCCGCGGCGTCCGCTTCCAGTTCCGCGCCTTCACGCCGGCCGCAGACGACTGGCCCTACGAGCCGGCGACGTCGCGGCCGGTCTTCGTCACTGGCCGCTAATCAGATTTCTGTCCTGCGCAGGAGTGCTCAGGACCCAAGCGATGCGTTCACGAAAAGAGCCCCGCATGCTGGTTGCATGCGGGGCTCTTTGAGGGGGCGCAGCGCGCCGCGTCCTGTGCGCTCCTAACGGAGAGACGCAAACTGGTCAGTGACCTGGTCCACGAGACCCTGGGCGCGCGAGGTCTGCTCGTCGATCGCGCGGCGGACGCGGGACTCGACCTCGTTGCGGTTGCGCTTCAGCGTGGTCTCGACCGTGCGCTGGTGCTTGCGGGCTTCGCGCTCGACCCGGTTGCGGGTCTTGCGGGCCTCGGTGGTCGCCTTGCGGCGGGCGCTGGTGCCGCGACGCTCGGTGCGCTTGACCGTTTTGCGCAGCTGCGTGCGGTAGGACTTGAGCTGTTTCTCGGCGCTGGAGCGGCCGGTCCACGGCTCGACCAGATCGGAGACGCGGTCGCTGACGCTGAGGACGATGCCGACCGGCACGTCGACGGCGGCCTCGGCCACGGTCTGCACCTGGTTCTTCTCAGCGACGGCCGTCTTGGTTGCAGCCCGTTTGGTCGCTTTGGCGGTGGCGCTGGCGGATTTTTTAGCTTCCGTGGTCGCGCGTTTGGCCTGAGTTTTCGATTTGCTGCCGTTTTTCGTGTCTGCCATGAAGATTGAATCCCTTCGAATTTTGTTTGCCTGCCTGGGGCGTTCGCCGAGTGTAACGAACATACGTTCTTTTGCGAACACACGTTCTTAACCTCTTCCGGCGAGGTGGTTACACGGGCTCGGCGGCACCCTGCGCGGCGCGCACGGTGGCCAGAGAAGCGGCACCGCAAGCGGCGGCGATCGGGTAGCGGGCGTCGAGGTCCAACTGCGCCTCCGTCAACGCGAGGTCGCCGAACGCGACCGCGCCGCCCGCCTCGCGGACGATCAGCTGGGCCGCGGCGGCGTCGACCGAGCGGCAGGGCCGCAGGCTGAGCATCGCGTCGAAGCGGCCGGCGGCGACATAGGCGGCGGTGATCGCGATCGAGCCCACGACCCGCAGCCGGTAGACCTTCCCCGCCAGGGCCTCCAGGGCCGGCAGCGCCCACTGCGGCTCGGCCGACTCCAACCCCACCACCTCCAGCTTCTCGGCCTCGGCGGCGACCCGGGCGCTGCCCGCGCCGAGCGTCGTCCCCTCCCCGCGCCGGGCGACGAACTCCTCGTCGGCGCCGAAGTCGTGGACGAAGCCGAACTCGACCTCGGCCATCGAGGAACCGGAGGCGACGGCGATGCTGAGGCTGTGCGAGGGGATCGTGCGACGGGCGTTGAGCGAGCCGTCGATCGGGTCGATCACCACGCGCGTCGCTCCGCCGGAGCCGAAGGAGACCTCGCCGCGCTCCTCCGAGACGGCGACGAACGAGGCGCCCTGCGCCGCCAGCGCGTCCAGCTCGGCGAAGACGGCGTCCTCACAGCGGCGGTCGATCGCCAGGGTGCGGTCGCCCCCCTCGCCGATGCCCTCGTAGACGGTGCGCTCCTCGCTGCTCGCCGTGGTCGCGAAGATCGCCCGCTGGGCCACCACGATGCGGCGGCAGATCCCCAGCCAGTCTGCGGAGAAAACGTCCATCGGCCGAATGCTAGTGCCGAGCACCGAGCGCGCTAGCGTTGAGCGATGCGCGAGGAGCGGGCGACGGCGGCTGTAGAGGCGGACGGAAGGGACCGGGCGATCGCCCACGGCGACGGCCCGTTGCTGGTCCTGGGCGCCGCCGGAACCGGCAAGACCGAGCTGCTGGCACGCCGGGTGGCAAGGCTGGCGGCGAGCGGCACCGCCCCCGAGCAGATCCTCGTCATCGGCTCGACCCGGGCAACGTCGCGACGGCTGCGCGAACGGACCGAGGCGCTCTTGGCGGGGCCGTTCGAGGAGCTCTGGATCGGCAGCTGGGACACGATCGGCGAGCGGCTCCTGCGCGAGCACGCGGAGGCCGCCGGCCTCGACCCCTTCTTCGACGTCCTCGGCCCCGCCGAGCGCCTGGCGATGCTGCTCGACCGCCTCGACCAGCTGCCCCTGCGCCGCCACGAGATCCGCGGCAACCCCGCCGGCCTCCTGGCCCGGCTACTGGGCCGGATCGACGAGCTGAAGGCGGAGGGGGTGGGCCCGACCAAGCTGGAGGCCCTGGCCCGCGAGCGGGAGCAGACGGCGACCGACGAGGCGGAGCGTGAGACGGCCCGCCGCGACCTCGAGTTCGCCGAATTCCACACAACCCACGACCGCATCCTCGCCAGCGCCGGCAGCCTCGACCGCGGCGACGTCTTCCTCGCCCTCGACTGCCTCTTCGCCGAACGCCCCGACACCCGCCGCCAAATCGCCCACCAATTTGAGTACCTGATGATCGACGAGCTCGAGGAGGCAACCCCAGCTCAACGCGCAATCCTGACCGCCCTCGCCACCGACAACCCCAACCACCTCTACGCGCTCGAGGACACGGACCCAAGCACGGCTTCCGAGAGGGGGCCATCGGGGGGTCCGAGAACGGACGCCCTCGCCCGCCCGCAGGACCCCCCATCGCACCCCGCCCAGCCCTCCGGCGCCTGGTTCCGCGACCTCCACCCCGGCGGCGACGTTGTGGTTCTGGAGCATCGCTTCCGAGAACCAGCGGTCAGGTTCTGGAAGTGCTCGAACGAGCGCGCCCAGTCCCAGGCCGTCGCCCGCGAGGTCGAGCAGCTGGTCGTCGGCGGCGCCGAGCCGGAGAAGATCTGCGTGCTCGTCGCCGAGCCGGCCCGCCAGGGCGGCGCGGTGGCGGCGGCGATGGAGGAGCGCGGCATCCCCTTCCACCTCTCCGGCCCCGCGGCGCTCTTCCAGCGGCCCGAGGTTCGCGACGCGATCGCCTGGCTGCGGGCGCTGGCCGATCCCGACGACTCGCCGGCGGTGGCGCGGGCGCTGACCCGGCCGCCGATCGAACTGCGCCCCGGCGACCTGGCGCGGCTGACGACGATCGCCCGGCGCCGCAAGCAGGACATGGTCGCCGCCTGCGAGGCCGCCCTCGACAGCCCCCAGTTCCAGCCCGAGGCGCGCGAGCGGATCCAGGCCTTCCTCAAGCTCTACAACGCCGCCTCGGCGGCGATGGAGGAGCGCCGCGCCGACGTCTTCGTGCGGCGGCTGATCGAGCGCGTCGGCCTGCGGCGCCAGCGTCTCTTCGCCGCCCAGCCGGAGGTCGCCGAGCGCCTGCTCGGGCTCTCGCGACTGGCCGAGCTGGCCACGGCCTGGGCGCGCCGCGAGCCGCACGGCTCCACCCGCGGTTTCGTCGCCTACCTCAGCGCCGTCGCAGAGGCCGGGGTCGAGCCGGCCGGCGGCGAGGAGCCGCCCTCCCCCGCCTCGGTCCAGGGGATGGCGATGGACGCCGTCAAGGGGATCGGCTTCGATCACGTCTTCGTGCTCGGGCTCGAGGGCGAGGCCGACTGGGCGCGGATCGGCTGGCCGGCGCGCACCGGCCTCGTCCTCTCCCGGCTCGAGCGCGGTGAGGAGGGCGAGGCCCGCCCCTCCCGCTTCTACGAGGAGGCCCTGGCGGCCTCGGCCGGGGGCGAGGAGGAGGAGCACGGCGAGGAGCTGTTCGGCCCCGCCGAGGGTTTGCACGCCACCTACCGGACCCTGCGCGAGCAGGTGCTGGAAGCCTCCTGGAAGGCCGGCCGCGAGCTCTCCGAGCCGCGCCTGGACACCGCGATCGACGTCAACCGGGCGATCGCCCGCTACCTGGAGCTGTTGAAGCTGGCGGCGCTGGCGCAGCGCCCCGGTAGCGAGCCGACCGCGGAGGCGATCGAGGCGGTCAACGGCCTGCTGCGCCAGGTCGCGACCCCGGAGCAGCAGGCCGAGCTCGACGCCTCCTCGCTCGACTCCTACCTGCTCGACTCCGAGCACGACGCGGGCCGGCGACGGGACCTGATCGCGGCCCGTGAGGAGCCCTCGCTGGAGGCCTTCCTGCCGCGCCGCGGCGACGGCATGCTCAGCCTCTCCGCCTCCGACCTCAGCCTCTACCTGACCTGCCCGCTCAAGTACAAGTTCGCGCGGGTCTTCGGGATCCCCCAGGAGCCGACGATCAACCAGCGCTTCGGCATCCTCATCCACAACGTCCTCGAGCGCTTCCACAAAGAGCCGCCGCAGAACGAGGACGACGGGCTGCGCCTGCTGACCAACCTCTTCGAGACCGGCTGGCGGCGCACCGGCTTCGGCTCCACCGACGACGAGCTGCAGTTCCGCGATCGCGCTCGCGAGGCGCTGCGGCTCTACTGGGAACGGGAGCGGGTCGCCGAGGGGGAACCGGTCTGGCTGGAGCGCAAGTTCGACTTCAAGGTCGGCGAGCACCACGTCCGCGGCCGCGTCGACCGCGTCGACCGCCTGCCCGACGGCGACTACGAGCTGATCGACTACAAGACCGGCGAGCGCCGCACCGAAGCGCAGTCTGGAGAGCGACCTGCAGCTAGCGCTCTACCGCCTCGCCGCCCGCGAGGCCTGGGAGGTCGAGGCCAGCACCGGCAGCTACTACTACGTGCTCGACGCCGACAAGGTGGCGGCGCCGACCAAGCCCGACGACGCCGAGCGGGTCGAGCGCACGGTGCTGGAGGTCGGCGAGGGCATCCTCAGCCAGGACTTCGAGCCGCGCCCCTCCCCAGCCGTCTGCAGCTGGTGCGACTATCGCCTGATCTGCCCGGCGGCCGAGTCCTAGGACGCTGCAAACCGGCGCATCTCGGGGTCCCCGACCTGCTTGGTTTTCGCGCCCTAGGCCTGGTCGCCGCGTTGTCGCAAAAACCTCTGAAACTCGCGAGCAATCGTGTCCGCCGAGGGCAGATCCTCGCCGTCGGTGAGCAGGTCGACCTGTTCGGCCTCGATTCGCGAGACCAGCTCCTCGATCTCCGGGTTGGCGGCGATGGCGCGGCCGATCTGCTCCTCGTAGTCGCTCGTTTCCTCCTCCAGCTCGGAGGCCTCGACGGCGATCCCGGTCAGTCCCTCGAGTCGGCGCAGCAGCGCCAGCGCCGCCTTCGGATTGGGAACGGCGGCGACGTAGTGGGGCACCGCGGCCCAGAGCGAGGCGGAGTTGATCCCGGCCTGCCGGCAGAGGTCGTGGACGATGCCGACGATCCCGGTCGGGCCCTCGTAGCTGGAGCGCTCCAGTTCGAGCTCGTCGATCAGCTGCTGGTCGGAGGCGAGGCCGGTGATCGGCACCGGCAGGGTATGGGAGACCTCGGCGATCAGCGCCCCGAGGGTGATCACCAGCTCGACCCCGAGCGCGTCGGCGGCGGTGGCGATCGTTTCCGAGAAGGTGCGCCAGCGCAGGTTCGGCTCGGTGCCGTCGAGCAGGACCAAATCCCGGTCCGCGGTCGGCACCCGGACCGCGATCAGGTTGTTCTCCGGCCAGTCGATCCGGCGGGTCTCGCCGTCGGTCATGACGATCGTCGGCCGGGTCGACTGGAAGTCGAAGTAGTCCTCGGGGTCGATCCTGGCGATCAGCTCCGAGTCGAACGAGGAGGCGACCGCGGCCAGCGCCGTCGAGGCGGCCGCGGCGGCGTCGTTCCAGCCCCGAAAAGCACAGACCAACACGGGGGATCGCAAATGCGGCAGGTCGCCTTCCCAGGTGAGCGAATCCACGCTTTGAGCGTAGACGATGGGGCCCGCCGCGCCGCCGGGATGCGGACGCTAGTGCGAGTGCGGCGGCTGGTGGTGGTGCCAGCGCCTGCCCTGCTCCAGTTCAGCGGCCAGGGACAGCAGCAGCGCCTCGTTTGCGGAGGGGGCAACCAGCTGCGCGCCGATCGGCAGGCCGGCGGCGGTGAAGCCGGCGGGGACGCTGATCGCCGGCCAGCCGACGACGTTCCAGGGCCAGGCGAACGGGCAGGCGGCGCTGGCCGCGGTGCTCGTCGCCCAGTAGCCGCGGCCCTTGAGCTGGTCGATGCGGGGAGGGGGCTCGGCGGTGGCCGGGGTGAGGACGAGGTCGACATGGTCGAAGATCGCCCCCATGCGGCGACGGAACGGGTGCTCGGCGGCGCGGGCCGCGCGCAGCGGCGCGCCGCTGAGCAGCCGGCCCATGCGGGCGTGGACGCGGGTGCGCGGCTCCAGCAGGGCGCGATCGACGTCGCGCTCGCTGAGCCAGGCCTCGACCGCCGACATCCCGCGCGGGATCAGCGCCGCCGCGACCAGCCCGTAGTCGGGGTCGCGGGTCTCGACCTCGTGGCCGAGCTCGGCCAGGCTCGCCGCCATCGCCTCGATCGCCGCCCGGTGCTCGGGATCGACCTTGGCGGGGGCGCCGACCGGCGTGGTGAAAGAGAGGGCGATGCGGAGCCGCTCGGGCGGGCGGGCGGCGGCGGCCGCGAAGGGCTCGGCAGGTGGCGGCACGTGGTGGCGGTCGGCCGGCACGTTGCCGGAGAGGACATCGAGCAGCAGCGCCGCATCGGCGACGTTGCGGGTCAGCGGCCCGTAACAGCTGAGGCCGTTGAAGGCCTCGGCGTCGGGCCAGGTGGAGACGCGGCCGCGCTGGGGCTTGAGTCCGACCAGGTTGGTCCAGGCGGCGGGAATGCGGATCGAGCCGGCGCCGTCGGAGCCCATCGCGCCGGCGACGATCCCGGCCGCGACCGCGGCGGCGGCACCGCCGCTGGACCCTCCCGGCGTGTGGTCGAGGTGCCAGGGGTTGCGGGTGGCGCCAAAGGCCTTGGTCTCGGAGAAATGCCACTGACCGACCTCGGGCGCGTTGGTCTTGCCGACGACGATCGCGCCGGCCTCGCGCAGGCGGCGGACCGGCTCGGCGTCGAGCTCGGCGAGACGGTGCTCGCCGGCGCAGCCGAACGGCGTTTCGTGGCCGGCGAGGTCGACGTCGTCCTTGATCGCCACCGGTACGCCGAGCAGCGGTGCTCGCTCGCCTTCACCCAGACGTCGATCGGCCTCCGCGGCATCGGCCAGAGCCTGCTCGGCGCAGACGATGCGGAAGGCGTTCAGGGTCGGCTGGGTCTCCTCGATCCGCCCCAGCGAGCGCTCGACCAGCTCCCGCGCGCTGAACTCACCGTCAGCCAGGCCCCGTGCCTGCCCAACCAACCCATCCAAGGGGCCGATGGGCCTGAAACGTCTACTATCTGGACGTTTCAGGCCCATCGGCGGGGTTTTCGGGAGGGTCATGCCGGCTCCACGGCGATGCGGGCGCCCTGGCCGGGGACGAGGGTGATGGCGCGGCGGCCGGTGCGCTCGCCGCGGCCGTGCTCGGGCAGCAGCGCGACCTGGTCGAGGATCGCCTGCAGGACGATCCTCATCTCGAAGAGGGCGAAGCTGGCGCCGAGGCAGCGGCGCATGCCGCCGCCGAAGGGGATCCACTCGTAGGTCCCGGCAGGGCGCTCGAGGAAGCGCTCGGGACGGAAGGCGTCGGGGTCCGGGTAGAGGTCGGCGCGGCGGTGCAGGAGGTAGATCGAGAGGTTGAGGTAGACGTCGGCCGGGATCGTGCGGCCGCCGATCTCCAGCGGCGCGGTCAGGTAGCGACCGACGGCGGGGATGACCGGGCGCAACCGCAGCGACTCCTTGATCGTCGCGTCGAGGAAGTCGGCCTCCCCGGCTCGATGCTCGGCGCGCAGGCGCGCGAGGGCGGCCGGGTGGCGGACGAGGCGCTCCAGGGTCCAGCTCAGCGCCGTCGCGGTCGTCTCGTGACCGGCCAGCAGCAGGGTCATCAGCTCGTCGCGCAGCTCCAGGTCGGTGAGCGGCTGGCCCTCCTCGTCGCGGGCCGCGAGCAGCAGCGAGAGGACGTCCTCGTGGTCGCCGCCGTCGGGCTGGGCGCGGCGCGCGTGCAGCTCCTCGTAGACGACCCGGTCGGCCTCGGCGACGAGCTCGTTGAAGCGACCCCAGGGGCTGAGCCGGTGCGGGTCGTCGGAGCTGGTCACCTGCAGGGCGAAGAGGCGCGCCTGACTGGCGGTGGCGTCGAGCAGGCGGCGCAGCGGGGCGCCGACGCGCTCCACCCGCTCCTCGCCGCTGAGGCCGAAGACGGTGCGCAGGATCACCTCCAGGGTGATCGCCTGCATCGAGGGCTGGACGGCGAAGGAGCGCCCCCGCGGCCAGGCCGCTATCTCGCGCTCGGCGACTTCCCGCATCGTCTCCGCGTAGGCCTGCATGCGCTCGCCGTGGAAGGGGGGCAGCAGCAGGCGGCGCTGGCGCAGGTGCTCGCGGCCGTCGAGCAGCAGCACCGAGCGATCGCCCAGCAGCGGCTGCAGGATCGCGTTGCTGCGACCGGCGAGGAGCTGGTCCGGGTCGCCGGTGAAGACGGTTTTGACCGCCTCGGGATCGGAGCTGATCACCGAGGTTCGATTGGGAAGCCGCAGCGTGAAGTAGTCGCCGTAGCGGCGCTGGCAGCTGTCGAGGTAGGCGGTCGGCTGCAGCAGGAAGCGGCCGATCTGGAGGGTCTTCGGCCCCGAGGGCCCGGGCGGCAGGGGTGAAGGCGTGACCGACGCGGTCGCGGGAGGCGGTTTGTTGACCGTTAGTTCAATAGTGCTGGGATTTCTAGCAGCTATTGAACTGATGGTCAATAGCGACTAGCCTGGCGTCCGTGCAGGTGACCGAGAAACGCCGGCTGAGCACCGATGCCCGGCGCGAGCAGCTGCTTGCCTCGGGCGCCCGCCTGCTCGCCGAACGCCCCTTCGACGAGGTCTCGATCGAGGAGATCGCCAGGGCGGCGGGGGTCTCCAAGGGGCTGCTCTACCACTACTTCCCGACCAAGAAGGACTTCCTCATCGCCGCGCTCGAGCGCGGCCAGGACGAGCTGGCGGAGCTGACCGCGCCCGACCCGGACCTCCCCCCCGCCGAGCAGCTCGGCGCCAGCCTCGACCGCTTCCTCGACTTCGTCGAGGCGCACGAGGCCGCCTACTCGGCGATCTTCCGCAGCCGCGGCGGCGGCGATCCGGAGATCCAGGCGGCGCTGGAGGCTGGGCGGCAGCAGCGCATGGACGCGGTGATCGATTCTCTCGCCACCTGGGAGGCGGCGCCGGCCAGCGTCGAGCGCACCCCCACCCTGGAGACCGCCGTGCAGGGCTGGTTCTTCTTCGTCGAAGGGGCGGTTCTGCGCTGGCTCGAGCGGCGCGACATGGAGCGCGACGAGCTGCGCGAGCTGCTGGGCCTGGCCCTGATCGGCTCGCTGCAGGCGGCGGAGGCGGTCGGGCGGCAAGCGGCTTCATGAGCCCTACGGGGCCTGAGGTAGCAATACTGCTACCTTGTGGAAATGGCGACGGTCCCTCAGAAAGATCTCCGCAACAAGATCGGTGAGGTTCTGCGGCGCGCGGAGGCCGGCGAGGAGATCACCATCACCGTCTCTGGCCGCCCTGTCGCGCATCTCGGTCCCGCTCGCACTCGTCAGTGGGTGCCCAGTGCCCAGCTCGACGAGCTCTGGAACTCCCCCGCCGACCCCACGCTCGAGCAGGATCTGGAGAAGCTGGGGGGCGAGTTGACGGATCCCTGGTCCTTGTAGCGAGGTGCCGGTTCTGCTCGACACCTCGGTGCTGATCGGCGCCGCGAGCGGTCCCGACGACGAGGCGGCGATCAGCGTCGTGTCGCTTACCGAGCTGCACTTCGGCGTCCTCGTCGCTCCTGACGATGATGCCCGAGCCAGCCGCGTACGGCGACTCGGGATCGTCGAGAGCCACTTCGACGCGCTGCCTTTCGACGCGGCCGCCGCTCGCGAGTGCGGCAGGCTGCACGCCGCCGTGGCCCAGCGCGGTGGGCAGCCGCGCCGCCGGGCCTTCGACCTGGCGATCGCCGCCACCGCCAACGTCCATGGCGTCCCCCTGCTGACCTACAACAGCAAGGACTTTCAGATCATTGGAGACCTTGTCGACATCCAGACTCCGTAGGTCTCAGGGCGCTGAGCGGGCGCGGCGGACCAGCTGCGTCGCCATGAACAGGGCGAGGGCGGCGAAGGAGAGCTGCAGAGCCCGTTCGGAGACGTTGTTGGCGACGGCGACCCCGACAAGGACGCCGAGCGGCGAGAGCGCGCCGATGATCAGCGCCTCGCGCAGCCGCACGTTGCCATAGCCGTTCTGGCGGTAGGCGCCGACCAGGGCGACGATGACGATCGTCAGCAGCGAGGTCGACTCGGCCTCGACCTGGCTGAGGCCGAGGAAGATCGTCAGCGCCGGCACGAAGAGGACGCCGCCGCCGACGCCGACCAGGCCACCGGCGAGGCCGCCGGCGACGGCGATCAGGATTGCGAGGACCTCGTTCATATGAAGCATTCGCTCCGCGAAACCCGCAGAGAGTCAGATTGCGATGCGGGTTTCGCTCCGCTCATTTGAGGATCAGCTCGATCGCGATCGCGACCAGCAGCGCCGCGAAGAGGTAGGAGACGGCGCGCTGGGGGATGCGCTGCTGGATCGCCGTCCCCATCACCACGCCGACGACGGCCGGGATCGCCAACAGCAACCCGGTCTCGACGTGGACGTTGCCGTAGATGCCGCCCCCGGCGAGCGCCCCGAGCAGGCCGATGAGGACGATCGCGGCGAGGCTGGTGCCGGTCGCCAGCCGCTCCCCGTAGCCAAACCAGAAGATCAGCAGCGGCACGATCACGGTGCCGCCGCCGACCCCGAAGAGGCCGCTGAAGACGCCGGCGAGGGTGCCGATCGCCGCCAGCTTCAGGATCGCGTCCGAGGGCATCGAACCGGAGGCGGGCGGCATGCGGCGATACTAGATGCCGTGCCTCGCGAATTTGAGACGGGGGAAGGCGCCTGGGCCACGCTGCTGGAGCCGCTGCGCGCCGACCCCTCCCGAGCGGCGATCCTGACCGATGTCGACGGCACCCTGGCGCCGATCGCCGAGCGCGCCGAGGAAGCGGCGGTGCCGGCGGCGGCACGGGAGGCGCTGACGCGACTGAGTCAGCGCTACGGCCTGGTCGGCTGCGTCTCCGGGCGGCGGGCCGAGGAGGCGCGGCGGCTGGTCGGCCTCGACGGGATCGCCTACGCCGGCAACCACGGACTGGAGCTGCTGCTGCCCGGCGACGAGTCGCCGTGCCCCGATCCCTCGCTGGCCGGGCGCGAGAGCGAGGCCGCCGACTTCATGGCCGCGACCGATCCCGAGACACTGCGGGCGGCAGGGCTGCGACAAGAGGACAAGGGACCGATCCAGGCGTTGCACTGGCGCGGTGCCGCCGACGAGGCCCACGCCGAAGGCTGCGCCCACGAGATCGCCGTCGCGGCCGGCCACGCCGGACTGGAACCGCGTTGGGGGCGCAAGGTGCTGGAGCTGCGCCCGGTCGGAGGTGGCGGCAAGGACGCCGCGGTCGCCTCGCTGCTGGCCGGCGAGCGGCTGCGCGCCGCCGTCTACGCGGGCGACGATCGCACCGACCTCGACGCCTGCCGCCGCCTCCGCGAGCTGGCCGCGGCGGGCGAGCTGGCGACCGCGGTCTGCGTCGGCATCATTTCCCCGGAGGCACCACCGGAGCTGCCGGAAGAGTCCGACCTGATCGTCGACGGCCCCGGCGGCTGGCTGGCGATCCTCGAGTGGCTGGCGGAGTAGCGAGTGCCCTACACCGACCTGCTCCGCGTCACCGTCTTCGTCACCGGCGCCGAGGCGACCGCGCTGGGGGCGATCACGGCGATCGGGGCCAACCGCGACGGCGACGAGACGGCGGTCCTCGTCGCCGTCGTCTGGTGGCTGGCCTCGCTGGCGATCGGCATCTACCTCGGCCGCCCCGCCCGCGCCGCCGACGACGTCCGGTCCGCCCTCTCCCGCGCCCGCACCGCCACCTCGCTGCCCCAGGAGTCGCCAGCCCGGATCGCCGCCGGCCGGCTCTGGCCGATCGTGGTGACGGCGATCGTCGCCGGCGGGCTCGGCCTCTTCTTCCCCGGCGTCGCCGTGATCGGCGCCGGCTACGCGCTGATCGTCTCGCTCGCCTGGCACACCCGCGAGGCAGCGGTCCTCGGCATCGAGCACCGCGACGGCGTCAAGTTCTACGTCGTCCCCAACTCGGCCCTCAAACCGGTCGAACTGGTGCGGACGCCGGGCCTGCGCAGCGACCGCCTCAGCCGCGCCTAGCTTCCCATCGCCAGGCGCTTGAACTCGCGCCAGCCACGGGTGTTGGCGACGTCGGCCTTGGTCAGCCAGGCGCGGCGGGCGGTGGCGACGCCGTAGGCCATGTTGTCGAGCGTGTCGACGCCGTGGGCGTCGGTGTTGAGGACGATCGTGACGCCGGCGTCGACGGCGAGGCGGGCGTGGCGGTCGGAGAGGTCGCGGCGGTTGGGGTTGCCGTTGATCTCGATCATCGTGCCGGTCCGGGCCGCGGCGGCGGCCACCGCCTCGACGTCGATCCCGTAGGGCTCGCGGCGGCCGATCAGCCGCCCGGTGAGGTGGCCGATGCAGTTGACCTGCGGGTTCTCGATCGCCGCCACGACGCGCTCGGTCATCTCCCTTGCGGAAATCGAGAAGGAGGTGTGAACGCTGGCCACGACCCAGTCGAGCGCCTCGACCAGGTCGTCGGGGTAGTCGAGCGTGCCGTCGAGGCCGATGTTGATCTCCGAGCCGGCGAGCAGGCGAAAGCCCTTTTTCCCTTTGTTCCACTCGCGGACCTCCTCGATCCGTTCCCAGAGCCGCTCGGGGGTGACGTGGTCGCCGAAGCCGTGACTGGCCGAGTGGTCGGTGATCGCCATGTAGGCGTAACCGCGCTCGCGACCGGCCTCGGCCATCTCCGCGAGCGTGTTGCGCCCGTCGGAGAGGGTGGTATGGGAGTGCAGGTCGCCCTTGATGTCGGCGAGCGAGATCAGCTCCGGCAGCTTGCCTTCGCGGGCCGCCTTCAGCTCGCCGCGCCCCTCGCGCAGCTCCGGCTCTATGTATGCGTAGCCGAGCCGCTCGTAGACGCCCTGCTCGCTCTCGCAGAGGTCGACCACCCCGCTCTCTTTCTGGGTGATGCCGTGCTCGGAGACCGAGAGCCCGCGTCCCACCGCCTCTTCACGCAGCTGCACGTTGTGAGCCTTGGAGCCGGTGAAGTGCTGCAGCAGGTTGCCGAAGGCCGCGGGCGGGACGATCCGCAGGTCGACCGAGACGCCGTTGTGAGTCTGTGCCCGCACGCCGTTGGGGCCGGGAGTGCCGGCGGCGGCGATCAGCGGGTGAGCCGCCAGGGCCTCGGAGAGGGCGGTCGGCTCGTCGGCGGTGGCGATGATGTCGATGTCCTTGCAGGTCTCGGCCCAGCGGCGGGCGGAGCCGGCGACCTCGACCCGGTTGGCGGCCGGGTGCTGGCGCAGCGCCGCGGCCAGCTCGGTGGCGATCGGCAGCACCTTGGAGAGCAGCAGCCGGCCCGGGCCCTCGCCGGGCTCGCCGAGCCGCTCCAGCGACGCGAGCACGTTTTCCTCGACTTTTTTCCCGAGCCCTTTCAGCTCACGAATTTGATGCGTCTCGGCCGCCTCTTTCAAATCCTGAACCGAGGAGATTTCCAGCTCGTCGTAGAGCCGCCGCGCGGTTTTCGTCCCCAGCCCCGGCACCCGCGTCACCTCGATCAGGGTGGTCGGGAACTTCGCCTTCAGCTTCACCGCGGCGGGGATCTCGCCGGTCTCCAGCAGAGCGCCGATCTTTTCCGCCAGCGTCTTGCCGACGCCGGGAATCTCGGTCGCCCGCCCCTGAGCGGCCAGCTCGGCGACGGAGACCGGGCTCTCGCGAATCGCGGTCGCGGCGGCGGAATAGGCCAGCACCCTGTATTTGACGGCGCCGTCAAGCTCGTAGAGGACTCCCAGCTCTTCCAGCGCGGCGGCGATCTCGGCGTTGGTCACGCCTCCAAGTTATCCGCTCGCGGCGACCGGTCTTTAGTCGCTCTTTCGCCTGCCGAATAGCATCGAGCACGATGCCCGCGCCCCACGACGGACCAGCCTGGCTGGTCCTCCCCACCTACAACGAGGCCGAGAACATCGAGGCCTTCGTGGCCGCGGCGCGGGCGAAACTGCCGGCCTCGGCGCAGCTGCTGATCGTCGACGACAGCTCTCCCGACGGGACCGGCGCGATCGCCGCGCGGCTGGCCGCGCGGCACGAGAACGTCGGCGTCCTGCACCGGCGGGCCAAGGAGGGCCTCGGCCCGGCCTACATCGCCGGCTTCCGCCGCGCCCTCGCCGGCGGCGCCGGCCTGGTCCTGGAGATGGACTCCGACTTCTCCCACGATCCCGCCTATCTGCCGCGCCTGCTCGACGCCGCCCAGCGCGCCGACGTCGTGCTCGGCTCGCGCTACGTGGCGGGCGGCGGCGTCAGCGATTGGGGGCCGCTGCGCAAGGCGATCAGTCGCGGCGGCAGCGCCTACGCGAAGCTGGTGCTCGGCGTCGACGTCGAGGACATGACCGGCGGCTTCAAGTGCTTCCGCCGCGAGGTGCTGGAGACGATCGACTTCGACTCGATCCAGGCGCGCGGCTACGCCTTCCAGGTGGAGATGACCTACCGGGCGATCCAGGCTGGGTTCAGGGTGGTCGAGGTGCCGATCGTCTTCCGCGACCGCCAGGCCGGCACATCGAAGATGGACCGTGCGATCGTCGCCGAGGCAGTCTGGCGGGTGCCGTTGCTGCGCTTCGGCCGGCGACGGGCCGAGCGGCCGGCCGCTTCCGAGAGCATCGTTCCTTGAGCCAACTCGCGACGTTCCGATACCCTCGCCCGACCCTCAATCCTCGGCGGAAAGGAAACCTAAATGGCACTTGACCAAACGAAGCTGGGCGAGCACATCAGCGCCCAGATGGAGGCGATCGAACAGGACGTCGGCATCTCCGACGACGCTCAGATCGGGGACATCGTCACCGTCGTGGAGATCCTGGTGCCGAATCCCGACAATCCCGAAGAGATCGCCCGCAACGTACGGGTGCGCGCGACCGGGATGCCGCACGTGGGCATCGGCCTCCTTGAGGAAGCGAAGGCGATGCAGATGCGGATGGGACAGGGCGGATAGAGGCCGCTATACTTTTTGAAGTATTGAGCTACGAACCTCGATTCCGGGAGACGGATATCCAGTGACTGGGAAACTGACCGACGTAACCGACGCCACCTTCAAAGCCGATGTCCTCGATGCCGAGGGTCCCGTGCTGGTCGACTTCTGGGCTCCCTGGTGCGGTCCGTGCCGCGTCGTCCACCCGGTCCTCGAGGAGATCGACGGCGAGCGCGACGACCTCAAGATCGTCAGCATCAACGTCGACGAGAACCAGCAGACTGCCGCTCAGTACGAGGTGCTCTCGATCCCGACGATGATCCTCTTCAAGGACGGGGCGATCGCCAAGAAAGTCGTCGGGGCGATGCCCAAGCGCCGCCTCGAGGCCGAGCTGGAGCCGGCGCTCGCCTAGCGCGGCGCCGCTCCCCTCTCAACAGATGCCGTTCGTAGAGGTCAACTGGTTCGAGGGCCGCAGCGACGAGCAGAAGGCGGAGATCGCCAAACGGATCGAAGCGGCGCTGGTCGAGGTCGCCGGCGCCGCCCCCGAGCACTGCTGGGTGAAGTTCTCCGACTCGCCGAAAACCGACTTCATCATCGGCGAGGCGAAGGACTGCGGGTGAGGTCGATCCTCAGGTCGCGGCCGTCGATCTGGGCGCTCGCGCCCTTGACGGCGTCGTAGGCAACCGAGGTCGCGAGGACCTCGCCGGCCAGGTATTGCTCGTGGGCGCGGGCGGCGGTGAGGAGGTCCTCGTCGCCGCCGAGTGAGAGGGCGATGCGGTCGGTGATCTCCAGGCCCGCCTCTTTGCGGGCGATCTGGACGGCGTGGACGATCTCGCGGGCGAGGCCCTCGCGGCGCAGCTCGTCGTCGAGCTCGAGCTGCAGGGCGACGGCGTGGCCGGCCTCGGCTTCTACCTCATAGCCGTCGAGCGGCTGCAGGGCGAGGGTGATGTCCTCGGGGCCGAGGATGTGCTCGTCGCCCTCGACGCTGATGCCGATCTCGCCGCCGTCGGCCATCACCGTGGCGACGTGGGCGGCGTCGAGCGCCTCGACCGCGGCGGCGACCAGCGGCATCCGCTTGCCGAAGCGGGGGCCGAGGGCGCGGTAGTTGGGCTTGGCCGTGTAGCTGACCAGCTCGCCCTCGTCGCTGACGAAGTCCAGCTCCTTGACGTTGAGCTCGGCGGTGACCAGGTCGGCGCGAGCTTCGATCGCCTCGCGCTCGGCGTCGTTGGCGACGATCACGGCGCGGCGCAGCGGCTGGCGCACCTTGGCCTTCGCCTGGGCGCGGGCGGCGCGGCCCAGTTCGACGGTCAGCCGCACCGCCGCCATCGCCGTCTCCAGCGCCGGGTCGGCGAGCGCCGCGTCGGCCGTCGGGTAGTCGCGCAGGTGGACCGAGTCGGGCAGCTCGCCGGTCTGGCCGAGGCTGCCGCCGGCGAGGTTGAGGTGGATCTCGTCGGCAAGGAAGGGGGTGAACGGGGCCAGCAGCGCCGCCGTCTCCAGCAGGCAGTGGCGCAGAGTCGCGAAGGCGGCGCGGTCGCCGTCCCAGAAGCGCCGGCGCGAGAGCCGCACGTACCAATTCGAGAGTTCCTCGACGTACTCGGCAATCGCCCGGCCGGCGGCGGTGCAGTCGAACTCGTCCATGCGCTCGCGCACCGTCGCCGTCGTCGCCTGCAGGCGCGAGAGCGCCCAGCGGTCGAGGTCGTTGGCGGGCTCGGGGGCAGCGCGAAAGTCGATCGGGCCGAGGTTCTCGGCGTTCGCGTAGAGGACCCAGAAGGAGTAGGTGTTCCAGAGGGTGAGCAGGAACTGGCGCACCGATTCGCCGACCGTGTCGACCGAGAAGCGGTAGCCGGCCCAGGGCTGCTGCGCGGTCAGGTAGTACCAGCGGAAGGCGTCGGCGCCGTGGGCCGAGATCACCTCCCAGGGGTCGACGACGTTGCCGCGGCTCTTCGACATCTTCTGGCCCTCGGGGTCGAGGATGAGGCCGAGGCAGACGCAGTTGCGGTAGCTCGACTCGCCGAAGAGCAGGGTCGACTCGGCCAGCAGCGTGTAGAACCAGCCGCGGGTCTGGTCCTGGGCCTCGCAGATGTAGTCGGCCGGGAAGCGCTCCTCGAACTCCGCCTCGTTCTCGAACGGGTAGTGGAACTGCGCGAACGGCATCGCGCCGCTGTCGTACCAGGTGTCGATCACCGACTCGACCCGCCGCATCTCGCCGCCGCACTTGCGGCAGGCGATCGTCACCTCGTCGACGTAAGGGCGGTGGAGGTCGTCGGGGACCGTGCCGTCATGGGAGCGCTCGCGCAGATCGGCGACCGAGCCGAGGCACTCGAGCTCGCCGCAGCGACGGTCGCTGCATCGCCACACCGGCAGCGGCGTGCCCCAGTAGCGGTCGCGCGAGAGTGCCCAGTCGACGTTGTTCTCGAGCCATTTGCCGAAGCGGCCGTGCTTGACGTGCTCGGGGTGCCAGCCGATCCCCTCGTTGTTGGCGAGCATCTGCTCCTTGACCTCGGAGGTGCGCACGTACCAGCTCGTGGTCGCGTAGTAGATGAGCGGCGTGCCACAGCGCCAGCAGTGCGGGTAGGAGTGCTCGTAGACCTGCTCGCGGAACAGGTAGTCGTTCTGCTCCAGGAAGGCGATCAGATCTCGGGTCACCTGCGGGTCCTTGACGAAGCGCCCCGCGAAGCCCTGCACGCGGTTATCGAAGGTTCCGTCGGGTTTGACCGGGTTGTAGAGGGACTGGACCCCGTCCTCTGGGCGGAAGATGCCGTTGGCGATCGCGACCTCGAAATCGTCCTCACCGAAAGCCGGGGCGATGTGGACGATCCCGGTGCCGTCGTCGGTGGTGACGAAGGAGCCGGTGACGATCGGATAGGGCCCGGGCTCTCGGTCCCCGGGGAAGATCGGGCCGAGATAGCGGCGCTCGGTGAGCTCTCCGCCGCTGAGGGTGCCGACAATCTTCGTGCCCTCGCCGAGCACCTTGTCGACCAGTGGCTCGGCGAGAATCAGGATCCTCCCCTCGACCTCGGCCCGCGCGTAGGTCACGTCGGGGGCGACGGCGACGGCGACGTTGCCGGGCAGGGTCCACGGGGTCGTCGTCCAGACGAGCAGCGATTCGCCGCTCTCGGCGCCGCTGGCGGCGAGCAGCGGAAACTTGACGTAGACCGAGGGGTCCTCGACGTCTTTGTAACCCTGCGCGACCTCGTGCGAGGAGAGCGGGGTGCCGTCACGGGGGCAGTAGGGGACGACCTTGTGGCCCTCGTAGAGGCGACCCTTGTCCCAGTGCTGCTTCAGCGACCACCAGACCGACTCGATGTAGTCGTCCTCGAGGGTGACGTAGGGATCGTCGAGGTCGATCCAGAAGCCGATCCGCTCGGTCAGCCGGTTCCACTCCTCGACGTACTCGAAGACCGATTCGCGGCAGCGCTGGTTGAACTCGGCGATCCCGAACTCCTCGATCTCCTGCTTGGAGGCGATACCGAGCTGCTTTTCGACCTCGAGCTCGACCGGCAGGCCGTGGCAGTCCCAACCCGCCTTGCGCGGCACCCGGTAGCCGCACATCGACTTGTAGCGCGGGTAGATGTCCTTGAAGACGCGGGCGAGGACGTGGTGGGAGCCGGGGCGGCCGTTAGCGGTCGGTGGGCCCTCGTAGAAGCTCCAGATCTCGGCCCCCTCGCGGTTCGCCAGCGAGCGCTCGAAGACGTGGCCGTCGCGCCAGCGGCCGAGCACCCGCTCCTCCAGCTCGGGAAAGGACTGCTTGGGATCGACTGGGCTGAATCCGGGCACGAGCAGGCGATTCTAGGACCGCACGCTCACCAGACGAGGACGAAGTCCGTCGGGTCCCGCGGATTCGCGTAAGCGGGGAGGGTCAGGCCCACGTCCATGCGGTTGGCGGTGAAGACCGGCATCACTTCGCGACGGGTGACCTCGCTGCGGCCGACGCCGGGGATATCGAGGTTGAGGCTCAGCTTCATCAGCGGCATCTCGTTGACGGTGGTGTGCGAGTTGCCGACCTCGAGAATGGTCGCGCTGCCCTTGATCCCGTTCTGGAAGATCCAGTCCTGGTGAGCGGCCTTGGCCCGGGCGTGGCGCGCGTACCAGGCGAGGCCGGCGGCGACGAGGACGAAGATCGCGCCGGTCGAGCCAACGATCAGCGACGTTTCGGCGTTGGCGCCGGCCAGCGCCGGTCCGAGGCACATCGCCAGGCCCAGCAGCCCGAAGAAGCCGATCAGCCAGATGCCGGTGCGGTTGATCTGCATCGCTACTCCCCGCACTCCCGGGCGATCCGCGCGGCGACGTGGGCGGTCGCCTCGCAGAGCGCCGCCAGGCCGTCGGTGCCGGGATCGTCGGCCTCGACGCTGCCGAGCAGGATTCCGTAGGCGAGCTCGAAGGAGAAGTCGGCCGGGGGCTTGGTCGCCAGGTAGTCGACCAGCGCCGGCGAGAACAGCTGCCGCATCCAGTTCGGGTCCTGATAGGGGCTCGTGCTGACCGTGTAGCGCTGGTTCAGCGCCGTGCTCTCGGTCCAGAGCTTCGAGTGGCGCGCCTCGAAGCCGTAGAACTCGTCGTCGCGGGTGCTGCGCCCGTCGCGGATGCAGAAGAGCCGCGGCACCAGCGCGGTCGAGCCGTGGACCTCGACCAGGGCGACGTTGAAGCGGAAGGTCTTGTTGCGGCTGTAGGCGAGGTGGCCGACGACGCCGTCGACCTCGGCGCCGAGGCGGCCGCGCGCGGCCGGGGAAATCTGGCAGTGCTTGGACTCGACCAGCAGCGGCGTCAGCGCACCGAGCCCGAGCGCCGGCACCGGTTCGAGCCCGCGCTGCTCGGCGAAGGCCGCGAAGGTGGCAGCGAGGTCTGGCACGGTCAGCACCCTAGCCCGTTGTCGTTTGTCGCCCACTGGGCGACAAAAAGCAACCGCGCCGGCGGATATACGCTGCAGCGATGCCTCGCTACGACCTCAACGGCAAGGTGGCGCTGGTTACCGGCGGCGCTCGCGGGATCGGCTTCGAGACGGCGCGGCAGATGCACCTGCGCGGGGCCTCGGTGGCGGTGCTCGACCTCAGCGCCGAGGAGGCGCGCGAGGCGGCCGAGCGGATCGGCCCGCGGGCCTTCGGGGTCGGCGCCGACGTCACCGACGAGGGCGGGATGCTCGCCGCCGTCGCCGCGGTCGTGAACCGGTTCGGCGGGCTCGACGTCGCCGTCGCCAACGCCGGCATCGCGCCGCCGACGGTGACGACGGCGCGGACGATGCCGGGCGAGGAGTGGAAGCGGGTCGTCGACGTCAACCTGATCGGCGCCTGGCACACGGCGCGGGCAGCGCTGCCGCAGATCTCCGAGCGCGGCGGCCAGATCGTCTTCATCGGCTCCATCTACAGCTTCGCCAACGGCCTCCTCGCCAGCCCCTACGCGGTCTCCAAGGCCGGGGTCGAGGCGCTCGGGCGGGCGTTGCGGGCAGAGCTGGCGCCGCTGGGAGCGAGCGCCAGCGTCGTCTACTTCGGCTGGGTCGAAACCGACCTGGTCCGGGACTCGCTAGACCGCAGGGACGGCGGCCGTGGCGCCCGCATCCTCGGCGAGATCCTGCCGGCCTTCCTGCTGAAGCGGATCACGGCGGAGACGGCGGGAGCGACGATCGCGCGGGCGCTGGAAGAGCGGGCACCGCGCGCCTTCGCCCCGACCGTGTGGCGCTACCTCTCGGCCGTGCGCGGGCTGATCAATCCGCTGCTCGATCGCCGCATGGATCACGACGCCGAGATCGCCGCGGTCGTCTCCGAGGTCGAGGCCGCGGCGGCCGAGCGGCGGGCCTGAACCCGGGATTCCCCAGTACGCTCCCGGACCGATGCCGGCCTACGACCTCAACGGCAAAGTCGCCCTCGTCACCGGCGCCGCCCGCGGCATCGGCTTCGAGACCGCGCGGCAGATGCACCTGCGCGGGGCCTCGGTGGCGGTGCTCGACCTCAGCGCCGAGGAGGCGCGCGAGGCGGCAGAGCGGATCGGCCCGCGGGCGATCGGACTCGCCGGCGACGTCACCGACCAGAACGCGATGTTCGCGGCGGTCGCCGAGGTGGTCGAAAAGCTCGGCGGGCTCGACGTCGCCGTCGCCAACGCCGGCATCGCCCAGAAGCAGTTCGCCACCGCCCGCGGCATCTCCGGCGAGGAATGGGAACGGGTCTTCGAGGTCGACCTGCTGGGTGTCTGGCGCACCGTGCGCGCGGCGCTGCCGCAGATCGTCGAGCGCCGCGGCCAGATGGTCGTCGTCTCCTCCGTCTACGCCTTCGCCAACGGCATGGGCAACACCCCCTACGCCGTCGCCAAGGCGGGAGTCGAGGCGCTCGGCCGCTCGCTGCGGGTCGAGCTCGCTCCGCACGGCGCCAGCGCCAGCGTCGCCTACTTCGGCTGGGTCGACACCAAGCTGGTCCAGGACGCCTTCGACCAGGAGGACTCCGACCGCATCCGCGACCTCAGCCCCGACTTCCTGCTGAAGCGGATCACCCCCGACGAGGCCGGCGCCGGCCTCGTCCGCGGCATCGAGGAGCGCGCCCCGCGCATCTTCGTCCCCAAATGGTGGCGCTACGTCTCCGCTTTCCGCGGCCTGATCAACCCCCTGCTCGACCGCCGCATGGAGAGCGACGCCAAGACCGCGGCGCTGATCCGCGACCTCGACGCGAAGAGCGTCGACGCCAGTAAGAGCTAGTTACTCGGCGCGCGCCGCTTCTCGTACTCGGCGCGGGTTAGGCGCTCGAGCAGGAGGATGACGGACTCATAGGGCTCGCCGGTGGCGCGCTCGAGGCCGATCTCGCAGGTGCGGTTGCTGGAGAGGCGGGCGTCGAAGTGGCGGCCGGCGACCTCGCTCGCCTCGGGGCGGGTGGCCGACGCGGTCAGCTCCGGGCGGGAGATGCCGCGGTCGCCGGCGAAGCCGCAGCAGGTCGCCGTCGGCGGCACGAAGACGTCGTCGGCGAGAGCATCGGCCAGGGCTTCGAGGCGGTGGGTGAGGCCCAGGTGGCGGCTGGCGCAGGTCGGGTGGACGGTGGCAGAACCGACCTTCTCGCCGACCTCGAGCCAGGGCAGGAGGCGGTCGTGCGCCCAGGCGACCGAGTCGAGGATCTCGATCTTGCCGAGGCACTCGGCGTTGTACCCGGTGAGGACGCCGGCGCCGGGGTCGGCGACGGAGCCGGTGCAAGAGGCGGCGTCGACGACGACCGGCAGCGCCCCGGCGCCGCTCCAGCGCCAGAGTTTCTCGACCATCTCGTTCGCCTTGTGGCGATGCGCCTCACCGAACCCTTTCGAGCTCCAAGGCAACCCACAACAAGAACCCACCACATCCCCCGGAATCCACACCGGCAGCCCCGCCCGCGCCGAAACCTCGACCAGCGCCTCGATAACCCACGGCCGATGGGCCGATTCCGTCCGATATTTGGACGTTTGAGGCCCGTCGGCCGTGGTGGTGGTGGTGGCGAAGATGCGGTTGGTGCAGGAGGGGACGTAGACGGCGGCGGCGCCCGTGTGGATCGTCGGGGGGAGCTTGCGGGGGGCTGGGGGCGGCAGGGCCTTGCCGCGCTCGGTCCGGTGCGCCAGCGGGCCGAGGCGGAGGCCGGCGCGGCTGGCGCCCTCGACCGTGCCCCAGCGCTTCGCCGTCGCCAGCGCCACCTTTTCGGCGCGCTCGGTGTGGCGGCGCTTGCGCATTTCCTTGACCAGCTGGCCGGTGTCGATCCCGACCGGGCAGGCGAGCTGGCAGGAGCCGTCGGCGGCGCAGGTCTCCAGCGCCTCGTACTCGAACTCCTCCAGCAACGCCCGCTGCACCGGCGAGCCGGTCGGCTGGCGGGCCATCTCCCGCCGCAGCACGATCCGCTGCCGCGGCGTCGTCGTCAGGTTGCGGCTGGGGCAGACCGGCTCGCAGAAGCCGCACTCGACGCAGGTGGTCGCCGACTCCTCTATCTGCGGCGTGGTCTTGAGGTTGCGCAGGTGGGCACCGAGGTCGCGGTTGAGGACCACGCCCGGGGAGAGCACGCCGTCGGGGTCGGCGAGCTTCTTCACCCGCCACATCAGCTCGGTCGCCTTCTCCCCCCACTCGCGCTCTACATACGGGGCCATGTTGATCCCGGTCCCGTGCTCGGCCTTGAGCGAGCCGTCGTACTTGTCGACGATCAGCTCGACCAGGCCGGACATGAAGGCCTCGTAGCGGTCGAGGTCCTCCTGCTTGGCGAAGTCCGGGGTCAGCATGAAGTGGAGGTTGCCGGCGGAGGCGTGGCCGGCGACGCCGGCCAGGAAGCCGTGCTCGCCGAGCAGCGCCTGCAGGTCGCGGGCGCCCTCGGCGATCCGCTCCGGCGGCACGCAGACGTCCTCGACGATCAGCGCCGTGCCGGGCAGGCGCAGCTTGCCGATCAGCCCGTGCAGGCCCTCGCGCACGCGCCAGGCGAGCTCGATCCCCTCCGCCTCGCGGGTGAACTCGATCGGGCGGATCGTCTCGCGCGCGGCGAAGATCTCTCCTGCCTTGGCGACGTAGGCGTCGAGCTCCGCATCCGTCTCGGCGCCGAACTCGACCAGCAGCACCGCCGACTCCGGCGGCAGCTCTTTCCACTCCTCCGGCGCCCCGACCATGTTCCAGGCGGCGGTGATCAGCGCCGGCGCGACCATCAGCTCGACCGCGCTGGCGCCGGCCTCGACCAGCTCGCGGACCGGGTCGATCGCCTGGTCGATGTCGGGGAAGTGGACCCAGGCGGTGGTGGTGCGGACCGGCAGCGGCACGGTCTCGAAGACGGCCTCGGCGACGAAGGCGAGCGTGCCCTCGGAGCCGACGACGAGGCGGCGGAAGATCTCCAGCGGCTGCTCGGCGTCGAGGAAGGCGCAGAGGCGGTAGCCGGTGGTGTTCTTGATCGCGAACTTGCGGCGGATCCGCCCGCTCAACTCGGCGTCGGCGAGGATCTCCTCGCGGATCGCGGCGAGCCCGGCGGCCAGCTCGGGCTCGGCCGCGGCGAAGCGCTCCTCGGCGTCGGGGGCGGCGGTGTCGATCGTCGTCCCCGAGGGCAGGACGAGGGTCATCGCGCACACGGTCGAGTAGGAGTCCCTGGTCGTGCCGCAGCGCATCCCGCCGGAGTTGTTGGCGACGACGCCGCCGACGCAGGCGATGTCGGTGCTGGCCGGGTCGGGGCCGAGCTTGCGGCCGAACGGGGCGAGGACGCGGTTGGCGTGGCCGAGCACGGTGCCGGGCTTGACCCGGGCGATGGCGCCGTCCTGCTCGACCGCGACGCCGCCGAAATGGCGGCGCACGTCGACGAGGATGCCGTCGCTCTGGCCCTGGCCGTTGAGGCTGGTGCCGCCGGCGCGGAAGGTGACCGGGATCCCCTTCTCCCGACCGTAGGCGAGGACCTTGGCGACATCGCCGGCCTCGCGGGCCATCACCACGGCCTGCGGGAAGAGCCGGTAGGGGCTGGCGTCGGAGGCGTACTTGACGAGGTCGCCGGCCTTGGTGAGGACGCGCTCGTGGCCGAGCAGGCGTTCGAGGTCGCCGCGCAATGGCTGAGCGACGCCTGCGGCGAGGGAGTCCGGAGCACGATCGGGCGCCGGCTCGTCTACCTGCGGGGCGAGCGATTGCGGCTTGCGCTCCAGCAGTGCCATGACTCGCCTAGAAGAGTGACATGCCCGGAGCGACCGGGACTTCGACCAGCTCCGGTTTCGAGGAGGCGAGGGCTGTGGCGAGAGCGCCGCGGACTTCGTCGCGATCCTTGGCCCGGTGCGCCTTGACCCCGTAGCCCTCGGCGACCGCGGCGACGTCGAGCTTGGGCAGGTCGAGGCCGGGCGCGCCGGTCACCTGCTCGACTTCGGCGAACCACTTGAGGATCGCGTACTCCTCGTTGCGCAGGACCAGGAAGGTGACCGGCGTGTCGTAGGCGACGGCACTCCAGAAGGCGGTGATCGCGTACTGGGCAGAGCCCTCGCCGAGCACGCAGACGACCGGCCGGTTGGGCTGGGCGAGCTGGACGCCGACCGAGGCAGCGAGGCCGAAGCCGAGACCGCCGCCGGCGCTGAAGTAGTAGCTGCCGGGGCGCGAGATCCGCAGCTGGTTGCGCAGGGCGAGGGTGCTGGAGGGCGACTCGAGCACGACGATCGCGTCCTCGGGCAGGACCTCGGCCAGAGCGGTGTGGACGGTCGAGGGGTTGAGCGGGTCGCTGGGCGGGATTTCCCCCGGGCCCTGGTTCGGCTCCGGCGCCGGGCGGGCCGACTCGGGAACCGCCGCCAGCAGCGCCTCCAGGCTGAGCTTGACGTCGGCGACGATCGCGTCGCCCATCGGCGCCCGCACCGCCTCGTCGGGATCGCTGGTGATAGCCACCAGCTTCGCCCCCGCGGGCAACAATGGCCCCGGGATATAAGGGTAGTAGGGGAAGACCGAGCTGCCGACGACGAGGATCAGGTCGTGGCCCTCGAGCGTCTGCCCGACCGGCCCGATCGCCGGCGGCAGCACGCCGCGGAAGTTGGGGTGGTTCTCCGGGAAGCCGAGCCGGTTGCCGCCGGTCGCCGGCGAGGCCCAGACCGGCAGCCGCTGGCGCTCGGCGAGGGCGATGCCGAGCTCCCAGGCGCCGCTGGCGTCGATGTCGGGCCCGGCGACGAGGACGGGGTTGGTGGCGGCGTCGAGCGCCGCGGCGAGGA
The DNA here is from genome assembly GCA_963739855.1 of uncultured Solirubrobacterales bacterium. Taxonomy (GTDB): domain Bacteria; phylum Actinomycetota; class Thermoleophilia; order Solirubrobacterales; family 70-9; genus VAYN01. The sequence continues at coordinate 1,196,684 of CAVUBT010000001.1, read as the reverse complement.
CGCGCACCGCCTCGGGGTCGGCCGTGGCGCGGCCGCTGACCTTGCGGTCGATCGCGGCCTGCGCGTCGCCCGGGTCGACCTCGACGCCCCAGTCGTCCATCGGCAGCGAGACGAAGACGGGCCCGCGCGGCGGCAGCGAGGCAAGATGGGCGCCGTGGGCGAGGGCGAGCGGCACGTCCTCGGCCCGCGGCGGCTCGTAGGACCACTTGACCAGCGGGTGCGGCATCCGCGTCGCGTCGCGGTTGGTCAGGTTCGCCTGCAGGGTGATCTGCGCCCGCGCCTGCTGGCCGGCGGTGACCAGCAGCGGCGAGTGGTTGGCCTGGGCGTTGAAGATCGCCCCCATCGCGTTGCCGACGCCGGGCGCGGTGTGGAGGTTGACCACGGTGGTCTTGCCGGAGGCCTGGGCGAAGCCGTCGGCCATGCCGACGACGACCGCCTCCTGGAGGCCGAGCACGTAGCGGAAGTCAGCCGGGTAGTCGGCGAGCATCGGCAGCTCGGTCGAGCCCGGGTTGCCGAACATCGTCGTCATCCCGTGAGCGCGGAAAAGGTCGAACGTTGCATCGCGGACGGTGGGCATAGGAGCGAACCCTATCCGGCGAGATTCAAGGCCGGCGCGGGGAGGTGTCGATAAGCCGAGGGTGAGGAACCGCTCCCTCAGCCTCAGCCGCGATGTCGAGCGCCTTGGCCTCGCCGCCGCGCTCGCCTGCGCGGCCCTGCTCTGCGTGCTCGCGACCGCCTCCGCAGCGCCGGGTCCGACGAGCGCCACCCGCCTCGTCTACGCGCCCGGCAAGGTCGTGCCCATCCCGGCTTCGATTCCACACGAAACCGGCGACATGGTCGACAAGCGGATCCTGCCGAACCTGCGCTGGATCGCCCAGCGCTACCCGATCTACGTCACCGACGGCTACTCGGGACCGTTGCCCGACGGCGAACACGTCGGCTGCGACGAATGCCACACCAAAGGCTCCGATCACTACAACGGCCTCGCCGTCGACCTGGTCCCGCTCGACGCCGGCGCGAAATGCGACGCCGAGCTGGGCGCCGATCACCCGCCTCGCCCTCTGGGCCGAGCCGGTCCAGGGCGAGCCGCTCCCGCCCTTCCGCTGGGTCGGCTACGACGGCGACGCCGGCCACGGCTGCGGCAACCACCTCCACCTCTCCTGGAACCACGCCCCGGCGGCCCAGTTCGAGCTCGCCGAATGGGTCGAAGTCTTCCCGGTCGAACCCGGCGAACCGATCGGCGTGCCACGCGGCAAGCGATCGCCGGCGCCGAAGCCTCCCCCCGGGCCCTCCGGCGGCATCTCCACGGTCCGCACCGGCGGCCTCGGGCCGCGCTTCCACGACTGAGGCGCCGAGGCGGCGGGCCGGCGCATTCGCGTCCATAGGATGCGGAGCCGATGCGTGCCCGGATCGCCCTCAGCCTCAGCTTGCTCGTCGTGCTCCTCGCCGCCGGCGGCTGCGGCCGCGAGGATCCCTCGACCCCGGTCGCCTGCCTCGAAGGCTCAGGCGTCTATGTACGGGCGCTCGCCGCGGCTCCGGCCGCAGTGAAGCTGGACGGCGAGACGCCGATCAGCGAGTGCCTGGCCGAGAACCAGCAGGGCGGCGATCTGGCGACGGTCGGCATCGCCCTGGTCGAAGCCGCGACCGAGCTCAACGCCGAGGGCCGGGCCGAGCCCGGCGGCGACGCCAACCTCCAGCTCGGCTACCTGGTCGGCGCCGCCCAGCGCGGCGCCGATCGCAGCGAAGGCATCCATGCCGACCTGCTGCGCCGCCTCACCGTGGCCGCCCGCTACGCGCCGGGGCGCCAACCGCTCCCCCCCGCCTTCCTCGCCGCCTACCGCCAGGGCTACGACGCCGGGCGCGCCCAGGGCTGACGGTTGACGGGCCGATTTCCCTCCATATAGGCGTATTTGCGGCCCATCAACATGTGTGGGGGGGTTAGCGGGGGGAAACGATGACCAGGCGGCCGTCGGCGAGGCGGTAGGCGGTCCCGACGGGCTTGCCCTGACCGCTGGCCTGTTTGCCGCCGGCCGGGTTCGGCAGCACCCGGACCTTGGCCTCGGCGGCGGCGCGACGCTGGACCATGCCGCTCTCGGGATCGACGGTGAGAGTGAGGCCGGCGATCAGGAAGGCGACGGCGAGGACGATGCCGATGTCGAAGAGGTTGACGAGGCCGTCGAGCGGGTCGCCGGCGTTCTCCTCGATGCGGCCGTGACGGCCGAGCCCGATCCGGCTCATCGGGCGACCCCCGCGAGCGTGGCGGCGGCCGGGGGCGAGGAGACCGCCGCGGCGCCCTGCTCGAGCGCGCTCAGGTCTTCCGTGTACATCCGGGTCCGGGCCAGGGTCAGGGCGAAGGCGACGGTGCCGACGAGTAGGCCGATCACGGTGGCGCCGAAGGCATCGCGCAGGTTCTCGGCCAGCAGCGCGACGTCGCCGCGGCCGAGCGCCGCCAGTCCCGGCGCCAACGGGATCAGGGTCCCCATCAGCCCGATTGCCGGCCCGGCCCGGACCAGTAAGCGGGTGCGATCGAGCCGGCGCTGGACCGCGAGCTCGTAGCGGGTCAACGCCCGCTCGGCGACGAGGGCGCGGTCGGGCCCGGGCGCGGTCGCGATCTCGCTCAGCGCCGTCGCCGCGATCGCGCCGGGGGCGCTGTAGGCGTAGTAGGAAGCGTGCTGGGGATCGGCGACCGCGCGCGCGGTCAGCTCGCCGAGCTCGACCTGGCGACAGCGCACGCGGCGGCGCCAGGACTCGGCGGCGAAGCGGCCGACCTCCAGCCCGCAGAGCAGCAGGGCGACGATCGCCGCGAGCAGGACCGGGACCCGCAGCGCCGTGGCGATCTGGGCCAGGGCGTCGCCGAGGTCGATCGCCGCCACGATCACGCCGGCACTCCGCGCAGCGCCCAGGGACGGCGGCGCTCGAGCCAGATCCCGGCGAGCCCGGCGAGCAGCGCCGCGGTGCCGATCGCGATCGCGACTTCCGGGTCCGTCCCGTCGTCGGCGGCGGAGCGCAGGCCCGGCGCTCCGAGGACCGGCTTGCTGTCGTCGCCGACCAGGAGGCCGGTCACCGCGCCGGCTCCGCCACCACCGGACCCGTTCCCGTCCTCACCCTCGCCGGCCAGAGCCCGAGCGGCGGCTGCGCCGGCTGCGCTTCCGGTACCGCCGGCGGAGGCGGTCGAGGCACTTTCCCTTTCGCCCGGTGGCGGAGCCGCGCTACTCGCGCTCGCTTCCTCGGCGTAGGTGCCGCCCGGCTGCTCACGGTTCTCGCCGCGGCGGGTGCGGCTGTGGTTGACCGGGTCGCGGCTGCGCAGGACCCGGGCGCCGCCCGGAGTGCGGCCGCGGCTCTGCGGCTTCGGGCGGCTGAACAGCGGCGCCCCGCGACCGCCGCCGCCGGCGGTGACACCGTCCTCGGCCGCTGGCGGGACGACCGGCGGCACCGATCGCGGGGGAGCAGCGATCGGCCAGGGACGACCGGCGAAGGCGGGCAGGGTGTAGGCGGTCATCCAGATCCCGTTCAGGTCCTGGCTGCGCTTCCAGCGGATGTGGCCGTCTGCTTCCTGCATCGATTCCAAGTAGGTGAGTGGGTCGATGCCGGTCCCGGCGCGCCAGCTTTCGGGGTTTTCCCCAAGCGCCCAGACGCCCTGCGCCCCCCAGGCGGTCGAGGCGACGTTCGATTCCGGGTTGCCGGGAAATTCGGGCAGGCCCCCGTCGGAGTTCTGGCCCCCGCGCAGGTAGCGGAGCCCATCCTCCACGACCTCGTTGCGGCCCCGGCCGGCGGCGACCAGGGCCTGGATCGCAGCTCCGGTCATGTCGACTTCGTCGCGGCTGCTGGTGACGCCCCAGGCCCAACCGCCGTTCTGGTGCTGGGCCCCTTCTACCCAGGTCGCCGCCCGCTGGACAGCGCTCTGGGCCTCGGTCTCCTGGACCAGGGCCAGGGCGAAGATCGCGAAGATCGTGTCGTTGACCCCGGGCTGGCCACCGGGGACGTGTGGGAAGGCGCCGTTCTCGTCGGCGCGGTCGAGCAGCTGCCGCGCCAGGTCGACGCCGCCGAAGTCGTGGGGGGAGGTACCGGAGGCGTTGACGACCATCAGTTCGCGCTCGAGCGTCGTCGTGCAGACGAGCGGGGCGCAGTCGCTTTCGGCGACCGCCTGGTCGTAATGGGTCGCGAGGTAGGTGCCGACGTCGGCGCCGCCGGGCTTCTTCTGGTCCTGGGGATTGATCCCCGCGGCGGCCAGCGCCAGCGCGACCCAGGCGCTGAACATCGACCCGGACTCCGCCTGCGGCGAGCCACCGAAGCCGCCGTCGAGGTTCTGGACGTCCTGCAGGTAACGAACCGAGCGGTCGAGCGCCGCCTGGTTGCGGGCGTTGGGCGCGGTCGCCGCCGTTGCCGAGGCGGTGAGGAACAGCGCGCCCAGCGCCACGGTTGCAAGCAGGCGGCGCACGCCTAGCGCGGCACCTGGACTCGGCCGAGCAGCACGGTCGCGGCCTGCCCCAGCGCGTCGACGACGGTCAGCCGCAGCCGATAGGCGGCTCCCGCGGGCAGCCGCAGGGTCGCAGCGATGCGGCCACTGCCGCTCGCCCGGTCGACCCAGCCCGCGCTCTTGCGACCGAGCGCGCGGGAGGAGATCGTCCACTTCGAGATCCCCGGGCCCGGATCGAGGATCTTCCAGCTGACGCCGACCAGCCCCTGCGCGAGGCGGCCGCGGTCGAGGCCCAGCCGCTGCAGCTGGACCTGCCCGGGCGCGGGGGGCCCGGCGGAAGGCGCGGAGGAGCCCGGCCCCGGCCGGCTCTCGCCGCCTCCCCCTCCAGACCCACCGCCACCGCCGGTGCCGCCACCGCCGGGTTGTCCGCCGCCGGGCACTTCGCCACCATCTTCGCCGTCGACTTCGCCTGGGACCGGGGGCGGTGGCGTGCGCACCTGGGCGTCGGCCGGCAGCGGCCCGCAGCCCGTCGCCGGTGGCTGCGGCACGCAGACGTCGAGCCGGTTCGAGCGAATCGCGGCGTCCTCGGCGACGCCGACGTCGGTCGCCTTGATCCGGTGCCAGCCCGACGTGGCGAAGGTGATGCTCGCCTTGCCGTCGGCGCCGCTCACCTTGGTGGCCGCGCTCGCAGTGTCGACCCTCTGGAAGCCCTGGCCGTTGGTGATCACCGGCGCCACCTCCGCTCCCTCGTAGGGGGTCGTGGTCCGGGTCGGGGCCGGCGGTGGGCTGCCCTCGTTGTAGCCCTCCCAGGTGTCGACTTCGACCTCGAAGGGCTGATTCAGAGTCGCGGTCGCGGTCAGCGGCACCGCCCCGCCGGAATAGCCGGCCGGGTAGAGGGCGAGCCGCTCGCGGCCGTCGAAAGCATCGTAGATCCACAGCACCTCGTCGCCGCCGTCGAGCGGGTACTGGCAGCCCCCGACGTCGGTGAAGACGTTGTTGACGAGGATCCCCCAGTACTCGTTTTCGCCCGCGTCCTGCGAACTCGGGCCCCAGCGCTTGAGGAAATAATCTTCGTACTGGCCGTACCACTGGCCGTCGAAGTCGAGGCTGGCGATCCGCATCGCGTCGACCGCGGCCGACGTCGGCACCACGCCGGGGACTTTGTTCAGGGGGACGTTGGCGTTGATCCCGTCGCAGCGGCGCCATTTCGAATCGGAGGAGGCCCTGACCCGGTGGACGTCGGTCAGGACCGGCCCCTCGAAGAGGGTTTCGGCCCTGCCCTCGATGCGGACATTGACCTCGATGGGAGCCGCCTGGGCGAGCGGCGCGGCGGCGGTTAGAGAGAGAACGGCGACTGCGAGCGTCGCGACTGCATTGCGCATGCGCATGCCTTGACCCCTTTCCACGAGGGCGATCGACGTGAATGGATCGGAGGGAGGTCTCCTGGCTCCCGAGCCTTCCCGTCGCGCCTTCCCGGCCTCTCGGCCAGTGGCTGCCGCATGGCGTGCGGCGGGCTTTCTCGCTCGGTCACAGTGGCGGGACCGCGCCGGATTTACACCGGCTTCCCTGTCCACCGATCCTCTGGTGGCGGCCAGTCTAACCGACCTCCGAGGGACCGCCGCCGGGGCGGCCCCTCGGGCTCGGCCGGGGCGGTCGGCCTATCCGTCCTTATGTGTGCGTCAGGCGGTGAGTATTCGGACTCGGGCCGGAGCAGTGGAGGCCTCCACTGCGATAGGTTGGCCGCCAAATCAATCCACGGATCGGTGGACGGGGAAGCCGGTGTAAATCCGGCGCGGGCCCGCCACTGTGACCGAGATCAAGCTCGTCGCACGCACACCGTGCAGCCACTGGCGCCAGCTGGGAAGGCGCGGCGAACACAACTCGGAAGCCAGGAGACCTCCCTCCGATCCCTCCACCAAGCCCTCGAGGAAAGGGGTTCAAGGATGCGAGCAGTCTCAGTCCGACGTACCTTCGCGCTCTGCGCTTCATTGCTGTCTCTCTTGGCGTTCCCGGCAGCCGCCGCGGCGACGTCGAGCCAAACCGAGATCGACACAGCCGTAGCCAAAGCGGTCGACTACCTCCGCCTCCAGCAGGACGTCGCGACCGGCACCATCCCCGGCTTCGGCGGCGACTGGTCGGCGACGTCCCTGGCCGCCGCCGGCGTCAGCTCCGCCGACGTCCACGGCCCCACCCCCGCCGACCCCAGCCTGCAGGACTACCTGCTCGGCGAATACACCGAACCGAGCTGGGACGAAGATCCGCCCGGCGGGGCCGCCGTCGACTACGCCCGCGCCATCCTCGTCGCCCACGCGGCCGGCCTCGACCCCGCCCGGCTCTCGGCCAGCTCCAACCAACCGGCACAGCTGGCGGGACGCTGGAATCCGGCGATCGGCAGCTTCGGCGAAGCGAGCACCAACAACACCGTGTTCGGCCTGCTGGCGATGAGGACCGCCGGCCTGCCCGGCTGGGGCCTGGATCCGCTCGTCTCCTTCCTGCGCCGCAACCAGCACGACGATGGCGGCTGGAACTTCCCCGCCGCGCTGACCCCAGCCGCCCGGGCGGAAGCGGCCGACCCGGAAATGACCGGGGCGGCGATCGCCGCCCTCTGCGAAGCCGGCCTGCCGGCCTATGACCCTGACGTGGCCGAGGGGCTGGGCTTCCTGCGCACCCTCCTGACCAATGCGACCGGGGGGATCTCCTACCCATTTGGCGACAACGCCGACACCAACGCCTGGGTCGTCAGTGGCCTCAACGCCTGCGGGATCGACCCTCAATCGGCGGCCTGGACCACGCCCTTGGGCAAAACCCCGGTCGACTTCATCCTCTCGTTGCAGACCCAAACGGGGGCCGACGCCGGCGGCTTCGAATACCAGTCCGGCTTCGGCGCCAGCGTCTACACGACCCAGGACGCGCTGCGGGCAATCGCCGGCGGCGCCTTCACCGCGGCGCCGCCGCAGCCTCAGGACCCGACCCGGGCCTCCGCCCACCCGATGCCGGAGATCGCCGCCGGCACGCCGGCCCCGCACCTGCTGGCGATCGGACACGGCGCCGGCAACGTGCGGATCTGCAAGGTGATCGCGCCTGGGGGAGCACCGCTGCCGGAGCTGCTTACCGCGGCGCAGACGACGTCGAGCCCGAGCGGCTGCGTGACCTCGTTCACGGTCGAGGAAGGGCGCATCGCCTCACTCAACGGCATCGAGCCCGAGAACGAGGACGAGGCCTGGCTGCTGCGGCTCGACCGCGGCAAAGAGACCGTGGCCGGCGAGCAACCGGTCGGCTTCGGCGACATCGTCTCGCTGCGCCTGGGCGTCAATCCCGCCACCCAGCAGGGGCCGGCTGGAGCGCCGGGACCGGTCGGGGCGCCGGGGCAACCCGGAACGGCTGGTCCGGCTGGCGCCGCCGGAGCGGCGGGCGGGCGGGGCAAGGTCGGCAAGACCGGCGCCCGGGGCCGGCAGGGGGAGCGCGGTCCGCGCGGCCGGCCTGGCCGCAACGCCGAGTTCGCCTGCAAGGTGCACAAGCGCCGCGCCGACAAGTCGGCGGTCCGCTGCACCGTCAAGTACGAGCGCCGGGGCCACCGCGCCCGGCGCTGAAGCTCTGCGGCATCGCTCCCCGCGCCTGCCGCGCGGGGAGCGACCCGGCCTACTCGGCCGAGACCGGGCGCTGCTCCATGCCCAACTCCGCCCGCGCCTTCTGGGCGAGCTTGACGGTGGCCTTGCGCAGACCCTCCGGGGCATCGATCGGCTCGTCGTAGTCGACGCGCGCCGGACGCGCGCCGGCCGGCGTCATGACGATCAGGTCGAGGCCGGTGCGGTCGGCATCGACGCAGCGGGCGGCGGTCGCCTCGGGATGCCCGCCCAGCGCCTGTGCCATCTCCAGGAGGGCGTCGGCATGGTCGTCGTTGAGGTGCTCGATGGCGCGCGCGGCGCCCTGGCTGACGGGGTCGTCCTGCTTCATCGCGTATCTCCTTGCTCGTGGGTGAGGCGAAGCTGAAGCTGGTCAGCGCCGTGCGTAGCGCTCGATCACTTCGTGCGCCAGGGGGCGGCGGGCGCCGTATATCTCTCATTAGGGCACCCTAATACATGTCGGGTCAATACCCTCCCTGGCCCAACCGATCTTCGATGGAGGCCCGTTTTGACTGAGCAGCTCTGGGGTGGCGAGACCACCAAAGCCGTCGACAACTTCCCCGTCTCCGGTTCGCCGGTGCCGGTCCCCGTGGTCCGCTGGCTGGGCCGGGTCAAGGCCGCCGCGGCCGAGGTCAACGGCGAGCTGGGCCTGCTCGACGGCGACCTCGCCGAGCGCATCGCCAGCGCCGGCAAGGCGGTCGGCGAGGGCGAGCACGACGACCAGTTCCCGGTCGACGTCTTCCAGACCGGCTCCGGCACCTCCTCGAACATGAACGCCAACGAGGTGCTCGCCAACCTCGCCGGCGATGGCGCCCACGCCAACGACCACGTCAACATGGGCCAGTCCTCCAACGACGTCTTCCCCTCCGCCGTGCACCTGGCGGCGCTGGACGAGGTCAGCCACGACCTGCTGCCGGCGATGGGCGCGCTGGAGTCAGCGCTGGAGCAGAAGGCCGAGAGGTTCGCCGACGTCGTCAAGGCCGGCCGCACCCACCTGATGGACGCCGTCCCGGTCACCCTCGGCCAGGAGTTCGGCGGCTACGCGGCACAGGTCCGGCTCGGGATCCAGCGGGTCGAGGCGACGCTGCGCCGGGTCGGCCAGATCCCGCTCGGCGGCACCGCCACCGGCACCGGCCTCAACACCCACCCCGAGTTCGCCGCCAAGGTGCGCGAGAAGCTCGCCGCCGACACCGGCCTGGAGATCTCCGGGCCGCTCGACCCCTTCGAGGCGCAGGGCAACCGCGACGCGCTGGTCGAGCTCTCAGGCGCGCTCAAGGTCTACGCCGTCTCCCTCAACAAGATCGCCAACGACCTGGCGCTGATGGGCTCCGGCCCCCGCGCCGGCCTCGCCGAGCTGCGCCTGCCGGAGCTGCAGAAGGGCTCCTCGATCATGCCCGGCAAGGTCAACCCGGTGATCCCGGAGGTGGTGATCCAGGTCGCCGGCCAGGTGGTCGGCAACGACGTCGCGATCACGATCGGCGGCATGCAGGGCCAGTTCGAGCTCAACGTGCGGGTGCCGCTGATCGCCCGCAACCTGCTCGACTCGATCAAGCTGCTGGCCTCCGCCTCGCGCCTGCTCGACGAGAAATGCGTCGCCGGCCTCGAGGCCAACGAGGAGATGACCACGCGCCACGCCGAGGCCACCCTGGCGACGGCGACCGCGCTCAATCCCCACATCGGCTACGACCGCGCCGCCGACATCGTCAAGACCGCGGCCGAGTCGGGCCGCTCGCTGCGCGAGGTCGCGCTCGAGCAGGGCGTCGAGCCGGCGATCCTCGAGCAGGCGCTGGACCACCGCCGCATGGCCCGCCCGCACGAGTAGGCAAGCAACGCTTCCGACTTTGGCCCCACCCTGGCGTGGTCAAAGTCGGTTGGACGCCTCCTCGACCACGATGCCGAGCTCGTGGGCGAGCAGCGGGGAGAGCTCCATCAGCTGCAGGGAGTCGATGGTCGTGCCGCGGAGGCCGAGGACCGAGCCGGCCAGGGCCAGCTCGGAGCCGCGGAGGTCGACGTGCGCGAGCTCGGCCTTGGTGAAGTCGGCGGCGGCGAGCTGGCAGCCGGCGAAGCGGGCGGCGTAGATCCGGGCGCCCTGGAAGTCGGCGTTGCTCATCACGCAGTCCTCGAACGTGGCGAACTCGATGGCGCTGTGGCGGAAGTTCGCGTAGTCGAGCTTGCAGCTTTTGAAATGGGCCTCCTCGATCCGGGCTTCGCCGAGGTCGAGGCCGGTCAGGCGGGCCTGCTCGAAGACCACCCGTCGCAACAGCGCCCCTCCCCAGTCGCCGTTGGCGGCGCTGACCCGCTCGCCCCTGACATCGATCAGCTCGAGGCCGCGAAGCTTGGAGTCCTCGAAGCCGACATCCTTCAGGTGGGCCTGCTCGAAGCGTCCCGAACCGGCTTTGAGGCCGTCCAAGGCGGCGGACTGGAGCCGCACCCCTTCCAGCTCGAACCCCGGCTCGAGCTGGTCGAGCTCGACATCCCGCAACTCCGCGAGGTCGAGATCCGGGGGCTGGGTGGCACCGAGCGTGGAGGGAGTTGGCCGGGGGCGCGCCATGCAGAGGCGAGCCTACGGACGCGGGTCGTCGACCAGCAGCTCGACGTTGCGGTCTTTCGCTTCTCCTTCCCCGAGCGGCGCCCCGGACTGGAAGTCGTTGAAGGACATCGTCCGCGCCGCCGAGGCGAGGTCGTTGAAGTCCATGCTCGAGGCCGGCGTGCCGGGGGCGGGGGCAGCGGCCTGGCCGACGTGGTCGAGGATCGTGCCGAAGATCGAAAGCGAGCCGTCGTGGTTGTCGAAAACCTGCAGCAGGCGGCTCTGCTGGGGCCAGTCGGCCTCGGCGGCGACGCGGATGCTCCAGAAGCCGCCCGGCCCGCTCGGGTTCGGGAAGGGGTTGACGAGGTTGTCGTGCGAGTGGCCGGCGACCCAGGCGATCGCGTTGGGGAATTCGTGCAGCAGGTTGACCGCGTCGGCCTCGAGGTGGATCGGCTGCGAGCTGCGCGGGTCGAGATCGCAGCCAGGGTTGAGGTCGTGCCCGTGTGCATCGGAAAGCAGGCAGGGCGGCGCCAGCTCGTCGGGTGCGTCGGCGACCAGGCTCTCGGGGGCGTGGTGGCTGAACAGGACCACCAGCTCGTCCGCCGCGGTCGCCGCCTGCAGCTGACCGCGCAGCCATTTGAACTGGGGGTCGTCGATGTTGCCGTCGGAGGTGGATTTGCCGGTCGGGGTCACGATCGTGCCGGCCTCGGCGACGGTGTCGAGGGCGACGAAGCGCATCCCCGGCTCCGGACTCCAGGCGTAGTAGCCGGCGGCACCTTTGGAGGCCGACTCCTGGGCGGGATCGACGAAGTCGAAGCCGTGGCCGTCGGCCTGCGAGCCGCCCTTGAAGACATCCTTGTACTGCTTCTTGGAGACGAACTGCCGTTTCGGGTCACCGGGGACGACGATCAGGTTCTGGGGGCTGGTCAGCAGCGAGGTCAGCAGGTTGACAGGGCTGAAGAGGGAGGCGAGCAGCCCCGCCACGTTTTCGGGGTTGGAGACCGGGCCGATCGGCTTCAGGCAGCCGGTGGCGACCAGCTCGAAGGCAGCGTTGGCCGCGGCATTGCCCTGCACCAGCGCGTCGTGGTTGCCGAAGGCGACGTAGGAGGGCACGCTGAGGCCGGTCGCCGTGAACGCCTGCTGGGCCTTGTCCATCAGGCCCGGGTATTTCGGCCAGGCGGCGTGCGCGCCTTTCGGCGAATCGGGATCGTAGAACTCCGGGAAGGGGCCCTCGATGTAGTCGTCGTAGTCCTGGACGCCGGTGTAGCGGGCCGCCTCAGCGGCGCCCGGGACCAGCAGGTTCGGGCAGAGCAGGTTCGAGTAGGTCGCTTTGTTGACGCCGCTGTTGGGGTTCAGCGCGCCGCCCTCGAGCAGGGTGCGCACCCAGAGCGCCTCGTTGAGCTGCTGGCTGTCGGTCGAGTCGCCGGTGTCGATCGTGAAGTCCATGGCGCTGTGGGCACCGCTGCCGTCGGCGACCGGGCTGGCGCCGGCGAACTGGTTGACCTGGCGGATCATCGCCTCGTCGACCTGCGGCTCGAGCGCCTCCCAGGGACGCCAGGCGGCGCCGAAGGGAAGGTTCAGCGGAGTGGAGAGCGGATCGATGACCTCGAGCCGCGCCGGCGACTCCTCGTCGGCGAGCTGGAAGTCGGAGAGCTGCCCGAAGTAGGACAGCGAGGTGCGGGTCTGGGCGCGGTTGGCGCCGGCGCTGGCCAGGTCCTGGCGCACCGTGTAGGGCTCGCCGGCGCCGAGCTGCAGGAAGCGGAAGCCGCCGGGCGCGGCTGGCACGACTCGCTGCCCGACGCTGGTCTGCCCGACCGTGTCGGAGACCGTGGCGGCGGCGACCGTCGCGAACACCGCCAGCGCCAGCAACGACACCAGCGTGACACCGAGCCTTGCAACTGCTCCCCGAAGCTGCATCTCCCCACTCCTTCGCTCAAAGGGTCTGTAGTGCTCGGGGAGACTACACGATGTACCTACAAATCGGTACCCCTATCCCTGCAGCGTCACGAACCTCTCCTCGGTCAGCTCGAGGACCGCGAAGGCAGGGCCCTCACGGGTGTTGCCGGAGTCCTTGACGCCGCCGTAGGGCTGCTGGTCGGCGCGGAAGGTCGGCACCTCGTTGATCAGGACGCCGCCGAACTCGAGCCGGCGACCCGCTTCCAGGCCACGGCCGATGTCGCGCGTGAAGACGCCGGCCTGGAGGCCGAACTTGGAGTCGCTGGCCAGCGCCAGGGCCTCGGCGAAGTCGGCGAAGGTGTCGACCGTCGCGACCGGACCGAAGATCTCCTCGCACCAGACCTTGGCGTCTTTGGGCGGGGAGCCGAGCAGGGTCGGGGCCAGGCAGCGGCCCTCGTCGACCAGCTCGCCGCCGGTCAGCAGCTCGGCTCCCGCCGACACCGCCTCGTCGATCCACTCCTTCACCCTGTCGCGGTCGCCGGGGGTGATCAGCGGGCCGACGTCGGTCTCGGAATCGAACGGGTTGCCGACCTTCAGCGACTCCATGTTCGCGATCAGCCGCTGCTTGAAACCGTCGGCGATGTCCTCGTGGAGGAGGATCCGCTGGATCGAGATGCAGCTCTGGCCGGCGTGGGAGAAGGCGTGGATCTGGGCTTTGTCGGCCGCCGCCTCCCAGTCGCCGTCGTCGTTGACGATCAGCGGCGCGTTGGAGCCGAGCTCGAGGTTGACCTTCTTGTGGGGGACGCGGCTGCGGATGTCCCAGCCGACGGCGGCCGAGCCGGTGAAGCTGAGCGCCGCGGTCAGCTCGTGCTCGACGATCGCGTTGCCGACCTCCGAGCCAGGGCCGGGGATGACGCTGAGCCAGCCATCGGGCAGCCCTGCCTCGGCGAGGATCGCCGCCAGCTTCAGGGCCGAGATCGGCGTCTGCCCGGCCGGCTTGAGGACGACCGCGTTGCCGGCGGCGATCGCCGGCCCGAGCTTGTGGGCGACGAGGTTGAGCGGGAAGTTGAAGGGGCTGATCGCGCCGACGACGCCGTAGGGGACGCGCAGCATCACGCCGAGCTTGCCGGCGCCGCTGGCGGAGGCCTCCATCGGCACCGTGCCGCCGGTCAGCTTGCGGGCCTCGACCGCGGAGAAGGTGAGGGTGTCGACGCAGCGCTGGGCCTCGACGGTGGCGGTCTTGATCGGCTTGCCGGCCTCGGCGGAGATCGTCAGCGCCAGGTCCTCGACCCGCTCGCCGACCAGCGCGGCGGCGCGGTCGAGAACGGCGGCGCGCTCATGCTGGGGAAAGTCGGCCGACTCGAAAGCCTCGCGGGCGGCTCTGGCAGCGCGGTCGACGGTGGTGGCGTCGCCGAGCGCGACGCGCCCCACCGGGCTGCCGTCATAGGGGCTCTCGACCTCGCCCCACTCGCCGGTCTCGATCCACTCGCCGGCCGCGAGCAGCTTGTGATCGACCGCGTCCACCGTCTGCGTTGCCATTCCGACCTCCTCCGTCGCTTGAAGGTCAGCGTAGCGCTCGGCCTTGGCCCGGATCGGCCTGCTCCAGATCAGGCGGCGCCGGTCAGCCCGGAACGTTGTCCGCCTGTCTCCTCTCGCCCCAGGTACGGGATCAGCAGGCGCTCGATCAGTTCGGCGGTCGCATCGGGCAGGCGCTCGGCGCGTCCGGTGTCGACGTAGCGAGCGATCAGGAGGAGGGCACCGCCGAGCAGCAGCTCCTCGAGGTCCGACGGCACCTCGGCGCGGCGATGCCGACCGGCGCGCAGCGCCGCGGCGAAGCGAGCGATGCAGGCCTGCTGGCGCTCGCGGGCTGCGCGGCCGGCCTGGAGGGACTCGACGGCGATGAGGTGGGCGACGGCGGGGTTCGCGGCGAGCAGGCCGAGCGCCGCCGAGACCCCGGCCCGCAAGCCAGCGGCCCACTCCCGCTCGGCGTCCACGGCGCGCTCGACTCGCTCGCAGAGCCATTCGCTGGCTAGATCGTAGGTGGCCAGGAAGCACTCCTCCTTGCCCGCGAACTGCCGGTAGAAGGCGGCGCGGGAAACGCCGGCCTCGCTGGTGATGTGGCCGATCGTGGTCGCGGGGTAGCCGTGCTGCTGCAGAGCCCGCAGCATTCCGGCGACGATCCGCAGCCGCTGGTTGCGGACGACGAACGAGCGCGGCAGGCTGTGGCGGCCGGCCGGCAGCCGGCCGAGGGCGAGCCCGGCGGGAAGATCGGCGAGAACGTCCGGCTCGAAGCGCTCCGGCTCCTCGCCGAAGGACGGCTCGTCCACTGCCATCGCCTTAGCCATGCGCGCGGCGCTCGTCAGCGGCGGACGATGCCGGGATGACGGCGGCGCGCAGGTAGCTCAGCAGCAGGCCGTGCAACTCGGGCAGGCGCTCGGCCTCGCCGGCGAGCACGCGGCCGGAGAGGTGGGAGGCGAGACCGCCGGCGAGCAGCCGCGACGTTTCCTCCGAGACGGCCCTGCCGCCCGGGAGCTCGGCGAGCGCTTGACGCAGGATTCGCGCCAAGCGCTCCAGGCTGCGCTCGTGCTCGAGCCGGGCGGGGCGCGCAGCGGCGAGCGACTCGACCAGCAGCAGGTACGCCAGCGACGGATTGGCGGCGAGAAAGTCGAGGGCGGCGCGCAGGCCAGCCGACAGGCGAGCTTCTCCCCCACGCTCTCCCCGGACGGCGGTCGCGACGGCGGCGGCGAGCCGCGCCGCGCCGTCCTCGTAGGCAGCCGCGAAGCAGCGCTCCTTGCCCTCGAAATGCTCGTAGAAGGTCGGGCGTGAGACCCCGGCCAGTTCGACGATGTCGGTGATCTTGGTGTCCTCGTAGCCGTGGTAGGCGACGGCTACGGCGAGGCCGGCGAGGATGCGGCGGCGCTGATCGGCGATCACCTCGGCCCTGGACAGCCCTGAACGAGGTCGGATGCGCTCGACCTCGGGCGGCGGCAGGTCGGGCCGACGGCGTGATCCACGCGGCTCGCGAATCGGCAGCTCTGTATCGGGGGCGGCCATCGCGCTAATCCTTTTGATTCCCATGCATACCAGCTCCGTTCTCAAGCGATAACGGACCCAAATACAAACACTTCAGTTTGTGTTTGTCAAGATACGCACGTGGTATTAATAAGGTCTGAGGAGCCGCAAAAGCGTCTTTCTTCACTGCCCCCACGCCACAAACCCCAGTGTCCCCAGCGCTTCCCCCGCCACGAAGACCCCCTCCTTGCCCTGGGGCTTGGCGAAGACTTCGTTGAAGGCCTGGGCGGTGGCGGCGTCGAGGCTGAGGGCGAGGCCGGCGACCGTGACCGTGCCGGCTTTGGGGTCAGCGCTGACGCCGCCGCCGCTGATCGCGGCGATCCCCAGCCTGCCGAGCTTGCCTGGGTAGGGAGGCGAGGGCTGCAGCTCAACTTCGGCGCTGGCGGCGTGGGCGGCGAGCTCCAGCCACGGCTCGGCCCAAAAGAGCTGACCGCCAGCGAGCTGGAGGAATTCCAGGGAGCCCTGGGTCTGCAGCGTGCCCGCGGAGCCATCGGGGGCGATCGTCCCGCCGAAGATCGCCAGGGTGAAGGGCCCGGGACGTTCGGCCGGGAAGATCGGGTTTACGGCGACGAAGAGCGAGTCGAGCTTGGCCTTGAAGCCGGGGTCCAGGGTCAAGCTGACCTTGCCCTTTCCCAAGACCGCGATCGTCTCCGGCTCGGCCTTGGTCAAAGTAGAGCCCAGTGGCTGGCCGGCTTTGAAGGTGGCCTTGAGGCGAAGCTTCTTGGCAAGCCGGGTGGCGAGCTTGGCGCTCAAGGAGAGCGAGCTGACCTTGACCTTGTCGCCGAAGCCTTGGCGGCTCACCGCCAGGCCCTTGGCGCTGGCGAGCTTCAGCTGGCTGCCGCCGACCTTGGCCGAGAAGGGAGCGTGGCGCTGGGTGGTTTTCAGCTGCAGGGCCTTGAGCGGGATCGAGGCGCCGCTTGCGGCCTTGAAGAGCAGCGCCCCTTCGTGCTCGACCGTGCCGGCGGCGGCGAGCGGGTCGAACTTGCCACCCGTGACCGGGAAGATGACGGTGCCTGCCTTGAGCTTGGCCGGGGCGAGGGCGCTGAGCTTGACCTTGCTTTGCTTCAAGAGCGCCAGGAAGCTCTGGTCGAGGGTGAGCTTGGTCGTGCCGGAGCCGAGCGGGTCGTAGTCGGCTTGGGCCGAGGTGCCCTGGGCTGCGAGGCAGCCCAGGGCAATGAGCACGACAAAAGCTCTGCGCAGCCTCATCCCTTGACCCCGCAGCTCTTGCTGACGCCGAGCTCGATCGGATCGTGGGCGGCGAAGTAGAAGCTGGCCAGGGCCAAGGGGAAAGCGGTGACCTTGGTCGCGCTGGGGGCCGGGCAGGAAGCGTTGAAGTAGGAGAGGTGTTGGCCGCGGTAGTCGTATTTGCGCCTGAGGGTGAGCTTGATGCGGTCGACGAAGCCCCAGCTACCGAGTGCCTGGGGCAAAGAAGCCGAGAGCTCGGTCCCGTAGGGGCCTTGGTCGATGTGCTTGACCGCGAAGGCGATGACGAAGGCGGTGGCGAAGGGTTTGGTCGTGAAGATGTGGGCGAAGAGGGCGGGCTTGCCCTTTTGCTTTGCGTTGAAGATCAGCAGCTTGCCGCGGGTCGGGTAGGGGCGTTGGTCGGGGAGGACGATCGTCGCCCAAAAGCGCCCGGAGCCGACCAAGGCACCCGCGCATTGCTCGAGCGCGCGCTGGCTGGAGGAGGCTTCGATCTGGGCCAGCGGGCAGGTCGGCAGGCCCTTTGATTGCAGGAGGCCGTGGCGGTTGACCTTGACGCTCATCCGCTGCAGCTGCGGCGGCGTCGAGCCGTCGCTGGAGCCGATGTGGCCGGAGATGAAGACGGCGATCGGGGCCGCTCCGGCCCTGGGCAGCTTGAAGGGCTGGATCTGGGAGAGCACGGTGACCCGCAGGTTGCCCTCCTGGACCACGGCGGCGGGGGCG
This sequence comes from uncultured Solirubrobacterales bacterium, assembly GCA_963739855.1. Taxonomy (GTDB): domain Bacteria; phylum Actinomycetota; class Thermoleophilia; order Solirubrobacterales; family 70-9; genus VAYN01. The sequence goes on along the minus strand of CAVUBT010000001.1, from coordinate 1,179,226 downwards.
AGAGTGGCCAGCGCCAGTGCCGCGGCGAGCGCCGCGGCACCGATCGCACCGCGCCTCACTAGCCCTTCTTCTTGGTGTGCTTAGCGCGCTTGTTCTTGGCGTGCTTGCACTGCGCCACCAAGACCGGGTTGGTGTCGGAGACCTTGCCGTTTTGCCCCGTGAAGTGAGAGATCGCCCGGTTGGTGGAGCGGCAGAGGTTGGTCGAGTTGACCAGGAGCCCCTTCTTGGCGCCCTGCATGGTCAGGGTGAACTTGGTCACCGGGGCGTCGGGGACCGCTTCGAAGCTGTTGCGGATGCGCCCGCCCTTGACCGAGTCGATTCTGCCCACCAGGTTGATGTCGATCCGGCCCGAGTGCAGGGCGGCGACGAGGTCGGGCAGGTTGTGGGAGGAGGAGCGCAGGAAGACCGGTCCCTGCAGGGGTTCGTCGAGCAGCGGCGTGATCGCCTTCGCGTAGCCGTAGATCGAGCCTTTGGGGCACTTCTCCCCGGGGAAGGCGCCTTCTTTGAACTGGACCCGGGTGCAGATCGTCTTGATGTGGGACTGATCGAGGAACTCCGAATGAGGCAGGGTGACCTGGGCGGCGCCGATGTTGGCGTCGCCCTTCCTAGCGGTGAGGACCGCTTTGAAGGCCGGGTTCTGGCCGCGCTTGGTGCCGCCCTTGAGGCTCAGCGCCAGCTTCGGCTTGAAGCCGAGGTTGGCGCAGTTGGCCGCCTGGTAGCGGGTGGTGACCGTGACCGGCTGGTCGTCGGCGGCCGAGGCGAAGTCAAGCCCGGAGCCGAGCACCGTGCTCGCCGTCGAGGTCGGGTCGCAAGAGGTTGGGTTCAAGGCGAAGCCGGGCTTATCGACGTAGGCGCGGATGTCCCGCAGGTGGACGGTGACGCCGTCGATGATGTGGGGGATCGGGTCCGAGCCGGTCGGGTCGACGAAGACTTCGGCGGTCTCGGGGTTGACCCGCAGCGCCTCGCGGATGACCACGGTGCCGAGGTCGAAGGGGCCGACCTTGGCGGCGGTGATCGCGGCGATCGAGAGCTGGGACCCGTGATAGGGGCCGGCGAGGTAGAGCTTGCCGGGGACGTAGGTGAGGACGGTGCCGACCCCGGCTCCCGAGAGGGTGCGGCCGACCTCAGAGGCCTTCGGGCAGGAGGGCGAGGCGATCTCGGCGCCGCCGCTCCTGGACTTGGCGGCGGCGATCGCCGCGTCGGGGCAGAAGGGGACCCCGGCGAGCTTGCCCGAGAGGCCCGGCGGCAGCTTGATCGAGAAGTTGGTGAACTCCTGTTCGCCGTCGCTGCGGAAGAGGCGGAGGTTGAAGGGGCTGTAGGAGCCGGCGTTGTTGTTGAGCGAGCCGGCGACGAGGCCCGGCTTGAAGGGCGGCAGGCCGCCACTTGGGCAGGCGCCGCCGCCGATGCCCTTGTCGATCGTGAAATCGCTCTCAGAGGCGAGCTTCTTGTCGGGGTTAGACCAGCCCGTGAAGGTGGCGCGGGTGGTGTAGTCGCCGCAGGCTTGCGGGGTTACCAGCGGGGCGCGGGCGCCCTCGCGGAACTTGAAGTCGAGAGTGCTGAACGGCAGCTGGGGCAGGTTTTGGAAGTCGGCGATCACCTGGCCGGTCCCATCCAGGGTTTCGACCTTGCCTGGGAGCTTGACCAAGATTCCGCGCTGGGGTTCTTCGAGGACGATGTAGAGGGCCAACAAAGAACCGAAGGGGTTGTCGAAGGGGGAGGCGATGAAGACTTGGCCGGGGATCGTCTCCTCGATCAGCGGGGTCTTGACCTCGACGGTGCCGATCTTCGAGTCCGAGGGGCAGCCGGCGGGGTTTTCGGCGGCGAAGGTCAGGGCGCTGCTCTGATACTGCGCCGGGCTGCACACTCCCAGGCCCTCGGCCTGGGAGGGGTTGATCGTCACTCCCTCCGGCAGAGCGACCCTGACGCCCTTGATGTCGGAGGAGGAGACGCCCTCAGAGCTGGTGATCCCGAAGTTGGGGACCTCGACGTGGACGTTGAGCCCGGTCGGGGTCTCGGTTTCCCGCGCGGTCGTCTTCGCTTCCAGGCTGCCGCGGAGCTTGACGTTCTCACAGCCTTCGGTGCCGCGCTGCGGTCCCCATGCGGAGGGCAGGTAGGGGAAGCCGACCGGGCCATGGGTCACTGAGGAGGTTGAGTGCCAGTTGGAATCGGCCAGATTCGCGCTGCCATCGACGTTGAAGCTCGCCGGGTTGGCGTAGGAGTCGATGTGGGCACTGGAGGCGAGGCCCTGGCCCGCCGGCAGGCAGGAGGTCGGGTTGCGCAGGAAGGCGACCGGGGCCTCGGCGCCGGGGCAGGTTGGGCCGCCGGCTCCGACCGCCCCTTTTCCGGGACAACTGCGCTCAATCCGGTGCGATTCGTCGGCCGGGTCGCCCCAGAGCGTCACGTCGCTGCCGCTGACCGCCAGCCCCTCGGAGATGTTTCGCACTACCCCGATCAGCCCGTAGTCCCCACCCGAGCGCAGCTTGACGTCGATCGAGATCACGGTTTTGGCGACTTCGAAGGCAAAGCGGGCGGCCGTGCCCGGCGGCGGGGCCATGTTGTAGACGGGGATGGGGCCGCTGCCCAACGAGCCGAACAAAACGACACTTGAGGCGTCGGTCCGGAACGAGGTGACCCCGACTTGGGAGGCTGACGGGCAGGTGGGCCCTCCTCCTCCAGCGATCAGGTCGACGTCTTTGCACTGGGGGATGCCGACGGTGCTGCCGACGAAGCCCGGCGGCAGGTCGACGAGGACGTCGCGGGTGGCCTTGACCGGCCAGGCTTCCTCCGGGCCTTCCGGGCTGGGGTCGACGGCGGGATTGTGGGCGCTGTTGAAGTCGATGTAGGTGGTCTGGGAGTAGGGGTGGGCGCCGGCCTGCAGGTCGGCGGCGCCGCTGCGCTTGGCGATCGCCATGTCGAAGGCGTCGATGCCAAAGGCCGGCGCCGCGGAGGTGACCCGGGTGGGGTCGACAGTGGAGGCGCAGGGGGTGCCCGGGGGCGCGGCGTCGCAGGGGCCGCCGTCGAGCCGGGTGACGGGCCCGAAGAGCGAGTCGAAGTAGAGGTCGAAGTGGGCGAGCGCGGTGGAGCCCTCGGCCAGGGCGCCGGCGTGGGCTTCGATGACCAGGGCCCGACCGCTTCCAAAGTCGGGTTCGAGGAGCGCACTGGGCGGCAGGGTGCAGGTCAGGGTGGAGGCGCCCTGGACCGCCGGCGGCGCGCCGGGGCCATCGCCGCTGCATTCGAAGCCGCTCGGAGTCGAGAAGGAGAGCGCTTCGACCCCCGCCGGCAGGCTGGCGACGAGGGTCTCGGTGCCAAGGCCGGAGGCGTCGCCGATGTTCTGGGTCCCGACCCCATACTTGAAGGTGCTGTTCGGGGCCACGGTCGAGTTGGTGCGGGTGGCGACTTTGAATTGCACCGAAGCGGAGGCAAGCGCGGGAGCGGCTAGCAGCAACGCGGCCCCGGCGAGGAGGGCAGCCAGGAAGCCGATTCGGTTGTTCCTCTTCGCGGTCTTCATCGGCTGGCCCTCCGGTTGGAATTGGCGTCTCGCTTGCTCTTGCTCTTGTGCTTCTTGGCCTTGACGCAGCGCTTCTTGCCCCGTGCCTTGACCGCGTGCTTGCCCCGCGGGCAGCGCGCTTTGGGCTTGCCCGCCCTGGCGTTGCCCGCTCCCGAGAAGCTGGAGCTGGAGGGAGTCGGGTCGTTCAGCTGGCCCGGCGGCGGCTGGCAGGCGTCGCCGACGCAGCTCGGCAGCACCGCCGGGGGCTCGGGCAGGCCGCCGTCGATGCGGGCGTCGTAGGCGTCGTAGGCGTGGTCGAAGTCCCAGCCACTGAGCTGGTCGGCGGTGCCGAAGAAGGCGTCGGTGCCGTCGGCGGAGGCGTCGAGGAAGAAGGAGCCACCGGCGGCGTCCTCAGCCCCGGAGGAGAGCAAGGAGAGCTGGCCGCTTTCGGAGTCATAGCGGTAGACGTCGCGCTCGTTGTTTTCGTCTTCGGGGACGAGCCGCTCGCCGCTGTCGAAGAAGACGAAGCGGCCGTCGGCGGAGAGGGGGTGGTTGACGTGGGTGGTGTTGACGCCCGCGCCGCCTTCGAAGTGAGCGGAGCGGAAGATGGCGCCGGCCTCGAAGCTCGGGCGGAAGGGAGAGGCGGTGCCGCTGGGGTTGCAGGAGACGCAGGCGAGCTCGCCCTGGCCGCCGTTGGCGTCGGCGCTGTAGAGGTAGAACTCGCGGCAGACAGAGGCGCCAATGCAATTGCCGTGCTGGTAGCCGGTGAGGCGGGCGCCGCTGGTGGAGCTGAAGAGGAGGTGCTCGCCGTCGGGGCTGACGCTGGAAGCGAGCCTGCCGAGGCCACCGGTAGCACCAAGGTTCGAGTTAGCTTCGGCGGTTGAAGAAGTGCCGTCCAGCTGGCCGATGTAGCGCAGTTCGCCCTGGCGCCAGCGATACACCACAGGGCCAACCGCGGACGGGGCGCCGTGCACGAGCTGTCTGCTGATAGTGATGAAGTAGACGGTGTCGCCGTCGGTGCTGGTGCCGAGCGCGCCGTAGGCCTGCGCGCAGATCCCGTCGGCCGGCTCCTGATCGACCGAGATCCGGGTCAGGTGGGAGGCGCCGGGGTCGGGGAGGCCGTCGGGGGCCATCGGGTCGGCGTCGTAGCGGTAGAGGTCGGAGCAGTCGTCTTCGTCGCTGGGGATCAGCTGCTCTTCGGTGGTGAAGAAGACGTGGGAGAGGTCGGGGGTGGATTTCCAGAGGACCGCGGGCTGGGGCGTGCCGGCGCCGGGCTTCTCGGAGGCGTTGACGCGGACACTGGCGTGGCCGCCGATGCGCATGTAGTACTGGCTATTTGGACCGCCGGTTGCTGGCGCTTGGAAAAGGATGCGGGAGCCGTCAGTGGAGACCGAGTCGGCGCGGAATTGCTGCCTGCCTCGGCCGACTGCGGAGGAGAGGGCCGGTTCGCAGGCGGGGCCAACCTGGTCGTCGCAGCTATTGCCGGAAACAGGGACGCGGCCGACGAGGCGGACCTGGCCGTCGGCCCACTCGTAGGCTTTGAAGACGTTTTCGGCGACAAACGGACTAGCGTCGGAAGTGAGCTGGTCGGGAGATTCGAAGGCGACGTGGGAGAAGTCGCGAGAGGCGGCGGCGAAGAAGAGCCGCGACTGGCCGACGCGGGTCAGCGAGGTGGGGGGCTCGCTCTGCAGGCAGAGGGGGCAGCCGGTGACCAGCTGGTAGCTGCCGGGGCCGGGGTCGCGGAGGTCGCTGCGGAGGTAGAGGTTGAAGACTTTCTGAACCGGGACGGAGTCGGGGGTGAAGGGGACGCGGTTGGGGGTGAGGAGGGTGACGCCCCGCGAGAGGTCGGGCGAGAGCTCGGGCTGGTAGACGGACTGAGTCCCGACGAAGGAGTCGAAGATCGACCTCGGGTCCCCCTCGGGGGTGATCGCGTGGGTCTCCCAGCGCCCGGCGGCGGCGTCGCGGACGGCGAGGTAGTCGAAGGCGACGCCGCCGCCACGGGTGTCGCCGAAGCCGACCAGCGAGTTGTAGGCGAGGGCCATCGGCTCGCCGGGGGCGAGCTCCTGGGCGGCGCTAGTGAGGATGCCCGTGGGGATGATCCCGCCGCCGTTCTTCTCGGGAGGGGAGACCATCTCCCAGGCGCGATTGTCCGGCAGGCCGGGGCCAGTGGCGAGCGAGCGAGCCGGCCCCTGGGAGCTGCCGGCGGCGCTGGTGGCGGTGAGGCGGAAGTAGTAGGTGGTGTGCTGGGTGAGGCCATGGAGCTGGGCGCTGACGAGCTTCGGGCCCTGGCCGGCGCCGGGCAATGCGGCGCAGGGTGCGGAGTTGCCGTAAACGGGACTGGTGCCCCACTCAAAGCGACAGGTGGCCACGTTGGAACCCTGGGGGTCGACCAGCCCGTGCAGGGTCGCTTCTTCTTCGGAGGCAACCGAGGCGGCGGTGGTGACGACGGGAGCGGCGGTGGCGGTGGTGAAGATCGGGCTGGGGGCGCTGGCGTAGGTGTCGCCCGCGTTGGTGGCGACGAGGCGGGCTTCGTATTCGGCGTTGGGGGCGAGCCCGGCGAGTTCGTAGGAGACCGGGATCGCGATTGCGCCGGAGCCGGCATCCTGGGCGGGAGTGGTGGTCCAGCTGGGGGCGCCGACGATCCGGTACTCGAAGTGCCACTGGGTGGAAGCCCCGTTGGGGTCGACGGTGCCGCTCAGCTGGGCTGCGGTGGCGGTAAGCGTGTCGGGGTCGACCGGCTCGATCGTCGGGGAGACCGCGGTGGCGGTGGTGAAGCTTTCTTCGGCGGAGGTATCGGAGAGGGCGCCGCCGGCGCTGGTGGCGAGGAGGCGGAAGTTGTAGGCGGTGGCGTTGGCGAGGCCGGTGAGGTCGGCGTGCACGGCGACCGGGCTGGTGGCGGCGCCGGGGTCCTCTACGCAGGGAATGCTTTTGTCGAAGCTAGTGTCGGTGGAGTACTCGAAGTGGCAAGCGGTTGGGTTGCCTTCGGGGTTGACCGTGCCGTGCACGGTGGCGGCGAAGAAGCCGAGGCCATCGGCGGCGGCGATCGTGGCGACGGGCGGGGCGAGGTCGTCGAGGACCGCTACCCGGGTGGAGCCGAAGCTGTCGCTGGCGGGGCTCTTGGTGAGCGCGTAGGCGCGAGTGTCGCCGCCGGCAGCAGCGAGGCCGGGGACCATCGAGTTGAGGGACTCGTTGCCCTGCCCGTGCAGCAGGGTCGATTCCTCGAAGGCGCCGCCCGAGTCGAAGTAGGCGATCTCGGGCAGGTGGCTGCCGGCTTCGCAGAAGTAGGTGTTGACATAGGCGGCGATCAGGATCGAGTCGTCGTCGGGGTCGACGGCAACGGCGCCGGGGTATTCGAGGGAGGCGCCGACGGTGGCTCCCTCGACCCCGGCGGAGCTGAAGCGCTTGACCGTCGAGGTCGGCCCGCAGACTGGCGGTGATGTCGCCGGTCGAGGTGACGACGAAGACCTCGCCGGTGGAGTTGGCGGCGAGGTCGATCGGGCGTTCGGCGGCGAAGCTGCCGGCCGGGGTGCCGTCGGCTTCATAGCGGCGGATCAGGTTGGCGGCGGTGTCGGCGACCAGGAGGTCGCCGCTGGAGGGGTCGACGGCGAGGTTGCCGGTGACGCCCGGATCGCTCCAGCCGACGGCGGGGGCGAGGCTTGCGTCGAGCTTGGCGATGCCGGTGGCGCTGGCGACGTAGAGGTCGCCGCTTGACTGATCGATCGCCAGGCCGCTGGCTCCTGGGAGCGCGGCCTGGGAGTCATAGGTCCCGCTGGCGCCGCTGAGCGAGAAGACCTCGACCCGGTCGTTGCCGGTGTCGGCGACGTAGAGCTTGTTGTTTGAGTCGTTGACCTCGGCCTGGCCGGGGTTTGCGAGCTGGCCGTCCCCAGAGCCCGAGCCGCCGGCGCCGGGACCGCCGCCGGCGAAGGAGCCGGCTTCGACGTTGGCGGCGAGCGCTTGCGGAGCGCCGATCGCGAAGAACGAGCACAGCGCTGCAACAACGACAAATGCCTTCGCGTGGCGTCTCACGTATTGCTCTCCTTGTCCCGTGAGCCCCGATCCCGGCCGCTTCCCTTAGCGGCCCTCCCTGGAGACTCGATTTCCCTGTGAACTTCCCTGCCATACCGTCTCCGTACTCAAATGAAGACGAGGCGAGATGTAAACACGTCGGTGCGTAATTGTCAAGATACGCACTTGGTATTGGTGAGAGAAAGCGCGGATTTGCGGGGCTTCGAGGGCGGCTTTCTATGCCCCTCGATTCGGAACAGGAGGTTTAGTTGCCGGCTTGCCGGCGACGCGCTTCGGAGTACTCGGGCGCTGGCTCCGGCTCGAGCGTGACGACGCCGGCCGCCCTGGGATCGGGCTGGCCGGGGCCGTAGAAGGCGAGGACGTAGTCGACGAAGTGAGGAGTGAGGATGCGGAGCTGGGAGGCGCGGCCCTGGAGGACTTCGCTGGCGACCCGCGAGGCGATGCCACCGACGATCACCTGGTCGATCTCCACCGCCAGGCTCGATTTGGACGCCGCCTGAGGGACGGCGGAGCGCAGCAGGGTGCCGTAGCGCCGTAGCCACTCGTGGTAGCGGAGGGCGATCTCCTCGCCCGCCGAGGGCGCCTCGACGAAGAGCAGGCGGGCGACCTCGGGTTCGGAGGCGAGGGTGTCAAGCGCTGCCCCGAGCGCGGTTTCGACCCGTTCTTCGACCGAGGCCCCCTTCTCGCAGGGCCGCTCGAGGATCGCCAGCAGGCGCTCGTGGCAAGCCTCATGGGCGGCGGCGAAGCACTCCTGCTTGTCGGCGAAGTTCTCGTAGAAGGCGTTGCGGGAGACGCCGGCGGCCTTGACGATGTCGGCGACGGACATCGCTTCGTAGCCGTGCTCGGCGGCGACCCTCGGCACGGCGGCGATAAGGCGCTGGCGCTGGTCCTCACGCACCTGCTCGGGCGCGAGCGCGTGACGGCCGCGCGGCAAACGACGCGGCTCGTCGGGTCGGCTTCTGGCTCGAGCTTTCGCCATGGCAGGCAGCGGAGTTCCTTACACGTACAGCATAGTTCCTAAATATGCCGGCAGTCAACCAGGTCGCGACTCTTCGGCGGCGAACCTGTTCCCTTCAGAGATGCGAGGACTCCGCCGCCCCCGATTCCCCCGCCGCACCCTCGCCACGCTAGCCGCTCTGGCGGGACTCGCCGCCTTCGCCGCCGCCGCCAACGCCAGCGTCAACTGGGTCGTCCACGGGCGCGGCTTCGGGCACGGCGTCGGCATGAGCGCCTACGGCGCCTATGGCTACGCGCTGCACGGCAAGAGCCACGAGTTCATCCTCGGCCACTACTTCACCGGCACCACCATCGGGACGCTCCCGGGGCCGCGGGTCGTCCGCGTCCTGCTCGACGTCTCCAGCGACGACGTCGGCTTCGACGGCGCCACCAGCGCCTGCGGCGTAACGCTCGACCCCGCGCGCAGCTACGAGGCGCACCGGATCGCCAACTCCGTCGCGCTGCGCAGCTCCGGCGGCAAACGGCTCGCCAACTGCGGCCGCAAACTACGCGCCGCCGGCCAGGGGAGGATCGAGATCGCCGGGCACGGCACCTACCGCGGCGCCCTCGAGACGGTGCCGACCGAAAGCGAGTCCGGCTCGCTCAACGTCGTCAACGCGCTGGCCGTCGACCAGTACGTCAAAGGCGTGATCCCGAACGAGTCGCCGCCCTCCTGGCCCGAAGAGGAGCTGAAGGCGCAGGCGATCGCCTCGCGCTCCTTCGCCCTCACCGCCGGCGTCGACGGCAACGGCTTCGACCTCTACGCCGACACCCGCAGCCAGGTCTACAAAGGCCTGGAGAGCGAGTACGCCAACACCAACGCCGTCGTCAAGGCGACCCGCGGCCAGGTCGTCGAATACGGCGGCAAAATCGCCGAGACCCTCTTCTCCGCCTGCTCCGGCGGCCACACCGAGAGCATCGTCAACGTCTTCGGCTCCTCGATCCCCTACCTGGTCGGCGTCCCCGACCCCTACGACTACTACTGCCCGCTGCACACCTGGACCCTGCGCTTCAGCGGCCCGGAAATCAGCGACAAGCTGAGCGCCTACCTCGACGGCCGCCTCAAGCAGGTGGTGATCGCCAAGCGCGGCGTCTCGCCACGGATCGTCGAAGCGAAGCTGATCGGGACCGGCGGCGTCACCACCGTCAGCGGCGAACAGTTGGAGGTCGCGCTGGGCGGCTACGACACCTGGATGAGCTTCGAGAAGGTCAGCGGCGAGCGAAGCAACCGCCGCGGCGAAACACGAATCGGCGTCGTCAAAGAGACGCTGGAGTCGGCTCAGCCGTCCGGGTAGGGCTGGATCGGGATGCCGTGGTCGGTCTCGCGCATCCCCAGCTCATAGGCGCCGCCGGCAGCGAGGGTGAGCTCGCGGGCGGGTAGGCCGGGGCGTTCGACGGTCAGTTCGAGGTCGGCGACGGAGCAGTTGACGGTGTTGTGCTCGGGGCCCTTGGGGTCGGCGTAGACCCAGCCGACGAAGTCCTTCTGCGGGGCCGAGACGCGACCGCGGACGACGATGTCCTTGCCGGGCAGGACGAACGAGCAGGCGGTCGGAGACTCCTCGATCGAAGCCGAGCGGATCGCCCCGAGGCCGCCGAGCCGGTGCGGCTCGCCTTCCAGCATCAGCATCCCCGAGGGGATCCAGGGACTGGAGCGGCGGCCGAGCTTGACGCGGGCGCCGCCCGCGTCGAAGTAGGTGCCGGGCGCGTCGGCGAAGCCGGTGCCCTCGAGCCAGACCCAGCGCTCGGCGTGCTCGCTGCCCCAGTTGTGGCCGACCATCCCCGGCCAGCCGCCGAACTCGATCGACTGCTCTTCGTCGATTTCGAGGCGGCCGTCGAAGCTCGCCAGCGGGACGGGAGCGACGAACTTGGTTTTCGGCAGCGGCGCCTCATAGAGCCAGTCCGCCGGCAGGTACTTGCAGGGCTCGGCCGCGGCGGCGAAGGTCAGCGACCAGGCGGCGCTGAGCGCGTCGGTATCGACCGAGCCCTCCGCCCCGCCGGGCCCGATCTCGGCGTCGCCGACGCGGATCCAGGAGCCACTCGGGACCGCGAGCTGCGCCGCCGGCACGGTCACCTTGGTCGCCCGCGGACCCTCGGCCGCACGGTCGAAGAGGACGAACCAGATCGAGGCGTTGGGCTCGGCGCCGGGCCGCTTGTGGACGGTGTGGCGGATCCAGACGCCGCGGCCGCCGCCCGGCTCGCAGGCCTTGATGTAGAAGCTCTCGTAGTGGCCAGCCTTGGCGGCCACGCCCGGAAACCGCGCCCTTTCCTCCATCTCCCAACCTTAGAGGGCTTCTAGACCTTGATCGTGATGACGTCCCCATCGGCCACGAGGTAATCGCGACCCTCGATCCGTAGCTGCCCCCTGTCGCGGGCCTGCGAGTAGCCGCCGCACTCGACCAGCTGCTCCCAGCCGACCACCTCGGCTTTGATGAAGGCTTCCATGATCTCGGTGTGGATCGTCCCCGCCGCCTCCAGCGCGGTAGCGCCGCGGCGCAGCGGCCGCGCGACCGCCTCCTTGTCCTCGCCGGCGGTGAAGAAGGTGATCAGCTCCAGCAGGTCGTAGGCGCCGCGGACCAGGCGCGCCAGGCCGGAGCCCTCGACCCCGTAGGACTCGCGCATCTCCTCGGCTTCGGCGGGGTCGAGCTCGGCCAGCTCGCCCTCGATCCGGGCGCTGACCGCGACCGCCCCGGCGCCGATCGCGGCGGCGTGGGAGGCGACGACCTCCGGCACCTCGCCGTCGCCCTCGTCGACGTTGGCGACGTAGAGGATCGGCTTGGTGGTCAGCCCGCCGAGGTCGCGGGCGGCGTTGGGGGCGGCGTCGGGGATCGGGACCGAGCGGGCGGGGCGGCCGGCGGCGAGCGCCTCGAAGACCGCCTGCAGCCAGCCGTGCTCGGCGATCGCTTCGGCGTCGCCCGACTTCGCCTGCTTGGCGACCCGGCCCAGCCGCCGCTCGACCTGGTCGTAGTCGGAGAGAACCAGCTCGGTCTCGATCGTCTCGATGTCGGCGAGCGGGTCGACGCGGCCGTCGGGGTGCGGCACGCCGGAGTCCTCGTGGCAGCGGACGACGTGGCAGATCGCGTCGGTCTCGCGGATCGAGGCGAGGAACTGGTTGCCAAGCCCCTCCCCTTCGGAGGCGCCCTTGACCAGGCCGGCGATGTCGTGGAAGGAGATCGTCGCCGGTTCCAGCTTTGAGCTGCGCACCGTCGCGGCGATTTCTTCCAGCCGCTGGTCCGGCACCTCGGCGATCGCCACGTTGGGCTCGATCGTCGTGAACGGGTAGTCGCCGGTCTGGGCGCCGCCCTTGGTCAGGGCGTTGAAGAGGGTCGACTTGCCGGCGTTGGGCAGCCCGACGATCCCGACCTTCATAGCGAGAGCGGGACGATCAGGCCGAGCAGGACACCGAGGAAGGCGCCGGCGAGGACGTCGGACGGGTAGTGCATCCCCAGATAAGGGCGACCGAGCGAGATCGCCAGGGCGACGACGAGCGCGGGCGCCATCGCCGAGTCGACCCGGACCATCGCCGTCGCCACCGCGAACGAGGAGAGGGCGTGGGCGGAGGGGAAGCTGAGCGAGCTGGGGGCGCCGCCGAGCGGCGGCAGGCCCTCGAGCACCGGGCGCGGGCGCCGGACCGCCAGCTTGATCGCATAGTTGAGGACGATCGCGAGCGGGCCGAGCACGGCGCAGATCAGCCAGGCCTCGTGCCGTTCCCAGTCGAGCAGGGCGAGGGCGACGCCGAGCACCACCCAGACGATGGCGTTGTTGCCGGCCTTGCCCAGCGCCTTGGCGGCGGACTCCAGCCCGGGCGAGTGCCCGTGGGTGCGCATCAGGCGCAGCAGCTTCAGGTCGAGATTCTCCATCGGCGGCGGAGGATATGGGTCGGGCAGCGCCGCGGGCGGTCGGTCAGTATCCCGTCATGCCCTCCGTCCCCGGCTACGTCCACACCCCCGGCAACCACTGCGGCTCGACCGCCCTGCGAAACCTGCTCGGCTTCCACGGGATCGAGCTCAGCGAGGAGATGGCCTTCGGCCTCGGGGCGGGCGCCAGCTTCTACTACCTGACGCTGGAGGACTCCTCGCCGAGCCGCTGGTTCAACGGCCGCACCGCGCGCCTGGAGGAGAGCTTCCGCGACATCACCGGGGCGGCGCTGGAGCTGCGCACCTTCGCCGCGGGCGACGAGGAAGCGTGGGCGGCGGCGCGGGCCGAGGTCGACGGCGGCAACCCGGCCCTCCTCCTCACCGACATCTACTACCTGGACCACTACGGCAACTCGGCCCACTTCCCGGGCCACGCGGTGGTCCTGGCCGGCTACGACGAGGAGGTCGCGCACCTCTCCGACACCGGCTTCGAGCAGCTGCAGACGACGCGGATCGAGAACCTCGCCAAGGCCCGCCATAGCGGCCACCCCGCCTACCCGCTCGAAGGCCACATGTTCACCGTCGCCGCCGCGGTCGATCGCGGCCAGCTCGAAGCGGCGATCCCGCGGGCGATCGCCGAGGCGGCGAAGGAGATGCTGGAGCCGACCTTCGGCGAATTCGGCGGCCTGCCCGCCGTCGACCGCCTCGCCGCCGAGGCCGGCTCCTGGCCCGAGACCGCCCCCGACTGGCAGTGGTGCGCCCGCTTCGCCTACCAGGTGATCGAGCGCCGCGGCACCGGCGGCGGCGCCTTCCGCCTCATGTACTCGCGCTTCCTCGAAGAGGCGGGACGGGATGAGGCGCCGCTGGCCGCGGCGGCGGCGACGCGCTGGACCGAGCTGGCGGAGGCGTTCAGGGCGGCGAGCGAGGAGGATCGGCCGGATGCCGCCCTCTGGGGCGAGGTGGATGCCGGCGCCAAGCGCGTCGCCGCGGCCGAGGCCCGGCTCTGGACCGCGCTCTCCTAGGCGGGCGGCGACGGCGGCCCGCGATCTCGCGCATCGTCGGAGGGATGACCATCCCGCCAACTAGATTGAGCGGCGCATGGGAACCGTCGCAGCGAAAGCCTCGAGTGCCAGACATCGCTCCCCGCTCGTCCCGCCCCCGCCCGGCGAAGTCGAGCACGGGACGATCTTCACCAAGCGCTGGGTCGTCGAGCTGGTCCTGGACCTCGCCGGCTACACCTCCGACCGCCCGCTCGCGGACCTGGTCGCGATCGAGCCCGCCTGCGGGGACGGGGCATTTCTGGTGCCGATGGTCGAGCGACTCTCAGACGCCTGCAAACGCGACGGCCGCGGGCTTCTCGAGGCGCTGAACGCGATCCGCGCCTACGACCTCCAGGAAAAGCACGTCGAGGCCAGCCGCGAGGCGATCGCCATCACCCTGAGAAGCCGGGGGTGGCCGTCGAAGCAGGCCGTCCGGTTCGCCGAGCAGGCGGTCCGCAAAGGCGACTTCCTCCTCGCCGGCTCACCGCCGCAAGCCGACTTTGTGGTCGGCAATCCTCCCTACATTCGCCTTGAGTCCGTCCCGGTCGAGCGCAGCGACGCCTACCGCCGCAGCTGCGAGACGATGGCTGGCCGCGCCGACATCTACGTCGGGTTTTTCGAGATCGGCCTCAAGGCGCTGGTCGAGGGCGGGGTCCTCTCCTTCATCTGCGCCGACCGCTGGATGCGGAACCAGTACGGGCGGCTCCTGCGCCAGCTGATCGCCGCGGACTTCAGCATGGAGACGGTCGTCGAGATGCACACGGTCGACGCGTTCAACACGGAGGTCTCCGCCTATCCGGCGATCGCCACGATCGGGAGGAGGCGGCAGGGGGCGGTGGCGATCGCCGAGGCGACCACCGGCTTCGGCCCCACCGAGGCGAGGGAGCTGGTCCGCTGGCGGGCGGCGGCCACACGGGAGGACGAGCTCCGTTCGGGTGCCGTGCGAGCCGCGGTCCTGCCCGGCTGGTTCGACGGGCCCGGCTCCTGGCCCGGCGGCCCCCCCGGCCGGCTGGCCGTCTTGAAGGATCTGGAGAGTCGCTTCCCGACCCTGGAAGACGAGGGCACGGGAACGAGGGTCGGGATCGGGGTGGCGACGGGCGCCGACCGGGTCTTCGTCACCGCCGACACCTCCGTCGTCGAGCCCGACCGCCTGCTGCCGCTGGCGATGGCCTTCGACACGCTGGCGGGCCGGTTGGAGTGGTCCCAGCACCACCTGGTCAACCCCTGGCGCTCCGACGGCGGCGGCCTGGTCGACCTCGCCGAGTTCCCCAAGCTCCGCGGCTACTTCGAGGCGCACAGCGAGCAGCTCAACGGTCGCAACGTCGCCAAGCGCCGCCCCCGCAACTGGTTCCGCACCATCGACCGCGTCGATCCGGCCCTGACCGGCCAGCGCAAGCTGCTCTTCCCCGACATCAAGGCCTCGATCCACCCGATCCTCGACGAGGGCGACACCTACCCCCACCACAACCTCTACTTCGTCGTCTCCAGGGATTGGGACCTGGAGGTGCTCGGCGGCCTCCTGCTCTCCCGCGTCGCCCAGCTCTTCATCGAGGCCTACGCGGTGCGGATGCGCGGCAACTACATGCGCTTCCAGGCCCAGTACCTGCGCCGGATCCGCGTCCCCCGGCCTGGCGAAATCGGCAAGCGCGACGCCAGGTCGCTGCGGACCGCCTTCGAGAAGAGGGATGTGGATCGCGCAACCGCCGTGGCGGAACGGCTCTACGGCGTGGAGATCCCCGGCTGAGATGGACCGTGAGCGTTTCGAAAAGGCGGTGCGCACCTACTGGGAGGTGCGCATGCGGCAGGCGAAGAAACAAAAGAAGGAAGGCAAAAGCGACACCGGCGGCCGCGGCCAAGCCACCGGCGGCAAGCAGCTGGACGCGATGGCGGAGGTGCTGCGGGAAGCGTTCGTCGATGCCGGCTTCTCGTCCAAGACGATCTACAAGGCGAAGAAAATCGAGCTGCCGGGCTACTTTCGCCCGGCCAAGCGCTGGGACCTGCTGGTGATGCACGAGGGCCAGCTGGCCGCCGCGGTCGAGCTCAAATCCCAGGTCGGGTCCTTCGGCAACAACTTCAACAACCGGGCCGAGGAGGTGATCGGCGCCGCCGTCGATTTCTGGAAGGCCTACGAGAAGGATCTGCTCGGCAAGACCCGACCCTGGCTCGGCTACTTCCTCATGCTCGAGGAGCACGCGAAGTCGACCCGACCGGTGAAGACGCGGAAGCTGGGCTTCCCGATCGAAGAGGCCTTCACCGACTCCTCCTACAAAGCCCGCTACGAGATTCTCTGCCGGCGGATGGTCGAGGAGGGCCTCTACGACGCTGCCTGCCTGGTCACCTCCTCAGCCAATCCGAAGGCGCCGATCCACGAGCCGGCGGAGGACCTCGGCTTCGACAACTTCCTCGACCGGATCCGCGAGCGTGCCGCCGAGCAGATCAGGCAGCTGCGTCTGCCTTAGTCGCCGGAGCCGAAGCCGACGCGGTGCACGCCGGACTCGATGCGGACGAAGGCGACCTTGCCGAGGTAGAGGGAGATGACGCCGTCCTCCGTGTGGAGGTCGTGCCAGCCGCCCTTCTCGAGCTGCTTGCGGAGGTCCTTGAGGTCGTCTTCGGCGAGGCGGGCGGATACGACCTGCCCGCCCTCGAAGCCGATCTCGACCCGTTGTGCGTCAGCCATCAGTGTCCTCCCGCTGGTTCGACGATCTCGGTAAGTACCCCGCCGGTGGAGCGGGGGTGAAGGAAGGCGACGCGGCTGTCGCGGATGCCGACTCGCGGCTCGGAGTCGATCAGCTCGATCCCGGCGGCGGCGATCCGCACCAGGGCGCCGTCGATGTCGTCGACCGCGTAGGCGACGTGGTGCAGCCCTTCGCCCTTGCGGGCGAGGAACTTGCCGACGGCGGTGTCGGGGCCGAGCGGCGCCAGCAGCTCGACATGCCCCTCGCCGACGTCCAGCAGCACCGCCTCGACGCCCTGGGACTCGACCGTCTCGCGGTGCGCCAGGACCATCTCGAAGCTCTGTTCGTAGAGCGCGATGGCGGCGTCGAGGTCCTCGACGGCGACTCCTATGTGGTCGATCCTTCCGAACACGGCGGCCAGTCTATGCGGCTGGCGGCAGGTCGTCGCCGCCGTTGCCGTGCTCGACCCGGAGGATCTCCGCCATCGCCGCCAGGCCGACCTCGAGCTGCAGCGGCGTCGGCTCCTTGGTGGCCAAGTGGCGCTGGATTTCGCGGCCGGGGGTGTGGAAGGCCTCGGCCAGGGGGTCGCCGTGGTGGCGATCGCTCCAGGCGAACATCTCGACCGCGATCGAGGCGCCGCCGAGCCCGACGCCGGCGCGGGCGGCCGCGTTCGGATGCTCGACCAGGCGCTCCAGCAGCACCGTGCCGCCGGCCGAGAGCAGCATCATCGGCACCAGCAGGTTGGAGCCGCAGCGGTCGTGCTCCTTGGGCACCGAGGCGACGTCCTCGACGCCCTGCTCGTAGGCGGCAATCGCCTTGTGCTCGACGCCGTGGTAGGCGGCGAGGTCGCGGTCCATCAACGCCACCACCGCGGGGACGACGCCGACCGCCTGCGCCAGGCCCTCGCGCCCGGCGGAGGCCTGCGCCCGGCGGCGCAGCAGACTCGTCGCCGCCAGGGTCGCGCCGGTGGCGGCGATGACCCGCCAGTTCTCGAAGGGGAGCCGGGCCGCCGGCAGTCGCCGCCGCGCCAGCGGCAGCACCGCCATCGCCTCGGCCAGTTTCAGCGGCCCGCGCAGGCCGGGAAGCCGCGCCACCAGCTTGGGAGCGAGTTCCGGTTTGCGGTCGGAGGCGACCTGGATCGCGCCGTCGCGGTCGCGCACCGCCGCCGACCAGTGGGTCGGCCCGTGGATCAGCAAGCCGTTGCGAAGCGCCATCCCCCCGAGTCGCAGCCGCTCAGCGTTTTTTGAGGCCATGCGGCACCTTAGGCCATGGCGTCTCTGAGCTGACGGGTCTCATGCGCCCTTCAGCTCAGACAGGGAGCCGAGGCAGGCTGTCGGCACGTACAGAGGGCGCCGAGTCCAGTCCCACTCGACGCCCTCTCCCCCCTGTTAAGTCCCCACCGGAAGCCCCCAGTCCAGGCCTCCGGTGGGTATGTCGGCTCTCCCTGGCTCTAGCTTGGAAAGCCGCCCATTGAAACCCACTGCTCTTTAGGAAGTTGCGCCCGTTACTTGGACTGGCCGAATCTCATCCGCAGCTCGGCGAGCCGCCGCCCCAGCTCGACCTCGAAGCCGCGGTCGGTGGGGGCGTAGAAGCGGCGGTCCGCAAGACCGTCGGGGAGCAGCTGCTGGTCGCTGACGCCGCCCGGCTCGTCATGGGCGTAGCGGTAGCCGCTGCCGCGCCCGAGCGATTTGGCGCCGGGGTAGTGCGCGTCGCGCAGGTAGTCGGGTGGGGTCTTGGCACCGTGCTCCCGCACCTCGGCGCGGGCGGCATTCAAGGCCTTGTAGGAGGCGTTGGACTTGGGAGCAAGGGCGAGGTAGACGCAGGCCTGGGCGAGGTTGAGCGCGCACTCGGGGAGACCCACGCGGTCGACGGCGCGGGCGGCGGCGTCGGCGACGAGCAGCGCCTGCGGGTCGGCGTTGCCGACGTCCTCGGAGGCGAGGATGACCATGCGGCGGGCGATGAAGCGCGGGTCCTCGCCCCCCTCCAGCATCACCGCCAGGTAGTAGAGCGAGGCGTCGACGTCGGAGCCGCGCGTCGCCTTGATCCAGGCGGAGACGAAGTCGTAGTGGCGGTCGCCCTGGCGGTCGTAGTCGAGCGCCCGGCGCTGCAGCGCGTCCTCGATCGCGGCGACGTCGATCGGCTTCCCCTGCGCCCGCTCGACCGCCCGCTCCAGGCCGGAGAGGGCGACCCGGGCATCGCCGCCGCTGCGCTCGGCCAGCATCGCCAGCGCCGCGTCCTCGATCGGCGGCGGCTGCGCGATCCCCCGCTGCGGATCGGCCAGCGCCCGCCGCAGCAGCGCCTCCACCTGCCCCGCATCCAGCGGCCGCAGCTCGTACACCTGCGCCCGCGAAATCAGCGCCGAGTTCACCTCGAAGTAAGGGTTCTCCGTGGTCGCCCCAATCAGCGTCAGCAGCCCTTCCTCGACCGCCGGCAGCAGCGCGTCCTGCTGCGCCTTGTTGAAGCGATGGATCTCGTCCAAGAAGAGGATCGTCGGCCGCCCCGACCCCTTCCTGCGCTCCCTCGCGCGCTCGATCACCCCCCGGATCTCCGCTTTCCCCGCATTGACCGCCGACTCCTCCTCAAACGCCCCATCCGCCCCCGAGGCAGCGATCCGCGCCAACGTCGTCTTCCCCGCCCCGGGAGGTCCGTAGAGGATGGAGCTATGGGGCTTGCCCTCTTCAATCGCCACCCGCAGCGCCGACCCCGCGCCAAGGATGTGCTCCTGCCCCACCAGCTCATCGAGGTTCCTGGGCCGCATCCGCACCGCCAACGGCGCATCGGCAGCAAGGCCCTCGCCACCTCCCCGACCCTGACCGGACGGGACTTCGGCGTTCGTGTCAAACAGCTGGTCGCTCACTACGGCCGAGTATGAGGGACCAGGGGGGAGGTCTCGACGGAACCTCCCCGCAGTTCGTGACGGCGAGACCTCCCCCTGGTCCCTCCCACACATTGCCGTCGTACAATCGACCCATGGCTACCACCGAGGTGAAACCCGCGGCCCTGTCAACTCTCGAGTCCTTCAACCCGGCAACGGGTGACCTGGTCGGCACCGTCCCGACGATCACCCCAGACCAAGTGCAGGGAGTGGTAGACGACGTCGCCCGGATCCAGCCCGCCTGGGCCGAGCTGCCGCTGAAGGTGCGCGCCACCTACATGCGCCGCGCCGCCGACGCCCTGCTCGACGACATCGACGAGGTCGCCGAGCTGCTGGTCCGCGAGCAGGGCAAGCCGCGCGCCGAGGCCTACACGATGGAGCTGCTGCCGACCGTCGACGCCCTGCACTGGTGCGCCAAGGCCGGCCCCAAGATCCTCGCCGACGAGAAGGTGCGGATGACCCAGGCCTTCACGCTCTCCAAGAGCGGCCACTTCTCCTACGAGCCGATCGGCGTGGTCGGCGTCATCGCCCCCTGGAACTACCCCTGGTCGATCCCCTTCGGCGAGGTCGCGATCGCGCTGATGGCCGGCAACGGCGTCGTCCTCAAGCCGGCCAGCCTGACGCCGCTGCTGGGCGAGCGGATCCGCGACGTCTTCGAGAAGGGCGGCCTGCCCGAGGGACTGGTCCGGGTCGTCCACGGCGGCGGCGCCGTCGGCGACGCGCTGGCCAAGTCGAGCGCCGGCAAGATCTTCTTCACCGGCTCGGTCGAGGTCGGCCGCAAGGTCGGTCAGGTCTGCGCCGAGCGGCTCAAGGGCTCGGTGCTCGAGCTCGGCGGCAAGGACCCGATGATCGTCTGCGCCGACGCCGACCTCGACAATGCGATCTCCGGGGCCGTCTGGGGCGGCTTCGCCAACGCCGGCCAGACCTGCTCGGGGATCGAGCGCGTCTACGTGGTTCGTGAGATCGCCGACCGCTTCGTCGAGGGCGTCGCCCGCGAGGCCGAGAAGCTGCGCCTCGGCGACCCGCTCGAGTGGGAGACCGAGATCGGCCCGATGACCTCCGACGGCCAGTACGAGATCGTCGTCGACCTGATCGAGGACGCGGTCGCGACCGGCGCCACCAAGCTCTGCGGCGGCGCGACCGACGTGCCCGGGCTCCCCGGCAAGTTCGTCGCCCCGACGGTGCTGACCGGCGTCACTCACCAGACCCGGATCATGCGCGAGGAGATCTTCGGCCCGGTCCTGCCGATCATGATCGTCGACTCCGAGCAGGAGGCGATCGACCTCGCCAACGACTCCGAGTTCGGCCTCGGCGCCTCGGTCTGGACCAAGGACCGCCAGAAGGGCGAGCGGATCGCCCGCCGGCTCGAGTCGGGGATGGTCTGGATCAACGACCACTCCTTCAGCCACGGCGCCTGCCAGTGCGCCTGGGGCGGCGTCAAGGACTCCGGCGTCGGCCGCTCGCACTCCAAATTCGGCTTCTACGAGTGCGTCAACATCAAGATGAACGCCTGGGAGCCGGGCCTCACCCGCGACTTCTGGTGGCACCCCTACGACCGCACCCTCGGCGAAGCGGTGCAGGCCTCGGCCAAGATCCTCTATGGCAAGGGCGAGACCAGGACCCGGGCGCTGCGCGAGGGCATCGGCCCGCTGCTGAAGATCGGCCAGCGCACGCTGAAGAAGCGGCGCTGAGCACCCCGATGCGCTTCCGCTGTTCCTTTCGCCCGCTATGGGAGCAAAAGGAACAGCGGAGAGCAGCTCAGCCGCCGTTGATCGTGCGGATCTTCGAGCTGGCGCCGAGGCACTTGTAGATCGTGCCCGCGGTGCCCTGGGTGACCGGCTTCACCTCGGCCCAGACCTTGATCGGGACGTTGCCCTTGTAGTCGGGTTCGGCCTTCCAGCTGCCGGTGGAGCTGGTGGTCGTGGAGCCGATCTTGCCGTAGCCCTTCTCCTTGACGACGACCTGGCGATCCTCGATGCAGTTCGCGTTCGCCGAGGAGACCTTGCCGGCGCTGCCGTAGGGGTTGATCGTGATCGTCGACTTCAGTTCGACCGTCTGGCCGGGCTGCCCGGCGGTTGCGATCACCGGCACCATCAGGGCCAGGGCCGCGCCCACCGCCACGGCCAGTGCCGCCGCCCGATTCCATTTCCTCATCCAGTCCTCCTTGTCGGGAGACGACGTGTGCGTCTCTTCAGCCGAATGTGCCGCGGCAGCCTAGTGCCAGGGGCGCCGCCCGGGCGCCGGACCTTCACAATCCCGGCGTGGACCCAGACCAGACCCCAGCCGACGCGCCGGCGATCCGCCTCGCCGGACTGCGCCGCGACTACGGCGAACGCACGGCGCTGGACGGGGTCGGGCTAACCCTCGCCGCCGGCGACTCGCTGGTCGTGCTCGGCCCCAACGGCGCCGGCAAGACGACGCTGCTGCGGATCCTCGCGACGCTGCTGCGGCCCAGCGGCGGCGAGGCCGTGGTGCTCGGCTGCTCGCTGCCGGGGGAGGCCTGGAAGCTGCGCGGGCGGATCGGCTACCTCGGCCACGAGCCGCTGCTCTACCGCGACCTCAGCGGCCGCGAGAACCTGCGCTTCCACGCCAGGCTGCACGGGATCTCCGGGGCGCCGGCCGAGGCGCGGATCGCGGCGCTGCTGACCGCGGTCGGGATCGAGCGGCGCGCCGACGAGCGGATCGCCGAGCTCTCCGCCGGGATGCGCCAGCGGCTGGCGATCTGCCGCTGCGTGCTGCACGAGCCCGAGCTGCTGCTGCTCGACGAGCCCGACTCCAACCTCGACGCCGAGGGGCGCGAGCTGGCCCGCGGGCTGATCGGCCCAGGCGGCCACACCCGGGTCGTCGTCACCCACGACCCCGAGCGCTTCCTGCCCGAGGCCGACCAGGTGCTGCGGCTCGGCATCGGCGAGGCGGCAGCGGTCTCATGACCGCGCTACGCATTCGCCGGGGGCGCGTCTCGTGACCTCCTCCCGCGCCGCCTTCGCGGCGATCCTCGCCAAGGACCTGCGCGCGGAGCTGCGCACCCTGCAGTCGCTGCCGGCGATGGCGCTCTTCTCGGTCACCACCTTCGTGATCTTCCGCTTCGGGCTCGACCGCACCCAGCTCTCCGGCAGCCTCGCCGCCGGGGTGCTCTGGGCGACGCTGCTGTTCGCCGCCGTGCTCGGCATCAACCGCCTCTTCGTCGCCGAGCGCGAGGAGGGCGGCTTCGACGCGATCCGCCTCGCCCCGATCGACCGCAGCGTCCTCTTCGCCGCCAAGGCGGCGGCGCTGCTGATCTACCTGCTGGCGCTGGAGCTGGTCGCGGTGCCGATCTTCGCCCTCTTCTTCCTCCAGGACCTGGGAGGGCTGGCGCCGCTGGTCCTGATCCTGGTGCTCGCCGACCTCGGCCTCGCCGTCACCGGCACCCTGATCTCCTCGATGGCGGTCAACTCGCGCGCCCGCGACCTGCTGGTGCCGCTGGTCCTGCTGCCCCTGGTGGTGCCGCTGATGATCGCCGCCACCGGCGCCACCGAGCCGCTGCTGTCGCTGGGCGGTCCCGGTTACGAGCGCTTCGGGACCTGGCTGATGGTGCTCGGCCTATACGATCTGATCTTCGGCTTGGTCGGCTATGCGGTGTTCGACTTCCTCCTGGAGGACTGACCGCCCGGCCTCGCCCTCACCCCCGCGAAGCATGTACGGCAAAGGACTGAGACCACTCTCGATCGCCACCGTGGCGCTGCTCGCCCTGTCGCTTTCGCTGGTCTTCTTCTACGCCCCGCTCGACGCCGACCAGGGCTTCGTCCAGAAGATCTTCTACCTGCACGTGCCGCTGGCGATCGTGGCGCTGGTCGGGTTCGTGGTCGGCGGCGTCTTCGCGATCGCCCATCTGCGCACGAACAACCGCAAATGGGACGCGTATTCGTACGTCTCGATCCACATGTCGGTGATCTTCGGCGTCGCCGTGCTCATCACCGGGGCGATCTGGGCCAAGGCCTCCTGGGGGCACTGGTGGGTCTGGGACGAGCCGACCCTGGTCAGCTTCCTGATCGTCTTCCTCATGTATGCGACCTACTACCCCTTCCGCTACGCGATCGAGGATCCCGAGCGCCAGGCCCGCTACGCCTCGGTCTTCGCGATCACCGCCGGCGCCTTCGTGCCGCTCAACTTCATGGCCGTGCGGATGGCCCAGAGCCTCGTCCACCCGCGCACCTTTGCGACCGCCAACGGCGGCCTGCCCGGCGAGATGATGTTCGTCTTCCTCTGCAGCCTGGTGACGATGGCGCTGCTCTGGGTGACCCTGGTCAAGTTCGAGCTGACCGCGAAGAGCGCCTCCGGCCAGGTCAAGCGCCTGCGCCGCGCCCTCGACGCGCCGGCGCCTAGCGGCGCCTCGCGGATCGCCCCGGAGGTGAGCTGATGCTTGGCCTGCTGGCCGCGACCCCGGCGCTGCCGCTCGACGAGGCCGGCAAGTACGTCGCCGGCGCCTTCATCGTCTTCATGGTCCTGCTCGTCGTCTACGTCGCGATCATGGCGGCAAAACTGCAGCGGATCGAGAAGGAGCTGCGGGAACTGGCCGGCTTCGCCGAGCAACGCAAGCAGGAGGAGCAGCGGGACGAGGTGAGCGGCGGTGTCTGAGCTTCTCGCTCTTGGCGTCTCCCACAAGACCGCGCCGCTGGACCTGCGCGAGCGGCTCTCACTGACCGAGGGGCGCGCGGTCAGTGCCCTGCGCGAGCTGACCGCTGCGGCCGGAATCCACGAGGCGGCGGCGATCTCGACCTGCAACCGCACCGAGCTCTACCTGATCGTCTCCGACCCGGTCGACGCCGAGTCCACAGCCCTGGGAGTGCTGACCCGCCAGGCGGAGATCCGCCCGACCGAGCTGCTGGGCCATCTCTACTCGCTGCGTTCGGTCGAGGCCGCCCGCCACCTGCTGCGGGTCACCGCCGGGCTCGACTCGATGATCGTCGGCGAGGCCGAGATCCAGGGGCAGGTCAAACGCGCCTACGAGCTGGCGCTGGTCGAGGGCGGCACCGGGCCGATCCTCAACCGCCTCTTCCGCGGCGCCCTCGCCGCCGGCGGCCGCGCCCGCGAGGAGACCGGGATCAGCGAGAAGGGCGTCTCGATCCCCTCGGTCGCGGTCGAGCTGGCGCGCCGCGCGATCGGCGACCTCTCCGACCGCCGCGTGCTCGTCGTCGGCGCCGGCGAGACCGCCGAGCTGGTCGCCAGGGCCCTGGTCGCCCGCGGCGTCCGCACCGTCTTCGTCGCCAACCGCCACTACGACCGCGCGATCGGCCTGGCCCAGCGCTTCGACGGCAGCGCCGTCCGCTTCGAGGAGCTGCCGGAGCAGCTGGCCAAGGCCGACATCGTCGTCACCGCGACCAACTCGCCGCACCACATCATCGAGCGCGACGACCTCGCCCAGGTGATGGCGGGGCGCCGCGAGCGGCCGCTGCTGGCGATCGACATCGCCGTCCCGCGCGACATCGAGCCCGACTGTCGCGAGATCGCCGGCGTCAGCGTCCACGACATCGACGACGTGCAGCAGATCGTCGAACGCAACACCAGCGGCCGCGAGGCCGAGGCGAAGCGCGCCGAGCGGATCATCGAGGCCGAGCTGGGTCGCTTCGAGCGCTGGCTCGCCTCGCTCGAGGTGGTGCCGACGATCGCGGCGCTGCGCGAACGCGGCGACGAGATCGTCCGCCGCGTCCTGGCCGAGAACGAGACCCGCTGGGAGAGCCTCAGCGAGGCCGACCGCGAGCGCCTGGAGACGATGGCCAAGGCGATCGCCTCGCGCCTCCTGCACGAGCCGACCCTGCGCATGCGCCGCTCCGCCGGCAGCGACGACGCCTACTTCTACGTCAGCGCCATGCGCGAGCTGTTCGGGCTGGACGTGGAGACCGAGCCCGAGGCGGAGTCGGGGTCGAATGTCACCGAGCTGCGCCGCAAGGGCAAGTCCGCCTGAGGGCCGGGCCCTCGGATGATTCGGATCGCTACCCGCGGCAGCAAGCTGGCCCTTACCCAGGCTGGTCTCGTCGCCGAGATGATCGGCGGCGCCGAGCTGGTCGAGGTCTCCTCCGACGGCGAGCCCGGCGACAAGTCGCGCTTCGTGCGCGGGGTCGAGCGGGCGCTGCTGAGCGGCGCGGCCGAGGTCGGTGTCCACTCCGCCAAGGACCTGCCCGGGGAAATGTCCGAGGACCTGGAGATCGCGGCGGTGCCGCCGCGCGAGAACCCCGCCGACGTCTGGATCGGCGCTGGCACCTCGCTCGACGACGCCCCCGAGGGCGCCCGGGTCGGTACCGCCAGCCTGCGCCGGCGCGCCCAGCTGCTCGCGGCCCGCCCCGACCTGCGGGTGGAGGAGCTGCACGGCAACGTCGACACCCGCCTGCGCAAGCTCGCCGAGGGCGAGCTGGACGCGATCGTCCTCGCCGCCGCCGGCCTGCGCCGGCTCGGCCGCGCAGCGGAGATCGGCTTCGCGATCCCGGTCGACGCGATGGTCCCTGCCGCCGGTCAGGGAACGCTGGTGCTGCAGATCCGCACCGGCAACACGGCGGTCGCCGGGGCCGTCGCCGACGTCCTCGACTTCGACGCCGCTCGCGAGCTGACCGCGGAGCGCGCCGCCGTGGCCGTGCTCGGCGCGACCTGCGCGACTCCCGTCGGCGTCCACGCCAGGATCCAGGCCGACCGCATCGTCATCGAAGCTTTCGTCGGCCTCCCGGACGGCAGCGAGTGGCTGCGCGACCAGGTCGAGGGAGACGCCATGGACCCCGCCACCGCCGGCACCCTCCTCGCCGACCGCCTGCTCGCCGCCGGCGCCCACGACATCCTCGCCCGCGCCGAGGAAGCCAGATGAAGGTTGACGGGCCGAAAATACGCCTATATGGAGGGAAATCGGCCCATCAACCTGGAGGTAGGCGGGCGTGAGCGCGCGCGGCGGGGTCGTCTACCTGGTCGGGGCGGGACCGGGCGATCCCGGGCTGATGACGGCGCGCTCGCTGGCGCTGATCGCCAGCGCCGACGCGATCTTCTATGACCGCCTGATCCCACCGGGCGCGCTCTCCGGCGCGCGTGAGGACGCCGAGCTGGTCTACGTCGGCAAGCAGCCGGGCGTGCCCTCGGTCCCGCAAGAGGAGATCGGCGCGCGGTTGATCGAGGCGGCGCGGGCCGGGCGCAGCGTCGTCCGCCTCAAGGGCGGCGACCCCTTCGTCTTCGGGCGCGGCGGCGAGGAGGGCGAAGCGCTGCGTCAAGCGGGCGTCGAGTTCGAGGTCGTGCCGGGGGTGACCGCCGGGGTCGCCGCCACCGCCTACGCCGGGATCCCCGTCACCCACCGCGACGATGCCTCCGCGGTCGCCTTCGTGACCGGCCACGAGGATCCGGGGAAGGACGAGTCGGCGCTCGACTGGGGGGCCCTCGCCCGCTTTCCCGGCACCCTCGTCTTCTACATGGGCGTCAAGCGCCTGGCCGAGAACGCCGCGGCGCTGATCGACGCCGGCCGCGACCCGGAGCAGCCGGCCGCCGCGATCGAACGCGGAACCTGGCCGGGCCAGCGCACCGTCGGGGCAACGCTGGGGACGATCGCCGCGGCCGTCGAGCGCGAGGGCGTCGGCGCCCCGGCGCTGATCGTCGTCGGCCCGGTCGCCGCCCGCCGCGAGCGGCTCTCCTGGCTCGAGCGCCGGCCCCTGCACGGCCGCCGCATCGTCGTCACCCGCGCCCGCGCCCAGGCCAGCGGCCTCGCCGCGATCCTCCGCGACCTCGGTGCCGAGGTGGTCGAGCTGCCGGCAATCCGGATCGAGTCGCGGATCGACAGCGAGGAGGTCCGCCAGGCGATCGCGGCGATCGGCGAGTACTCGCTGATCTGCGTCACCAGCCCCAACGGAGCGCACCTTCTCTTCGATGCCCTGGCCGGCGGCGGCGCGGCGGCGGAGCCCGATGCGACGGAGCTGACAGCCGGCCTCGACGCCCGCGCCCTCGCCGGCGCCACCGTCGCCGCGATCGGGCCCGGAACCCGCCGTGCCCTCGCCAAACACGGCATCGCCGCCGACGTCGTCCCCGAGCGCTTCGTCGCCGAGGCGCTGGTCGAGGCCCTGGCCGGAGTCGAGGTCGAGGGCAAACGGGTCCTCGTCGCCCGCGCCGCCGAGGCCCGCGAGGTCCTCCCCGACGCCCTGCGCGAGCTCGGCGCCGAGGTCGACGTCGTCTCCCTCTATGAGACCGTGCGCGAGCAGCCCGACGCCGAGGCGGTCGAGGCAGCGCGGACCGCCGACTACGTCACCTTCACCTCCTCCTCCACCGTGACCAACCTGACCGCGGCCCTCGGCGACCGCTTCCCCGCAGGCGCCCGGATCGTCTCGATCGGCCCCGTCACCAGCGACACCGCCCGCGCCGCCGGCCTCAGCGTCGACGTCGAAGCCGACCAACACGACGTCGACGGCCTCCTCGCCGCGCTCCTGGAGGACGCTGCCAGGTGACCGCCCCACGGCGGTTGCTTTTTGTCGCCCACAGGGCGACAAACGACAACCGGCGTACGCGCCGATGAGCTTCGGCAAGCCACACGAGCACCACGGCGCGATCGACTCCACCAACACCCGCGCTCGGGAGCTTGCCGCGGAAGGCGCCGAGCACGGGACCGTCGTCACTGCCTTCGAGCAGACCGCCGGGCGCGGGCGCCAGGGCCGGGTCTGGACCGCCCCCCCGGGCAAAGCGCTCCTCTACTCGGCGATCGTCCGCCCCCTCGACGAGCGCCACCTGATGCTGCCGCTGGCCGCCCCGCTCGCCGTCTGCGAAGCAGCCGAAGAGCTCCGTCCCGAAATCCACTGCGGCGTCAAGTGGCCCAACGACGTCCTCGTCGAACAACGCAAGCTGGCCGGCATCCTCGTCGAGGCCCGCCCCCAGGACGGCTGGGCAGTGGTCGGCATCGGCCTGAACCTCTCGATAGCTCCGGATGAGTTCCCACCCGACCTCCGTGACAAAGCGATCTCGATCTCCAGCGCGAGTGATGGGGGTCGGGGAAGGTCCCGCCGGAGCAACAGCGGGGAGGCTCCGACGGGACCTTCCCCGACCCCCCCAACCGCAGCAGAAGTCTTGAGCCGTCACCTCGAGCGCTGGGTCGAGGCCGAGCCAGACACGGTCCTCAGCGCGTGGCGAGAGCGCGATGTATTGAAGGGCAGAGAGGTTGCCTGGGACGGCGGCTCAGGCGTCGCCGACGGAGTCGATGACCGGGGCTACCTGCTTGTCGTCACTCCCAGCGGCGGCCGCATCGCCGTCGGTGCCGGCGAGGTTCACCTCACCCGCTCCTGACCCGGCTTTCGTCCGCGGCGCGGATTTGCGCCGTTTCCTCGGCTTCGATTTGCGGCGCGGCTTCTCGCCGCCCTCGCCGCCCTGCCTGGCGTCGCCCTCGGGGGCGCCGCCGTTCTCTCCCTGTTGACCGCGTTTGCCGCGTTTGCGCCGGCGCTTGCCGCCTTTGGGGAAGTTGCGCAGCAGCTCGCGGGCCACGCCTGAGGGTTTCCGCGCCATCCGCATCCTCGCCCCGCGCAGGACCTCCTCGCCCTCGGGCGTATGCGAGACCGAGGCGGCCAGCACCGCGACCGCCAGGCGGCGGTCCTGTTTGCGGGAAGCGTGCACCAGGCGCCTGGCGTTGCGCCCGTGCGCCCGCCCGGAGGAGTTGACCAGCAGGCCCAGCAATCGCTTGGTCTCCGGCCAGCGCTGCACCGCGTACTCCTCGTGCAGTTCGCGGGTGTAGGAGGCGAGGCGCCAGACCCAGGCCTGGGCCTGGTCGCGGCGGCCGATCCGTTTGTCGACCAGCGCCTGCAGCAGGGTCTTGGTCCCGGCCCGTTTGTCCTCGCGGCTCCAGGTGCCGACGATGTCGATCGCGTCGTCGAAGGCGTCGGGATCGCCGAGGTCGGCGATCTCCCCCAGCGCTTTCAGGCGCAGCTGCGAGTTGCGGTTGCGCTGCACGCAGGTCAGCAGGAAGCGGCGGCGCAGCTCCTTGGTCTTGTCGTTCTGCAGCATCGCCCGCGCCCGCCGCCAGCCCTGGGTGTTGACCCGGGCCCCGGCCAGGGCGGCCCAGGCGTGCTGCTCGGGGTAGTCGAGATTCTCGACCGCGATCCGCCAGATCTCCCGTTCCAGCACCTCCATCCGCTTCTCCTCGACGTCGGAGACCGGCACGATCCGGCGCTCGACCCGGACCTTGCGCCCGCGCCCGCGCCGCACCGGGCCGACCACGATCGCGCCGCCGCGGTAGACGTCGCGGTCGAGCAGGCTGTGCAGGGTGATGATCGTCTCGTCGTGGGTGGTCGCCGGGTGCACGAAGTCGATCACCAGGCCCGCCTCCTTGCCCGGCGCCCGCCGGGTGACGCGGCCGACCCGCTGCTGGTAGATCCGCCGCGAGGCGGTCGGCGCCAGGTGCATGCAGATCGTCGCCCGCGGCGAGTTCCAGCCCTCGGCGAGCAACATCGCGTTGCAGAGCACGTCGACCTCGCCGCGCTCGAAGCCGGCGAGGATCTCAGCCAGCTCGCGCTTCGGCGTCTCGCCGGAGACCGCCTGGGCGTTGATCCCGGCGTTGCGGAAGGCTTTGGCGACGTTCTTGGCGTGCTGGACACCGGCCGTGTAGAGAACGCCGGGGACTTTGCGGAAGCGCGAGCGGTAGAGGTCGGCGATGGCGACGTTGAAGGGCTCCTGGTCGAGCAGCGCCGCCAGCTCCTCCTGGTCGAAGTCCTGGTCGACCTCGCCTTTGCGCAGCGGCACCTTGGCGATCGTACGGACCCCCGGCCCGGGCGGGATGCGCAGGCAGCGCAGCGGCGAGATGACGCCGCGGCGGGCCGCCTGGGCGAGGTCGAAGCGCGAGGTCTGGGTCGGGAAGAGGTCGGCGACGTGGCGGGCGATCAGCGCCCCGGTCGCGGTCATGCCGATGAAGACGGGGCCGTCCCAGGCGCGGATGCAGGCGCTGGTTTTCTCGCCCAGCGCGGTGTGCGCCTCGTCGCAGATGACGATCGCGTAGGCGTCGGAGACTTTCTTGTGGTTGCGGACGAACCACTGGTAGGTCTCGACCGTGATCGCGCCGTCGGGGTCGTCGCGCCCGTCCAGCAGCGGCGGCCGCAGGCGCTCCTTGTAGCCGCGGTCGGAGATCTCGCCGATGAACTGGTCGACCAGGTTGCGACGATGGGTGAGGATCAGCACGCCGCCGGTCTTGGTCGCCTCGATGAAGCCGACCGCGGCGACCGTCTTGCCGGCGCCGGTCGCGTGCTCGAACCAGAAGCGGCGGGCGGCGCCTGGATCCTCGGGGGCCTCCTCGACCACCTCCTCGTCCTCGTCGGCCGGCGCTTCCTCCCAGTCCTGGGGCTCCTCGTCGGGGGCAAGCTCCTCGTCCTCCTCCTCGAGCTCGCCCTCCTCCGCGTCGATCTCGGGGTCCGCGTCGTCGCTCGGCTCGGCGGCGGCTTCGGCCGCGTCGGCTTCGGCTTCCTCGGCCTCCTCGTCGATCTCCGATTCGGCCGCGGCGGCGGCCAGGTTGCGGCGCTCGTCGTCGGTGATCACCTGCTGCTGGGCCATCAGCTCGGCCAGGGTCCCCGAGAGCGCGTCGACCTGGTGCGGGTTCAGTTCCGCCCCGTCGCGCAGCTTCGGCGGTTCGTCGGCGAGGAAGCGCTCCAGCCCCAGCAGCAGGGAGAAGTCGCGCCGCCACTCGATCGAGGGGTACTCGGCCCCGGCGTCGATCTCGCTCAGCGCCGCGTCCATGGCGCGCCGCCGCGCGGTGCCGGGCGCGAGCGCCTCGGGCCCCTCGCCGTCCAGGAGGAACGGCTCGCGGGCAAACTCCGCCGCGCGCTCGATATCGGCGCTTGAAGGAACTGCCGCTCTCGCGGCAACGTCGCTGGTCTTGGCCATAGAAAGGCTTCTGGGTCCGCCCCGGCCGAACACGAGACAGCCGGCTGGGGCAAGTGAACGAGGGCACCCGGGAGTCAGTGAGTCTTTCTCCCGGAGATCTCAGCGGCTCGCATACCGGCGAACCGAACGTACGTATTGTAATCACGGAACGGATGACCAAGGGACGAACACTGTCCATAGGACTGCTGGCGGTGACTCTGGCGACCCTCGCCCTGGCCGGCTGCGGCTCCTCCGAAGGCGGCGATTACGGCGGCGAGCACCCCGACTACGGGCGCGCCCTGGCCGGATCGCCGTCGCCCCTGGCCGCCCTCCACGCACAGGCCAACGCGCTGCTGCCGGGCGGAACCGACGCCTACGAGAAGCGCATCGCCGCCCTGCGGGGCTACCCGGTCGTCGCCAACGTCTGGGCTTCCTGGTGCGGGCCCTGCCGCTTCGAGTTCCCGGTCCTGCAGCAGCTCTCGGCCCGCTACGGCAAGCGGGTCGCCTTCCTCGGCGTCAACTCACAGGACTCCGACGACGCCGCCAAGACGTTTCTCGCCGAGGCGCCGGTCCCCTACCCCAGCTACAGCGACACGGACCAGCAGATCGCCAACTCGCTCGGCGCCGTGCACGGACTGCCCGACACCGCCTTCTACGATCGCAACGGCGAGCTCGTCTACCTCAAACAGGGCCCCTACGCCCACGACTCCGAACTCGAAGCCGACGTTCGCGCATACGCGCTGAAGGGCGGATAATCGAACGATGGAAGTCTTCGTCGTCGTCGCCCTGATCGGTTTTGCACTGCTGCTCGCCGAGCTGCTGCTGCCGACCGGCGGGGCGCTGGCGGCGCTCGGAGTGGTCGGCCTGGTTGCCGGCGGCGTCCTCGCCCTCGACTCCAACAGCGACGGCGCCGACGTGATCGGCCCGGCGCTGATCACCCTCGGCATCCTCTCCGGAGTCACCTTCTACTTCGTCACCCGCAAAGTCATCGAGGCCCATCGCGACCAGCCGGTGCGGACCGGCACCGAGGAGCTGATCGGCTCCAGCGGCGAGGCCCGCTCGACGATCGACCCCGAGGGCCAGGTCTGGCTGGCGGGAACGATCTGGGGGGCGCGACTGGCAAACGGGGAGAGCCCGGCGGGGGTTGGGGATAGAGTCACTGTCGAGGCGGTCGACGGGCTGACCTTGGTAGTTCGCCCGCAGCCCGCGCCCGTGGAGCAGTCCAGAGAAGGAGCAAGCTGATGGAGGTCGCGCTCGGGGT
This sequence comes from uncultured Solirubrobacterales bacterium, assembly GCA_963739855.1. GTDB lineage: Bacteria > Actinomycetota > Thermoleophilia > Solirubrobacterales > 70-9 > VAYN01. The sequence goes on along the minus strand of CAVUBT010000001.1, from coordinate 1,147,186 downwards.
AATCGTCGTCCTGGCCTTCTTCGCGCTGATCGCGATCGGCTCCTCGGTACGGGTCCTGCGCGAGTACGAGCGCGGCGTCATCTTCCGCCTCGGCCGCCTGATCGCCCAGAAGGGCCCGGGGCTGATCCTGCTGATCCCGGCAATCGACCGCATGGTCAAGGTCGACCTGCGGACGGTCACCCTCAACATCCCGCCGCAGGAGGTGATTACCCGCGACAACGTCCCCGCCAGCGTCAACGCGGTCGCCTACTTCCGGGTGATGGACCCGCGCAAGGCGATCGTCGAGGTCGAAAACTATTTGCTCGCCACCTCGCAGATCTCGCAGACGGCGCTGCGCTCGGTGCTGGGCAAGGCCGAATTCGACCAGCTGCTCTCCGAGCGCGAGCGGCTCAACGAAGAGCTGCAGGGGATCATCGACGAGTCGACCGAGCCCTGGGGCGTGAAGGTGACCGCGGTCGAGATCAAGGACGTCGAGATCCCCGAGCAGATGCAGCGGGCGATCGCCCGCCAGGCCGAGGCCGAGCGCGAGCGGCGGGCCAAGATCATCAACTCCGAGGGCGAGTTCCAGGCGGCGCAGAAGCTCACCGACGCGGCCGACATCATCAGCACCAACCCGGCCTCGCTGCAGCTGCGCTACCTGCAGACGCTGCTGGAAATCGGCAGCACCAACAACACCACCGTCGTCTTCCCGCTGCCGATGGACATCATCGAGCCCTTCCTCGGCCGCAGCGATCACAAAGCCGGCGGCAGCAAGGCGAAAGCCCCGGCGGCGCCGCCGCCCGAGCCGCCGCCGCTTCCCGACGACCTCCCCCCCTCGCGGTCCTGAGCGCGCCGCAGATACGCATAGACCAGCTGAGCGGGCTGAGGACGATCCTCGCCCCCGGCCGGGCCGACCGCCCGGAGGGCTTCTCGGCGCCGGCGGCCGAGCCGAAGGGACCCGAGAACTGCCCCTTCTGCGAGGGGCGCGAGGACCGCACGCCGCCGGAGCGCTACGCGCTGCGGCCGGGCGGCGGCCCGCCCGACAGTCCCGGCTGGACGACCCGTGTGGTGCCAAACCTCTACCCGGCGCTGGGCGCCGAGGGCGGCGGGACCGGTGGCAGCCCGGGGGCCGAAGCGGGCGCCTTCGCCAGCAGCGGCGACCCCCTCCTGGCCTCGCGCAAGGCGGGCGAACCGGACCTCTTCTCCTCGCGTCCCGCGGTCGGCGACCACGAGGTGATCGTCAACTCGCCCCAGCACGTGACCGCGATGGCGGAGCTGGACGAGCAGCAGTTCGCCGCCGCGATCGCCACCTGGCGCGAGCGCATGCGGGCCCACCCCGACGCCTCCTACGTGCAGGTGATCGTCAACGAGGGCGGCGGCGCCGGGGCCTCGCTCGAGCACTCCCATGCCCAGCTCTACGCGCTGCCCTTCGTCCCGGCCGCGGTGGCCCGCGAGCGCGAGCGGGCCGGCGCCTACGCCGAACGCACCGCCGGCTCGGGGTTGCTCAGCGACGTCCTGGTCGAGGAGGTGCGGCGTGGCGAGCGCCTGGTCGCGATCGACGACGAGGCGGCGCTGATCTGCCCCTGGGCCTCGCGCTCCCCGTTCGAGCTGCGGGTGATCCCGCGCCGCGAGTCGGCCCGCTTCGAGGACGACGAGACCGGCGCGGCGATGATCCGCACCGCGATGCGCGTGCTCGCCACCCGCTTCGGCGGCGCGCCGGAGCTGAACCTCTGGATCCGCACCGCCCCCCACGGCGCCGACCGCTTCCACTGGCACGTCGACATCGCCCCGCGGCTGACGATCAAGGCCGGGTTCGAGCTCGGCACCGGCGTCGACATCAACATCTACCCGCCCGAGCGGGCGGCAAGCGACCTGCGCGAAGCCCTGGAAGACTGAACGGCGTGCCGCCCAACCCGCGACCGATCCCGCGCTTCATCGCCGACTCCACGCAGGAGGGGATCCCGCACGGGCGCTTCGCCGAACGGCTGACCACCGCCTTCCGCGAGGCGGTCGAGGCGATCGAGGACCTGCCGGAGGGCGCCGCGACGCCGGCCGAGATCGACTGGTTCCCGGAGCGCGCCTGGGGCGGCCGCGTCTGGGTCCCCTGCTCGGCCCACGCCGCCAGCGCCGAGGGGAAGCTGGAGCTGTTCGGCCACGTCTCCTACGTGCAGCCCCCCGGCGGCGACCCCTCCGACTTCCAGGCCAAGGCCGACTTCACCGACATCCTCGCCGAGGACAACGCCGACTGGCGCATCGACCTCAACGACGACGTGATCGGCCGCTGGCGGGGGGAGAACGGCCGCGCCGGCGCCGTCACCCTCGTCTGGGGGCGCCCCCTGCTCCGCAACGCCGTCGCCGCCAGCGCCGAGCTCGACGGCGAGACCGTCGACCAGGAGGAGATCTCCCAGGACCGCTTTACCCTGATCGCCCTCGACGCCCTCGAGGGCTACGGCGACGAGTTCTTCATGGAGGTCAAGCTCTGGAGCCGCCGCGCCCAGGAGCTCGCCTCCGAGAGCCTCTACAGCTAGCCGTCCACCGCGGCGGCGGTCGGGCGCACCACCCGTCCCTGCTTCGACTATTCGATCTCTTTAGGGTCCAGCGATGGCGGCGGAGCCCGAGAGCGAGCGCGAAGTCCGGATCGGCCTCGTCCTCTACGGCGGCGTCTCCCTCGCGATCTACATCTACGGCGTCGCCTACGAGCTGCAGCGGCTCGTCCGTGCCAGCGAGGGCGCCGAGGTAAACGCCTGGACCGAGGTACTGAAAGCGGCCCGGGCAAAGGCGACCGTCGACATCGTCTCCGGCGCCTCGGCGGGCGGCATCAACGGCCTCCTGCTCGGCAAGGCGCTGACCTCGGGGGCCGACCTGCGGGCGGTGCGGTCGCTGTGGATCGACGAAGCCGACCTCGGCAACCTGCTGCGCGACGCCGGCGAGAAGGGCCCGAAGTCCCTGCTGCGCTCCGACCGCTTCCGCCAGCTGCTCGGCGAGGGCCTCGCGGCGATGGACCAGCAGAGCCTCGGCAAACCGCTGGTCCGGGTCTTCGACCTCTTCATCGCGGCGACCCGGATCCGGCCCTGGGTGAGGGAATTCCCGACCGATCTGGGCGGCCTGATCCAGAGCAGCCAGTACCGCAAGAGCTTCGACCTCAAGTACCGGCAGCGCGGCTACAACCCCGAGGACCCCGACGGGGGCTACGCGCACGACGATTTCTCCGCGGCCGCGAACCCGATGCTGGCCGACATCGCCCAGGTGACCAGCGCCTTCCCGGTCGCCTTCGAGCCGGTCGAGATCGAGATCGACGCGGAAAACAGGCATCTCTTCTCCGCGGCGGAGCCGTCCGGCTACTTCTTCGACGGCGGCGTCCTCCACAACAAGCCGTTCACCGAAACGGTCTCGACGATCCTGACCCGAGCGGCGTGGCGGCCGGTCAGGCGCTGGCTGGTCAGCGTCGAGCCCGATCCCGAGCACGCCCTGCCGCCCAGCCCCGACGCGCCGGCGCCGGAAGTGACCGAGGTCGCCGCCAAGGCGGTGGTCGGCATCCCCCGGTACCAGAGCACCGGCGCCGACCTGACGCGGCTGCGAGAGCATCGCGAGCGCGCGGCGAAGGCGCGGGAGCGGCTGGACGGGATCGACGAGTCCCTGCTGGAGCTGATCGCCGAGAACCTGGCGCTCGACGAGGAGCGGCTGGAGGTCGCCGGTTACGAGCAGGGCCGCTGGTACAGCCAGATCCTCACCGCCTCCGACTACTGGGAAGAGCGCCGGCGCCGGTTCCGGGCGGCCTCGATCGAGCGCCTCGCCCAGCGCTTCCCGGAGCCCCGCGATCGCCTCGTGGCACGAATCGAAACGGCGTGGGAGGAGGCGGAGGACGACCACCTGGAGGAGGCCGACGCCGACTATGAGCGGCGGCGCGTCTACCACCTGCTGGAGATGGCGCGGCCGCTGCGGAAAGTCGCCGAGGCCGAGCCCCTGGCGAACGCCGAGCTGGCGACGGCCCAGCGCGAGCTGTGGGCGCAGTTCGACCGGATCGAAGACGCGCTCTGGAACGTCTTCGAGAAACCGCCGCGGCCCGTCGATCCGCTCAGCGGCGATATCGACCTCTGGGTCGCCGTTCGCCTGCAGGGCCTGGCCGCCCGCCTGGCGCAGATCCGGGAGGACACCCGCGCGGCCTGCGTCAGGCTCGACGCGCTCTGGGCCGAGCTGGTCGACGCGGCGAGCCCGGGCCGCTTCACCACCGTCTACGACTGGTTCGAGCTCTGGGACGTGCAGCTGCTGACGATCGCCGAGCTGAGCGACGCCGGCGCCCGCGACGAGATCCTGCTCGCCCGCATCAGCCCCGCCGACGCCCGCTTCATCCAGAAACCGCCGGCGATGAAGCTGGCCGGCGACGCGCTCGGGCACTTCGGCGGCTTCCTCAAGCGCGAGTGGCGGGCGAACGACGTGCTCTGGGGACGGCTCGACGCGGCGGAGACGATCAGCCGGATCCTCATGCACGACGTCGCCGAGGGCGGGCCCCGGGTCGAAGCCCAGATCCGCCACGCCCAGGAGCAGATCGTGCGCGAAGAGCTGCCGGACGTCAGCGGCGATTACCGCAACCACATGGAGAACGTCCACTCGGTCGGGGCGGAGACGCTCGCCGACGTGTCGATGGAGAAGCGTGCCGGCCTCTCCCTCCAGGCCGGCGAGGTCCTCCGCAACATGTTCGCCACCGTCAAGGATGGCAACGGCCCGAACGTGCTCAGGAGCGCCTTCGGCGGACTGGGGAGGATCCTCGGCTTCATCCTGCTCCTCCTGCGCTGGCCGGTACGGGGGATCTGGGGCCTCGACCCGGCCTGGCGCCGCATCGTCAGCGTCGCCATCCTCCTCGTCGGCTTCTGGGCGATCGCCACTCTCGTCCTGATCGCGCTCAGCGCGATCGGCACCACCAGCACCCTCTGGGTGCTGGTCGCGGGGGCGCTGGCGGTCTTCTTGATCTGGAGCGGTCTCCAAGCGCTCTTCCGATAGGGGAAAATCCCCGCCGGGCCCCGATAGCTCAGCTGGATAGAGCGATCCCCTCCTAAGGGATAGGCCGCTGGTTCGAATCCAGCTCGGGGCATTTCCGAGAGGGTCGCGGGGCGGCGTGCCAGCGGCCCTGCCGGGCGAGGCCGAGGTGCGTTCGTGAGCGATCAGCGGTGTCTCGGCCGCCTAGATGAAGCGCTTGACGAACGCGAGCGCGGTGTCGCAAACCTCGCGCCAACCGCTGTCTATCGTCAGCGAGTGACCACGGCCCGGGATCTCGACGATCTCGGTCACGCTCTGCTTGTTGCGCTTCTGTTTCTTGAAGGAAGCGTTGGAGATCGCCCACGGCACCGTGTGGTCCTCCTCGCCGGAGGTGATCAGGAGCGGCCCGCGCTCCGGGCCCTTGCTCTTCACCTTGGCCTCGGTCCAGGGGTTGAGGTTGGCGGTCGCGGCCTGGAACAGCGGCGCGCCCGGCGTCGGCACGGCGAACTCGTGGTACAGCTCCTTGGCCTCGTCCTCGCTGACCGCGTTGGCAAAGGCGTAGCGGAACTGCTCGTAGGTGAGCGGCACCGCACGGTTGCGATTGGCAGGGTTGCCGAGCACCGGTTTCGAGGACTTCAGGGCCGAGATCGGCAGCGGCAGAACGCCGCGGAACGGCGCCGGGTCGATCGCCACCGAGACGGCGCTGAGCCCACGGCCGGCGAGGATCTGGGTCAGCAGCCCACCGAAGGAGTGGCCGACCACGGCCGGCTTTCTGTCCAGCCGCTCGATCGCCTCCTGGAAGTGGTCGGCGACCTGGCCGACGGTCTTCTTGGCGAAGACATCGGGGTTGGCGTTGGCCTCCTCGACCGTCTGCGGGTCGTCCGGCCAACCGGGGGTCAGCGCCGTGTAGCCGGCCTGCTCGAAGACCTGCGCCCAGCGATCCCAACTGTTCGGCAGCAACCAGAGCCCGTGGACGAAGACGACCGGCGTCTTTCCCGTCGCGTTTGCCTGCTCGATCTGATCAGCCTCGTACTCCGTAATCGTCGCCATCTCTCGCCTTTCTCGTTGGCCGATCCTGCCTTTCCCTAGGTTGACAGGAACGAGTCTCGACTCGGCGCCGTTGGCGTTCAGGCGAATAGGGCGGCTCCCCCGAGCCGCCCTAACCCTCCCGGCCAGCTAGGTGTGGTTGGGGCCGTCGTCGGCACCGTGGCCCTGATGATGGTTGCCGTTGTGGTGATGGTGTTTGCCGTGGTGATGTTTGCCGTTGTGGTGGTGCTCACCGCGGTGATGGCCGGGCGGGTCGTCAGCGCCATGCTTGGCGATGGCGGTCCCGGCGCCCCCTACGGCAAGCGCCAGGGCGACGGCGAGCGCTGCGGATATGCGCGCGATCGAATTCATTCCTGCCTCCTAACGGACGAGTTTCAGTTCGCGACCGGCATGCCTTGGGGCCGCGTAGCCGGGGTACGCATACCCGCTCGCCGAGGTTCATAGCGGCCGGGCCCAATATGGTTGGCTGGTGAGCCAGCTTGGACCGTCCAGTCCCGCCCTCGACCTCGCCGCCGCCCTGCGCGCCCGCGAGCTCTCCGCCTCCGAGCTGCTCGACGCCTGCCTCGCCGCGGTGGACGAGCGCAACCCGGAGCTGAACGCGGTGATCTGGCGCGACGACGAGGCCGCTCGCGAGGCGGCCCGCGAGGCCGACGCGCGCATCGCCGCCGGCGAGAAGGCGCCCTTCCTCGGCGTGCCGATCCCGATCAAGGACCTCACCGCGGTCGCCGGCTGGCCGGTCACCTACGGCTCCTTCGGCGCCCCGGAGGGCGCCAGCGAGGAGAGCGAGCTGGTCGTCGAGTCGCTGGTCCGCGGCGGCTTCGTCCTCTGCGGCCGCACCAACGCGCCCGAGTTCGGCCCGCTGACCGTCGCCGAGAACTGCCGCTACGGCAACAGCCGCAACCCCTGGGACCCCAGCCGCTCCTCGGGCGGCTCCTCCGGCGGCGCCTCGGCCGCCGTCGCCGGCGGCATGTTTCCGATCGCCCACGCCAACGACGGCGGCGGCTCGATCCGCATCCCCTCCGCCTACTGCGGCCTGGTCGGCCTCAAGTCCAGCCGCGGCCGCGTGCCGCGCCGCGCCCAGACCTGGATGGGGGCCGTCGTCGAGGGCGTCACCACCCGCACCATCGCCGATGCCGCCACCGTCCTCGACCTCACCGCCGGCCCCGACTTCCTCGCCTGGAACAACGCGATCCCGCCGGCGCGGCCGTTCGCCGATGAGCTTGGCGCGGCGCCGGGCAAGCTGCGCATCGGGCTGATGGCCGAGGCCCCGCTGGGCATCCCCACCGCCCCGGAGTGCGTCGATGCCGCCCGCGACGCCGCGGCGCTGCTGGAGGAGCTGGGCCACGAGGTCTTCGAGGTCGAGGTGCCGACCATCTCCGAAGAGTTGGTCCCCGCCTTCACGGTGATGGCCGCCGCCGGCCTCGCCGACTACGACGGCGTCGACTGGGAGCAGGTGGAGCCCCACAACCGCCACAGCTACGAAGCGGCCAGCAACGGGATCAGCGCCTACGAGTACGTGGTCGCGGCGCAGGCGCTGGAGCGACTCTCCCGCCGCGAGGTCGCCCGCTGGGGCCGCGACTTCGATGTGATGCTCACCCCGACCTCGGCGATCCTGCCGCCGCTCTCCGGCGCCGTCCTCGAAGCCCAGCACGCCGCCCCCGAGCAGGCGACCTTCGACGTCGTCGCCTCGGTCGTCTTCGCCGCCTTCGGCAACATCACCGGCCTCCCGGCGATCTCCCTGCCGCTCTACTGGACCGACGAGGGTCTCCCGGTCGGGACCATGCTCACCGGCGGCCCTTTCGACGAGGCGACCCTGGTCCGCCTCGCCGCGCAGCTGGAAGCGGCGCGGCCCTGGGCCGACCGCATCCCGGCGGCCGCGAGCGCCTAAAGTCGGGGGTGTGGCTCCCGAGAAGAAGCCGGTCAACTGGCGCGCCTGGGCTGTCGGCATCCTCGTCGCCCTGGTCGTCATCGTCGCTCTGCAGAACTCGCAGCAGGTGCGCGTCGACGTCCTCTTCGTGACCCTGGACGCACCGCTGATCGTCACCCTCCTGGCCGCCGTCGCGATCGGCGCCCTGATCGGCTACGTCGCGCCGCTGGTCCTTCGCCACCGTCGCGGCGGGCGGGTTCAGGACAAGGCGGGCTGAGCCGGCCGGCGGTACAGCTCGGCCGAGGGGATTCCGATCAGCTCGCCCTGGAAGCGCTTGCGGGCTCCATAGACGACCCAGGTGGTATCGATTTCGCCGATCTCCAGGTCGAGCCGGAGCACGTCGGGATGCTTCTCGAGGTGCTCGAGGTGGGTGAGGCCGGCGTCGTAGTCCCCGCGGAGCAGGGCCTCGGCGATGATCGGCTTCGATATCTGCGGGATCACTTCCTCCCACTGGCCGAGGTCCACGTAGCCCTCCGTGGCCGGGACGATCCCGAGCGACCGCGGCTTCTCGACATCGCGGCGACTCAGCACCGCCAGCGCCTTGGTCGGATAGATGAAGGTGTCGACGACGAAGACCTCGGTCCAGTGTGTCTCGGTGATTTCGTGAACCTTCGGATGGGCGCTGCACTGGACCAGGAAGGCGTCATCGCGCCCCCGAACCATCTCCAGCCCGGCGAAGAAGTCCGTGATCAGCTCGATCTCGTAGTCCTCGACGCCCTGGAAGCGCGCGTACTCGGTCACCGCTCTCTCGTGACAGGTCCCGGTCGGGCCGAGGGTGACGAAGGTGGTGGTTTTCAGTCGTCCCTCGCTCGATCCCATAGCGCGCAAGAGTAGTCAACTAATTGATATCAGTCAACGCTTGGGTGGTCCTGGAAACTGTCGGGATGAGCGAAGCCGAGATCCGGATCCACCGCGCCGGCCCCGAGGACGCCGCCACGGTGGCGCGGCTGCTGCACGACTTCAACACCGAGTTCTCGGAACCCACCCCGAGCGCCGCGGCGCTGACCGAGATCGCGCGGGGCATGCTGGGCCGGGGCGAGATGGTGGTCCTGCTCGCCGGCGCGGGGCCGGACGCGATCTCGCTGATCCGCTTCCGCACCTCGGTCTGGACCGGCGGCCCCGAAGCGCACCTGCAGGAGCTCTACGTGGTGCCGCCGCGGCGCGGGCGCGGCATCGGCCGGGCGCTGCTGGAGGCGACGATGGACGCGGCGCGCGATGGTGGCGCGACCGGGATCGACCTCAACACCGGCGAGACCGACACGGTGGCGCGGGCGCTGTACGAGAGCTGCGGCTTCAGCAATCGCGAAGGGGCGCCGGACGGTCCCTCGATGCTCTTCTACGAGCGCGATCTCTAAGCGGACCTAGGCCTTGGGCCTGAGCACGAGGATGCAGAGGTCGTCGGCGATCGGCTTGTCGGCCCAGCCCAGCACCGCCTTGTGCGCCTCTTTGACCAGCACCCGCGCGGGCATCCTCACCAGGGGAGCGAGGAGCCGCGACAGGCCGTCGCTGCCGAGTCGCGTCTCCCCCTGCTGCACGTCGGTGGCGCCGTCGGTGTAGACGACCACGCCGTCGGTGCGATTCAGGGAGATGTCGGCGCTGACCAGCGACAGATCGGCACTGAACCCGAGCAGGAAGGTCGTGCCCTCTGCCTGAAACTCGTCGAGGCTCGGTAGGTGCAGCGGCGGCGGGTGCCCGGCGACGGCGTAGGAGAGCGTCGAGTCGGCCGCCTGGAAGCGCAGGCAGACGGCGCTGACGAGCTCGTCGTCGCGGCCCGGACGCTCGACCAGGGCGGCGTTGGCGAGAGTGAGGATCTCCGCCGGATCGCTCGTGCTGGCGGCGAAGGCAGCGAAGCGGGCCCTGATGAAGGTCGCCAGGCGGGCTGCCTTGGGGCCGTGCCCGACGACGTCGCCGACGACAGCGATAGTCGAGTTGTCAGGGCCGTTGGTGAGCAGGTAGAAGTCGCCCGAGACGCCGTATTCGGAGGGCACGAAAGCCGCGCCGGCGTCGATGTCGGGCAGCTCCGGCAGGGTCGAGGGCGTCAGCGCCGCCCTGATCGCCTCAAGTTCCTCGACCGAGTGCTCGAGCACGATCAGCCGCTCCCTCAGCACCGAGACGAGGGCGACCGTCGCGGCGAAGGCGACGGCGCGGACCGCCAGAGACACGCCGAAGTCGGATACCGGATCCAGCTGGGCGCCGACCGCGTAGAGGACACAGCAGGCAAGTGCCGCCGCCGCACCCGCCCGCCACCCGAACCACCAGGTCGCGAGACCGGCCGGGACCGCGTAGAAGAAGCCGATGCCGGCGTGGGCACTGGAATCGACCACCAGCCAGACGGCGAAGACCAGCAGTGCCGCAGCGCAGATCAAGGCGACATGAGCTGGACGGTGGGAGCGTTGTGGCGCTTCGAGCCAGCTTAGTGCCCGAGCTCGGCGAAACCAATGCCGCCGGGTGGCTCGGCCAGGTCGGGATGGAGCAGGTGGGCGAGCAGCTCGGTGCCGTCGACCAGGCGCGGGCCGGGGCGCGAGTAGGTGGAGGCGGCGTCGACGGCGAAGACGCGGCCGGCGCCGAGGGCCTCGATCCGCTCCCAGTGCTCCTGCGCCTGCGCCTGCGACTCCGCCGCGTAGATCCCGCAGGGCATGACGACGACGAGGTCGGGGTCGAGCGCCGCCAGCGCCTCCCACTCGACCTCGGGCGACTTGGCGCCGGCCGGGCCGGCGACGTCGATGCCGCCGGCGAGGGCGACCATCTCCGGGATCCAGTGGCCACCGACGAAGGGCGGGTCGAGCCACTCGAGGGCGATCACCCTGGGCGCGGCCGCTCCCGCAACGGCGGCCCGCACCGCGGTCAGCCGTCCCTCCAGCTCGCCGCGCAGCTCGTGCGCCCGCGCCTCGATCCCAGCCGCCGCGCCGAGCCTGGTCACGTCCTCCAACACCTCGCCGAGGCTGCTCGGGTCCTGCTGCAGCACCCGCGGCGGGCCGGGCAGCCGCGCCGCGACCTCGACCACGTCCTCGAAGGAGACCGCGCAGACGTCGCAGACAGCCTGGGTGACGATCAGGTCGGGGGCCAGCTCCGCCAGCCGCTGCTCGTCGAGGCTGTAGAGCGCCTTGCCTTCGCCGACCACGGACTTGACCGCGGCGTCGATCTCGGCGGCGCTGAGCCCGTCGGGGAGGACGGTCGCGGTCAGGTGCGGCAGCTCCCGCGCCGCCGGCGGGTAATCGCACTCGTGAGTTACCCCGACCACGCTCTCCCCCAGCCCGAGCGCGAACAGCATCTCCGTCGCCGATGGCACCAGGCTCGCGATCCGCATCGCCGCCCAATATGACACCCCGCCTCATCCGCCTGTCCGCAGCCAGGTTGAGGTCCCGCGCCGCTGTTAGCGTGGCCCGACTCGGCGACGTCACCTAGAGAGGAACGGCATGGATCAGTCGGACAGCGAGAAGCGCTCGGAGCAGGAGAGGGGCGGGCTGACCCGCAAGCAGTTGCTCGGCACGGGGGCCACCGCAGCCTCAGCCCTGCTGCTCTCCCAGGGGGCTGGGATCGAGCAAGCGCTGGCCGCGGCGAAAGGCAAGCGCAAGGACATCGCCGGGATGAACATCATCCTCTTCCTCACCGACCAGGAACGGGCGATCCAGCACTTCCCGCAGAACTGGATGCGCAAGAACCTGCCGGGGATGCGGCGGCTGCGGCGCCACGGCCTCAGCTTCGAACGCGCCTTCACCAACGCCTGCATGTGCTCGCCGGCGCGCTCGACCCTGATGAGCGGCTACTTCCCCGCCCAGCACGGGGTCAAGTACACGCTCGAGGAAAACATGCCGGCCTCCGAATACCCGCAGGTGAACCTGCCGAGCGAACTGAAGAACCTGGCGACGGTGGTGAAGGCGGCGGGCTACACCCCCGTCTACAAGGGCAAGTGGCACTGCTCGAAACCGGCGACGCCGGAAGACGCCGTCCCCGCCGACCTCGAAAAGTACGGCTTCCTGCGCTGGGATCCGCCGGACGCCGGCGCCAACCAGACCGTCCCCGAGGCCGGCGGCGGCAAGGTCAACAACGACGGCCGCTTCATGGAATCGGTCGGCACCGGGGCCTCCGAGGGGGCGCTGCAGTACCTGAGCTCGACGGCGGCCCAGCAGCAGCCGTTCTTCATGGTGATCTCGCTGGTCAACCCGCACGACGTCCTCTTCTACCCGGGCTCGGGCTTCGAAGAAGACGAATACGACGCCTCCTGGCTGGAAGGCGACATCCGCCTGCCGGAGACCGTCGCCGAAGACCTCGAAAGCAAGCCCTCGGTCCAGGCCGAATTCCTGCGGATCTTCAACCTGACCGGAAAACTGAAGACGCCGAAGGAAAAACGCAACTACCTGAACTTCTACGGGAACCTGATGCGCTCCTCCGACAACTACCTGGTCAACGTGCTCGACAAGCTGGAAGAAACCGGCCTCTACGACGAGACGTTGATCATCCGCAGCGCCGACCACGGCGAGATGGGGCTGACCCACGGCGGCATGCGGCAGAAGAACTTCAACGTCTACGAGGAGGCGACGCGGGTGCCGCTCGTCTACTCCAACCCGAAGCTCTTCCCGAAGCCAGTCGAGACCGACGCGCTCGTCTCCCACGTCGACTTCCTGCCGACGCTGGCGAGCCTGGCGGCGGCGCCGAAGAGCGCCCGCGCCAAGTGGGAGGGGGTCGACTACTCCTCGCTGGTCCTCCACCCCTCCTCCGGCCAGTCGACCCAGGACTACGTCGTCTTCACCTACGACGACTACCAGTCCGGCCAGGCTCACGGGCCCTACCCGAAACCGCCCAACCACATCGTCGCGATCCGCGAAGGGCGCTGGAAGCTGGCCAAGTACTACGACATCCCCAAGCACCCCAAAGTCGAACGCCCGGAGCGGCCGCAGTGGGAGATGTACGACCTCAAGAAAGACCCGCTGGAGAAGACCAACCTCGCCTACAAAGGCTACAAACGCTCAGAGACGCAGGAGAGGGAATTCCAGCGCCTCAAACGCAAGCTGGCCCGGGTCGAAAAGACCCGGCTGCAGCCGCTCTAGTCGCTTGGCTCGTCATCGCCGTCCGGGTTGACCACACTCTGGTGTGGCCAACCCGGACAGGGCGACGGGCTCTATTTCACAGCGGCCACCAGGGCGGCTGCGCCACCCGTCATGCCCGCTTTGTTGGGATGGATCGGGGCGGCGAGGGTGCCCGGGACGAGGGGTTCGACCCAGCGGGTCGAGGTGCCCTTGCAGGCGTCGTGGCCGATGCTCGCCTGGTACCAGTTGACCAGCGTGGCGCCGTTGGCCGCGGCCTGCGTGGCCAGCATCGCGTTCAGCCGCTGCTCCGTGGCCCGCAGGTAGGGAGCGTCGGTGAAGCTGATCGGCATCTGCGGCCAGCAACCGCTGCCGGTCTCCGGGAAGATCGCCGGGTAGTTGACGACGTAGATTTTCGCTGCCGGCGACCGGCTGTGGATGCCCTGCAGCACCGCCGCCACTTTCGGTGCCGCCGCTTCGATCCGTTCGGCCAGCTGGTCTTTGCCGCCGGACGTCGTATTTGTTTTTGCAGGGCGAACTGAACGGGTTCACGGTGATACAGCTCTGGGCGACTTCCGAGAAGCCGATGTCGTTGCCGCCGATCGTCACCGAGACGACCGTGGTGCTGGCGTCCAGTGAGTCGAGCTGCGGCGGGTTGGGTCCGTCGGGATCGACGTTCTGCGGGTTGGTCATGTCGACCGTCTCGGCACCGCTGCAGCTGGCATCGCGCAGCGTCAGGCCGATACTGGGAGCCGCCAGGTGCGGGTAGTTGTGGTCGGACTTGAGACAGCCGAGCGGCAGCACCGGATTGGGGATCAGCGGCCCGGCGGCGTAAGAGTCGCCGAGCGCCACGTAGTTCGCCGCCCGCGCTCCCGTCGCCGCGACGGCGAGAACCGCCAGGGCGATGACAACCAGGGCCAGCGCCCGCAGCTTCAGCCGAGGACTGGGAATCGACGCATTCATTTACCTCTCCTTCCAACTTGGCTTTCCCTGCCCCCGTCCCTGGTTCTCTTAGTACTCAGCCTGTTCGGTTCTAAACCTGCCGATCGGTCACGCCTGGCCGCTCGTATGAGCTGGCAGCCCCAACAGCTGCGTCCGCCCCTCGCTCAGAGCTCGATCGCCGAGCCGAGCGAGACGGTGCGATCGCTCGGCAGGCGGAAGTACTCGACCGGGCTGGCGGCGTTGCGCGACATCGCCACGAAGAGGCGCTTGCGCCAGCCGGCCAGGCCGGGCGCGGCGGTCGGCGTGATCGATATCTGGGAGAGGAAGTAGACGGCGCCTTCGACGTCGATCTCACACTCCAGCCCAGTTTCCTCGGCGAGGGCGAGCAGGCGCGGCACGTCGGGGATGTCCTGGAAGCCGAACTTGGCGGTGATGTGGCTGATGCCGTCGTCCTCGTAGCCGAGGCTGTCGACGACCAGCCGTTCGGACTCCAGCACGTAGGGCGCTTTGGTCGTCTCGATCGAGACGATCACCACCGCCTCGTGCACGACCCCGGTGTGCTCGGCCCCGGCCCGCAGCGCCAGCGGCGTCGTTTCGCGGCGGGCGTTGAGGTAGACGGCGGTGCCCGGTGCCCGCACCACCGGCGGCTCCATCGCCCGCAGCTCCTCGACGAAAGAGCGCAGCGATCCCTCCTCCTCGATGCGGGCCGTGCGGACCTTCTCGCTGCCGCGCTTCCAGGTGCTGAGGACGGTGAAGATCGCGGCCCCGGCCGAGCAGCGGGAACCAGCCGCCGTGCTCGACCTTGGTCAGGTTGGCGCCGAGGAAGGCGAAGTCGATCGTGAAGAAGACGACGGCGCCGAGCGCGACCAGCCAGCCGGGTTTGCGCCAGAGCACGCGGACGACGACGAGGAAGAGCAGGGTGTCGACGGTGATCGTGCCGGTGACGGCGATCCCGTAGGCGGAGGCGAGGCTGGTCGAGGAGCCGAAGCCGAGCACCAGCGCCACGACCGCGGCCAGCAGGAACCAGTTGACCGCCGGCACGTAGACCTGGCCGATCTCACGGGCCGAGGTGTGGCGGATCGTCAGTCGCGGCAGGAAGCCGAGCTGGACCGCCTGGCGGGTGACCGAGAAGGCCCCGGAGATGACCGACTGCGAGGCGATCACGGTCGCCACCGTCGCCAGCACCACCATCGGGATCCGGCCCCACTCGGGGATCAGCAGGAAGAAGGGGTTGTCGATCGCGCTCGGCGTGTCGAGGATCAGCGAGCCCTGGCCCATGTAGTTGAGGGTCAGGGCCGGGAAGACGACGAGGAACCAGGCGCGGCGGATCGGCTTGCGGCCGAAGTGGCCCATGTCGGCGTAGAGCGCCTCGGCGCCGGTGATGGTGAGGACGATGGCGCCGAGCGAGATGAAGGCGATGCCCGGGTGGTCGGCGAAGAACGCGACCCCGTGATGAGGCGACAGCGCCCCGACGATCTCCGGGTGGGCGACGACCCGGGCCAGTCCGGCGGCGGCGATCACCGTGAACCAGACCACCATCACCGGGCCGAAGACGCGGCCGATGACGTGGGTGCCGAAGCGCTGGATCGCGAACAGGCCGACCAGGATCGCGATCGTGATCGGCAGCACCAGCGACTCCAGGCTGGGCGTCACCACCTCCATCCCCTCGACCGCGGAGAGCACCGAGATCGCCGGCGTGATCATCCCGTCGCCGTAGAAGAGGGCGACGCCGAACATGCCGAGCGCGATCAGCACCGCCTTCGCCCGGCGGCTGCGCAGCGGCGCCCCCTCGACCTTGGCGATCAGCGCCAGGATCCCGCCCTCGCCGTCGTTGTCGGCGCGCATGATGAAGAGCACGAACTCGATCGAGACGATCAGCGTGATCGACCAGAAGACCAGCGAGATCACCCCGAAGACGTCGCCTTCGGTCGGCTTGACCGCGTGGTGGTCGGCGGAGAAGACGGTCTGCAGCGCGTAGAGCGGGCTGGTGCCGATGTCGCCGAAGACGATGCCCAGGGCGCCGAGCGCGAGAGCGCCCATGCCGAGCTGGCGGCGGGAGGGCCCGAGGGCCGGCGTCGACATCCGGCAAACTTAGGCGATGGGCACCGCGCAGATACCCGACCCCACCGAGTCGGTCCGCGTCTTCCCGATATCCGCGCGCAGCGTCCGTCAGCAGACTTCGCCGAGCCGGCGCGCCGCCTTCTTCCCTACTTGGCGAGCGGTGGCGTCGGACGGCCTGCCTCCCTCGACCAGAAAGAGGAGGGCCGCTACGCAGCGGCCAGATCTGATCGACATTACGTCGGTAAATCTTTCTGGCTGGGGCCCGGCATTGGTTTCCACAAACCGCACGAGGGAATCCTCGTCGCCGATGCCAAGGCTGCGCGCAGGGAGGGATTCGTAGCTTTCCCCATCGTGGGACCGCTTGAGCGATTCGCTGATGCACGCTTGCCGCTCCTCGGTATTCAGAGCCTTGAATCCGGCCGCCGCCGGCCCCTCTGCCGCGAATACGCCGACAGCCTCCTTCATCCTCACCCGCCCGAAGACAAATAGCTGCGATACCGCCGTGCTGGCCCCGTTGTCGCGAAGAATGGGGAGCGGTCCACACGGTTCGGACGGGAAGCTCTTTTCCTTGGTCGCGCCATTCGGCAGATCCTCTATCGTCACCAGAGCCTTGACCGCAAGAGCTCGGTTGGCGGGATCGACGGGGTCGGCGGGTTTTCGGTCCGCGGAAGTCCGCGTTTCGGCGGCGGTGTCCTGGTTCGTAGGACTCTGGTCGGCGGAAGCACCTCCATCGCCGCAGCCGACGGCGACCGCCAGCGATAGCGCCAGCAACGGGACGACTAAGAATCGAATTCCTCTCATCCAAGAAGAATAATTTAAATACTCGTCTTCTGCTGTCTGATCAATTCCGCACCGCGCACAAGCGGGGGCTCAGCCCCGCAGGGCCGGCTGCCTGCCGTTGCCCTTGAGCTTCAGCATGCGCTCGTCGGCGGCGTGCATCAGCGTCTCGAAGTCGCTCCCGTCCTCGGGGAAGACCGCCCAGCCGACCGAGGCGCTGGGGATCGGACAGGGGGCGTCCGATTCAGGAAGACCGACCGCGGTGCGGATCGCTTCGGCCATCCGCTGCGCTCCCTCGCCGCGGGCACCCGGGGCGATCACGGCGAACTCGTCGCCGCCGATCCGGGCCAGGGTGTCGGTCGAGCGCAGGATCGCGTGAGCGCGGTTGGCCGCCACACAGAGCACCGCGTCGCCAACCTGGTGGCCGTGCCGGTCGTTGATGCCCTTGAAATTGTCGAGGTCGAGGATCAGCAGCGCCAGCGGGCTGTCGTCGGCCTCGCGGCGACCGGCGGGGTTCGTGCGGGCGGCCAGCTCGCGGTGCAGGATGGCGTCGAAGGCGCGGCGGTTGCCGACCCCCGTCAGCGGGTCGCGGTTGGCGATGTCGCGCTGGCGCGCCTCGGCATCGACGAGGCGGCGTTTGAGGCCGACCATCACCCAGGTCGCGGCGAGGAAGCTGGCGGCGAGAGCGAGGTAGCGCGGCACGAAGGCGTTTTCGGTCGCCTGCGCGTCGTACAGCAAGGGCGTGCCGGCGACGAGGATCAGCTCGATCGAGAGCGGCCAGGCCCAGCGGGCGGGAAAGAAGAAGGCGGCATAGAGCAGCGAACAGACCAGGAACGGCTCGATATAGCTGAGCGAGCCGCCGGTCAGGAAGAGGGCGAGGCCGACGACCGGGATCGTCACCACCATGCCGAACGCGAGCGCGTTCATCGACGCGTGCTGCCAGCCGATGATGCCGGTGACGCTGCCGATGCCGTAGAGGAGGACCAGCGCGCTCACTCCCAGCACCCAGGCCAGGCTCTCGTGGTCGGCGCCGGGGAGGAAGGCGGCGCCGGCGCCGATCAGGGCGCCGACGATCCAGAGGCAACCGGAGATGCGCCCCATGCGGGCGCGCTCGTCGGGCGCTTCGGCGAAGCCGCCTATCTCCTGGGAGCTGTGATTCGGATCGGTCGGCACTTCGAGATCTGATCGACCGGCAAAGTTAAATCCTTGACTATTGGACCGCGTTCGGTCTCAGCCGGCCTCGGAGTACGCCGGCTCGGCGGCGCGGTCCTCACGCTCGGGCTCGGCGGCGCCGTGGGGGGCGCCTGCCGGGGCCACGTCGCGCAGCACGAACACCGCGATCGCCACCGCGATCGCTGCCAACCCGGCGCCGACGAGATAGGCGACGTGGTAGCCGGAAGTCAGCGCCGAGGCATTCGAGCTGCCGCTGTCGAGCAGGCTCTGGGTGCGCTCGGTGGAGAGCGTCGCCAGCACCGCCAGCCCGATCGCGCCGCCCACCTGCATGCTGGTGTTGACCAGTCCCGAGGCGAGGCCGGAGTCCTGCGGCGTCGCCCCCGACATCGCCAGGGTCATGATCGCCGGGAAGGAGGAGCCCATGCCGACGGCGATCAGCAGGAACGGCGGCAGCAGGTCGGTCAGGTAGCTGCCGTCGACCGGCGTGCGGGCGAAGAGCAGCAGCGCGACGACGGTCAGGCAGACGCCGGGGATCAGCGTCCGGCGCGGGCCGAAGCGCATGATCAGTTTTTCCGAGAAGCCCAGGGACAGCGTCCCCATCACGATCGTCGTCGGCAGGAAGGCGAGGCCGACGTCGAGGGCGCTGTAGCCGAGCACGCGCTGCAGATAGAGGGCGCCGAGGAAGAACATCCCGAACATGCCGGCGACCAGCAGCGCCTGCAGCACGTTGGCGCCGGCGACGTTGCGGGAGCGGAACAGGCGCAGCGGCATCAGCGGGTTGGCGATCGTCGCCTGGCGGTGGATGAAGATGGCGAGCAGGGCAGCCGAGACAGCGCTGAGGGCGAGCGTTTTGGTGTCGACCCAGCCCCAGTCGGTGATCTGCAGGATCGTGAAGACACCGAGCATCAGCGAGACCGTGATCAGCGCGGCGCCGGGGAAGTCGGCTCCCTCGTGCAGCCCGATCCCCTCGCGGCTCTCGACCAGGCGCAGCGCCAGGAAGGCGACGAGGACGCCGATCGGCAGGTTGATGATGAAGATCCAGTGCCAGCTGATCGCCTCGGTGAGGACGCCGCCGGCGAGCAGCCCGATCGAGCCGCCGGCGGAGGCGACGAAGCCGAAGACGCCGATCGCTTTCGCCTGCTCGGCCGGCTTCGGGAACATCGTCACGATCATGCCGAGAATTACGGCCGAGGCCAGGGCGCCGCCGATCCCCTGGATGAAGCGCGCTCCGACCAGCATCTCCTGGCTCTGCGAGGCGGCGCAGAGCAGCGAGGCGCCGGTGAAGACGGCGAGGCCGGTGAGGAAGACGCGGCGCTGGCCGACCAGGTCGCCGATCCTCCCCGCCAGCAGCAGGAGGCCGCCGAAGGGGATCATGTAGGCGTTGACGATCCAGGCCAGGTTGCTCTGCGAGAAGCCGAGATCGTCCTGGATCGTCGGCAGGGCGACGTTGACGATGGTCCCGTCGAGGACGATCATCAGCATCCCCGCGCAGAGCACGTAGAGGGCTAGCCAGCGAGTGCGGTCGTTGTTCTGTTCAGCGGTAGCGGTAGTCATACGGGTTGAGATTGGGGGACGGGCGAGAACTCATCGCCACTTGTTCAATCCAGCTGGTCCGGTAGGCCGAAACGCTCGAAAACCGAATGGGCCTTGCTGGTGTTTGCTGCGCTGGGGCACCGAGAATAGCCACCCGGAGTCGCGGGCCGTATTCGCATGGCCGACGAGGGTTCCTAGCTAGGAATCTAGCTAGATTGCTAACCTCAGCAGATGGCACGAGTGGGGATGCACGAGGCGAAGACGCACCTCTCGCAGCTGGTCGAGCGCGCCCTGGGCGGCGAGGAGATCGTCCTGACCCGGCGCGGTGAGCCCGCGGTGCGGCTGGTGCCCGAGCGTGAGGGTGGCGGCTTCGCTTCGCTGGCCGGCGTCTGGCAGGGACGGGTGCGAATCGCCGACGATTTCGACGAACTTCCCGACGACATCGCCGAGTCGCTCGGAATGCAGTCATGACGCTGCTGCTCGACACGCACCTGGTGCTGTGGTGGATGGCCGGTGAAGCGAGCCGGATCAGCAAGAAGGCGCTGGCGGCGCTGGGTTCCGACGGCATCGAACCCGTAGTCAGCGCGGTCACCATCTGGGAGGCCGCGATCAAGCGCGGGCTCGGCAAGCTCGACGCGCCCGGCGACCTTCTCTCCCAGCTCGAGCGGGCAGGCGTCGAGCTGCTTCCCGTTACTCCGCGCCATGCCGACCAGGTCGCCTCGCTCCCCCTGCACCACCGCGATCCCTTCGATCGCCTGCTCGTCGCCCAGGCGATGCTCGAGGGCCTGCCCTTCGTCTCCGACGACGAGTGGGTGCGGCGCTATGACATCGAGGTCGTCTGGTGAGCGACGGCGGCTAGTCTGAGGCCGATGAGGGCCGTCACCTTGCGCGAGTACGGGCCGCCGGAGGTGCTGGCGATCGAGGAGGTGTCGCGGCCGGAGCCGATCCCGACCGAGGTGCAGGTGCGAGTTCACGCCGCCGGGGTCAACCCGGTCGACTTCAAGACCCGCGCCGGCAAGGGGGTCTCGGGTGTGCTCGGCGAGCCGCCGGTCTGCCTCGGCTGGGACGTCTCCGGAGTCGTCACCGAGGTCGGCGGCGGCGTCACCAGGTTCAAGGTCGGCGACGAGGTCTTCGGGATGCCGTGGTTCCCACGCGAGGCGGGCGCTTATGCCGAGTACGTGACCGCGCCGTCGCGGCACTTCGCCGCCAAGCCCCACCCCCTCTCCCACGAGGAAGCGGGTGCGCTGCCATTGGCTGGGCTGACCGCCTGGCAGATCGTCGTCGACACGATCGCGCTCGAGGACGGCGCCGACCTGCTGGTCCACGGCGCCGCCGGCGGTGTCGGCCACCTCGCCGTGCAGATCGCCAAGGCGCGCGGGGCCCGCGTGATCGGCACGGCGCGAGCCGAGCAGACCGACTGGCTGCGTGAGCTCGGCGTCGACCAGGTGATCGACTACAGGAGCGAGCGCTTCGAGGATCTGGTCGCCGACCTCGACGCGGTGATCGACTTCACCGGCACCCAGGGCGAGCGCTCGCTGCCGGTTCTGCGCCCGGGCGGGATGCTCGTCTCCGTCCCCAGCGGCGTGCCGCAAGAGGTCCTCGACCTCGCCGCCCGCAGCAAGCGCCGAGCCACAGGGTTCCTGGTCGAGCCCGACCCGGTCGGCCTCGCCGGCCTCTGTCACCTGGTCGAGGCCGGCCATCTCCAGATCAAAGTGGACCGCGTCTTCGACCTCGAGGAAGCGTCCGAGGCCCACCGCCAGGCCGAAACCGGCCACGCGGGCGGCAAGCTCGTCCTTCGGGTCGCCTAGCCGCCGGACAGCCTGGCAATGCGGTGCGGCGGACTGCTAGCTCAGTGGCCGCGCCTGCCGAAGCTGTGCCCGGCGGGGGCGACGGAGCGCAGCTCGGCGACGGCGAGCTCGCGGGCGCGGCGGGAGCTCGAGCCGGGAGGCGATTCAGGACGAGAGGAGCGGGTCTGGCGGCCGGGCGCGTGCTCGGGAGGTGGTCGCTGCTGCGGTTGCGCCGCCCCGCGCTCGAGCGGCTCGACGCTCTCGACGAGGACGTTGACGACGCTCTCGCGGCGCTCGAGCCGGCCGCGGGCGCGGACCATCACGGCGGCGCGGACGGTGGCGCGGTGGCGTTGGTAGACGCGTTTGGGGACGATCACGTTGACGATCCCGAACTCGTCTTCCAGGGTCATGAAGACGATGCCCTTGGCGGTCCCCGGGCGCTGTCGGGCGACGACCATGCCCGCAACCTCGACCGTGCCGCCGTCGTCGGCCAGCTCCAGTTCGCTGCTGCTCAGCAGCACCCGGTCGAGGCCGGGGCGCATCAGCTCCATCGGGTGCTTGCCGAGGGCGATCCCGGTCGAGCGGTAGTCGGCGATCAGCTCCCCCCAGTCGCCGAGCGGCTGCAGCGGCGGTGCCTGCGGCGGCTCGATCGGCAGCGCCAGCTGGGTACGGCCGCGGCTGCCGCGACCGCTGGCGGTGACCCCGACACGCCAGAGCGCCTCGCGCCGCTCACTGCCGGCCCCAACCGGGATCCCGTCGAGCGCCCCCGCCCAGGCCAGCCGTTCCAGGCTGGCGATCCCGACCGCCGAGCGCGAGGCCAGCTCGGCGACGCCCCGGTAGGGCCCGCCGCGTTCCCGCTCCGCCACGAGCATCTCCATCTCCTCCTTGCGCACCCCCTTCACGTAACCGAGACCGATCCGCACCACCAAGCCATCGGTTTCGACGTGGCAGAGAACGCGGCTGCGGTTGACGTCGGGGGAACCGATGGCGATCTTGCGGCGGCGGGCCTCCTGGACGAGCGCGTCGGGTGGGTAGAAGCCCATCGGCTGCTCGTTCAGCAGCGCGCAGAGGAACTCGGGGCCGCGGTGGATGCGCAGCCAGGCCGACTGGTAGGCGAGCAGCCCGAAGGCGGCCGAGTGCGCCTTCGGGAAGCCGAAGCCGGCGAAGCCCTGGATCTGCTCCCAGACGCGTTCGGCCGTCTCCAGCGAGACTTCCTTCGCGCCGACGGCGCCGACGAGGAAGCCGTCGCGGTGTTGGTCGATCGCCTGCTGGGAGCGCTTGCGGCTCATCGCCCGTCGCAACGTCTCGGCCTCGGCATGGCTGAAGTCGGCGAGCGCGATCGCCACCTCCAGCACCTGCTCCTGGTAGACGATCGTGCCGAGCGTCTCCTTCAGCGCCGGCTCCAGCAGCTCGTGCTCGTAGGGGATCTCGCAGCCTCGGGTTCGACGAGGCGGCGCTTGCGGCGCTCGATATAAGGATGGACGGCGCCGCCCTGGATCGGGCCGGGCCGGACCAGCGCCACCTGCACGGTGAGGTCGTCGAGGTTGCGCGGTTTGGTCCGCGGCAGCATCTGCATCTGCGCCCGGCTCTCGATCTGGAAGACGCCGGTGGTCTCGGCGGCGCGGATCGATTCGTAGGTCTCTTCGTCGTCGAGTGGGATCCGCGAGAGGTCCAGCGGCTCCCCCCGCGTCCGCTCGACTTCCTCGACGCAGCGCTCGACCGCCGAGAGCATCCCCAGCCCCAGCAGGTCGATCTTCAGCAGTCCCGCGTCCGCGCAGGAGTCCTTGTCCCACTGGGCGATCTGGCGCCCCGCCATAGCCGCCGGCACGATCGGGCAGACGTCGACCAGCGGCTCGGTCGAGATCACCATCCCTCCCGAGTGCTGGGAGGCGTTGCGGGGCAAGCCCATCGCGTCGTCGCAGAGCCAGAGCAGCGCCTTCCAGCGCGGCGCCGCGGCGCGCTCGGGGCCGATCGCGGCGATCACGTCCTGCTCCATTTCGCCCGCCGACTCGTGGAAGCCGGTCGTCTTCGCCACCCGCTCGATCTCCGCCGGCGGCAGCCCCAGCGCCTTACCGAGATCGCGCACGACGCCGCGCGGCCGGTAGGTCGGGAAGGCGGCGACCAGGGCCGAGCGGTCGGCGCCGTAGACCTCGTGGACGCGGGGGATCAGCACCTCGCGGATGTCGCGGGGGAAGTCGAGGTCGATGTCGGGCAGCGTCTGCGATTCCTCGTTGAGGAAGCGGCCAGAGAAGAGATTCTTCTCGACCGGGTCGATGTGGGAGAGGCCGGTCAGATAGCAGACGATCGAGCTGACGCTGGAGCCGCGGCCGCGGCCGGGCGGCAGCACGGCGCGGGGCGAAGCGCGGCCGCGCACCTCGACCGCGACCTCGCGGGCCAGCTCCAGCAGCTCGTGGTGGAGGAGGAAGAAGCCGGAGAGATTGAGGTGGCGGATCGTCGCCAGCTCCTGGTCGAGGCGAGCTTCCGCCTCGCCGTGGCGAGGCCTGCCGGCGTAGGTCTCGGCGAGCCTGTGCGCACAGAGCTCGGCCAGCTCGCTGTCGGCGTCGCGGTCGCCCTGGCGTGGATGTCGATAGCCGAGCTCGGTCGTCAGGTCGAACTGGAGCCGCTCGGCGAGCCGCACGGTCTCGGCAACCGCCTCCGGGTGCTCGGCGAAACGCGCGGCCATCGCCGCCGGCGAGACCAGCGCCGAGCTGCGGTTGCCGCGGCGGCGTGGCTCGGACTCCTCCAGCGTCTCCCCCAGCCCGATCGCGACGAAGGCGTCCTGCAGGCGGGCGCGGCGGCGGTTATGAGAGTGGACGTTGCCGGTCGCCACGCAGGGGACGCCGAGCCGGGAGGCGAGCTGGGTGAGCCAGCGATTGCGGGCGCGATCGTGGCGCCAGTAGGGGCGCTGCAGCTCGACCCGGAAGCGCTCGCGCCCGAAAGCACCGAGTAGGCGGCGGCCCAAGCGCTCCCCGCGCGCCGTCTCGGCGCGCTCCCAGGCCCCCGCCAGCGCTCCATCGCGGGCGCAGCCGGAGAGGCAGACCAGCCCCTCGGCGTGCTCCTCCACCTGCTCCAGCGTCGCCCACGGTTGGCCGGCGCTACGCCCCGGGTTGTCGCGCGTGTGCGCGTGGGCCATCGTCAGCAAACGACACAGATTGCGGTACCCCTTCGCGTTCTCCACCAGGAGAGTGATGTGAGCGTAACTGCCCGGACCGCCGACCGTCAACTCTGCTCCCGTGATCGCCCTCACCGCAGTCCCCTTGCACGACTCGGCGAACTCGCGCGAGCCCCAGATCCCGTCGTGATCGGTGAGGGCGAAGGCGGGGTAGCCGTGGTCCGCGGCGGCGGCGGCCAGCTCCAGCGGGGTCGAGGCACCGTCGAGAAAAGAGAAGGCCGAGTGCGCGTGCAGCTCTATATAAGGAGCGGTGGCAGTCATCAGGCTCGCTGCCGATACCAGCGCCCGCTGCGAGCGCAGTGAAAGACGACGATGGAGCGGCCGTTGGCCAGGGCCAGATCGAAGTAATGGCGCTGGAGCTGCTCGGGGATCCACCAGCGGTCGTCGACAACCCACTCCTCGCGGACCGCCGCGACATCGACGTCACCGACCCCCAAGGGCGTACCGTCGGGGCCGATCCGCGCCGTTACCGGCTCAGGCGCGTAGAGGCGGCGCAGTCCCGAGGTCATCGCACCCAACCGCTACGGCTCGGGGAAGGGAGTCAGCATCGCCCAGCGCTCGGGCACGCGCGAGGCGGAGTCGACGGGCAGGATCTTCAGCAGCGCCTCGGCCCCCTGCGCCGCGCGAACCTCGCGCACCGCGGCGCCGAGACGTCGTCGCCGCGGCTCCTCGCCCCCGACCGCGAGCTCGATCTGGTCCGCCGCCGCCGGCCCCAGGCCGAGCGCCCGCAGCCGCAGCGCCGCAACCGGGCCCGGCAGCGACTGCAGCCGCGGCGCCAGCAGCGAGCGCAGGGTCCGCGCCGAGGCGGTCGGCCTGCCCAGCCCCTGTTCGACGCTCCAGCTGCCGCCGGCGCTGAGCAGCGCCCCGAAGCGCAGCCCCAGCAGGGTCCGGCCGCGGCGCTGGGGAGCGGCGAGCAGACGGTCGACGAGCAGCGCCAGGGCCCGCTCGAGCTGGCTGCCGGCCGTCCCCTCCGGCAGCTCGAGCTGCGCGGCCAGCTCCTCGTGCGGCTGGCGCGGGCGCAGCGGCTCGTCCACCCCGCGGGCGAGGCGCCGGGCCCGCAGGCCGAGCGGGCCGAAGCGGTCGGCGACCCGGTCGGGCGAGATCCGCGCCAGCGCCTGCAGCGTCCCAATACCGAGGCGTTCCAGGGTGACGACCAGCTCCTCGACCTCGCGGCCCGGCGCCTCGAGACGCAGCGGCAGGATCGAGACCGAGATCGGCGCGAGGAAGACGTGCAGCCGGTCCTCCGGCACCGCCATCCGCTTCCAAGCGGCGGCGAAAGCGGCGAAGCGGTTGGGTGCGGTGCCGACCCGGATCGCCGCGCCAGCCGTCCCTTCGCCCCGGCGGGACGGGCCCCCAAGCGCCGTCCGCACCGCCCTCAGGACTCCGGCGCTGTCCCCCCCGTGGATCCCCCGCAACCCATCGACCGCGAAGAAGGCCTCCCCCGCCCGCTTCGACTCGACCGCGGCGCCGATCGTCTCCAGCCGCCGCACCATCGCCTCGGTTTGCTCCGCCGCCTCAACCGGATCGGGAAGAACTTGGCGCCCGGGCCGTAGCCCCCCGGAAAGGCCCGGGCGCGCAGGAGACGCCAAACGACTGTCGATGACGCAGGCGGTCTCCATACGAACGTATGTTCGTATATCGGTGGGGCAGAATCAAGGGCTAAGCGGCAATTCCACCCGATCCGTTGAAGCGATCAAGCATGCTGAGCACGGCCTTCGTGTTTGCCCGAGTCTGCTCCGTGTTTTCTTCCAACTGGACGATCGCCGAGGTGTAGACCTTCTCGTTGCGCAGCAAGATCTCGCGGTTGAACTCTTGAGTTTCCTCCGTCCGGCGCTCGGATGCCTCGATAAGACGCTCGAACTCCTCCTCACGCTGCCGGAGGTAAGCCATGGTCTCCTCGTGCTGATTGCGAATCAGCTCCCGAAGGCTGTCTTTGCGACGGCGGCCGAGCATGAAACTTATTGTCTCAGGCTAGGGCGCACGCGTTACTTGCGGAACGCAAGAAAGCGAAACTTCTTCGAGCGGAAAGAGTCAGTCCAACGCGGTGGCCAGCGCGACCAGCTCGTCCTCGAGCCCGGGCAGCTCGCCGGCTTCGCCGGCCATTACCCGTTTGCCGATCAGCGCGGCGATCCCGGCGACGAGAACCCAGTTGGCGCTGGGCCCGGAAGAGGCGACGTCAGACTCTCGGCCAGCGAGCAGGCGCGTCGCGAAGGCCTCGACCGCGGCATCGTTGCGTGCCGCCCCCACCGGCCCGAGCGCCAGCACCTCCACCGTCAGCAGCCGCCCCGTCGGCGGATCGGCGGCGAGCAGGGCCAGGACGGTATGGGCGCCGGCCCTCACTTTCGCCTCCCGCTCCCCCACCGCCGCACAAGCGCGATCGACCTCCTCGAGCAGCCGCCCCAGCAGCTCCCGGTGCGCCTCCAACGCGCACTCCCGCTTGCCGGCGAAGAGCTTGTAGAAAGTCGCGGTGGAGACACCGGCGCGGACGGCCAGGTCAGCGACCGAGGTCTCCGCATACCCATGCTCGGCACAGGCCTCGGCCACCGCCGCGACCAGCCGTTCGAGCTGGTTGCGGGCGACCAGCTCCGAAGGGATGCCGTGCGCCCCGGACGGAAGTCGCTGCACCGCTTCCCTATCCGCTGCCTCCATGAGGCTGATGATAGGGGCTGTTCCTAAAGATTTGGGGGCGTTTCTAGCTCTCCTACCGCCCCTGCGCCACGAACGAGACGCTCCCGATCCCTTCCCCGGCCCCGAACACCGCCTTGCCCTGGGCGAAGAGCTCATTCAGCATCTGCGCCGTCGCGGCTTCCAAGGCCAACGGCGCCCCGCTGACGCTGACCGTCCTTCCCTGCGGGTCCGCCGACACCACCCCACCCCCGAGCTTGGCCAGGGGCGCGCGTTCGAGCTTGCCTGGGTAGGGCGGCGAGGGCTGGGCGTTTGCCTCAGAGCTGAAGGAGCCGCTGGCCAGCTCCAGCCACGGCTCGGCCCAAAAGAGCTGACCGCCAGCGAGCTGGAGGAATTCCAGGGAGCCCTGGGTCTGCAGCGTGCCCGACGAGCCATCGGGGGCGATCGTCCCGCCGAAGATCGCCAGGGTGAAGGGATCGGGACGTTCGGCCGGGAAGATCGGGTTCACGGCGACGAAGAGCGAGTCGAGCTTGGCTTTGAAGCCGGGGTCCAGGGTCAGGCTGACCTTGCCCTTTCCCAAGACCGCGATCGTCTCCGGCTCGGCCTTGGTCAAAGTAGAGCCCAGTGGCTGGCCGGCCTTGAAGGTGGCCTTGAGGCGAAGCTTCTTGCCCAGGCGGGTGGCGAGCTTGGCGCTCAGGGTGAGGGTCGAGACCTTGACCTTGTCGCCGAAGCCTTGGCGGGTTACCGCCAGGCCCTGGGCCTGAGCGAGCTTCAACTGGCTGCCGCCGACCTTGGCCGAGAAGGGAGCGTGGCGCTGGGTGGTTTTCAGCTGCAGGGCCTTGAGCGGGATCGAGGCGCCAGTTGCGGCCTTGAAGACCAAGGCCCCTTCGTGCTCGACCGTGCCGGCGGCGGCGAGCGGGTCGAACTTGCCACCCGTGACCGGGAAGATGACGGTGCCTGCCTTGAGCTTGGCCGGGGCGAGGGCGCTGAGCTTGACCTTGCTTTGCTTCAAGAGCGCCAGGAAGCTCTGGTCGAGGGTGAGCTTGGTCGTGCCGGAGCCGAGCGGGTCGTAGTCGGCTTGGGCCGAGGTGCCCTGGGCTGCGAGGCAGCCCAGGGCAATGAGCACGACAAAAGCTCTGCGCAGCCTCATTCCTTGACCCCGCAGCTCTTGCTGACGCCGAGCTCGATCGGATCGTGGGCGGCGAAGTAAAAGCTGGCCAGGGCCAAGGGGAAAGCGGTGACCTTGGTCGCGCTGGGGGCCGGGCAGGAAGCGTTGAAGTAGGAGAGCTGTTGGCCGCGGTAGTCGTATTTGCGCCTGAGGGTGAGCTTGATGCGGTCGACGAAGCCCCAGCTACCGAGGGCCTGGGGCAAAGAAGCCGAGAGCTCGGTCCCGTAGGGGCCTTGGTCGATGCGCTTGACCGCGAAGGCGATGACGAAGGCGGTGGCGAAGGGTTTGGTCGTGAAGATGTGGGCGAAGAGGGCGGGCTTGCCCTTTTGCTTTGCGTTGAAGATCAGGAGCTTGCCGCGGGTCGGGTAGGGGCGCTGGTCGGGGAGGACGATCGTCGCCCAAAAGCGCCCGGAGCCGACCAAGGCATCGGCGCAGCTGGAGAGGGCCCGCTGGCTGGAGGAGGCTTCGATCTGGGCCAGGGGGCAGCTCGGTAGGCCCTTTGATTGCAGCAGGCCGTGGCGGTTGACCTTGACGCTCATCCGCTGCAGCTGCGGCGGCGTGGTGGCGTCGGTGGAGCCGATGTGGCCGGAGATGAAGACGGCGATCGGAGCGCTTGCGACCCTGGGCAGCTTGAAGGGCTGGATCTGGCTCAAGACCGTGACCCGCAGGTTGCCCTCCTGGATTACGGCGGCGGGGGCGAGAGTGGCCAGCGCCAGTGCCGCGGCGAGCGCCGCGGCACCGATCGCACCGCGCCTCACTAGCCCTTCTTCTTGGTGTGCTTAGCGCGCTTGTTCTTGGCGTGCTTGCACTGCGCCACCAAGACCGGGTTGGTGTCGGAGACCTTGCCGTTTTGGCCGCTGAAGTGAGAGATCGCCCGGTTGGTGGAGCGGCAGAGGTTGGTCGAGTTGACCAGGAGCCCCTTCTTGGCCCCCTGCATGGTCAGGGTGAACTTGGTCACCGGGGCGTCGGGAACCGCTTCGAAGGTATTCCTGATCCGCCCGCCCTTGACCGAGTCGATTCTGCCGACCAGGTTGATGTCGATCCGGCCCGAGTGCAGGGCGGCGACGAGGTCGGGCAGGTTGTGGGAAGAGGAGCGCAGGAAGACCGGTCCCTGCAGCGGTTCGTCGAGCAGCGGCGTGATCGCCTTCGCGTAGCCGTAGACGGAGCCTTTGGGGCACCTCTCGCCCGGGAAGGCGCCTTCTTTGAACTGGACCCGGGTGCAGATCGTCTTGATGTGGGACTGATCGAGGAACTCCGAATGAGGCAGGGTGACCTGGGCGGCGCCGATGTTGGCATCGCCTTTCCTAGCGGTGAGGACCGCTTTGAAGGCCGGGTTCTGGCCGCGCTTGGTGCCGCCCTTGAGGCTGAGCGCCAGCTTCGGCTTGAAGCCGAGGTTGGCGCAGTTGGCCGCCTGGTAGCGGGTGGTGACCGTGACCGGCTGATCGTCGGCGGAGCTGGCGAAGTCAAGCCCGGAGCCGAGCACCGTGGAGGCGGTCGAGGTCGGATCGCAACTGGTCGGGTTCAAGGCAAAGCCGGGCTTGTCGACGTAGGCGCGGATGTCTCTGAGGTGGACCGTCACCCCCTTGATGATGTGGGGGATCGGGTCTGAGCCGGTCGGGTCGACGAAGACTTCGGCGGTTTCGGGGTTGACCTTCA
Organism: uncultured Solirubrobacterales bacterium; assembly: GCA_963739855.1. Taxonomy (GTDB): domain Bacteria; phylum Actinomycetota; class Thermoleophilia; order Solirubrobacterales; family 70-9; genus VAYN01. Next base: position 1,117,341 of record CAVUBT010000001.1, on the reverse strand, counting down.
GCGCCTCGCGGATGACCACGGTGCCGAGGTCGAAGGGGCCGACCTTGGCGGCGGTGATCGCGGCGATGCTCAGGGCGGAGCCGTTGTAGGGGCCGGCGAGGTAGATCTTGCCGGGGACGTAGGTGAGGACGGTGCCGACCCCGGCTCCGGAGAGGGTGCGGCCGACCTCAGAGGCCTTCGGGCAGGAGGGCGAGGCGATCTCGGCGCCGCCGCTCCTGGACTTGGCGGCGGCGATCGCCGCGTCGGGGCAGAAGGGCACCCCGGCCAGCTTGCCCGAGAGGCCCGGCGGCAGCTTGATCGAGAAGTTGGTGAACTCCTGTTCGCCGTCGCTGCGGAACAGGCGCAGGTTGAAGGGCGAGTAGGAGCCGGCGTTGTTGTTCAAGGAGCCGGCGATCAGTCCCGGCTTGAAGGGCGGCAGGCCGCCACTTGGGCAGGGGCCGCCGCCGATGCCCTTGTCGATCGTCAAGGTCGAGTCCGAAGCCAGCTTCTTGTCGGGGTTAGACCAGCCGGTGAAGGTGGCGTGGGTGGTGTAGGTGCCGCAGGCTTGGGGGGTTACCAGGGGGGCCCTGGCGCCCTCGCGGAACTTGAAGTCGAGGGTGCTGAAGGGGAGCTGGGGCAGGTCCTGGAAGTCGGCGATCACCTGGCCCGTGCCGTCGAGGGTCTCGACCTTGCCTGGGAGCTTGACCAAGATCCCGCGCTGGGGTTCTTCGAGCACGATGTAGAGGGCCAACAAAGAACCGAAGGGGTTGTCGAAGGGGGAGGCGATGAAGACTTGGCCGGGGATCGTCTCCTCGATCAGCGGGGTCTTGACCTCGACGGTGCCGATCTTCGAGTCCGAGGGGCAGCCGGCGGGGTTTTCGGCGGCGAAGGTCAGGGCGCTGCTCTGATACTGCGCCGGGCTGCACACTCCCAGGCCCTCAGCCTGGGAGGGGTTGATCGTGACTCCCTCGGGCAGTGCCACGCGCACGCCCTTGATGTCGGAGGAGGAGATGCCCTCAGAGCTGGTGATCCCGAAGTTGGGCACCTCGACGTGGACGTTGAGGCCGGTCGAGGTCTCGGTTTCACGGGCGGTCGGCTTCGCTTCCAGCGTGCCGCGGACCTTGACGTTCTCGCAGCCTTCGGTGCCGCGCTGCGCTCCCCATTCGGAGGGGAGGTAAGGGAAGCCGACCGGGTCGTGGGTGGCCGAGCTCGTCGTGTGCCAGTTGGGGTTGGAGAGATCTGCGCTGCCGTCGACGTTGAAGCTCGCCGGGTCGGCGTAGGAGTCGATCTGGGCGCTGGAGGCAAGGCCCTGGCCGGCCGGCGGGCAGGAGGTCGGGTTGCGCAGGAAGGCGACCGGGGCGTCGGCGCCGGGGCAGTTGCTGGCGGCCGTGGGTAATTCCCCAGGGCAGGCCCGCTCGAAGCGGTGCGATTCGTCGGCCGGGTCGCCCCAGAGCGTTACGTCGCTGCCGCTGACGGCCAGTCCCTCGGAGATGTTTCGCACCACCCCGATCAGCCCGTAGTCCCCGCCCGAGCGCAGCTTGACGTCGATCGAGATCACGGTTTTGGCGACCTGGAAGGCAAAGCGGGCGGCCACGCCGGGAGACGGGGCCATGTTGTAGACGGGGATCGGGCCGGTCCCCAAGGGGCCACTGAGAGCTGCGAATGATCCATCGGTCCTGAACGAGGTGACCCCGACCTGGGAGGCTGACGGGCAGGTGGGCCCACCTCCTTTGGCGAGGAGGTCGACGTCTTTGCACTGGGGGATGCCGACGGTGCTGCCGACGAAGCCCGGCGGCAGGTCGACGACGACGTCGCGGGTGGCCTTGACCGGCCAGGCTTCCTCTGAGCCTTCGCTATCAGGGTCGACGGCGGGATTGTGAGCGCTGTTGAAGTCGATATAGGTGGTCTGTGAGTAGGGGTGGGCGCCGGCCTGCAGGTCGGCGGCGCCGCTGCGCTTGGCGATCGCCATGTCGAAGGCGTCGATGCCAAAGGCCGGCGCCGCGGAGGTGACCCGGGTCGGATCGGTGGTGGAGGCGCAGGGGGTGCCCGGGGGCGCGGCGTCGCAGGGACCGCCGTCGAGCCGGGTGACGGGCCCAAAGAGCGAGTCGAAGTAGAGGTCGAAGCGGGCGAGCGCGGTGGAGCCCTCGGCCAGGGCGCCGGCGTGGGCTTCGATAACCAGGGGCCGATTGCTTAGCCAGTCGGGTTCGATCAGCCCATTAGGCGGCAAGGTGCAGGTCAGGGTGGAGCCGCCCTCGACCGCCGGCGGCGCGCCGGGGCCATCGCCGCTGCATTCGAAGTGGCCCGTGCTAGAGAAGGAGAGCGCTTCGACCCCCGCCGGCAGGCTGGCGACGAGGGTCTCGGTGCCGAAGCCGGAAGCGTCGCCGATGTTCTGGGTCCCGACCCCATATTTGAAGGTGCTGTTCGGCGCCACGGTCGAGTTGGTGCGGGTGGCGATTTTGAATTGCACCGAGGCCGAGGCGAGGGCGGGGGCAGCTAGCAGCAACACTGCACCGGCAATAAGGGCGGCCAGGAAGCCGAGTCGGTTGGTCTTCGCGGTCTTCATCGGCTGGCCCTCCGGTTGGAATTGGCGTCTCGCTTGCTCTTGGCCTTGTGCTTCTTGGCCTTGACGCAGCGCTTCTTGCCCCGTGCCTTGACCGCGCGCTTGCCCTTCGCGCAGCGCGCTTTTGCCTTGCCCTCCCTGGCGTTGCCCGCCCCAGAGAAGCTGGAGCTGGAGGGAGTCGGGTCGTTCAGCTGGCCCGGCGGCGGCTGGCAGGCGTCGCCGATGCAGCTCGGCAGGATGGCCGGGGGCTCGGGCAGTCCACCGCCGAGGCGGGCGTCGTAGGCGTCATAGGCGTGGTCGACGTCCCAGCCACTGAGCTGGTCGGCGGTGCCGAAGAAGGCGTCGGTGCCGTCGGCGGCGGCATCGAGGAAGAAGGAGCCGCCGGCGGCGTCTTCGGCGCCGGAGGAGAGCAGCGAGAGCTGGCCGCTTTGGGAGTCATAGCGGTAGACGTCGCGCTGGTTGTTTTCGTCTTCGGGGACGAGCCGCTCGCCGCTGTCGAAGAAGGCGAAGCGGCCGTCGGCGGAGAGGGGGTGAGGAATATGGGCGGTGATGTTATCCACGCCGCCGTTGAAGTGATCGGAGCGGAAGCTGGCACCGAGCTCGAAGCTCGGGCGGAAGGGCGAAGCGGTGCCGCTGGGGTTGCAGGAGACGCAGGCGAGCTCGCCCTTGCCGTTGTCGGCGTCGGCGCTGTAGAGGTAGAGCTCTAGACAGTCGAAAGCGCTATTGCAATCGCCATGCTGGTAGCCGGTCAGGTGGGCGCCGCTGGCGGAGCTGAAGAGGAGATGGGCGCCGTCGGGGCTGATGCTGGCGGTGATGTCACCTATGACGCCGCTTGCGCCAAGATCCGGGACAGCATCGAAGTTTTCATCGGCCAGCTGCCCGATGTAGCGAAGCGCGCCGTCGTGCCAGCGATACACCACAGGGCCGACCGCGGACGGGGCGCCGCGGACGAGCTGGTGGGCAGCAATGAAGTAGACGGTGTCGCCGTCGGTGCTGGTGCCGATCGCGCCGGCGGCGACGGCGCAGACGCCGTCGGCGGGCTCGTGGTCGACCGAGATCCGGGTCAGGTGGGAGGCGCCGGGGTCGGGAAGGCCGTCGGCGCGAAGCGGGTCGACGTCATAGCGGTAGAGGTCGGAGCAGATGTCTTCGTCGCTTGGGATCAGCTGCTCGGAGGTGGTGAAGAAGACGTGGGAGAGGTCGGGGGTGGATTTCCAGAGCTCCGCGGGCTGTGGCGTGCCCGCTCCGGGCTTCTCGGAGGCGTTGATGCGGACGCTGGCGTGGTCGCCTATGCGCATGTAGTACTGGCTTTTTTGCTCGCTACTATCTCCTGGTGCCATGAAGAGGATGCGGGAGCCGTCGGTGGAGACCGAGTCGGCGCGAAACTGCTTAATGCCTCGCCCGATTTCGGAGGAGGGGGCCGGTTCGCAGGCGGGGCCGGCCTGGTCGTCGCAGCTATTGCCGGAGACGGGGACGCGGCCGATGAGGCGGACCTGGCCGTTGGCCCACTCGTAGGCTTTGAAGACGGGGAGTGGGTTGGCGTCGGAAGTGAGCTGGTTAAGGGAGTCAAAGGCGACGTGGGAGAAGTCGTGAGAGGCGGCGGCGAACCAGGGCCGCGACTGGGGGACACGAGTCAGCGAGGTGGGGGGCTCGCTCTGCAGGCAGAGAGGGCAGCCGGTGACCAGCTGGTAGCTGCCGGGGCCGGGATCGCGGAGGTCGCTGCGGAGGTAGAGGTTGAAGACTTTCTGAACCGGGACGGAGTCGGGGGTGAAGGGGACGCGGTTGGGGGTGAGGAGGGTGACGCCCCGCGAGAGGTCGGGCGAGAGCTCGGGCTGGTAGACGGACTGAGTCCCGACGAAGGAGTCGAAGATCGACCTCGGGTCCCCCTCGGGGGTGATCGCGTGGGTCTCCCAGCGCCCGGCGGCGGCGTCGCGGACGGCGAGGTAGTCGAAGGCGACGCCGCCGCCACGGGTGTCGCCGAAGCCGACCAGCGAGTTGTAGGCGAGGGCCATCGGCTCCCCGGGGGCGAGTTCCTGGGCGGCGCTGGTGTGGGCGCCCATGGGGATGATCCCGCCGCCGTTCTTCTCGGGAGGGGAGACCATCTCCCAGGCACGGTGGTCCGGCAGGCCAGGGCCGGTGGCGAGCGAGCGAGCCGGTCCCTGGGAGCTGCCGGCGGCGCTGGTGGCGGTGAGGCGGAAGTAGTAGGTGGTGTGGGGGTCGAGGCCGTGGAGCTGCGCCGTAACCAACTTCGGGCCCTGGCCGGCCCCTGGCAGCGAGGCGCAGGGGACCGTGTTGCCGTAAGCGGGACTGGTGCCCCACTCAAAGCGACAGGTGGCCACGTTGGACCCCTGGGGGTCGATCAGCCCGTGCAGGGTCGCGTCTTCTTCGGAGGCGACCGAGGCGGCGGTGGTGACGATGGGAGCGGCGGTGTCGGTGGTGAAGATCGGGCTGGGGGCGCTGGCGTAGGTGTCGCCCGCGTTGGTGGCAACGAGGCGGGCTTCGTATTCGGCGTTGGGGGCGAGCCCGGCGAGTTCGTAGGAGACCGGGATCGCGATTGCGCCGGAGCCGGCATCCTGGGCGGGAGTGGTGGTCCAGCTGGGGGCGCCGACGATCCGGTACTCGAAGTGCCACTGGGTGGAGACCCCGTTGGGGTCGACGGTGCCGCTCAGCTGGGCTGCGGTGGCGGTAAGCGTGTCGGGGTCGACCGGCTCGATCGTCGGGGAGACCGCGGTGGCGGTGGTGAAGCTTTCTTCGGCGGAGGTATCGGAGAGGGCGCCGCCGGCGCTGGTGGCGAGGAGGCGGAAGTTGTAGGCGGTGGCGTTGGCGAGGCCGGTGAGATCGGCGTGCACGGCGACCGGGCTGGTGGCGGCGCCGGGGTCCTCCACGCAGGGAATGCTTTGGTCGAAGCTGGTGTCGGTGGAGTACTCGAAGTGGCAGGCGGTCGGGTTGCCTTCGGGGTTGACCGTGCCGTGCACGGTGGCGGCGAAGAAGCCGAGGCCATCGGCGGCGGCGATCGTGGCGACGGGCGGGGCGAGGTCGTCGAGGACCGCCACCCGGGTGGAGCCGAAGCTGTCGCTGGCGGGGCTCTTGGTGAGCGCGTAGGCGCGAGTCGAGCCGGCGCCGGCGGCACTGAGGCCGGGGACCATCGAGTTGAGGGACTCGTTGCCCTGGCCGTGCAGCAGGGTCGATTCCAAGAAGGCGCCGCCGGAGTCGAAGTAGGCGATTTCGGGCAGGTGGCTGCCGGCTTCGCAGAAGTAGGTGTTGACGTAGGCGGCGATCAGGATCGAATCGTCGTCGGGATCGACGGCAACGGCGCCGGGGTATTCGAGGGAGGCGCCGACGGTGGCTCCTTCGACCCCGGCGGAGCTGAAGCGCTTGACCGCCGAGGTCGGCCCGCAGCTGGCGGTGATGTCGCCGGTCGAGGTGAGGACGAAGACATCGCCGGAGGAGTTGGCGGCGAGGTCGATCGGGCGTTCGGCGGCGAAGCTGCCGGCCGGGGTGCCGTCAGAGTTGAAGCGGCGGATCAGGTTGGCGGCGGTGTCGGCGACCAGGAGGTCGCCGCTGGAGGGATCGACGGCGAGGTTGCCGGTGACGCCCGGATCGCTCCAGCCGACGGCGGGGGCGAGGCTTGCGTCGAGCTTGGCGATGCCGGTGGCGCTGGCGACGTAGAGGTCGCCGCTTGACTGATCGATCGCCAGGCCGCTGGCTCCTGGGAGCGCGGCCTGGGAGTCATAGGCCCCGCTGGCGCCGCTGAGCGAGAAGACCTCGACCCGGTCGTTGCCGGTGTCGGCGACGTAGAGCTTGTTGTTTGAGTCGTTGACCTCGGCCTGGCCGGGGTTTGCGAGCTGGCCGTCTTCAGAGCCCGAGCCGCCGGCGTCGGGGCCGCCGCCGGCGAAGGAGCCGGCTTCGACGTTGGCGGCGGAAGCGGTGGCGGCGAAGGCGAGGAGGACGATGGCCGCGAGGGCGAGGAGGCCGAGGAGGCGGCGTGAGGGCGCACCACTCCCTTTGGCGCCGCCGAAGCCGCCACGGATCGCGAAGGCTCCACGGATGGCGCGACCGAGACCCCTGGCCTGGCGCGTATTCGATCCCGCAGAGGATGCCTTCGCGTGGCGTTGCACGTATTGCTCTCCTTGTCCCGTGAGCCCCTCTGCCGGCCGCTTCCCTTAAGCGGCCCCCGTGGGCTCGGTTGTCCCTGGTGATGCGTTCCCTGTGGCCTTCCTTCCGGAAGGCGACCGACAGGAGAATAAAAGATTCCGTTTTTAAATGCAAGCCTTAGTTTTTGGTAAAAACGAAATCAGTTTCCAGCAAGGAGTGAGGTGGCGCTCCCCAAAGGGGGATGCCGTGGCTACGGAGAGGGCGTGGAGGCCTTAAGCGGTGGAGATCCGGCAGCGGCTTGACCGGGCGCTCGGCTTGCCGCTTTGAGCGAGGCGACAGTTGCTGGCGCCGACAGCAACTGATCAGAGCCCCCTACCGCCCCTGCGCCACAAACGAGACGCTCCCGATCCCTTCCCCAGCCGCGAACACCGCCTTGCCCTGGGCGAAGAGCTCATTCAGCATCTGCGCCGTCGCGGCTTCCAAGGCCAACGGCGCCCCGCTGACGCTGACCGTCCTTCCCTGCGGGTCTGAGGACACCACCCCACCCCTGAGCTTGGCCAGGGGCCCTCGTTCGAGCTTGCCGGCGTAGGGAGGCGAGGGCTGGGCGTTTGCCTCAGAGCTGAAGGAGCCGCTGGCCAGCTCCAGCCAGGGCTCAGCCCAAAAGAGCTGACCGCCAGCGAGCTGGAGGAATTCCAGGGAGCCCTGGGTCTGCAGCGTGCCCGCGGAGCCATCGGGGGCGATCGTCCCCCCGAAGATCGCCAGGGTGAAGGGATCGGGACGTTCGGCCGGGAAGATCGGGTTTACGGCGACGAAGAGCGAGTCGAGCTTGGCCTTGAAGCCGGGGTCCAGGGTCAAGCTGACCTTGCCCTTTCCCAAGACCGCGATCGTCTCCGGCTCGGCCTTGGTCAAAGTAGAGCCCAAGGGCTGGCCGGCCTTGAAGGTGGCCTTGAGGCGAAGCTTCTTGGCAAGGCGGGTGGCGAGCTTGGCGCTCAAGGAGAGCGAGCTGACCTTGACCTTGTCGCCGAAGCCTTGGCGAGTTACCGCCAGGCCCTGGGCCTGAGCGAGCTTCAACTGGCTGCCGCCGACCTTGGCCGAGAAGGGAGCGTGGCGCTGGGTGGTTTTCAGCTGCAGGGCCTTGAGCGGGATCGAGGCGCCAGTTGCGGCCTTGAAGACCAAGGCCCCTTCGTGCTCGACCGTGCCGGCGGCGGCGAGCGGGTCGAACTTGCCACCCGTGACCGGGAAGATGACGGTGCCTGCCTTGAGCTTGGCCGGGGCGAGGGCGCTGAGCTTGACCTTGCTTTGCTTCAAGAGCGCCAGGAAGCTCTGGTCGAGGGTGAGCTTGGTCGTGCCGGAGCCGAGCGGGTCGTAGTCGGCTTGGGCCGAGGTGCCCTGGGCTGCGAGGCAGCCCAGGGCAATGAGCACGACAAAAGCTCTGCGCAGCCTCATCCCTTGACCCCGCAGCTCTTGCTGACGCCGAGCTCGATCGGATCGTGGGCGGCGAAGTAGAAGCTGGCCAGGGCCAAGGGGAAAGCGGTGACCTTGGTCGCGCTGGGGGCCGGGCAGGAAGCGTTGAAGTAGGAGAGGTGTTGGCCGCGGTAGTCGTATTTGCGCCTGAGGGTGAGCTTGATGCGGTCGACGAAGCCCCAGCTACCGAGTGCCTGGGGCAAAGAAGCCGAGAGCTCGGTCCCGTAGGGGCCTTGGTCGATGCGCTTGACCGCGAAGGCGATGACGAAGGCGGTGGCGAAGGGTTTGGTCGTGAAGATGTGGGCGAAGAGGGCGGGCTTGCCCTTTTGCTTTGCGTTGAAGATCAGGAGCTTGCCGCGGGTCGGGTAGGGGCGCTGGTCGGGGAGGACGATCGTCGCCCAAAAGCGCCCGGAGCCGACCAAGGCATCGGCGCAGCTGGAGAGGGCCCGCTGGCTGGAGGAGGCTTCGATCTGGGCCAGGGGGCAGCTCGGTAGGCCCTTTGATTGCAGCAGGCCGTGGCGGTTGACCTTGACGCTCATCCGCTGCAGCTGCGGCGGCGTGGTGGCGTCGGTGGAGCCGATGTGGCCGGAGATGAAGACGGCGATCGGAGCGGTTCCGGCCCTGGGCAGCTTGAAGGGCTGGATCTGGGAGAGCACGGTGATCCGCAGGTTGCCCTCCTGGACCACGGCGGCCGAGGCCGCCGTGGCCAAGAGCAAAAGCACCAAGAGCGCCACCGTGGCCCTAGAGCCTTTGCCCACCGCCTAGCCCGCGTGGTGCTTGTGGGTCTTGCGGGTCTTGGGGCAGGAGGGCTTCAAGACCGGGTTGGTGTCGGAGACCTTGCCGTTTTGGCCGCTGAAGTGAGAGATCGCCCGGTTGGTGGAGCGGCAGAGGTTGGTCGAGTTGACCAGGAGCCCCTTCTTGGCCCCCTGCATGGTCAGGGTGAACTTGGTCACCGGGGCGTCGGGAACCGCTTCGAAGGTATTCCTGATCCGCCCGCCCTTGACCGAGTCGATTCTGCCGACCAGGTTGATGTCGATCCGGCCCGAGTGCAGGGCGGCGACGAGGTCGGGCAGGTTGTGGGAAGAGGAGCGCAGGAAGACCGGTCCCTGCAGCGGTTCGTCGAGCAGCGGCGTGATCGCCTTCGCGTAGCCGTAGACGGAGCCTTTGGGGCACCTCTCGCCCGGGAAGGCGCCTTCTTTGAACTGGACCCGGGTGCAGATCGTCTTGATGTGGGACTGATCGAGGAACTCCGAATGAGGCAGGGTGACCTGGGCGGCGCCGATGTTGGCGTCGCCCTTCCTAGCGGTGAGGACCGCTTTGAAGGCCGGGTTCTGGCCGCGCTTGGTGCCGCCCTTGAGGCTGAGCGCCAGCTTCGGCTTGAAGCCGAGGTTGGCGCAGTTGGCCGCCTGGTAGCGGGTGGTGACCGTGACCGGCTGATCGTCGGCGGAGCTGGCGAAGTCAAGCCCGGAGCCGAGCACCGTGGAGGCGGTCGAGGTCGGATCGCAACTGGTCGGGTTCAAGGCAAAGCCGGGCTTGTCGACGTAGGCGCGGATGTCTCTGAGGTGGACCGTCACCCCCTTGATGATGTGGGGGATCGGGTCTGAGCCGGTCGGGTCGATGAAGACTTCGGCGGTTTCGGGGTTGACCTTCAGCGCCTCGCGGATGACCACGGTGCCGAGGTCGAAGGGGCCGACCTTGGCGGCGGTGATCGCGGCGATGCTCAGGGCGGAGCCGTTGTAGGGGCCGGCGAGGTAGATCTTGCCGGGGACGTAGGTGAGGACGGTGCCGACCCCGGCTCCGGAGAGGGTGCGGCCGACCTCAGAGGCCTTCGGGCAGGAGGGCGAGGCGATCTCGGCGCCGCCGCTCCTGGACTTGGCGGCGGCGATCGCCGCGTCGGGGCAGAAGGGCACCCCGGCCAGCTTGCCCGAGAGGCCCGGCGGCAGCTTGATCGAGAAGTTGGTGAACTCCTGTTCGCCGTCGCTGCGGAACAGGCGCAGGTTGAAGGGCGAGTAGGAGCCGGCGTTGTTGTTCAGCGAGCCGGCGATCAGTCCCGGCTTGAAGGGCGGCAGGCCGCCACTTGGGCAGGGGCCGCCGCCGATGCCCTTGTCGATCGTCAAGGTCGAGTCCGAAGCCAGCTTCTTGTCGGGGTTAGACCAGCCGGTGAAGGTGGCGTGGGTGGTGTAGGTGCCGCAGGCTTGGGGGGTTACCAGCGGGGCGCGGGCGCCCTCGCGGAACTTGAAGTCGAGGGTGCTGAAGGGGAGCTGGGGCAGGTTCTGGAAGTCGGCGATCACCTGGCCGGTCCCATCCAGGGTTTCGACCTTGCCGGGCAGCTTGACGAGGATCCCGCGCTGGGGTTCTTCGAGCACGATGTAGAGGGCTAGGAGGGAGTTGAAGGGGTTGTCGAAGGGTTGGGCGATGAAGACTTGGCCGGGGATCGTCTCTTCGATCAGCGGGGTCTTGACCTCGACGGTGCCGATCTTCGAGTCCGAGGGGCAGCCGGCGGAGTTTTCGGCGGCGAAGGTCAGGGCCGAGCTCTGATATTGCGCCGGGCTGCACACTCCCAGGCCCTCGGCCTGGGAGGGATTGATCGTGACTCCCTCCGGCAGGGCGACTCGCACGCCCTTGATGTCGGAGGAGGAGATGCCCTCAGAGCTGGTGATCCCGAAGTTGGGCACGTCGACGTGGACGTTGAGGCCGGTCGGGGTCTCGGTTTCCCGGGCAGTCGTCTTCGCTTCCAGGCTGCCGCGGACCTTGACGTTCTCACAGCCTTCGGTGCCGCGCTGTGGGCCCCATTCGCTCCGCAGATAGGGGAAGCCGACCGGGTCGTGGGTCACCGAGGAGGTTGAGTGCCAGTTGGGGTCGGAGAGGTTGGCGCTGCCGTCCACGTTGAAGCTGGCCGGGTTCAGATAGGAGTCGATCTGGGCGCTGGAGGCAAGGCCCTGGCCCGGAGCCGGGCAGGAGGTCGGGTTGCGCAGGAAGGCGACCGGGGCCTCGGCGCCGGGGCAGTTGGAGCCGGGGGTAGCGAGGGGGGGCCCTACCCCAGGGCAGGTGCGCTCGAGTCGATGCGATTCGTCGGCCGGGTCGCCCCAGAGCGTGACGTCGCTGCCGGTCACCGCCAGTCCCTCGGAGATGTTTCGCACCACCCCGATCAGCCCGTAGTCCCCGCCCGAGCGCAGCTTGACGTCGATCGAGATCGTGGTTTTGGCGACCTGGAAGGCGAGGCGGGCGGCCGTGCCCGGCGCCGGGGTCATGTTGTAGACGGGGATCGGGCCGGTCCCCAAGGGGCCACTGACGACTGCGAATGAGCCATCGGTCCTGAACGAGGTGACCCCGACCTGGGAGGCGGGAGGGCATTGTGGCCCACCTCCTCCGGCGATCAGGTCGACGTCTTTACACTGGGGGATGCCGACGGTGCTGCCGACGAAGCCCGGCGGTAGGTCGACGACGACGTCGCGGGTGGCCTTGACCGGCCAGGCTTCGTCCGGGCCTGCGGGGCTGGGGTCGACGGCGGGGTTGTGAGCGCTGTTGAAGTCGATGTAGGTGGTCTGGGAGTAGGGGTGGGCGCCGGCCTGCAGGTCGGCGGCGCCGCTGCGCTTGGCGATCGCCATGTCGAAGGCGTCGATGCCAAAGGCCGGCGCCGCGGAGGTGATCCGGGTCGGATCGGTGGTGGAGGCGCAGGGGGTGCCCGGGGGCGCGGCGTCGCAGGGGCCGCCGTCGAGCCGGGTGACGGGCCCGAAGAGCGAGTCGAAGTAGAGGTCGAAGTGGGCGAGCGCGGTGGAGCCCTCGGCCAGGGCGCCGGCGTGGGCTTCGATGACCAGGTTCCGAGCGCTTGAGCCTGATTGATCCGGTTCGATGAGCCCAGTGGGCGGCAAGGTGCAGGTCACGGTGGAGGCGCCCTCGACCGCCGGCGGCGCGCCGGGGCCGTCGCCGCTGCATTCGAAGCCGGTCGCGCTGGAGAAGGAGAGCGCTTCGACCCCCGCCGGCAGGCTGGCGACGAGGGTCTCGGTGCCAAAGCCGGAGGCGTCGCCGATGTTCTGGGTCCCGACCCCGTACTTGAAGGTACTGTTCGGGGCCACGGTCGAGTTGGAGCGGGTGAGGACTTTGAATTGCACCGACGCCGAGGCGAGCGCGGGAGCGGCTAGCAGCAACGCGGCCCCGGCGAGGAGGGCGGTCAGGAAACCGAGTCGGTTGTTCCTCTTCGCGGTCTTCATCGGCTGGCCCTCCGGTTGGAATTGGCGTCTCGCTTGCTTGGCTTGCTCTGGTGCTTGTGCTTCTTGGCCTTGACGCAGCGGCTCTTGCCCCGGGCCTTGACCGCGCGCTTGCCCTTCGGGCAGCGCGCTTTTGCCTTGCCCTCCCTGGCGTTGCCGGCCCCCGAGAAGCTGGAGCTGGAGGGGGTCGGGTCGTTCAGCTGGCCCGGCGGCGGCTGGCAGGCATCGCCGACGCAGCTCGGCAGGATGGCCGGGGGCTCGGGCAGGCCGCCCCCGATACGGGCGTCGTAGGCGTCATAGGCGTGGTCGACGTCCCAGCCACTGAGCTGGTCGGCGGTGCCGAAGAAGGCGTCGGTGCCGTCGGCGGCGGCATCGAGGAAGAAGGAGCCGCCGGCGGCGTCTTCGGCGCCGGAGGAGAGCAGCGAGAGCTGGCCGCTTTCGGAGTCATAGCGGTAGACGTCGCGCTGGTTGTTTTCGTCTTCGGGGACGAGCCGCTCGCCGCTGTCGAAGAAGGCGAAGCGGCCGTCGGCGGAGAGGGGGTGAGGGATGTGGGCGGTGATGTTATCCACCCCGCCGTTGAAGTGCTCGGAGCGGAAGCTGGCGCCGGCCTCGAAGCCGGGGCGGAAGGGCGAGGCGGTGCCGCTGGGGTTGCAGGAGACGCAGGCGAGCTCGCCCTGGCCGTTGTCGGCGTCGGCGCTGTAGAGGTAGAACTCCTGGCAGGGATCACCGCCGCAGTCTCCGTGTTGATAGCCGGTGAGGTGGGCGCCGCTGGTGGAGCTGAAGAGGAGGTGTTCGCCGTTGGGGCTGACGCTGGAGGTGGTTTCGATGCCAAGGCCACCGGAGGCACCAAGGTTCTTGTTTACATCGTTGGCCTCTACCTGGCCGATATAGCGGATCGCGCCGTCGTGCCACCGATACAGGGACGCCGCCGGGTCATTTACAGGGGGAGCGCCGCGGACGAGCTGGTGGGGGCCGGCGGTGAAGTAGACGGTGTCGCCGTCGCTGCTGGTCCCGATCGCGCCCAGGGCCACAGCGCAGATCCCGTCAGCGGGCTCCTGGTCGACCGAGATCCGGGTCAGGTGGGAGGCGCCGGGGTCGGGGAGACCGTCGGGCCCGAGTGGATCGACGTCGTAGCGATAGAGGTCGGAGCAGTTGTCTTCGTCGCTGGGGATCAGCTGCTCGGAGGTGGTGAAGAAGACGTGGGAGAGGTCGGGGGTGGACTTCCAGAGGACCGCGGGCTGGGGCGTGCCGGCGCCGGGCTTCTCGGAGGCGTTGACGCGGACGCTGGCGTGGCCGCCGATGCGCATGTAGTACTGGCTTTTGTGATTGTTATCTCCTGGCGCCATGAAGAGGATGCGGGAGCCGTCGCTGGAGACCGAATCGGCGCGAAACATCTGCCTGCCTCGGCCGACTTCAGAGGAGAGGGCCGGTTCGCAGGCTGGGCCGGCCTGGTCGTCGCAGCGATCGCCGGAGACAGGGACGCGGCCGATGAGACGGACCTGGCCGTCGGCCCACTCGTAGGCTTTGAGGAGGGGGAGTGGGTTGGCGTCGGAGGTGAGCTGGTCGGGGGAGTCGAAGGCGACGTGGGAGAAGTCGCGAGAGGCGGCGGCGAACCAGGGTCGCATCGTTGGGACACGGGTCAACGAGGTGGGGGGCTCGCTCTGCAGGCAGAGGGGGCAGCCGGTGACCAGTCGGTAGCTGCCGGGGCCGGGGTCGCGGAGGTCGCTGCGCAGGTAGAGGTTCCAGACTTTCTGAACCGGGACGGAGTCGGGGGTGAGGGGGATGCGGTTGGGGGCGAGATAGGTGACGCCCCGGGAGAGGTCGGGCGAGAGCTCGGGCTGGTAGACGGGGGCGAGGCCGGTGAGGGAGTCGACGATCGTCCTCGGGTCCCCCTCGGGGTTGATCGCGTGCGTCTCCCAGCGCCCGGCGGCGGCGTCGCGGACGGCGAGGTAGTCGAAGGCGACGCCGCCCCCGCGGATGTCGCCGAAGCCGGCCAGCGAGTTGTAGGCGAGGGCCATCGGCTCGCCGGGGGCGAGCTCCTGGGCGGCGCTGGTGTGGGCGGCCATGGGGATGATCCCGCCGCCGTTCTTGTCGGGAGGCGAGACCATCTCCCAGGCGCGGTTGTCCGGCAGGCCGGGGCCGGTGGCGAGCGAGCGAGCCGGTCCCTGAGAGCTGCCGGCGGCGCTGGTGGCGGTGAGGCGGAAGTAGTAGGTGGCGTGCGGGTCGAGGCCGTGGAGCTGGGCGCTGACGAGCTTCGGGCCCTGACCGGCTCCTGGCAATGCGGCGCAGGGCACGGTGTTGCCATAGGCAGGAGTGGTGCCCCACTCGAAGCGACAGGTGGTCACGTTGGACCCCTGGGGGTCGATAAGCCCGTGCAGGGTCGCTTCTTCTTCGGAGGCGATCGAGGCGGCGGTGGTGACAATGGGAGCGGCGGTGGCGGTGGTGAAGGCGACCGGAGCCGAGATCGCGGTGCCGGCCCCGAAGGGGTGTTCGGCGACGATCCGCGCCTGGTAGGCGGTGTTGGCGGCCAGGCCGGAAACTTCTTCCTGGACGGCAACCGACGAGGTCCCCGAACCGACAGGGACGTTGGCGTTGAGCGTGGGCGTCCAGGTCGAGCCGCCGTCGGAGGAGTACTCGAAGCGGTAGGCGGTCTGGGTCCCGTTGGGGTTGACCTGGCCGGCGAAGGTCGCGGTGGTCGAAGTTTGGCTGGTGACGGGAGCCATCGTGGCGCTGGGCGCGAGGACCTCGTCGAGGACGAAGACCCGGCTGCCCGAGGTGTCGGCGAGGTAGAGGCGCCCGCTGGCGGGGTCGATCGCGAGGCCGCTGGTGCTGTCGATCCCCGCGCAGGCGAGGAGAGTGTCTTTGACTTCGGTGCCGGCAGGGTCCAGCTCGAGGATGCGGCTCTCGGCTTTGGAGGCAGAGCCGTTCGGGCAACTGGGGGTGGCGCCGGCGGCGAACTTCTTGACGACGAAGACGTCTCCACCGGCGCCGATCTGGACGTTGGTGGGGACTTCTGAGTTGGCGGTGGTGCTGAGGATGGCGGGGGCGAATTCGGCGGGGGTGTAGGTGGCGCCGGCCGGGGTGAAGCTCTGTACGCGGCGGGGTTCGCCAAAGAAGCCGGAGCTCTCGACCGTGAAGACGGTGCCGGTGGAGTTGACCGCGAGCCCGGTCGGCTGGCTCAGGTTGAACTGGCCGACTCCGGCTCCGATCGAACCGCCCTGGCAAGCGCTGGCGGTGGTGCAGACCTGGAATTCGGCACCGCCGTCTTCGACTCCCCAGCCGAAGGCGTTGACGAACTGAGCGTCTTCGACTTCATCGGAGCCGTTGAGGGTGAGTTCAAAGCGCGAGACGCGGCTGCTGGAGGGGTCGGCGACGTAGAGGTCGCCGCTGGAGGGGTCGACGGCGATGCCTCCCAGCGAGGCGCCGAGCTGGCCGGCGCCGGCGCCTTCGGTTCCCGGCGAGCAGCCCGTGGCGCAGAACTCGGCTGCGGTGCCGCCGTTGACGCCGTAGCCGATCGTGCCCTGGAGGGTTCCGTCGGAGCCGAAGGCGCTGACGTCATGGTCGGCCTGGTCGTCGACGTAGAGGTTGCCGGTCGCCTGGTCGACCGCGATGCCGCGCGGTTCGGAGAGGGAGCCGAAGCTGCGGATGAAGGCTCCGTCGCGATCGAATTGCTCAACCCGCTGGTTGGCGGCGTCGAGGACGTAGACGTCACCCGCTGCCGCACCGGAGCCATTGCCGGTCGAGTTGACGGCGAGCAGGTTGGCTTCTTCGGGGAAGGAGCCGAACTGGCCGTCTCCCGATCCGGCGGAGCCGAAGGAGCTGACTACGCCCTTGGAGGCGCCGGCGCTGGCGACGATGACCACCAACACGCAAACGGCTACGGCAAAGACAGTCCAGACGACACGGCCACGGCGATTGCCCCAGCGCGTGCTCGATCCCGCAGACGATGCCTTCGCGTGGCCTCTCACGTATTGCTCTCCTTGTCCCGTGAGCCCCTCTGCCGGCCGCTTCCCTTAGCGGCCTCCCGCGAGGCTCGATTTTCCCTGTACTGCGGTTTTCCCTGACTCAGCTCGATGGATGGAGACAGTTCCCAGAAGGTGTTGTCCGTACCAACGAGCGTCGTTAGCTAAGCAGCGACAAACGAGTTTGTCAAGGGAGAGTTCCCAAGAGAAAAAGAAAGTTCCTAGAAGTGGGGAGGATTAGGCGGCGGCCGCGGGCGAGGCGTTCGGCCTCGTCGGGGCCCAGGTACGGCGAGAGGATGAACTGGGTGAAGTCGGGGAGGAGATCCTCGAGGCGGGCGGCTTCGCCGGCGCCGACCTTGCGGCCGGCGAGAGAGACGAGGGCGCCGATCGTCGAGTCCTCAGTATTGGGAGGCAGCGGGCGCTCTCCGGAGCGCTCCTCCCTGCCCCGCGCCAGCGGCGGGATCAGCTCGCGGACGGCCCCGCGGAAGCGGGCGGCGACAGCCGGCCCGGCGCTCTGGGACTCGACCAGACAGAGCCGGGCCAGGTCCGACTCCGAGGCGAGGAAGGCGAGCACCTGGCGGGCCGCGGCGACGGCCTGGTGGGGCCAGTCGGGCGCCGACTCGACCGCTTCGCCAATCAGCTCGCGCACGTGCGCCACGACCACGTCGAAGGCAGCGAGGAAGCACTCCTCCTTGCTCTCGAAGTTCTCGTAGAAGACGCGCCGCGACACCGCGGCGGCCTTGGTGATGTGGGTGATCGTGACCGCGTTGTAGCCGTGCTCGGCGACGGCGCTGGCGAGGCCGGCGATCAACCGCTCGCGCTGGTTGTGGGCAACCTGCTCGCGGCTGAAGCCATGACGGCCGGCGGGAAGCGGGCCGAGGTCTTCTTCGGGCACGTGCTGAGGATATGTGGCAGCAGGCCAAATGTCATCAGATAGCAAAATCTCTGTAATTTGCTATTTATCTCTGTGCAAATCGCTATACGGCGGGAGCGTGATCACGATCGCCAAACGCAAGACTTCTCTCGAGATAGATGCCGAGAAGGTCGATGCCGCCAGGGAGATCCTCGGCACGAAGACGATGACCGACACCATCGATGCAGCGCTGGACGCGATTCTCCAGAGGGAGGCGGGGCGAAAACTAATCGAGATCCTCGACACCCCCGGCGCCCTAGAGCTCGACAACCCAGATGTGATGAAAGGCGCCTGGCGAATCGGGGGACGATCTTTCTCATAGATACAAGCGCCTTGGTCCTTCGGCAAACCCGAGCTGAGGTCCGTGAGGCGCTCGACCCTCTTCTGCGGGCGGGGGAGGTTGCCACCTGCGGCATCGTCGACTTGGAGGCCCTCTACAGCGCGAGCAGCCCTACTGCCTATGCCATTACGGCAGCCGCCCTGGGTGAAATGCCGAAGGCGACGGTCGACGAGGAATGCGTGGTCAGGGCGCTGGAGATTCAGGCGCTGCTTGGCGAGCGCTCTCAGCATCGCGGGACCTCAGTGCCGGACCTCCTGATCGCAGCCTGCGCAGAGCGCGCGGGCTTGGTGGTCCTCCACTACGACGCCGACTACGACCGCATCGCGGCGGTGACCGGACAGCCGACGCGCTGGATCGTCCCGCGCGGAAGCGTCAGCTGGAGGCGGCGAGCTCGGCCTCGCGCGCCGCCTTCTGCTCGCCGACGTAGGGGCGCAGCACGAACTCGATCGTCTCCGGCAGCAGGCCCCGCAGCGCCGCGGCCTCGTCGGCGATGAGGCGCTGGTTGATCACCCAGAGGACGCCGCCGGTGAGCGTGTCCTCGAGCGTGTCCGGCAGCTCGGCCCGGCGCGGGTTCAGCTCCCGGCCCGGCTTCAGCAGCGGGATGAAGCGCTTCAGCAGCGCCTCGTGGCGGGCGACCGCCTCCGGCCCGGCGGTCAGCACCTCGACCAGGCAGGCGCGGCCGATGTTGGGGTGGGCGGCGATCTTCTCGAAGAGGGCGCCGAGGCCGGCGGCGACCTTGTCGGGCCACTCCTGCTCGCGGTCGTAGGCCCGCTGCACGCGGTGGAAGGTGACCCCGTAGGCGGCGTCGAGCAGCTCCAGGTAGCACTGCTCCTTGTCCTCGAAGTTCTTGTAGAAGGTCGCGTAGCCGACCTTGGCGCGGCGCACGATCGTCTCGATCGTCGCCCCCTGGTAGCCGTGCTCGGCGACCAGGTCGGCGGTCGCCTCGAGGATGCGGCGGCGCTGGTCGGCGGCAGCGGCGGTGCGGCTCACCGGCTGGGGGCCGGGGGGCTGCCGAGACGCCTTTCCGGGCAAGGCACGCACCCCTCTCAGGATAGCGCGGGTTCCCATAGGTACGAGCTCAGTACACAAAGTGATGCGAGTTCCCAAACATGGGCTAAAGTACCTCAGGTGGAGGAACCGCGTCCACTCCGCGCGGTTCGGTCTTGGCAAGAGGCGATGCCAGAGCGCAGCGCGGACAGCGGCGTCCACGAAGCGATGCTCCTCACCGTCGGCGCCCTCGGCTACGAGGAGGCCACCGTGCAGGAGGTCGCCGAGCGCGCGCGGCATCAGCCGCGACCAGTTCCACCGCCGCTTCGGCAGCAAGGACGAGTGCTTCGGGCAGGCCTACGAGGAGGCGGCGGAGCGGCTCTGCGAGGAGCCTGCTGGAGGCGGGGCGCAAGGCGAGCACCTGGCGCCTTGGCTTCCGCGCCGCCCTGGCCGAGCTGCTGCGCTTCGTCGCCGAGCAGCCGCTGCTGGCGAAGGCGCTGCTGATCGAGGTCCGCGCCGC
The DNA here is from genome assembly GCA_963739855.1 of uncultured Solirubrobacterales bacterium. Taxonomy (GTDB): domain Bacteria; phylum Actinomycetota; class Thermoleophilia; order Solirubrobacterales; family 70-9; genus VAYN01. The sequence continues at coordinate 1,098,316 of CAVUBT010000001.1, read as the reverse complement.
CCGCGGCCAGGCCTGGGACGCGCACCAGCGGCTGGTCGAGCGCCTGATGGCCGCCGTCGACAGCGCCCGCGACGACCCCGACGCCCTGCCGCTCGGTCTCGCGCGATGACCGCCGGCTTCATGGTCGGGGCGATCGAGGAATCGATCGGGCTCGAGATCGGCGCCGGCCGCGCCGCCGAGGTCGAGCGGCTGCTGCCGGACCTCTCCCACCTCGTCGTCCTCAACTACTTCGGCGAGGACGAGGCCTGGCTGGAGCTGCGCTCCAGCGACTGCCGCGGCGCGCGCTCGCTAGCCTTCGCTTTCGATACTTCCCCGTTTATTCAGGAAGTCTTGCGTTAACGGCCTGGGTGTGTCAGTCTGCCTGCAGATGTTGGCCAAACATCGGCGAGGCGCGGGCGAGATACGGCGGCGCCAGCGGTGACAGCCGCGACCCAGGTGGCGCTACGCCACCGCCGTAGCGCCCGGCGCCTCAGCCAACGCCACGGCCACATCGGCTCAGCCCTCGCGGGCGACCTTGGCGGCCTCGTCGCTGCCGAGGTAGGGCGTCAGCGTGAACTCGACCAGGTCGGGCAGCAGGGTCTCCAGCTCGGCGGTCTTGCCGGCGATGATGCGGCGGGAGATCAGCGACATCATGCCGCCGACCAGGGCCTCCTCGGTGGTCGGCGAGAGCCGCGCGAGGACTTCGGGGGAGCGACCTTTGCGGCCGGTCTGGAAGTAGGGGACGAAGCTCTGGATCGCGCTGTCGTAGCGCTCGACCACGACCGGGCCCGCGACCAGCGCCTCGACCATGCAGAGGCGGGCGAGGTTGGGCTCGGCGGCGAGGAAGCGCAGCATCGCGCCGATCCCGGCCCTGACCGCGTGCGGCCAGTCCGCCTCCTCCTCGAAGGCCTGGCTGACGCGCTCGCGCAGCTCGGCCATCACCGTGTCGTAGGCGGCGACGAAGCACTCGTCCTTGCTGGCGAAGTGCTCGTAGAAGGTGCGCCTGGAGACAGCCGCATGGCGGGTGATATGGGCGATGGTTGTCCCGGCGTAGCCGTTTTCGGCGATCGCCTCGGCGAGACCGGCGATCAGGCGCTCGCGCTGGTTGTGGGCGACGAACTCGCGCGGCAGGCCGTGCCGCCCCGGCGGGAGGCGGGCAAGCTCGGGTGGATAGTCGCCCGCTTGCTCGACGGGCGTGTCGGCAGGTTCTGCGGCCACAGGGCGACGATACCGGTCGGGCGGATTTGAGCCGCGATCGAGCTCCTCGAGGGCTGCCTCGACGCCCAGATACGGCATCACCGCGGCCGACATCAGCTGCGGGATCAGCTTCGGCAGCTCGTCGGTGTCGCCGCGCACGACCTTGGCGTAGACCTGCCCGTAGGCGGAGCCGGCGAGCGCCTCGGCGGTCGTGTGGGGCACCGATTCGGGGTCGTCCATCTCCTTGCGGCCGGCGTCGATCAGCGAGGCGATCACCCGCATCGTCATGTCGCGGCGGGCGCGGGCGGCGTCGCCGGCGGCCAGCACCTCGACCGCGAAGCAGGCCCGGTTGGGCTCGCTGCAGAGCGAGCCGACCACCTCGTGGGCGACGGCGCGCAGGCGGTCGGGCCAGTCCTGCTCGCTGTTGTAGGCGTGCATCAGCGACGCCATGCACTCCTCGTTCATCTCCTGCCAGGCGCTGAGGAAGCTGTCGTACTTGCCACGGAAGTGGCGGTCGAAGGCGGGGCGGTCGAGCCCGGCGCGGGCGACGACCATCTCGATCGACGTGTCCATGTACCCGCGCTCGGCGGCGACCTCGATCAGGGCCTCGATCAGTTGGGCGCGCTCGGAGGAGGCGGAGGTTCGAGTCTCGGTCTCGAGCACTAGGTCATGGGACCCCCGATCCCTGCCTTCTCGGGCTCAGCCGCTGGCGGCTTGAGGTTGCTCGGACGCCGCCCGCTTCGCTGCCTCGGCGCCGAGGTATGGGGTGAGGGCAAACTCGACCAGCTCCGGCAGCAGCTCCTCGATCTGCTCCGTCTGTCCCATGATGATGCGCTGGTAGATGATCCAGAAGATGCCGCCGATGATCGTCTCCTCGAGCGTGCCCGGCAGTTCCTCGCCGTGCGGGGAGACCTTGCGGCCCATGCGGAAGAGCGGTACGAAGGCCTGGATCGAGCGCTCGTAGCGCTCGACCGCGGCGGGGCCGGCGGAGAGCGCCTCGACGATGCAGGTGCGGGCCAGCGCCGGCTCGCTGGCGACGTAGTGGAGGAAGGCCGAGAGGCCGGAGTTGACCCGCGCCGGCCAGGTGTCGACCTTGCTGGCAGCGTCGACGACGCGGCGCAGCGCCTCCTTGACCGCGAACTCCGAAGCGGCGAGGAAACAGTCCTCCTTGGAGGAGAAATTCTCGTAGAAGGTGTTGCGGGCGATGCCGGCGCGACGGACGATGTCGGCGACGGTTACGGCGCGGTAGCCCTTCTCGACCGTCTCCTCCGCCAGGGCCGAAATTATGCGCGCCCGCTGATGCTGGGCGATGAACTCTTTGGGGAGGGGATGCCGACCTGGCGGCGGTCGCATCGTAGATGCGTGTTCGGCCACGAACGCCAGAGTACCTTGATCGGAACTGGATTCCAAGCTGGACGTCGGCACTACATACCGTTAAAGTACCGGAAACCAGACAAGCGGTTCCCTTGATCAACAAAAAGGAAGGGCAGATGGGAAAGCGCGCCGATACCAGGGCCCTGGCAGGGGCTGAGAGGACCGGCGTTTCCGGGAGCTCAAGGCTCCCGAGTAGACAACGCTCCCGAACTGAAACTCGTGACCTCCCCCAAGCGACAGGCGATCCTGGACGGGATGCTCGAAGCGGTTGGAGACGAGGGCTACGAGCGGACCTCGGTCCGCACCGTGCTCGACCGCACCGGGATCTACCGGCAGGCCTTCTACGACAACTTCGTCGACAAGGACGACTGCTATCTGCAGGCCTACGACGCAGGCGTGGAGCGGGTTGAAGCGCTCGTGATCGCGGCGGCCGCGGGGGAGTCGGGCTGGACAGGCGAGCTGCGCGCCGGCCTGGGGGCGCTGCTCGATTTCCTCGACGCCGAGCCCGACGTCGGTCGCGCCCTCTTCGTCGAGGTCCATGCCGCGGGACCGGAGGCGCTGGCCAAGCGCACCGCCGTGATGGCGCGGGTCAACGCCTTCCTCGACCGGGCCCGGGAGGAGGCCGAGCAGTCCGAGTCGCCGCCGCCGATCGCCGGCGAGGGCATCGCCGCCGGCATCCACGCCGTGATCCACTCGCGACTCGCGACCGGCAGCAGCGGCGGCTTCCGGCAGCTGCTCCCAGAGTTCATGTACTTCGCGGTTTTGCCCTACTTCGGCGCCGAGCTGGCGAGCGCCGAAATGCAGGCCGCAAGCGCCTAGTGACCTGAGTCGTTAGTCCGCAGGCATGACGTCCAGCGCGTCGAAGTCGTCGCCATCGCAAGCGACGATGGGAGGCCTCATGCCCCGACGTGTGGATGTCTCGATCAGCGAGGGAGAGCGCGAGGTGCTGGAGCGCTGGGCCCGGCGCCCAACCAGCGCCCAGGCCCTGGCGCTGCGTTGCCGGATCGTGCTGGCGGCCGCCGACGGGGAGCCCAGCAAGGACATATCGGCGCGTCTGGGCTGCACTACCTCCACGGTCGGCAAGTGGCGGGGGCGCTTTGCCGAAAAGGGCATCGACGGCCTCCACGACGAGCCGCGCCCGGGCAAGCCGCGCCAGATCGGCGACTCCGACGTCGAGCGGGTGATCGTCAAGACGCTGGAGGACAAGCCCGTCGACGCGACGCACTGGTCGACGCGCTCGATGGCAGCCGCGACGGGGATGAGTCAGACCGCGATCAGCCGGATCTGGCGCGCCTTCGGGCTAAAGCCCCACCAGGCAGAGCACTTCAAGCTCTCGCCCGACCCGCAGTTCGTCGACAAGGTCCGCGACATCGTCGGGCTCTACCTCAACCCGCCCGAGGCGGCCGTCGTGCTCTGCGTCGATGAGAAGTCCCAGATCCAGGCGCTCGATCGCAGCTCACCGGTGCTGCCGCTGATGCCCGGAGTGCCCGAGCGCCACACCCACGACTACGTCCGCAACGGCACCACGAACCTCTACGCCGCGCTCGACGTCGCCTCCGGCCAGGTGATCGCTGAGATGACCCCCAGGCATCGCGCCGAGGAGTTCCGCCGCTTCCTCAACCTGATCGAGAGCTCGGTGCCCTCCCACCTCGACGTCCACGTGGTGCTCGACAACTCCTCGACCCACAAGACCCCGTCGATCCAGCGCTGGCTGGTGCGCCATCCGCGTTTCACCCTGCACTTCACGCCCACCTACAGCTCCTGGCTGAACCTGGTCGAGCGCTGGTTTGCCGAGCTGACCACGAAGTGGATCAAGCGCAGCGCCCACCGCTCGGTCCGCGATCTGGTCGCCTCGATCCGCACCTGGATCGCTAACTGGAACGACGAACCCAAGCCCTACGTCTGGCACAAGAGCGCTGATGAGATCCTCGACAGCCTCGCTGCCTACTGCCAGCGGATCAACGACTCAGGTCACTAGGGACTAGAGGCGTTCCAGGCCCTCCGCTTCGATGCCGCGGGTGACGCCTCTGAAGTCGAGGGTGCGGGGAGCTTTCGCGACAACCTGGGCGTAGTCGATGCCGGGGTGCGCGGTGACGATCGCGGCCAGGTCGGTCGCGGCCAGGCCCGCGTCCAGGTCGACCGAGGAGAGGCCGAACTCGGGCAGCTCGGGGACGAAGGGGTCGTGGTAGGAGATGTCGGCCTCCAGCGTCGCCAGCAGGCGCAGGATCGTCAGCGCCGGGGACTCGCGGGTGTCGCCGCTGCCCGCCTTGTAGCTGGCGCCGAGGAGGAGGATCTTCGAACCCTTGACCGGCTTCGAAGCCTGGTTCATGACCCGCTCGATCCGCTCGACGCAGAAGGCCGGCTGGGCCTGGTTGACCTTGCCGGCCAGCTCGATGAACTCGGGGTAGAAGTTCTGTTCCCGCGCCCTGAAGGCGAGGTAGAAGGGGTCGACGGGCAGGCAGTGGCCTCCCATCCCCGGCCCCGGCTCGAAGCGCATGAAGCCGAAGGGCTTGGTCGAGGCGGCGTCGATCACCTCCCAGACGTCGATGCCGAGGCGGTCGCAGAGCTGGGCCAGCTCGTTGACGAAGGCGATGTTGACCGAGCGGAAGACGTTCTCGAGCAGCTTCGAGAGCTCGGCGGCCTCCGGAGTCGAGACCAGCACCACCTCGTCGCAGACCAGCGCGTAGAGCTCGCGGGCGCGCTCGGTGCAGGCCGCGGTCATGCCGCCGACGAGCTTCGGCGTGGTCCTGATCGTGAAGTCGGTCCGGCCGGGGTCGATCCGCTCGGGGGAAAAGGCGACGAAGACGTCGCTGCCGACCGCCAGGCCGGACTCTTCGAGGATCGGGGCGAGCCGCTCGCGGGTGGTGCCCGGGTAGGTCGTCGACTCGAGCACGACCAGCTGGCCCGGCCGCAGGACGCCGGAGAGGGCGGTCGCGGCTTCCAGCAGGTAGGTGAGGTCGGGCTCGCGGGAGCTGGTCAGCGGCGTCGGCACGCAGACGATCACCGCCTCGCAGTCGGCCATGTCGGCGTAGTCGCCACTCGCCCGCAGGCGCTCGCCGAGCGGCGCCAGGGCGCTGTCGGGAACGTCCTCGATGTAGCTGCGGCCGGCGTTCAGGGCCGCGACCTTGACCGGGTCGAGGTCGAGGCCCCTCACCTCCTGCCCGGCCTCGGCAAAGGCGACTGCCAGGGGCAGGCCGACGTAGCCGAGCCCGACGATTCCGATCTTCATCGGCAAAGCATAGGCGCGGTTGGACAGGCCGCTGCCGCTGCCCTACGCTGCTTGGGATGGATTCATCGGCCGCGAATCCACGGCCCGGGTCAGGTGCGAGCCAGGCACTGCCGAGGGCCTACGCGGCTCGCTCCGAGCGCGAGCGGGTGCTGGAGGCGATGGTGCGGGTCGCCGCCGCAAAGGGCTACGAGGCGACCACCGTCGCCGACGTGATCGAAGCGGCGACGGTCAGCCGCGAGACCTTCGACGGCATGTTCCAGAGCAGGGAGGCCTGCTTCCTCGAGGCCTACGACGCCGTCATCGACGTCCTCGTCGCCCACGTCTCGACCGCCTTCGAGAGCACCGTCGGGCAACCCTGGCCGGACCGGATGATCGCCGCCCTGCGCGCCCTGGTCGACCTGCTGGCGGCCGAGCACGACATCGCCCGCATGGCGATGGTCGAGGTGACCGCCGTCGGCGAGGACGCGAGGATTCGCTACCGAGCGGCGCTGGGCCGGTTCACCTACTTCCTCGAGGAAGGTCGCAGCGCCTCCCCGCAGGGCGACGAGCTGCCGGCCGACACGGCCCGCTTCGCGATCGGCGGCGCCACCTCGATGATCTTCGACGAGGTCCGCGCCGGGCGCGGCCCAGAACTGCGGCGGCTCCTTCCCGACCTGCTGTTCGCGGTGCTGATGCCCTACATCGGCCCGGAAGCGGCCGAGGACGAAATGCGCCGCGTCGCCCGGGAATAAGGCGCCGCCTCCTCTGCTCCCGCACTTCCGCGTCCGGGCTTACTTACCTAGACACCGCTGCCGTGGCGGCCCTCGCCCGCCGCGAAGCGGGCGGCGCCCTCGACAGCGACATGGAGCGTCTCGCGGCCGAGGCGGTGCTCGAGGGCGAGGCCCTCGGCGAGGGGCAGGCCGGCGCCCTCGATCGCGGCGCGGCGGTCGGCGAGCATCGTCTCCTGGGGGAAGGCGGCGATCCTCTCGGCCAGCTCCAGGGCGCGCTCGAGGTGGGCGCCGGGAGCGACGACCTCGTTGACGAGGCCGATCCGCAGCGCCTCCTCGGCGGCGACGGGACGGCCGGTGAGGATCAGCTCCAGGGCGCGGCCCATGCCGATCAGGCGCGGCATCCGCTGGGTGCCGCCGTCGACCAGCGGCACGCCCCAGCGGCGCTCGAAGAAGCCGAAGGTCGAGCCAGGGGTGGCGATGCGCAGGTCGCACCAGAGGGCCAGCTCGAGACCGCCGGCCAGGCACCAGCCGTCGACGGCGGCGATCGCCGGCTTCGACGGGGTGAGCCGAGTGAAGCCCTCGGGCCCGGCGGCGTCGTCGACGTCGAGGTCGAGCGCCTTGAGGTCGGCACCGGCGCAGAAGGCCTCGCCGCTGGCGCCGGTGAGGACGAGGACCCGGGCGCCGCCGTCGGCCTCGAAGTCGTCGAAACCCTGGCGCAGCAGCGCCGCGGTGGCGGCATCGACCGCGTTGCGGCGCTCGGGACGATCGATCGTCAGCAGCGCCGCCGCCCCCACCCGCTCGTAGCGAACCTCCCGGCTCATCGCCGCCATCCTCGCACAGCCTCTGGCCGCGAGAACGCGCGCGGCGGGCGGGCGGCGTGGAGAGATGGGAGCGGGCGGGCTAGTCGCTGCGAACGGCGCTCACGGGGTTCGCCGGCGACGCCCAGCTCCCGGAGATGCGCCCCGGTCGCGGGCCAGGGAGGGCAGGTCTCCCAGAGCCAGCCGCAACGCTAGGGACGGCGGCTCGGACAACCCGGGCACGAAAACGCGACCGGCGATGACGCTCGTCGCCTGCCTCGCGCGTAGCCTTCGCGCTTAGAAGCTCGGTTGCGCCACCTTCGAGGCCGCTCCCCGCTTGGCTTCCGCGGGGACCGGTCTCTCCCGGTCGCAGGGCGAATCTAGCGCCTCGGTCTGCGCCGGTCCAGGGGTACCCGGGAGCCGTTTCCGCAAAGTGCGCGTAGAAGGCTCCGAGGCGAGGGCTGACGCTCGTCCGCGAGGGCAGATACGGTCGGCCGGGATGAACTCGGGATCGGAGGCGTCGGCGCGGCGAGCGCGCCGCAACGTTGTCCTCACCGCCGCGATCGCGGGGCTCGGCGGGCTGCTGTTCGGCTACGACACCGGGATCATCGCCGGCGCATTGCTCTTCATCAAGCAGGACTTCGACCTCGGCAGCTTCGCCCAGGGAGTGGTCGTCGCCGCGGTCCCGATCGGCGCGATCGCCGGCGCCGCGATCGCCGGCCCGGCGGCCGACACCTACGGGCGCCGGCTGATGATCCTGCTCGCCGCCGCGCGTCTTCATCGTCGGCGCGCTGGCCAGCGCCGCCGCTCCCGGGGTCGAGATCCTCGTCCTCGCCCGGATCGTGATCGGCGTCGCGATCGGGCTCGCCTCCGCCGCCGCCCCGTCTACATCTCCGAGGTGGCGCCGCCGGAGAGCCGCGGCCGCCTGGTCAGCTTCTTCCAGCTGGCGGTGACGATCGGCATCCTCGTCGCCTACCTGGTCGGCCTCGCCTTCGACCACAGCGAGGGCTGGCGCTGGATGCTCGGGCTCGGCTGCGTGCCGGCGCCTTGGCGCTCGCCTTCGGGATGCTGCGGATGCCGCAGAGCCCGCGCTGGCTGGTGATGTGCGGCGACGACTACGCGGCGCGGGCAGTGCTGGCGAAGATCCGCGTCGACGACCCCGACACGATCGACCTCGAGCTGGAAGAGATCAAGGAGAGCCTCGACGACAAGCCTGGGGCCTGGAGCGAGCTGCTGCAACCGGTCGTCAAAGCGGCGCTCTTCGTCGGCATCGGCCTGGCGATCCTGCAGCAGGTGACCGGGATCAACACGGTCATCTACTACGCGCCGACGATCGTCGAATTCACCGGCGTCGACTCGTCGGCGGGGGCGATCCTCGCGGCGGTCGGGGTCGGGATCATCAACGTCGGCTTCACCCTGCTGGCACTGCGGCTGCTCGACCGCGCCGGGCGGCGGACGATGCTGATGGTCGGCGTCTCCGGCATGGTGATCTCGCTGTTCGCGCTCGGCGCCGCCTTCATCGGTGGCGGTGGCAGCACGATCGCCTCGATCGTGGCGATCGTCAGCCTGATGACCTACGTCGCCTCCTTCGCGATCAGCCTCGGGCCGATCTTTTGGCTGCTCAACGCCGAGATCTACCCACTGGCGGTGCGCAGCAAGGCGGCCGGGCTGGGGACGATGGCGAACTGGACCTTCAACTTCATCGTCTCGCTGACCTTCCTGCTGCTGATCGAAGCGGCCGGGCGCACCGGCGCCTTCTGGATCTACGGCGGGATCGGGATCGTCACCCTCTGGTTCTGCTGGAAGTTCGTGCCCGAGACCAAGGGCAAGCACCTGGAGGACATCCAGGCCTACTTCCAGAAGAAAAGCGCCGCCTCCTCTGCGTCCGGGGGCGGCTAAGTACCCTCCAAGGCATGCGGATTGACGAGATCATCACGGCGCGGCGGCCGACCTTCTCGGTCGAGTTCTTCCCGCCCAAGACCGAAGAGGCAAGGGAGCAGCTCTATGCCGGGGCGCGGGAGCTGGCCCAGCTGGAGCCCGATTTCGTCTCCGTCACCTATGGGGCGGGCGGGTCGACGCGCGACGGCACGGTCGAGATCACCACGGCGCTGAAGGACGACCTCGGCTACGAGACGATGGCCCATCTCAGCTGCGTCGGCGAGACCACAGAAGGGCTGGCGACGACGCTGGATCGGATCGAGGCGGCCGGGATCGAGAACGTCTTCGCGCTGCGCGGCGACCCGCCGCGGGGGGAGGGGGACTTCGTCCAGCCCGAGGGCGGGCTTGGCAGCGCCGCCGAGCTGGCCGCCTTCATCTCCGCCGGCTGGGACTTCGCGATCGGCGGCGCCTGCTTCCCGGAGGTCCATCCGGAGGCGGCGGACCTGGAGACCGACCTCTCTTACCTGAAGACCAAGGTCGACTCCGGCGCCGGCTTCCTGATCACCCAGCTCTTCTTCGACAACCAGGTCTACTTCGACTTCGTGCGGGCGGCGCGGGCGCGGGGGATCGAGGTGCCGATCCTGGCCGGGGTGATTCCAGTCGCCAGCTTCGCCCAGACGAAACGGATCTGCGACCTCTGCGACGCCTCGATTCCGGCGCCGCTGGAAGCGGCCTTCGAGGCGGCCGGGGGCGATCCCGAGCGGGAGTTCGAGCTGGGCGTCGCCTTTGCCGCCCAGCAGTGCGCCGAGCTGCTGATCGCCGGCGCGCCCGGCATCCACTTCTACGCCCTCAACAAAGCGCCGGCGACCCGGGCCGTGCTCGGCGCCCTGCGAGCCTCGAAGCCGTGGGAGCGGGTCCGCGGCGATGCGGCAACCCTGACCGGCAGCGCCGACTAAGCTGCCCGACCAGCGATGGGGGAGCAGAACGAGCGGGAGCAGCGGCGCCAGGAGCGCATCGAGGGGGAAAGCTCCGATGCCAGCTCCAACCGCAACCGCGTGATCCTCGGCTACGCGATCGCCTCGACCGTGGTGCTGGCGATCGCGGTGCTGGTCTTCGTCCTCGCCAGCGGCGGCGACAGCGACAGCGCTCCCGAAGGCGATGCGCACATCAACCTCAACGCCTCGATCGGCTCGACCAACGGGGTCGAGCCCGACAGCCGGGCCGGGACCGTGCCGGCGGCGGCCAAGGTCACCAACCTCGCCGCGGCCGCCAAGCGGGCCGGTTGCGAGCTGCGCCTGAAGCTGAAGGACGAGGGGCACACCCACATCCCGGTCGGCTCGCCGCCTCCCAACTACAAGACCAACCCGCCGACCTCCGGCAACCACGTCGAACCGCCCTACCAGCAGGCCGATGGCGCCTACGTCGAAACGCCGGCGGCGATCGACTACGTCCACTCGCTCGAGCACGGCCGGCTGGAGATCCAGTACGCGCCGGACCTTCCCGAAGCCGACCAGCTGGCGCTGAAGGGGCTCTACGACACGATGTACGGGGCGACTCTCCTCTTCCCGAACGAACAGATGCCCTACGCGGTGGCGGCGACCACCTGGACCAACCTGCTCGGCTGCCCCACCTACAAGGGCGCGGCGACGCTCGACGCGATCCGCGCCTTCGGCAAGGCGACCTGGGGCAAGTACGGCGGCGAGCCGGCGCAGGCGTTCACGTTCACCGGACCCACCCCAGCTCAACCGGTTGAGTAGCGCTCTGTGAGCTTTCAGCTAGCTGGGATGGGGGCCCGGTAGGCGGGGAAGTAGGCCCCGCGACGGTGGCCTGCACTTAGTTGGGCGTACTTCTTTGGGTCGCAGATGATCTCGGAGGTGTGCCAGGTCTCCTGGCGGTTGGCGAAGCCGCGCTTGAACTCCTCGAGGGGGTCGCCGGGGGAGATGCCGCCGCCTAGGTTGAGGGGGAGGCCGAGCTCGGCGGAGTGGTCGACGAGGCGGGCGACGATGTTCTTCATCGGCGAGTCGCGCAGCCGCGAATCGGCGCTGCCGGAGAGGTAGTAGTGGAGGAAGCCGTCGCTGACGACGGCCAGCGAGGCGGCGGCGAGAGTGCCGTCGGGTGCGGTGGCGAGGGCCAGCCAGGTGCGGTCGGCTTCGAGGATGCGGTCGAAGTAGGCGCCGCCGAAGAAGTAGTGGTCGGCGGCGGCGGTGCGGCGCATCGTCTGCTCGTAGACGGCGAGGAAGCCGGACCGCTGGGCGGGGATCGTCTCCGGGCCGGGGACCAACTCCAGCGTGTAGCCCGCCTCGAGGTTCTTGCGGACCTGGCGGCGGTCGCTGGGCCGACTCTTCGGCTCTAGATCCGGATCGGCGATCTGGACGACGCTGCGGGCCGTCGTCCCAGCAAGCGGCGGGTCATCGAGCGTATGCCGAATGAAGACACTGACCAGCCCGGTGGTCGAGAAGTCGACCGCGGAAGGATCGAGGGCGTCGCCCTCGACCAATCCCGGGTAACCGTAGGGAGACGTCGCATCGCGCTCGCCGGTGTCGGCGATCTCGCGGACGATCAACGGGGCGAGCAGCTCGACTCCGTCTCCCTCGATCCGCAACGTGTGGGTGACGCGCTCGGCGTCGAGGAAGGGGCGGGAGCGGAAGAACTCGCCGGAGGCCGCGGCGGCGCCGCGATCCTCGATCAGCTCGGCCCTGGCGACCGCCGCACTCACTCGAAGAGGTCCGCGGCGGCGGCCCGGAACTCGTCGGGGAGCACGCCCCAGACCTCGCAGTCGTCGGGCGGCTCGCCCTCGCGAGCGAGGTGCGCCCGCATCGTCCCCTCGTACACCCAGCCGAGGCTCGTGACCGTCTTCTTGGCGATCTCGTTGCGGGCGGGGATGCGACCGTAGACGCGGTGGGCGCCGTACTCGTCGAAGGCCTTGGCGATCGTCAGGGCCTCGGCGCGGCGGCCGACGCCCTTGCCGCGCACGTCGTCGCCGATCAGCGCCCCCAGCTCCGGCGCGGTCTGACGGAAGAGCCCGTAGAGGGCGGTGAAGCCGACCGGCTCGTCGTAGCCCTCGACGACGATCGCGAACTTGCGGTCCTCGCCCGAGTCGTCCATCGCCCGCCGCGCCCAGCCCTCGGCCTGCTCCAGCGAGAAACCGTCCCGCTGCTCCATCAGCGAGGCGGTTGCCGCCGGGTTGTTGAACCAGCGGTGGACCGCGAGCGCATCACCGGGCTCGAACCCCCGCAAGCTGACCTCGGGCCTCTCAGTCACACCGCGAACCCTAACCGAGGGCCGATGGGCCTTAGCCGTCCGCCATATGGACGTTTCAGGCCCATCGGCCGGCTGTTCAGTCGGGGGCGAGGCCCTTGCCGGTGATGACGAGCCAGAGGGTCTTGGCGAGGATGCGGGCGTCGAGAGCGGCGGAGCGGCGGTCGACGTATTCGACGTCGACCTCGATCCGCTGCTCCCAGGGGATGCCGGCGCGGCCCTGGACCTGGGCCCAGCCGGTGATCCCGGGCAGGACCTCGTGGCGGCGATTCTGCTGCGGGGTGTAGTCGTCGACCTGGGCGGGGATGGTCGGGCGCGGGCCGACGATCGCCATCTCGCCGCGCAGGACGTTGACCAGGTTGGGGACCTCGTCGAGCGAGGTGCGGCGGAGGAAGCGGCCGGCGCGGGTGACGCGCGGGTCGGCGCGGGTGACGATCGTGCCGACGCCGACCGGGTCCGACCCCTGGACCATCGTCCGCAGCTTCCACATCTCGAACTCGGCGCCGGCGAGTCCGACGCGGCGCTGGCGGTAGATGACCGGGCCGCGACTGCCGAGCTTGATCGCGATCGCCGCGGCGAGCAGGAAGGGCGAGAGCACGATCAGCGCCAGGGTGGCGATGAGGAGGTCGGCGGCGCGGGGCATCAGCGGGTCCCCTCCGCCTTCTCCCAGCGCCCGCCGGCCCCACGGCGCCAGCGGTCCCAGAGCCCGGCGGCGATCGAGGCGGTCGTCATCACGTAGTAGCGGGCGATGCGCAGCGGCGCCAGCGGATAGCGCGGGGCGAGCAGCGCCGCGCTGAGCAGCGCCAGCTGCGCGACCAGAGTGACGACGTAGATCCAGCCCTGGCCGAGCAGGACGACGTTGGCAACGAAGACGATCAGATGCAGGGCCGGGCTGAGGTAGCGCAGCAGCCGGTGCGAGGCGAGCTCGAAGGCGAAGCTGGCCGAGTAGCCGCGGGGGGAGAGCATGCCTTCGCCGACGACGATGTCCCAGAGCCCGACCATCATTCGCCGTTTGCGGGCGAACTCGCCCTCCATGGTCGGCACCATCTTCTCCTCCGCGCGGGCGGCCGGGGCATAGAGCGAGCGCAGTCCGCGCTTGGCCAGCCGGAAGGGAAAGGAGAGGTCGTGGCTGCCGGAGGCGGCGAGCGGCAGGTAGGCGTCGCGGCGGACCGCGTAGATGGCGCCGTTGCCGGCGGTGATGCCGCCCAGCGCCGACTCCATCTCCCGCACCGCCATCTCGTAGCGCCAGTAGGCCCCCTCGAGGTTGTCGCCGCCGGCGCCGACGAAGCGGACCTGGCCGCAGACGTAGGCGACCGCGGGGTCGGCGAAGGGCTCGACCAGGCGCCGCAGGGCGTCGGTCGCCCAGTCGCTGTTGGCGTCGGAGAAGGCGAGCAGCTCGCCGCTCGCCTGCTCGGCAGCGGCGTTGAGGGCGGCGACCTTGCCCCCGGGCGGCAGCTCCAGCACGAGGTCGGCGCCGGCGGCGCGGGCGCGCTCGGCGGTGGCGTCGGCGGAGCCGTCGGAGGCGACGACGATCTGCAGCCGCTCGCGCGGGTAGTCGAGGGCGAGGGCGTTCGCGACCTTGGCGGCGATCACCGCCTGCTCGTCGTAGGCGGGGACGATCAGGGTGACGCTGGGCAGGGAACCCGCGACCTCCGGCGTGACAGGCTGGAGGTCGCGGGTTCGACCCCCGTCGCTCCCGCTTCTGTCACGCGGGCGCTGCCCTTCGGCGATGCCGGGCCAGCTCTCGACCGGGTGGCGGCGCAGGCCGACCAGCGCCCGCAGCAGCAGCGGGTAGCCGGCGTGGGTGTAGACGATCAGGGCGGCGCTGAGCCAGAAGACGACTTCGACGACGATCACGGGCGGGCCTCGATCAGCTCGCGGTAGAGGTCGAGGGTGCGGCGGGCGGCCTCGTCCCAGGAGAAGGGGCCGGCGGCGGCGCGGGCGGCTGCCGCGGCCAGCTCGGCGCGGGCGGCTTCGTCGGCGCTCAGCTCCGCGAGCGCGCTGGCGAGCGCGGCGCTGTCTCCGGGCGGCAACAGCCGCGCGGCGCCGGTTGCGGCCACCTCGGGGAAGCCGCCGACGGCGCTGAGCACCAGTGGCTTGCCGAAGGCGAGGGCGGTGTAGAGGACGCCGGAGTGCTCGGCGTCGAGATAGGGGAGGGCGACGAGGTCGGCGCGGCGGAAGATCGCCGGGATCTCGGCGTCCTCGACGAAGCGGGTGACGAAGCGGACCCGGCCGGGGGCCGCGGCGGCGAGGGCGCGCAGCGGCGCCACGTCCATGCGCGGGTTGCCGACGATCCAGAGCTCGGCGCCCTCGACCTGGCGGAAGGCCTCGAGCAAAACCTCGATCCCCTTGTACGGGCGCAGCAGCCCGAAGCAGAGGATCACCGGGCCCTCGGCTCCCTCCAGCTCGGCCGGCAGCGGCTTCTCCTCGGGCAGCCGGGTGAGGTAGTCGAAGGCACCGTGGGGGATGACGCGGACCCTGCCGGGGTCGAGCCCGACCTCGTCGCGCAGGCGGGCGGCGCTGTGCTCGGAGTGGGCGACGACGGCGTCCATGCGCCCGAAGGTTCGGCGGGCGTTGGAGACCTGGCGGCGACTGGGACTCGGCGGCAGGATGTAGTGGGCGGTCATCACCCGCGGCCGCAATTTCGGCAGCAGGTGGATGTCGAGCGCCGGGACCGTCAGCCACTGGTAGTGGACGACGTCGGCGTCGGCCTGGCGGCGCAAGCGCAGCATGTCGGGGACGTGCTCGGCCGCCTTGAAGGGGACGCGGGCGGGAGCGTCGAGCCCGCGGGCGGCGCTGCGGCGGTAGAAGCGCTCCTCGACCCGGTAGCCCTCTGCCGGCGGCACCGCTCCGTAGAGGAAGCGCGACGTCAGCAGCTCGACCTCGGCGCCGCCGCGTGCCAGCGCAGCCGCGAGGGCGCGGTCGTAGGGCGGCGTGAAGGCCGAGGGGTCGACTAGCTGGACTTTCATGACGAGGTGTAAGGCAGCCTTACACCGGGGCGGATTATCGTGACCCCCTTGGCGCCCACGCTCTCCTACTGCGTCGTGAACACGAACGGCCGCGAGCTCCTGCTCGCCTGCCTGGCCGCGATCGAGCGCACCCACCCGGCCGGGGTCGAGCGCGAGGTGCTGGTGCTCGACAACGCCTCCGACGACGGCTCGGCCGCGGCGGTGCGGGCGCTCGGCGGCGAGATCCGCCTGATCGCGCTGGAGCGGCGGACGGGCAAGGCGGAGAACGACTCGACCCTGATGCGCGAGGCGAAGGGCCGTTACTGCCTGCTGCTGAACGAGGACTCGGAGCTGCGGCCGGGCGCGAGCGCGGCGCTGATCGCCGCCCTCGACGCAGATCCGAAAGCTGCGGCCGCGGGGCCACAGTTGCTCGACTCCGCCGGCAGCCCGGTGCCCTGTGCCTGGCGCTTCCCGGGCCTGGGGACCGCCCTCGCCGGGGCGCTCTTCCTGCACCGCTGGCTGACCGTCGAGAGCAGGGGACCCGCGACCCGCCGGGTCGACTGGGCGCAGTCGAGCGCCCTGATGGTGCGCCGCGAAGCGGCGGCCGAGGTCGACTACATGGACCCCGCCTTCTTCGTCTACTACGACGAGTGCGACTTCGCCAAGCGCCTCGCCGAGGCGGGCTGGCACTCGCTCTTCGTCCCCGCCGCCGCGGCCGTCCACCACGACCAGCTCTCGACCGACCTCGCCAAGGGCCTGCCGCGGATCGTCGAATTCCACCGCAACCGCGACCTCTATATGCGCAAGCACCATTCGCCGGCCGCGGCGCTCGCGGTTCGCGCCCTCACAGCCTGGTCCTACGCCGTGCGGGCGCTCGCCGCGACCCTCCTCCCCAACCAACCCGCGGCGATCTACCGGGCCCACGCGCGCCAAGCCCTCCTCCCTCGACGCGGCGAATCAATTCGCGACCGCGCCTAACCGCCCGCCGACGGGCCTCAAACGTCCGCTATATGGACGTCTGCGGCCCATCGGCCCCTAGAGGCGCGAGTCGTCGTCCATTTGCTCGGCCTCGTAGGTCTCGGGGAGACGGGCGTCGACGGCGCTGGGTTCGCGGCGCAGGCGCTGGAACGAGGCGGCCAGTTCGCGGGGGTGCCTGAGGCGCGCCAGCCAGACTCGCTCGGCGGGGGTGAAGAAGCCGCTGGCGAAGAGGGCGAGGGGGTAGGCGGCGAAGAGGGCGGCGCGGCCGAGCAGGCCGGCGAAGCCCGCGGTCGGCATCAGCAGCTCGCCGGCGCCGACCAGGATCGCGGCGGTGAGGACGACCCGGGCGAGGCGGCCCCACTGGTAGGGGACCGGGAAGAGGCGCTGGGTGAAGACGTACATCAGGGTCAGCACGACGAGGTAGGAGGCGACCAGGGCAAGGCCGGCGCCGACGATCCCCAGCGGTGGCACCAGGATCAGGTTGAGGGCGACGTTGGCGGCGAGGGCGGCGAGGGTCGCCGGGAAGTTGAACTCGGTGCGGCCGGTGCGGCCGAGGATCACGACCAGAACCATGTAGAGGGCGTAGAGGGTGACCGCGGTGGCGATCAGGCCGACCGCTTCGTAGGAGTCGAAGAACTCCGGCGCCGCCAGCGCCCGCACGATCCAGCGCGCGAACAGCCAGATGCCGGTGACGACGAAGGCGCAGCCGGCGACGAAGAGGGTGACGACGGTGGCGTAGGCGCGGCGGGCCTCGCCGTCGTCGCGGATCGAGTAGGCGAGCGGCGGCCAGGCCAGCTGGAAGCCGCGGACGAGCACGTTGACGCCCTGGGCGAACTTGACCGCCAGCGAGTAGAGCCCAGCCTCGGCGAGGCCGATGCTGCGGACGATGATGATCCGGTCGACGAAGTTGAGCAGGTAGAGGGAGGCCTCGGCGGGCATCGTCGGCAGGCCGAAGCGCAGCAGCCGACGCAGCAGGGCGAGGTCGAAGAAGAGCGAGAGTCGGCGCCACTGCAGCATGACCAGTACCAGGACGGTGACGGCGCCGCTGGCGTAGCTGCCGACCAGCAGCCCGCGGGCGCCCTCGCCGGCGCCGACGACGAGGACGACGGTGAGGCCGATCGTGACCAGCACGTTGAGGATCGTCGTCACGAAGAAGGCCCGCGCGCGCTCCTCGAGCCGGAACAGGGTGAGCATGAACTCGAACATCGTCAGCACCCAGAGGCCGCCGATCGCGATCCGGGTCAGTTCGGCGGCGGCGGTCACTTCCCAGGGCTTGGGGTCGAGCAGCGCTTCGGAGATCGGCGTCGCGAAGGGCAGGGCGATCAGGGCGCCCAGCGTCGCGAACCAGAAGAGCCCCGCGAAGGTGCTGGCGACGACCCGGTCGGGGTCCTCGTCGTCCTTGTAATAGAAGCGCAGCAGGGCCTCGATCAGGCCGAAGCGGACGACGATGCTGGCGGAGACGACCGCCGCGAACATCACCTCGGCGGCGCCGTAGTCGGCCAGGCTCAGGTAGCGCGTGTAGAGCGGCAGCAGCGCGACCGCGATGACCTTCGAGAGGATGCTGGCCGCGGTGTAGGCGGCACCGGTCGTCGCCAGGCGGCGCAGGTATCCCGACACGGGCGGAGCCTACGCGGGGTCGCGGACCGTCGGTGTTGCTGCCAACGAAGCGCCGACGGCGAGCAACACCCACGTGATCGGATCCTCGAAGAACCCGGCGTAGGCCATGGTGTGGACGAGAAGGGCGACAAAGGCGGCGAGTACTGCGGCGCGGCCGGCGAGCAGCGTCGAGGGGGGGTCCTGCGGGTTGCCGGCGAGCGGGACGGGAGGGGAGTCCTGCGGGCGGGGCAAACTGGCTCCGTTCTCGGACTCCCCTCCCGTCCCACCCATCGGAGGCCCCCGGATGCCCGAGGTCATGGTCCACAGTGCAACCACGATCAACGCGACGTAGAGGATCAAGCCCAGTAAACCCTGCTCCGCGGCGATGGTGACGGGCTCGGTGTGGGAGATCGAGACCGGGACGTCCTTGTTCTCTCGGTGATCGCGGTAGGCGGCTTGGAAGGAGCCGGAGCCGTAGCCCTGGATTGGGCGTTCGGCGAAGAGGTCGAGGCCGCCCTGGACGAGGTTGGCGCGGCCGCTGGTGTCGATGTTGAGGCGGGAGAAGTTGACCTTGCCGGAGCCGCCGACGAGGGTCACCACCAGCACCGCCCCGACCAGGCCGGCGAGGACGGCGGCCAGCGTCCAGCGCCAGCTCCATCTGATTGCGGCGAGTACCGCGAGGCCGGCCAGCAGGGCGATGAAGCTGGACTGGGAGAAGGTCTGGGCCAGGCCCAGCCAGAGGACCGCCACGAGCGCCGTCAGCAGGGTGAAGGAGCGGCGTTCCTTCGCCCACAGCAGCGCCGCCATCGCGACCACGATCACCAGCGCCAGGTAGCGACCGTAGACGTTGGGGTCCCAGAAGACCGAGTTGACCCGGAAGTAGGTGTGGAATTCGTTCGACCTGATCACCTGGTCGTTCCAGAAGAGGCTGCGGGTCAGGTACTCGACGCTGCCGATCAGGACGAACGCGACCGCCTCGATCCCAACCACCCAGAGCACCAGGGTCAGCAGCCGCCGATCCCACACCACCTCGCGCAGCAGCCGGTAGGCGACCGTGAACGGAACGAGGAAGAAGCAGACGTTCTGCAGGCCGCGGGAGAAATCGCCGGAGTAGAGGGTCTGGACCGCGTAGAGGACGACGAAGGCGGCCAGCAGATAGGCGAGCGGTCGCGGCGACCAGCTGCTGGGGGGAGAGCGCCAGTCGCGCACCAGCGTGAAGACGACTCCCGCCGCGATCACGAGGTAGAGCGGGACCAGCAGGTTCGCGGTGTCGCCGCCGGCGTGCAGCGGCACCCGGAAGGGGAGCGCGGCGACGATCGCCAGCGGCAGCAGCAGCGGCCAGCGGCGGAAGGCGTAGGCGAGGGCGCCGACCGCGGCCGCGGCGGCGAGGAGCAGGGCGCCGATGCGGGCGTCGTCGTGGCGCAGGTCGACGATCTGGTGGGTGTGCCACTGGTCGCCGAGGATCAGGACCGGGAAGAGGCCGATCGCGATCAGCATCGCCAGCGAGCGCGGGCGGCCGGGGGGCAGCAGGATCGAGGCGGCGCAGGCGGCGGCCGCGACGAGGACGCCGGCGGCCGCCAGGAAGTCGCTCAAGGCGACCGCCTCCCGGCTGGCCTGCAATCGCCTGTCGGCTGGTGTGGCGCCCGGTGCAGGCGGATCACGCCGGGCGGGACCAGGTTGCGTTCCTGCCCGAGCAGCTTGACCCGCAGCTTGTAGCGGCCCGCCGGGGCGATGCCGCCGCCGCGCTGGCGACCGTCCCAGTAGAAGGTGAAGAAGTGGTAGCGCTTGAGGAAGCGGTCGCGGGCGAGGGTGACGACGACCCTGCCACCGGGCTTGACGACCTGGACGGTGGCGTCGTCGGACTGGGTGACGCGGAAGCGGATTCGCACCCGGTCATAGCGGCAGTCCCCGTTCGGGGTGAAGCTGCGGACCGGCGGGGCCTGCGGGTGAATGCGCGGCACCGCGATGAAGGTGACCCGGTCGAGCACCAGCGGATCGCGCTTGAGCCGCTGCGCCCAGGCGAAGGCGGCAACCGTTGCGAGGACGAGAAGCGCGAAGACCAGTGCGGCCGCGTTAGCCCGCCGCCGCGGCATTGTCCTCGCCGACCACCACCGCGACATTGGCCCCCGCCGAGGCGGACTTGACTTCCGAGCTCATCAAATCCAGCTTCGCGATCCCCAGCTGCTTGGCGACCTTGCGCGCTTCCGGGGCGTGGCCGCGTTCGAACATGACGACGCTCGTTTCGAAGCTCTGTTCGGTGTTGGAGACGGCGCCGAGGCGGAAGCCCTTGTTCTCGACTTTGTCGCCGTAGGTGCCGGCGAGGCCATCGGTGGCGGTGCCGTTGAGGACGGTCACCTCGATTTCGCTGGGCTGCGTCTTCGCCGCGGCCTGCTTGCCGTTCTTGCCGGTGGCGCTGTCGTCGGAGCCGTTGAGAAGCGCGTAGGCGACGCCACCGACGATCACCGCCAGGACGATGAAGATGGCGACCAGCCAGCGTGGTTCGGCGAGCCGGGCGCCGAGGTCGGAGCTGCGCTCGCTGAAGCGTTCGCGGCGGGTCAGTTCGGGTTCCCCCGCATCGCGGCGACGGCGGCGCTCCTCGCGCTTGCCCACGGCCTCGTGCTCGGCGGTGCGGGACTGCTCCAGCTGGCGCAGCTCCTCGGCCCGCTGGGCGGCGATCGTCGAGGTCGTCTCCTTGCGCTCGGCGTCGCGCTCCGGCGCCGAGCCGGCCCAGTCGCGCAGGCGGCGAATATCGCGCCCATGGGTGAACGAGAGCAGCGCGAGGATGCCGAGCCCGAGGAATGCGGCGAGGCCGGCGAACGCGCCGATTTGTTCGATAACCCGGACCAAAGTGGCTGCGGGAGGTTATTCGGCGGCGGGGACTGCCGCCATGTCGCCACCCGGCGACGCGATCAACTCGACCACTCGCTCGGCCAGATTGGCCTCGTCGCCGGCCATCACCAGGTGTTCGAGCGAGCTCAGCGTCGACTCCACCCAGGCGGAGTCCAGAGGCACCGCGCGGACCGCGCGGTTGATCCGCCGCGCCGCCGTCGGCTGCTGCTGCTCGGCCGACCCGAAGAGCTCCTCGTGCAGCTTCTCGCCGGGGCGCGGCTGGGTGAACTCGACCGCGATGTCCTCTTCCGGCTCATAGCCCGCGAGCCGGATCATGTTGTGGGCGAGGTCGACGATCTTCACCGGCTCGCCCATGTCGAGGACGAAGACCTCGCCCTTGCCGGCGCCGATGTCGCCGGCGCGGATCACCATCTGCACTGCCTCCGGAATCGTCATGAAGTAGCGCGTCATCTCCGGGTGGGTGACGGTGACCGGGCCGCCGCGCTCGATCTGGTTGCGGAAGATCGGCACCACGCTGCCGGAGGAGGCGAGGACGTTGCCGAAGCGGACCGAGGCGAAGCGGGTGCCGGGGTGCTTGTTGCCGGCCTCCTCGACGATGAACTCGGCCATCGCCTTCGAGGCGCCCATCACCGTCTTCGGGTTGACCGCCTTGTCGGTCGAGATCAGGACGAAGCGCTCGACCTTGGAGGCGGCGGCGGTATCGGCCGTGATCCGGGTCGCGATCGCGTTGTTGCGGACCGCCTCGAGCGGGTTGGCCTCCATCAGCGGCACGTGCTTGTAGGCGGCGGCGTGGAAGACGACGTCGGGCTTGAAGCGCTGCATCACCTCCAGCATCCGGTGCGGCTCCTTGCAGTCGGCCAGGACCGACTCGACGTTGGTGAAGTGGCGCAGCTCGACCATCTCGCGGTCGATCTCGAAGAGGTTGTCCTCGGCGTGGTCGAGCATCACCAGCAGCCGTGGTTTCACCTGGGCGATCTGGCGGCAGAGCTCGGAGCCGATCGAGCCGCCGGCGCCGGTGACGAGGACGATGCGGTCGCGCAGGTAGGCGCCGACGCGGTCGAGCTCGCGCACGATCGGGTCGCGGCCGAGCACGTCCTCGACCCGCACCTCGCGCAGCTGTTTGTTGAGCTGGACGCCGCCGCGCAGGAGCTCGAACACGGTCGGCAGGGTGCGGACGCGGATCTCGCGCTCGCGGCAGGCGGAGACGACCTGGCCGCGCAGCTGCCCCGGCGCCGAGGGGATCGCGATCACGACCTCGTCGGGCTCGGTCTCGTCGAGGATCTTGACGATCTCCTTGGTCGAGCCGAGGACCTTCAGCCCCAGCATCCGCATCCCCCGCTTGCGCGGGTCGTCGTCGACGAAGCCGATCGCGGTGGCGCCGAGGTTGGGGTTGAGCTGCAGCTCGCGCACGACCATCTGGCCGCCGGAGCCGGCGCCGACCACCAGCACCTCGTGCTTGGGCAGGCGCGCCCCGCGCGAGGGGCGCTCGACGATCAGCCGCACCGCCAGGCGGGCGCCGGCGATCAGCATCATCGTCAGCACGAAGTCGGTCACCTCGACCGCCCGCGGCAGGGTGTGGGCGAAGGGCTTGGCGACGGCGAAGAAGACGACCAGGATCGCGCTGGCGATGGCGACGGCGCGGAAGATCAGGAGGAAGTCGCGGCCGCTGACGTAACGCCACCACTTCTGGTAGAGCCCGCAGGCGTAGAAGACGACGAGCTTGCCGACGACGACGAAGCCGACCGACTGCAGGAAGAGCGTCTGGTAGCGCTCGGGCCAGCCCTGCGGTTCGTCGAGGAAGCGCAGCTGGAAGGCGAGGAAGTACGCCAGGGCGACGAGCACCGCGTCGGCCGCCAGCTGCAGCATCCGGTTGCGGTAGACGGGGTGATTCAACCGGCTCATCAGAGGGGCCCAGTTTAGGGCTAGATGGTGCGACCCGGGACTGCTTCCCTACGATGTGCCGCTCCATGCACGTCCTCTACCTCGCCAGCGTCACCGATTTCTTCCTCGACCCGATCGTCAATTGGGGAACGGATTTCATCAGCGCCACCGGGCTGCCGGCCGTCTTCCTGCTGATGGTCCTCGAGTCCGCCTGCCTGCCCGTGCCCAGCGAGGCGATCATGCTCTTCGCCGGCGCCAGCGTCGCCGCCGGGGAACTGACCCTGTTCGGGGTCGTCGCCGCCGGGGTGCTCGGCAACCTGGTCGGTTCCTGGATCGCCTACGCGGTCGGCTACTACGGCCGCATCGACCTGCTGGAAAAAAACAAGCTGATCCACATCAGCCCCAAGCACCTGAAATGGGCCGACGACTGGTTCGAGCGCTACGGCAGCGCCACCGTCTTCTTCTCGCGGATGCTGCCGATCGTCCGCACCTTCATCTCGCTGCCGGCCGGCGTCGCGAAAATGCCGTTCTGGCGCTTCACCGTGCTCACCCTCGCCGGCTGCATCCCCTGGGTGCTGATGCTCTCCCTGGTCGGCAAGAGCGTCGGCGACAACTGGGAACAGTGGCGCGACCACCTGCACTACCTCGACTACGCGGTTGCCCTCGCCTTCATCGCCCTCGTCGTCTACCTGCTGATGAAGCGGCGTCGCGGCGGTGGCTCCGGTGACGACGCGGACGAGCCGGCCGCGACCCCGGAGCCGGCCGGCACGAGCGGCGCTTGAGCAAGGCGGGCGAGGGACGGCTCCCGACCCGGCGCGCGGTGGCGCTGGGCATCGTCCAGGGACCGGCGGAGCTGCTGCCGGTCTCCAGCTCGGCCCACATCGTCCTCGTCCCCTGGCTGGCCGGTTGGGACTGGGACTCGATCGACCCGGAGCTGCGCAAGAGCTTCGAGGTGGCGCTGCACACCGGCGCGGCGCTGGCGCTGCTGATCGGGCAGCGGCGGGTGATCCGCGAGGAGCTGCACCAGCTCGACGGCCGCCGGGTCCTCTTCCTCGGCCTCTCCTTCCTGCCGGCGGCGATCGTCGGCTACACGCTGGAGCGGCCGATCGAGCAGCGGCTGGGCGGCCCGCGGGCGACCGCTTACGGCCTGCTCGCCGGGGCGGCGGCGATGCTCGTCGCCGATGCCAGGCCGCAGCGGCGCGGGCGCGGCGACGCGACCCCAGCCGACGGCCTCGCCCTCGGCGTTGCCCAGGCCGCCGCCCTGGCACCCGGGGTCTCCCGCAACGGCGTCACCCTCGCCGCCGCCCGCTGGCGCCGCTTCTCCCGCGACCAGGCGAACCTGCTCTCGCGCACGATCGCGCTGCCGATCATCGTCGGCGCCACCGCCCTCAAGGGCACCCGCCTGGCGCGCCGGGGCACCAGCCCGGAGCTGCGCCGCGCACTCGCGCTCGGCGTCACCGCCTCCTTCGCCTCGACCCTCGCCTCCCAGCGCCTGATCCGCCTGGTCGAGCGCGACCGGGCGCTGTGGCCGTACGCGGCTTACAGGGCCGCGTTGGCGGGGATGGTGCTGCTCAAACTGCAACGCTGAGATCTCCAAATCCAAAATTTGGACTTATTTGGAGTTGGGTTGGATATCAGCTATATTCCAAATTCTGGATAAATTTGGAATTCACTTGGAGTTGCCGTGTTCATAGAGAGAGCACCATCAATAGAGGACCTGATGGGGAAGCTGCCGACGGAGGCTGTGCTCGCCTCCCTCGCCGCCTCGGCCGAGATCCTGCCGCGCGACCGCTATCCCCACTGGGACAAGCTCCGCCACCTCGAGCCACCAGACGACCTCAGTCGAGAGCAATGGTGGCTGAAGATCAAGATCGCCCGCGGTGACGAACTGCGGCGGCTGCCGCTCGCGGATAGTGAGGGCAACCCGTTCGGCTACACCCTTCCGGACCTAATCCTCAGGCATCTCCATCACGTTGATCAGCGCTGCGGCGGGGAGGTGGCGATGGACCGGGCGGTCACCTCCGACCGGGAGGCTCGCAACCGCTTCCTGGTCAACTCATTGATGGAGGAGGCAATCCGTTCGAGTCAGCTCGAGGGGGCGACGACCTCTCGCGTGGTCGCCAAGGAGCTGCTGCGCAGCGGGCGACCACCAAAGGACCGCAGCGAGCGGATGATCTCCAACAACTACCGAGCGCTCCAGTTCATGCGGGAGGAGATGGGCGAGACCCTGACCCCTGCGGCGGTCCTCGACCTGCACCGGATCCTCACCGAGGGAACCCTGGACGACCAGAGCGCGGCTGGGCGTCTGCAGCGGCCAGACGAGCCGCGGGTCGCCGTGTACGAAGGTCGCAAACGGGTCCACGTTCCGCCGCCCGCCGAGCAGTTGCCCGAGCGGATGCGGCTGCTCTGCGAGTTCGCGAACGAAGATGAGGAAGGGGAGCCCTTTGTTCACCCCGTGGTAAGGGCGATCCTCCTGCACTTCTGGCTTGCCCACGACCATCCCTTCGAGGATGGCAACGGGCGCACGGCTCGAATCCTCTTCTTCTGGGCGATGCACCGGAGTCATTACTGGCTGACCGAGTACCTACCTATTTCCCGGCTGATCCGCGATGCCCCCGCGCAATACGGCAAGGCGTTCCTCGAAACCGAGACCGATGGCGGCGACACCACCTATTTCCTGCTTCACCAGCTGCGGCTGATCGAGCGAGCGGTCGAGGACCTGCACCTCTACCTGCGGCGCAAGATCGCCGAACAGCGCGACGTCAAGGAAAGGCTGAATGCCGTCGACGGGCTCAACGGCCGCCAGGTCGTTCTCCTCACCCATGCCGTCAAGCACCCCGATCACACGTACACCTTCGCTGGGCATGCCCACAGTCATCGGGTCACTCACGAGACCGCCCGCGCCGATCTTTCGCGGTTGGCGGACCGGCGGTTGCTGCGACGGCGAAGCGTCGGTCGCGAGTACGTCTTCGAGCCGGCACCCGACTTGCCGGAGCGCCTGAAAGACTTGGGCGCGTGAGCGACGCTTACGCCAAAGCCGGGGTCGACCAGGGGGCAGCGGATGCCGCCGTCGCCGGGCTGGTCCGGGCGCTGGGGGCGATCAAGCTCGACCGGCCCTCGCTGCAGGTGCCGCTGCCGGGGCACTACGCGAGCGTGATCGAGATCGGCGAGAACGCCGGGGTCGCGCTGTCGACCGACGGGGTCGGCACCAAGCTGCTGGTCGCCGAGGAGCTGGGGCGCTTCGACACGGTCGGGATCGACTGCGTGGCGATGAACGTCAACGACGTGATCTGCGTCGGCGCCGAGCCGCTGGCGATGCTCGACTACATCGCCGTGCAGAAGGCCGACCCGGCGGTCTGCGAGGAAATCGGCGCTGGCCTTGCCCGCGGGGCGGAGCTGGCCGGGGTCGAGATCCCCGGCGGCGAGCTGGCCCAGCTCGGCGACCTGGTCAGCAGCGTCGACGTCTCCGGCGCCTGCTTCGGGACCGTCGCCCTCGACGCGATCGTCGACGGCTCGGCCGTCCAGCCTGGCGACGTCGTGATCGGCCTGCCTTCCTCGGGAATTCACTCCAACGGCTACACGCTCGCCCGTTCGGCGCTCGCGGACATCCCGCTCGACGACGAGCGCCTCGGCCGGCCGCTCGGCGACGTCCTGCTGGAGCCGACCGCGATCTACGTCAAGGCGATCGTCGCGCTGCTGCGCTCCGACGTCGACGTCCGCGGCCTCGCCCACATCACCTCCGGCGGCACCGCCAACCTGCTGCGGCTCGCGGCTGAGGTCGGCTACGAGATCGACGAGCCGCTGCCGGTGCCGCCGATCTTCGCGCTGATCCAAGAGCAGGGCGGGGTCTCCGAGGCGGAGATGTACGACGTCTTCAACATGGGCTGCGGCTTCTGCGTCGTCGTTCCCCAAGCCGACGAAGCGGAGACTTTGGAAAGCCTCAGCTCAAGTCACCCCGGAGCGCAGCGAGTCGGCCGAGCGGTCGCGGGACCTTCCGGGGTCAAGCGGCTCTAAGTAACACACGTACACTTTCACCGTCGGTAGAACCCAACGTGGAGGTGTCGCAGTGCAGGAGCAAGTAGTGGAAATGGATCTTCCGAACGGATCCACGGCGCTCGCGCGGGTCGCCGCCGTGGATGGCGTCGGCGCGGTGAAGACCGCCGCCATGCCCAAATTCGATTTCGGAGACATAGCCCGGACGCTCGAGGGCATTGCCGAAGCGATCAAGGAGGGGCTTGTGAAAGCCGCTCCGGACAAAGTTACGGTCGTGCTCGGCTTGGAGCTCGCGGTCAAAAACGGGAAGCTGAGTGGGCTCCTGGTCGAGGGTGAGGGAAGGGGGTCCCTGGGCGTGACCCTGGAGTGGACCGAGAATCGCCAGAGTGGCTGACCGAGACCGCACGTGACCGACGGCAATCCTCTTCTTTCGTTACTGCGGAGATGCGTCGTCCGCATCGACGCGGGGGCTGAATTTCGCGGCACCGGCTTCTTTGTGGCCCCAGACGCGATCCTCACCTGCGCGCATGTCGTGCACGGTGTCGACGAGGTCACCGTGTCCGCGGCAGACGGGGCGGCCGATGCGCGGGTAGGCGCACGGCTGCCGGACCTCGCGCCCGATTCCGCCGCGGCGCACTTCTATCCGCTGCCCGACCTCGCCCTATTGACAGTGACGGGTTTCCCCGGGACGCAACCCTGCGCTCCCCTCGACCGCACGGCGCCGCTGGCCGGCGGCGAGGCGGATCTCCTCTGGCTGACCGGTTTCTGCCTCGACTCTCACGAGCCCGGGAGGGTGGCGCTCAGCTCCGCTTCCGTTGAGTTCGAGGGCGCGCACCATGAGGGGGAGTGGGAACTATTCAAACTGAAGGAGGGCCAGGTGATCGGCGGTTTCAGCGGCAGCCCCGTGCTCAACCTTCGCACGGGCAGGGTCTGCGGCGTGATCGACAGCTCTCGTGACCCGGGCAGCGATCTCGGGGGGTTCGCGATTCCCGCCGCCGTGGTCGCACAGTCCTTTCCCGAGCTGACGGAGTGTGACGGCGAGGACTGGCAGGGGGCGTCCCAAGAGGAACGAGTTGTGGCGAAGAGGATGAAGGGCGATGCGCAGCGGCTCCCGATCGCTCTCCCGTTCAGGGACCCCTCGACCGCGCTTGAGGCCGCACCGAGCGCGCTCCTGAGGCCGCAGTTCGGCCTCGTGCCCCTCACCGGGAGAGAGGGCCTGCAGTCGCAGTTGATGAGATGGCGAGAATCCAGCCGCCGGCTCGGGGTGGCGCTGATCACCGGCGCTGGGGGCTTCGGCAAGACCCGCCTGGCTCTGGAGGAATGCGCCAGAGCGGAAAGGAGCGGCTGGACCGCCGGCCTGCTCACCCTGGACGCAAATGCAAATGTCGACGCCAAGCTCGACGAGCTGGTTGCGTGGCCGGGAAGGCTGATGGTCGCGATCGACTACGCGGAGACCCGTCCGAGCCTGGTCGGCTCGCTGATTCTGAGGCTCGCCCAGAGAACCGATGGTCCGCCCGCCCGCCTGATCCTCGTCTGCCGGCAGGCCCGCACGAAGAGTGAGGTCCAAAACCTGTTCGCGAGCGGCGACGGTCGGGACATAGTGGTGCAGGCGCTCGATGGCGCCGAGCCGATACGGCTGGATGACCGCGAAAATGCCGTCGACAGTCGTTGGATCTTTGATGCCGGGGTGGCGGCGCTGGCCAAGCGCTACGACGCCGAGGTCCCAGCCGGCCCGGGTCCCGCGCTGAAGGAATCCCATTTCGCCCGCCCCCTCTTCGTTCTCGGCGCTGCCCTGCTTGTTGCCCGGGAACCGTCGCTCGACGTCGACTCCCTGGGCCGTGACGAGTTGATGCTCAAACTGCTCGACGAGCATGAGGCCGAGTACTGGAAGCGCTGGGGCGAGACCCTGGGAGTGGACCTCGACCCGACCCTCCGAGCCCAGGCGGTGGCAGTCGCCACGCTGCTGTCGGCTGAAACGGAAGAGGAAGCCCTATCCCTGGTCAACGTCGTCCCTGACCTGCAAGAGGCGCCAGCGGAGCGGCGAAGAGCTATCGCCCGCTGGCTCGGTCACCTGTACACCGGCGGAGACCTTCGTGAGCCGCCCGCAATTGCTCCGGTGGAGCCGGACCTGCTCGCCGAGGCGCTGGTAACCCGCGAGTACACGGAGTGGCCGGCGCTTTTGGGCGCGAGCCTCGATGGCGCCTCCGATCATCAGCTCACCCGGGCCTTCGCCGTTCTCAGCAGGGCCGTCGGAAACAGCCAGCAACTTGCCGATCATGTCAGGGAGGCACTCGACCGGCGGCTGCCCGCCTTCGTGAAACGCGCATCCGGCAATGCCGAGCTGGCCGCCGGACTCAATCTCATCACCAAACTGGCCCGACCGCGGGCGGGGGCGGCGGCCGTCGTGGAAGAGAGCCTCCGCAACTCCTTTGGCCTGGGACCGCTCGCGCCGGAGCTGTTTCCACTTACGGTCGAGCACTACCGCGCCCTGGTGGAGGAGGATCGGGATGAGCACCTGCCCGCCCTGGCGATGTCGCTGAACAACCTGTCCAACGTCTTCGGCGAGCTGGGGCGCGCGAGCGAGACGCTGCGGGCGATCGAAGAGGCGGTGGGTTACTACCGGGAGCTGGTGGAGGCGGATCGGGATGAGCACCTGCCGATCCTCGCCGCCACCTTGAACAACCTGTCAGGCGCGTTGCGTGCCTCGGGGCAAGGGACGAAGGGGCTGCGGGCGATCGAAGAGGCGGTGGGTTACTACCGGGAGCTGGTGGAGGGAGGCTCCCAGGGATACGTCCCGGACCTGGCGATGTCGCTGAACCACCTGGCGAGCGCCTTCGCGGGGGTGGGAGACAGCGAGCGCTCGCTCGAGGCGGCCGCGGAGGCGGTGGGTTACTACCGGGAGCTGGTGGAGGCGGATCGGGATGAGCACCTGCCGTCGCTCGCCGGTGCGCTGAACAATTTCTCCAGTGCCCTTCGCAACCTGAGGCGCAATAACGAGGGGCTCGAAGCCGTCGAAGAGGCGGTGGGTTACTACCGGGAGCTGGTGGAGGAAGGCTCCCAGGGATACGTCCCGGACCTGGCGATGTCGCTGAACAACCTGTCGGCGGCGCTCGGCGAACTGGAGCGCGGCTCCGAGGGGCTTGAAGCCGTCGAAGAGGCGGTGGGTTACTACAGGCAACTGGTGGACCAGGGCTCCCAGGGATATATCCCCAGTCTGGCCGGAGCCCTGAACAACCTTTCGACGACGTTCGGCAAGCTCGACCGCAGCGAGGAGGCGCTCGAGGGAATCGAAGAGGCGGTGGGTTACTACCGGGAGCTGGTGGAGGAAGGCTCCCAGGGATACGTCCCGGACCTCGCCGGGTCGCTGAACAATCTCTCGAATGTGCTCGAGGCGGTGGGGCGCAATGAGGATGCCCTGGCACCGATGGAAGAGTCGGTGGAACACCGGCGTCACCTGGCCGAGGAGAGCCCGGAGGGCTACGTGCCCGAACTCGCGGTGTCGCTGAACAACCTGGCGACTCGTCTACGGCACCTCAACCGACACGAGGACGCGATCGAGGCGGTCGAAGAGGCAGTCGAGCACAGGCGCCGGTTGGCTGAGATGAGCCCGGACAGGTACCTGCCCGAACTCGCGGTGTCGCTGAACAACTTCGCCAATGTCCTCGGCGGCCTCCAGCGCACGGAGGAGGCGCTCGAAATGACGGAAGAGGCGGTGAGTTACTACCGGGAGCTGACGCGGCAGGACCGGGAGAGGTACCTGCGTGATCTGGCGTTGTCGCTGAACAACCTCGGCGGTCGGCTGGGCAGCGCCGGAAGGGTCGAGGAGGTTCCGGAGCCAGTGGAAGAGGCGGTGGGTTACTACCGGGAGCTGGTGGAGAAGAACCCGGCATACCTGGGCGACCTCGCCGGGTCGCTGAACAATCTCGCGGGATTCCTGCTCTCTTTCGACCGTCAAGACGAAGCGCTCAAGATGATCGCGGAGGCGATCGGTCATCGGCGCGAGCTGGTCCGCCGCAGCGAGGAGCGGTATCTGCCCGAACTCGCCGCGTCGCTGGGCCTGCTGCTGGCGATTCTCACCGGCCTGGAGCGTGCTGCGGAGGCGTTGGAGCCAATTGACGAGGCGATCGAGGAGTACGTGGGGAGTGCGGCGGTCGGGTCCCTGCTGCTCGTCAAGGCCAACTGGCACCACCAGGTCGGGGACCTTGCCGCCGCAATCCAGCTGAGCTGGACGGTGCTGCTGGATTCCTCCCCAGGGGATCCCGCCCAAGCCGCCAGCGCTCGCAAGCTCCTGCGCGCCCTGCGCGCCCAGGGAGAGGACGACTTCGACCTCGCCTGGGACGGAGAGATCGGCGAGGACCGGCCCGTCTGGCTGCTGCACCCCGAGCATGATACCGAGGCACAGGTCCTCCTCAAGCAGTGGATCCAAACGTCGACCTGGGGAGAATCCCGCGCCGTGTTCGACGCCAACGAAGACGCTTTTCTCTCAGATGTCTCGGAAGCCGCGTTGGAGCATCTGATCGATGCCAATCCGGGGCATCCCGAGTTGGGGCTTCATCTCGCCCTACTCAAAGAAGCGCGAGAGGGGAACGTCGACGCCGCGTTCAACCGGGTCGTCGAGGGGGCCGAGCGCGAGCAGAGGGCCGAGCGCCTGGCGCGGTGGGGCGCGCTGGGCGCTGACGAATCGCTCGACTACCTGCTCGAAAACTCCGATCGGCTTCTCAACCTCGAGTCGGAGCTCGCTCTCGTCTCGCTTGCCCTCCGGCAACCCGAGGGCACGGCGATTTTCGCTCGAGTTGCCCTGCTGAGCCTCGCTCGACTCTCGACTCCCGAGGAGGCCTACGGCCTGCTCGGAGGGCCACCGCCGCCGCCGGGCGGCGACGAGGGCTGCCTGATGAGCAACGAGGACCCCTCGGTGCTGGCACTGGCGCGCCTGTACTCGGGGCTGCAGGGAGAATCGGCGGAGCGGCAGTTCCAGCATGCACTGGCGGCGGAAGCATCCGGGCAGGCGGAGGAGGCCGGGCAGGCAATCGAGCGCTGCCGGCAGCTCCTGCCGACCTGGGAGATAAAGGGCTATCTCCGCCGCCTCGGCGACCTCAGGATGGCCCATCCGCAAGCGGCCGCGGCATTGCAGGGGCTGGAACGGAAGCTTCTGCGCTCGGACTCCGATCCTTCCTCGCCCTAGCCAGGCCACCGCCGCGGCTCGTTGCGATACTCCGACCAGGGGCAGGCGGGGTCGGTGCGGTAGCGAACCTGTACGGACACTTGATTCGAAGTCGATGGACACCCCTTGCCATGCCTCATAACGTTCCGCTCCACTAATGGACCCGCGCTCGACCAGCTCGCAGATGATCGGCACCGTGCTCTCCGGCCGCTACAAGCTGGAGGCCAAGCTCGGCAGCGGCGGCATGTCGACCGTCTACCTGGCCAACGACGGCACCCTCGACCGTGCCGTCGCGGTCAAGGTGATGCATCGCGAGATGTCGGAGCAGCCCGACCAGCTCGAGCGCTTTCGCCAGGAGGCGCGGGCTGTCGCCAAGCTCTCCCACCCCAACGTGGTCGCGGTGATCGACGCCGGCGAGGACGGCGGCCACCCCTACATCGTCTTCGAGTACGTCGAAGGGGAGACGCTGAAGCAGCGGATCGCCCGGCTCGGCGCCCTCGACACCCAGGAGGCGCTGGCCTACGCGATCGAGATCGCCCGCGGGCTGACCGTCGCTCACGCCCGCAACATGGTCCACCGCGACATCAAGCCCCAGAACGTCCTGATCGACGCCGAGGGGCGGGCCAAGCTGACCGACTTCGGCATCTCCCGCCAGCTTGAGCAGGACGGGATGACCGCCACCGGCCGGGTCCTCGGCACCACCGACTACGTCGCCCCCGAGCAGGCGATGGGCCACGCCGTCGACCCGCGCTCGGACATCTACTCGCTCGGCGTCGTCCTCTACGAGATGCTGATCGGCCAGGTCCCCTTCCACGCCGACAGCCAGGTCGGGGTGGCGATGAAACACGTCAACGAGGAGCTGCCCGACGTCCAGAAGCGCCGTCCCGAGATCTCCGCGGCGGCGGCCCTGGTGGTCGAGCGGGCCACGACGAAGGACCCGGCCCAGCGCTACCAGGAGGTCGGCGAGATGATCGACGACCTCTCGACCGCGCTCGAGGTCGAGGCGGCGCGGGCGGGCTCGACCACCGGCGAGGCGACCAGCGTCCTCGACGCGGTGCCGCCGCCCAAACGCAAGCTCTCCAGCCGCAGCCGCCTGTCCGGGGCGGCGATCGGGCTGGCGCTGCTGGTCGCCGCCGCGGTGGTGGGGGCGGTGCTGCTGATCAGCAGCGGCAACAGCGGCGGCGGGGGCGGAGCGCTGAAGGACAGGGGCTCGACCGTCGCCCTCTCCTCGGCCACCGACTTCGATCCACAGGGCGACGGCGAAGAGGACCCGGCGACGATCGGGCTGGCCATCGACGGCAACCTCTCGACCGCCTGGAGCAGCGAGCACTACGACTCCGACACCTTCGCCGGGACCAAGACCGGGCCCGACCCAGGCGTCGGCCTCTACGTCACCGCCAAGTCGGCGGCGACCCCGTCGGAGCTGGTCGTCCGCACGCCGACCCCGGGCTGGGATGCGCAGGTCTACGCCGCCGCCTCGGGCCCGCCGGAAGAACTCTCCGAATGGGGCGAACCGGTCGGCGAGGTGACCGACGCCGGCGAGACCGCGGAAGCCGACCTCAGCCTGACCGCGCCCGCCAAGTACTTCCTGATCTGGTTCAACAAGGCGGCCCCCGCGCGCGACCAGGAGGGCCGCTTCCAGGTCGAGATCAGCGACGTGAAGCTGCTGAACTGAGTTAGAACTCGTGCGAGCGAGCGCGCTCGTGGCGCTCGACCGCGAGGGCGACGAGACGGTCGCAGAGGTCCGCGTAGGCGATCCCGCTCGCCTCCAGCAGCTTCGCGTAGACGCTGGTCTCGGTAAAGCCGGGCATCGTGTTGATCTCGTTGACCAGCACCTCGCCATCCGGCTCGACGAAAAAGTCGCAGCGGGCGAGGCCGGAGCAGCCGGCGAGGGCGAAGGTCGAGGCGGCCAGCGCCCGCAGGCGGGCAGCCTCCGGCGCGGAGATCGGCGCCGGCACCCGCAGCTCCATGCCGCCCTCCTCGTACTTGGCCTCGAAGTCGTACCACTCGGAGTTGGCGACGATCTCGCCCGGCAGCGAGATCTGCGGCGACTCGTTGCCGAGCACCGAGCACTCGACCTCGCGGCCGCTGGCCGAGGCCTCGACGATCACCCGCGGGTCGTAGCGCTGGGCCAGCTCGACCGCGGCCCCGAGCTCCGTCAGATCTTCGACCCTGCTGATGCCGACGCTGGAGCCCATCCGCGACGGCTTCACCCAGAGCGGCAGGCCCATCTCCTCACAGCGGCGGCGCCAATCGTCCTCGCCGACGGCGACGAAATCGACCTGGGGGATGCCGGCCTCGGCGAAGAGCCGCTTCAGCGTCAGCTTGTCGATGCAGGTCGCCGAGGCGAGCACGTCGGAGCCGACGTAGGGGACGTCGAGCAGCTCCAGCAGGCCCTGGACGCTGCCGTCCTCGCCGAAGGCGCCGTGCAGGGCGGGAAAGACCGCGTCGGCGTCGAGTAGGCCGGCGGCCGGGCTCAGCCGCAGCGGCGAGCCCGCGTTGAGCCAGCGCCCGTCGCGCTCGATCGTCACCGCCACGACCTCGTGGCCCGCGCCCTCCAGCCCGCGCGCGACGGAGGCGCCGGAGCGCAGCGAGACGTCGTGCTCGGAAGAGCGCCCGCCGGAGAGCACCGCCACCCTCATGGTTCTTCTTCCGCTTCCGGTTCGGCGCTGGCCTGCCTGCCGGCGACGATCGTCACCGCGTCGCCGGGTTCGAGCTCGGAGCCCGGCGGCGGGAACTGGTCGATCGCGCGGCCGACTTTGCCGGCGACTTCGGTTTCTTCCTCTTCGACCGTCGGTTCGAGCCCGGCTTCGCGCACCGCCCGCACCGCTTCTTCGCGCAGCTTGCCGATCACGTTCGGCACCTGCGCCTGTTCCTTGCCGGAGGAGACGACGATCGCGACCGTCGAGCCGGCTTCGACCTCGCTGCCGGCGCTGGGCGACTGGCCGATCACCTCGCCGGCCGGCGACCCGCTTTCTTCTTCGGAGACGCTGGGGGTGAGGCCGCGGCCGCGGATCTGCTGCACCGCGAGGCGGCGCTGGCTGCCGACCAGGACCGGCACCTTGGTCAGCTTCGGGCCGGCGGAGACGAAGATGGTGACGTCGGAGCCGTTGGTGACGGTGGTGCCCGCCGACGGTTCGGAGTGGATCACCAGTTCCTCTTCGACCGAGTCGGAGTTGACCGTTTCGACCTCGGCCCCGAAGCCGGCGGCTTCCAGCTTTTCGGTCGCGTCTTCGCGGCTCAGGCCGGCGGTCGCCGGCACCTTGCCGCTGCCCGGGCCGGCGCTGACGGTGAGCGTCACCTCGGGCTTGGAGCAGAAGAAGGTCAGGAACGAGCAGTCGAGCGCGGCCTCGTCGCCGGGTGGGGAGGCCGCCGGATCCTGCTCGAGCACGGTGTTGGGCGCGGCTTCGCGCTCGACCCGCTTGACTTCGCCGACCGAGAAGCCGTCCTGCTGGAGCAGGGCAATCGCGACGTTGAGCTGGTTGCCGGTCACGCCCGGCACTTCGGTGCTCGTGTCGCGGGTCAACGCCAGGCCGAGGAGGACGCCGATCAGCACGGCCGCGAGCGCGGCGGCGATCCAGCGGCGGCGGCGCTTGCGCGCCTCCTGCTCGGGATCGGGCTCCTCCTCGGCGGCGGCCTCCTCCGGGGTCGCGACGACCGGTGGCAGCGCCGCGAAGGCAGCGGTGCCGCCGCCGCCCGCCGGCTCCTTCAGCGCGGCGTCGAGGGCGGCGATGAAGGCGTCGGCGCTCTGGAAGCGCTGGCCCGGATCCTTCTCCAGCGCCCGCATCACCACCGCGTCGAGCGCCGGGGTGACCCGGTGATTGATCGAGCTGGGCCGCTGCGGCGTCTGCGAGACCTGTTTCATCGCCACGGCCACGGCGCTGTCGGCCTCGAACGGGACCCGCCCGGTCAGCGCCTCGTAGAGGATCACCCCGATCGAGTAGAGGTCGGAGACGGCGGTGACGTCGAAGCCCTGCGCCTGCTCGGGCGAGAGGTAGTGCGGGGTGCCCATCACCGAGCCGGTCTGGGTGATCTCGGAGACCCCGGCGCGGGCGATCCCGAAGTCGGTCACCACCGCCTTGCCCTCGCCGTCGACGAGCACGTTCTGCGGCTTCAGGTCGCGGTGGACGATGCCGTGGCGGTGGGCGAAGCGGGCCGCCTCGAGCACCTGGCGGATCAGCGCCACCGCCTGTTCCGGGGTCAGACCGCGGTCGATCAGCTGCTTCAGCGTCGGCCCGTCGATGTACTGCATGGCGATGTAGTAGGTGCCCTCGAACTCGCCGCGGTCGAAGACCGAGACGATGTTCGGGTGCTGCAGCCCCGCCGCCGACTCCGCCTCGCGCTGGAAGCGCTGGACGAACTCGCGGTCCTGGGCGAAGCGGCGATGCAGGACCTTCAGCGCTACCTGGCGCTGGAGGTGGGTGTCCTCGGCCAGCCAGACGTCGGCCATGCCGCCGCTGCCGAGCCGGCGCAGGACGCGATAGCGCCCGTCGACGACACTTCCCTCGCTCACATCAGGCACCGGCGCCTCCTCGTTTTCTCACGTCATTCGCCATTCAAGATCGCTTCGGCCACGTCGCGGAAGATCGGGGCGGCGACGTCGTTGCCGAACTGTTCGGTGCACTCGACCGAGGCGGCGATCGCGATCTGCGGATCATCGGCCGGGACGAAGCCGATGAACCAGGCCTGGTTCTCTTCGACGCCGCCGCCGCAGGCCGCGTTGCCGGGGGTTTCCGCGGTTCCGGTCTTGCCGGCCACCTGCACACCGGGGATCGCCGCGTTGGTGCCCGTGCCTTCGCTGACCACCCCTTCCATCGCCGTGGTCAGCTCTGCGGCGGTCTCGGAGCTGACCGGCTGGCTGTACTCGGAGGGGTCGAGGCGGTCGATCACGCGGCCGTCGGGGTCGACCACCCGCTTCCAGATCTGCGGCTTCATCAGCCTGCCGTCGTTGGCCACCGCCGCCGCGACCTCGGCCATCTGCAGCGGCGTCGCCAGCAGCCGCTCCTGGCCGATCGCGACCCGTGCCAGGTCGACCGGATCGTCCTTGCCGAGCAGCTCCCGGCCTTCGCCGTAGACGCCGCTCTTTTCGACCTCGTCCGCGGGCAGATCGATCGCCGGCGTCGAGTTGAAGCCGAACTTTTCCATCGTTTCGAACAGCCGCTCCTGGCCGAGCTGCTGCCCGAGCTGCCCGAACCAGGTGTTGACCGAGTTGGTCAGGGCGGTATCGAGCGCGATCGCGCCGAAGTCCTCGCTGAAGTCGTTTTCCAGTGGCTGCCCTTCGACTTCCAGCGAACCAGGTGCGTCGATCGTCGTTTCCGGCGTGATCACGCCCGCCTCCAGGCCGGCGGCGGCAGTCACGACCTTGAAGGTCGAGCCGGGCGGGTACAGCCCTTGGGTCGCGCGGTTGAGCAGCGGCGTTTCGATTTTGCTCTGGAGCAGCTTTTCGATGTCGTAGGGGACCCGGTTCGGGTCATACGGCTTGTTCGAGGCCATCACCTTGATCGCGCCGCTGCTCGGCTCGATCGCGACGACGGCGCCGAAGCCCTGTTCTTCGAGATCGGCCAAGGCAGTCTGCTGCGCCACCGGGTCGATGCTGGTGACGATGTCGTTGCCTTCCTGGGCGTGGCCGAGGAGCTCGTCGAGGATCGAGCTGAATTCCGATTCTTCGCCGACCAGCTCTTCGTTGTGGAACTGCTCGAACTCACTGTCGCCATAGCGCACGAAGCTGTAGCCGATCGGGTGCCCGTAGAGCGCGCCCTCGGGGTAGCGCCGGACGAAGCGCTTGGCGTCGCCATTGCCCTTCCCGACCGACTTGGCGATCACCGTGCCGTCAGCGGCGAGGATGCGGCCGCGGCGGATCTGCTGCTGCTCCAGCAGCGGCCGCTTGTTGGCTTCCTTTTCCTTCAGCGCCTTGGCGTCGAAGACCGACCAGTAGGACGTGAAGCCGACCAGGACGGCAAAGAGGACGACGATGAAGCCGAACAATTTGACGATCTGCCGGTTCACGTTCTCCCCAATGCCAGAGCCCGGCCGCCGGGCTCCATCGCCTCACGGCGAGCGCGGTCGGAGATCAGCAAGAGCAGGGCCAGGAGCACGAAGTTGGCGACGATCGAGCTGCCGCCGTAGCTGATGAAGGGCAGGGTGACGCCGGTCAGCGGGATCACCCGGGTGACGCCGCCGATGATCACGAAGGCCTGAATCGAGAAGACCGCCGTGAGCCCGGTCGCCAGCAGCTTCGAGAAGCCGTCGCGGGCGAGCAGCGCGATCTTGAAGCCGCGGGCGGCGATCAAGAGGTAGATGAGGATCACGCCGCAGGCCCCGAACAGGCCCAGCTCGTTGACGATCAGCGAGTAAATCGTGTCGGTCTGGGCCGCCGGCAGCAAGGCGTCGCTCGTGCCGGGGATCGTGATCAGCCCCTGCCCGAAGCCTTTGCCGAAGAGACCGCCGTCGGCCTGGGCGAAGATCGATTGCAGGATCTGGTACCCGGTTTCGGTCGGGTCGCCGTAGGGGTTGAGCCAGATTTCGACCCGGTCATGGACGTGGGGCACGGTCGAGGCGAAGAACCAGGCGCCGACCGTGAACATCGCCATCCCGATGACGACGAAGGAGAAGCGCCCGGTGGCGACGTAGAGCAGGGCGAGGAAGGCGGCGAAGAACATCAGCGAGCTGCCGAGGTCGCGGATGAAGACGAGCATGAACATCGACGCTCCCCAGACGACCAGCATCGGCCCGAAGTGCTTCAGCGGCGGCAGCGTCACCCCGAGCACGCGCCGCGCCCCGACGATCAGCACCTCGCGGTGCTCGCGCAGATAGCTGGCGAGAAAGACGACGATCGCGATCTTCGAGAACTCGGCCGGCTGGAAGGCGAGGGGGCCGATCTTGATCCCGAGGTAGGCGCCGTTGACCTGCTGACCGATCCCCGGCAGACGCGGGGCCAGCAGCAGCAGCAGCCCGACCGCGGCGATCGTGTAGCGGTAGCGCTCCAGCACCTCGTAGTCGCGCAGGAACTGGATCGTCAGCGCGAAGAGGACGAGTCCGAGGACGAACCAGTTGGCCTGGTCGCGGGCGAGGGCGTCGTCGATCCGGTAGATCATCACCAGCCCGAAGGCGGTCAGCAGGGCGACCAGCGGGAAGAGGTAGGGGTCGGCGTCGGGCAAGCGGATCCGCAGGTAGACGTGGGTGGCGACGCAGACCGCGAGGAAGTAGGCCCCGTAGATGAGGCTGAGGTTGTCGAGGCGGGTTTCCTCCTGGGCGAAGACGGCGGCGAAGCCAGCCGTGAGGAGGATGGCGACCGGAACCAGAGCGGCCAGCTCCCGGTTCCTGGCGGAACTCAAGGGACCCCCTGGCTCTTCTGGATGTCTTCGATCAGGGAGACGGCGTCCTCGCGTGAGCGCAGGTCGTGGCCGGTGACGGCGTCGCGGCGCCTGGGCGGCAGCGACTCGGTCTGGATCGGGCTGGCGTAGCGCTCGTCGTAGAGCTTGATTCCGAAGGGCAGTTCGTAGGGGGCGCCGCGGTAGAGGGCGACGCGGCCGCTGTCGTCGGTGCCGAGGAACCAGATCTGGCGGTTGCCGTACCAGGCGGCGAAGGCGGCAGCGGCGAGTACGGCGAGCAGCGCCAGCACCTTGGCCGCGGTGCGCAGGCGGCGCCGTGGCTTGGTGCTGGCGAGCTCCTCGCGGCGCTGCTTGGCGGCCTCCGCGGCGGCGCGGCGGCGCACCTCGGTCGCGGTCAGCCCGGCCTCCTCGGCGGATGAGCCGACCAGGGTCGCCCCCTCGGGCGCGCCCGCCCTGGCGGCGGCCCCCGTGGGCGCGTCGCCGTCGCCGAGGCGGAAGACGATCGCGGTGATGTTGTCGCGGCCACCGGCCCGGTTGGCTTCGTCGACCAGGGCGCGGACCGCCGACTGCATCGAGGTCGCCCGGGCCAGCAGGCGGCCGATCTGCTCGTCGCCGAGCATCGTCGTCAGGCCGTCGGAGCAGATCAGGAAGACGTCGCCGGCCTGGGCGGGCACGGTCTGCAGGTCGACCTCCACCTCCGGTTCGGGGCCGAGGGCGCGGGTGATGATCGAGCGCTGCGGGTGGTCCTCGGCCTGGGCGTCGGTCAGCTGTCCCTTGCGCCGCATCTCCTCGACCAGCGAGTGGTCGCGGGTGAGGCGCTCGAAGCGGCTGCCGCGCAACCGGTAGGCACGGCTGTCGCCGACGTGTCCGATCGCCACCTCCTCGGACTCGCGGTCGACGATCGCGGCGGTGATCGTCGTCCCCATCCCGGCCAGGTCGGGATCCTTCGCGGCGTGCTCGTGGATCGTCCGGTTCGCTGCCTCGATCGTCTCCCGCAGCACCTGCTCGGGCGGCCCCTGCGGCAGCTCGCGGTCGAAGGACTCGGCGGCCGTCTTCGAGGCGACCTCGCCGGCCTGGGCGCCGCCCATCCCGTCGGCGACGACGAACAGCGGCGGCCGGCTGAAGAGCGAGTCCTCGTTGGCGTTGCGCTGGCGGCCGGTGTCGGTGCGGAAGGCCTGATCGTCGATTCGCAGGGTCATCTGCCACCGATTCCGCGCATGCTCCGCTCCCGCTGAATCAGATATGGACGGTCGCTGCGCATGCGCTTCATGACGCCTCGAGTCTGAACACCGTGTCGCCGATCTGCACCGTGTCGCCGTCGATCAGCTCAGCCTCTCCCACCAAGGTGGCGTTGTTTAGAAGGGTGCCGTTGGTCGAGTTCATGTCCTCGACGAAGAAGCGGCCGCTGCGCTCGAAGAGACGGGCGTGGATGCTGGAGGCGTAGCGGTCGTCGATCTGCACGTCGGCATCCTTCGAGCGCCCGATCGAGAGCCCTCCGATCAGGTCGAAGCGTTCGTCGGCCCCGAGGCCGCCTCCACGCTCGGCGACCAGCCAGGCATCGGCGCCGCGGACCGACTCGGCATAGGCCGGCGCGGCGTGGAACCCGGTCGCGTCCGGGGCCGGCGAGGCGGTCCGGCGCAGGTCCTTCATCGCGCTGCGCGCGATCACCAGCAGGAAGAGGTAAAGGACGGCCAGGAAGCCGAACTTCAGCGCTACGGATATCGGGTCATAGTCCACGCGCCCGCAACCTTACGGCGAGCGGCCGTCACTGCTCGATGTCGAAGCGGAAGGTGGTCGTGCCGACCGTCACCTGGTCTCCCGGCGAGAGCCGGGTCGAGGCGACGCGGCGCCCGTTGACCTTGATCCCGTTGGTCGAGCCGAGGTCGACGATCTGCCAGTCGCCGGACTCGGCCCGGCGCAGCTCCGCGTGGCGGCGGGAGACGTTGGGGTCGGAGAGCACGCACTCGACCGCCTTCGAGCGGCCGATCGTCGCCCGCGGGCCGTCGAGCACGTAACGGCGATCGTCGAGCGAGACCACGGCCCGGGTCGAGACCAGGGCGCCGACCGCCTGCTCGGGGTGTTTGGGGCGGCTACGATCGCGCTCGCGGACCGCCGAGTAGACCATCGTGTGACCCTCTTCGCCCTGCTTCGGAGCCTCGCCCTCGTGCGCCGGCGGCTTCACCAGCCGCGCCTGGATCCCGAACTCGCCGAGGCGCAGGCGCTCGTCGGTGGCGAAGTCGACCGATGGCCGGGTCAGCAGGTCGTAGCTGCGCCGCCGCGCGTGCTCCAGCAGATAACCGGAGAGCTCCTGCTCCAGCGAGCGCTCGTACCCCTTGAGCTTGGCCCGGTCTTTACTCGAGAGGTAGACCGTGTACTCGTTCGGCACGTAGACCCGTTCCACCGACGCCGTCTTGTGGGCGTCCATTTCCTTGGCCAGTTTGCGGGCGAGTTCGACCGGCTGCACCTCGGAGCTGAAGGCGCGACTGAAGACTCCCTCGACGAGGCCTTCGATCCGGGACTCGAGATTGCGCAGGACGCCGATTGGAAAATCCTACGGAAGAAGGATGCCGTGGCCGAGGGCGAGCCAGGCACCTAAGGCGGCGGCGAGGCCCAGAGCGGCGAGGCGGGCGCCGAAATGCCCGCGCCGCGGGCCGGTCTGGTCACCGAGGAGGTCGAGCGAGTCCTCGATCGCCGTGCCCAGCTGCTCCAGCGAGGGGCGGTGGTTGGGGCGGGCGGCGAGGCAGGCGTCGATCGCGGCGGTCAGCTCGCGGGGCAGGTCAGGGCGTAGCCGTCGCAGCGGCCGGGTGCGGGCGCCGATCGCCCGTGCCGTCGCCGCCGGGCTGGAGCGCCGGTGCGGATTCTCCCCGCTCCAGCACTCGTAGAGCATCAGGGCCAGCGAGTAGACGTCGGCCTCGGGGCCGGCGGCGCGGCCCTCGGCCTGCTCGGGCGCCATGTAGGCGAGGGTGCCGACGATGTCCCCCGGCGCCGTCAGCGAGGAGCCGTCGGCGAGGTGGGCGACGCCGAAATCCATCAGCTTGGCCCGCGACTCCCCCTCGCAATCGCCCTCGGCCACCTGGACGTTCTGGGGCTTGATGTCGCGATGGACAACACCGCGCGAGTGGGCGTGGTCGAGGGCCTCGCAGAGATCGGCGCCGATCTCGCCGATCTCGCGGTCGGAGAGCTCGCCGGCGTGGTCGAGGCGGGCCAGGGTCGAGCCCTCGACCAACTCGCTGACCAGCAGGGCGTTGCCGTCCTCCTCGCCCATCTCATAGAGGGTGACGATGCCGGGGTGGTTGAGCCGGGCCGCCGCCTGTGCCTCGCGCAGGACCCGGCGGC
The DNA here is from genome assembly GCA_963739855.1 of uncultured Solirubrobacterales bacterium. Lineage (GTDB taxonomy): Bacteria > Actinomycetota > Thermoleophilia > Solirubrobacterales > 70-9 > VAYN01. Next base: position 1,055,820 of record CAVUBT010000001.1, on the reverse strand, counting down.
CGGCCTCCCCCCGCTGCTCGATCGCCTTGACCGCGACCGGGCGCTCGAGGCGACCGTCCCAGGCCTCGTAGACGACGCCGAAGCCGCCGCTGCCGATGCGGCGCTCGATGAGGAAGCGGTTGAGGACAAGGGAACCGACCAAAGCTCCTTTAATTTCGCCTCCAGAGCCGCTTCTCCTGCGCTGCGCGGTTTGGGAAAAACGCACCGTTTGCTGCCTGTCTTAACGTACCGACCTCGCCAGGCTTCATACTCTCCGGCCACCCAACCAGCTTGGAGAGCCGCTTCTTGGAGGATTCGCCAGTACGCGGGCCGCGACGTCGCGAGCGGCCACAACGCCGACCCGAACGCCAGCAGATCATGCTGCGGCGTGGGCTTGCGCTGGGAGGCGGCCTGATCGTCCTGATCCTGATCGTGCTCGGGGTCAAGGGCTGCCTCGACGCCCGCGCCCACCGCCAGCTCAGCGACTACGCCCGCGACGTCACCCAGATCGTCGAAGAGACCGACCAGACCAGCAAAGCCTTCTTCACCAAGCTGAGCGACCCCGGCAGCCTCTCGGTGACCGACTTCGTCAACGAGGTCAACGCCGACCGCAGCGCGATGGACAACTACGCCTCGCGGGTCGACGGCCTCAGCGCCCCGGGGGACATGGGCCGGGCCCAGAACGCGCTGGAGCTGACCTATGAGTTGCGGGCCAGCGCGATGGCCGAGATTGCCGACAAGATGCCGACCGCCCTTGGCGACGCCGGCGCCGCCAAGGCGACCGCGGCGATCGCCCGGCAGATGCAGAAGCTGCTCGCCGCCGACGCCCTCTACGCCGCCATCGTCCGCCCCGAAATCGACGGGGTCCTCGCCGCCAACGGGATCGAAGGCAACGACGTGCCGGAGAGTGTCTTCCTGCCGGAAGGCACCAAGTGGCTGGAAGAAAGCTCCGTCGCCAATGCGCTCGGCAGCATCAGCGTCTCCAGCGGTGCGGCGACGGCGGGCGTGCACGGCTTGGAACTGAGCGGCGTCAGCATCAACGGCACCGAACTCTCGGCCGAAGAAGTGGCCTCCGTCTCGGCCGAAGAAACCCCGGAAGTCGAAGTCAGCGTCGAAAACCAGGGCGACTCGACCGAGAACGGCATCGGCGTCACGATCACGGTTGGCGGCACCGAAGTCGAAGGGAGCATCGACACCGTCGGGGCCGGCGAAACGGCATCGACGGTGATTCCTCTGACGCCGACGCCAAGCGGCGAAGTGACGCTCGAAGTCAAGGCCAACACCGTCCCCGGCGAGCAGATCGCCGAAAACAACGAAGCCAGCTACACCGTCGTCTTCGAATAGGCGGCACTGGTAGGGATTAGGCTGAGCGCGATGCGAATCGCCTACCTCGGCCCAGCCGGAACCTTCACTGAGGACGCGCTCGGCGAAGCGACACCGAACGCCGAGTTCGAGCCGCTGCGCACGGCGACCATCCACGACGCGATCCTCGCCGTCGAACGGGGCGAGGCCGAGCGGGCGCTGGTGCCCTTCGAGAACTCGATCGAGGGCTCGGTCCGCGGCACCCTCGACACCCTCGCCTTCGAGGCCGGGGAGGTGACGATCGTCGGCGAGCACGACTACGCGGTGCGCGCCCACCTGATCGGCCGCGAGGCGGTCGAGCTGGGCGAGATCGAGGCCGTCCTCTCCCACCAGCAGCCGCTCGCCCAGTGCGCCCGCTTTCTGCGCGAGCAGCTCGCCGGGGTCGAACTTCGCAGCGTCAGCAGCACCGCGGCGGCGGTGCGGATGGTGGCCGAGTCGGTCCGGCCCTGGGTGGCGATCGGCTCGCGCGCAGCGGCTCAGCTCTACGGCTGCGAGATCCTCCGCGAGGGGATCCAGGACGAGGCCGACAACGTCACCCGCTTCGTCTGGATCGCCCCGGCCGGAGCCGAGCCCAGCGGCAGCGGCCCCTGGAAGACCTCCCTGGTCTTCTCCGAGCTCGGCGAAGACCACCCCGGCGCCCTGGTCAACGCCCTGCGCGAGTTCTCCGACCGCGAGATCAACCTCACCCGCATCGAGTCGCGCCCGCTGCGCAGCGGGCTCGGCCGCTACATGTTCTTCTGCGACCTCGAGGGAGCTGCCGCGGACGCCGTCGTGGCGGAGGCGATCGCCGCCCTCCGCGTCAAGGCCGAGTCGGTTCGTCTGCTCGGTTCCTACCCGCTCGGGTAGGCCTGCCCGCCGCACCAGGCGAGGACCCCCCTACAATCCCGGGGCATGGCACGGGTTTTGGTGCTAAACGCCACCTACGAGCCGATCAACGTATGCACGCTGCGACGTGCTGCTGTGCTGCTGCTGAAGGAGAAGGCCGAGCTACTCGAGCAGCGCGCCGGGGCCCTCCACTCCGAGCACATGACGATGGAGCGCCCCGACGTGATCCGCCTCGTCAACTACGTGCGGATCCCCCGCGAGGCCCACCGCCGCAAGATCACCCGCCGCGCCGTCCTCGCCCGCGACTCCTGGACCTGCCAATACTGCGGCTCGACCAAATCGGGCCTCACCGTCGACCACGTGATCCCCAGGAGCCGCGGCGGCAAGTCCGTCTGGGAGAACATCGTCGCGGCCTGCGCGAATTGCAACCGGAGGAAGGGCAACCGCCTCCCCCGCGAGATCCACATGCACCCCAAGAACTCGCCGAAGGCACCGCCGGCGACCGTGTTCATCCAGGTGGCAAGTCCGAGGATTCCAGCTGCCTGGCAGCAGTACTTACCGCAGGCTGCTTAGAAGCAAGCTGCGGCAGTCCTAGGGGTGGTGGGTGCCTGGAACAAGAGAGCTTCCGAATTTCGGCTGGCTCCCGGTACACAGCAGCTGGGTCACGGGACGGGGCGCTGGTGGTTCTACCCGCTCTCCGTGTGTGGATCGTCCCTGGCTCGGGGCTTGAAGCTCCCGTGCATTGACGCGCTGCGTTGGGGACGGCGGGTAGGCCTCGTCCTAGCCTCCACAACTCGTTGCGTATATCTCGGCGCCGCCAGGCGCCGTTCAGGTTGCACCGGCTCCGCCGGTGCTAGGCGTAGACGAGGCCTACCCGCCGTCCCCGTCCACAGACCCATCGTCCATCGGCAGTTCATCCGCCGACGCCTCGGTCGATTCACTCTCGCTGCTGTCGGACTCGACCACCAGCGCCACGGCGCTGACCACGTCGTCGTCCTTGATGTTCATCACCTTCACGCCTTGCGTCGAGCGTCCCATCTGCGAGATGCCGCTGACCGAGGTGCGCTGGACCATGCCGTTCTGGGAGATGAAGAGCAGCTCCTGGTGTTCGCCGACGATCAGGGCGCCGGCGAGGCCGCCCTTCTTCTCGGTCAGCTTCGCGGTCAGCACACCTTTGGTGCCGCGACCCTTGACGGGGTACTCGGAGACCGGGGTGCGCTTGCCGTAGCCGTTCTCGGTGACGACGAACAGTTCGGTGTCGTTGCGGGCGATGTCCATGGCCAGGACCCGGTTGTCCTTACCGGCCACGTTCATGCCTTTGATGCCGCTGGTGTCGCGGCCCATCGGCCGCACCAGCTCCTCCGAGAAACGCGAGGCATGGCCGGAATGGGAGACGATCAGGATGTCGTCCTCGCCCGAGGTGAGGCGAACCTGGACCAGCTCGTCGCCGTCGCGGACCTTGATCGCGATGATCCCGTCGGCGCGGATCGGCGTGTTGTAGGCGAGGAACTCGGTCTTCTTGATCTGGCCCTTGGCGGTGGCGAAGGCGAGGTATTTGTTCTCCTTGAAGTCCCGGGTCGGGATCACCGCCATCACCTTCTCGCCTTCGCGCAGCGGCAGCAGGTTGTTGAGCGAGCTGCCTTTGGCGTTGCGCGAGCCCTCCGGCAGCTCGTAGACCTTGAGCCGGTAGACCTTGCCGCGGTTGGTGAAGAAGAGCAGGAAGTCGTGGGTCGAGGAGATGTGCAGGTGGGCGATGTAGTCGTCGTCTTTGAGGTTCATCCCCATCACGCCGACGCCGCCGCGATGCTGCTGGCGGTAGGTGGCCAGGGGCAGGCGCTTGACGTAGCCGGAAGCCGTCAGCGAGATCACCATCTGCTGGTCGGCGATCATGTCCTCGATGCCGACGTCGCCCTCGAAGTGGGCCAGTTCGGTGCGCCGCTCGTCGCCGTAGGACTCGACGACTTCGGCCAGCTCCTCTTTGACGATCGCCATCACCTTGGCCTCGTCGCCGAGGATCTCGCGCAGCTCGCCGATCCGCTCCATCAGGTCGGCGTGCTCGGCCCTGACTTTGTCGGCCTCGAGCGCGGTCAGGCGCTGCAGGCGCATGTCGAGGATCGCCTGCGCCTGCTCGCGCGAGAGCTCGAACTGCGAGATCAGGCCCTCGCGCGCGGCATCGGGGTCGGTCGACGCCCGGATCAGTTTGATCACGGCGTCGAGGTTGTCGAGCGCGACCAGCAGCCCCTCGAGGATGTGGGCGCGGGCCTCGGCGCGGCGCAGTTCGTACTGGGTGCGGCGGGTGACGACCTCGCGCTGGTGGTCGACGTAGTGGTGGATCAGCTCGCGCAGGCTCAGCGTTTTCGGCACGCCGTCGACCAGGGCCACCATGTTGGCGCCGAAGGTCGTCTGCATCGAGGTTTTTTTGTAGAGGTTGTTGAGCACGACCTTGGCCGGCGGGCCGCCGCGCTTGAGCTCGATCACGAGCCGCATCCCCGAGCCGTCGGACTCGTCGCGGAGGTCGGAGATCCCCTCCAGTTTTTTGTCGCGGACGAGATCGGCGATCTTGGTGACCAGGCCGCCGTCGCCGAGCTTCTTCACCGTGAACGGCAGCTCGGTGACGATGATCGCCTCCTTGCCCCCCTTCAGCGGCTCGACGTGGGCGCGGGCGCGGACCTTGATGCTGCCGCGGCCGGAGGCGTAGGCGTCGCGAATCCCCTCGCGGCTCATGATCCCGCCGCCCGGGAAGTCGGGACCCTTGATGTGCTCCATCAGCCCGGCCATGTCGATCTCGGGATCGTCGATGTAAGCGGCAACGGCGCCGGCGACCTCGCGCAGGTTGTGCGGCGGGATGTTGGTCGCCATTCCAACCGCGATCCCCGAGGTGCCGTTGACCAGCAGGTTCGGGAAGCGGGCCGGCAGGACCAGCGGCTCCTGGGTCGATTCGTCGTAGTTGGGGCCGAAGTCGACGGTGTCGGCGTCGATGTCGCGCAGCAGCTCGGTGGCGAGGCGGGTGAGACGTGCCTCGGTGTACCTCATCGCCGCCGCGGGATCGTCGTCGATCGAACCGAAGTTGCCCTGGCCGTCGACCAGCAGGTAGCGCAGGGAGAAGTCCTGCGCCATCCGCACCAGCGTGTCGTAGATCGCCGAGTCGCCGTGGGGGTGGTACTTGCCCATGACCTCGCCGACGATGAAGGCGCACTTGCGGTAGGCCCGGGTCGGCTGCAGGCCGACGTCGTGCATCGCGTAGAGGACGCGGCGGTGAACGGGCTTGAGCCCGTCGCGCACGTCCGGCAGCGCCCGCCCGACGATCACGCTCATCGCGTAGTCGAGGTAGGACGAGCGCATCTCCTTCTCGAGCTCGCGCTCCTCGATCCGCCCGGTCAGAGCGTCCAGTGCCATCAGATCACCTTTCCGTCAAAGCAACGGGCGCGAAAACCAAGCAGGTCGGTGGACGCAGGGAGCGAGGTGAGGGGAGCGCACTCCCGTGCGTGACCCGATCCGAGTCGACCGAGGACGCCGAGATGCGCCGGTTTGCAGCGTCCGCGCCTAGACATCAAGGAAACGCACCTCCTTCGCGTGGGCCTCGATGAAGGCCCGGCGGGGCGCTACCTGGTCACCCATCAGCATCGAGAAGATCTGGTCGGCGGCGGTCGCGTCTTCGAGGGTGACCCGGGCCAGGGTGCGGCTGGCGGGATCCATCGTCGTCTCGCGCAGCTGATCGGCGTTCATCTCGCCCAACCCCTTGAAGCGGGTCAGCTGGACACCGTGGCGGGCGAGCTCCAAGACCGCTCCGCGCAGAGCCTGGAAGGACAGCGCCACGTTGCGACGGCCGCCGAACTGGATCTCGAACGGCGGTCGGCCGACCTGTTTCAGCAGCGCCTCGTGGACCTCGGTGAACTTGCGGTAGTCGAAGTTCGAGAACAGCTCGGCCGGCAGCCGGTGGGTGCGAGCGAGACCGCTCTTGCGTTCGATCGCCTTGACGACCAATAGCGTCTCGCCGACGTCGAGCACCTCGGTGTCGAAGGGAGCGCCCTCGGGTGCGTCGGCGCGGAGCAGATTGGCGGCAGCCTCAACGCTGCTCACCCCCTCGTCGAGCAGGTTCGACTCCTCGAGGAAGCGGACGACCTCGTGGCCGAACTCGGCCTGCAATGAGGAGCCCCACCCCTCGTACTCTTTCGAGCGCCGCACGTACGCCTGCCAGCGGCTGGCGGTCAACTTCTTGGTGTTGCCGGTGGCGTCGGTCAGCTCGAAGTCCTCGAGCTTGTCGCGCAGCAGCAACTCCTCGAGTTCGGACTCGCGCTCCAGGTAGGTCTCCTGGTTGCCCTGCTTGACCCGGTAAAGCGGGGGTTTCGCGATGTAGACGAAGCCGGCGTCGATCAAGGCCGGCATCTGCCGGTAGAGGAAGGTAAGGACCAGGGTGCGGATGTGGGCACCGTCGACATCGGCGTCGGTCGCCATCACGATCTTGTGGTACCTGGCGCCCTCGAGGTCGAACTCGTCGTGGACGCCGGTGCCGATCGCCGTGATCAGGGCCTGGATCTCGTTGTTGGCCAGGACCTTGTCGATGCGGCTCTTCTCGACGTTGATGATCTTGCCGCGCAGCGGCAGCACCGCCTGCGTATTGCGGTCGCGGGCCTGCTTGGCGGAGCCGCCGGCGGAATCGCCCTCGACCACGAAGATCTCGGCCAGGCTGGGGTCCTTGACCGAGCAGTCGGCGAGCTTGCCCGGCAGCGTCGAGTTCTCCAGCGCCGACTTGCGGCGGGTCAGGTCGCGAGCCTTGCGGGCCGCGTCGCGAGCGCGCGAGGCCTCGATCGCCTTGCTGATGATCCGGCGCGCGTCTGTCGGGTTCTCCTCGAAGTACTCGGCCAGCTTGCGGTTGACGGTCTCCTCGACCAGGCCGCGAATCGGCGGGTTGCCGAGTTTGGTCTTGGTCTGGCCCTCGAACTGGGGGTCGTGGAGCTTGACCGAGATCACCGCGGTGAGCCCCTCGCGCACGTCCTCGCCGGCCAGGTTCTCGTCTTTTTTCTCGTGCAGGAGGCCTTTGTTGCGCGCGTACGCGTTCAGCGTCCGGGTCAACGCCGAGCGGAAGCCGGAGAGGTGGGTGCCGCCCTCGTGGGTGTTGATGTTGTTGGCGAAGCTGAAGATCGACTCCTGGTAGGAGGAGTTCCACTGCATCGCCAGCTCGACTTCGCCGTCCTCCTCGTCGCTGCCCTCGAAGTAGATGACCTTGCGATGCAGTTCGTCCTTGTTCTCGTTGAGGTGGCGGACGAAGTCCTCGATGCCGCCGTCGTACTTGAAGACGACGCTGTTGGTCTCACCGCGCTCGTCGACCAGCTCGATCCGCAGGCCGCGGGTGAGGAAGGCGGTCTCGCGCAGGCGCTCGGCGAGGGTGTCGAAGTCGAAGCCGATCTCTTCGAAGATCTCCAGGTCGGGCAGGAAGGTGATCTGGGTGCCGTGCTCTTTGGTCGCCTCGCCCCTGGTCAGATCGGTCATCGGTTTGCCGCGCTCGTAGTCCTGCGACCAGACGTTGCCGTCGCGGCTGATCTGCAGGTGCAGGCGCTCGGAGAGCGCGTTGACGACGGAGACGCCGACGCCGTGCAAGCCGCCGGAGACCTTGTAGCCGCCGCCGTCGCCGAACTTGCCACCGGCGTGGAGGACCGTCAGCACGACCTCGGCCGCGGGCCGCTGCTCTTTCGCCATCGTCTCGACCGGGATGCCGCGGCCGTCGTCGGAGACCGTGCAGCTGTTGTCCGGATGGAGGACGACGCGAACGCTGTCGCAGTGACCGGCGAGGGCCTCGTCGACGGAGTTGTCGACGACCTCGTAGACCAGGTGATGGAGCCCGCGGGGGCCGGTCGAACCGATGTACATGCCGGGACGCTTGCGCACCGCCTCCAGTCCCTCGAGGACGGTGATGTCCTTGGCGCCGTACGACTCTGACGTGGCGCTGCTGGATTTTTTCTCAGGCAATGAGTCCCTTCCGGTTGACACAGAAAACCCCGACGCCTGGAGGCTCACTCCACACAGGTCGGGGCATAAGGCAAGTTCCCATAAGAATACCAGTTGAGCACTGCGGAACGCCGGAACATGTGAAACAAATTCCCTGCAAATCGTGCATAAACTGGGCCTAGAAGCGGTCCCCGTTTACGCGGAACCGCAGGCTTGCGGGCGCCAGCTCGCCCAGCTCCTCCCGCAGACGCTCCAGAAGCTGTGCCTGCATCAGGTCCAGCTCCTGCGCCCAGACCGTGTCCGCGCACTCGATCGTCAGCGCCCCGGCGCGCTCCGAAACCGGCTCGGCGACCGCCGCCAGCTGCTCGCCGACCGCTGAGCGCCAGGCTGCCTGCACCGCCGCCAGGCCGGTGCGGGGAGCAGCGCGGTCGCGCGCCGCCCGGATCGCCGAGGAGGCCTGACGGGGGGCGCGGCGGCGGCTCACGCGGCGGCGGCGTCCGGCTGGAGGGGAAGCGGCATCCGCACCACCGACGCCAGCGCGGGGGCGGGCAGAGACTCCTCGTCGGCGGCGGTGATCAGCGCTTGGCCACCATCGTCGAGGCGCTGCACCAGGCGCTCGCGGCGGCCGGGGTCGAGCTCGCTCATGACGTCGTCGAGGAGCAGCAGCGGCGTTTCCTGGCGGGCGGCAAGCAGCGCCTCGCGCTCGGCGAAGAGGAGTGCGAGCAGGGCCGCCCGCTGCTGACCCTGTGAGCCGTATCGACGCAACGAGCGCCCGGCAGTTGCGGTCTTGAACTCGTCGAGGTGAGGGCCCCAGGAACTGCGTCCCATGCGGATGTCCTGCTGCCGATGCTCCTCCAGTCCGGCCCGGATCGCCGCCGCCGAGCCGGCGGCGCGGGGTGCGTACTCGAGGCTCGCGCCGCCCTCCAGGCCCAGCTCGGCCGCCGCTACCGCGAAGGGGCCGCCCAGCTCGGCGATCGCCTCCTCGCGCGCCGCCACCAGCGGCGCTGCCGCCTCGGCCAGCGCCGCGTCCCAGACCTCCAGCTCGGCCGGCCCACCGAACCCCCCGGCCAGCCTCGAGAGCAGCGCGTTGCGTTGCGCCAGCGCCTGGCCGTAGCGCTTGCGCAGCTCCGCCCGGGCCGGCCAGCGGGCCGCGACGAAGCCGTCGAGGTGGGCACGCCGCTCCGCCGGCGGCCCCTTGATCAAGGTCAGGCGGTCGGGAGCGAAGACCGCGACCAGGGGACGGTTGCGGGCCAGGGTCGCCGGGTCGGCCGGACTGCCGTCGAGCAGATGGCGGCGGCCTTCGGTCCGGCTCACCGAGGCGAGCAGCCGCCGCTCGAGACCATCGGCGTCGCGGACGGTCGCCTCCGCCCGCGCCAGCGAAGCGCCGAAGGGGATCAGGTCACGGCGGTCGGAGGTGCGGAAGGAGCGGCCGGTGAGGGCGAAGTAGAGCGACTCGACGAGGTTGGTCTTGCCGACCCCGTTGGGGCCGACGACGCTGACGATGCCGGGCTCGAGCTCAACCCGGACCTGGTCGAGGCTGCGGATCGGCCTCGCTTCGATCGCGGTGACGAGCACCGAGCAACACCCTCAGACGTTGAGGCGGATCGGCATCACCAGGTAGCGGAAGTCTTCGCCCTCGACCGACTGCAGCAGGCCCGGCCGCAGGGGCGAGATCAGCCGCAGCAGCACCTCGTCGCCCTCGACGCTCTCGATGCCCTCCTTGAGGAACTCCGGGTTGAAGCCGATCTCCAGCGGCTCCCCCTCGAACGCCGCCGGCATCGTCTCCGTGGCGTCGCCGACATCCGGGGTTTCGGCCGCGATCGTCAGCTCCCCCGGAGCAAAGGAGAGTCGCAGCGGCGCGTTGCGCTGGGCCAGCTGACTGACGCGGCGGGTGACGTCGAGGAAATCGCTGCGCGGCAGGCGCACGTCGTGCTCGTAGGACTCCGGCAGGAGTTGTCGAAAGTTGGGGAACTGGCCCTCGATCAACCGCGTGGTGAGGGTAATTGCCCCTGCCTGGAATATGGCCTGGTTGGGGAGCAGCGAGACCGTGGCCTCCTCGACACTCTCCGAAGAGAGGATACGACCCAACTCTTTCAGCGCTCGCGCTGGAATGTTGGCGTCGATCTCGCCGCCCAGCTCGCTCTCCAGCTCGGTCCGCTTGACCGCCAGCCGGTAGGAGTCGGTGGCGACCATCGTCATCTCAGAGCCACTGGCGGCGACGAAGACGCCGGTCAAGACCGGGCGCATGTCGTCGCGCGAGGCTGCCCGGGCAACCAGGTCGATGCTGGCGCCCAGCTCCTTGGCGGGAATCTTCAGCCCCGGCTCCTCGCCCGGCAGCGGCAGCTTCGGGAAGTCCTCGGCGGGGAGGACGCGCAGATGGAAACTGGAGCTGCCGCTGCGGATCTCGACGTCGTGCTCGGCCTCGCGCGATTCGATTTCCACGGTCGGGTCGGCCAGCGAGCGGGCCACCTCGGCCAGCAGCCGGCCCGGCAACAGCACCGAGCCCTCGCTTGAGACGTCGGCGTCGAGCGCCGTCTCCAGGCCCATGTCGAGATCGGTGGCGGAGAGCGTCACGCGGCCGTCGGCGGCGTTGAGGAGAACGCCCGAGAGAGCCTGGGTGGCGGCGCGCGTCGATACAGCCCTGGAAACGATCGAGAGCTTGGAGACAAGTTCTTCGCGTTTGGTCGTGAGCTTCAAGGGATAGTTGCCTTCTTGAGTTGGGTTAGGGCTTGTTGAAAAAGCTGTGGCCACGGAGGAATCGGCGTCGCAACGCGGTTTCGGGCCTGTGGAGGCAGCTGTGGGAAAAGATTTATTCTTGCAGCGCCATCGGCCGTCAGCCCAGCTCGCCGGCGGGATTGTGGATAGCTCCGCGTAAGTCCTGGACGCGATCGGCGAGCTCCGAATCGGCGGTAAGGCCGGCTTCGACGCGGCGCAGCGAGTTGAGCACGGTGGAGTGATCGCGCCCGCCGTAGAGCCTGCCGATCTGGGGCAGGGAGAGGTCGGTCAGCTCACGGGTGAGGAAGATCGCCACCTGGCGCGCGCGCAGCGGGGTCGCGGCGCGGCTGGAGCCGACCAGCTCGGCGCGTGAGATCCCGTACCCCTCGGCAACCCGCTGCTGGATCTCCTCGACCGAACTGGCCTGAGCGGAGCGGCCTTGGGGGATCACCTCGGCGATCAACTCGCGGCTGAGCGGCCGCGCCATCAGCGAGGCGTGGGCGAGGACACGGGTGAGGGCGCCGTGCAGCTGGCGGACGTTGGCATCGATCCGGTTCGCCAGCTCGCCCAGCGCGTCGGCATCGGCGATCTCGACTCCGGCCTCCTGGACGAGGCGGCGCAGGACGGTCAACCGCGTGGCCAGATTGGGAGGCTCGACGGGAACCGTCAAGCCCCACTCGAAGCGGTCGCGCAGCCGCGTGGCGAGGGTCGAGAGCTCGCTGGGGATGCGATCGGCGGAGAGGACCAGCTGGCTGCCCGATTCATAGAGGGCGTTGAAGGTGTGGAAGAACTCCTCCTCCGTGGCGGGCTTTCCCTCGAGGCATTGGACGTCGTCGATCAGAAGCACGTCGATGTCGCGGTAGCGGGCCTTGAAGCCCTCGGCGCCGGCGGACTTGAGGGCGCCGACGAACTCGTTGGTGAAGGACTCGGCGGTGGTATAGCGGACGCTGAGCCCGGGGGCGTTGGCGCGCAGGTAGTTGGCGATCGCCGCCAGCAGGTGCGTCTTGCCGAGGCCGGGAGGGCCGTGCAGGAAGAGCGGGTTGTAGGCCTCCGAGGGCGCCTCGGCGACGGCGAGGGCGGCACCGTGGGCGAGGCGGTTGCCGCTGCCGATGACAAAACGGTCGAAGGTGTAGGCGGGGTTGAGTTCGGCGCCGTCGAGCGAGGTCGGAGTGCCGCTCGGACCCTCCCGGTCGCCCGTGAACTGGACCTGGCGAAGCGGCGTCCCGGCGCTGGCGAGAGCCTGGCCGATCAGCGAGGAGTAGCGACGCTCCGCCCAGGCTCGAATCCCCTCCGGGCCGGTCAGGTAGAGGGTGTCGGCATCGACGCCGACCGCCTGCAGCGGTTCCAGCCAGAGGCGGAAGGTCGACTCAGGCACGGAGGCTCGTAGCCTCTCCCGGGTCGCCCGCCAAAGGGCGTCGAGTTCTTGTCGTGAGGAGTCATCTTGCACCTGGCCGGCGACCATAGCGGCGTGCCTGGGCAGGCATCCCCGGCGCCCCGCAAATCCCGCAGAAAAGATTTCCGGGCGCGGTTTCGAGCGTCGTCCGTATACTGCCGTCGGCAATGAAGCGCACTTATCAGCCGAAGAAGCGGAAGCGAGCAAAGACGCATGGCTTTCGAGCGCGTATGAGCACCCGTGGGGGCCGCGCGATCCTCAAGCGACGCCGGCGCAAAGGGCGGAAGCGCCTCACCCCTTAGATGGCGTCGAAGCGACGGCGCCTCTCGCGAAGCGGTGAGTTCGACCGCGTCTATCGCGACGGTTCATCACATGCGACCCGCTATCTCGTTCTCTATACCTTCCCCCGCCGCGACGAGGAGCGTGAGGACGTGAGGCTCGGCGTCTCGGTCAGCCGCAAGGTGGGTGGATCGGTCGAGCGCAACCGCGTCAAGCGGGCGCTGCGCGAGGCCTTCTGGGGACTCTCCGACCGCCTGCCCGAGCGGCACGACTTCGTGATCGTCGCTCGTTCGGAGATTGGCGATCTGATCGAGCGCGAGGGCAGCGGCGGAGTTGCCAAGAGCCTCGAAGAGGCGCTCGCCGGGGGGCGTTCCACGTGAAACGCGTCCTGCTGGCGCCGATCGCCGCCTACCAGCGCTGGATCTCCCCGTCCCGCCCGCGCCGCTGCCGCTACGAGCCGACCTGCTCCGCCTATGCGACCGAGTCGATCGAGCGCTTCGGAGTAGCCCGCGGCCTGCTGCTCGGCGCCTGGCGCCTGCTGCGCTGCAACCCCTTCAGCCATGGCGGCTTCGATCCGGTGCCGGACAAGTTCACGCTGCGGACCGGCGGCCCGATCGACCCGGCCGAGTACCACCGTGAGGCCCGGGTCTGATGATGCCGCTCGCATTCCAGCTGGCCCCGCAGTTCCTGGTCGACATCGCCGACGAAGTCCTCGTCTTCTTCCACAACAACGTCGGCCTCTCCTGGGGCGGCGCGATCATCGCCCTGACGATCTGCATGCGCACCCTGCTGATCCCGCTCACCTACAAACAGCTGAAAGGGATGCGGGCGCTGCAGGCGCTGCAGCCGCAGATCAAAGAGATCCAGGCGAAATACAAGAACGACAAACAGCGCATGCAGCAGGAGATGATGCGCTTCTACCAGGAGAACAAAGTCAACCCCTTTGCCTCCTGTATCCCGCTGGTAGCGCAGCTGCCGGTCTTCATCACCCTCTTCTACGTCCTCCAGCACGACCTTCGCTTCGACATCTGTGGGCAGACCTCGGAGACCTGCAGTGAGTTCGCGGTCACCCAGGGCCATTCAGCCGGTTTCTTCGGGGAAAGCTTTCTCTTCATCCCCGACCTGACCGCGAAGGCGGAGGGCAGCGTCCTGATCGCGCTGCTGGTCCTCTATGTCGGCACGCAGCTGATCTCCGGCCTGGTGATGTCGGTCACGGCCGACAAAAGCCAGCGCACGATGATGTTTGTGCTGCCGCTGATCTTCGTCCCCTTTGTGATCAGTTTCCCGTCGGGCTTGATCCTCTACTGGATCACGACCAACATCTGGACGATCGGGCAGCAGTACACGATTCAGAAGCTGATTCCGATGCCGGTGGCGGCGACGCCTGCGGGCGCTGCGGCAGTCTGCGGCGGCGAAACCGCCTCCCAAGCCGCCGAAAAAGAAAAAGAAGCGTCGGTAGTTGGCGGTGGGGTGGGACCCACAACAAGCCCTCGTCCCTAGTTCTCTCTGAAGACTGAGGCCTGCTGCTGGACTCAGCCCCTCGGGCGCTTCTTGGCGATGCCGGCGCGGCGCGGTAGGTCGGCTGGCGTTGGACCGACCTTTCCGATGACGTGGAGGTGGCGGTGTTGGCTGCCGGCGCGGTCGCCCACGTCGAGGATTTGCTCGGGGCGCATTGCCAGGGACTCTGAGGCTCGGGCCAGCTGTTGCTCCTCCTCCTCGTCGCGTTTGCCCTTCCAGGCGATCAGGACGCCATCTGGCTTCAGAAGTGGGGATGCGAGCTCGGCCAGGGTCGAGAGGCGCCCCACGGCGCGGGCGGTGACGATGTCGTAGGACCCGCGGCCGTCTGCCGCCGCCAGCTCCTCGGAGCGGCTGTTGAGGACGGCGGCGTTGGCGATTCCGGCCTCGTCTATGGCTAGCTGCATGAAGGCGCACTTGCGGCCGATGGACTCGACCAGATCGATCTGGGCGCCGGGGAGGGCGACGGCCAGGGCGAGGCCGGGGAAGCCGGCGCCGGCGCCCAGATCGGCGATCCGCTCCGCCGCGAGCAGCTCGGGGACCTCGAGGCCGGTGAGGCTGTCGGCGACGTGGACCTTCCAGGCGCGCTCGTCGACGACGGAGCTGACCGAGGCCCGCTCCTCGGCGAGCAGCTCCAGGACCCTGCCCAGCGCCTCGCGGCCGGCGGGGTCGAGCACAGCGGTGGGGTCTGCGCTCACTCCGCGACTAGGGGAGCGACGATCACGCAGCGGTTGGGCTCGTCGCCCTCGCTGTAGGTCTCGACCCCGGCCCGCTCTTTGAGGCGCTCGTGGACGACGCGGCGCTCCTGGGCGCTCATCGGGTCCATCTCGACCACATGGCTGCCGCTCAGCGCCTGCTCGGCGGCGCGGTCGGCGCGCCCCTCGAGGATCTCGCGGCGTCGGTCGCGGTAGCCGGCGGCGTCGACGGTGACCCGCTTGCGCTCGCGCAATCCGCGGAAGGCGGCCTGATAGCAGAGCAGCTGCAGGGCGTCGATCGTCTGACCGCGTTTGCCGATCAGGAGGCCGTAGTCGTCCTCCCCCTCGACGCTGACCGCGATGCGATCGTCCTCCTCCTCGATCTCGACGTCACCGTCCAGGTCGAGTTCGTCCAGAACGCCCTCGACGAGCTCGCGCACGCGCTCGGCGGGCTCCGTTGGCCAATCGGCAGACTCGGTCACGGAGCGCAGGCTATCCGACCTCCCGCCGCTTCGTGCGGGTAACTAGGGTGGCTGCGACATGGGCACGGTCTACGCGGTGGCGAATCAGAAGGGGGGCGTCGGCAAGACGACGACGGCCGTCAATGTCGCCTCCTGCGTGGCTGCGGCAGGGCAGCAGACGCTGCTGGTCGACCTGGATCCCCAGTGCAACGCGACCGTCGCGCTGGGTGGCGGCCGCGAGATGCACCCCTCTTCCTACGACTGCCTGACCGGCGACGTTTCCGTCGCCGAGGCGGCCCGTCCGGCCGGGCCCGACAACCTCTGGCTGGTGCCGGCGAGCCGGGACCTGGCCGGCGCCGCGGTCGAGCTGCCGCGCATCGACGGGTCGGAGACGCGCCTGCGTGAGCGGCTGGGCCCGGTTCGGGAGCGGTTCGCGGTCACGCTGCTGGACTGCCCCCCAGCGCTCGGGCCGGTCAGCGTCAACGCGCTCACCGCCGCCGACCGGGTGATCGTCCCGGTGCAGGCGGAGTACCTGGCCCTGGAGGGCCTGGTGCAGTTCCTCGAGACCCTCGGCCTGATCCGCAGGGAGCTCAACCCCCAGCTCGAGGTCGCTGGTCTGCTGATCACCATGCACGACGAGCGCACGCGGCTGGCCCAGGACGTCGAGTCGGAGCTGCGCGAGCACTTCCCGGAGATGGTGTTCGAGACGGTGATCCCGCGCAGCGTCCGAGTCGCCGAGTCGCCGAGCTATGGTCTGCCCGTGACCGAGCACGCCCCCTCCTCGCGCGGCGCCGTCGCCTACCAGGCGCTGACGAAGGAGCTTGCCAGTCGTGGCTAGCACCAAGCGCGGCATCGGCCGCGGCCTCTCGGCGATTCTGCCGGAAGCCGCCAGCGCCGATGCCGGCGAGCTGCGCGAGCTCCCCGTCGGGCTGATCAAGCCCAACCCAGGGCAGCCGCGGACCAGCTTCGACCCCGAGGCCCTCGCCGCCCTCGCCGCCTCGATCGAGACCAGCGGCATCGTCCAGCCGCTGCTGGTCCGCCCCCTCCCCGACGGCAGCTACGAGCTGATCGCCGGCGAGCGGCGCTGGCGCGCGGCGCAGCAGGCGGGGCTGGAGAAGGTGCCGGCGGTCGTCCGCGAGCAGGCCGAGGCGGAGCGGCTGCAGGCGGCGCTGATCGAGAACATGGTGCGCGAGGACCTCAACCCGGTCGAGGAGGCGAAGGCCTGCGCGGCGCTGGTCGAGGACCTCGGGCTGACCAAAGAGGAGCTGGCCCGGCGCGTCGGTCGCAGCCGTCCCTCCGTCTCCAACTTGATCCGCCTGCTGGAGCTGCCCGACGAGACCCTGGAGCTGCTGGAGTCCGGCGAGCTGAGCGAGGGTCACGGCCGGGCTTTGCTGGGGGCGAGTGGCAACGACGTGCGCCGGCGCCTCACCCGCGATGCGGTCCGCGGCGGCTGGTCCGTCCGCGAGACCGAGAACAGGGTTCGGCTGGCTAGCCAGCCAAAAGCCAAGCCAAGGCGAGCGGCGGTCGATCCGGAGGAGGCGGCGGCGCTGGAGGCGGCCGGCGACGCGCTGGAGGCGGCCCTGGGGCACGAGGTCGCGGTGCGGGCCAGGGGCGACGGGATCGTCGCCGAGCTGCGTTTCGACGACCTCGACGAAGCGCAGGCGCTGGCCCGCGGCTTGCGCAAGCGGGGCCGCTGAGCCGCCTCGGACCATCCGGCCCGCCGCCGCTATCATCGCCGGCCGCGGGCGATTAGCTCAGTTGGTTAGAGCGCGTCTCTGATAAGGACGAGGTCCCTGGTTCGAATCCAGGATCGCCCACTCGACCGACCTATACTTGGCCGTCCACCACGGTCGGGAGCTCTTTCTCGTGCAGCAGATGCAGATCTACGGCGTCAGCTTCGACATGGTCGGCAAGCAGCCGATCGTTTTGTTGAAGACGGTCGACGGAAACAGGTTCCTGCCGATTTGGATCGGCCATCCCGAGGCGGCCGCGATCCTGATGAAGCTGCAGGGCGCCTCGACGCCGCGGCCGATGACCCACGACCTGCTCTCCGACGTGCTCGAGCAGCTCGACGCCAAGTGCGAGCGGGTCTCGGTGACGGAGCTGCGCGACAACACCTTCTACGCCTCGATCACGGTCTCGATCAACGGCTCCGAGGTCGAGATCGACTCGCGCCCCTCCGACGCCCTCGCCCTCGCGGTCCGCGTCTCGGCCCCGATCTTCGCCGCCGAGGACGTGATCGAGGAGTCGGCGATCGAGTTCGAGCACGAGGTCGAGGACACCGAGGAGGTCGTCGACAAATTCAAAGAGTTCCTCGACGAGGTCACTCCAGAAGACTTCGCGAAGGGCGAGGAGTAGACGCCTGCAAACCGGCGCATCTCGGGGTCTTCGGTTGGGTTCCTCGGGTCACGCACGGAGTGCGCTCCCCTCGTCGCCCTCCCTGCATCCCCCGACCTGCTTGGTTTTCGGCGTCTACGCGGGGGTGGGCGAAAGGGCTAAGTCAAGGATGCGCTCGACCAGCTGCTCGAAGGACATGCCGGCTGCCTCGGCGGCCTGGGGGAGGAGGCTGGTGTCGGTGAGGCCGGGGATCGCGTTGGCCTCGAGGACCTGGGGCCCGTCGGCGCCGAGGATCAGGTCGATGCGGGCGAAGCCGGAGCAACCGAGCGCCCGGTAGGTGGCAAGTGCCGCCTCGGTGACGGCCGCGCGCTGCGCAGCGTCGAGCTCGGCGGGGCAGACGAAGCGGGTGCGGCCGATCTCGTAGCGGGCTTCGAAGTCGTAGCGGTCGCCCTCGGCGGGAATCGCTTCCACCACCGGCAGCGCCTCGTCGCCGAGCACGCTGACCGCCAGCTCCCGGCCCTCGACGAAGCGCTCGAGCAGGACGCGGTCGTCGTAGCTGAAGGCGGAGACCAGCGCCTGCGGCACCTCGCCGCCGCCGCCGGCGAACTTGACGCCGAGCGAGGAGCCGCCGCGGCTCGGCTTGACGACCAGGGGGAAGCCGAGGCTGTGCTCGAGCCGGTCCAGCGCGTCGGCGGCGCCCAGCTCGCGGAAGGCGGTCTGGCTGAAGGCGAACCAGTCGGGCGTCGGCAGCCCGGCCTCGCGGATCGCGTGCTTGGCCAGCGCCTTGTCCATGCAGCGGGCGCAGGCCGCGGCGCCGGGGCCGGTGAAGGGGATGCCGAGGATCTCCAGCAGCTCCTGCGCGGTGCCGTCCTCGCCGCCGACGCCGTGCATGGCGACGAAGGCGACGTCGGGCCGCTCGGCGCTCAGCCGTTTGACCAGGTCGCCGCCGACGTCGAGGGCGACGACCTCGTGGCCGAGTCGCTCCAGCGCGTCCTCGACCCGGGCCCCGGAGCGCAGCGAAACCCCGCGCTCGAGCGAACGGCCGCCCTTGAGGACCGCGACCTTCATCCACCCGCCTCGCCCGTCTTGCGGAAGGGCAGGACGTTGGTCTCGGCCTGCTCCGGCCGAGCGGGGGTTGAGCTTTCGCCGGTCAACGCCTCGTAGAGCTCGACCTGCTCGGCGATCACGGTGCCGATGCGACGGATGCCCTCGCGGATCTCTGCGTCGGTTACGCCGGAGAAGTTGAGCCGCATCGAGTTGCGGCCGCGCTCGTCGATGTAGGCAGCCTGGCCGGGGACGAAGGCGACGTCGGCGCGCAGCGCCTTCGCCAGCAGGTCGCCGGTATCGATGTACTCGGGCAGCGTCGCCCAGATGAAGAGGCCGCCCTGCGGCTCGGTCCAGCTCGCCGCCGCCGGGAAGTGCTCGTCCAGCGCCGCCAGCATCGTGTCGCGGCGGCCGCGGTAGATCTCGACCAGGTCTTCGACGTACTGGCGCCAGCGGCCTTCGGCGAAGTACTCGCGGACGAAGTACTGGGTGAGGGTGGAGGTGCAGAGGTCGGCCGCCTGCTTGCCGAGCACGATCTTCTCCATCACCGGCGGCGGCGCCACCGCCCAGCCGAGGCGGATCCCCGGCGAGAGGATCTTCGAGAAGGTGCCGATGTAGATGACGAAGTCGCCACCGTCGAGCTGGTAGAGCGTCGGCAGCGGCTCGCCGCCGTAGCGCAGCAGCCCGTAGGGGTTGTCCTCGACGACCAGCAGCTCGTGCAACCGGGCCAGCTCGACCAGGCGCCGGCGCCGGGCCAGCGACATCGTCACCCCGGCCGGGTTCTGGAAGCTGGGGATCGTGTAGACGAACTTCGGTCGCCGCCCGTCTCTGCGCAGCTGCTCCAGCACCCGCTCGAGCTCCTCCACC
Organism: uncultured Solirubrobacterales bacterium; assembly: GCA_963739855.1. GTDB lineage: Bacteria > Actinomycetota > Thermoleophilia > Solirubrobacterales > 70-9 > VAYN01. The sequence goes on along the minus strand of CAVUBT010000001.1, from coordinate 1,036,402 downwards.
CGCATCCCGTCCTCGTCGCACTCGATCTGGACCACCTCGGCCTGGTAGCTGCAGAAGACAGGCACGGCGCCGGGATAGGTCGGCGCCTCGCAGATGACCACGTCGCCGGGGTCGACCAGCGTCTTGCAGACCAGGTCGATCGCCTGCTGCCCGCCGGTGGTGACGATGATGTCGTGCGGGTCGACCAGCATCCCCTCGGCGCCCATCACCTCGACGATGCAGTCCTTGGTCTCTTCGAAGCCCTCGGTCGGGCCGTACTGGAGCGCCGCGGCGGCGGACTCCTGGGCGATCCGGGTCATCTGCGCGGCGAAGCTCTTGGGCGGGAAGGTGGAGGTGTCGGGAAGGCCGCCGGCGAGCGAGATCACTTCCGGCCGCGCGGTGATCGCCATCAGGTCGCGCATCGCCGAGGAGCGCATCACGGTGGTCCGCTCCGCGAAGAGGCCGGCGTAGCGCTCGAGGTCCCGGGTGCTGGTGTGGGCACGACGTCGGTGTGGCGGCGGAGGCACCTCGCTCATGCACGGAAGTGTGGCGGATCGACGCCGCGACGCCGGGGAGGTTAGGTTTTCGCACGTGGACTTTCTCACCGAGCTCGGGATCGGCATCGCCATCGGCATGCTCGCCGGCACCACCGGCACCCACGGATCCGCCCGCGGGCGGATGACCCTGCTCGCCGCGGTAATCGCCCTGATCGCCGGCTTCCTGCTCGACGGCGCCCTCGGCGCCGTGCTCGCGCTGGTCGGCGCCGTCCTCGCCTGCCTCGTGATCAGCGACCTGATCGCCGGCGCCAGCCGCCGGGAGGGCAGCGGCGGTGGCGCCCTCGCCTTCATCGTTGCCCTGGCGGCGCTGATCGTGGTCGCCATGGCGCTGCTGCTGCCGCTGCTGGTCCTGCCGGTGATCGTCGCCCTCGCCTGGCTGGGGATCTCCCGCCATCGCCGCGCCCAGCGCAAGCACGCCGGGCTCCGCGTCCTCCGCTAGCGTCGGCCGACCGCCGCGGTCGACCATCATTCGGGCCATGCCGCGCGCCAAGAAGCTCGTCCTCACCTATGTCGACTCGCTGCGCACGGACATGCTCCACCGCGCGATCGCCGAGCAGCGGGCGCCGACCTTCGCGGCGCTGCTGGAGCGCGGCGTCCTGGTCGAGGACTGCGTCTCCAGCTTCCCCTCGGTGACCCCGGTCGCCTGCGCGGAGATGGTCACCGGGGTCGGTTCCGACCGCCACTGGATCAGCGGCATGAACTGGTACCACCGGCTCGAGCGGCGCTACGTCGAGTACGGCTCCTCGCTCGACGCGACTCGCGCCTTCGGCGTCTTCCGGGCGCTCTACGACCTCGTCTACAACATGAACCTGGCCCACCTCAGCCCGGAGATCGAGACGCTCTTCGAGAGTCTCGAAGACGCCGGCGAGCGCACGGCCTGCACGCCCTTCCTGATCTACCGCGGCCGTCAGCGTCACGAGGTCTCGCTGGAGGGGTTGATGCGCCGCGCCGTCGAGGCGACCAAACTGAAGTTCCGCCACCACACCTGGGGCCCCACCGAGCTCTTCTACGGCGACCTCTACGCCAGCCGCGAGGTGCCCTGCAAATCGACCTCGATCCCCGGCAGCCGCGACGGCTACGCGGCCTGCTGCTCGGCCGAGCTGGTCAAAGAGGGCCGCTTCGACTTCCTGCTGCTCTCGCTGCCGGACAACGACAACTACTCCCACCGGCATGGGCCCGAGGCCAGCGTCGAGTCGATCGCCAAGGCGGATCACTGCTTCGCCAACTTCGTCGAGGCGGCGGGGGGACTCGACGCCCTGCTCGAGGACCACGCCCTGATCCTGCTCGCCGACCACGCCCAGACCGACGTCCACCGCGGCCTGCCGCTGGCCGAGCTGCTGGCCCACGAGTGGTCGGTGCTGCAGCCCTCCGACGAGCGCCCGGAGCTGGCCCAGCTCGCGGTCAGCCCGACCGGCCGCGCCGCCCACGTCTACCTGCTGCCCGGCGAGGACGAGCGGGCCGAGCCGGCCGCTGTCGCGGCGCGGCTGACCGTGATCGAGGGCGTCGACTTGGTCTGCTGGCTGGCGGGCGCGGACGGCCTGCCGCTACGCCGCGAGGAGCCGGGCCCGCCGCTCGGCGGCGAGTGGGCGGTGGTCGAGCGCGGCGGCGAGACGCTGCGCTTCCGGCCCGGGGCGGGGGTCGAGGATCTGCGCGGGGCGCACTGGGAGATCGAGGGCGAGACAGCGGTGCTGGAGGCGGCGGTTGAGAACGGACGGCTGCGCAGCGAGACCTACCCGGATCCGCTGGCCCGGGTCTGGTCGGCGCTGAGCGCCCCGCACGCCGGCGACTTCATCGTCTCGCTGGAGCTCGGCTTCGAGGTGGTCGACTGGGGCGGCGTCACCCACGCCGGCGGCGGCAGCCACGGGTCGTTGCACGCCGGCGACTCATTGGGGCCTTTGCTGTTCGTTGGCTGCGGGCCGGAGTCGGCGGGCGAAAAAGACCAGTGGACGCTGAGGGACGTCGCGCCAGTTGTGCTCGAGCACTTCGGGGTGGAGAACGAGAACGAGAAGGGCTGGGGGTGAGCGACAAGGGGTCCTGCGGGCGGGCGAGGGCGTCCGTTCTCGGACCCCTTGTCGCTCCACTCGGCAGCCTCGTGTTGCTCGTAGTCCTGGCGGGTTGCTTGTGGCCCGGGACGGCGGTTGCCCAGGAGCACCGGATCTCGGAAGCGGAGGCGATTCGGGTCGCCAGTCGGGATTCGAATGCCGAAAAGGAGCGGGACGAGAACGGGCCTCTGGCGCCGGTGGCGAACGTGGTCGATGGCAGGTGGGAGGTCGCTTACTTCGTCGACGGCGAAGAGGTGGCGCTGGTGATCGTCGGCCGCGAGAGCGGTGAGGTGGAGGAGTCGTGGACCGGGGAGCAGGTTGCCTGGAAGATGGCGCGGGGCTACTCGGGCGCTTTCGGCCACAAGCTCAACGCGCCCTACGTCTTCCTGCCGCTCTGCCTGATCTTCCTCGTCGGCCTGGTCGACTGGCGCCGGCTCTGGCGGGTCGCCAACCTCGACCTGCTGGTCCTGCTCGGCTTCGGCGTCTCGCACTTCTTCTTCAACCGGGCCGAGATCGGGGTCTCGGTGCCGCTCCAGTACCCGGTCCTGCTCTACCTCCTGGGGCGGGCGCTGTGGATCGGCTTCCGCGGGCGCGGCGAGGGCCTGCGTCCGGTCTGGCCCGTCGCCTGGATGCTGGTCGCCGCCCTCTTCCTGATGGGCTTTCGGGTCGGGCTCAACATGGCCGACTCGGGCGCGATCGACGTCGGCTACGCCAGCGTCGTCGGCGCCGACCGCATCGCCCACGGCGAACCGATCTACGACAACTTCCCCGCAGACGTCTCCCAGGGGGACACCTACGGCCCGGTCAACTACTACGCCTACGTCCCCTTCGAGCTGATCTGGCCCTGGTCCGGCAGCTGGGACGACCTCCCCGCCGCCCACGGCGCCGCCGTCACCTTCGACCTCCTCACCTTCGGCTTCCTTTTATTGCTGGGCATCCGCATCCGCCCCGGACCTGCGGGTCGTCGCCTCGCCGCGATCCTCGGCTTCGGTTGGGCGGCATACCCGTACACCGCGTTCGCTCTGGAGTCCAACTCCAACGACACGCTCGTCGCGATGCTTCTCGTCGCCACCATGCTTGTTCTCGCGAGACCTCTAGCGCGTGGCGCCCTGGCGTCCCTCGCCACCTTCGCGAAGTTTGCCCCGGCGTTGCTTGCGCCGATGCTCCTGACCTACAAGGCGTCGGTGGCGCCGGGTGAGGACACCCTGCGGGCGAGGTTTACGAGGTTTACGTTCTCGGGCGCCCTCACCCGGCGAAACGGGCGCCTTGCGTTCCTCATTGGATTCGTCCTTGTCGCCGTTGCGGTGATGTTGTGGCCGGCAATCGATCCCGGCCTGAAGACCGTCTATGACCGCACGATCGCCTACCAGGCCGGCCGCGACTCTCCATTCAGCATCTGGGGCCAAGTCCCGTCACTGGAACCACTGCGCATCGCGATCCTCGCGGGGACGGCAGCCCTGTCGTTGTTCCTGGCGTTTCGGCCCAGACGCAAGTCGCTGATTCAGGTGGCGGCGCTTGGGGCGGCCCTGCTGATCGCCCTGCAGCTGACGATGCAGCACTGGTTCTACCTCTACATCGTCTGGTTCTACCCGCTGCTGCTGATCGCGCTGGCGGCGACTAAGCCTGAGGCGGAGGAGCGGGAACCATCACCTGCTCGAACGAGTCGGCCAGCCCCCGCTCGTTGACGTCGACTAGCGCGCCCATCACCCAGACGTCCTCCTCCGCGGTCTCGAAGCGGGTCGGCATCTGGGTGATCATCGAGGCCAGGGCCTGCTCCGGTTTCACGCCGAGCACGCTGGTCCGCGAGCCGGTCATGCCGACGTCGGAGATGAAGGCGGTGCCCTTGGGGAGCACTCGCCCGTCGGCCGTCGGCACGTGGGTGTGGGTTCCGAACACCGCCGCGGCGCGGCCGTCGAGGTGCCACCCCATCGCCACCTTCTCGCTGGTCACCTCGGCGTGGAAGTCGACGACGATCGCGTCGGCCTCGACCTGGTCGAGGATGCCGTCGACGGTGTCGAAGGGAGAGCGGGCGACCTTGAGGCCGATCGCGCCGCTGAGATTGATCACCGCGACCCGCATGCCGCCGGCCTCGACCACGGTGTAGCCACGGCCGGGGTTGCCCTGCGGATAGTTGGCGGGCCGCACCACCAGCCGCTCGCGTTCGAGGAAGTCGTAGGCCTCGCGGTGGCGGTAGACGTGGTTGCCGGTGGTGATCACCCCGGTCCCGACTCCGAAGAGGTCGTTGGCGGTGCGCTCGGTGATGCCGACGCCGCCGGCCGTGTTCTCGCCGTTGACGACGATCAGGTCCGGCGAGTGCTGCTCGCGCAGGGCCGGCATCGTCTCGCGCAGTCCGCGGCGACCGGGGCTGCCGACGACATCGCCGATGAAGAGGACGCGCATGACCCGACCCTACCCCGGCGGCCTCAGACCGAGGCGAAGCGCCGCAGCGCGAAGCGGGCGATCAGGCCGTAGGCGGCGATCAGGATCGCCAGGTGGATCAGCGGCCCGCCGATGCCGTCCCCGGCCGAGTCGAGCGCCGCCGTCATCGCCTGCAGCGCCGGCTTGAAGGGGAAAATCGCGGTGACGATCCTGACCAGGTCGAAGACGCCGCTGCCGACGGCGCCGGAGGGAATCAGCGAGAGGAAGGCGACCGGCAGGGTGACCATGAAGGCGAGCAGGGAGACGGCCCGGACCTCGCGCGCCGCCGCGCCGAGCGCCGCTCCAGCCGCCGCCAACGCGCCGCCGCCGGCGAGGATCGCCAGCAGCCAGAGCCCGATGCGGCTCCACTGCAGCGGCACGAAGAGCTGCATGCCGCCGAGCATCAGGAGCGTCACCACGAGCCCCACCGCCATCCCCAGCAGCACCTTCTCGCCGAGCAGCGCGCTCGGCGAGACCAGCCCCCTCGTCAACCGCGAGAAGGCGTTCTCCTCGCGCTCGAGCGCCAGCGACCCGGCCACCAGCAGCACGGTTACGAAGGCCAGGGTGAGCGTCGCGGCAACCGCGATCGCGAAGATTTCCAGCGGCGGCGAGGAGCCGTTGACGACCTCCTTCCTGACCTCGATCGGCTGCGCCAGGCGCTCGATCAGCGGCCCGGCGACGTCGAGGTTGTCGCGCGCCTGGCTGGCGAAGCTCGTCACCTGGTGCAGCGAGCTGCGCAGCGGGCCCGGCGGCAGCGCCGGTTCCAGCGCGGTGAGGATCTGGGCGGTGGCGCGGAGGCCGAGGATGTTGACGGTCTGGCCGATCACGGTGAACTTGCCGCCGTCGATCAGCAGGTCGAGGTATTTGCCGCCTTCGCCGGCGATCCGCCGCGCGATCGCCAGGTTCGCCTGCGCCAGCAGGGTCGAGATGCGTTCGTCGACCAGCTGCGCCTTGACCGGGTCCTCCTGGTTGACGAGCACTTCGACCTTTGGCGTTCCCGGGGTCAGGGTGGAGAGCGAGTTGATCTGGTCGACCAGATCGGCGGGGAGGACCAGCGCCGCCAGGACGTCCCCGGATTCGACCTCGGCGACCGCTTCGGCGCGGTCCTGCACATGGACGCACTCGACGCGAGAGCAGATGCGGCCGCTGATCCCGGCCGCCGGCAGCTGCTGGCCGCCGACGCTGACCCGGGTGTCCGCCGGCACCTCGTTGAGGAAGGCGACCCGCGGCTTCTCCGGCCCGCGCGAGATCGCGAAGCCGACCAGGACCGCGATCAGCACCGGGTAGGCGACCAGCAGGAACGCCTGCAGGGGGGAGCGCCGCAGGATCTGCAGGTCCTTGAGCAGCAGCCAGCGCACGCGCTCAGTGGCCCCGGTGCTGGAGATAGGCGACGAAGGCGGTCTCGAAGTCGCGGTCGGCGGCCTCGGGCGCCTCGCTGCGGACCGCCTCGCGCAGCTCCTCGGCGGGTCCGTCGAAGAGCGACTCGCCGTCGGCGAGGACGAGCAGGCGGCGGCCGTAGCGCTCGGCCTCCTGGATGTCGTGGGTGGAGAAGATCACCGTGGTGCCGCGGCCGGCGAGGGCGGAGACGAACTCCCACAGCCGCGCCCGCTGGCGCGGATCGAGGCCGACGCTGGGCTCGTCGAGCAGCAGCACCGCCGGCCGCGAGAGCAGCCCGATCGCGATGTTGATCCGCTGCTGGTTGCCACCGGAGAGCCGAGCGACGATCTCGCCGCGCCGCTCGTCGAGCCCCGCCAGCTCCAGCATCTCCTCGGTCGAGGCGCGCGGATCCTCGTGCCCCTCCAGCCGCGCGAACAGCAGCAGGTTCTCCTCCACGGTAAGCCGCCGGTAGAGCGCCGCCTGTTGCGGCACCCAGCCGACCGCCCCGCCGTCGACTCCGAGCTCGCCGGCATCGGGCTTGAGGATCCCGGCCAGGATCGACAACAGGGTCGTCTTCCCAGCTCCGTTCGGCCCGATGATCGCCACCAACTCACCGGCGTCGGCCACCAGGTCGACTCCCCTCAAGGCCTCCCTGTTCCCGTACCTCTTGACCAGCCCCCGTGCCTGCACCCCGGGAAAGCTACTGGCCTAAACTCGCCTGCGATGCCTTTCCCCAGCACCCGCCTGCGCCGCCTGCGCCGGACCGACACCCTGCGCGGCCTGGTCCGTGAGACGGAGTTGTCTCCCGCGCACCTGATCCAGCCGATGTTCGTCGTCGCCGGCGAGGGTGTGCGCGAGCAGGTCGAGTCGATGCCGGGCATCGAGCGCTTCTCGATCTCCGGCCTGGTCGAGGAGGCGGGAGAGATTGCCGCCGCCGGCGTCGGCGCGATCCTGCTCTTCGGCGTTCCCGCCGCCAAGGACGAGTCCGGCACCGGCGCTTATGACGACGAGGGCATCGTGCAGATGGCGGTCCGCGCGCTCAAGGAGGCCCACCCGGGCCTCGCCGTCATCACCGACGTCTGTCTCTGCGAGTACACCTCGCACGGCCACTGCGGCTTCGTCCGCGAGGGCGAGGTCGACAACGACATCACCGTCGAGCTGCTGGCCAAAGTCGCGATCTCCCACGCCGAGGCCGGTGCCGACGCGGTCGCGCCCAGCGACATGATGGACGGCCGGATCGGCTCGATTCGCTTCCAGCTCGACGAGGAGGGCCACTCGGGCGTGCCGATCGTCGCCTACAGCGCCAAGTTCGCCTCCGCCTTCTACGGCCCCTTCCGCGACGCCGCCGAGTCGACCCCCGAGTTCGGCGACCGCCGCGGCTACCAGATGGATCCGGCCAACGGCGCCGAGGCGGTGCGTGAGGCCGAGCTCGACCTCGACGAGGGCGCCGACATGCTGATGGTGAAGCCGGCGACTCCCTACCTCGACGTCGTGCGCCGGGTCAAGGACGCGACCAACGCTCCCGTCGCCGCCTACCACGTCTCCGGCGAGTACTCGATGCTGAAGGCCGCCGCCGCCAACGGCTGGATCGACGAGCGCCAAGCGGTGCTGGAGACCTTGACCTCGATCCGCCGCGCCGGCGCCGACGCGATCGTCACCTACTACGCGAAGGAGGCCGCTCCGTGGCTTCGGTGAAAACCCCCCAGTCGAAGGCCCGCTCGCGCAAGGACGGCTCGGCGATCCCGCTGGACGAGACCGACAAGCGGCTGATGAACCTGCTGCAGTCAAGCTTCCCGATCGACCCCGAGCCGTTTGCCCTCCTCGCCTCCGAGGCGGAGCTGGAGCTGGACGACGTGCTGGCCCGCACCCAGCGCCTGCTCGACGGCCGCATCATCCGCGAGATCACGCCGATCTTCGACACTCGCGCGCTCGGCTACGAGTCGATGCTGGTGGCGGCGAAAGTCGACGGCGAGCACCCCCAGCGCGCCGCCCAGATCGTCAACTCGCACCCAGGCGTCTCCCACAATTACCTGCGCACCCACGACTTCAACCTCTGGTTCACGATCGCCACCCCACCCGATTCGGAGCTGGGCCTGGCCGGCACGCTCGAGGTGCTGATGCGGGAGACCGGCGCCGAGTCGATGCGCGAGCTGCCGACCCTGACCCTGTTCAAGATCAACATGAACCTGGAGATGGAGAAGGGCACCGAGGCGCTCGCAGCCGCGGTCGAGGCGGCGCCACCCCGCGAGCTCGACGCCCAGCCCTACGACGCCGACGACATCGCCCTGATCAAGGCCCTGCAGGGACCGATGGCCGCGGTCGAGCGCCCCTACGACGAGGCGGCCGCCGAGCTCGGGATCTCGACCGAGGACCTGCTCGAGCGCCTGCGCTCGCTGGTCGACCGCAAGATCCTGCGCCGGGTCGCGGCGATCCTCTACCACCGCCGCGCCGGCTTCTCCGCCAACGGCATGGGCGTCTGGAAGGTGCCGGACGAGCAAATCATGGAGGTCGGGGCCCGCATGGCCTCCTTCCGCGGCGTCTCCCACTGCTACCAACGGCCGACCTACGAGGACTGGCCCTACAGCGTCTTCACGATGGCCCACGGACGCTCCAAGGAAGAGTGCGACGCGGTCCTCGACTCGATCGCCGAGGACTGCGGGATCGGCCCCGACGGCCGCGCCACCCTCTACTCGTCGACCGAGTACAAGAAGATCCGCCTGCACTACTTCACCGACGACTACGCCGCCTGGGAGGCGGAGCATTCCTAACTCCGAAGGGCTGTACGAGCGCGCCCTGCGCGTTCTCCCCGGTGGCGTCAACTCGCCGGTGCGGGCGCTGCGGCAGATCGGCCGCGAGCCGATCTTCATCGAGCGCGGCGAGGGCTGCGAGCTGGTCGACGTCGATGGCAACCGCTACCTCGACTGGGTCGGGTCGTGGGGGCCGCTAATCCTCGGCCACGCCGAGCCCGCGGTGGTCGCGGCGGTGATCGAAGCCGCCAAGCGGGGCACCAGCTACGGCGCCGCGACCGCGCCCGAGATCGAGCTGGCCGAGGAGGTGGTTGCCCGGGTCCCCGCGGCGGAGATGGTGCGGATGACGAGCTCCGGCACCGAGGCGGCGATGAGCGCCGTGCGCCTGGCCCGCGCCGTCTCCGGCCGCGAGGTCGTGGTCAAGTTCGCCGGTGCCTACCACGGCCACTCCGACGGCCTCCTCGCCGACGCCGGCTCCGGCCTCGCCACGCTCGGCGTTCCCGGCAGCCCCGGCGTCACCGCGGCCCAGGCGGCGGCGACCGTCGTCGTCCCCTGGAACGATCGCGAGGCGGTCGCCCGGGCGCTCCAGGAGCACTCTGTCGCCGCCCTCTTGGCCGAGCCGATCGCCGCCAACATGGGCGTCGTCCCGCCGCGCGACGGCTTCCTCGAGTTCCTCCGCACCGCCACCCGCGACGCCGGCGCCCTGCTCGTCTTCGACGAGGTGATCAGCGGTTTCCGCGTCGCCCGCGGCGGCGCCCAGGAGCTCTACGGGATCGAACCGGACCTGACCGTGCTCGGCAAGGTGATCGGCGGCGGCCTGCCCGCGGCGGCGCTGGCCGGGCCCCGGCAGACGATGGAACGCCTCGCCCCGGCCGGGGACGTTTACCAGGCAGGAACGCTCTCCGGCAACCCGCTGGCGGTCGCCGCCGGCCTGGCGACCCTGGCCCAGCTCGACGCCGCCGCCTACGATCGCCTCGCGGCCCTCACCGAACGCCTCGCCGCCGGCCTCGCCGGCTTCGCCGCCGGCAAGCCTCTCCAGGTCGCCTCTGCCCCCGGCCTGACCACGCTCTTCTTCAGCGCCGAGCCCGTGCATGACTTCGACGGTGCTCGGGCCTGCGACAGCGACGCCCACGCTCGCTTCTGCCGCGCCATGCTCGACCGCGGCGTCTACCCGCCGCCGTCGCAGTTCGAGGCCTGGTTCGTCTCGCTCGCCCACGACGAGACCACGGTCGATCGCACCCTGGAAGCGGCGGCCGACTCAATTGAGGAGGCGCTGTCGTGAGCGCCCCGGCCGCAGCCCTCCGCGACCTCGCCACCGCGCTGCGGGAGGAGGAGACGCCGATCTCACCGCACGTCGTCGACCCCGCCGGCCCCCCCGCCCTGGGTTTGCTCGCCGCCGCGGGCCCCCGCACCGCCGCCGCCCCGGCCGAGTACGCCTGGGTGGTCGAGGCGGTGCACGAGGGCTATCTCCTCCACTACGGGGAGCCGCGCCTGCTCGCCGGCCACGACGCCGACCTCGCCCTGCTCGCCGGCGACTACCTCTACGCGCTCGGGCTCGACCGCCTCGCCACGCTCGGCGACGAGCGCGCGGTCAGCATCCTCAGCGACCTGATCAGCCGCTGCGCGCAGCTGCACGCCGAGGGCGACCCCGGCTCGATTCCTGGCCTCTGGCAGGCGGCCGCCGGCGAAATCGCCGGCGGCGCCGCTCAGTTCAGCTGAAGCGCGAGGAGTCGATCAGGCAGTAGTCGAAGTCGAAGCCCAGCACGGCGTTGTTGGCGAGGTTGCCGTTGTGGGTGAGCTTGACCGAGAGGGTCTGGGCCTTGTTCTTGTTGCCGGCCTTCAGCGCCTTGCCGATTTCGCCGAGCAGTTTCGTCTCGTCTTCGAGGTAGCCGAGCCATTTCGCCAGCTTCCCCGTGTCCGCGGTCGGCTGCGGCACCGCCTTGATCTGTTTGACCGCCTTGCCGAAGGCGGTCGAGGCCTTGGTGAACTGGCCGGCGGCGACATTCAGCTGGCCCTTCTTGATCTTCTGGCGGACGCCGGCGAGGATCTGTTCGTTGGCCTTGGTGTTCTGCTTGCAGATCGGTTCGACCTGGGTGACATAGGTTTCGCGGGTCTGTTCTGGCGCTGCGAGCGCCAAGGCGGCGCTCGCAAGCAAGGCGATAAGGGCCGTGGTGGACAACTTGGCAAGGCGAAGCGTGGTCTGCATCTGATCGTCTCCCTGTCTCTTCCGGCCTTTTGCCTTAATCTCCCCGGCCGCTCAGGCGGATGGTAGCGCGGGCGGGTCGGGTCGGCTTCGACTTCGGCCATAGGTCCAACGCAATAGACTGAGATGCGAAACGCGAGCAACGTGGCTGACGACGCGGACAAGAAGAACGGGGCAGAAGCAGCCCCCCGGCAGCAGCGGGAGAAGCCCGACCCTCCCGGCTACTTTGAGGGCGAGTCGATGACCCGCCGCCGTGCCTTCACGATCGCCGCCCAGGGCCTGGGCGGGGTTGCCGGCGCCGCGATCATCCTGCCCGCCGTCGGCTTCGCCGTGGCGCCGATCTTCCACCGCGGCAAGGAGCGTTGGGAGGCGGTCGGCCCGACCGGCGACTTCGTCGAGGACACCTACCGCCAGGTCGTCTTCACCGAAACCGAGGGAATCGGCGACGCCGGCAAGACCACCGCCTACATTCGCAAAAGCTCCGAGCAGCTCGAAGAGGAACCGGGCAAGTACATCGCCGTCTCCAACCGCTGCGCCCACCTCGGCTGCCCGGTCCGCTTCGTCGAGGCCGCCGGCAACTTCATCTGCCCCTGTCACGGCGGCGTCTACGACTTCCAGGGCAAACGCATCGGCGGTCCGCCGGTGCGGCCGCTCGACCAGTTCCAGACGCGGATCCGCAACGGCCAGGTCGAGGTCGGTCCCCGCTACAGCGTCACCTCCCAGCTCAAGCCGGTCCGCGCCCGCGACCCCGGCGAGTTCACCGGCGGCATCTGGGAGTACCTCTACCCGCCGCGTCCGTCCACCTTCCCCGCCCCCTGATGCCAAAACTGCCGAAGATCCCCGACGCGGTTGTCCCGGCGCCGCTGCGCAAACCGGCCAAGCCCGGCGAGGGCGACGTGGCCAAGGGGCAGGCCCCGGCCGATCTGAAGACTTCGCCGCCGCAGCGGCAGACCCACGTCGAGCGTCTCACCGACCAGGCCAAAGAGGCTCCCGTCGACGTCCTCGCCTGGGTCGACCAGCGCACCGGCGCCAGCGGCTTCCTCACCGGGATGCTCTACCGCAAGGTGCCGAAAGGGACCAACTGGTTCTACACGCTCGGCTCCGCCACCCTCTTCGCCTTCATCGTCCAGGCGGTCACCGGCGTCTTCCTGGCGATGTTCTACACGCCCTCGACGACCCAGGCCTACGCCTCGATCGCCCACATCAACAACGAGGTCCCGCTCGGCCAGCTCGTGCACGGCATGCACAAGTGGGGATCGAGCCTGATGGTGATCCTCGTCTTCCTGCACATGGGCCGCACCTTCTTCTTCGGCGCCTACAAGTACCCGCGGGAGCTGAACTGGGTGATCGGCGTCGTGCTGCTGATCCTGACGATGACGATGGCCTTCACCGGCTACCTGCTGCCCTTCGACCAGCGCTCCTTCTGGGCCTCGGTCGTCGGCATCAACATCAACGGCACCGGCCCCATCGTCGGCCCCTACCTGAGCGACTTCCTGCGCGCCGGCCCCGAGCTGGGCGCCACCACCCTCTCGCGCTTCTACTCGATCCACATGCTGCTGGTGCCGGGGGCGATCATCGCCCTGATCGGCGCCCACATGTACCTGGTGGTCAAGCTCGGCACCACGGCGCCGCCGTGGGTGCGGGCCGAGAAGCCGAAAGTCGCCGCCCCGGTCGCCCAGCTCGACGCCGGCGTCGAGGGCAACGGCCGCGGCAACGGAGCCTCCCCCTCGTGAAGCCGCAGGACAAGCAGGCATACCTGGAGGAGTACGAGCTCCTCAAGAAGAAGGGCAAGCCGTTCTTCCCCTACGCCGTCCTCAAGGACTCGGCGATGGCGCTGATCGTGGTCGCTGTGGTGATCGCGATGTCGCTGATCCTCGGCGCCGAGCAGGGCCCGAAGGCGGACCCGACCTCGACCACCTACGTGCCGCGTCCCGAGTGGTACTTCTTCTTCCTCTTCGAGGTCCTGCGCGTGATCAAGCCGCCGGAGCTGGTCCCGATCGCGACGATCGGCATCCCCACCATCTGCATGGTCCTGCTGCTGTTGCTGCCGTTCTATGACCGCGGGCCAGAGCGCCGCCCCGAGCGCCGCCCCCTCGCCACCACGGCCGGTGTCCTGACCATCATCGCTATGGCCTACCTCACCTTCCTCGGCGCCACCGGCGGCTCGCCGACGGAGATCGAGATGGAAGTAGCGCCGCAGTACGAGGCCGGCAAGGAGGTCGTCGCCGGCGCCGGCTGCCTTGCCTGCCACAAGATCGGCGAGAACGGCAACAACGGGCCGGGCCCGGAACTGACCCACATCGCGGCCCGGGTGCCGCGGGCGGCGATTCTGCGCTCGGTGGAAATCGGCCCAGGCATCATGCCTTCCTTCCGCGATCTGCCGCCGAAAAAGCTCAACGAGTTGGCGGACTTTCTTTCTTCGCTCGACTAGGACCGTGCGTCAGGAGCCACGCGCACGTCTGGCGGCGGCGGACACTGCGTGGTGCGGCGTCCTCGGTAGGCTGAATAGCGCTGCTATTCCGCCTACCTGCGTCCTTGCCCCACTTGGTCCGGCGCTCGCCAGCCGCACACATGGCTCCTGACACCCGATCCCAGCCTTCGCGGCCGTCTCGTAATTCGGCTGAATTCGCGGGGCAGGTCAACCGCATGTTCGACCGCGTCGCCAGCAACTACGACGCGCTCAATTCGGTGATGACCGCGGGGCTGCACCACGGCTGGCGCCAGCGGGCCGCCGCGAGGACGGAGCTGTCGGCGGGGGACTCGGCACTCGACGTCTGCTGCGGCACCGGCGACTTCGCCCTGGAGCTCGCCACTCAGGTCACGCCCGGCGGCCACGTCGTCGGCTGCGACTTCTCCGAGCCGATGCTCGACCTGGCCCGCGAGAAGGCCGCCGAGCGCCAGGTCGCGGGGGTGCGCTTCGAGTGGGCCGATGCCCTCCAGCTCCCCTACGACGCCGAACGCTTCGACGCAGTCACGGTCGGCTTCGGAGTCCGCAACCTCGCCGACCTCGATCGGGGCCTCAGCGAGATGGTGCGGGTCCTGAAGCCGGGCGGCCGGGCGGTGATTCTCGAGATCACCCAGCCGGTCCGGCCCCCACTCTCGATCTTCTACTCGCTCTACTTCGACCGCATCGTGCCGCTGCTGGGGTCTTTCTCGAGCGACCCCGAGGCCTACTCCTACCTGCCCGAGTCGGTCCGCAGCTTCCCCAGCCCGCGCGGGCTGGCCGAGAAGATGGATCGGGCCGGGTTCGAGCGCATTCGCTACACGGTGCTTGCCGGTGGGATCATCGCGATCCACAGCGGCATCCGCCGGTGACCCGACGCTCGGCCGTGCCGCCGCCGGTGACGGCGGTCCTCGACGCCTCCAGCCGCTGGTTGCCGGCGCGGCTGGGCGAGGTCGAGGAGCGGTTGCGCGAAGCCGTCGCCGGCCACGGCGATCTGCTCGGCAAGGACGCGGAGGCGACTCTCTCGGCGGGCGGCAAGCGCCTGCGGCCGATGCTGGTTCTGCTCTGCGCCGGAGAGGCGGGCGGCAGCGCGTCGGTCCGCGCCGCGACGGCGATCGAGCTGATCCACATGGCGACCCTCGTCCATGACGACGTGCTCGACGAGGCGCCCCTGCGGCGCGGCCACCCGACCGTCGCCGCCAGCTCCGGCCGCGCTCGCGCCGTCGCCACCGGTGACCTGCTCTTCTCGCGCGCCTTCGCCCTGCTCTCCGATGCCGGCGACATCCGCGCCGTCCAGCTACTCGCCGAAGCCGCGGTCGCCCTCGCCCGCGGCGAGCTTGCCCAGCGCCACGACGCCTTCGACCTGGGCATCTCCGAACAGCGCTACCTCGAGCGCTGCCGGCTGAAGACGGCGAAGCTGTTCGAGTGCGCCTGCCTGCTCGGCCACGACGACGAG
Source organism: uncultured Solirubrobacterales bacterium (assembly GCA_963739855.1). Classification (GTDB taxonomy): domain Bacteria; phylum Actinomycetota; class Thermoleophilia; order Solirubrobacterales; family 70-9; genus VAYN01. The sequence goes on along the minus strand of CAVUBT010000001.1, from coordinate 1,021,180 downwards.
CACCTGCGGGCGTTCGGGGCGGAGGTGGGCCTGGCCTTCCAGCTGCTCGACGACGTGCTCGACGTCGCCGGCCCACCGGAGCGGACCGGCAAGGCGCGCGGCACCGATCTGCTCGACGGCACGATCACTCTGCCGCTGATCGAGGCGGCCGCGGCAGACCCGGGGATCCGCGCGGCCGACCTGCACGGTCTCGACCCGACGGCGGCAGCGGCCCTCTGCGACCGAATCGCCGCCACCGGCGCCCTGGACAGGGTCAGGGCCCGGGCTCTGGAGATGGTGGCGAGCGCAAAGCGGCGACTCGGCGAGGCCAGCTTCGCGACGGAACAGCGCCAGTCTGCTCGGCCTCGTCGCCGACGGCGTCGTCCAGCGCTACAGCTGAGCGGCGTCGTTAGGCGAAGTCGTCGGCGCTGATCAGGTCGGCGGCCAGGGCGGCGACGAAGGCGTTGGCCATGTCGGCCATGTTCGAGTGCTCCAAGGCCCGCAGCTCGTCGGCCAGCTCGTGGGCGCCGATGTCGAGCTGCTCGTCGAAGGCGTCGATCTCGTTCTCGCCGTGAACGCCCTGGCAAAACCACTCGCACTCGGGGCAACGCCGCCAGACGCGCCAGTGAGTGCGGTCCCCCGCCTGCTCCCAGCAGGTCGGCTGGACCAGGCAGGAGCCGCACTCCGGGCAGATGTGCAGCTGCTTGGCCTGCTTCGTCTGGTTGCGACTGGGCTCTGGCATTTGTCACCTATCGAACCCATCAACGCTGCACTTGATCCGCACTTTTCGAAAGATCCACGAGAAAACCCAACTACCGGGTATCCAATTGCGCAACTCAAGCTGATCCGGAGACGCTCCGACCCCGTTACCATGGGTTCAATGCTCGGAAACATCGGTCCCCTCGAGATCATCGTCGTTTTGATCATCGCCCTGATCGTCTTCGGCCCGAAACGCCTGCCGGAGCTCGGTAACAGCCTCGGTCGCGGCATCCGCGAGTTTCGCAACACCGTGACCGGCGACAAGTCCGATGACGACGACGACGATTCCGACGTGAAGGCGATCCGGGCGACCGCGCCGCCGGCCGAGCCCGTCGAGCAGCCGGCGGAGCCCGAGGTCGTACCCGATAAACGCAGCTGAGGCGTGCCGGGATGGCCCGCCGCGTCAAGGCGGTCTCCCATGAGGATCGCCTCACCCTCGTAGAGCATCTCGACGAGTTGCGGTTCCGGATCGTCGTCTCGATCGCGGTCTTCGGCGTCGCCCTGGCGCTCTGCTTCTGGCAGAACCACCTGCTGCTGGAAATCGCCGGCGGCCCGCTGCCGGACGACCACAAGAAGCTGCTCACCTTCGGCATCACCGAGCCCTTCACGACGACCCTGACGGTGACCGCCTACGGCGCCCTGATCCTCTCGATGCCGTTCCTGCTCTACCAGGTCTACGCCTACGTGCTGCCGGCCTTCAGTCAGCACGAGCGCAGGACGGTGCTGCCGATCCTGCTGCTCTTCCCCTTCCTCTTCCTGGCCGGGCTCGCCTTCGCCTACTTCGCGGTGATGCCGGCCGCGGTCAAGTTCCTGCTCAACTTCAACGACAGCCAGTTCAACATCCAGGTCCGCGCCCGCGACTACTACAGCTTCTTCTCGACGACGATGCTCGCGGGAGGGCTGATCTTCCAGTTGCCGCTGGCAATCCTCGCCGTCACCCGGCTGGGAATCGTCAAGATCGAGCAGCTTCGCGCCAACCGCCGTTACGCCTACCTGCTGATCGCCATCCTCGCCGCGGCACTGCCCGGTGTGGACCCGGTCTCGATGCTCATTGAGATGGTTCCGCTGCTTGTTCTGTATGAGTTGAGTATCTTGCTCGCGCGGGCCTTTGGTCGGCCGGGAGAATCTGGAGGCGTAGCGGAGCCCTCTACCTAGGAGCTTGAGCAGCTGATGGCGAAAAAAGACGGCGAGCGCAGAATGGTCTTCGACACCGGGGGACGCCGTCGCGGCGTCGTCAAAATCGTCTACGCGATTCTCGCGGTGCTGATGGGCCTCAGCCTTCTGCTCGTCGTCGGGCCGGCTCCTCTGCAGGACCTTTTCGGCGTCGACGACAGCATCAGCCGTGCGGCCGATCAGTTCGAAGAACAGGCCGAGCGGACCGAACAGAAACTGAAGAAGAACCCCGAAGACCCGGCGCTGCTGCTCAGCCTGACCCGAGCCCGGATCAACGCCGGCAACTCGCTGGTGGAATCCAACCCGGAAACCGGCGAAATCGCCTACACCCCCGAAGCCCGTCAGCAGCTGCAGGCGGCGAGCGAATCCTGGTCGAAGTACCTGAAGGCGACCGACGAACCGAATGCCGCCGGCGCCCAGGTCGCGGCCTCGGCCCTGTTTGGCTTGGCGCAGACTTCACGCACCGGGACCGAAGCCGAGGCCAACATCCGCGCCGCCGCGCAGGCCCAGCAGATCGTCGGCGAATCTCGCCCCAGCCTCGGCAGCCTCAGCACCCTGGCGATCTACCGCCTCTACTCCTTCGACTTCAAGGGTGCCGCCGAAGCCGAAAAGAAAGCTTCGACCTACGCCAACACGAAGTTCGAACGCGAAAACCTCGGCAACGAACTCGAGCAGATCAGCAAACGCGCTCACGAATTCCAGAAACAGCTGGCCGAAAGCGAAAAAGAAGCCAAAAAAGCCCAGGCCCAGGGCAAACCGAGCGTCGCCAACCCGCTTAGCGAAAGCAACCCGCTCGCCGCCCCATAGGTCCCTGGAAATGGGCCGCGAAGGACTCGAACCTTCAACCTTGAGCTTAAGAGGCTCCTGCTCTAACCAGTTGAGCTAGCGGCCCAGAGCGGCGAAGTATAGGAAGCCCGGGGCTCTTGGAGAGGCTCGTCGCCGCTAGTGGGGCGTACAGGCCTTTTCGACGCTGCCGTCGATGATCGTGCCGTCGGCGAAGGTGAAGCGGCCATGGGTGCGGAGGATGCCGTCGGAGCAGTGGGCGGAGACGTAGCTGCGGCGCTGCCCGCCGACGTCGAAGCGGCGGCCGACCTTGACTTCGACGCGGGTGATGGCGCCGAGGCCGGCGGCGATCGGGGGCAGGGCGAGGGTGGCGCGGTAGCGGAACTCACCGGGCTGGCGTTCGAGCGGGACCACGATCGCGAAGGTCTGGGTGGCCGGCACGGTGGTGCGGGCGTGGAGGATCACCGTCGGGTTGCCTTCCCGGGGTGGCCCGTTGAAGATGGTCAGCGGCGAGCTGGCCGCGACCGGGCCGCTGGCGAGACCGATCAGCGCTTCGATCCGGCCGGTCCCGACGATCGCTCCCGCGCAGGCCTGCCGCGCCTCGCTCGGAGCGGCGTTCTCCACCCGCTCGGGCGGGCAGACCGGCACCCCGCCGGCGTTGAGGCGGCCGTCGCGATCGAAATCGATCACGGCTTCGTTTAGCGCCACCGGCTTGCCGCCGCCTTTGGCGGCGATGTCGAAGTAGCCCTGGAAATCGATCGGCGCGAACCGTTGCCGCGGCAGCGAGCGCGGCTCAAAGCCGCCGTCGGCACGGAGGATGATGCTGTTGACCTTGACCAGGGCGCCCCCGGCCATGGCGTTGGCCGCAAGCAGTCCCACCAGCGAGCAGCAGAGGACGGCGGTTTTGATCAGTCGTGCACGTGGCATGGCGAGGTCAGCGTGCCGGGGAAGAAGCTGCCGTCGGTGAAGCTGAGGGTGCCGTGAACCTGGAGGCGGCCGCCGTCGCAGTGCGCGTTCGTGTAGCCAACCGTCTTGCCGCCGCGCTTCCAGGTCTTGCCGACGGTGGCCTTGGCGAGCGTCGCGGCGCCGTAGCCATCGGCGATCTCCGGCAGCTGAATCGCGATCCGGAATCCGTAGCGGCCCTGGTGCACTCGTTCGATCGAGAACGGGACCAGCAGCGTCTTCGGGACCGGGATGGTCTCGTAGGCATGGGCGATCAGGCCCGGGTTGCCGCCCTCGGGCGGGGCGTTGAAGAAGGTCAGGGGCGTGGTCATCTCGACCAGCGCCTGGCCGGGCAGGCGAATTTCGGCCTTGCCGACCCCTGCGCCGACGATGGCGCCGGCGCAACGCTTGCGCGCTACCGCGGGGGTGGTCCCGGCGAGCTTCGCCGCCGTGCAAACCGGCAATCCCTTGGTGTCGACCGTGCCGTTCCTGTCGAAGATGAAGGTGATTTCCTTCAGCTTCGGCGGTTGCGAGCCGTCGGTGGTCTTGATCCGCGTAATGCTGCCGACATTGACCGGCGCGTTCCCCTGCGAGGGGAGGGCGCGGGGGGAGATGCTGGCGGTGGCGCTGACCACCGTCTTGCTGATTTCGACCTTCAGCGCGTAAGCGCTGGCGCAGGCAAGCAGCCCGGCGAGGCCGGCGACAGCGGTGGCTTTGAGCAGCGTTCTCCTCATCCCAACTCCCTAACTAGGCTAGCGCCCGGTTTGCCGCGGCCCTCTACTGCGCGGTCTTGCAGGGCCGGACGAAGGTGCCTTCGAGGAAGGTGCCGTCTTTGAAGGTGAACTGGCCCTTCGCCTGCAGGCGGCCGCCGTTGCAGCTGGCATTGGCGTAGCTCAGGGTCTTGCCCTTGTACTGCCATTCCCGGCCGATCGAGAGCCGGCCGTAGGTCGGGGTGCCGTAGCCGCCGGCGATCCTGGGGATTTCCGCCACCACCTTGAAGCCGTAGCGACCGTCGTTGACCTTCTGGATCTCGATCGGGACGACGAAGGTGGTGGGCCCCGGGACGGTGAGGTGAGCGTGGGCGAGGACCGTCGGGTTGCCATGTTTCTTCGGCCCGTTGAAGATCGTGATCGCCGAGGAGGCCGGGATCGGGCCCTGTTCGGGGAAGTTGACCACGGCTTTGCCGAAGCCGGTGCCGACGATTGATCCGGGGCAGAGTTTCCGCGCCTGCGGAGTCGTGGTCGCCGCCAGCTTCGCCTCCGAGCAGGCCGGCAACCCCCGGGTCTCGACCGCCCCGTGCTTGTCGAACCAGATCACGATCTGGTCGAGGATCGGCGGGATGCCGCCGTCGACGGTCTCGAACTTGCTGTAGCCGTGCAGCTTGATCGGCGCGAATTCGTTCTTGGGCAGGGTCGTCGGCGCAAAGCCGCCGTCGGCGACGACGACGATGTTGCCGACCTGCAGCCGTACCGCGGAAGCCGAGCCGGCCACCGCAAGCGCCAGCACAATTACAGCCGCAAACGTCCTTAACACAGTCTTCCGCATCTGTTCGCCCCCTCTTGCTCCCCGGATCGCCAAACTACCATGGGTGCGAAGGAGGAGGAGCAGGGGTCGGCCGGATTCCGGGGGAACGGATTCGGGCCATCGCCCACCGTTGACGTTGCGCCATCCGCGCACGGTCCTGGCCGTGGCCGCGGTGGTCCTGGTGGCGCTCGGGGTGATCGGCACCGGCGTCGAGGAGAGGCTCGAGCCGACGACGCTCAACATCCCCGGCACCGAGTCCGCGGTCTCCAACGAACTCCTGCGCGAACACTTCGGTGCCTCGATGCCGTTCGCGATCCTGCTGCGCGGGCCGGCGGCCGAACTCGACCGCCAGGGCCCGGCGCTGATCCGGGAGCTGCGCAAGGACCCGGAGGTAACCACCCTCTCGCCCTGGGATCGCGGCTCCGTCGTCGATCTGCGCCCGAACCCGCGACGGGCGCTGATCCTCGCCGACTTCCACAACGAAATCAAAGAGGCCGTCAACGAGACGGTGCCGAAGCTCGACCGGGCCCTCGAAGAAAAGATCGAACCGCCGGTGCGGGTGACCCAGACCGGCTTCGCGTCGATTTCACGCGCGCTCCAGGAGCGCTCGATCGCCGCCAGCGAGCGCGGCGAGCTGATCGCCTTCCCGTTCCTGCTGATCGTCTTGCTGCTCGTCTTCCGTTCGCCGATAGCGGCGGCGATCCCGCTCGGTTTCGGGGCGCTGACGGTGATCTCCTCGCGGGGGATCCTCTACCTGGCCGCCTCGTGGTTCGACATCGACGCCTTCGCCCTGACCGTCTGTTCGATGATGGGGCTGGCGTTGGGAGTCGACTACGCGCTGTTGATGGTCTCCCGTTTTCGCGAGGAGCTCCTGGCCGGGCTGGAGCCGGCCGAGGCGGCGCGCGTGACGCGGCGCACGGCGGGCCGGACGACGCTGTTCGCGGGCAGCACCCTGCTGCTCTCGATGCTGGTCTCGATCTTCATCCTGCCCGGCTCGCTGCTGGCCTCGCTGGCGGGCACGCTGGCGATGGTCGTCGTCCTCACCGTGATCATCTCCACCGTTCTCGCCCCGGCGGTGCTGGCCTTGCTCGGGCACAACGTCAACCGCTGGCGCATCGGCTCCGCTCCGAACGGGCGATCGCGACTGATGACCGTGGTCTCGACGGCGTTGCGCCGGCCGGTCCTGGCGGCGCTGGTCATCGGCGGGGTGGTGCTGCTGCTGGCGGCCCCGGCGATCGGCCTCAAGACCGGGCCGCCCAGCCCGGAACAGCTGCCCAAGGACGATTCGGCTCGTCAGGACGCGGAACTGATCGCCAATGCGACGGCACCCGGGTACGAAGCTCCCTACTCGGTTGTCGCCGCCACCGACGAAGGCGCCATCACCGACGCCAAGTACCTCGATGCCCTGGACCGCTTCCAGCACAAGCTCGCCAAGCTGCCCGGTGTGCAGGCGGTGGTCGGCCCGGGGCAGATCTCGAAACGGGTGGCGCCGCTGCAGCAAACCGGCAACGCGATCTTTGCCTCCGACGGCAACATCGGCCCGGTCAAACAGCTCAGCCGGCTCGGCCGCAGCCTCGGGGTGGCGGCGGGAGGGGTCGAGCAGTTGCGCGGCGGCATCTCCGAAGCAAGCGCCGGAGCCGGCCTGCTGGCGCAGGGGTCCGATCGCGCCGCCGAGGGGGCGCAGCTGATCGCCAACGGGCTGGGCCGGGCGACCGCCGGCAGCCAGCGGGCGATGACGGCGCTGGACAAGTTCTCGAAGGGCGCGAAACAGCTGGCCGCGGCTCAGAAGCAGGCGGCTCTGGGCGGCCTGCAGCTGAAGCTCGGGGCGCGCGACCTCGGCGGCCCCAACCTGCGGGTCAATGGACTGAACCGCTCGCGCAAGGTGGAAAAGTCACTCGAAGCGGACACGACCACGACCCTGCCGCAGCTGATCGCCCCGGCGAAAGTCGCCGACGAACAGCTGAAGGCGGCGCTGGCCCAGCTGCAGGGGATGACCGTCGGCAAGGAAGACCCCAACTACGGACCGTCTCTGGAAGCGGTGCGCAAGGCCGCCGCCGCGGTGAGCGGCACCGATCCAATCGGTGGCGCCCCTTACGCCCCCGGCTACACGGGCCTGCCGACCGAACTGGAAGCGCTGCAGGCGGGCCTGCTCGAAGACCTCGAGGACTCCAAGCACGTGACCAGCTGGCTGCAGTCCACCCTGATCAACCTGAAGAAATACGCCAACGCGGCGGAACGGCTCTCCGATGGGCTCTACAAAATCCAGGCCGGCGGCAACGATCTGGCGAACGGGGCCGCGAGACTCGATCGCGCCGCGGCGAGCCTCGGCAACGGTCTGTCCAGACTGAGCGGCGGCGCGGTCGCCCTGGTCGCCGGCATCGACCGGCTCAGTGGCGGCGCCGAAGCGCTGGAAAGCGGCTTGGCCGAAGCGTTCGACCGCTCGAGCCCGCTGCAGAGCGGGCTCGAGCGCGCCAGCGTGCAGGTCATCGCCGGCAAACACCGGATCAACCGCCAGGCGCGCCGTGCCAGCCGGGCGTCGCCGAACCTCTTCAACTCCGGCTACTTCGTCCTCTCGGCACTCGACGGGACGCCGCCGCGGACGCGTGAAGCGGTGGGCACGACGATCGACCTGCGCCACGGTGGGCAGGCGGCGACGATGCTGGTGATCTCCCGGTTCTCGTTCAACACGCCGGGCTCGATCGCGCTCAACAAGCGGCTTGACAAGGACGCCGCGGCGCTGGCTGAGGAAACCGGCCTGAGCACCGGCGTCGCCGGCGGCGCCGCGCAGTTGAACGACTACAGCCGGGTCACCCGGGACACGATCCCGATCGTGGTCGTGGCGATCACGCTGGCCACCTTCCTCGTCCTCGTCCTGGTCCTGCGCTCGCTGCCGCTGGCGGCGCTCGCGGTCGGGCTCAATCTGCTCACGGTGGGGGTCGCCTTCGGCATCCTCACGGCGCTTTCCAACCTGCCCGCCGACGTGCCGCTCGGTGGCCACGAATTCATCGATGCGGTCGGTGCGGTGATGATCTTCGGGATCGTCTTCGGGTTATCGATCGACTACGCGGTGTTCCTGCTGATCCGCATGCGCGAGCACTACGACGTCCACGGCGACAACGCCGCCGCGATCGAATTCGGCCTGGAGAAAACCGCCCGGGTGATCACCGGCGCGGCGGTGATCATGATGGCGGTCTTCATCGCCTTCGCGGGATCCTCGCTGGCGACGGTCAGTCAGCTCGGGGTGGGCCTGACCGTCGCGGTGATCCTCGACGCCACCGTGGTGCGGATCGTCCTATTGCCGGCGCTGATGCTGTTGATAGGGGACCGCGTCTGGTGGCTGCCCCGCAGTCTCGATCGCGTCCTGCCCAAGTTCGACGTCTGAGACCGCCTCGCCCTTATTGGTGAATTTCTTGTCGATCGCGCCGGCGGCGAGTACGGTCGCGTCGACGGTAGCGCGTTGATTTCCAGTTAAGTCCCCGCTGGCGGCGCTCTTGTCAGGGGATGGCTCGGATACGATTCGCACGCTCGTTCCACCGGGTCGGAGGGCCGGGGAAACGAACAAGCGACGACCCGTGGCTGCCAATTCTTCAGGCGAGGAGAAAAGCTCGGCTCCAAGCCGTGGGATCACCCCCGCCCGAATCGCCGTCATCGCCGCTCTCGCGGTGGCCGTCATCGTCCTCGCCGTCGTCTTCTTCAGCGGCGGCGGCGGTCACAAGTACACCCTCATATTTCAGAACGCCAGCCAGCTGGTTCCGGACAATCAGGTGCTGATCGGCGGCTCGCCGGCCGGCTCGGTCGAAAGCATCGAACTCAGCGACGACAATCTCGCCGAGGTCAACGTCGAAGTCGAACAGGAGCTGCACGAGGGGACGACGGCCGTGGTCCGGGCCACCTCGCTCTCGGGCGTCGCCAACCACTACGTCTCGATCAGTCCCGGGCCAAACAGCAGCCCGGCGCTGGACGAAGGCGCCGAAATCGGGCTCGGCTCGACCACCACTCCGATCGATATCGATCAGTTCTTCAACACCTTCCCCCCCTCTGTTCGCAAGGGCCTCAGCAACTTCATCAAGGGCAACTCGGCGATCTATGCCGGCCAGGGCCCCGCCGCCAACGACGCCTACAAGTACTTCGGGCCGGCGCTCAACCGCACCGACGCCTTCGTCAAGGAACTCAATGCCGACCAGCGCCTCTTCGAGCGCTTCATCGTCAGCTCCAGCAAGCTCTCGACGACGGTCGCGCAGCGCGGCGAACAGCTTTCGAGCGCGATCTCCAACGCCAACACGGCCTTCAGCGCGATCGCCACCCAGAACGTCGCCCTGGACCAGACCCTGCGACGGTTGCCGCCGGTTATGCGGCAGGCCAACACCACCTTCGTCAACCTGCGCGCCGCCCTCGACGATCTCGACCCGCTGGTCGAAACCTCGAAGCCGGCGACCAAGAATCTGGCTCCCTTCCTGGCCGAACTGCGGCCGGTCCTCTCCAAATTCGTGCCCTTCATCCGCAACCTGCGCCTGACCACGAACAGGCCCGGCAAGGCCAACGACGCCGGCGAACTGCTGGCGGTGTTGCCGACTGTGCAGCAGACTGGCTTCGAGCGCATTCCCGCACGCCGAAGATGCGATCGCCGCCTTCCAGCCGAACCTCAACTTCGCCCGTGCCTACACGCCGGACCTCTTCAACGGGCTGGGGAAGATCGGTCAGGCCGCCGGTTACTACGACGGCAACGGCCACTACGTTCGCGCCGCCACCTCGGTCCAGAACCTCTTCGCCGATCAAGGTGGCACTCTCAAACCGATCTCGAAGGGCGAACAGATGGACGCCTTCGGCGGCTCAGCCCCGGTCCACCGGCGCTGCCCAGGTGGTGCCACGCAGTCCGCGGCAGACGGCTCCAATCCCTTCGTCGACCCGCCCTCCAGCGGCAGCGTCAGCTCCTCCGAATGCAACCCGGCCGACGCGCCCCCCGGACCATGATCAAACGACTGATAATCGCGGTGGCACTGGTTGCGGCCGTGGTCGTGGTGGTCCTGCTCGTCTCCGGCGGTGGCGGCAGCAACGGCAACTATCTGGTCCGCGCGGTCTTCGACAACGGTGCCTTCATGGTCACCGGCGAGCAGGTCCGGGTCGCGGGCGCCAACGTCGGCACGATCGAATCGGTCGACGTCTCGATGCCGGGAGAGACGGTCGCCTACCGCAACGGCAAGCCGGTCGCGGTTCCGGGCAAGGCGATCATCGTCATGAACATCAGCGATCCCGGCTTCCAGGACTTCCGCAGCGACGCCAGCTGCCAGATCCGCCCGCAGTCGCTGATCGGCGAGAAGTTCGTCGACTGCCGCCCGACCCTGCCGCGGGCGCCGGGCTCGCCGGCACCGCCGCCGCTGAAGGAGATCCCCGACGGCCAGACGGGCGCCGGCCAGTATCTGCTGCCGCTCGGCAACAGCGGCACCAGCGTCGACCCCGACCTGATCAACGACATCCAGACGCTGCCCTACGCGCAGCGCTTCCGGCTCATCTTCAACGAACTCGGCGCCGGCCTGGCCGGCCGCGGCGAGGACCTGGAAGTGCTCGTCAAGCGTGCCAACCCGGTTCTGCGCGACGTCGACCGCCTGTTCGGGATCCTCTCCGCCCAGCGCGACCGTCTTGCCCAGCTCGCCAGCGACTCCGACGCGATCCTGCAACCGCTCGCGCGTGAGCGCTCTCACTTCGCCGGCTTCCTCACCAACTCCGGCGCCGCCGCGCAGGCCAGTTCCGAACGGGGCCCGCAGTCTGGAAGAGGCGCTGCGCAAGTTCCCCACCTTCCTGCGTGAGTTCCGCCTGACGATGCACAGTCTGCAGGGCTTCTCCGACGCCGCCGCGCCGGTCTTCTCCGACCTCGGCAAGGCCGCTCCCTCGCTGACCGACGCGACCCGGACGCTGACCCCGTTCTCGGAAGCGACGACGGTGGCGCTGAAGAGCCTCGGCGAGACCGGCGAAGCCTCCGGCCCGATCTTCCGCGAAGCCGAACCGGTCGTCCGCAAGGCGGCGGTGCTGGCGAAGTCCGGCGTCGTTCCCACGACCGAACTGGCGAAGCTCTTCACCAGCCTCAAGAAGACCAAAGGCTGGGACGGGCTGGTCGAACTGATCTACAACTCGACCGCCACGCTCAACGGCTTCGATCAGTACGGCCACTTTGGCCGCACCTTGGTCACTCTCACCAACTGCCTGGACTACGAACCGGCTGCGGTCGGCGCCTCGGGCTGTGTCGCCAACTTCAACGGTCCCAACGCCGGCGCAAGTTCCAGCGCCAGCAGCGCTGACCTGTATCGCCTGCTCCAGAGCGAGCTGACGGAACGGACCGGCGGCACCGTGGCAGCACCCGGAAGCGGCGCTGGCCCTACGACGGGCCTCGGATCCTCCGGCGCCGTTGAAGGCGAAGCAGGCGTCGCCGGAGCAGCCAAAACCGGGGGCACCGCCCCACTCCTCGACTACCTGCTGGGACCATGAGAAACCGCAGCGGCATACAGGGAGTGGCGAGCAGTCCGATCCTGGTCGGGGCGGTGACGATCCTGATTGTCATCGTTGCCGTCTTCCTCGCCTACAACGCCAACAACGGCCTGCCCTTCGTCTCCACCTACAACCTCAAGGTCAAAGTGCCGAACGCCAATGCACTGGTCAAAGGCAACGAGGTGCGGATCGGCGGCGTCCGCGTCGGCATCGTCAAGTCCGTCCTCCCCGAGCAGGGCAGCGACGGCCGCGTCTTTGCCGAGCTCTCGCTCAGCCTCGACAAAAACGCCGAACCGCTGCCGGTCGACTCGACGGTCACGATCCGGCCCAAGTCGGCGCTGGGCCTCAAGTTCCTGCAGGTGACGCCCGGCGATTCCTCGCAGGGCTTCGCCGCCGGAGAAACGATCCCGCTCAGCGCCTACACGCCCGAACCCGTCGACATCGACCAATTCTTCGACATGTTCGACGAACCGACCCGCCTGGCGATTCGCCAGAACCTGGCCGGCTTCGGCAACGCCCTGGCCGGCCGCGGCCCGCAGTTCAACGAAGCGATCGGCGCCCTGCGGCGACTCGTCGTCAACGGTCAGCCGGTGCTGCGCACGATCGTCGAACCGAGCACCAACTTCGCCGGCTTCTGGCGGGCGCTCGAGGATTTCTCCGCCACGGTCGCTCCGGTGGCCGAGACGCAGGCCAGCCTTTTCGTCGCCCTCGACCGCACCTTCGCCGCCTTCGCCCGCGTCTCCCGTCCCTACATCCAGGAAACGATCGAAAAAGGCCCCCCGACCCTCGATGCCGTCAACGCCGATCTGCCGGCGGTGCGACCGTTCTTCCGCGACTCCGCGCGCTTCTTCACGGCTCTGAAGCCGGGTGCCAAAGCTCTCGGCGACACCTCCCCGATCATCGCCGAAGCGCTGCACGCGGGGGTTCCGGCGCTCAACGCCTCACCGGTCGTCAACAACCAGCTGCAGCCGACCGCCGAAGCGCTGGTCGATTTCCAAAACGCGCCCGGAGTCTTCAACGGCCTCGACCTGCTGATCGATACGAACAACGTCCTCAAGCCGGCGCTGCAGTTCATCGCTCCTGCGCAGACGACCTGCAATTACCTGACGCTTACCTTCAGGCAGGTCTCGAATGCGGGGAGTTCAGGTAACGATCAGGGCAACTGGCTCAACTTCATTCCGCCGGCGTCGCCGGAAGGGCCCAACAGCGAGAGCGGTCAGGCGTCGGCGCCCGCCAACGGTCCGGAGTTCAACAACCATCTCCACTTCAACCCGTACCCGAACACCGGTGCGCCGGGCCAGCCCAATGGTTGCGAAGCCGGCAACGAGAAGTACCAGTCGGGCAAAACCGTGATTGGACAGGCGCCGGAAACCTGGGGCACCACGACGCGGGGGCAGGTGGAAAAGTGAGCCGCCTGCCCGAGCGCGACACCAGGCAGGGCGCGACCAACCGCCGCTTCAAGTGGCGGCCGAGCAACGCCGCGATCGCAGTCATCTTCATCCTCATCTTCACGATCGGGCCCTACCTGGCCTTTACCGGTCACGTTCCCTTCACCAGCTACGGCTACGAACTGAAGGCGACCTTTGCCAACTCCGCCAACGTGGCGCTCAACTCGCCGGTGCGGATCGCCGGGGTCGAGGTCGGCAAAGTGATCTCGACCAGCCGCGACGGCAACGCGACCACCGTGACCTTCACCGTCGACGGCTCCGGCCGGCCGATCCACACCGACGCCTTCGCCGCGATCCGGCCGCGGATCTTCCTCGAGGGCAACTTCTTCGTCGAACTCGACCCCGGCAGCCCCAGTGCGCCGGACATGGACAGCGGCGCCACGATCCCGGTCAGCCACACCTCGACCGCGGTCCAACTCGACGAGGTGCTGACGGCGCTGCAGTCGCCGACGCGTGCCGATCTCAGCCGCCTGCTGGAGAGCTACGGCACCGCGCTAACGCACAAGCCGACGGCCGCCGAAGACGTCACCCAGCTGCCCGAGGTGCACGGCATAACCGGTGCCGAAGCGTTCAACGGCGCCCTCAAATACGGCGGTGACGCCGGCCGTTACAGCGCCCAGGTCACCAACGCCTTCCTCGGCACTCAGCAGCGCGACCTCTCTCGCCTCGTCGCCGGCGCCGGGCGGACCTTCGGCGCCTTCGCCAGCCGCGAGGCGGACCTACAGGGGCTGATCGAAAACTTCAACGTTTTCACCGGCGCGCTCGCCGCCCAGTCGGCGAACCTCTCGACCACGATCAACCTGCTGGCTCCGACCCTGCGCACCGCTCGCACCTCGCTGGTCAGCCTCAACCGCACGCTGCCGCCGCTGCGCACCTACGCGATCGAGCTGACCCCCGCGGTGGCCGAGCTACCCGGCCTGATCAGCGCCTCGAAACCGTGGCTGGCCCAGACCCGTCCGCTGCTCTCCGGCAAAGAGGGCGGCGGCGTTGCCCGGCTGCTGGCCGAATCCACTCCCGGGCTTGCCGGCGCCGCCCAGGCGGGCAAGGAAACGGCGCTGCCCCAGTTCAACCAGCTCAGCCTCTGCACGACCAAGGTCCTGGTCCCGACCGCCAACCAGACGATTGAAGACCGCTTCAGCACCGGCGGCCCCAACTACCGCGAGTTCCTCTACAACCTCGTCAACTTCGCCGGGGCCGGTCAGAACTTCGACGGCAACGGCCCCTATCTTCGCGCTCAGGTGGGCGGCGGTCCAGTGCTTGTTGGCGACTCGAATCCCAAGGGCAATCTGAGCACCGACAAGATCAACTACGCGCACGCGAGTGCTACGCCGCTCGGCAACCAGCCTCAGCTCGGCGGGCAGCCCCCACTGAAGCCCAACGTGCGCTGCTACACGAACCCCGTACCCGACGTGAATGGCCGTCTCGGACAGGTTGGGGCCCCGACCCCGTCGCCGGCGGGGGTGAATCCATGAGCGAGCCGACCCCGAAGACCAATCGCTGGCGCCATTTCCGCGCCTGGCTCTCGCGGCAGGCCCGCGGGCACCGCAAAGACACGATCGCGATCATTGTTCTCGCCATCGCCGGCATCGCGATGATGCTCGGGATCTTCACCCAGCAGAAGGCCTCGCTGCCATCGTGGCTGCCCGTCGTCGGCGAAGAATTCGAGCACATCTCGGCCGAGTTCTCGACTGCCCAGGCGGTCACGCCCGGCCAGGGTCAGTCGGTGGACATCGCCGGGATCCAGATCGGCAAGGTCACCTCCGTCGACCTCGAAGACGGCCACGCCGTGGTCGGGATGGACATCGTGCCCGAATACATGCAGCTGATCCACCCCAATGCGACCTTCCTGCTGCGGCCGAAAACCGGGCTGAACGACATGATCGTCGAGGTCGACCCCGGCAGCGGCAAGAAGTCGATCGAGGGCGGCGCCAACTTCACCCTCGCGCAGACGGAACCGAACACCAACCTCGACGCTTTCCTGGCGACCCTCGACGGCGACACCCGCCAGTACCTGCAGCTGCTGGTCGCCGGCGGCGGCCAGGGGATCGGCGGCCGCGGCAAGCAACTCTCCAACGCCCTGCGTCGCTTCCAGCCCTTCGTCCACTACACGGCGAAGCTGAACAAGGTCGTCGCCGCCCGCCACGTCGCGCTGGCCAACGTGATCCACAACTTCGGTCAGCTGACCACCGAACTCGGCCGCCACGACGCCGAGATCAAGCGCTTCGTCACCTCCTCCGACGCCGCTCTCGGCAACTTCGCCAACCAGCAGCAGGCGATTCAGGAGTCGCTGCGGGAATTCCCGGCGGCGCTGCGGGCGGGCAACGCCGGCCTCGCCAGCTCCAAGCGCTTCTCCGACGTCGCCTACCCGGCGCTAACCGGGCTGATCCCGCAGGCGCAGGCGCTGGCCCCGGCCTTCAAGGCGACGGAGCGCATGTTCAGCCAGACCACCGCCCCGATCCGCGATCAGATCCGGCCCTTCACGCGTGAAATCCGTCCGCTGCTGACCCAGGCCAACGAGGCATCCGGCCCCTTCAACAAGACGGTCCGCGGCTTCGGCAACTCGCTCGGCGCCTTCAACACCTTCTTCAACGAGCTGGCCTACAAGCCCAAAGGCTCGCGTCCGAGCTTCCTCTTCTACCTCCCGTGGCTGAACCACGATTTCAACGCCGCCTTCAATCTTCAGGATGCGGGCGGTCCGGTCCTACGAGGCCTCGTCCAGATCACCTGCACGGGAGCCAGCCTCGGCTACGGCTTCGCCGAGGAACGACCATTCCTGAAGACGCTGCTGGCGACGACGAACGTTCCTCGTGATGAAGAAATCCCGGTCTCGACCAACGCCTCCGGGCACTGCGAGTACCTGGGACGATGAGCAAGCGAGCCCCCAGCACCACGCAGCTCCTGGTCATCGCCGGCTTCGCGCTTTCGTGCTTCGGCATCCTGCTCTTCCTCTGGGTCACCTTCGGCGGGCCGACGCCGTTCCGGGCAAAGTCGTACGAGATCAAGGTCCCCTTCAACGAGGCCACCCAGCTGGCCGAACAGTCGGACGTGCGCATCTCCGGCGTCAACGTCGGCAAAGTCCAGAACATCGCCCTGGCGCCGAACGGTAGGCAGGCGCTGGCGACGGTCGACATCGACAACAAGTACGCGCCGCTGCCCGAGTCGACGCGCGCGATCCTCCGCACCAAGACGCTGCTCGGGGAGACCTATATCGAACTGACGCCCGGTGACAACGAAGGTCCCGAGCTCGCCGATGGCGGCACCGTGCCCGAGGCCAACATCGCCGAATCGGTCCAGCTGGACGAGATCTTCCGCACCTTCGACCCCGAAACCAGAGCCGCCTTCCAGAGCTGGATGCAGGAAGCCGCGGTCGCGATCAACGGCCAGGGCCAGAGCCTCTCCTACGCGATCGGCGAGTTCGAACCGACCTTCACCGACTTGGACAAGCTCTTCCGGGTCCTCGACACCCAGCGCGTCGCGGTCGGCCAGCTCTTCCGCAACGGCGCCACCACCTTCGAGGCGCTGCGCGGTCGCGAAGGGGAGCTGGCCAGCCTGGTCCAGAGCTCCAACGCTGTCTTCCAGACCACCGCCCAGCGCGACCGCGACATCGAAGCGCTCTTCCGCGCCTTCCCGACCTTCCAGGACGAGTCGAGGCTGACCCTGAACCGGCTCAAAGCCTTCGCCATCAACACCGACCCGTTGATGCGCCAGCTCGTACCTGCCGCCGAACAGCTTTCGCCAACCCTGATCGCGTTCGCCAAGCTCGCACCGGAAGCGAAAGGCTTCTTCGAAGGCCTGGACACCGTCATCGCCGAGGCCCCAACCGGGTTCCCTGCGCTGCGGAAGCTGTTCCGCGACCAGTTCCCGCCGCTCCTCCGCGCCGCCGATCCGTTCCTGCGCAACCTCAACCCACTCCTCACGGGCCTCAACCTCTACAAACGAGAGGTCACCTCCTTCTTCGCCAATCTCGCCGCGACGTTCGGCGGCGAACTCACCGTCGAAAACGACAAAGGCGAAAAGCTCCACTACCTGAGGACGATGGGCCCGATCAACCCCGAAACCCTTTCCACCTATACCAGTCGCCTGAGTACGAACCGGAACAGCGCCTACAGCCCGCCGGAGTGGGCGAAGGACGTGCTGTCCGGCCTACCTTCGTTCAACGCCGGACAATGCAGCGCCGGCGCCTCCGTCACGCTCGACCCCGACACCCCGAAGAGCCCAGCCTTCAAAGAACGAACCAAAAAAGGCGAGACCAAAGAAGCCGAAGAACTCTTCGAACGCCTGAAGAAATACGCGTTTGGCGGTCAGTCGGGGACCAGTGGAGCCCCCGCCCCCGGCTGCACCCAGCAGGCTCCGCTCGAGCCGATCTACGGCAGCGGCGCGGCCACCCAGTACCAGCACACGTTCGAACAGCTCGGCGAATAGGCCTAGAGCAGGCTCATCCGCTCGCGCGGGAATCGGCCGCCACCTAGAGGCTCTCCCAAAAGTTGAGCACGCAGCAGGACCGGCGGCATGCACCGCATCGGGCAGGTTTCTCTCGCGGTGGCCAGCCCATGGGCCAGTACCGCAAAACTTACTCGCACCCTCAATCCGGGCAAGAAGAAGGGGCGGCCTTTCGGCCGCCCCTCTTACTACCTTGCCTGTCCTGAGGAAGGCTCTTACTGGAGCGCTACCTCAGCCCTTCGGAGTGCAGGTGCGGATGACTTCGGCCGAGGCGCGGGTGCCGTCGGTGAAGATCGCGGTGCCGTGGGCCTGCAGCTTGCCGTCGGGGCATTTCGCGGAGAGAACGCCCTTCTTGTTGATGGTCAGGTTGAAATCAGTCACCGAACCGCTGCCGCCGGCGATTTTCGGGATCGTGGTGACTGAGCCGAGGCCGTAGCGGCCGTTGTGGATTTTTTTCACTTTGACCGTGGAGACGATCGCCGCCGGCGTTGGCACGGTCAGGTAGGCGTGGATGTAGATCGTGGTGACGCCGCCCTTGAAACCGCCGTTGAAGGCGATGATTTTGGAGTCGGCCGGAATTGGGGACTGTTCCGGGAAGGCGATCGAAGCGATCGCCCGGCCGCTGCCGATGATTGCGGTCCGGCAGATGTCTTCGGCGTGCTTGGTGTCCTGCGACTGCAGTCTGGCTCGCCTTGCAGACCGGCAGGCCTTTGACGTTGATCGCGCCGTTCTTGTCGGTTTCGAGGTCGAACTCTTTCATTGCCGGCGGGTGCGAGCCGTCGACGGTCCTGATCTTGCCCGAGACGTTGAGCGTGATCGGGGTCAGTTTGGTCTTCGAGAGCGCCTTCGGAGTGAAGCCGCCGTTGAAGGTGAGTTCAAGGTTGCCCGCTCGGACTTTGACCGGCTTCTCCGCGGTGGCGATGCCAGCCACGGTGAGGGCGATCAGGGCCCCGAGGGCCATCGTTATTACCAGGTACTTGCGCATATCCCTATATCTCTCCTTTTGCGGCCTGCCCGTCCAGAGCTGTAGCCGTCGAAAGCTTGCGTGGAACTATCCCTCCAGCGGCTCAAACTACCACCCTGGGCAATTAGATAAACCCAGGGATTCACGAAAAAGAGCGCTTAACAAGCGCCGGACGGTGCTAACGCTCGAGCATTGAGAGCCGGACGCGCTCGCGCTCGGCCGCGGCTCCCTCGGCACCGAGGAAGGGCAGGGTGATCCAGAACATCAGGTCCGGCAGCCGGCTGGGCAGGCGGGCGGCGGCTCCGTGGAGGATCTCGCTGTAGAGCAGCTCGTTGACGCCGCCGGCCAGCGAGAGCGAGGTGATTCCCGGCAGCTCGACCGAGGTCTCGGCCCGGCCGGACTCGAGAAAGCCGGTGAACTGGCGCAGGGCGGCGTCGCGGCGGGCAAGCGCCTTAGGCCCCGCCGCCAGCACCTCGACGATCGCAAAGCGGGCCTCGTCGGGGTGCTCGGCGAGGTGGTCCAGCAGAGCCCCGAGGCCGGCGGCGACCCGCTCCGCCCAAGGAGCGCCCGGTTTGGTTTCGAAGCCCCCGGCGGTGTCGCTGAGGAGGTTGCCGAGCAGCACGTCGTAGGCGGCAAGGAAGCAGTCCTCCTTGCTGTCGAAGAGTTCGTAGAACGTCTTGCGCGAGACGCCGGCGACACCGATCACGTCGACCACGCGGGTCTCCGGGTAACCGCGCTCGGAGACGACCTCGATCATCGCCTGGTGGATGCGGTTGCGCTGGGATTCGGTCACCGTCTCCCTCGGTAAACCGTGTCTCCCTCTGGGCAGCCGCTCGTTCAGCTTAGCTGCGCGTTTACTGGAAGCCACCCCGTGACTGTAGAGCAGACGGGGGTTTCTGCATAGAATTGCCGCGGCTATGAGGGGGGTCCGGAAACTGGTGTTTGTCTTCGCGATCGCCGCGCTGCTGGCGCTCGGTCTCAGCGCCTGCGGCGGCGGCGATTCGGAGGACTCGACCGCTGGCTCGACCGCCGCGACCGGGCAGGAAACGACGACGAGCGAGGACCAGGGCTCGGGCAACGGCCGCTCGCACGAGTCCTCGTCTGACGACGACTCCTCCGCGGATTCGGACGAAGGGAGCGGCGCCTTCCGTACCCCCGGTGGGGACAACAGCATCCAGAACTTCGGCGGGGAAGCGGAGACGACGGAAGTCGACGCGGCGAGCGCCGTGCTTGCCGGTTACCTGCAGGCTCGGGCCGAGGGCGACTGGGCCAAGGCGTGCACCTTCCTGGCCGCGGCCGCGGTGGCACCGCTCGAAAAACTCGCTTCCGGCTCACCCGAGCTGAAGGGCAAGGGCTGCGCGGCGATTCTCGCCGCCCTCTCCGCCGGCGCGCCGGCCTCGACCCGCGCCAACACGATGACCGACGGCATCGCCAGCCTGCGGATCGAGGGCGACCGTGGCTTTGCGCTCTACCACGGCGCCAAGGGCATCGATTACTTCGTACCGATGGCGGAGGACGACGGCGAGTGGAAAGTCGCCACCCTGGCGCCGAGCGAATTCCCCTAGCCCAGCGCCGCGTGCGTCCGGCTAGGAGCCGATCCAGACGACCTGATCGCGGTCCGGCCCGACGCCTACCAAGCGGATCGGCACCTTGACGAACTCGGAGATGAAACCGAGGTAGTCGCGCGCCGTCTGCGGCAGGTCGGCCTCCTCGCGACACTCCTCGATGTTGGTCTCGAAGCCGGGCAGCTCCTCGTACTCAGGTGTGGCCGAGTGGAGGATCGACTGGTGGTAGGGGAAGCTGTCGAGGACGGCGCCTTCCTTGGAGCGGTAGCGGACCGCCACCCGCAACGTCTCGATGCCGCTGAGGACGTCGAGCTTGGTGATCGCCAGCGAGTCCATGCGGTTGAGCCGGACCGCGTAGCGCAGGGCGACCAGATCCATCCAGCCGCAGCGCCGCCGCCGACCGGTGGTGGTGCCGAACTCGTGGCCGCGCTCGACCATGTGCTCGCCGATCTCGTCATCGAGCTCGGTCGGGAAGGGCCCGGCGCCGACCCGGGTCGCGTAGGCCTTGGCGATCCCCCAGACCTCGGTGATGTCGGTCGGCCCGACCCCGGCGCCGACGGTGGCGGCCCCGGCGATCGGGTTGGAGGAGGTGACGAAGGGATAGGTGCCGTGGTCGAGGTCGAGCAGGGTCGCCTGGGCGCCCTCGAAGATCACCGTCTTGTCGGCGTCGAGCGCGTCCCAGCAGAGCTTTGCGGTGTCGGCGATGTGGGGCTCGAGCCGGTGGCCGAAGTTGACGTGTTCTTCGACCATCGTGTGCAAGTCCAGGCGCGGGTCCGGAACCCCTGTCGTTCCCTCGGGTGGCGCTTTCGCCTCCTCGCCGGCTTCCTTGCGCAGTTTGCGGCGCTGCACCGAGAGCTCCCGCAGCGCCTGCTGCTTGGGCTCGAGGGCGGCGCGGATCTTGGTCCGCAGGATCTTCTCGTCGAGCAGGTCCTGGACCCGGATGCCGAGCCGCAGCGCCTTGTCGGCGTAACAGGGCCCGATGCCGCGCCGGGTGGTGCCGATCGAGAGCTTGCCCAGTTTGGTCTCGCCCGCCGTGTCGAGCAGCACGTGGTAGGGCATGATCAGGTGCGCGTTGGCGGAGATGCGCAGGTTGCCGACGTCGATGCTGCGGCGTTTGAGCCCGTCGATCTCCCCCAGCAGCACGGCCGGGTCGAGGACGACGCCGTTGCCGATCACGCAGGTCTTCTTCGAGTGGAGGATCCCCGAGGGGATCAGGTGAAACTTGAACTCCTTGCCCTCGCGGACGATCGTGTGGCCGGCGTTGTTGCCGCCCTGGAAGCGCACGATCACCTCGGCCCGCTCCGCGAGCAGATCGGTGATCTTCCCCTTCCCCTCATCGCCCCATTGGGCTCCGACTATGACAACGCCAGGCATAAGCGCTGGATTGTGACGGGGATGGGTCCCGGGCGCGTTGCGCAAAGCGGCGAGTCTTTCTGCTCAGACAATCGACCTCTTGCGCACCACAGGCGCATCGGTGGGAATCAGGATTGCTCCATGCCCTCATCTGCGGCATCGGGTAGTGCGAATCGCGCTACCCTCATTGGGATGTCACCCGCTCCTCCACCGCTATCTCTGCGTCTTGGCAGCGCCGGGATCCGCGCCCTCGAGGCGCTTGCACGCGCGCGCGGCGTCAGCAAAGCGGAGGCCGCCCGGCAAGCGATCGAAGAGGCGGCCGAGAGAGAGAGGCGGCGATCCGGCCTCGCGGCGGAGGTAGAACGCTTGATGAAAGACCCCGCTGACGTCGAGGAGTCGCGAGAGGTCGCGAAGATGATGGAGGAACTACGTGGTCCGTGGTGACGTCCATGCGATCACATTGCCCCGCGGTCGGGGTCGGGCGCAAAGTGGACGCCGCTATGCCGTGGTCGTTCAGGATGACGGCCTGATGGCCATGTCCACGATTGCAATCTGCCCAACTTCGCAAAGTGCGCGCGCGGCCAGTTACCGCCCGGAGATAGAGCTAAAAGGAGACAGGACCCACGTTCTCTGCGAGATGGTCGGCCATGTCGACGCAAGTCGTCTCGGTGCCCGGGTCGGTCATCTGAGCCTGGATGAGGTCGATGCCGTCGACGATGCCCTCAGGTTGGTTCTGGGCCTGCGCTAGTCGCCGACCGCGTGCGGCTGGACGCGGCGGTCCGGGCCAAAGAGCGGCAAGGGCTCGCCGCAGATCTCCACCAGGCGCGAAACCGTGCGCGGCCCGATCTGCTCCTCGAGCTGTTGTGGGTCGAGATTGGTGGTTACGAGCATCGAGCGTTGGGCCTCATAGCGCTCGTTGACGAGGGCGTAGAGCTGCTCCAGAACCCAATCGGAGCGTTTCTCGGCGCCGAGGTCGTCGATGTGGAGCAGGTCGACGGAGGTGAGGCGCTCGAAGAAGGAGAGGTAGGAGTCGCCGCCGGGCTCGGAGTCGTAGGTCTGGCGAATCCGCGCCAGCAGTTTTGGCAGCGAGTAGATCGCGACCGAGCGGCTGTCCTCGAGTGCGGCCTTGGAGACCAGCATCGCCAGCGTCGTCTTCCCGGTGCCGGTGTCGCCCATCAGCCAGAGTCCGCGCCCCGCTCCGAGATTGGCCTCCATGTCGTCGACCCAGCTGCGTACGAACTGGACCACCATCGGCGCGATTTCGGTGCTGACCGGCGGCCGGTCGAAGGAGACGCCCTGGAACTTGCGCGGGATCACCGAGGCGACGCCGCGGTTGCGGCCGCGGCGCAGGCGCGCCTCGCGGCACTCGCAGGAGCGCGCCTCGTCGCTCTCGTCGTCGAGGATCCAGCCGGAGCCGTCGCAGACGCCGAGCGGGCATGGCCCCTGGCCGCGGAACGGTTCGCTGCGGGCGATCGCCGGCATCAGAAGTCAGGCCCCGCCGCGACCGGCGGCTCGTCGCTGGGTTGCTCGATCGGCTGTTCCTGGCCGGAGAAGTCGGCGAATTTGGGGAAGCGGTCGAGGAAGACCAGCTTCCTGGTCCCGATCGGGCCGTTCCTGTGCTTGGCGATGATCAGGTCGGCAAGGCCGTCGGGCTCCTCGTCGGGGTCGCGGTAGTAGTCCTCGCGGAAGAGGAAGGCGACGACGTCGGCGTCCTGCTCGATCTGCCCCGACTCGCGCAGGTCGGAGAGCTGCGGCTTCGGCGGCGTGCGCTGCTCGGGCGCGCGCGAGAGCTGGGAGATGGCGACGACCGGGACCTCGAGCTCGCGCGCGAGGATCTTCAGCCCACGGCTGATCTGGCCGACCTGCTCGACCCGGTTGGCGCGGCTGTCGTCCGAGCGCATCAGCTGCATGTAGTCGAGGATGATCAGGCCGAGTCCGCCGCGATCCTGTTCCTGGGCGTGCAGTCGGCGGGCCTTCGCCCGCAGGTCGAGGATGCCGAGGTCGGAGGAGTCGTCGAACCACAGCGGCGCCTCCTCGAGTTCGTTGCAGGCCCGCACCACCTTCGGCCAGTCGCGCTGGGAGACCTGGCCCTTGCGCAGCTTGTCGCCGGAGATCCGCGCCCGGCAGGCGATGAAGCGCTGGGCCAGCTCGACCTCGGACATCTCGAGCGAGAAGAAGGCGACCGGCATGTCTTTCTTCACCGCCACGTTTTCGGCGATGTTGGCGACCAGGGCGCTGTTATGGACGATGACGTCATCGGCGACGAAGTTGCGCAGGCCGGGGACGTCGAGGTCATAGGTCTCCTCTTCGCCCACGTGCTCGACGGAGACGACTTCGTCCCACCAGATGTCGGAGTCGCAAAGCTCTTCGAGGGTCGGGGACTTGGTGGCGGTGGCGAGCTCGGAGACAAGTCCTCGCGAGGGCGAGCGCTTGCCGACGTGCCAGTTGTGGTTGCGCGGCCGGCCGGTGAGCTCGCTGATCGCGGCCCAGATCCGAGCGCCTTTGGCTAGCAATACGTCGTCCCAGATCTCGACTGGGAGCGTGTCGGTATTGGTCGAGCGGGGCGCGGCTTCGAGGTGAGCAAGGACTCTCGCCTGCGCCTCTTCCTTGCCCGGGACCGGGACCAACTCGCAGAATCGCCGCAGACTCTCTTGTGAGGTGATCCTGATTTCTCGCGCGACCTTGTCGGTGCCCTCGTAGACGGGGCGCTTGAGCGTGCGAATCGTCGCCACGATTCCGAGCCGCAACAGCAGATGCTGGACGTCGTGCGCGAGCGGCTTGCTGATCGTGGTGTAGCCAATCTGCGCAAGCCGGTCGCTGCAGTAGACGTGTCCGTCGCAGGCATACATGACGCCAAGAAAGCGAGTGAGCTGCTCGTCATCGAGCCCGAAGACCGCGTCGGGGACGAACTTCTCGGCTGAGCGAAGGCCCATGAGACGATGGCGCTTCAGCATCTCGGTCACCGGATTGGGACCGGAGCCACGTCCACCGCTGATTCGCGCGGTTCCATGACCGCGACGATCACCCGGTCGCATTCGAACGCCGTAGGCGCCGACGGCTTGCGCAACCTCACTGAGGACGCCAGAGTTCTCCCCGAAGCAAAAGCCAGGCGTGGACTGGGTGAGCGCCCCATCGGCGATGAGCGCGCCGAGTAGGACGACCTCGTGATCCGGCAGGCGCGTGGGGTCGTCGGGTCCTGGCAGTCGCCGAGGAACCGCGATTCGCGTGCCCACACCGACGTTGCCGAGCTCTTCCCATCCGGAACTGGTGAGGAGGGGATGGTTCGAAGTCGCCTCCAGCTCGCGGCCGAGCCGCGTTGTCAGTCTGAAGACTCGCTTCTTTCCATTGGGGGAAACCGCGGCTGCTTTGGCCCGCCGCATCTGAAGGTCCGGGCCGAGCGACGCGAGCCATACGTCTTGGCCGTTTTGGTGGGCTTGGTGTAGATCCGCGATGCTGCGCCGTGCGCCGGTGCTAGGGTCATAGACCAGACTTTGTGCTGATAGGCACTTGCCCATGGCAGGCCGTGCCGCGACGATGATCAGGTTGCCGGGCTGGAAGCCGCCGGTGATCGCGTCGATGTCGCGGAAGCCGGCCGGGGTGCCGGTCATTTCGATCTCGCCGGTGGAGAGCTTCTCGAGCCGGTCGACCTCGTCGTGGAGGATCTCCGAGAGCAGGCGAAAGTCGCTCGCCTGCTCTTTGTGGGCGACGTCGAAGAGCAGCTTCTCGGCCCGCTCGGAGAGCTCGCGCGGCTCGCCGGCGCGATCGTTGACCCAGCCCTGGATCTCCTGGCCGGCGCCGAGCAGGCGCCGCAGCAGCGAGTTCTGCTGGACGATCTCGGCGTAGTGCTTGGCGTTGCCGGCCGCCGGCACCTTCGCCGCCAGCTCGGAGACGTAGTGCTTGCCGCCCGCCTGGTCGATCATGTTGCGCTGGGTCAGCGACTCGGCGACGCTGAGCTCGTCGACCGGCTTCGACTCGGCGTAGAGGTCGTGGGCGCATTCGAAGATCGCCCGGTGGCGGTCGAGGTAGAAGTCGGCCGCGTTGAGCTTGACCTCGTCGATGACCCGCGTCAGCGCCGGCTCGGCGACCAGCATCGCCCCGAGGACGGATTCCTCCGCCTCGATGTTCTGAGGCGGGACGTGGGTTGAGGTCGGCTGCGGCATCTAAGTCAGTGTCCGGGGAAGGGCGGCGTCAACTCCCGACAGCCAACGAAACCACATGCCGTGCCTCGGCGAGCGTCGCGATTCCCGTTTTTGCGGTTAGGCCGTGACGTCGCTTAAGACGGCAGATCTAAGCTGAAGAGACTGCGGCCGAAGGTCGTCGCCTTCGGCAATATGGAGCTGGATTCCCTCGCGAACCGAATTGAAAAGCTCGTCCAGGGTGTCGCCCGAAGCGAAGCAGCCGGGAAGCTCGGGAACGTCGGCCCAGCACGAGCCATCCTCCAGATGGATGTTGACGGTCAGCCCCATGATCCGACTCCCATTCCCGGTCATCTTAGACCTGCCTGTCGAAGTATCGCGCTCGCCAGTCCCTTGGAATAGTCGCGACCCTTGTGCCTTGGCAGAGTGATCGGACGGTATCCGCTTTTGAAGAGAGTCGGCTCTGAGTCGCAAGTCGGTCGTCGAGATGCGTTACGCCAATGCGCCGGAGCCGGACGAGAGGTGGTCCGCCGCCGGTGGGATCAGGCCCTCTTCCTCCTGCTGGCGCTCGCCCTGGCGCAGCATTCGCAGGGTGAGGATGGCGAGGCTGAGGATCGCGGTGGCGCCGAGGCTGAGCTGGACGCTGAGCAGTCCTTCCCGGGTCCAGTAGACGTCGCGCAGGTCGAGCAGCAGCGCGGCCTCGTCGAAGGTGAGGCCCATGCCGATTCCCATCGGCACCGCCAGGTGGTCCTCGAAGTCGTCGTTTTCGGTCAGCAGCGCGGCCGTGCCGGAGGCGAAGGCGATCAGGATGCCGGGCACGAAGTGATGGATGTGGCGGCCGCCGACGCTGACGTTGCGGAACGGGCCCCAGTTGTCCCTGATCCCCCAGGTGGACAGCCGCACCACCGCGAAGGAGCCGAGGAAGCCGGCGAGGAGGTTGAAGAGAACCGTTTCGCTGCGGGGAGCTTCGGTGTAGCCGCGCACGGCCACCCCGACCGTGTCGACCGCCGCCGCCGGTGCGGCTTCGAGCAGCGGCTCATGGTCGTCGCGCTCCTGCGCCCGCCGCCGCAGCATGCGACTGAACTGATCCGCCACCACCGCCCCAGCCCCACCGATCGCCACCACCGCAAGGGCGACGGTCTCCCGCTCCGACCGAGCCCACCCCAACCGCGTCCGCGCCCTCGCCCGGCGATTGATCCTGGTTGGAAGTCTCAAGGAGGACACCCCCTGAGCCTATCCAGCGCTGATGAGCTGCCACCTAAGCCCCCGGCGGCGCTGGTGGGCGCCCCGTTTTGGGAGGTGCCGAGAACGGAGCCAGTTTGCCCCGCCCGCAGGCACCTCCCAACGGGGCGCCCGGCACGGCTGAACCCAGGCTTACTTCTCCTCGGAGATGATCGTCTTGACCGCGGCGACGGTGCCGTCGGC
Source organism: uncultured Solirubrobacterales bacterium (assembly GCA_963739855.1). Classification (GTDB taxonomy): domain Bacteria; phylum Actinomycetota; class Thermoleophilia; order Solirubrobacterales; family 70-9; genus VAYN01. The sequence continues at coordinate 994,209 of CAVUBT010000001.1, read as the reverse complement.
AAGCTCGATCTCGACCATGAAGGTGCCGACTTCGCGCAGCGGCTGCTCGAGCCGGACGCGTTTTTTCTCGATGCGCAGATCGCGCGCCTCACGCAGCGCGTCGACGATCTCTTTGGCGCCGACGGAGCCGAACAGCTTGCCGTCCTCGCCGGCCCGCTGGTGGATCGTCAGCACGGTCTTGCCGAGCAGGCCGGCGGCCTGCGCTTCGCGCTCGGCGCGGGCTTTCTCGGCCTTTTCGGCGGCCTCGCGGCGACGCTGGGCTTCCTCCAGGGCTCCCGGGGTCGCCGGGGCGGCCAGCTTGCGGGGGATCAGGAAGTTGCGCAGGTAACCGGGGGCGACGTCGATCGCCTGACCGCGTTCGCCGAGCGACTCGACGTCCTGGAGCAGGATGGCCTGTGCCATCAACGCTCTCCGACGTACGGCAGCAGGGCGATTTCTCGCGCCCGCTTCACCGCCACCGAGAGCTGTCGCTGGTGGAGGCGGGAAAGTCCGGTGACACGGCGGCCGCGGGTCTTCCCCTTGTCGGAGAGGAACCGCCGCAGCAGGTTGAGGTCCTTGTAGTCGACGGCCTCGGAGTTGATGCGCGTGTACTTGCGCGGCCGGGCACGCTCGGCGCCGCGGCGCCCGCGCTTGTTGTCTGAGGAAGTCTCTCGTGCTCTAGCCATCGGCGCGAGATGCTACAGGGACACCACCAGGCGCCGTCATGCGGTGTCCTCGGTCGCCCGGATAGCGCTGCTATTCCGGCTTCCTGCGTCCTTGCCTGACGACGCCTGGAGGCGTCCTGCTTAGAAGGGGATGTCGTCCTCGGAGCTGCCGCCGCCTCCGCCGCCGCCGGCTGCGGCGCCTTCGAAGTCGGAGGTGTCGGCCGGGACGTCGCTGCTAGGGGAGGAGAAGCCGCCGCCGCCTCCGCCCTGACCGCCGCCTCCGCCGCCGTCGCGGGAACCGAGGAACTGGACCGAGTTGGCGACGATCTGAACCGCCTGCCGTTTGCCGCCGCCGTCTTTGGCCTCCCACTCGCGCCAATCGAGGCGCCCCTCGATCGCCACCGGGCGGCCCTTGGCGAGGTAGTTGGCGCAGTTCTCGCCCTGCGCGCCCCAGACCGTGACGTTGAAGTAATTGGGCTTGTCGACCCATTCGCCGGTCTGGCCGTCCTTGCGGCGGGTGTTGACGGCGACGCGGAGCTCGCAGACCGCAGTGCCACCCCCGGTGTGCCGCAGTTCCGGGTCCTGGGTCAGGTTCCCGGTGATGACCACTACGTTCACGTTCGAAGCTGCCAAAGCGCTCACTCCTCTGAAGTTGGTTGCTGAATTCCAGTCTAAGAGTGACAGCGGCGCGACCTCTCCCCTTCGGGGAGGTCATTCCTCGCAAAGAGCGGGGCCGAAGCGGCCGCTACTCGTCGGAGTCGTCGGGAGAGTCGCCGCGATCGTCGCGGGCTCCCGTCGCACTGCGCTCGCGCGGCCCGGGGGCGGCGCTGGTCGCCGGCGGGACGATCACCGGGGCGTCGGGGTCGACTCTGAAGATGCGGAAGCGCAGGACGCCGTCGGCGATCTTCAGGTTGTGATCGAGCGAGTCGAGCAGCTCGCTGGGGGCCTCGAAGCGGAACCAGCGGTAATCCGCCTCGGTCCGCTTGTTGATTTCGAAGGCCATCTTGCGCAGGCCCCAGCTGTTCTCGTGTTTGAGGCTGCCGGAGGCCTCGATCTGGCCGCGGGCGTCTCCCACCAGCCCGTCACGTGCGGGGGCATCAAGTTGGGGGTCCAGCATCAGGACCAGCTCGTATTCGCGTGGGGCTGCCAAAACGGCGAGGGACTATAGCGGCGGAATTCGCGCGAGGGGTATCGCTTCTCCTGTCAGTGGGGGGCGAACTCCACCGAGCCGTCGCTGGGCGGGGGAGGCGCCGGCGCCGGCGGGGGCGCTGTCGATTCCACGGAAGGAGCGACAGGCGGAGGTTCGGGCGTCGCCGGCGGGGCCGGCGCGGGGGGAGGAGTTGGCGCCGGCGCCGGTCCTCTCGCCGCTCTCCTGGGGCGATGAGGTTTCGGCTTGGAGCTGATTTTGACGTCGAGCGATCGGCGAGGTGGGTGGGGTTTTGGCTTCGCAGGTGGATTGGGGCGCGGCTCCGGCTCCGGCTCGATCGCCACCTGTGGCAACCCCACGTCTGCCGCCAGCGGTGGCGGCTCCGGTGGCTTCAGCACAGCGGGCAGCCACTGCAGGGCGAGCAGGCCGGCGATGGCGACCAGCGCCACCCTGCCTGCCGACGACCAGCGAACGCGGACCCCACCCATGGCACCCCAAGCCTGGAGTGCGGCCGGGTTCTCCCCCTACCCAGCGGACTCGCGCAGCTCCTCGATATCTCGCAGCTGATCGTCGACCCAGTCCCCCGGGTTGCGCGAGTAGATGATCTCCTTCAGCCCCTGGGACCACTCCCGCCGTTGCTCGGCGGGCATCGTCAGGGCTCGGTAGATCGCGTCGGCCTGGGCCTGGATGTCGAACGGGTTGACGGTGATGACGTAGTCGTAGAGCTCCTCGTGGGAGCCGGTGTTCTCGGAGAGCATCAGCACTCCATCCCTGGTGTTGACCGCCGGCGCCTCCTTGGCGACCAGGTTCATGCCGTCGAAGAGCGAGTTGACCATCAGCAGGTCGAAGTGCTTGTAGCGGGCGACGGCGTCGTGGAAGTTCTCGTAGATCTTGAGGTCGATCGGCATCCAGTCGGTGGTGCCGTGGCGGTGGTTGACGACGGCGACCAGGGCCTCGATCCGCTCCAGGTACTCGGCGTACTCGGGGACGTCCTGTCGCGAAGGCTGCAGGTGGGCGATGAAGGTCACCTCTTCGCGGAACTCCGGGTGCTGGGTGAGGAAGGTGTCGAAGGCGGTGAAGCCGCGCAGCACGTTCTTGGAGAGGTCGGCGCGGTCGACGCGGATGATCAGGTGCTTACGACGGCGCTCCAGCACCTCGCGCTCGGCCTCCGCCACCTCGGGCGACTCCGCTGCCCGCTGCAGGCGCTGGGCGTCGATCGAGAGCGGGTAGGCGCGGGCCAGGGTCTTGCCGCGGGCGTGGCGCACCTCGCCCCGCACGTAGTCGACGTCGGCCTCTTCCAGCAGTTCGTCGCAGCAGCGCAGGAAGTTGATGCAGTAGGCGTGGGTGTGGAAGCCGATGATGTCGTTGGCCAGCATTCCCTCGAGGATCGCTTCGCGGATCCGGCTCGGCAAGATCCGCCAGCTGTCGGGCTGGGACCAGGGGATGTGGACGAAGTGGTGCAGGAAGACGTCGGGACGTTCCTCGCGGATCATCCCCGGGGCGGTGTAGAGGTGGTAGTCGTGGAGCATCACCAGCGGCCGCTCCTGGCCCTCGATCTGCCCCAGCACCGCCTCGGCGATGTCGCGGTTGACCTCCTGATAGCCGAAGTCCCAGGCGTCGAGCTCCTGCTGGCGGATGTCCGGCGCGTTGGAGATGTCCCAGAGGTAGTGCTGGATGAACCAGAGGATCGGGTTGGCGATGACGTTGTAGAAGCGGTCGTAGGCTTCGGCGTCGCTGCCGACCAGCAGCAGGCGGTAGTCGATGCCGTCGATCGAAAGCTCGACGGGGCCGCCGCGCTCCTCGGACACGGCGACGTCCTCGTCGGTCATGGCCGAGGCGATCCAGAGGGCGTCGCGGTGGGAGACGAGGCCCGAGAGCGCCGTCACCAAACCGCCACCGCCGCGCCGCACCGTGCGCTCGCCGCCGTCCTCGCGCTCGAACTGGGCGGGCCCCCGGTTCGAGACGATGATCAGCGGCGAGGAGTTCACGCCGCAGAGGTTAAGGGGTTGACCTGGGGGTCAGGTGTCGAGATCGGTCAGCAGGCCGAGCCAGTCGCGCAGCAGTCGCGGCGAGAGGAACTCGCGGCGAGCGTGCTCCTTGCCGGCGCGCCCGAGGCGCTTGCCCAGCTCCGGGTCGGCGAGGATCTCGAGGCTGCGCTGGGCGCACTCGGAAGGTGAGTTGACCAGGTAGCCGGTCTCGCCATCCTCGATCTGCAGCGGGATGCCGCCGACGTTGCCGCCGATCGTCGGGCGTCCCTTCCAGAGCGCCTCGGTGACGGTCAGGCCGAAGCCCTCGCGGATCGACTTCTGCAGGCAGATGTCGGACTGCGACTGGAAGGCGTTGACCTCGATCGCGCCGACGTTGTTGAGGTTGCTGAGGATCTTGATGTCGGGGTCGTTGTCCGCGTATTCGTAGGTTTTCTGGAAGTACTCGCGGCCCTCGGGGTCGTCGGTGGCCATCGAGCCGACCATCGCCAGCTGCGCCTCCGGCACCTGCTCGGTGATCTCGCGGTAGGCGTCGATGACGCCGATCGGGTCCTTCCAAGGGTCGAAGCGCGAGACCTGGGTGATCAGCGGCCGGTCGGGGTCGATCCCGAACTGGCGGCAGATGAAGGCGGCGTCATCGGCCGAGAAGGCCATGTTCTTCGGCGAGAGCGGGTCGATCGCCGGCGGGATGATGTTGACGCCGTCGCGGCCCTTGCCGTCGATCCCCGCCGGGACGTAGCTCGGCAGGTGCCAGACGCTGGCGTCGTACTCCTCGATCATCGGCAGCAGTCGCTCGATCGGGGCCGGGTTCGGCGTCGAAAGATCGATGTGGCAGCGCCAGATCCAGCGCTTGCCCTTGGCCAGGGCGCCGCGGCGCAGGCCGATCGGCTGCGGGTCGTGGACGATCACCGCGTCCCACTCCCCCTGCAGGCCGTCGGCATTGATCCGGTTGATCTCGTCGAAGATCGCCCACTGTTCGTCGCTCAGCGTCTCCTCGGCTCCCTGCAGCGAGTTGTGCAGGAGCTTGGTGGCGTTGAAGAACTCCTCTTTGCCGAAGATCACGTGCCAGTGCGCATCGAGGCCGATGTCTCGCATCAGCGGCACGATCGTGTAGAGGATCTCCGAGACGCCGCCGCCAAAGGCGGTGGCGCTGACGTGCAGGACGCGCTTCCCCTTCAGGGGCTCGGCCAGCTCGCGGATGCGCTCGATCGTCTCCTTGCCGACTATGTGTTGGTAGTCGGTGAGGGACTTCTGGCCAAGTGCGACTTCCTGAAGCAAGGCCGGAGTTCTACAGGGCCGGGCGGCGAAGCGCGGACTAGCCGCCGCCGACGGAGTCCGGGCGCTTGCCCAGAGTGACCGTGACCTGCTCCTCTTCGCCGCCGCGAAGGACGGTCATCTCCACCTTTTCGCCGGGCTTCTTCGAGGAGACAAGGCGGGCGAGATCGTCGGGCCGGACCACGTCGTGGCCGTCGACCGCGAGGATGACGTCGCCGCCGGTGCGGTATTCGCCGGCCTGGAAGCGCAGTTTCTTGTCGCCGCCCTCGAGGCCGGCCTTCTCGGCGGGGCCGCCGGGGACGACTTCCGCCAGCAGGCCGCCGAAGGTGGTGTCGAGCCCCAGCTTGTCGGCGAGCTGCGGGTAGAGCGCCTGGCTGGAGACGCCGATGTAGGCGTATTCGGCGGAACCGTTCTCCTGCAGCTGAGCGATCGAGCGCTTGATCGCGGAGATCGGGACCGCGAAGCCGACCCCGGAGTTGGATCCGGAATTGGTCTCGATCTGCTCGTTGATTCCGATCACGCGCGCGCCGGCATCGAGCAGCGGGCCGCCGGAGTTGCCGGGGTTGATCGAGGCGTCGGTTTGGATCGCCCCCTCGATCTGGAACTGGGTCAGCGATTTGACCGAGCGATCGGTCGCCGAGACGATTCCGCTCGAGAGCGATTGCTGCTCGCCGAAGGGGCTGCCGATCGCCGCCACCGGCTGACCGACCTGAAGGTCGGCGTCGCTGCCGAGCTCGAGCGGGTGCAGAGTGAAGCCGTCGGGCTTGATTTTGAGCAGGGCGACGTCGGCGAAGGGATCGAAGCCGACGATCTCGGCGGGAACCACATTGCGGTCGGGGAACTCGACGAAGACTTCCTTGGCCGCCACCCGCTTGCCGCTGGATTCATCGGTGACGACGTGGGCGTTGGTGACGATCTCGCCGTCGGTGTTGAGGACGAAGCCGGAGCCCTCGGCGGCGCCGGCGCTGGCGCCGAAGATCGAGCGGATCGTGACCACTCCCGGCGCTGCCTCGCGGTAGACCTGGGCGGCATCGAAGCCGCCGCTCGCGGTCTCAACGATGACCTGCGGGGCTGGCTGGGACTGCGCCGCGGTCTGGCCGCCCGAGCTCGTGTCGCCGCTATCGCCGGAGCCGCAGCCGGCGAGCAGGGCCAGGCAGAGCAGCACCGCCAGCGCTGTCGGCGCTCTCATGCGGGGGCCTTGGCGAGGATGCTTACGGGGCTGTCCTCGCTGCCCATCTGGGCTGGCGGCAGATCCAGCGTGAAGGCGGTGAAGCGGCGGCTGGAGCTGATCGTGATGCGCCCGTCCATCCGCTGGGCGAGCTCGCTGGCGATTGCCAGGCCGAGCCCCGAGCCCCCCGCTTTGTCGGCCGTGTAGAAGCGCTCGAAGATCCGGCTCTGCACCCGCTGGGGGATGCCCGACCCTTCGTCGGAGACGGTCAGCTCTGCTCTGCTGTTCACGGAATAGGTGGTCACGGTGACCTTGGTGCCCTCGGGAGTGTGGGTGAGAGCGTTGTCGAGGAGGATACGGATGATCTGGCGCACGCGGTCAGGGTCGCCCTGCGCAATCGCCGGGCTTTCGGGCGTGCGCAGCTCCAACCGCGAGCCGTGCAGTTCGGCCCGGGCGCCGAACTCTCTCGTCACCTCGCGCGCGAGGCCGCCGAGGTCGACGCTGCGGGCCTGCATCACCATCGCCCCGGCGTCGAGCTGGGAGAGGTCGAGCAGGTCGACGGTCAGCTTCGTCAGGCGCTCGATCTGCTGGCGCATCGTGCGCACGAACTCGGCCCGCTCCTCGGGGCTCGGATCCTCCTCTTCGAGCAGCTCGACGAAGCCGCCGAGGCTGAAGATCGGCGTGCGCAGCTCGTGCGAGGCGTTGGCGATGAACTGCTTGCGGGCGCTGTCGAGCTCGGCCAGGCGCCGCTGCATCTCGTTGAAGGTGCGGGCCAGCTGCCCGAGCTGCCCGGCGGCGGCGATCGGGATCGTCGTCTCGAAGTTGCCGTCGGCGACTTTGCGGGCGGCGTCCTGGAGCCGGCTGATGTTGCGCCCCGCCATCTGCGCGTAGTAGACGCCGAGGGCGGTGGCGATGAAGATCGCGATCAGCCCGCCGATCAGGATCTGCCCCTTGACCGCGGCGAGGCCGCTGGCGGCACCGCCGATCGTCACCGCGTAGAGATAGACGACGAGAACCGTGCCGACGCTGATCCCGACGGCGATTACCGTGATCCGGCTGCCCAGATTGGTGAGCCTGAGGCGGGGCATCGGCGCCTACTCCTTGAACCGGTAGCCGACCCCGCGCACGGTGAAGAGGAACTCGGGCTCCTTGGGCTCGCTCTCCAGCTTCTCGCGGAGATGCCTGATGTGGACGTCGACGGTGCGCGGGTCGCGGTACTCGGAGTCGCCCCAGACGTGCTCGAGCAGGGTCTCGCGGGTGAGCACGCGGCCGGGGGAGCGGGCGAGGGCGCCGAGGATCTCGAACTCGACGTAGGTGACCCGGATCTCCTCCTCGCGCAGGGTGACCATCCGCCGGTCGAAGTCGATCGTCAGCCCGCCGCACTCGATCGACTCGTCCGCCGGCGCCTCGCCCCCCATCCGCGAGCGCCGCAGCGCCGCTTTGACGCGGCTGCGGAACTCGCGCATCGAGAACGGCTTGGTGATGTAGTCGTCGGCGCCGACCTCGAGGCCGGCGACCTTGTCGGTCTCGCTGCCTTTCGCGGTCAGCATGATGATCGGCACCTGGCTGCGCGAGCGCAGCTGGCGGCAGACTTCGACCCCGTCGAGGCGGGGCAGCATCAGGTCGAGGATGACGAGGTCGAAGCGGCCCTCTTCGAAGCGCTGCAGGGCCTCGCCGCCGTCCAGCGCGGACGTCACGTGGTAGCCGTCCTTGCGCAGGGGATAGCTCAAGAGCGTCTGAATCGACTGCTCGTCGTCGACAAGGAGAATGCGGGCCGTCCCGTTAGCCACACCTGAAGGGTAATGCGATGGGCAAGGTTGGACGCATGTGCGAGTACCCAGAACTAAGGATCTGAGGCGTCGGGCCGATAAAGGGAGCGATGCAGCCACAGGAACTCAAGAGCCTGGTCGAGTCCGGCCACTACAAGCCCGATCCCTCCCGGATCGCAGCGGCGATGCTGCAGCGGCGCGGTGTCCGCGAGCTGCTGATCGGCGGCAATCCGGCGCTCAGCCGAGCTGGTCGAACCCCGCCGGCTCCAGAATCCCCCCGCCGGGCAGCCTGATCTCGACGCCCTCCCCGTCGGAGACCGCTCCGATCTGCGTCAGCCTGGTCGCCGCCGTCTTGCCGACCGCGGCGACTGCCGCGGCGAGGCGATCGGGCGGCAGCGCCGCCAGCAGCTCGTAGTCCTCGCCGCCCGAGGCCGCCAGCTCAAGCGGTCCGCGCCCGGCCGCCGCCGCGACCTCGGCCACGCCGCTCGCCAGTGGCAAGGCATCCGCGTCGATCCGGATCGCCACGCCGCTCGCTGTGGCGAGATGGGAGGCGTCGCCGCCGAGGCCATCGCTGAGGTCGATCATCGCCCGCGCGCCGGCAGCCGCCAGCGCCTGCCCGGCGGCCAGTCGCGGGACCGGATCGAGCTGCCGCAGCCGCAGCCGGGCGGCGATCTCATCGGGCACCTCCGTGGCCAGCTCCGGGCGTTCCAGCAGGAGCAGCCCGGCGGCGGCGGCGCCGATCTCTCCGCTCAGGACCAGCGCGTCGCCAGGCTTGGCGCCGTCGCGGTCGACCAGCTGCTCGGCCGTCGCCGCGTGGCCGACGACGGTGACGGCGAGGGTCAGGACCGGGGCCCGGGTGACGTCGCCGCCCGCCAGCGTCGTGCCGGTCTCGACGGCCAGGGCGCCGATTCCGTCGATCAGCTCGAGGCAGCCCTCTTCATCGAGGTCGGTCGGCACGCCGACGGCGACGTAGGCCTCGCCGGCTTCAGCGCCCATCGCCGCCAGGTCGGAGAGGGCGGTGGCGAGGGCCTTGCGGCCAATCTGGGTCAGGGTGGCCGTATCGCGCCGGAAATGGACCCCCTCAACCAGGGCGTCGACCGAGGTCGCGGTGGCGCCGCCGGGCACGGTGACGGCGGCGTCGTCGCCGCTGCCGATCCGGATCCGCGGGCCGGGCGGGGGCAGCCGTTCCCGCAGCCTCGCCAACAACTCGAACTCGCCCATCGGCTGACTATCCCAAACCGGGCCAGCCGCTCGGCGATCCGCTGCCGCGAGTGGTCGGCGCTGCCTCCGTCACTAAGGTGCGCCTGACGTGGAGCGCCGCCAGCCATTTCTGCATCGGGTCGGTGAGGCGGGAGCGAAGTTCGGCACCCGCCCACCGCGCAGCCGCCGGGTCCGCCTCGCCCTCCAGGTCGGCCTTGCCGCGCTGATCTTCGGCTTCCTCGTCCTCACCGTCATCGACCAGTGGTCGGAGATCCAGAGCGAAGGGGTTCATTTCCACGTCGGCTGGCTGATCCCGGCGATCGTCATCCTGCCGCTCTTCTACGTCTTCAGCGCCCTCGGCTGGGACTTCATCCTGCGTTTCCTCGGCCACCAGATCGGGGTTGGCCGCGCCCAGGTCGCCTGGGGCCAGCCGTTGCTGGCGCGCTACGTGCCGGGCAGCGTTCTCTACGTGCTCGGGCGGGTGTTGCTCTCCGAGCGGGCGGGAGTGCCGCGCCGGACCACGATCGCCAGCATCGTCTACGAACAGGCGATCTCGGCGACGTCGGCGATCATCGTCGCCGCCTACTTCATCCTCAACCACCCCGATCTGCAGGGTCAGCCGCTGCGCTGGGCGGTGCTGCTGCTGATCCCGGCGGCGATCACGGTGCTGCATCCGCGCGTCTTCGGCCCGCTCGCCAACAAGGCGCTGAAAGCCTTCGGCCGCGAACCGCTGCCGGCGGTCGTGCCGCTGCGCGGCGTCATCGCCCTGATCGTCTTCTACTCGCTGAACTGGGTAGTCGTCGCCTTCGGGATCTACTGCGTCGCCCGTTCGGTCACCTACATCCCCTTCGACGACATCCTGCTCGTCGGCTCCGCCCAGGCGATCGGCTACTTCGCGGCGCTGGTCACCCTCGTCGCTCCCGCCGGGCTGGGCGTCCGCGACGCTGCCTTCGCCTGGGCGATGAAGGCGGCGCTGCCGGGCAAGAGCTTCGCGCTCGGCTCGCTGATCGCGATCGCCGTCCGCGGCGTGATGACGGTCGGGGAACTGATGTACGTCGGCGCGGTCACCGTGCTCGGTCGGCGCGAGGGGTGGAGCATCGCGACGGGCATCCTGCACCCTTCTCCCGAGGAGGAGGAAGCCGGGCCCGAGGCCGGTGGGCACTCGCCCGAGATCCTCTAGCTGTCCTACCCACGGACGTTGTGAACACGGCTGATAGGCGGCCGGTCTCCCAATGAGCTGTGCGGGCGACGCCGGTTGTAGTACCGAAGGAAGGATGGCAGGGAGCGCAACCGCTCGGCCGAGCTCTCCCACCGGTGGGCGTATGCCCACTCGCGTTGCAGGGTCTGGATGAACCTCTCGGCCTTGCCGTTCCAGCGCGGCGTGTAGGGCGGGGTGAGGATGTGACGGGCGCCGTGGCGGCGCAGGAGCTCTTTGAAGATACGGGCCCGGCGGTAGACCATCGCGTTGTCGGTCATCACGGCCTCCGGCGGATCGAGACCCAGAGAGGTAAACCAGGCGAATGCCCGCTCCAAGGTCCCAGCGTTGGTCTCGGCACTCTCGCGGGGGTGGCGCTCGACGTAGGCCAGGCGGGAGTGGTCGTCGATGACCACGTGCAGGTATTCCCAGCCGGCGCCGCGGCTGCGGTCGTGACGTTCGCCGGTGGCAGCGTGGCCGGGCTCAGAGAATCGCGCCAGCCGCTTGACGTCCATGTGCAGCAGGGCGCCGGGGCGCGACCACTCATAGCGGCGGTAGGTCTGTCGCTCCGCGCGGGGGATGCGGGAGAGCCCGTGGCGGTGCAGGACCTTCCAGATCGTCGAGCGTGGGTGCCGGCAGATCCCCGCCAGGCGACCAGGCCCCAGGCCAGTTTGGCGGCGTGCCCGCAGGATCGACTCCTCCTCGGCCGCCGATAGCCGCCGGGGCTGGTGGTGCGGCGTGCAGGGCCGATCGCGCAGCCAGCCTCCCGAGCGCCGCTGCTCCTCACCTGCGCCGAGCCAACGATGCCACCAGCGATGGGCCGTGGCCGGTGCGACGTTGAGGGCGGCAGCTGCCGCCCTCAACGTCATCCCCGACTCAATGGCTTGCACCAGCGCCAACCGTCCCGCTGGTCCGAGAGCAGCGTTACCGTGAATGTCCATCCGGGTCCTCCTTGCTTGGGCGTCAGAACCACAAGCCTCTTGGAGGGCCCGGATGTCTCTCAGCTGTTCACAAGGTGTGTGGGCGGGACATCTAGCTCGCCGCCTGGGGCCGGGCCTAGAGCGGGATGCGCGCGCCCAGCTGGTAGGCGGTCAGCGCCAGAACGAGCAGTTGCAGGGCGCGGTCGCGGGAGATGGCCGCCAGCGGCAGCGGCCAGACGAGGTACCAGGGCAGCAGCCAGGTGCTGGCGAGCAGCAGGCCGACCGCGGTCCAGCCGGCGGCGCGGACCCAGTCGAAACCGCGCCAGGTCCAGAGCAGCAGCTGCAGGAAGAGGGTGAGGAAGAGGACGAGGGCGACGAGCCGGACCGCGTCGGGATCGAGGCCGGTGAGGCGGGCGACCGTGATCGGGATGCTCATGTAGCTGGTTCGCCCCTGGTTCTCGCCGGCCAGCCCAAAGGCGTGCAACCAATCCCAGCCGAAGGCAAGATAGGCCGCGGCGCCGATCACCAACGCCGCCGCGGCACCTCCAGCCAACAGCCGGCCGATGGGCCTCAAACGTCCACTATTTGGACGTTTGAGGCCCATCGGCCCCCGGTTTGTGGTGGCGAGGAGGGCGAAGGGGGCGATGAAGAGGGTGGAGGCCTTGGTTGCGGCGGCGGCCACGAGGGCGGCTCCGGTGGAGGCCTCGCGGGCGCTGAGGAGGGCGGCGACGCCGATCATTGCCAGCAGCATCGCCAGGCCGTCGTTGTGGGCGCCGCCGGCGATGTGGACGAGGACCAGCGGGTTGAGGGCGACGAAGGCGGCGGCGCGGAGCGGGTCGGCGCCGCGCCAGGCGGCGAGGCGGGCCGCCACCGCGGCGAGGCCGAGGACGGAGAGCGCGGCGACCGCCTTGAGCGCGGCGATCGCGAGACCGACGGGCAACCAGGCGAGCGGGTAGGTGGCGAGGGTGAAGAGCGGCCCGTAGGCGCTGGTCGCTTCGGTCCAGGCGACCTTGGCGAAGACGGGATCGGCCGGGGCGGACGACGGTGGGTGGACGTAGGGGTCGAGGCCGTGGACGACGCCGAGCCGGGCGTAGTCGAGATAGCTGTAGACGTCGTGGGAGAGCAGGACCGGGGCCACGGCGAAAGCGGCCACGGCGAGCACGATCGTCGCCCAGACGACGCGCCGGCCCAGCGCCGGCGCGAAGACGAGGATGGCGAGGTAGGCCGCGAAGCCCGCCCAGATCAGGGCGTAGGCGACCCCCGGGTCGATGCTCAGTTGCCCGCCCCGCCAGTGGACCCGCCGCTTGCGCCGCCGCCGCCGACCGACGGGGGTGGCGGTGGCAGTGGTGCCGGTTCCTGGCCGGCGCCAGGGGCGTAGGCGTCGGGGTCGTATTCGCTGGGGTCATAGCCGCCGACCGCGGCGCTTCCGGGCGGCGGTTCCTCGCTCCCGCCGGCCCCACTGGCCGCCGTATCGCGGGGGCTGGCCTGGGTGAAGTGCCCGTAGTAAGGCGCCCAGGAGATTTTTTCGTCTGGCTGCTCGAATTCCTCGCAGGGGACGCCGCCGTTTGAGTACAGCGAGTGCCAGATTTCCGCCGGGAAGGTGCCGCCGAAGACCGTGATGCCGTGCACGCTGGACATCGAGACGTCGTTGGATTCCGGGTAGCCGACCCAGACCGCCGTCGCCAGGTTGGGCTGGTAGCCGGAGAACCAGGCGTCGGTGTATTCGTCGGTGGTGCCGGTCTTGCCGGCCTGGCCGGCGCAGCCCGTGTAGGCGGCGGTGCCGGTGCCTTCGGTGATGTTGTCGTGGAGCAGGCGGGTGACCTCGTAGGCGACCGCTTCGGTCAGCACCCGTTTCGGCTCCGCGGCCTGGGGGCGGTCGACCTTGCCGCTGGGGAAGGTCACCTTCTCGACCGAGACCGGGTCGTGGTGGACGCCGCCGGCGGCGAGGGTCGCGTAGGCGTCGGTCAGCTCGAGCGGGGTGACGCCGAGGCGCAGGCCGCCGATCCCCTCGGCCGGGATCCCGTCCAGTTCGGTGGTGATGCCCATCGATTTGGCCGTCTGGGCGACGCTCTTGGGGCCGACGTCGAGGTCGAGCTGAGCGAAGACGGTGTTGTCGGAGCTGACCGTCGCCTGCTGCAGGTTGACCGTGCCCTGGTAGCCCTCGTCGGCGGTGTGGACGTCCCAGTGGCCCCAGTGGGGCAGGTCCAGTTCGAGCGGTTTCGACGTGTAGTAGGTCGAGTAGGGGTCGATGCCCTGCTTGATCGCCGTGGTCAGGACGAACGCCTTGAAGGTCGAGCCCGGCTGACGCCGCCCCTGGGCGGCGAGGTTGAACTGGGTTTCGGCGTAGTTGGAGCTGGAGACCATCGCCCGGATGTGGCCGTTGCGGGGGTCGATCGAGACCAGCGCCGAGGAGGGGTCGGTCGAGTAGGGGAGCGAGGAGCGCATCGCATCGAGGCCAACCCGCTGCAGGTCCGGGTCGATCGTCGTCTGCACCTCAAGCCCGCCGTGGCGCACGGTGTCGACCCCGTACTCGCTGATCAGATCGTTCTCGACGTAGTCGAAGAAGTAGGGCTGGCGGTGCTCGAAGTAGTCGCCGGAGACGTGCAGCCCGAGCCCCGCTTCCGCGGCCGCCGCGGCGCGGTCGTGGGAGACGTAGCCGAGCTTGTCCATCTGCCGCAGCACCTGGTTGCGCCGCGCCTTCGCCGTCCCCGGGTTGAGGATCGGGTTGTATTCGGAGGGCGCCTGCGGCAGCCCGGCCAGCAGCGCCGCCTGCGGCAGGCTCAGCTTCCAGACCGGCCGGTCGAAGTAGATCCGCGAGGCCGCCTGGACGCCGACCGCGGTGCTGCCCTCGATCGTCCCGTAGGAGGCGATGTTGAGGTAGGAGCCGAGGATCTGCTGGCGCGAGTGGCGCTTGGCGTACTCCATCGCCAGCTTCGCCTCGACGATCTTGCGTTCGAGGTTCTGCTCGGGGTTGGCGATGCAGAGGTTGCGGACCAGCTGCTGGGTGATCGTCGAGCCGCCCTCGACCGCCTTGCCGGCTTCGAGGTCCTTGACCGCGGCGCGGAGGATGCCCTCCGGGTCGACGCCGCCGTGCTCGTAGAAGCGCTGGTCCTCGATCGCCACCGTCGCCAGCTGCACGCTCTTGGGGATCCGCTTTATGGAGACCGGCGTGCGGGCTTCGTCGGAGGCGATGACGCCGAGCTTGCTGCCGTCAGCGGCGTAGAGGGTCGAGTTGCCGCCGCGGTCGATCGGCTTGCAGGTGGAGAGCGAGGGGGCGTCGGCGGCGACGTCGAGGACCCAGGAGGTGACGGCGATGACGGCGATCGCGATCGCCGCGAAGGCAGCCCCGAAGACGAGCAGGAGCTTTCCCCCAACCCCCCCTCGGCGTCGCTGGCGTCGCCGGCTGCGCTGCGTCATCGCGGCAGAGACTACGCCGCCCGCGGCGCTTTCAGGCCTGCGTGTCTTCGGTCGAGTGGTTGTGGACGACGCCTTCGACCAGCAGCTGGTTGGGAATCACGTAGTGGCTGCCGTCGCCGGGGTCGATGTAGGTGTAGGAGAGGGTGATGTCGGTGACCCGCCCGTCGTTCTCTTCGAAGGTGATGCGGTCGCCGATCCGGAACGGCTGCGAGACCGCGATCTGAACTCCGGCGACGAGGTTGCCGATCGTGTGCTGGGCGGCGAAGCCGACGATCAGCCCGAGCACCGCGGTCGAGGCGAGGATGCCGGCGGCCAGCCGCTTCAGCTCCGTGAACTGGCTCAGCGCGATCATCGCCAGGACGACGAGAACGACGACGAAGACCAGCCGGCGCAGGAACCGCAGGCGGGTCTTGGTCGAGCGGGAGACCTGTGAAACTGCCGGCGACATGGAGGCCAACCTAGCCGTCGAGGGGGTCGAGCAGCAGCCGCAGCGGTTCCCATATTCCAACTGGGGACCGTGGGTCGCGGTGCTGGGCGTCCTCCTCGCCCTCGGCACCGGGGTGGTGATGGGGATCCCGGCGGCGATCGTCGGCAACAAGCCGAACGGGGACCTGACCACCTTCGGCAACGTCGGCGTGCAGCTCGGCGACGGCGATCGGCTTCCTGATGGTGCCGATGGCGATCGCCGCCCAGCGCGGGGCGGCGACGGTGCGGGAGATCCTGCTGCGGCTGGGGCTGCGGCGGTTCAAGCCATCGACGGCCGTGAAGTGGACGGCGGCGGCGATCGGCGCCTACCTGCTGTTCGCGTTCCTCTACTCGGCGCTGGTCGTCGTGCCCGAACAGGAGGACATCGCCGACGGCTTCGGCCCGATTCCGGTCCAGATCCTGCTGATCGCGATCGCCGCGCCGATCAGCGAGGAGATCTGCTTCCGGGGGATGCTCTACGGCGGCCTGCGGGAGCGGCTGCCGCGAGTGGGCGCGGCGCTGCTCGCCGGACTGATCTTCGGCGGCCTGCACGCGCTGACCGGAGTCACCGCGGTGCCGCCGCTGATCGTCTTCGGCGTGCTGCTCTCCCTGCTCTATGAGCGGACCGGCTCGATCTGGCCGTGCATCCTCCTGCACATGCTGAACAACTCTGTCGCCCTCCTCGCTCAGTAGCATTCGGCCGGTGAGTCGTCGCCTCGCGTCCCTGCTCGCCCTCGCGGCGCTCCTCCTCGTCCCCGCTTCTGCGAGCGCGGCGAACGCCGGGTCGAAGGGCGCCGCCACCGCCGTGGTGCCGGACGCGACCGTGAAGATCGATGTCGGCCACCTCGACGGCGGCCGCGCCGAGATCTACGGCAAGGTCCCCGTCTTCGGCACGGTCAGCCCCTACGTGCCCGGCCAGCGGGTCGCGGTCAGCTTCTTCCTCGACGGCAAGGAGCTGGTCAGCCACAGGCTCGCCGTCGGCAAGGGCAAGGGCGGCAAGATCGGGACCTTCCGCAGCAGCGTCATCGTCCGCGAGGACGGCAGGTACGCGGTCAGCGCCACCCACGAGGCGACCGCGGTGCTCGGCGCCGACAGCACCGTCCGCAAGGGCTGGAAGGTCAGCTTCCCCGCCCTGCACCAGGGCCAGTGCGGCGACGTCGTCGTCGGCTTCAAGAAGGCGATGCGAGCGATGGGCTACATCGCCAACAGCGGCTCCTGCTTCGGCGGCAAGACCGCCCGCGGCGTCCTCGCCTACCGCAAAGTCAACGACATGACCCGCAGCTCGCGCGCGGGCGCCGGCCTGGTCAAGGCCGTCTTCGGCGGCAAGGGCGAATACAAGGTCCGCCACCCGGAGGCGGGCGAACACGTCGAGGCACCGCTCTCCAAGCAGGTGCTGGTCTTCGCCAAAGGCGACAAGCCCTTCGCGATCTACCCGATCTCCTCCGGCAAGCCCTCGACCCCGACCGTGACCGGCCACTTCACCTTCATCCGCACCGAACCCGGCTACAACTCGCACGGCATGTACTACTCGTTCTACTTCTACGGGGGCTACGCGGTCCACGGCTACGAATCGGTCCCGGACTACCCCGCCAGCCACGGCTGCATCCGCACCTTCATCGTCGACCAGCCCGAGATCTACGAGCGCATCCACTACGGCGAGGACATCTTCGTCTGGTAGCCGCGGCGGGCTTCGCTAGTCGGGCAGGCGAACGCTCTCGAACGGCAGCACCGTCGCCAGCAGGTCGAAGTGGCGGTCGGCATGGAGGACCCCGAAGCCGCGCTCGGCCGCGGCGGCGGCGATCAGGTAGTCGGGGGCGGGGAGGCGACGGTGCGCTCCGAGTTCGCGGGAGGCGGCGAGGGCAGCTCGACAGACAGCCGCCGTGATGGGAGCTTGGGCAAGGGCCTCGAGGCTGCGATCCAGGTCTCGAAACTCTTCCTCCGTCCTGGCGGTTCGCAGGATCTCGAGTGCAGCGACCGGGCATGACGCGAGCAACTTGGCTTCATGCGTCGCCCGCCAGGGCCCAACCGCCTTCGGTAGGCGCTGGCGCGCCCATGCCGAGGTATCGATTACGAGCGGGACGCCGGACCCCAAGGCAGTCACTCGACTTCGGCCTCTCGTTCTTCGTGCGCTTCCTGGGCTCCGGTCAAGTCCAGGTCGATCTCCCCACTTGCGACCTTCAGAAAGAACTCCTTCGCTTCCTCGCGTCGCTGGTACTCGTCCGCCACTACCTCCGCGCCCCTCACGGCCAAGTCACGGATCAACCTGGACTTGCTGCTGGGGTGAGCGTCAACCGCGGCCATTGCCTCGGCCAGCTGTGGGTCCACGGTTACCTGCACGCGGGGGTGCTTGGTTGCCATCCGGCGAGTGTACCGCCGAGGTGATACACCAAATTCCCACAGCGAGAGTCGAGTGCATTCCGGTCCAAGCCCCCTCACCGGCGAACTCTCCCCCCCTCGCCTTAGGATGGCCGCCGTGACTGATCTCGACGCCGCCAGGGGAACGCTGCTCGCCGAGTTGCGCGAGCACTCGCTGGTGCTGGGGGAGGTGACGCTGTCGAGCGGGGCCACGGCGCAGTACTACGTTGACGCACGCCGCACGTTGATGCGGCCGGCTGGGTTCCATGCCGCCGGCGAGCTGATCGCCGCTGTCGCCGCCGAGGTCGGGGCCGAGGCGGTCGGTGGGCCCGCGACCGCCGCGATCGCGCCCGCCTGCGCCGCGATCGCCGTGCCCGCCGGTGGCGAGCTGGTCGCCTTCTTCGTGCGCGGCGAGCGCAAGGAGCACGGGCTGCAACGCTGGGTCGAGGGACCGGTGCGACCGGGCCTGCGCTGCCTCGTCGTCGAGGACACGGTCACCAGCGGCGGCTCGACCGCGACCGCGATCGGGCGGATCCGCGAGGAGGGGCTGGAGGTGGCCGGCGTGGTCGCCGTCGTCGACCGGCTGGCCGGCGGGGGCGAGAAGATCGCGGCCGCTGCCGAGGCCCCCTACCGCGCCCTCGTCACCATCGACGAGATCTACCCGGACCGCCCGGACCGCGGCTGAGGCGGGGCGGTGGAGCCGGACGCAGTCGAGATCCGCGTCGTCGGCTGTCTGATCGAGAAGCAGCGCACGACCCCGGACGCCTACCCGCTCTCGCTCAACTCGCTGCGGCTGGCCTGCAACCAGTCGACCAACCGCGACCCGGTCGTCGGCTACGAGGAGGCGGCCGTGTCCGAGGCGCTGCGCCGCCTCGCCCTGCGCGGCTGGACCCGCCTCGCCAGCGGTGCCGGCAGCCGCGCCCGCAAGTACCGCCACCTGATGCCCGAGGCGCTCGGCGTCGACGACGCCGAGCTGGCGCTGCTGGGGGTGCTGATGCTGCGCGGCGCCCAGACCCCGGGCGAGCTGAAGCAGCGCAGCGAGCGCCTGCACGGCTTCGCCGACCTCGCCGCCGTGCAGGCGGCGCTGGACCGTCTCGTCGAGCGCGGCTACGTCGCCCCTCACGAGCGCCGGCCGGGTCAGAAGGAGCTGCGCTACGAGCAGCTGCTCGGGGGGTTTGACGAGGCCGGGGAGCCCGCCGCCGCGCTGAGCGCCGAAGAGCCCGCCGCCGCCGACCCCGGCCTGGTGCCGGCCGAGGACCGCCTCACCCGGCTCGAGCGCGAACTGGCGGAGCTGCGCTCCGAGTTGGCCAGCCTGCGCGAGGCGCTGGGCGAGGGCTAGTCGCCGAGCCTGATCGGGAGGACTCGCCGGCCGCCGGGGATCGCCGTGACGAGCTGGGCGTTGAGGCTGCCGCGCTGCTTCAACAGCGCCCTCGCCCCGGCGCTGAGCGGGATCACGAAACCGTGGCCGCGCTTGCCGGTCAGCTGGAAGGGGCGGCGGCCGAGCGAGCGGGTGACGGCACGAATCCGCGGCGGCGTACCGCGCCGGTGCGGCAGCGCGATCTTGATCCGGGTGCGCAGCGCCAGCTGGCCGGGGCACTGCGTTCCTTGCGGCCATTCGCAGGCGAGCCAGACCTTGACCCGGCTGGGGGTGGTCTTGACCAGAGAAGCGGTGACCGCGACCGGGACGGCGGTCGATTTGCAGCCGAGCAGGCGGTCGGCGCCGCCGCCCGTGTTCAGCGCGTAGACGCAGATCGGCTGCGGCCCCGATTTCACGATCGGGAAGGTGACGTCGAAGCCGTGTCCGGCGCCGGCTCGCCGGAACTTGGCGCCGACGTCGAGGCGGGCCTGGTTGGCGATCGCCCCGAGTTCGTAGGGGACCGCGCTCGCCGCCCCCGACCGTCCCCCGACGTAGGCGCGGATCGCCAGCGGCTGGGTCGGCGCGCTGAGGTCGAAGGCCCAGCCCTTGACCCGCACCTGCCCCGGCAGCGGCGAGCCGACCAGGTCGAGCGAGCCGAGCGGGTCTTCGTCGCCGGAGATCGGGGCGGCGCTGCCGACCGTGGCCGCGTCGACGTAGTTGTTGTCGATGTTGATCGTGACGCCGCCGTAGGACTCGTCGTGGCCGCCCCGGTACTGGTGGATCCGCTGGTGGTCCGCCCAGGCGTCGGCGGGGACGTAGGAGTCGGTGGCGCTGGCCTGGCCGTTCCAGTTGGCGAACCAGAGGTTGTCCGGCAGGCTGTAAGCCCTGCCGACCTGGGTCGAGAGGTCGGCGATGCCGGAGGCGCTGCTGCTGTAGACACCGGACTCGTAGCCGAGCGAGTGCAGTTTCTCGGTCCAGGCCTCGAGGAAGGCGAGGGTCGCGGAAGTGGCGCTGGAGGTCCGCGAGTAGGACTCCATGTCGAAGTAAATCGGGCTGCCTGGGCCGATGCCGACGGCGCTGGTCTGGGCGACCGCGTCGACGGCCTCTTCTTCGCCCTGGGCGACCGCCTGGCTGGTGCTGAGCTTGGCGCAGCTGCTGCAACTGCTGGTCGGGGCCTGGAGGCCGACGTAGGTCGGGATCAGGTGCCAGCCGGCGGCGGTCTGGGCGCTGACCCAGCTGGCGGTCAGGTTCGGCTGCGAGCAGCCGCGGTTGCGGCCGCCGATGTAGACGCCGATCGCCCGGTAGGGCGAGTCCTCCCAGGCCGCCATCGAGCGCGACGAGGGCGCCGTGCAGGCGTCGAAGCCGAGCCCGGTGAAGACGTTGCCGCCGGCCGAGGCGGTGGCGCCAGGGCGAGCTGGGACCGGCAAGGCCGAGGCCCTCGCTGCCTTCGGGCGCGAGGCGCTCCGCGGTTCGACCAGGATCGCCCGTCGCCGCCCGAGGGCCTCGGCGGGGCAGCGCTGGTCCACCCCTGGCGTGCCCAGGTAGACGGCGCGGCGGTCGAGCCGCACGCACATCCCCGGGTGCCGGCTGAGCCGGTAGACCGGCCATGCGCGCGGCGCCTCGACCCGCTGGCCCTGGAAGTGGAGGGTGCGAGCGGCGGCGCTCGCGGGCGCGAAGGCGCCCTGCCAGCAAGCCAGCAGCGCCAGCGCAAAGAGAGCGCCGCAGGCGAGCGGTGCCAGGGCGCGGAAAGTCCGTGGGCCTCGTCGGCTCATTCGCTGCACTCTCGCTACAACCGGGCCACGACCCCGAAAGTTGCTCTGTCGCGGGCGCGGCCTTGCACGGGAATTGGAGTCCCCCTTCATCAGTACGGCCGGCGCAAGCCGGCCGTACTGAACTTGGGGACCCCTAAGCCAGGGGAGGGCGTTAGGCCTCTAGGGGGTGGCCAATACCCATGAGCCATAACCACTGACGGTCCAGGAGGCCGGATCCGGGTCTGCTCCGTTGGGGTCGGCCGATTTGGCCAAGGCAACAATGCCACCCCCGGATTTCCTAACTTTTTGGGCGCCATTTGAGAGGGCGGGGCCCGTCAGGGCCGTTGCGGCTTCCTCGTAGACGCACATGAATCCATTACCTAGTTTTCCGGAGTAAACGGGAGCGACTGCACTACCGATGCAACCGTTCACATCATCGGGGTTGTTCTGTTCCGCAGGCGCGACGAAAATTGCGGTCACGTTTGCGAGGGTTGAGACTGGGATGCCAGTGGAGAAAGATATGGGGATAATTTCACCCACGGCGACAGCCGTGAATTGAGGGAGCGACCAGGTCCCCTTGAGTTCGGTCCCGCTAGGGACCGTGCCAACGGGACCGGTTGGCCCAGTGGGGCCTTGGAGGCCCTGGATGCCATTCGCGCCGGTGGAACCGGTTGCGCCTTTGGCTCCAGCGGTGCCGGCCTGTCCGGCATCGCCTTTAGCGCCCGCTGGGCCTACTGGCCCCGCCGGTCCGGCGGAGCCAGCTGGCCCTTGTGGGCCAGTCGCTCCCGTAGCCCCTTTCTTCCCCGGCTTCCCAGGCTTGCCCTGCTTCCCCTTGCTGGCCTTAGCCGACGCCGTAGCCCCCCCGTTACTGTTTTCGCCACCGTTGGCGGCAAAAGCCCCGCCAACCATGGCGAAAACTAGGGCGGCTACGGCAATCGCTCCGGCCGGGCTAGGGCGCAAACGTTTGCGCATGGATGAAAACATTGAGTCCTCCCTGTGGAGTTAGTGCTTGAGCAATAAGTGGGAGGCAGGCGCACCGAGTTCCGTGGCCAGTCGGCGAAGGCGCTGTCAGCGCCCCCTTGACGTAGCCGTGGGTGGATCCCATCCTCAACAAAGTTCCCCGGTCCCCATGTTGGTGACTCCCGCCTCGTGTTAGGTCCGGAACCCACCCGGTCCAACGATGACCGTATCGGAACCACAAAGTACTTGTCAAGGTAAGTGCAGAGCCTCTGGGCACGTCAAGCGGCTCTGCCAGGGCTGAATAGAGCGCTGTGCAAACCGTCGAGAAGGGCGTCGGCGAGACGCCGATCCCCGCCCACTTCGAGCCGGCTCACGTCGTGCTCGATGATGGCGCGAAGCCAGGCCGAACCCGAACCGTGGGCCCATGCCGTCGCGTCCCCTCGCACCTGGGAAGCGTAGGAAGCGATCCGCCCCTGTTTCACCCCGACCAGGACTCCGGCCAGACGTTGTCCGCTGCCGTTCCGGACCTCCACCCCGAGGCGGCAAATGCCGGATAGATTCGCCGGCAGGTCGAGCAGAGGAACCGCGAGGAGAAAGGCGGCCTCGGCGTCGACGCGGGTGATCGGAGCGGTGCCTTCGGCGGTGTGCAGGCGCTCCCAGCGCGCTGCGGCACCCAGCGGCGCGACCGCCCGGCGCAGCCAGTCGGTGAGGGCGTATGGGGTACTCCTGCCCGGGCCAGGCCTCGCCTCGACCTGACCGGCCAGCCGCATCGCCGCCAGTCGGCGCTCCAGGGAGGGGTAGCTGAGGTTGGCGATGAGCCTGTCCAGCTCGGTCAGCGAAAGCGGTTTGGCGGCGAGGGCTCGCACCATGTTCGTGGCCCAGCCCTCGACCAGCGCCTTGATCGCGCTCTTCGCGGCGGGGCTGCCAAGCGCCAGCGGTCCCTCGGGGGCTTCCGCCAGCCAGGCTTGGAGGACCTCGGCCACCACGAGCAGGTCACGGCCGGTGTCCGTCAGCTCGTAGTCCACCACGCCGGGAAAGTCGTCTCGCCGTCGCTTTGTCAATACGTCGATCTCCCTCAGTGTGCGCAGGTAGCAGCGCATGGTGGTCTGGGGAGGAGAGCCGACAGCGCGGCGCAGATCCACAAGCGACATGTTCTGCTTAGCGAGGGCCTGCAGCACTTCGACGTTGATCGGGACCGCGAGCAGGGACAGCGCCTGCGCGCCAGCTCGCGTGCTGCTCCTCGCCTGCCCTTTGGCCTGCGCAACGGTCAAGTTGATCTGATTATGGCAGTTCTTAGCTATCGATTAAATTAACTTGAGAATCGCCGAGCGGTGCGCGCGCCAAACTCTGCGCCGCACTAATCGGTGCACGCGAGAATCTGACGCACGCGATTTGCAGGAAGAAAACAACCCCGGCACTCGTATTTTTGTCGAATGCTTCGAACTTCTTGACCACCCATCCGATGCGGGCTATGGATTGCCGGGTCCCGAATTGAGGGACAAGACAAGGATGGCAACGGAAAGGGAGTAACGAATGACTCGCAAGTTCAAGACCCTCGGGCCTGTCTCGTAGCGGTCTTCGCGATGAGCGCCGTGGCAGCTACGGCGGCGCAGGCAGAAAAATTTACATCGGCCAATTACCCGGCAGCGGCACGGGGAACAGGTCGGTGCTCTGCCCAATGAATTCGAAGTGACAAATGCAGGTGTCGAATGCGGAACTGCCACGTTCAGTGGGACCCTGGCGGCCGCGTCGGAAACACTGACAATTACTCCGAACTACCAGAATTGCCTCGTCGGTGGCGCTATTCCCGCCACCGTGGATTTGAATGGCTGTGACTATCTCTTCCACGTGACCGGTGTCAAAACGGTCGGCGCCGACGTGGAATGCCCGACCACAGCAGGAGGGGTGACAGACAAAATCGTCATCACAGTTCCGGCAACCGGATGTGAAATCCAGGTTCCCGAGCAGAAAGGTCTCAATAGTCTGACCGTCAAAAACGAAGCGTCGGGAGACGTGTTGATCACGGTTAACGTGACCAACATTCAGTACTCGCAGAATGCGAAATGCCCGGGCGGTGTCGAATCGGAGAAAACCGGTATCTACACCGGCCAGGTCACACTGAAAGGCAACAACGGCGCAATAAGCATGGACTAGAAGGTCCTTGTCTGCTGCTTGATGCAAGCGGCAGGTCGTTGGAGTAAAAGCGGGGCCACGAGCGATCGTGGCCCCGCTTCATAGAAAGAGCGATCACGCCCCGGTCCTTGACAGATACGCGGACGTTCCGATATGGTCAATGACGGTTCGGCAGGGTACCGAGCCGATGGGCTACCTCACTACGGGACTAGGGAGTTGGGCGATGCATCCAATCAGGGGATTCAGGAGTGAGGTTGGAACTTGCCGGAATATCGCCCTGACGGCGGTGCTTCTCGCCCTCGCCGCCCTGCCGTTGCTCGCCCTCGCTGTTGTCGACTCTGCCGCCGCGGCACCACCTCCTCTGAGGCAGTTTGGCAGCGCGGGATCGGCAGCAGGCCAGCTCGGTTCGCCGACCGGCATCGCCACCAACCCCGCAAACGGGCACGTTTATGTCGTCGGCGGTGAATTCGGAACCAGCAACCGGGTCGACGAGTTCACTCCTTGGGGAAACTTCGTCAAGGCCTTCGGTTGGGACGTCTCCCCCGGGCCGGTCAACGAGGAACAGGAAGTCAGGTTCAGGGCTACCGCGGGCCAGTTCAAACTCACCTTTGGTGCCTCGACTGACGGCCGACCTTCGATTCGACGCCAGTCCGGGGGAAGTCGCCGCCGCGCTCAACGCGCTTCCTTCGATCAGCGCCGGCGGCGGCCATGTCTCTGTCAGTAGCAGCCCCGGCAACGCTCCCGGCACCACTCCCTTCGTCTACATCGTCAGCTTCGATGCAGGCCCGCTGGCGCAGGCCGACGTCGCGCAGCTGAGCGCAAGCGACGGCACCACGCCGCTCAGCGGCGGCGATCCCGCGACCGACCTCGCGGTCGCGACCCGCGCCGATGGCAGCGCGGGAGGCACCGGCCTTGAGTCCTGCACGAGCGCATCGGGGTGCAAAGTCGGGCTCGCAGGCGCCGGCGCTGGAGAGCTGCAACGGCCTGGCGGCATAGCCGTCGATGCCAGCGGCAACCTCTACGTCTTCGAGAGGGAAACCTGCGGGTCCAGAAATTCGATTCTGCCGGCCGCTTCCTCCTGATGTTCGGCGGCGAAGTGAACAAGACGACCGGAGAAAACGTCTGCACCAAAGCCCAGCTTGACGGCGGCAATGTCTGCGGAGTGGGGACCGAGGGCAGCACCAGCGGCCAGTTCGGAGTCCAAAGCGTACTCGGGGTCGCGGGCGGCTATATCGCAGTTGATCCCGCCGGAACCGTCTATGTCGGTGACAGAGACCGGATTCAGGAATTCGAACCTAACGGGGTTTACAAAGGGGAGATCGACTTTGAAGAAGTCCACAACGAACACAGTGGCTTCCCCGAAAAAGGCAATCCGGGCGCGCTGTCCTTCGATGCCAAAACCGGAGCCCTCTACTTTGCCTTTACCCAGGATCCGGGCACGGCGATACCCAACGTGTTCAAGCTGAGCGCGACGACTGGGAAATTCCTTGACGAAATAGAAGTCAAAGTACCGGCTGCACTGGCGGTTGACGCTACCGGCGACGTCAACGTCTTGATCGAATACGCAGATAAAAATTTTCCGAAACCCGAAGTGCTGAAGTTCGATATCAACGGCAGCCTAATTGACAACTGCTGCGCTGCTGACATCCTGCCTGGCAATAAAAATGAAGTCCGCTTCAGGATGCCTGGTCTCGCGACTAACCCAGTTGGCGACCTATACGCGATTAACACCTCGCAGGGGGTGGATAGTTATATTCGCGCCTTTGGGCCGCCGCCAGTCGAGTTCGAAGCACCCCCACTTATCCCACCTTCCGTTAACACCGAGTATGCGGTCTCGGTAGCCAATACCAGCGCGTATCTAGGGGCTGAAATCAATCCTCACTTCTGGGAAGACACCCAGTATTACGTGCAGTACGGAACCGGCGATTGCTCGACTAATCCTTGCGCCGAGGTGCCTGTCGCACCTGGGGCCAAGCTCACCACTCAGGTCGTCGATGCCCCGACCAAGACTGCCAACGTCCTTGTCGACGGCCTGCAGCCCCACACCACCTATCATTATCGCTTTGTAGCGCAGAGCAGCGGTGGTGGACCGGTGTTCGGAGAGGATCACTCCTTCATCACCTTCCCTGAGCCGGCACCGCGTCCATGTTCCGGCGCGAATCAGCAGTTCCGCACGGGACTTTCGGCGGCGCTGCCGGACTGCCGGGCCTATGAGATGGTCTCCCCGCTCGACAAAGACAACGGCGACATCAGGGCGTTGCCAAACCTCGCCGGATACCCCACCGGCCTCTACCAGAGCTCAAGCGATGGAGGGAAGATCGCCTACACTTCCTACCGGGCCTTTGCCGACCCCGAAGCCGGCCCTTACACCTCTCAGTACATAGCGTCCCGTGATCCGAGTGCCGGCTGGGTGAGCGAGGCGATCTCCCCGAGGCGAGGGAGCGCCAGCTTCTTTGTCGGTGGCGAGGCGCTGGAAACTCAGTTCAAAGCTTTCTCGGCGGACCTTTGCAGCGGCTGGCTGCGACACGAAACCGACCCACCGCTCGATCCGGCCGCGCCGGCGGGCTTTGCGGGCCTTTACCGGCGTGACAACTGTGGGGGCGGAACCTACGAGGCGCTGTCGAGGGCCCTGCCGACGTCGAACGCGTTCAACCCCGAATTTCAGGGCGCCTGCGGCGATCGCGCGTTCTTCCGCGTCAAACAGAAGCTGGCCATCGACTCTGGCCCGGAAGCGTCCAGCGCCGGCAGCTTCCAGATCTATGAATCCGTCGGCGGGAAACTGCAGTTGGTCAGCGTCTTGCCCAATGGCCAGGCAAGCACCGGAAACGCCTCGTTGGGGACGGCGAACAGCAAAGCGGTTGGCCGCTTTCAAAACCTCGCGCACGCGATCTCAAGCGATTGCTCGAGGGCATTCTGGACGACGGGCGGAACCGGCACGAATGGCGAAGGACCGGGCACGATCTACTCCCGCGCCATCGGTGAAAGTCCGGTGACGATCAAAGTTTCGGAATCCGTCACCCCTGAACCGGCCTACTTCCAGACCGCGAGTGTCGACGGCTCCAAAGTGTTCTTTACGGTCGAAGGAGGAGCTCTCAAAGGCAATCTCTACGAGTTCAATGTCGCCAGCCAAACGGCGGCGCTGATCGCGAAAAAAGTGCTGGCTAACGTGCTCGGCTCGAGTGAAGACGCCTCCCGCGTCTACTTCGTCTCCGAAGAAGCGCTCGGCACCGGCGCCACTCCCGGCAAACTCAACCTCTACCTCGATGAAGGCGGCGCGCCCAGCAACGGGGGGACGATCCGTTTCATCGCGATGCTTTCGGCAGCGGACAAAGCAATTGCCCAATCGGTCACCGGCTCCCCGGTCAGCAAGCTGCCGGTCATCCGCAGCGCGCGGGTGACGCCCGATGGACAGCAGGTTCTCTTCACCTCAGACGCCAGCCTGACCGGCTACGAAAACATCGATGTCAACAGTGGAGAACTCGATACCGAGGTCTATCTCTACGACGCCGGCGCGAACGAAGGCGCAGGCAAGCTCAGCTGCGTCTCCTGCAACCCCAGCGGGGCGCGTCCGGCGGGTCAGGAGCTGATATCGAAGCCCTGGGAGGAGCGTTGGGTGGCCGCCCATATCCCGACCTTCCAGAACCAGCTATACGCGCCGCACGCGCTCTCCGCAGACGGTAAGCGCGTCTTCTTCAACAGCTTCGACGGGCTGGTGCTGAGTGATACCAACGGCAAGGAGGACCCCTACGAGTGGGAGGCTCCCGGCAAAGGCGACTGTGCCACCGACAGCCCCAGCTACGTCGAAAGTTCGGGCGGTTGCCTCAGCCTTATCTCCTCCGGTGAAAGTTCGGCCAACTCGGAATTTCTCGACGCAAGTCCCGACGGCGAGAACGTCTTCTTTTCGACCGAAAGCAGCCTTTTGCCCCAGGACTACGGCCTCGTCGACATCTATGACGCCCGAGTTGGGGGCGGCTTCCCCCCACTTCCCAGCCCTCCGGCGGCCTGCGAAGGAGAAGCCTGCCAGCACCCTGCCCCAGCGCCCAACGATCCAACGCCCTCCAGCTCCACCTTCTCAGGCCCGGGCAACCTGCACACGAAGAAGAAGAAAGCCAAGAAGGGGCATCACAAGAAGAAGAAGCATCACAAGAAGAAGCATCAGAAGAACAAGCAGCGCCACGGCAAGCAGCACCGTCAGGGGAGGGCAGCACGATGAAGCGGGTTGTTTCGACCATCGCCGCGAGCGTTTTGGCCGTCCTGGTCTACGCGGTTGTGGGAGCCGCTCTGGCCCAAGCCGACTTCGGCCTCAAAGGCTTCGACGTCACCTTCACCAACGCCGATGGCTCGCCGGCAACCCAGGCTGGCTCGCATCCCTTTGAAATGAGGACCTCCCTTGACCTCAACACCAAGATCGACCCGAAACTCGGGGAGATCCCCGATGGGGAAATCAAGAACGCCAGCTTCGAACAGATCCTCGGGCTCGCCGGCAACCCGAAGGCGACCCCGCGCTGCTCGGCGGCCGACTTCGTAACCAGCATCCCCGGCCTCCGCGAATCCAGCTGCCCAGATAGCACCGCCGTCGGGGCTGTCTCGGTCCGCTTCCAGAACGCGAGCACCGTCTTTGTCGAGCCCGTCTTCAACCTGGAGCCACCGCCGGGCGTGCCGGCGAAACTCGGCTTTGTCGCGCTTCTCGTTCCGGTCACGTTCGAAGTAGGAATCAAGGACAGTGAGCCCTACAACATCAACGCACAGCTGACCAACGTTCCCCAGCCGGAACCGTTCTACGGTGCGGTGCTGAGGCTGTGGGGGAACCCGGCCGATCCCGTCCACGATCCCTACCGGGGCAGGTGCGTGGAAGGACAGGGAGGGACTGTTCCCTACCCCGAACTGCCTTCCAGGGGGGTCTGTCCGACCAACGTCGCCGCACAGCCCTTCCTGACCCTGCCGCGAAGTTGCCAGGGCCCGCTCGCCTCCACCTACAAAATCGAGTCATGGCAGAACCCGGGGGTCTTCGACGCAGGCGGCGAACTGACCCACGACAACTCCGTCCCACCCAGTCCAGCGGGTTTCACCGGCTGTTCGAAACTCGGTTTCTCTCCGCACATCACCGCCCGACCGACGACCAGCTCAGCGGAATCGGCCAGCGGTTTGGCCTTCAGCCTCGACGTGCAGGACGAAGGCCTCACCTCGTCGACCGGCCTCGCCCAGTCGGACATCAGGAAGGCTGTCGTCACGTTCCCGGAGGGGGTGACGGTCAATCCCTCCGCCGCCGGAGGCCTCGATGTCTGTACCAAGGCCAATCTCGAAAGCGAAAGGCTTAACTCGGCTCCAGGCGAAGGCTGCCCGGAGGCTTCGAAGCTCGGAACCGTTCAGGTCGAAACGCCGCTGCTTGAAAACGAAGTCCTGGAAGGCTCGCTCTTCCAGGCTCAGCAGGACGATTCCGCGACCAGCACGCCTGGAGCCGAGAATCCCTTCGACTCTCTTCTCGCTCTCTACGTCGTCATCAAGAGCGAGAAGCTCGGGGTCATCGTCAAGCTGCCCATCAAGGTGGAGCCGGACGCGAGGACCGGGCAGCTGATCGGGACCTCCGACAACCTTCCGCAGATTCCGTTCAGCCATTTCAAATTGCGCTTCCGCGAAGGCCCTCGCTCGCCCCTGATCACTCCGTCTCGCTGCGGCGAATATCAGACCAAGGCGGAGCTGACCCCGTGGTCGGGCGGCCAAACCATCACCACCACTTCGACCTTCAAAGTCACCTCGGGTGTCATTGGGAGCTCCTGCCCCTCCGGTGGCGCCCCACCCTTTCACCCTGGTTTTGAAGCCGGCTCGATTAGTAACAGCGCCGGCTCCTACAGCCCTTTCAACATGCGCATCACGCGGAGCGACGGCGAACAGGATCTGACCCGTTTCTCGGCGGTGCTGCCGCCGGGAGTGGTCGGCAAGCTCGCCGGAGTCGCGAAATGCTCTGACGGCGCGATCGCGTCGGCCAGGTCAAAGGGCGGTCGCCAGGAGCTGGCAGCCCCCAGCTGTCCGGCGAACTCCCAGGTCGGCCGCGTCCTCGGCGGCGCCGGTGTCGGCAGCGCCCTCACCTACGTGCCGGGCAAGCTCTACCTTGCGGGGCCGTTCAGCGGGAACCCGCTCAGCGTCGTCTCCATCGTCCCCGCCGTGGCCGGGCCCTTCGACGTCGGCACCATCGTCACCAGGGTCCCCCTGACGCTCAACCCGAATACCGCTGAAGTCGAAGTCGACGGTGCACACTCCGATCCGATCCCCCACATCCTTGCCGGCATACCGCTCAAGGTGCGCGACCTGCGCGTCTACGCCGATCGGCCCGACTTCACCCTCAACGCGACCAGCTGCGACCCCTCCAGTACGAGGGCGACCCTCTTCGGCAGCTACCTCGATGTCTTCAACTCGGCTGACGACGTCTCGTTCTCCAGTGCCTCGCGCTACCAAGCGGCCAGCTGCGCCAGCCTCAGATTCAAGCCCAAGCTGACGCTGGCGCTGAAAGGAGGGACCAGGCGTGGCGATCACCCGGCGCTGAAATCGGTTGTCACCTATCCACGCGGAGGCGGCTACGCCAACATCGGCAAGGCGGTCGTCACCTTGCCGCCCTCGGAGTTCATCGACAATGCTCACATTCAGAACCCCTGCACCCGGGTTCAGTTCAACGCAAACCAGTGCCCCAAAGGTTCTCTGCTCGGCACCGCCAGAGCCACCACGCCCCTGCTTGACGAACCGCTGGAAGGCCCGGTCTACTTCCGCTCCAACGGAGGCGAACGCCTGCTTCCGGACGTCGTCGCCGATCTCCACGGCCTCTTCCGCGTCATCTTGGTCGGCCACGTCGACGCCGTCAACGCTCGCGTCCGCACCACCTTCGAAAAGGTCCCCGACGCCCCCGTCTCCAAGTTCACGCTCAACCTCAAGGGTGGCAGGAAGGGGCTTCTTGTCAACAACAGGAGCCTCTGTGCCCACAAGGTGCGGGCGACCGTCGCGCTGACCGCCCAGAATGGCAAGGCCCAGGAAACTCGGCCGATAGTCAAGACCAGCTGCAAAAAGAACAAGAAGGCGAAGCGGGCTGACCACCGCCCCGCCGCCGGTCATCGCTAGAGCGCCCACTGAAGCCCCGGGACAAGCAGTCCCCATCTCGCGCCGCTTGACCGGCGCGGTAGATCTCTGTCGGCGTTCTTGCCGCAAAAGAAATTACGCCGCAGAAATCTGTCGAAGTGCCTTGACAAGTATCTATCGGTACCGATACGGTCACCAGCGTATACGGGACCTGGATCGGGAAGACCTGGGCGCCCGCAGGTGGGTGAGCATGGGAATTGTGGGGGAGCGGGTGACTGAGTCCAAACCAGAGGATCTCGGCATGCCGCCAACTCAGGCGGTTTATTGTACCCCGACCACTTGACTTAGCTTGCCCAAGCAGTAAAGATACAGCAGATTATTCTGAACACTCGGGTTCTGTAAGCGTAAATACTCAAGGGAGAGAACAGAGATGAAGCCGAAATATCCTGGCAAGCTGCTTGGCGCGCTGATAGCGGCCATTGCTGCTATTGCCGTGATGGCGCCGTTCGCGCAGGCAGAAGCACCCGCGGCTGGCTACGACCAGTTCACAGGCTGCCCTAGCTACAAAACGGAAAACGCAAAAATCACCAGCTGCCTCCACTCAGTCGTCAAAGGAGGCCACTTCCAGATGGGCAGCAAGGACGTGCCTATCGCCAATCCGATTGAACTCACCGGCGGCACCGAAGTGCTGTTCCAGAATTTTGAAGCCAACTCCCTGGGTGGCCTTAAACCGGTCAAACAGCCGGTGCCCGGTGGCGTTATCGGCATCACGGGTCTGGACTGGCTGATCAATTTCCTCAACATCGAAGCGCTGAAACTGTATGCGGTGACGGAACTGGTCGGTACGCCGAAAATCGGCCTGACCTCGCTGGAACTGCCGATCAAAGTTCACC
Organism: uncultured Solirubrobacterales bacterium; assembly: GCA_963739855.1. Classification (GTDB taxonomy): domain Bacteria; phylum Actinomycetota; class Thermoleophilia; order Solirubrobacterales; family 70-9; genus VAYN01. The sequence continues at coordinate 962,510 of CAVUBT010000001.1, read as the reverse complement.
TGATCAACTCGGCGCTCGGCAGCAAATGCTACGTCGGGTCGAGTGGCAGCCCGATCGTTCTCAAAATGACCACGGGCACGACCGCTCCGCCGTTGCCGAATACGCCGATCACTGGTAAAGAACCAGTGCAGGGGTTCGAATCGGTAAGGAAAATCACCACCGCAACCGGTGGCGAATTCGTCGACAATTCGTTCGCGGCTCCGGGCGCGAACGGTTGTTCGCTGACCCTGTTCGGCTTCATCCCGGTCAGCTTGGACGGCGTAGTCAACCTCGCATCGGGACTGCCCTCTGCGGCGGGCACCAACGAGACGAGGCAGGAAATTGATGTCGAATTCGTGTCATCGAAACGGGTCTACCCGTAGAGACGACTCGAGCTCGTATCTGAGCCGTAAAGGCGCGCGACGGGAAACCGTCGCGCGCTTTGTTTTATCCCGATAGGTCTCCCGGCCCGCCTCCACCGCACGATCGAGACACGCCGCCGGGAGAGACACTGCCTCAGGAAATCTCCTAGTCTATGCTGATCGCGCCGTTGTCCCCTTTCAGTGTGATCTGGCCAGAGTAGGCCCCGGTTTTCTCGGACTGAACACCGCCCGGGCATTTCGCATTCTGCGAGTACTGAATGTTGGTGATAGCCAGCGTGATCAGCATGTCGCCCGCCGCTTCGTTTTTGACGGTTAGTTTTTTCAAACCCATCTGCTCGGGAACCTGGATTTCACATCCGGTTGCCGGAACTGTGATGACGATTTTGTCTGTCACCCCTCCTGCTGTGGTCGGGCATTCCACGTCGGCGCCGACCGTTTTGACACCGGTCACGTGGAAGAGATAGTCACAGCCATTCAAATCCACGGTGGCGGGAATAGCGCCACCGACGAGGCAATTCTGGTAGTTCGGAGTAATTGTCAGTGTTTCCGACGCGGCCGCCAGGGTCCCACTGAACGTGGCCGTTCCGCATTCGACACCTGCATTTGTTACTTCGAATTCAAGCGGCAAAGCCCCGACCTGTTCCCCCGGGACAGCTGCCGGGTAATTAGCCGATGTAAATTTTTCTGCCTGCGCCGCCGTGGCTGCCACGGCGCTCATCGCAAAGACTGCTACGAGACAGAGCCCTAGGGTTTTGAACTCGCGAGTCATTTGCTGCTCCCTTCGTTGTCGTCCTGGAGGAGCCAAGTGATCGGGAAGATCGCAGTCATGCTCTCCCGTATAGTCGTGCGCCGACTGGTGTAGCAACACAAATCTGACACCGCAAGCGGGGCCACAATCCCCCATGGCCCCGCTCTTACGACCCAACGACTTACTGCTTTATCGAACAGCAGACAAGGACCTTCTAGTCCATGCTTATTGCGCCGTTGTTGCCTTTCAGTGTGACCTGGCCGGTGTAGATGCCGGTTTTCTCCGATTCGGCACCGCCCGGGCATTTCGCATTCTGCGAGTACTGAATGTTGGTGATAGCCAGCGTGATCAGCATGTCGCCCGCCGCTTCGTTTTTGACGGTTAGTTTTTTCAGACCCGTCTGCTCCGGAATCTGGATTTCACATCCGGTTGCCGGAATTGTGATGGCAATTTTGTCTGTCACCCCTCCTGCTGTGGTCGGGCAGGCCACGTCGGTGCTGAGTTCTTTGACGCCAACCACGTGGAGGAGATAGTCACAGCCATTTATATCCACGGTCATTGGAATCGAGCCGCCGATCAGGCAATTTGTGTAGTCCGGCGTCATTGTCAGTGTTTCTGATGCGGCCGCCAGGGTCCCACTGAACGTGGCCGTTCCGCATTCGACACCTGCATTTGTCACTTCGAATTCGTTAGGCAGAGCGCCGACCTGTTCCCCCGGGACAGCTGCCGGGTAATTAGCCGATGTAAATTTTTCTGCCTGCGCCGCCGTGGCTGCCACGGCGCTCATCGCGAAGACCGCTACGAGACAGAGCCCTAGGGTTTTGAACTTGCGAGTCATTCGTTGCTCCCTTCACTGTTGTCTGGAGGAGTCACCAAACCGGGACGAACATCCGTTGGCAAGTCATTCAGAGTTCGCGGTCCGCAAAGTGGCGTGCGGGGCAAATCTGGCGCGGCTTGATGCGGGGCCACAGTTCTTCGTGGCCCCGCTCTTACTATTTCACGACCTACTGTCTATCGAGCAGCGGAAGAACCTTCTAGTCCATGCTGATCGCGCCGTTGTTCCCTTTCAGTGTGACTTCGCCGTTGTAGATGCCGGTTTTCTCGGATTCGACGCCGCCGGGGCATTTCGCATTCTGCGAGTAGGAGATTTTGCCAACTTTCACTGTGACCCTGACGTCGCCAATGCCTGCTTCGACATGAATATGCAGTGTGGAAAGGCTATTCTGCTCCGGAACCTGGATTTCGCATCCGGTTGCCGGAACTGTGATGACAATTTTGTCTGTCACCCCTCCTGCTGTGGTCGGGCAGACCACGTCAACGCTGGCCGTTTTGACACCGGTCGCGTGGAAGAGGTAGTCACAGCCATTCATATCCACGGTGGCGGGAATAGAGCCACCGACGAGGCAATTCTGGTAGTTCGGAGTAATTGTCAGTGTTTCCGACGCGGCCGCCAGGGTCCCACTGAACGTGGCCGTTCCGCATTCGACACCTGCATTTGTCACTTCGAATTCGTTAGGCAGAGCGCCGATCTGTTCGCCCGTGATGCTGGCCGCGTAACTAGCCGATGTAAATTTTTCGGCCTGCGCTGCCGTGGCTGCCACGGCACTCATCGCGAAGACCGCTACGAGACAGAGCCCGAGGGTTTTGAACTTGCGAGTCATTTGTTGCTCCTCTGTTTCAATGGGTTCTTGAGCATCAGAACGGCCAATTGTGGGCCTTTCCATTCGATAGTCAAGTAATCCCTTGCAAACAGTCTGGTCAGCGTTAAGAGCTAGTCCCTCCGCGGTGACTTTGCGCTGCAAATCCGCCGCGACAGATCGACGCGCGCGCCGATCGACGCGGCGGAAGGTTGGCGTGGGGTGGAATTCGACGCCCTAGTCCATGCTGACCGCGCCGTTATTCCCTTTCAGTGTGACCTGGCCAGTGTAGATGCCGGTTTTCTCAGATTCGACACCGCCCGGGCATTTCACATTCTGCGAGTACTGGAGGTTGTTGATGGCGACCGTGATCAGAACGTCGCCCGAAGCTTCGTTTTTGACAGTCAATTTACTAAGGCCCGTTTGCTCCGGAAACTGAATTTCACATCCGGTTGCCGGAACTGTGATGACAATTTTGTCTGTCACCCCTCCTGCTGTGGTGGGGCAGACCAGGTCGGCGCCAGCCGTTTTGACACCGGTTACATGGAGGAGATAGTCGCAGCCATTCATATCTATGATGAGGGGAATAAATCCGCACTCTTTGTAGGCAGGCGTCAATGTCAGTGTTTCCGATGCTGCCGTCAGTTCCCCGGAAAACGTGGCCTCCCCGCATTCAAAGCCTGCATTTGTCACTTCGAATTCGTTAAAGCCGACCTGTCCTCCCGTGATTTTGGTCGGGTAGCTCGCCGATGTAAATTTTTCGGCCTGCGCCGCCGTAGCTGCCACGGTGCTCATCGCGAAGACCGCTACGAGACAGAGCCCGAGGGTTTTGAACCTGCCAGCCATATCTTCACTCTCCTCTTTGGAGGAAATCCTGAGCTTCGGAATGTTCAGTGTGAGCCCATTCATTCGATAGTCAAGGAATCCCTCACAAACAGTTGAGTTCAGCTCAAGCTTTCCCCACCACGGCACCTTTACGCTGTAATTTCGCCGCGACAGATCGACGCGTGTGCCGATCGACGCGGCGGAAGGTTGGTGCGCTAGCGCTAGTTGTCCTACCCACGGACGTTGTGAACACGGCTGATAGGCGGCCGGTCTCCCAATGAGCTGTGCGGGCGACGCCGGTTGTAGTACCGAAGGAAGGATGGCAGGGAGCGCAACCGCTCGGCCGAGCTCTCCCACCGGTGGGCGTATGCCCACTCGCGTTGCAGGGTCTGGATGAACCTCTCGGCCTTGCCGTTCCAGCGCGGCGTGTAGGGCGGGGTGAGGATGTGACGGGCGCCGTGGCGGCGCAGGAGCTCTTTGAAGATACGGGCCCGGCGGTAGACCATCGCGTTGTCGGTCATCACGGCCTCCGGCGGATCGAGACCCAGAGAGGTAAACCAGGCGAATGCCCGCTCCAAGGTCCCAGCGTTGGTCTCGGCACTCTCGCGGGGGTGGCGCTCGACGTAGGCCAGGCGGGAGTGGTCGTCGATGACCACGTGCAGGTATTCCCAGCCGGCGCCGCGGCTGCGGTCGTGACGTTCGCCGGTGGCAGCGTGGCCGGGCTCAGAGAATCGCGCCAGCCGCTTGACGTCCATGTGCAGCAGGGCGCCGGGGCGCGACCACTCATAGCGGCGGTAGGTCTGTCGCTCCGCGCGGGGGATGCGGGAGAGCCCGTGGCGGTGCAGGACCTTCCAGATCGTCGAGCGTGGGTGCCGGCAGATCCCCGCCAGGCGACCAGGCCCCAGGCCAGTTTGGCGGCGTGCCCGCAGGATCGACTCCTCCTCGGCCGCCGATAGCCGCCGGGGCTGGCGGTGCGGCGTGCAGGGCCGATCGCGCAGCCAGCCTCCCGAGCGCCGCTGCTCCTCACCTGCGCCGAGCCAACGATGCCACCAGCGATGGGCCGTGGCCGGTGCGACGTTGAGGGCGGCAGCTGCCGCCCTCAACGTCATCCCCGACTCAATGGCTTGCACCAGCGCCAACCGTCCCGCTGGTCCGAGAGCAGCGTTACCGTGAATGTCCATCCGGGTCCTCCTTGCTTGGGCGTCAGAACCACAAGCCTCTTGGAGGGCCCGGATGTCTCTCAGCTGTTCACAAGGTGTGTGGGCGGGACAGCTAGTCCATCCAGATCCCGCCGTTGCTGCCCCATAGTGTGATCTGGCCGGTGAAGGTAGCGGTTGTCTCCGACTGAACACCGCCCGGACATTTTGCATTCTGCGAGTACTGCAGCCAGTTGATGCCGAGCGTCATCAGCATGTGGCCGGCTCCCTCGTTTTTGACGGTGACTTTACTGAGCCCCGTCTGCTCGGGAATCTGGACTTCACATCCGGTGGCCGGAACTGTGATGACAATTTTGTCTGTCACCCCTCCCGCTGTGGTGGGGCAGATCACGTCGGCGCTGGCCGTTTTGACACCGGTCACGTGAAAGAGATAGTCACAGCCATTCATATTCACGGTGGCAGAAATGAGGCCGCCGACGAGGCAACCTTCATAGTAGGAAGTAAGTGTCAGTGTTTCCGATGCGGCCGACATTCCCCCACTAAATACGGCTACTTCGCATTCAAGAGCCATGTTTGTCGTTTCGATTTCGGGGAGCGGAAAACCTATCTGCCACCCCGTGACTATGGCTGGGTATTTGAACGATGTAAATTTTTCCGCCTGCGCCGCCGTAGCTGCAACGGCGCTCATCGCGAAGACCGCCCCGAGGCAGAGCCCGAGGGTCTTGAACTTGCGAGTCATATCTTCACTCCCTTGTTAGTCGATGCTGATTGCGCCTTTGTTGCCGGCGAAGTCGACTTCGCCGTCGTAGGAGCCCCCGGCGTCTTCGGAGAGTTCACCGCCTGGGCATTTGGAGTTCTGTGAGTATTTGATGCTTGAGAGGTGCACGAAGGCGGTGATGGTTCCGTCTGGCCTGTTCACCATGGAGATGGTATGCAGACCGGTCTGCTCCGGAATGACCATTGTGCAGCCGGTTGCCGGAACTGTGATGTCGATTGCGTCTGTTATTAGTTTGAGGTTGATAAGTGTGGTCGGGCAAACCACGTCCACTGAGTCGACAGACGTGGTGTGAATCAGAAAATCGCATCCGTTCATGTCCACGGTTGCCGGAATAGCCCCGCCGACCAGGCATTTTTCGTAGGTGGGCGTCAATGTCAGTGTTTCCGAAGCCGCCGTCATTTCCCCGCTGAATTTCGTTACTTCGCATTCGACACCGGCATGTGTGGTTTGGAATTCGTGCGGCCAGACCTGTTCGCCGGTGATTTTCGCCGGATAGGTCGCCGATGTGAATTTTTCGGCCTGCGCGGCGGCTACGGCGACGCTCATCGTGAGGATGGCGAAGAGGGCGACTCCAAGGACCTTGAGCTTGCGAGGCATCTCTACTCCTTTTTGGGTTGCTCGGGCCAAGCGCTGGGTCGAGGCTAGGCCGGCCTTGAGCGGTTGGTCAAGGAGTTCGATGCAAGTGGGCGAACTCGCGGCCGCGCCGCTCACGCATAACCGAAGCTTGCCTGCAATCCCCCTGCGGCAGGCTTTCGCGCGCGTCGATTGGTGAGTGCGAGGATCGGCGCGTTGCTTCGATCCGTGGGCTTCAGTTGTCGTTCGCGAGCCCGACTAGAATTGCGGCGATGAGGATGGGGGAGGGGCGGCCGGGTTGACGGCAGGTGGCAGACGCGGACGCACGATTGGGGTCGTGGCTTCGGTGGCGTTGGTTCTGGTGGCGGTTTTGCTGGCGGTTCAGGACCAAAAAGGGAGAGCGGACCCCGAATCCGTCGACACCTCACCGCACTTCGTCGACGCTGACGACCTGATGGCGCTTGAAGACTCGCTCGGGCATGAGGTGTACTGGGCGGGCGAACTGGGGTCGGACCGGCTCGAGTTGAGCCAGAAAGCCGAAGGCAGCGTCTACCTTCGGTACCTGCCGCCGGGGACCGACGCTGGCGATCCTCGCCCCCGCTTCCTCACCGTCGGCACCTACCCGGTGGTCGGCGCGGTGGCGGCGTTGCGGCGCACCGCGGTCGCGGCGGGCTCGCGGCTGGGGCATGTGGATGGCGGTGTCGTCTTGGCCAGCCCGTCTTCGCGGGGCAGCGCCTACCTCGCCTATCCGGGCTCCGATCTGCAGATCGAGGTCTACGACCCGGCGGCCGGGCGGGCGCTGGAGCTGATCCGCTCGGGCGCGATCCGGCCGGTGGGCTGAGGCGCTCGTGTTCGCCTCATGGCTCCTCTTCCCGGTCCTGTTGGTAGCCCTCTGCCTGGGCTGCGGGCTGCTGCTCGAGGTGCTGGCTGGTCGGCGTCTGCCCGGGGCGCTGCTTGCGCCCGCCGGGTTCGCCGTCCTTGTCGTCGTCGCCGGGCTCTTCACCTCGCGCGGGGAGACGGCGACGCTGGCGACGCCCGCGCTCATCCTCCTGGCGATCGCCGGCTTTGCCCTCACCTATCCCTGGCGGGGAAGGCAGCCCGACCGCTGGCTGCTGGCGGCGGCCCTCGCCGTCTTCGCCGTCTACGCCGCCCCGGTCGTCCTCTCCGGCGAGCCCACCTTCACCGGCTACATCAAGCTCGACGACACCGCCACCTGGATGGCCTTCGTCGACCGGATGATGGAGCACGGTCGCGATCTCTCCGGGCTCCCCCCCTCCAGCTACCAGGCCACCCTGCAGGCCAACCTGCCGAGCGGTTACCCGGTTGGCGCCTTCCTGCCGCTGGGAGCCGGTTCGCGGATCGCCGGGACCGACGTCGCCTGGTTGGTCCAGCCCTACATGGCGACGATGGCGGCGCTGCTCGCCCTCTGCCTCTACTGGCTGGCGCGTCCCCTGGTCGAGTCGCGGGCGCTGCGGGCCCTGGTCGCCTTCGGCGCGGCCCAGCCGGCGCTGCTCTTCGCCTACAGCCTCTGGGGTGGGATCAAGGAGGTGGCCGTGGCGCTGGCGATCGCCACGCTGGCGGCGGTCGCCCCACTGGCCGCCAGGCCCGGTGCCGGCTGGCGCGCCACGCTGGCGGCGGCGATCGCGACGACGGCGCTGCTGACGATGGTCGGCTCCGGCGGCCTGGTCTGGGTGGCGCCGATCCTCGGACTGCTCGCGCTCGGCCTCTGGCGCGCCGAGGGCGCGCGTTCGCTGCTGGAACGGGCCTGGCCGCTGGCCCTCACCGTGGCTGTCCTCGGCGTCCCGGCGCTTTTCGCCGCCGGCGCCTTCTCGCCGACCCAGGGCGGCTTGACCAGCGCCGCCGAGCTCGGCAACCTCGCCCGGCCGCTGAGCGTCTTCCAGTTCGCCGGCGTCTGGATCGGCGGTGAGTTCCGCGTCGACCCGACCAGGCTGGGGCTGACTCGGTACCTGATCGCGCTGGCGCTGGCCGCTGCCGCCGCGACCCTCTGGTTCGCCTGCCGGCGGCGGAGCTGGGAGCTGCTGCTGTACGCCGCCGGGGCCGGCCTGGGCAGCATCGCGGTCTTCGTCTATTCCTCCCCTTGGGTCGGCGCCAAGGCGCTCGCCTCGGGCAGCCCGGCCCTGTTGCTGCTGGCCCTGGCGGGTGCGGCGGCCTTCGCGGCGCGGGTCGAACGGGTCCTCGGGACGACGGTGCTGGCGCTGGTCCTCATCGGCGTGCTCTGGTCCAACGCGCTCGGCTACCACGACGCCAGCCTCGCCCCTTACGGTCAGCTGCGCGAACTGGAGAGCATCGGCGAGGAGTTCGCCGGCGAGGGACCGACGCTGATGACCGAATACCAGCCCTACGGGGCCAGGCACTTCCTCCGCAAGGCCGACGCCGAGGGGGCCTCCGAGCTGCGCTTCCGACCGGTCCCGCTGGTTACGGGGGGCGAACTGGAAAAGGGGGACTGGGGGGACACCGACCAGATAACGCTGCCGGCCCTGCTGACCTACCGGACGCTGGTGCTGCGCCGCAACCCCGCCCAGAGCCGCCCGCCCTCGGTCTACTCGCTGGTGCGCCGCGGCGACTACTACGACGTCTGGCAGCGGCCGGCCGCCGGCGGCGAGGCGATCGCCCGGCACCTGCCGCTGGGCGACTTCGAAGACCCGGCCGCCGTTCCGGACTGCGCGGAGGTGCGGGGCCTGGCGAGCTCAGTCGCCCCGGGGGAGAGGGTCGCCGCCGTCGAACGAGCGCCGACGATCGTCGCCTCGCTCGCCGCTGCCGAGCGCCCGGCGAGTTGGGTGCCGACCGAAGCGGGCAGCCCGGACCTGATCCCGCGCGGTCCTGGGACGGCCCGCCTGGAGCTGAGGGTCCCCGCCACCGGCCGCTACGGCCTCTACCTGCAGGGCAGCATCCGCAACCGGCTCGACCTGCTGGTCGACGGCGAGGAGATCGGCTGGGTGGAGAACCAGTTGAACGAGGTCCGCCAGTTCCTCTACTTCGGCGCGGCCCAGCTGCGGGCCGGCGCTCATGAGATCGCACTCGTCTACGACGGCCAGACCCTCGCTCCCGGGAGCGGCGGCCCAGCGGAACCGATCGGACCCCTGGTGCTCAGCCCGGCCGCCGACGAAGACCTGGCTGTGCGCGAGCTGCCCGTCTCGCGGGCGGGGGAGCTGTGCGGACGTCACCTCGACTGGGTCGAGGCGCTGCCCTAGCGCGACCCGCCCCTTTCTTCGAGCCAGCGCCGCGCTTCCTCGCCGACGTCGGACTTGAGTTCGATGTAGAGCGCCATCATTTCGGTCTCGCAGGTGTGGTTGCCGGCCATCCAGGCCTCGTGCAGGTAGCCCCACATCGCGATCGTCAGGGGCACGGTCAGGTTGAGCGAATCGGCCGACCTCTCCATGAGGATTTTGAAGTCCGCTTCGAGCCGCCCGATGGCCACGGCTTTGATGTCGGGTTCCTTCTCGGTCGCCCGGGCCTGCATCTGGTCGCGGCCCGACTGGGTGCCGGCGAACCAGGCGAGGTTGAGGAAGTCCTCCATCGTCTCGGTCTGCTCGTAGTCGAGACCGAGGATCTCCGAGCTCTCGTCCAGCAGCGGCTTGAGATCCCGCTCCTTGGCTGCGAGGAGGTCGTGGCCCATGTCTTCGCTGTCCCGCGGCGACACGCGGATTAGTCTAGCGATATAGAAATGCTCCAGTACTTCTCTACGTACTGACGAGTTCCTTAACGCTCAGAGACCCGCCGGATGGCGGGCGGCGAAAGCGCCGGAATCGACGCTGGCCCGGTGCCAGCGCGGGCCACTCACGCCCGCCGGCGCATCGCGGGTGTCGAAGCGGAGGCCGGCGACGACCATGAAGACGTGCTCGGAGTTGGCGTAGACGGTGATCCAGCGACCGAGGCCAGGGTCTTCCCAGGAGGCCAACTGGCCGGAGACCATCGTCACGCCCAGTAGATCGGCGCCGTGCAGGGCGTAGCCGACCGCGCCCGAGCAGTCGTAGCCGCGGCTGAGCCAGCCGACATGACCGCCGCCCCATACGTAGGGCCGGCCGTCGATGTGGTTGGCCGCGGCGATGACCTGCTTGACCGCCGCGGGCGCGCCCGGCGGTGCGATCGCGCGGCCGTCGACGAGGCTGGCCCCGCAGGTAGAGCTGGTTCGCTGCCCGCTCGGCGGCAGCGAGGTGCAGCCGGCGCCCCAGGGAACCGCCGCTCCCGCGCCGGCCGGCGCCACGGCGAGCGCCAGCGCGATTGCCGCGCCAGCGCCCGCCAACGCCAATCTCTCTTTCATCCCGGGCAAGACATCGAGGAGGCTAGTAGCCCGGCGGGTGGCGCGCCACGAAGCCGCTGGCGCTGGCCATGTCCGGGTGCCAGCGGGGGCCGGTTCCGCTGGTGTTGCCGGAGGTGTCCCAGCGCAGGCCGGCGATCACCGCATAGGCGTGGCCGGCGTTGGCGTAGACCGTGATCCAACGGCCCGGCCCCGGGCTTCCCCAGCGTTCCATCGGGCCCGAGGGGAGCGGGCTGTCGATGAAGTCGCCGCCCCGCAAGGCGTAGCTGACGGCGCCCGAGCAGTCGTAGCCGCGATCCCACCAGCGACCGTGGCCGCCGCCCCAGATGTAGGGCTTGGTGCGGATCTTGTTCGCCGCGGCGATCACGCCTTTGACGGCCGCCGGGGCGTCGACCGGCGCGACCGCGCGACCGCGGAAGAGGCTGGCCGCCCCGGTGGGAGCGGTCGGGGTGGGTGGGGTGTCCGCTTCGGTCGATTCGGGCGCGGGGGTGCTGGGTGGAGCGGCGGGCGGGGGAGCGCTGACGGCGGAGATCCCGCCGGTGGGCTCTGCCCAGGCCCTGCCGGTGGCGCAGACCGAGGCCACGGCCAGAGCCGTGAGGAACGTGCAGACGGCGGCGAACCAGGCCGCCCTTCGGGCGATCGTCATCGTGCCTCCTTCGTCGGCCGGCGGGGTTAGCTGACGGGCTGGCGCTGAAGGAGCTTGCGCCCCCACCCGAAGGTGGGCTCGCCCCGAAAACATGGTTCCCCCGCTCCCCGGCTTTGGCCGGGGATTAGGCATTCCCCCCTTAACTCGGCTCCGGCCGCAAGGTTGCGGCGTGAGGAAACGGCGGGCCGGCGCATTGCTGGGCGCCGGCCCCCGGGGTCCGGGCTAGGCCCGGCCGTAGGTGAGGATCGCGATGCCGTCGCCGACGATCTTCGAGTCGGTCAGCTTCAGCGGCACCTTGTCGGCGCTCTCGCCGAACAGGCGCTTGCCGCTGCCGAGCACGACCGGGAAGACCATCAGCCGCAGCTCGTCGACCAGGTCGTGCTCGACCAGGCCCTGGACCAGCTGGGCGCTGCCGGCGACGAGGATCACCCCGTCGATGTCCTGCTTCAGCTTCGCGATCTCCTCGACGAGATCGCCGCTGAGCACGGTCGAGTTGTTCCACTCGGCCTGCTTCAGGGTCGAGGAGACGACGTACTTCGGCATCCCGTTCATCTTCTCGGCGAAGCCGGCCTCGTCGTCGATCTGCGGCCAGGCGGCGGCGAAGCCCTCGTAGGTGCGACGGCCCAGCAGCTGCGCCTCGGCCTCGACGAGCTCGTCGAGCTTGAACTTGTCTCCCTCGGGGCCGCGCTCGATCTCGAAGGTCCAGCCGCCGTGCCTGTATTCCTCGCCCCCACCCGGTGCCTCGATCACACCGTCCAGCGAGACGAACTCCGTAACGACGATCTTGCCCATGATTCCTCCTTCTCGAATTTAGCTTTCGAGTGGACGACGAACGAGCCGCCCCGAAATCGACACGGGAGCCTCAGCCATGCCGGGCGGCGCTGACCAGGCGCGGGCCCGGATCGACCTCGCGCACCGTCACAAAGCTCTTCCTCGCGACCGAGACGGTGATCGGCCCGACGCTCGGGTCGCCGCTGGGGAGGATGCTGAAGCTGCCGGCGATGCCGTCGGCGACGTTGGTCGTGCGCACGGCGTCGATCACTTCCGAGCGCTGCCCGCCGCGGGCGATCGCTTCGAGCAGCACGCTCGCGGCCTGGCCGGCGTACGGCGCGTAGAGTTCGACCGGCCCCTTGGTCTGCTTCTGCAGCTGGGCGACCAGCTTCTTGCCGGGGCCCTTGAGGTTCTCCGGCACGCGGCCGGGGACGCTGGCGAACATCCCCTTCGAGGCGGCGCCCGCGAGGTCGATCGTCGACTGCTGGGCGAAGCCGTCGGGCGCCAGCAGTTTGACCATGCCGCTGTTGGGGCCGAGCACCGCGACCTTGTCCTCGATCAGCTGGGCGCCGTTCTGCTCGGTCAACCCGGCCAGCAGGACCGCGTCGGGCATGGTGGCGGCGACCGTCTTCATCAGGCCCTTGTAGTTGGCGGCGCTGGGGTTCCAGGGGCGGAAGCCGGCGATCTCGATCCCCAGCGACTTGGCGGCGCCGCGGAAGGTCCGCGCCTGCCCGAGGCTGGTCGGGTCGCCGCCGGCGTAGAGGACGTAGGTGCGCTTGAGCTTCTGCTGCTTGGCGAAGCTGGCCAGGCCGGCGCCCTGGTAGGCGTCGTTGGGGACGACGCGCGCGTAGGTGCGCCGCTGCGGGTAGAGGCTCTTCGGCTCGCCCTTGGGGCAGCCGGGGCCGGTCTGGGTCAGGCAGATCAGCGTGTTGCCGGGGGAGACCATCGCCAGGCCGCCGCCGGGCGCCCGGCTCAGAATCGGGACCATCGCCTGGGCGCAGCCGGAGTTGTAGGTGCCGACGACGCCGAGCACGCTGGAGTCGGCGGCGTAGGCGCGGGCGTTGGCCTGGCACTGCTCCTTGCTCCAGAGGCCGGTGTCGGCCTCGGAGTCGTCGCAGGCCTGGAAGGCGACGTTGCGCCCGCCGGCGCGCCAACTGGCTCCTTCCAGTACCAGCTGGATCGCGTCGTTCATCTGCAGCGAGCGCCGCCGCGAGTCCCCCTGCAGGGGAAGGTCGGAGACGATCAGCGCCTGCGCCGTGCCGGGGCCGCCGTACTGGACGGGGCCGCAGGCCGGGGAGTCGACCGCGACGATCCCCGCGTCCGCCGCGCGGCTGCTGGCGCCGAGCGCGAAGACCCCGGCGAGGCCGAGCAGCAGCGTGGCGGCGAGGCTGAGGATCGGCAGGCGGCGGGACACGAGGTCCGAGCAGCGTACTCGGATCAGCCGCGGCCGAGGTGCCGCAGCGCCGACTGGGCGGCGTTGTACCCGCCCATGCCGTGGACGCCGCCGCCGGGCGGCGTGGCGGCCGAGCAGATGTAGACGCCCGGGACGCCGGTCGAGTAGGGATCGCGGGCGAGGCGGGGGCGGATCAGGGTCTGGATCGGGGTGTTGGCGCCGGCGACGATGTCGCCGCCGACGTAGTTGGCGTTGTTGGCCTCGATCTCGGCGGGGGAGCTGACCGCGCTGGCGACGATGCGCTCGCGCAGGCCGGGGGCGAAGCGTTCGATCTGGTCGAGCACGGCGCGCTCGCCGTCGCCGTCGTAGCCGCTCGGCACGTGCGCGTAGGCCCAGATCGGGTGCACGTCGCCGGCCGAGCGCTGGGGATCGGCGAGGTACTGCTGGCCGACGAGGACGAACGGCCGCGCCGGCATGCGGCCGCGGTTGACGTCGCGCTCGGCGGCGACCAGCTCCTCGAAGGAGCCGATCGCGTGGACGGTCCCGGCACGGTGACAGGCAGCGGCCGTCCACGGCACCCCTCCCGCGACCGCGAGGTCGACCTTGAAGGCGGCGGGGCCGTGCTTGTAGCGGCGGTAGGCGCGGGCGACGCCGCTGGGGAGGCGGTCGCCGACGATGCTGGCGACGGCGCCGGGGGCGAGGTCGAGGGCGACGATGTCCGGGCCGGCGAGCTCGGCGAGGGTGCGCACCCGCACCCCCGTCTCGACCCTGCCGCCGTGTTCGCGGAGGTCGGCGGCGAGGGCGTCGGCGATCGACTGCGAACCCCCGGCCGCCACCGGCCAGCCGCCGCTGTGGCAGGCGGAGATCAGCGCCATGCCGACCGAGCTGCTCATCGGCCGCGTCAGCGGGCCGAAAGAGTGCGCCGCGACGCCGCCGAACAGCGCCCGCGCGGCGGGCGACTTCCAGCCGCGGGTGAGGAGGGTTGCCGGCGCCAGGGCCGGAAGGCCGAAGCGGACGAGGCTGACCGGGTGCCGCGGCAGGTGCAGGATCGGCCGCAGCGCGTCCTCGTTGATGGCGTCGAAGTGGGCCGCGGGAGAGCCGAACAGGCGCGCCCAGGCGGGCCCGTCCGCGCCCAGCCCGGCGGCCGTCTGCTGCAGCGAGCCGTACAGCGCCGCGGCGCTGCCATCGTCGAGCGGGTGGGCGAGAGCGACCTCGGGCCAGCGCCACTCCAACCCGTGCGCCTCCAGCCCGAGCGAGCGGAAGAAGGGCGAGGCGGCGGCCATCGGGTGCACCGCCGAGCAGACGTCGTGGATCACTCTCGGCACGGTCAGCTCGGCGCTGCGGGTGCCGCCGCCGATCGTCTCCGCGGCCTCCAGCACCGTCACCTTCACGCCGGCCCGGGCCAGCGCCACCGCGCAGGCCAGCCCGTTGGGGCCGGAACCGACCACGGTCGCCGTGCTCATGAGAGCGTCGCGGCAGGCTGCGCCGGCTCGCGCCGGCGCTCCACCTGCACCGGGAAGTCCCAGGACTCTTCCAGCCAGGGCTGGCGCTCGACCATGTCGGCGACGGCCACCGACCCCTCCTCCAGCAGCCCCGTCGCGGCGTCGAAGATGCGGTAGCGCTGGCGGCCGCTGCCGACGGCTTCGGACTCCAGTTCGATCACCCGCACCTCGCCCGCCGCGAACTCGCAGCGCTCCTGCACCGCCTCCAGCAGCTGGCGGCCGTGGAAGTGGCCGTCGCCGAAGTTCCAGCCGTTGACGACGTTGGAGATCAGCTCGCCCTCGCGGGCGTCGTAGGCCTCGACCTCGTCGACGGCGTGGGGGAGCAGGGCGTTGAGCGCCCGCCCGTGCGAGTGCATCGAGCGGAAGGCCAGGCCCTTGTTGAGCAGGAAGTTCGCCGTCTCGGGGTCGTAGATGTCGGCCACCTGCTCGCCGACCAGCCGCGCCGGCTTCTCGATCCGCTCGTCCAGTTTCGCTTCGGCGCCGCTGCCCTTGCGGAACAGCCACTGCGTCGTCGCCCAGTTGCCCGCGTAGTAACGCATCGAGGGCAGGAAGGAGATTTTGTCGGGCCGGAAGTTGCCGAGCACCGGTAGCCCCAGGCAGACGATCGCAATGCCGGCGATCAGCAGCGGATCGTCGAGCGAGGAGAGCGGCACGTCGCCGTAGTGGCCGAACAGGAACAGGGTGCCGAAGATCATGAAGATGTTCCACTCCAGCGGCACCGCCAGCGGGAACATCGAGGTGATGTTGAGGTGGAAGAGGACCATGCCGACGATCGCGATCGTGCGCACGACGTCGTTGTCCACCGTGAGCAGGAGCAGCGGCCAGCCGAACTCCTGCACGGTGCCGAAGTGGGAGAGGCCGGCGGCCAGCCGCGAGGGCCGCATGTCCTCCGGGTAGTCGCGCCAGAGCTTGCGTTTGAGCGCCTTCGGCCCGATCAGCGGCGCGTTGCTGATCATCACCGAGACGACGAACGGGAAGTGACGGTTCAGCTTCGAGGAGGCGGCGCCCCACCAGATGAAGATGAAGACGAACTGCCAGGCGACGATCCACTGGCTGACCGGGAAGAGGCCGACGGCGAGCATCGTCGCGTAGATCTCCGGCCGGGCGCCGAGGAAGGAGACCTTGTCGCGCAGGCCGAGCAGAGCGAGCAGGCCGAGCAGCACGGCGATCCCGGTGGGAGCCAGCCGTCCCGCCCCGAGCCCGTCCGCGTCGACGCCGGCGGCGAAGAGCAGGTAGAGGCCGGCGGCAAGTACGCCTATATAGAGAGCGACGTCGAACCCGGTGCGCCGCGTCCCCGCGGTGAGCGGGACCCTGTCCGGCCAGGGCGGCAGCCGCACCGTGCCCGGCCGCAGCCAGTAGAGCGGCCCGCCGATCGGGGGCAGGAAGCGGAAGCTGAGCGGCATCGACCCCGCCCCGAGCCCGAGGATCTCCCAGAGCAACGTCCAGACCGCGAACTTCTCGAAGACGATCGGCTGCGTCCACCAGTCGCCGAAATCGCCGATGCCGCCAAGGCCCGGCGTGGTCGAGATCGCCAGCAGCGCCCCGCCCGCGTAGACGACCAGCTTCAGCGCGTAGAGCAGGTAGACCGCCGACGGCGACCCGAACCCGTTTTCACCCCAGTCCTGCACCAGCGGCTTGATCCGCGCCAGGTGCGGCTTGCGCTTCCACTCCTCGAGCTCGAACGGCGGTGGCGCGGGTGAGAGGAAGCCCATCCCCGCATGCTCTCATCGGCGTGGGGGAGCAGCAAGTCTGCCCTTGCAGTCGATCTCGACCCACTTTCGACGCTATATACCCGGGTATACTAACAACGATGGCGAAAGTGATGGTCTCGATGCCCGACGAGCTGTTGGCCGAGGTTGACGCGGAGGCGCGGCGGCTCGGAACCAGTCGGAGTGCCGTCTTGCGCGGCTTTGCCGATGCCGCGCTGCGGCGTCGCCGAGGCGACCGGGCCACGGCGCTGCGAGCGTTGCTGCGTAGCCCCTCGTCCCACGGCGGAAACGTGGCCGAGCAGGTCAAGGCGACGAGGCCTGGGACGTGAGCACCCTGCTGCTTGACGCCAGCGCTGTTCTCGCGGCGTTCGATCGGGACGATCGCCATTTCGCAGCGGCCAGGGCGCTGCTTACCAATGACGCGGTCACCATCGCCACCCTCGATCTCGCTCGCTACGAGGTGGCCAACGTGGCGGTATGCGCTTGGCGCTCACCTGACTTGGTGACCGCCCTGCTCTCCACCCTCGATCGAATTGCCGACGATGGTGGCGTCCTGGTCTCCACGAGCACGCTCCTCACCCGCGCCGCGGAGCTCGCCGAGCGCCACAGGATCTCCGTCTATGACGCCGCCTATGTTGCGGCGGTCGGGGAGGGCGATCGGCGCCTCGTCAGCTGCGACGAACGCGATCTGGTGTCAAAGGGGCTCGCGGTGCTTCCCGGCGCCCACTAGAGGTCCCTGGAGTGTGGTCGGAGCATGCCTACGGCAGGGCGATCGACCTCAACCCGCTGGAGAATCCGTACGTGACCGAAGCGGGCTACGTCTCGCCTCCGGGCGGCGCCCCCTTCGCGGACAGGTCGCGCCACGCGCGGGGCCTCATCAGCGGAGCGAGATCACGTGCGCGGTCCGCGGGTCGACGCGCCCCTCCAGCACGTCGAGGTAGGCGTCGCGAGCCCCCTCGAATCCCTGGCCGGGCATCGTCTGCAGCCAGCCGGCGGTCCACTCGCAGAAGGGCTGCCAGGCGGCTGCGACCCGCGTCTCCAGCTCGGCCCGTCCCCAGTCCTGGGCGCGCTTGCCGACCCGGGTGGGGGCGAAGAAGAGGGACGGCTGCGGCCCCGGCAGCTCGCCGCCGCCGCTCGCGAAGTCCTCCCAGTGGGTAACTCCCACCGCCATGCTGTGGATCAGCTCGTCGCCGTAGTGGGAGTGGACGGCCTGGCGCACCGCCCCGTCGCCGGAGAAGTCGGCGTAGGTTGCCGGCCCGCGCTGGAGCGAGTCGATCGCGTCGTAGCTGACGGTCCGGTCGTAGATCCCGAGCCCGCTGACGAACTCGGCGTTGCGCGCCGAGGTGAGCCCGATCAGCTCGACCCCCTGTCGCCGCGCCAGCAGGAACGCCGCGGCGATCGCCGTCTTGCTGGAAGCGCTGGAGAGGACGATCGGCCCCCGCTCGGCCAGGCCCTCGTCATCGAGCTGGTCGTCGATCAGGAAGGAGGTGAAGAAGAGTGGCCGCAACAGCATTCTGGATCGCCTCGGTGTCGGCCCGGTAGAAGGGATCCTCCGCGGTGGCCATGTAGCGGTGATAGGCCGAGGGCAGCGCCGCCCGGTGCGGAGAGCCGTCGGTGAAACCGCTCGCGTCGACGCTTGCCGGCGTCACGACCAGGTGCGAGGAGGGCGGCAGGTAGCCGTAGATCCGCGTCCCCGCCTCCACCCCGTCGACCTCGCTGCGCTCCACCTCGCCGAACCCCCAGACCGGCACCCGTCCCCAGCCATCCGCGGCCGGGAAGAAGTCCCAGTAGGACATCGCCTCGCCCATCACCGCGTAGGTGACGTTGTTGGCGGTCATCCCGAAGTCCTCGACCCGCAGCAGCGCCTGTCCCGGCTCGAGCTCGGGCTGGGCCGAGTCGGCGATGCGGCACTGGCGCAGTTCGTCGCGCTTGACCAGGAGGTCGCTCATCCTCTGGATGCTCTCACGTGGGCGCACTTCCGCGCAGTATTTATTCCTTGATCGCGAAGTCGCCGAGACCCTCTTCGAGCCTCGCCAGCGCTCGCTTTGCCTGGGCGCGGACCCGGCGAGCGAGCAGGGGGTTGCGGGTGCCGGCGAGGATCTCCTGGCGGCTGAAGTAGATCAGCGCCCGGTGGGCCCCGATCATCGCGTTGGCCGCCACCCACGGCTCGACGTCGCCGGCATCGGCGCCGGTCTCGGCGGCGATCAGCGCCGCCAGCGACGTCGTATAGCCGTTGAGGATCTGCTGTTCGCGCGCCAGCAGCGCCGGGCTCTCGACGACCACCCGCGTGGTCGCCGCCAGTCGCTCGACGACCTCGGGGTCCCTGGCGGCGAGCAGCCCCCGCGGCTCCTGCACGAAGCGCCCGAAGGCGTCGAGGACGGACTGCCCCGGCGGGCGCTCGCGGATCGCCCCCAGCAGCTCCTCCTCGAACGCCTCGAGGCCGCTGTAGAAGAGGTCCTCCTTGGTCGGGAAGTAGTTGAAGACGGTCGCCTCGGAGACCTCCGCCGCCCGCGCCACCTCGGCGACGGCGACCGCCTCGAAGCCGCGCTCGGCGAACAGCCGCCGAGCCGTGTCGGCGATCAGCCGCCGCGTCTGCAGTTTCTTGCGCTCGCGCAGTCCCGGAGGGCCTTGCATCATTGTCCGAAGAATGTTAGGGTGACTCTAAATTTCATGTGTCTATAGAAATCTAGCGAATCCAGAGGAGGCTCGAAATGCGTCGCTCCGCAGTATCGGTGCCCTTCGCGGCGATCGTCCTGGCGATGTTGCCGGCGGTGCTCGATCAGACCATCCTGGCGACGGCGCTGCCGACCATCGCCACCGACCTCGGCAGCCTCTCCGACCTCTCGTGGGTGGTCACCGCCTACGTGGTCGCGGCCGCCGCGGCGATCCCGGTCTGGGGCAAGCTCGGCGACCGGCACGGGCGTAAGCCGCTGCTGGAGATCTCGCTGGCGATGTTCCTGGTCGCCTCGGCGCTCTGCGGCATCGCCCAGGATCTGACCCTGCTCGTCCTCGCCCGCGCCGTGCAGGGCGCCGCGGCGGGGGGGTTGATGACGCTGGCGATGGCGGCGGTGGGAGACCTGGTCTCGCCGCGCGAGCGCGGTCGCTACCAGGGCTACATCGCCGCGACCTTCGCCCTCGCCACCGTGGTCGGCCCGCTGCTGGGAGGCCTGCTTGCCGAGCACGCCGGCTGGCGCTGGGTCTTCTACGTCAACCTGCCGCTCGGTCTGCTGGCTCTGGCGGGGCTGCGACTGCGGCTGCCGGCGGTCGCGGTCGAGCGCCCGCCGGCCGCTCTCGACGTCGCCGGGGCATTGCTGCTGGCGGGCGCGACCTGCGCGCTGATGCTGGCCTGCGTCTGGGGCGGTAGCCGCTACGCCTGGGGCTCGGCCCCGATCGCCGGGTCGATCGCCGTGTTCGCCGTCCTCAGCGTCGCGCTGGCGCTGCGCGAGCGCCGCGCCGCCGACCCGATCGTGCCGCTGGGCCTGCTGCGGCTGCCGGCGGTGGCGATCTCCAGCGCGGCGCTGTTCCTGGCGACCGCGACGATGTTCGCGATTACCGTCTTCGTCCCGCTCTACCTGGAGGTGGCGACCGGCGCCACGCCGACCGAGGCCGGCCTGACCCTGATCGCGATGATGGCGGGAGTCACCCTCTCGACCAATTTCGCCGGCCGGCGGATCGAGCGCAGCGGCCGCTACAAGCGCTACCCGGTCGCCGGCCTCGGCCTGATGACCCTGGCTCTGGGGCTGCTGGCGGCTTTTACCGGCGACCCCTCGCGGCTGAACACGGCCGCCGGCCTCGCCGTCTTCGGCCTCGGCTTCGGGATGGTCGGCCAGGTGCTGATCGTCGCCGTCCAGAACGGGGTCGAGCGCAGCCAGCTCGGCACCGCGATGGCGGTGACCAACTTCTTCCGCGCCCTCGGCGGCGCGGCGGGAGCGGCGGTCCTCGGCGCCGTCTTCGCCGCCCGCACCGGTGCCGGCGGCGGCGCCGGGACGGTCGCGCTCGGGCCGGTGGCGCGGGGGGACGTGATCGACGGCGTCCAGCTGGTCTTCATCGTCGCCGCGCCCCTCGCCCTGCTCGCGCTGCTGATCGTGTGCCGCCTGCGCGAGGTCCCGCTGCGCTCGGGCGCGGAGCCGGAGCCGAAGCCGCCGCCGGCAGAGACAAGCCCGGCCGGCGGCCGGGCTTCGCTGGACCCTCCCAGGCCGGCAGGTACGTCGCCGCGAGAAAAGTCTCACGCGGCCTTGGGCAGGCCTGGCTAGAGCTCGAACTTCGCCGGCGCCCGGCCGGCACCAGGTCCTCGTACTCGCGGTGGCGCTGGATGTAGCGGCGGACGAAGGGGCAGAACGGCAGCACCGCCAGGCCCCGCGGCCGGCTCGTCGCCGACGCGGTTCGATTCTCGCGCAGCGGGTAGCTGCCCCTCGGCAGGATCTCGCGGGAACTATCAGGAGGAGAAAATGAACACCAGAGCAGATCGAGGTTCCGGCCTCGGCATCTCGCTTGGCGGAATCGTCGTCATCGTCGGCATCGTCCTGATGTTCGTCGTCAGCTTCTGGGTCGGGCTGATCGTGGTCCTGATCGGGCTGCTCGCCTTCGGCGGTTTCGCCCGCGGCAAGTGGTACTGACCTGGCTCAGCCCTGAGGGCGGAAGTCCCAGCGGGCCGACGTAGCGGGCGATGCAGCAGGTGTAGGTGCCGGGGAGGTTCGCGCCGTTGAAGGTGCTGACCGGCCTGATCCGGTCAGGACCGTCAGCCGCAGGAGCGCCGGATTCGGCCCCGACTTCGAACTGGCGCTACTCGATGCCCTCCTGTTTGCCTCCCGGCATCAGGATCTGGGTGGCGATGTAGCCGAGGCCGAGCATCCCCGCGCCGACGTAGAAGGCGGTCTGCATCGCGTCGGCGAAGTCCTGTGGGCCGCTGGCGCCGGTGAGGTCGGTGGCGCCGGCGACGATGCTGCCCATGATCGCCATCCCCAGCGCCGAGCCGAAGTTGCGGAAGGTCTGGATGATCCCCGAGCCCTGGCCGCGCATCGCGTCGGGCAGCCGGTTCAGCGCGTCGGTGTTGAGCGGTGAGAAGACGAGCCCGAAGCCGGCGCCGGTCAGCAGCATCCCGACCAGCGTTTCCGAGCGGCTCAGTTCGGTCAGCTCGCCGGCCCAGACGATCATCCCGATCGTGCCCAGGAGGAAGCCGACCGCGACCGGTTTCTTGGCGCCGTACTTGTCCATCCAGCCGCCGCCGATCCGGGCGGCGACGAAGAAGGAATAGAACATCGTCAGGATCGAGAAGCCGGCCTCGGTCGGTTCCTGGCCGACGGCGATCTGGAAGTACATGCTGCCGAAGAAGAAGACGGCCAGCCAGGGCCCGAAGACGAGCAAGGTGAGCAGGTTGTCGACCGCGAACGGGCGGTTGGCGATCATCGCGTTGACGTCGATCAGCGGGTCCTCGGTTTTGCGCTCGACGGCGACGAAGACGGCGAGGACGATGACGCCGGCGACGATCGAACCGATGGTCGCGGGGTCTTCCCAGCCCCATTCGGTCGACTGCTGGATGCCGAGCACGGTCAGAGCCATGCCAAGGACGATGAGGAAGGCGCCGCGCCAGTCGACCCGGGCCGGGCGCTTGACGTCGTTGAGCTTGGCGAAGGAGAACTCGATCAGCGCGAAGAGCGCCACCGGCACGTTGATCCAGAAGATCGCCCGCCAGGTCCAGAACTCGGTCAGGTAGGAGCCGGCGATCGGGCCGATCGCCGTGAACAGGCCGGCGACGATGAAGAAGACCGCCAGGCCTTTGCCGCGCTCGGCCGGCGGGAAGGCGTCGAGCACGAGCACCGTCGCGGAGGGGATCAGGAGGCCGGCGCCGACGCCCTGGAGGACGCGGAAGGTGACCAGCCAGGGGACGGCGAGGCTGCCGCTGTCGGGGACCAGGCCGCACATCAGCGAGGCGCCGGCGAAGAGGATGACGCCGCTGACGACGATCCGTTTGTGGCCGAGGATGTCGCCGAGCCGGCCGCCGAGGGCGACGAAGGCGGCGGTCGAGAGCGCATAGGCGGTGACCAGCCACTGCACGGCGGTCTCGGAGAGGCCGAGGTCGTCCTGGATCGTGCTGGCCGAGATGCTGACGATCGTGAAGTCGATCATCACCATGGCCATCGCTGGCACCAGCGGCCAGAGGACGCGGTAACGCTGGAACTCACCCGGCATGCTCTTCTCCTTTTGTCGGCGACGACATCGCTGGTGTGGCCCTGCAGTTCACCAGCGGCGCCGGATCCTAAGGCGAGCGCCTGCGCGAGTGGACGATTGGCTAGCGGCTGTGCAGCAGCCGTCCCACCGCGCCGATCATCTCCTCGGTCAGCTCCTCCCGGTCCTCTGGGGTCGCGGCGCCGATCACGCAGTGCCGCGTGTGCTCGCCGAGCAGGGCCAGGGCGACCTTGTCGAGCGCGGCCTGGGCGGCGGAGATCTGGGTGAGGATGTCGATGCAGTAGCGCTCCTCGTCGACCATCCGCTCGAGGCCGCCGACCTGCCCCGAGATCCGGCGCAGGCGGTTCTTCAGCTTGTCCTTGTCGCCGATGTAGCCGGGGTGCTCTGCGTGCGTAGCCATCTTGGCTCCTTTCGGGGGCGTCATGGGGCGATTGTAGAGGATACCCCTGGAGGGTATATGCTAGGATCTCGCAGATACCCCCTACTCCTATCCCGACGGAGGATCGAGTGAGCAAGCGCGTCGCCCTCTTCGCCCACGGGGAAATCAAGCAAGAGCGGATCAGCCTGCCGATCGCGGGCATGACCTGCTCCTCCTGCGCCGGCCGGGTCGAGAAGCGCCTCAACCAGATCGACGGGGTCGAGGCCACGGTCAACTTCGCCACCGAGCGGGCCTCGGTCAGCTTCGATCCCCAGCGCGTCGGGGCCGAGGACCTGGTCGAGGCGGTCGGCGAGACCGGCTACACGGCGGCGCTGCCGGCGCCGGCGGATGCCACGGCGGAGGCTGAGGACGACGGCGATCCCAGCGCCGACCTGCGCCAGCGCCTGATCTTCGCCGCCGCGCTCTCGCTGCCGGTGCTGCTGCTCTCGATGATCGAGCCGCTGCAGTTCGAGAACTGGCAGTGGCTCGCCCTGCAGCTGGCGACCCCGGTCGTGCTCTGGGCCGGCTGGCCCTTCCACCGGGCGGCCTGGCAGAACCTGCGCCACGGCGCCGCGACGATGGACACGCTGATCTCGCTCGGCACCCTGGCGGCGCTGGGCTGGTCGATCTACGCCCTCTTTTTCCTCGACGCCGGGATGCCGGGGATGACGATGCCGTTCGAGCTCGTCACCGAGCGCGGTGCCGGCTCCGACCAGATCTACCTCGAGGTCGCCGCGGTCGTCACCACCTTCATCCTCGCCGGGCGCTACTTCGAGGCGCGGGCCAAGCGCCGCGCCGGCGCGGCGCTGGAGGCGCTGCTCGGTCTCGGCGCCAAGGACGTCGCTGTGCTCGACGCGGCTGGGGAGGAGCGCCGTGTCGCGATCGAGGAGCTCGCCGTCGGCGACCGCTTCGTCGTCCGCCCCGGTGAGAGGGTGGCCACCGACGGCGTCGTCGAGATCGGCACCTCGGCGGTCGACCAGTCGCTGATCACGGGCGAGTCGGTGCCGGTCGAGGTCGGGCCGGGGGACGCGGTCGTCGGCGCCACGGTCAACGTCGGCGGCCGGCTCGTGGTCCGCGCCGGCAGGATCGGCGAGGACACCGCGCTGGCCCAGATCGCCCGTCTCGTCAGCGAGGCCCAGACTGGCAAGGCCCCGGTCCAGCGCCTCGCCGACCGCGTCAGCGGCGTCTTCGTCCCGGTCGTGATCGTGGCCGCGCTGGCGACCCTCGGCTTCTGGCTCCTCGACGGAGCCGGCGCGACCTTCGCCTTCAGCGCCGCCGTCGCGGTGCTGATCATCGCCTGCCCCTGCGCGCTCGGCCTGGCGACGCCGACGGCGCTGCTGGTCGGGACCGGCCGCGGGGCGCAGCTGGGGCTGCTGATCAAGGGGCCCGAGGTGCTGGAGTCGACGCGCCGGATCGACACCGTCGTCCTCGACAAGACCGGCACCGTGACGACCGGGGAGATGGCGGTGGTCGCCATCCACTTTGCCGCGGGAGCCGACGAGGCCGAGGTCCTGCGCCTGGCCGGCGCCGTCGAGGACGCCTCCGAGCACCCGATCGCCCGTGCGATCGCCGCCCGGGCCAAGGCCGGCGCGTCGCCGTTGCCGGCGGTCGCGGACTTCGCCAACCACTCCGGCCTGGGAGCCCAGGGCCTGGTCGACGGGCACGCGGTGATCGTTGGCCGGGTCAGCTTCCTGGCCGACTGGGCGATGCACCTCGGCACCGAGCTGGAGGCGGCCCGGCGCCAGGCGGAAGCGCTGGGCCGGACGGCGATCGCCGCCGGCTGGGACGGCGAGGTCCGCGCCCTCTTCGTCGTCGCCGACACCGTCAAGCCCGCCAGCGCCGAGGCGATCGGGCAGCTGCTGGGCCTCGGCCTGCGGCCGCTGCTGCTGACCGGGGACAACGAGGCCACCGCCGCGGCGGTGGCGGCGGAAGTCGGCATCGAGGAGGTCGTCGCCGAGGTGCTGCCGGCCGAGAAGGCCGCCGTGGTGAAGCGGCTGCAGGCCGAGGGCAGGATCGTGGCGGTGGTCGGCGACGGCGTCAACGACGCGCCGGCGCTGGCCCAGGCCGATCTCGGCCTGGCGATCGGCACCGGCACCGATGTCGCCATCGAGGCCTCGGACATCACCCTCGTCGCGGGGGACCCGCGCGCAGTCGGCGACGCGATCCGTCTCTCCCGCCGCACCCTGGCGACGATCAAGGCCAACCTCTTCTGGGCCTTCGCCTACAACGTCGCGGCGCTGCCGCTGGCCGCCGCTGGCCTGCTCAACCCGCTGATCGCCGGTGCGACGATGGCCCTCTCCAGCGTCTTCGTCGTCTCCAACTCGCTGCGCCTGCGCGGCTTCACGCCAGCCGCGCCTTCGCCTACCGGGACGGCAGCGTGAACACCGGCAGCGGCCCCTCGAAGGGCTCGCAGAGGGCGGCCGGCGCTTCCTCCCGCACCAGCGTGTGGCGCAGCTGGACGAAGGCGACCGAGCCGAGGATCGCCGGGATGCCGAGCTGGACCACCCGGTAGGCGAGCACGGCGGCGGTGGCCTGCGAGAGCGGGCTGCCGTAGAGGGTGAGGGCGCCGATCAGGCCGCCGTCGATCCCCCCGATCCCGCCGGGCAGCGGGATCAGCCCGCCGAGCTGGCCGATCACGTAGGCGAAGACGAAGGCGGCGAAGGGCGGGGTGGTGCCGAAGGCG
The DNA here is from genome assembly GCA_963739855.1 of uncultured Solirubrobacterales bacterium. Lineage (GTDB taxonomy): Bacteria > Actinomycetota > Thermoleophilia > Solirubrobacterales > 70-9 > VAYN01. The sequence continues at coordinate 936,843 of CAVUBT010000001.1, read as the reverse complement.
GCGAAGGCGGCGGCCAGGGCGGCGACGTCGAGCGCCATGTAGCCGACGGAGCCGAGCAGCGCATAAGGCTGGCGCGCCCGCAGCAGCCCGGCCGCGTCGTGGACGCCGTCGGCGACGGTGACCGCGGCCCGCCGCGTGAACCGCCGTGCCCGCCCGCGCCGGTCGCCGGGCCCTGGCGCATCGGCCCGCTCGGGCCCGACGTGGGTGAGGATGCGCGGCAGCACCGCGACGAGCAGGATCGCCGCGACCGCCAGCCCACCCAGCGCCCAGGTCAGCAGCAGCGGCCCGCCGCCGGGCAGGAGGCCGGTGGCGAGCGCGCACCCGAACAGGGCGGCGCAGACGAAGTTCGGCGCGCTGGTCAGCACGAAGAAGGAGACGCTGCGGCGGGCGATGCGCTCCGCGCTCATGCCGCCCTGCCGCAGCGCCCAGGCGCCGAGGGCGAGCCCGCCGACGCCCCCGGCCGGCACCAGCACGTTCGTCCCCTGCTCGGCCATCCCGATCTCGTAGCTGAAGCGCCAGCCGAGCCGGGTGCAGAAGACGCCGCGGAAGGCGACCACGTAGGAGAGGCAGGACGCGACCTCGAGGAAGAAGAGCGCCACCAGCCAGACCGGCTCGGCGTTGGCGAAGCGCTCGCGCACCTCGTCGAGCCCGGGCAGCGTGCTGATCAGCAGCGCGACGACAAGGCCGACGAGGACGAGACCGGCGGCGCGGCGGGCGAACCCGCCGACCCCCAGATCGCGCGGGAGCGGTTCCGGGATCGGGGAGGACATCTCCCCGCGATCTTTGCAGCCGGCCGGCGTCGGCTAGGACCTGCTGGCCAGACGCCTTCCGAGGCGGCCGAACCGCCGCCCCCGGCTCATTTCGTGGGCGACTCGAAGCCGAGCAGGCCGAAGGTGGCGCGGATCGATTGGGCGTCGGGATCCGCCGCCACGCGGGCCTCGCTCTCGGAGCCAATCTTCATCACGCCGTCGAGCGTGTCGTTGAGGAGCTGGTTGGCCTCGGTCCAGCCTTGCTCGTCCAGGTTGTAGGAGACGACGGAGGCGTGGCGGTCCTTGCGGCGGTCGAAGATGCCGGCCTGTATCGAGTCCCGGGCGGCGCCGATCAGCACCCGCAGCGCGGTCACGCTGATGCCGTTGCGGACCGCGTCGGAGAGTTTCGCCCAGAACCCGTCATCGAGGTAGCGCATCGCCACGCCGCGGTAGTAGTGCTCGGTCGCGCCCCGCCGCTGCGCGGTGCGGACCAGCTCGACGCAGTCGAGCTTCTGCAGGACGTTGACGTGGTAGCTGACGGTGCCGACCGGGAGGTCCAGCTCGTTGGCAATTTCATTTGGACTGGCCGTGCGGGCGTTGAGCGTGGTCAGGGCTTCGGCGCGAACGGGGTGAGCGAGCGCGCGCACCAGCTGCCGGTCGGCGCTGGTGGTCTTGGTCTTTCCAAACGATCCGGGCATTGGGGGCTCCTAGGTCACGAGTGATTAAGCGATGAGGATCACTCAACTGTATTCCAACAAAAGGGATTTGTGCCCGAGGATGGGGCAAAGTTTGTAGAGCCCCTCAGATTGGTGGATCTTTCTCCACTAATGTCGATCCGGGACCAGCGGCAGCAAAAAAGCCGTGGCCGCGAGACACCGGGAAGGGGGTGGAGCCCGTGGCGATTTCCAAGGCAGAGCAGGTCATTCCGGCCGTTTCGGTAACGAAGGTCGGCTAGTCGTTTTTGAGCAGGGCGGCTAGTTCCACCGCCTCGATGCGCGCCGCGCCAAGGGCCTGGGATCTCCATTGCGACTTGGCGCGGCGCCGACACACGTCGCTTAGACTCGGCTCCGTGACTCGATTCGCCCTGCCGAAAACGCCACTGCATGCAGGTTGATCTGGCCGAGCTCGAGGACCGCCTGTGGGACGCTGCCGACGAGCTCCGCGCCAACAGCGGCCTGAAGGCATCCGAGTACGCCTCACCCGTTCTCGGGCTGATCTTTCTCCGTTTCGCTGACGCGCGCTTCGAGGCGGCGCGGGAGCGTATTGAGGCGAAGGGCACGGCCCGTCGCAAGGTCGGCCCCTCCGATTTTCAGGCCGAGGGCCTGATCTATCTGGCGCCGCAGACTCGCTACGACGGCCTGCTGAACCTTCCCGAAGGCTCCGACCTGGGCAAAGCGGTGAACGAGGCGATGCGCATGGTCGAGGATCACAACCCCGAGCTGAAAGGAGTCCTGCCGCGCAGCTACACCGCGATCCCCGACGGCACGATTGCCTCGCTGCTGCGCCACATCAGCAGCTACACGAAGGATCTCGAAGGGGACGCCTTCGGGTTGATCTACGAGTACTTCCTCGCCAAGTTCGCGCTTGCCGAGGGGCAGGGCGCGGGCGAGTTCTTCACCCCGATGTCGGTCGTGCGACTGATCGTCGAGGTCATCGAGCCATTCCACGGGCGCATCTTCGACCCGGCCTGCGGCTCGGGGGGCATGTTCGTCCACTCCGCGCATTTCGTCGAGCGCCACCGCAAGTCGCCGGGGAAGGAGCTCTCCGTCTACGGTCAGGAGAAGACCGGGGACACGGTCAAACTGGCGAAGATGAATCTGGGGGTCCACGGGCTCTCCGGGGACATCCGCGAGGGCAACAGCTACTACGAAGATCCCTTCGGAAGCCATCGGTACTTCGACTTCGTAATGGCCAACCCGCCCTTCAACGTCGACCGGATCGACAAGGCGAAGCTGGTCGACGACCCCAGGTTTCCTGCCCTGCCGAAAGCCGACAACGGCAACTACATCTGGATCCAGCTCTTCGCCAACTCCCTCAGCGAGACCGGGCGAGCCGGCTTCGTGATGGCGAACTCCGCTTCCGACGCTCGCCACAGCGAGGCCGACATCCGGCGCGGGCTGATCGAGGACCGCGTGGTCGACGTGATGATCGCCGTCAGCTCGAACTTCTTCTACTCGGTGACTCTGCCGGTCACGCTCTGGTTTCTCGACCGCGGCAAGAGGGATACCCCTCGCGCTGAGCAGGTCCTCTTCATCGATGCCCGCCAGGTCTTCCGCCAGGTCGACCGCGCCCACCGCGACTTCACCGATGTGCAGCTCGAGTACCTCGCCAACATCGTCCGTCTCTACCGCGGCGAGCAGCCGGAGCTGGCCGAGGGCGAGAACGCTCTCTTCGCCGAGCGCTTCCCGGATGGCGCCTACGCCGACGTGAAGGGGCTCTGCAAGGTCGCGACGATCGAGGAGATCGAGGCGCAGGGGTGGAGCCTCAACCCGGGTCGCTACGTCGGGACCGAGGTCGAGGAGCTCGACGACGAGGTCTTCGAGGAGAAGCTCGCCGCCGCTCACGCGGAGCTGCGCGCGCTGGGCGCCCGGGCACGGGAGCTGGAAGACGGCGTCGACACGGTCCTGCGGAACCTGCTCTCCGACTGACCGCAACGGCGACGTTAGGGTGAGCGCTTGACCCTAACGTTTTGGGGGCAATTCGTTAGGGTGACCCTGTAGAGTCCCGTCCATGGAACTCGTCAGATACCCGGCGACCAGGTTTGGTGAAGCTCGCCGGACGCCGGGTCGCCACGGCTACGTCGCTTACTTTCCGGCTCCTGTGCCGCGAGCGCTGGAGCTTCCCGCGGCGACTGTCGGTCTCCTCGCCGAGGCCGAGGGCGCTTTGGGCCAGCTGTCGGCGGTCGGCCGCCTGGTCCCCAGTCCCCATCTCCTGATCCGGCCGTATCTACTGCGCGAGGCCGTTTCCTCGACCCGCATCGAGGGCACCCAGGCCACGATCGGCGAGGTCTTCGACGCCGACGCCGACGCCGACGGAGGCGGTGCGAGCCCCGACATCGAGGAGGTCGTCAACTACGTCGGCGCCATGCACTGGGGCTTGGAGACGGTGGACCGGCTGCCGCTCAGCACTCGAATGCTGCGGGAGATGCACGGCCGGTTGATGGCCGGCGTCCGCGGCCGCGAGCTTTCGCCGGGGGAGCTGCGCACCAGCCAGAACTGGATTGGCCCCCCCGGATCGACGATCGAATCGGCGCCCTTCGTGCCGCCGCCGCCAAGTGAGCTCGCCGACCTCCTCGGCGACTGGGAGCGCTTCGCGCACGAGGAGCCAGAGATGCCCTTGCTGGTCCAGGACGCGCTCCTTCACGCCCAGTTCGAGACGATTCACCCATTCCTCGACGGCAACGGTCGCCTCGGTCGCCTGCTCCTCGTCTTTTTTCTGGTCGCACGCGAACGATTGTCCGCGCCCCTGCTCTATCTCAGCACCTACCTGGAGCAAAACCGGGCGACCTACTACGAATCCCTGCAAACGCTCCGCGAGCGAGACGATCCGATTCCCTGGGTCGATCTCTTCCTCACCGCGATCCAGACGCAGGCGAGCGACGCCGTCCAACGAGCCAAGCGAATCGTCGGCCTCCGCGAGACCTACCGTGAGGCCGCGTCGACTCTGGGGACCCCGAACGCTCTCTCTCTGGTTGACCTGATCTGCGAGAACCCGGTGCTGACCACGAGATCAGTGGAAGCCGGCCTGGGGGTAAGTCGCCCGACGGCGCTACGGTTGCTCAGGCGGATGGAGGAGCAGGGAGTCTTGACTGAGCAGAAAGCGGGCGCCCGTGGGCAGCGGCGGTACGTCGCGCAGGCTTTGATGGAGGCTGTGGCAGGAAATCCGCATGAGTGAGTGGCAAATGCGGAAGTTGGGGGAGCTGGTCGACTCAGCGGGTGGAGTGATCAGGACTGGTCCGTTCGGATCTCAGCTTCATGCTGATGAGTACACCGATGATCCAAGTGGAGTTCCTGTGGTCATGCCGAAGGACATGCAGGACGGGCGCATCTCTCGCGATTCGGTGAGCAGGGTCAGCGAGACGACCGCGCGGCGACTTCACGCTCATCGCTTGGCTGCGGGGGACCTGGTTCTTGCCCGCCGCGGAGACGTCGGTCGCCTTGCTGCCGTGGCTTCGGATGAGGCAGGCTGGATCTGCGGCACGGGATCGATGCGGATCCATGCACCCGACCACGACGTACTCGACTCTCAGTTCCTGCGATACGCGATGAGCGCCCCTGGCGTTGGCGATTGGCTTGTAGGCCAGGCGGTCGGGGCAACGATGCCGAATCTGAACGCGAAGATCGTGTCGGCGGTGCCTATCGCCGTGCCCGGGCTAAGCACCCAGCGTCGTATCGCCGCGGTTCTTTCAGCCCTCGACGACCTGATAGAGATTAATAGGCAGCGGATTGAGTTGCTTGAGGATCTAGCGCGTTCGCTTTACCGAGAGTGGTTTGTGCACTTCCGATTTCCAGGTCGCAAGGATCGCGAGCTCATCGATTCAGATCTAGGTTTCGTCCCGGAGGGGTGGACCGTGAGGACTCTTAGCAGTGTCGCGACGCTGCATCGGAAAAGTATTCGGCCGGCGGACGCACCGTATGAGCTATTTGAACATTTCAGCCTTCCGGCATTTGATGCAGGTCAGATGCCGGAAAGTGAGCCAGGCGAGGCAATAAAGAGCTCGAAGTATCGGGTTGAAGAGCCAGCCGTCCTTCTCGCCAAGATCAATCCCAGGATCCCTCGGGTGTGGTTTGTAAAACCGAACACGGACAAAGCTGTGGCCTCTACCGAGTTTCTCGTTTGGACGGGGGTTGAGGTTTCCAATGTTTGGCTCTGGAGTCTATTTTCGGACCCCTCATTCAGAGACATCTTGGTGGGTAGCGCTAGTGGGACGTCGACGAGCCACCAGAGGTTCAAGCCTGCAGATGTCCAGCAGTATCGTGTTGCGCTGGATCCAGGGCCTATGAGAGCTGCGTACGATGCATCGGCACTGTCAATGATGACCCACGCCGCGAGGATCAGGGACCAGAATCGCGTACTCGCTGTAGCCCGCGACCTCCTCCTTCCGCGCCTGGTCAGCGGTCAGCTCGACATCTCCGACATCGACCTTGGCGTCCTCGTTCCCCCGGAAGCCGAGTGAGTCCAGAGAGCTACTCCGAGGACGAGCTGGTCGAGCGGCCCACGTTGGAGCTGCTCGGCTCGCTTGGCTACGAGGTGGTCGACGGGCTCGGGGAGAGGCTTGGCGCCGACGGGCTGGGGAGGGACGATCAGTCTGAGGTAGTTCTGCGGCACCGATTGAGGCCGAAGCTGGTCGAGCTCAATCCGGACCTTCCTCCGGCGACTATCGATGCCGCGATCGAGGAGCTGGTGCGGGATCGTTCCGCGCTGGATCCGACCCGCGCCAACAAGGCGGTCTACGCCCTGCTCCGGGACGGGGTCAGGGTCACGTTCACCGGCGACGACGACGAGCGCCTGACGGAGAGGGTGCGGATAATCGACTGGAGGGCGCCGGAGGACAACGAGTTCCTTGCCGTCAGCCAGTTCTGGGTGGTGGGGCCACTCCACACCAGGCGCTGCGACATCGTCTGCTTCGTCAACGGAATCCCCTTGGCGCTACTGGAGCTGAAAGCGTCACATAAGAGCGTCGAGCAGGCCTATCGCAAGAACCTGCGCGACTACCGCGACACGATCCCGCAGCTGTTCGCGCCGAACGCGTTCGTGCTGCTCTCGAACGGCTCGGAGACGAAGGTCGGGGCGACGTATCGCGCCGTGGGAGCGCTTCGGGGAATGGAAGCGGATCGACGACGAGTCCGAGCCCGGGGTGGTGTCGCTGGAGACGGCGATCCGCGGCGCTCTGCGAGCCGGCCCGCCTGCTCGACACGATCGAGAACTTCGTCGCCTACCTGGAGCGGCCGGGCGGCCTGATCAAGGTGCTCGCGCAGAACCACCAGATGCTGGGAGTCAACGCGGCGATGCGGGCGCTCGCCGACCCGCGCACCCGCGACGGGCGGCTCGGCGTCTTCTGGCACACCCAGGGCTCGGGCAAGAGCCTCTCGATGCTCTTCTTCACCCAGAAGGTGCTGCGCCGCAAACCCGGCAACTGGACCTTCGTGATGGTCACCGACCGGGCCGAGCTCGACGACCAGCTCTACGGGGAGTTCAAGGACGCCGGCGTCGTCGAGGGCCACGTGCAGGCGAAGACCTCGGCAGCACCTGCGGCGAGCTGCTGGGCGAGGACCACCGCTACGTCTTCACGCTGATCCAGAAGTTCCGGCCCCCCGAGGGCGGAGGAGATGCCGGTCTGCTCGGATCGCGAGGACGTCATCGTGATCACCGACGAGGCCCACCGCAGCCAGTACGACACGCTCGCGCTGAACATGCGCCGCGCGCTGCCCAACGCGGCGCTTCCTCGGCTTCACCGGCACCCCGCTGATCGCGGGCGAGGGAGCGCACGCGCGAGGTGTTCGGCGACTACGTCTCGACCTACAACTTCCGCGACTCGATCGAAGACGGCGCGACCGTCCCGCTCTTCTACGAGAACCGGATCCCCGAGCTCCAGCTCATCAACGAGAGCTTCGACGAGGAGCTGACCGGCATCCTCGAAGCGGCGGAGCTCGACGAGGCCCAGGAGAAGGCGCTGTCGCGGCGCTTCGCGACCGAGTACCAGCTGATCACCCGCCCGGAGCGGCTGCGCCGCATCGCCGCAGACCTCGTCCGCCACTTCGTCGGGCGGGGCTTCCTCGGCAAGGCGATGTTCGTCGCGGTCGACAAGGCGACCGCGGTGCGCATGTACGACCTGGTCGTCGAGGAGTGGGCAGAGCATCTCGCCGAGCTGCGCGAACGAGCACGACGCGGCTGCCCGAGCTCGAGCGGCTCGGCGTCGAGCGAGCAGATCGCGCTTCATGGAAGACGACCGACATGGCGGTCGTCGTCTCCCAGTCCCAGAACGAGATCGCCGACATGGAGCGAGGCAGGGCTCGACATCCGCCCCCACCGCGCGCGCATGAACGAGGAGGACCTCGACGAGCGCTTCAAGGATCCCGACGATCCCGCTCCGGCTGGTGTTCGTCTGCGCGATGTGGATGACCGGCTTCGACGTCCCCGTCCTGCTCGACGATCTACCTCGACCGGCCGATGCGGAACCACACGCTGATGCAGACGATCGCCCGCGCGAACCGCGTCTTCCCGGAAAAGGAGAACGGGCTGATCGTCGACTACGTCGGCGTGTTCCGCCACCTCGAGAAGGCCCTGGCGATCTACGGCGCGGCCCGTGAGGGTGAGGGCGAGCTCGACGATCATCCGCGACAAGTCCGCCCTGGTCGGCGAGCTGGAGGACGAGATCGGCGAGCTCGTCGACTTCTGCGAACGCTGGGACGTCGACCTGGACGCGCTTGGCGCGAGCCAACGGGTTCGAGTTCATCGCCCTCCGCGACGCGGCGGTCGAGGCGCTGCTGGTCGACGACGGCACCCGCCGCGCCTACCTGCAGCAAGCCGCCGCCGTGCGCCGGCTGTTCGCGGCGATCCTGCCCGATCCGGCGGCCAACGCGCACGCGCGCATCGTCGGAGTGGCGCGCAACATCGCCGAGACGATTCGATCGCTCGACTCCGCCGCCCGACCTGACCGGCGTCTCCGGCGCCGGTCCAGGAGCTGCTCGACCGCTCGGTCGGGGCGGAGGAGTACGTGATCCGGGCCGCCGCGGACGGCGCCGACGCCGAGTCGCTGATCGATCTCAACAGGATCGACTTCGACGCCCTGGCGGCCAAGTTCGCGGGCCGCAAGCGTTCGTCCGCCGCAACGCCTCGCCGGCGAGCTTCGGGAACGGGTCGATGCGGCGGCGCTGCGCAACCCCACCCGCGGCGAGTCTCGTCGAGCGAGCTGAGGAGGCTGATCGACGAATACAACGCCGGCAGCCTCAACGTCGACGAGATGCTGCGGCGACTCCAGTCGCCTCTCCCGTGAGCTGTCGGACGAGGAACAGCGAACCGCGCGCGAGGGCCTGTCGGAGCCCGAGCTGGCGGTGTTCGATCTCCTGACTCGACCGGATCCGACCCTTGACGAGCAGGAGCGGGAGGAAGTCAAGGCGGTGGCGCGCAAACTGATGACCCACATCCAGGATCGTCTCGTCCTCGACTGGCGCCGCCGGGCCGAGACGCGCGAGGCGGCTCGCGGACTCGTCAAGGACATCCTCGAAGACCTGCCGGCGGTCTACGACGACAGAGGTCTGGAACCGCAAGGCGGGGATCGTCTTCGACCACATCTTCGCCAGCTACCACGACGATGGCGAAAGCGTCTACGGGACGGCGACGGCGATCGAGGTCGACGCGGCCGCGACGGCGACCGTCGGCACCGGGCCACTCGACATCGGCAAGGTGACGGCCGCCGTCGTCGACGAGATCAAGAGCGACCCGGGCTTCGCCGAGTCGGTGGCGGCGCAGCTTCGCGGCAGGAAGGCCTTCTTCGCCGTACCGAGCGAAGAGCTGATCGAGAAGGACGAGCAGTTCGACGTCGAGTTCAAGTCGACCGCGCGCTGGAATCTGCACGATGGGTGCAAGGACAAGCGGATGGAGGACGCGATGGTCAAGACCATCGCCGGATTTCTGAACACCGACGGCGGGACGCTGCTAATCGGCATCGGCGACGACGGCGGCGTGATCGGGCTGGAGCACGATCTGCCGCTCGTCAAGCCGGCGAACGCCGACGGCTTCGTCAACTGGCTCACGACCCACCTGATCAACGCTCTCACCGGTCCGGCCGTGATGCGGACCCGCGCTCGCATCGACCGGCTCGGAGACCGCGAGGTATGCCGGATCGACGTTGCGGACTCCTCCGCTCCGGTCGTCGCCCGCATGAGCGACGGAGCCGAGGCTTTCTGGGTGCGGATGAACAACAGCACCCGCAGCCTCTCCGAGGCCGAGGTCGAGGTGTACGTCAGAGACCACTGGAGCTGAAGCCGGCGTCAGCCGCCGAAGTCGACGACCTGCAGGTTCAGCGGCAGCGGTCGCCGTCGGTCGTGTACTCGGCGACCGCCAGGCTCTCGGGGCCGGTGCGGAGATAGATCGCCTGGGCACCGGCCAGCACGACGGCGGCGCTCTGGGGGCCGAGCGCCTCCAGCGCATCGAGCAGGACACGCCGGGCTTCGACGTACTCGGGGGAGAGGTCCGTTCGCGCGGTCACAGCCGGCGATTACAGCGCTTTGAGCGAGTCAGCCCGCCACTCTGATTCGTTGGCCAGCATCCACTCCAGCACCGCCTCACCCTCGGCGGGCATCCGTCCGTTGCCGCTCAGGCAGTCGACCGCGACCTGGGAAGGGGCTGCGTAGCGCAGACCGTCCTCAATCGCGGTCCGCAGCCAGACCGCCCGGTCGAACGGCTGCAGGAAGGCAACATTCGCGCCCTCCTCGGCGGGGAGGAGGGCGAAGTCTGCGGCGACAAGCGCCGGGGCGTCGTAGTAGGCAACGAGAAGCGACGGCGATGCGATCGGGGCCAGGCGGGTTGCGGCGAAGGAGCCGGTGATCGCGATCCTGGTTCCCGCCCCCGGGTCCGCCGCCAGTCGTGGCAACAGGCGGTCGATGCCTACAGGGGCGACGAACATCGCGGCTTCGTTGGTTTTGAAGACGTCGTATGAGCTCGCCCAGCGACGTAGGAGCCCGGCGATGTCGACGCTCTCGACTGGCCCCCGGGGCGAGCGCTCGATCAAGGCCTCACGGTAGAGGGTGTCGAGAAGCCGCGAGACGTAGCCGGGGGCTAGGCCGGCCGTCTCGGCAAGCTCGCGCACACCGTAGGGAGGGCGCACGTCTGCCAGCAGCCTGATCAGCCGGGCGGCTTTGGCGCCGCGCACCTGTGCTCTACCGCGTTCCTTTGGAGCGGGATTGCGCTCCGAGCCAACCGTCTGGAAATAGAAGGCAGGGTTGTCCAGGCGGAGCAAAGCGTTGCCGGTCAGGTCGATGTAGTTGATCTCCTGCTCGGCGAGTAACTCTTGGGTGCGCTTGCTCAGCCAGGGAGCGACGACCAGGAGCGGGACATTCCCCCCCAGCCTGCGCGCGGCTTGTGCAAGGGGAGGGAGGAGGCCGAGGACCGCCCGGGGCGAGATCGACTGCTTTTCCTCCACGGCAATGGTCGTAAAGGTCCCACTCGGAGCTTTGAGGGAGATCGTTGAGTCGGCAGCAGGAGTCTCCCCGTAGCCGAGGACATTGGAGCCTTCGACGCTCCAACCCCGAGGCAGACGCTTCTCCAACCAGGCAATCGCCGTATCTCTGAAGTTCGTTTCCGATTCCACCTCGTTTGCGTTCATCGCAAAGGTGAATTTAGCAGATCTTGTTCCTATTTAAGGATGTTTGCGATAAACGCAAACATAAGATAAAGGAGATCACGCCGGGTGAGATGCCGGTTCGGCCGTCAGGCTTCGAGTCGCCTCAGAGCCAGCGCCAGTACGTCCGCGCGGCTGCGGACGCCGTGGTCGGCGGCGATGAAGCTGCTGCCGACGAACAGCGAGAAGGCAAACATGCAGCGGACCTCGACCTCGTCCTCGTCGGGGCAGAAGGCGCCGAACAGCGAGCGCATGTAGTCCATCCGCCGGTTGTCGACGCGGCGCAGGCGCCTGGCGACCCTCTTGTCGCGCCGGGCCCAGTCGCGGATCGCGAGCTCGGTTCTCATCAGGCTGCGGGCCTCGCTGGAGGAGGCGAGCGCGAACAGTCGTCCGAGCCTGTCCCTGGCGTCGCCCTCGCCGCTCTCGACGCGTTCGATCACCTCGTCGATGACCGTCCGCTCCCAGCTGTCGAGCATCTCCTCGAGCAGCGCCTGGCGGTCGTCGAAGTGCCAGTAGAAGCCGCCCTTGGTGACGCCGAGCGCCTGCGCCAGCGGCTCGATCCGGACGGCCTCCGGACCGCCGGCGGCAAGGGCCCGCAGCCCCTCGTCGATCCAGCTGCTGCGAGGCGTGCGGATGCTGGCCATCGGGCTATCTCCAGGCGATTCGGGGACGGGGTTGAAACTGTCGCAGGCTGTGCCCGGGTTTATCTATACGCTACCGTATGGATAGAGGTCAACGAATGAGGCTCCCGAACAGCGCGCACACCTCCCGGCCCTGGCGGATCCACGAGCTCACCCGTGAGTTTCAGCTCGAGGACGTCTGGGCGCTGCCGACGCCGGGCGGCGAGGGCGACTTCCCGCGGCTGGTGCATGAGGCCGCCTCGCTCGACCCGGCCGAAAGCCACTCCCGCGCCGTCCGCACGCTCTTCGCGCTGCGCTGGAAGGTCGGCGGGCTGCTCGGCTGGGACAGCCCGGACGCCGACCTCGACTCGCGGGTGCCGACGCTCCGCGACCGCCTGCCGGAGGATCTGCGCAGCGGCCCCTCCGGCCCGGACTTCGTCGCGCTCCCCTTCAACTCGCTCTACCTGCTCGAGGACGAGTTCGCCGCCGAGATCGCCAACCGGACCGTGCACGGGGTGATGCACCTCGGCTGGGTCCCGGACCAGACGGGCGGCTACCGCGGCCAGATGGCCATCTACGTGAAGCGGAACGGCCTCTTCGGCAGCGCCTACATGGCAGCGATCGCGCCGTTCCGGCACCTGCTCGTCTACCCGCCGATGATGCGAGAGATCGAGCGGGAGTGGCTGGCGCGCGCCGGCGAACCGACCCCCGGCCGCCCCGAGCGCGGGCGATGAACTCGGCGCGGGAGTTCGATGTCGCGGTGGTCGGCGCCAGCGTCGCCGGCTGCACCGCGGCGCGCCTGTTCGCCCAGGCCGGGGCGACCGTCGCCCTGATCGAGCGGCGCCTCGACCCGGCGGCTTACAAGGTGACGTGTACGCACGCCATCCTGCCGGCCGCGACGCGGACGATCGAGCGGCTGGGGCTGGCGCCGCTGCTGGCCGAGCGCGGCGTGCCACGGACCGGGGCTGAGTTCTGGACGCCGTATGGCGGTTGGTTTGCCCTGCCCGACGATGCCCCCGGCGGCTGGGGTGCGACGCGTCGCACGCTCGACCCGGTTCTGCGCGACCTCGCGGCGAATACGCCCGGGGTGAAGTTCTTTCCGGGGCAGACGGCGACGCGCGTCCTTTTCGACGATGCCCGGCCGGCAGGAGTCGAGATCGAGGACCGCAATCGTCGCGCCCACCCGATCCGCGCCCGCCTGCTGGTCGGTGCTGACGGACGCGGGTCGTGGGTCGCCCGGCTGGCCGGGGTGCCGGGGCGCGTCCGGCCGCACAACCGGTTCTTCTACTTCTCCTACTGGCGCGGGATCGAGCAGGCGAGAACAGCACGCGGGCCTTCGATGCGGCTGTGGTTCTTCGATCCAGACGGCGCCGCACAGTTCCCGAACGAGAACGAGCTCACCGTCCTCGTCGCCACCTACCACCGCTCGCGCCTGGCCGAGGTTCGAGCCGACCCCGAGGGCGCCTACCTGCGGACGCTCGCGAGCCTGCCGGACGGGCCTGACCTGAGCGATGGGGAGCGAGTCTCGAAGGTTCTGGGCAAGCTCGAGGTGCCCAACCTGATCCGTCCCGCGGCGAGGCCGGGAATCGCGTTCGTGGGCGATGCGGCGCTGGCGGCCGATCCGGTGTTCGGGGTCGGGATCGCCTTCGCGTTCCAGAGCGCCGAATGGCTGGTCGACGAGACGAGCGGCGCGCTGGGGGGAGGGCCGGAGCTCGACGACGCTCTGCGCCGTTACCGGCGCAAGTTCGCCTGGCGCCTCGCGCCGCACCATCTGCAGATGGCCGACTTCGCCAGCGGACGCAAGCTGAGGCCGCTCGAACGCCTGGCCTTCCGCAGGGTCGCGGGCGACCCGGTGCTCGCGCGCGCGTTCGGCCGGGTCCTCACCAGGGAACGCTCGCCGTTCCAGCTCCTCGACCCGCGGCTCGCCACCCGGCTCGCCGTCCCCCGGCGCCCGCCGCCGCGCCTCGGCTCGACGGCTCGGCAGTCGAGTCCCGCCCACAGGATCAAGGAGCCGGCATGACCTGGCGCGAACGCGCTCTGCTCGCCCTCGCCATCGCCGGGTTCCTCGTGCCCAACACGATGGTGGCCATCTTCGTCATCGAGCACGGCCTCGATATCGGCGGCTACTTCAGCGACTGGGTGCGGTCGCTGCCCGCCGCACAGCTGGCCGCCGACCTCGCCATCGCCTTCCTCGCCTTCGCCCTCTGGTCGGCCTGGGAGGGACGGCGCCTGGGGATGCGCACCTGGTGGCTGCCGATCCCGGCCTCCCTGCTCGTGGGCCTGTGCTTCGCCCTGCCGCTCTTCCTCCTCCTGCGCGAGCGGGCCGTGCGCGAGCGCCCACAGGGCCGGTTCGGCTAGGAGTACAGCGCCTCGATCTCCAGCGCGTACTTCGCGGCGATCGGCCGCCGTTTCAGCTTCATCGTCGGGGTCAGCTCCTCGCCGCCGGGCACCCACTCCTCCTGCACCAACTTGTAGCGCTTGATCTGCTCGACCCGCGAGAGGCGCTCGTTGGCGGCCGCCACCGCCTGCTCGATCTCGGCCGCGACCTGCGGATCGCCGGCAGCGAGCCCGCGCGCGGCCAGGGTTTCCTGGTCGAGCGTGACCAGCGCCACGTTGTAGGGGCGGCGGTCGCCGATCGCGACCGCCTGGGCAATCAGCGGCGTCGCCGTCTTCAGCTTCGCCTCGATGTTCGCCGGCGACATGTTCTTGCCCGCCGCGTTGATGATCAGCTCCTTCTTGCGGTCGACGATCTTCAGGTAGCCCTCCTCGTCGAACTCGCCGATGTCGCCGCTCAGGAGCCAGCCGTCCTCGCTCAGCGCCTCTGCCGTGCGCTCGGGCATGTTGCGGTAGCCCTTCATCACGATCGGCCCCCGCACCATCACCTCGCCGTCGTCGGCCAGCTTCACCTCGATCCCCGGCAGCGGCGGCCCCACCGTTCCCACCCGGATGCGACCAGGTGGGTTCAGCGTCGCGGTCGCGCTGGTCTCCGACATGCCCCACAGCTCGCAGATCTCGATCCCGATCGCGAGGAAGAACTCGATCACCTCGGGCGGCGTCGGGGCGGCGCTGACGCCGAACCACTCGACCTGGTCGAGGCCGAGCATGGCGCGGATCTGCGCGAAGACGAGCTCGTCGGCCTGCTCCCATTCTGCCTGCAGCGCGTCGGGAATCTCGCCCTCCATATAGGCGGCGACCCGGCGGCGGCCGATCTCCAGCGCCCACTCGGTGGCCTTGCGTTTCTCCGGGTCCGCCTCGGCGGCCATCCCGGTTTCCAGCGCCGCCTTCAGCTTTTCGAAGACCCGCGGCACCCCGGTCCACACGGTTGGCCTGACCTCGATCGAGTAGGCGATCATCTGGCGGACGTCGGGGCAGCAGAAGACGCAGCCGCCGTGGACCATCTGCCCGTACAGGCAGGAGTAGCGGTCGGCGATGTGGGCGCTCGGCAGGTAGGAGATCTGGCGCACCTGCGGAGGCGGCCTGAAGACGCCGTCCACCGCCCGCCAGCCGCCCATGATGTTGCCGTGGCTTATCTGCACGCCCTTCGGCGCGCCGGTCGTGCCTGAGGTGTAGATCAGGCAGAGCAGGTCGTCGGGCTCGACCGCCCGCCAGGCGGCCTCGAAGTCGAAGCCGGGGTCGCCCATCCCCTCCAGCTCCTCGATCGAGATCGTGCCCGCCGGCGCCCCGCCGCCGATCACGACGACGTGCTCGAGGGTGCCGACCCGCTCGCGCACCTCCAGCACCCGGGCCAGAAACTGCGGCTCGGTGACGATGACCCGGTTGGCCGCGTCGGCGACGACGTACTCGATCTGTTCCGGCGAGGAGGTGTTGTAGACGGAGAAGCAGGTCGCGCCGAGGTGCATTGCGGCGCAGTCGGTGAGGAAGAACCCGGGGCGGTTGGCCAGCATGAAGCCGACCGTGTCGCCCCGCCGCACCCCCAGGGCCGCGAGCCCGGCGGCGCGCCGCCGCACGGTCGCCGCGTACTCCGCGAAGCTCGCCGCGTAGTCGCTGTCCTTCAGCCGCAGCGCCGGCTTCTCCGCCCACTCCGCGGCGGTTGCCTGGAACGCCTCGCACAGCGTCGCGGCGGCAAGCGTTTTCGGCCTGGTGCCCGCCGCCGGCATCGCGGTGTCCGCTGGCTTCACTGAGTCTCCCCTTCGTCGTTGACGAGTCAACATGGTTTCGGATGAGGGTGGCTTGCGCAAGGATCGAGCGATGTCGATTCTCGCGCGGCTCGTTCGTCGCGTAAGCAGAGGCGCGGCTAAAGGAGCCGCGCCGAGCGAAGGCAAGGAGAAGACAGATGTCCTCGACCGTGCTCTACATGTCGATGTCCCTCGACGGCTTCATCGCCGGCCCCAACGAGCGGCTGGACAACGGCCTCGGCGACGGCGGGCACCGCCTGCACGAGTGGGCTTTGACCGCCCCCGCACCAGAACACTCGGGAGTCCCCGGCCGCCCCACGGGCCTCAACGGCGAGGTCTTCGACGAGATGATGTCCACCGGGGCGGTGGTCTGTGGCAGGGGGACGATCGAGCCCGCGGACTACTGGGGCGGCGACCACCACGACGGCGCGCCGATCTTCGTCCTCAGCCGCCATCGGCCCGCGGACGTGGCAACGCAGCGGCCGCTGGTGACCTACGTGAGCGACGTCGGCACCGCGATGGCCCGTGCCAAGGAGGCCGCGGGGGAGAAGAACGTGCTGGTCCACGGTGCCGGCGTCGCGCAGCGGGCGCTCGCCGCCGGCGTCCTCGACGAGCTCCAGATCCACCTGATCCCGGTCCTCTTCGGCGCGGGCCGGCGTCTCTTCGAGCACCTCGGGGTCGACCACATCGAGCTCGAGCCGATCCAGATCGTCGACGGCCCCGGCGCCACCCACCTCCGCTATCGCGTCTGCCGGTGAGTGGGGAGGGGGTCCTGCCGAGGGCGAGGATTCCGCGAGGCGCTCACAACCGACTTTTGCTTTGCGCCGCCGCGGGAGGTTCCGTGTTGTCCGGCTCCTCGATCGAGATCGTGTCCGCGTGCAGGGTCAGCGCGGCCACCGGTGCGTGCGTGAGTCGATCAGCCGGCCACGGTCGCGGGTGACTCGGACCGAGGGACCGAAGAGGGCTTTGGCTGCCGTCGCCCCGAGGGCCAGCAGCCCAGTCGGCTTCACTGCCTTCAGCTCCGCCTCAAACCAGGGCCTGCACGCCTCGACCTCCCCGGCGCGCGGCGTCGCGGGGCCGACGAAGGGCTCGCCCTCGATGTCCTCGCGGTCGCCCGGCCGCTCGCCGACCGCGGCGAGTGCCGAAGCTGCTGCCCACCGCGAAGCCCCAGCAGCGCATCCGACCTTGACCCCAGCGGAGTGGGGTAAATATCGGCTGCGTGGGGCCGGGCTCTGAGGAGTGGGCTTTGACGGGGCGGGTAGAGATGCGTTGTGATGACCAAGAGCGACGAGGCGCGGTTGGGCATCGATGGAGCGATCGACTGGCGCGACGATGAAGGCGAGCCACACCGGATAGGAGGCCCCGCACGGGTCTTCCCGAGTGGGCGTGAGGAATGGTTCCGCCACGGTCGCCTTCATCGCGCCGACGGCCCGGCTGTGATCCACGCCAACGGCTCGGTCAAGTACTGCGTCGACGGCGTTCGCCATCGCGAGGGTGGGCCGGCCTGTGTCTATGTCAACGGGACCGAGAAGTGGTACCGCGAAGGCAAGCGTCATCGCGCCGACGGTCCGGCGGCGATCTACCCGGACGGGCGCCGTGTCTGGTTCGTCGAAGGCGAGAAGGTGCGCGAAGAGCGCGGCGCCCGCCAGCCCTACCTGGTCAAAGCGAGGTAGGCGTGGGAAAGCTGCTCGCCATATATCTCAACGACCACTTGGCCGGAGCGACCTTGGGGGTCGAGCTGGCCCGGCGACTGCGGGCGAGCAACGAGGACGATCCGGAGTTCGGGCCGGTGCTGGCCGAGGTCTGCGCCGAGATCGAGGCCGACCGCGAGACGCTCAAGGCGGCGATGGATCGGCTCGGGGTGGGTCAGAGCAAGCTCAAACCGCTCGCCGCCGTCCTCGGTGAGCGAGTGGGCCGGTTGAAGCCGAACGGGCGGCTGCGGGGTTACTCGCCGCTCAGTCGCCTCGACGAGCTGGAGCTGTTGCAGATCGGCGTCGTCGGCAAGCGCCGGCTGTGGCGGGCGCTGGAGCACACCCATGCCGGCGATCTGCCGGGCTTCGATCTCGGCGCCCTGGCCGAGCGGGCGACCGAGCAGCTGAGGCGGCTTGAGGCGCTGCACCTGAAGGCCGCTACCCTGGCTCTGTAGCGGCGGCGCCACGTTTTGCGCTGACCTCTCGGGGTACAGACGCCAAGAGGCCTAAGGGAGCGGCCGCCGCTCACTCCTCGCCAATTCCGAACCTCAGATCTACTGGAAGGCGAGCAAGAAAATGAAGGTAGTCGTCACTGGCGCGACGGGAAACGTCGGCACCAGCACGGTCCGGGCGCTTGGCGAGAGCCAGGAGATCGACGAGATCGTCGGGCTGGCTCGGCGCCAGCCCACTTGGGCGCCGCCGAAGACCAGCTGGGTCGAGGCAAACGTCCTCAGCTCCGACCTCGGCGCGATCTTCGAGGGCGCCGACGCGGTCATCCACCTGGCCTGGGCGATCCAGCCCTCTCGGGACGCGGTGACCTTGGAGCGGATCAATGTCGAGGGCAGCCGGCGCGTCTTCGAGGCGGTGGCCGCAGCCGGCGTGCCGAAGCTGGTTCACGCCTCCTCGGTCGGCGCCTACTCGCGTGGGCCCAAGGACCGCGAGGTCGACGAGGGCTGGCCCACCGAGGGCACCCAGACCTCGTTCTACTCGCGCCACAAGGTCGCGGTGGAACGCGAGCTGGACCGCTTCGAAGCCGACAATCCCGAAACGCGAGTCGTGCGGCTTCGTCCCGCCCTGATCTTCAAGGACGAGGCCGCGACCGAGATCCGCCGCCTCTTCCTCGGGCCATTCCTGCCCAACTTCCTCCTGCGCCGCCGCTTCCTCCCGGCGCTGCCCCGAGTCGAGCGCCTGCGCTTTCAGGCCGTGCATTCCGAGGACGTCGGGCGGGCCTACCTGCGGGCCGTCCTGGCAGATGTGGACGGGGCTTTCAACATCGCCGCCGAGCCGCCGCTCAGCCCCGAGGAGATGGCTGAGCGGATCGGCGTGCGCAGCTTCCCGGTGCCGGCCCGGGTCGTGCGGCGCCTCGCCGAGCTGAGCTGGAAGGCGCGCCTGCAGCCGACGCCGCCGGGTTGGCTCGACATGGCGCTGAACGTGCCGCTGATGTCCTCCCGCCGGGCGCGCGAGGAGCTTGGCTGGGAGCCCCGCCACAGTGGGGTGGAGGCGCTGGAAGAGCTGCTGGAGGGCCTGCGCGAGGGTCACGGCGCCCAGACCCCGCCGCTCGCAGCCGACAGCGCCGGTGCCCGGCTCCAGGACCTGAAGACCGGCGTCGGCGCCCGCCAGTGGGATCGCGACCGCGACGAGCAGATCGTCAAGTACCTGGCCGACCTGCACTCGATCGAGCTGCAGGCGCTGGCGCAGCTTCGCGCCGCGCCGAAGATCGCCGGGGACAAGCGCCTCTGCCAGGCGTTCGAACAGCATCTGGTCGAGACTGAAGACCAGGAGCGGCGCGTGCGCGAGCGCCTGGAAGCGCTGGGCGGCGAGCCCTCGAAGCTGAAGGACGCGGCCGCAATAGCCGGCGGCTGGGGGATGGTCGCCTTCGCGGCCGCTCAGCCCGACACGCCGGGGAAGCTGACGATGCACGCCTACTCCTACGAGCACATGGAGCTTGCCGCCTATGAGCTGCTGAAGCGACTGGCCGAGCGCGCCGGCGACGAGGAGACGGCGCGGATGGCGGCCGACATCGCCGCGGAGGAGGGGCGGATGGCCGAGCGCCTGGAGCAGTCCTTCGACACCGCGGTCGAGGCCTCCCTGGCGGGCGTCGATCCGGACCAGCTCGACTCCGCGCTGCTCGCCTACCTGCGTGACGTCCATGCCCTCGAGGGGCAGGCCGAAAAGCTGCTGAAGGCCGGCGCCGCGCGGGTCGACGACGATCACCTCGAGGCGGCCTTCCGCGACCACCTCGATGAGACCCAGCGCCACCGGGAACGGATCGCGGACCTGCTGGATGAGCGGGGCGCCGCGCCCTCGCTGGTCAAGGACGCGATGCTGAAGGCCGGCGGGCTCAACCTCTCCGCCTTCTTCGGCGCCCAGCCGGACTCGACCACCAAGCTCGCCGGCTTCGCCTTCGCTTTCGAGCATCTGGAGGTCGCCGCCTACGAACTTCTGCAGCGGGTCGCCGCCCGGGCCGGCGACGAGGGAGTGGTGGCGACGGCGGAGGAGATCCTCGCCGAGGAGCGCCGCGCGGCCGAACGGGTCGCCGAGAGCTGGAACCGCCCGGACGTGCCGCTTGGCATGGCGTCGTGAGAGAGCGAAAAGACGAGGAGGGAGACCGATGAAGGCACTGACTTTCCACGGCAAACGCGACGTCCGGGTCGATGAGGTCCCCGACCCGAAGATCGAGCAGCCGACCGACGCGATCGTGCGCATCACCTCGACCGCGATCTGCGGCTCCGACCTGCATCTGTACGAGGTCCTGGGGATGTTCATCGACGAGGGCGACATCCTCGGCCACGAGCCGATGGGCATCGTCGAGGAGGTCGGCCCCGAGGTGAGCCACATAAAAGCCGGCGACCGCGTGGTAATCCCCTTCAACATCTCCTGCGGCTCCTGCTGGATGTGCGAGCGCCAGTACTTTGCCCAGTGCGAGACGACCCAGAACCGCGACACCGAAAAAGGCGCCTCGCTGTTCGGCTACACCAAGCTCTACGGTCAGGTGCCGGGCGGCCAGGCAGAGTTCCTACGGGTGCCGCAAGCGCACTTCGGGCCGATCAAGGTGCCCGAGGGCGGCCCCGACGAGCGCTACCTGTTCCTTTCCGACGTCCTGCCCACGGCCTGGCAGGCGGTCGACTACGCGGCGATCCCCAAGGGCGGCAGCGTCGCCGTCTTCGGCCTCGGCCCGATCGGCCAGATGTGCGCTCGCATCGCCCGCCACCAGGGCGCCGAGAAGGTCTTCGGCGTCGACAACGTGCCCGAGCGGCTGGAGATGGCGCGCCGCAACGGGATCGAAGCGATCGACTCCGACCAGGAGGAGGACATCGCGGCGGCAATCCGCGAGCTGACCGACGGCCGCGGCCCCGACAGCACGATCGACGCGGTCGGGATGGAGGCGCACGGGGCGCACGGGGCGAAGATGGCGCAGACGATCACCGGCCTGCTGCCGGACTCCGTGGCGGCGAAGATGACCGAAAAAGCGGCGGTCGACCGGCTCTCGGCCCTGCTCGCCTGTATCGACACCGTGCGGCGCGGTGGCACCGTCTCGATCTCCGGCGTCTACGGCGGCCAACTCGACCCGCTGCCGATGATGAAGATCTTCGACAAGGGGCTGCAGTTGCGGATGGGCCAGGCGCACGTGCGCCAGTGGACCGACGAGATCCTGCCGCTGCTCGAAGACGAGGGGAAGGACCCGCTTGGCGTCGACGACCTGACCACGCACCAGTTGCCGCTGGCGGACGGGCCGAGCGCCTACGAGATGTTCCAGAAAAAGGAAGACGGGGCGATCAAGGTCGTGCTGAAGCCATGAAGGCGCTGCTGATCAACTGCACGCTGAAAGCGAGCCCGGAGAAGTCGAACACCGAGGCGCTCGCCGAGGTCGTCGCCGACGCGCTGCGCGAGGAAGACGTCGAGGTGGCATCGGTGCGGGCGGTCGACCACTCGATCCCGCCCGGCGTCGAATCGGAGATGGGCGACGGCGATGAGTGGCCCGGCATCCGCACCCAGATCCTCGCCTCGGAGATCCTCATCTTCGCTACGCCGACCTGGCTCGGGCGGCCGTCGAGCATCGCCCAACGAGTGCTGGAGCGGATGGACGCGATGCTCACCGAGACCGACGATGACGAACGCCCCGTCGCCTACAACCGCGTCGCCGGCGTCGTCGTAACCGGCAACGAGGACGGCGCCCACCACGTCATCTCCGAGGTCTCGGGTGCGCTGCTCGACATCGGCTTCACCGTGCCAGGGCAGGCTTGGACCTACTGGAACCGCGGGCCGGGACCGGGCGACAGCTATCTCGAATCGGGAGAGGGCCGCGAGTGGTCCCACTCAACCGGCAGGGCCGCGGCGGCGAACCTGCTCGCGGTCGCCCGAGCGCTCGAAGGCATGCCGATCCCGGCGCCGCCGTCCGCATAGGACGGCGTGTCTCCGGCCTCCGCTCGTCCCCCTAAGAGGGGGCGACTCAAGCGCTCAGACTGCTCGGGTCCCGGCATCAACCGCAGGCGCCACGGTCGTCGCGGCTTCAGTTATCTGGACCCCGAAGGCGGACGCGTGACCGACGAGGACACCCTCGCGCGGATTCGGGCGCTGGCGATACCGCCGGCATGGCGAGAGGTCTGGATCTGCGGCGACCCGTTCGGCCACATCCAGGCCACCGGCCTCGACGAAGCCGGACGCAAGCAGTACCTCTACCACGAGCGCTGGCAGCTGCGGGCGGCGCAGCGCAAGTTCGAGTCGATGCGCGAGTTCGCCGCGGAGCTGCCGGGGCTGCGCCGGGCGGTGAAAAAGGACCTCGCTCGCGAGGGGATGCCGCGCGAGCGCGCCCTGGCCTGCGCGGTCCGCCTCCTCGACCTCGGCTTCTTCGGATCGGCGGCGAGGAGTACGCCGAGAACAACGAGAGCTACGGAGTCGCCACCGTCCTGCGCGAGCACGTCGCGATCGAGGGCGAGGAGCTCGTCTTCGACTTCCCCGCGAAGAGCGGCCAGCGCCGCGTCCAGTCGATCCGCGACCCCGAGGTCAAGCAGGCGATCGAAGCGATGCGCCGCAGGCGCAGCGGACCCGACGACCTCCTCGTCTTCCACGAGGACGGCGCCTGGCGCGACGTTCGCTCCGAGGAGGTGAACGCCTACCTTCAGGAGAAGGCAGGAGAGGCGTTCTCGGCCAAGGACTTCCGCACCTGGCACGGCACCGTCCTCGCCGCGGTCGAGCTGGCGCGCGAGGGGCCGCCAACCTCGAAGGGCAGCGGTGAGCGCGCGATCCGCGCGGCGGTCAAGCGGGTCGCCGACCGCCTCGGCAATACCCCCGCGGTCTGCCGCAGCTCCTACATCGACCCCCGCGTCCTCGACCGCTTCCGCGACGGCAAGACGATCGAGCTTCCGGACCTCGCCGGGGAGGGAGCCGTCACCCCTCGCAGACAGGGCCTGATTGAGCGCTGGGTCCTGGGCTTGATCGAGTAGCCCTCGATGCCCTCCGCGAACCGTTTTCCGAGTTCGTACAAGAACAGGACATGGCGTCAATTCCGCTCGGGAGCTTCCTCGCCTGGCCCGGTGCCGGTCGCCTTGGCAAAGGTGCGGCGGGCGCCGTGGTCGGTCAGGCCTTTGACGAGACGGAAGATCGCGCCCTCGACCAGCAGCGCGGCAACTAGCTTCGGCCAGGAGAACTCGCGATCACGACTCGTCCCCTTGCTGGCCGTCGCTGACCGCCGTCAGCAATGGTGATGGCGCGGCGGTCAATGCCATGGTCGTTCCTCCGCTTTCAGGTGGTCTTCTGTTGCTTGGGCTCGTCGCGCGGCTCGAGCTGGATCTCGCGCTCGGCCCGCGGTCGACCTTCTTCGATCTCTTGGCTGCGCTTACGCTCGGCGTTCAGCTGGTGGCCGAAGAGGATCGCCAGGTTGCTGATCCAGAACCAGACCAGCAGCGCGATCATTCCGCCGAGCGTGCCGTAGGTCTTGTCGTAGGAGCCGAAGTTGGAGATGTAGAAGGCGAACAGCGCCGAGGCGAGGATCCAGACGGCGATCGCGACCAGGCTGCCGGGCGTCACCCATTTGAAGCCGCGCAGCTTCACGTTCGGCGAGGCGTAATAGAGGAGCGCCAGCATCAGCAGGAAGACGAGGACCATCGCCGGCCACTTGGCGATGTTCCAGATGTCGACCGCGGTGGGACCGACGCCGAGCGGTTCGGCGACGGCGGAGACGACCGGCCCGGTCAGGACCAGCGAGACCGCCAGCAGGGTCATCATCACGATCATCAGGAAGGTGACGAGGATCTGCAGGGGCCGCAGCTTCCAGAACGGCCGCCCCTCCGGAGTCTCGTAGATGATGTTCGAGGCGCGCATGAAGGCACCGGTGTAGCCCGATGCCGACCACAGCGCGGCGGCGATGCCGAGGACGAAGGCGATGCCGGCGGTGCCGCTGCTTTCGGTGATCGATTCGATCGGCCCCTTGAAGGTTTCCGCCGCCGAGGCGGGACCGAGTTCGGTGATGATTTCGGTCAGGCTTGAGGTCGTCGATTTGGGATCGCCGAAGATCCCGATCAGCGAGACCATGGCGATCAGCGCCGGGAACAGCGAGAGCAGGCCGTAGTAGGTAAGCGCCGCCGCCCAGTCGCTGAGGTTGTCCTCCTGAAACTCGGTGGCGGTGCGCTTGATCGTCGGCCACCAGCCACTCTGCGCGGCGGCGCCCTCCGGCGCGTAATCGCGCCGCGGTCCGTCGTCACGGTCGCGAAACTCCGTATTGCTCTCGGTGCGCTGCTCACTCATCGGCGCAGCAGCCTCCAGAGGACCAACAGCCCGACCGCGGCTGCGGCGATCGCCAATGGCGCCGGGTTCTGCTTGGTGAAGGACTGGACCTGCTGAACGCCCGCCGCTTTGACGTCGTCGACCTTTGCCTTCGCCTGTTTCTTGACGTCGGTCTTCTCGGCGACGGCGGCGACGGTGTCGCCAAGTTCCTCGCGGGTCTCCTCGATCTCCTCCCGAATCTCCTCGTCGGGGCTTCTCTCCTGGGAGTCCGTCGCATCGTCGCTCATCGCTGGTTCTGGTGCTTTTTTCTCGCTCATGCTCCTCCCTCTTTCGCTCGCAACTTGGTTTGCTCGACGTCCTGCTTGACGCTTGCCACCGCCCGCTCGGGCACGGGTGGCGTCGCGCTTTCGACTTTCGACTTGCCGACCAGAGCGAGGACGCCGGCGACCGCCAGGTAGACGGCCGCGACGATCAATGCCGCCAGCCAGGCGGTAACCGCGGTTGCCAAGAGCAGGATCAAGGTCGCGGTCAGGGCGCCGAGACCGAACAGGGCCACGAGCCCGGCACCGCCGAAGGCGCCGGCGCCGATTCCCAGACGCTTGCCCTTGGTGGTCATCTCGGCCTTGGCCAGCTCGACCTCCTCTCGCGCCAGCCGCGACGTCTGCTCGCTCAGCTGCTGGATCAACTCGGAGATCGAGGCGTCCTCGGTGCTGGCCTCGCTGTGGGTCATCGGTGGGTCTTCTGGCATCGCTCTTCCTTCTTCAGTTGGGGTGATCACCGTTTGTGTGCCCCCGATTCGGGAACTCAATCCGGTGATGCTCCAATTGAGACCAAGTGCGACACGAGAGCGCCCCAGCTCGTCGCATTACCGCCGGTATGGCCGATGAGCGTCGATCCTGATGAGCGTCGGCGAGCCGACTCGCTGCGCAACGAACGCCGAATCCTGGAAGCAGCACGTCGGCTTCTTGAACAGTCGCCGAACGCAACGTTCTCGGAGATCGCTGCCGCCGCGGGCGTCTCGCGGTCCACCGTCTACCGCCGCTTCGCCGACCGCGACCGGCTGATCGCGGCGCTCGAGGCGAGGCCCGAGGACGGTGCCCTGCCGCCACCAGAGGAGCCGCTGCCGGCCGGCCAGCTGGGCCGTCGTCGCGGCGTTGAGCTCGACGCGATCCAGGTCCTCGACGTCGTGCCGCCGGCGCTCCTGCCCGAGCAGCTCGTCGCCGAGGCACAGCGGATCGCCGAGGTGCCGGTCGCCCTCTACGTCCTTGACATCGATGGCAGCCACCTGCTTCACATGGCGGGCCCGGACCGGCTCGGAGCCGAGCTGGCGGCACCGCTGGCGATCGGCCCCGAGCTCGACGCCGCCGGGGTCTCGATGCTCCGCGCCGACCTCGCCCGTTTGCCGGGAGTGGAGCTGTTCGCGCTCTGGCTGCGCGGCCGCGCGATCGGCGTCCTAGTCGCCTTCGGCCGGCCGCGGACGCCGCTAACCGAGCTTGCACGGCAGGCGACGGCGGCGATCGCCCTCGCCGACCGCTACACCGATGTCTTCGCCCGGGCGCAGCGGAGCAAGCAGCCACGTGCCGCCGCCGAGATCCAGCAGAGCCTGCTGCCGCCGCGGATCAGCCGGATAAGCGGTGGCGAAGTGGCGGGCAATGTACTGCCGAGCTATGAGGTCGCCGGCGACTGGTTCGATGTCGTCGAGAATTCCGATGGGGTTTGGTGCTCGCTCGCGGATGGCCTTGGCCCCTCGACCCGCGCCGCCGCTGCCAGCGCCGTCGCCCTCGGCGCCCTCCGAGCGAGCCGGCGCAGCGGTGCCTCCATGGGCGAGTCGCTTCTGGTGATGCACCAAACGCTGTGCGAATTGCCCGGTCCAAAGGCGGAGATGACCGCGGCCCTTGCCCATTGGGACCCCACCACCTACGAGCTGCGGATCTGCAACTGCGGTCACGTCGCGCCGATGATCTTCCGCGATGGGGGTGAGGCTGAGACGCTGCGCTTTGCCGGGAGCCACGGCCTCGGTGGGCGGCCTACGCCGAAGCCCTCCGAGCATCGGTCTCGCCTCCTCCCTGGCGACCGTCTGCTGATGGTCTCCGACGGTGTCGTCTCTCAGCGCGACGGAGGTGTCGGCTTGCCGCCGGGGGCGCTGATCGCGGCGGCGTCGCGATCGCAACAACGCTCAGCTTCCGACACGGTCCGCGAGATCCACCGTGCGGTCCTTGCTGCCAGCCCGGCTGGCGGCCTCGCCGACGATGCCACCGCGTTGTGCCTCGCCACTGGATGAGCGCGCTACGTTCGCCGCTTCTCTTCGATCCCTCGTGACCGCGATCAGCGGCTCGCCTTCGCCCGCGTACGAGCGACTTTCTTCGCTGAGTTACCTCGCGACCCGTTTGATCGGCCCCCTCGTCGGGGTACCTGACGAGCTCCTGTATCCGACTTAGGAGATTGCAATGGCGATGACTGCACGGGACATAATGAGCGGCGGCTGCGAGTGCGCGGGTGAGAGCGAAACCGTCGAAGAGGCCGCCCGAAAAATGGCTGATCTGAACGTCGGCGCTCTGCCGATCTGCGGTGAGGACGATCGGCTCAAGGGGATGATCACCGACCGCGACATCGTGGTCAAAGTCGTCGCTCAGGGGAAGGGCCTCAGCGAGACCCAGGTTGGCTCTCTGGGTGACGGCAAGCCGGTGACGATCGGGGCCGATGACTCCGTCGAGGAGGCGATTCGCACCATGTCTGAGCACAAGGTGCGCAGACTGCCCGTGATCGACGGCCACGAGCTGATCGGCGTTGTCAGCCAGGCTGACGTCGCGACGAACCTCGCGGATGAGGACACCGGCGCCCTAGTGGAGGCGATCTCCGCCGCCTAGCGAGAGCTCGGTCGGGGCGGCGCGGCTTGGCGCGCTGCCCCGAGCGCGCATGATCTAAGAACGAATCGGCGATTGGGCATCGAGAATGGTTGACGAAGTTTGCCTGTGGGGGCCACGGGGAACTGGGGTACCGTGGGCGAAATCGGCCAAGTCGAGCAGCAGAGAGCCGACTCGGTCGCGGCGATCGGCCCGCTCAGCGATCTCGTCTGCGACCTGATCGTCAGATCGCCTCCGCCACCCGTCAGCGCCTCTATCGGTGCCGCCGAGAAAGCACGGCCCCTCGCCGACGAAGTCGAAGACCCGCTCGCCGACGACGACTTGCAGCTCGCCTTGTACGTCTGCTTCGAGCTGCACTACCGCGGGTTCTCAGGAGTCGACCCGGCATGGGAGTGGAATCCCGTCCTGCTCGCTGTGCGCGGCGTCATGGAGGAGGCTTTTCTCGCCGCCCTAGACGTCGAGATCGGTTTGGGAGACACGGTCGACCCCTGTCAGATGGGCGATCTCCTCTTCCAGCTCGAGGCGGAAGACGAGGGCGTCGCCCTCTCACGCCGAGCCTGGAGGTGGACGCGGACCTCGAATGCTTTCGTGAGTTCGTCGTCCACCGTTCGCTCTACCAATTGAAGGAGGCCGATCCCCACAGCTGGGCGATCCCGCGGCTGACTGGCCCGCCCAAGACGGCGCTGCTGGAGGTACAGGGGGATGAGTACGGCAGCGGACGGCCGGAGCGGATCCATTCCGCGCTGTTCGCGAAGACGATGCGGGCGCTCGGGCTCGACGATCGCGAGAACGCCTACCTCGACCGCATTCCCGGGGTGACGCTGGCGACCGTCAATCTGATGTCCGCGCTCGGTCTGCGCCGCAGTCGGCGGGGCGCCATCATCGGCCACCTGGCGATGTTCGAGATGACCTCGGCCCTGCCCAATCGCCGCTACGGAAATGCCCTGCGTCGACTCGGCTTCGACGCCGAAGCCACCGATTTCTATGACGAGCACGTCGAGGCCGATGCCGTGCACGAGAACATCGCCGCCCACGACCTTGCCGGTGGCCTCGCTCGCCAGGAACCCGAGCTCGCCGCCGACATCCTCTACGGTGCCCGCGCCCTGCTTTTCCTCGAGGATCGCTTTGCCCGTCACCTCGTTGCTGCGTGGGGGGCGGGGGAGACCTCGCTGCTGCGACCGCTGTGAGCGCTTACGTCCTGCCCCTGCGCTGGACGGAGGCGGGGCCGATCGAGGAGCTGGCCGCCTACCTTCGGGCGATCGCTGAAGAGGTCGACGAGATCCTCGTGGTCGATGGCTCACCACGCTCACTCTTCAGTCGACACGCGGTCGCCCTGGCGGGCGTCGCCCGACATCTGCCGCCCCACCGAGACCTGAATTTCCAGATGGGCAAGGTCAACGGCGTCATCACCGGCGTCCGCGAGTCCGAGAGCGAGTTGATCGTGATCGCCGACGACGATGTCCGCTTCGACCCCTACTCGCTGCGGCGCACCCTCGCGCTTCTCGCCGAGGCTGACCTGGTGCGCCCGCAAAATTACTTCGACGAACTGCCCTGGCATGCGCGCTGGGACACCGCCCGCTCCCTGCTCAACCGTGTTTTCACCGGCGATCCCGCTTTCCCGGTCGGCGACTTTCCCGGCACCCTTGCCGTTCGGCGCGGCACTTTCCTTCGTAGCGGCGCCTACGACGGCGATGCGCTCTTCGAGAACCTCGAGTTGATGCGGACGATCCGTGCCGCCGGGGGCATCGTCGCGAGTCCGCTCGACCTCTATGTCGCCCGCCGTCCGCCCAGTACCGCCCATTTCCTCTCTCAGCGGGTGCGCCAGGCCTATGACGACTTCGCGATCCCGGCCCGGTTCGTGACCTTCCTGGCGCTGCCGCCGCTGGCGGCGGAGCTGCTTCGTCGCGGTCGCGGTCGTTGGCTGGGGGCAGCCGCGGTCGCCTCCGTCCTCGTCGCCGAGCTCGGGCGCCGCCGCGCCGATGGCCGCCGGCACTTTTCACTCAGCAGCTCGATCCTGGCCCCGGTGTGGATCGTGGAGCGCTCGCTCTGCTGCTGGGCGGCGCTGGCCGAACGCCGCGCCGGGGGGGTCCGCTACGGGGACCGACGCCTGCCGCATGCGGCGACGTCGCTACGCCGCTTGAGGCACCGCTATTCCGCGGCCTCGACCGCCGCCGACTCCTCGGGCAATCCGCTCTCGGCACGGAACCCGATGGCCTTGTGAGTTCCGTCGCAGAAGGGGCGGATACGCGAGCGCCCGCAGCGGCAGAGGGCGATTATCGGGCGCTTGAGTGCGATCTCCTTGCCGTCCTGGTCGACGATCGTCACCGGCCCTCGGACCAGGTAGGGGCCGTTGCGATAGGGCGTGATTTTGGTCTCGGGCTCAGCCATGGCTAGCGCTCTTTCCCCGGGGTCATCGCGACCCCGGGGGCTGCGCGATTTATTTGTTGGCGACTTCTCCGGTCGGCTCCTTGGGGAGGCCGGCCGCCTTGCGGAGCTTCTGCGCGATCTCCTCGATTTCGCCCGCTTCGGGCCCGGGCGCGAACACGGCCGGCTGGGGCGGGAGGTCGTAGGCAAGGGCACCTTCGGGATGCAGCTCCTCGGCGACTTCGAGCTCCTCGCCGGTTTCCGGGTGGGGGCCGTTGAAGACCGCGGACAACTCCTGGAAGTCGTTCGGGGACCAGCGGTAGAGCTTCAGGTGTTCGCCGCGTTTGATGTGCGGCTTGCACTCGGGAATTTTGTCAGTGGGAATCCGCGGCGAGGGGAACAGCTTCGTCATGTCGGCGCCGGTCAGGTTCTCCAGGGCTCTCGCGTAGGCGACCTGGTGCACGCCGCCGCGCACCAGCAGATAGCCGGTGAGGGCCCTGGCGGCTGGATGGTCGACTGCCTCGTAGACCTTCAGCTTGTTGTTCCTCGCCCCCGTCTCCAGGAAGAAGTTGTGGGTGAGGTCCCCGATCAGATCGCCCGTCGCGTTGACGTAGTCGCCGTTCCAGGGCTTGCCCATCGAGTCCTGCACCATCGCGGCAGCGCCACCGGCGAGGAACTCCTGGCTGTTGCGAACGTCCTTGATCCCTTTCAGCGAGCCTTTTTTGCCGGCTTTGCCTTTGGCGGCACCGGTCAGCATCGTGTTGATCGCGGTCGAGACCAGCTCGATGTGGGCGAACTCCTCGGCGGCGATGCTGGCGATCAGGTCATAGAAAGGGCGGGCGCCCTGGCGATTGCGGAAGTTGAACGACTGGTAGGTGTAGTTCATGAAGGTCGACATCTCGCCGAACTTGCCGCCGAGCAGCTCCTGGACCAGCGAGGCGCCATTCGGATCGGGGTCGGAGGGAGGCGGAATTTCGGCTATCAGCCGATCGAGTCGCATGATCATGGGGAAGACTCCTTGTCGAAAATTGACTTGAAAATGCAACCCCAGAGCTGGCCGGTGTCAGTGCCTACTCCGTTCTACCCAATTGGACGAGGCGGGAATCCCGAGATGGCTATGGCCAGGCGTTCGCGGGCGATCATCTTGTGGATTGGACTTCACGAATCAGGAGGCGGTTCAAGGGGGCTATATACGCTCCAGGGGATGCGGCATCCGTCACTCCTCGCCTCGGCAACCGCGATCGCCCTCCTGCTCGTTGCCGCCCCGGCGCCGGCGGCGAGCCCGGAAACGGGAACGATCGTCAACGTCGAACTCAAATTGAAGGCGAGCAATGGCCTGCGGGCGCAGCTCGAGACCGTGGACGACGGGACGGTGACGCTCGAGCTCCGGCGCAAGGATCGCCTGGTCAGCTACGAGGTGAAGGGTGAGGTCACCAAGGAGGGCTTGAAAGTTCGGTTCGGTCGCCTCGGCCTGATCGACGTCGCCTTCACGCCCACCAGGACGCTGAGCTCGACCGAGCCGTCGGAAGGGTGCACGGGTGAGCCGCGGACGCTGCGCGAGGGCACCTTCGCCGGGACGATCGATTTCACCGGCGAGCGGAAATACGTGCGGATAAAGGCGCCTCAGGTCGAGGGATCGATGAGCGTGATCTCCCAGTGGCAATGCCCGGAGGAGCCGACTCCTTTCACGCCCACCGCGCGGCCTCTGGCGCTGAGCTCCCGGAGCGAGGAAAAAGCGGCGTCCCTGGTTGCCTTCGGCACTCGCTGCCGCTGTACCTTCGCCGCTGGCCTCCACTTCAGCAAGGGAAAAGCGCGGAGCATCTTCTACGGCTTCAAGGGCGAACGCCGTGAAGGGATGGAGATCCTTCGAGGGACCATTGCCCGCGCGGGCGCCTCCGCCTTCGTCTTCGACCTTGCGGCCGGCACCGCGACCGTGCGGCCGCCGTTCCCGTTCCGCGGCAAGGCCACGTTCAAGGGCGGCCCCGGCGATCGCCCCCTGTGGCGCAGCACGATCCGGATGCCGTTCCTCGGTGCCGCATCCATCAACCCCCAGGGCCCCGACCTCTTTGTAGATCTCGACCCCGGTTACGACTTTTTCGACCCCGGTTACGACTTTTTGGACTAGGCAACCTGTCGCCCGGCGGGTGCCTCAACAGCCGCCGGCGAGTCCCCGCACCTGGCGGATCTTCTTCCGCAGCGATGCCACCGACATCCCGTGTCGTTCGGCGGTGTGGGCGAGGTTGTGGGTCTGCACCCCGAAGGCCAGCTGCCGCCACCGTTCCACGGTGTCGATCGACAGCGTCGGGGCGGGGACGCCGGCAAGGACGTCCGGTCCCAGCAGCTCGGCGATCCGCAATCGCATCCTCACCTCGTCCGGCGGCAGTTCGGTCGCCTTGGCGATCGCCGCGACCTCGTCGAGCCGTTCCGCGGCCACGGTCACCCGCTTCAGCTCGCGCAGCACCGGCAGCGGATACACGGGCGGGGCGAGCGGTTGCGGGCCCGCCTCCGATCGCCGGCGAACTTCCCGCAGCGCCGCTCCGAGCGCCTCCGGTTCGGAGGCGCGCACGCTGATCGTCTGCCGTCCCGTTCCCACGTCGACCGCTCCCGGCGCATATGCCACCGCGAGCCCGCCGCCGCGCACGAGGAACACATCCCGCACCAGGCCGTTGCTCCCGATCGGGTTACGGGTGCAGCTGGTCGCGTTCCCCACCCGGATCGGTAGTTGGCACCCGCCCTCCCCTTCGGGGGGCTCGCACTCCCCGTACGTGAACGACTGGTACCGCGTATCGGTCAAGCGCAGCCCGGCGAAGTAGGGACCGAGCCAGTACATCTCGGATTTGTCGAGCCTCCCGCCCTCCTGGCCACCCGCCGGGGCCGCGAGGCCCAGCGCGCACAGCGCGACGAGGAAGAAAACGATCCGGCTCTTGAGCATGGGGGGATGGTATTGGCAGTACCGTCAGCGCGATGCGGATCGCCACCTGGAATGTGAACTCGGCGAAGCAGCGGCTGCCGCGATTGCTCCCGTGGCTGGACGAGCGGAATCCGGACGTGGCCTGCCTGCAGGAGACGAAGCTCGCCGACGGCGCCCTGCTCGATCTGCTCGGGGACGAGCTGGCGAGCCGCGGCTACGAGGTCGCCGTGCACGGAGAGGCGAGCTGGAACGGGGTCGCGATCTTCTCCCGCGTCGGCCTGGAGGAGGTCGTCGCGGGCCTCGCCGGCGCCCCCGGCTTTCCGCACCCGGAGGCGCGGTCGCTGTCGGCCACCTGCGGCGGCATCCGCGTGCACTCGGTCTACGTGCCGAACGGGCGCGAGCCGGGCTCCGAGCACTACGAGTACAAGCTCGCCTGGCTGGCCGCGCTGCGCGACGCGGTGGCCGCGGGGCCCGAGGCGGCGGTCGTCTGCGGGGACGTCAACATCGCCCCGACCGACGAGGACGTCTTTGACCCGGAGGCCTATGCGGGGCAGACGCACGTGACGCCGCCCGAGCGCGCCGCGCTGGCGGAGCTCCAGGCGCTGGGGCTGCGGGACGTCGTCCGCGACCGCTGGCCGGACGAGCGCGTCTTCACCTACTGGGACTACCGGGCCGGGATGTTCCACCGGGACCTGGGGATGCGAATCGACCTCGTCCTCGCCGCCGCGCCGGTCGCCGCCCGGGTTCGCGCGGCCTGGGTCGACCGCCTGGCGCGGAAAGGGAAGGGGCCGAGCGACCACGCGCCGGTGATCGTCGACCTCGACGAGGCCCCCGACGGGGACATCGGGCCCGTCGTGCCGCCGCCGTCGGCGCCGGTCACGAAGCGGGGAGCCGCCAGGCTGCCGCAGTCGCCTTAGTCAGCGTCGTGCTCGCCCTGCCTTGGGGAGCGTCGATCCGAGTCGATTCCGAAGAGCGGGTCTACCATGCTGTGGTGGCACCCGTTCTTCGGATCGCGATCGTCGGGCTGGTTCTCAGCGCGCTCGCGCCTCCCACCGCCGCGGTCGCGAGTAGCTCCGGGGGAGCGCACTCCTCGATCGGCTTCGAACCGGTCCCGCTCTCCGTTGCTGCCGACGGCGCCGGCCACGTCTACCTCTCGAACCCCCAGCACAGCGGTCAGATCCAGCAGTACTCCTCCGACGGCACCCTGCTGGCGAACTGGGGCGACTTCGCCCGGTCCGGCAGCGCCTTCAGGCCCCGCGACATCGCCACCGACGCCGCGGGCAATCTCTACGTCGCCGACAGCAGCCGCGACCTGCTTTCCGTGCTGGGGCCGGACGGCACCACGCTGCGCCAGTGGAAAGTGGACGGCGGCGATCTCGCGGTCGGGGCCGGAGGCGTCGTCTATCTCGTCGGCCTCCATGACGTCCAACGCTTCGCCCCCGACGGCACCCTCCTCTCCAAATGGGGAACGAGCGGAAACGGCGACGGCCAGTTCGGCTCCCCCTATGGTCTCGACACGAGCCCCTCGGGGCTTGTCTACGTCGCCGACACCTACTCGAGCCGGATCCAGGTGTTCTCCCCCGATGGCACCTTCCTCATGAAATGGGGGAGCTTCGGCAGTGGCGAGGGGCAGTTTGTCTATCCCTACGGAATCGCCACCGATGCCCTCGGCAACGTCTACGTCGCCGACACCGCCAATGCCCGGATCCAGAAGTTCACGGGGAGTGGTGTGTTCCTCGGCTCCTGGGGTGGCCCGGGTCGCGGTCCCGGGCGCTTCTTCACTCCGACCTCCGTCACCACCGACCCCGCCGGGTTCGTCTACGTCGCCGATGCGGGCGAACCGTATCCCGAACTCAGCGGCGCCCGGGTGCAGAAGTTCACCGCCAGCGGCGAGTTCCTCACCGAGTGGGGGGAAATACCCGTGCGGCGCCCGGCCCTCTTGGCCACGGTCGGGGGGCGGACCACGAAGCGCTCCGCCATCTTTCGCTTCCGCTCCCGCGAGGAGGGCGCCGTCTTCCAATGCCGGCTGAGCGGCGAGCGCGTCCCGGCCAAGCTGCGCCGTTGGCGCGCCTGCTCCTCGCCGAAACGCTACGTCGGGCTCCGCCCCGGCCGCAAGTTCTTCCAGCTGCGAGAGCTCGGATCCACCAGGAACGGCGAGGCCCGCCGCTCCTGGCTGATCGTCGCGGCTCAGCCAACGGCGCGCTGAATTTCTGATCGGAGCCGTCGGCTACGGGAATGCGTTCGATCTCCACCGCACGACTCTCGGCACCATCCTGTACAGCCCCGCGCTCACCTGGGCTTTTCTCGCGCTCCCGCTTCTCATGGTCGCAGCCGTCAACCGGTGGTGGGCGCTGTCGGTTGCCTTCGTCCCCTTCGCCGTCTCTGCTTTCCTGCACGCGGCGACCGACTACGTCATGACGATCACCGCCGAGCTGGAGCGGCGCGCCAAGCTCGCAGGGACTTGAGGCGATGGAGCTAGGCGGATTCGAACCGCGTAGGGCGGTTCGTGCCTCGGCGTAACAGAGCGCCCTCGGATCGCTACAGCCGAAGATCATTTCGTGCGCTCTGCAGCACACAACTAATCGGCAAATATTAAAGACGGGTATTTTCTCACCGGTGATGCTCAAGAACGCACCAGACAACTCAAACGAGGTAGTCGTTGCCGTGGTTGCCGCTGTCGGCACCGATATCGGCACGGTGATCGATCAGGTAGCGACGGAGTTAAAAGGCTACGGCTACGAGAGCCATGAGCTCCGATTGAGCGACTACCTCGCGGAAGCAGCAAATTCCGACTTCAGGCAGCTTCCGCTCGACGAGATGATCTGGGAGGCCATGACTGCCGGGGACGAGCTACGGGAGAAGTGGGAAAGAAACGATGCCCTTGCTCTTCATGCGATCAGCGAAATCATCTTGACGCGCGAGAAGGTCTGGAACGCCCTTGACGCGGAGGAGAAAGAAGGTTGGGAGGATGAGCAACCTCCCAACCTTAACCGTCACGCGTTCATCATCCGCTCGCTCAAGACTCCGGACGAGCTCGAAACTCTGCGCTCTGTATACGGTCCTAGGCTGGTCGTGGTCGCGGCTTACAGCCCCCGAGAGCTCCGAGTCAAGGAACTCGAAGCCCGTATCCAGGCCTCCCGAAAGGATGCCAAGAGGGAGGCTTGGGTCCACCAGCCCGAGGAGCTAATCGACCGCGACGAGAAGGAGCAACAGATCGGCGGCCAGGATGTCAGCGGGACGTTTCACCGGGCCGATTTTTTTATCCGCGGCTGGAATCGAGACGTGATCCTTGCGGACCTTAAGCGGACCTTCAGCATCCTCTTCGGCGACCCCTTCCGGACTCCGACGCGCGACGAGTACTGCCAGTTCATGGCAGCCGGGGCCGCCCTGCGCTCGGCTGAGTTCGGCCGCCAGGTGGGGGCGGCGATCGCGACTAGCGAGGGCTCAGTCATCTCGCTCGGCACCAACGAGGTACCGAAAGCCCACGGGGGCTCCTGTTGGGAGGAGGATGGTGACGGGAAGCGAGACTTCGAGATTGGAGATATAGACACTAACCGTCGGCACTTTGACGCATTGTCGAAGAAGCTCACCAAGGAGGTGGACGGAAGGCTTCAAGCCGTGATCGAGGAGATGCCTGGAGAGGCGGACCGCGAGCTTTTGGATGCACTCAGGACGGCGGTTGTCGAGTCCCTTCCGGCTGACCTGCGCGCGGGTGGACTGAATGAACTTACCGAGTTCGGCCGTGCCGTCCACGCTGAGATGAATGCCTTACTCGATGCTGCGCGACGAGGAATTACAGTCCAGGACTCAACTCTTTACACCACGACCTTTCCTTGTCACAACTGCGCCCGCCACATCATCGGTGCCGGCGTAAAGCGAGTCGTTTTCATCGAGCCCTATCCAAAGAGTCGTTCAGAGGTACTGCACAACGACGCCGTGCGCTTCGACGGTCTGGAGGACGACGAGGAGGAGGGGGAGGAGAGGATTTTCTTCGCCTCGTTTGTTGGCGTCGCCCCTCGGCGCTATCGCGAGATGTTTGATGCAGCTGGACGAGAGCGGCTAGTGACCTGAGTCGTTAGTCCGCAGGCATGACGTCCAGCGCGTCGAAGTCGTCGCCATCGCAAGCGACGATGGGAGGCCTCATGCCCCGACGTGTGGATGTCTCGATCAGCGAGGGAGAGCGCGAGGTGCTGGAGCGCTGGGCCCGGCGCCCAACCAGCGCCCAGGCCCTGGCGCTGCGTTGCCGGATCGTGCTGGCGGCCGCCGACGGGGAGCCCAGCAAGGACATATCGGCGCGTCTGGGCTGCACTACCTCCACGGTCGGCAAGTGGCGGGGGCGCTTTGCCGAAAAGGGCATCGACGGCCTCCACGACGAGCCGCGCCCGGGCAAGCCGCGCCAGATCGGCGACTCCGACGTCGAGCGGGTGATCGTCAAGACGCTGGAGGACAAGCCCGTCGACGCGACGCACTGGTCGACGCGCTCGATGGCAGCCGCGACGGGGATGAGTCAGACCGCGATCAGCCGGATCTGGCGCGCCTTCGGGCTAAAGCCCCACCAGGCAGAGCACTTCAAGCTCTCGCCCGACCCGCAGTTCGTCGACAAGGTCCGCGACATCGTCGGGCTCTACCTCAACCCGCCCGAGGCGGCCGTCGTGCTCTGCGTCGATGAGAAGTCCCAGATCCAGGCGCTCGATCGCAGCTCACCGGTGCTGCCGCTGATGCCCGGAGTGCCCGAGCGCCACACCCACGACTACGTCCGCAACGGCACCACGAACCTCTACGCCGCGCTCGACGTCGCCTCCGGCCAGGTGATCGCTGAGATGACCCCCAGGCATCGCGCCGAGGAGTTCCGCCGCTTCCTCAACCTGATCGAGAGCTCGGTGCCCTCCCACCTCGACGTCCACGTGGTGCTCGACAACTCCTCGACCCACAAGACCCCGTCGATCCAGCGCTGGCTGGTGCGCCATCCGCGTTTCACCCTGCACTTCACGCCCACCTACAGCTCCTGGCTGAACCTGGTCGAGCGCTGGTTTGCCGAGCTGACCACGAAGTGGATCAAGCGCAGCGCCCACCGCTCGGTCCGCGATCTGGTCGCCTCGATCCGCACCTGGATCGCTAACTGGAACGACGAACCCAAGCCCTACGTCTGGCACAAGAGCGCTGATGAGATCCTCGACAGCCTCGCTGCCTACTGCCAGCGGATCAACGACTCGGGTCACTAGGGCACATAGGCCGCCAAGGCGCGGACGGGCATAAGAAGTCCCTCGACAGCGAGAATGCCGTCCCGGTCTTCACTGACTCAGGATTGGCGCAATTTCGGCCCCAGTTGCGGGAATATCGAATTAAAGAGCTAATTGCGCTCAAGCATTTCAGCGAGCATAAGGACTAGAGATTCCATCCGAGCCGTTTACGAGGCTGTTCAATAGGCAGGAGATCCAGAAGCTTCAAAGGAGAGGGAAATGGCTAACGCGGAGGAAAGAAAAGCGACTATCCAAAGGGCGGCGGCACAGGTGGACGCCGGTAATGGGTTCATGCGCCCCGCTGTTTCGTATGGCGGTAGCCAAGGAAATTCCAAATCGGCTCCCGCATCCCAGGCTCCAAAAAAAGCTCACGGCTGATCCTCGAGTCGCTCCCCCGCGAGCAGGCGGCCGCGAGCGTTAATTGCTGCATCTCACCGCCGCGCCCGCGCCGCCTGGCGGACGAGGTGGTCGCGCTCGGCGACGGTCGTGGCGCGGCGGGCGGCCTCGGCGTAGGCCTCTGCGGCGGCGGGGAGGTCGCCGTCCAGCTCGTGCAGGTGACCGCGGACGGCGTGCCAGCGATGGCGCTCGCCGAGCACGTCGCGCAGGCGGTCGCTCTCGCGCAGGCCGGCGGCGGCGCCGTGGACGTGGCCGACCGCGACGGCGCGGCCGAGGACGGCGGCGGGGTCGTCGCGGACCGGGTCGTCGGCGAGCGCGACGAGGTCGTCGTACCAGGAGAGGATCTGCGGCCAGTCGGTCTCCTCGGCGCTCGCCGCGTCGTCGTGCAGGGCGGCGATGGCGGCCTCGAGCTGGTAGAGGCCCGGTGGCCGCGCCTCCGTCCGCAGCGCCAGCGCCGACTGCAGGACGCGCACGCCCTCGGCGATCTCGCGCCTGTCCCACAGGCCCCGGTCCTGCCGGTCGAGCGTGACGAGGCGGCCCTCGGCGTCGACCCGCGCCGGCAGGCGCGCGTGGTTGAGCAGCATCAGCGCGAGCAGGCCGCGCGCCTCCGGCTCCTCGGTCGCGAGCGTGAGCTGGCGGGCGAGGCGGATCGCCTCGCGGGCCAGGTCGACCCGGCCCGCGTGACCGGTCGTGTAGACGAGGTAGAGCACCCGCAGGACGACAGCGAGGTCGCCGGGCCGGTCCAGCCGGCGCCCCCGCAGCGTCCGCTTGGCGCGGCCGATCCGCTGCGCCATCGTCGCCTCCGGGACGTAGAAGGCGTCGGCGATCTCACGCGTCGTCAAGCCGCCGACCGCGCGCAGCGTCAGTGCCACCTGCGAGGCCGGCGCGAGCGCCGGGTGGCAGCAGCGGAAGAGCAGGAAGAGCGTGTCGTCGCCGACCTCCGGCTCGGCCTCGGGCCGCGGCTCGGCCTCCGCCTCCTCTTCGCGGCGGTGACGGGCGACCTCGCTGCGGCGGGCGTCGACCAGCCGCCGGGTCGCCACGGTCGTCAGCCACGCGCGCGGGTCGCGCGGTGGATGCTCGGGCCAGACCCGCAGCGCCTCCAGCAGCGCCTCCTGGAGCGCGTCCTCGGCGGCGTCGAACTGCTCGCCTCGCCGCACCAGCCCCGCGAGAACCCGCGGGACGAGGGCGCGCAGCGCGCCCTCGTCCCACGCCGACATCGGCTCGTCGGCCACGACCTGGTCAGTCCTCGGACGACGACTTCCCGGACATGACCTCGCGCACGTCGATCCACTCATGCAGCGGCCCGCCGCCCGGGCCGGGCTCGGAGGAGATGTACGCCGCGATCTCGACCGCGCGCTCGCGCGACTCGACGTCGACCATGTACCAGCCCGCCACGAGGTCGCTGGTCTCGGGCAGCGGCCCGTCGGTGGTGACCGGCGCGGCGTCCGGCCCGCCGTAGCGGACCCAGGTCTGCGCCGGCGTCAGCGCCTGCCCATCGACGTACTCGCCGTTCTCCTGCAGCAGTGCTTTGACCTGCCGCAGAAAGGCCATGTGCGCCTCCACGTCCTCGGGCGCCCACTGGTCCATCGGCGGGAAGGGGTGGTGCGGCTCCGGGCCGCCGCTGTAGTGCTTGAGGAGCAGATACTTCGGCATGGTGGTCTCCTGGTGTCGGGGGCCGCGCCTGTCGCGGCCTTCATCTGGTGAGCGGAGCCGGTCACGGCTTCTCGACATCGAATCCGTTTCGCTTGCATCGAAGTCTTCGGCTTCGGTGCCAGTGGCTAGGCGGATTTCACGCCGCTCCGGCCGAGCGGGGCTTCAGCTCGCCTCGACCTCGACGAATTTGTGCTCGACGTTCCCTGGCGAGATGATGATCAGGCCGCGCAGGGCCTCTGAGCCTGAGTTCCAGGCCGTGTGAACGGTTCCGCGAGGGACGAAGACAAGGCCCCCGGCGGGAACCAGAATCTGCTCGTCCTCAAGCTGAAACGAAGCTTCACCGGCCGCGACGTAGAACGCCTCGTCGGTTGTCGGATGTTCGTGGAGGGCGGGTGCGGGTGATCCGGGCGGACCTTCCCCGATCATGACTGAGTACGCACCGGCCGTCTCCTCGGCGCCGAACGTCAGCAGTCCCTCGATGCTCGCGGGCTGGATGACCGTGCAGCCGTTAATCGTGTCCATCCATAAAAGATAGCCGCCTGCAATCGCCGTGGCGTCATCGGCTGACCTTGGCAGACGGTGCCAATGTGGAATCGCGAATTCGTGAGCATGACCAGGCGGGCGAAGGTGATCCGCCGCTCGTTTTCTTGCCGGGTGGGTTGACCCGAAGCGATCGAAGCACTCGTTGCGAAAGATCAGGGTGGCTCCCTGATGCGAAGGGAGGCTCCGGGCTGCAGGATCGGTGCATGGCCCAGTCGAGTAACCGGTCGCCGCGACGTTCCTGTTCTCGTCGCGCCGGAGATCGCATCCTGCAAGCGGTGGCGGTGGCCGCGCAAATGGGCCTGCTCTGCCCGCCCGGGATCGACGAGGTGATGCGGCGGGAATTGGGAGCCGAAGAGAAACCCGACCTCCTCGGGGCGAGGAAGAGACGTTGACCGTCGATACGCTCGTCGCCGCCGAGCTTGCCGCCCGTGGGGGGGAGATCAGGCCTTTCGACGTCCACGCGCATACCGGTACCGATGTCGACGAGACGACTCGCTCAAGCGAGGAACACTTGCTTGATCTGGAGGCCTTCGAAGGCCGCTCGGTGATCTTCCCGCTCTGCGTAACCAGCGGCTACGAGGCAGAGAACCGCCGGGTCATCGAGGAGTGCCGCAACCATCCCGACGTGCTCGTTCCCTTCGCTCGCCTCGATCCCAGGGTCAGTTCAGCCGGAGATGCGAGGGAGGCTCTTGCTGCCGGCGCCAGGGGTTTCAAGCTGCATCCGCGTTCTGAGGCGTTCAGGCTCGATCACGCCAACGTCGGAGCGATTGTGGGCGTCGCCGCTCAGGCACGGGTGCCGGTACTGATCCATGCCGGGATCGGCGTCGGCTCTTTCGGCGCGGCAATCGTGAACCTGGCCGAGAGCCACCGAGGCTGCCCCATCGTTCTCGCCCACGCGGGCATCTCCGACCTTGCCTGGCTCTGGCGGGTCGTCCCCGACCACCCCAACCTCTTCTTCGACACGGCGTGGATGGTTCCCGCCGACCTCCTGGCGCTCTTCGCCTTGGTGCCGCCGGGCCGCATCCTCTATGGCAGCGACGCCCCTTACATGGATATGGGGCTGCTGATGGCGGTGACTCTGCGCTGCGCGTACTTCACGGGGCTTCCCGCGGACACTAGAGCCCTCATCATGGGCGGGCAGCTTGAGACTTTGCTGGCCGCTGAGGCGCCCATTGACGCCGGCCCGGCCCCCGGCCCGCCCGAGCTCGCCCTCTCCCCCAATGAGAACAGGGTCGTCTCGCTGCTCTCCGGGGCCGGGGGCTGCATGCTCGGTGGGGGCGACCCGTCGCAGTCGCTCGAGTTGGCGTTGCTTGCCCTGGCTGACGGGCCGGCGACGGGGAGCGGCTCGCAGTCCGTCCTCGCCGAGTTGATCGAGGAATCCCGCTCAGCTACCCCGGCCGCGCTCAGGGCGCTTGTTCTCGCCCTGACGCTGGCGGCTACGCCGGGAGTCGGGAGCGAGATCCTGGTCGGCTGAGTATCAGGGTTCATTGCGTAGGATCGGCCCGAGCACCGATGGCGGCGACGAGCGCACTGCTGGAGAGGAAGGGGGAGCTTGCCGCGATCGAGCGGACTCTCGGCGAAGCCGCGGCCGGCGCGGGTGGGCTGCTGCTGATCGAGGCCGAGGCGGGGGCGGGCAAGACCTCCCTGCTCGACGAGATCGGTCGCATGGGGAATGAGAGGAGGGCACTCGTTCTGCGGGCGCGCGGCGGCGAGTACGAGCGCGACTTCACCTACGGCGTGGTGCGCCAGCTCTTCGAGCCGCCCCTGGCCGACGAGAGCCGCCGCGCCGCGTTGCTCACCGGCACCGCGGCTCTTGCCGCGCCGATCTTCGACGATGACGTCACCGCTCAGGCTGCGAGCGAGCCCTTCGCGATGCAGCACGGCCTCTACTGGATTCTCGCCGACCTCGCCGACTCCGAGCTGCTGGTTCTCCTGGTCGACGATGCCCAGTGGGCCGACCTCGCCTCGCTGCGTGCCATCGCCTACTTTGCCCGCCGGCTCGAGGGCCTGCGCGTGGCTCTCGCCATCGCCATCAGAACGGGCGAGCCGGGACCGCAGGAGGTGCTGCTCGACGAGCTTCGCCGGGAGCCTGACGCTCGGTTGATCGTGCCGGCGCCCCTGACCGAGGCCGCCACTTCGGCGCTGGCGGGGAAGGAGCTTGGCGAGGCACCTTCGGCGAGCTTCGCGGCCGCCTGCCACCGGGCCAGCGCCGGCAACCCCTTCCTCATCGTCGAGCTGTTGCGCGCGCTGGCGGCGGAGCAGATCGCGCCGTCGGATGAGAACGCGGATCGACTCGAGGGAATCGCCGCCGCCGGCGTCGGCCGCTCGATCCTAATTCGGCTCTCCCGGCTCGGTGAGAGCGCGGTTGGGGTCGCGCGGGCGGTCGCGATCCTCGAGCCGAACGCGGATTCCGAGCACGTCGCCGCTCTCGCCGGCTTGGGTGCGAAAGAATCGGCCGCGGCCTGTTCGCGGCTGATCGGCTCCCGTCTCCTCTCTGACGGACGTCCGCTCGGGTTTGTGCACCCGCTGGTGAGGAGCGCTGTGTATACCGACACGCCCGAGCCCATGCGCGCTCAGCTGCATGCCGAGGCGGCGAGGAGATTGAGCGCCATCGGCAGCTCGGTGGACTCGGTCGCCGCGCACCTGCTGCTGGCGCCCCCGGCGACAGATGCGTCGGTGGTCGAGGTGCTGCGCGGGGCCGCGCGCGGGGCGAGCGCGCGAGGGGCGCCCGAGTCCGCGGTCGAGCTGTTGCGACGTGCCCGGCACGAGCCACCGCCGGAGAGTGAGCGGGCTGCGCTCGAGCTGGAGTTTGGCCTGGCGCAGCTGCGGGCTGCCGACGCCGGCGGGGTGGAAACCCTGATCGCCCTGCGTTCGAGTACCGAGGACAGCATCGTGCGGGCGGAGATCGCCGCGGTTCTCGGGATATCGCTGATCTATCGGGGCCGCGAAGAGGAGGCCGTCTCGTTGCTGGACCAGTCGATCGCCGAGCTCGGCGGATCGAGTCCCCTGCTTACGCTGCGCTTGCGGGCAGAGTCGCTCGAGCTAAGCGCCTGGGTCCGTGAAGGCGTCCCGGACCAACTCGCTCCAGCGGTCGACGAGGCTCTGACAATGAATTCCTTCGAGGCGCGGAGATTTCTGGAGGTCGCCTCTATCCTCGAGGCGGTCGGGCTGGGCCGTATCGATCGCGCCGAGGGCATCGCCCGCGGCGCGATCGGCGATCTCAACAGCTTCCGCGAGGATGCGATGTCGGGCTCTCCGCCGACTCGGGCCGCCGTTGCCCTCGTACTGGCGGATTGCGGCGATGAGGTTGAGGGGTTCTTCGACACGGCGACCGATGCCGCTCGTCGGCGCAACATGAATGCGGTCACCGCCGACTTCGGGATGCGCGCCCTCTGCCGATTCCTCGACGGCGACCTGACCCGGGCTCAGGCCGACGCCGAAATGGCTTTCGAGCTGGCTCTTCCGCTCGGGCTACCGCTGTTCAGGGACACCTGGCAGCGGACGCTGCTCCTGACTCTCGTCGAGCGCGGCGACCACGTCGCTGCCCAGGAGCTCGTCAGCGATCATCCCCGACGCGACGCCGGACCGGGCCTGCACGGTGCTCTCACCCATTGCGCCTGGGGGGAGCTGCGCAGCGCGATTGGTGAGCACGAGGCAGCACGCCGCGATTTCATCGCTGCCGGCGAGCGCATCTCCTGGCTTCCATATGCCAACCCGGAGGCCCTGGGCTGGAAAACCGGCCTCGCAATGGCTGAAGCGGCGCTCGGAAACCGGAAGAAGGCTCTGGGGCTGGCCGAGGAGGCCGTAGGCATCGCCCGAGAGGCGGGCGGCCGACGCGGCATCGGTGTCGCGCTCCGCGTTCAGGGTGTGATCGGCGCCGTGGATGGCGTTGAGAACCTATGCGAAGCGGTCGAGATCCTGGCGGGGACCAGGGCACGACTCCAACATGCAAAAGCGCTCGTCGACCTCGGCGCCGCCCTGCGTCGCGGCAACCGACGCAAGGATGCTCGGGAGCCACTGCGCGAAGGGCTCGACATGGCCCACCGCTGCGGGGCGGCTTCGCTGGAGGAGCGAGCGCGTACCGAGCTGGCGGCAACCGGCGCGAGGCCACGCAGCGCTGGCCTCAGCGGCATCGAGGCGCTGACGCCGAGCGAGCTGCGGGTCGCCCGAATGGCCTCCCGAGGGATGACCA
Source organism: uncultured Solirubrobacterales bacterium (assembly GCA_963739855.1). Taxonomy (GTDB): domain Bacteria; phylum Actinomycetota; class Thermoleophilia; order Solirubrobacterales; family 70-9; genus VAYN01. Next base: position 892,419 of record CAVUBT010000001.1, on the reverse strand, counting down.
ACCGGGAGATCGCCCAAAGCCTTTTCGTGACGACCAAGACGATCGAGACCCACCTGCACCACGTCTACCAGAAGCTCGAAATAGCGGGTCGCACGGAGTTCCCCGCGGACCTTCGGGGGGACTCGAAAACCTGATCAGCCGACTCATCTCGTGGGTGTACTCTGGTGCTGGGTGCGGCAAGAGCGAAACACTGGCGTCGTGACGCCAAGGACACCTACGCCGACTGGGCCGCCTACGCAAGAGGTTGGTTTGGACCGGTCGCTCCCGAGGTCCCGTAGACGCCCGCAACAGGCGTCGCGAAGCCGAAGTTGACTTGGAGTTGACTAGCGAGCGCGTCCACCGCTGCCGCGGTCAAGCGAAAGCTCGCGTCTTGCAGGCGCTTGCAGATGGAGCTAGGCGGATTCGAACCGCCGGCCTCCTGAGTGCGATTCAGGCAGGTCGTGCGGCGCAGAAGTTTCTGAAAACGCCCATTTCCAGGACTTTCTAAAGCATGCCGATTTTGCGCAGTTTCTCTAAATGAGCAGGGATGTGCGGTTGCTCCTATGTCAAGTGGCCACCGCAAATTGCTGCGCCAGCGTGCCTCTTTTAGTGTCGACGGTCGGGGATACCTCCCTTTCGGAATCGATCAACAGCCGCCAGACCCGGCGGGCGAGGTGGCGTTTGAGGCAACGCAGGGCTTCGCGCCTCGACTTTCCCTCGGCCTGCTTTCGCTCGAGGAACTCCCGCGCCGGCGGGTGGACGCGTCCTTGACAGACGGCGATCCGGTGCAGGGCGCAGTTGAGCTGCCGGTTGCCGCCGCGGTCGAGGCGATGGCGGACGCGCTTGCCCGAGGAAGCGGGAACGGGAGCGACTCCGGCCAGCCGGGCGAACTTGGCGTCACTTGCAAGGCGAGCCGCGCCCGCGGTCTCGGCCACGAGCTTGGCGGCGATCAGCGTGCCGCAGCCCTTGAGCTCCAGCAGCTCGGGCGCCCGGCGGGAGACCAGAGCCGCGATCTCGCCTTCGAGCTCTTTGGCCCTGCGAGCGCGACGGCGGATCTCGACCACCAGCTCGCGGGCGACCCTCACGCGAGCGCTCCGCTCGGCGCGGGCCAGCTTGCGGGCGAGGCGATCGAGCCAGGTGGGCCGGTCAAGGCCGCCCGCCGGCAACTCCAGCTCGGGCCAGAGGTCGTGCAGGTGCCAGCGCAGCCGCTGCTGGTCTGCGGAGCGGGCCTTGACGATGTCCTCACGATGGTCGAGCAGGAGCTTCAGCTCCAACGCGGCCTCGTCGAGGTGTGCGGCCGGCAGGGTCTCGGGGCCCTCGCGCAGAGCGGCCCTGGCGACCGCGAGGGCGTCGATCGGATCCGACTTGCCGGCGCCGCGCTCGCCGCGGCGGCTTTGGCCCATCAGCTTCGGGGGGACCCTCACCACCCGCTCTCCCGCCGCGACCAGGAAGCGCTCCAGGGCTCCGGAGACATGGCGGCAGTCCTCGATCGCCCAGACCCGCTCTGCGTCGAGCCCCCGCCCCCAGCCGAGTAGCTCCGCGAAGCCCGGCTTCCTCGCCGCCACGGTCAGCTCGCCGGCGAGCTGACCGGTTGCCGCGGCCACCGCGGCGCAGGTATGGGTGGCCTTGTGGGTATCCGCTCCGATCACGATCATCTGGTCTGTCCCTTCGATTGGTTGTTGCCTTCGAAACGGACCTCCAGCTGACGAACCTCACTTGGGGCGGTGCCACGCTCCTATCAGGTCAAGCCGGGGTCCTCGGATGGCGGCGAGCGACACAACCGCATGAGGTCAGACCGAAGGCCGACAGCGATATGCAGAGTCAGCTCGCCGCCGATCCGAGACCAAACCGGCTGGGCCGGACGTCGCCGCCGACCTCAGCTCACGTTGACAGTGAGCGATATGCAGGGAGTCGGGCACTCCTAGCGAGAAGTGCCCGAAATTGGAGCAGGGCGGTTGGAAACGCGCTGACTCGCTTCCCAAGGAAGCCTTGGCTGTGGCCAGCTAACCCGAGGAAAAGCCCTGAACCTTGGGTTAGCCGAGTGGTACCGTTGAGGCCGATGACCAAGACCGAGCTACATCAGCTTGTGGATGCGCTTCCCGATGAATCGCTCCCCGCCGCAGCGATTCTGCTCCGTCGTGCCCAGGACCCCGTTGCGGCCAAGTTGGACGCTGCTGCCTTTGACGACGAGGAACTGACCGACGAGGATCTCCGCGCCGTCAAGGAGGCGCGGAGCGAGGCAGGTATTTCTTGGTCAGATGCCGAGGCGGAGCTGAACGCTGGCTGATCCAGGCGGATGGCGGATCGAGATCCGCCCCGTTGCCTTGAAGTCCCTTCGCAAGCTGGGCCGAAAGGACCGCGAGCGAATCAGTTCAGCTATTGGTCAGCTCCCCGCCGGTGACCTCAAACGCCTCCGCGGACCGGAGCGCCTCTGGCGGCTCCGGGTCGGCGAGTGGCGCATCATTTTGATCGCCGGGATAGCGAGAAGGTGATCGACGTCCTTGCAATTCGACCTCGAGGTCGGGCTTATCGTTAACCGATGCAGCCGGATTCTGGGCCGACACCTGAAAGTCACCGGGACTCCAAATCGTGGGGCCGGCGTCTACCGGGTATCAACCTTCCTCAGAAGGCTCGGAATCGATCGCGGGTGCCATCCGCTGCGTAGCGCCGCCACCGCTATCTCCTCTGCGCTCGCGCTCGCGGCCTTCACCATCGCTCGGGCATAGTCGACAAGCGGCCCTGCCAGCGAATCATGGACACCGTTGTTCAGATTCATCGCACGGCTGCGCGACCCTATGCCTCTCTGAAGATCTTTTGAGATCAGAATGGGAAGGTCGGCTCGGTTTTCCCTGTCAATCTCGATTTGAAAAGCGCTCAGCCAGATCGGCGCTCGCCGTGATCCTGAAACCAGGGCGTCGAGCCGTGGCGGGCGTGGGCCTTCGAGCTTGAAGAGTCGATCATCATTCGCCCACCACGCAGAGACGTTGATCTGCGACCTTGCTGAGCTTTGACGGACTTCTGAGGAGGTCGCGGGGCTCGCATCGCACGCGAACCTAGGTCATCCCTCAACAGGTTCATCGGGGGATGCCCATATAGTCAGGTGCAATGGTTAATTGGAATCAATCACCGGCTCAGCTGCCTTCCAACTGTGAGGTGGTATTGATCAAACGCCCACTTCTCCTCGGGGGTACCTCCCTCGCGCTGCCGCCCGTTGTTTCTGCGCTTCTAGCTACACGGGCTGACAGTAAGGACTGACTCGATGACTGACCTACTTCGGGCTGCCGAGTACATCGATGATCGCTCGATCGAAGCACTCGGCCAAGACGAGTTTCGCCATGAAGATGTTGTCAAGGAGCTTGCGCACCTCGTCCGCGAGTGCGGTAGGCAAGCAAATATTGCCCTGTTCGCGCCCTGGGGGAGCGGCAAGTCCGGAATCTCTCACTTGCTGCGAGGAGAGCTGGAGGACAAGAGCAAAAAGCAGCGGTACGTTTACTTCGACGCCTTCAAGCATCGCGAGACTTCGTTGCGTCGGAGCTTTCTGCGCACGGTCGCCGCTGAGCTCGACCCCGACGCCAGGGCTAAGGTCGATGAAGAGGTCTACGGGCAGGAAGTGACCCAGACCCTGAACCGATCCAATCGCAAGAAGCTCTTCTGGTTGATCGCCAGCGGGGTCCTCGGGGCATTCGTCTTGGCTGGACTCCTGACCTTGGGGCTGAGCAAGCTTCATCCCGGTCCCTTCAACAAGGACTTTCCAAATCTGTTTGCGCGTACGAGTGGGGTCCTTGCCCTCGTCGGTGGCCTCATCGGCGTCGCCTTTACCACCGTCATCAACGGCTACTCGGTCACTAAAACCACCACCCCGATCGCCGAGGACGACGAGTTCGAGCGCGAATTTCGCAAGCTCGTCGAGGGCGCGGATCGGGTGGTTGTCTTCATCGACGAGCTCGACCGCTGCGCTGCGGCCGAGGTGGTGGCGGCGCTTGAGACCATGCGGGTCTTTCTCGACGTCGAAAACTGCATTTTCATCGTCGCCGCCGACCGCCAGGCGCTCGAGCAGGCGCTCCGCCTCAAGGCGCGACAGGAGACCCCCGCAGACGATGTGCATCCCTACTTCAGCTCGGCCGGCGCCTACGTCGACAAGATCTTCCAATACCAGCTGGCCTTGCCGCCGCTGCGCTGGACGGACGCCGGCGAGTTCGCCGAGAACCTGGTCAAAAATCGCGACGGCCTCTGGAAGGACCTGCGCGACTGGGACGAGCTCCAAGAAGTGCTGACGGCGCTGATCCCGACCCACGTCACCAGCCCTCGTCGAGTCAAGGTTCTGCTCAACGCTTATGTGATCGAGCATCGCCTCGCCCAACTTCGAGTGGGTTCAAACCAGATGTCGGCGATCAAAGGGCGAGCCGCTGCGCTCGCCCAGCTGGTCTGTCTGCGCACCGAGTTTCCCCTCTTCGCCGACGAGCTCGAGTACCACCCGGAGTTGCCCGCGGCGGCCCGGGCTCTGTCCAACGGCACGGAGAGTCCGATCCAGCAAGAATCTCCACCCACCTGGTCACGCGCGGACGAATTCATTAACGGCGGCCGCCCGCTCGTCCCGCTCCTGTACGACCCGCCTGCACCACAGTCCTCGGGGCCAGCGTCCCCGCAGCCGCCGGCGGGTGATCAGCATGAGTGAGCCCAGACCTAGTCCGCTCGCCGAGATCGCCGAGCGCCAGCGTATGCATCTGATCGCTTATCTCAGCCGGGTCCAGAGCCTTCCCGCCCCCGATCGCGATCTCGTCTTCCTGCACAGTGAAGTCGGCGTCGCGGCGGGCATCCCTGCAGCGGTCGGCGACCGCCTGGCTGAGATGGCCCGAAACGGCCAGACCGAAGGCCTGGCCGATGTTTTCGCCGATCAATCCCAGGCCTTTGAGGAGGCGGTGATCTCGAACTTGGCGCGCTGGGTTGACGCCTTTGGCTTGCTGCCTGAGCGCGAAAACGCACTCAAGGTTTTGATCGGCGCGACCACCCTCGCCACGCAGATCGCTCCCCAGACGATGGCCCTCTCGGCCGGCACGATCATCGGCTTTCCCGGACAGCTTCCCGACGGGGCGATCGGGGATGCCGTCCGGGTTGCTCAGAAATGCAGTTCGGCGCAGCGGCACCGGCTGCTGGCGAAGCTTCGCTCCAGAAATGATCTCTACGGTGACCCGGCTGCCCGTCTCGCTTTGGTTGCCGCCAGCAATGATCTCGAGACCAACGCCGATCTTGCCCGCGGCGCGCTCCTAGCGGCGATATCCGAACGTGACCAGCCGGCCCTCGAAGCCGCTGTCTCCCTAGGGGAGAAAGCTCAGGCCGATCTATTTTCCGGGGTAGACACGCCTGTGCAGAAATGGGCGCAGAAGGAACTCGCCGCAGAACAGGAGAAGGCTGCGGAGTCAGAGGGGGAGGCTCCGGTCAGCCAGGTTGTCGACCGGCTGACTTTCGCCCTTGACGTGCTCCAGGACTCTGTGCCGGCAATGGTGATGCTCGCCACTGCGTTGTTGGCGCTCGAGGTCAATGCGGCTGACGACGAGGTCGGCCACCGCCTGTCGACCCTCAGTCCGGTCACGGACTCGGCTCTGGCGCTCGCGCTTTTGACCCGGACTCGTGCACGCCCTTCCTCAGACCGCGAGACCTGGCTCGCGAGCATCGATCCAAAGGCGGTTGGTGAGGATGCCTCGCCGCAACTCGACGCCTTGGCCAATCAGGTCTGGGGCGAGCTGATCTCACCGGATTCGAACCTGCACGAGTACGACCAACTGCTTGATCTCCTCGGATCGCTGACCCCACCCTCCTCGGAGGAGTACTGGAACTTCCCCGAACTGGAAGCGTCGATCGCTGCGACATTGGAACCACCAATGCATGACGACGCGACCGCGGCAGAGCGCCTGCGCCTCGCCGAGATCGTCGACCTCTACATCGCTCGCGACCTTGTTGAGAGGAGTGCGGTAGCCGACCGCTTCATCGACGCCTGCGCTTCAGCGATGGTGGTGCTGCCGACGGGCGAGCTCGATCAGCTGCCGGAGATCCGGCGAGCGGTTGGCAACCTTCTGGCGATCTGGCTAGACGATGCCTCGCCGGATTCCCTTCGCCGTCTGCACGAGGCCGCCACCCAGGAACCGGAGGCCCAGCTCGATGTGACCAAGGCCGAAGCGCTGCTTGGCGCCGTCGGGCAGCTGAAACAAGCTGGCGACGATCTCGATCCTCCTCTCGACCCGGGAATCGTCGCGCGGCTGATCGTCGACCACGGCGAGCGCGCTAAGGGACCGGTGCTGAAATGGCTGCACTACTTCGCGGCAGACCTGCCCCTCTGGGCACTTCTGCAGCCCCTCTGGCCGATCGAGCTGTCGCAGGATGTACTCACCGACTTCGATCGCGCTGCTCACCAGCTCTCCCCGGGGCCTCATCGCGCGCTGGCCGAAGCCGCGATCGAGGAGACCGTCGAGCGCGGCATGCCGCCGGCTGGGAATTGGCAGGCGATCGCGCTCAGGGAGCTGAAAGCCACCTCGCTCGTCGAGATGCTTGCCGCCCGTGCGCCTGAGGACGTCAGTGAGACCGAGCGCTGGCGGCGTCTGTTGGCAATCTGCCGGGAAAGGGCGCCTGGTAGCAACGCCAAAGGCCTCGTCGCCGAACTGTTGCTTGCGCCGATGATGAAGGGCGGTTCGGCTGAGACCTTCGACCTTGCTCTCGAGCATCTCGAGCTGATCGGCAAAAAGAACACCCAGCAGCTGCTGGAGGGCGTTTCGCTCAATTCGGAGCAGCGCGCCCAGGTCGACGCCAAGAGCGCAGCGCTCGGTTGGAGTAAGGGCGCCATGTCGCGTCTGCTCGGCACCATCCGCGGCGACTCCTCCTCGGAGGATTGAGTCTCCTGTCTTGCAGACGCAATCCCCGCTAATCCCTTCGCATTGCCGACATTTCGGGCACTCGTGCCCGAAATGGAGCGCAATTCAGCGCCGGTTGGAAAGGGCTTCAGAAACCGAAGCCGCCCACACGCAGGCACTTCGAGCGATGGAGCTAGGCGGATTCGAACCGCCGACCTCCTGGGTGCGATCCAGGCGCTCTGCCAGCTGAGCTATAGCCCCGTGGTGCTTGGCTGGGAAGTTGATCCCATTGCCTCGCAAGCGCAAGGATAACCGCATAGTCTTTGGCAGCCTGCCGGGAACTGGCCATGAGCATCCTCGACGACGCAATCCGCGAGCACCTGGAACTGAAGCGCGCCCATGGCGCGGATGACGCCGAGGTCAAAAAGCTCGAGGACGAGGCTTTCGGGCCTCCGCAGCGCCCTGACGAGCCGGATCCGTTTGCCGAGGCGCCGACCGAGTTCCTTGTCGCTCCGGAGGTTGGGGCGGGAGAGCAGGCGGACGAGCCAGGCGAGAGGCGCGCTCCCAACATCGCCGATCTGCAGGAGGCGCCCGAGGCGCGCCAGGCCCCTGAGCCCGCTCCCCAGGCAGAGGAGCAGGACGAGCCCGACGACGGCCCCGCCGAGGAGGAGCACCCGGCGATGGAGCACGAGGCGATCGCCGACCCCGGTCACTCGACCGAGGAGCGGCACGCGATCGCCGAGCAGCCGACCGAACTCTTCGACGTCGAGGGCCAGTTCGAGGACGCCGCCACCGAGTCCGACGCTCCCTCCGACGAGCAGCTGGTGGATGCCGAGCTGGCCGAGCCGCGCCTCGCTCCCGTCGACCCCCTGGCCGGGATCGAGGCCAGTGTCGGCGGCGAGGCCGAGGCTGCCGCTGAGCCCGCCGCCGAGGAGGACGAGCCGGCCGACGAATTCGACGAGTTCTTCAGCGAGCAGCGGCTCTCCGACGAGCTCAACCAGGCGCTCGAGGCGCCGCTCCCAGACGAGCCCGGCGCCCCGCCCACCGAGGAAGCTCCGGCCGTCTTCGTCGACCTCGACGAGGAGGACGAGCACGAGGTTCCCTTCGAGGACGACGAGCCCGCCGAGGAGCCCTCCGGCGAGCACGAGGTCGCCACGCCCGAGGCGCCCCCCGAGCCCGAGGACGACGCCCCGCCAGCTCCTCCCGCCTCGAGCTCTTCCCACGAGGACGTGCTCGAGGACACGCCGGAGTTCCTCGAGGACGCTCCCGAGGACGACAACCTCTGGTTCGAGCAGAAGCCTCCGAAGGACTTCGACTTCGACGATTAGTCCGGCCGAAGCCGGGCACTAGGTAGGTTGCCCGGATGCCCGCCGACGTCGCCATCGAAGCCGAGGGGTTGCGTAAGTCCTATAAGGACGTCTGCGCGCTGGACGGCATCGACCTACAGGTCCCCGCTGGCACCGTGCTCGGCCTGCTCGGCCCCAATGGCGCCGGCAAGACGACCGCGGTCCGCATCCTCACCACGCTGCTCCCGCCCGACGGCGGCAGCGCTCGCGTCGCCGGGCTCGACGTCTCCCGCCAGGCGGCGCAGCTGCGCAGCAAGATTGGCCTCGCCGGTCAGTACGCGGCGGTCGACGAAAACCTCACCGGGGCGGAGAATCTGGAGATGGTCGGCCGCCTCTACCACCTGCCGAAGGGCGAACCGGCCAGCCGCGCCGTCGAGCTGCTGGAGCGCTTCGACCTCAGCGACGCCGCCGACCGCCTGGTGCGGACCTACTCGGGCGGGATGCGCCGCCGCCTCGACCTCGCCGCCGCGTTGGTCGCCCGGCCGCCCGTCCTCTTCCTCGACGAGCCGACCACCGGGCTGGACCCGCGCAGCCGCATCGCCCTCTGGGAGACGATCGAAGGGCGGGTCGCCGAGGGCACCACGGTGCTGCTCACCACCCAGTACCTGGACGAGGCCGATCGCCTCGCCGACCGCATCTCCGTGATCGACCGCGGCCGCGTCATCGCCGAGGGCAGCTCCGACGAGCTCAAGGACCAGCTCGGCGGCGAGCGGCTCGACGTGACCCTGGAGTCGGAGGCCGACACCGAAGCGGCGATCGCGGCACTGGAGCCCGTCGCCGCCGAGCGCCCGGCCCTCAGCGACGGCGTCCTGCGGATGCCGATCCGCCAGCGCAAGGGCACGATCGCCGAGGCGGTGCGCCGCCTCAACGAGGCCGGCATCGGGATCGACGACGTGGCGATGAGCCGGCCGACCCTCGACGACGTCTTTCTCACCCTCACCGGGCACTCCGCCGAGTCCGAAGACGGCGCCGGGCCGGACTCGGAGGACGAGCGATGAGCAGCTTCCGCTACGCCGTTGCCGACACGCTGGTGCTGGCCAAACGCAGCCTCCTGCGCATCCCCCGCGCGCCCGACCTGCTGCTCTCCTTCACGGTGCAGCCGATCATGTTCGTGCTGCTCTTCGCCTACGTCTTCGGCGGCGCAATCAGCACCCCCGGCTACAGCTACATCGACTTCCTGATGCCGGGGATCATCGTCCAGACGATGTCCTTCGGCGGCTTCGTCACCGCCCTGGGCCTCTCCGAGGACCTGAAGAAGGGCCTGATCGACCGCTTCCGCTCGCTGCCGATGTCGCGCGCCGCCGTCCTCGCCGGCCGCACCCTCTCCGACGTCGCCACCAACTCGATCTCGATCGCGGTGATGCTCGTCGTCGGCGTCATCGCCGGCTTCTCCTTCGACGCGCCGCTGATCAACATCGTCGGCGGCATCCTCCTGCTGCTGCTGTTCGGCTACGCCTTCTCCTGGGTCTTCGCCTTCGTCGGCCTCACCTCGACCTCGCCGGAGGCGGCCCAGTCGCTGGGCTTCATCGTCATCTTCCCGCTCACCTTCGTCTCCTCCGCCTTCGTCCCGGTCGAATCGATGCCGGGCGCCCTCCAGGCCTTCGCCGAAGTCAACCCCTTCACGATCGTCGTCGACGCCATGCGCTCCCTCTTCCTCGGCGCCCCCGCCGGCAACAGCGTCTGGGGCGCGGTCGCCTGGTCCCTCGGTATCGCCGCCGTCTTCGCCGTCCTCTCGGTGACGAAATACAAACGCGCCGTCACCCGCTGAGCGGCCTGGCGAGCAGCGCTGCAGGGGCCTAAACTTCTAAGCGAGGGGCCATAGCTCAGCTGGCAGAGCGCCTGGTTTGCAATCAGGAGGTCGTCGGTTCGATCCCGTCTGGCTCCATCACTTCCAGTCGACTATCTCTGCGGTGTGACGCTGGGTCCTGTCTCGACCGATCCAGAGTGGAGTATTGGCCCGTGATCACCGGGCACAGGGCGGCAGTGGTGTTGCCATTAGCGGCTTTCCTGGCCGTGGCCGCGCTGATCTCGGGATCGGCGTGGGGCGCCGCTGGGGCGGCCGAACCGTTGACCGAGCTCGTCTCCAGTGACGGCGACGGGGCGGGGGGTGACGGCAACTCGCTTGCTCCCTCGATCTCCGCCGACGGCCGCTACGTGGCGTTCGTCTCGCGGGCCAAGAACCTCAGCGCCGCCGCCAAGAGCGGTAAGCAACAGGTCTACGTGCGCGACATGAACACCGGAGCCACGACCCTGGTCTCCCGGGCGGGCGGGGTGGACGGGGCGGTTGGGGAGTACGACGCGTACACCCCCTCGATCTCCGCCGACGGCCGCTACGTCGCCTTCAGCTCCAGCGCCGAGAGCCTCAGTCCCGACGACGCCGCCACTAGCGACGTCTTCGTCCGCGACCTCGCCACCGCCACGACCACCCTGGTCTCGCGCGCGCCCGGTGTCTCCGGCGCGGCCGGCGACGGCGAGTCCTACGACCCCTCGATCTCCGCCGACGGCCGGCACGTCGCTTTCGCCTCGCGGGCCGACAACCTCAGCTCGGAAGGCACCGGGCCCGGCAGCGCCGACATCCTCGTCCGCGATCTCGACAGCGGCGTGACCGAGCTGATCTCCCGGGCCAGCAGCGTGACCGGGGCCGTCGCCAGTGAGTCCTACGCGCCCTCGATCTCCGGCGACGGGCGCTACGTCGCCTTCAGCTCACCTTCCGCGCTCAGTCCCGACGACTTCGACCAGCCCAGCTTCCCGATGGACGTCTTCGTCCGCGACCGGCTGGCCGCGACGACCCTCCTGGTCTCCCGCAAGAGCGGAGCCGCGGGCGCTGCCGGCGACGTCCAGTCCGAAACGGCGGCGATCTCCGCCGACGGCCACCATGTCGCCTTCACCTCCGACGCCAAGCTGACCGGCCAGAAGGGCTACGGACGCAACGTCTTCGTCCGCGACATCGTCGCCGGCACGACGAAGCTGGCCTCGGTCGGCGACGAGGGGCGGGCCGGGGACGCCAAGCGCAACCCCTCGATCTCCGCCGACGGCCGTTACGTCGCCTTCCAGACCCGCGGCAACGGGCTCAGCCCGGTCGATGCCGACGGCCGGGTCGACGTCTTCGTCCGCGACATGCAGAAGGGGCTGACCGTGACCGCGTCCCGCGCCTCGGGCAAGCTCGGGGTGCCGGCCGACGCCGCCGCCTTCGACGCCTCGATCTCCGCCGATGGGAGCCACGTCGCCTTCGACTCCCGCGCGACCAACCTCAGCGCCGCCGACGAGGACGGCTTCGCCGACGTCTTCCTGCGCCGGATCGTCTACGCCAAGGAGCCGCAGTTGCCGCGCTGCGCCGGGCGGATCGCGACCGTGATCGGCGGCAGCGGGCGCGACCTGCTGAAGGGCACCGAGCGCAAGGACGTGATCGTCGCCCTCGGTGGCGACGACCGCATCAGCAGCTTCTCCGGCGCCGACGTCATCTGTGCCGGCGCGGGCAAGGACGTCGTCGACGCCGGCAGCAACGGGGGCGGCGGCGGCTCGGACCTGGTTCTCGGCGGGCCCGGCGGCGATCGCCTCGCGCTCGGCCCGGAGCTGGGCACGCTCAAAGGGGAAGGGGGAAACGACCTGCTGCTCGGCAGCAGGGGTGGCGACTCTCTCTATGGCGGCCCCGGAAACGACGTTCTGCGAGGCGGCCCCAACCCGCTCTTCAACAGCGACTTCCTCAACGGAGGCCCCGGCAACGACGCCCTATTCGGCGGCCCCGGGCCGAACCAGCTGCGGGGCGGCCCAGGGCACGATCGCGAAGTGGGCGACAACCGCTAGCGCCAAGCGCCGAGTAGCTCGAGTTCAGCCGGCCCGCTGCGCCGCTGCTTCCCCGCGGGATTAAAGGCCCAGCCCCTTTCTGGCGATCCCAGCCATGCCCGGCACCGGGTCAGAGATCCACATCCTTCGAAAGGGAGCACCCCTCGATATGCGTCACCGTCTCGGCTTTCTCACGGCCCTGCTGGCCCTCGCCCTCCTGGCGGTCCAGGCGTCTCTCGCCCTCGCCGCCAGCCCCGGCTGGGTCGACGCGGAAACGGTCTCCTCGCCCGCACGGGCGGAAGGCGTGCAGACCGCGATCGACGCGGACGGCGACGTGCTTGCGGTCTGGCTCTCCTCCAACGGCCTCATGCTCTCGACCCGTTCGCCCGGCAATGGCGGTTGGTCGGCTCCCCGGCAGATCTCCACGGAAACGCAGGTCGGCTCCCCGGCGCTGGCGGTCAACGCGGCGGGGGAAGCCGTGATCGCCTGGCTCGGCCTCGACGGCACCTCGGTGATCCACACGGTCACCCGCGACGCGGCGGGCTCGTTCTCGGCCGAGGCCACCCTCAGCCTGCCGGGGGAAAGCCTGGGCGCGCCAGAAGTGGCGATCGACTCCTCCGGCGACGCGGTCGTCACCTGGATCGTGCAGTCCGGCCCCCCGGCAGTCAGGGTCGCGACCCGCCCGCCCGGCGGCGGGTTCACGCTCGCGGACGGGATCCCGGTCGCCGGCGAATTCGGGCTCGATACCGTCCCCGCGATCGCCGGCGAAGGTGAAGTCATCCTCACCTGGACCGAGAGGAATGGCGCGGACATCCTCGTCAAGATGGCCACCGGCTCGATCGGCGCGACGGCCTTCTCCGCCGCCGTGGAACTGTCGGCGGCGGGCAGCAGCGCCTTCGAGCCGGGGATCGCGGTGGACGAGGACGGCGACGCCGTGATCGTCTGGTCTCTCAGTGAAGGCGGCAACTGGTCGATTCGGTCGACCGCCCGCTCCGGCGCGGACGGGAGCTTCAGCACGCCGGTCCAGATCTCGCCCGGCAACGGCGAGGAGAACAGCCCCCGCGTCGTGATGGCCGCGGATGGCGAGGCGACGATCGTCTGGTCGGCCGGGTCGCCGGAACTGGCAGTCGAATCCGTCTCCTGGTCGCCGGCGCACGGCTACTCCGAAGTCCAGCAGCTCTCCCTGGCTGGAGCCGACGCCATCGACCCGGCGGTCGCCGCCAACGCCGGCGGCGACACGCTGGTGAGCTGGCGCGCCGGCAGCCATAACTCCGAGAGCATCCAGGCCGCCGCCAAGCCAGCCGGCGCGGCCGAGTTCGGCGCCCCGGCCACTGTCTCCACGTTGGGCAGGGTGCAGCCGCCGGCCGTGGCGATCGCGCCCGACGGCAACGGGGTCAGCGCCTGGACCTACACGGCCCCCAGCGCGCCCGCCGCCGCCAAAGCTCCCCACACCAACGCGGCTCCTCCCAAAGGGGTCATCCAGGCAGCCGGCTTCGACGCCACGCCCCCGCTGCTGACCGACGTCGTCATCCCGGCTACCGGGACGGTCGGCCAGCCTCTCTCCTTCTCGGCCCAGCCGGTCGACGTCTGGGCCCGCGAGCCCGCCACCGAGTTCTCCTTCGGCGACGGTGGGTCTGCCGGCGGCACCGCGGTGTCTCATGTCTACGACCAGCCCGGCATCTACGCGGTGAAGGTCACGGCGACCGACACGCGCGGCTTCACCGCCACCGAGCACGGCTCGATCAAGGTCGACGCCGCCGCGGCCACGGACGCGAAAGAGAAGTCCAAGGACGAGCCGACCACGACCGTGAAGCCCAGGGCCAAGGTCGCGATCTCCCTCAAGGCACCGCAGACGCTGCCGCTCTCCGCCGGCGCGGTCGTGCTCAAGATCGAGAACAAGGGCAACCGCGCGGTCAACGGCACGCTCAACCTCTGGACCACGGCACATCTCAAGGCCAAGCTGCCGGCCTCGGTCGGCGAGCAGGACTACAGCGTCAAGCCGGGCAAGACGGTCACCGTCCCCGTCTCCCTGGGCGCCGAAGCGCTACAGCTGATCGACCACAAGGCCAGCCACCTGCTCGCCGTCAAGGCCGCCGCGTCCTACAAGGACGCCAGCGGCAAGGGCGGCAAGGTAAGCCGCAAGGTCAAGCTCGAGGGTTAGCCGGGCTAGGCGATCAGGCTCTCGGCCCGGTGCGCCTCGGGCAGGTTCTGGTCGGCGTGGTAGCTGCTGCGGACCAGCGGCCCGGCGGCGACCGACTCGAAGCCGAGGTCGTAGGCCGCCTTCTCCAGCGCCGCGAACTCGTCCGGGTGCCAGTAGCGGACGACGGGGAGGTGGTTCTCGGTCGGGCGCAGGTACTGGCCGACAGTGAGGACCTGGACGCGGTGCTCGCGGAGGATGCCGAAGGTCTCGACCATCTCCTCGAAGCTCTCGCCGAGCCCGACCATCAGGCCGGACTTGGTGACGACCTCGGGCCCGCCCATCTCCTTCGCCATCCGCAGGACGCGGGCCGAGCGCAGGAACTGGGAGCCGCGGCGCGCCACCGGGTAGAGGCGCGGCACCGTCTCGACGTTGTGGTTGAAGACGTCGGGCTTCTCGTGGACCACCTTGGCCAGCGGCATCTCCTGGCCGCGGAAGTCGGGGGTGAGGACCTCGACCTTGCAGCCGGGGGCCAGCATCCGGATCGAGCGGATCACGCCGACGAAGGCGCTCGCCCCGTAGTCGGGCAGGTCGTCGCGGTCGACCGAGGTGACGACGGCGTGGCGCAACCCCATCGTCTTCACCTGGTTGGCGACGCGCAGCGGCTCCAGCGGGTCGTTCCAGGTCGGCTTGCCGGTCTGCACGTTGCAGAAGCCGCAGCGGCGGGTGCAGACGTCGCCGAGGATCATGAAGGTCGCGGTGCCGCGCTCCCAGCACTCGCCGACGTTGGGGCAGTTGGCCTCCTCGCAGACGGTGTGGAGGTTGTCGGCGCCGATCGTCGCCTTCAGCCGCCGGTAGTTGGGCCCGCCCGGCGCCGGCACTTTCAGCCACGGCGGCTTGCGGGCGCGCTTGAAGGGGACGGTGCCGCCGGCCGCGGCGGCGGTGCCGCCGGGGTTGGCCCGGGAGCGGGTGACGTGGACGCGCTCGGCGGGCACCGCGGGCGTCTCCGCCGCCGATGCCAGGGCGGCCGTGCTCTGGGCGGTCTCGGTCTGCTCGATCGTCTCGCTCATCGGGGGAGACCGAGCGTAGCGGGCGGCAGGTCCAGGCCCAGATCGGCGGGATCGGTGGCGACGGGCCCACGGTCGTAGACGTCGACGAAGCGCGCCGCGACGGTGTCGGCGAATGCGCCGAGATCCTGCTCCGCCCCCAGCTCGCGCGCGAGCGAGGTCATCGCCACCCCCTCGATCCCGCAGGGCACGATCCATTCGAACGGCTGCAGGTCGTTGTTGACATTGACCGCCAGCCCATGCGTCGTCACCCCCCGGCTCACATGCACCCCGATCGACCCGATCTTGCGCTCGCCGACCCAGACGCCGGTCAGGCCCTCGATCGGACCCGCTTGCACGCCGTGCTCGGCGAGCGCCTCGATCATCACCTGCTCGAGGCGCCGCACGTACTCGTGCACGTCGTCGCCGTAGGGGGCGAGGGAGACGATCGGGTAGGCGACCAGCTGGCCGGGGCCGTGGTAGGTGACCCGACCGCCGCGATCGGTGTCGCGAACCTCGATCCCCTGCCGCTCGTACCACTCGGCCCCCATCGGCAGCTCCTCGGGCGCGGCGCGGCGGCCGCGGGTGTAGACGGCGGGGTGCTCGAGCAACAGCAGGACGTCGGGAACCTCGCCGCGCTGGCGTTTACCCTCCAAGAGTCGCTGTGCCCCGCGCGCCTGCTCGTAGGGCACGATTCCGCAGCTGACAACCAGGATCTCAGCGCTCACTCTTGAAATCGTTGCAGGACGCGCCCGTATCCTTCGTCTCCCCGCCGATGGTCCAGTCAAAGCCACTCCGCCCCGAATGGCTCCCCGCCGTTGCGCTGAGCTCCGCGCTGGCGCTGCTGATGCTGATCTGGAGCCCGCCCGTCGGCGACCTCGCGGCGCAGGTCTTCCGCACCGAGCTGTTCCAGCAGGCCGGTCTGGCGATCTGGAACGGCAGCTGGTACGGCGGCCACTACACCCTCACCTACAGCGTCCTCTTCCCGCCGCTGGCGGCGCTGCTGGGACCGCAGGTCGTGGGCGGGCTCGCCGTCGTCTCCTCCGCCTACCTCTTCGATCGCCTCGTCCGCGACCGCTGGGGCGTGGAGGCGCGCTGGGCGACCCTTTGGTTCGCCGCCGGGGTGGTGACGCTGCTCGCCGACGGCCAGCTCACCTTCGCGCTCGGCGTCGCCTTCGGCCTCGGCTCGCTGCGCGCCCTGCAAACCGGCCGCGGCCCACTCGCGATCGCCGCCGCCGCGTCCTGCGCCCTCGCCAGCCCCGTCGCCGCCGCCTTCCTCGCCGGCGTCGTCCTCGCCGGAGCGGTGGAATGGGGGGGACGCGTGCCGCGGGCCGCGCTCGGAGTCGCCGGTCTGGCGCTGGCCCTCACCGTCATCCCCAACATCGCCTTCCCCGAACCGGGGACGTTCCCCTTCGCCTTCTCCTCCTTCGTCGCGATCCCGCTCTTTTGCGGCGGCGCCCTCTTCGTCATCCGCGGCCTGCCCGAGGAGCGGCAGCTGCGCCGGGTCCTGGTCGGCTACATCCTTGCCGCGACGCTGATCTGGCTGTTGCCGAACGCGATGGGCGGCAACGCGGTCCGCCTCGGCGCCCTCTTCGGCGGCCCGGTGCTCGCCGCCGTGGTGTTGGCGCGTCGCCCGCGCGTCGCCCCCTGGTTCCTGGCCCTGGCCCTGGTCGGCGGCCTCTACTGGCAGCTGACCGCGAGCGTCAACCAGATCGCCCGCAGCGTCGGCGATCCCTCCACGGCCTCCGACTACTTCGAGCCGGCGGCCGGCTGGCTGCGCGCCCACGGCGGCGAGGGGATGCGGATCGAGGTGCCGCCGACCGCCAACCACTGGGAGTCCGCCTACCTGGCGCCGAAGTTCGAGCTGGCCCGCGGCTGGCTGCGCCAGCTCGACACCACCCGCGACGACGTCTTCTATGACCAGGGCGAGCTGACCGACGCCGCCTACAGTTCCTGGCTGCGCCGCAACGCGATCTCCTACGTGGCCCTGCCCGACGCGCAGCTCGACTACTCCTCGGTGGCCGAGCGCCGCCTGATCCTCGCCGCCCCGCGGTACCTCGACCTCCGCTTCCAGTCGCCGCACTGGCGGATCTACCAGGTGCGCGGCGCCAAGCCGCTGGTGGCGCCGCTGGGCACCGCCCGGGCGGAGACGCTCTGGGTCGGCCGCCAGGGCTTCGCCCTCAACGTCACCCAACCGGGCGAGTTCCTCGTTCGCGTCAACTTCACCCCCTACTGGTCGATCGCCCGCGGCGCCGGCTGCATCCTCCGCCGCGGCGACTGGACCGTCACCCGCGCCTCGCACCCGGGTGTGTTCCGGGTCGCCGCCGATTTCTCGCTCGGCCGCGCTTGGAATGCGGTCACCGGCGCCAAGAAGACTTGTTAGGAGGTTGTCGCCTGTCGCCCTCTGGGCGACAAAAAGCAACCACCCCTGCGGATTTAGAGCGCCAGCGCGAGCGGCTCTTCCAAAAGGGTGCGTACCCGCGCCAGGAACTCGGCGGCGGGGGCGCCGTAGAGGATGCGGTGATCGCAGGCGAGGGTGACGCCGAGCATGTGGGCGGGGACGAGCTCGCCCGCACGGACGACGGCGCGCTCTTTGATCGCGCCGACGGCGAGGATCGCCGCCTGCGGGGTGTTGATCACGGCGCTGAAGTTGTCGATCCCATACATCCCCAGGTTGGAGACGGTGAAGGTGCCGCCCGAGAGCTCGGGCGGGGTAATCGTTCCCTCGCGCACCCGCTGCGCCAGCGCCCTTGAGTCGGTGGCGATCTGCCGCAGGCCCTTTTTGTCGGCGTCGAAGACGGTGGGAACCACGAGCGCGTCCTTGGCCGCCACGGCGACGCCGACGTTGACCCGCGAGTAGAGCTCGAAGCGCCCGTCGCGGTAGGCGCCGTTCGCCCGCGGGTGCTCCCGCAGCGCCAGCGCGCACGCCTTCACGACCATGTCGTTGAACGAGGGCACCACGCCCTCACCCGCCGTCGCCTTGATCCGCGCTCGCGCCGCAACCGCCCGGCTCATATCGATCTCCGCTTCGAGGTAGAAGTGCGGCGCCGTCGCCTTCGACTCCGCCATGCGTCGGGCGATCGTCGACTGCAGCTTGGAGAGCTCCTCGTAGGTGGTTTGGCCCTTGGCCGTCTCAGGTAAGGGAGCAGACCCCTCAGCCGCGGGTCCTGCCGCGGCGGCATCCCCCACGGTGCTCGGCTGCTCCGCAGCCTCCGCGCCGCGGGGGACCCCCGCCCCCGCGTCACCCACGGGAGAAGACACCGCCTTCCTCACGTCCTTCTTGACGATGCGCCCACCCGGGCCGGAGCCCTCGATGGTGGCTAGGTCGAGACCTTTCTCCTTGGCTATGCGGCGCGCGACAGGCGAGGCTTTGATCCGCTCGCCGTCTGAGGAAGGGGGCGCCTGGGCGGTCTCGGCCGGGCTGGAGCTCTCGGGCCTTTCAGCGCCCTCCTGCGGGTGGCGGGGGGCAGGCTCCGAGAACGAAGCCACGTCCTCGCCCGCAGGAGCCTGCCCCCCGACAGGACCCGCGGCTGAGGCCTTTTTTGAACCCTCAGAGGAATCCCCAACCCGCGCAATCGGACTGCCGATCGCCAGCGTCTCACCCTCCTGAGCAAGGATCTCCGCCAGCGTCCCCGCCACGTCGCTCTCGTAAGCCATGTTCGCCTTGTCGGTCTCGATTTCGACGATCTCATCGCCGACCGCGATCTCATCGCCGACCTGCTTTAGCCACTGCAGGACGGTGCCCTCCTCCATCGAGTCGGACAAGCGGGGCATGACGATGTCGGCCATCAGATCGATCCCTCCAAGGTTGCCAGCGCGGCCTTCACCACGTGCTCCTCATGCGGAATCGCCGCCTGCTCCAGTCGTTTCGAGTAGGGCATGTGCACATCGGCGCCGGTCACCCGCTGCACCGGCGCGTCGAGGTCGTCGAAGGCCTGCTCGGTGATCAGCGTCGCCATGTTGGCGCCGATGCCGCCGTGCGGCCAGCCCTCCTCCACGATCACCGCGCGGTTGGTCTTGCGGACCGACTCGAGGATCGTGTCGAGGTCGAGCGGGCGCAGCGTGCGCGGGTCGATCACCTCGGCCTCGACGCCGTGCTCGGAGGCCAGCTTGGCCGCCGCCTGTTCGGCCACCTGGGCCATCTTCAGCACGCCGACGATCGTGACATCGCCGCCCCGGCGCCGCACCGCCGCTTCGCCGAAGCGCAGCACCTCGTCCTCGCCATCCGGCACCTCGCCTTTGACCCCATAGAGGCTCTCGTGCTCGATGAAGATCACCGGGTTGTCGTCGCGGATCGCCGCCTTCAGCAGCGCCTTGCCGTCGGCCGGGGTCGAGGGGCAGGCGACCAGCAGGCCGGGGACCTGCAGGTAGAGGGCCTCGAAGCTGTGGGAGTGGGTGGGGCCGAGCTGGTGGCCGCCGCCGCCGGGCATCCGGATCACCATCGGCACCCGCGCCTGGCCGTTGAACATGTAGGGGATCGCGGCCGCGTGGTTGACGATCTGGTCCAGCGCCAGCAGCGAGAAGTTGACCGTCATCAGCTCGACCACCGGCCGCAGGCCGCCCATCGCGGCACCGACCCCGGCACCGACGATCGTGTTCTCGGAGATCGGCGTGTCGCGGACGCGGCGCTCGCCAAACTCGTCGATCAGCCCCTCGGTCACCTTGAAGGCGCCCTGGAAGACGGCGACGTCCTCGCCCATCACGAAGACGCCCTCGTCGCGGCGCATCTCCTCGGCCATCGCGTCGCGCAGGGCCTCGCGCATGCGCAGCTCCGCCATCAGCACCTCACCTGCGGTTTCGTAGACCGACGCTCTGTCATCGGTCGTCCTCCTCGGTGTTGATCGCCCGCTCGGAGCCCGGTCCCTCGCCATCGCCGTCGGCGGGAGTCAGGTCCTCGCCCTCGTCGCCGACCTCGCGCTCAGCCGAGACCCGCGACTCGGACCCGTCCTGCGCATCGCCCTGCAGCGCCGGGTTCGGCCGCTGCCCGTCGTCGGGATGCTCCGCGTACGCCGCGCCGGCCTCGGCCAGCTCGCGGGCCGCGTCCGGCATCGTGCCCTCGCGCTCGCCGCGGTGCGGCTCCGGACTGCGCTCGTCGACCGCGTACCAGCCGCCCGGATCGTCGAGCGCGTAGAGGTTCTCGTACATCGTGTCGAGCGCCGGCTCCGGCGAGGCCTCGGCGAACTCGACCGCCTCCAGGACAGTCGCCTCGGCCGCCTCGCGCGCCTGCCCTACCTCGCGCTCGCCCAGCACCCCGGCCTCGACGCAGCGCCGCGCGAAGTTCTCGATCGGGTCCTTCTCGCGCCACTCCTCGACCTCCTCGCGCTCGCGGTAGACCTCGGGGTCGGCGGCGGAGTGGCCGCGGTAGCGGTAGGTGACGACCTCCAGCAGGGTGGGGCGGTCTTCCTCGCGGGCCGCCCGGATCCCCGCGGCGACGCCCTCGCGCACCGCGACCACGTCCATGCCGTCGGCCCGCGTGCCGGGGATCCCGTACCCCTCGGCCTTCTTCGAGAGGTCGGTCTGGGCCGAGTGGCGCTCGACCGCGGTGCCCATCCCATAGAGGTTGTTCTCGACCAGGAAGAAGACCGGCAGCTTCCACAGCGCCGCCAGGTTCATCGTCTCGCCGAAGTTGCCGGTGTTGGAGGCGCCGTCGCCGAACATGCAGACGGTGACCGCGTCTTCGCCCTTGTACTGGGAGGCCAGGGCGAGGCCGGCGGCGATCGGCAGGTTGCCGCCGACGATCCCATAGCCGCCCATGAAGCGATTCTCGCGGTCGAAGATGTGCATCGAGCCGCCGCGGCCGCCACTGGTCCCGTCGACCCGCCCGAACAGCTCCGCCATCACCCGTTTGGGGTCGGTGCCGCGGGCGATCGCGTGGCCGTGGGTGCGGTAGGTGCCGATCAGGTAGTCCTCGTCGCGCATCACCGAGGTGGTGCCGACGATCGTCGCCTCCTCGCCGATCGCCAGGTGCAGGAAGCCGCCGGCTTTGGCGCGCTGGTACTGGCGACCCGCCTCCTCCTCGAAGCGGCGGATCAGGGCCATGCGCGCGAGCAGCTCGTAACAGGTGGCGGCATCGGGCAAATTGGCCATCGACGGCCACATTAGATGATCGGCACCCCCGTCTTTGACGCCTGCGGAGTCTGCTTGGGACGAATGGGGGATCTAGCCCCGGGCGGCCTCCAAGCCCTCCTCGAGGCGGTCGTCACCCCAGAAGACCCGCTTGCCGACGGCCAGCGCCGGAACGCCTTCGACGCCGCGGTCGCCGGCCGCGTCAGTCGCCTCGCGCAGCGCGTTCTTGACGATCTCCGTCTGCACCGCTTTCAGCAGCGCCCGCGGGTGCAGCTCGCAGGCGGCGCCGGCGATCATCACGTTGTCGGGGTCGCCGAGATCACGGCCGGCGGCGAAGGCCTGGCGGAAGGCGGCGAGCGAGAAGGAGACGGTGCGGCCGGTCTGCTTGGCGAAGGTCGCGACCCGCATCGCGGTCAGCGTGTTGGCCGGCCAGGGCTCGGGCCAGACGATCGACGGCAGGCCGTAGGCCGAGGCGCGGCGCTGGACGTCGGCCATCCCCTCCTCGCGCTCGGAGCCGAGCGACCACGGCCGCCGCTCAAAGCGCTTCAGCAGGCCGCCGAGAAAGACCGGCTGCCACTCCGGCTGCTCCAGCCCCGCTTCGGTGAAGAGCCCGCTGACCCGCTCCGCGGCAAGGTACGCGTAGGGCGAGGCGAAGTCGAAGTAGAAGGTGGCGCGGGGGGGCGTCAAGGTCAGGCGTGCGTCGCCCAACCGTCCACGGCCCGGGCGGCTTCGAAGATCGACTCGGAGATCGTCGGGTGCGGGTGCATGATCCGCGCCAGCTCCTGGTAGCCGCCCTCGAGCGCCATCGTCGCGACCAGCTCGGCGATCATGTCGCAGGCCCGGTTGCCGACGATGTGGACGCCGAGGATCTCGCCGTACTTGCTGTCGGCGACGACCTTGACCAGGCCTTCTTTGTCGTCGTAGACGGTCGCGCCGCCGACGCCGCCGAGTTTGAACTTGCCGACCTTGACGTCGTTGCCGGCCTCCTTGGCGGCCGCCTCGGTGAGGCCGACGCTGGCGACCTGCGGGTGGCTGAAGGTGGCACCCGCGACCAGCTTCTGGTCGACCGGATGGGTCTCGACCCCGGCGGCCCCCTCGGCCGCGACGACGCCCTCCTCGGAGGCCTTGTGGGCGAGCGCCTTGGCGTTGACCAGGTCGCCGATCGCGTAGACCTTCTGGTTCGAGGTCCGCTGGTACTCGTCGACCTTGACCTTGCCGTTCTCCTCCAGCTCGACCCCGGCCTCGGCCAGGCCCAGGCCCTCGGTGTCGGCGCGGCGCCCGCCGGCGACGCAGAGGTAGTCGACCTCGGCCGACTCGCCGCCATAGGTGAACTTGACCGAGCTCTTGCCTGCCTCGACGTTCTCGACCGGGTTGCCGGCGGACACGGCGATGTTCTGCTTTTTGAAGGCGCGCTCGACGACCCGGACCACGTCCTTGTCCTCGGCCGGGAGGATCTGCGGCAGCATCTCGATCAGCAGCACCTCGGTGCCGAAGCGGCCGTAGGCGGAGGCGATCTCACAGCCCGAGGCACCGGCGCCGACGACGGCGATCTTCCCCGGCACTTCCGGCAGCGACCAGGCGCCCCAGGTGTCGACGATGCGGTCGCCGAACTCGACCCCGGGGATCGGCAGCGCCACCGAGCCGGTCGCGAGGATCACGGCGCCGGCCCCGTAGACCTCGTCGCCGACCTTGACGTCGCCCTCGGCGGTCAGCGATCCCTCGCCCTCGATCACCGTGACCTTGTTTTTGTCCCAGAGCATCTTCACCCCGCCGGAGAGCGACTCGGAGACGGCGGCGCGGCGCTTGCCGACGGCGTCCCAGTCCAGCGAGACGTCGTTGGCGACGACGCCGAGGTCGGCGCTCTCGCGCGCCTCGGTGTAGATCTCCGCCGTGCGCAGGATCGTCTTGGCCGGGATGCAGGCGTAGTTGAGGCAGCGACCGCCGGCCTTGTCGCGCTCGACCACGGCGGTTTTCTTGCCGAGTTGCGCGGAGCGAATCGCGGCGACATAGCCGCCAGGACCCCCGCCGATCACGATCACATCGAAGGAATCTGACATTGGCCTGAGCCTATAGAACGACGATCGCGTGGTCAGTCGCGCGGGCCGCGGTCCGGCATCTGGATCCGCGCCATCGCCTTGACCATGAAGAAGAAGAAGGTGCCGGAGACCGCCAGCAGACCGAGGGTCGCCGCGAACTGGGCCACGGTCGCCGCCTGCACGGTCAGCCCGAAGACGGCGCTGAAGATGAGGAAGACAAGGATCAGCTGGAAGCCGAGCACGGCCCAGTAGCGGGCGCGCCACATGCCCCACGACATCACTCCCATGATCAGCGCTGGAGCGACGACCTGGGGCACCCGCGGCGCCTCGCCGTTGACCTTGACCCCCGCCAGGTAGCCGGCGACGATCGAGAGCGCGATCAGCCCGGCGACGATGGCGCCGACCGTCACCACGGTCGGCCGCTCGCCCTCGGCCAGCGGCGTCAGGGCTTCGCGCGCCGCCTGGTTGCGCTGCTCCGCCTTGGCGTAGCCTCGCGTCATCGGGTTGGCGCCGCGGTCCTTGCGCTTGCGCCGTTGCTCAGCCACCGGGCGCCACCCCAACGGTACGCCGCAGCTCTTCGGCGACGGCGGCTGGGTTGGCGGCATCGCGGATCGCCCGCACCACGCAGAGCCGGGTCGCCCCGGCGCCGACGACCTGCTCGGCGTTGGAGGTGTCGATGCCGCCGATCCCGAAGAAGGGGTGGGTCGCGTGCGCGGCGGCGTGGGAGACGAGCTCCAGGCCGACCGCCGGCCGGCCGGCTTTCGTCGGCGTCTCCCAGATCGGCCCGACCGAGATGTGGTCGACCGGCCGCTCGTCGGCGGCGGCGATCTGCTCCGGCGAGTGGGTCGAGAGGCCGATGATCGCGTCGGGCCCGAGCAGCTCCCGCGCCTCCTCAGCGGAGGCGTCGTCCTGGCCGACGTGAACTCCGTCGGCGTCGCAGGCGCGGGCCAGGTCGGGATCGTCGTTGACGATGAAGAGGGCGCTGTAGGTGTCGCAGACGCGGCGGAAGGTCGAGGCGGCGCGTTCGATCTCGGCCCGGCCCAGCTCCTTCTCGCGCAGCTGGACGATGTCGACGCCGCCGCTCAGCGCCGCCCGCAGCAGCGCTTCGGGGTCGGCGCCGTTGGGCCGCGCGTCGCAGACGAAGTAGAGGCGCGCGGTGCGCAGGCGCTCGCGGCGCAGCGGACCGGCGGACTCGGGGGGCGCGAGGCTCATGCCCCGATTATGACCGGCACGAACGGACCGTCGATACGCCGCAAACGTCCACATGTCGGACGCTTGAGGCCCATCGACCGCGGTTCCCGGCTTGCGGGGCTGGTGAGGCGGGTAGCCTTGGTGGGGTAACGGGAGCCCGCGAGGGCTGAGAGGGTGGCAGCGAGGTCACCGACCGTCTGAACCTGATCCGGGTAATGCCGGCGGAGGCAATGGTGTGACAGAGAAGCGCAGTTTCGACGCGATATTCGTAGGTGGCGGGGTGATCGGCCTCAGCTGCGCCTGGCGCGCTGCCCGGCAAGGGGCGCGAGTGGCGGTGCTCGAGCGAGCCGAGCCGCCGGCCGGCGCCACCCGCGTCGCCGCCGGGATGCTGGCGCCGGTCGGCGAGTTGGCCTTCGGCGAGCCGGAGCTGCTGGAGATGACCCTCGCCTCGGCCCAGCTCTACCCCGACTTCGTCGCCGAGCTGGAGGCGGCGACGGGAGAGACGACCGGCTACGCGCACCAGGGCGCCCTCCACATCGCCCTCGACCGCGACGAGGCGGCGGAGCTGCGCCGCGTCCACGACCTGCAGCGCTCGCTCGGCCTCGAGGCCGAGTGGCTGCCGCCGCGCCGCTGCCGCGACCTCGAGCCGGGACTGACCCCATCCTTCAACGGCGGCGTCCACGCGCCCGGTGAGGCCGCGGTCGACCCGCGGGCGCTGACCCGGGCGCTGCTGGCCGCGCTCGGGTCGGTCGGGGAGGGGGGAGCCGAGGCCGAGGTGCGGACCGGGGCCGAGGTGGTCGCGGGGCTGTTCGAGGCCGAGCGCCTGGCCGGGGTGCGGACCGCCGCGGGCGAGGAGCTGCGCGCCGAGGCGGTCGTGCTCGCCGCCGGCGCCTGGTCGGGCCACGCCGAGTGGCTGCCCGAGCCCGCCCGCCCGCCGGTGCGCCCGGTCAAGGGCCAGATCGTCGAGCTGCGCAGCCGCGACGGCGCCGCGCCCTGCGAGCGGATCGTCGCCTCCGAGCGCGTCTACCTGGTGCCGCGCCCCGACGGCCGCCTGATCGTCGGCGCCACCTCCGAGGAGCAGGGCTTCGACACCGCGGTCACCGCCGGCGGTGTCCACGAGCTGCTGCGCGAGGCCTACCGACTGCTCCCCGACGTCGCCGAGATGGAGCTGGTCGACTCGATGGCCGGGCTGCGCCCCGGCACCCCGGACAACCTGCCGCTGATCGGCCCCGGCGCGATCGAGGGCCTGGTGCTGGCGACTGGCCATTACCGCAACGGCATCCTCCTGGCGCCGCTGACCGCCGACGCCGTCGCGGCCGTGCTCGCCGGCGACCCCTTGCCGGAAGCCGCCGCCCCCGCGCACCCGGCGCGGTTGTCGTTTGTCGCCCAGAGGGCGACAAACGACAACCACCCCTCGCGCAGCGCGAGTCCAGGCGCGAGCGCGGGGTTGGACCGCGCTGGCGAACTTGCGGCGCGTGGGGCGGCGCTGGCGGAGGCCGCCGAAGCCGCGGAGCGGGCCGCCGAGGACTCGCAATGAGGATCGAGCTCAACGGCGAGCCGCGCGAGCTGGCGGCGGCGGCGACGCTGGCCGACGCGGTGCGGGTGGCGGGCGCCGCCGTTGGCGCTCGTGGCGTGGCGCCCCGCGGGGTTGCCGTCGCCCTCGACGGCGAGGTTGTGCCGCATGGCGAGTGGGAGGCGACGGCGCTGCACGACGGCCAGAGCGTCGAGGTCCTGGCCGCGATCCAGGGCGGAGCCGAGGCCTGGGAGATGGGCGGCCGCCAGTGGTCCTCGCGGCTGATCGCCGGCACCGGCGGCTTCCGTTCGCTGGAGCAGATGGAGGCGGCGCTGAGCGCCGCCGGGACCGAGATCGTCACCGTCGCCCTGCGCCGCATCGACCCCGCCGCCGAGGGCTCGGTGCTCGAGTTGATCGAGCGCCTCGGCCTCTTCGCCCTGCCCAACACGGCCGGCTGCTTCACCGCCCGCGACGCGATCCGCACCGCCAAGCTCGCCCGCGAGGCCTTCCAGACGGATTGGGTCAAGCTCGAGGTGATCGGCGACGACCGCACCCTCTACCCCGACGCGGTCGAGCTGCTCGACGCCGCCGAACGGCTGGTCGCCGACGGCTTCACCGTCCTCCCCTACACCAACGACGACCCGATCCTCGCCCGCCGCCTCGAGCAGGCCGGCTGCGCCGCGGTGATGCCGCTGGGCTCGCCGATCGGCTCCGGCGCCGGCATCCGCAACCCCTACAACGTCGCGATCATCGCCGAGCGCGCCTCCGTGCCGGTCATCCTCGACGCCGGCATCGGCACCGCCTCCGATGCCGCCCTGGCGATGGAGCTGGGCTGCGACGCCGTGCTCGCCGCCAGCGCCATCTTCGGCGCCGAGCAGCCGACGGCGATGGCGCGGGCCCTGCGCGGCGCCGTCGAGGCCGGCCACACCGCCCGCCGCGCCGGCCGCATCCCCCAGCGCACCCATGCCGAGGCCTCGACCCCGTACCAGGGGCTCCCCGACCTCTCCTGAGCGAGCGCGAGCGCGCCGCCCTCGCCGCCACGCCACTCAGTGTCCCTCTACCATGGGCCCTTCGCCCCTGTAGCTCAGCTGGTTAGAGCGGTGGCCTTTTAAGCCGCGCGTCGCGGGTTCGAGTCCCGCCGGGGGCATTTGGCTGGGGACGACGACGCTCGCGAGGTGCCGGGCACGGGCGCCAAACGCGACGAGCACCTGCTCCGCGTCCCCTGCGACGTCGAGCAGGAGGACGACGTCCGCCTCGACCGCATCCGCGCCGAGATCGACGCCGGCTTCGACGCCCTGCGCGACATCGACGACGGCGTCTCCGTCTTCGGCTCGGCCCGGATCGCGCCTGGCCACCGCTGGTACGAGCTCTGCCGCGAGACCGGCGCCTGCCTCGCCAAGCACGGCTTCACCGTCATCACCGGCGGTGGCCCCGGCCTGATGGAGGCCGCCAACCGCGGCGCCGCCGAGGCCGGGGGCCTTTCGGTCGGCCTCAACATCGAGCTGCCGCACGAGCAGCACGCCAATCCCTACCTCAACCGCAGCCTCAACTTCCATTACTTCTTCGCCCGCAAGCTGATGTTCGTCCGCTACGCCCGCGCCTTCGTCATCTTCCCCGGCGGCTTCGGCACTCTCGACGAGATGTTCGAGAGCCTGACCCTGATCCAGACCGACCGGATTCAGCACTTCCCGACGATCCTCGTCGACTCCCAGCACTGGAAGCCCCTGCTCGACTGGATCGACAACGAGCTCGAGGACGCCGGCATGATCGGCCCCGCCGATAAGGAGCTCCTGCTCACCGCCGACACCCCGGATGAAATCTGCGATCACGTGCGGCGCGCCAGCGCGATGCAGAAAGAGATGGCCTAGCGGGCTTCGAGGCGCTCGAGCCTGGCCCGGATCTCCCGCAGCTCGGCGAGGATCTGGTCCTCCTTCGCTTCCTGGCCGGCGATGAAGCGGTCGGCGATGAAGGCGGTGAGCAGGGCGATGAAGCCGATCCCGACCAGCATGATCGCGCTGGCGATGATGCGGCCGCTGTCGGTATGCGGTTCGAGTCCGCCGTAGCCGACCGTGGTCACGGTCGTCACCGCCCACCAGATCCCGTCCCAGGTGGTCCACGGTTCCCTGGCGGTCGTCTCGATGCTGGCGACGACGATGCCGCCAAGGACCACGGTCGTGACCGCGGCCACGGCCGCCAACCTGAGACCTTCGAGCGAGAGCAGGCGCCGCAGGCTGAAAACGCGCAGCAGGCGCATGAGTCGGAGCACCCGGTAGAGGCGCCCGGCCTGCCAGGCGGCCGGCGCGAACGGCGGGGTCAGCACCGTGACTGCGACGTCGAGCATGTGCGTACGCAGCCAGGTCCGCTTGCGCGGCACGATGCAGAGCATCACCACTACCTCGGTGGCGAAGACCAGCCAGGTGATCCAGTTGAGGACGGCGCCGATCGTCGGCCAGGGCTGGTTGAGATTGGACTCCTGAATCAGGACCAGCGGAATCGTCAGCAGGGCGGCGACGATCACCGGCCATTCGAACCGCGCCTGAATCGCTTCGCTGCGCTCGTCCACGCGGATCGATTCGACAGGAGAGGCTCAGACCCCTCCTGTCGAATTGACGGACCCCACCCCCACGAAGCTAAAGAACTAGGTGCTAGTGCCGGAAGTGCCGGTGCTTGGTGAAGACCATCGCCACGCCGCCCTCGTCGCAGGCGGCGATGACCTCGCCGTCGCGTTTGGAGCCGCCGGGCTGGATCACGGCGTTGGATCCGGCCTGGATCGCCAGCTCGGGGCCGTCGGCGAAGGGGAAGAAGGCGTCGGAGGCGACGGCGGAGCCGGTCAGCAGGGAACCGGCGTCCTCGCCGCGGGCGTCGCGGCACTTCTCGACCGCGAGGCGGACGGAGTCGACGCGGCTCATCTGCCCGGCGCCGATGCCGAGCGTGGCGCCGCCCTTGGCGATCACGATCGCGTTGGAGCGGACGCGGCGGCAGACGGTCCAGGCGAAGAGCATGTCGGCCCACTGCTCCTCGCTCGGCTGCGTCTTCGTCACCACCTCCATGATCTCGCGCGGCTCGGGGTCGCCGTCGCGGTCCTGGATCAGCAGCCCGCCGTGGACGCGTTTGACGTCGCGCTCGCCGGGGTCGGTCTGGCGCCGCTCCTCCTCGCAGAGGATCCGGATCGCCTCCTTCTGCTGCAGCACCGCCAGGGCGCCGTGCTCGAAGTCGGGCGCGCTCAGCACCTCGACGAAGTTCTTGTGCAGCTCCTCGGCCAGCTCGCTGCTGACCGGGCGGTTGAGGGCGATGACGCCGCCGTAAGCGGAGACCGGGTCGCAGGCCAGCGCCTTCAGGTAGGCCTCGAGCGCGTCGGCGCCGATCGCCACCCCGCAGGGGTTGTTGTGCTTGACGATCACGCAGGCCGGCTGCTCGAAGTCGTCGACGAGGCCGCGGGCGGCGTCGAGGTCGAGCACGTTGTTGAAGGAGAGCGCCTTGCCGTGCAGCTTCGAGACCCGCGAGAGGATGTGGCTGCGGGCGCCGACGTCGGCGTAGAGCGCCGCCCGCTGGTGCGGGTTCTCGCCGTAGGAGAGGTCGAGCACCTTCTCGTAAGCGACCGCCAGGTGTTCGGGGAAGTCCTCGTACTCGGTCGAGAACCAGCGGCTGATCGCGGCGTCGTAGCGGGCGGTCTGGGCGAAGGCCTCGTTGGCCAGCCAGTGCCGGGTCGTGGCGGAGATCTCGCCGCCGCTCTCCTCCAGCTCGGCGCAGACCGCGTCGTAGGACTCGGGCTTGACGACGACGGCGACGCCCTCGTGGTTCTTGGCGGCGGCGCGGATCATCGTCGGGCCGCCGATGTCGATGTTCTCGATCGCCACCTCGGGCGCGACGTCGTGCCCGGAGACGGTCTGCTCGAAGGGGTAGAGGTTGACGCAGACGACGTCGATCGGCTCGATCCCCTCGCGCGCCAGCGTCGCCATGTGCTCGGAGTCCTCGCGCCGCGCCAGCAGCGCCGCGTGCAGCCGCGGGTGCAGCGTCTTGACGCGGCCGTCGAGGATCTCCTCCTGGCCGGTGAACTCGGAGACGTCGGTCACGGTCAGCCCGGCCTCGCGCAGGGCGCTGGCGGTGCCCCCGGTGGAGAGGATCTCGACCCCGAGCGCGGCCAGGCTCTTGGCGAAGTCGGCGACGCCGGTCTTATCGGAGACCGAGATCAGCGCCCGACGCACCCGGATCGCGCCGTCGTCGGCGTTCTCCTCGCGGCTGTCTGCGGCAGTCTCAGTCATCGATCGCGACCTTGCGAGGGTCGCTGGCGTCGATCCTAACCCTGCCCTCCGCGATCATGCGGATCGCCTCCGGGTAGAGCTGGTGCTCGACCGCGTGGATCGCCTGCTCCAGCTCCTCGCGATCGCCGCCCGCGGGCACCGGCACCTCGCGCTGCAAGATCGGCGGCCCGGTGTCGACGCCCTCGTCGACGAAGTGGACCGTCACCCCGGTGGTCTCCACGCCTGCCTCCAACGCCTGGCCGATCGCGTCGAGCCCGGGGAAGGCCGGCAGCAGCGCGGGGTGGATGTTGACGACGCGGTTGCGGAAGCGGGCGATGAAGGCAGCGCTGAGCAGCTGCATATAGCCGGCGAGGACGACCAGGTCCGCGCCCCGCGACTCAATCCACTCGCCCATGTCGGCGTCGCGCGCCCCGCGGTCCTCATACCTGTCGCGGGCGAAGACCGCCGTCGCGACGCCCTCGACCTGCGCCCGCTCCAGCGCCCAGGCATCGGGCTTGTCGGTGCCCACTCCGACCACCTCGACCCCCTCGCGCTTGTGCAGGGTGTCGAGGATCGCCTGCAGGTTGGTGCCGCTGCCGGAGGCGAGGACGACGAGCTTGAAGGCGTCGGTCACTGCCGCGCATCTTGCCGCAGGACGAGCGCGGTAGTCGTTTGTGTCGCATAGCGGCCCAAACGACTACCGCGCAATAGGCTCAGTGGGCGATGGGTGAGCTGGGCGAGCACGACCTCTGGACCTGATGTTCCTGTTCGAACGCCTTGGCGTCGAGTTGCCGCTGGTCCAGGCCGGGATGGGCGGCGGCCTCAGCCGCCACGAGCTGGCTGCTGCCGTCTCGGAGGCCGGCGGGCTGGGGACGATCGCGGTCAACGGCGCCGCCGCGATCGAACGAGAGCTCGCCGCCGCCCGGGCACTGACCGGGGCGCCGGTCGCGGTCAACCTGCTGCTGCCCTTTGCCCGGCGCAGCTGGTTCGAGGCGGCGGCCGGCGCCGACGCGGTCGTCACCTTCTGGGGAACGCCGCGGCGGCGGGTCCCGGGGGTGTGGATCCACCAGTGCGGGTCGGTTGCGGAGGCGCGCGCGGCGCACGCCGCCGGCGCCGACGCGGTGATCGCCCAGGGCGTCGAGGCCGGTGGGCACGTGCGCGGCAGCACGCCGGCGCTGGAGCTGCAGGAACGGGTCAGGGCGGCACTGCCGCCCGGCTACCCGACTCTGCTGGCGGGAGGAATCGCCGAGCGCGGCGACGTTCGGCTGGCCCTGGAGGAGGGCACCGCCGGCGTCGTCGCCGGCACGCGCTTCCTGCTCAGCGACGAGAGCCGCGCCCATCCGCTCTACAAGCAGCGGGCGCTGGAGGCGACCGAGACCGTCCTGACCGAGCTGTTCGGGAGCGGCTGGCCGGGCCCCCATCGGGTGGCGCCGAACGCCGCGACCCGGCGCTGGCTCGGCGACGATCCCCGGGGACCGCGGCTGAACCGGACGCTGAACCGCCTCTCCGCCCCGGCGGCGCGTTTCCTGCCGGCATCAGTCCAGCTGCGCCTCGCCAGGGCCCAGCGCCCGGGCAGTCGCCTGCTCACCCCAATCGGCGCTACCGACGACGGCCCGGACAATCTGATCGACGCTGGCCCCCTCTACGCGGGGCAGACCGTCGCCCGTATCGACGAGGTCCGGCCGGCGGCCGAGATCGTCGCCGCCTTGACCCCGTAGGAGGATCGTCGGGAAAGTAAATACCCGAATCCGGGTCAGGTTTTGCTATTTTCACACTCCGGATGTTTTTAGCCTGACCTGCACGCACCCTGGAGATGGAGGATTCAACGGTATGGATGTTTCGGTACCCCCTGAGAGCACGGCCACCGCGGTTCTCGACGGCCTCGACGTCGACCGCGGCAAGCGCCAGCACGGCAAGGGGGCGCCTGGATCGCGGGAGAACCCGGAGCGCTACGAGAACGTCCCCGGCCATGTGATCCCAATCCTCGAAGACGAGTTCGACGACTTCCGCTCCGAAGCCGGGAGCTTTCTGGAGGGCCAGCGCGAGGAACTCGAGTTCGTCCCCTTCCGGCTCAAACAGGGCGTCTACGGGCAGCGCCAGGCAGACGTGCAGATGATCCGCATCAAGCTGCCCTTCGGCGGCGTTTCGTCGGAGCAGCTGGAGGCCTTCGCCGACGCGATCGAGCGCTGGGTGCCGATGCGCAAAGGCCACATCACCACCCGCCAGAACATCCAGCTGCACCACGTTCTCCTGGCCGACGCGGCGGAGCTGATCCGCGAGCTCGGCAAGGCCGGTCTCTCCTCGCGCGAGGGCTGCGGCAACACCGTCCGCAACGTCACCGCCGACCCCTACGCGGGGATCGCCAGCGATGAGGTCTTCGACCCGACCCCCTACGCCGGCGCCTACGTGCGCTACTTCGTCCGCCACCCGGTCACCCAGGCGATGCCGCGCAAGTGGAAGGTCGCCTTCTCCGCCTCGCCGGCGGACCGGGCGATCGTGCCGATCCACGACCTCGGCTTCCTGCCGGTCGTCCGCGACGGCGTCAAGGGCTTCGAGGTCTGGGTCGGCGGCGGCACCGCGATCATGCCCCGCCTCGCCCACAAGATCTACGACTTCGTCGGAGTCGACGACGGCTCCTACCTGCGGATGAGCGAGGCGATCGTCCGCGTCTTCGACCGTCAGGACTGGCTGCGCAAGAACCGCGCCCGGGCCCGGATCAAGGTCCTGCTCGACAAAATCGGGCCCGACGCCTTCCGCGACCTCGTCGACGAGGAGCTGCGCGGTGAGTGGACCGCGGAACGCGACTACCCGGCGGAGCTGGAGCGGTTGCGCTTCGACGACGACGAGGAGGCGAAGGCGCCGGCGGCGGGAGCTGTCTACGGCTCCCCCAATGGCGACCGTTCGCGGTTCGACGTCTTCGTCGAGCGCAACGTGACCCCGCAGCGCCAGGCCGGCTTCTCGGCGGTGGCGGTGAAGGTGACGCGCGGCGACCTCACCCCGGAGCAGTTCCGCGGCCTGGCGGCGATCATGCGCGAGTACTGCGGCGGCTACGCCCGCAGCAGCGTCGAGCAGAACATCGTCCTGCGCTGGGTCCGCGACGAGGCGCTCTACGACGTCTGGAGCCGGCTCCGCGAGCTCGGCCTGGAGAGCGCCGGCGCCTTCGAAATCGACGACGTGATCAGCTGCCCCGGCACCGACAGCTGCAAAATGGGGATCACCGCCTCGATGGGCCTGAACGAAGCGATCCAGGCGCGGATCGAAGCGATGCGGATCGACGATCCGCTGACCCGGGCGATCCAGATCAAGATGAGCGGCTGCCCGAACGGCTGCGGTCAGCACCACATCGGCACGATCGGCTTCTACGGCGCCTCGCTGAAGCTCGGCGAGCGCCAGATGCCGGCCTACATCCCGCACATCGGCGGCCGCGCCGCCAGCGGCGACGTCGCCTTCGGCAAGCGGCTCAAATCCCGCCTCCCCGCCAAGCGGGTTCCCGAGGCGGTCGAGCGCTGGCTGCGGATGTACGAGGCCGAGCGCGAGAGCGACGCGGAGAACTTCGAGGCCTATGCCGAGCGGGTCGGCAACGAGCGCTTCGAAGCCGAGGTCAAGGAGCTGACCCTGCCGGCCGAGTTCAGCCTCGAGACGATGGAGGAATTCATCGACTGGAACCGCACCAGCCCCTACGAAGTGATCCGCGGCGAGGGCGAGTGCGCAATCTGACACCCGCCAGGACCGAACACGCGTAACCGACTTTGACCCCACCCGGGTGGGGTCAAAGTCGGTTACGCGTGTTGGAAGTGGGCGGCGTTGATCTCGATGTACTTCTGCCGGTCTTGGGGGACCATGTCCTGCGGGTAGGTCGCGTCGACGGGGCAGGCCTCGACGCGGGAGTTGTCCTTGGTGCCGATGCAGGGCTCGGCGATTACGTAGGCCATTGGATCTCCTTTTTCACAAGTAGAGTGGGAAAAATATCGGGGCCGGTTGCTGTGGCAAAGTTGGCTGTGCAAAGCTGGCCACGATGGACCTTCCTCCGTCCCCAGAGGGCCCGCTGGCCGAGCCGAAACGCGCGCAGATATTTGCCTTCCTGGTCGAGCGGCGGGGGCCGGCCGGAACCGACGAGGTGGCCGCGCATTTCGGCCTGCACCCGAACGGGGTGCGCCGCCACCTCGAGCGGCTGCTGGAGGGCGGCTTCGTCACCCGCAGCCGGGTGCGGATGGGCAAAGGCCGGCCCCGCGACAGCTGGGCCGTTGCCCCCGATGCGCAGCCCGGCGGCATGCAGCCGCGAGCCTACGCCGACCTGGCGAGATGGCTGGCGCGAGCGATCCCCGCCAGCGCCAGCCGGCTGCGCGAGGTCGAGCGGGCCGGCGAGGAGATCGGCCGCGAGCTGGCGCCCCCGGCCGGCGGGGACCCGGCCGGGGACCTCCGCGACGCGCTCGCCGCACTGGGCTTCGAACCGACGCTCGAGCGCGGCGACGCCGGCTTCGCCTGCAGCCTCGGCAACTGCCCGTATAAGGACTCCGTGCGCGAGAGCGCCGAGGTCGTCTGCACCCTGCACCGCGGCATCACCGCCGGTCTGCTCGGCGAGCTCGACCCGCAGGCGAAGCTGGTCGGCTTCGAGCCTCACGACCCCGAGCAGGCGGGCTGCCTGGTCGAGGTGAACCTCTAGCTGTCCCGCCCACACACCTTGTGAACAGCTGAGAGACATCCGGGCCCTCCAAGAGGCTTGTGGTTCTGACGCCCAAGCAAGGAGGACCCGGATGGACATTCACGGTAACGCTGCTCTCGGACCAGCGGGACGGTTGGCGCTGGTGCAAGCCATTGAGTCGGGGATGACGTTGAGGGCGGCAGCTGCCGCCCTCAACGTCGCACCGGCCACGGCCCATCGCTGGTGGCATCGTTGGCTCGGCGCAGGTGAGGAGCAGCGGCGCTCGGGAGGCTGGCTGCGCGATCGGCCCTGCACGCCGCACCGCCAGCCCCGGCGGCTATCGGCGGCCGAGGAGGAGTCGATCCTGCGGGCACGCCGCCAAACTGGCCTGGGGCCTGGTCGCCTGGCGGGGATCTGCCGGCACCCACGCTCGACGATCTGGAAGGTCCTGCACCGCCACGGGCTCTCCCGCATCCCCCGCGCGGAGCGACAGACCTACCGCCGCTATGAGTGGTCGCGCCCCGGCGCCCTGCTGCACATGGACGTCAAGCGGCTGGCGCGATTCTCTGAGCCCGGCCACGCTGCCACCGGCGAACGTCACGACCGCAGCCGCGGCGCCGGCTGGGAATACCTGCACGTGGTCATCGACGACCACTCCCGCCTGGCCTACGTCGAGCGCCACCCCCGCGAGAGTGCCGAGACCAACGCTGGGACCTTGGAGCGGGCATTCGCCTGGTTTACCTCTCTGGGTCTCGATCCGCCGGAGGCCGTGATGACCGACAACGCGATGGTCTACCGCCGGGCCCGTATCTTCAAAGAGCTCCTGCGCCGCCACGGCGCCCGTCACATCCTCACCCCGCCCTACACGCCGCGCTGGAACGGCAAGGCCGAGAGGTTCATCCAGACCCTGCAACGCGAGTGGGCATACGCCCACCGGTGGGAGAGCTCGGCCGAGCGGTTGCGCTCCCTGCCATCCTTCCTTCGGTACTACAACCGGCGTCGCCCGCACAGCTCATTGGGAGACCGGCCGCCTATCAGCCGTGTTCACAACGTCCGTGGGTAGGACAGCTAGCCCGTCCGGGTGGGCGATATCTGAGGCGCCGCCGGAGCTCGCCGCCGCGACCCTGACGAGTCAGGGGGTCGGGCCGAGCACGAGGTGATGAAAATCGGCCTGGAGCCGGGATTCCAGCTCCGGCACCGCCGCGTTGCCGGCGACGTCGGACTCGGGGCTGCCGGTCACCAGGATCACCTCGGTGGCGGGAAAGCTGCGCAGGGTGTCGTCGACCGCCTGGACCAGGTTCTCGTCGCCGACGCGGGCGCTCGCGGCGACGTCGGCCTTGGCCAGCGAGGCGACGCTGACCACGAGGCGGCGCTGGGCGCGGTGACGGGCCCGCCGGAAATCCGAGGACCAGCGATCGAGAAAGCCGATGCGAGCGGGACTGAGGACGAGGACCTCTGCCTCGGCCTGATCGGCGTCGCCGAGGCGTGCCGCCTGGGCGATCTGCTCGATCGCCTCGCTGTCCTCCAGCGGGGCGCTGACGACGACCAGGACGTGGCGCCGGAAGTCCGTCAGGGGAGCGGGGACGATCGGGTGCACCGGCGGATGGCGAACCGCCATGACGACGATCGAGGCGGCGGCCAGCGCCCCGACCGCCAGCCCCAACCCAGGCCCGCCGAGGTAGAAGCCGCCGACGATGGTCACCGCCAGGGCCGCGACGATCAGCGGCAGCTTCCAGGCGGCCAGTGCCGGCCCGTCCGTAGCTCGCGCCTCTCCCGGTCGCTGTTTCACTCTCGCCTCTCCCGGTAGGCGCCGCCGGCCGCTAGCGCGAGGCCGGCACCACCGCGACGTCCTCCAGGGCGAACTTGCCGTTGGCCTCGTCGGGGTCGCCGAGCGGGTAATGGCCGCTGAAACAGGCGTCGCAGTGGTCCTCGGGCCCGCCGCCGATCGCCTCGTAGACGCCGTCCATCGAGAGGTAGGCGAGCGAGTCGGCGTCGAGCTCCTCGGCGATCTCGTCGATCGAGCGCTTGTGGGCGATCATCTCCTCGCGGGTCGACATGTCGACGCCGTAGTGGCAGGGGTTGCGGATCGGCGGCGCCGAGATCCGCAGGTGGACCTCCTTGGCGCCGGCGTCGCGCAGCATGCCGACGATCTGGCGGGTCGTGTTGCCGCGCACGATCGAGTCGTCGACGACGACGATCCGCTGCCCGGCGACGATCTCCGGCAGCGGGTTGAACTTCAGCCGCAGGCCGTGCTTGCGCAGCTCCTGGCCGGGCTGGATGAAGGTGCGGGCGACGTAGCGGTTCTTGATCAGGCCGTCGTCGCGGGGCAGGCCCGAGGCGCGGGCGAAGCCGGCGGCGGCGGGGTTGCCGGAGTCCGGCACCGCGATCACCAGGTCGGCTTCGACCGGCGACTCGCGCCAGAGCAGCTCGCCCATCTTGCCGCGCACCTGCTGCAGCACTTTGCCCTCGAGGCGGCTGTCGGGGCGGGAGAAGTAGATGTGCTCGAAGACGCAGGTCGCCTTGCGCTCGGCCTTGACCACCTGGCGCGTCTCCAGCCCGCGCTCGGTCAGGCTGACCATCTCGCCCGGGTGCACCTCGCGCATCAGTTCGGCGCCGATGATGTCGAAGGCGCAGCTCTCCGAGGCGACGACGAAGCGGCCGTCGAGCCGGCCCAGCGAGAGCGGCCGGATCCCGTGCGGGTCGCGGAAGGCGACGATCGCGTGCTTGGTCATCACCACGGTCGAGTAGGCGCCCTCCATCCGCGGCATCACGTTGGCGACCGCGTCCTCGATCAGCTTGCCCTGGTGGGAGGAGAGCAGGGCGGCGATGATCTCCGAGTCGGAGGTGCCGCGGAAGTCGATCCCGCGCTCCTTCAGCTCGGCCCAGAGCTCGACCGCGTTGGTCAGGTTGCCGTTGTGGGCGAGCGCCACCTCGCGGCCGTCGTCGCGCCAGACCGGCTGCGCGTTCTCCCAGGAGCCGCCGCCGGTGGTCGAGTAGCGCACGTGGCCGATCGCCATGTCGCCCTCCAGCGCCTTCAGCTTCTCCTCGTCGAAGACCTGGGAGACGAGCCCGGAGTCGCGCAGGGTGGTGATGTGGCCGCCCTCGCAGGTGGCGATCCCGGCCGACTCCTGGCCGCGGTGCTGGAGCGCGTAGAGGCTGAAGTAGGCGAGGCGGGCGACGTCGTGCCCGGGTGCGTATACGCCAAAGACGCCGCATTCATCTCGCGGCCCATCGCGGTCAAGAAGCCGCTCGGCGGAAGTCAAAAGCGCGTTTTCCTCGCTGTATAGAGAGACGGGACGCGCAGGCGGACTGCCTACCCCGGGAGGGTAGCAGCGGCCACCGGTCGCGCCGCGGCCCTCAAATCGCCGCGATTTGCGGGATGTCCCGCCCCGCCTCTAGCTCTTAGGAGGAGGAGCGGCGCAGGTCGCTGGAGGGCGTTTGCGCTGGGGCTGAACGCGAGAGTCTTGGGCTCTGGGATTAAACAGAAGGAAGCTCCTGGTTTCCTCCACCGGGACCTTCCCTGAGTGGTGGAACCCCAGAAGCAGCGTGCGTTTCACCTTGCCGCCGTTCCCGAAGACCTTGAGAACGCACCGACTGCCATCGCCTCTCTTGGTCGTCGGGGAAATCCTGATCAATTTTCGACCGGGCTGAAGCGAGGCGCTTCCCTCTATTCCCTCCGGCAAGACAGTTACACGTACACCGCCGGCGACGATGCGAAGCCAGCCATCTTCGTAGATGTCCACCGGGAACGTAATGGAGCCGTTTCTCCTGTTTCTTCGAAGCTTGCCAACCGTGATCTTGCTTTGCTCCGGAGGAGTGGCAACGGGTGGTGGTACTACCTGGATGGAGTCTGCTGCGAGTGCATAAGGGTGTTTCTGGCCAGTGAGGAAGGCCGGATCGACTTGGGTGCCATCCAGGCTGGCCCGGCCGATGGATTTCAAATCCCCATTGAGAGTTGACCCAATATAGGTATCCGTCATTAACGGCGATATTTGACACGTAGCCTGAAACTGAAAACAG
The DNA here is from genome assembly GCA_963739855.1 of uncultured Solirubrobacterales bacterium. GTDB lineage: Bacteria > Actinomycetota > Thermoleophilia > Solirubrobacterales > 70-9 > VAYN01. The sequence goes on along the minus strand of CAVUBT010000001.1, from coordinate 853,577 downwards.
CTTCAGTGCAGCGGAGCCATCGAGGTTGGCCCGGCTGACGATGCCGTAGTCGCGATCTGCCCAGTACAAGCTCGTACTAGTGAGTGCTACGTCGCAAGGATCGGAAGAGCTATCAGTCGGACTCGACGTTGGAGCCGTCTAGCCTTGCCCGGCTGATGGTCTCGGATCCTCTGTTGGCCCAGTAGATGTAGTTGGAGTCAACAGTGAGATCGCAGGGAACGTCACCTGCTGGAGATATGAGGTCGGATTCGACGACCGTGCCATCGAGTCTGGCGCGGCCGATCTTGTTGCCGTAGCTATCAGCCCAGTAGATGTGGGTGGAATCGACAGCGAGGGCACAGAGGCTGTATGCGTTGGGTCTGATGAATGGGGACTCGAGCACCGATCCATCCAGGTTGACGCGGGAGATACCCGGATCGGATCCCCAATAGATGGCCCCCTTGGCCTGGTCGCCCAGTGGAGGACCAAGCAGTAAGAGCAAGGCTGCCATCCCCGCGACGTAAGCCCTAATAGTCAACAGAACTGCTGACAATACATGCCAAGAGCTACAGGCTCTTGCCGCTCTCCGGGTCGAAGAGGTGGAGCTTGCTGGTGTCGGCCCAGAGCTCGGCCCGCTCGCCGCGCTTGACCTTGCTGGTCGGCTCCAGCCGCGCCACGACCTGCTCCTCGCCCTCGCGGATGTTGGCGGCGCCGGTCTCGTCGAGGCGGTCCTCGACCAGGTCGGCGAGCTGGTCGGACTGGACGCCTTCGGACTCGATGTGGAAGTAGGCGTAGAGGTCGGAGCCGAGCGACTCGACCAGGTCGATCTCGGCCTCGAAGACGAGGCCGCGCTCCTGCTTGAGGTCGCCGACGATGCCGGCGTCCTCGAAGTTCTCCGGCCGCAGCCCGGCGACGACCTGGCCGTCGCCGTGGTCACCGGCGAGGTCGCCGGCATCGATCTCGCCGATCGGCAGCTTTAGCTTGCCACCGCTCAGCTCTGCCGGCATGAAGTTCATCGCCGGCGAGCCGATGAAGCCGGCGACGAAGAGGTTCTTCGGGTTGTCGTAGAGATCGGCGGGAGTGCCGACCTGCTGCAGGGCGCCGGCTCGCATCACCGCGACGCGGTCGCCGAGCGTCATCGCCTCGGTCTGGTCGTGGGTGACGTAGACCATCGTCGTTTCCAGCTGCGTCTGCAGTCGCGCGACCTCGGTCCGCATCTGCACCCGCAGCTTCGCGTCCAGGTTCGAGAGCGGCTCGTCCATCAGGAAGACCTTCGGGTCGCGGACGATCGCCCGGCCCATCGCCACCCGCTGGCGCTGGCCGCCGGAGAGGTTGACCGGGCGACGATCGAGGTGCTGGGTCAGGTCGAGCGTGTCTGCCGCCTCCTCGACTTTGCGGTCGATCTCCTCCTTGTCGACCTTGGCCAGCTTCAGCGCGAAGCCCATGTTCTCGCGCACGGTCATGTGCGGGTAGAGCGCGTAGTTCTGGAAGACCATGGCGATGTCGCGGTCCTTCGGTGCCTTGTCGTTCACGACTTCGTCGCCGATCTTCAGCTCGCCGTCGGAGATGTCCTCGAGCCCGGCGATCATCCGCAGCGCCGTCGACTTGCCGCAGCCGGAGGGGCCGACGAGGATCATGAACTCGCCGTCGGCGATGTCGAGATCCATGTCCTTGACGGCTTCGTAGCCGTCCGCGAAGACCTTGCTGACTCCATCGAGGACTATCTCTGCCATGGCGTTGCTCCTTATCCCTTGACGGCGCCGGCGGTGAGCCCGGCGACGATTCGGCGCTGGAAGAAGAGGACGAAGACGATGATCGGCACCGTCACCACCACCGCGGCGGCGGCGATGCTGCCGGTCGGCTGGGTGAACGAGGACTCGCCGGTGAAGAAGGCGAGCGCCGCCGGCACGGTGCGCGAGGCATCGGAGGAGGTGAGCGAGATCGCGAAGAGGAAGTCGTTCCAGGCGAAGATGAAGACGAGGATCGCCGCCGTGAACACGCCCGGCGCGGCCAGCGGCAGGATCACCTTGCGGAACGCCTGGGACGGCGTCGCCCCGTCGACCTGGGCCGCCTGCTCGAGGTCCCAGGGAATCTCGCGGAAGAAGGCGACGAGGACGTAGATCGCCAGCGGCAGCGAGAAGGTGAGGTAGGGGATGATCAGGCCCGGCCAGGTGTCGTAGAGGCCGAGGGTCCGCCACATGTCGAACAGCGGCCCGACCGTGGAGATCGGCGGGAACATCGCGATCGCCAGCGCTCCGGCGAGGATCAGTCGCTTGCCGGGGAATTCGAGCCGGGCGATCGCGTAGGCGGCGAAGGAGGCGAGGATGATCGCGATCACCGTGGTGATCAGGGCGATCCCGATCGAGTTGATCAGCGGCTTGATGAAGGGGCTGTCGTCGATTCCCGCCTTCGAACAGGCTCTTGTAGTTGTCGAGCGAGAATTCGGAGGGGATGAAGCTCTGGTCGGTGATCGCGTCCGGCGGCTTCAGCGAGAGCGAGATCAGCCAGATCACCGGCACCAGGGCGAAGATCAGCACCACCACGATGGCGATGCTCCAGTAGGCGTAGTCGCGGCTTCGAGCGTCCCATCTCAGCCTCCCGGGCGGCCTTCGTCGAGTTTGGTCCCGAAGCCCTTGACGAAGAGGAAGGCGATCAGGAAGACGCAGAGGAAGATCAGCACCGAGACCGCCGAGCCGAGGCCGAGGTTGAGCCGCGAGATCAGCTGGTTGTAGCCGAGGATCGAGACCGATTCGGTGTCCTGGGCACCGCGGGTCATGATGAAGATCGTGTCGAAGACGCGGAAGCCGTCGAGCGTGCGGAACAGCAGCGCGACCAGGATCGCCGGCTTCATCAGCGGCAGGGTGATGCGGGTGAAGCGCTGCCAGGCGCTCGCCCCGTCGACCTTCGCCGCCTCGTAGAGGCCGCCGTCGATCGTCACCAGCCCGGCCAGCAGCAGCAGCGCCATGAAGGGCGTCGTCTTCCAGACCTCGGCCATGATGATCACCGCGAAGGAGCTGAAGCGGCCGCCGAACCAGTCCATGTCTTCGGCTGATCAGCGGCAGGTGGTTGACGAAGCCGGTGTCGGGCGCGAAGGCGAACTGCCAGGCGAAGGCGGCGACCACGGTGATGATCCCGTAGGGGATCAGGACCGAGGTGCGGACGACGCCGCGGCCGAAGATCGCCCGGTGCATGACCAGCGCGATCGCCATCCCCAGCACCAGCTCGACCGCGACCGAGGTCAGCATCACGAAGAGGGTGTTGAAGATGTCTTCCCACCAGAGGCTGGAGGTGAGCACGGCGGTGTAGTTGTCGAGCCCGACGAAGCCGCTCTCGTCGGGGAAGCGGAGGTCGATCTGCTGGACCGAGAGCACGATCGCGTAGCCGATCGGGTAGGCGGTGACGGCCAGCATCGCCAGCACCGCCGGGGCGCAGAGCATCCAGGCGAGTTTGTGCTCCGAGCGGGTGCGCGCGCTTCCCGGCGCCTTCTGTGCGCTGGCCTCCATCAGAGCAGCCCTTCCCGCTTGACCGCGTCTTCGAGGTTCGACTTCAGTTCGTCGTAGATCGGTTCGGTGTCTTCGGGGTCGATCTTGTCCGGCGGGTGCAGGGTGCGCTGGACCGCCAGCGAGACGTCCTGGTAGGCGGGGGTGGTCGGCCGCGGCCCCGCCGCCTCGATCGATTCCTTGACCAGGCCGGCGAAGCCCGGGTAGGCCTTGGTCACGACCTTGTCCGTGTAGAGATCGGAGCGAGAGGGCGGCAGGCCGTCGAGTTCGGTCGCGGTCAGCTGGCTCTGTTTGCTGGCCAGGCAGGCGGCGGCCTCGAAGTCGACGTCCTTGTTCTTCGAGAAGGCGCTGACCGCGAGATTGAAGCCGCCCAGCGGCGGTTTGCTGGGCTTGCTCGCGTCGACCCGGGGGAAGCGGGCGAAGCCCATCTCCTTGCCGATCTCGGGAGCTTCGGCCTGGGCGCTGGCGTAGGCGAAGGTGTAGTTGGTCATGAAGGCGGATTCGCCCGCCTCGAAGCCGAGCCGGGCGCTGTCCTCGTCGGAGGTCGAGAGGCTCGGCGGGGCGGCGGAGGAGTTGGCCAGCCGCCCCATCACCGCCAGCGCCTTTTCGGTCGGGCCCTGTTCGAGGTCGACGGTTTCCGGGCCGGAGAGGATCGGCGTGCCGGCGCTCTCGATCAGCGCGTTGGCCCAGACCATGAAGCCCTCGTAGCGGTTCGCCTGGACCTGGATCGTGCCCGCTTCCTTGAGGTCTTCGGCCTGGTCGATCATCTCGTCCCAGGTCACGGGCGGCTTTTTCACCAAATCCTTGCGGTACCAGAGCAGCTGCGTGTTGGTGTTGAACGGGGCGGCGTAGAGCTTGTGCTCGAAGGAGGCGGTCTCGATCACGTTGGGGAAGACCTTCTCGGTCACCTGTTTCTTCAACTTCCCCGTCCACGGTTCGACCCAGCCGGCGTTGGCGAACTCGCCGGTCCAGATCACGTCCATGCCGACGATGTCGATCGAGGGGTCCTCGGCGCCGAGCCGGCGGACCAGCTGTTCGCGCTGCTGGCTGGCGTCGGTCGGGAGGAATTCGGGTTCGACCACGTACTTGCCGCCCGATTCCTTCGAGCAGCGTTCGGCGACTTTCTCGATCGTGCCGCCGGGCTGGATCGCGACGAACCAGGTCAGCTTGCGGGTGCCGGACTTGTCGGAGCTGCCACCGCAGGCGGCGAGCCCGGCGGTCACGAGGATCGCGGCGGCCAGAGCGGCCAGGACCAGGGCGGCCCGACGGGGTGTCAAGTCCTCTCCTCCATTCCCACACCGCCGGCCCACAGGGTTCGGAGGTGCGTACTAGAGATGCCCGCGAGAGTCCCTGTCTAAACCGGAGCCAAACGCTGGGGCTAGGAGCGGGCGCCGGCGAGCAGCGATGCGAGCGCCTGCTGCAGGCCGGCGACCGCCGAGTCGAGCGGCGCCTGGTCCGCCGCCGCGCGGGCGCGGACCAGGGCGCCCTCGACCGTGGAGACGACGAGGCCGGCGAAGGTCTCCGCCTCGGCGGCGCTGACGCCTTCGTCGCGCAGCGCCGCGGCGATCGGCGTTTCCCAGCTCTGGAAGGCGGCGGTGGCGGCGGCGGCCAGCTCGGGGTCCTCGGGGCGGGCCAGCGCCGCGGCGGCGACCGGGCAGCCGAGCCGCTCGGGCTGGTTTTTGACCCGGCGGCGGAACATCTCGCCAAACGCGGTCAGCGTCTGGGCGAGGCCGCGCTCCGCAAGCGAGCGCTCGATCAGGTCGCGGATCTCGGTCCCCTCCAGCACGGCCGCCTCGACCGCGAGCTGGCGCTTGCCGCCGGGGAAGTGGTGGTAGATCGAGCCCCGCGGCGCCCTGCCCCGCACGGCGACGTCGCGCAGCTCCATCCCCGCGTAGCCCTTCTCCGCGAGCAGCTGCCTGGCCCCGTTGAGCAGGAGCGCACGGCCGTCGCGGCGCTTGCGCTCAAGCGGTTGCCCGCCGGCGATTCTGGCTATGCCCATGGACATAGTCTATGCTGCGCCGGCGATGTATGACCGTGGTCATAGAGCTGGCGTGCTGATCGCCTGCACCGGCGCCTTCCTCGTCTTCCTCGACGCGACGATCGTCAACATCGCCTTCCCGGACATCTCGACGTCCTTCCCGGGCTCCGGACGCGACCTGCTTTCGTGGGTGCTCAACGGCTATTTCGTTGTGATCGCGGCGCTGCTGGTGCCGGCGGGCGGGCTCGCCGACCGCTTCGGCCACAAGCGCGTCTTCCTGCTCGGCATCGCCGGCTTCACCGGCGCCAGCCTGCTCTGCGCGGTGGCACCCTCGCTGGAGATGCTGATCGCCTTCCGCGTCGTCCAGGGGATCGGCGCGGCGATGATCGCCCCGACCTCGCTGGCGATCGTGCTCGACAGCTTCCCGGCCGAGAAACGGGCCGCCGGCGTCGGGCTCTGGGGCGCGGCGGCTGCTGCGGCGGCGGCGGTCGGGCCGACCCTCGGTGGCGCCCTGGTCGAGCTCTCCGACTGGCGCCTGGTCTTCCTCGTCAACCTGCCGCTGGGCGCCGCTGTGCTCTTCGCCGGCTACCGCTTGCTGCCGGCGCGGCCGCCCGCGGACAGCCGTCTGCCTGATCTGCCGGGAGCGCTGCTGCTGGCGCTCAGCCTGGCGGTAGTGACGCTGGGGATCGTCGAGGGCAACGACTGGGGTTGGAGCTCCGCCGCGACCCTCGGCTGCTTCGCCGCCTTCGCGCTCCTGCTCGCTGCCGTGGTCTTCCGCAGCCGCCGCCACCCGCGCCCGATCGTCGAGCCGGCGCTGTTCGCCGATCGCGCCTTCAGTATCGGCAACCTCGGCACCCTGCTCTTCGCCGCCGCCTTCTTCTCGCTGATCCTCGGCAACGTCCTCTTCCTCACCTCGATCTGGGGCTACACCGTCTTCCACGCCGGCCTCGCGACGTTGCCCGGCCCGGCGCTCTCGACCGTCGTCGCCGGCCCGGCCGGCAAGCTCGCCGACCGCTTCGGCCACCGTGCTGTGATCGTCCCCGGCGCCCTCTTCTTCGCGGCGGGAGTGATGGTCCTGCGCTCGGCCGGCGCCGAGCCCGACTACCTCGGCCTCTGGCTCCCGGGTGCCTGCCTGACCGGCATCGGCATCGGCCTCGCCTTCCCGACCCTCGGCGCCGCCTCGGTCCGCGACATCGGCGACGACCGCTTCGCCACCGCCAGCGCCGTCAACTCCGCCTTCCGCCAGGTCGGCGCCGTGCTCGGCACCGCGATTCTGATCGCGATCGTCGGCGAACCGCTCGGCCTGTCGGAGGCACTCAGCGCCTCCGACAACGCCTACCTCTTCGCAGTCTTCGCGGCGCTGGCCTCAGGCGCCGTCGTGCTCGGCCTGAGCCGGCAGCGAGCGCCAGGCGCTCTCGGCGGTGCCGAGGCCGACGACGAGGCTGCGGTCGCCGGCGGCGATCTCGATCGTGGTGCCGCCGACCTCGCCTAGGTAGACCGCGCCGAGCGCCTCCAGGGCGACCCGATCGCCGCTGACCAGGAAGCCGCCGCTGCCCTCGCCGAAGAGGGCATCCTCGGGGGAACAGCCGCGGTCGCGCAGATGCTGGACGTCGACCCGGCAGCCGAGCCCGGCGCCGATCGCGCACTCGGCCAGGGCGCAGGCGAGGCCGCCGTCGCTGACGTCGTGGACAGAGGCGAGCTGGCCGGTGCGCACCGCGTCGCGGACGGTCGCGCAGGCCGCGGCCACGGCGGCGATGTCCGGCTGCGGCAGGCCCTTGTCGAGGGCGCCGCGTTGCTTGGCCAGCTCGGAGCCGGCGAAGGTGGGGGAGAAGGGACCGATCAGGGCGATCGTGTCGCCTTCCTTGGCGAAGGAGCTGCCCGCGACCTGGGCCGGGTCGGGAAGTTCGCCGACCATGCCGACGACCGGGGTCGGGTAGATCGGACCTTCCGGCCCCTCGTTGTAGAGGGAGACGTTGCCGCCGACGACGGGGACGCCGAGCGCGGTGCAGGCCTCGGCCAGGGCGCTGACCGCGCGGTCGAGCTGCCAGGCGGTCGCCGGCTTCTCGGGGTTGCCGAAGTTGAGGCAGTTGGTCAGGCCGAGCGGCTCGGCGCCGACGCAGGCGAGGTTCTGGGCGCACTCGAGCACCGCCTCGACGGTCCCCGCGTAGGGGTCGCAGGCGACGCGGCGCCCGTTGCCGTCGATCGAGACGGCGATCGCGTTGCCGGACTCGGGCAGCTGCAGGACCGCGGCATCGGCCGACTCGGGCCGGCGCACCGTGCGCGAGCCGACCACCGAGTCGTACTGCTCGAAGGCCCAGCGCTTGGAGGCGATGCTGGGCGCGGCGAGCAGCGCCAGCAGCTCGTCCTCGGCGCTGGCGCCCGCGGCAAGCGTCGCCCGGTTGCCGTAGATCCAGCCCTCCGGCTCGGCTGGGCTGAGGTCGTAGAGGGGGCAGCCGTCGACCAGGGCCGCGACCGGCATCTCGCCGACGACCTCCTCGCCGCGCAGGATCCGCACCTGGCCGCTGTCGGTGACCACGCCGATCTCGGCCGAGCCGGTCTGCCACTTCTCGCAGACCGCCAGCACCTCCGCCACCCGCGCCGGCTCGACCACCGCCAGCATCCGCTCCTGCGACTCGGAGACCATGATCTCGAAGGGCTCCATGTCGGCCTCGCGCAGCGGCACCCTGGCGACGTCGATGTCGATCCCGACCCCGCCGGCCGCCGCCATCTCCCCGGCCGAGGAGGTCAGCCCGGCGGCGCCGAGGTCTTGCAGGGAGACCAGCAGTCCCTTCTCCAGCAGCTCCAGGCAGCACTCCAGGACCTTGGACTCCTCGAAGGGGTCGCCGATCTGCACCGTCGGCCGCTTCGCCTCGTCGCCGTCGCCGAGCTCGGCCGAGGCCAGCACCGAGGCACCGCCGATCCCGTCGCGCCCGGTCGAGGCGCCCATCAGCACCACCGTGTTGCCGATCCCGGCGGCGGCGGCGCGGACCATGTCGTCGCTCTTGGCCAAACCAATGCACATCGCGTTGACCAGGCAGTTGTGCTCGTAGGGCTCCTCGAAGTAGATCTCGCCGCCGACGTTGGGCACCCCGATCGAGTTGCCGTAGTGGCCGATCCCGCGCACGGCGCCGTCGAGCAGGTGGCGCGAGCGGACCGAGTCGAGCTCGCCGAAGCGCAGCGAGTCAAGGATCGCGATCGGCCGCGCCCCGATCGCGAAGACGTCGCGGAGGATGCCGCCGACCCCCGTCGCCGCGCCCTGGAAGGGCTCGACCGCGCTGGGGTGGTTGTGGGACTCGACCTTGAAGGCGACCGCGTAGCCGTTTCCGACGGCGACGGCGCCGGCGTTCTCGCCCGGCCCCATCACCACCCGCTCGCCCTCGGTCGGCAGCTGTTTGAGCAGCTTGCGCGAGTGCTTGTAGGCGCAGTGCTCGGACCAGAGCAGGCTGAACATCGCCAGCTCGACGACGTTCGGCTCGCGCCCCATCTTCTCGACGATCAGCTCGAACTCGGAGTCGGTCAGCCCCAGCTCGCGGTGCTTGGCGGTCTCGGTCGTCACGCTCGCGCTCCCGCGGCGGCAACTGCCTCGAAGACCTTCAGCCCGTCGGTCGAGCCGGTCAGCGGGTCGACCGCGTGCTCGGGATGCGGCATCAGCCCGAGCACGTTGCCGGCCTCATTCCTGACTCCGGCGATGTCGCGCGCGGACCCGTTCGGGTTCTGCCCGGGCGCGTAGTGGTAGGCCACCTGCCCGTTGGCCTCCAGCCCATCGAGCACGTCCTCAGGCGCGTAATACCGACCTTCCCCATGCTTAGCCGGAATCGACAGCGTCTCCAGTGGTCGAGTGATGCCCTGAGCCGGTGATAGGCGGCTTGAGGCATCACTCGAGCCGGCGCCCGCCAGGTCGACCTGGCGGCAGACGAAGCGCATGCTCTCGTTGAGGAGCAGGGCACCGGGGAGGAGGCCGGCCTCGCAGAGGACCTGGAAGCCGTTGCAGATGCCGAGCACCGGGCCGCCCCTGGCGGCGAACTCGGCGACCGCCTCCATCGCCGGGGAGAAGCGGGCGATGGCGCCGGCCCGCAGGTAGTCGCCGTAGGAGAAGCCGCCGGGGACGACGACCGCGTCAGCGTCGCCTAGGTCACGCTCTTCGTGCCAGATCAGCCGTGCCTCGCCACCGGCCAGGGTGCAGGCGTGCAGGGCGTCGCGCTCGTCACATGACCCGGGGAACTGAAGGACGCCCCAGATCACAGGGTCTGGATCTCGTAGTCCTCGATCAGGGGGTTGGCGAGGAGCTTCTCGCAGAGCTCCGCCAGCCGCTCTGGGTCCTCCGCCTCGAGCTCGACCATGCGGCCGACGTGGACGTGCTCGATCCCCTCGAAGCCAAGCGCCGGCAGCGCCCGCTCGACCGCCTTGCCCTGGGGGTCGAGGATGCCCTCCTTCGGCCGAATCAGCACACGGGCGCGTGCCATCAGAAGCTCGTCTCCGTGATCCGCTCGAAGGCCTCGACGTATTTGCCGCGCGTCTGCTCGATCACGTCGGGCGGCAGCTCTGGCGCCGGCGGAGTCTTGTCCCAACCCTGCTCGCTGGCCCAGTCGCGGACGAACTGCTTGTCGAAGGAGGGAGGGGTCTTGCCGGGTTCGTAGCTGTCGGCGGGCCAGAAGCGTGAGGAGTCCGGGGTCAGCACCTCGTCGCCAAGGACGACCTCGGCGCCGGCGTGGCGGCCGAACTCGAACTTGGTGTCGGCGAGGATGATCCCGCGCTCGGCCGCGTGCGCGGCGCCGCGCTGGTAGACCTCGATCGAGACCCGCCGCAGCTCCTCCAGCAGCGCCCGGTCGCCGACGATCTCCGCCGCCCGCTCGAAGTCGACGTTCTCGTCGTGGTCGCCGATCTCGGCCTTGGTCGCCGGCGTGAAGATCGGCTCCGGCAGCTTGTCGGACTCGAGCAGGCCGGCGGGCAGCTCGATCCCGCAGACGGCGCCGCCCTCGCGGTATTCCTTCCAGCCCGACCCCGAGAGGTAGCCGCGCACCACGCACTCGACCGGGTACATCTCCAGCTTGCGCACCCGCATCGCTCGGTCGACGACCTCCTCCGGCACGTCCTCGGAGAGGAAGTGATTTGGCACGATGCCCTCGGTCAGCCCGAACCAGAAGACCGACATCCGGTTCAGCACCTTGCCCTTGTCGGTGACCGGCGTCGGCATCACCACGTCGTAGATCGAGATCCGGTCGGAGGCGACCATCAGCAGGTCGTCGTCCCACTCGTAGATCTCGCGGACCTTGCCCGAGGAATGGAGCTTGAGATCGGCGAGGGCCGGCATTAAGTCGATGCTAACCATCCGCGCAGCGGGACCACTTGCCGCCGTCGCTCTGCGATCCTTGTCCGGTGGCACTACCGCCGGAACCGCGCAACAACCCGCTGATGCAGACCCTGCGCTGGACGCTGCGCCCGCTGGCCTTCATGAACGAGTGCCGCGAGCAGATCGGCGACTCCTTCAGCCTCAGCTTCCTTGGCTTCGAGCGGCCGATGGTGATGATCTCCGACCCGGCCGCAATCAAGGCTCTATACATGGAGCGCGCGAACGGTCTGCCACCCGGCCGCAACATCGTCCTCGAACCGATCCTCGGCTCGCAGTCGCTGCTCTTGCAGGAAGGTGCCGAGCACCTGGCCCGCCGCCGGCTGATGCTGCCCTCCTTCCACGGCGAGCGGATGCGCTCCTATGAATCGGTGCTCGACGAGATCGTCAGCACCGAGATCGACTCCTGGCCACTGGACACCGAGTTCCCGATCCACTCGCGGATGCAGGCAGTCACCCTGGAGGCGATCCTGCGGATCGTCTTCGGCGTCGCCGACGGCCCTCGGCTAGAGCGGCTGCGCGGGATGCTCGCCACGGTGTTGACCGAAACGGCCTCGCCGCGGGCGCAGCTGATCGCCCTTGCCACCCGCCGTTTCCGCGGCGGCAACGCCTTCGCCAGGTTCGAGGGCCAGCTGCGGGAAGTCGACGAGCTGCTCTTCGCGGAGATCGCCGAGCACCGCTCCAAGCCCGACCTCGCCGAGCGCGAGGACATCCTCTCGATGCTGATGCTGGCCGAGTTCGAGGACGGCGGCACGATGAGCGACAAGGAGCTGCGCGACCAGCTGATGACCCTCTTGTTGGCTGGCCACGAGACGACGGCGACGGCGCTGGCCTGGAGCTTCGACCTGCTGCTGCGCCACCCCGAGCAGCTGCAGCGGCTGCGCGACTCGCTCGAGGCGGGGGAGGAGGACTACCTGCGGGCGACGATCTCCGAGTCGCTGCGGCTGCGCCCGGTGATCCCGCTGGCTGGCCGCCGCCTCGCCAAGGAGCTCTCGGTCGACGGCCTGACCCTGCCGGCCGGCACCGACGTCGCCCCGGCGATCTGGCTCACCCACACCCGCGCCGACCTCTACCCCGAGCCCTTCTCCTTCCAGCCCGAGCGCTTTCTCGAGGAGGGCCCGGACACCTACGCCTGGATCCCCTTCGGCGGCGGCATCCGCCGCTGCATCGGCGCCGCCTTCGCCGAGTTCGAGATGCGGATCGTGTTGCGGGAGGTGCTGACCCGCTGCGACCTGCACAAGGCCAGCCCGCAGCCGGAGAAGACCGGCCGCCGCAACATCACCCTCTCGCCCAAGGACGGCACCCCGGTCGTGGTTACGGCTCGCCGCCCAGCACGCGAGCCGCAGCCCGTCGCTGTTTAGTGTGTAAGCCGGTACGGGAATTTCACTTTCAGTGCGTAACCGGCGAAACCTTTTGTCTTAGGCTTTCGCCATCATGGAGCGATGAGACAGAGCTGGAGCGACGACCGCCTGGACGACCTGAACCACCGGGTCGATGAGCTGAGTCGGCGCACTGACGCGGGGTTCGCTCGCGTCGAGGAACGGATGCAAGCCGGATTTGATCGGGCGGACGCACGACTCGAAGCCACCGCGGCGGAACTGAGGCGGGGGATACAGATGGGGTTTCACGACGTCAACGCCCGCTTCGACGCGATGCAGCAGACGATGATCCGCGTCGGCGGCGGCCTGATCGGCGTTCTCGTCGCCTCCGGCGCCGGGCTGATCGCCACCCAGCTTTAGCCGATCGCGACCGGTGGGTTAGCTGCCGGACTTCGCCGCCGAGTGCGGGTGCTCCTTGGCCCAGCTCGCGATCGCGCCGGAGCCGGAGATGACCTCGCCGTCGTCGAGCACCAGGATCGGCACCTCGGGCGTGCCGCTCAGTTTCGTGATCTCGGCCCGATCCTGCTCGCGGCTGCCCCAGGTCCAGGGCATCAGCCGGTAGCCGCCGACCGTCTTCAACTCGTATTCGTAGCCGGCCGCGTCGAGCGCCTTGCCCGCCTTCGCGCACGGATGCGCGAAGCCCGGCCCCATCTTCTTCGTCCCACAGGTGTAGAGGATCATCGCGCCACCTTACCCCGATCGCTAAACGCCGAGTAAGTGCAGAACCTCGGCGGCGGCCCGCTCGCCGGACTGGACGGCGCCGTCCATGTAGCCGTTCCAGACCGTGGCGGTCTCGGCGCCCGCCCAGTGGATCGGGCCGATCGGGGCGCGCAGGGCGCGGCCGTATTCGGTCCAGCCGCCCGGGGTCATCAGACAGCCGTAGCAGCCGCGCGTCCACTCCTCCTCGGCCCAGACCCGCTCGATGAAGCGCTCGGGCCGCGCCGCCCGCGCGCCGAAAAGCCGAGCGTGGCCGGCGAGGATCGCCTCGCGGCGCTCGGCCGCTGGCCGGGCGCCCCACTGACGCGCGAGCCGCCCCTCGAGGAAGCCGAGCAGGACGCCGGGCGTGCCGTCCGGCGGCGAGTTGTCGAAGACGACGCGGGCCGGGCCGGCGTCGCTGGTCGCCTGGCCGGAGAGCCCTTCCTGGCGCCAGAACGGGCGCTCGTAAATCGCCATCGTCTTGATCACCGTGCCCTGCGGCATCCGCTGGGTCAGCTGGTCGCGCCGGGCCGGCAGCGGTGGGTCGTAGGCGACGCGGCCGGCCAGGGTCGGCGGGATCGCGACGATCGCCCGCCGCGCCCGCACCGTCAGCCCGTCGGCATCGAGGACGACGCCATCGGCGCTGTGCTCGATCCGCCGCACCGCCGCCCCCAGTCGCACCCGCTGCGCTCCCAGCTGCTCGGCCATCAGCAGCGCGATGCGCTGCGAGCCGCCGTGGAAGCGGTCCTGCTGGGCGCCGCCGCCGGTCCCGACCAGGGTGTTGAAGCCGCCGCCGGAGTGGGTGTAGAAGAGGACGTGGAGCAGCGAGACGTCGCCGGGCTCGGCCGCCCAGACCGCCTCGGTGGCCAGCTCGAAGAGCCGGCGGGCGGCCTCGGTGCGGGTGTTGCGCCCGACCCAGGTGGCGAAGGTCTGGCTGTCCCAGTCGGCCGCCCGCGGCGCCATCCAGGGCTCCTCCAGCGGCACCTCCCGGGCCATCCGGTCGAGCCGGGCGCGGGCCTGTTCGAGATCGGCCAGAGCCAGCGGCGAGATCGCCCGCGACAGCTCCCGCACCAGGCCGACGCCGGCGTCGGTCAGCGCCCCGCTGTAGGAGGTGCGCTTGCCAGCCATCTCGATCAGGTGCCGCCCCTCGTCGTGGGTCGGGAAGGTGCCGACGCCAAGCTCGGCGGCGAGGGCGGCGAGGCGCTCCTGGGTCGGGCCGATCCACTGGCCGCCGACCTCGACCACCTTGCCGTCGCCGATCTCCTCGTTCAGCAGCCGCCCACCGACGCGCTCGCGCGCCTCGACCACGAGCGGTTGCTTCCCGGCCGCGACGAGCCGCCGTGCCGCCACCAGTCCCGCCAGCCCGGCACCGACGATCGCGACGTCGGCTTCGAGCTGTTCGGCCATCGGCCCGGCTCAGGCCTTCAGCGCTTCGACCCGCGCGAAGATCTCGGGCAGGTGGGTCAGGTAGGCGTTGTAGTCGAAGACCGCGTCGAGGTCGAGTTGGGGCGCCGCCTCGGCCAGCAGGTCGCGGAACTCGGTGCGGGTGTCCCAGGCGCGCTGGGCGTTCTCCTGGACGACCCGGTAGGCGCCGTCGCGGCTCATCCCCGACTCGACCAGGGCGGTCAGGGCGCGCTGGCTGAAGAGGGCGCCGTGGGTGAGGCCGAGGTTTTCCTGCATCCGCTCGGCGTGGATCGTCATCCCGGCAGCGACCTTGGTCGCCAGCTCCTGCATGTAGTCGAGCAGGATCGTCGCGTCGGGCAGGATCACCCGCTCGGCGCCGGAGTGGGAAATGTCGCGCTCGTGCCAGAGGGCGACGTTCTCGATGCCGGCCTGGGAGTAGCCGCGCAGCACCCGGGCCAGGCCGGTGACCCGCTCGGTGCGGATCGGGTTGCGCTTGTGCGGCATCGCCGAGGAGCCCTTCTGACCGGCGGCAAACGGCTCTTCGACCTCGCGCACCTCGGTCTTCTGCAGGTTGCGCACCTCGGTCGCGAAGCGCTCCAGCCCGGCGCCGGCGATCGCGATCGCCGAGAGCAACGCGGCGTGGCGATCGCGCGGCACCACCTGGGTGGCGATGTCCTCGCGCCCCAGGCCCAGTCGCTCCATCACCCGCGCCTCGACCGCGGGTGGGATCGAGGCGTAGGTCCCGACCGCGCCGGAGAGCTTGCCGACGGCGAGCTGCCCGAAGGCCTGCTGGAGCCGGGTGAGGTTGCGATCGGCCTCGAAGGCGAAGCCGGCCAGCCGCAAGCCGAAGGTGGTGGGCTCGGCGTGGACGCCGTGGGTGCGGCCGACGCAGAGCGTGTCGCGGTGCTCCAGCGCCCGGCCGACCAGGGCATCGCGATAGGCGCGGGCGCCGGCGACGACGATCTCGCCGGCGCGGCGCAGCTGCAGCGCCAGGGCCGTGTCGAGCACGTCGGAGGAGGTGAGGCCGTAGTGGATCCAGCGCCCGTGCTCTCCCACGGAGGCCGAGACGACGTCGACGAAAGCGGCGACGTCGTGGTCGGTGACCCGCTCGCGCTCGTCGACCGCCTCGACGCTGAAGGCGGCATTCGCCCGCGTGGCCGCGGCCGCCTCGGCCGGCACCACACCCTCCTCGGCCCAGGCCTCGGTTGCCGCCAGCTCGACCTCGAGCCAGGCGTCCATCTTCGCCTGCGGGGTCCAGACCGCGCCGATCTCCGGGCGGGTGTAGCGGGGGATCATCAGCAGTTGATGATTCTCGCCGCGAGCACGCCGGCGTTTTTCGCCCCGTCGATGGCGACGCAGGCGACCGGGATCCCGGGCGGCATCTGCACCGCCGAGAGCAGGGCGTCGAGGCCGCCGAGGGACTTGCCGAGGATCGGCACGCCGATCACCGGCAGCTCGGTGTGGGCGGCGGCCACGCCGGGCAGCGCCGCCGACATCCCGGCCCCGGCGATGATCACCTTGAGGCCGCGCATCTTCGCGTTGGTGCAGTACTCGCGCACCGCCTCGGGGTCGCGGTGGGCGCTCATCACGCGTACCTCGTAACGGATGCCGGCGTCGTGCAGCGCCGTTCCCGCCGGCTGCATCTTCGGCTTGTCGTTCTTGGAGCCCATGATGATCCCGACGATCGGCTCGGCGACGTCGATTTCGTCAAAGGCCTCCTCGACCGCCGGCATCGTCGCCGGTTGCATCGATCCGGACGACCCGGTCGGCTGCGGCTCCTCTGAGATCTCGCTCATCAAGTTCCTCTCTGGGCTGGGTTAACTGGGACGCGCTCGACGGCGCGGGCGGCGATGTCGGTGCGGATCTGCATTCCCTCGAAGGAGATCCGGCTGGCCGCATCGTACGCACGATCCCGGGCCGCGGCCGGCGTCGGCCCGAGCCCGGTGACGTTGAGGACGCGGCCGCCGGCGGTGACGATCTCGCCGCCGCGCTCGGCGGTGCCGGCGTGGGTCACCTCGGCCAGCTCGCCCGCCTCGGCGAGGCCGCTGATCGCGTCGCCCTTCGAGGAGGACTGCGGATAGCCGGCGGAGGCCAGCACCAGGGTCACCGCCCAGTCGCCGCTGAACTCGGCCGTCGCGCCGGCCAGGCCGCCGGGCTCGCGAGCGGCGAGGAAGAGGTCGACGAGGTCGGAGCGCATCCGCGGCAGCACCGCCTGCGTCTCCGGGTCGCCGAAGCGGGTGTTGAACTCCAGCACCTTGGCGCCGTCGGCGCCGATCATCAGGCCGGCGTAAAGGACGCCGTGGAAGGGGACGCCGCGCCGCGCCATCGCGGCGACGATCGGGCGGTGGACGCTGTCGACGATCTCCTCGACCGCGGCCGGCCCGAAGCCGGGCACCGGCGAGTAGCTGCCCATGCCGCCCGTGTTGGGCCCCTCGTCGCCGTCGAAGATCCGCTTGTAGTCCTGGGCCGGAGCCAGCGGCACGACGTTCTCGCCGTCGCAGAGCGCCAGCAGCGAGAGCTCCTCGCCCGCGAGGAACTCCTCCAGGACCACGGTGGTCTGGCCGAAGCGCCGCTCGGTGAAGAAGACGTCGACCGCTGCCCGCGCCTCGGCTTCGGTCGGGCAGACGATCACCCCCTTGCCGGCCGCGAGGCCGTCGGCCTTCAGCACCGTCGGGTAGGCGGCACCGGCCAGGTGCTCGATCGCTTCCTCGCGGCCGTGCAGGAGCACGTGGGCGGCGGTCGGCACCCCCGCCTCCTTCATCAGCTCCTTGGCGAAGGCCTTCGATCCCTCCAGCTCGGCCGCGGCGGCGCTGGGGCCGAAGGCGGGCACCCCCGCCTCCTCGAGCGCGTCGACGAGGCCGGCGACCAGCGCTGCCTCGGGGCCGATCGCGACCAGGTCGACGCGGCGCTCCCGAGCGAGCGCGACGATCGCCTCGACGTCATCGGCCGCGACCTCGGGCAGGCACTCGGCGTCGGCGGCGATGCCGGCGTTGCCGGGCGCGCAGAGCAGCCGCGGGGCGTGGGCGGAGCGGGCGAGCGCCCGCACCATCGCGTGCTCGCGCCCTCCGCCGCCGACTACCAGAACCTTCAAGGAGCGCTAGAGCGACCCGGTCAGGTCGTCGGTCGAAATTGCGGTCAGGGTCTGGCTGGTCATCGTCCCGCGCGAGCCGAGCTCGACCGAGACCTTGGCCATCGTCTTCTCGTCGGGGGCTTCGACCACGGTGACGAAGTCGTACTGGCCGAGCGTCGCGTACTGCGCCACGACTCGGGCACCAATTTGCTCGACCTCTTTGTTGACCTCGGCAACCCGGCTGGGGTTGTTCTTCAAAGTCCGAACGCCCTCAGCGGTCAAGTTCGTAAGCATCAGATAAGTCGGCATCTCATCCTCCAAGTCTTGGATCAAAGCCCGTGGGACAACCGTACTGCTTCGCTGGTGGTAGAGGGCCTCGTGTGCCCCTCCATCAGAAACCGTCGCGCAGCTGGGGCGCGCGGTCAGGGTCCGTGCCCCCGTCCTTGAGCTTCTGCTGGAGGGTCACCACGTCCTCCCCCGACGGGTGCTCCGAATCGAGGCGCTCAGTAACCGACCGGGTGCCGCACGACGAACCCTTCGGGGTAGGGCGGCTCAACGTGCCAACGCGGCCCGGAAACGCCCGCCGGGTTCCCCGCCGTGTCGAACCGCAGTCCGGCGATCGTCATGTAGGTGTGGGTGGCGTTGGCGTAGATCGTGATCCATTTGCCCGGGCCCGGCTCGCCGTAGCTCTCCAGGGAGCCCGAGGTGAGCGGGGTTTCGAGCAGGCCGGCGCCGTAGAGGGCGAAGCTGACGGCGCCGGAGCAGTCGTAGCCGTAGGAGTACCAGGAGCCGTGGCCGCCGCCCCAGACGTAGGGGGTGGTGGTGATCGAGTTGGCCGCCGCGATCGCCGCCTTGACCGCGGGTGGGGCGCTCTGGGGGGCGCTGGCGAGGTCGCCGCTGAGGATCGCGTTGGGGCCGGCGACCTCGAGGCCGGTGGGCAGCGGCGACAGCGCCCAATCGACGTAGCGGGCCTTGCAGCCGCCTTCGATCTCTTCGGCCTCCTGCAGGACCTCCTGGACGTACCACTCGGCCTGGTTGTGGGTGAAGATGCCGGCGCTGAGGCTGCCGCGCGACCAGATCAGCCGCGCCAGGGTCGCCGCCGAGTCGGCGGGATCGCTGTGGCGGACGCGCCCGTTTTCGTCGCCGTCGACCGCGTAAGCGCGCCACTCCGCCCGGTCGAGGCCCAGCGGCCCTTCCCGGCGCAGCTGCTGCTCGTCCATCCCCGCGCCGAAGTTCGACTCGAGGTGGGCGATCGCGGCCAGCGCCCAGACGCCGCGCTTGCCCAGTTCGTAGCGGGCGGCGGCGTCCTCGAAGGCGCGCATGTACTCGTTGGGGATCCTCTCCTTCCAGCCCGGCGCCGGGTTGCACCTCAGGACCTGCAGCTGCGGGCCGAGGTCGGCGCTGCTGAAGCTCGGGTCGCCGACTTCGCTGGCGTAACAGCCGGCGTTGGCGAGGACCTCGCTGACGTACCAGTCGGCGTGGTTGTAGGCGAAGATCGCGTCGTAGGTGTCGGCGGGCATGCCGGACGCGCTCAGGTAGCTGGCGGCGGCGTAGATCGCGTCTTCGGGGTTGTAGGGATCGGCGACGCCGTCGCCGTTGGCGTCGACGCCGTAGCCCTCCCAGGTTTCGGGCATGAACTGCATCCAGCCGAGGGCGCCGGCCGAGGAGACGTTGAGGTTGGTGCCGAAGGCGGTCTCGACCGCGTTGATGCCGGCCAGGATCGCCGGGCCCTGGGGGCCGAGCCCGTAGGCCGCTGCCGCCCGCTGGTACATCGGGATCAGGATCGGCGGCACGCCGGAGCTGGCGCAGCTGGAGGCGGGGAGGGAGGGGATCGCCAGCGCGGCCGCGGGGTCGGGCACCGGCAGCGCGCCTTCGGAGCCTTCGCTCGCCGGCGTCGCTTCCTCGGAGCCCTCGTCAGCGGCAGAGCCTTCGTCAGCGCCCGCCGAGACGCCGCCGCTGGCCGGCGGGGTCGCCGCCGGGGCGGAGGGCACCGGCGGCGCCAGGGTCGCGCCCTGTTTGAGCGGCGCCGGGGCGCCGCTCGGGGCGGGCGCCGCGGTCGGCACCGGTTCTTCCAGCGTCGCGCCGGGCACGGCGGTCGTCGCGGTCTCGGCTCGCGCCGCGGCCAGCGGTGCGGCAAGCGCGACCGTGACGGTGGCGGTCGCGGCGGCCGCGCGGATCTTGTTCAGGTGCCTCATCTCTAGCCCAGCACGTTGGTGACGCGCCACCCGTCGCCTTTCAGCCGTTCCATTTCGAGCCGCAGCTCGCTGGTCAAACCGACCCGCAGCAGCGACACGCTGACCGGATAGACGTCGCCGTGGGAAGGCGCCGGGACGATGTTGACGACCTTCGCCTTCGGCACCTTGACATTGGCCGGCAGCCGCGGCGGCCGGCGCAGCAGAGCTTTGGAGAGCGCCGGCGTCGCCGTCTCCCCGAACGCCTCGCGCACGCTGCCATCGCTGCCGCCCGTCTCATAGAGGACGAAGGCGCGGGCGAAGTCGCGGGCGACGGAGATCGCCGCCGGGCCGGCCGGCGGGCCATCGACGGTCGCGGCCTGCGTGGCTGGGGAGGAGGCGGTGGCGGCGGATGCCGCAGACGCAGCGGACTCGGCGGGCGAATCCGCCGGCGTGGATTTGACGATTGCCTTGGCCGGGTCGACCTCGGTGGCCGGCCGGTCCTCGGCGGGCCTGAAGACCGGGGCAGCGCCGTGCAGGGTGGGCTCCGCCTGCTTGGCCGGGACGGCCTTCGCCGCGACGGGCGGCGGCGTCGCGACCGCGACCTCGGCGGCGGTGGTGCTGTGCGGCCTGTCGGGTGCGGCCCAGATCAGGCCGGCGACCCCGGCCCCGGCCGCCAGCAGCACGACGGCGGCGAAGGAGAGCGCGCGAACCGGGACGCCGATCGTCTCGGCACGATCCTCAAGCGGCCAGAACAGCTTCTTGCGGAGCGCGTAGGCCGCGCGCTCGAAGGGCCACCTGACGACATCGACGGCCGACCTCAGCGCCGCCGACAGGCCGCTGCGGAGGCGATCCTGTGCGGCCCAGATCGAGTCGGCGACAGCGCGACGCCGCGAGTACGCGCTCGCGTCCGTGGAGTCGGTGCTGGTGGTTTGCCGGTTGAACATCGCTTTAAGCCGTCAAAGCTTATTTCGGATTATGCGGCCCAACCCTTAAACCCGCATCAATGACGGTCAGATCGCAGTTCTCTCCAGCACCGTCTTCTCGAAGGTCAGCTCGCCCTCGCTCGCGTCGATTTCGACCGCGTCGCCCTCGCCGAACTCGCCCTCGAGGATCCTCAGCGCCAGCTTGTCGACCAGCCGCTTCTGGATCACCCGCTTCAGCGGCCTGGCGCCATAGGTCGGGTCGTAGCCGAGGTTGCCGAGCAGGGCGCGGGCGTCCCCGCTCAGCTCGATCTCGATCCCGCGCTCGCGCACCCTGCCGACCAGCTGGTCCACCTGCAGCTCGACGATGCGGCCGATGTCCTCCTTCGAGAGCCGGTGGAAGATCACGGTGTCGTCGATCCGGTTGAGGAACTCCGGCTTGAAGGTCGCCGTCAGCACCTCTTCGATCTGCTCGCGCATGCGCTCGTCGATCGCCTCCCCGACGATGCGGTCGCTGCCGACGTTGGAGGTCATGATCAAAACCGTGTTGGTGAAGCTGACGGTGCGGCCCTGGCCGTCGGTGAGGCGGCCGTCGTCCATGATCTGCAGCAGCGTGTTGAAGACGTCGGGGTGGGCCTTCTCGATCTCGTCCAGCAGCACCACCGCGTAGGGCCGCCGCCGCACCGCCTCGGTCAGCTGGCCGCCCTCCTCGTAGCCGACGTAGCCGGGTGGGGCGCCGATCAGCCGCGCCACCGTGTGTTTCTCCATGTACTCGGACATGTCGAGGCGGACGATCGCCTGCTCGGAGTCGAACATGAACTCCGCCAGCGCCTTCGCCAGCTCGGTCTTGCCGACCCCGGTCGGGCCGAGGAAGAGGAAGGAGCCGATCGGCCGGTGCGGGTCCGAGAGCCCGGCCCGCGAGCGCCGCAGCGCGTTGGAGACCGCGGAGATCGCCTCGTCCTGGCCGATCACCCGGTCGTGCAGGCGCTCCTCCATCTTGATCAGCTTCTCGACCTCGCCCTCCATCAGCCGGCTGACCGGAATCCCGGTCCATTTGGCGACGACCTCGGCGACGTCCTCCTCGGTCACCTCGTCGGCCAGCAGCGAGGCGCCGCCGGCGTGCAGCTCGGCGATCCGCGCCTCCTGGTCGGCGACCTCTTTTTCCAGCTCGGGGATGTCGCCGTAGCGCAGTTTCGCCGCCCGCTCGAGGTCGGCCTCGCGCTCGGCCCGCTCGGCCTCGCGCCCGGCCTCCTCCAGCCGCGCCTTGGCCTCGTTGATCGAGTCGATCGCCCCCTTCTCGTTCTGCCAGCGGGCGTTCATCTCGTTGAAGCTCTCGTTCAGCTCGGCGAGCTCGGCCTCGAGCGCCTCGAGCCGCGCCTTCGAGGCCTCGTCGGTCTCTTTCTTCATCGCCTCGCGCTCGATCTCGAGCTGCTGGATCCGCCGTTTGACCTCGTCGATCTCGGTCGGCATCGAGTCGATCTCGATCTTCAGCCGCGAAGCCGCCTCGTCGATCAGGTCGATCGCCTTGTCGGGCAGGAAGCGGTCGGCGATGTAGCGCTCGGAGAGGGTCGCCGCGGCGATGATCGCCGCGTCGGTGATCCGCACCCCGTGGTGGTTCTCGTAGCGCTCCTTCAGCCCGCGCAGGATCGCGATCGTGTCGTTGATGTCGGGCTCGCCGACCAGCACCGGCTGGAAGCGACGCTCCAGCGCCGCGTCCTTCTCGATGTGCTTGCGGTACTCGTCGAGCGTGGTGGCGCCAACCGCGCGCAGCTCGCCGCGGGCCAGCATCGGCTTCAGCAGGTTGGCGGCGTCGACCGCGCCTTCGGCGGCCCCGGCGCCGACGATCGTGTGCAGCTCGTCGAGGAAGAGGACGATCTGCCCCTGCGCCTCCTGCACCTCCGAGAGCACCGCTTTGAGGCGCTCCTCGAACTCGCCGCGGTATTTGGAGCCGGCCAGCAGCGAGCCGATGTCGAGCGCGATCACGCGCCGGTCGCGCAGGCTCTCCGGCACGTCGCCGGCGACGATCCGCTGCGCCAGCCCCTCGACGATCGCCGT
Source organism: uncultured Solirubrobacterales bacterium (assembly GCA_963739855.1). Lineage (GTDB taxonomy): Bacteria > Actinomycetota > Thermoleophilia > Solirubrobacterales > 70-9 > VAYN01. The sequence goes on along the minus strand of CAVUBT010000001.1, from coordinate 831,075 downwards.
CTTGCCGACGCCCGGGTCGCCGATCAGCACCGGGTTGTTCTTGGTGCGGCGGGAGAGGACCTGGATCACGCGGCGGATCTCCTCGTCGCGCCCGATCACCGGGTCGAGCTTGCCCGCCTCCGCCTCGGCGGTCAGGTCGCGGCCGAATTTCTCCAGCGCCTGGACGCTGTCCTCGGGATTGGGCGAGGTGACCCGGTGCGGCCCGCGCACCTCGGCGATCGCCTGCTCCAGCGCGGCGCGATCGGGGAGGACGTCGGCAACGCGTGAGCCGGATTCGGTCAGCGCCAGCAGCAGGTGCTCGGTCGAGATGTACTCGTCGCCGAGCTTCGCCATCTCCTTCTCGGCCTGGCGCAGCGTCTGCGCCAGGGTCGAGGACATGCGCGGCTCCTCGGCACCGTCGCCGAGGGTCGGCAGGGCATCGACTGCCTCGTGCGCTTTGGTCCCGATCGCCGCCGGGTCGACGCCGAGCTTCTGCAGGATCGGGACGACCAGCCCGTCCTCCTGCACGAGCAGGGCGACCAGCAGGTGCGCCGGCGCCGTCTCCGGGTTGCGCCGCGCCGCGGCCAGCTGCTGCGCCGCCGCCACCGCTTCCTGGGACTTGACCGTGAACCGATCCGCCTGCATCAGCGCCGCTCTCCTCTCCGCGCTCGTTCGAGCTCCGTCGCCCGCTGCCTTATCCGCTCTAGCTCACCTCGCAACTGCTCGACCCGCTGTTCCAGCGCCAGCACCGTCTCTACGCCGGCCAGGTTCAGCCCCTCTTCTGAGGTCATGCGCTGGATCCGTCGCAGCCGCTCGACGTCGCGCTGGGAGTAGAGCCGCGTGTTCTTCGGCGAGCGCTTCGGCGCGATCAGCCCCCGCGCCTCATACATCCGCAGGGTCTGCGGGTGCATGTCCGCCAGCTCGGCGGCAACCGAGATCATGAAGACGCCGCGCTCGGCATCGACCGTCATTTCGGTCCTCACCCGCCGCGCGCTCATCGCCGCACCGCCGCTTCCGACCTTTTCCCCACCAGGGGGTGGTGAAACTCGGATGCGCTCATCGGGCCGCCTTGCGCAGTAGGTCCGCGCGTGGGTCGGAGCCGTTGAAGGCCTCGGCCAGCTTCTCGGCCGCCTCGCTCTGCTCCTCGGTCAGCTCCGCCGGCACCTCGATCTCGAGCCGGTAGCGGATGTCCCCGTGCCCCTTGCCCTTCGGCTTCGGCGGGCCCTCGCCCCGCAGGCGCTGGACCGCCCCGTGTTTCGTCCCGGCCGCCACCTTGATCTTCTTGGTTCCAGCCAGCGTCGGCACCTCGATCGTGCCGCCGCGCAGCGCCTCGGGGATCGTGATCGGCACCGTCACCTCGAGGTTGCCGTCGTCGAGCCGCTTGAAGATCGGTGAGGCCGCCACCCGGGTGGTCACGTAGAGGTCGCCGGGCGGGCCGCCGCGGGGGCCGGCCTCGCCCTTGCCGGCGAGCCGGATCCGCGCCCCGTCCTTGACCCCGGCCGGGACGTTGACTTTGTAGCGCTTGGTCTGCTGGGTGAGGCCGGAGCCGTTGCAGGTCGGGCAGGGGTCCTCGATGATCTGGCCGGCACCGCCGCACTGCGGGCAGGGCTGGCTGATCGAGAAGAAGCCCTGGCTCTGGGCGTCGATGCCGCGGCCTTCGCAGCGCGGGCAGGTGACCGGCCCGGTGCCCGGTTTGGCACCGCTGCCATGGCAGGTCGGGCAGCGCCCGGCCTTCGGCACGGTGACGCTGATCTGGCTGCCGTTGACCGCCTGGTCGAAGCCGAGCTGGACTTCGGTCTCGAGGTCGCGGCCGCGCACCTGCTGCGCCTGGGGGCGGCCGCCTTTGCCGCCGCGGTTGAAGATCGAGGAGAAGATGTCGCCGAAGTCGGCGCTGCCGGCGAAGCCGCCGGCCTGCGCGCCGCCGAAGGGGTTGGCGCCGCCGAAGCCGCCGGCCCGGCCGGCGCCCGCGAACATGCCGCCCGCGTCGTACTCCTTGCGCTTCTCGGGGTCGGCGAGGACGTCGTGAGCGGCGGAGATCTCCTTGAATTTCTCCTCCGCTTTCGGGTCGTCGGGATTGCGATCGGGGTGGTACTGGCGCGCCAGCTTCCGGTACGCCTTCTTGATCTCCTCGTCCGACGCCTTCTTGGCGACGCCCAGCGTCTTGTAGAGCTCGTCAGCCAATCCGCCCCCTTACTCGCTCACGACCACCCGGGCCGGCCGGATCAGCTGCTCGTTGAGGCGGTAGCCCTTCTGCAGAACCTCCACCACGGTTCCCGACTCCGTCCCCTCGACGGGCACGGTCGAGAGCGCCTCGTGCTGGTTGGGATCGAACTTCTCCCCCTTCGGGTCGACCGCCTCGATCCCGTTCCGCTTCAACCCCTCGCGCAGGCTGCGGAAGACCAGCAGCACCCCGTGCGCCAGCCCGTCCTCGGAGTCCCCCTCCGGATCGAGCCCGGCCGCCTCGATCGCCCGCTCGAAGATCGTCGAGCGCCGGCACCACCTCCTGCGCCAGCTGCCCCTTCCCACGAACTCCAGCCGCCTGCACCTCCGCGGCCATCCGCTTCCTGAAGTTCTCGAAATCGGCCTGAGTCCGCCGCGCCAGTTCGAGGTACTCCTCTTTCTCCTTCTGGGCGTCAGCCAATAGGGCATCGAAGTCCCGCTCCACCTGATCGGCATCGCTCTGTCCCGAGGAGCTTTCGTCAGGGCTTCCTCCGGTGGGTGGCACGGGGTTGGGGTCCTCGCCCGCAGCTTGCGAGGACGAGGACCCCAACCCCGGGACAGGACCCGCCGGCCGGAAGCCCTCCGGCCCTTGCTCGTCGTGACCCTGCGTCACTTGTCGTCCCCCTCGTCAACGACCTCAGCGTCAACGACTTCGTCGTCCTCATCGGGAGTGGCGTCACCCTCGGCAGCCGCGCCGTCGGCCGAAGCCTCGGACTGGGCCGCCGCGTAGATCTGCTCCGACGCCTTCGTCATCGCCGTGTTCAGCGCCTCGGTCTTGGCGTTGATCTCCTCGACGCTGTCGGACTCGATCGAGTCGCGCACGCCCTTGACGGCCGCCTCGACCTCCTCCTTGGTCGCCGCATCGACTTTGTCGCCGGCGTCGGTCATCGCTTTCTCGGCCTGGTAGGCGCTGTTCTCGGCGAGGTTGCGGGCCTCGGCCAGCTCCCGCTGTTTGCGGTCCTCGTCGGCGTGGGACTCGGCGTCGGAGACCATGCCCTGGATTTCCTCGTCGGAGAGCCCGGAGCCGGATTTGATCTCGATGTTCTGCTCTTTGCCGGTGCCGAGGTCTTTGGCGGTGACCTTGACAATGCCGTTGGCGTCGATGTCGAAGGTGACCTCGATCTGCGGCATCCCGCGCGGCGCCGGTGGGATCCCGGTGAGCTGGAATTTGCCCAGGCTCTTGTTGCCGTTGGCCATCTCGCGCTCGCCCTGGAGCACGTGGATCTCGACCGACGGCTGGTTGTCGTCGGCGGTCGAGAAGGTCTCCGACTTCTTCGTCGGGATCGTCGTGTTGCGCTCGATCAGCTTCGTCATCACGCCGCCTTTGGTCTCGATCCCCAGCGTCAGTGGGGTGACGTCGAGCAGCAGCACGTCCTTGACGTCGCCGGCCAGCACGCCGGCCTGGATCCCGGCGCCGACGGCGACGACCTCGTCGGGGTTGACCCCCTGGTGCGGGTCCTTGCCGGTCAGCTCCTTGACCCGCTCGCGCACGGCGGGCATCCGGGTCATGCCGCCGACCAGGACGACGTGGTCGATGCTGGCGTCGGCGTCGTCCAGCGCCCGTTTGACCGGACCGACGATCCGCTCCAGCAGGTCGGCGGTCAGCTCGTTCAGCTTCGAGCGGCTGAGTTTGAGGTCGAGGTGCTTGGGCTGTCCCTCGACGGCGGTGATGAAGGGCAGGTTGATCTGCGTCTCCTGCGTCGAGGAGAGCTCGATCTTCGCCTTCTCCGCCGCCTCGTAGAGGCGCTGCAGGGAGTTCTTGTCCTGGGAGAGATCGACGCCCTGGTCTCGTTTGAACTCGGCGACCAGCCACTCGACGATCGCTTTGTCCCAGTTGTCGCCGCCGAGGTGGTTGTCGCCGGCGGTCGACTTCACCTCGAAGACGCCATCGCCGATTTCCAGCACCGAGACGTCGAAGGTGCCGCCGCCGAGGTCGAAGACGAGGATCGTCTGGTCGGCTTTCTCTTTGTCGAGCCCGTAGGCGAGCGAGGCCGCGGTCGGCTCGTTGATGATCCGCTTGACGTCCAGCCCGGCGATTTTGCCGGCGTCCTTGGTCGCCTGGCGCTGGTCGTCGTTGAAGTAGGCGGGGACGGTGATGACGGCGCTGTCGACCGTCTCGCCCAGCTTCGCTTCCGCGTCGGCTTTGAGCTTCTGCAGGATCATCGCGCTGATCTCCGGCGGGCTGTACTGCTTGCCGCGAACGTCGACGCGAACGTCGCCGTTGGGGCCTGCCTCGACCTTGTAGGGGACGATCGTCTCCTCCTCTTTGACTTCGGCCTCCTTGCGGCCCATGAAGCGCTTGATCGAGAAGATCGTGTTCTCCGGGTTCATCACCGCCTGCCGTTTGGCCACCGTGCCGACCAGCCGCTCACCGCTCTCGGTGAAAGCGACCACGGACGGGGTCGTGCGGCCGCCCTCTGAGTTCTCCAGGACGGTTGGCTCGCCGCCCTCCATCACGGCGACGCAAGAATTGGTCGTGCCGAGGTCGATTCCGATCGTCTTTCCCACTTTTTCGCGTACCTCCAGGGGTTTCGTTGTTCAAACCTAAGAAATCTAAGTGGCAGTATGGCAGATTAGTCACAGAACTCAACCGGCGCGCCTATAGTGGTTGTGGCTGTGGGGAGACCGGGTAGTTCCCAAAGTGGCGCTACCGGGTTAGGAGGCGCCTCGACCAAATCGATCTCATGGGAATGGGATCGCGGAAGAGGAGGAGCACCTTGAGTCTCATGACGAATCGTCGGCTGGCGGCATTGTCGCTTGCCGCAGCCCTTGTCTTTGCCTTGCTCTTGTTACCGGCGCTCGCGGGCGCCCACAGTCGCGGCCATGGCCACGGCGGCCATCCGGGACACGGCTTCCCGGGTCACGGCCATCATCCGGGTCACGGGCACCCAGGCCACGGCCACCCGGGCCACGGCCATCCCGGCAACGGCGGCAATCACGGTCGCGGCAAGGACGTCGAGGTGATGACCCGCAACCTCTACCTCGGTGCCGACCTGGCGCCGGCGATCGGCGCGCCCAGCCTCGAATCCTTCGTTGCCGCCACCGGTCAAATCCTGCGCGACGTGAGCGCCAACGATTTCCCCACCCGGGCCAAGGGCCTGGCCGAGGAGATCCTCGCGGAGAAGCCCGACCTGGTCGGCCTGCAGGAGGTGGCGCTGTGGCGAACCGGTCCGCCCAGCCTGGCGCCGCTCCTCGGTGCCGGCCCGAGCGCGACCACGGTCCGCTACGACTACCTGCAGCTGCTGCTCGACCAGCTCAACAAAGGCAAGACGCAGTACGAAGTGGTCGTCTCCCAGAACGAGTTCGATCTGGAGGCGCCGGGCGACGAGAACGGAGTGGCCGGGGACGGTCCGGCCGCCCAGGGCATTCCCAACGCGGAGATCAATGGCCGCCTGACCATGCGCGACGTGATCCTTGCCCGCAGCGGTTCCGGGGTGCAGACGTCGAACCCGCAGTCGGGCAATTTCAAAACCCTGCTGGCGGTGCCGATTCTGGGCCAGTCGCTGACGATCAACCGCGGTTGGACCGCCACCGACGCGAAGGTCCGCGGCAGCGACTGGTTCCGCTTCGTCAACACCCACCTGGAGGCCTTCGACCCGGCCGCTCTGGTGCCGAGCATCCGCGCCCTCCAGGCGGCCGAGCTGGTCGCGCCGGGCGGTCCGGCGACGGGCAGCCTGCCCGTGGTTCTGGTCGGCGACCTCAACTCCGACGACGACACGGTCGAACCCGGCGATCAGCAGGCCTACCGGACCCTGCTGGAAGCGGGCCTGGTCGAGCGCAGCACCGCTGACCCGCTCAGCTGTTGCCTCAAGTCGAGCCTGCTCGCGGAAGGGGCCGGCGGCAGCGTCGCCGACTTCGACCACCAGGTCGACCACGTGATGACGAACGACCCGTGGGACGTGGAGCTGAAGGACTCGGAGGTCACCGGCCTGCTGCCGGTCAACGGCTTCTGGGACTCAGACCACGCGGGCCTGTTCAGCGCCCTCAGGTTCGAGCACTAGCGAGAAATCGAGGTCGATGGGCCTGGAGCGTCCGCCATTTGGACGTTTCAGGCCCGCCGGCCCGCTGCTCAGCCTTCGCCGGCGGTGGTGGCGACGAATTCGGCGACTTCTTTGCTCTGTTCCTCGTTGAGGATGCCGCCGGGCATCCGGCCCGGGGTGGTGGAGCTGTCGACGCCTTTCTCGACCGCGTTGAGGACGCGGCCTTCGGTGGCTTTGATCGTGTCCGCCGCGGTCGGGCCGCTGGGAGGGCCGGAGGGTGCCAGCAGTTCGTCGAGGTTCGGCCCGTAGTTGCCGTCGGTCCCCGCCGAGTAGAGCGCGTGGCAGGTGCCGCAGTTGGTCTGGAAGAGGGACTGGCCGCTCTTCAGGTGGGCGGCGACCTCCTGGTCGCCGCTCTCGGCGTCGCCCTTGGAGCGGAAAGCCAGCCAGGGGATGACGACTGCGAGGACCAGGATCAGCAGGCCGAAGACGATGAAGGTGCGCTTGCTCATTTCGCGGCGCGCATACTACTGGCGCCCTTCTCGGCGCGATACCACGGGCACATCCGGCGCAGCTCGCATTCCTCGCAGCGGGGCTTCGGGCGGCAGACCTCGCGCCCGTGCCGGATCAGGTTCATGTGCAGCTCGTAGGCGTCCTCGGGGTCGATAACGGCCAGCATCTCGTCGTGGGCGCGCTCGAAGGAGGCCTTCGGCGGGAACAGCCCGAGCCGCCCGCCGACCCGGTGGACGTGGACGTCGACCGGGATCTCGGGGATGCCCCAGGTGAAGATCAGCACGCAGGCCGCGGTTTTGCGCCCGACCCCCGGCAGCGCCAGCAGGAACTCCAGCGACTCCTCGCGCGGCGCCGTCTCGGTCCAGTCGAGGTCGGGGTCCTCGCCGAGCTGCTCGAGGATCGCCTGGATCCGCGGCGCCTTCTGCTTGCCGAGCCCGCCGGGGCGGATCGCCGCCTCGACCTCCTCCACCGGCGCGTCGCGAACCTCCTCCCAGGAGGGGAAGCGCTCGCGCAGGGCCGCGAAGGCACGGTCGCGGTTGCGGTCGTTGGTGTGCTGAGACAGCACCGTCTTGATCAACTCGGCGATCGGCTGGCGATGCGGTTCGTTGACCGGCTGCCCGTACATCTCCCGCAGGCGGTCGCGAATCGCCCGCACCCGCCGCTTATCTGGTCTCTTCCAGGCCATTCCGCGCACCCTAGATGGTTGATTCCACGGCGAACGCCGTGAGCAAGGGATAAGAAGCAGAGAGGCCGAAGTCGACGGTGCTGAAGCAACCGTCGACCGAAAGGCCACGATGCACGCCGACCTCGACACTCTCTGCACCACCGTTTATTGCACGGCAGACGATCTCCTGCCTGAGAAGCCAGGCAACGCCCGTCGCCGGGTCACCGACGCCGAGGTCGCCACACTCTGCGTCGCCCAGGCGATCATGGGCATCCCTTCCGATCGCCGCTTCCTGGCAGTCGCCGCCAGGCGACTGCCCCATCTCTTTCCCGAGCTGCCCCAGCAGCCCGGCTTCCATAAGCGCAGGGCTCGCCTGACCGAGACGATCGAGTGGCTGATTGGCATCTTCGCCGCCCAATCTCCGGGCTACTACGACGACCTCCTGCTGATCGATTCGACCCCGGTCGAGTGCGCCCGCTCGGTCGAGACGACGCGGCGCTCGGCTTTGGCCGACGCAGCCGACTACGGGCGCTGCGCCTCGCATTCGCGCTTCTTTTGGGGCTTCCGATTGCATGGCCTCTTCGCCCCCGACGGCACCCCCAGGGCCTTCACCCTGGCCTCTCCCAAGCGCGATGAGCGCGAGGTCGGAATCGAGTTGCTGGAGCGCTGCAACCGAGTCGGAGGGGAGATCGTCATCGGCGACAAGGGCTACGCCGGGCGCCGCTTCGCCGCGGCGGTCGCAGAGCTCGGCGCCACGATTGTCAGGCCCGCCCGCAAAGACGAGCCGGCAAGCGATCTCCACCTCGCCCCGATCCGCCAGCGGGTGGAGTCGATCTTCTGGACCTGCAAGGACATCCTCACCCTGGAGCGCCACGGCGCTCGCACCCTGAACAACCTGCGGGCTCGCATCGCCCAGCGCTTCCTGGCGTTGGCTGCCGCCATCGCGCTCAACCACAAGCTCGGCCGACCGAGTCGCGCCCTGGTCGACTACGTCGCCTGAGGGCGTGGAATCAACCATCTAGTGGCCCCGTTAACGGGCGGATTACAATTGTGGGTTCCGTGTCTCGCGCGTTCGCAAGCGTCTCCGTCAGGCTGCCCAAAGGTTGGGGCGACCTCGGGCGTCAGATCGCCATCCTCGTTGGCGTCGACCTCATCTACGAGGTGGCCCGCGGCATCGCCGACTCCCAGCGTGCCGACGCGATCGCCCACGGTGCCTGGATCATCAACTTCGAGCAGGACACGCACACCTTCTTCGAGCCCGGCCTGCAGGCCTTCTTCATGCCCGCTGGCTGGGTGATCGACATCGCCAACCAGATCTATCTCAACGCCCAGTTCTCGATCGCGCTCGGCTTCCTGGTCTGGCTCTACCTCTTCCGCAACGAGTCCTATTACTTCGTCCGCAACATGTTCGTGGTCTCGATGGGCCTGGCGGTCGTCGGCTACACGCTCTACCCGACCGCGCCGCCGCGGATGTTCCCCGAACACGGCTTTGTCGACACGATCAACGACTTCTCCAACGTCAACCACGACTCGGGCCTGGCGAAAATCCTCATCAACCCCTACGCTGCGGTGCCGAGCATGCACTGCGCCTTCTCGATGATGATCGGCGGCACCGGTTTCATGGTCTGCCGGCACTGGTTCTCGAAAGCCTTCTGGGGCTTCTGGCCGTTCCTCGTCTCCTGGGTCACGATCGTCACCGCCAACCACTACTGGGTGGACGCGGTGCTGGGCTGGGGGGTGGCGCTGACGGCGGCGCTGGTCGCCCACCGACTCGCCCGGGCCCGGCCCGAGGTCTGGTCCTTCCGCCCCAGAGGGGCGCGCGAGGTCGAGGCTTAGCCGCAGTGCCGGCTCCCTTGAAGCACCCCGACCTCCTCCCAACCGACTAGCCTCACGGGCAATGGATCCTTCGGCGCCCCCAAGGGCCCCCGGCGGCCGCCGCAACGGCCGCACGACGAGCCGCAACGGGCAGGAGCTGCGGTCCTACGCGCGCGAGCGGCTGATCGAGTCCCGACTGACGCCGAACGCGATCTCGATGGTCGGCCTGGTCGGCAACCTGGTCGCCGCCGCCCTCGTCACCCAGCGCCTCTTCTTCCTCGCCGGCGTCGCCTTCGTGCTCGGCTCGGTTATGGACACGCTCGACGGCCGCTACTCGCGGATGTCCGGCAAGGGCACCCTGTTCGGGGCCTTCCTCGACTCGACCCTCGACCGCATCGAGGAGGGAATCGTGCTCGCCGCCGTCGCCGGCTACTTCGCCGCCCAGGGCGAAGACTTCGCCGCGGCGATGTGCGTCGTCGCCGTGCTCGGCTCGCTGATGGTCTCCTACACGCGGGCCCGGGCCGAGGCGCTCGGGGTCGAGTGCAAGGTCGGTTTGGCGACGCGGCCGGTCAGGGTGGTGCTACTTTCGATCGGCTTGATCTTCGCCAAGGGAGCCGGCATCGGCGATTTCGAATTGCTGGCGCCGTCGATCTACGTGATTGCCGCCCTGACCATCGTCACCGTTTTTCAGCGGGTATGGCATGTGCGAAACGAGCTTCTTCTGGCCGAGGCCGGTGCCCAGAGCGGCGACGGCGGGGCGGAGGAGCTGTAACCAGCAAGGCTGCCGGGTGTGTTCTGCCATCCAGCGCGATCCAGGAGGACTTCCAATTTCATGAGTGAGAGCAACGGAGCAAACGGCAGCACCAACGGCGTCGGCCGCAGCGACGAGAAGGTCCGCGTCGCGATCGTCGGCGTCGGCAACTGCGCCAACTCCTTCATCCAGGGCATCCAGTACTACAAGGACGCCGATCCGGCCGACGAAGTTCCCGGTCTGATGCACGTCGAACTGGGCGGCTACCACGTCCGCGACGTCGAGTTCGTCGCCGCCTTCGACATCGACCAGGAGAAGGTCGGCAAAGACCTCTCCGAGGCGATCTGGTCGGGCCAGAACGACACGATCAAGTTTGCCGACGTCCCCAATCTCGGCGTCAAGGTCGAGCGCGGCATGACCCACGACGGCCTCGGCAAGTACCTCAAAGAGAAAATCACCAAAGCGCCGGGCGAGACCGCCGACATCGTCGGCATCCTCAAAGAGACCAAGGCCGACGTGCTGGTCTGTTACCTGCCGGTCGGCTCCGAGGACGCGGTCAAGTGGTACGTCGAGCAGGCGCTCGCGGCCGGGGTCGGCTTCGTCAACTGCCTGCCCGTCTTCATCGCCCGCGAGGACTACTGGGACAAGCGCTTCAAGGACGCCGGGCTGCCGATCATCGGCGACGACATCAAGTCCCAGGTCGGGGCGACGATCGTCCACCGCCAGCTCGCCCGTCTCTTCCACGACCGCGGCGTGCGGATGGAGCGGACCAGCCAGCTCAACGTCGGCGGCAACATGGACTTCTACAACATGCTCGAGCGCGAGCGGCTCGCCTCCAAGAAGGAGTCGAAGACCAACGCAGTCACCTCGATCATGGGCCACGACCTGCCCGCCGAGGACGTCCACGTCGGTCCCTCCGACTACGTCGCCTGGCTGACCGATCGCAAGTGGGCGCACATCCGGCTCGAGGGCAAAGCCTTCGGCGACGTGCCGCTGACGGTCGAGCTCAAGCTCGAGGTCTGGGACTCGCCGAACTCGGCCGGCGTCGTCATCGACGCCGTGCGGCTGATCAAGCTGGCGCTCAACAACGGCATCTCGGGACAGCTCGACGGCCCGTCCAGCTACCTGATGAAGTCGCCGCACACCCAGCGCCCCGACGACGAGGCGCGGGAGCAGACCGAGAAGTACATCGCCGCCAACGCGCGGGGCAAAGCCGCGGCCCCCGCCGCCGCGGACGCGCCGAGCACCACCCAGGCCTAGGTTCTGGAGCCCGCCTCTGGCGGGCTCCTATGCTTGGTCCCGACCGTGCCTGCCGCACCACTCTCGATAGCCCAGGTCTCGCCCTCGCGACGGGGCATCGAGAGCCCGGTCAACGAGTTCGTCGCCCGGCTCTCCGAGCAGCTCGAGCAGCGCGGTCACGAGATCCTGCGGGTGACCACCGGGGACCGGGTCAAGCGCCTGCTGGCGACGACGCCGCCGGACATCGTCCACGTCCACGAGCCCTTCGCGCCGAGCATCTCCTCGGCGGCGCTGCGCCACTCCTTCTCGCTCAACGTCGCCACCTTCCACGCGCCGCAGGAGCGGGTGCTCTCGACTCAGGTGGCGCGTCCCCTGGTCGAGATCTTCTTCGGCCGCATCGACGCCCGCACCGTGACCAGCGCCGCCACGGCGCAGCTGCTCGACGGCTACTTCCCCGCCTCCTATGAGCTGATCGAACCGGGTGGGGCGGAGCGCGACTGGGCCGCGGTGGCGACCGAGTTCGAGGCGATCTACCGTTGCCTACTCGCCCGTCGCCACGCGGACGGCGGCGATCCCGAGCTGCGCCGGCGCCTCTCCACGCGGCCGCTGATCGAGGTCGACCTGCACATGCACACCGATCACTCCGGGGACTGCGCGACGCCGGTCGACGTGCTGCTGCAGACGGCCCGCGACCGCGGCCTCGGGGCGATCGCGATCACCGACCACAACGAGGTCTCCGGGGCGCTGGAGGCGCGCAAGATCGCCGCCGGGATGGACCACATCGAGGTGATCGTCGCCGAGGAGGTGAAGACCGCCGAGCAGGGCGAGGTGATCGGCCTCTTCCTCGAGGAGAAGATCCCCAAGGGCCTGACGATGGCGGAAACGATCGCGGCGATCCGCGAGCAGGGCGGGCTCGTCTACGTTCCGCATCCCTTCGACCGCTTCCACTCGGTACCCGACTACGAGCACCTGCTCGACATCGTCGAGGAGATCGACATCCTCGAGGTCTTCAACCCGCGGGTGGCGGTGACCGCCTTCAACGAGGAGGCCGAGCGTTTTGCCCGCAAGTACCGGATCGTCCCCGGCGCCGGCTCCGACAGCCACGTCGCCCAGGGGCTGGGCAGCGTGCGGGTGCGGATCCACGACTTCGAGGGGCCGGCCGAGTTCCTCGAGGCGATGCGCGACGCCGACATCACCCGCAAGCACAAGAACCTGGTCTACGTGCAGACGCTGAAGCTGCTGCAGACGGCCGGCCGGCCGAAGGCGCCGAAACGGCGCGTGCCCGATGCCAAACCGGCGCGCGGGGGCAAGCCCCGCAAGCGCGGTTCGGCGAGCAAGAGCTGATGCAGGGGGACCGCGCGAAAGGAGCCGCGCCCGCCTCGTCAAAGGAGTCGTCGGCGATGCGAGGCACCGACGACGAGATCCGCGAGAAGTACCTGGAGCGAGCGATCCGCGAGCTCAACCAGATGACGCACGAAATCCAGGAGTGCCCGCACTGCCCGCGCGGCAAGCTGATGCCGGTGCTCGGCTCCGGCCACCCGCAGGCGGACATCTTCATGCTCAAGCAGGCGCCGATGACCTCCGAGATCGAGGAGGGGGTCGCCTTCTACGGCCGCTCCGGCAACGCCCTGATGAAAAGCTTCAAGCGGCTCGGCATCGACCCGCTGGTCGTCTACGGCACGCTCTGCGTCAAGTGCCCAATCGCCGAGCCCGACCTCGCCGCCGGCGAGTGCGTCGCCCGCCTGGTCGAGGAGATGGCGATCGTGCAGCCGAAGATCCTCGTCGTCATGGGCGAGCCGGCGCTGCGCATCCTCAACGGCCTCCAGGTCCCCCTCTCACGGCCGATCGAGCAGCGCGAGGGCGACGTCCAGGCCTTCACCCCCACGATCGACGCGCTCTACGTCCCCGACATCGACGAATCGCTCGACGAGGAGGGCGCCAAGCAACGCTTCTGGCGCGCCTTCAAGACGCTCGGCGTCTGGTACGACGACCTGCCGCCGTACTAGCTCCGTACTGACGGGAGCGCTGGTCCGTCGCCTCGGCTTTTCTGGGCTGGCCGACCTCAGTCGATGGGCCGGAAATACGCCTGTATGGCGAGAAATCGGCGCGTCAACACGGGTCAGCTGCTGACTTGAGCCGGGGCTGGGGTGGCGCCGTCGGGGCCTTGGCCGTTGGACTCGGCAGCGTGGCTGGCGGTGGGCTTGGGAGAGAGGAAGCGGTCGATCGCGGCCAGGGCGACGGCGGAGATGACGAAGGTGAGGTGGATGATCGTCTGCCAGAGCATCGTGTCGGAGGAGGTGTTGGCGGCGTTGATGAAGGTCTGCAGGAGGTGGATCGAGGAGATGCCGACGATCGCCATCGCCAGCTTCACCTTGAGCACGTTGGCGTTGACGTGGGAGAGCCACTCGGGCTGGTCGGGGTGGCCCTTGAGGTTGATCCGCGAGACGAAGGTCTCGTAGCCGCCGATGATCACCATGATCAGGAGGTTGGCGATCATCACCACGTCGACCAGGCCGAGGACCAGCAGCATCACGTCGTTCTCAGTCAGGTGGCCGACATCGCTGACCAGGTGCCAGAGCTCCTGCATGAAGCGCCAGACGTAGATCCCCTGGGCGACGATCAGGCCCAGGTAGAGCGGCGCCTGCAACCAGCGGCTGAGGAAGATCGTGGTGCCGGCGTAACGGGCCAGCGGTCTATCTATCGGGGGATTGGCGGCGGCGATGGCGACGCATCCTAGCGGCCTCCATTAGGGAGCCCTAAAGAGCGGATCGCTCGGGGCTGCGAATCGAGCTAGTGACCTGAGTCGTTAGTCCGCAGGCATGACGTCCAGCGCGTCGAAGTCGTCGCCATCGCAAGCGACGATGGGAGGCCTCATGCCCCGACGTGTGGATGTCTCGATCAGCGAGGGAGAGCGCGAGGTGCTGGAGCGCTGGGCCCGGCGCCCAACCAGCGCCCAGGCCCTGGCGCTGCGTTGCCGGATCGTGCTGGCGGCCGCCGACGGGGAGCCCAGCAAGGACATATCGGCGCGTCTGGGCTGCACTACCTCCACGGTCGGCAAGTGGCGGGGGCGCTTTGCCGAAAAGGGCATCGACGGCCTCCACGACGAGCCGCGCCCGGGCAAGCCGCGCCAGATCGGCGACTCCGACGTCGAGCGGGTGATCGTCAAGACGCTGGAGGACAAGCCCGTCGACGCGACGCACTGGTCGACGCGCTCGATGGCAGCCGCGACGGGGATGAGTCAGACCGCGATCAGCCGGATCTGGCGCGCCTTCGGGCTAAAGCCCCACCAGGCAGAGCACTTCAAGCTCTCGCCCGACCCGCAGTTCGTCGACAAGGTCCGCGACATCGTCGGGCTCTACCTCAACCCGCCCGAGGCGGCCGTCGTGCTCTGCGTCGATGAGAAGTCCCAGATCCAGGCGCTCGACCGCAGCTCACCGGTGCTGCCGCTGATGCCCGGAGTGCCCGAGCGCCACACCCACGACTACGTCCGCAACGGCACCACGAACCTCTACGCCGCGCTCGACGTCGCCTCCGGCCAGGTGATCGCTGAGATGACCCCCAGGCATCGCGCCGAGGAGTTCCGCCGCTTCCTCAACCTGATCGAGAGCTCGGTGCCCTCCCACCTCGACGTCCACGTGGTGCTCGACAACTCCTCGACCCACAAGACCCCGTCGATCCAGCGCTGGCTGGTGCGCCATCCGCGTTTCACCCTGCACTTCACGCCCACCTACAGCTCCTGGCTGAACCTGGTCGAGCGCTGGTTTGCCGAGCTGACCACGAAGTGGATCAAGCGCAGCGCCCACCGCTCGGTCCGCGATCTGGTCGCCTCGATCCGCACCTGGATCGCTAACTGGAACGACGAACCCAAGCCCTACGTCTGGCACAAGAGCGCTGATGAGATCCTCGACAGCCTCGCTGCCTACTGCCAGCGGATCAACGACTCGGGTCACTAGGGCGCGGCGGCCACGGCGACGGCGGTCATCGCCTCGACCTTGGCGCTGGCCAGGCCTCTGACGACGATCGTGTCGAGGGCCTTGTAGTCCGCCAGCAGGGACTGGGCCTCGGCGCGGTCCGCGGCGGCGACGCCGACCGTGCCCTCGGGCTCGCCGAGGCGGTCGAAGTGGTCGCGATAGCCCTTGTGCAGGTCGCGGTAGAAGGACTCCTCCTTGGCCAGGCGCTCGGCGGCGTCGGGGCCGACGGCGGTGCGGACGTAGCCGAAGACCGGCGGGGCCTCGCGGCCGGCCTCGCGGGCGCCGGCCTCGACCTTTTCGCGGGCGCCGGCGGCGAAGCCGGGGGTCATCCAGTTGAAGAAGACGCCGTCGAACTCGGCCCCGGCCAGGGCGCACATCTTCGGCCCCATCGCGGCGAGGACGAGGCGGACGCCGGGCAGCTGCTCGCGCAGCTCCGGCAGCGACTCGCGCATCTTCGTCAGCGGCTTCTTCGAGAAGCCGGCGCCGACACCGAGCCAGAGGCGAGCGGGATCGAGGCCGACTCGCTCGATGTCGGCGGCGATCGCCGCCGCCGGCGTGCGGTCGAGCGCGATCACGGCGACGCCGAGGTCGACCTCGGGAGCCGCGGCGGCGAACTCGGCCAGCGTCTCCAGTCCTTTGGCGCCGGGGTGGTCGTTCGACCACATCGAGTCATAGCCCAGCTCGGCGCCGCGGGCGGCCAGCGGCCGCGCGACCTCGGGGTCGAGCCCGGCGGCGACTCCGAAGCCGCGGGGCATCAGGCGCCCCCGCCGCTACTGGCGGCAGCGGCTCTCTCGAAGAGAGCGACGCACTCGATGTGCGGAGTCTGGGGGAACATGTCGACCGGCCTCACCCGCTCCAACTTATAGCCAGCCTCGACCAGCTGGGCGGCGTTGGGGGCGAGCGTGGTCGGATTGCAGGAGACGTAGACGATCTTCCGCGCCTCGCACTCGATCACCCGGCGGATCATTTTCTGCGAGAGCCCGGCCCGCGGCGGGTCGATGACGACGACGTCGGGCTTGCCGGCCTGGACCAGCAGCGGCCGCACGCCGGTGCGGACGTTGGCGGCGAGGAAGTGGGCGTTCTCGATCCCGTTCAGCTTTGCATTGCGCTCGGCGTCCTCGATCGCCTCGGGGACGATCTCCACCCCCCAGACCTCGCCGGCCTGCGCCGCCAGCGTCAGCCCGATCGTGCCGATCCCGCAGAAGAGGTCGAAGACCTTCTCCTTGCCGCTGAGCCCGGCGAACTCGGCGGCGACGGCGTAGAGGCGCTCGGCCATCTCGGTGTTGGTCTGGAAGAAGGCGCCGGGGGAGATCTCCCACTTCAGCCCGCAGAGCTCCTCCTGCAGGTACTCCTCGCCGAGCACGCCTGTCGGTCCCTCGTTGCCGCCGGAGTCGTCGGCGACGACGGTGTGCAGGTCCACCGGTGGTTTCGGGAAGCCCCGCTGGGCGGTGACCAGACGGGTCTGGATCTGGCCGCTGCGCTTGCCCTCGCGGACGACGAGGTTGCGCAGGACGCCGCGCTTGGCGCCGCCGTCGAAGGCCGGGATCGACTCCAACTGCGCCCAGTCGCGGACCTTGTTGCGGGCGGCGTTGCCGGCCGCGGAGGCGAGGTGGCAGTCGTCGACGTCGACGACCAGGTCCCAGCGCCCACGGGCGTGGAAGCCGAGGATCGGGTCGCCGTCGCGGTCGCCGAAGGAGTATTCGAGCTTGTTGCGGTAGCGCCACTGCTCGTCGGCGGCGACGATCGACTCCAGCTCGAAGCCCTCGAGGTCGCCGATCCGCCGCAGCGCCTCTCCCACCTGCTCGCTCTTGATCTGCAGCTGGCGCTCGTAGGGCAGCCCCTGCCAGGGGGCGCCGGGACAGGGCTCGCCGCCGTGTGTGCAGCGGTCGGGGATGCGGTCGGCGCCGGGTGCGAGCAGCTCGACCGTGCGCGCCTCGGCGAAGCGCTTCTTCGCTTTCGTGACCTCGACCCGCACCCGGTCGCCCGGCAGGGCGCCGGCGACGAAGACGACGAAGCCGTCGGCGCGGGCGACGCCGCGCCCGCCGTAGGCGAGCGAGTCGACCTCGACCTCGAGCTGCTCGCCGCGACGCGGGCCGCGGGCCGCCGGCTTCTCGCCGCTGGCTGTCGTCAAATCAACCGAGTTTCTGGGCGGCCCGGCGCGCGGCCTGAGTGGCCTGCTTGCGCACCGTGCGCACCGGCTCGGCCCGGCCGCCGACCTCTTTGCGTGCCTGCTTGACCAGTTTTTCCAGCTCGCGCAGCATCGAGTCGGTCTGTTTGCGACCGCGTTTGACGAGGTCGCTGAGCATCTTCTCGGCGTCGCCGCGGGTGATGCGGCCGCGCTTGACGGCGTCGTCGACGACCTCCTGCAGGCGGTCGCGGCTGAGCGTGACGCTCTGCTCGAGGCTCTCGCGGAACTGGGCGACGCTCTTGTCGAGCCCGCTGGTGGCTTTGCTGCTGGCGCGTTTCGCTGCCGGTTTTTTCGCCGCGGCATTTTTGCCCGAAGCCGGTTTCGCGGCTTTGGCTTTCGCTTTGCGCGCCGGGGCTTTTTTCGCTTTGGCTTTCGCTTTCGCGGCCTTAGCTTTTTTGCTCGTTTTGCCAGCTGCTTTTTTCTCGGCCATCTCGACGTGCCTCCAGAGGAAGTTTGGGCGCGGGTACGGAATCGACTATGTCAACTCCGCAGCATTGGTGGCTCTGCGGCGGCGAATCGCGCCTGCACCGGTGCATGATCGGAGAGCCGCAGCGCGCGTCCGTCGAGCGGCAGCTCGCGCCGCTCCGGCGGCCAGGGGGCCGGCTTTTCCAGCCGCTCCAGCCCGCGGGTCAGCAGGTGGTCGATCGCCCCCGGCGCGGTCGGGCCCTCCAGTCCGAAGTCCTCGCGCAGGTGCGCGAAGACCTCGGGGTCCTCGGCCGGGCGCAGGTTGAGGTCGCCGCCGAAGATCAGCGGCGCGCTGCCGGCGAACTCACCCGCGGCGCGGGCGGCGTGCAGCACGTCCTCGCTGGCCAGGTCCGGGCGGTCGTTGGTCGTGTGCAGGTTGGCGACGCAGACACCGGAGGCGGTCCGGGTCAACGCCACCGAGCGCCGCTCCGGCTCGCCTTCGTGGATCGCCAGCTCGCGCCGCTCGGCGATGCCGCCGAGCTTGCCGGGGACGCGGACCAGGGTCAGGTTGGAGCCGCCCTCGCCGGAGGCCATCAGGTCCGGGTTCTGGCGGGCGAGCAGGCCGCGCAGCGCTCCCAGGGAATTGCGCGAGGTCAGCACCAGGTGCGACTCGGCCGAGCAGGCGCGGGCCAGCGCCGCCGCGAAGCGGGGCGGGGACTCCTGCAGCAGGGCGACGTCCCAGGCGCTGGCGGCGAGCAGGGTCGCGAACTCGGTGGTGAGGTCGCGGTTGACCTGGACGTGGGTCTCGTTGTGCTCGTCGATTCGCAGCAATCGCGAGCGCCAGCTGCGCAGCTTCGGGTCGGGCGGGAAATCCCGTCCGTGGAAGAGGTTCCAGGCAATTGCTGTGAACTCCACGGCCCGTAGTATCCGCGGCTTGAAGCGGGACTTCCTAACTGGCGAAGAGCTGGGCGCTTTCGAGCTCGGCAAACTGCTCGACCGGGCGCTGGAGCTGAAAGCCGGCCGCGGCGAGCGCGTCGGCGCCGATTCGCTCGCCGGCCGCAGCATCGCCCTGATCTTCCAGCGGCCCTCGACGCGGACGCGGATCTCCTTCGAGGTCGGGGTCGCCGAGCTGGGGGCGACGCCGATCGTCCTCCGCGCCGACGAGATGCAGTTCTCCCGCGGCGAGTCGATCGGCGACACGGCGCGGGTGCTCTCGCGTTACGTCGACGCGATCGTGATCCGCTCCGGCTCCCACGAGGACGTCGCCGAGCTGGCCGCGGCCGCCGAGGTCCCGGTCGTCAACGCGCTGACGCCGCTGCACCACCCCTGCCAGGCGCTCGCCGACCTGCTGACCCTGCGCGAGCGCTTCGGCGACCTCGACGGCCAGCGCCTCGCCTATGTCGGCGACGGCAACAACGTCGCCCGCTCGCTGGCGGTGCTCGGCGAGCTGGCCGGGGTCGAGGTCGTCGTCGCGGCCCCGCCCGGCTACCAGTTGGAGGAGGGCCACGGGGTGAAGCTGACCGGCGACCCCCGCGCCGCCGCCTCCGGTGCCGACGCTCTATATACGGACGTCTGGGTCAGCATGGGCGACGAGGACGAGGCGGAGCGCCGCCGCGCCGACCTCGGTCCGTTCCGGCTCGACGGCGACCTGTTGGCGGCGGCCAAGGACGGCGCCATCGTCCTCCACTGCCTGCCCGCCCACCCGGGCGAGGAGATCACCGCCGACCTCCTCTACGGCAACGCGTCAGCCGTCTGGGACCAGGCGGAGAACCGGCTGCACGCGCAGAAGGCGCTGCTGGAGGCCCTCCTTGCGCGGTAGTCATTTCAACCGGATAGCGGTTGAAGTGACTACCGCGCTCGGGGAGTGGGGAGCGCATGTATCCGCGTCTTGAAATCGGGCCCCTGACGCTGCAGACCTTCGGGCTGATGTTCGCGCTCGCCTTCCTCGCCGCCGGCGCCCTTATATGGAGGCGGCTGGGGGAGATCGGCAAGCCGGTCGACTGGGCCTACGAGATGGGCTTCGCGGCGCTGATCGGCGGCGTCGTCGGCTCCCGCGTCTACTTCCTGATCCAGAACTACAGCGACGTCAAGGACGACCTGCTCGGCAACCTCTTCTCCGGCGCCGGACTGGTCTGGTACGGCGGCGCGATCGGCGGCGCCCTCGCCGTCCTCGCCTGGGCCTGGTACCGCGACTTCCTCGGCCTCGCCCTGCTCGACCTGGCGGCGCCGGCGCTGGCGCTGGGCTACGCGATCGGCCGCGTCGGCTGCCAGCTCTCCGGCGACGGCGACTACGGCAAGGCCTGGGACGGGCCTTGGGCGATGTCCTACCCGGACGGCACCGTGCCGACCGAGCAGACCGTTCACCCGACGCCGATCTACGAGACCCTGGTTATGGGCCTGGGGGCCTGGCTGCTCTGGCAGCTGCGCGACCGAGTCAGGGCCGGCGTCCTCTTCGCGATCTACCTCGTCTACGCCGGCGGCGAGCGCTTCCTGGTCGAGTTCCTGCGCCGCAACGACGCTGTCGCGCTGGGCCTCACCTCCGCCCAACTGGAGAGCCTTGGCATGATGATCGCCGGCGTCATCTGGATCGCCGTAGTCATCCGCCGCCACGGCGGCATTTCCCGACCTTCTGCCGCTGGCGCGGCGCAGCCCGCTCTGTGAGCGGATTGGAGCGAACGATGTTACCCTTGCGCAAGATCTTTGGAGCGGTCAATTCAGGAAGGTTTGGCGGGTAAATGGCGGCTGTCGACATTCAGAGTCAAGAGGGACCCTCGGCGCGCACCGTGAGCGCGGTGCTCGACGCGGCCGCGGAGCGGCTCGGCGCGGCGGGAGTCGAGAACGCGCGGGCCGACGCCGAAATGCTGGTTGCGGACGCGATGGGCGTAAAGCCGGAGAACCTCTCGGTGGAAAGCGCCGGGGAGATCCCGGCCGATGTTGCCGTCGCGATCGAGGAGCGGGTGGCCCGCCGCGTCGACCGCGAGCCGATGGCCTACATCCTCGGCCGCGCTCCCTTCCGCAGCCTCGAAGTCGCCGTCGACGAGCGCGTGCTGTGGCCGCGCCGCGAGACCGAGCTGCTGGTCGAGGTCGGCGTCGAGCTGCCCGAGGGGGCTCGCGTGCACGAGGTCGGCACCGGCTCCGGCGCGATCGCCCTGGCCCTGCTCGCCGAGCGGCCCGACCTCAAGGTCACCGCCTCCGACCTCTCGCCGGAAGCGGTCGAAGCGGCGCGCGAGAACGCCGAGCGGCTCGAGATCCCGCTCGAGGTCAGCGTCGCCACCGGCATCCCCGAGGGCCTCGAGGGCGTCGACCTGGTCATCGCCAACCTTCCCTACGTGACCGACTCGACCATCTTCGAGCGCTCGCCCGAGATCCAGAAGGAGCCGCGGATCGCGGTCACCGGATCCTGTGGCGAGGACGGCCTCGGCGTGATCCGCGGCTTGATCGGGGAAACGCCCTCCGGCTGGAAGCTGGCGATGGAGCACGACACCCACCACGGTTCGTCGATGCGCGAGATGCTGCGCGACGCCACTACCCTTCAGGACTATGAAGGTGACGAGCGGGTGACTGTCGGCTTCGCTCCATGAAGCTGGCTCTAAGTAATGAGTGAGGCCCCGCCGCGGGCCGAGGAGACGGTTCCCGACGCGACGGGAGATC
Organism: uncultured Solirubrobacterales bacterium; assembly: GCA_963739855.1. Taxonomy (GTDB): domain Bacteria; phylum Actinomycetota; class Thermoleophilia; order Solirubrobacterales; family 70-9; genus VAYN01. Next base: position 809,702 of record CAVUBT010000001.1, on the reverse strand, counting down.
GTTCCGGGGCCGCCAGCGAGGCGCAGCGCCGGGCCAAGGTCGAGCGCCTGCGCGAGGCCGGGATCGATCCCTATCCCCATTCCTTCGAAGGCCGCACCCACGTCGCGGAGATCCTCGCCGCCCACGACCCCGCCGCGCTCGGGGAGGGGGAGCACGACCAATTCTCCTACCGGGTGATGGGCCGGATCGTCGGCAAGCGCGGCCACGGCAAGACCGCCTTCCTCGATGTCCGCGACATCACCGGCACGATTCAGGCCTACGCCCGCCGCGATTCGCTCGGCGAGGAGGCTTTCGAGCGGGTCGAGGAACTCGACATCGGCGACCTGGTCGGGGTGGAGGGCCCGGTCCACGTGACCAAACGCGGGCAGATCGCGATCGGCGTCCGCGAGTGCACGCTGCTGGCCAAGGCGCTGCTCGACCCGCCCGACCTCTTCCACGGCATCTCCGACCCGGAGCTGCGCTACCGCCAGCGCGAACTCGACCTGATGGCCAATGAGGACTCGCGCGAGATCTTCAAGAAGCGGGCGGATCTGACCTACGCGATCCGCACTCACATGCATGGGCGCGGCTGGGTCGAGCTGGAAACCCCGGTCCTGCAGCGGCTCACCGGCGGCGCCGCGGCGCGCCCCTTCGTCACCCACCACAACGCGCTCGACCGCGACCTCTTCCTGCGCACCGCGACCGAGCTCTACCTGAAGCGGGCGATCGTCGGCGGCTTCGAGGACGTCTACGAGTTCGGCAAGTTCTTCCGCAACGAGGGGATGTCGCCCCAGCACAACCCCGAGTTCACGATGCTGGAGATGTTCGTCGGCGGCGCCGACTACAACGGCGTCATGGAGTTCATCGAGGTGCTGGTCTCGACCGTGGTCGAGCAGGTGATGGGGACGACCAAGGTCGAGCGCGACGGCGTCGAGATCGACTTCGCGGCGCCCTGGCCACGGGTGGTCCTGCGCGACGAGATCCTCAAGGAGACCGGGGTCGACATCTACGCGGCGAGCCGCGACGAGCTGGCCGAGCTGGCGGGCGAGGACGCCGATCCCAACGACGACTGGGCCGGCCTCGTCGACACCCTGCAGGGCAAGCTCGTCGAGCCGAAGCTGATCCAGCCCACCTACATCACGGTGCTGCCGATCGACATCTGGCCGCTGGTCAAGGTGCACCCGGACGACCCCAAGGTCTGCGAGGCCTTCGACGGCATCGTCGCCGGCATGGAGATCGTCGGCGGCGGCACCGACGTCAACGACCCGGTCGATCAGCGCAAGCGCTTCGTCGAACAGCGCGAACGCCAGGAGAAGGGGGCGGAGGACGATCCCCATCCCCACGACGAAGAGTTCGTCAAAGCGCTCGAATACGGGATGCCGCCGGCCAGCGGCTGCGGTTTGGGGATCGACCGCCTGCTGATGATCATGACTGGCTCGAAGACGCTGCGCGACGTGATCATCTATCCGGCGATGCGCGAGCTGAAGGGCGAGTAGGGTAGACGCGATGGCGGTGAAACTTCACAGGTGCCCGGTGATGTTCGCGAAGTTCGACGGCCACCCCTGCTGGAAGGTGCAGAAGGCGCTGGACGAGCAGGGCATCGAGTACGAGCTGGTGAAGGGGCCGCTCCGCTCGGGCAAGCGGGACGAGCTGGAGCAGATCTCCGGCCAGCGCAAGTACCCGGTGATCGAGTTCGAGGACGGGACCGCCTACCGCGACGAGTCGAAGGAGATGGCGGCGCGGATCGAGGCCGGGGAGCTGCGGCCGAGTTAGAAGGCCGAGCGCAGCAGGCCGCCGTCCAGCGGGATGACGGCGCCGGTCAGGTAGGCGGCGCGCTCGGAGCAGAGGAAGGCGACCAGGTCGCCGTACTCCTCGGGTTGGCCGAGGCGCCCGCCCGGGACTTCGGTGCGAGCTGCCGCTTCGGCGTCGTCGAGCGAGCCGGTGTGGGAGGCGAGGCGGTCGGTGGCGAAGCGACCGGTGGCGACGGTGTTGACCGTGATCCCGTCGCCGGCGACCTCCTGCGCGAGCGTCTTCAGGAAGCCGACCGCGGCCATGCGGTGGGAGTTGGAGAGGTTGAGCCCGGCGATCGGCTCGCGGGTGGAGATCGAGCCGACGTTGACGATCCGCCCCCAGCCGCGCTCGCGCATGCCGGGGACGACGGTGCCGGCAAGCACGCGCGGCGCCAGCACCAGCGAGCGATAGGCGCGCTCCCACTCCTCCAGCTCGTGATCGAGAGCACCGCCGAACGGCGGCCCGCCCGTATTAGCGACGAGGATGTCGACCGGCCCGAGCGCCGCGGCGACCTCGGCGGGGAGCACGGCCAGGCGCCCACTGTCGGAGGCATCGGCAACGAACGGCGTCACCCCCTCACCGATCTCCGCGGCCGCCTCCTCCAGCCGCTCGAGCGAGCGACTGACGATCGCCACCCGCGCCCCTTCACGCGCCAACGCCGCCGCGATCCCGCGCCCCAGCCCCCGGCTGGCGCCCATCACCAGCGCCACGCGCCCCTCAATGCCCAGATCCATAGCTCGACCCTAACGACAGGAGCAATGCTCAAAGACCGTTGCGCGGGTAGTCTTCGCGGTGAGCGCCCGTAGCTCAGTGGTCAACGGTTCCTTACGGGGGGCCAAAGAGCGTCGGTCTTTCAAGCCGAAGGTCGCGGGTTCGACTCCCGTCGGGCGCATTCCTCTGCTTTCCTCGAAGTGCCGAGTTTTTCGCTCTCCAGAGCGGAAACCTTCGGTCGCGCCTTCGGCACCCGTTCCGATGCCTTCCGCGCGATTCCGAGGCGTTCCGACCCGTGGGTGTCTCATTTCTGTCTCATCCCGGCCCACCGGTCGAGTGGCTATTCGTGCTTCTCGGACAGCCTCGCCAGCTCGGTGATCGAGACGCCCAACGCGGTGGCGATGTCGCGGACCGTGGCCCAGGTGGGATTGGCGTGGCCTGCCTCGATATGGGAAAGCGTCGGGATCGCGATTCCCGCCTGCTCGGCCAGGGCCTCCTGCGTCTCTTTCCTCTTCTCGCGGAGCTGACGTATCGCGACTCCAAGCCCCGGCTGTGGTCGCGATGAGTGCCGCATGCCCGGAGACATTCTCAAAAACGCACCTGGTCAAAGCGGACCTAGTACATGCACTAAGTGCCTGCTACCCTGATCGGCACATAAGTGGGGCCGCGCGAGTGGAGTCGCCGGCCCCGTGGCGACGGGTCAAGGAAAGCTCGCCCCGCCGCAGCGGGAACGGTAGCTGTCTGCCGGCCTCAAGAAGCGGCCCCCGGCCGGCGGTGGAACGCCAGCCGAGGGCCTGACCACAAGGAGACCACGCTCCTCATGGCTGATGAGAACTCTATGGCTCACGGTTCGAGCGACTGTCCCACCAACGAGGCCCAGGACCTCCGCGACCAGGGCAGCGTCCTGATTCACGTCCTCACGCTCTATCCCACGCACCTACGCCTCTCGGAACTAATTCAGGAGGTGAATGCCGGGGCGGCCGACTTCGCCCAGCGAGATGCGATCGAACGCGCTGTCCGCGACCTGACCGGGGTCGGTCTGCTGTTCCGCAGCGACGGGCTCGTACTGCCGACGCGCGCTGCTCTGCGCTTCAACGAGATCCTCGGGGAGGGGTTGTAGCGATGGGACGCCACGCAAGCCTGCAACGCGAGCAGTTCGCCTGCTGTTTCGGGATCAACCTCGCCAAGGCTCGCAGGGCAGCGGACGTGAGCCAGGACGAGCTTGCCTTCCGGACCTCGACGCACCGTACGGCGATCAGCCAGATCGAGCGCGGCCTGTCTCTGCCGGGCCTCGACTCGGCGATGAAGTTCGCGGCAGCGCTGGAAACCTCGCTGGATGAATTGGTCGCGGGAATCGAATGGCAATCGCCAGAGATGCAAATAGGCAAATTCAAAATTCCAAATCCAGAAGAAAATGAGCCACCACGATCCAGTAGCGAACGATGAGGCAGCCAAGAAGCAGCTGCCAAGACAAAGCCCGTTCATCAGGCCTTCAGGCAGCCACCCAAAGACCCCACCCAGCACCCAACCTCAGCCCCCGACACACTACGAACCCTCCGGATTCGTGCCTGAGCCGCAGTTTCATGTTCGGTGCCGTCAGCAAGCGGCGGGGCGGAGCAAAGGAGTCGCTCGCCGCCCCTCCGGGCGGCCGATTGTGGCACGGCTTCGCCGTGCGACGGCCGCCTGTAGGGAGGGGCAGCAGGGGTCTGACCTTCGGTCTCGTCGGTGGCAGTGGGAGTGCCTGGCCGCATCAACCGATGCAAATGCCGACGCCCTTGGACATAAGCGGCATGGAGAGGAAACCCGCTCCCGTTGCTTTCTTCACCGAGCGCACTCTCGCCAGCTTCCTCGCGGTCTCCGACCGCACGATCCGTAACTGGATCAGGCGCGGCGAGTTGCCCAGCTACAAGCTCGGAGCCGCGCGGCGGATCGACCCCGCCGACGTTGACGATTTCCTCGCCCGCCACCGAGACGAGGCGGCATGAGGCGCGAGTCTCCGATCAAACGCCGCAACCCCTCCGGCAAGTTGGTCTGGGTCGCCCGCTACACCGGCCGCGACGGCAAGTACCGCCTCGCCAAGCCCACTTGGAATCGAGGCAAGGGCACGTTCACGAAGAAGGCCGACGCTCAACGCGCGATCGACGAGGCCTACGGCCTCTCGGATCGGCCCGACACCCTCGGCGACTACTTCGCGACGTGGACCGAACGCCACCCCAGGGCGGAGCGCACCAACGACACGTACAACCACCGGATCAGCCGCGTCGCCGACGTGGAGGTCGAGGGCATTCCCCTTCGCGACTGGCCGATGCACGAACTCCGTCGCCGCCACACTCTCGCCCTGGTCGACCACATGCTGACGAACGAAGGTCGAGCCACCACCGGCGCCGTCGGCATCCTCCGCTCCCTCTCGGCAATGGCCGAGGACGCGATCACCGACGAAGTCTGCGACCTCAATCCGTTCAAGGGCATCCGGGTCCGAGCCAACGATCCGAGGGCAAAGAAGAAGCCTCGGCCGATCCGCGTCTTCAGCTTCGAAGAGATGCATCGCTTCGCCAAGGCGGCAGGTCGCTATGAGGCGATGGTCAGAGTCTTCACCGACTGCGGCCTGAGGCTGGGGGAGGTGCTGCCGCTCCGCCGCGAAGACTTCGACGGCGAGACGCTCCAAGTCCGCCGCACCGCGCACGAGGGCCGGATCCTCGAGGGAACGAAGACCGATCACGGCGAGCCCGACGCCGGCCGAGTCGTCCCGGTGCCGGCGACCCTGGCCTGGATGCTGCAGGCCCAAATCAATCTCAACGGGCCGAACTGCAGGCTGATCTTCCCGACGCCTCGCGGCCGTCTCTGGCGCGAGCGGACCTTCTACCGCGATGTCTGGACGCCGACCCAAGAGGCCGCCGGCCTAGACATCCGGCCTCACGAGTGTCGCCACTCTTATGTCAGCCAGCTTCGAGCTGCTGGCGTTGACGATGCCGACCTCGCCCAAATAACTGGCCATAGTGTTGTGATGCTGCTTTCCCGGTATACGCACGCCGCAGGGCAAAGCTTTGGAAGTGTGCGGGCTTACGTCGGATAGATCGGTGCAAGCCGCCAGTCGCTTTGCTCCGCTATCGACTCGATGCCGATATCCGTTGAATGACCCCGTGCCTGGACGCCGGCACGCCCCTATTTATCCCCCCGGGTTGCCGTCGCCAAGCTCTGAAAATTCATCTGAACAACTTGCGCGCCACGAACCGTGCAGCTAGATTCCACCAATCGATCACGCGGGGTCGCTCGGTGCGCCTTTTGGGGGGTGGGCCTGTCCGGTCCGTAGTGGACGATCAGTTCGACGACCGATCCTGCCACTGGAGAACTCAATGTCTTTGGAAAGACCTACCGCCGTCGAGCTATTCTGCGGCGCCGGTGGGATGGGACTCGGCTTCGAGCAGGCCGGATTCGATGTTCTCGCTGCGGTAGATCTAGATCCAGTCCATCTCGCCGTTCACGAACGAAATTTTCCGATGTGCGAATCGGTTTGCGGCGACGTTTCAGAGCTGCAAGCCGAGAGTCTTTTGCAAGCGGCTCGTCGCGGCTGGAACAAACGCAAGCGCGGGGCTGAGTTCGTCGGCCCCGTCGACTGCGTTTTCGGCGGCCCGAGTTGCCAAGGCTTCTCCGTCATCGGCCGCCAAGATCCCAAAGACCCGCGGAACGCCCTCGTCTCAGAATTCGCGCGCGTTGTTCTTGCGCTTCGACCACGCTGGTTCGTCATGGAGAACGTCCCTGGGCTGGTGAGTCCTAACTACAGCGCTGTCCTCGATTCCTTTTATAAGGCTCTCGAAGACGGTGGCTATCTCGTTGCTAAGCCATGGATTCTCAATGCTCGTGATTTCGGCGTGCCTCAGGAAAGAAAGCGCGTCTTCGTCGTCGGCGCTCGCGGGGAAGAAGCGTTGCCCTCGCTCCCACGCGAAGTAGACCTGACGGTCACGGTGGACGAGGCGATCGCCGATCTCTCTGGCCTCGGCAGATTCCGTCGGCTCTACAACCAAGATGAACTTCAAATGTCGGAGGCCCAATGGGCCTCGATGTCCGAGCGCCAGAGTCGCTATGTGCGCACTCTCAACGGCGTCGATCAGGATGGTGGTAACCGAGCGGATTCTCGAAAATGGAATCCCCTCCGCCTCCTATCGGTAGGACTGACCCGCCATAGCGACGCGGTGGTCCAACGCCTGGGGGCTCTAAGACCTGGAGAGCGCGACGAGGTCGGCCGCCTGCCACGTTTGAACTCGGCTTCTCAGAGTCCGACTTTGAGAGCAGGAACCGGTCGAGATCACGGGAGCTTCACCTCCGCCCGTCCGGTACATCCGAGCGCGCCGAGGGTCATTACCGTTCGCGAGGCGGCGCGGCTCCATGGATTCCCCGACTGGTTCGGATTTCATTCAACCAAGTGGCATGGATTTCGAGAGGTCGGTAACGCAGTGCCGCCCCCATTAGCACGTGCCGTGGCGGCGTCGATAGTGGACGCTGCCAGCGCTTCTCCGAGCCGTCGAAGCGAGGCCATTGGGCTTGGCTCGGACGAGCTGCTGTCGACCACGATGAGGGAGGCTGCTGAGCATTTCGGCTTGGACCGTTCCTACCTTCCAGCTGATATCCGTCGAGCCAACGCAGGGGAAAGAGAGAACGCGGCATGACGGACCAAAATTTTGACCTCAGGCGCGTCGAGGCCGCGCCTGAGAAGTTGTTCTTCGTCTCGATGCTGACCAAAGACATCGAGATGATTCCGGCGATAGCCGACTTGGTCGACAACTCGGTCGACGGAGCAAAGCGAATACGTCCTGACGGTGATTACACCGGGCTTCACGTGGATGTCGTTATCGACGCCGATGCCGACCTATTTCAGATCTCCGACAACTGCGGCGGCATCGACGCTGATGTCGCACGGCAGTACGCGTTCCGCTTCGGTCGGCCAGCCGAGTTCACCGGCGTTGCTGGTTCGGTTGGTCAATTCGGCGTAGGGATGAAGAGGGCGATATTCAAGCTCGGACGAGCCTTTCGGATTGAGTCGAACTACGACGCCAACCGGTTCGTGATCGACGAAGATGTGGACACCTGGGCGGCCGACAACGATCCAGACTGGAGCTTCCGTTTCGAGGAGTTGGAGGAGCCTTGGGAGCCTCCCGAGGATGCGGTGTTCGGTACCTCGATCAGCGTTACACGTCTCAACTCGGGCGTCCGTGACGACTTGGTCCTCAGCCAGACGATTGGTCGCTTGCGAACTCATCTGCAGATTCGCCACCAGCAAGCACTGCTAGCCGGACTGACGATTCAGTTGGGACCGGACCTCCTAGTGGCTTCAACTCCCAGTTTGCTTCTCTCCGAGGACGTTCGACCCATTAATCGGGAGTTCGAGATTAAGACCGAGGACGGTGAGGTCGCCGCGAGGTTGATCGCCGGACTCGTCAGGGGCAAGGCGGAGGACCAAGATCGCGACGACGGCGATGCCGAGGAGGCGCCCAAGTCGGCGGAGGCGGGATGGAATCTCTTCTGCAACGGACGACTAGTGCTCGCCGCGGAGAGATCGCGGCTGACCGGATGGGGTGTCGAAGGAAACAATGCCTACCACCCTCAATACCGGCTCTTTCGCGGGTATGTGTTCTTGGAGGCCCATGATTCGAGCCTCCTGCCTTGGAACACGACGAAGACGGGTGTCGATGAGGACTCGCCGGTCTTTCGAGCAGTCCAGAACCAGATGGAGATTGCGTTGAAGGACGTCCAGCAGGTACTCAATGAACTGAAGAAGGAGCGGCAGTACCACGACGAGGACGAAGACATGCCGTTAAATGTCGCCGTCGACGATGCGCAGGAAGTCGATATCGATGACCTCCCCGAATCCGAGGTGGTTCAGGCCCCGGATGCTGCCCCGAGACCGAGTTCAAATCAGAACAAGCGGATCGTCTACAGCGTTGATCGCTCTCGCTTCGAAGCTGTCTATGAGACTTTGGGTGCTGGCAGTGCGAAAGAGGTGGGGCTCAAGACCTTCGAGTATTTCTACGAGTCGCAGGTCTAATGGCCGACGTCCGCTACTTGTCCCGGCCAGCGAAGGCGATTCAGCGTCGGATGATCGTTGACGCCTGTCGGCGCCTCGGCCCGTTCGGTGCGCCGTCCGCTTACGAGTACATCGGCTTCGGTGCGCTTGAGTTCATCGACTTCCATTTGATGCGCCGGGGCGTAGGCGTCGTAAAGATGACGTCTATCGAGCATAATTTTTCAGGTCGCAAGCGCTATGAGTTCAATCGTCCCTACGGCGAGGTCGACGTCCTGATTGGTCGCGCTGGCGCTCGACTGCGGGACGTAGACTGGTCCGGGCTTCGGATCGTCTGGCTCGACTACGAATCCGCGCTCGACGAAGACGTGCTCGGCGATGTCGCCCAGATCTCGCAGCGCCTCCAGCCGGGAAGCGTTCTAATTGTCTCCGTCAATTCAGAGCCCGCCCGCCCGATGGGTGAGCGACTCAAAATATTTTCGGAGAACGTTGAGGATTGGCGCGTCCCTCCGGGGACTACCGACCACACGCTCGCCCAGTGGGGTTGGGCCGACGCGCAGCGTCGCGTTCTCGCTGATTCCCTGACCTCCGAGATGGCTGGCCGCTTGGATGGCGCGTGGCTCCACCAGCTCTTCGATTTTCGCTACGCCGATGGGGCGAAGATGCAAACGTTCGGAGGAATCGTTTTGATCCCCGCGCTTGAGAGATCCTTGGTCGACTGCCGGTTCGAGGATCTCGAGTTCATTTGCGGAAGGGATGATGAGCCCGTAGTGATCGAGGTTCCAAATCTCACCGCTAAGGAGCGTGATCATCTCGATCGCCAGTTGCCGGTTTCGGCTGGCGCGGTGCCCGGCTTGCCGGGGCTTTCATCCGGAGATGCTCAGCAGTACGCCGATTACTACCGCTGGTATCCAAGTCCGGTCGAGTCGGGGTGATCGCCCGAGCGCCACAGGCGTCGTCCCCGCGGGCGCGTGCCGTGATGCTTGGCAACCGCTCCACCGACACCAAGCCCGAGCGGGCACTCCGCTCCTTGCTTCATCGGCGCGGGCTTCGTTTTCGAAAGCACATGCAACCGGTGGCAGGTCTCAGGTGCCGACCCGACATCGTTTTCACAAGGGCGCGTGTCGCCGTGGAGTGCCGCGGCTGTTTTTGGCACCTGTGCCCCGAGCATGCGGTTCTGCCGAAGACGAATCTCGATTACTGGTTGCCCAAGCTCGAACGCAACGTGGAGCGCGATCAGCGCAATGAGGCCGCTTTTGCTGAGGCGGCCTGGAACCTCATCGTTGTGTGGGCGCATGACGACATCGAGACGGCGGCCGACCGAATCGAGAGCGCCGTAAGAGAATCCCGATGGGCGCCCGGCGCGCGAAGAGATATTTCGTTGGACCGCTACGGGTGCTGAGGCCGCGAGAACTGACGCCTGCGGCCTGGCGGGGCCTCGTAGCCTCTTCGGTAACCCCGACCTGCCGACGACGTAGTTCGCCTGACTGCTACGGATTTGCCCGCACCGTGATCTCCCGTCGGGCCCCAGTGACCCCGGCCGCCGGGTGCGAGAACCAGACGATCGCGTCGAGAATTCGGAGCAGCGGTCGATCGATTCCCTCCTGGCGGAGCGAACCTTGTACCGCCATTAGCGCAGGGAGGTTCCGGCGCCCTTCTCGGCGGAGGTGGAGCACGAGCTCCATCGCGAGTTCGACCCGGCGTCCATGCGAGGCCTCGGTCGGCATATTCCGCCCGAGCATCACGGCGACGAGGTCGTCCAGGACGGGGACCAAGCGGGGTCGCTTCAAGTGAAGGACCTTGGTTGCCACGGAGACCCCGCGGGACGGCCCGATCGTCTCTCTCAGCGCGGCCTCGATGCCTCGGTCGGCTTTGGCTGCGTTCCATTCGTCCTCGCTGGCCGCGATCAGGTCCAGATCCGGATGCAACGCGGACAGCCAGGTAAGGGGCCTGTTTAGCAGCGGCTGCCAAGCCTGATGCCGACTGCGGGCGCGCATCGTGCGGTTGATGGCTTCAAGATCGCCGGTCGTGATCACCCGCGGGTCGCCGTTCCCTGCGAGCGAGTCATAGGCACCGACTCCAATCGAGCTCTGATCGCCCTTGAAGAAAGCGCTTGCGAGGCCGTAGCCGTCGAGCACCAGGGTCTCTCCATCGAGACGGTCGATCGCGAGCGTCGTGTCGGGCATCCCCTGACTCACACTGCTGGCGCGCTCTCCGTGCTGGCCGTATCGACTTGTTTGAGCCACGCCCTGACCGCTTTCACCGTGCCCTTCCCCTGGGCTTTGAGAAGCTCGGCGATGTCTCTGCCACTGATCACGATGACCGGGTGCCTGTCCTCCCGAAGCTCGCGATAAGCCTGCGGATTCAGGTGGGAGGTAGTGACGAACACACCGAACTGGCGATGCCGGAGTCGGCTGATCAAGCGTGACGTATCACGGACCCCCGCTCCGTTACCCGCGGCGTAGCATTTCGCCTCGAGCGAGAACTCGAGGGGGATTCGGTCGCCGGGAGGTCCCATCGAGTAATGGCCGTAGGCGTCACGCCCCCCGTCGACGCTCGGACGAGTGGGCGTAACCTCGATCGGCTCGTTGGCAAGCATCTGCCAGAGCGCGATGGCGCAGGCCTCGAATCGATGGGGCGTAGCGCTGTAATGGTCGTAGATCGTTTGCAGTAGCGGCTGGTCGGACGGATGCGGTTGTTGCTCGCCAACGGTCCGGAACTCGAGCGTGCGGGGCGCTTCAAGCGCCAGGTAGGGGCCGCCCTCGCGCCAGGTCCGGAAGGCTTTTGGGCAGCTCGGCCCAAGCGCCTCCCCCGCCTTCAGCTCTTCGATCCAAGCGCGGCTGACCGTAGCGACGTCCAGGATCGTGAAAGTCGCGCGGTAGTTCTGGAAGCGTTGCCCCTGCGTGGTCCGCCAGACGGCGACGAGATCCGAGCTGGGGTCGATGGCCGCGGCGCCTGGGACGGCCAGGCCGAGGAACCTGACGTCGCGCCCCCCGGGGGCTGCCTTCTGGAAGACGAAGAACGGTGGGACGAGGTTGCGCCGAGACGGTTCGTCGTGGATGCACGCGAACGCGAAGCGCAAGAGCTCGTTCCCGCCGCGAGGGGTCTCGTGCAATGGGGTGCCGGGGCGCTTGTTGTCGCCGAAGTAGCTGAACACCCCGGTCTCGGGGACGAGCGTGTCCGGCCAGTCTGGGTCTTCTCCAGACGTGTACAGCAGGGCCATGCGGTATTCGTGGGTGGTCCCTTTGCCTTTGAAACGGAATCCACCACGGTTGCCGCAGGGCAAGAGGCGGGCCATCGGGTCGTCGGAAGCGTTCCCTTTCGTCCCGCCCTCGTAGATGGCGTCGACGCGAAGGTCAGCTTCGGCTAGCTGCTCGAAGGTGAAGCGGGGCGGCACGCCGCAACCCTATGGGTTCGATCAGGTCCCGCCAGGAATCCGCGACCCTGGACGACCTCGCAGGCATGGACGACCCCAGGGCTGGCCTATCCGACGCCGATAGCACCCAAATACAGTGGCCCTCAGGCGATTTTAGAGTCCGCCCGATGGTCGCCTTGACGCCGCGGCTGTGGGTCTCATCTCAGTCACATCGCCGGCGCGAACCGACGCCAGAAGGAAAGCCCCTCCTCCTTTCAATGTGGAGGAACTTCGCTTCCCATGCCGCTTGGTGATGGCTAGCAATATGGCTTAGCGCCGACCCTCTGCGACATAGTCCGCGGCGGTCTTGGCGCGTTTTCTAGCCTTCACTGGCTCGGGCAGAAAGCGGGAGCCATCGCCGGGGCGAACCTCGCCTTTAGCCACCAGAGCTGCGAGGTGCTTAGGCAGGGAACTATCTGGGCCGCGAGCCGCCATCACCCCCCATTCTTGCGCAGGATGTTCAGAGATCGGACTTTTGCGAATCCGGGTGCCGTTCGGCGTACGATTGTCCTTATGGCCGACAAGCGACAGAGCATCTCTGACTTCCTTGCTCTTGACGAACGGGAGGACATCAACCGTATTGCGGTTGCTCACGGAGCCCAAAACGTCCGCGTGTTCGGCTCGGTCCGCCGAGACGAGGCGAACAGCTCCAGTGACCTCGACTTGCTGGTCGACATGTCGGAGGGCCGGAGCTTGTTCGATCTCGTCGCTCTTGGCGATGAGTTGCAAGAGGCCCTAGGCGTCGACGTCGACGTCGTTACGGAGGGAAGTATTTCGCCATATCTCCGGGATCGGATCCTGGCCGAGGCGGTAGTGCTCTGAGGGACGAGCGGGTTTACCTGCTCCACATTCGCGATGCCCTTGATCGGGCGCTCGCCGCTGCGGGTCTCATCCCGGTCACATCAGCACCGCAATCCCGCTCCCCAAGCGGACGGCATCCGTCCTTTCAAGCCGAATGCCCGTCGACCAAGCCAACGAAAGGTCTCCCATTTCGACCTGAGCCACCTCATCATGTCGTGGCACCCTCACTTCGGATCGCGACCGTTGGCTTCCTGGCTCTCTGCGCACTCGCCTTCCCGATCGGCGCAGTTGGGAACACTTCCGGGCGGGCACGCGCTTCGATCGGCTTCGAGGGGTCGTCGGTAGGGTTCGCTCGCCTGTACAGAACTGACGAGAGGGGGTGTTGATGAGGCAGCCGTTGGTGGTGTTGAGCCCACTCTTGCTTGGCGCTCTCCTCGTCTGGTTCGTTTGGCTTGCCAGTGACCGGACGCGCACGCGGTATGCATTCCTGGCCGCCGCGCTGGGGAGCATCCTGCTCACCTATGAGGCTCTTCTCTTCTCACTCTGCGGGACCGGCGAGAACACGACCGGCTCCCAGTGCCACGGCGGTGCCGATCTACTGGTCCTCCTGGGGATTCCGGTGCTCTTGTTCGCCGCCTGGGGCGTGAGCGAGAGTCACGGGCTCCTGCCCTGCCTGCTCGGAATGGCGGTGCTGGTGCTGCTATTCCCGTTGGCGCTGCACACGACCTGATCGCGGCGCGGCGATTGACATTCAGCTTGGCTCCGCCAGCCGGCGTCACTAAGGTGAGCGCGTGACCAAACGTGGCCCGGACCCACTCGGCGACGGCTCGCGCTTCGGCGGCGTTGGGCCCCGCCGAGCATCGGCATCGGCACGCTCCCTCGACGAAGCCTGTTCCGCGCTTGCGTCTCGCCTCCGCGAGCGTCTGCCGGAGATCCAGGCGGCTGTCGCGACTCGGATCTACGCGATCTCCGATCCCCGCGAGGTGGCCGACCCCGCTTACCTCCAAGGCCTGAACGATGCGCTCGCCGCCGCGATCGATTACCGGCTCGTCGTGCTCGAGGTCGGCGAGCGCCATGTGCCGGCCGTTCCGCCGGTCCTGCTCGCGCAGGCCCGGCTGGATGCGCGCGACGGCGTTTCCCTCGACACCGTCCTGCGTCGCTACTTCGCCGGCAACACCCTCTTCGGGAACTTCCTTGTCGAAGAGGCCGAGCGGACCGAAGTTCCGAGTTCGGCCCTTCGTCGCTTGCTCGGTGAGCAGGCGACGGTCGGCGATCGCCTGCTCGCCGCCGTCAGCGCCGAGCATGCCCGCGAGGCGACCAGCTGGCCGACCAACTCCGCGGAGCGCCGCCGCGAGTGCGTCAAGAGCCTGCTCGCCGGCGAGCTGGTCGATCACTCGGAGCTCGGATACGATCTCGGCGCCCAGCACCTCGCCCTGATGGCCAAGGGAGAGGGGGCGCGGGAGGTGATGCGCGTGCTGGCGGAGCGGCTCGACCGGCGCCTGCTCGCCGTCTGCCGCGAGGAGGAGCCGATCTGGGCCTGCTGGCTCGGAGGCAGGTCCCCGCTCAAGGCCGAGCAGGCGCTGCAGGCGCTCGGCGAAGTCTCCCTGGATGGGGTGTCGGTGACCGTTGGCGAGCCCGGCGAGGGACTCTCGGGCTGGCGGCTCAGCCACCGCCAGGCCAAGGCGGCGCTGCAGATCGCCGAGCGCAGAGGGCAGGCGATCGTCCGCTACGCCGACGTCGCCCTGCTGGCGGCGGTCCTGCGCGACGACCTCGCCTCCACCTCGCTGCACCAGCTCTACCTGGAGCCGCTCGAAAGAGCGCGGGACGGCGGCAAGGTGTCGCGACAGACCCTGCGTGCCTACTTTGCCGCCGAGCGCAACGTCTCCTCGACCGCTGCTGTGCTGGGCGTCGACCGTCGCACGGTCACCAATCGCATCCGTGCCATCGAGGACCGCTTCGGCCGCCCCCTCAAGGACTTCGCGACGGAGCTGGAGACGGCACTGCGACTGGATGACTGATTCGCGCTTTCCCGGTTTGCTGAATTCCCGGTGAGCAAGACCCCACATTGAGGAGGGTCCCGCTGCAGGTGGCGGGAGAGGATCTGGCTCGGTCCCATCTCACGAGGCAAGGGGAGAGCATGAGGAAGCATCTGATTCGCGCCATGGCCATCGCCGCCGGGCTCGCCATGGTCGTCGCCGCCAGCGCGCTGGCCAAGCCGCACGTGATTCGCGCGGGAAACCTCTTTCTCAAGGACGACGGAGGGATCTTCCCAAGCAAGCTGCCCCGGCACATCCAGACGCCGATCTCAGCCCGCATCGACGCTGAAATCGGCACCGTCGACGGCAGTCATCCCCCCGCGGTAAAGACCCTGGACATCGATTTCGACAAGAGCATCCAGGTGAACGCCAAGGGCCTGCCCGTCTGCACGCAGGCAGAGCTCACGGCGCGCTCCACCGCGGACGCGAAGAAGGCCTGCCCCGATGCGATCGTCGGCTCCGGGGAAGGCGAGGTCGAAGTCGCCTTCCCCGAACAGGAGCCGATCCTTGCCAAGGGCCCGATCTTCCTCTTCAATGGCGGCGTCCACGGCGGCACCACCCTCCTCCTCGTCCACACCTACGTCAACGTCCCGGCGCCGACCGCCGTCATCGCCACGGTCAAGATCACCCGCATCGACCGCGGCCACTACGGCATCCACACCGTCTCGCAGATCCCGCCGATCACCGGCGGGGCCGGCTCGGTGATCGGGGTCAGGCTCAACATCGGCCGCAAATTCACCTACAAGGGCAAGAGGGAGAGTTACCTGACCGCCAGTTGCCCGACCGGGCTCTACTACACCGAAGGGAACATCCTCTTCGCCGGCGGCGACACGCTGCAGGGAACTCACGTCCTCTCCTGCACCCCGGCGGACTAGTCGCCGGATCCGCCCGCCAATGCACCACATGCCAGGAGAAGAGTGGACAGCCGACGAGGAGAAAGTCCACCGTTACCTCGGCCGCGCGGACGAGTTCCCGCATCGCGCCGAGGGGGAGGGCGTCCTGCTCGAGCAGGTGCCTCGCGACGCCCTTCGCGTTCTCGACCTTGGAACCGGCGACGGCCGGTTGCTGGCTCTTCTGCAGGCCGACCGCCCGCACATGCACGGAGTGGGGCTCGACTTCTCGCAGCTGATGCTGGCGGTGGCGCGCAAACGCTTCGCCCGCGACGGCCGCATCGAACTGATCGAGCATGACCTCGCCGAGCCGCTGCCCGCGCACGGGCCGTTCGATGCCGTCGTCTCCTCCTTTGCCATTCACCACCTCAGGCACGAGCGCAAGCATTCGCTCTATGCCGAGGTCTTCGATCTGCTCGAACCCGGCGGCGTCTTCGCCAACTTCGAGCATGTGGCCTCGCCGACCCAGCGCCTCCATCTGGCCTTCTTCGCGGCGATCGACGAGCCGATTGAGTATGAGGATCCGTCGGACTGTCTCCTCGACGTGCAGACGCAGCTGCGGTGGTTGCGCGAGCTCGGCTTCGCCGACGTCGATTGCTATTGGAAGTGGCTCGAGATGGCGCTGCTCGTCGGCGTCAAGCCAGCCTCAGGATCGCCGACGTCGCTCTGAGGAGGCCCTCACGCCAGGGTGCGTTCGAGGTTGTCGAAGCACCCCGCCCAGCCGCCTTCGTGCGACAGAACCGATTCCTGGTCTCGAAGGTTGTTGTGGGTCAGGCGCACCGTGGTGACGCCGTCGACCTCTTCGAAGTCGAGTTCGATCAGCGTCTGCCTTGCTTCGTCGTCGTTGTCCCAGGTCCAGGTGAACACCAGACGGGTCGGTGGCTCGATCTCGGTGTAGTGGCCGCCGCCGCCGTGCGCGGCCCCCTTGTGGGGGTCGCGCATGACCACGCGCACGGTGCCCCCGAGGCGCAGGTCGACCTGCGCCTCGGGGGTCTCCCAGTCGTGCTCGGCATGGAACCAGCGGCGCAGCACCTCCTCGCTGGTCCAGGCGTCGAAGACCGCCTGGGCGGGGGCCTGGAAGGGGCGCTCGATGACCAGCGTCTCGCCGCTCATCGGTCCCGGTCCTCTCGGTGTCGCAGGTGCAGCGCGAGCCAGGCCCGCGCCATCACCACCGTGCCGGGACCGGCCAGCCAGGGCAGGAGCTCCTCCACCGGCACGCCGCCGACGTGGGCGAGCGGGATCACGTGCTGCTCGATCCGCGCTGCGAGACGGTCGCGTCCGAGAGGGCGTGCTCGAAGTCGGTGGCAACCTCGTACTCGTCGTGGAGGTTCCACCACACGTAGGCCTGGGTCTGCGGGTAGCCCTCGGGCGAGTCCTCCCACTTCTCCTGGCGGCCGAGAGGGGTGATATCGAGGTAGGACCAGATGCCGCCCAGCGCCTCGTCGCCGCGCTTGTCGGTGAAGTAGGTGCGGAAGATCCGACCATCGTCGTCGCGGTAGAAGACGTTGGTGCCGTGCCATTCGTCGACCCCGAAGTCGGCGTCGAAGTCGTCGGTGAGCGTGTACCAGGGCATCTCCCAGCCCATCCGCGCCCGGTAGCGCTCGATATCGGCCTGGGGGGCGCGGGAGACGTGCGCGAAGGTCGTGTCGCGCGCGTTCAGGTGAGCGAGGTTGGAGACTTCGTCGGCCATGAACGAGCAGCCGCGACAGCCGCTCTCGGGCCAGTCGGCGACGCCGGGCTCGAAGAAGAAGCGGTAGAGGATCAGCTGACGGCGCCCCTCGAACAGGTCGAGCAGGCTCGCCGGCCCGTTGGGCCCCTCGAAGCGGTACTCCTTCTCCACGGCCACCCGCGGCATGCGGCGGCGCTCGGCGGCCAGCGCGTCGCCGGCCCGGGTCAGCTCCTTCTCCTTGACCAGCAGCTCCGCGCGGGCGGACTCCCACTCCCGCGGCGAGACGATCGGCGGCATCTTCATTTCGACTCCTCCTTCAGATAGTCGTCGACGACATCGAACAGGCGCCCCCAGAGGGCGCGCTGGCGATCCATCCAGTCGGCCGCCTCGCCGAGCACACCGGGCTCGAGCGAGAGCGTGTGCGTGCGGCCCTCGACCACGCGGGTGACGACGCCCGTCTCCTCCAGCACCTTCAGGTGCTTGGAGATCGCGGGCTTGGACACGCCGAAACCGCGGCTGACTTCACCGACGGTCGCCGGGCCGGCAGCGAGGCGTTCGACGATCTCGCGGCGGATCGGATGCGAGAGCGCCCTGAACGAATCATTAACCATTTGGTGAACTATAGCGAACGCGCTGTGCCGGCCGAATTGATGCTTGCCAGGGCCGCTCGCCCCCTGCTACCTTTCGTTAGCGAGAAATCGCCAGAGCGGTTCCCCGAATCGCCTTGTTTTACGTCGATAGCATCGGGAAGGGAGTACAAGTACATGGCTCGAATGCCAGCACTCCGAAATGGAACCGCTGAACGGGATGGCGGTGCCGACGAGGCGTCGGTCGAGACCATCTCTTCGGCTCTTGCCGAGGCGAAGTCGACGGCAGAGCGTCGCGAGATCTTCGCCGAGTACCTGAGGAAGCACGAGGATGGCGAGTTTGACGCCGACTCCAAGCAGGTCGCGAAGCTCTTGCAGGGGAACGACGTCGAGGGCCTGGTCGAGCACGGCAGTCGACACATACCGGAGCAGGCCGCGGCCCGGGTCGCCGCCATCCGCGCCGGGAAGTAAGCCCCACTTCACCGCTTAACGTTCGGCCGACTAAACAGCGAAGCTGTTGAGAAGTTATGCTCCCACGCGGGAGGGCCTGACGGATGCCAGGGAAAGCCGAGCCTCAGCTTCAGCTGCCGGATGACGCGCTTGGCTCCAAGCGCGTCGAGCTCCGCATCGCCGCACGGTGCTGGGAGGACGACCTAAAGCTCCCGGTCGCACACGACGGCCTCCCCGAGGTGGCTGAACACCACCCGATCGTCGCCAAGTTCATTGCCCTGCGCACCCAGTCTCCCACGGGTCAGGAGATCTTCCGGCAGGGAACTTCGCGGCCGGACATGTACACCCTCCACGGCGGCCAGATGCGCGGTGTGACCTGGTATGACAGGGAGTACTACGTCGTCTGGCTGCTCGGCTTCGCCCTGCACCGGGAGGGACACCACAGCGACGCCTACGAAGTGCTCGCCACGCTGGATGGCAAGGAGCGACTGCTGCCGACGGTTGCCGACTACGAAGCGCTGCTGCGCGATCGGGCCGCGCGCGAAATTCCGGAAATGGTTTTCAAGGTGCGCTCGTTGCTGGTTCAGGCACGGGCAGAGCCCGAGAAGTTCCACTCGGCCCTCGTCCGGGATGGGGTGAGGGTGAGGCTCTGTGTCATCCAGGCCCTCGACTCCAGCGGTGGCATCGAGGAATTCAGGCTCGCCATCTCCGCCTACCATCTCGAACACGGCTGGATGGACACCATACGCACCGCGCTTTGGCCGTTCGAGAAGACCGAGGGATGGAAGTTCGTGGACAACTTCCCCGATCTCCCTCCCAGCCGGACGGAGCTGCTGTTCACTCACTGGCACCCGATCGAGAAGGACGGGGAGTCATCGTGACCGACACCGCTCTGCGCCGCGCCGCCGTCGAGAAAGCGCTGACGGAGTTCCACACTGTTGTGGTCAAGGCCGAACTCCATCCGAGCTATGCGTCGCTCGCCGTGGACATGGGCCCGGTGCTCAAATTCAGTTCGCCCAGGTGGGAAATAGTCTCCGGCAGACCGGGAACCGGGAAGACCTTCGTACTGAAGGCCTGGGAAGAGCAGATCCTCGGGGACGTCAAGCGGCCGACCATCCTGCCGCTCTACATCTCCGCCCGCGACATGCTCGATCCTCCCGGCGAGGAAGACGCTCCGGACCAGCGCGCGGTTGCCCACTTCCAGCTCTTCCTGGAGAGGTTCGGCGGCCGCCTGAAGGAGACCATGGCTGCGGCTCGCGCGAAGGAAAGCGCGGTCGACCGCTTCCTGGCGGGGATGGGCGCCCGCTACACCCAACGACAGATCGAGGCGAAGCTGTCGGAGATCCACCGGGCCGTGCAAACCGGCAGGCCATTGCCGACCTACCATCAGCTGGTCTACGAACGCCAGCTCACGCGCGACCAGTCCAGGCGCGCGCGGCTGCGGGGGCGGCTGCGGGGAAGCCTTGGCGGCGGTGGCGAGCAGGGCTTCGGCATCGGTGGAGAGGCGGAGCAGACGCACGAAGAGTCCTCGAGCGCGCACGAGAACCTCGGCGGCCGGGGCCGCATGGTGCCGCGATATTCCGAGATCCGCGGTCATGTGGAGGACCTCGCGGAGAAGCTGCAGATCGAGCGGTTCTGCGTTCTGCTCGACCAGTGGTCCCTGATCGACCACCAGGTCCAGCCGGCGGTCGCCGAGCTCCTGGTTCGAGCTCTGGGAGGCTCGTCGGCGATCACCTTCAAGATCGCGGCCAACCCCAGCCAGGTCAACCTCTTCGACAATGATCGCCAGCACGGGTTCAGGGTCGAACACGACGTGATCGAGGCGCCGGACCTGGACCAGCCGCGGATGAGCGAGGAGGCGCTGGTCGACTTCTACGAGGAAATGATCTTCAAGCGTCTCTGCACCCTCGGCGTCGAGCCCGAGCTTTTCGTCGAGGACCGGTCTGGGCGACCCTCCCGGGAGTTCATCGAGACCCTCTTCGAGAGCCGGGAAGCGTTCGAGATCCTGGTCAAGGGATCGGAGGGCGTGTCCCACAGCTTCCTTCTCACCTTCGGACGGCTGGCGGAAGGTGGACTGCCGGCAACGGGCTGGACCGTCGCCGAAGCCCGCGAGGCGGTCGGCCTGCCCGAGGCCCCGGTTCCGCGGGCCGTCAATTTTGCCGAGGTGTTTCAAAATGTCACCGACGCCGAGATCACCCTCGAGTACATCATTCGCCCAGTGGTCATCGCGACGGAATCTCGCCTCTTTCTCGTCAGGGAGGAGGACCGAGAGATTGCCCGCGGGCCGCTGGAGGAACTGACCGATCTGGGCCTGATCGAGCCCGCCCGCCATGACGTCCTGCCGAGGGGACTCGACCGCTACGAGCCCTACTGGTTGAGCGAGGAGCGCTTCCGGGCCTTCGGCCGCGCCATCCTCTTCAAACAGGACGCCGCCGTCCTCGACGACGCCCCCGCCGAAGAAATCGAGGCGCGAAAACCCGACATCGAAAACGAGCAAGAGGCCCTCCGCTACACCCTGGATTTCGGCAAATTCCGCGCCTGAACGGATACCGCGGGGCCGCAAGGGAAGTGAGCGCGGCCGCCGAACCTATGGCCGATGAAAGCCATGGACCTGGAAAGGCTGGAGAGCATCGCCGAGGGGCTGGCGCTGCTCTTCTACGTGCTGATGTTCGTGGCGTTGGTGATGGCGCTCGCCGGTTCGACCGGGTCCGGGTTCCTTTTGCTTGTGGTCGGCTCCTGCGCTCACATCGGGCAGGCCGGCCTGACGGAATTCGTCGATCGGGAGCGAGGCCCGGGGGATCGCTCGAGGCCGGCACAGCGGCCAAAGCGGAAGCCGGCGATGGAAGTACCGCGGCGGTCGCAGGTCGCTGCCCCAGCCCGCGCCGCCTCGCGGGGGCGGGACAGGATCGGCCTCAGGCCTGGCGGATAGCCGGCTTCGGAAGCCGGGCGCACCAGAGGGCGAAGAGGCCGACGGCGAGGATCGCGCCGGCCCAGTGCAGGTCGACCAGCACGGCGACCAGGCTCGGCAGGCCGGCGAGGATGGCGCCGGTGAGGGTCGGCAGCAGGGGCAGCGCCAGCACCCGGGCGGTGAAGGCGGCGCAGAGCATCCAGGAGCCGGGGCCGGCGATCCAGCCCCAGTCGACGAAGAAGTCGCGGGGGAGGGCGAGGCCGAGGATCAGCGAGAGGACGGCGACGGCGAGAAGCTGCACGAGCGCCGCCCGCCAGAGGACCCTCGTGTCCAGCTTCTTCTCGGATTCGAGGGCGGTCATGCGGTCGCTGACCATAGCCGCCGCCCGGCGCCGGGCTAATCGACGACGATCTTGCCGTGCATGAAGGGGTGGATCGTGCAGTGGTAGGCGAAGGTGCCCTTCTGCTTGAAGCGGACCGAGGCCGACCCGCCGGGCTTGATCTTGCCGGTGCTGAAGCTGCCCGCCCGGGTCGCCGTGTGGGCGACGCCGCTGGAGTTGGAGAAGGCGACCGTCGAACCCCTGGCGATCCTCAGCGTCGGCGGGTGGTAGGCGAAGTTGTCGATGTCGACCGTCGCCACACGGCTCGCCCGCGCCGCCCCGCCCGCCGCCGCGATCTCTCCCCGCAAACCCGCCAGCGCCAACCCGAAGAGAACGCAGACGGCGGCGATCGCGATCGCCCACCACCTGCGCCGAGTACCCACGGTCGTCGTCATCGCCACGGAATACGAAGCGCCTCTCGCCGGGGTTCAAACCTGGTTCAATCCAGAGAGTTCGATTGGACCCGGGCGGTTAGCTCAGTTGGGAGAGCACTTCCCTTACAAGGAAGGGGTCACTGGTTCGAGCCCAGTACCGCCCATCGAAACAGGCAGCGGCCCCCGGCCCCGACCGATCGGGTTTGTCGATCTTTTCGAGGGGTAGCTTCGGGCCATGCCATTAGCACTGCTACTCATCGTTATCGGGATCATCCTGGCGGTTCTCGTCAATTACGCGCTGGGGATCATCTGCATCGTTATCGGCCTGGTTCTGCTGCTGCTGCCGTGGTTGCGGGGCAGAGGCACCTCACGGGTCTAAGTCGCCTGGGTGGTCTCGGGGCAGTCCCCAGAGCGGCTGTCCCGAGCCAGTCCCTTTCTGCCTCGGCGGGCCCCCCGGGTTCCGGCCCGGCGCTCTACTGCAGCGCGAAGACGACGTGGACGGTCGCGGTGACGGTCGAGGTGCCGGGCTTGACCGGTGGTGGCGCGCCCGTGCACCTGGGGCTGGCGCGCTTGATCGCCGCGGTCGAGCCGACCGTTCCGCAGCCCGCCGTCGGGGCCGCCTTGGCGTCGAACTGGGGGGTCAGTTCGGGCCCTTCGCCTTCGTCGATGGCAAGCGCCGGGCCCAGCGTCCCGCCGGCTCGGGTGGCGAGGGCGGTCGCCCGCAGCTTGGCCTTGTCGAAGGCGGCGGTGAGGGCGCTGGCGAAGGCCAGTTCGGTGTCGCCGACGAAGAAGCTGGGACCGCTGACGCCGGTCGCGCCGGCGCCGATCGCGGCGCTGACCAGTTCGCCCGCTTTGTCGGGCTGGTGCAGGGTGACGCCGATCCCCTCGCTGGCGCGGTAGACGACTCGCTTGCCGCGGAAGCTCTTGTTGACCGAGATCCGTCCGGTGGTGATGTCGCCGGCAGCCGACGCCCGGGATCCCCTGGACCGCGGCGATGACGCCGCGCAGGCCGCTTGCGACCGCGCGCAGGGCGCCGCCCCGGGTGCTCCGTTCGCGGCTGACCGAGAAGCCGAGGCTGGCGCTGTCGTTGGGTACCTTGAGGGTGGCGCTGGCGCTGACCGAGACCGTCCGTTCGGCGGCGCCCGCCGCGGCCGGCGCGAGCAGCGCCATCACCAGCAGCGCGACCAGGACCGGCGCCAGGATCGGGATGCGAGAGCGGATGTTCATTTGGCCTCCCAAGGTGAAAGCGGACTCTAGGGCGGGGCGCGGACCCCGCCTCGGCCAACTACCCGCGGGGGCTACGGTCAACCAAAGGCGCGCCAGGCGAGCACCGCGGCGACGACCAGGCCGATCGCGCGATCGCGACCCGGAGCGTGTCGCCGTCGACGCGGCGCGCATAGCGTGGCGCCGAGCCGGCCGCCGACGAGCGAGGAGACCATCAGGCAGACGGCGAAGCGCCAGTTGACGTCGGCGAGGAAGGCGTAGGCGACGGCGGCCAGCAGGTTGGCGATGCCGGCGAGGAGGATCTTCAACCCGTTCAGGTGCTGCATCGAGTCGGCCACGAAGAGGCCAAGCAGGGCCAGCAGCAGGATCCCGACCGCCGAGCCGAAGTAGGCGGCGTAGGCGCCGGAGAAGAGCAGGCCGGCGGTGAGCAGGGGCGAGCGTTCGTCGCCGGCGTGGGACATGCGCGCGGTCAGCCGCGGCTGCAGGAGCAGCAGCAGGCAGGAGCCGGCGATGAGGCCGGGGACGATCGCCTCGAAGGTGTCGTTGGAGGTGGTCAAGCAGCAGCGCCGTGCCGGCGACGGCGCCGAGCAGGGTCGGGACCGCCAGCCGGGTGACCCGCGCGCGCTGTTCGCCCAGCAGGTCGGCGTAGCCGATCGCGCCGCCGGCGGCGCCGGGGATGAGGCCGACGGTGCTGGTCACGTTGGCCGAGAGCGGCGGCACGCCGAGCGCGAGGAGGGTCGGAAAGGTGATCAGCGAGCCGGCCCCGGCGAGGGCATTCGACGCTCCCGCCGCGGCCCCGGCCGCCGCCACGGCAAGCAGCTCCAGCAGCGGGCTCAGATGGCTCCCGCGGGGAGCTGCGGGGTGGGGGTGCCGCCGCGCCGGCGCTCGGCCTGGGTGACGACGTCGAAGAAGAGCGTCGTTGCGGCCGCGCCGCAGCGGCCGCGGGAAGGCGTGGCGGGCGCGGCGGTGGGCCGGCGGTCAGCGAGCGGAAGGCGGCCTCGTGGGCGCGCGTCCAGCCGATCCCGAAGATCTCCCGCACCCGCGGCGGCAGCGTCCCCTTGATGACCAGGTTCTGGGCGACGAGGTTGCCGCGCGCCGCCGCCGGCACCGGCTGCTCGAAGGCGACCAGCGGCGCCATCTCCAGCGCGTGCGGGGTCGCGTGCAGGTCGGGCGAGGCGAGGCGCTCCTGCCGAACCAGGCGCGGAACTCGCGGTAGCTGCCGGGAACCTCGCTGGCGCGGCAGGCCGAAGAGCTCGCCGAAGCGGACGTAGTCCTGCCAGAGCGCCTCGCGCTCGCCTTCGCTCAGCGGCCGCACCATCGCCTCGTACATCGCCCGCCCGGAGTCGGCGATCACCGCCAGCGTCCACAGCATCAGCTCCGGGTCGAAGGCCGAGTAGGTGGCGCCGGCGGGGTGGGCGCCGGCGGCCTCGGGCAGCGAGCCCTTGATCCGCTCGTGCAGGCGGTGCACCGCGCCGAGCGCCTTGTCGGCTTCCTCGCGGGTGCCGAGGAAGACCGTCTCCTGGATCTTGGCGGTGCGGGCGAGGCGGGTGAAGGGCTGGTCGCCGGCGTTGGTGCTGAGCATCGTGCCGGTGTAGGTGAGCGGTTCCAGCGCCCCGATCAGCAGCGCCCGCTGGCCGTAGAGCAGCCCGACCGAGCGCTCGCCGTGGACCCGCCGCGCCATCGAGTGGCCGGGCGGGAAGTAGTAGTAGGCGTCCCCTGCGGAGGCGGCCACGATGCAGCGGATGCTACTCGCGCCGCTCCCGTGCCATCGCGACCAGGGCGGCGCCGGAGCCGCGCGCCTCGACCAGCTCGCGCAGTTTGTGGGCGGCGAAGATCTCGTCGAGTTCCTCGCGGGTCAGGGTCTCGCGCTCGAGCGCGGTGGCGGCGAGGTCGTCGAGGCACTCGCGGTTGGCGGCCAGCAGCGCCCGCGCCCGGCGGTAGGCCTCGCGGGCCAGCGTCATCGCGGCGAGGTCGACGTCGCGGCGGGTCGCGTCGGAGACCGCGTAGTCGCCGGTCGGCATCGCGATCGGCGGCGGCCCGTCGTGCGTCGAGCGCCACTCCCATCCCGAACTCGCCGACCATCTGCTTGCAGACCATGTGCACCCGGGCGAGGTCGTCGACGGCGCCGGAGTAGGACTCGCCGAGCACCTCCTCCTCGGCGGCGCGCCCGCCGAGCAGCGTCACCACCTCGTCGAGCAGCTCGTCGCGGGACTTCAGGTAGCTGTCCTCCTGCGGCGAGTGGCCGACGAAGCCGAGCGCCGGGCCGCGGGGGACGATGCTGAGGATCTCCGGCGGGTCGAGCCCGAGCAGCTTGCGGCAGAGCGCGTGGCCGGCCTCGTGGTAGGCGACGATCCGCCGCTCCTTCTGGCTCAGGCGGCGCGCCTGCTGGGAGCCGACCGACTGGCGCAGCAGCGCCTCGTCGAGGTCCTCGCGGCCGGTCGCGTCGCGGCCGGCGCGGCCGGCGATGATCGCCGCCTCGTTGAGCGCGTTGGCGAGCTGGGCGCCGGTCATCCCGGTCGTCTTGCGGGCGACGTCGGTGAGGTCGAGGTCGGCGGCCAGCGGCTTGCCCTTGGCGTGGGTGCGGAGGATCGCCTCGCGGCCGTCGCGGTCGGGCGGCGCCACCAGCACCTGGCGGTCGAAGCGGCCGGGCCGCAGCAGCGCCTTGTCGAGCTTGTCGACGTAGTTGGAGGCGGCGATCACGATCACCGTCCCGGGGTCGCTCTCGAAGCCGTCGAGCTCGACCAGCAGCTGGTTCAGCGCCTGCTCGCGCTCGCTGGAGCCGCCGTCGCCACCACCGCCGCTGCGGGCGCCGCCGACCGCGTCGAGCTCGTCGATGAAGATCACCGCGCGCCCGGACTTGCGCGCCTCCTTGAAGAGGCGGCGGATCCGCGCCGCGCCGCGGCCGACGAACATCTCCACGAAGCTGGAGCCGGAGGAGGCGTAGAAGTCGACCCCGGCCTGGGCGGCGACCGCCCGCGCCAGCATCGTCTTGCCGGTGCCGGGCGGGCCGAAGAGCAGCACGCCCGCGGGGCGGCTTGGCGCCGAGGGCGGCGAAGCGGTCCGGTTCGCGCAGCCACTCGGCCACGTCCATCAGCTCGTCCTTGGCGGCGTCGACGCCCTGCACTTCCTCCCAGAGCACCGGCTCGGTCTTGCTCGCCTTGACCGTTTCCGGCTTGGTCGTGCCGACCGTGCTGCGCATCAGTTTGAGGAAGACGAACAGCAGGCAGAGCATGAAGAAGACCCCGAAGACGGGGTACCAATCGAAGAAGAATTCCTGGATTTCGCTGGCCAGCATCAGAGCAAGTGTGGCGGGTCGCCGCTGCCGAATACAAATCGACATACGTCCATTGCAAACTTGTGCCGCTGACCGTCGATCGCCCAGGCGCGTTCAGCGGGCCCGGGTCGCTCCGCGTCAGCCGCGCACGACCTGGGAGCCGCCGACGATCGCTTCTTCGCTGCTGTCGCCGAAGACGATCCAGGCCTTGTTGCCGCCGTCGTAGTCGGGCGCCCAGAGCTTCAGCGTCGCCGGCCGGTCCCAGACCGTGACGCTCTCCTCGCCGGTCGCGTCGAGGCCGCGCCAGATCCGCACGAAGGGGTTGCTCTCCCACTCCGCTCGCCGATCGTCGTCGGCTCGCGGTGGCCGGGGTGGACGCGGGTCTCCGGCGGCAGCTCCATCAGCCGCATCACCGAGGCCTTGAGGTCGTCGAAGCCGCTGGCGCCCGGCGCCATCGTGCCGCCGACCGTGCCCTTGAAGAGGACGTCGGCGGTGAAGACGTCGCTGCCGTCGATCGAGGAAGGCGAGGTGGCCGGCGGCGTGCCCGGGCGTGTAGATCGCCTCGACCTCGAGGCTGCCGGCCCGCAGCTTGTCGCCGTCGGCGAGCGTCACCTCGACCTCTTCGTCGAGCTCGGCGGCGGTCGCCTCGTGGGCGACCAGCGGCGGGTTGCCGAGCTGCTTGCGGGCCTCGGCGAGGCCGGCGATGTGGTCGCCGTGGGGGTGGGTGACGAGGATGTGGGTGATCTCGATCCCGTCGCGCTCGGCCCGCTCCAGCAGCGGCCCCAGCTCGTCGTTGCCGTCGATCAGCACGCCGGTGCCGGCCTCCGGGTCGGCGACCAGGTAGGCGTTGGACAGCCACTGCGGGTTCTCGGTCCTCTCGACGATCACGCTGCTCCTCCTGTTCGCTGGACGATGCTGGAACTCTCCCAGAGGCTACGTGTCAGACACGTCTCAGGCGGCGGCTGAGACGGCGCTGCCCTCGAGCAGGGTGCGGGCGACCAGCTCGGGGTCGTCCCACATCGGCGTGTGGCCGACGTCGGGGAGGACGAGGAAGCGGGCGCCGGGCGGGCGGCGCTCCGGCTTCGGCGGGCCGACCAGGCGGTCGAGCTCGCCCCAGGCGATCGTCACCGGCACGTCCTCCGGGTAGTCCGCTCGGGGTCGAAGAGGTGGGTCGCGCATCGCCCGGTTGGCGCCGTCGTAGCCGTCGGCGTCGATCCAGCCGAGCGACCAGCTCGCGGCCGGCGTCGGCCGGCACCCGCTCCGGGTGGGCGGCGAAGGTGGCGAGCGCGCGCCGGCGCGCGGCGGGGATCCAGAGCGCCGCGGCGACGAGCGGGCGCAGGCGCCGCGCCAGGGCGCGGGTGTCGCTCTCGCGCGGCCCCAGCGGCGCCCGCCAGAGGCCGGCGGGGGAGATCGCGTGACCGAGGCGGCCCAGCCGGCGCGTCCCATTTCCAGCCCGACCCAGCCGCCGAGCGAGTTGCCGGCGACGTGCGGGCGCTCGATCCCGCGCTCCTCGCAGGCCTCGTGCAGCGCCGCCGCCAGGTTCGCCGCGGCTCGGCTCGACCCCGTCCGGCAGCGCCGGCGCCGCGCCGAAGCCGGGCATGTCGAGGACGACACCTCGCGCTGCGCCGTCGAGCAGCGGCAGCACCGGGTCCCAGACCCGGGCCGAGGCGCCGAGCCCGTGGATCAGCAGCAGCGGCTCGCCGCCGCCGGCCGCTCACGACCAGCCCGGTTTCGCGAACAGCGCCTGCACGTCGCCGATCCGGCGCTCGCGGAAGCCCGCCTCCGAGGAGGAGAGGTAGAAGTCCCAGAGGCGGCGGAAGCGCTCGTCGTAGCCGCGCGGGCGCAGCCGCTCCCAGGCGCCGAGGAAGCGCTCGCGCCAGGCGGCCAGGGTCGGCGGGTAGTGGGCGGTGATGTCGTCGAGCCAGACCTGGCGCATGCTGGTGACGCGGCTGACGCAGTCGGCGATCGCCGCTTTGCGAGGGCAGGCAGCCGCCGGGGAAGACGTGGGTGTTGGCGAAGCTGCGGGCGCCCTTCTCGGTCTCGTAGATCCCGTCGTCGATCGTGATCGCCTGCAGCAGCATCAGCCCGTCCGCCGTCAGCAGCTGGTCGCAGCGGCGGAAGAAGTCGTCGAAGTACTGCCAGCCGACCGCCTCGATCATCTCCACCGAGACCAGCCGGTCGTAGCGGCCGCGCAGGTCGCGGTAGTCCTCCAGCAGCACCGTCACCCGGTCCTCCAGGCCGGCCTCGCGGACCCGGCGGCTGGCCAGCTCGTGCTGGGCGCGGGAGATCGTCGTCGTCGTCACCCGGCAGCCGTGCTCGCGGGCGGCGTGGACGGCGAGCCCGCCCCAGCCGGTGCCGATCTCCAGCAGGTGGCTGTCGCGGTCGAGCCGCAGCTGGTCGCAGATGCGGTCGAGCTTGGCGACCTGCGCCTCCTCCAGGCTCGCGCCCCGGCCGCGGGAAGTAGGCGCAGGAGTACATCATCCGTTCGTCCAGGAACGAGGCGAAGAGGTCGTTGCCGAGGTCGTAGTGGGCGGAGATGTTTTTCCGGGCGCCCGTCCGCGTGTTCTCGGGCACCAGTCCGCGCATGCGATGGAGGAGGCCACGCGGGCGGGCGATGGCGCCGCGCAGGCCGTCGAGGTCGCGCAGCTCGCGGGCGGCGATGCGGATCAGCGCGACCAGGTCGTCGGTCTCCCAGAGCCCGTCGACGTAGCCCTCGCCGAGGCCGACGCTGCCGCGCAGCGGCCCGCGCCAGGCGGCCGGGTCGTTGATGGTGACGGTGGCGCGCAGGTCGGCGTCGGCGGGGCCGAAGCCGCGCCGGCGCCCGCCCTCGACCACCTCGATACGCCCGCAGCGGACACCGCGGCTCATCACCGTCGAGACGGCGATGCGGGCCAGCCGCGTCTCTCACGGCGCCACGAACCCCTTCGGCTTCCTGCCCTCGGGGTGCGGGAAGTAGCGGGCGCCCTTCAGCTTCAGCCGCAGCGACTGGGCGTAGATCTTCGCCACCACCTGCAGCGACATCGCCGGGTAGCGGGCCAGCATTCCCAGCAGCAGTGGCCGGCTCAGCTCGCGGCGGCGCAGCGCCAGGGTGGCGTCGAAGGACTTCGTGCCGGCCGCGACCGCTCCGCCGCCGGCGCCGGGACGGGACTCGATGTGGACGGCGAGCCGCTCGCCGGGCTCGCTGGCGCGGAAGGCGTAGGTCTGGTCCATCCCCATCAGTGGCGAGACGTGCAGCGCCTTGTCGAGCTCGTCGCTCAGCACCGGGCCCTCGCGCTCGCCGCGAGCCAGGACGTACGGATGGCGCTCTCCCCAGGGGATGTTCTCGACATCGGCCACAACAGCTTGCACCCGCTCGCCGGCGCTGTCAAAGCAGTAGTAGAAGCTGACCGGGTTGAAGGAGTGGCCGAGGTAGCGCAGCCCGGCCAGCAGCCGCACCGGGCCGGCCGGACGCGCGCCCGTCTCCGCCTCGACCGCGTCGCGGGCGCACTCGTCCAGCGCCCGCCCCGGGTCGCCCATGAAGTCGGCGCGGCGGAAGCGCGCCGGGGCGCGGCGGCGGGCCGACCAGAGCGGGTAGGGATCGAGCACGCCCGGCAGCTCGCCGAGGTCGAGGTACATGAGGAAGAGCCGGTAGCTGAACCGGTGCTCGACCGGCTCGAAGCGCCGGTGGCGCACCGTGCCCTCGATAGACGGCGGAAGCGGTCATGCGGCGGCCACCTCCTCCATCGCTCGGAGGCTTTTGGCCCCTATAGGGGTCCCAATGCTCGAAAGGCGATCGGCGCGGGTCGATCCTGGACCTATTCCCGCGCACGCCCGCAGCGCGCTGATCGACCCCGTCCTCGTGGAAGCCCCAGCCCCAGTAGGCGCCGCAGTAGTGGGTCCGGCGCACGCCGCTGATCTCGCCGTGGCGCGCCTGGGCGGCGACCCCGGCGGCGGTGTAGACGGGGTGGTCGTACTCGAAGCGGCGCAGCACCTTCGCCGGGTCGATCTCGTCGCCGCGGTTGAGCGTGAGCAGGTACTCGCGCTCGGCCCGCAGCCGCTGCAGGTTGTTCATCCAGTAGGTGACGGTGCTGCCGGCGCGCGGCTGCTCGGCGAGGTGGAAGTTCCAGCTCGACCAGGCGGCGCGGCGGCGCGGCATCAGCGCGGTGTCGGTGTGGAGCACGGCCTCGTTGCGCTGGTAGGGGATCGCGCCGAGCACCTCGCGCTCGGCCGTCGCTGGGGTCGGCGAGCAGCGCCAGCGCCTGGTCGGAGTGGGTGGCGATGACGACCTCGTCGAAGTCCTCCGTCTCGCAGCCGTCGGCCTCGATTCGCACCCGGTCGCCGCAGCCGCTCGATCCGCCGCACCGGCGCCGCCAGCCGCACCCGCTCGCGCCAGGGCGCGGAGATCGCCTCGACGTAGCTGCGCGAGCCGCCCGCCACGGTCCGCCACTTGGGCCGGTTGCGGAGGCTGTACATGCCGTGGTTGTCGAAGAACTCGGCCATGAAGCTGGCCGGGAAGCTCCACATCTGCTCCGGGTCCGCCGACCAGACGGCGGCGGCCTGGGGCACGATCAGGCGCTCGATGAAGTGCTGGGAGAAGCCCTGCTGCTCCAGCCAGTGCCCGAGCGAGGGGGCGGTGCCGTTCATCCCGATCAGCTGCCGCGCCTCGCGGTTGAAGCGGCGCCAGTCGCGCAGCATCCCGAGGAAGGAGGGGCTGAGCAGGTGGGCGGGACGGGCGAAGAGCCCCCACGGCGTGCCGGAGTACTCGAAGCGCCCGTGCCCGTCGGCGACCGAGAAGCCCATGTGCGAGCGCTGGCTGGCGACGCCGAGCTCGGCCAGCAGGGCTTCGAAGCTGGGGTAGTTGCGGTCGTTGAAGACGATGAAACCGGTGTCGATCGCGTGGCTGCCGTGCTCGTCCTCGACCGCGACCGTGTTCGAGTGGCCGCCAAGCCGCGCGGCCGCCTCGTAGACGACGATCTCGTGCTCGGGGTGCAGCTTGTGGGCCGCCACCAGTCCGGCGACCCCGGTTCCGACGATCGCGATCCTCATCGCTCACCAGTACGGAGCCCGCCGCCGATCGGTTGCATCGAGCCTCTTGACCGGAGGGGCGGTTGTCCTTTGTCGCCCTGTGGGCGACAAAAGACAACCGCCCTCTCCTCAGCCGTAGGGCTTGTAGATCAGCCGGTAGCCGAGCAGCTGGCTGACCGTGGCGAAGGCGTAGCCGCGGGCGCGCAGGGTGTCGATGATCCCGGGCAGGGCGGCGAGGGTGCCGCTGCGGTCGCCGCCACCGTCGTGCATGAGGACGATCGAGCCGGGCTGGGCGGCATCGACGATGCGGCTGTAGACGGCGGCGCTGCCGGGGTTGGTCCAGTCCATCGGGTCGACGTCCCAGTTGATCGTCCGCATCCCGAGGCTGCCGGCGCTGGCGAGGACGCCGGCGTCGACGGCGCCACCGGGCGGCCGGAAGAGGCACGGCTCGAAGTGGGTGTCGGCCGCGATCCGCGCCGCGGCGCCGGCGATCTGCGCGTAGTCGGGGTACTCGACGTGGTTCATCGTGTGGTCGCCGATCTCGTTGCCTTCGGCGAGGATCCGCCGCATCGTCGCTTCGCGCCCCGGCATCTCCTGACCGATCTCGAAGAAGGTTCCGTCGACCCCCTTTTCGCGCAGCACGTCGAGGAAGCCGGGCGTGTAGTCGCTGGGGCCGTCGTCGAAGGTGAGGGCGACGACCTTGCGGTCGCGCGGCCCGTTGGTCACGAGCCCGCCGCTGCCGCCGCTGCAGCCGATCGCGCGCACCGGCCGTAGTCGGAAGGCGAGGCTCCCCTGCGCGGGCAGGGCCTCGGCGCAGCGCCGCCGGACCGTGCAGCCGCGGCTCGCCAGCACCCGCCACGAGTAGCGCCGCGGCGCCAGCCCGGCGTCTTCGGGGGCCAGGACGACGACGAGCTTCTGCGGGCTCGGGCGCTTCACCGTCGCCCGCGCTCCGCTCGCCTCGATCGGTTTGCCGCTGCCGTTGACCGCCTCCAGCCCGACCCGACGGTGCGCCTTCGGCCCGCCGAGGCAGATCCGTCGCTCGCCCTCGCT
Source organism: uncultured Solirubrobacterales bacterium (assembly GCA_963739855.1). Taxonomy (GTDB): domain Bacteria; phylum Actinomycetota; class Thermoleophilia; order Solirubrobacterales; family 70-9; genus VAYN01. Next base: position 777,144 of record CAVUBT010000001.1, on the reverse strand, counting down.
GCCGGCCCGGCTCAGTGCCAGGCAGAGGTAGCGGGAGCCGGCGCGCCTGGTGTCCGGCTGCGGTTCGAGCCCGGCCAGCGGCACCGGCGAGCCGGTCCGCAGGGTGAAGATCAGCTCGCGCCCGGCCTGCGAGAGCCCGGCCCGGACCAGCCGCTGCTGCTGGCGGGCGGCGCCAGCCGCGCCCGGTACGGCGAGCAGCGCGGCCGTGAGGAGCGCGGCGCTGCAGAGGATCTTGCGGGAGGGTGCGATTGCCGGGGTGCCAGGTGTCGCTTGAAGGAGGCTGTCGATATTACGGCCGGCGTCCAGACAGGCGGTTCCCGTCGGGTACCCCGGCGGGCGCTGAATTCCTGCAGCGCGGCGCTCTGGGCGCTACCGTGTTCCGAGCAGACGTGAGGTCCAGAAGCACTTCGAGGCGACACCGGCTCTCGGTGCTCCTGGCGGTCCTGACTGTGATCGCGACGATCGGCCAATTGCCTTCCGCGGCCGCCGAGACCGGCGGGGCGGGGGAAGTGGAAGAAGCGCCCGTCGTCAGCAACACGCCGTTCGACCGCCAGGGCATGTGGGTCTGGTACGTCGAACGCTCTAACGGCGGCAGCACCCCGGCGATCGTCGCCCAGGCCAAGCGCGCCGGCATCGGCACCGTCTATATAAAGGCGGGCGACGGCGGCAGCGTCTGGAGCCAGTTCAGCACCGCCCTCGTGCAGGCGCTGCATCGCGGCGGGCTCGACGTCTGCGCCTGGCAGTTCGTCTACGGCGACAGCCCGGTGGCCGAGGCCCGGGTCGGCGCCGCCGCGGCCGAGAAGGGCGCCGACTGCCTGGTGATCGACGCCGAGGGCGACTACGAGGGCAAGTACGCCGCCGCCGATCTCTACATCCGCAGCCTGCGCGCCAGGATCGGCGACGACCTTCCCGCTCTCCCTCGCCGCCTTCCCCTACGTCGACTACCACCCGTCCTTCCCCTACTCGGTCTTCTTCGGTCCCGGCGGGGCGACCTACAATCAACCGCAGATGTACTGGAAGACGATCGGAACCTCCGTCCGCGCTGTCTACGAGCACAGCTACCTCTACAACCGTCTCTGGGGGCACCCGATCCACCCGATCGGCCAGACCTACGAAGGCCCCAGCAACGGCGCCCTGAAACTGTTCCGCCGCTTCGCCGCCAGCTACGGCGACCTGGCCCCGAGCTGGTGGAGCTGGCAGGAGACGAGCGGCAAGGAGTGGGGGGCACTCGGCGCCACCAGCGCCTCGCGGCCGCTGAGCGGCTACCGCCAGAACCTCGAACACCCGCTGCTGAAACGGGGCAGCAGGGGCGACATGGTCGTCTGGGCGCAGGAGCGCCTGGTCGGGGCCGGTCAGGACGTTCCCGTCACGGGCGTCTTCGGCAAGCTCACCTACACCGCCGTGCGCTCCTTCCAGGACGCCCAGGGCCTCCCCGCCGACGGCAAGATCGGCACCACCACCTGGCAGTCGCTGCTCAACTTCACGCCGTACCGGATGCGCTGGTCTGGGAGCCGCGCCGGCCGGGCCGGTACCTCAAGCAGCCGCGTGCAGCCGCCGAGCCGGCCGCTGTCCGCCTCGCTGCCCGCCCACGCCTACGAGCTGAATCCAGGTCCCGCCCCTTGAGCCTGCGCCCGGCGGGGGCGCTTGCGGGCATAGCCATGATCCTTCTCCTCGCGGCCCCCGCCGCGGTGGCGACGCAGCCCCCGTCGGAGCAGCGGGCGGCTTTCGCGGTGCCGCGGCCGGCGGTGCCGCTGCGCGACGTCGTCCGCGAGGCGCCCGGGGCGGCGGGCGCCCGCATTGCCGCGACCGCCGCGAGCGCGCGCTACCCGCTCGGCGACGGCAGCGGCGACTCGATCGCCGTCGACGTCAGCGCCGCCTGCCAGCGCGAATGCGACGCCGCCGACCCGCAGGCGATCGCCAACACGATCGGCACCTTCATCCATGGCCCCGAGGTCAACCTGCTCACGGTCCAGCTCGACACCCCGTTCGAGCTCGGCTTCGACTGCGGCTTCGAAGCCCAGTCCTGCTACTTCGGCGGCGAGAACAAGATCGTCCTCAGCGGCGACGACGACCCGGCGCCGGACAGCGCCAGCCGCGAATTCGTGCTCGCCCACGAGTACGGCCACCACGTCGCCCAGCACCGCGACATGCCCTCCCCCTTCCCGGCCGCGATCAACTGGGGGACCGAGCGCTGGTCGAGCGTCGAGCACGTCTGCGAGGGCCACCGCGACGGCGCCTTCTTCCCCGGCGACGAGGGAACGCACTACTACGAGGACCCGGGCGAGGCCTTCGCCGAGACCTTCGCCTTCAACCGCTTCCCCGAGGCGGCGGTGGAGTGGGCCTGGGCGCCGGCGCTGCGGCCGACCGCCGCCTCCTTCGAGGCGCTCCGCAAGGACACGCTGCAGCCCTGGCTGGGCCGCCACAGCTTCACCGTCTCCGGGCGCGTGCCACGCAGCGGCGCCGTCGTCCAGGAGTTCCGCACACCGCTCGACGGCAGGGTCAGCATCGGCCCGGTCGGCGACCGCCACCTCAGCTACGAGCTGGTCATCCGCGACAGTGCCGGCAAGGACTTGCGCTCCTCGCGCCAGGGCGTCTCCTTCCGCCACCGCCTCGACTACACCGTCTGCGGCCAGTCGCGGCTGCGGGTCGCGGTGCGGGCGCTGGGCCGGGCGGGGAGACCCTTCGAGCTGACCATCCAGCGACCCTGATGACGATTGATGAGTTAGGGGGTCTATAGCCCACCTAACTCATCAATCGTTTGATCCGTCAGTTGGCGATGCGCGTCTCGAGCCGGCCCAGGGTGGGGGACTCGATCGCGATCTCGTCGCCGTCGGCGAGCCAGACCCGTGGCTCGCGCACGCTGCCGACCCCGTCCGGGGTGCCGGTGGAGACGATGTCGCCCGGCTCCAGGGTCATCAGCCCCGAGAGGTGGGAGAGCAGGGCGGGGACGCTGAAGATCAGGTGGCGGTCGAGTCGCCCTGCATCTGCTCGCCGTTGAGGGTGAGGCGGATCTCGATCCCGTCGTGCGGCCCGGCCTCGTCGGGGGTGACCAGCGCCGGCCCGCAGGGGGCGGAGCCGTCGAAGACCTTGCCGGACATCCACTGCGGGGTGGAGAACTGCAGGTCGCGGGCGGAGAGGTCGTTGAGCAGCGTGTAGCCGGCGATGTGGTCGAGCGCCTCGGCCTCGCTCACGTCCTTGGCACGGCGGCCGACGACGAAGGCGACCTCGGCCTCGTAGTCGACCTTGCGGCTGTTGGCGGGCAGCCGCGACCGTGGCCCCGGGCGCGGCGAGCGCGTTGCGGTACTTGCCGAAGATCGTCGGGCTCGCCGGCGCCTCCATGCCGCCCTCGGCCGCGTGCTTGCCGTAGTTGAGGCCGATGCAGACGATCTTGTCCGGGTCCGGGATCGGAGGGAGGAGGGAGACCGCCGAGCGCGGGTGCGACGGCGCCCCGGTGTCCCCGAGCCGCGCGCGCAGATCGTCGACCCGGCCGGCCGCGAGCAGTTCCCGCAGCCCGCCCCGGTGCGGCTCGCCAAGCAGCGCCCAGGCGTCGACGACGCGGTCGTCCTCGAGCACCCCGGCCCGCGCCCCGTCGCCGGCGTCGTAGCTGACCAGCCTCATGCCCGGCAGCCTAGCTCGCCGGCGACGGACACCCCTCCCCTCCCCTTGCCTTTGGTAGCCCACAGGGCGACTAACGACAAGGGGAGGGAGCTCAGGCCTGGGCGGGCTCGGGCCCAACCTCGGTCTCGAAGTCGGTCCCGACCAGCGTCTCGCGTTCGATCTCGTTCTCGCGGACCAGCCACAGCGCCGCCACCGCTCCGGCGAAGGAGAGGATCGCGCCGAGCAGGAGGATCGAGTTGAGGCCGTGCAGGAACCCCTGCTCGGCGGCGTTGCGGGTCAGCTCCCGCGCCTGCTGGGGAACCGCCGAGAGCGCCTGCGGCAGCGCCCCCGAGGAGGTCGCTTCGACCAGGCCGCGCGCCTCCTCGCCGCTGACGGAGCTGCCGGCGACGTCCTGCACCTTGGAGGCGCCGGTGCCGAGGAAGATCGCTCCCCAGGCGGCGATCCCGACCGCGATCCCGACCTGGCGGAAGGTGTCGTTGATCCCCGCCGCCATGCCGCTCTGCTCTTTGGGGACGACGCTGAGGGCGACGTCGGCGATCACCGGATTCAGCAGCCCTACCCCGACGCCGCTGACGATGAAGCCGACCAGCAGCGCGGTCCATTCCGAGTGCAGGCCCAGCCCGCCCATAAGGAACAGGCCGACGCCGGTCAGCGCCAGGCCGCCGCTCATCAGGTAGCGGGCCTGCACCTTCGCCAGCGCGATCCCCGCCAGCGGCGCGACGATGAACGAGGCGATCGTGATCGGCAGGTAGCGCAGGCCGGCGTCGATCGGCGAGTAGCCGAGGAAGCTCTGCAGGTAGAGGGTCAGGTACAGGAACAACGCGAACATCGAGCCGGAGACGGCGAAGGCCGCCAGCTGCACGCCGGTGAAGGCGCGGCGGCGGAACAGCGAGAGCGGCAGCATCGGCTCCTTGACCCGCTGCTCGATCGCCACGAAGGCCGCCATCAGCACCGCCGCGGCCGCCAGCAGGCCGACGATCAGGGCGCTGCCCCAGCCCTCGTCGTTGCCGCGCACCAGCGCCAGCACCAGCACGAAGAGCGCCGAGGAGAAGGTGAGCAGGCCGCCCCAGTCGATCCGGGTCGCGTTGGGATCGCGCGACTCGGCCAGCTTCCAGTAGGTGACGCCGATCGCCGCCAGGCCGATCGGCACGTTGATCAGGAAGACCGACTCCCAGCCGAAGCCGTCGGTCAGCAGGCCGCCGACCAGCGGTCCGACCGCCACCGCGATGCCGATCGTCGCCCCGTAGATGCCCATCGCCATGCCGCGTTCGGGCCCGCTGGGGAACTCCTGGGCGACCAGGGCGAGGGAGACGGCGAACATGATCGCGCCGCCGATGCCCTGCAGGCCGCGGGCGACGTTGAGCAGGGTCGGGTCGGGCGCCAGCCCGCAGAGCAGCGAGGCGACGGAGAAGATGCCGAGCCCGATCGCGAAGACGCGGCGGCGGCCGAGGCGGTCGGCCAGCGAGCCCGCGGTCAGAACGAGGGCGGCGAGGGAGAGCGCGTAGGCGTCGATCACCCACTGCAGGTCGGTGAAGCTGCCGCCGAGGTCTTTCTGGATCGCGGGCAGGGCGGTGTTGACCACCGTGATGTCGAGCAAGAGCATGAAGGTGGCGACGCAGACCGCGCCGAGCGTCCACCACTTGCGATTCGTCTGGGACTGCATTTGGGAGCCTCCTGGGCATCGAGTACAATTCGTAAGGAAGCCTTGTCAGGCCACCTGACCAGGCGAACTTATCAGGTATCCTGACGAAATGTCTGAAGCCACCGAGAAATCCGTGAACCGAGTCCCCCTCCCAGGCCTGATGGAGATCGTCGAGGAGGCGCTCTTCGCCGATTTCCGCACGGAGCTGGTCGAGGCCGGCTACGGCGACATCCGCCCGACCCACGGCTGCGTCTTCCGCTTCATCCGCGAGGAGCCCCTGCGCCTGACCGAGCTCGCCACCCTCGCCGGCATGACCAAGCAGTCGATCGGCGAGGTGATCGACAACCTCGTCGAGCTCGGCTACGTCAAGCGCATCCCCGACCCCCAGGACCGCCGCGCCAAGCTGATCTGCCTCACCGCCCGCGGCGAAGAGGCCCAGCAGATCGGCCTCACCCTCTTCACCAAGGTCGAGCAGCGCTGGGCCGAGCGCTACGGCCCCGAGCGTTTCGCCCAACTCCGCGAGCTGCTCGAGGAGATCGCCATCACCGAGTCCCCCAACGCTGTCCCCGAGCTGGCCCGCCCAGAGCTCGCCAGCGCCTAGTACCCGCTAGATTTCGCACCGGGCCGCAGCCTTCTGGCCCATTCCGAGTTCGCTCGGGGGCGTAGCTCAGCTGGTTAGAGCGCCGGCCTGTCACGCCGGAGGTCGCGGGTTCGAGTCCCGTCGCTCCCGCTCTCGCCTGGGCGCAGCTGGACCGTCTAGCGCGGCGCCACCTCGAGGATTAGCTCCTTGCCGTTGCCCTCCAGGTACGCCTGGCGTATGACCGCGGGCGTGCCCTTGGGGAAGCTCACCTTGACGCGTCCCTCCTCATACCAGGCCACCTCCACTTTGCGGAGCGGATGCTCGCACTCGGCCTCGATGTTGGCGGCATCGAGCCAGGTCGCGTTGGATGACTTTGAACGGGTCTCAGCTTTCATCTGTGGATCCTCCCTTTCTCGACACTTTCGTCCTCACCCAGTCAACACGTCGTAAGCAAACCGCACCACCAGCGCCCCGTCCCCGACCGCTCCCGCCACCCGCTTCGACGCCCCCGCCCGCACGTCGCCGGCAGCGAACACCCCGGGACGAATCGTCTCCAGCAGGTGCGGCTCGCGGTCGCTCAGCGGCCAGCAAAGATGTCCAGGGCAGTCCGCCGCGCCCGCCCCGCAGAGCAGATAGCCGGCGTCGTCGACGGCGAGCATTCCTTCGGAGGCCTCGGTGCAGGGGTCGGCGCCGATCATCACGTAGACCGCCGTGCAGTCGACCTGCTGGGTGCTGTCGTCGCGGTTGTCGCGGAGGGTCACCGACTCGACGGTGGCGGTGCCTTGGACGGCGGCGATCTCGGTCTCGGTCATCACCTCGATCTGAGGGGAGCGCTCGATGCGGTCCACCAGGTAATGGGACATGGTCGACTTCAGGGCCTGGCCGCGGACGACGATGCGGACGCTGCGGGCTCCGCGGGCGAGGTGGGCGGCGGCCTGGCCCGCCGAGTTGCCGCCGCCGACGACGATCACGTCCTTGTTGCGCGCCCGCTCGGCGTCGGTCGACATTGCCGCGTGGTAGACGCCCGCCCCGCGGAAGCGGGCCATGCCCTCGGCCTGCAGCTCGCGCCAGCGCGCCCCGGTCGCCATCAGCACCGAGCGGGCGAGGACGTGCTGGCCGTCGTCGAGGTCCACGCGCAGCAGACCCTCGGGGCCGTCGGCCAGCTCGACCGCGCGGTGGAAGCTGGAGAGGACGGCGTCGAAGCGGCGCGCCTGCAGGGTCGCCTTACGGGTCAGGTCGGTGCCCGAGATGCCGCTGGGGAAGCCGAGGTAGTTCTCGATCCGGGTGCTCGTCCCGGCTTGGCCACCCGGCGCCCAGGCCTCGGCGACGAAGGTCCGCAGGCCCTCCGAGCCGCCGTAGACGCTGGCCGCCAGCCCCGCCGGTCCCGCCCCGAGGACGACGAGGTCGAAGCGCTCGCCGTCGACGTCGGCGCGCAGGCCCAGCGAGCGGGCGACCTGGGCGGCGGAGGGGTTGCGCATGACGTCGGTCGCGTGCACCAGCACCGGCGTCTCCGAGCGCGGGATGTCGAGCCAGTCGAGCATGGCGGCGCTCTCCTCGTCGGTGTCGACGTCGTACCAGCGCACCGGCAGCAGGTTGCGCTCCAGCAGGTCCCGCACTTCGAAGGCGCGGCGGGAGCCGCGCGGCGCGATCAGCCGCATCACCCCGTGCCCTTCTTCTTCGTGCCAGGAGCGGCGGGCCAGCAGGGTGGCGAAGACGTGTTCGCCGAACTCGGGCCAGCGGGCGACCATGTCGCGCAGGCCGGCGCGATCGAAGGCGATCACCGCGGTCGGCTCGACCGCGACGCAGGCGCTGATCGTCGGCTCGCCGGTGAAGGCGGCGATGTCGCCGATGAAGGTGCGGCTGTCGGCCTCGGCGATGTGGACGTCCTTGCCCGGTTTGCGGTCGACGAACTCGACCCGGCCGCACTCGATCACGAAGAACGGCGCCTCGCGGACCGCGTGCTCGTAGAGCACCTCGCCCGGCTCGAACCGCCCCCGCTCGCCGCGCTCGGCCAGCCACTCCAGCTTGGCGTCGGAGAGGCGGGGGAAGATCGTCTCGTCGGCGAGGTCGGGAAACCGCTCGCTGCGGAGCACTTTCGTCTCTGCGGCCACGCAATGAGGCTACCCGCCGCCGCCCGCGGGGCGGTATCGCGGGCGGGACTGAGTCGTGGCGCCGTCGCGTCTTCGTGCCCGGGCAGACTGGGCCCCGTGAAGGAGCAAGTCGTAGGCCAGCTAAGCGCCGGTGACCGCGCCGCCCTGCAGGGGCTGATCCCGCTCGCCGGTGCGCTCGGCGCCGGCACGATCTTCGCGCTCTTCTTCGGCGGGCGCCGGCGGGGGTCGGGCGTCGCGGTCTTCGAACTGTGCGCGATCGTCGCGGTCTTGGCGTCGGTGGGGATGACGGCCTATCTCGCCATCTCGCTTCTGCACCAGGACATGGCGATAAGCGACCGGGACCTGACCCAGACGGCGATGCCGCTGATCTTCGCCGTCATCCTCCTGGTCCTGGTCAGTGCCGTCGCCCGGCTTCCCGGATCGCTGGAACGGATCCTCCTGGTCTTGCCGCTGGGGTTGATGGCGGGCCTGGTCGCCGCCTGGTTCGCGATCTCGTCCTGGTCCTTCAGTCCAGAGGACGCGATGCTGACGGCGTTGCTGGCCCGCGGTCCTGACCCGGGTCGCGTCACCCACTACCTGTGGAGCCTGGTCCGCACGCGCTCGGCCCGCTTCTGGATCTTCGAGCCGGCCGCCGACGAGGAGATCCAGAAGCGGGAGCTGACGGCCAACGACGACGGGCTCTTCGACGTGACCGGGCTCGGGATCGTCTAGATCCGCGGCGCGTAACGGTTGTGGAACATCAGGACGTTGCCGTCGGGGTCGCGGAAGAAGGCCATGTGGCAAACGCCGCTGTCGATGGTCTCGCCCTGGAACTCGACGCCCTTGGACTCGAGGCCGGCGCGCGCCGCTTCGACGTCGTCGACGTGGAGGCGATCGGGTTGCCGCTGGGCTTGAACTCCTGCCCGACCGAGGCCGCGTCCATCAGCTGCAGGGTGAGGTTGCTGGTCTCGTACTCGCCGGCGGGGATTTTTTTGTAGTCGACCGCGTGTTCCAGGCCCAGCAGCTCGCCGTAGAAATTCTGCGCCGCTGGGTAGTCCTTGACGAAGACGGTGAGGAAGTCGACGCCGGTGACGGTGGTCGCTGAGGTCATGGCTGGCTCCTGGGTCGCTGGTCGAAGTCGGTCCTGGCGAATGTACGGGCTCGGGGCTACGATCGCCAGCGATGGCCGATCTCGATTCCAAGCTCCGCGGCCTGGTCGAGCCGCTGCTGGAACCCTGCTAGCCCGCCGCGCGGGAGATGTAGACGGCCTTGCTGTGGAGCTCGTCGTCGAACGGCTGGCGCAGGACCGCGTCCTCGCCGTGGCCGAAGACCTCGAGGCACTCGAAGCCGGCCGCCTCGAGCTCGGCCAGCACCTCCGCTTCGGGGAAGTGACGCTGGCGGTGCATCTCCGGCGGGATCCGCGGGCCGTCCTCCCCCGCCGGCGGCAGCACTTCGAAGCTGGCTTCGGAGATCGCGCCCGGCTGCGACATCGGCAGTCGAGCGCCCCTTCCAGACCAGCCGCCTGCCGTCCCTCTCGACCACCACCTCTTCGGCGAAGAAGGTGCGGTAGGCCTCCAGCGCGTTGACGTCGAACATCAGCAGCCCGCCGGGGTCGAGGTTGCGCCGCATCCCCTTCAGCGCCTGCTCCAGCTCCTCGCCGCTGAGCAGGTAGTTGACGGCGTCGTCCAGGCACCAGACCAGGTCGAACTCGCCGAAGACCGGCAGGTCGCGCATGTCGGCGACGGAGAGGTCGACGGCGTCGCCGACCTTGCTGCGGGCCAGCTCGACCATCGCCGCCGAGATGTCGCTGGCGGTCACCTTCCAGCCGCGCTTCAGCATCGGGATGAAGCTCTTGCCGGTGCCGCAGGCGACGTCGAGCAGGCGATCCCCCTTCAGCCCGTGACGCTCGAGTTCGGGCAGGAGGTTGCCCAGCCACAGCTCGTAGTCGTGATGAGCGGTGAAATCGTCGTAGAACGGAGCGATCGCCTCGTAGGCGATTTCCGCCCAGCGCGGCCGCTCCTCCCCTGCGGTTTTGACCCCCACGAGCAAGAGACCCACCTATGCTCAGAACAGTTTCAGCGTTAAGTTCACCTCGCGTGGTCACCGGTTATGTAAGTTCGTTTGATCAGCGCTCCGAACTGGCATCGGGATGTCACGTGACGATGGCTGGGAGTGGGGTGAGGCGCACAGGGTCTGCCTGCGGATGGCGTATCGCTACGCCAGCAATCCGAGCGAGGCAGAGGACATAGCCCAGGATGCCTTGCTTCGCGCCTGGCGTCGTCGCTCGACGCTGCGGGAGGCCGATCGGCGCAACCAGTGGCTGGCGACGATCGTCCGCAACGAGGCCTTCCGCCAGCACGCCCGCGTCCGCCCGGACCCGACCTCGATGATCGAGACACACGAGGGGGTCGAGGACGCTCAGGTCGTGGCGACGGTCGAACTGGCGGACCTGCACGCGGCGCTGAAGCGGCTCAGCGACCGGGACCGCCAGCTGCTCGAGCTGCGCTACGACGAGGACCTGACCCAGTCGGCGATCGCGCGGCGGCTCGGGATTCCGGAAGGGACCGTCAAGGTGCGCCTGCACCGGGCCCGCAACAAGCTGCGCCGCGGCCTACGTGCTTCAGTGACCGGCGGCCGCCCGCCGCATCTCGGCGGCGGCGGCCTGGGGCCCGACGTAGGGGACCAGCATCGCGAACAGCAGGTCGGGCAGGCGCTCGGGAAGCTGGTCGGCGCGGCCGGCCAGGAGCTCGTCGAAGATCAGGCCGGAGACGGCGCCGGCCGACATCAGCGAAATGTTCTCCGGCAGCTCCCTGCCGCCGGCCAGCTCGCGGCCGGCGTCGAGGTACTCGGTGAAGCGGGCGATCGCGTTCCAGTGCAGCTGGCGGGCGTCGGCGCCGGCGGCGGCGACCTCGACCACGGCGGTCCGGGCCAGCGCCGGGTCGACGGCGAAGCGGTCGACGATCGTGCTCAGCCCGTTGGTCATCCGCGCCATCCAGGTCGCCTCGCCGTCGCATTTGGCGACGACCTCGCCGAAGACCTGCTCGACCAGCATTTCGTAGGCGGCGAGGAAGCAGTCGTGCTTGTCCTCGAAGTGCTTGTAGAAGGTGGTGCGGGAGGTCTGCGCCTCCGCGATCACGTCGGCGACGGCGGTTTCCTTGTAGCCCTTGGCGCCGACGACGCGGATCATTGCCGCAAGGATCGGTTGACGCCGCGATTCGGGAGGTGCCATCGGCCCGCTTTCGAGGGAGGCTGAACTACCGGATACGTTGATCATAGCGGCGTCGTGTACGAAGGTGTTTACCTAGATTCTTCGCCCACCTCCCTCGCTGCCGCATCCGGGCCCAGATACGCGACCAGCGTCGCAAAAAGGACGTCTGAAAGCAAACTGGGAAGTTTTTCCGCTCGGCCCGCGACGAGCTCGTCGGAGATCAGGCCGACCACCGCTCCGGCCGCCATCCGCGACGTGTTGGCCGGCAGGCTGCGGCCGCCGGGAGCGAAGTCGCGCCCCTCGTCGAAGAACGGCGTCAGCCGCTGCACCGCCGCCCGGAAGCGCCGCTGCGCGGCCGGGCCGGCCGAGGCGACGTCGACGAAAGCGAGCCGCGCCTGCGCCGGGTCGTCGGCCAGCGCCTCGAGCAGCGTCGCCAGCCCGGCGCGGGCGCGGTCGGGCCAGCGCTGCTCGGCCTCGTAGGCGACCGAGATCCGCCGTACCAGGCGGTCGACGGCGTCGTCGTAGGCGGCCAGGAAGCAGGCTTCCTTGTCGGCGAAGAGCTCGTAGAAGGTGGTGCGGGAGATGCCCGCCCGCTTGGCCAGGTCGGCGACGGTGGTCGCCACGTAGCCCTTCTCGGCGACGATCTGCATCGTCGCCTCCAGCAGCCGCTCGCGCTGCGAGCGGGAGACGACCTCCGGCGGCAGGCCGTGCCGCCCCCGCGGCGGCCGCCAGCGCTCGCCCTGCTTGGCCCGTGGCACCGTTCAGCCTGCCGCGGCGCGGAGGGACTTCTCCGCTTCCCGGGACTGCCGCAGCGCCTCGTCCTGGCCGAGGTAGGGGATGGTGACGATGTAGACGATGTCGGGCAGCAGTTCCGGCAGCCGCTCGGTGTTGCCGGCGAGGATCTGGCCGACGATCAGCGACTCGGCGGCGGCGAGGGCGCCGCGGCCGGCGCTGGAGGGGATCGTCTGCTCCTCGATCGGGTCGTTGCGGCCGCGGTCGAGCAGCGCCTGCAGCACGCGCTTGCCGGAGGCGTACATCTCAAAGGAGCGCCCGCCCGCGGCCGGGGCCTCGATCAGCGCCATGCGGGCGAAGTCGGGGCGGGTCGCGAGCAGGTCGAGAAAGGTGGCGGTGGCGTCGCGGACCATCGTCGCCCAGGGTTTGTCGGGCGAGTAGACCTCGACGATGCGGCCCATCGCGTCGGCCAGGGACAGCTCCATCGAGGCCTGCAGGCAGTCCTCCTTGTCCCGGAAGAGTTCGTAGAAGGTGGCGCGGGAGACGCCGGCGGGCTTGCAGATGTCGGCGATCGTCGCCGCCCCGAAGCCTTTGGCCGCGCAGGCCTCGGCCATCGCGGTGAGGATCCGTTCGCGCTGGGAGTGGGCGATCAGCGGCTCCGGCAGGTCAGCGCGACCGGCGGGGAGATGTTCCTTCTCGATCAGCCCACCGATATCGTCCGGCGCGGCGTTGGATTTGGCTTCGGTATGGGAAGCGGTGCGGGGCATTGAGATTCCTCGCCTCAGACAGCCGTGTTTAGGTAAACGCGATTGTACACCCCGAGCGAGGTTCTGTGGACGTTTCAGTACCGAATTAACTTTCCCGCGGCTAATTGGGAACGCGCTCGGGATGGCTGTACATGCGGGCGAGCGAGATACCGAAAACTTCGGACCGCTGTACAAGCGCTTCGGGCTGGTTCCCGTCGACCATTTAGCGATGAAGACGGTACCCCGCCAGATCGTCGCCTTCGGGGGCGGCGGCTTCTCGATGGAGTCCGGGAACCCGCTGCTCGACGACTACGTGCTCGGCCTCACCGGCGCCGAGCGGCCGCGGGTCTGCTTCCTGCCCTCCGCCAGCGGCGATGCCGACCACTACATCGTCCGCTTCTACCGAGCCTTCTCGGCGCACCGCTGCGAGGCCAGTCACATCTCCCTCTTCCGCCGCGAGCAGGGTCCCGAGGACTTGCGCCGGCACCTGCTCTCCCAGGACCTGATCTACGTCGGCGGCGGCAGTGTCGTCAGCCTGCTCGGGGTCTGGCGCGCGCACGGGATCGACCAGATCCTGCGCGAAGCCTGGGAGGCCGGAGTGATCCTCTGCGGTCTCTCGGCCGGCTCGCTCTGTTGGTTCGCCGAGGCCGTGACCGGCTTCCACGGGGCGCCGAAACGGCTGCAGGGAATCGGCCTGCTGCCGTTCAGCAACTGCGTCCACTACGAGCGCGGCTCCAAGCGCAACGAGTCCTACCACCGCTTCCTGCGCGAGGGAATGTGCGCCGGCTACGCCGCCGAGGACGGCGCCGCCCTGCACTTCACCGGCACCGAACTGAGCCGGGTGATCGCCTCGCGGCCAGAGGCCCGCGGCTACCGCCTCGACGTCGCCGGCCAGCGGGTGGTCGAGATGCGGATCGCCACCACCTTCCTCGGCGAACGTGGAGTCGTCCCCACCGCACCGGTACCGGAGGCGCTCTCCACCGCGGTTGCCGCCTGATGGAGGTCCGCCGCATCCTCGCCCTCGGGGGCCACGACTTCACATCGCGCCCGCCCGACCGGGCGGTCTGCGAGTTGCTGCTGCGGCTTGCCGCCGAGCGCGGCGGCGAGCGGCCGCGGATCTGCATCCTGCCGACCGCCAGCGGCGACACCTCCGAGCAGATCGGCCGCTTCTACGCCGCCTTTGGCGAGCGCCCCTGCGAGCCCTCCGACGTCTCCCTGTTCCGGCTCGGGCGACGGCCGATGGCGCTGCGCGACCACCTGCTCGCCCAGGACCTGATCTACGTCGGCGGCGGCAGCCTCGTCAATCTGCTCGCGGTCTGGGAGGCGCACGACATCGCCTCGATCCTCTCCCTCGCCTGGCGCCAGGGGATCGTCCTCGCCGGCCAGAGCGCCGGCGCGATGTGCTGGTTCGAAGCCGGCATCACCAAGTCCTCCGGCAGGCCGCTGGCCGCGGCGGGGCTGGGCCTCCTGCAGGGCAGCCTCTGCGTCCACTACAACAACGAACCCGAGCGCCGCGCCGCCTACCTCGAAGCCGTCGGCGACGGCATGCCGGGCGGCTACGGCCTCGACGACTACGCCGGCCTGCTCTGGGAGGGCGAAGGCGCCCCCTCCGCCGTAACTGCCCGCCGCGGCGCTCGCGCCTACCGCGTCTGCAAGCGCGAGGAGGGCGCGACCGAGTCCCCGCTCCCCGCCCGCTTCCTTCCCGCCCCAGCCCCCGCAGCCCTGCGCGAGGACATCGCCGAGTTCCGCCGCCTCAAGAGCATGCGCAAACGCGCCGGCTGGCTGGGCTAAAGGGACGGGGAGACCCTCCCCGTCCCTACTCGCCGGCGACAGGCGGAGCGGTCGGGTCGCCGCTCTCCTCACCGAGGCTCTCCCGCGCGATGTAGTCCTCGGCCAGCAGCAGGTTCTCGGCCGAGCGCTCGACCACGTTCAGCAGATCGCCCATCAGCGCGACCTCCTCGACCTGCTCCTTGACGAACCACTGCAGGAACTGCTCGGCCCGGTAGTCCTTGACCTCGCGGGCGAGCTCGAACAGGGAGAAGATCTCCTCGCTGACTCGCTTCTCCTGCTCCAGCGCCATCTTCACCGGCTCGCTGCCGTCGACGTAGGTGGTCTCGACCGACTTGATGTCGGGGATGTGGACGGCCTCGCCGACGTCGAGCAGGTAGCGGATCATCATCATCGCGTGCTCGCGCTCCTCCAGCGCCTGCCGGTAGAAGAAGCTGGCGAGGCGGGGAAGCGTTTCGGCGTCGTAGTAGACGGCGGCGCCCACGTACTGCTGCGAGGCGGCGAACTCGTTGGCGATCTGCTCGTTCAGCGCGTCGGCGAAAGACTTGTCTGGCATCTCGGAGGCTCCTTGGTCGGCAGGGCGTCGGGAGGGTCAACGTAGCCGAAAGCGCGAGTTCGGTCGGCCGAAGCGACGCTTAGGCGACCCTCACCGGGGGTGGTTGTCGTTTGTCGCCCTCTGGGCGACAAAAAGCAACCGCGCTTAGAGGCGCCAGCGGAAGCCGGTCGGCTCGATCGCCGGCTGCAGCGGGCTGGAGGGGAGACCCGGTTTGGTCGCCTGCTCGGGGTCGTTGTAGCCGCCGGGGGCGACGTCGTTGGGAGTGTCGGGATGGAAGATCGAGGCCAGGTACTGGATCTGGCCGCGGCCCTGGCCGAGCTCGGTCTGGCCGCCGCCGTAGGCGCCGATGCCGCGCTCCTCGCAGTAGTCGTAGGCGGCGAAGAGGTTGTGGATCGGCCCGAAGCGCGAGGGCTTGACGTTGACCGTCTGCGGCGGCGACCAGGGCATCGCCTCGATGTCGGCGATCGAGTGGATCGGCGCGTCCCAGGTGACCCGCTCCGACACCGGATCTAGAAGGGGCTTGGTCTCGGCCGTCACGTCGGGATCCTCCAGCCAGGCATCCGGAAAGGCATGGATCAGCTTCGAGTAGAGCTCCGGGTCGGTGATGACGTCGACCGGCGTGCCCTTGTAGAAGCCCTTGAGGTCGAGCGAGTCGACGGCGCCGGTCTCGACCAGCGCCGCGATCAGCTCGTCGTCCCAGTCGTTGAAGGGGTCGAGCTTGAAGCGCAGGGTCGGGTAGACGGCGAGCCGGGCTAGCAGCGGCTCGATCGAGGAGGCTTCGCCCTCGGCGAAGCCGGAGAGCCGCATCGAGTTGACGAAGTTCACCGGCTTGGGCTCGCGGCCGAGCGCCGCGGCGAGGTTGGTCCCGGCCTGGCGCAGCGCCAGGTCCAGCGCCGCCGACTCGAAGGCCCAGCGGCGGTAATCGGGCGAGGGCTCCTCGCGCACCGGCGGCCCGGCCGGGAAGAGGTCGATCCCATCGAGGTGGTCGGAGAACTCGGCGAAGCTGCCGGAGAAGGCGAGCCCCTCGGGGGGCCCATGATCCTGCTGGGCGATGTGGTCGACGGCGTCGTAGACGACGTCTTCGCCGATCCCCTCCTCGCCGCCGCCCTGGAACTTGACGATCGTCGTCAGCCGTTCGAACTCCCCCACAGTGATCCCCAGCCCCTCGAACTCGCAGGACTCGATCTCGAGCGGCAGGTCGGCGATCGCGTCGAAGTTGGCCATTCGGGGCGAGCCTAGATGATCGGGGTCGTCGTTCAGACGCTGTGCGAGTTGCATGTCGCGCGCTTCGCGCACATTCCCGCACAGGTGTACCGACTCCCCTTCCTCAGCGAGCGACCCGCAGCGTCTTCAGCTCGCGGTCACTGCCCCCCCGCACGTACCCACCATGGGCGACGCTCTCTCTTATGTAGTCGAGGGTCTCGGCGGTGAGGCGCTCGCCGGGGAGGACGTTGGGGATCCCCGGCGGGTAGGCGGCGAGTCCCTCGGCGGCGACGCGGCCGGCGGCGGCGTCGAAGGGGATCACCTCCTGCGGGCCGAGGAAGGCCTCGCGCGGGGTCATCACCAGCTCGCCCCAGGGCGGCGGCGGCATCAGCTTCTCGTCGGGCGCGCCCGGCTCGGCCTCGAGCTCGCCGACCACCGCGCGCAGCCCCGCGACCAGGCGCTCGCCGCCGCGGGCCGCCGGCTCGCCGACGCCGAAGATCGCGACGACGACGTTCTCGGAGTAGAGCTCGAGGTCCAGCCCGCTGGTGTAGAAGGCCGCTTTGGCCAGCCGGTAGCCGGTCGAGCCGGTGCCGCGGACGTCGATCGAGAGCCGCAGCGGGTCCCAGCCGGCGATGCCGGGCCGGCCGACCATGCTCTCGTCGAGCACGGCCAGGCCGGGGATCGCCTCGATCGCGGCGCGGGTCGCGGCGACGGCCGCCAGGGTTTCGCCGAGCAGCTCGGCGCCGTGGACGCTGGCCTGGCGCCGCGCCGCGTCGAGCGAGCCGGAGAGCAGCCCGCTGGGGCTGGTCGTTTCGACCAGGCTGACGCAGCGATCGACCGCCGCCGCGTCGATGCGGCCGCCCTGGCCGAGGTGGAGCATCGCCGCCTGGGTGAGGCTGCCGACGATCTTGTGGGTCGAGGAGGTGACCAGGTCGGCGCCGCTGGCAAGCGCGTCGGTCGGCAGCGAGGGGTGGAAGTGGAGGTGCGCCCCCCAGGCCTCGTCGACGACCAGCGGCACGCCGCGCTCGTGGGCGACTGCGGCCAGGGCGGCGACGTCGGCGCAGGCGCCGAAGTAGGTGGGGGAGACGACCAGCGCCGCGACCGCGTCCGGGGTCGCGTCCAGCGCCGCCGCCAGCGACCGCGGCGTCAGCCCGTGGGCGATCCCCAGCTCGGCGTCCAGCTCCGGGGCGACGAAGGTCGGGCGCATCCCGCTCAGCACCAGGCCGTCGATCACCGAGGAGTGGACGTTGCGCTGGACGACGACGCGGTTGCCGCCGTGGGCGAGCGCCATGCAGGTGGCGTGGTTGCCCTGCGAGGCGCCGTTGACGAGGAACCAGGTCCGCTGCGCGCCCCAGGCGTCGGCGGCGAGCAGCTGCGCCTGCTGGAACGGCGTCGGTTCGGGGCCGATGTCGACCCCCTCGGTGACCGAGGGGATGTCGTTGCGCAGGCCGGTCTCGCCGACCAGCTCGCGCAGCGCCGGGTCGGCGCCGGCGCCGCCCTTGTGGCCGGGGACCTGGAAGCGGCCCGGGTCGAGCGCCGCGTAGGCGAGCAGGGCATCGACGTAGGGAGTCGAGTCCTGATCGCGATTGGCCATCGCGGCCGAGTCTACGCCGCTTACCCGGCCGGTCAGGGACACTGCGTGAAGGCATGAAACACACCCCGCACGGCTACTGGCTGGAGGAGGCGGGAGCGGTCGCCCCGGCGCCGCCCCTGGACGGTGACCGCGCCGCCGACGTCGTCGTCATCGGCGGCGGCTTCACCGGTCTCTGGGCTGCCTGGCACGTGAAGCAGCTGCAGCCCGGCGCCCACGTCGTCCTGCTCGAGGCGGACGGTTGCGGACGCGGCCCCAGCGGCCGCAACGGCGGCTTCTGCAACGTGATGTGGTTCTCGCTGCCAAACATGCGGACCCGCTGGGGAGCCGAGGGGGCGCTCGCCGTCGCTCGCGCCGCCGAGCGGTCGGTGCACGGGATCGGCGAGTTCTGCGAACAGGAGGGAGTCGACGCCTGGTTCCGGATGGGCGGCTACCTCCAGGTCTCCGCCGCCGCCCAGGACGAGGTCTGGGCCGAGGCGCTCGCCGCCTGCCGCGAACTGGGCGCGGTCGATGCCGTGCGCGCGCTGCCGCCGGCCGAGGTCGCGGCGCGCTGCGCATCGCCGGCCTTTCGCGCCGGCGCCTTCTACCCGGCTTCGGCCACGGTGCAGCCGGCGCGGCTGGCGCTGGGCCTGCGCGACCGCTTGCGAGCCCGGGGCGTCGAGCTGTTCGAGTCGACGCCGGTGCGGACGCTGCGCGACGCCCCCGACGGGGTCGAGGCGCGCACCGCGGCCGGCACGGTGAGGGCCGCCGCGGCGGTCGTCGCGATCGGGGGCGCCGCCACGGCCCGCCACGGCCCGCTGCGCAACCGGCTCACGGTCACCTCCTCGCACATCGTCCTCACCGAGCCGGTTCCCGACCTGCTGGAGGAGATCGGCTGGACCGGGGGCGAGTGCATCACCGACTGCCGCACGATGCTGCACTACTTTCGCACCATCCCGGACGGGCGCATCGCCTTCGGCCTCGGCGGTGGGCGGATCTCGCCGGGAGGACGTCTACGGGGAAGGGTCGAGGTCGACCCCGAGGTCGTCTCGCGAGCGGCCGAGCGACTGCGTGCCTACTTCCCCGGCATCGAGGGGCGAAGCATCACCCACGCCTGGGGCGGGCCGATCGACGTCTCGCCGACCCATCTCCCCGTCGTCGTGCCCCTCCGCGGCGGCCGCGCCTTCGCCGCCGCCGGCTACACCGGCAACGGCGTCGGCCCCTCGCACATGGTCGGCCGCACCCTCGCCTCGCTCGCCCTCGACCGCCGCGACGAGTACTCGCGCCTGCCGATCGTCGACCCCTCCCCCCAGCGCGTCCCGCCCGAGCCCTTCCACTGGCTCGGCGGCAGCCTGATTCACGCCGGGATCGTGTCCAAGGAGCGCGCCGAGGGCGAAGGACGCCCGTCGCCCAAAGTCGCATCAGCTTTAGCCCGGGTCCCCGAGCTGATCGGCTTCCACATCGGCCGCTAGAAGTTGATGGGCCGAAAATACGTAAGCGTTCAGCCCCCAGGGGGACATAACTCGAGCACGGCGAACCTTCTGCCATGGAGCGCGCCGAGGCCGAGGCGGTCTACGACGCGGGCCGCGAGGCCTGCGTCGAGTTCCTCGTCGAGCTGACCGCCCGCTACGAGCGCCAGGTCACCCGGCTGGAGGCACGGATCGAGCGCCTGGAGGAGAAGCTGCGCGAGAACTCCCAGAACTCCTCGCGCCCGCCGTCGGCCGACCCGCCGGCCAAGCGGCCACTGCCCGAGCGCTCGCCCAGCCCCCGCAAGCAGGGCGGCCAGCCCGGCCACAAGGGAACGACTCGCAAGCTGGTGGCCGAGGATCGCCTCGATCAGGTGATCGACCACTGGCCGGCCAGCTGCTCAAGCTGCGGGCACGACCTCGACCCCTGCAACCACGATCAGGCCGGCGCGCCCCACCGCCACCAGGTCACCGAGCTGCCGGCGATTGCGGTCACCGTCACCGAGCACCGCGCCCACGCCCTGCGCTGCCCCGGCTGCGCTCACACCACCCGTGCCGAGCTGCCGCAGGGAGCCCGGGAAAGCGCCTTCGGCCCCCGCCTTCAGGCAGCGATCGCGCTCTTGTCGGTCCGCAACCGGATCTCCCGCCGCGACGCCTCAGAGCTATGCGGAGAGCTGTTTGGCTGCGCGGTCTCGACCGGCTCGGTCGACGCGATCTGCCAGCGCGCCTCCGCCGCCTTGGCATCTCCCTACGCCTGCCTGCGCGAGGCGGTCAAGGACGCCCCCGTCCTCTTTGTCGATGAGACCGGCTGGCGCAACGCCGGGCAAAAGCGCACCCTCTGGGGCGCCATCACCGATACCTCCGCCGCCTTCCACATCGCCGCCGACCGCCACGAGCGCGAGCTGCCGGAGCTGATCGGCGAGGGCTTCGCCGGGATCGTCTCCTCCGATCGCTGGTGGGCCTATGACTGCCTGGACCCGGCCCGCCGGCAGGTCTGCTGGGCCCACCTGCTGCGCGACTTTCGCCGCCACTCCGAAGGCCTGGCCGAGCAGGGTCGCTTCGGCGAGGCGGGGCTTGAGATCTGCCGCGAGCTGTTCGGCGCCTGGGAGGCCTTCGCCACCCACGGCGATCGCCGGCGGCTGGCCCGCGAGATCGCTCCGATCAAGCGTCGCCTGCGGGCCCTGCTGGAGCCCCACCACAAGACGACCACTCGCAACCGCCGCTTCCGCACCTTTGCCCGCAACCTCTTGAAGCTCTGGCCGGCGCTTTGGACCTTCACCGAGGTCGAGGGGGTGGAGCCGACCAACAACAGGGCCGAGAGGGGGCTCAGATCCGCCGTGATCTATCGCAAGATCTCCCTCGGCAGCCAGTCCCAAGCCGGAGAGCACTTCGCCGAGCGGATGCTCTCGGTCTCCCAGACCTGCCGGCTGCAGGGGCGATCGCTCTTCGGCTTCTTGGTTGAGGCGCTCATGGCGAGTGCTCGGGCGAGCCCTGCTCCTTCGCTGGTCTGAGCGGGGCGGGCGGGGAATCGCAGGCGTTGGTTGGGGCTGAACGCTTACGAAAATACGCCTATATGGAGGGAAATCGGCCCGTCAACCAAGGGTGGTGGGCTTCAGCCGGAAGGCGACGCGGGCGGGGATGCCGACGTTGACGCCAAGCATCTCCGCCTCGACCTCGTAGCGGTATTGGCGTGCGGCGGCGCCGGAGCGGGTGAAGATGGCGCCGGCGTTGCCGTAGCGGGAGCCGTTGACGAACTCGATCGCCGCGTCGAGGTCGGCCACCTCGACCAGGGCCAGCAGCGGGCCGAAGAGCTCCTCGCGGGCGCCGCCACCCGCTCGCGCGCCAGCGCCGAGACCATCGGGCAGACGTCGGCGGCCGGGTCGACGTCGGGCAGGGTCTCGACCCCCTCGGTCTGCACCCAGGTGCCGGAAGGAACGCTAGGGCTTGGCGGGAACGACCAGGACCGGTCGCTCCGACATGTGCAGCAGCTTGTTCGGGGTCGAGCCCAGGATCATGCCCTTGAGCGGCGGGTCGCCGAAGCTGCCGACGACGATCATCCGCGCGCCGCGGGTCTCGGCGACCTCGATCAGGGCCTCGGCGGCGCGCTTGGGCACCAGTTCTTCGTCGATCTCGACGCCGTGCTCGGCGGCCTGGTCCTGGGCCTGCCGCATCACTTTCTCGCCGAGCTCCTCGATCGCCTCCTCGTGTTCGGCGATCTCGCCGCCCCAAAGCCCGGGCGGCGCGTAGCCGAAGACGACGGTGACGCGATCGTCCAGCTCGGCGGCGAGGGCGAGCGCCGCGGCGAGCGCGGCGTCGCCGCAGGCCGACCCGTCGTATCCGACGACGATCTGGCCCATCACGGCACCTCCGTCGGACCGGCCCCGGTCGGGCCGGGCGCCGGGGCTTCGCCCTCGAGGAAGCCGGCGGGCACCACCTCGGGCCGGCGCCTGAAGAAGTCCGGGAACTTGCGCCACTGCACGAACATCAGCAGGAAGCCGAGGATCAGGAAGAAGACGGCGATCACCAGCGGCGGTCCGATTCCCGCCCAGGAGTTGCCGGATTCGGAGTTGGCCGGGTCGGAGAGTTCGATCCCGTTCTTGACCAGCAGGTAGAAGAGGATCGCGCCGCCGACGGTCGGGCCGACGCCGATGAAGAAGAAGTTCTTGACGCTGTGCAAGAGCTCGCGCCGGTAGTAGATCGTGCAGGCGAAGCCGGTGATGCCGATGTAGAAGGCGATCATCAGGCCCAGGGCGGCGAGCGAGTCGAAGAGGATGTCTTCGCTGACCAGGGTCAAGCCGACGTACCAGACGATCGACAGCGTCCCCATCGCGATCGTCGAGACGTGCGGGGTGAGGAAGCGGGGGTGGACCTTGCCGAGGCTCTTCGGCATCGCGTTGGCGCGGGCCATCGAGAGCGTGGTGCGGGCGGTCGGCAGGATCGTCGTCTGGGTCGAGGCTGCGGCCGAGGACAGCACGGCGATGATCAGGATCTTGTCCAGCGGCGAGCCGAAGACGTCGGTGCCGAGCGAGCTGAGCACGTCTTCCTGGTTTTTGATCAGGTCGTCGACCCCGGCGTAGGACTGGGCGGCGACGGCGACGATCAGGTAGACGCCGAGCAGGATCAGGGTGCTGACCACGGTCGCCTTGCCCGGCGCCTCGCTGGAATCTTCGGTCTCCTCGTTGACCGTGGCGGTCGTGTCCCAGCCCCAATAGATGAAGACCGCCAGCAACATTCCAGCCGAGATCTCGCTCGGGCTGAGTGAGAAGGGGTTGAACCAGGAGAGGCTGGGGTGGATCGAGGCGGACGGGGCGCTGCCCGCGTAGACCTTGACCAGGGCGACGATCGCGAACAGGGCCAGGGTGAAGATCTCGGCGGCGAGCAGGCCGACCTGGGTGCGGGCGGAGAGCTCGATCCCGATCACCACGATCGAGGTCATGATGATGATCCAGATCACCCCGACCAGGGTCACCGCCGCGGTCGATTCCGCCGCCGCCTGCCAGCCGACCAGCTCGAAGCTGTAGAGGCCGGCGATCTGGGCCAGGTTGGCCATCACGACGATGTCGGCGACGACGATCGTCCAGCCGGCGATCCAGCCCAGCTGCGGCCCCATCGCCTTGGTCACCCAGGAGAAGCTGGTGCCGCAGTCCGGGTCGGCTTTGTTCAGGTAGTAGTAGCCGCCCGCGACCAGGAACATCGGGATGAAGCTGATGATCAGGATCGCCGGCGACTGCAGGGCGACAGCGGCGGCGACGAAGCCGAGGGTGGCGGCGAGGCTGTAGCCCGGGGCGGTAGAGGCGACACCGATGACGACGCTGGAGACGAACCCGATCGCGTTCTTCTTCAGGCCCTTGTCTTCGACCCCGCTAGGAGCGGCCTGAGGCTTGGGAACAGCTGCGCTCTCCAACGATCCGTCTCCTCTCTTGGCCATCTCGGCCTACGGCAACCTGCAGCGACGGTAAGCCCCTGCGGACCAAGGTGCAAGTGGCAAATGTCCCAAAAGCACAGCCTCGGCTTGTACTTTGCGTACAAGCCAGCTGCTGGAACTTGACCCAATGACCACTTGCGTCTGTGTCATCCTGGGGCTAGCTTTATCCATATCGTCGTAGCACGAGAGGAGACGGCATGGCCACGTCGCAGGCCCCAGTAAGCACGGAGAACCTCCAGGCGCTAGCCCAGCGACATCTCTGGATGCACTTCTCGCGGATGGGCGCCTACGGGCCGGATCACGAGGTTCCGATCATCGTCCGCGCCGAGGGTTGTTACGTCTACGACGAGCACGGCAACCGCTATCTCGACGGCCTCTCCGGCCTCTTTTGCGTCAACGCCGGGCACGGCCGCAGCGAGTACGGCGAAGCCGCCGCCCGCCAGGTCGAAGAGCTCGACTTCTACACGCTCTGGAGCTACGCCCACCCGCGCGCGATCGAGCTGGCGGCACGGATCGCCGCGCTCGCCCCCGGCGACCTCAACCGCGTCTTCTTCACCTCCGGCGGCTCGGAGGCGGTCGAGTCGGCGCTGAAGCTCGCCCGCAACTACCACCGCATGCACGGCAAAGGCCAGAAGCACAAGGTGATCGCCCGCGAGGTCGCCTACCACGGCACCTCGCTGGGGGCGCTTTCCGCCACCGGCATCACCGAGCTGCGCAGCCAGTTCGAGCCGCTGACGCCGGGTGGCTGCCACGTGCCCAACACCAACGTCTACCGCTGGCCCGAGGATCGCGAGCCGAGCTGGGCCGCCGACGCGATCGAGGAGCGGATCGTCTTCGAGGGCCCCGAGACCGTCGCCGCGGTGATCCTCGAGCCGGTCCAGAACGCCGGCGGCTGCTTCGTCCCTCCCGACGGCTACTTCCAGCGGGTGCGTGAGATCTGCGACCGCCACGACGTGCTGATGATCTCCGACGAGGTGATCTGCGCCTGGGGACGGCTCGGTCACTACTTCGGCTGCGAACGCTTCGGCTATATCCCCGACGTCATCACCATCGCCAAGGGACTGACCTCGGCCTACGCGCCGATGGGGGGGATGATCGTCTCCGACAAGGTCGCCGAGCCCTTCATGGAGGGCGACGCCTCCTTCGCCCACGGCTTTACCTTCGCCGGCCACCCGATCGCCGCCGCGATCGCGATGGCCAACCTCGACGTCTACGAGCGCGAGGACCTCTGCGGGCACGTGCTCGCCAAGGAGGGCGAGTTCCGGCAGGTGCTGGAGAGCCTGCGCGAGCTGCCGATCGTCGGCGACGTGCGCGGTGCCGGCTACTTCCACGCGATCGAGCTGGTCAAAGACAAGGAGACCAAGGAAAGCTTCAACGACGAGGAGTCCGAGCAGCTGCTGCGCGGCTTCCTCTCCGGCGAGCTCTACAAGCGGGGGCTGATCTGCCGGGCCGACGACCGCGGCGACCCGGTCGTGCAGCTGGCGCCGCCGTTGATCGCCGATACCCAGCAGTTCGAAGAGATCCACGACGTGCTTCGTGGCGTGCTTTCCGAGGCCTGGGAGCAGGTCGTCCGCGATGCTGGCGGAGGCCGGGGCCCGGGTCGTCCGGTGAGGCCCCGCTAGGAGCCGGGTTGCTCACCGTCCAGAGCCTGCTCGATGAGCTCGACCTCGACCTCGCGGCGGGCGAGGAGGCGGCTGCCGCGCCGGTTCGCTGGGTCCACATCTCCGAGCTCGAGGACCCGACGCCGTGGCTCTCCGGCGGCGAGCTGATGCTGACCACCGGGATCCCGCTCGACAACGCCGCCAAACAGCGCTCCTTCGTGCGCCTGCTCGCCGACCGCAACCTCGCCGGGCTCGGCTTCGGCACCGGTTTCAGCCACCGCAAACTGCCGAAAGCGCTGGTCGACGAGGCCGAGAAACGGGACTTCCCGCTGTTCGAGGTCCCCTACTCGACGCCGTTCATCGCGATCACCGAGAAAGCCTTCGCCCGCCTCGTCAACGAGCAGTACGAGGTGCTGCAGCGCGGCATCGCCGTGCAGCGGCGGCTCGAGCGGCTGGTCTTGGAGGAGCGCGGCCTGGAGGAAATCGCGGCGACGATCGCCTCCGCCGTCGGTGGCACCGTCGCGGTTCTGGACGGCCGCGGCGAGCGCCTCGCCGGCCGCGGCTTCCGCCGCCAGCTCTCGGCCGACGCGATCGGCGCGATCCGCAAAGAGGCGCTCAGCCACGCCGGTGACGGTCACCCCTTCGTCCCCGCCCACCCCTCGGTCGCCGGCCGGGCGCTGGCCCACCCGGTGATCTCGCCGGGCGGCGGTCCGCCCCAGGCCTGGGTCGTGATCGTCCGCGACTCCGGCGGCCTCGGCGACTTCGAGCGGCTGATCCTGCAGCAGGCGGTCGCCGTCGTCGCCCTGGAGCTGATGCGCCGCCGTGTCGCCCGCGAGACCGAGCGGCGCCTCGCCGGCGACGTCCTCGCCGGCGCCCTCGGCGGGCGCATGGAGGCAAGCGAGCTGCGCCGGCGGCTGGAGCCGTTCGGCATCGGCGACGAGGCGGCGGTGCTCGTCTTCTCCCTCGATCACCCCGCCGCGGCCGTCGGTGCACTCGAACGCGCTCTGGCCTCCGACGCCTGTCCGGCCGTCGTCGCGCCCCACTCGATCGGCAACCGCGAGCTGCTCTGCGCGGTGGTCGATGCCGCCGACCGCGACCCGATCGACGTCGCCGCCGATGCCCGCCGGGCGCTCAGCCCCGACCGCGGCGCGGTGCGCGCGGCGGCCAGCCGCCCCGCCCCGCCGGAGCTCCTGCGCCACTCCTTCCACGAGGCCCGCTGCGCCCTCGAGGCGACCGCCTTCGGTAACGGCAGCGCCCCCGAGGTCGCCTCCTGGCGCGACCTCGGCGCCTTCACCCTGCTGCTCTCGATCCAGGACGACGAGGCGCTGCACCTCTACTGCGACAGCGTGCTGGGGCCGATCGAGCAGGGCGACGAGGAGTACGGCGGCGAGCTCCTGCGCTCGCTGGAGGCCTTCATCGAGCAGAACGGCCAGTGGGAGAAAGCCGCCCGCGAGGTCTTCTGTCACCGCCACACCCTGCGCTACCGGATGCGCAAGGTCGAGGAGCTGACCGGCCGCGACCTCTCGCGCGCCCACGACCGGATCGAGTTCTGGCTTGCCCTGCGAGCGCGGGAGCTGGTCGGATGAGGATCGGGGTGCCGAAGGAGATCAAGCCCGACGAGTACCGGGTCGCGGTGACGCCGGCCGGCGTCCGCGAAATGTCCGAGCACGG
Organism: uncultured Solirubrobacterales bacterium; assembly: GCA_963739855.1. Classification (GTDB taxonomy): domain Bacteria; phylum Actinomycetota; class Thermoleophilia; order Solirubrobacterales; family 70-9; genus VAYN01. The sequence goes on along the minus strand of CAVUBT010000001.1, from coordinate 750,748 downwards.
GCACGAGGTGCTGATCGAGACAGGCGCCGGCGCCGGTAGCGCGATCGCCGACGCCGAGTTCGAGGCGCAGGGGGCGGAGATCGTCGCCGACGCTGCCACCGTCTTCGCGGGGGCCGAGATGGTCCTCCACGTGAAGGAGCTGCAGCCGCCGGAGATCGAGATGCTCCGCCCCGGCCAGCTGCTCTTCACCTATCTGCATCTGGCGCCGGACCCCGAGCAGACCAGTGGCCTCTGCCGGTCCGGCGCCACCTGCATCGCCTACGAGACGGTCGAGGACGCCGGCGGCCGCCTGCCGCTGCTGGCACCGATGAGCGAGATCGCCGGCAAGATCGCCACCCAGGCCGGTGCCTTCATGCTGGAGAAGCCATTGGGGGGACGCGGCATCCTGCTCGGCGGCGTGCCCGGCGTCGCCGCCGCCAACGTGATGGTGATCGGCGGTGGCGTGGTCGGCATGAACGCCGCCTTCATCGCGATCGGAATGGAGGCCGACGTCTTCGTCTTCGACCGCTCGATCCCCCGCCTGCGCGAGCTCGACGTCACCTTCGGCGGCCGCTGCTCGACCGTCTACTCGACCACGCTCGCGGTCGAGGAGATGCTGCCGCGGGCGGACCTGGTGATCGGCGCCGTGCTCGTCCACGGCGCCCGCGCCCCTTATGTGGTGCGGCGCGAGCAGCTGACGCTGATGAAGCAGGGCTCGGTGCTGGTCGACGTCGCGATCGACCAGGGCGGCTGCTTCGAGACCTCGCGGCCGACCACCCACCGCGATCCGACTTTCGAGGTCGACGGAATCACCCACTACTGCGTCGCCAACATGCCCGGCGCGGTCCCGATCACCTCCACCCACGCCCTCACCAACGCGACCCTGCCCTACGCGATCGCGCTCGCCGACCACGGCGTCGCTGAGGCGATCCGCCGCGACCCCGGCCTGCGCCCGGGCGTCAACGTCGCCGCCGGCAAGGTCACGCATCCAGCGGTGGCGGAGGGGGTAGGGATGGAGTACGTGCCGGTCGAGGAGGCGCTCGGCGTTGAATCGACCTTGAAATCAACGTCCACGAGGGGAACCGAATGAGCACCTATGCCGTAGTCAATCCAGCCACCGGCGAGAAGGTCAAGGAGTACCCGGAGATCGGCGACGACGAGCTCCGCGCCGCGATCGACCGGGCCGCGGAGGCCTCCCGCACCTGGTCCGGCTCCTCCACTGTGGCCGAGCGCGCGGCGCTGGTGCGCAAGGTCGGCGAGCTCCACGGCGAGCGGCGCCAGCAGCTGGCCGAGATCATCGTCCGCGAGATGGGCAAGCCGATCGAGCAGGCGCTGATGGAGGTCGACTTCGCGGGCGAAATCTACGCCTACTACGCCGACAGCGCCGAGGCCCTGATGGCCGACGAGCCGATCGAGCTGCTCGGCGGCGAGGGCGCCGCGGTGGTCCGCCGTAGCGCCTTCGGCGTCCTGCTCGGAATCATGCCTTGGAACTTCCCCTATTACCAAGTCGCTCGCTTCGCCGGACCGAATCTGGTGATCGGCAACCCGATCCTGCTCAAGCACGCGTCGCAGTGCCCGGAGTCGGCCGAGGCGATGGCGCAGATGTTCAGCGACGCCGGCTTCCCGGCGGGGGCGTACGAGAACATCTATGCGACGAACGAGCAGATCGAGTGGGTGCTCGCCGATCCGCGCGTGCACGGTGTCTCCGTCACCGGCTCCGAGCGCGCCGGCGCCGCCGTCGCCGAGGTCGCCGGGCGCAACCTGAAGAAGGTCGTGCTCGAGCTCGGTGGCTCGGATCCGTTCATCCTGCTCGGGACGGACGACCTCGACGCGACCGTGGAGGCGGCTGCCGAAGCGCGGCTCGACAACACCGGCCAGTCCTGCAACGCCGCCAAGCGCTTCATCGTCGCCGACGACTTCTACGACGAGTTCCTCGAGAAGTTCAGCGCGACGTTCATCGCGGCGAAGCCGGGCGACCCCAGCGCGGAGGACACGGCCGTCGGGCCGCTTTCTTCGGAGACGGCGGCCGACCGGCTCGAGCAGCAGGTCAAGAAGGCCGTCGACAACGGCGCCGAGGTCGTCGTCGGCGGCAAGCGCGACGGCAACTACTTCGAACCGACGATCCTCACCGGGATCAAGCCCGGCGACGAGTCCTCCCAGGAAGAGTTTTTCGGTCCCGTCGCCCAGGTTTACCGGGTTGGTTCCGAGGAGGAGGCGGTTGCGCTCGCCAATCAGACCCCGTTCGGTTTAGGCTCCTACGTGATGACCACCGACAAGGCGCAGGGCGAGCGGGTAGCCAACAAGATCGAAGCCGGAATGGTCTACGTCAACCTGGTTGGGGCAGACAGCCCCGAGCTGCCATTCGGTGGGTTCAAGCGCTCCGGCTTCGGCCGCGAGCTCGGTCGCTTCGGCGCCGACGAGTTCGTCAACAAGAAGTTGATCCGCAGCGCCTGACCCGCAGATGAAGCTTCGGATCGGAATTCTTGCCGCGCTGGCGGCCTCTGCCGCCTTTGCCGCGCTTGCCGGCGCGGAGACCAACACCACGATCGAAACGCCGATCTGCCATGGGCGGCAGGCGAAGATCGTCGGCACCGACGGCAACGACGTCATCCAGGGCACGCCGGGGCGGGACGTGATCTGGGCCGGCAGAGGCGACGACACGATCTTCGGCAGCCTCGGCAACGACCTGCTCTGCGGCGGGCCCGGCGCCGACCTGATCCACGGTGGTCGCGGCAACGACGAGGTCGACGGCGGCGCCGGTGACGGCGACCGCGCGATCGGCGACCTCGGCGACGACAAGGTCTTGGGCGGCGCCGGCGCCAACGACGAGGTCGCCGGCGACCTCGGCATCGACATCGTCAACGGCGGCCCCGGCAAAGAAGACCTGGTCCACGGCGACTACGGCTGGGATCGCATGTCCGGCGGCGCCGGCAAGGGCGACATCGCCTCCTTCGCGACCGACGTCGCCGGTGGCAAGGGAGCCGGGGTCTGGGCCTCGCTGGCGAAGCACCGCTCCTTCGGCGATGGCCACGACAAGCTGTTCGGCTTCGAGAGCATCGAAGGCTCCGCCTTCCGCGACACCCTGATCGGCAACAAGCAAGGCAACGTGATCGACGGCGGCCCCGGCGACGACCACCTGATCGGCGGCGGCGGTATCGACGTGCTCCAGGGTGGCCAGGGCGTCGATGGCTGCGAGGGCGCCAAGGGGCGGACGGTCTCCTGCGGGAAGGAGAAAGCGCCAAGGGCCTCGGCTTATGTTCAGCTCGACCCGCGCGCCGGCGGCGGCGCCGGGCTGCAGATCGTCGGCGGCGATGGCAGCGACAATTTCGACGTCGCCTTCGATGAGCTCTCGAACACCTTCAGCGTCAAGGCGACCGGGCCGCTGGCCACCGGCAGCGGCTGCATCTATCCGCCGCACGTCGTCAACCAGGTTTCCTGTCCCGCCGGTGGCCCCGGGCTGTGGCTGATGGCCGACCTCGGTCCCGGCAACGACAAGCTGCGGGTCGCGGGCTCGCTGCTGGCCGTCGGCAGCGTTCGCTTTGCCGGCAACCTCGGCAACGATGAGATCCACGCCGGTCCGGAGGACGACCTGATCGAGGCCGGCCCCGGCGCCGACAAGCTCTACGGCGGCGACGGCGCCGACGGTCTGGTCGGCGGCCTGCCTGGGCCGACCTACCTCTACGGAGAAGGCAACGGCGATCTGCTGGCGGCTGGCGGCGGCTGCGCCGGCGGCGCCCTGGTCGGCGGCCCCGGCCGCGACGACGCCTCCTTCGCCGAGACTCAGGCTCACCCCGGGCTGCTGATCATCTCCTTCCCCAAACACGCCGCCTGGATCGACGAGATCAAGGGCTGCGACAAGGTCCACCTCTCGCGCACCAACGAGGACATGGAGGGCTCCTTCGACTGGGACGTCCTGATCGGCGACGGCCGCGCCAACAGCATGCTCGGCCAGCCCGGCGAAGACGTCTTCATCGGCAACGGCGGCGACGACGTGATCGACGCCCGCGACGGCGTCCGTGACTTCTCGATCCAGTGCGGCCGCGGCAAGCCGCCGCGGAAGAAGCCGCACGGCAAAGGCATGACCCAACCCACCGGCAAACCCGCCGGCCGTGCCCTGACCGACTCCTTCGACCCCGAGCCGTTCAACTGCGCCACCGTCAAACACGGCACCCCGGTCCCCGGCCTAAACGGCTGAGCCAAGACCCCGGGGGGAGAACCCGAGCCCGGTTGTCACTTGTCGCCCAGTGGGCGACAAAAAGCAACCACCCCTGCGGCACCATCCTCTTCTCGAGTTGGCAACCGCTCAGCACGGCGTAGTTTCGACTCGGCAGCTGGCCGGGATCGGCTACACGAGAAGCTCGGCGTCGAAGGCACACGGAGTTGGCCGACTGCGCCGGGTGCGCCGCGGCGTCTACGCGGTTGGCCACGAGCGGCTCACTTGGGAGGGACGGTGCCTCGCGGCAGTACTCGCTTCCATGCCGTCGGTAGCGAGCCACGTCACCGCTGCCTGGATCTGGGGTCTGCTCCGCACCCGGCCGAGCACTTTTCACTTGACCGGACCCACCAAGCGGCGGTCAAAGGGGGGAATTGTTGTGCACAGCGCCGACCTGGCAAAGATCGATGTCACGGAACTCGACGGAATTCCCGTCACGGCCCTGCCCCGCACGCTGATGGATCTTGCGGCGACGCTGTCGGCCGCACGGCTCGCGCAGGTGTTGAGGCGCGCGGAGGAGTCAGGCGTTTTCGATCTGGGGCCGATCGACGCGCTGCTCAGACGCTCTGTGGGGCACCGAGGCGCCCCGAAGCTGCACGCCGCCCTCGACATCTACCGGGTCGAGCCGGCGTTCACTCGCTCCGGGCTCGAGCGCCGCTTCCGCGAACTGGTCAAAGCAGCGAAGCTGCCGCTGCCCTCGATGAACTTCGTCGTTGACGGCTTCGAGCTCGACGCCTACTGGGAGCGTGAGCGATTCGTGGTTGAACTCGACATCTACGAGACCCACGGCACCCACGACGCCTTCGAGCGCGACCGCTTGCGCCAGGACGACCTGTTGCTGATCGGGGTGGAGATGATCCGGGTCACCGGTCCGCGACTGCGCCGGGAACCAGCCGCCACCATCGACCGAGTCGCGGCTCACCTCAAGCGCCGGCGTCACGAACTCCCTGAACGCGAGGTTGTCGTTTGTCGCCCTCTGGGCGACAAGTAGCAACCGGGTTGCGTGAACTAGGCTTGTTCGGTGGCCCGCAAGACTGCGAGTGGAGACGAGGCAGCTGCCATTGCGGCGGCGATCGCGCGGTTCGAGGCGGAGGTTGGAGGGGCCCCCGGGGAGATGTCCGCGGCGGTCAACCCATGGCAGCGGGCAGCGCTGGTCGAAGGGGTCAGCGCCAAGCAGACCGTGCAGGACTCAGAAGGAGGAGCGAGATGGCTGTCGTGAAAATCATCGAGCTGGTCGGAAGTTCGAAAACGTCGACCGACGACGCGGCGAAACAGGCCCTGGGCCAGGCGCAGGGCACTTTGCGCAACATTCGCGCCGTCGACATCGTCTCGACCGGAATCCGCGGCGAGAACCTGGACGAGTACCGCGCTCACGTGCGGGTCGCGTTCCTGATCGAGGGAACGGACATCGACTGATGAGCGACGAGGCGGGGAAAGAGGTCTTGCGCGACGAGGCCCAGAAGCTGATCGACGAGGGCGCGCAGGTGATCGACGTGCGCGCCGACCACGAGTGGGAGGCGGGGCGGATCTCCGGCGCCACCCACCTCCCACTGGACGAGTTGGCCGAGCGCGCCGGCGAGATCGACAAGGAGCGCCCGGTGCTGCTCTACTGCCGCGGCGGCAACCGCTCGACGATGGCGGCGGCCGCTCTGGCCGAAGCCGGCTACGACGCGGCGAAGCTGAGCGAGGGGATCGTCGGCTGGTCCGAGGCGGGCCTGCCGCTCGATCCCGATGACGGCTATGTGGCCGAGTCAGGCGAGGCTGCAGCCGTCCTGCAGGCACGAAAACGCGCCGTTTCGGAATAAATACCTGAATCCCTGTCGGGTTTTGCTATTTTGCTCCCATGGAGCTTGCGGTAACTGAGAACAAGGAGCAGAAGGGCAAGGGCCGCGTCGGCACGCTGGAGAACCCAGAGTCCTACGCGAACGTCCCCGGCCACATCATCCCGATCATCGAGCGCGAGTTCGACGACTTCGACACCGAAGCCGAGGAGTTCCTCGCCGAGCGCCTGCCGGAAAACGAGTTCATCGGCTTCCGGCTCAAACAGGGCGTCTACGGCCAGCGCCAGCCGGGTGTGCAGATGGTCCGGGTCAAGCTTCCCTTCGGCGGCGTCACCCCCGATCAGATGGACGCCTTCGCCGACGTGGTGGAGAAGTACGCGCCGCTCAACAAGGGCCACATCACGACCCGCCAGAACATCCAGATCCATCACGTGCCGCTGCGCGACATGGAGTCGCTGATCCGCGAGATCTCGACCACCGGCCTCTCCTCCCGCGAGGGCTGCGGCAACACGATGCGCAACGTCACCGGGGACCCCTGGGCCGGCGTCGCCGCCGACGAGGTCTTCGACCCGACCCCTTACGCCGGCGCCTACATCCGCTACTTCGTCCGCCATCCGACGACGCAGCTGATGCCGCGCAAGATCAAGACCTCCTTCACCGGCTCCGCCGAGGACCGCGCGATCAGTGGCATCCACGACATCGCCTTCCTCGCCCGCGAAAGGGACGGGGTCAAGGGCTTCGAGATCCGCGTCGGCGGTGGCACCTCGATCATGGCCCGCGTCGCGCCGACCCTCTCCGAGTTCGTCGAGGCCGACAACGGCGACTACATGATGTGGGCCGAGGCCGTTCTGCGGATCTTCGACCGCCAGGACTGGCTGCGCGTCAACCGCGCCCGCGCCCGGATCAAGGTCCTGATCGACAAGATCGGGATCGACGCCTTCCGCGAGCAGGTCGAGGAGGAGCTGCAAGGCGACTGGGTCGCCGAGCGCGAATTCGACGTCGATCGCCTGCGCTACGACGACGAGGAGGAGGCGCGGGCGCCGGCGGTGCCGCCGCAGGCCGCCTCACCCAACGGCGACCGCAGCGAGTTCGAGCGCTTCCTCGACGGCAACGTGCAGGCGCAGCGCCAGGAGGGCTTCTCCACCGTCGAGGTGAAGGTCACCCGCGGCGACCTGACCCCGGAGCAGTTCCGCGGCCTGGCGACGCTCATGCGCGAGCACACCGGCGGCTACGCCCGCAGCACCGTGCAGCAGAACTTCGTCCTGCGCTGGGTTCGCGACGAGTCGCTCTACAGCGTCTGGCAGCAGCTGACCGAGCTCGGCCTCGCCGAGGCCGGCGCCCGCGAGATCACCGACGTCGTCAGCTGCCCCGGCACCGACAGCTGCAAACTCGGCATCGCCAGCTCGATGGGCCTCAACAAGGCGGTCAAAGAGCGGGTCGAGGCGATGGACATCACCGACTCGCTGACCAAGAAGATCCACATCAAGATGAGCGGCTGCCCGAACGGCTGCAGCCAGCACCACATCGCCAACATCGGCTTCTACGGCGCCTCGTTGAAGGTCGGCGAGCGCCAGCTCCCGGCCTACATCCCGCACATCGGCGGCAACTACGAGGGCGGCGAGGTGATCTTCGGCACGCGGCTGAAGTCGCGGCTGCCGGCCAAACGGGTCCCCGAGGCGGTCGAGCGCTGGATCAAGCTTTACGAGTCCGAGCGCGACGAGGGCGAGGAGTTCAACGCCTTCGCCGAGCGGACCGGCGCGGCGAGCTTCGAAGAGATCGTCAAGGACCTGACGATGCCGATCGAGTTCAGCCTCGAGACGATGCAGCAGTTCATCGACTGGAACCGCTCCAGCCCTTACAAAGTCGAGCGCGGCGAGGGGGAGTGCGCGATCTAACTCGCGCCAGCGACCGATGAAGCCACCGCCCGTCACCCTCTCCGGCACCGTGCCGACAATCACCGACCTCGATCACGAGGCGATCGCCGACGAGCTCGAGGACCGCAACGCGCAGGAGACGCTGGAGTGGATGTTCGAGAACTTCGGAGCCGAGCACTACATCGCCTGCTCGTTCCAGAAAACGAGCTCGGTCACCGCCCACATGGCGAGCCAGATCAACCCCGCGGCGCGGTTCTTCTACCTCGACACCGACGTCCTCTTCCCGGAGACCTACGAGACCCGCGACCAGCTGGCCGCGACGCTCGGGATCGAGTTCGACCGCTTTCACAACCTGACGCTCGAGGAGCAGGCCGCCGAGTACGGCGACGAGCTCTGGAAGAGCGACCCCGATTCCTGCTGCGGCCTGCGCAAGGTCGAGCCGATGCGGCGGGCACTTTCTTCCGTAGACTGCTGGGTCGCCGGCGTCCGGCGCGGAGATTCCAGCAGTCGTTCGAAGACGCCGAAGTTCGGCTGGGACAAGAAATTCAATCTCTGGAAGCTGAACCCGCTCGCGAACTGGTCCGAGCGTGACGTCTGGAACTACATCCGTGAGCATCACCTCCCTTACAACCCGCTCCACGATCAGGGCTACCCGTCGATCGGCTGCACGCACTGCACCCAGCCGGTCGGACCAGGTGGCTCGCCGCGCGACGGTCGCTGGGCCGGCGTGGCAAAGACCGAGTGCGGGATCAACTAGCGCCTCGGGGCGCATCCCCGGGGCATTGATTCAGCGCTGATGGAGGAGATCACCTCAGTGCGCCCGGCCGCCGTCGAGCTGTCGGACCTCGACACCCTCGAAGCCGAGTCGATCTTCATTATCCGCGAAGTCGCGGCCGAGTTCGAGCATCCGGTGATGCTCTTCTCGGGCGGCAAGGACTCGGTCCTGATGCTGCACCTGGCGCGCAAGGCCTTCTACCCGGCGCCGATCCCGTTCCCGATCATGCATATCGACACCGGGCACAACTTCCCCGAGGTGATCGAGTTCCGCGACCGTCAGATCTCCGAGTACGGGGTCCGGCTCGAGGTCGCCTCAGTCCAGGACCTGATCGACAGCGGCCAGATCAAGGTCGGCCACCCGCTGGAAAGCCGCAACCGCCACCAGACGGTCGCCCTGCTGGAAGGGATCCAGAACGGCGGCTTCGACGCGGTCTTCGGCGGCGGCCGCCGCGACGAGGACAAGGCGCGGGCGAAGGAGCGGGTGCTCTCCTTCCGCGACCGCTTCGGCCAGTGGGATCCGAAGAACCAGCGCCCGGAGCTGTGGCGCCTCTACAACGGCCGCCACCGCAAGGGCGAGCACATCCGCGTCTTCCCGATCTCCGACTGGACCGAGCTCGACGTCTGGCGCTACCTGGCTCGCGAGCAGGTCGACCTGCCGCAGATCTACTTCGCCCACGAGCGCGAGGTGGTCGAGGTCGAGGGGCTGCTGATGGCGGTAAACGAGTTCTTCCCGCTCCCCGAGGGAACCGAGGCGAGCCGCGAGATGGTCCGCTACCGGACCGTCGGCGACGCCACCGCCACCGGCGCCGTCCCCTCCACCGCCACCGACTACGAGGGCGTGATCGCCGAGACCGCGGTCTCGCGGATCACCGAGCGCGGCGCCACTCGCGGCGACGACCGCTTCTCCGAAGCGGCGATGGAGGATCGCAAGAAGGAGGGTTACTTTTAGTGACTCCTCCAGCGAATCCCGTCACCGCTTCGGCGGCTGCAAATCTTCGCCGGCCGTTGTCCTCGGTCGGCCAAATACCACCCGGTATTAGGCCTCCCTGCGTCCGCGGCCAGCTCGATTTTCGCTCGCCGAACCGGCAACAGGCTCACTGGAGGAGTCACTAGTGGGCGAGCTGCTGAGGATCGCCACCGCCGGCTCGGTCGACGACGGCAAGTCGACCCTGATCGGGCGGCTCCTGCACGACACCAAATCGATCTTCGAGGACCAGCTCTCGGCGATCGAGAAGACCTCGGTCGCCCGCGGCGACGAGCAGACCGATCTGGCTCTGCTGACCGACGGCCTGCGGGCCGAGCGCGAGCAGGGGATCACGATCGACGTCGCCCATCGCTACTTCGCGACGCCGCGGCGCAAGTTCGTGATCGCCGACACCCCCGGCCACATCCAGTACACGCGCAACATGGTCACCGGCGCCTCCACCGCCAACCTGGCGCTGCTGCTGGTCGACGCCCGCAAAGGCGTGCTCGAACAGACCCGCCGCCACGCCCTGCTCTCCTCGCTGCTGCGGGTGCCCCACCTGGTGCTCTGCGTCAACAAAATGGACCTGGTCGACTACGACCAGGCGGTCTACGAGGAGATCCGCGAAAAGTTCACCAACTTCGCCGCCAAGCTCGAGATCACCGACCTCGGCTTCGTGCCGATCTCGGCCCTGCAGGGCGACAACGTGGTCGAGCGCTCGCTCCACATGCCGTGGTTCGACGGGCAGCCGCTGCTCGGCCAGCTCGAGGACGTCCACATCGCCTCCGACCGCAACCTGCTCGACAACCGCCTCGCCGTGCAGACCGTGATCCGGCCGATGTCCTCGGAGTTCCCCGACTACCGCGGCTACGCCGGCTCGGTCGTCGGCGGCATCTTCAAGCAGGGCGATGAGGTGATGGTCCTGCCCTCGCGCAAGACCTCGACGATCTCGCGGATCGACACGCCCAACGGCGCCGTCGCCCAGGCCTTTCCGCCGATGGCGGTGACGATGCTGCTCGACGACGAGCTCGACGTCTCCCGCGGCGACATGATCTGCCGGCCCTCCAACCAACCGACCGCGAACCGCCGCTTCGAGGCGACGATCTGCTGGTTCGACGAGACCTCCTCGCTGCGCACGGGGGCGCCGTACCAGCTCAAGCACACGACCAAGTGGATCACCGCCGAAGTCGAGGAGCTGCGCTACCGGCTCGACGTCGACACCCTGCACCGCGACCTCGACGTCGACACGCTCGAGGTCAACGACATCGGCCGGGTCTCGATCCACGCCAACTCGCCGCTCTTCTTCGACGAGTACCGGATGAACCGCACCACCGGCAGCTTCATCCTCGTCGACCCCGCCACCGACCTCACCGTCGCCGCCGGGATGATCACCGGCGCCGGCAGCGAGCCGGCGACCGGGACCCACTCGGTCGTCGCCGACAACATCACCTTCCATCCCAGCAGCCTCTCCCGCGAGGAACGCCGCCAGGCGCTGGGGACGAACGGGGCGACGATCTGGATGACCGGCCTTTCCGGCTCGGGCAAGTCGACGATCGCCGCCGCGGCCGAGCACACCCTCGTCGGCAGTGGCCGCAACGCCTACATGCTCGACGGCGACAACCTCCGCCACGGCCTCAACGCCGACCTCGGCTTCAGCGAGGAGGACCGGGCCGAGAACGTGCGCCGGGTCGGCGAGGTGGCGAGGCTGCTGGCCGAGTCCGGCGTGGTCGCGATCGTCTCCCTGGTCAGCCCCTTCAGGGACGCCCGCGAGAAGGTGCGGGCGGCGCACGAGGCGGCCGGTATCCCCTTCCACGAGGTCTTCGTCGATACGCCGCTGGAGGAGTGCGAACGGCGCGACCCCAAGGGGCTCTACGCGAAGGCCCGCGCCGGCGAGATCACCGACCTGACCGGCGTCGGCAGCCCCTACGAGGCGCCCGAGAGCCCGGAGTTGAAGACGGATCCAGACCTGGAGACGGCTGTGCGCCAGGTCCTCGGTTTGCTGGCCTAGATGTCCCGCCCACACACCTTGTGAACAGCTGAGAGACATCCGGGCCCTCCAAGAGGCTTGTGGTTCTGACGCCCAAGCAAGGAGGACCCGGATGGACATTCACGGTAACGCTGCTCTCGGACCAGCGGGACGGTTGGCGCTGGTGCAAGCCATTGAGTCGGGGATGACGTTGAGGGCGGCAGCTGCCGCCCTCAACGTCGCACCGGCCACGGCCCATCGCTGGTGGCATCGTTGGCTCGGCGCAGGTGAGGAGCAGCGGCGCTCGGGAGGCTGGCTGCGCGATCGGCCCTGCACGCCGCACCACCAGCCCCGGCGGCTATCGGCGGCCGAGGAGGAGTCGATCCTGCGGGCACGCCGCCAAACTGGCCTGGGGCCTGGTCGCCTGGCGGGGATCTGCCGGCACCCCCGATCGACGATCTGGAAGGTCCTGCACCGCCACGGGCTCTCCCGCATCCCCCGCGCGGAGCGACAGACCTACCGCCGCTATGAGTGGTCGCGCCCCGGCGCCCTGCTGCACATGGACGTCAAGCGGCTGGCGCGATTCTCTGAGCCCGGCCACGCTGCCACCGGCGAACGTCACGACCGCAGCCGCGGCGCCGGCTGGGAATACCTGCACGTGGTCATCGACGACCGCTCCCGCCTGGCCTACGTCGAGCGCCACCCCCGCGAGAGTGCCGAGACCAACGCTGGGACCTTGGAGCGGGCATTCGCCTGGTTTACCTCTCTGGGTCTCGATCCGCCGGAGGCCGTGATGACCGACAACGCGATGGTCTACCGCCGGGCCCGTATCTTCAAAGAGCTCCTGCGCCGCCACGGCGCCCGTCACATCCTCACCCCGCCCTACACGCCGCGCTGGAACGGCAAGGCCGAGAGGTTCATCCAGACCCTGCAACGCGAGTGGGCATACGCCCACCGGTGGGAGAGCTCGGCCGAGCGGTTGCGCTCCCTGCCATCCTTCCTTCGGTACTACAACCGGCGTCGCCCGCACAGCTCATTGGGAGACCGGCCGCCTATCAGCCGTGTTCACAACGTCCGTGGGTAGGACAGCTAGCCCGCGATCTAGGGCCGGCGCACGACCACCGTGCGGCCGTCGGCGAGCTGGTACACGGTGCCGATCGGTTTGCCGCGGCCGACGACCTTCTCGTTTGGTTTCAGCTCGATCCGCTTGACCTTGTCGTCTTTGCCGGCGACGACGGTGTCGGCGGGTCGGGTCTGGGGCTGCTGGGTGCTCGCCTTGCCGGTCAGGGCCGAGGTGAGGTCGAGGGAGGAGAGGGCGGCGAGGAGGAAGGCGACCGAGAGGACGATGCCGAGGTCGAAGAGGTTGACGAGGCCGTCGAGGGGGTCGCCGGCGCGGTCCTCGCGGCTGCGGGCGCGGGGGGTGACCTTCATGGGGCGACGGCCCAGTGGCTGTGGGGGACGGGGTGCCCATTGCTGGCGGGGGCGGTGAGGCAGGCGGCGACGTACTCGACGTCGGAGTAGTCCTGGGCGTAGAGGCGGTCGCGGACGAGGGAGATCGCGAAGGCGAAGGCGCCGATCATCAGGCCGGCGACGGTGACGCTGAAGGCGACCTGGAGGTTCTCGGTGAGGGTCGCGACGTCGCCGTCGGCGAGGCCGGCCAGGGCTGGGGAGAGCGGGATCAGGGTGCCCATCAGGCCCAGGGCGGGGCCCATGCGGACGAGGATGCGGGTGCGCTCGAGGCGGCGCAGCGAGAGGTAGTCGTACTCGGCCAGGCGCTTGGCGAGGCGGGCCTCGGCCTGGGGCCGGCCGCACTGCTCGACGATGCCGGCGAGGACGTCTTCCATCTGCCGATTCCAGGCGAACGGCAGCAGCGCCGCCAGCGCCTCGGCCGGCATCCCGGCGGCGAGCCGGCCGCGGCACTCTTCGACCGCGCGCTCCAGGCCCCAGAGGCTGCGATGGCGCCGGCGCCGCACCTCCACGAGCAGGGCGCCGGCTTCGACGACGACGAGCGCCAGCGCCACCACCGTGAGCACCAGGACCGGTACCAGCAGCGCGTTGGAGACATCGAAGAGCAGCTGCTCGATCACGCGGCACCTGCTCGTGGCCAGAAGCGGGCCAGGCCGCCGGCCTCGGCCAGGGCGCCGGCGCCGAACAGGCCGAGGGTGGCGAGCAGGCCCCAGGCGGCGCCGGGAATGCCGCCGCCATCGTCGCCCTGGAGATGGCCGCTACGCGCCGCTGCTCGATCGGCCACTGGCGGAGCGGCGTCGGTGCTGGCGCTGACCAGTTCCCCGACCACCCGCTCACCCTCGGCGGATTCTTGCTCGGCCTTGGGTTCGGCGGGGGTGGCCGTGCCCCGGCGGGCGCTCGACGCAGCCGGAGGCCGCGGGTCCGGCGGAGTATGGCCACCCCCGCCCCCAGGGAGGCCTGCCGCACCTTCGTCGCTGGGTTCCGCTGGATCGGCGACGCCGTGGTCCGGTGCGCCGGCGACGTTGCTGCGGCCGCCGCCCTTGCGGTCGGGGCCGGCGATGGGGGTGCCGATCTGGATCGTGACGACGGCGGAGGCGCCGGTGTCGTCGCCGTCGCTGGTGACGCCGACGACGACGTCGTAGCTGCCGCGTTTGGCGAAGCTGTGGGTGGCTTCGGCGCTCGCGGCGGAGCCACCGTCGTCGAAGTACCAGGAGTAGGAGAGCTGCTCGCCCGAGCCCGCGCCCTCGACGGTCGCGCGGAAATGGACCGGCCGCTCGGGACGGGTCCGAAGGGTCGAGGCCTCGGCGTGCACCTGCAGCCGCGAGCCCTTGCGGAGGACGACCGCGATGCCCTGCGGCGCCTCGAAGGAATCGCCGGCGTTGAAGTCCTCGACTCCCGCGCTGGGCCGCAGGAAACCGGTGCCGGCAGCGGTCGCGTAGACGACCGGGAGGCCGTCGGGGAAGGCGCCGGCATCGAGCGCCTGGTGGCGGCTGAGCAGCACAGCGCCTCCCGCCGGGCGCTGGACCTCGAGGTAGGAGAAGCCGTAGGGGTCGGCGTCGGCGGCCGCGAGGATCGCCGCCAGCGAGAAGCCGCTGACCGTCCGCGTGCTCTCGCCGCTGGACGAGCGCAGCGCGTAGGCGCGGTCGAGGACGTCCGCGGAACCGGCCAGCGCTTCGAGCGAGAGGGTCTGCTCGGCGCCGCCGGGGGAGACGACGGTGACCTGGGCGACGTCGGCGCGAGCCGCCGCCGCCCAGGGCGAGGCCAGCGCCGCGGCCGCCACCAGCGCCGCGATCAGCCGGCCGTTGAGAGGGAGAGACTGACGCATCCGAAGTCGGTGCCTGGGGAGTAGAAGCCAGCAAAGGTAGAGGCGGCGGTGCCGGAGGGAATCGCTCCCGGCACCCGTTCGTAGGTGAAGCTGTTGCCGCTGACTTTGATCGCCTCGGCGCGGGAGAGGTCGAGGTTGATCAGCACCTGCCGCTGGGCAGCGCCCCCCGATTCCGAGATCGAGAAGATCGCCCGCGATTTCGCCCCGGCGATCTCGATTTCCGGCGCTGCCGTGCCGAGGTCGATGCCGTGGCCGCTGTAGAGGAAACGGACGGCGCCGCCGAAGCGCAGCAGGGCGCTGTCATCGGCGGGATCGGCCGGATTGGCCCCGGCGTCGAGCCAGCTGCCGCCGGCGAAGGGGAACTGGAAGCCGTAGCCGAGCGCCGCCGAGGCGCCTGGCAGCAGCACCGGCGGGTCCGCCGTGGCGCCGCCGGAGACGCTGGTCCCCTCGCCGCTGTCGATGTAGCGGATGAAGGAGTCGCGGACCTGCCAGTCGATCGTGGCGGCGGTGACGTCGGCCGCGCCGGTCGGGCGGACCGCCGCTGGCAGCGGATCTTCGGGCGCCGGGCCGGCGCCGCTGGGCAGCGGGCAGCTGTTCGACTGCTGGCTGGCGGCCGGCGCCTTGCCGGCGGGGGCGCCGGTGGCGGCGATGCCGGCGACGCTGGAAGAGAGAGTTGCGAAGGGCTGCGGGGGCAGGGGATCCAGGCTCAGCCGGGCGGCGATCGTGCGCGCGGCGGCGGGCATCAGCTGCAACCGCAGGCCGCTGAGGGCGACGCTGCCAGCGACGGGGTCGACGTCGCGGCGGCCGCCGCGGAGGACGCGGAAGAGGTCGGTGTCGGAGCCGCCGAGCTTGGCGGTCACGCGGGCGTTCCTGCCGAGGACCAGGCCCAGCTTGCCGAGGCGGAGTTCCTCGCCGCCGCGCGCCTGCAGCGAGATCGCCCCCTGCTGGCGCAACAGCGTCGTGCTGGTGCCGGCGAGCCCGGCGGCAACCGGGAGGACGACCCGCCGCTGGCCGCCCGTGGCGGGCTTGAGGGGGACGATCCGGACGCCCTGGTCGCGCAGCGATTGCGCCGCGGGCCCGTCCAGCTTCAGGGTCGTCGCGTCGCCGGCGCCGCGGGCGGCGGCGGGGAGGAGGGCGACGACGACGATGGCGGCAGATGCCGCCATCGTCGCGATGCCGCCCAGCCGGGTGGCCGCGGCCTTCATCAGCCGAGTCCGACTGAGATCGTGACCGGGTCGAGCGTCTGGCCCGCCGGGTATTTGCCGCCGATGAAGGCCGCCGATCCCGCTGCGGTCAGGCTCGCCGGAACGGCGGTCCAGGTGACCGTCTTGCCGTTCGCCGAGTAGGTCGGGACGATTCCGTTCAGGTCGAGATTCGCGAAGGTCACGCGAGTGGCCGGAACCGCCGGTTCTTCGACGCAGGTTTTGCCTTCGGCTTTGTTGACGTGGTAGCCGGAGTCGAGCGTGATCGCGGAGTTGGCGCCGTCGATCTTCACTTCGAGGTTCGACACTTCCACGGAGACGATGCAGTGGCCGGGCTTGGCGAAGGTGATGCTGCCGGCGGTGTTCAGGGTGAGCTTGTCGGCCGCGCCGTAGAGGCCCTGCTGGAAGCTGCCGCCCGCTGCCGGGAAGCCGAAGTAGCCGCTCGGTTCGGCGAGCGTGCCGTTGGCGGTGGCGCCGCCGGCGGGAGTGATCGTGCCGACCGAACCGGGGCCGAAGTTGCCGAGCACGTATTTGCGCCAGGAGGCGAGCACGCCCCAGTCGGTGGCGCCGGAGGCGACGGCCTGGGCGGCAGCGTGGGCCGGGGACGCCTGCGCGGCGAGCCAGAGCATGCCGACGTTTTTCCTGATCAGGGCGCGTTCGAGCCCGAGCTCGTCCCGCAGCGCGTTGGCTGCCTCGGCGGTCAGCCGCAGCTTGCCGCCGCCGAGGAGGATCGAGCCGGCGCTGCTGTTGACCTGTGGCGTGGCGCCGAGCCAGAAGACCGGGATCTCAGCGCCGTCGAGCGTGCCGACCAGGGTTCCCGCCTTGAGGTCGAAGCGAATGCCGCTCAGGGCGACGGTCTGTTTGCCGCGCTTGAAGCTGAAGCTGGCGCTCGTGGTCGCCGACGGCTGGGTGCTGCTCGGGTTGAGCTCGCCGATCGGCAGGGTCAGCTTGCTTCCCTGGCTGACGGCGCCGGCGCCGGCCACCAGTTTCACGCCCTGGCCGCTGAGGGTGCGGCCTTTGCTGTGGTTGGCGGCGACGATTGCGGCTTCGCCCTTGCCGCTGGCGGCGCTGGCCGGAGCCGCGAGGGCGGCGGTCATCGCCGCGGTGGCGCTGAGCGCGAGCAGGCTGGCGGCCAGCCGGCTCCTT
This sequence comes from uncultured Solirubrobacterales bacterium, assembly GCA_963739855.1. GTDB lineage: Bacteria > Actinomycetota > Thermoleophilia > Solirubrobacterales > 70-9 > VAYN01. The sequence goes on along the minus strand of CAVUBT010000001.1, from coordinate 733,554 downwards.
CTCGATTCGTTCGAACTCATTCCTAAAGGTCTCCTTGTTCTTGCGCACCGCGGTGCGCTGACTCCGCGGCGGCCACTTAGGCCACCCTAATAAATTCAGACTAACAAACTAGGAATTAGGGTGCCCTAACAGGGTCCTGGCGCAGCCAGGCAACATGCAGGGCGGTGCGGCCATCGTGCGCGGTAAGTCGTGCGTCGGCGCCCCAGACCGCCGCCAGTCGCTCGGCGCTCAGCACCTCCGCCGCCGCCCCGGCCGCCACCGTGCGCCCCTCCGAGACGACGACCACGGTGTCGGCGATCGCCGTCGCCAGGGCCAGGTCGTGGACCACCAGCAGCACCGCCAGGCCGTCGCCGACGAGGTCGCGCAGCAGGCTGGCGACGCCGATCGTGGCGCCGAGGTCGAGCTGGGAGGTCGGCTCGTCGGCGATCAGGACCGGCGCTTCCTGGGCCAGCCCGATCGCGATCTGGACCCGTTGCAGCTCGCCGCCGGAGAGCGTCGTCAGCGCCCGCTCGGCGAAACGGGTGACGCGGGCCCGCTCCATCGCCCGCTCGATCCCCTCGTGGTCGGCGCCGGTAAGGCGGCGCAGCGGCCGCAGCCGGGCGGAGCGGCCGATCGTCACCGCTTCGCGCACGCTGACACCGGCCGGCACCGGCATCCGCTGCGGCACGAAGGCGCGCAGCTCGGCCAGCTCGCGGCCGCGCATCGCGCCGACCTCGCGACCCGCCCAGCGGGCGCTGCCCGCGGCCATCTTCTGCAAGCCGGAGACGGCCCGCACCAGCGTCGACTTGCCGGCCCCGTTAGGGCCGACGACAGCGGTCAGCTTGCCGCTCTCCAGCCGCAGGTCGGCCCCGCGCAGGATCGGCACCCCGCCGATCTCCACCTCGACCCCGCTCGCCTCCAGCAAAGACGATGTTGATGGGCCGATTTCCCTACATATAGGCGTATTTTCGGTCCGTCGATCTCCAGGCCGTCGATCTCGTTCAGCTGCGTCGCCCGTCATCAGACCGCCTTGCGGAGGAGCCAGAGGAAGAGGGGGACGCCGAGGACGACCATGAAGGGGCCGACCGGCATCTCGATCGGGGCGCGCAGGGTGCGGGCGAGGGTGTCGCCGGCGGCGAGCAGGGCGGCGCCGCCGATCGCCGAGGCGGGGACGACGAAGGTGTGGCTGGAGCTGCCGCCGGCCATGCGGACGACGTGGGGGACGACCAGGCCGAGGAAGCCGAGCAGGCCGGCGATCGCCGCCGAGGCCGCCGCCAGCAGCGCCGCCGCGATCCCGGCGCCGAGCCGGATCAGCTGCGGGCGCGAGCCGAGCGAGGCGGCGACGTCGTCGCCCAGCGCCAGCCGGTCCAGCGGCCGGATCAGGCAGGCGGCGCAGAGAAAGCCGACCGCGAAGTAGGGCCAGATCGTCTCCATCTCCTGCCAGCCGCTGGAGGTGAGGCCGCCGGCGATGAAGAAGATCGCCGAGGGCGCCCGCTCCGGGTAGGCCGCCAGCAGCCCGGTGGTCCCGGCCGTGAACAGAGACAGCATCGCGATCCCGGCCAGGATCACCTTGCCGGTGCTGCCGCGATTGCGGCCCGACCAGGCGAAGGCGAAGACCAGCGTCGCCGCCAGCAGGCCGAAGAAGAGCGCCCCGACCGGCAGCAGCGCGATCGAGCCGGGGAAGAGGATGATGATCAGGATCGCCCCGAAACCGGCGCCGCCGGTGACGCCGATCACGTCGGGCGAGGCGAGCGGGTTGGCCAGCGCCCCCTGCAGGACCGCCCCGGCGATGCCGAGCGCGGCGCCGACGATCAGCGCCTCGATCGTGCGCGGCAGCCGCAGCGCCTCGATGATCTGCTGGTCGCTGCTGCCGCCGCCCTTGCCGAGCAGGATGTCGATCACCTCCGCCGGTGGCACCCGGACCGCGCCCAGCGCCAGCGAGGCGACGGTGGCGAGGGCGAGGGCGGCGATCAGCGCCGCGAAGACCAGGGTCCGGCGCGCCACCCGCGGTCAGTTCTTCAGGTAGGCGCGGCGGACCTTGCGGATCGTGCCGGCGATGTCGGTCCCGGCCTGCAGCAGCGAGTTGTCGACGGAGACGTAGACCTGGCCGGTCCGCGCCGCCGTGGTGCTGGCCCAGGCGGGGTTGTCGCGCAGGTACTCGGTGAGGCTGGGGATGTCGTCGGCGTTGGCGTGCGGGACGGCGACGATGATGTCCGGGTTTTCGGCGACCACGACTTCGTCGGAGATCCGCTCGAAGCCGGAGTTGGACTCGACGCCGCCGGTCAGCAGCTCGCCGCCGGCCTCGGTGACGATGTCGCCGCCCCAGCTGTTGGGCAGGAAGGTGAAGGGGGTGCGGCCGACGCCGAGGATCAGCATCACCTTCGGGTGCTTGCGGATCCCCTTGCTGGCGTCTTCCACCTGCTTGCGCATCGACTGCAGCAGGTCGCGGGCGTAGTGCTTGCGGCCGACGATCGTGCCGATCTTGAAGGTGTCGGCGAAGGCGCCGTCGATCGAGCGCGGGTCGTGCAGGACGACGTCGATCCCCAGCCCCGTCATCGCCTGATTCCCCTTCGCCCAGGTCTGCGAGGAGAAGACCAGGTCGGGGTCGAGCGAGGCCAGCTGCTCGAGGTTGGGCCCGTTCGGGTGCGAGAGCGGCAGCGTGGTGACGCCCTTCAGCTTCGGCGAGAAGCGTTCGTTGCCACCCAGCGTTTCGCCGATCCCGACCGGCGTGACCCCGAGTTTGGCCAGGGTGTTGGCGGCGAACGGGGTCAGCGCGACGATCCGCTGCGGGGGCGCCGCCTGACCTGCCGTCGGCAGCGCCAGGGCGACGAGGACGAGCGCCGCGACGAGCAGCGGGGCGAGTTTGGCCCGCGTAGCGACAATAAGTCGACCCATCAGGCCGGCACCCTCGCGTCGATCACGTCGTAGTTGCGGACCTCGCTGCCGTGGGCGAGCTCGCCGTCGGCGTGGCGGTGGCTCATCTTGAAGAGGTCGCTGTCGACCCAGCCCTGGAAGGACTCCTTGTCCTGCCAGCGGCTGAGCACGACGTACTCGCCGTCCTGGTCCCGCCGCAGCAGCTCGAACCCGGCGAAGCCCTCGGCTTTGTGGACGTGGCTGTCGCGCTCGAGGAAAGCGCGCTCGAAAGCCTCCCGTCGATCCTCATTCACGTGGACGACGTTCATCACCAAGTACAAGGGCCCCGCTCCTTTCGCTCCGGCCGCCCTTTCCGTCCGCGCTGAGCGCAATCGTTAGGGCAACCTAATTAGGTAGACCGAATTAGGGTAGCCGAACTACGGCTGCGAGGGAACCTGCGGAGCGCCGAGCCCGTAGGTCTCGTAAGCGCCGAACTTCGCAAACGTCTTGTGCGTCGGCCCGTGGTAGTCGGAGGAGCCGGTGGGGACCAGGTTCAGCTCCTCGCAGAGCTTCAGCAGATGAGCGGTCTGCTCCCTACTGTGGCTTGGGTAGAAGGTCTCGACCCCGTCGGCGCCGAGCGAGCGGATCAGATCCTCGACCTCGTCCGGCACGGAGATGTCCCAGTAGGGGTGGGCGATGACCGCAGCTCCGCCGGCCTCGCGGATCAGCGCGATCGCCTGCGCCGCCGTCGGCCACTTGCGCGGCACGAAGGCCTTGGCGCCGGGCACCAGGTACTCCTCGAAGAAGGGACCGAGATCGCCGCTCGCCCCCGCCGCCCTGGCGATGTGGGGGCGGCCGATCGAGTCGGCGGCGCCGGCCTCGCGGATCGCGTCGTCGAGGGTCAGCTCGAAGCCCTCGCGGCGCAGGTTCGCGACGATCTCGCCCGCCCGCTCGCGCCGCTCGCTCTGCGCCCGCTCGCAGGCCGGGGCGATCTTCTCGAGGTCGATCCAGTAGCCGCAGACGTGGAGGTCTTCGGCGTACTCGTGCACGCACGACATCTCGATCGCCGGCACCAGCTCGATCCCCAGCCCCCGCGCCGCCTCTTCGGCCTCGGGCACGCCGGCGACGGCGTCGTGGTCGGTCAGCGCCAGCGTCGTCACCCTGGCTTTCGCAGCCTCCTCCACGACCCCGGTCGGCGCAAGCTGCCCGTCGGAGACCGTCGAATGGCTCTGAAGCTCGATCAACACGACGCGGGACCCTATATCGGGCGACGTGAAGAGGCGATAGGGACACCCTCGAACGGGCGGATACTCAGAGCGGGCGACGCCCGCGAGTCCGGGCGAGGGTGTCCCTATCGCCTCTCCGCCCGCCACATAAATAGACTGCGCCGCCGTGTTCCAGAAGGTGCTCATAGCCAACCGCGGCGAGATCGCCATCCGCGTCGCCCGCACCCTGAAGGAGATGGGGATCGGCTCGGTCGCGGTCTACTCGGAGATCGACCGCGAGGCGCCGCACGTGCGCGAGGCCGACGAGGCCTTCCTGATCGGCCCGGCGGTGCCGGCCGAGAGCTACCTCAACATCGAGAAGATCATCGAGACCGCCAAGGAGGCCGGGGCGGAGGCGATCCATCCCGGCTACGGCTTCCTCGCCGAGAACGCCGACTTCGCCCGCGCCTGCGGCGAGGCCGGGATCGTCTTCATCGGCCCGCCGGCGGAAGCGATCGAAGAGATGGGGTCGAAGACCCGGGCGCGCGAGATCATGGCGGCGGCGGGAGTGCCGATCGTCCCCGGCGCGACCGAGCCGGCCGTCGACGTCGAGGCTGCCCGGGCTCAGGCCGAGCAGGCCGGCTACCCGGTCGCCTGCAAGGCCGCGGGCGGCGGTGGCGGCAAGGGCTTCCGCGTCGCGATGACTCCCGACGAGCTCGAGGAGGCCTTCGACGGCGCCGCCCGCGAAGGCGAGAAGTTCTTCTCCGACGACCGCGTCTACGTCGAGCGCTACCTCGAGGACCCGCGCCACGTCGAGGTCCAGGTCCTGGCCGACTCGCAGGGCAACGTGATCCACCTCGGCGAGCGCGACTGCTCGATCCAGCGCCGTCACCAGAAGGTGATCGAGGAGGCGCCCGGCCCGCAGGTCGACGCCGAGATGCGCGAGCGGATCGGCAAGATCGCCACCGACGCGGCCGCCGCCGTCGGCTACCGCGGCGCCGGCACGGTCGAGGGGATGCAGGTCGGCGACGAGTACTTCTTCCTTGAGATGAACACCCGGGTCCAGGTCGAGCACTGCGTGACCGAGATGATCAGCGGCATCGACATCGTCCGCGAGCAGATCCTGGTCGCCGCCGGCGAGCCGCTCTCGATCGCCCAGGAGGAGGTCGAGCTGCGCGGGCACGCGATCGAGTGCCGGATCAACGCCGAGGCGGCGCACAAGAAATTCGCCCCGGCCCCCGGCGCGATCACCACCTACCGCGAGCCCGCCGGCCCCGGCGTGCGGGTCGACTCCGGCGTCGAAGCCGGGTCCGAGGTGACGCCGATGTACGACCCGATGGTGGCCAAGCTGATCGTCTGGGACGTCGACCGTGAGCACGCGACGCGGCGGATGCTGCGGGCGCTGGACGAGTACGAGATCGGCGGCCTGACCACCCTGATCCCCTTCCACAAGGCGATCCTCGCCACCGAGCAGTGGGACCGCGGCGAGACCTGCCGCGACCTGATGGAGGACCGCGACTGGCTCAAGTCGACGGCTCCCGAGGCGGTCGAGGAGCCCGAGGTCGAGGAAGGTGCCGAGCTGGTGACCCGCGACTACAAGGTCGAGGTCTCCGGCAAGCTCTTCGACGTCAAGGTGATCGGCGAGGCCGGTGCCGGCGGCGGCGCGCCGGCGGCCGCCGGCAGGAAGCCGCCGAAGCGTGAGCGCAAGGCCGGCGCCGGCGGCGGTGCATCCAGCACGGCGCTGCCCTCGCCGCTGCAGGGAACCGTCTTCAAAGTCGTTGTCGAGGAGGGCGCCGAGGTCGCCGAGGGGGACCTGATCTGCATCATCGAGGCGATGAAGATGGAGAACGAGATCACCGCCCACCGCCCCGGCAAAGTCACCTCCCTCAACGCCGAAGAGGGCGACGCGGTCAGCAGCGGCGACACCCTCGCCGTCATCGAGTAGAGCCTCGCCTGGCCTATTTGGCCGGCGGTTTTTGCTGCTGCTCTTTCTGTTTTTCTTCGCGTTCTTCCTGGCGCTTTTCGCGTTCCCGCTGTTCCTTTTCCTTTTCCCGTTTGACCTTCAGCTGCTGGTCGCGGGTCAGCGGTAGCTTTTCGGCCGGTTCCTGGCAGGCGCGGCCGACGCAGTCCTCGAGGCGTTCCAGTTCCTTGTGGAGGAAGCCCTGATCGGGAAGAAGTTGGCGTTGCGGGCTTTGTTGTTGAGCTCGAAGGGGTCCTTGTTGATGTCGTAGAGCTCTTTCTCGCCATCGGGCCACTCGATGTACTTGTAGGGGCCGAGGCGGATTCCCTCGTAGTCCTTGGGCGGGGCGACGATCGAGGCGCTGGCGCTTCGTTGGGGCGGGCGTTGACGCTGTCGCCGCCGCCGGTGGCGCCGGCAGCCACCCCTTCCGGCGCCACGGCTGGGCCGCCGCCGTTCTCTTCGACGTCGTTGGTCTCGACGAAGGACTCGAAGAGGATCGGCCGCCTGGTGCGCAGTTCGGGGTCGAGCAGGTAGGGAACCAGCGAACGTCCGTCGATGCTTTTGTCGGCTTCGGCGTGGGCCAGTTCGAGGATCGTCGGGGCGATGTCGATGTTGGCCGCCAGCTCGCCGGTCGAGCTGGCGCGTTTGATCCCCGGCCCGCGGATCAGGAAGGGCAGATGGGTCGAGGGCTCGTAGGCGAGGAACTTGCCGCCGGTCAACCGGTGCTCGCCGTAGAAGAAGCCGTTGTCGGAGGTGAAGACGATGTAGGTGTTGCGCAGCCGGTGCATGGCGCCGAGCGTGTTGACGACCTGCTGGACGCCGTCGTCGATCGCCCGCAGCGACTCCAGCGCCTTCTGGTAGTAGACGCGGTAGGTGTGGGTCTCGCTCGGCGAGAGGTAGGCGGCTTCGCGGATGAAGCGCGGCTTGTCGTTGACGTTGCCCTCGTTGAAGCCTTCGGCGGGGCCGTGCGGGTAGGGCGCGCCGGCGAAGGAGTCGTAGTGCGCGGGTCGCCGGCTCGGGGCCGGCCGGGCGGCGGAAGTCGCCGTGCGGGGCGGTGTAGTCGAGCTGCAGGTAGAAGGGCTGGGTTTCCGGCGTCCCCAGCATCTCTTCGCTGGCGATGCGGGTGAAGACGTCCGTCTCATACAGACAGGGTTGACCGTTGAGCGGCGCGAACGGGCAGCCGAAGTCATCGCGGGGCCCGTATTCGCGGGTGTCCCAGCTGCCGGAGTCGCCGAACGGGCCGTCGAGGATGCCGTTGTCGTTGAGCGTGTAGCCGTAGAAGTAGTGATTGGTGTCGGCCTTGAGCGTCGTGTGCCAGGCGCTCCAGCCGGGCGGCACGGTCCTGCCGTCGTCGAACGGTTCGTCGCCGTAGCCATTGAGGAACTTGCCGATGTGGATCGTGCGGTAGCCGGCGCCCTGCAGCCAGGTGGCGATGTTGTGGCTGTCGGCCTGACGAAAGCTGAAGCCGGTGTAGCCGCCGTTCGGGGGCACGTTGCCGCGGACGTTGTTGTTGTGCGCGTAGCGGCCGGTCATCAGGCTGACCCGCGACGGGCAACAGAGCGGGTAGGAGACGTAGTAGCGGTTGAAGGTCATGCCCTTTTCGGCGATCTGGGCCAGCGTGTTCGGCATCGCCGCGATCGGAGCGCCGCCGGGCGGCGTGTAGGTCGCGTAGAGCTGGTCGAGCGTCTGGTCGTCGGTTTGGATCACGACGAAATTCGGGCGTTCCCCTTCGGGCAGCAGGGCGGTCTGCTGTTTCTTCGAGGCAATCGCCGGCGAGGCGGCGCTGGCGCGCTGCTGGCCGGCGGCGAAGACGAGGGCAGCCAGTAGAGCCATCACGCTCGCGGCCAGGGCGAGCCGGGCGCCGGCGAGGGCACGCATCTGAGTTCTTGGTTGCTCGTACCTATTCATAGGAAACACCTGAGGGTCGAAACCGGCGCCTATCGCCGGAGTTGCGCCCGAACGCTAGAAAACGCTCAGGACGCGCCGAGCTTTTTGGCTGCTTCGCGGAAGTTTTTGACCGTGGCGGAGGGGGCTTTGCGCCCTTCCAGTTTCTCGCCATGGCGGTTGACCCAGATCACCGGCACATTCATTTTCAGCACCGGGGCGATGTCGGTCGTGTAGTCGCAGCCGATGTGCAGCCAGCCTTTCTTGCCGCCGATCCGCCGCGCGCACTCTTTGAAGTGGACCGGGTCCGGCTTGTAGCTGCGCACCTGCTGGGCGGTGACGACGAGGTCGAGTTCGGTCCGCAGGTGGCGGCGCGAGATCCCCAGCAGTTTGTCGTCGACGTTGGAGATGATCCCGACGTCGTACTTTTTGCCGAGCCGGTCCATCGCCGCGTTGGCCTCGCGGAAGGGCAGCCAGTAGGCGACGCTGTTGGGCAGGAACTGGGCCCGCGAGGGCTCCACCTCCCAGCCCAGCTCGCCGGCGACTTTGACGATCGTGCGGCGTAGCACCTCGGCGTAGAGCTCGTAGGAGCCGGCCATGATTTCGGCCTGGACCTCCATGAAGCGCTCGAGGAAGGGGCCTTCTTCGAAGCTGAAGCCGTCTTTGGCCGCCTCTTTCTTACAGGCCTCGACGATCCCTTTCTCCCAATCGATCAGGGTGCCGTAACAGTCGGTGGTCACCCATTTGATGTTTTTGAGACTGGGAAGGGCCATCTGCGAGCGCGGCATTATGGCAAGCCCCCCCGGCTGGGGGAGTCACCCTCGACGGCGGAACGCGCTGGATGCGATCTCGGATAGGGTGCGCGACCGCGCTTCCGAGCGCCACCCCCCAATGGACCTCCTCGAGTATCAGGGCAAGCAGCTGTTCGCCAAGCACGGCGTCGCCGTGCCGAGTGGCGAGGTCGCGAAGACGGTCGACGAGGCCGTTGCCGCCGCCGAGGAGATCGGCTACCCCTGCGCGATCAAGGCCCAGGTCCTGATCGGCGGCCGCGGCAAGGCGGGCGGGATCAAGATCGCCAAGGACGCCGGCGAGGCCCGCGAGTACGCCGACGCGATCCTCGGCATGGACATCGTCGGCCCCCACGGCGAGGGTCCCTTCCGCGTCGATCAGGTCTGGGTCGAGGGCGGCTCCGACATCGCCTCCGAGTACTACGCCTCGGTCATTCTCGACCGCGGCGAGAAGAAGCTTCTAGCGATGGTTTCCAGCCAGGGAGGGATGGACATCGAGGCGGTCGCGGCGGAGAGCCCCGAGGCCCTGATCAAACGCCACATCGACCCGACCCGCGAGTTCGACGCCGCCGCGGCGCGCTCGATCGTCGATGCGGCCGGGCTCGACGAGGACGTGCTCGACCAGGCGGCCGAGGTGCTGGTGAAGCTGGCCGAGGTCGCGACCAACGAGGACGCCAGCCTGATCGAGGTCAACCCGCTGATCGTCACCAGCGACCGCCAGGTCGTGGCCCTCGACGCCAAGGTGACGATCGACGGCAACGCGCTCTATCGCCATCAGGACCTAGCCGAGATCGCCGACACGGTCGAGGATCCGCAGGAGGCGATGGCGAAGGAGAAGGGCCTCACCTACGTCAAGCTCGACGGTAACGTCGGCATCCTCGCCAACGGCGCCGGCCTCTGCATGTCGACGCTGGACGTCGTCGCTCAGGCGGGCGGCGCCCCGGCCAACTTCCTCGACGCCGGCGGCGGCTCCAAAGCCGAGGCGATCGTCAACGCCCTGGAGGTGATCGTCTCCGACGCCAAGGTCACGGCGATCCTCTTCAACATCTTCGGCGGCATCACCCGCTGCGACGAGATCGCCAAGGGGATCGTCACCGCCTCCGGGCAGCTCGACCTCGGCGTGCCGTTGGTGGTTCGCCTCGACGGGACCAACTCCGAGGAGGGCCTGGCGATCCTCGCCGAGGCCAACCTGCCCAACCTGCACCAGGAGAAGACGATGCTGGACGCCGCCCGCCGCGTCGTCGAGCTCGCCGGGGGTGCCTCATGAGCATCATCGTCGGCGAGCAGACCAAGCTGGTCGTCTCCGGGCTGACCGGCCGCGAGGGCTCCTTCCACGGACTGCGCAACCGCGCCTACGGGACCGACCTCGTCGCCGGCGTCACCCCCGGCAAGGGCGGCCAGGACGTCGAGGGCGTGCCGATCTTCGACACGATCAAGGAGTCGGTGCAGGAGGCCGGTGCCAACACCTCAATGATCTTCGTGCCGGCGCGCTTCGCCGCCCCGGCGATCGACGAGGCGATCGAGTCCGGCGTCGAGACCGTGATCGCGATCACCGAGGGGATCCCGGTGCTCGACATGCTGAAGACGTACTGGAAGGCCGTGGAGGCCGGGGTGCGGCTGATCGGGCCCAACTGCCCCGGCGTGCTCTCGCCCGGCAAGGCCAATGTCGGCATCATCCCCGCCCAGTTCTTCGACCCCGGCTCGATCGGCGTCGTCTCCAAGTCGGGGACGCTGACCTACCAGATCGGCAACGAGCTGAAACAGGCCGGGGCGGGCAACTCCTCGATCGTCGGCATCGGCGGCGACCCGATCGTCGGCTCCGACTTCATCGACATCCTCACCATGTACGAGGCCGACCCCGAGACCGAGCTGATCGTGATGGTCGGCGAGATCGGCGGCGACGCCGAGGAGCGCGCGGCCGAGTTCATCTCCTCCGAGGTCTCCAAGCCCGTCGTCGCCTACATCGCCGGCTTCACCGCGCCTCCCGGCAAGCAGATGGGCCACGCCGGCGCGATCATCTCTGGCTCCTCGGGCACCGCGCAGGCCAAGAAGGACGCGCTCGAAGCAAAGGGCGTGCGGGTCGGCCAGAGCCCGACCGAGGCGGCCACGATCGCCGTCGAAACGCTGCGCGCGCTCCAGTCCAAGCCGCCCGGGCGAACTGCATCAAATTCCTAGCCTTCAAGGCTGAAAAATTGATGCAGTTCGGGGGATCGCGGGCCGTCTCGCGTTGCTAGGGTCGAGGGCGATGGCCGGCGACACGATTTCGTTTGCGAGGGGCGCTCCGAGCGCTGACATCCTGCCCCACGAGGCGGTGCGGGAGGCGGCCGCGCGGGCGCTGGAGAGCGACTGGGAAAAGGCGCTCTCCTACGGGACCGGGATCGGTCATCCGGGGCTCTGCGAGTGGATTGCCGAGCGCCATGGTGGCCTTGATGCCTCGCAGGTGATGGTCGCGAACGGGTCGCTGGAGGGTGGCGCGATGCTGTTCGAGCACCTGCTCGGGCCTGGCGACCGGGTCGTCGTCGAGCAGCCGACCTACGACCGCACGCTGCTGCTCCTGCAGCGGCTCGGAGTCGAGTTGGTGCCGGTGCCGCTGGAGGCCGATGGGCTCGACCTCGCCGCCTTCGAGGCGGCGCTTGCCGAGGGCCCGATCAAGCTCGCCCACGTCATCCCCAACGCCCACAACCCGGCCGGCTGCACGCTCTCCCCCGAAAAGCGGGCTCGCCTAGTCGAGCTCGCCGCCGAGCACGGCTTCTGGATCTTCGAGGACGACCCCTACCGCGAGTTGCCCTTCGAGGGCGAGCCGCTGGAGACGATGCTCTCGCTCGACCGGGCCGGGCGGGTCATCCACGCCTCCTCCTTCTCGAAGACGGTCAGCCCCGGCGTCCGCGTCGGCTACCTGGCCGGGCCCGCCGGGGAGATCGCGAAGCTGGCCAAGCGCGCCAACGAGATCTACATCTCGCCCAACATGCTGGCCGAGTCGATCGTGCTGGAGCTCTGCCGCTCGGGCGAGCTCGATCGCAACATCGCCTTCGTCAAGGGCGAGCTCAAGGCTCGCTGCGATGCCCTGGTGTCGGCGCTCGGCGGGCAGATCCCGGAGGCCGAGTTCGTCGTCCCCGAGGGCGGCTACTTCCTCTGGCTCGACCTCGCCGCGGGCACCGACACGGTCGCCCTGCTGGCGGCGGCGAAAGCCGACGGCGTCTCCTTCGTCGCCGGCCCCGACTTCATGATCGAGGGCGGCGAGAACAGCCTCCGCCTCTCCTTCGCGCCGGTCCCGGCCGACCGTGCGGCCGAGGGCGTCTCGCGCATCGTCGGCGCCTTGGACCGCATGCGCTCCAAGGCCGCCTGACCGCCGCTGCCTGACCGGCGCATATCGGCGTCCTCGGGTGCTCGTGTGCAGAGCACACTTCGCTTCCTGCGTCCTTGATCTGCTTGGTCGGGCAGCGCCGGTCGTCGACGATCGTCCCATTGTGATCCGGCCGCGTCGTCGCTCGCGTAAGGGCAGTAGAAGCAAACCCCCAGCGAGGAGAAGACGACATGCCCGACAGCACCGAGCGCGAGAAAGCAGGGGCACCCAGCGCGATCGCCCGCGCCGCGAAGGACCCGGTCTCGCGTCGCAAGTTCATGGCGCTGACCGGCGGCTCGGCCGCGGCGGCCGCTTTCCTCGCTGCCTGTGGCAGTGACAGCGACAGCACCACCACGACGAGCACCGCCAAGTCCAGCGGCGGTAGCGAAACCGCCCAGTTCGGCAAGGGCGACGTCGGCATCCTCAACTACGCGCTCACGCTCGAGTACCTCGAGACCGCCTTCTACGCGGACGTGGTCAAGAGCGGTCTCTTCAAGGGCGCGGACCTGGAGACGATCAAGAAGTTCGGCGAGGAGGAGGCCGAACACGTCTCCGCGCTCACGGCCGCGGTCAAGGGCCTCGGCGGCAAGCCGGCGCCGGAACCGAAGACCGAATTCCCGCTGAAGAGCGCCAAGGCGGTGCTGGAACTGGCGGGCACGGTCGAGAGCCTCGGCACCGCCGCCTACCTCGGCCAGGCCGCCAACATCAAGAGCCCGGACGTGCTGGCGTCGGCGCTGGCCATCCACAGCGTCGAGGGCAGGCATGCCGCCGCGCTCAACACCCTGCTCGGCAAGTCGATCACCCCGGAAGGGGCGTTCGCCAAGCCGGCCGACGTCAAGACCGTCCTCAAGTCCGTCGAACCCTTCATCGTCAGCTAGCCCGGCGATCGAGCGAAAGGAAAGAGCAATGAGCCACGAGGAACTTGTGCATCCAGAGCTCGCCGGCGTAACCGTCGACGAGGACAGCGGCGATCTCTCGCGCAGCGAGGTGATCCTCAAGGGCGCGCTGGCCGCCGGTGCCGTCTACGGCACCTTCATGGTCGGCCCCTACGTCCGCAGGGCGTTCGCGATGACCGGTGGCAGCGACGTCGACATCCTCAACTTCGCCCTCACCCTGGAGTACCTGGAGTCGAGCTTCTACGACGAAGCGAAGACCCGGGCCAAGGCGAGCGGCGAACTGAAGAGCCTGATCGGGCTGCTGGCCAGCGACGAGAAGCAGCACGTCGAAGCGCTGACGGCGACGATCAAGCAGCTCAAGGGCAAGCCGGTGGCGGAGCCGAAATTCAATTTCGACTACGGCGACACGGCCGGCTTCCTCAAACTGGCGCAGACCTTCGAGGACACCGGGGTCAGCGCCTACAACGGCGCTGGGCCGATGATCAAGTCCAAAGAAGTCCTCGGTGCCGCCGGCTCGATCGTCCAGGTCGAGGCGCGGCACGCGGCGGCGATCCGCCTGCAGAACAGGGAAGAACCGGCCCCCGATGCCTTCGACCCCTCGCTCGACGAAGCGCAGGTGCTGAAGGCCGTCGAACCGTTCATCGCCTAGGACCCCCCCGCGACAGAGTGGATGATGGACCGAGATGACCGTTAGAAGGGAGAAGGCCGAGCGGCTGGCCGACGAGGAGCTGATGCCGCTGATCGGGGAAAAGGATTCCGAGGCCTTCGAGGTCTTCTACGACCGTCACGGCGGCGTCGCCTACTCGCTGGCGTACAGGATCGTCGGCGAGAAGGCGGCTGCCGAGGACGTCACCCAGGAGGCCTTCATCTCGATCTGGCGCAGCGGCGCCCGCTTCGACCGCGCCCGCGGCAGCGTCCGTTCCTGGATGCTGAGCATCGTCCGCAACCGCGCGATCGACATGCTCCGCAGTCGCGCCGGCAAGGCGCCGAAACTGACCTTCGACGACGATGCGATCCTCGAGCAGCGCCCGGCCGAGGGGCTGACCGACGAGGAGGCGATGCGGCATGAGACCGCGAGCGAGGTCCGCGGCGCCCTTGGCACACTGCCGGGCGAGCAGTCGAAGGTGATCGAGCTGGCCTACTTCGGCGGCTTCAGCCAGGCGGAGATATCGCGCATGCTGGGGGTGCCGCTGGGCACGGTGAAGGGGCGGATGAGACTGGGCCTGGAGAAGATCCGGGGCGAGCTGGCGGAGGGACTGGCATGAACGAGACGAATCACGAGCGCTGGAGCGAGGACGTCGCCGCCTACATGCTCGGGGCCTTGGAGCCCGAGCAGGCGGCGGAGTTGGAGCGCCACGCCGAGGGCTGCGAGCGCTGCCAGGCGGAGATCCGCTGGCTGACGCCGGCCCTGGACGCGCTGCCGGAGAGCGTCGATCGGGTCGAGCCGCCCGCCGACCTGCGGGCGCGGCTGCTGGCCGAGGTGCGCGCCGACGCGGGCGCAGGCGCTCGCGGCGAGAACCGCGGCGCCCGTCCGGGCCTCGTCGGCCGCGCCTCCAACTGGCTGCGCGACCTGGGCTCGGGCCCGATGGGCCTGCGGCCCGTCGCCGGCGTCGCCGTGGCGGTGCTGATCGTCGCCGCTGTCGCCGGTTTCGCGATCGGCGGTGGGATCGGAAGTGGCTCCGACAATGGCGAAACGAGGACCGTGGTCGGCAGCGAACCCTCGGGCGTCACCGCGAAGATGATCAGCGAAGGGGACAGCGGCACGCTCCACCTCACCAACGTGCGCGAGCTTCCCAGCCACAGGGTGCTCGAGGCCTGGGTGCGGCGCGACGGCGACGTGGAACCGGTGCGAGCCCTGTTCGTCCCCGACCGCGCAGGTCAGGCCAGCACCGAACTGCCGGACATGGACGGCGTCGAAGTGGTGATGGTCACCACCGAGCCGACCGGCGGTAGCAAGTCGCCGACCTCGGCCCCGATCATCACGATCCCAATTCAGTAAGCGGTAGTCGCTCCGCCTAGCGGCCGTAGCGATCCGAGGAGAGCACCAGCTGCCCCGGGATCGCCGCCCGCGGCGGCGGCGCCGGGTCGGCGCGGACCGAGACGGTCTCGGCGACGCTGCGACTGACCTCGTGCACCCTGTCGGCGGAGACGATTGTGACCCGCTCGTCGTCGGAGCTCTCGATCTTGCCTTCCAGGCCTGGATCCAGCCCCGCCGCCTTCAGGTAGTGCAGCAGCTCCTCGGCCTCGTTCTCGAAGCGCAGGACGGTGACGCTGGCCCCGACCTCGACGTCGGCCAGCAGCGAGCCCTGCTCGCGGATGCCCTCGACGATCGGGTGGCCGTGGGGGCAGGTGGTGGCGTCGCCGATCGCGGCCCGCATCCGCTCCTCCAGCACCGGCGACATCGCGTGCTCGATCCGCTCCGCCTCCTCGTGGACCTCGTCCCAGGGGATGCCGAGGACGTCGGTGAGGAAGCGCTCGATCATGCGGTGGCGGCGGACGATGTGGCTGGCGTGCTCGCGCCCGGACTCGGTGAAGGTGAGCGATTTGTCGGGCTTGCGCTCGACGTAGCCGTCGCCGATCAAGCGGCCGACCATCTCGTGCACGGTCGGGGGCGAGAGCTGCATCGCGCGGGCGATGTTGGCGCCGGTCATCGGCAGCCCGGCCTCCTCCAGCCAGAACATGATCTCCAGGTACTCCTGCTCAGCGACGGTCGCGGTCTCGGTGGACAAAACGCTCCATTTCGGCTCGTGTGCGGTCCCCCGATACTAACCACCCGCCGCCGCCCCAATTTCCCACGATATACGTGGGATTTCGGCCCATCGCCCCAGATCGCAGGGTTCAGCGCCGCTCGACCAGGGTCGAGACGATCGCCTCGTAGAAGCCGTCGCCCATGCTGCCCTCGGTGACGGTGGCGTTGTCCCAGCGCGAGAGGGCGGCGCGCAGGCCGGGATCGCGCTCGGGGCCGTTGGCGACGACGAAGAAACGGCCGACCGCGGCGGCGACCTCGAGGTCCTCGACCGAGTCGCCGACGGCGATGCAGTCGGCCGGGTCGTAGCCGCGGGCGCGGGCGTGGGCGGTGACCGCCGCCCCCTTGCTGACCAGGCGCGGAACCAGGTGGTAGGCGTGGGTGCGGCCCTCGACGGTGGGCATCGGGCGGCCGATGGCGCCGTTGTCGAGCAGGCGCAGGTCGTCGTCGCCGTGCTCCCCGAGCAGCGCGTTGGCCTCGTCGACGTCGACCTTGCCGCGGAAGAGGTGGGAGAGGATGCGGCCGGTGTGCCACGGCGCGTGATACTCCAGCCGCCCTTCGAAGTGCTCGAACAGCAGCTTCGGAATGCCGCGCGCCTCGATCTGCTCGTAGATCGTGCCGCTCTCCTCGTCGGGCGCCATCTCACCGGTCATCAGCGTCGTCTCGCCGTCGATCGCGAAGGCGCAGCCGGCCTCGTAGATGTAGGAGGTCTGGCCCATCAGGCGGGCGGCCTCGTGGACCTGGGGCTCGCGGCGGCCGGACATGATCACGACCTCGACCCCGGCCCGCTGGCAGGCCTCCAGCCCGCGCGCCTGCGCCAGCGAGAAGCCGCCCTCCGCGTCGCGGAACAGCGAAGCGCCCGCGCCGAGCAGGGTGCCGTCGAGGTCGGTGTAGACGCAGCTCAGTCCCATTGGTCCCGGCCGCTACGGTAGCGACGATGACCTGGCGGCTGGCTGACCGGACCCTCGACCTGGCGCAGCCGCTGGCGGCGGGGATCGTCAACGTCACCGTCGACTCGATGTTCGATGGAGCCAGGAGCGGTACGCCCGAGCGGGCTGCCGCTGATGGGCTGGCGTTGGCTGAGGCTGGGTTCGACATGCTCGACGTCGGCGCCGTGGCGGCGAAGGCGGGTCCGCCGGTGAGCGCCGAGGACGAGGCGGCGGCGCTGGTCCCGGCGATCGCGGGGTTGACGAAGAGTGCATTCCCCGGCCATGAGACGGGGAATGCACTCTTCGTCCCCCGCGGCGTTCCGATCTCTGCCGACACCTTCTCGCCCGAGGTGGCGCGGCGGGCGTTGGCGGCGGGGGCGCACGCGGTCAACGACATCTCCGGCGGCTCGGAGGAGATGTTCGGGCTGGTCGCGGAGACGGGCTGTGGCTACGTGCTGATGCACATCGAGGGACCACCGCGGGTCGACCGGCCCTGGCGCGATTACGGCGACGTCGTCGACCACCTCAAGGCCTGGTTCGAGGGGAGAGTCGAGCTGGCCCGGGAGCTTGGCGTCGCCGAGGAGCAGATCGCCATCGACCCCGGACTCGACTTCGACCTCAGCCCCGACCAGGACCTGGAGATCCTGCGGCGGCTCGGCGAGCTGCGCTCGCTGGGGCTGCCGCTCTACGTCTCGCTCTCGCGCAAGGACTTCATCGGCGCCGTGCTGGCCGGGTCGTGGGACGAGCGCTTGCCGGCGGGCGAGCGCGAGTGGGGGACGGTCGCGGCGGTGGCGCTGGCGGTCCGCGAGGGCGCCGACGTCCTCCGCCTCCACGACCGCTCCTCGCTCCAGGCGATGCGCGTGGCCGGTCAGATCTCGCGCTCCCCCCAGGTTGATGGACCGATTTCCCCCCATATAGGCGTATTTTCGGCCCGTCGACGGGGAGCGGGCTGATGGCGCGCGGCGGGAGTCTGTTGGGCCCGAGCTGGGCGGTCGCCATCGACCCCGCCCGGCGCGACGGGCGGATCGTCGCCGAGAGCGCCGATGCCGAGCGCCGCGCTCGCCCCGTCTCGCTGCCCGGCACGCTTGACCCCGGCTTCGCCGAGGCGCTGCGCCGGGCCGGCATCGAGTCCCTCTACACCCATCAACTGGAGGCCTGGGAGACCGCCGCCCACTCCAACCTGGTGATCACCAGCGGCACTGCCTCGGGCAAGAGCCTCGCCTTCAACCTGCCGGTGCTCGACGGCATCGCCCGCGAACCGAAACGGCGCGCCCTCTACCTCTACCCGACCAAGGCGCTGGCCCAGGACCAGGCGCGCAAGCTGGCGCTGCTGCGCCCGCCCGGCCTGCGCGAGGCGATCTACGACGGCGATACGCCGAAGGAAGAGCGGCCAGCGATCCGCCGCAAAAACAACCTCGTCCTGACCAACCCGGACATGCTCCACGTCGCCCTGCTGCCGCATCACAAGCGCTGGGGGGACTTCCTCGCCAACCTCGAGTGGGTGGTGGTCGACGAGGCCCACACCTACCGCGGCGTCTTCGGCTCCCACGTCGCCAACGTGCTGCGGCGGCTGCGGCGGGTGGCGCGCGCCTACGGCTCCGAGCCGCGTTTCCTGCTCGCCTCGGCGACGATCGCCAACCCGGTCGAGCTGGCCGAGCGTCTGGTCGGCACGCCGTTCGAGCTGATCGACGACGACGGCGCCCCGCGGGCCGGCCGCGACGTGGCGATGTGGAACCCGCCGCTGCTCGACAAGGCGACGGGCGCCCGTCGCTCGGCCCTCTCTGAGGCGGCCGATCTGCTCGCCGAGCTGGTCTCCCAGGGGGTGCGGACGATCTGCTTTCTCAAAAGCCGCCGCGGGATCGAGCTGATCTTGCGCTTCACCCGCGAAAACCTCGAGCGGCGCGGCAAGCCGGAGCTGGCGCAGCGGATCGCTCCCTACCGCGGCGGCTACACGCCGCAGCAGCGGCGCGAGATCGAGGCGCGGCTCAGCGCCGGCGAGCTGCTGGCCGTGGTCGCGACCGACGCCCTGGAGCTGGGGATCGACGTCGGCGAGCTGGAGGCGGCGATCTGCGTCACCTTCCCCGGCACCGTCGCCAGCCTGCGGCAGATGTGGGGCCGGGCCGGGCGGCGCCAGCGTGGGCTCGCCGTCTACGTCGCCGGCCAGGACGCGCTCGACCAGTTCTTCTGCCGTCACCCGGAGGAGTTTCTGGAGCGGCCGGTCGAGGCGGCGATCCTCGACCACGCCAACGACCAGATCGCCTCCCGGCACCTCGTCGCCGCCGCCTACGAGTTGCCGCTGACCGATGCCGACGAGGAGTTCTTCGGGACGGGTTGGCGCGAGCGAGCCGAGCGGCTGTTGGGGGCGGGGGAGCTGCGCAACGCCGGCGGGCGCCTGCTGCCGCGGCGCAGCGAGTTCGTCGCCTCGCGGATCGCGCTGCGCTCGGCCTCGGCCGACTCGGTCGCGGTGATCGAGCGCGAGTCGGGGGAGATGCTGGGGATGGTCGAGGCAGAGCGCGCCTTCACGACGATCCACCCCGGCGCCATCTACCTCCACCTCGGCCGCTCCTACGAGGTCGAGCGGCTCGACATCGAGGAGCGGCGGGCGATCGTCTCCAGCTTCGACGGCGACTGGTACACGCGCCCCAAAAAGGAGACCGAGATCTACATCGAACGGACGCGGGAGCAGCGCCAGGTGGCGGGGGTGCAGCTCAACTTCGGCGACGTCTCCGTGACCGAGCAGGTAATCGCCTTCCAGCGCGTCTCGATCTCCGAGCAGGAGCCGATCGACATCGTCGCCCTGGAGCTGCCCGAGCAGAGCTTCGTCACCCAGGCGCTCTGGTACGTGCTGCCGGAGAAGCTCAGCGCGGCGCTGCCGACCGACGTCCTGCTCGGCTCCCTGCACGCGACCGAGCACGGCCAGATCGCGGTGCTGCCGCTGATCGCGATGTGCGACCGCTGGGACATCGGCGGCCTCTCCACCAACGTCCACTTCCAGACCGGCCGCTCGACGATCTTCATCTACGACGGCCACCCCGGTGGGGTCGGGATCTCACAGCGCGGCTACGAGCAGTTCGAGCGCCTGCTCGGCGACGCCTCGCGCCTGATCGCCGAGTGCCCCTGCGAGTCCGGGTGCCCCTCCTGCGTGCAGAGCCCCAAGTGCGGCAACCTCAACGAACCCCTGCACAAGGCGGGGGCGCTGGAGCTGATGGGGCTAATGCAGGGGACGGTGAAGCGCTGAGCGGGCGTCAGCGCGGGCGGGGGCGATCGGGATCGTCGCCCGACGGCCCGAGGCCTCGTTCCGCCTAACATCAACTCGATGTACGAGGAGTCGATCCGCGACGAGTTCACGCACCAGACCGACTCGTTTGCCCGCAGCCCGGCGATGAGCGCCGCGGAGACGCTGGGGTCGGTGGTCGAGATGGTTCCCGCCGACGCCGAGGCGCGCTGGCTGGAGACCGCCTGTGGGCCCGCCATCGTCGGCCGCGCGATCGCGGCGCGGGTCGGCTCGGTCCACGGCGTCGATCTAACCCCGGCGATGATCGAGAGAGCGAGCGCCGAAGCGGCGGCTGCCGGCCTCGGCAACGCCGAGTTCTCGCTCGGCGACGCGACCGCGATGGAGTTCGACGACGCCAGCTTCGACGGCGCCGTCAACCGCTTCAGCCTCCACCACATCCCTGTCCCAGAGCGGGTGCTCGCGGAGATGGCGAGGGTCGTGCGCCCCGGTGGCTGGATCGTCCTCGCCGACCACCTCACCGATGCCGATGGCGACGCCGCGGCCTGGCACCAGGAGATCGAGCGCCTGCGCGATCCCTCTCATTGGGCCTGCCTGACGCGCGAGCGCCTGCTCGCGGCCGGCGAGGCCGCCGGGCTCGTCCTCGACGACGAACGGGTGATCCCGCTCGACCTCGACTTCGGCGAGTGGCTGGCCCGTGGTTCCGGCGGTCCCGCCGCAGCCGCCCTGATCGAACGCCTGCTGGCCGCCGCGCCGCCGCGGGCCGAGAGCTTCCGCATCGCCGGCGAGGGCGAGGAGCGCCGCCTGCTGTTGCGCAACTCGGTCACCCGCTGGCGCGTCGGCGGCTGACGTTCACCGCAGGCACTTTCACCTTCCTATAGGGGGGCAAAAGTACCTAGCGCCTCGGGGCGGGCCAGAGTTCGCGCAGGGCGAGGATCGCGAAGGCGTGGGACCAGGCGAGCGGGGTGGTCGAGCGGGGGACGCCGGTGCGGGCATCGACGCGCTCCGGCAGGGCCCCGGTCGGGGTCGCGGCGCGGCGCAGATCGGCGAGCAGGCGCAGCGCCGGGCGGCGCTCGCCGAGCGCGGCGAGGCTCCAGGCGCTCCAGGCCGTCGGCGCCGTCCAGGGGTCGACCCCGGCCCAGCCCTCCCCGGGCACGATCCCGAAGCGGGTCCGAGCGCCGGCCAGGCGCAGCAGCGTCCGGCGCACCGCCGGGGAGAGTCCCGGCAGCGGAAACGGACGCACCGCCCAAGCCGCCGCGGAGTCGAGACCCGAGTCCGGGTCCCCACTCCGCCTCACAAGCCCCCCCGGCGCAGCAAATGCCCCCTCGACCCCGGCGGCCCCTTGTTGACGGGCCGATTTCCCTCCATATAGGCGCGTTTTAGGCCCATCGACGATGAAGGCGCTGGCGATCGCGTTGGCGAGGTAGCTGCCGGGGTCGCTCTCTTGGTAGTCGGGGCGGTGGCGCCAGGGGGGTGACTGGGGAGGGGGGAGGTTGGCGGCACGGGCGGCCACGGTGACCCAGCCCGAGGCGTCGCCCTGGGCCTCACGCCCCTCCACGGGCGTGCCGTCGCCTTGGAAGCGGGCGGCGGCGCCGAGGTCGAGCCCGAGCAGGAAGCGCGCGACGCGACGCGCCTGCGGCCGGTAGCCGGAGGCGGCGAAGGCGAGGGCGGCGGTGCCCGCGTCCCGCGGCCAGACGTAGGCCCAGCCATCCCGTGCTCCTGCCGCGACCGCGCCGGTGCGCCGGTCGGTCAGCGCTCGCAAGGTCAGCAGCGAGCGCAGGTACATCTCGCTGGGCCCAGGCTGGCGCCCCGGGACCGAGCGGGCGCGCCCGGGAGAGCCAGCGCCGGTCCGAACGCCCCGCGGCGCGGACGACGCCCCGCGCGGTCTCGTCGTCGCAGCGGAGCCGGGAGCGAGCAGCGGCTTCCCCCGACCGGATCGAGAGCCGGCCTCCGGCGCTGGAACGGGTGAGGCAGGCGAGCCGGCCGCCCCGCGCCGCGTAGACGACTTCGACTCGGGTCGCCCCGAACCACGCCTCGGTGACCAGCACGTTGGTGCCGGCGCGGTAGCGCTGCGTGACCGAGTCGGCCCGCCACAGCGGCAGCGCCGGTCTGTCGCCAACGCTCACCCGCGGCACGATCCCGGTGTCGGCCGCGACGCTCCCGGCGGCCTGCCGGTCAGCCGGGTTGTCGATCAGCGCCTGGCCCGCCGGCCCCGGCGCCCGCAGGTCGGCGACGTCCCCGTAGGCGTCGATCGCCGCGGTCAGCCCGCCGCTGCCCACAACCGCCACCCCCAGGAAGGGAGGCGGCAGCCCGGCCAGCCCCGCCGGCGTCCGCGGATCGGCCGAGGACCCACCGGAGACTAGCGCCGCGGCCACCGCCCCGGCGGCGACCAGCGCCAGCGCTGCACGAGTCCAGGCCACCCCCCAATGCAATCAGCCCCGAACGGCTGCCGGTCGCTAGCCTTCCCGCAGCGCAGGCCGCTTCATGCGCCCCAGGCGAGGTAGCTCAGTTGGTAGAGCACACGACTGAAAATCGTGGTGTCGCGGGTTCGAATCCCGCCCTCGCCATTACTTTGGCCTGCAAACGGGCTGCTTTGAGGTCTTTTGACTGCGGCTAGTTTGAGGCGAAGTGGCAATGACGCATCTGCCATTGCCACTTCATTGCCACTTCGGATCCATTTGACTACGCCTGGATTTCATCGATCCAGGTTCGAGGCGGGCCGTATTTGTGCCCAAGGCATCGAACGGAGGACCACACGATTGGAAGTCGTGATTACCCACGTTCGATCAGGCACGAGATAGCGGGACCCGATCACTACCGCGTGCGAGTTTCAATCCTCGAAGCGGGCAGGTAGCCTGCAGCCCATGGCGCCGAAGAAGGTGCGTCTATGCGGTAGTGAACTGCCCAAGTCGGCCTAGCGCTTCGCCCGTGTTATAGGCGAGCGTTAGACCTCCCCGTCGAAGCGCCGCCACCGCCTCCTGCTCGTCGAAGACGATCGTCACATCGCCGTTGACGAGCAGGAATGCCTCTTCCCCAAGGGCATCGTCGTTCTGGCGTAGTCGCTCTGCAGCTTGCTCCAAGAGCTCGAAGTTGACGCCGGCTTGGCGCAGGTCGGCAAGGATGCATGCCGTCAGCGCATCCTGCTCACTAAAGAGGTTGCGCGTGCCAGTGCCGCTCGACTGCTGAACGCCGGGACGGAGCAGCCCTCGCTCTACCCACGAATGCAGCGTGCGGTAGTTGATATCGAGAAGCTTTGAGAGCTGCGGAAGCGTGTAGGCGTCCTGTGGCACGACGTTCCTCCTCGGGACGACAGCGGGGGTCGAACGCGAGAGTACGCGACCGCGCGGCCGTCTTCGCAAGCATCCTGGCGCCGCCCGGCCTCTAAAGCCGCACAGACCGAATTTCAATTCGGTCTGTGCTTCCGTCCGGGCCATCTAGTGAAGTGCAACGCACTGCACTAGATGGCCGAGCCGACCGTGATCATCCGCGTAGCCGCTGTCGATCACAGAAAGGAACCTGAAGAAGATGAGTTGGGACAAGGACAAGTCGCTGGAGCGCATCAAGCGCCGCTGGGAGGCCCGAGACACCGAGATCACGGTGACCAAGCTGAGCCAGGATATGAATCTCGAAAACGTCACTCTGCACAACGGCCGCCTGATCCGGGGTGCCCACCTCTACGCCACTGTCGCTGGTTCCGGCGAGCTGCATTGCCTCGACAGCAACGACCACGCTGCCAGTGCGATCCAGCGGATCGCCCTCTGGCAGGCCGAGGTGGCGCGAATGGCCAAGGCCTTTGACGTCCCGATCATCGCCTTCCAGGGCGGCCGAGTCCACCTCCTCGTCTACCGCCCGATCGACGACGACCCCGCGATCGCTCGCAAGGCGGCGCTGTTGGGCCGCGCCATCACCTACATGACCCGCGACGCCTTCAACCCGCTCTTCGAGGACGCCAAGAAGCTGAAGGCTCGCGCCGCGGCGGACCTCGGCGAGACCGTTGCCACCCGCGGTGGCACCCGCGGCGACTCGGAGCTGCTTTTCCTCGGCAACGCCGCCAACCGGCCCGCCAAGCTGCTCGGCACCTCCAAGCTTGTCGTCACCACCCGCTTCATGGACGCACTCGGAGAGCAACTCGAGCACGAGAAGATCGAGTCAGGCGATGAGGACGCCTACATCCTGCGCCTCTCCGTTGCCACGATCGAGGACGCCGTTGCCGAGGATGGGATCGACTGGTCGCTTCAGGCTTCGACCGACCGCCTCACTACCGAACTCGAGAAATGGCCTACCGACCGCTTCAAGGTCAGCGGCGCCACCACGGCGATCGAACCGACCTCGCTTAGCCGCTCTAACAGCAAGCTGGTCACCGCCGCCGTCGTCCTGATGGACATCGACGGCTTCAGCGCCTACGTCGACCAGGCCGAGAGCGACACCGTCAAGCGTGACGCGATCCTCACCCTCGACGCGATCCGCCAAGAGATGCGCGAGGTCTTGAAGGTTGACTACAACGGCGTCCGCATCCAGTACCAGGGCGACAACATGATCGGCGTTGTCCACCTCCCCAACGGCGACGAGGAGAAGATTGCCACCGCCGCCGCGGAAATCGCCGCGGGAATGCAGGCGAGCATGAGCATCACTTTGCCGGGGGTAGTCCCTCACGTCGGCTCTCTCGATGCCGCCGTCGGCGTGGCCATGGACGACACCGTCCTCGCCTGTCTCGGCGACTACGGGCGCCGCAGCGCTCTGGCGATCGGTCCGGCGGCGACCGGTGCCGAGAACATTCAGCTGCGCCTCGGCGGCAAGCAGACCGGCATCGACAAAGCCGTGTTCGAGGCGCTGCCCGAGGACATCCAGGGCCTCTATACCTGGAGCGCCACGGCGAAGGCCTACGTCGCCGCCGACCTCAGTGCTTCCAAGTTCGCCCGAGTTCGCGAGGCGCTGGCTGCCAATGGCCAGCGTGACCTGACCTCCGACCAACGCGGCCGTTTCAACATCGGCGGGGCTGCGGCTGCAACCGCGGTGACCGAACGTGTTCGGCCCATCCGGCCCTACGCTGAGTAAAGAGCGCTTGGAGCGCTTCGCCGCCGACCGCGCTGCTCTCGCGGAGGTGCTACCCCAGATGCGTCACTGCATCTGGGCAGACGGTGCCGGTGCCATCGCCGAGGGCCTGGCCGAGGTCGACATCGGCGCTGGATGTTGGGAGCAGGTCGAGATCGCAATCCGCTTCGATCTCCACTATCCGCTCTCGCCGCCACGGATCTACGACCGGCGACGAAGGTGGCGCCCACTGGATGACCGCCATCTCATGAAAGGCGGGGAGTTCTGCCTCTGGCTGGATCAGGTGGATGTGCCCGACTTCACCGACCCCGGCGGCTTTCGGAGTCTACTTCTGCAGCTGCTCCCGTTTCTGCGCGACCAGTTCGTCTTCGACGATCTCGGCAAATGGCCGGGACCCCAGTGGCCCCATGGACGGCGGGATGCATATGCCCAGCACCTGGTCGAGTGTCTGGCGCTCACCAGCGCGGCCGACTTCGACACTCTCTGGCCAGTCGTACTCGGCGTCCCCCAGCGACCCGATCGGGCCTGTCCGTGCGGGTCGCGACTTCCTTATGGTCGCTGCCATCGCCCTCTGATACTGGGACTCAGCTGGGTGCGTACTCTTCCCGTCCGCGACGAACTTCCCGATGCCGTCAGGAAGCGCCTACGCAATGCCGCTTGAGAAGAAGCCCAAAGCCACACCCCCTGTCGAATCAAAGGTCGATGCCGGCAACCGCTTCGGGTGGCAAGCGCACGAAGCGATCCAGAGTTGGACCGAGAGTGTCGACGTCAAGACGTCGATCGTCCTCCTTGTCGAGATCGCGGTCGCCGGCGCCGCTGCGTCCGCCCTGATCACGACCGGCGGAGAATTGCACGGCGCGGTCGGCTTGCATCTCGCTATCGCGATCGCCGCAGTTAGCGTCTTGGCTGCAGCGGTTGCTTGCGCCTTGTGGGTCGTCTTCCCGCGCCTCGAGCACCGCCGGACAGGTGAACATGCTCCAAGGGGGCTCCTCTACTTCGGCCATCTGCAGGTCCGCTCCGTCGACGACATCGCCGCCGCTCTTGCTGGCTTGACGGTTGAGGAGGAGCGTCAGCAGCTCGCGAAGCAGTCTGCACATCACGGCCGGGGTGGCATGGCGAAAGCACATGTGGCTGCAGCGCTCGATCGGCCTCCTCGTTCTCGGCTCCGTATTGCTCGTTGTCAGCTTTGTCGCCTTTGGATAGAAGCGCTTCGACCCCGGCCCCGCGTGTAATCCGTATCAGCCGAAAGGACTTCAAGCCGCGCCCGCCAGGTGGTGATCACGCTGGCGACCGGCGGCGCAGGGGTGGACCCGCCCACCGTCAGTCCACCTCTCCTGCGCCTCTCCTGGATTGGCGGAATCCCGCCATGACTCTGATCTCCAGGCCGGGCGGCAAGCGCTTGTCGGAGATCATCTGGGTCGCCGAGATTGGCCTGGAAGCGCAAGTGGCGCCCGCGGCCGGCTCTCTGGTCCCGTGACTTTTATAAACAATGCAGTATATATACTCAAGGTAAGCTGCGCATCCTTTAGGCAGGAGATAACTCGATTCACCCAGGGGGAATTGCATGGCCAACTATCCGCAGGCGGGGATTACCAACCGTCCACCCGAGCACTTGATCCTGGCGACCTTCCGCTTCGTTCACGAAGACGCCGAGACCGCCCGCGCCTCGCTGGGTGCTCTCTCGAGCGTCGTCGAACGCGAGCTGCGCTCCGATCTTGATCGCACTAACCCCCCGGAGGCGAAGGAGAGCCCTTCCGAGGAGACCGGCGAGCTTGGCTTCGAAGATGACTACGACCGCGCCCACCTGACGATCACCTTTGGCATCTCCTCCAGCGGCTTCGAACGCCTTGGCATCGTCGAAGAAGACCGCCCTCAGGATCTTCGCCCGATTCCCTGGGAACAGCTTGGGCAGACGCCGGCCAATCCGGACGCGGGCGACCTGGTCCTGCAGATTTGCGCCGATAATCTCTATGTCTGCGAGCATGTCATCCGTCGCGTCGAGGAGGAGTTGGGCCACGAATTCACCCTTGTTGCCACCACGCTTGGCTCCCAGCGCTACAACAGCCGGCCCGGCCGCACCTCCAAACGCGAGGGCCGCGCCCTCGTCGGCTTTCTCGACGGCACCTCAAACCTCGATCCGCGCAACTCGCCCGAGGATGCCGCACTCGTCTTCGTTGACCCGGCGAGGGTAGGGGGGTACCCACCGAACCCGCCGACTGGGGATCTGCCGGGACCGAGTCCTTACGGCGGCGAAGGTGCGCCCGGTCCCCGCTTTCCCGAGCTCCACCCCGTTCCCACCCGAGAGCCCGATTGGGCTGCTGGTGGCACCTATATGACGGTCCGTACCAGCACCTTCGACACGAATCCGTGGGATGACCTCCCTCAGAACGCCCAGGAGCGCTCGGTCGGCCGCTTCAAGGTGACTGGTGCAAGCCTCGATCTTGAAGACAA
This sequence comes from uncultured Solirubrobacterales bacterium, assembly GCA_963739855.1. Lineage (GTDB taxonomy): Bacteria > Actinomycetota > Thermoleophilia > Solirubrobacterales > 70-9 > VAYN01. The sequence continues at coordinate 706,236 of CAVUBT010000001.1, read as the reverse complement.
AGACTCCCTCCTCAATGATGAACCCAAATTCGCCACCGAACAGGGCAATCAGGAGGTTGCGCTTGCCGCCCACATCCGCAAGTCCAATCCACGCGGCGGGGAGGAGGACGCCAAGCGCCGCATCTTCCGTCGCGGCTACCCGCTGATCGCCCCCGCCGATGGCGCTCTGCGGCGCGGCCTTGTCTTCATCGCCTTCGCTCGGACGATCTCCACCCAGTTCGAGTTCATCTTCCGCGCCTGGATCCGCAACCCCGATTTCCCCGCCCCTGGGACGGGCGAGGATGCGTTGCTCTTCGGCACCCTCCCCGAGCAGATCCTCGGGGGCGGCTACTACTTCGTCCCCCCGCTCGAGCACAAGACGAAGCCCTGGACTTGGCGTTTGCCTGTTTAGCTTGGCTCCAAAAGCACCACTTCGATCGCTCTCACTCTTTCTCCTCGATCGCCGGATTGAGCGCTGGGAGGAAGCGCTCCGCTCAACCGGGGGCCTACACGAGCACCGGCTGAAGTCAGATTCCGGAGTCGATGGAGTTCTCTATCTGCGTCCCCAGGGACGCAAGGCCCCGAACTGGGTCGGCTTTGTTGAGCCCCATGTCGAGGATGAAGGAGCCCTGCGGAGCCTTTTTAACGCTTCAACCTCGGCGGTCCTCTTCTTGGTTGCTGAAGGTCGCCGTTTCGCGATTGTCTTTGGGCAGGGCCGCCACCTCCTCGACCCTGACTCGTTTGAGTACGACTTTGGCCTACGCGTCGTACTCAACGCGGTCGAGCCCGAGCGCTTGAAGAGCATCGATGCCAAGCGTTTCGACGAGCGCACGATGCACACTCGGCGAGACTCCAGCCGCGAGGCGTCCTTCAACGAATTCGGACTTGACCTTCGTCGCGACCTCCTACGCCAGATGGTAGGTCGGCCCCGCGATCCGGAACTTGCCCACGAGCTGGCTGGCTCCGACGTGCTCAAGGTGGCGACGCGAGAGCCCTTCCGGGCGCTCCCGAGTATTTGTGCACGCATGCTCAAGACCTACGAAGGCGAGGAGTACAAGGAGACTTTCGGTGCTGCGATCGACCAGCTGTGCCCGATTCGTTCCGCCGCCCAGATCCAGCTGCTCGATGAGCAGCTACTCGAGGATCTCCGTAATCGTTGCCTCGACACCATGCACCTTGCGCCGCCGGAGATCACCGACTGGATGGATCACGACGGCTTCCTCCTCTCCACCGACCGCAAGAGCGAACACCCTGAACCGGATCCGAGCATCAGCACCTATCTTGACTCCCTGCGCGACCCCGCGAATCTCAACGTCGCGAAGTTGAAGCGCGACCATGTGGAAGCCGTCGACGCAGCAAGTGGCGTTGCACGCCGACGCTGGCCTGTCTACGCCTGCCTCGTCTATGACACCCGCCTTGACGGCGACCTCTATGTGCTCAGTGGCAAACAGTGGTTTCGAATCAGCGAGTCCTTCGACCAGGAGATCACTGAGTTCGTCGAAGCCTTGCCAGAGACTGATCTGCCTCTACCCGACGCGCCCCAGAAGATCATTGAGGACGACTACAACGTCCTTGCGGCCAAAGCGATCGGTGCTCTTTGCACTCATCCTCAGCTCGTACATGTCGCCGGCCGCGATGCGGTCGAGCTTTGCGACATTCTCACCTCTGATCGCCGCTTCATTCATGTCAAGCGCCGTGGAGCTTCTTCTACTTTGAGCCACCTTTTCGCCCAGGGCTTGGTCTCGGCCGAGCTTTACCTCGATGACCAGCGCTTCCGCGACGGCGCCGCCGAGCTACTCGAGCGCCTCGGCGCATCGGCCGACATGCTCTCCAGGGGGCGTCCGAATCCGGGGGAGTGGGAGGTGGCATATGTTGTCCTCACGCGGGGGGTTCGTAAGGACACTCCTTACACGCTGCCCTTTTTTAGCCTCGCCAATCTGGCATCTTCGGCACGGCGATTGCAGGACCGCGGATTTAAGGTGTCGATCGCCGAAGTTCGCGAGGCCTAAGCCAGCCCCGCGGCCCCTACGCTATGTGCAGTTAGGACAGTCTGTGCTAACTTGCTTAGAGTTGCCGATGATGAAGACGATCCACATCGATCCCGCCGAGGGGAACGCCAAGCAGAAGATCTCGACGATCAAGGATGCGATCGAGGATCTCCTCGATTCCGACAAGGCGATCGCGGTGACGGTCGCCGACGAGGACTCGATGCTTTCCCCCCAGCAGGCGGCGGATCGGCTTGGCTTCTCTCGTCAGCATGTCCGCCGTTTGATCGAGGCTGGCGAGCTGCATGGCCAGCAGTTGCCCGACTCCACCCACTGGAAGATTCCGCTGCGTGCTGTCCTGGCTTTCGAGGAGCGTCGTGCCGGGGCAGAAGAACGCGCGGACGAGTTCTCTCGCTCGCTCGACGAGCTCGGCGCTCCGGCTGAGTGAGCGTCCCGCGCGCCGTCCTCGACGCGGACGTCATCTTTTCGCGGGTTCTACACGAGCTGATGGGCCGGCTTGCCGTCGGTGCGCGGCTCTTTGACTTGGTTTGGAGCGAGGAGCTGCTCGACGAGGCCAAATCCTCGTTGATCGAGCGCAAGGGCCTCACTGCTGAAGTTGCCGAGGCCTGGGTTGGCCATATGCGCCGCGAGTTTCCTGGCGGCTGCGTCGACATCTCCGCAGTCCCTGGGGGTCTCGACCTCGGATCGATGACGCGTGACCCCGGCGACATGCACGTCTGTGCCCTGGCGATAGCCGGCTCGGCTGGCTTGCTCTTCACCTTCGACCGCGGCTATCTGAAAGATCCGCTCCGGCGTCATGGCGTCGAAGTTCCTGACCTCGATCAATTCCTCGTCGAACGATGCGAGGAGCAACCGCAGGCCTTTGCGCGGATCGTCGGAGCTCAGGCCGAAGTCTGGAGGGGAGGGCAACCGCTCGAAGAGCTATTGGCTGCCTTCGAGCGAGCCAATGTCCCAAACTTCGCGGCGACCCTTCGACCCTTGCTCGGTCCGCCGGGTTAGAAGTCTCTGGGGGAGGGCGGAATCAGCCGCCGATACCTTCGATCGAAGTGGCAATGGACCCGCCTTTCATTGCCACAATCCGGCGGAAACCACGGGGATCAACGGGAATCTAGGGCTTCAGCGTGCCGTGAAAGGGCTCGTCGTCTGATCTCGTTTTTCCCATTCCAAAGCGGCTTGCAGTCGATCCCGGCGTAAAAGACCATCGCGTCAGCCATGCGACTGAAAATCGTGGTGTCGCGGGTTCGAATCCCGCCCTCGCCATCGCATTGCAGAGCGGAAAGCGTCGCCCATCGAGGCGGCGCTTTTCATTCGGGTCAACGCCAGGTCAACAGGCCGCAGTCGTCACGTTCGCCGACCGCCCCCGCGGAGCAGCCAGGCGTCCAGCTCAGAGCGCCGAGCGACCAGCGCCGAGCCGTCGTGATGGACCGGGATTCGCCGCGCCGAGACAAGCCCGTAGACGCGTGACCGGGGTGAGTCAATGTAGGCGCGATTTTGTCGGCGCCCCGCAGCCAGCCGTCCCCCGTCGTCTCCTCCTGGCGGCCGGCGACCAGCGCCGCCGCCCGCTCGGCGATGCGCTCGACCAGCTCGTCCCCGATGTCAACGCTCAAGCCCATGTCTTCATAGTCAAATGAGACGGCAAATCGCCCCGGCAAATTCTGCGGTGCTGGATTTGTGGCCACCAGTGCATCACCAGAACTGTCCATCGAGACCGTTGATTGCATCGGGTTGGTCTTTGCCGGGCGTAGCTGTCCCTGGCAGCAATTGCCTTGCGGTCTTCCTTTAGGACGAGCTAAGACCATCTCCATTCACTCGGAGCGACATTCACCCTCTCGCAAATATCGAGTCGTTCAACATTCGTCTAAGGCTCTCATACCCAAGACTTAGTAGAAAAGGCACGTGAAGGGTCCTCTGCACCGTAAGCACTATCGATTACTTGACATCCATACCGCCGCGCGGATAGCAATCGTTCCAGCAAACGGATTGGTTCTTTGTCAAGGCCGATGAGGGGAGAAGGTCATGAGTCGAGTGCGAGGTGTCGTTCCTGCTGCGATCTTTCTCTTGCTGTTCCTCGTGGTCATAGCGGCAGTTCCTGATCCTTCTACGGCCTCCGTACACGACCAGATCGGCCCGGTCGCCGTCTACTCCTTCGACGAGAACGAAGGCGAAGTCGCGGGGGACCCTGCCGGCGGCCACGACGGCGCTATCGAAGGCGCCGAATGGACGAGAGGCAAATACGGCGCCGCGCTGAAGTTCGACGGCGAAGACGACTGCGTCACGATTCCCGACGCCCCCGATCTGCAGCTAGATGGTTGATTCCACGCCCTCAGGCGACGTAGTCGACCAGGGCGCGACTCGGTCGGCCGAGCTTGTGGTTGAGCGCGATGGCGGCAGCCAACGCCAGGAAGCGCTGGGCGATGCGAGCCCGCAGGTTGTTCAGGGTGCGAGCGCCGTGGCGCTCCAGGGTGAGGATGTCCTTGCAGGTCCAGAAGATCGACTCCACCCGCTGGCGGATCGGGGCGAGGTGGAGATCGCTTGCCGGCTCGTCTTTGCGGGCGGGCCTGACAATCGTGGCGCCGAGCTCTGCGACCGCCGCGGCGAAGCGGCGCCCGGCGTAGCCCTTGTCGCCGATGACGATCTCCCCTCCGACTCGGTTGCAGCGCTCCAGCAACTCGATTCCGACCTCGCGCTCATCGCGCTTGGGAGAGGCCAGGGTGAAGGCCCTGGGGGTGCCGTCGGGGGCGAAGAGGCCATGCAATCGGAAGCCCCAAAAGAAGCGCGAATGCGAGGCGCAGCGCCCGTAGTCGGCTGCGTCGGCCAAAGCCGAGCGCCGCGTCGTCTCGACCGAGCGGGCGCACTCGACCGGGGTCGAATCGATCAGCAGGAGGTCGTCGTAGTAGCCCGGAGATTGGGCGGCGAAGATGCCAATCAGCCACTCGATCGTCTCGGTCAGGCGAGCCCTGCGCTTATGGAAGCCGGGCTGCTGGGGCAGCTCGGGAAAGAGATGGGGCAGTCGCCTGGCGGCGACTGCCAGGAAGCGGCGATCGGAAGGGATGCCCATGATCGCCTGGGCGACGCAGAGTGTGGCGACCTCGGCGTCGGTGACCCGGCGACGGGCGTTGCCTGGCTTCTCAGGCAGGAGATCGTCTGCCGTGCAATAAACGGTGGTGCAGAGAGTGTCGAGGTCGGCGTGCATCGTGGCCTTTCGGTCGACGGTTGCTTCAGCACCGTCGACTTCGGCCTCTCTGCTTCTTATCCCTTGCTCACGGCGTTCGCCGTGGAATCAACCATCTAGGCGAAGAATTCACGCTTGAGGCCTGGGTCAAGCCCGAAGGCGGCGATAAATCCAACCCGATTTTCTTCAAGGAAACCGAAAACCACTTCAGCTATGCCCTTTCCTTGGGTTTCAACAACGACGACTATCCCGAAGGCGCGCTCGCCTATGCGCCCTATGAAACCGTCGAAGTCGAAGACCCGACCGAACTGGCCCAGAACACCTGGAACCACCTGGCGATGACCTACGACGGTGACGCCATGCGCCTCTACGTCAACGGCGAACTGACCGACACGGTTGGGACCTCGAAAGGCGCGATCTCAAGCTCGGGCGATTTGAGGATCGGCTGCAACCAGGAGTGGGAAGACTTCTCCACCGGCAAGATCGACGAGGTCCATATCTATGAACGGGCACTCGACGCCGGCGAGATTGCCGCCGACAAAGCTGCGGCGCTCCAGACCCCATCGGCTGGTCCGGTCGCCGCTTACTCCTTTGACGAGGACGAAGGCGAAACCGCCAACGACCCTGCCGGCGGCCACGACGGCGCTATCGAAGGCGCCGAATGGACGAAGGGCAAATACGGCGCCGCGCTGAAGTTCGACGGCGAAGACGACTGCGTCACTGTTCCCGACAGCCCGGGCCTCCAACTGAGCGAAGAATTCACGCTTGAGGCCTGGGTCAAGCCCGAAGGCGGCGATAAATCCAACCCGATTTTCTTCAAGGAAACCGAAAACCACTTCAGCTATGCCCTTTCCTTGGGTTTCAACAACGACGACTATCCCGAAGGCGCGCTCGCCTATGCGCCCTATGAAACCGTCGAAGTCGAAGACCCGACCGAATTGGCTCAAAGGACCTGGAACCACTTGGCGATGACCTACGACGGCGACAGCTTGCGCCTCTACGTCAACGGCGAACTGACCGACTCGGTCGGGACCTCAGGGGCGATATCGAGTTCCGGGGACTTGCGAATCGGATGCAACGAACAATGGGAAGACTTCTTCACCGGCAAGATCGACAACATTCGCATCTATGAGCGGGCGCTTGATGGTGGTGAAGTCGGCGCCGACAAGGCTGTGGCGATTCAGGCTCCTTCCGCCGGCCCGGTCGCCGTCTACTCCTTCGACGAGAACGAAGGCGAAGTCGCGGGGGACCCTGCCGGCGGCCACGACGGCGCTATCGAAGGCGCCGAATGGACGAGAGGCAAATACGGCGCCGCGCTGAAGTTCGACGGCGAAGACGACTGCGTCACGATTCCCGACGCCCCCGATCTGCAGCTAGGCGAAGAATTCACGCTTGAGGCCTGGGTCAAGCCCGAAGGCGGCGATAAATCCAACCCGATTTTCTTCAAGGAAACCGAATATCACTTCAGCTACGCGCTCTCCCTCGGCTTCAACAACGATGACTACCCCGAAGGCGCGCTCGCCTATGCGCCCTATGAAACCGTCGAAGTCGAAGACCCGACCGAACTGGCCCAGAACACCTGGAACCACCTGGCGATGACCTACGACGGTGACGCCATGCGCCTCTACGTCAACGGCGAACTGACCGACACGGTTGGGACCTCGAAAGGCGCGATCTCAAGCTCGGGCGATTTGAGGATCGGCTGCAACCAGGAGTGGGAAGACTTCTCCACCGGCAAGATCGACGAGGTCCATATCTATGAACGGGCACTCGACGCCGGCGAGATTGCCGCCGACAAAGCTGCGGCGCTCCAGACCCCATCGGCTGGTCCGGTCGCCGCTTACTCCTTTGACGAGGACGAAGGCGAAACCGCCAACGACCCTGCCGGCGGCCACGACGGCGCTATCGAAGGCGCCGAATGGACGAAGGGCAAATACGGCGCCGCGCTGAAGTTCGACGGCGAAGACGACTGCGTCACTGTTCCCGACAGCCCGGGCCTCCAACTGAGCGAAGAATTCACGCTTGAGGCCTGGGTCAAGCCCGAAGGCGGCGATAAATCCAACCCGATTTTCTTCAAGGAAACCGAAAACCACTTCAGCTACGCGCTCTCCCTCGGCTTCAACAACGATGACTACCCCGAAGGCGCGCTCGCCTATGCGCCCTATGAAACCGTCGAAGTCGAAGACCCGACCGAACTGGCCCAGAACACCTGGAACCACCTGGCGATGACCTACGACGGTGACGCCATGCGCCTCTACGTCAACGGCGAACTGACCGACACGGTTGGGACCTCGAAAGGCGCGATCTCAAGCTCGGGCGATTTGAGGATCGGCTGCAACCAGGAGTGGGAAGACTTCTCCACCGGCAAGATCGACGAGGTCCATATCTATGAACGGGCACTCGACGCCGGCGAGATTGCCGCCGACAAAGCTGCGGCGCTCCAGACCCCATCGGCTGGTCCGGTCGCCGCTTACTCCTTTGACGAGGACGAAGGCGAAACCGCCAACGACCCTGCCGGCGGCCACGACGGCGCTATCGAAGGCGCCGAATGGACGAAGGGCAAATACGGCGCCGCGCTGAAGTTCGACGGCGAAGACGACTGCGTCACTGTTCCCGACAGCCCGGGCCTCCAACTGAGCGAAGAATTCACGCTTGAGGCCTGGGTCAAGCCCGAAGGCGGCGATAAATCAGAACCCGTGCTCTTCAAGGAGACGCCTTACTTTACCGGCTACAGCCTTTACTACGGCCTCTTCGAAGAAGGCCACATAGAAGGCGTGATCGGACAAGAAGGCTTCGTTTACAAGACCGCGACTGATCCCGAAGGGCTGACGCCAAATATCTGGAGCCACGTAGCCCTCACCTTTGACGGCGCCCGCATGCGCCTTTATGTCAACGGCGAACTCGTCGACAGCGCTAAAGCTGACGGCGCTCAGGCCACCAGTGGGGACCTCTCGATTGGCTGTAGTCAGGAATTCGAAGACGAGTTCGAGGGCAAGATTGACGAGGTCCACATCTATGAACGAGCGCTCGATGGGAGCGAGATACGACCCGATCTCACTCCACCCAGCGCCCCAAATCACTTCTCAGCCATCTATGACGCCGAAGAAGCTGAAGCGGAAGTCAGCTGGGAACCGTCATCCGACCCTCCGTTCTCAGACGGCCATCCGGGTTCAGGGATAGCTGGCTATGCATATCGCTATCGGCTTGAAGCTGGAGAATGGTCGCAATGGCAGCCTAGCTTGGGACCCGCATTTGGAGTGTCGGGCGCGTCGGAAAACGAAGTAATTGCCGTTCAAGGGATCGCGAAGGATCGGGCTGGAAATACCAGCCCACTGCGCTTTGCCAAAGTCATCGCGCAGCCTGGGGTGCTCACCCCAGAAGAAGTAGGTGAAGAAGATGCCAATGAGACCGGCCAGGCACCGCTAGATCCGGAGCCAGCCGAAAATGCCTTCGACTTGGCCTCAAGCCCGATAGTACAAAAAGATGCCTATGAAGAATTTCTTTGTGATCCAAATCCAAGTCCCTGCGGGAAATACAACGGCAGAGATGCCGCGGCGTATGCGGTGCGATGGAATCTTCTTAATACGACGAATGATGAGGCGCGACAGCTCCACAATCAGCAGTACGGTTACTTTGGCGGCAACGGCGGGGACTGTACGAACTTCGCTAGTCAGGCGCTAAAGGCAGGTGGAATGAAGTACATGAGGGCGCATGGACGCAATAGTCCCGATGCAACTGAACCAAGCGCCTCAGGAGAATTTGAGAAGGGCCAAGGCTCTTGGTGGTCTTACTTTCAGGAAACCCCGCTAATGGGCGGTTCAGGGTATCTGCAAAGAACTTTCGAAGGAACGGAATCTTTTACCCACGCCGACGTTCTCTATGAACATCTTCTTGATTACGGACTCGGGAGAGTACTCGGCCCAGAAGAAGTGGTTCGGCCCGGCGATCTGGTCTTCTATAACTTGGTCGGCCTTGACTTGAGCGCAATGGATCACTCTCAGATAGTGGTAGGAGTAACGCCTAACAAGATATGGGTGTCGCAGCACTCACCTGGCTATCGTCATACGTTGCGATACGTGCTGCGCAAAAACAATACTCCGGACCATAAACTGTTCACTGATTGGACCTATCGCATACTTCGGCCGATCCACACGGCAGCAAATATCGAAGGTTGATTGGAGGAGAGGAATCTGGGTAGCATTGGGGCGTGGTCGATCTGGACAATGCCGAAAAGCGGGATAGCACTGGGGGCTGGATAGGCCCTGTTGCCCTCTCAGTGATCTTTATCGCCGTTGTGAGCGGCATTTGCGCTTTCTTGACGCATCAGGGATGTTTTCACCCGGGTCCGCCGGTTTCGCGGCCTGTGCTTGGGACCGCCCGTGCAGAGTATTGCGATGCGATCAACGGAGCGCATCCATGGTTATCGCTCACGATCATCCCTTGCGTGGTGACCGGGATCCTCGCGTTCATCTTGCGTAGAAATGTCCGGTGGGTATTGGCTGTCACGTTGCTGGTCTCGCTGGTGGTAATCGCGAATGCGGCTGTCGCGAATAGCTTGACCTACAGCGTGACGATCTAGGCTGTTCAACGTCAGAGGTGACGATGTGATCCGCCCTATCGATGCTTATGGTCGCGCCGATGAGCAAGCGCCGCGCTAGTTTCGCCATCGGATGTACTCACCGGGACGGGAACATCTCAGCCAGACTGCTTCCTCGCGACTTCGAGAGCCTTCCGCCAGCCGCCGAACCGGTTGTAGACGGTGCCGGTCGACGGCCAGTGCTCGCTAGCCACGGCCCAATCAGTGGATCGTGGCCACCGATCGGTTTCGCGTCTGAACTCGCGCATGGCGTCGACGATCGCCTCCGCGCTCCAGAGTTTTTCCCGCGACTCGAGGCCAGCCGCACGCAGGCCAGCAGTGAACGACCCGAAGTGGCGCCGAACCGTGCGCGAGGACGGGTAGCCGGTGGGTGGCCATTCCAACTCCTGCTTTGCCGGCGGTTTGCCGAACTGCTCTGCATAGGAACGCAGGGCAGCCAGGATCTCCTCGGGCTCCCAGCTGGGCTTGTTGACGCTCGTCTCGGCTGCTTCGAGCAGACGGTTCCAACCGCCGAACATGATCGCCCCCAGGCTCGCGGGGGCCAGGCCGGGAACTCGGCCTCCCAGCGCTCGGCGCCGCCGAGGCGAACCGGCCGCCAATCAGAAGAGATCGGCGTTCGACCTTCCAAGCGCATCCATTTGTGGATCGCCGCGATCACCTCCTCCCGGCTCCACCGTCTCGGATTCCCTTGCCGAGTAGCGCAGATATGGCAGAGCTTCGCGTTGCCGACGATTGGGCCTCCGCACTCCCGGCATGGATGGGCTTTCAAGTAGCGCCTAACCGTGTCGGGTTTTACGCCGAGGGCATCGGCTATGGAATGTCTGCTCTCTCCCGCCGCGTGCATCCTTCGCGCGGACTCAACGCGCTCGGCCAGAGTGCCTTCCGCTCTGGCCGGCCAGAGCGGCTTGATCCCGGCTACTTCAAGGGCCGCTGCCCAGGAGTCGAAGTAGCGATACACGGTCGTGTTGCCGGGCCAGCGCGGATGCTCGCGCTCCCACTTGGAGTCCTCGGGTCCGATCAGCCCTGCGGCCCGCGCCGATGCCGGGCACCACTCATAGGACTTCGGCGGCGCCCCGACCTCACGGGTCCACTCGCGTAGCGCCGCCGCGATCCGCTTCTCGTCCCAGCTGTCGGGTTGAGCGTGGAAGCGACGGGTCGTGGACCGTCGCGGAGTGATCGGGCGACTCACCTCAGATGAACTTCCCGAGATCCAACCCAGCGTTGTCACGCTCGGCTCCTTCGCTGCTCTTGTGCCGACCCGCCCCATCTTCTGATTCAAGAAGCCCGATAGCAAGACCTTATGCGTACCAAACGCGAGCGCAAAGCGGAGGACGCCGACCGCCTGTTCGCGACTATTTGCTTTGTGGCCGGGACAGACGCGAGAGCGGGCCTCTTGCTGAAGGCAATTGACGATCAAAAGACAGGCATCACAAGAAGCCAATCAGGCAAAGCATCAAGACCAAAGAGCAGATGCCAAAGGACTCAAGTCCAAGGAACTGAGAACCCAGGCAGCCAGTAGACGTAGGCAAAGCCAGCGGGCACCAGCCAACAGCAACAAAAGCAAAAGCACCACCCCTCACGCCTCATCACTTTGTTAAAGAGAGCGGGGCAAAGCGCGTCCGCCTTGGACGTATGCCGTGGATGCTCTCGATCGGCAAGCTCGGCATAGGACAGGAGCGCTACTACCTCGACAAGGTCGCCGAAGGCGCCGAGGACTATTACTCCGGCGAGGGCGAGGCGCCCGGAGAATGGATCGGCGACGCCGCCGCCCGCCTCGGCCTCGACGGCGAGGTCGAACCCGAGCAGCTGACGGCGATGCTGACCGGCCGAAACCCGGTGGACGGGGAGCCGCTGCTCGGCCGCCAGGGCGTCCCGGCAAAGGCGCGGTCCCCGGCTTCGATCTCACCTTCTCAGCGCCCAAGCCCGTCTCCCTGCTCTGGAGCCTTGGCGGCCCCGTCGCCGCCCTCGAAGTCCAAGCCGCCCACCGTGAAGCAGTCGGAGCCGCCCTCTCCTACATGCAGCGCGAGGCGTGCTGGACCCGGCGCGGAGCCGGAGGCTCGGAGTTCGTCCAGGGCAACGGCTACCTCGCCGCCGCCTACCGCCACCGCTCCTCGCGAAACGGCGATCCCCAGCTCCATACTCATGTGCTCATCGCCAACGCGACTCAGGGACCGGACGGCCGCTGGACCCGCCTCTACCACCCGGCGATCTATGATCACGCGACCACCGCCTCTTACATCTACGAGGCCCACCTTCGCCATGAGCTGACCCGCCGCCTCGGCGTCGAGTGGCAGCCGACCCGCAAGGGCATCGCTGAGATTGCAGGCTTCGCAGACGAGCATCTGCGGGTCTTCTCCACCCGCCGCGCGGAAATACTCGAGGCCGCCGGACCTGATGCCTCGGCCGCCTCGCGCCAGATCGCGACTCTCGCCACCCGCAAGCCGAAGGAGGCCGATGTCTCACGTGGGGAGCTGCTTTCGCGCTGGCGATCGAGGGCCGAGGAGATCGGCCTCGACCGGGAGGCGATCCGGCGGACCTTCGATCCCGAGGCGGGGCTGAGGCTCGGTGCCCGGACGGATGGCGCCGAGCCCCACACGCTCTCCATCGAGCGGATAGATCGCGCGGTGACGGCCTCGGCCTCCCACTTCGACCGGCGCGACGCGATCCAGGCTGTCGCCGATTCGCTGCCCTCCGGAGCGCCGGGAGCCGAGGTCGAGCGCCTGGCCGACGCCTTCCTCGTGTCCGATTCGGTGATCCAGATCGCCGAGAGCGCCAAAGGCCCCCGCTACACCACCCGCCGGATCTGGGAGCTTGAGCGCGAAGCGCTGGCGGCAGCGGAGCGGATGCGGGCGCAGGGACCGTTCCCGGCCGGAGAGCTGATCGCGGCGCGTGTGATCGGTGCCCGCCCGACCTTGAAGGGCGACCAGCGCGAGATGGTCCGGCGCCTTCTGACCGACCCCTCTGGAGTCGCCGTCGTGATCGGCGAGGCGGGCACCGGCAAGACCTTCGCCATCGTCGCGGCGGCCGAGGGCTGGGCGCAAGCGGGGATTGGCCTGCGGGCAGCGGCACCGACCTGGCGGGCGGCGAACGTGATGCGATCCGAGGGTCTGCCCGCCGTCAGCCTCGCCAGCCTGCTTGTCGAGCTTGACCGCGCCGAGCACGAGGGAAGCGTCGGGTTGGCGCGGGAATCAGTGCTGCTCGTGGATGAGGCCGGGATGGTGGACTCCGCGACGCTGGCGCGGCTGATCTGCCACGCCGAGCGAGCCCAGGCGAAGCTCGTTCTCGTCGGCGATCCCGAGCAGCTGGGGGAGATCGAGGCTGGCGGCCTCTTCCGGGCGCTCGCGGATCGCAGCGACTCCATCCACCTTGACGAGGTGATCCGCCATGAGCACGAGCTTGACCGCGTCGCGGCGGGGCGGATACGCAAGGGCGAGGGTCGCGAGGCGTTGGGCCTCTATGAGTCAGGGGAGCGGGTCACTGTTGCCCCGAATGCAGAGGCCCGCCGAGAGGCGATGATCAGCGACTGGCATCGCTCCTACGAGCGCGGCGAGGACGCCGTGATGGTCGCCAAGCGAAACGTCGAGGTCGAGAAGCTGAACGCGCTGGCCCGCGAGGTCCGCCGCCAGGCAGGCAAGCTCGGAGCGTAGGAGATCGAAGTCGCCGGCGCCGCCTTCGCCACCGGCGATCAGGTCATCACCCGCGTCAACGACCGGTCCGCCGGCATCTACAACCGCGAGCGCTGGCGCATTGCTGAGGTTGACCCCGCGCAGCACCGCATCGTCCTCGACGGCATCGACCAGGCCCGGCGGGTCGAGGTCGGAGCCGACTACCTGGCCCAGACCAACCCGCACTCAGACGCCCCGGCGCTCGAACATGCCTACGCCGTCACGACCTACTCGGCCCAAGGGACGACCGTCGACCGCGCCTTTGTCATGGCCGATCCCTCAATGGATAAGCAGGAGCTCTACGTCGCCGCGTCCCGCAGCCGCGAGGAGACCTTCATCTACGCGACGCCGGAGATCCAGACCCACCGCGAGGAGATCGCGCCACAGTCCCCGCATCTGCGCGGCGGCATCCCGCACATAGCCGAAGCCGCCCGAGCGCGACCGCGCGCAGCTTGCCGCCCACGACCAGGCGCTGCGCTCGCGGTTCTCCGGCTTGCCGACCGAGGAGCTGGTCGCCCGACGTTCTGAGCTGCTGCCCGCCGCAGATCGCGAGTCCCGAGCAGGGGAGCGACGGTCTGCGTTGCAGGAGCGGATCACCCAAGCCCGCGAACGGCTCGACGCTCTTGAGGCTCAGCGCCAGGCCGCGATGGATCTACCCCGCCGCCAGCGCAAAGACGAGCTGTTCGGCATCGACGCCTACGAGACGGCCTCCCGCAGGGGGACGACTCGCCTTGAAGCCGAGGCAAGAGCGGTGCCCGCCCCCGGACAATCCGCGCGCCAGGAGCTGGCGGTCGCCGATCAGGTGCTCGCGCAGCGGCGGCAGTTGGCGATCACTGCCGCCCGCGTGGCCCCGCCCCCGTACATCAGCAAGGAGCGGGGGGAGAGGCCGAGCGATCCGGCCAAGCGGAAGGCTTGGATCGCGGGGTTGAGGGGATCGAGCGCTACCGCCAGGAGCACGGCGTCAAGGATCTGAGCAGGGCGTTCGGTCGCGAGGCCAAGCGGGGGGCAGAGCGTGCGCGCCAAGAGTCGGCACGGCGGCGACTCAAAGAGACTCAGCGAGTTCTCGGTCTCGGTCAACACGCGGCGCGAGCGCGTGACCTTGGCCGTGGAATGGGCATCGGTCGGTAGGCATCCCACCCCGACCTACCGGCGATTGAAGCACCGCGCGAGCGGCCGTCAACCCCCTGCCGGGGGTCGGGCGCAAGCGCCCTTGACTGCCGCTCGCGCGGCGCTAGTTCTGCGGGTAGGTCGGGGTGGGGGACTAGCGCTTACGGCTTGGACGAATCAGCTTCGCGATGCCGACGATTGGCTCGCGGGCCTACTCCGATGCCCCAGCTTCTTTCCGCCTCGCCGCCTCATTGACGAAGGCTGACGCCTTGAGCTGGTGCGGAGCTTGCGTGCCAACTCCTCCGTTTCGTCGGCGCTCAGGCCGTACTCCCTCGTCATGATCGAGTTAACCTCTCTGCGGCCGTCGTCGGAGTTGAGATAGCTGGGGAAATAGTCGTAGCGCTCCAGCATTCGCGCGAGGTCTCGCTGCATCTCGCCGCGTCGAGCGATTGACATGACTTGCGTTCCGACGAGCATTGGGATGCTGCCGCCGTTCTCGAAGCACTGGATGTGTTCGCTGGCGAGCCCTTCGGCGTAGATCAGGATCAGCTTCAGGTAGGACAGGTCGTGCCCGGAATCGTCCCCGAACCACTCCCCGCGGATGCGCGCCTCTCGAAAGCGGTAATGCAGCCTGGCCTCCAGCTCGCGCTGCCCAGGCACTACTTGCCGTAGGTGTAGCTCGGTGGGGTTGCCCGTCTGAAGTGCGCCCATGCGGTCGAGGGGATCTTTGGCGATGCCGATCTTCACCGGCCCTCGATCTCCCTGTTGCACGAAGTAGACGAACTGATCGACAGGAGCGCTCTCTTGCCAAAACTCAATCTGTTGGCTGCCGGTCGTAAGCGTGGGGGCGTCATCAGCGGTTCGCTCTCGGTAACGGCGGCGAAGGTCTCTCATGCACCCGATCCGTGCCTGCTGCGATCCGCCAGATGCCATCCCCTCGCACTCGGCCTCGCTGAGTCCGAGCAGGGTGCCATACAGCCTGATCTCCTGGGCGATGGTGCGACGGGCCATGACTGGCCGACAAAGTACGCACAGCTGCGGATACTTCGGGGGCCTCGTCGGCGACTAGGCTTCGCAGGAATGACGGACGACGCGAAGCGGAAGGCCCGCGCCGAGGTGAAACGCGCTCAGTCGAAGTTCGAGCGCACCGGGGACAAACACGAAGAGGCTCGGAAAGCCCGACGCGAGAGTTTCGAGCGGGCGCGAGAGGCCGGTCTGACTCTCCGTGAGATCGGGGAGGCGGCCGACTTGCATTGGTCTCGCGTGGGAGACGTTCTCGGCAAGAAATAGCCACGCATTTGTCGTGACCCCCCGACAAGGCTGCTACCCTCGCAGACCATTCGATAAATAAGCGGCTCCCGGCGGCGCGCAAACGCCAACCGGGAGCCTGACCACAAGGAGACGAAACCTCCCCATGGCTGATCAGAACCCTACGGGTCGGGCACCGCTCGATCCCTCCTCGCCCGCAGGCGCAGACAAGAGAACGGAGCGCGCCGTCTTGGCGCTCCTCCTCGACGAACACCCGACCCGGCTGACGATGGATGAGTTGATCCTTGTCCTCCACGCCGATCCTGAGCGGGGCGATCCCGAGGACGCCGCAGGGCGAGCGGTTCGCGAACTGGTCGGCACCGGGCTCATGCACCGCGAGGGGCGCTTCCTCTCGCCTTCGCGGGCGGCCCTGTACTTCGACGCCCTGGAAGTGGCCTGATGGCGGGCTATGAGTATCCCCCCCGAACTCGCACGCTGTCTGGCCGAGAACATCCTGATCATCCGCAGGCGGGCGGGCCTCTCCCAGGAACAGCTTGCCGATCTCGCGGGCGTCCATAGGACTGAGATCGGCAACCTTGAGCGCGGGGTCCGGCTCGCCCGCATCGACACCGTGGTCAAACTGGCCGGCGCCCTGGAAATCGCTCCGGGCGATCTGCTCAAAGGGATGGCATGGCTTCCGCCTAAGCCGTCGCGGGGGAATCCGCGTGGAAAGTTCGTCACGCGCGGTCCCGAGGCATAGGGATGACTGATGGATGTCGCGGCGCAGTTCGGCGACAACCTTGTCCGTTGCCGGAAGCTCGCGGGTGTCTCCCAGGACGAGTTGAGCGTTCGGGCATCGGTCCACCGCACCGAGATCAGCCAGCTTGAGCGCGGGCTGCGAATTGCCCGCATCGACACCTTGGCGAAGCTCTGCGCGAGCCTGGAAGTCGAGCCGGCGAGCTGATGGAGGGGATCAATTGGTCCGCCGGGGACGTGCGGATGGGGCGTTTCCTTTCCGGCGAGCGAAACGAAAGGTGAGGCGGTTGGCAGAAAAGGCGGGGCATTCGGCGCTCGCCATGGACGTACAGGGCATAGCCCTGTCCATGGTCGAGCAAAGGAGAGCGCAATGGCGAAGCTGACGAAGACCTCAACTCCTGGAGTCTTTCGCCGCCACCGTAAGGACTGTCCAGGCAGTGGTCGTTGTGACTGCTCCTACCCCGTCGTATGGCGGCATCGAGGCAGGCAGACGACGGAGACGTTTGCCACCCTCAGCGAAGCGCGCACGGCCAAAGGAAGACGAGAGGCAGGCGACCGCCGACCGGCATCCCGTGAACCGTTCGAGGACTACGTCCGGCGGTGGATCGTCACCTATCGGGGGCGCACGTCGCGTGGGCTATCGGAGCGGACCCGTGCGACCTATCGGCGCGACATCGAGCGCTGGGCGATCCCCTACTTTCGCGGCTGCCGGTTGGAGGAGATAGAGCCACCGGACGTGCGGGCGTTCATCGGCCACCTTGACGATTCGGGCCTTCGCGCCAACAGCGTCAGGTCGATCATGGCGCCGGTCAAGGCGATGTATGCGACGGCGGTTGAGGACGGCGCAGTCAGGTCGAACCCGACGGTCAACGTCCGGATTGGTGCTGGTCGCGGGGCCGACGAGCCTGGCCGCGAAGTCCGGGCATTGACTCGCGCCGAGTTGGCCGTAGTCCTCAGCCACTTTCCCGAGGAGTGGCGCTTGCTGTTCGAGCTGCTGGCGCACACCGGTCTGCGGATCAGTGAGGCTATAGGACTGACCTGGGCCGACGCGGAGCTTGGAAGAACCTCGCGCCTGCTTGTTCGGCGCCAGGACTGTCGCGGCGAGGTCGGCCCGCTCAAGTCGGCGAAGTCCCGCCGAGACATTCCGCTTTCCCCCGGCATGGTCCGGCGGCTCAAGCTCTCGCGCGGCTCGCGGGCCGCGACCGAGCGGATCTTCACCAGCCCGGAGGGCTTCCCGCTGTCCGACGGGAACCTCCGCCGTCGCGTGCTTGCTCCAGCGGTCGAAGCCGCCGGTCTTCCCTGGGTGACGTTCCACACCTTCCGCCACACTTGCGCGTCCCTGCTTTTCGAGGCGGGGCGCGACGTGAAACAAGTCGCGGAGTGGCTGGGTCACGCGGATACCGGGTTCACGTTGAAGGTCTACGTGCATCTGATGGACGGTGGGGTCGGGGACGCGGCCTTCATGGACGATGTGGTGGTACCGGATTCAAGCGTTCGAGCGCGGTAGAATCGAGAGTCCATGACGGCCAAGGAGAAAGTCTTGGAGCACGCGCCTCGCTGGAGCGAGGAGCAGGCTGAGCGCGCGCTGTTGGCGGCTGAGGGCACTCGGCCCGTCCAGCAGAACGGCTCCACCGGGCACGCCGCCCTGATGGAGCGTGCCGCTGCCTTGCGCGCGCGCCAGCCCGAAGTCGCGGACGCCGCCGCGCTGGTCCGAGAGGCCCGAGGCGAGCTGGAGCAGCGCGCCTCATAGCGGTAAGAGTCGTCATCGACGCCAGCGCATTTCTCGCGTTGGTTCTGCGCGAGCCGCACGCCGAGGCAGTTGCCGACCAGCTCGACCGCTGGGACGCCGAAGGCGTCGAGTTGCACGCGCCGTTGCTGACGAAGTACGAGGTTGCAAGCGCCTTAGCTCGCAGCCGCGTTCGGGACAGCCTCTCTGCCGAGGACGCCGCCGAGGCGCTGGCGATCATTGACGGGCTTGGCGTGACCTTCGACTTGGCACCGGACAGCGCTCGCGCCATCGAGATTGCGGTCGAACTTAAGCGGCACTCGGCCTACGACGCCGCCTATCTGGCGCTGGCCGAGCGACTTGATGCCGAGGTGTGGACCCTCGACGGCCCGCTCGCTCGCAACGCTGGTGGCCGTCACCCGGTCAAGCTGATCGACTGACCGGCGGGCCGCTCAGGTCAACAGCAGGTCAACACGCGGTCCGAAAACCGCCGCAAATCGCTGGTCCCTGAATGTCGAAAACTGCGAATTAGCAAGGCAAACCCCGCCAGCCGCAAACCGCCGAAAACGTCCAAGGCAACTGAAAATCGTGGTGTCGCGGGTTCGAATCCCGCCCTCGCCATCAAGACTGGCCATCCGACTCGGCTTCCCAGTAGGCCGCACTGGGAGGAATGACCCACCGCACTCCACCCCTTGGGTCGTCACAGTCACCCACCCGGCGTGGGATGACATGAATATGTGCATGGGGCACGGTCTGGCCAGCGGCCCGACCTGAGTTGATGCCGATGTTGAGGCCGTCGACGGCGGGATCGAGCCCCAGTTGAACGCTGAGGCTTCGGACGAGGCCGAACATCTCGTGCCACTCGTCCGAAGAAAGCTGCTCGATGCGCTCGACATGGCGAGTGGGGATAACGAGCAGGTGGCCGTCGGTTACGGGATTCGCGTCCGGGATAGAGGCCACGAGCGACGGGGGGATCTCACTCTTCCAGGATAGGGGTAGCTCATTGCAGAAGGGACAGTCATGTGGCCTTGCCTCCACGTATCGATGATCGCATACCGTCTTTCCACCGCGGCGCATGCTTCCGGCGAAGGTCCTATCCTCCCGGGCGTGTCCTGCAACTTCTGCCGGCACCAACACGACAGCCTCTTGGTTGAGGAGGACAGGGATGGGGCCATCCTCGTGGATAGGGCTCCAATGTGTGCTGGGCACCTACTGGTGGTTTCCACAGAGCACTCCGCATCGGTAGAGGATCTGTCGACCGTTGCACGCGCGCAGTTTTTCGCCTTAGTGGAGAAAGCACGCGGGCTGTCGGAAAGGATGACGGGGCATCGGGCGCTCGCACTCGAGCACGGCCGTAGTCCGACTTGCGGCGACACTTCTTGCTCCTGTCATGCCCACGCCCATGTCCTACCACTGGGCGAAGTCGACGAGTCGATCTTCGACGAGGTGGACTTTCTAGAGTCCCGTCAGACCGTCGGTTTGGATTCCTACATCGCGATCAGCGAGAGACCGAACAAATGGTGCCACTTTGCGCTCACGCGGCCACTGCCACACGCCGCTCGCACGATCGCCGCGATGGTTGCCGATGTCAACGCCTTCCCATGGCGGCCACTCGCGGCACCTGCGGACAAGGACATGGCTGCTCTGACCTTGAAAGAGGTAAGCGGGCGACTGCGGCGGAGGTCGAGGATGAGGGTTGTATCACCACGTCCTCGCGAAAGCACGCCTGTGCGCCACACGGCCGAGAGGAAGCCAATAGTGCTCGTCTCGGGGTCGACCGGCTCAGGTAAGACGACGGTAGGCGCGCACCTCGCCTCCCGTCTTGCCCTTCCGGCGATTGAGTTGGGTGTGATCCTTCGCCTGGCCTGTCTCTGCGCCGGCGCAGCCGACGAACGAGAGGTTGCATCCACTTTGTGGCGATGGAGTCGCAAGGAACGGCTCGATTTCGATGGCATGGCCCGGCATCGTCTGACCGCTGCGGTCCCACGCTTGGACGGCGGTACGTATGAGCTCCCAATGTGGACCCAGGTGGAGGTGGCACGGCTTTCCTCAATCGCTCGACGGGCTGACGTACAGGAGATCATCACCGCCATCGCGTTGTTGAGTGCGCGAAACGGGGGAGCCGTGATCATTGGCCGTGACCCCAATGCGATCGAAGGAGTGGACCACCTCTCCGTCCATCTCGACGCCGCCGCGTCGGAGCGAGCACGCCGCAAGAGTGCCCAGCTCCGCACGATCGGCTTGGCTTCGAGTGCTCACGATTGGTTCGATCCCAGGCCCAGCGAGCCGAAGTCGCCTCATGGCGCTTTTGATGGCCTCGACACGACCGGGTTGAGCCAGATCGAGATGTGTGCCGCAGCCTCTCGGATGGTCACGGCCAAGGCGGCGGAGGCTGAAGCGCGGGCCGCGTGAGCAGTGACGAGGTTCGCATTCGCAGCCTGGCCTCGCACATGCGCCGAGGCTGGCTGGAATCCATCCAGCACAAAATGCACGACAGCCTGCGTGCCATGGAGCAGGCGGTTGCCAATAGCTGGGTATCGGTAGAGAAGGAGCCGGGGGAGGGCGCCCCGAACGCTTGGGGCGTCTGGATAAGGAACACCGACGTCGGTGAGAAACAGCGAGCCGGTCAGTACGGGGTTCTCGGAACGGCAGCGGGCCTGGAGTTGATGTGCTCCACCTGTGATTTCGAGGACGACATCACGGATGACCCAAGGATCGAGCTGATCTCCGGCTCATGGCGTTACTTGCAGTTGACCCTTACAACGAAGGGAGGGGAGATACCCGACCTTCGTGCAAGCCTTGTGGTCCGCCAGACGCAGGTGATCCGAGCGTTGAGCGCACTGCAGTTGCGGCTGGCACGACTTTGTCAGGTGGACAGCACCGGCAAACTCTTCTCGCCTGAGGCCAACCAAGCGCTGGCTGGCCAGATTCTGGGTGAGCTGAAGGAAGCACGGGTGGAGAAGATCAAGGCACTGTCGGAGCCAGGGCGCCGGAATGACCACGACTTGGTTGGCGGCTACAGATTCTCCTCGGGTTCGAATGCCGAGCCACAGACGCCCATCGAGTGGGCATACCTGCTCTCCTCCGTACTGGTCGCTTTGTCACGTGCTTGTCTTGTGAGGCTGCTTGCCCCTGAGCAGTTGAGCGAGTACATCAGCAAGGAAGACCTGTTTCGTTTGGTCGAATGGGTAACCGACCACGCCGATCCCCTGAAATCCCCAAGCCCCGAGGAGTTCAGGGTTGCCCTCTTCGGCGGTTGGTCGCTGCTGCAGTTCGACGAGCTTTTCGGCGACATCGATAGGTCTGGCGTCAGGAATATTCACGCTCGCTACTCGGAGGAGATTCTCGACGTCGAGACGAGTGAGTTGGCTGTGAAGGGGGAGCGCCGCCGCAGGCTGCAACGAGCCTTGAGAAGGGGCGCGAAAGAGGTGATCACCGATGGCGATCGGCAGAGCGATCTGCACCATCCCTACACCTTCTGTTTCGACGAAGAGTCTCCATACGACGCTGACAGTTATCGCCAGGACCATCTCGTGGTACCAACCGTGCCAGTTGCGCTGTGGTTGATTGCTCGTCTCGATTCGAAGGCCCTATTCGACCCTCGGACCGAGGATCTGGCGGTCAGGGTGGCGTCTTGCTTCAAGGATCATCACTCGCCCGGGGTGGCCCCTGGGCAGTCGAGTACCTACAACGGCACCGTCAACATGAACTATCTCCATGACGCGGTCGACGCCGTGGAGCAGCGCAGTGCTCGAGGTGCCCAGGATCGACGCTCATGGCGCTGGAGCGCGGCAGTGACTTCGCCACGGCCACGTTGGGAGAAGATGGTGCGCTCGCAACCAGTGGCCCTCGCCCTGGCGGTTTTTCTCTTCATCATCAGCCCTCTCACGGCCCTCTTCTGGACGGAGCTCGGCCTGATCGGCGATGAATCCCAGCCGGCTGTATCCAGCGAGGCGAAGGGTTCCTTCACGGGGTCCGGAGTCACGGTGACGCGAGGTCACGGGGAGATGACCATCCGGGTCCCCGAATCCAGCGCAGGCAGAGCGCAAATGAAGGGTCGTCACGAGGTGCGGCTGCCAGCCGAACCGTGAGCGAGTTCGGCTCAGGGGGTACTCCGGCGCCCGGCTCAGGCGCGGCGAAAGCGGGCCAGGGCCACTGAGACCAGATCGTCGTGGCCTCTGTCGAGCGCCTCGGGATCGAAGTCGTGCCAGGCGTTGGGGCCCATCAGGGCAAGGCGGCGGGCATCCGCGGCGGTGAGCTCGATCTCGTACTCGAGTGCCTCGGTGGAGACGGGCTCGAACCAGGGCTGGAGGCGCTCGGCCAAGCGATCGAGCTTGTTCTCGTGGATGCCGATCAGCTGCAGGCGCTGGCGCAGGCGCTCGAGGTGACGGTCGCCGGCAAAGGCGACGACGAGCTCGCCGCCGGGCCGCACCACCCGGCCCAGCTCGGCCGCCGGCCGCGGCGCGAAGACGGAGACGACGACGTCGGCGGCTCCGTCGCGCAGCGGAATCCGCTCTTCCACATCGGCGACGACGAACTGCATGTCGCGATGTTGGCGGGCCGCGTGCGCCGCCGCAGGCCTGGAGAGGTCGATGCCGACGGCGCAGTCGAGCTGCGTCCCCCGCTGGCCCAGGGCGCGAGCGCAGGCGGCGAGGTAGTAGCCGGTGCCGGCGCCGATCTCGGCCAGCGCCGTGGGGGCCGTGCTGGCAGCCGCTGCCTGGACCGCCGCCCCGGCGACGGCAGCCGCCACGCGCCCGTAGTGCCCCGCGGCGAGGAACCCCGCCCGCGCCTCGATCATCGCCGCGGTGTCGGCCAGCCGCGCCCGCCCGCCGCCGGTCCGGGTCAGATTGAGATAGCCCGAGCGGGCGTAGTCGAAGCTATGGCCCGCCGCGCAGCGCGCCGTCGCGCCCGAGTTGGCCAGGAAGCCCCCGCAGACGGGACACGAGAGGCGGGCGCTGCACGGCACGTTTGCCGCTAGGCCGGCGCGCGCCGCTGATCGCGGAGAAGCCACCAGTCGACCGCGTAGCCGCCGAAGGGCACCACCGCTCCGACCAGCACCCAGAAGGTCGTCTTGCCGCTCCATCCCGCCTGCGGGCGGATATTGAGCGCGATCACCACATAGGCGATGAAGAGCAGGCCGTGGATCGGGCCGAGGATCTGGACCCCGAGCTCGCTGCCGCCGGTCCTTTTGATGACGGAGGCGATCAGCAGAGCGATGAAACTGGTCGCCTCGGCGAGGGCGATGTAGCGCATGGCCTTGATGGGCGGGACCATATTCGGATCGGGCCGCCGCGTCGCCGCTGCCGTGCATCGACAACGGCAATCACGGCGGGGCTTTAGCGGGCCCAGTCGGGAGCGCGACGGAAGGCTGGCAGGGCGGCGGCGAGCATGTGCGCCGCCGCTCCTCCTGACCGCGGTAGAGGCGCTTGTGGATCACCTTCTGGATGCCGCCGACCAGCGCCCGCACCAGCTCGATCGGGATCCCCTGCGCTCCGCGGGCCCGCCGCGGCGCCAGGGTCGCGAAGCCGCCGCCCCCCCGCGGCCATCGCCGAGGGACCCTAGTAGTCGTCGGTCCCTAGCGGGCTCGGTTGAGCTCGGCGATCAGGGCGACGACGCGGCGGCCGATCTCGTCGCGGCTAGCGCGGACCTCGTCGAGCGGCTTCCCCCTGGGGTCCGGCAGGTCCCAGTCGATATAGCGCTTGCCGGGGATGTAGGGGCACTCGTCGCCGCAGCCCATCGTCACCACGACGTCGGCCCATTCCGCGTCCGCCTGGCTGAGCTCGTGCGGGATGCGTCCGCCGAGGTCGATCCCCAGCTCCGCCATCGCCGCGACCACCTCTGGGTGCACCCGCTCGCCTGGCGCCGTCCCCGCCGAGCGCGCCTCGTGCCGCCCGTCCGCCGCGCGCAGGAACAGCGCCTCGCTCATCTGCGAGCGGCCGGCGTTGTGCAGGCAGACGAAGAGGGCTCGCATCAGGCGGACTCGGCGGTCGACGGAATGGCGGCCTTGCCGCGGACGAGCTGGTAGGCGAGGGCGCCGACGGCGGCGCCGAGGATCGGGGCGGCGATGTAGATCCAGAGGTCTTGGAAAGTGCCGGAGAGGAGGGCAGGGGCGATCGAGCGGGCGGGGTTCATCGAGGCGCCGGTGATCGGGCCGCCGAAGAGCGCGTCGAGGCCGATGACGCCGCCGATCGCGATCGCGGCGCCGGCGCCGACGGCGCGGGTGTCGGTGGCCACGGCCATGATCGTGAACATCAGGAAGGCGGTGAGGATCGCCTCGTAGGCGAAGGCGCTGCCGGCGCCGACGCTGGGCAGGGTGGTGCCGAGCGCCGCCGGTTCGCTCGGCCAGATCGCCAGCAGCAGCGCCGCTGCGGCGATCGCGCCGAGCAGCTGGGCGCCTATATAAGAGAGGGCCTCGCGGGCGGGCAGGTGCCGGGTCAGCGTGAAGGCGAGCGTCACCGCCGGGTTGAGGTGGGCACCGGAGAGGTGGCCGGTCGCGTAGACCATCGCCATGATCACCAGGCCGAAGACGAGGGCGATGCCGATCGCGCCGAGCGTGCCGGGGTGCTCGGCCTCGGTGACGATCGCGCCGCAGCCGGCGAAGACGAGGGCGAAGGCGCCGATCGCCTCGGCGGCGGCGCGGCGGGCGAGGCTGGGGCGCGCCTCCATCGCTCTCAGCAGCAGACGGTGGGATTCGCGGACGCCAGCGTGGGGCGGGCCGGCGGCGCGAAGACTTCGCGGACGGAGTCCAGCGCCCCCGGCACGAGGGTGAAGTAGCTGTAGGTGCCGCGGCTCTCGCGCTCGATCAGCCCGGCCTCGACCAGCTGCTTGAGGTGGTGGCTGACGGTCCCCTGCGAGAGCCCCAGCAGCGGCTGCACCTCGCAGACGCAGACCGGCTCGCCGCCGGCCCGCAGCAGCAGGTTGACGATCCGCAGGCGGTGGCGGTCGGCGAGCGCCTTCAGCACCGCCTCCATCTCCACGGCCCGCTCCGTCGACAGCGATGCCCCCGCCAGCGGCGTGCAGCACTCGATCACGGGAAGGTCGGTCACAGGCGGGACCGTACATCATTCATCGATGATCTTCAATGAAGCTGGGCCGCGGATTGTCCCCGCCTGCTGATAGGAGCCTGTGGATGCGATCGCTCCCGCACGACCCGCGCAAGCTGCTGGCGATCTACGCCGGCGGCGTGGTCGGGGCGTTGATCCGGGTTGGGCTGGCCGAGGCGGCGTCGACGAGTCCGGGGCAATGGCCCTGGGCGACGTTCGCGGTGAACATGGCCGGGGCGCTGCTGCTCGGCTACTTCTTCACCCTCTTCCGGGACCACCCCGAGCAGAGCCTCCACCACCCCTTCCTCGGCACCGGGATCTGCGGCACGCTGACCACCTTCTCGACCATGCAGCTGGAGCTGTACGAGATGGTCGACGGCGGCTACCTCGGGCTGGCGGCGGTCTACTGCGCGGTCACGATCGCCGCCGGCTACCTCTGCGTCCGCCTCGGGATCGGCCTCGAGCGGCGACGGGGCGACTTGATCGGCGCAGACGCGGAAAAGTCGCCACGGGGCGGCCGGCGATGACGGCGCCGGGTTGGATCGCCGTTGGCCTGCTCGGCGGCGTCGCGGCGGCGGCGCGCTTCGCGCTCGACGCCGAGATCGCCGCCCGCGCGAACAGCGAGTTCCCGCTGGGGATCCTCGCCGTCAACCTCAGCGGCGCCCTGGCCCTCGGCTTCGTCGCCGGCCTCGCCCTGCACGGCGAGGCGCTGGTGATCGTCGCCGGCGGCGGCATCGGCTCCTTCACCACCTTCTCCACCTGGATCCTCGATTCGCACCGGCTCGGCGAGGCCGGCCAGGCCCGCCTCGCCTGGCTCAACATCGGCGTCTCGGTCGCTGCCGGCTTCGCCGCCGTCACCCTCGGCCACTGGCTCGGCGGGGTTTTCTAGGCGCCCAAGGGGTCGATGGGCCGAAAACCCTCCATATAGGCGTATTTTCGGCCCGTCAACCTGTCGGCTGGGCGTCCGCCCGCGTCTCTACCTTGATTCGGGCGATGGCTGAGCAGACGTTTATTTCGGCTCCTGAGCAGACGGCAATTCCGACGCCGCCGGAACGGGTGGCGCTGCGCGACCTGGAGGACGGCCAGCGGGTGCGCGGCGTCTACGCGGTGCGCGAGCGTGAGCTGCGGCGCAAGCGCAACGGCGACCCCTGGCTACGGCTCTCGGTCGGCGACGCCAGCGGCGCCGCCGAGGCGGTCTGCTGGGAGGACGCCGAGCCGCGCTACGCACTCTGTGCGACGGGCTGCGCCATCTTCGTCACCGGCGTCTTCGAGATGAGCGAGCGCTGGGGGGCGAAGATCAAGATCGCCGAGCTGCGTGAGGCGGAGGCGCACGAGTACGAGGCCGATGAACTGGCGCCCGAGTCGCACGTCTCACTGGAGCAGTTGGAGGCCGACCTGCGGGCGCTGCTGGCGACCATCCAGGATCCGGAGCTGCGGCTGCTGCTCGACTCCTTCTTCGCCGAGGGCACCCCGGCCTGGGCCCGCTTCCGCGACGCGCCGGCGGCGAAGGTCTACCACCAGGCCTACCGGCACGGGCTGCTCGAGCACACCCTCTCGGTCGCCCAGGCGGTCAGCGCGGCGTCCAACTTCTTCCCCGGCATCGACCGCGACGTCGCCGTCACCGGTGCCCTCCTGCACGACATCGGCAAGACAGAGGCCTACAATGACGACCCGCTGGCGATCGACCTCACCGACCTCGGCCGCCTGCAGGGCGAGATCCCGCTCGGCTACTACCTGGTGCGCCGCCAGATCGAGGAGATCCCCGGCTTCGACTCGGCCCTCGCCCAGGCCGTCCTCCACATCATCCTCAGCCACCACGGCCAGCTCGAGCACGGCTCCCCGGTCGTCCCCGCCACCCGCGAGGCCGTCCTCGTCCACATGATCGACAACCTCGGCGGCCGCCTCGGCAGCTTCGACCGCCTCGAGCGCCAGCTTCCCGCTGGCCAGTCCTGGTCGGGCTTTGACCGGGCGCTCTCGGGCTCCGCGTACTTCGGTGCTCGTGCTGCCTGACTAAGCGTCAATCCCGCCGTCGGGCCGTCAGACGGCGGGACTCAGAACTTCACGGTGCAGCGCTGAATGCGCTGGACGTCGCCGTGTGAGCGCTTGATGCAGCGGACGAGGCGCTTCGGGTTGCCCTCCCGCTCCGCCATGTGGAAGGAGCGCTTGATCTCCCGCTCGACCTGTCTGTTGACGTCCTCGAAGGTCTTGGTGAGGTCGCCGATGCCGTTCTCGCCAAAGGACTTTTCGAAGCTCTGGTTGGTCGTCTTGATCGCGTCGCTGGTCGTCTTCAAAACCGGCTTGACGATGAAAAAGTAGGCCGCAGCAAGGATTCCGACGGCGACGATTAGCCGGACGATGCCGGAGGTAACGGTCCCGAAGAGGTTGCGCAGGATGTCCATGGCGTCGGCCGCAGACTATCCTGCGACCCGTGGCGAAGGACACCGAGAAGCTGATTCGCCAGCTCTCGTTGATCTCGTTCCTGATGGCCCAAGGCAGGCCAGTTTCGGCGCTCGAGATCAAGCGGGAGGTGGAGGGGTACAGCGACATGAACGAGGACGCGTTCGCGCGGCGCTTCTACGCGGACCGGGCCGAGCTCGAGAGCCTTGGCATCCTGCTCGGGGTCGAGAAGCCGGGCGAGGGGTTCTTCGAGGCCGAGCTCTACTCGCTGCCGCCGGAGAACTTCTACCTCGACGCGATCAAATTCACCGACGAGGAGCTGGCGGCGCTGAGCACGGCGCTGCTGCTGCTGACCGACGGCGGCTTCGCCTACGCCGAGCCGCTGCGGCTGGCCCTGCAGCAGGTCGCCTGGGGGCACCCGAACCCGCTGGTGGAGGGCGAGCGCGCCCCGGTCGAGATGGCGATGACCGCCAGTGCCGGCGGCCGCGACCTCTCCCAGCGCCTCTCCAAGATCGAGACGGCGATCAGCCGCCGCAAGACGATCGAGTTCACCTATTACACGATGGAGCGGGGCGAGACCGAGAAGCGCAAGGTCGATCCCTACCACCTGGTCTTCCGCGGCGGCCAGTTCTATTTGATCGGCCTCTCGCACGAGCGCGAGGCGGTGCGCGTCTTCCGCCTCTCGCGGATCCAGGGCAAGGTCGGCTACGCCTCCAAGGCCGAGCATGACTTCTCGCCGCCCGAGGACTTCGACCGCCGCGACTACGGCAGCCGCGCCGACTGGCAGCTGGGGGAGACCCGGGGGACGGCGAAGATCTTCATCCGCGAGCGGATCGCCTGGCTGATCGAGCGCGATTACGGCGGCTACGGGACGCTGCGGCCGGCGAAGAAGGCCGACGGCGCCCCGGGCAAGGGGCAGATCTTCGAAACCAGCTATGCCTCGCACCGCGAGCTGATCGCCTGGGTGCTGCGCTGGCGCCAGAACGCCCAGGTGCTGGCTCCCGACGACCTGCGCGAGGAGGCGGAGACGCGGCTGGCGCTGCTCCACGACCGCCATCACAACGGCTTCGAGCCGGCCGATGTCGTCGACCGGCCGCTGCGCGACGCGCCGCGCCGCGCCCGCTCCAACGGCCGCGGCGAGGCGGCGATCCGGCCCGAGCGCTTCGCCCGCCTGGTCACCCTCGCCGGGATGCTGATCGAAACGGCGAAAAAGGGCGAGCGGCTGCAGATCGCCGAGCTGCGCCAGCGGCTCGAACTGACCAACGAGGAGCTGCGCGAGGACGTCGAGCTGCTCAACGTCGTCAACTTCGGCGGCGGCACCTACGTCCTCTACGCGGAATTCATCGGCGAGGAGATCGAGGTCGACTCCGAGCCCTACGGCGACAACTTCGCCCGCCCCGCCCGGCTGCTGCCGCTGGAGGCGAAGGCGCTGGTCGCGGCGATCGACCTCTTCGGCGACCACCTGCCGCAGACCGACCTGCAGAAGGCGCGCAAGAAGATCGTCGACGCGCTTGGCCACGATCCCTCCGAGGAGGGCCTGGAGATCGCCTCGGCCGGCGGCGGCGACGCCAAGGTGGCGCGCCAGGTCAACGACGCGATCGCCGGCAGCAGAATCCTTGAGCTGAGCTATTACAAGGAGAACGAGGACCAGTTCACCGATCGCTCGGTCGAGCCCTACCGGCTCGAGAACGGGCGCGAGGGCTGGTACGTCGAGTGCTACGACCTGACCAAAGGCGGCGTCCGCCACTTCAAGCTCGACCGGGTCAAGGAGGCGACGCTCTCCGAGCAGACCTTCGAGCCGCGGGCCGAGGTCGAGGAGCTGGCCGGGGTCGAGGGCTGGATGACCCACGGCGAAGTGCCGACCGCCCACGTCGCCCGCGTCTGGGTCTCGCCGGAGCGGGCGCGCTGGCTGCGCGAGGAGCGCACCGTGGTCGAGGAGCTGGCCGACGGCGCCGTCGTCGTCGAGCTTCCCTACGCCGGCAAGTCCTGGCTGGTGCGGGAGATCCTCCGCGGCGCCGGCGACCTCGTCGTGCTCGAGCCCGAGGACGCCCGCGAAGCGATCGCCAAAGAGATCTCCGGCTGACGAGTGATGTCTTAAGCCGGTTATAGGCGGCTTGATGCATCACTCGATCGATCAGGGACCGGGGCACCCGGGGGTGCTGAGGATCGTCGCGCCCAACCCGGGGCCGATGACGCTGGAAGGGACGAACGCCTACCTATATAGGGAGGATCCCTGTGTGGTGATCGATCCGGGGTCCGAGGACGAGGGGCACCTGGCGGCGATCCGGGCCGCGGCGGCCGAGCGCGGTGGGATCGGGCTCGTGCTGCTCACTCACTCCCACGGGGACCACGCTGCGGGGGCCGACCGGCTCGGCGCCGAGGTCGTGCTCCCGAGCGGCGGCGAGACCCACGCCGGCCTGCGCGTGCTCGCTACGCCCGGCCACGCCGCCGACCACGTCTGCTTCCTCTCCGGCGATGGCGTCTGCTTCAGCGGCGACCTCGTGCTCGGGCTGGGCTCGACGATCGTCCCGCCCGGGGACAACTCACTCGCCGCCTACATGGACTCGCTGCGCCTGCTTCAGGCCGAGCGGATCGAGCTGATCGCCCCCGGCCACGGCCCCTGGGTCGAGGACCCGGCCGCGAAGCTGGCCGAGTACGTCGAGCACCGCGAGATGCGCGAGCGTCGCCTGCTCGCCGCCCTCGACCGCGGCGAGCGCTCCCGCGCCGCGCTGCTGACCGAGGCCTGGGACGACGTCCCGATCGAGCTGCTGCCGATGGCGGCGATGGCGATGGAGGCCCACCTCGAAAAGCTCGAGGGCGAAGGACGGCTGCCGGGCGACCTGGTCGCCTAGCGGCAGCCGTCCCGGCCCTAACGCGGGTCGAGGTAGCGGGCGATGGCGAAGCCGCCGCCGCTGTTCAGAAGCGGGGTCGAGATGCCGCCGCCGACCACGATCCGGCCTCTGGCGTCGAGCATGACCTGGGTCGCGAAGCTGCTGGAGGGACCGCCGAAGCCGATCCGGACCGCTCCTTTGTGGCCAAAGGAGCGGTCGATGCTCCCTTCGGGGTTCATCCGCACCAGCAGGAAGGTCGAGCGCAGCAGCGGGTTCTTCTTTTTCTTCGAGACCCGCTTCGAGACGCGGCCCGCGAGTAGCACGCGGCCACGCCCGTCGATGGCGACGGCGGCAACGGCGCCGTGTTTGGGCGGGATCAGCTGGATCCGCCCGGTGCGCCCGAAGCCAGGGTCGGCGGCGCCGTTGGGGAGCAGGCGAATTACCAGCTGCTTGCCGTCCTTGTCTTTCGCTCCGAGCAGGACGATCTTGCCCGACGGCGCCACCGCGGCGACGGGGGCGCTGGGGTAGCCGATGGCGCGGAAGCCGGCAAAGCCGAAGCCGGGGTTGAGGTTGCCTTCGGGGCCGAAGCCGGTCAGGACCACGGGCGGGCCGCTGCTTTCGCCGGAGCACTTGGGTTTGCCGAGCCCGACCGTGAACAGGCCGCCGCCCGGGACGAGGCTGCCCTGCTCAAAGGAGGAGAGGTCGGAGATCTGGCGCAGGCCGCCTTCGCCGAAGCCGGCGTCGAGCGTCCCCGCTTCGGTCAGGCGTGCGACGAAACCGGTCGAGACGGCGGTTTCGGTCGAGTAGCAGTTGATCACCTTGGTGACCGAGCCCCCGGTCACCAGCGGCCGGTCCTGCGAGTCGACGGTGAGGCTGCGCAGTCCCACCGCGGCGCCCTTGTATCGGGTGGAGCCGATTTCCGGCGCTTTGATCCCGAAGTCCGAGATCAGCGTGCCGCCGCTGCCGAAGCTGCCGTCGACGGAGCCGTCGGCCGCGAACCGCATCACCATTGCTGAGCCGAGCAGCGGATCTGGGGCTGAGCTGGCGGGCAGCGGGCGGGCGGAGCCGCCGATCAGGACCCGGCCCTGGGAATCGACGGCGACCCCCGCCAGCACGAAGCTCGTGCCCGGCGGCCGCTGAATCGTCACCAGGCCGCCGCTGCCGAAGCCCCGATCCAGCTTGCCGTTGGGCAGCAGGCGGGCGATCCTGGTGCTGCCGGCGACGACGAACTTGCCGCCCGGGGCCGCGGCCATCACCAGGTGGCCGGCGGTGAACTGGAAGGGCAGGTCGTACTTGACGCCGACGTTGCCGGCGTTTTCAGCCGGGAAGGCGACCATCGCCTTGCCGGCCTTGCCGAAGCTCGGGTCGAGGCGCCCGGCAGGGACACCCTTCGCCAGCGCCGAGGCGGACGTTGCCGCCAGAGCCGCGATCGCGCAGGCCAACAGCACCGCCGTCTTCCAGATCCGCTGCATTCGCTGGCTCTGCTCGCTCATCGCGTTCGTCTCCCTGCCTGTCGCTTGCTTGTCAGCCGCAAGAACCCCGAGTGATCGGAAAGTCGCGGTGTCATCATTTTGTCGATGCCGGCGGCGGTCGGGATGACTTCCTGGCCGGCCAGCCAACTGATAGACAGTCCACTATGAGCCGCTTGAGCAAAAGCAAAGCCGCCCGGGCCGGGTTTTTCGCCGGGGTCGCCGGGACCGGGATCGCCACCGCGGCGACCGCGGCCGCCTGGCACTGGCTGGCGCGCCGGCCGCTGCCCAAGCAACGGGGGACGATCGAGCTGGAGGGACTGGAAGGCCGGGTGCGGGTGCGGCGCGACCGTTGGGGCGTGCCCCATATAGAGGCGGACGTGCCGCGGGACCTCTACTTCGCCCAGGGCTTCGCCCACGGCCAGGACCGGCTCTGGCAGATGGACTTCTACCGCCGCGCGGTCGAGGGCAAGATCGCCGCGATGGCCGGCGAGGAGGGGCTGCCGATCGACCGCCTGATGCGCACGCTGGGCATCCGCCGCGTCGCCGAGCAGGAGGAGGCGGCGCTCGAGCCCGAGCTGCGCGCCCTGCTGGAGCGCTTCTGCGCGGGCGTCAACGCCGCGGCGGCCACGGCGACGGCGCTGCCCTTCGAGATGCAGCTGCTGCGCCTCGACTTCGCGCCCTGGCGCCCGGTCGACATCCTCAGCCTCGGCAAGCTGCTCGCCTTCGGCCTCTCGACCAACTGGGAGCGGGAGCTGCTGCGCGCGGACATGCTGCGGGCGCTCGGGCCGGAGCTGACCGCACGCCTCGACCCCACCTATCCGGCCGACAACCCGGTCGTCACCCAGGAAGCCTGGCAGGGCGACGGGCTGGCGATCGTCGAGCAGATCGACGCCGTGCGCCGCTCGATGGGGCTCGCCACCGAGGCCAGCGGCTCCAACAACTGGGCCGTCAGCGGTTCGCTCAGCGCCAGCGGCGCGCCGCTGATCGCCGGCGACCCGCATCTGCCGCCGAGTATGCCGGGCATCTGGTACCAGGTGGGCCTGCGCCACGGCCAGCGCTTCGTCCGCGGCGCCTCGATGCCGGGGATGCCGGGCGTCTACATGGGCCAGAACAACGACGTCTGCTGGACCTTCACCAACGTCATGGCCGACGTCCAGGACCTCTTCGTCGAGCGGATCGAAGGCGAGAACTACCTCTTCGAAGACGAGTGGCGGCCGCTGCAGACGGTGCGCGAGGAGATCGTCGTCAAGGGCCGCACGGAAACGGTCGCGCTCGACGTGCGGATCACCCACCACGGGCCGATCGTCAACGCCGCGCTCGGCGCCGACGAAGCCGAGCCGCTGGCGCTGAGCTGGCTGGCACTGCGCGAACCGACCGCCTTCGCCGGCATGTTCGAGCTGCTGGAGATCGGCTCCGGGCCGGAGCTGGTGCGCAAGCTCGAGGGCCACACGGCGCCGGCCTCGAACCTGATCTGGGCCGACCGCCACGGCTCGATCGGCTACAAGCTGATCGGCCGCCTGCCGCTGCGCCGCGGCGGCTGCCCCGACCTGCCGAAGCCGGGCTGGAGCGGCGAGTTCGAGTGGGAGGGGACGATCCCCTACGACGAGCTGCCCGAGAAGGTCGACCCCGAGAGCGGCTACCTGATCACCGCCAACAACCGCATCGCCGGCGACGAGTACCCGCACCACATCACCAGCGAATATTTGGATGGATTCCGGGCCAAGCGGATCGAGCAGCTGCTGGGGGAGAGCGACAGCCACGACATCGAGGGCTTCGAGGCGATGCAGACCGACAACCTCTCGCTGCCGGGGATCGAGGCGGCGCGGCGGCTGGGGCGCCTCACCCCGCGCGGCCAGCGCGAGCTCAGCGCGATCGAGCGGCTGCGCAGCTGGGACGGCCGGCTCGACCCGGAGACGATCGCCGGCACGATCTACCAGGCCTTCCTGCTGCGCCTGGCGCGCGAGGTGGCGCGGGCGGCGATCGGCGACCGCGACCTCTGCGAGCGCTGGCTCGACCGCGCCGACAACGGCTTCACCCCGCACGTCACCTCACCCTGGCGCTGGCACTCGCACCTGATGCGGCTCTGGGAGGAGGGCGACGAGGAGCTGGTCGGCCGCCCCTGGGAGGAGCTGGTGCTGGAAGCGCTGGCCGGCGCCCTCGACGACCTCGAGGAGCGTTTCGGCCCCGACCCCGAGGGCTGGCGCTGGGGCCGCGTCCACGAGATGGAGTTCCCGCACCCGCTCGGCGAGGCGAACCCGCTGCTGCGCCGCCTGCTCAACCGCCGCCTGCGCGCCGGCGGCGCCCAGGAGACGGTGAGCCAGATCGCCTACGACCCCAACGACCCCTACAAAGCCGTCTGGGCACCGAGCTGGCGCATGGTCGCCGACCCGACCGACCCCGATCGCTCGCGCTGGCAGATGTTCACCGGCCAGTCCGGCCACCCGGCAAGCCCCCACTACGACGACCTCCAGGCCGACTGGCTCGAGGGCCGCACCCAGCCGATGGCGGGCGAGGGACCCTGGCAGGAGCTGGAGCTAGTCCCGCAGGTTTAGCGTCGAGCCTTTGGCCGCGGCGACGGCGGTGACGGCCTCGACGATCGCGGCCGGGGCCTTGGCGGGGGAGCCGGCGTCGTGGGGAGGCTGGGGGTCGTACTCGATCGCCAGCTGCACGGCCTGGGCGACCTCGGGGCCGGCCTCGCGGCCGACCAGGTGCAGGGCCATGTCGATCCCGGCCGAGACGCCGGCGGCGGTGACGACCTTGCCGTCCTCGACGAAGCGACCGCCGACCGGGTCGGCGCCGTAGGCGCGCAGCGGCTCCAGGTAGAGCCAGTGGCCGGTCGCCCGCCTGCCATCGAGCAGACCGGCGGCGCCGAGGACGAGGGAGCCGGTGCAGACCGAGGTCGTCCACTTGGTCTGGCGGTCGACCTCGCGCAGCCAGGAGAGCACCTGCTCGTCCTCCAGCAGCGGCCGGTTGCCGACACCGCCGGGGACGAGGACGATGTCGGGATCGGTCACCTGCGCCAGGGCGCGGTCGGCGCTGATGCCGAGGGCGCCGCTGTCGGTCCTCTTCTCACCGATCTCGGCGGCGATGAACTCGACCTCCCAGCCGGGGACCGAGCGCAGCACCTCGTAGGGGCCGACCGCGTCGAGGGCGGTGAATCCGTCGAAGATCAGGATCGAAGTCTTCATGGCGGGGATCTTGGCGGCTGCGGCGCTGCCTCGCCAGAGGCAGGAATGCCAATGTTCGATAGATTTCTGCCATGCACCGGGTGGTTGCGCTCTGCCTCGACGGTCTCGTCGCCTTCGACCTGACGGCACCGGCGCAGGCCTTCGGGTCGGCCTCGCGGCGCGGGGGAGAGCCGCTGTATGACTTCTCGACCTGCTCGATCGGCGGCGCCGAGGTGCGCACGACCAGCGGCTTCCGGGTCGCGCCGCAAGCGGGGCTGGGTGCGCTGCGCCGCGCCGACACGGTCGTCGTGCCCGCCTACGCCGCCGTGCTCGATCCGCCGCCCGAGCCGGCGCTCGCCGCCCTGCGCGCCGCCGGGCGCCGCGGCGCCCGGGTGCTCTCGGTCTGCAGCGGCGCCTTCGCCCTCGCCCACGCGGGGCTGCTCGACGGCAGGCGGGCGGCGACCCACTGGGCCTGGGCCGGCGAGCTGGCCCGCCGCTTCCCGGCGGTCGAGGTCGACCCCGACGCCCTCTACGTCGACGAAGGGCAGGTGATGACCTCGGCCGGGCTCAGCGCCGGCATCGACCTCAGCCTGCACGTGGTCCGCAAGGACTTCGGCGCCGCCGCCGGCGAGCGGGTCGCCCGCCACATGGTCGCGGCGCCGCACCGCGAGGGCGGCCAGGCCCAGTTCGCCGAGCGCCCGCCCGCCGAACCCGGCGGCTCCCTGGAGGCAACCCGCTGCTGGGCCAGCGAGCGGCTCGACCAGCCCCTCGACGTCGCCACGATGTCGGGCCACGCCCGCGTCAGCCCCCGCACCTTCGCCCGCCGCTTCCGCGAGGAGACCGGGACGACGCCGCTGCAGTGGCTGCTCTCGCAGCGGGTGCTGGAGGCGCGGCGGCTGCTGGAGGAGTCCGAGCTGCCGGTCGAGGCGGTCGCCTGGCGCTGCGGCTTCGGCAGCGCCGCCTCGCTGCGCGACCACTTCCGCCGCGCCACCGCGACGACGCCGACCGCCTACCGACGGGCGTTCAGGCCCGATCTCCGGCCCAGCGGCCAGGGCGTGGTTTCCTAGGAGGCCGCGAGTGCCGGAGCGAGATCGTCGGCGCTTGCCGCGACGGTCTCGGGAACGGTGACCGTGAGTTGGCCATCCCGCTCGAGGATGAAGCGGGGACTCATCATCGTGAGGCCGACGATCCGCTTCGTGCCCGGTGCGAAGCGGAGCACGTGTCCCTCCGGCGTCTCCTCTCCTTCGCCGTCCTGCGGTTCGCCGAGATGCAGATACAGGACGTCGTGCTCGGCGTCATATTCAGCCCGATCGAAGGCAAGGGATCCGATCTTGATGCTCACTTGCTCCATGACCGCGGATCCTTTCGAATTCCAAAGGCAGTGATGACTCGAGCCGGCTCCTGTTCGTAGCTTACGACCACGAGGAGCCAACGACTGGGACCAGCGCCTCGCCTGAAGTACCTGCTTCGCATCCCCCGCATTGGATCCAGCTCGAGATGATCTGGCCTTGCCACGGCCTGCAGCACGGAACCCGCGAGCAACCTCAACTCTGGATGGTCCCTTGCACGACAGCGACCTTAGGGGCGATCCTGTGCCTGAATGTGCGCACTCCATCGCGATTTCGCAAGATTTCAATGACGCCCTAGAGTTCGCGCCGAATGAGTCGCCGCGATCAGATCGTGCTCAGCGAGGCCGAGCTGCTGGAGCTGCTGGAGACCGAGCGGGTCGCCGTCGTCTCCAGCCTCGGGCCGCGCGGCTGGCCGCACTCGATGCCGCTCTGGTTCGTGCCGCGGGAGGGCGAGGTCTGGATCTGGACCTACGCGAAGTCGCAGAAGGTGCGCAACCTCGAACGCGACCCGCGGGCGACCGTGCTGGTCGAGACCGGGCACGAGTACGGCGAGCTGCGCGGGGCGATGATCGAGGCCGAGGCCGAGCTGCACAGGGACCTCGAGACCGTGCTCGGCTTCGCCGAAGAGCTGACGCTGCGCTACGCCGAGGGCCTCTCCTCGATCGACGGCGACGCCAAAGCCGGCCTCGAAGCGCAGGCGCCGAAGCGGGTCGCGATCCGTTTCAGGCCGGTTCGCACCGCCAGTTGGGACCATCGCAAGCTCGGCGGGACCTACTGAGCCGCCGTTGACAGCATCGCTACATGTAGCCCGTCTCCGTGTTGCAGGGTGACGCGACCGCTACCTTTCTCGATTCGATGAAACGACGCATCTCAGCCGCCCTGCTTCTCGCCGCCCTCGCCGCCGCTCTTTTAGCCGGCGCCCAGTCGGGTTCCGCGAAGCCCCCGCTCACCGCCCCGAAGGGCTTCTTCGGGGTCGGCCCGCAGACCTCGCTGACCGACGAGGACGCCGCCTACATGAGGGCCGGCGGGGTCGAAAGCATCCGCTGGCCGCTCTCCTGGGGCGGCACGCAGCCGACCCCCAGAGGCGGCTACAGCTGGGAGGGCTTCGACGAAGTCGTCACCGTCGCGGCCCGGCACGGGCTCAGCGTGCTGCCGTTCTTCTACGGCACGCCGCGCTGGATCTCGCACAGGGAAACGACGCTGCCGATCGACAGCGCCAGGGCGCGCAGGGCCTGGACCCTGTTCCTGGGGGCGGCGGTGAAACGCTACGGACCGGGCGGCGAATTCTGGACCGAGCGGGCGCCCGGAGTCGTCAAATACGAGCCGGCGATCCCGCGCCCGCAGCCGATCCGCAACTGGCAGGTCTGGAACGAGGCCAACTTCTTCTACTTCGCCTACCCGGCCTCGCCGCAGCGCTACGCGAAGCTGGTGAGGATCTCCAGCCCGGCGATCAAACGGGTCGACCCCAGCGCCAAAGTCATCCTCAGCGGCCTCTTCGGGGAACCGACGGCAAGCGGGCCCAAAGGAATGCCGGCCGCCAAGTTCCTCGAAATCCTCTACCGCTCGCCGGGCCTCAAGAGCCGCTTCGACGGCATCGCCCTGCACCCCTACGCGGTCGACGCGGAAACGCTCGAAGAACTGGTCGAAGCGCTGCACGAAGTCACCGTCGAGAACCACGACCGGGTGCCGCTCTACATCACCGAGATGGGCTGGGGCTCCCAGAACAACTTCCAGGAAGTCGCCTTCGAGCAGGGCATCCGCGGCCAGTCCAAGCAGCTCAAGGCCTCCTACGGCTACCTGCTGGAAAACCGCAACCGGCTCGACCTCAAGCAGGTCTTCTGGTTCTCCTGGAAGGACCTGCCGGACTCCTGCAACTTCTGCGACTCGGTCGGCCTCTTCCGCGCCGGAGCCCGCTTCCACCCCAAGCCCGCCTGGCACGCCTTCGTCGGTCTCACCGGCGGCCGCGCGCGGCCGTAGCGCCGGCCGCGACGGAGGCTCGAACAGCTAGCGCTTGCGGTGCGCGAGGCGGATCGTCAGCTTGCGCGACTTGCCCGGCAGGTAGCCGCGCCCTTCGTGGGTGGCGGCGGCGAAGGTCGTGCCGCTGCGGATCTTTGGGTTGAAGTGCGCCGTGCAGGCGCGGCTGAGGTAGCGGCTCCCGTTGGCATGGCCGTTGCGCAGGAGCTCGACCGACTGACCCTTGCGGCTGCTGCAGGGGGAGACCCAGACCGTCAGCAGCGCCCGCTTGCCGCGTTCGACCCGGCGCCGCTGCGGCTTGATGCCGATGAAGGTGGGGGCGGCGGGTTTCGCGGCCGTCAGCGCCTGCGGCGCGGCTGGCTCCGTCGGGTTGGGGCAGGTGGGGGGCGGCGAACCGGTGAGGCGGTAGATGCGTCCGCCCTGCTCGACCACATACAGCCGTCGTACAGAGTCTTCGCCAAAGGAGACCGGGTTGTCCGCTTCGACGCGTAGCGAGCAGTCGTCGCTGGCGCGGCTTCCAGGGGCGGTTGGCATTTGCAGCGAGCGCAGCGCTCCACCGCAGTAGTCGGTGTAGATGTAATGGCCATAGAGAGCGCCGAGGCTGGCGTCGCGGACGACGTAGCCGCCGGTGATCGAGCAGCGGCTGGAGCCGCCGAGGTCGGGGTCCTGAGTGTGCGGGTAGTCGAGGACCGGCTCGGTGAAGGCGGTCGGTGACGACGTGCCGCAGTCAGGGTCGGTGGCGGGCCCAACCGCGAATCCCTCGCGGCAGTTCCAGCCGTAGTTGGCGCCGCCACCGCCGACCACGCCCGGCAGCGGGCTGCGGGCGAGGTCGATCTCCTCGCGGGCGCTCTGCCCGACGTCGCCGATCACCATGTCGCCGGTCAGCCTGTCGAAGGAGAAGCGGAAGGGGTTGCGCAGGCCGGAGCTCCAGACCGAGAATGGTGCCCCCGAATCCGGGTCGATCCGGAGGATCTTGCCGAGCGGGCTGGCCGGGTCCTGGGCGTGGTGGAACTGGTCGTTGCTGCCGCCGCCGTCTCCGGTTGAGATATAGAGATACCCGTCGGGGCCGAACTGGAGCTGGCCGCCGTTGTGGTTGCTCGCGTCCGGGTGGGGAATGCCGACCAGGGGACGCAGGGTGGAGAGATCGGCGCTTTTGTGGCCGGGGTCTTTGGAGACGAGTTCATCGACGTGGATTTCGCCGTCGACGTCGTTCGCGTAGTCGACGTAGAGGCGGCCGCTGCTGTCGAAGTCGGGCGCCAGGGCGATCGACATCAGCCCGCGCTCGCCTTCGCAGCCGCCGCCGCAGGCGACTTTCGCGCTGAGATCGGCGAATTTGCTCTTCACCCCGTTTTCGAGCAGCTGAATCGTGCCCTTGCGCTCGACCACGAAGAGGCGGCCGGCGTCGCCGGGGTCGGAGCTGACGTAGGTCGGCTGTTCGAAGCTGCCGCCGACCTGCTGCAGCGTCAGCGCCTGGGCGCTGCTCGCGCCCAGCAGGGCCAATGAGACCGCGACTATCCCCGCTGCTCGAATCAGGTCTCTCAAGGTAGCTGAGAGCTCCCCCGCGAAGAGACGCGTCGTTCGCTGCGTCCGATAGCGTCAGCCGCCTCAATGGACCGCCTGCTGATCACCGGTGGCGCCGGCTTCGTCGGTTCCAACCTGGCCATGTCGCTCGCCGCGAGGCATCCCGACTGGGAGATCGTCGTGCTGGACAACCTCTACCGGCGCGGTTCGGAACTGAATCTGCCGCGCCTGCAGGAGGCGGGCGTCGAGTTCGTCCGCGGCGATGTCCGCGAGCCCGAGGATCTGGCCCGGGTGCCGCGGATCGATGCCCTGATCGAGTGCTCCGCCGAGCCTTCGGTGATGAGCGGTGTCGACGGCGACACCGGCTACCTCGTACACACCAACCTGACCGGCGCCTACAACTGCCTCGAGCTGGCTCGCCGCGACGAGGCCTTCGTCGTTTTCCTCTCGACCAGCCGCGTCTACCCGGTGGCGCCGCAGGTCGAGCTGAAGCTGGACGAGGCCGAGACCCGCTTCGAGATCGCCGCTGAGCAGGCACTGCCCGGCATCTCGCCCGCCGGGCTCTCCGAGCAGTTCCCGCTTGAGGGCGCTCGTACTCTTTACGGCGCCACCAAGCTCGCCGCCGAGCTGCTGATCGAGGAGTACCGGGCGGGGCTCGGCGTGCCGGCTGTGATCGACCGCTGCGGCGTCATCGCCGGCCCCTGGCAGATGGGCAAGGTCGACCAGGGCGTCTTCACCCACTGGATGCTCGCCCACCACTTCGGCAATCCGCTCAGCTACATCGGCTTCGGCGGCAAGGGCAAGCAGGTGCGCGACCTGCTCCACGTCGAGGACCTGGTCGACCTGGTCGAGCGCCAGCTGCTCGATCAGGGAGCCTGGGACGGGCGCACGGTCAACGTCGGCGGCGGCCGCGAGTGCAGCCTCTCGCTGCTGGAGACGACCGCGATCTGCCGCGAGCTGACCGGCAACGAGGTGCCGATCGAGCCGGTCGAGCAGACCCGCGCCGGCGACGTCCCGATATACCTATCCGACTGCACGAAGATCTTCGGCCTGGACGAGTGGCGACCCCAGCGCAGCGCCGAACAGGTGCTTGCCGACATCCACGAGTGGGTAGCGGCAGACGAGACGCGAATCGCCCAGGCACTCAACATCGACGCCCCCGCGGGGGGAAGGGAGTAGGCGCGCATGCCGGTAGCGATCATCACGGGGGCCGGAGGCCTGATCGGCTCCGAGGCTGTCGAGCACTTCATCGACGCGGGTTTCGACGTCGTCGGCATTGAGAACGACATGCGGGCGCAGTTCTTCGGACCGGAATCGTCGACTTCGCACGTGACCGAGCGGCTCGTCGCCGAGCACTCCGAGTTCCACTGGGAGAACGCCGACATCCGCGACGGCGACGCGATCGACCGCATCTTCCGCGAGCACGCCGGCCAGATCGAGCTGGTAATCCACACCGCCGCCCAGCCCTCTCACGACTGGGCCGCGAGCGAGCCGCAGACCGACTTCGGCGTCAACGCCAACGGCACCCTGAACCTGCTCGAGGCGGCCCGCGCCCACTGCCCGACGGCGCCCTTCATCTTCTGCTCGACCAACAAGGTCTACGGCGACACGCCCAACCGGCTGCCGCTGGAAGACCTCGAGCAGCGGCTGGAGCTGCCCGAGTCCCACCCCTACTTCGGCGGCATCGACACCTCGATGTCGATCGACAATTGCACCCACTCGCTGTTCGGCGTCTCCAAGGCGGCGGCCGACCTGCTGGTGCAGGAGTACGGGCGCTACTTCGAGATGCCCACGGTCGCCTTCCGCGGCGGCTGCCTGACCGGTCCCCAGCACGCCGGCGCCAAGCTGCACGGCTTCCTCGCCTACCTGATGAAGTGCACCGTCACCGGTACGCCCTACACCGTCTTCGGCTACGAGGGCAAGCAGGTTCGCGACAACATCCACAGCGCCGACCTGATCGCCGCCTTCGACGCCTTCCGCCAGGCCCCGCGCGCGGCCGCCATCTACAACATCGGCGGCGGCCGTTTCAGCAACTGCTCGATGCTGGAGGCGATCGAGGTCTGCGAGCGCGTCTCCGGCCGCGAGCTGAGCTGGGAGATGGGAGAGGAGCCGCGGATCGGCGACCACCGCTGGTGGATCTCCGACCTGGCGCCGTTCGAGGCCGATTACCCGGACTGGAAGCTGCGCTACGGCGTCGAGGACATCCTCCGCGAGATGTACGAGCAGAATCTCGAGCGCTGGACGGCGACGCCGGCATGAAGCTCTCGGTGGTAATGCCGGCCCAGAACGAGGAGGGGTCGGTCGGCGCAACCGTCGAAGGAGTCGTCGCCGTGCTCGAGCGCGAGCAGGTCGACTACGAGGTCGTCGTCGTCGACGACGGCAGCGAGGACAGCACCGCCGCCGTGGTCAACGGCATCGGCGCCGGCAATCCGCACGTCCGCTGCCATCCCTCGCACTACGAAAAGGGGTTCGGAATGGCGATCCGGGCCGGGCTCGACGTCTTCGAGGGCGACGCGGTCGTGATCGTCATGGCCGATGCCTCCGACGACCCCGAGGACCTGGTCAAGTACCACCGGCTGCTCGAGGGAGGTTGGGACTGCGCCTTCGGTTCCCGCTTCATGCCCGGTGCCAAGGTGCACGACTACCCCGGGCTGAAGCTGACCATCAACCGCCTCGCCAACTGGTTCATCCGCATCCTCTTCCGCCACGGCTACAACGACACCACCAACGCCTTCAAGGGCTACCGGCGCGAGGTGATCGAAACGATCCAGCCGCTGCTCTCCAAGCATTTCAACCTCACCGTGGAGATGCCGCTGAAGGCGATCGCCCGCGGCCACAGCTACGCCGTGATCCCGACCGACTGGACCAACCGCACCTCCGGGGTGCCGAAGCTGGCGATGAAGGAGATGGGCAGCCGCTACCTCTTCATCGTCCTCTACGTCTGGCTCGAGAACGCGCTCAGCCGCGGCGACTACCAGGTGCGCAACCCGAAGCAGCGCAACGTCGCGAAGATGGGGGCTGGGCCGCGCTAGGCGGCCCCCCATCCGCGCGTCAGTCGATCTAGGTACGCTTGCCCCAATGTCGCGCCGCGCGCTGATCACCGGTATCACGGGCCAGGACGGCAGTTACCTGGCGGAGCTGCTGCTCGACAAGGGGTACGAGGTGCACGGGATGGTGCGCCGTCTCTCGAGCGAGAACCACCATCGCCTGGAGAAGATCCGCGACCGGATCACGATCCACACCGGCGATCTCCTGGACCAGCGCTCGTTGGTCGACGTGATGCGGGCTTGCGAGCCGGAGGAGATC
This sequence comes from uncultured Solirubrobacterales bacterium, assembly GCA_963739855.1. GTDB lineage: Bacteria > Actinomycetota > Thermoleophilia > Solirubrobacterales > 70-9 > VAYN01. Next base: position 662,920 of record CAVUBT010000001.1, on the reverse strand, counting down.
TACAACCTGGCGGCGATGTCTTTCGTGGGCGCCTCTTGGAACCAGCCGACCCTGACCGCCGAGTTCACCGGCCTGGGCGCGACCCGGATGCTCGAGGCGATGCGGGAAAGCTGTCCCGAGGCGCGTTTCTACCAGGCCTCCTCCAGCGAGATGTTCGGCAAAGTTCGGGAAACGCCGCAGAACGAGTTGACGCCGTTTTACCCGCGCAGCCCCTACGGGGTGGCCAAGGTCTACGCCCACTTCATAACCGTCAACTACCGCGAGAGCTACGGCCTCTACGCCTGCTCCGGGATCCTTTTCAATCACGAGAGCCCTCGCCGCAGCCTCGAGTTCGTCACCCGCAAGGTCACCCACACCGCCGCGGCGATCAAACTCGGGCTGGCGTCTGAGCTAGCTCTCGGCAACCTCGATGCCCGTCGTGACTGGGGCTACGCGCCCGATTTCGTCGACGCGATGTGGCGGATGCTGCAGCGCGACGAGCCCGACGACTACGTCGTCGGCACCGGCTCCCATCACTCGGTCGGGGACCTCGTCAACATCGCCTTCGCCTATCTGGACCTCGACCCGGCTGAGTACGTACGCGAAGATCCCGCCTTCATGCGCCCGGCCGAGGTCGATCTGCTGATCGCCGATCCGACCAAGGCGCGCGAGGAGCTGGGCTGGAAACCGACCGTTGACTTCGAGCAGCTGGTGAAGCTGATGGTCGACGCCGACCTCGCGCTGCTCAAAAAAGGCAGCCCGGTCTCCACGGCTTAGGTTTTCGGGCTCGGCTAGGAGCTCGCTGAGGGCGCGCTGGCGACCACCGCGTACTCGCCGACATGTGTGCGGTCCTGCTCCCAGTCGCCGCTGCCAACCGGTGCGAATACGTCTCCGGTCGCGTAGCCGGCCTGCGCGCAGAGCGCGAGCATGGTCTCGGGGAAGAGCGGGTGGGCGTGGGTCGGATCGACCCAGAATGCCTTCAGCGCCGCTGCTGAGTGCGGGTTGACCGTCTCAGCGATCAGCAGCCCGCCCGGCTTCAGCCGCGAAAGACTGAGGTCGAGAAAGCGCTGCAAGAGGTCGTATCCCAGGTGCTCAATCACCTGGGCGCTAAAGATCGTGCCGAGCGAGCCCTGCGGAGCCCGTTCCAGGTACTCGATCAGGTCCCCCTCCTCGACGTTCTCATGCCCCTTGTCGCGACAGCGCTTGATCATGTCCGGGTCGAGGTCTACGCCCCGCGCCTCGATTCCCCGTTCTACCAGCAGGTCGAGGAACTCGCCGCGCCCGCAGCCGGCGTCGAGCACGGGCGCGTGGTCGGCGACCAGGTTGAGATAGATCTTCTGGCGGTCGCGAATCATCTCCTCGGGGCCGCGGAAGATGTCCTCGAAGCTGCGATAGCCGTCGTCGCTCGCCTCCTCCAATCCCGTCCGGTAGCCGATCGTCTCACCCAGCTTCGGGTGCGTCCTCGACCGCAGCCGGTTGTTCGCCATGTAGGGCTCGGCGCCGGCCGCCCAGACCAGCTCATCGACCTGGGCCATGCGCTCGCGGTCACGGACGAGGTCGTCGGCCAGTAAGCGCACCATCTCGCTCGTCCCCGTCAGCCTGCAATTGATCGTCTCCTCCACGGTCAGACCCTTCGCGATCGTCTCGCGCAGATCGTCCAGCGCTTCCTCGATCTCGCCAAGCGCCGTCGTGGTGCTCTGGTTGACGCGCTGCTGATAGGCCGTATAGGGGCGCAGTAGCCGCATGTAGAGCCGCTTCGCGGTGCTGCGGGCGCGGCCCGACCCCTGGGGAGGCAGGGCGTAGCCGACTCCAAGCAGGTGCCGGAGCCGCTCGCGCCCCGTCTGCTCCGTCTTGCGCTGGCTTGCACCCGGCTCTCGCAGCTCGCCGACCAGGCGCTGCAGCCTCGCCTCGGCAGCGCGTGCCTGGATCCGTTCGCAGGCTGCCTGCAACGAGTGCGTGCGGCGGATGTCGGCCGCACCGCGGCGACCACGCTCGGCCGCTGCTTTCGGATTCTCGAAGACCTCACGCATTAGGCTCGAGGCCCGGCCAAGGTCCGGCTCGGCCCACTCGCCGTCGGGCGGATAGGGATTGGCGTCGACGCCAATCTCCGTCATCGTGTGGGGAACGAGGTAGCTGTTCCCCGCAGTCATGAAGTCGAGATTGCCCGAGTAGGCGGTGGCGATCGTCGGCCGGCCGAAGTACATCGCTTCCGCCATCGTCAGGCCGAACCCCTCGGAGCGATGCAGGGACACGTAGCAGTCGCAGCTGGCGATCATCGCGTTCTTGGCCTCGACGGGGATCGTCTCCTCGACCAGGTGGATTTCGGGCCGCTCGCTCGCGGCCGCCGCCAGCGCCTGTCGCTCGCTCGGGAACTCGTCGCCAAAAATCGACTTGATCACCAGCGATGGCCCGGATCCGGGCTCAAATGCATCGCAGAAGGCCCTGACCACGCCGAGCGGGTTCTTGCGTTTGAAGACGCTGCGGTAGTCGAAGACGAAGAGGAAGCAGAAGCCCTGCGGCATCCCCAGCTCCGTCCGGCTCATCTGTGGCGGCGCCTCCGGCGTTACCGGCAGCCGCATCGTCTGCACCGGGACCGGCGAAAGTTCGCGCAGCGTCCGGGCGATGTGATCTGAGGCGACCCAGACTTCGTCCAGGTGCTCGAAGGCACCCTGCCACTGCGCTGGGAACTGGCTCACCTCCCAAAACCACAGCCCGGCGGTCTGGCGACCCTTGAAGAACTCGTCGCCGAGGCCCGCCGCGATCAGTGGCAGCATGTCGGCATTGACGCAGATCAAGTTGTAGTCGTAGGGATAGTCCTCGTCCGTGAGCCCCCTGAGGCCCTTCGATATCTCAGCCGGATCGGTCGGGGCGTCGATCGTCGTCGCGGGAACGCCGCCCGCCAGCAGGGCCGCGTACATCTGCCTCGCCGCCTCGCCGACGCCTCGCTCCGAGCTGACGTAACCGACGACGTTGACGCCGGGCTTCGTTTGCCGCGGCTCCGGCTCCGGCGAGTGGCCGTTCGCCGACGCCGGAGCGGGGGGAGGAGCTCGGTCGGAATCCCGGTGTCGCCCGAGGTGGCGTGCAGCCAGCGCACGAAGGCCGGGCCGTTGTCGCCCTCGATGCTGGGGAAGATCGCGCGGAAGTCTGGACGGGCATCCCAGACTGCCTGCGCGTATCTGGTCACCCCGGGGTCCCCGTTGGTCCCAGCATCTGCCTTGAGGTAGTCGACGAACCGCTCCGCGCCCGGCTCATCGAAGACGGAGTCGCCGAAGGCACCGACTTCGACCGCGTCGCGGAAGACGGCACGTGCCGGCCGGTCGAGCTCGAGTCCGTTCCCCATCTCGTTCCAGCCGTAGGGCCAGCCGCTGACCTCTTTGAAGTTCGCGTCGAGCAGTTCCCTCGCGTATTCCTGACAGATCCGCGTCAGCGCCGAATCCGCAGCCACCTCGATCCGGTTCTGGTGCTTGCTCAGCTCTCCTGGCCGCAGCGGGTCGAAGCCGCTGAAATGGAAGAAGCGCAGCGGCCGGCCGTCGACTCGGTACCCGTCACCGTCGATTTCGAGTTTGCGGGTCGGCAGGTTCCAGTAGGCGATGTTGAAACCCGGGTCGCGAAGTACGTCGATGCCGGGCCAGAGGCCCGGTGCCAGGTCGATCCAGCGCTGGTCCACGAAGCGCCCTTTGGCGGGATCGTTGAGGCAGTGGTTCTCGAGCCGCTCGGACCACCACTCGAGCAGGGCGTCCGCCGTCTCGCTGGCCCCCAGGGCGATGAAGCCGAGGTTGTAGGTGCCGGCGATGAGGATGTCCTCTTCGCTGGGCTTGAGGTCGTCGCGGGGCAGCGGCTTGGTGAAGTGGGGGGTGAGGACGACGTTGTGCTCGCGCGCCCGGCGGTCGATCTCCTCGAGCGACTGGAAGATCCGGATATCGGGGTCGAGATACATGACCGAGTCGACTCCCGGCCGCTCGAGGAGGTGCCGCAGCAACCATGGCTTAACCGCGGTTGAGAGCTCCATCACGTCGTAGGAGGCGGCCATCCTCTCTGGGTCGCCGAGCCCGATCTGGTCGATCGTCAGCAACTCGAAGGGCTCCGCGGCGGCGTCGATGAAGCCGTTGGGGTCGTCGATGACGAGGACGCTGCAGGTTCCGTCCGGGTGGACCTGTCGAAACGACCGGGCGAGAACGCGTGCATGGGCAAGGTAGTTCCTCGCGACAATCGTGCAGATGTTCACCCCGGCCCACTCCCCGATCGATGGTAGTTTGCGGCCATTATGACCAACCGCGGAAACCGGGCGGCACGCTGGCGCCTGCCGTCGGCTCGCCGACAGAAAGCGACTTTGAACGATCTTCCCTTCCCACCTCTGGAGATGCGAGAAGCGGTCGGGCCGACCGCTACCGCGGCCTTCGACAATCCTGAGGGGCAGCCGGTCTTTCCGGGTCTTCCCGACGAGGCCTATGACTCGGTCTTCGACTTCGGCTGTGGCTGTGGACGGCTTGCGCGGCAGCTGATCCAGCAGCAGCCGCGCCCGCGTGCCTATCTTGGCGTCGATCTCAACCAGCCGCTCGTCAAATGGTGTGAGGAGAACCTCTCACCGCGGGCTCCCGGCTTTGAGTTTCGCCACCACGACGTGCGCTATCCGGGAATCTGGAACGAGGGTGAGGATAAACCCGACGTCGTCGCGTTCCCCGTCGAGGATGCCTCCCGCTCTCTGGTGATCGCCTACTCGGTCTTCACCCATCTGATCGAGGCGCAGGCGGAGTACTACCTGAAGGAGGTGGCGAGAGCTCTCGGGCCGTCGGGTGTCTTCCTCTCGACCTGGTTTCTCTTCGACAAGCGCCTGTTCCCGATGATGCAGACCTTCCAAAACGCCCTCTACATAAACGACGAGAACCCCACCAACGCGGTCATCTTTGACCGCGACTGGCTCGTCGACGCCGCCAAGCGCAACGGCCTGGCGATCACCGCCGCCCAGCCCCCCGAGGTGCGCGGCTTCCAGTGGCTGATCACGATGGTTGCCGCTGAGAGTGGCGTGCAGGCGGTGGAGCTACCCGCTGACGAGGCGCCGATCAGCGTCGAGGGCGTCCGCGCCGCGGCGGTCGAGCCCGACCTCAGCGCCAACGCGGACTAGCTCGGTCACTCGGTGTCGAGCGCCTGCTTGCGGTGCAGCGTCTCTTCGGCGAGGGTCGCGACCTCGACCGCTGGTTGTGGCACCCGGGCGACGAAGCGCTCGGCCCCTTGAATCAGCACCGCCTGCGCGCCAATCCGGCGCACGTAGTCCGAGTCCCAGCCGAACGGCACCCAGATGAAATGCACCTCGCGGAAGCTCTGCGCCATGAACCAGGAGAGCCCCTGGTAGTGAGGGGCGCCGAAGCCGAAGGAGTCGCCGAAGACGACCGCCACGCGCGGGTCGGGAGCCGCTTTGTTGCGGAACACCCGGCGCGTACCGACGTGTCCGCCGACGGCTTCGATCTCGGCTCGGTTGTCTTCGACGATCTCGGCCTCGAGCAGTGAGCCGGGGTCGCTGACGATGCTGACGATCTCGGGTTCGAACTTTGCCCCGAGATCGCCCATGGTCGGGTAGGAATGGTGGGCAAGGGCGCTGAAATCAGGCGGATCCTCGACCCCAAGCTGGGCGGCGACCGAGGCAAACAGCAGCTGGTTGCCGCGGAAGGTGAGGTGGGTGTCGGTTCGCAGGTAGACCTCCTCGCCGGCTGCAGCGGCCTTCCGAAGCTCGGCGAGGGGATAGACGAGCGGCAGATCCGGCAGCTCGAGCAGGCGCTCCATCGGGCGCGGCCCGACTCGGACCAGCTCCTCCGGATAGCGGTCCTCGTAGACGGCGAGCTTGTCCGGAACCACGAGCCAGGCGGAGGCGGTCCCCAGGCTGTCCATCTCGGCGCGACGCTCGCGTATCAGCGCGCGCCACTCGTCGAGCCAGGTCGGCTCCATCTCGACGGCCCCCACGTACTGCCCGAGATTGGCGTTCGTGCCTCCGCACAGGAATAGCCAGCCCTCGTGTCCGACGATCGCGATCCGGTCGAGCGAACGCGTGCCGGGCGGCAGACCCCAGGGAGCGAGGTCGGGATGGAAGACGTTGACGGAGATGGGCCTCCTTCCCCGCCCGGCGCCGCTCTTACGTAAGAGGAAGGCGTACTCGTCGGAATCGAGGACGATTCGCAGTAATTCGTCGAGGGTGCTCGCGGTGCCAAGCTGGACGTCGATTTCCCCGCTGCTCGGGGTGCGGCCGAGCAGCCTGTCGATAGACGGAGATGACCTGGTCGGGCTTGAGCACCCGTGCAGCCTACGCCGCGTCGAGGTACGGAATACTCGGACCGTGACCGAGATCAACCTCGAGGAGCTCGAGACCGATGTCGGGCCGCTGCTCGTGCACGCGGACGACACCGTCATCACCCCGATCATCCGTGCCCGTGGAACCTGGGAGGAGGAGCTGGGCGACCGGCTCCGCTCGCTGCTGAAGCCCGGCATGACCGCTGTCGACGTAGGCGGAAACATCGGTTACGTGGCTCTGCTCATGGCTGAGGCGGTCGGCCCCTCTGGTCGGGTCGTGGCGGTAGAGCCCGATCCGGGCAATGCCCATGTCTTGAGACTGAACGCCGAGCGCACCCGCGGCGCCCAGATCGAGGTCGTCGAAGCGGCCGCCTGGTCAGAGCCGGGCGAGCTCGACCTCGGCCTGCACGACACCAACACCGGCGACCACCGGGTCGGGCTGGCGGAGTCCGGGCGCATGACGGTGCCGGTGCGGGCCGTGCGTCTGGACGAAGTGCTGCCGGCCCGGGTGGACCTGATCTTGATGGACACGCAGGCGAGCGAGCACGTCGCCCTGCGTGGCGCCCGCCGCCTCCTGGAGCGCTCACGCCCGGTGCTGCTGGTCGAGTTCTGGCCGCAGGGCCTGCGCGAGGCCGGCACCGACCCGGTCTCGGTGCTCGACAGCTACCGGGCGATGGGGCTGCGTGCGGTCGGGGCCGAGGGCGAGCTGCCCGCGGACCCCGGGGCGCTGGTGCGGGCGGTGGACGCGGCCGAGACCCCGTTCACGACGCTGTGGCTGGAGCCTGTTGACGCGCCGGCTCCGGCAGCCGAGCGCCTGCTGCCGGCTGGGCGCCGGCTCGGACGGACCTGGGCCCGCCGCTTCCCGGCCACGGTCGAGCCGGGCACGCTCGCCTACGACTCCATCCACCGGGCTCTGGTCCGCTCCCTGCTCGACAGCCGGCCCTGGGGTGAGCGCTTCGCGGCCGATGCACAGCTGCCGCCGGGCCTCGGCGCCGGCTTCGACGAGCGCGTCGCCGAGTACCCATGGCTGTTCTCGCGTGGCCTCTCGGGACGGGTGCTCGACGCCGGCTCAGTGCTCAACCACCGCCATCTCGTCGAGGCGCTGCTGCCATCGATCGACGACCTCACGATCGTCACCCTGGCGCCGGAGCCCGTGGCCTTCACCTCGCTCGCGATCTCCTACTTGTATGGGGACCTACGGGCGCTGCCGCTGCGCGACGACTGGTTCGACGAGGTTGTCTGCCTCTCGACGCTCGAGCACGTTGGCATGGACAACGCCGGCTATGGCGCCACGGTACCCCGGGCCGAGGACCCGCGGGTTGAGGCGGCGTTGGCGCTGCGCGAGCTGCTGCGGGTGGTGCGCCCCGGCGGTCGTGTTCACCTCAGCGTTCCCTACGGGCAGCGCGAGGACCACGGCTGGTTCCGCCAGCTCGACCGCGAGGATGTCGACGATCTGTTGGCGCGTGCCGGCGCCGGTCGTTACAAGGAGGCCGTGTTCATGCACACCGGGCGCGGCTGGCGCCGCGTGCCGCCGGCTCGTGCCGCCGGCGTCAGCTACCACGCCGCGACCGAGCGGGCCGGCGATGGCGCCGTCGCGGCGCGCGCGGTCCTCTGCCTGACGATCTTCGCCTGAGGCGTTGTTAGCCACGGGGGCGGCCGAGGCCGGCCAGCAGTGCGGCGGGAGAGAGGCGGCGCGAGGCCCAGGCGACCTGAGCGCGGAGTCGCGGCATGCCGTGGGTCAGGTACGGGTTGGTCGAGGGGTCGACCGCCGTCAGCGGCAGCCAGCGCCCGACCAGCGCCTCCTTCTCCCAGTCCTCGACGTCGGAGGAGCGGCTGGACGACTCGAAGTGGTAAAGGACGGTGTCGGGGTCGTAGACGACCCGCAGACCCTCGCTACGCAGCTTCAGGCAGTAGTCCATGTCGTTGTAGTTGACCGGCAGCTTCGTCGATAGGCCACCGACCTCCTTGAAGGCGTCGAGCGGCGTCATCATGCAGGCGCCCGTGACCGCGAGGTAGTTCTGGGCGACGAAGACGTTGTTCGAGTACCCCTTGAAGTCGCCGGCGTAACCGCGGTAGATGTGACCTGGCAGGCCGCCGTTCTCGAACAGCACGCCGGCGTGCTGCAGCCGCCCGTCCTCCCAGAGCAGCCGTGCCCCGACGGCGCCGATGCCGGGGTGCTGCGCGTACATGACCAGGCGCTCGATCCAGTCCGGCGTCAGCACCTCCATGTCGTCGTTGAGCAGGAGCAGCTGCTCGCCCTCGCTGTGGATCGCCCCGAGGTTGATCTTCGCCGAGAAGTTGAACTTGCGGTCGTAGCCGACCAGGCGCAGGCGGTCGCCGGCAATCGCCCTGAGGTTGTCGAGCACGTCGGAGTCGGTCGAGGAGTCGACCACGCAGACGATCTCGTAGTCGGAATAGGTCGATTTCTCGACGATGCTGCGAACGCAGTGCTCGACCAGGGTCACCTGCTCGTAGCGGACCTCCCGCTTCTGGCCGTTGGTTGGAATCACGATGCTCACGGCCGGCTCGTGGTCGAGGTTGGGCTGCAGGTGGTAGACGCCCGGGTCCTTCTCGTCGCGCTCGACCCGCGCCTGCAGGCCGATCCGCTCGCAGTGGGCCTGGACCGCGCGGGCTCCGGCCTCGAACGCCCACGGCTTCGCCTCCTCGCCGGCTCCCGCGGTCGAGGTCTCGAGCGTGCGCCAGTGATAGAGAACTCGGGGCACGTGGACCACCCGGCGCGCCCGCTCGGTCACCTTGAGCACGAGGTCCCAGTCCTGGGACCCCTCGAAGCCGCTGTCGAACCCGCCGACCTCCTCGACCAGGGAGCGCCTGCAGGACGCTGAGGTGGCAGGTGTACATCTGGGTCCGCATCCGCTCCGGCGACCAGTCCGGCTTGCAGAACGGACCGGAGTGACGGCCGGCGCGGTCGATCTTGTCCTCGTCGGTGTAGACGTAGTCCGCCCGCGGCTCGTCGTCGAGCGCCTCGGAGACGAGGGAGAGGGCGTCCGGATGGAGCTTGTCGTCGTGGTCGAGGAGGACGACGAACTCGCCGCCGGCCATTGCCAGCGCGTCGTTGGAGGCGGCGACGATGCCGCCGTTCTCCTCACGGCGCTTCAGCTTGATCCGCGAGTCGCGGTGCTGTGCGGCGTCGAGCTCGGCGGCAACGTGGGGCTGCGACGACGCGTCGTCGACCAGGCACAACTCCCAGTCGCGAAAGCTCTGCCGTCGGACCGAGCGCAGCATCGCCCGCAGGACATCGGCCGGGGTTTCGTAGACCGGCGTGACTATGGAGAATCGGGGCTGCTCGGGCACTTGCTAGCCCCGCGCTCGGCGGAGCCCCTTGACGATCTTGACGACGAAGTTCGGCAGCAGCGCCCGGATCCTCGCGGCCGCGCCGATCAGCTGCATCGAGCGTACTTCGAGCTCCATGACCTTCCCCTTGGCGGTGCCGAGTTCGGCATCGCGGGCGATCAGCAGGTCGCGCAGCCTCAGAACCTCCTCTTCCTGGCGCGCCAACTCCGCTGCCAGCTCGGGTACCTCGCTCGCCTCGCGCAACTGTGCGACCTGGGCGTGGGTAGGGTTATTCGCCATGGCAGGCGAGTCTACCCGGGCAAGTCCCTGCGCGGATAGGCGTTCCCGGCGATGAAGGCGGCTGTCGAGCTGGGGCTGCTCTTGGCCTTGCACCTGGCCTTGACGGGGCTTCCGGGGGTCGCCGCGGCCCTGCTCGCGGCGCGGCGCGGGGTCCAGCAGACCCCGATCCTGCTGGCGATCGCCCTCTGCGTCTCCGGGATCGTCGCGATGCTCGCCTTCTGGGCCTTCTACGCCGGTCGCCTCGCCGGCGACTCGTTTGCCTACCTCACCATTCTCGGCTCGATGCTGATCGCCGGCTGGTGCCTCTGGGAAGGGGTCGACCGCCGCCTGCTGCGAGCGCTCGCGATCCCGCTCGGATTGTGGGTTCTGGGCACGGCCTTCATCGTCTACTTCGGCTTTCTCCACGGTGGCAGCGACGCCGCCCTCGGCACCGCCGCGAACCGCTTCACCGCCGCCCCGCTGCCGTCCGACAACGACATCCCGCTCTTCTACGCGGAATGGTTCTTCCATCACGGCCATTCCGGCACGCCGCCGGTGTTCCCGGGCGAATGGCTGGCCAGCGACAGGCCGCCGCTGCAGGTCGGCTACGTGATGCCTCAGATGTCGATCGGGTGGGGCAAGGCCGAAATCCACTACCAGGTGCTCGGCGTGGCGCTGCAGCAACTCTGGATCGTCGGCCTCTGGGCGCTGCTTCTCGCCGGGCGCGTGGGCCGGACGACGCGGGCGCTGGCGATGCTCACCGTGCTGGTCAGCGACCTGGCGATCGTCAACGGCTTCTTCGTCTGGCCCAAGTTGCTGCCGGCGGCGATGCTGCTGGCGGCGGCGGCCCTGATCTTGACGCCACTCTGGCCGGAGATCAGGCGCAGCTACTGGGGTGCGGCCCTGGTCGCGGCCCTGTTCGGGCTGGCGGCGATGGGTCACGGCTCGAGTGTCTTCGGGATCGCCGCGCTCGCTTTGATCGCCGCCTTCAGGGGCATGCCGAGCTGGCGCTGGATCGGTGTGGCCGCGCTCGTCGGGATCGTCGTGGTCGGGCCCTGGTCCGCCTATCAGCGTTACGGCGACCCGCCCGGCAACAGGCTGACCAAGTGGTTCCTGGCCGGCGTCGTCGATGTCGACGACCGCGGCGTGGGCGAGGCTCTGTCCGATTCCTACGGCGAAGCGGGCCTGGGCGGCACGATCGACAACAAGGTCGACAACTTCGCCCGGATCTTGGGCGCGGGGGAACTGGTGGACAACACGGATGCGGCGGTGGAAGCGGCCGGCGACGGCCGCTGGGCCGACACCGAGCGCCAGGTCCGGAACATCCTCTTCCTCTTCCTCTTGCCATCGCTGGGCCTGTTGCTGCTCGGGCCAGTGGCGATGGCGCTCTGGTGGCGCCGGCGCGACGAGCGTCCCGACGAATGGCGCTTCGCGGTCAGCTGCCTGCTCGCCTTCGCGCTCGGTGCCGTTGTCTGGGCCCTGCTTCTTTTCGGCGGCGACAACGCGCCCACCGTCATTCATCAGGGCAGCTATCTGATCCCGCTTCTGGGTATCTGCGGTGCGGCCGTCGGCCTGCGGGCCGTGCTGCCGCGCTTCGCGATCTGGCTGCTCGGGATCAACGCCGCGCTGATGCTGCTGGTTTACACCCCGGCGCTCGCGCCCGGCGAAGGCACCGTCTACTCGGTCAGCGCCGCGATTCCCGCCGCGGCCAGCCTGCTCGCCTTCTGCCTGCTCGCCTACGGTCGGCCCGCGAGCGCGGATGCGGACGTGGCGCCGGGCGTGGCGGAGCCGGCGTCCGCGACCGCAGGCTAGACTCGTCGGCCCGTTGGGCCCCAGGGTCCGCCGGCCAACAGAATGCACGTCGCACGAGGAGACATCGAGCGCAGGGGGCCGGTAATCGTCCTGGTGGTGTTGCTGGTCGCCGCGGTGGTGCTGCTCACGGTCGCCGGCTGGGGGATCACCTTCTTCCAGGACACCTGGGCCTTTCTGCTCGACCGCCAGAGCTTCTCGGCCGATTCCTTCCTGGCGCCGCACAACGAGCACATCGTCGTCATACCGGTGGCGATTACGAAGCTCTTGCTGGCCGTCTTCGGGATGGGCTCGAACACCCCCGAACAGATCGCGATGGGGCTGACCCTGCTCGTCGCGGCGACGCTTCTCTTCCTCTACGTCCGTCGTCGTGTCGACCCGTGGCTGGCGGTGATGGCGGCGGCTCTGCTGCTGTTCCTCGGCAGTGCCTGGCCGATCATCCTCTGGCCCTTCGAGAACGAGTTCACGATCCCGGTCGCGGCAGGGCTGGCGATGCTGCTGCTGCTCGATCGCGACGACGAGCGCGGCGACGCCTGGGCCTGCGTGGCCCTGCTGGTCGCGGTCCTCTCCGGCAGCCTCGGCCTCTCCTTCATCGTCGCCGCGGCGGTCGACGTGTTCTTGAAACGCGGCACTCGTGGCTGGCGGCGGGCCTACTTCTTCGTCGTGCCGCTGCTGGTCTACCTCGCCTGGTACCTCGGCTGGGGGCACGACGCCGAACACCACATGACCCTGCGCAACATCCTCGCCTCGCCGCACTACGTGATGGACGGCTTCGCCTCTGTCCTCGACTCGCTCGCCGGCCTCAGCACGATCCCGGTCAACAGCCCCGGCCAGCCCGACTGGGGCCGGCCGCTGCTGATCGGCGCGATCGCGCTGGTCGGTTTCGGGCAGTGGCGTCGCCCCGGCTTCTCCCGCGGCTTCTGGCCGGTCGCCGCCGCCGCTCTCAGCTACTGGCTGCTGGCCGCCTTCAACTACATCCCGGGCCGCGAAGCGGCCTCGAGCCGCTACGTCTACGCCGGCGCCGTCTTCGTCCTGCTGATGGCCGCGGAGCTGCTGCGCGGGGTCCGCTTCAGTCGCCGCGGACTGATCGTGGCCGGGATAGTCACCGTCTGCGCGATCGCTCCCAACCTGGCCCAGATGAAGGACGGCAGGGATTGGCTGAAGGAACAGTCGGTCTTCACCCGTTCCGATCTGGCGGCGATGGAGATCGCCCGGGGGCGGATTGACCCGACCTTCACCCTCGGCTCCTTCGAGGTCGCCGGCACGGCCTCGCTCAGCATTGTCGAAGCCGGCAAGTACTTCGAAGCGGTGGATCGCTGGGGCTCCCCGGCCTACACGCCAGCGGAACTCGAAAGCGCTCCCCAGCCGGGACGCCACTACGCCGACATCGTCCTCTCCCAGGTGCTGCCGATCTCGACCGTGACCCAGCTCGGCGCCTACAAGCCCGCGGCGGTCGCAGGCGAGGAATGCGTAGACGTCGACTCCTCGACCCCCGAGGTCGCGGTTCCCTTCGGCACCAGCCGGATCGAGCTCGCGCCGGGCCCGGACGCCTCCTTCTCGCTGCGTCGCTTTGCCACCGGCGAATACCCGGTCCACACCGAAGGTGCCGCGGGCGACTCGGAGACGCTGTTGCGGATCCCGCGCGACCACGCGGGCCAGCCCTGGTACCTGCACGTCGAAGCGAGCCAGCCGGCTCGCGTCTGCTTCCAACGTCCCTCTTAGAGTTCCTCGGCCACGCGGGGGGCGTCCCGGTTGAAGATCCAGACGCCGAAGACACAGACGCCGACGAAGATCAGCGCCGCGGGCAGCAGGCCGAGCCAGCCCCCGGCCGCCTCGACGATGGTGGGCGCTTCCGGTTCGGCGAGGATCCAGATCCGGACCTGCTCGAAGATCACCGCCAGTGGGTTGACCATCAGCAGGTGTTCGAAGTCGCCGCCGGGTTTGAAGTTGACCGGGTAGAGGATCGGCGTCGCGTAGAACAGCACCTGGGCGACTACGGTCCAGATGATCGCGACGTCGCGGAAGCGCACATAGAGCACCGAGAGCGCCATGCCGACGGCGGCGGTGAAGACGAAGAGCAGCGCCAGCGCGAACGGGAAGAGCAGCCAGGTCCAGGTCGGGTCGACGCCGAAGGCGAAGATGAAAGCGAAGACGATGATCAGGTTGAGGCCGAGGTTGAACAGCGCGGTCAGGCAGACGGCGAGGGGGATGACCAGTCGCGGGAACTGAGTCTTGCGGACGACCCCCTCTTGGGCGACCACGGAGGTGACCGAGTTCTGCGTTGCTTCCTGGAAGAAGGTGTAGAGGACGATCCCGAGCAGCAGGAACACCGGGTAGTGCTCGACCTGATCGCTGCCGACCCTGAAGACCTGGGTGAAGACGAACAGCAGCACCGCGAACAGCATCAGCGGCCGGATCAACGACCAGAGATAGCCGAGAACGGTGCCGAAGTAGACCCGCTTGAACTCGGTCACCGACATCAGCCGCAGGAGGTCGAAGAAGCGGCGGCGACCGCCGCCGAGAGCAGAGGGTCCGGTGACCGTGCGGAGCTCGAGATCCTGTTGCGCCGGTGTCATGACCCTTCCACCGTCACCTTTGAATTGTGCTCCAAGGCGACGACGCCCCGCGCCATCTCGCCACCGAAAACGACGAAGTCGATTGCGTTGGCGACATAGAGCAGGACACGGGCGGTCTGTGCCTGGTTGATCCCGCAGTGGACGTGGTAGCGCCCTGCCGTCAGCGGGTTCTCGAGTTCGCAGTTCACCTGCACCCTCTCGCCCTTGGTCAGCTTGCGGGGGGTGTAGTACTCGTCAGAGCTGACGAAGACATCGAACTGGGAGATGCCGACGCCGTCGGCGTTGGCGATGATGAAGCCGACGGTGATGCCGGGGAGGTCCTGTAGAACCTCGAGCTCCAGGCGCATCCGGATTGGGCTCCCGTGCTCGAAGGTGGTCGCCCGGCCGCCCGCGGCGTCCTCGGCGCGAGCTTCGACTATCCGCACGGCCTCGGTGTCGGTGGAGACGCTGCCATCGCCAGTTTCGCTTCCCTGTTCGAAGTTCAGTTTCAGGTAGCGCCTCCCGACCTCGGCCGGATCGCCGATTTGGCGGATCTTGCCCCCGTCGATCAGCATTGCCCGGCTGCAGTACTCCTCGACAGTGGCCATGTCGTGGGTGACGAGGACGATCGTCTTGCCATCGGCTTTCATGTCGTGAAAGGCGTCGTCGCACTTCTGCTGGAACGAGGCGTCGCCGACCGCCAACACCTCGTCGATCAGGAGGATGTCGGCGTCGGCTTGCATCATCACCGAGAAGGCGAGCCGGACCAGCATCCCGGAGGAGTAGTTCTTGAGTTTGAGGTCGATGAACTCGCTCAACTCGGCGAATTCGATGATTGCCCCAAGCCGGTCGCGGATCTCCTTTGGGGTCAGGCCCATCATCACCCCGTTGAGGACGACGTTCTCGCGCGCGGTCAGCTCGGCGTTGAAGCCGACCCCCAACTCGATGAACGGAGCCAGTCGGCCGGCCATCCTGATCCTGCCGGCGTCGGCGCGGTAGATGCTGGCGAGCAGCTTCAGCAGGGTGCTCTTGCCGGAGCCGTTGCGGCCGACGATGCCGAAGAACTCCCCCTGACGGATCTCGAACGAGATGCCGTCCAACGCTCGCAGCTCGCGGTAATCCCGAGAGGCAAAGGGCCGGGTCAGGCGCTCCTTGAGGGAGTCGACCCGATGGGTCGGAATCCGGAAGGACTTGTGCAGATCCTCGACTTGGATTGCCAGCGGCGCCGAGTCGACGGGCGCCTGCTGTCCATCCGCAGGGCTCGGGTTCTTGGTGGCGTGGTCGATCTGCATCGGCGGGCGGCGGGTCCCCTTGGGCATCTGGGCGAGCCCACGCGAGGAACGCTAGCGCCCCTCATCGTGTCAGGCTTGCCGACGTGAGCGAGCCCCGATCCGTCGCCGTGGTGATTCCCAGCTGGAACTCGCTGGAGTTGCTGCCGCGCTGCCTCGAGAGTGTCCGCGCCCAGGACGTCAGTGTCGAGCTGATCGTGGTCGACAACGGCTCCAGCGATGGGACGGCGGCATTCCTGGAGCGCGAGGGCGTGCCGCATCTGGCGCTGCCGTGCAACATCGGCTTCGCCCCGGCCGTCAACCTCGCCGTCCGCCATACCTCCGCACCGGCCATCCTTGTCCTCAACGCCGACACCGTGCTCGAGTCGGGCTGCGTCGCGGCGCTCTGTGCCGCCCTGCGCGCCGACCAGGGACTCGGCGGCGTACAGCCACGGCTCTTGCAGCTCGATGCCGATCGGGGCGCGGGCCGGGACATCGAGTCGGCTCGCCTGTATAGCGCCGGCCAAGCCCTAACCGCGGACGGCCGCGCGATCGAGACGGGGGCGGGAGAGGCACAGCTCCCCGAACTGCTTCGCGGGCGTGAGATCTTCGGTGTCTGCGGGGCCGCCTGCCTGCTGCGGCGGGAGCTCTTCGCCGATCTCGGTGGCTACGACGAGCGCTACTTCGCGTTTTACGAGGACGTCGACCTCAACGTGCGGGCGCAGATCGCGGGCTGGTGCCTCGCGTACGTGCCCGAGGCGGTCGTCTGGCACGTCGGCAACGCTTCCTGGTCGACCGGTGTCGGACGGCCAAACGCCTGGAACGCCAGACTGGTTGCCCGCAACCGGCTGGCCACCCAGATCAAGTTCATGCCCGTCACGGCGATACCGCGGATCGCCGCGGTCGAGGTCGGCTCGCTGCTGCGCAGCGCTGCGCAACGTCGTTTCCGAGCGACGCTGCAGGGCAAGCTCAGCGTCCTGGCCTGGCTTCCCGATCTGCTTCGCGAGCGCCGGCGCCTGCGCCGCCGTGGCGATCTCTCTCTGGTCCGGCGCTGGCTGGGCGTGGGGATCGGCGACGCGGATGTCAGGGCCGCGCGGTGGCCGACGAGGCGGCCGTGACGTCGTCGCAGGAGAGCTGGACTCCAAAACCTGGCGGTGAGGTCGAGACGGCGACGTCGGAGAGGTGTTCGCTCTTGCAGGCGGTCGCCGCCCCGTCGATCGCAGCATCCCAGGGCGGTACCCCTCGGGTCGGCAGGTCGCGCACGTAGAACGAGGTGACGATCGCCAGCCCGAGAACTACCACGGTCGCCAGGACCGGCCAGGCCAGCCGCTTCGGCTCCGCCGAGCGTCGGCGCAGGGCGCTGTCGAGCAGGACCAGCCCGGCACTGACCAGGAGCAGGGCCGGGACGATCGAGTAACGGCTGCCGGCGGCATTGTGGATTCCTTCCGGCCAGACCATCTGCGGTCCGACCGCGCGCTGGTAGAGGGAGACGACGAACATCACCAGCGAGGTCGGGATCGCGATTGCGGCCAGATACCTCGCCCCAGGCCTCCCGCACCGGAAGCCGACCGCAAGGGCGGCGACGACGGCAAGCGTGAGCAGGATCAGGAACGGCCAGCCGAGATGCGACCAGGCCTCGCCGCCGATCCGCAGGCCAAACGGGGCGCCATTGACGATCCGCTGCAGGAAGCTCGTCCAGATGTCGGCGGTCCAGAGCGGTTCGACGGCGGTTTCGCTGGTGAAGGCGAGGATCGGGATCTGCACCGCCGCCCCGACCGCGTAGGAGGAGACGATGAGGAGGTCGCGGCGATCGCGGATCGCGAGCGCCCGCAGCGCCGCGAGTGGGGCGAAGAACCACAGTCCGGGGGTGCTGAGGCCGGTCAGGAGGATGAACAGGCCGCCCAGCGCTGCCGCGCGCAGCGTCGTCGGTCGCCAGATCAGCAGCCAGAAGCTGGCGAACAGCATGTACCAGGGGACGTAGGCGGCGGAGTCGAGCGACTCCAGGCCGGCGACGGGGGAGAGGACCGTGAGCGCGACGAGGGCAGCTCGCAGGTAGGGGTTGCGCAGGTGGGAGGCAGTGGCGAACCAGACCGCTAGCCCGCTGAGGGCGACCACGAACGCGGAGAGGATCGAGACGGCGGCGGGGATGTCCCGCAGCGGCGCCAGACTGGCGACCTCGGCGATCAGGCGGGGGACAAGCACCAGATAGGTGGCATAGGTGGAGACGATTGCGTGCCAGAAGTCCTGCGTCAGGGCTTCCTGCATGTAGATCGGTCCATCCTCTGCCCAGAGCGAGTTGAGCGAGGCCGACCAGCCCATGCGGGCCAGCCTGCAGAAAGACGGCTATCGCCAGCAGCCCGCCGGTCAGCAGCAGGAGTTCCCGGCCGCGGAGGCCCGGTCCGGATTGGCGGGCGGCCGGGAAGAGCGAATCGTCTAGGTGCGCCCGCAGCGTCTGGAGCTTCGCCCGCATCGCGCCGGCACGATATCGGCGCGGCTTTGGCGACTCCTGCCCGAGGTTCAGTCGCGGCGTGGCGGCGGCCGGACTTTGACCCGATAGAAGTCGAATTGGAGCGGGCGGTCGACTCCGTCGATCCGCATGCTCGCGATGTCGGGAAGTTGGACGAAACCGCCGCTGCCGTCGAGCGAGGGGTCGCGCGAGACGACCAATCCGTCGCCGCTCGTGCCAGGGATCAGCCGGTAGGTGACGAGACCGTCGTTGAGGACGGCGAACCTTGCCTCCGGCCGCCAGAGCAGCGAGCGCAACCGTTCGAGGCCTTCGATCTGGGCTCCCTCCAGGCGCAGGACGACGATCTCGCCAGGACCGGCTTGGGGCACGGCGACCGTCTCTCCCGGTTGGCCGCGACGCTTGGCGATCAAGCTCGGAGGCCCGCATCGATCCGGGACGCGAGAGAGCGTCTGCCAGGCTCCCACGGTTCGAGTCGGGACGAAGTTGCACGCGGTTGCGAGGTTTTGTTCCGGTGGATCCCAGGCGGGCAGTCGCCCTTCGATGCTGCGCGTGCCGCCGAGCGGAGCAACCCCGCCGGGATCCTGGCGCAGGATCATCTCGGGCCCGTCCGGGTCTTCCACCTTCTCTGCGTTGAGCCGGTCGAGAGCGCTCGTATAGGCGGTGTAGTTCTGGAAGACCGGCAGCGGCGACCAGTTCAGTTCGTAAGCCCATGCGACCGCGATTTCCCAGGGGTCGATGGAGACTCGTTTTGCCCCCACCGTGTCCAGGATCCTGGGGTCGATGTTGTAGGTCGCCTGCAGGGCGGCGCGAGATTCGTTGACGATCTGTTGGCGCCGGCCCGGTTGCGCCAGCAGTTCGACGGCCTCTCCGAAGTTCCGCAGATTCGCTACGGCGTCCAACCGCGGCTGATTTGGATAAACGTGCAGGACGATGGCGCTGATCGCCACGCTGGCAGTCAGGAACACCCCAGCTCGCATTCGCGGCCATGGCAGCAGGAACCAGATTCCCAGCATTGCCGACAGCCCCAGCGACAAGTGGCTCGGCTCGAACCGGACGATTCCGTACTTGAAGCTGGAGAATGCGGCCAGCGCGGTCAGGGCCACGGCGAAGAGGCGTGCCCGCGAGTCGCGGAAGCGGACGAGGGCGCTCGCCCCGACCAGGCCGATCGCGGACGTCACCAGGACCACCCCCTCCCAGATGGTGCCCCCCTCGATCTCCATCGCTTCGTTGTAGCCGGAGGCGATCTGGAAGCCGTTCACCGCATAGTCCCAAAGGCTGTCGAGCGACTGGCCGGCGGCGAGCCAGAGCGCGATCAGACCCCCGAGCGAAGCGGCCACGAAGAACGCCCATTGCCGCCGGTCGGCGCGAGCGCCCGCCATGCCCAGCACGCAGATGAGCAAGATCAGCGGCCCCACCGACACCTTGACCAGGATCTCCATCGCGCTGAGCGCGCCGCCCCCGATCGCCAGCAGCATCACGGCCGAGTCGGGCCGGTCCTCCCGCAGTGCCAGGAAGCACAGGCCCACTGCGAGGACCAGCGGCAGCTGCTCCGCGTCCGGTACTGACGCGAGATAGAGAAAGGCGATCAACCCGGCGACCGGCAGCCCGACGCTGCGCTTGAGAGTGCCGGTGAAGGTGACCGCGAAGGCGACATAGATCGCCGCGCTGAAGAGGAAGGCCAGCACCGCGAGCCAACTGAACCAGAGGCCGGGCCAGGCGAGGAATCCGAGCGGGCCGTAACTGAAGACGACTTCGCTGCCGAAGTCCTTGCCGTCGTGGATCGCCATGTAGAGCCCACCCATCCAGCTCAGGTCGAGCCCGCTAGTCGGCACCGCAAAGCTGATCTGCCAGGTGAGCAGGGCAACCAGCGCACCCGTTACCCAGATGCGCACGCTGCCTTTCCAGAAGCGATCGCGAGTGGCGACGGCTGTGGCTCTGAGCCGCTCCGTTACGTCAGCCTGGTCGCGGTCACTCTGCACGCGGTGCGCACAATAGCCTTGCTGCTCGCGATGCGGCGCGGTTCGATCAGGTCTTGGAGC
Organism: uncultured Solirubrobacterales bacterium; assembly: GCA_963739855.1. Lineage (GTDB taxonomy): Bacteria > Actinomycetota > Thermoleophilia > Solirubrobacterales > 70-9 > VAYN01. The sequence goes on along the minus strand of CAVUBT010000001.1, from coordinate 642,954 downwards.
CGCGGAGACCGGCGTCGCCGTCTTCGCGCCGCCGGCGTCGCAGCCGGATTGCGTCCCGCGCCGAGATGGCGGGCAGCGCGACGCCCTCGACGCTGCGCCGGGTCATGTCGCCCCCAGCCGCCCAGCCCCGCACTCGCCCGCGCAGCCCGCTGGCGGTGCGGTCCATCAGCAGCTGGCCGGCGCAGATCGCGCCCTCGGTCGCCAGTACGCGGGCGGCGTCGCGCGGCCGCGACATCACCCCGTAGCGGCGCAGCATGTAGCCGCGGCTCCAGCCGGTGTGGGCGAACTTGGCGCCGCTGCCGGCGCCGAGGCTGGCCGAGTAGGCGTGCAGCGCCGTCGCCCCGGCGGCGAGCCGGCAGCGGGCCCCGGCGGCGGCCAGCCGCAGCGCCAGATCGAGGTCCTCGTAGTAGAGGAAGATGCGCTCGTCGAAGCCGCCCACCGCCTCGAACGCGGCCCGGTCGTAGAGGGCGGCGCCACCGCTGGGCCCGAGCGGGTCGGCGGCGCCGGTCGCGGTCGTGAGCGGCTCTCCGTGCAGGTAGTCGAAGCCCATCAGGGTGCGGTCGGCGACGACCCCGGCGGAGTCGATCAGCTGCGGCGAGCGTTCCTGCAACAGCACCCCGGCGACCGACTGCACGCCCTCGGCGGCGGTGTCGAGCAGCGCCTCGACGAAGCGCGGCCCGCACTCGACGTCGCTGTTGAGCAGGATCAGCGGGTCGGCGCGGTGCTCGCGCACGGCGCGGTTGAGGGCGGGTCCGAAGCCGATGTTGCGCTCCAGCGCCAGCACCGTCACCTCGGGGAACTCCTCCCGCAGCAGCTCCAGCGAATCGTCGCTCGAGCCGTTGTCGACGACGACGACGTCGATCGGCCGGCTCTGCTCGCGCAGGCTGCGCAGCGCCCGCCCGATGTGCGGGGATCCGTTGTAGTTGGGTATATAGACGGCGGGTCGCATGGCTCTGTAGCTCAGTAGGGTTGCAGCCTCGCATGGAGCCTCTGAAGGGACTGATCCTCTCCGGTGGCGCCGGAACCCGGCTGCGCCCGATTACGCATACCTCGGCGAAGCAGCTGGTGCCCGTCGCCAACAAGCCCGTGCTCTTTTACGGGATCGAGGCGCTGGTCGACGCCGGGGTGAAGGAGATCGGGATCATCATCGCGCCCGAGACCGGCGACGAGATCCGTGAGGCCGCCGGCGACGGCTCCCAGTTCGGCGCCGAGATCACCTACATCGTCCAGGACAAGCCCGCCGGCCTCGCCCACGCGGTGTTGACCGCGGGAGATTTCATCGGCGACTCGCCCTTCGTCATGTACTTGGGCGACAACCTCCTCCGCGACGGCCTGCGCGGCCTCGTCGCCACCTTCCGCGCCGACGAGCCGCACGCGCTGATCCTGCTCACCCCGGTCGACGACCCGCAGTCCTACGGGGTCGCCGAGCTCGACGGCAGCGGCCACATCGTGCGCCTGATCGAGAAGCCCAAAGACCCGCCCTCGAACCTGGCCCTGGTCGGCGTCTACCTGTTCACGCCGGCGATCTTCGACGCCGCCCGCAGCCTCGAGCCCTCCTGGCGCGGCGAGTACGAGATCACCGAGGCGATCCAGGCCCTGATCGACGGCGGCCACAAGGTCCAGTCCGAGGTCGTGCGCGGCTGGTGGAAGGACACCGGCCAGCTCGCCGACATGCTCGAGGCCAACCGCCTCGTGCTGGAGGAGCTGGAGACGAAGCTCGAGGGCACGATCGACGACGAGTCCCGGGTCGAGGGCCGCGTCGTGCTCGAGCAGGGCGCCACGCTGACCCGCTCGGTCGTCCGCGGCCCGGCCGTGATCGGCGCCGGCGCCTGCATCGAGGACGCCTACATCGGCCCCTACACCTCGATCGGCGACGGCGTCCACGTGCGCCGCTCGGAGGTCGAGCACTCGATCATCCTCTCCGACTCGGTGGTCGAGGACCTGGAGACGCGGATGGAGGCGAGCCTGCTCGGCCGCAACGTCAAGCTGACCCGCAGCGACGGCCCGCCGAAGACGCTGCGGCTGCTGGTCGGCGACAACTGCGAGATCAAAATCGTCTAGCGACGAGTCCGCTGCCTTCCTCAACTAGCTGTTATTCTGGCCATATGGTTAAACAAGTGACCGCTACCGATGCAAAGGCGACGATTCTTCGCCTCCTCGACGACGCCGCAGCCGGCGAGGAAATTGAGATCACCAGGCATGGTCGCCCCGTCGCGCGCCTCGTGCCGCCGTCCGGGGCGAGGTCGTTGAAGGGATCGTTCGAGGGGGTCGCGATGACTGCGGTCGACGAGGAGAAGCTTTTCTCCACCGGCGAGTCCTGGAACGCCTCGTGAGTCGTGAGCACGCTTCTGCTCGACACTCACGTGGTCCACTGGTGGTCGGCTGAGCCGCATCGGGTCAGTGCGGCGGTGCGCGAGGCCCTCGATCAAGCGGACGAGCTCGCGGTCGCGGCGATCTCCTGGTACGAGCTGGCTTGGCTGGCCAGGCATGAGCGGATCACTGTCAACGTTCCGATTCGGACCTGGCTGCAGGGCCTTGCAGCGCAGCTGCGGACGATCGGTGTAACGCCGGCGATTGCGGATACCGCTGTCGCCCTGCCTTCGTCGTTCCCCGGCGATCCCGCTGACCGGCTGATCTACGCGACGGCCATCGAGCACGGCCTGGAGCTTGTCAGCAAGGATCGAGCGATCCGCGATCACGATCACCCTCGGTCGGTGGTGGTTTGGTAGCCACCCGCCGTTGCAAGCCTCGGCGCAACGGTGACTCCGTCGGATGACTAGCCTGTTGCGGCCCGTGCAAGAACTCGAAGTCGCGAACCTCATCTAGATGAAGCTCTTGGTCACCGGCGCCGCCGGGATGCTGGGCCGCGACGTGATGCTCGCCGCCGGCAACGCCGGCCACGACGTGGTCGGCTTCGGACGCACCGAGCTCGACATCACCGACGCCACCGCCCTGGCCAAGAAGTTCGATCTCGAGCGGCCCGACGTCGTCATCAACTGCGCTGCCTGGACCGACGTCGACGGCGCCGAGGCAGCCGAGCAGGAGGCCTTCGCGGTCAACGGCACCGGCGCCGGCCACGTCGCCGCCGCAGCGGCCGCGGTAGGCGCCAGCATCGTCTACGTCTCCAGCGACTACGTCTTCGACGGCGCCAAGGCCGCCCCCTACGTGGAGAGCGACCAGCCGGCGCCGCTCTCGGCCTACGGCCGCACCAAGCTGGCCGGCGAGGAGGCGACCGTGGCCGCCAACAAGCGCCACTTCGTCGTCCGCTCGGCCTGGCTGTTCGGGATCGGCGGCCCCAACTTCGTCGAGACGATGCTGCGCCTGGCCGGCAGCGGCAACGAGGTCCTCGTCGTCCGCGACCAGGTCGGCTCGCCCACCTACACCTGGCACCTCGCCTACGGGATCGTCCGCCTGATCGAGGGGATCGAGTTCGGCATCCACCACATGGCGGCCGCCGGCCAGTGCTCCTGGTACGACTTTGCGCGCGAAATCTTCGAGCAGGCCAAGGTCGAGTGCAAGGTGCTCTCGATCACGACCGAGGAATTCGGCCGGCCGGCACCGCGGCCGCCGTTCTCGGCCCTGACCAGCCAGCGCGAACACGCGATCCGGCTGCCCTCCTGGCAGGACGGGCTGGCCGGCTATCTCGCCCAACGACAAGCAGAGAGGGAGGCGGCATGAAGCTGCTCGTAACCGGCGCCGCCGGTTTCATCGGATCCACCTACGTCCGGATCGCCGGCGACGAGCACGAGATCACCGTGCTCGACAAGCTCACCTACGCCGGCCGGCCGGAGAACCTGCCCGACGGCGTCGAGCTGATCGAGGGAGCGATCGAGGACCCGAAGATCGTGCGCGAGGCGATGGCGGGCGTGGACGCGGTCGTCAACTTCGCCGCGGAGAGCCACGTCGACCGTTCGATCGACGACCAGGACGCCTTCGCCCGCACCCACGTGATCGGCACCGGCACCCTGCTCGACGCCGCCCGCGAGCTCGGCGTCTCCCGCTACCTGCAGGTCTCCACCGACGAGGTCTACGGCTCGATCGAGTCCGGCTCCTTCACCGAGGCCTCGCCGCTCGATCCTTCCTCGCCCTACTCGGCGACCAAGGCCGCCGGCGACCTGCTCGTCGCCGCCCACGTCCACACCTACGGGATCGAGGCCTCGATCGTGCGCGGCTCCAACAACTACGGCCCGCGCCAGTACCCGGAGAAGTTGATCCCGCTGATCACCCTGAACGCGATGCATGGCGACCCGCTGCCGGTCTACGGCGACGGCAAGCAGGTCCGCAACTGGCTCTACGTCGAGGACTTCTGCCGCGGCATCCACACGGTGCTGCTGAAGGGCAAGGCCGGCGAGGCCTACAACGTCGGCGGCCCCGACGAGTGCGAGAACATCGAGGTCATCAAGCGGGTGATCGAGCTGACCGGCAAGGACGAGTCGCTGATCGAGTACGTCGCCGATCGCCTCGGACACGACCGCCGCTACTCGCTCTCCTCCGCCAAGCTCAAGGAGGAGCTCGGCTGGGAGGCGCAGGTCCACTTCGCCGAGGGCCTCGAGAAGACCGTCGCCTGGTACCGCGACAACGAGGACTGGTGGGGGCCGATCCGCTCCGGCGAGTATCGCTCCTACTACGAAAAGCAGTACGGGAAGGCTCTCGGTTAACTCGATGGCGGCTCCTGCAAACCGGCGCATCTCGGCGTCCTCGGTCGGCTGGATCGGGTCACGCACGAACATGTGCGCTCCCCTCACCAGCCTCCCTGCGTCCCCCGACCTGCTTGGTTTTCGGAGCCGTTCTTACTTCCGATGAAATCGCTTCCGACCAAGCTGGACGGGGTCGTCCTGATCGAGCCGGTCGTCCACGGCGACGCCCGCGGCTTCATGGTCGAGTCGTTCAGCCGCGACGCCTGGGCCGAGCTCGGCGTCGGCGTCGAGTTCGTCCAGCACAACCACTCGCGCTCCTCCAAGGGCACCCTGCGCGGGATCCACTTCCAGACCGAGCCGGGTCAGGCGAAGCTGGTCCGCTGCCCGCGCGGGGCGATCCTCGACGTCGCCGTCGACCTGCGCCGCGACTCGGATACCTACGGGCAGTGGGAGGCGCACGTGCTCGACGACGAGAAGCACCGCCAGCTCTTCGTCCCGGTCGGCTTCGGCCACGGCTTCGCCGTGCTCAGCGAGGTCGCCGACGTCACTTACCTCGTCTCCAGCCTCTACGACCCCCTGACCGAGGCCGGCATCGCCTGGGACGACCCCGACGTCGCGGTCGACTGGCAGGTCTCCGAGCCGCTGCTCTCCGAGCGCGACAAATCGGCCCCGAAGCTCGCTGAAATCGCCGAGACCCTGCCCTTCTAAACGAACTGCATCAATTTTCCACGCTGCTGGCTTAGAAATTTGATGCAGTTCGGCGTGGGTGCCGCTCCTTTAGGGTGCCGTCTCCGATGCGGGCGAAGGCGATCTATCTGGCCAAGGCGGCGGCCCGTCGCCTGCGCTGGGGGCTATCGGACTTCCTCCGCCGCCGGCGCGAGGGGCCGCTGGTGCCGCCGCGGCGCCTGGCCTTCGTCGGCGCCGGCGACTTCGAGCAGACCGGCCAGCAGTTCCTCGGCTATTTCAAAGAGCTGGGCAGCCTCGAACCCGGTGCCCGGGTACTCGACGTCGGCTGCGGCATCGGCCGCATGGCGATGCCGCTTACCGGCTACCTCGACAGCGGCTCCTACGCCGGCTTCGACGTCGGCCGCGGGATGGTCCGCTGGTGCCGGCGCCACATCACCCCGCGCTGGCCCAACTTCGAGTTCGCCTGGGCCTCGGTCTACAACGGCAAGTACAACCCCTTCGGCAAGCAGTCCGGGACCGAGTTCCGCTTCCCCTACGAGGACGCCGGCTTCGACTTCGCCTTTGCCACCTCGCTCTTCACCCACCTGCTGCGCGACGAGGCCCAGCACTACCTCGCCGAAACGGCCCGGGTGCTGAAGCCCGGCGGGACCTGCCTGCTGACCTTCTTCCTGCTCACGCCCGAGGCCGAGGCGGAGATCGCCGCCGGGCGCTCGATGCTCGCCTTCAAGCACCCGATCGAGGGTGGGCTGACGACCAACCCGGCCGAGCCCGAGGCCGCGGTCGCCTTCCCGGCCGAGGACCTGCGGACGCTGCTGGCGGAGGTTGGGCTGAAGCTTCGCGAGCCGATCCACCACGGCCTCTGGGCCAACACGCCGGGGGGCCTGACCCTGCAGGACATCGTCGTCGCCGAGCGCGTCTAAGAGCGGCTAACGCGAGATTGCGCTGCGGCCGAGGCTGACCGCGAGCTTGGCGCCGATCCCGGCGTAGACCGCGGCGTTGAGCAGGGGGTTGTGCCGGGGGGCGTCGAAGCGGCGGTAGAAGCGGCCCATGCCGCGGTGGAAGGCGATCTCCTGTTTGGGCCGCCGCCGCCCGCCGCTGGAGGCGCCCTTGACGTGCAGGGCGACGCCGGCGGGCTCGTAGAAGACCCTCCAGCCGCTGTCCCAGAAGCGGTGGCACCAGTCGAGGTCCTCCATATAGAGCCAGTAGCCCTCGTCGAGCAGGCCGACCTCGCGCACCGCCGCGGCGCGGCAGAGCATGAAAGCGCCGTTGACGGCGTCGACCTCGCCCGGCTCGTCGTCGCCGAGGTGGGTCGCGCGGTACTGGCTCAGCGCCCCGGAGGCGTCGCCGCCGCGGCCGATCCCGGTGAAGTGGGCGAGGGCGCTGAGCGGCGTCGGGAAAGAGCGCTTGCAGGCGTGGTCGAGCGCGCCCGACGCGGTCACCAGCTTGCAGCCGACCATGCCGATCCCCGGCTCCGAGCGCAGCCGCGCCAGCGCCGCGTCGAGGGTGCCGGCGTAGACCTCGGTGTCGGGGTTGAGCAGCAGCACCGCGTCCGCCTCGCTCTCGCGCAGGACCAGGTTGTTGGCGGCCGAGAAGCCGATATTGGCGCAGCGCCGCAGCCGCACCTCGGGAAACTCGCGCGCGACCATGTCCGGGGTGCCGTCGGGGCTGCCGCTGTCGACCACGGTCACCCGCATCTCGCCGCTGGCCGGATACTCGCGCAGCGAGCGCAGGCAGCGCCGCAGCAGCTCTTCGGCGCCGTGGCTGACGATCACGACCTCGAGGTCCACGCTAGAGGGCGCTGTCGCCGCGCAGAACCGCGCTCGGGGTGCGCAGCAGGATCGCCAGGTCGCCCGCCAGCGAGAGGTTGTCGAGGTAGTCGCGCTCCATCGCCAGCCGCTCCTCGAAGGTGAGGTCGCTGCGGCCGTAGACCTGCATCGGCCCGGTTATCCCCGGCTTGATCGCCAGGCGTCCGCGCTGGCGCTCGTCGTATAGGGCGACGACGCTCTCCTCCTCGGGACGGGGGCCGACCAGCGACATGTCGCCGCGCAGGACGTTGATCAGCTGCGGCAGCTCGTCGAGGCTGTAGCGGCGCAGGACGCGGCCGCTGCGGGTCACCCGCGGGTCGTCGACGATCTTGAAGGCCGGCTGCTCGAGCTTGGTCAGATCGACCAGTTCGCCGAGGCGCTCCTCGGCGTCGCGGACCATGGTGCGGAACTTCAGCATCGTGAACGGCTCGCCGTCCTTGCCGGCGCGTCGCTGGCGGAAGAAGACCGGCCGGCCGGAGTCGACCAGGATCGCGATGGCGATCGCCGCCAGCAAGGGCGAGAAGAGCACCAGCAGGGCGGCCGAGATGGCCACGTCCATCGCCCGCTTCATCGCCTCGGTCGAGCGCGAGCGGGTCGGAGAAGCGGAAGTCCAGCACCGGCAGCTCGGCCAGCCGGTTGAGCTCGATTCCCGGCCCCAGCAGGCCGTAGTGCTGGGGCAGGAAGGTCAGCGCCAGGCCCGCCTCCTTGCACTCCTCGATCAGTCGCTCGGCGGCCGGCTCGCTCATCTCCTGTTCGGTCACGACCACGCGCTCGATCTCGTAGTCGCGGGCGACCTGGGAGATGTCGGCGATCGAGCCCAGCCGGGGCAGCTCCGAGGCCGCATCGTCGCCCTGCGAGAGGTAGCCGACCAGCGCCAGGCGGGTCTCGGGGTGGGTGGAGACCCGGCGGGCGACCATGTCGACGGCGGCGGCCGGCCCGATTACGATCCCGGCGGCGAGCCCGGTCAGGCGGTGCCAGAGGAAGCGCAGCGACCCCGCGCAGGACGAAGCTGCCGACCAGGGTGCCGAGGCCGACCGCGATCGCGCTGGTGGGGGAGAGCGGGCCCGACCGGGCTCAGCGCCAGCAGGCCGTCGAGGACGAGGGTGCCGAGCACGCTGGCCGAGACCAGCGAGGGCAGCTCGTCGAGGGTGCTGTGGCGGATCCGCCGGTGGTCGTTGTCGTAGAGGCCGTGGAGCTTCACGACCAGGATCCAGGCGGGGCTGAAGAGCACCGCCCAGAACAGCGTCGCGACGTCGGTGGTCGAGGTCGTCGCGGTGACGACGCAGAGCGTGCCGACCAGCGCCACCCAGTCGCCGCCGGCGAGCAGCCGCCGCAGCATCGCCCCGCGCCGCCGCGACCCGTCCGGCCCGGTCAGGCCGAGGCGCCCGGCGGCGCTCGGCGGGCCGCGGCTCCGGCCGCGGCGGCGGCGGGCTCGGCGGCGCGCGAGGTCGGTCTCTGGGCCTCCGGCGTACGGCTCATCCGCAGCCGTCCCATCCTTCCCGCAGGCAACTCTTCGAGCGGGTTCAGCTGCTGGGCCCGGCGTAGGTCGGCACGGGCGCTGGCGGTATCGCCTGCCTCGTGCTCGACCTTAGAGCGCAGGTAGTAGAGCAGCCAGTTGCGGTCCTCGCGGTCGATCGCTTGCGAGAGCCGCCCGGCAGCGGTCGACGTAGTCGCCCTGCAGCTCGGCCAGCAGGCCCAGCTGCACGTAGGGGGAGGCGGCCCAGGGCTCGATCGAGCGCGCCGTGTCGGCGTGGTTGACGGCGCTGGCGATGTCGCCGCCGGCGGCCGCCGTCTGGCTGGCCTTGATCTCGTGGTCGACCAGCAGCGGCCCGATCAGGGCCAGGGCGGTGATCCAGGCGATCGCCAGCCCGGCGACCGCGAGGCCGAAGCGCCGCTCCTCGTTGCGCCCGTTGGCCGCGCTCCGCGCCTGCGTCAGCTGGGCGCAGCGGGCGGCGACGAGGACGCCGCTGGCGAGGAAGAAGACCGCTCCGAGGGCGGCGATCTCCCAGAACCAGTCGATCGCGGCGCCGACCGCGAAGGCCAGGGCGGCGGCGAGCAGCGCCGCGTAGAGCTCCCGCTGGGACCCGCGCGCCGCTCGCCAGGCGGCGAAGCCGGTCCAGAGCAGCGTCCCGACCAGCGCCAGCACCAGCAGCCCGCCGACCAGCCCGAGCTCGGCGAACGCCTCGAGGTAGAGCGAGTGGGCGTCGCGGACGGGGATCGAGATCGAGCGCAGCTGCTCCCAGGAGAACTGGTAGGTGCCGGCGCCGTGTCCGAGCAGCGGCTTTTCGCCGAAGGCGTCGACCGCGACCCGGTAGAAGTCGTGGCGGCCGGCGCCGGAGAGCTGGCCGAAGTGCTGCTCGGGCTGGTTGGGGAACTGCAGGTCGGAGCTGGAGAACTGGTCCCAGGCGCGGCCGCCGACCGCGATCGCCACGCCGATCGCGAGCAGCGCCGCGGCCAGGGCGAGCCCTTGCAGCACCTTCGGGTTGCGCGAGAGCTCCACCGCCCGCCCGGTCACGCCGCCGTCCGCTGCCCTCGAGCCGTCGCAGGCCGGCGAACAGCAGCCAGCGCCAGGGCGATCCCGGCGACCAGGAACAGCAGGACTGTCGGCGCCCTGGTCGACCGACGCCTGGCTGTCGAGGTTGTCGGCGAGGCTGCTGCGCGCCTGCACGGCGAGCACCGCGGGCAGCGCCCCGAGGGCCCCGATCGCCAGCGTCGCCGAGCAGCCAGAGCCGGTCGTGGGAGAGCGCCAGCAGGCAGCCGCAGGCGACGAGCAGCGCCAGCAGGCCGCCGCGCGAGTAGGTGAAGTAGAGCGCCAGCAGCACCGCCGGCAGCGACGCCGACGGCGAGCCAGCGCAGGCTCGCGTTCAGCGAGCGCCGGCTCATCCACAGCAGCAGCGCCACTCCGATCCCGAAGACGACGCCGTTGGCGTTCCAGTAGCCGAGCGGATAGCGCAGTCGCGGGCCGCTGCCGAGGCCCGGGCCGAGCTCGAGCACGTGGGGGAGGAGGCGGCTCGCAAGGGCGAGAAAAGCGACCAGCGCCAGGGCAATTGCGATGCCTTCAGCGAAACGTTGGCGCCTTTGGTCGGTTTGGGCGATGAGGAAAGCGGCAAGGAAGAACCCGAGGTAGACCAGAACGCGGTCCGCCTCGGTCACGCTGAGCTCGATCGATCCCGACCAGAGAGATGAGATTGCCGACAAAAGCGCCAGCCCCAAGATCAGCCCACTCGCCCAGTAGAACGGCCGGCCAAGCGTCGCCCGCGCGGCGGCTCCAAAGGCCAGCAGGCCCACAACCACGACAGCCAGACGCCAAGCCCGGCGACGTGGCGAGCACTCAGGTCGAAGCCGCCTCCGGCCAGCGCCAACCCGACGATCAGGGCGAGCGGAGCGATCAACGCCGCTGATTCCTCTAACCTTGCGCGCCATGAATTTGATCCCGCCACCCCCAGGCCGTAGCTCGGGCCGACCCGCCTTCGCGCTTCTGTCAGTGCTTGCTCTGCTGGCATTGGCTTGCTTTCCGGTTCTCGCTCAGGCTGAATCGAGCCGGTCCAGTACGAAACTGCGATTCCGACCGCCACCGGACACACCAACGCCGCCGACCGGGTCGAGTGGCTCGCCGGCTCAACGCTTCGAATACCGGTGGCTCGCCCACGACCGGCGCCGGCAACTCGAACGGTTCCGGGTCTGGGTCTTCGTCGGGCGGTCCATCGACGGCGAACGGCAATCCAAGCACGGGCGGCGGCGCCGGCACCGGCCAGGGTAACCCAGGCAACGGCTCGACCGCCGGCCAGGGACAGGGCAGCGGGCAGGCAGGCGGCGGCCTCTCCAGCGGCCAGCCGGTCAGCTCCCAGGCTTCCTCCGACGAGCTCCTCTTCGCCCCTGGTCCCGATCCTGATCGCGATCGCCGCGCTGGCGGCGATCTCGATCGGCGCGGTCGTGATCAGGCAGCGGCGCCAGCGCCGCGGTCCCGGCGCTCAGGTCTCGCCGAAGGCGAGCTAGCCCGATGTCGAAAGCGACGGTGCAAATCGGTAGGGGAGCGCGCGCCTGGACGGCGGCTCTGGTCGTCGCGACTGCTCGGCCTGGCGCTCTTCGCCTCGGCCGCGCAGGCGGTTCCGGCCAACTTCTGGGGCGTGGTTCCCGCAGGCGACGCCGAGCGAGGAACAGTTCCAGCGGCTGCAGCGCGGCGGCGTCGACAGCATCCGCATCCCGATCGACTGGGGCACGGTGCAGCCGGCGCGCGGCGGCGCCTTCGACTGGACCGGCACCGACGGCGTCATCGCCAAGGCGGCCGACCGCCGGCATCGAGGTGCTGCCCTTCCTCAACGGCGCCCCGCAGCTGGGCGGTGCCCGCCGTCTGGGTCCCCGGTTCGAGCCATACCGTCAAAGCCCCCGGCCACCTGCCGGCCGCCGGCGCCGCCGCCACCGCCTGGTCGAACTTCGTCAAAGCCGCGGTCGCTCGCTACGGGCCCAACGGCAGCTTCTGGGCCGAAAACCCCGCGGTGCCGAAGCGGCCGATCCGCACCTGGCAGATCTGGAACGAGCCGAACTTCAAGTACTTCGTCGCCAAGCCCAACCCGGCCGAATACGGCAAGCTGGTCAAGCTCTCCTACACGCGCTCTAAGAGCGCCGACCCGGGCGCCAAGCTGGTCCTCGGCGGCATGTTCTCGCGGCCCAAGGGCGGCAAATCGACGAAGGAAAAGCCGAAGCGCGTCTACTTCGCCTCCGACTTCCTCGAACAGATGTACAAGACGACGCCGGGGATCAAGGCGAAGTTCAACGGCATCGCCCTGCATCCCTACACCGGCAAGTACCAGGAACTGACGCCGGAGATCGAAGAAGTCCGCGGATGTCCTGAAGGCGAACAGCGACGCCGGCAAGGGCCTCTGGATCACCGAGCTCGGCTGGAGCTCGCAGCCGCCGCCGGCCAATCCGCTTCGAGAACATCTTCGCCAAAGGCGCCGCCGGCCAGGCGACCCAGCTCAAAGGCGCCTTCTCGCTGCTGAGTCAGCAAGCAGGCGCAAATGGAAGCTGCAGCGGATCTACTGGTTCTCGGTCGACGACCAGCCCGGCACCTGCAACTTCTGCGACGGCTCCGGCCTCTTCGCCACCGGCTTCGTCCCGAAGAAGTCCTGGTTCGCCTACGTGAAGTTCGCCGGCGGCACTCCCTAGCGGGCAGAGGGCCTGTCGCGGAATCCTCGCGCACGCCTTGCGTCCTGGCGACGCTTGGTCCTGCGTAAGATCAATGGGTTGGCCGCCAGAGCGAAACAGAGCACGAAACCTGACCCGCTGGCGCCGTTCAGCGCGCCCGTCCGGCGCTGGTTCGAGGCCTCCTTCGAGGGGCCGACGCCGGCGCAGGCGGGCGGCTGGGAGGCGATCTCGGGCGGCGCCAACGCGCTGATCTGCGCCCCGACCGGCTCCGGCAAGACCCTGGCCAGCTTCCTCTGGGGGATCGACAAGCTCGCCCGCGAGCCGGCAGCTGGGCACGGGCGTCCGCCTCGTCTACGTCTCGCCGCTGAAGGCGCTCTCCTACGACATCGAGCGCAACCTGCGGGCGCCGCTGCGCGGGATCGGCGCCGACATCTCGGTCGGGCCTGCGCACCGGCGACACCTCCCAGAAAGACCGCCGGGCGATGGCGAAAACGCCGCCCGACATCCTGATCACGACGCCGGAGTCGCTGTACCTGATGCTGTCCTCCAACGTGCGCGAGATTCTCGCGACCACCGAAGCCGTGATCGTCGACGAGATCCACGCGGTCGCCCAGACCAAGCGGGGGGCGCACATGGCGCTGACGCTGGAGCGGTTGGATGAGTTGGTTCAGGGGCACGGCGGCGAGGGGTCGGGGGAGGTCTCGCCGTCACGAACGGCGGGAGGTTCCGTCGAGGCCTCCCCCGACCCCTCGTCACGGAGCGCTGGAGCAGGGATCCAGCGGATCGGGCTCTCCGCCACGCAGCGGCCGTTGGAGCGGATCGCTCAGTTCCTGGTGGGGCCCAAGCGCGAGTGCCGGATCGTGGATGCGGGGCGGACCAAGAAGCTGGACCTGGAGATCGTCGTGCCGGTCGAGGACATGTCCGACCCGGGCGCCCCCGCTTACCCGAGCGAGGACGGTGTCCCCCCGACCGAAATCGAGCCCTCGGCCCACGTCCGCTCGATCTGGCCGGCGATCTACCCCAAGCTCCTCGAGCTCGTCCAAGAACACACCTCGACGATCATCTTCGTCAACAACCGCCGCGCCTCCGAGCGCCTCGCCAAGCGGTTGAACGAGCTCGCGAACGGCGAAGGCGAGCAGGAGCTGCCAGCTACGGAGCACGCGGGTCATGTCACCTCCGGCGCCAAGGACTCTTCAGCGGCCGACGACGATTCGGGCTCGGGAGATTCGGGAGAGGGTCCGAGAACGGAGGCGCAGCCCCCGCCCGCAGGATCCTCCCCGGATCTCCTCAGCGCGCCTACGAGGAGATCGCCCGAGCCCACCACGGCTCTCTTGTCCCACGAGGAGCGCACCCTCGTCGAGGAGCTGCTCAAGTCGGGCCAGCTCCCCTGCCTGGTCGCGACGTCCTCCCTCGAGCTCGGCATCGACATGGGCGCCGTCGACCTGGTGATCCAGGTCGAGTCGCCGAAGTCGGTGACCCGCGGCCTGCAGCGGATCGGCCGCGCCGGCCACGGCCTCGGCGAGACCTCCAAAGGCCGGATCTTCCCCAAATACCGCGGCGACCTGCTCGAGTGCGCGGTCGTCGCCCGCCGCATGCGCGAAGGCGAGATCGAGGAGACGACGATCCCCCAGAACCCGCTCGACGTGCTCGCCCAGCACCTGGTCTCGATGGCCGCCATGGACGAGTGGGAGGTCGACGCGGTCGAGCGCCTGGTCACCGCCACCGAGTCCTTCCGCGAGCTCTCCCGCGAACAGCTGGAGAACGTGCTCGACATGCTCGACGGCCGCTACCCCTCCGACCGCTTCGCCGAGCTGCGGCCGCGGATCGTCTGGGACCGCACCCAGGGCACGATGCACGGCCGCAAAGGCTCGCGCTCGCTGGTCGTCACCAACGCCGGCACGATCCCCGACCGCGGCCTCTACAGCGTCAACCTGCCCGACGGCCGCCGGGTCGGCGAGCTCGACGAGGAGATGGTCTACGAGGCTCGCCCCGGCCAGACCTTCCTGCTCGGCGCCACCACCTGGCGGATCGAGGAAATCACCCGCGACCGGGTGATCGTCACCCCGGCCCCCGGCGCCCCCGGCGCCGTCCCCTTCTGGAAGGGCGACGGGATCGGCCGCCCGGCCGAGCTGGGGCGGGCGATCGGCGCCTTCTCGCGCGAGGCGGTCTCGCGCGAGCCGGCCGAGCTGGCGGCCGAGTACGACCTCGACCCGCGCGCCGCCAACAACCTCGTCACCTACCTGCGCGAGCAGCAGCAGGCGACCCGCGTCGTCCCCTCCGACGAGACGATCGTGGTCGAGCGCTTCCGCGACGAGATCGGCGACTGGCGGCTCTGCGTCCTCTCGCCCTTCGGCGGCCGCGTCCACTCCGCCTGGGGCCTCGCTCTGGCGGCCAAGATCCGCGCCGAGCACGACCTCGAGGCCGACGCGATCTGGTCCGACGACGGCATCGTCATCCACCTCCCCGACGCCGACGAGCCGCCGCCCGCCGACCTGGTCCTGATCGATCCCGACGAGATCGAGGACCTGATCGTCAGCGAGCTCTCCGGCTCGGCCCTGTTCGGCGCCCGCTTCCGCGAGAACGCCGCCCGCTCGCTGCTTGATCCCGCGCGCCTACCCCGGCAAGCGCACGCCGCTCTGGCAGCAGCGGCTGAAGTCGCAGAGCCTGCTCGAGGTGGCGCGGGACTTCCCCCGCTTCCCGGTCATCCTCGAGACCTACCGCGAGTGCCTGCAGGACGTCCTCGACCTGCCCGGCGCTGGCCGACCTGCTGGGCAAGCTGCACGCCCGCCAGATCGGCCTGGTCGAGGTCGAGACCCCGACCGCCTCGCCCTTCGCCTCCTCGCTGCTGTTCGACTACGTCGCCACCTACATGTACGAGGGCGACACCCCGAACGCCGAGCGACGGGCGGCGGCGCTGGCGCTCGACCGCGACCTCCTGCGCGAGCTGCTGGGCCAGGAGGAGCTGCGCGAACTGATCGACCCCGAGGCCCTCGACGAAGTCGAGGAACAGCTCCAGCACCGCACCGAGGCCGGTCGCGCCGGCGACCGCGACGCCCTGCAGCAGCTGCTGCGCAACCTCGGCGACCTGACCGCGGCCGAGTGCGAGGAGCGGGTGACCGAGGGCTACTCGGCCGCCTCGATGCTGGAGAAGCTGCTCGCCGAGCGCCGCGTCGCCAAGGTCCGCGTCGCCGGCGAGGAGCGCTACATCGCCGCCGAGGACGCCGGCCTCTACCGCGACGCCCTCGGGGTGCCGCCGCCGGCCGGCCTGCCGGAGACCTTCCTCGAGGACCATCCCGACGCGATGCGCGCCCTGGTCCGCCGCTGGGCCCGCACCCACGGCCCCTTCCCGACCGCGCGCCTGGCCGAGCGCTACGGCGTCGACCCCTCGCCGGCCCTGCGCGAGCTGGAGGGCGAAGGGGCGATGGTCCGCGGCGAGCTGCTGCCGCAGGGGACCGAGCGCGAGTGGTGCGACTCCGAAGTCCTGCGCCGGGTCCGCCGCGCCAGCCTCGCCCGCCTGCGCAAGGAGGTCGAGGCCGCCGACACCACCCAGCTCGCCCGCTTCCTGCCGAGCTGGCAGAACGTCGACGCCTTCCGCCGCGCCGGCGCCGGCCCCGACCGCCTGCGCGAAGCGCTGGTGCCGCTGCAGGGTGTCGCCCTGACCCCGAAAGTCTGGGAGGCGGACGTGCTGCCGCGCCGGCTCGGCGCCTACTCGCCCGCCTGGCTCGACGAGCTCTGCACCAGCGGCGAGCTGGTCTGGGTCGGCGCCGGCTCCCTCGGCCGCAGCGACGGCCGCGTCGCCCTCTACTTCCGCGAGGACGTCCGCCTCGCCGGCCCGCCGCCGGCCAACGCCAAGCTGGAGGCGCCCGCGGGCGAGATCCACGAGGCGATCCGCGAGCGCCTCGCCGCCGGCCCCTCCTTCTGGCTCGACCTGCTCGCCGATCTCGACCATCCCGCCGAGGAGCTCCACAACGCCCTCTGGGACCTGGCCTGGAGCGGCGGCGTCACCAACGACGCCTTCTCGCCGCTGCGGGCGCCGCGCCTGCGCGCCGTCAACTCGCCGGAGCGCCAGGGCCGCCGCTTCGGCCGCCGCCGCTCCACCACCGGCGCCGCCGTGCAGGGTCGCTGGTCGCTGACCGAGCCGCTGTTCGCCAACGCCCCCGGCCCCGGCGCCCGCCTGCGCGCCCAGGCGGAGCTGATGCTCGAGCGCTACGGCATCGTCACCCGCGAGACCGTGCTCGCCGAGGGCGTGCCCGGAGGCTTCTCCACCCTCTACGCCGAGCTCGGCAACTTGGAGCTGCTCGGGACCGCCCGCCGCGGCTACTTCGTCGAGGGCCTCGGCGGCGCCCAGTTCGCCCTCCCCGGCGCGGTCGAGCGGCTGCGCTCGCTGCCCGAAGAGAACGGCTCCTACCTGCTCCTCGCCGCCACCGACCCGGCCAACCCCTACGGCGCCTCGCTGCCCTGGCCGAAGCTGGAGGGCGGCCGGCGCCCCGGCCGCACCCCCGGCGCCCACCTGCTGCTGCGCGACGGCGAGCCGGTCGTCTTCCTCGAGCGCGGCGGCCGCGGCCTCTTACGGCTGATACGGATGGAGGGAGGCGAGCTGGAAGCGGCGATGCGCGCCCTCGCCGACGCCGTCTCGGCCGGCCAGCTGAAGAAACTGGCGATCGAGAAACTCGACGGCGAGGCGGTGATCGGTTCCGGTCACGAGGAGACCCTGATCGGCGCCGGCTTCAGCCGCGGCCCCCGCAAACTGACCGCCTCGGCCTAACCGCCCGCCGATGGGCCTCAAACGTCCGCGATATGGACGTTTTAGGCCCATCGGCCCGGAGCAGGGATAATTGTTCGATGGGTGAGGTGGAGACGACGACCGCTGTCGAGCTGCTGAAGAGCGTGCAGCTCTTCGCCGACCTCGAGGAGGCCGAGCTGGAGCGCTTCTCGCGCGTCGCCGTGCCCCGCTCCTTCCCGGCCGGCACCCGCGTCTTCCACGAAGGCGACCCCTCCGACGTCTGTTACATCGTCCGCGAAGGCAGCTTCCGGGTCACCCGCGAGCACTCCGACGGGCGTGCGATCACGCTCGCCACGATGGGCCCCGGCGAGGTCTTCGGCGAGCTGGCGATGCTCGACGGCGATGTGCGCTCGGCCAGCGCAGAGGCGATAGTCGACGGCGAGCTGCTGGCGCTGCCGGCCAAAGACGTCAGAGCGCTGCTCGCCCGTCACCCGGAGATCTCCGTGAAGCTGGTCTCGGCGCTGGTGCGCCGCCTGCGCGCCGCCAACGTGCGGCTCTCGCGCCAGTCCTTCCAGACCGTGCCCAGCCGCGTGGCTGGCGTCCTCTCCCAGCTGGTCGTCGAGGCGACGCCCAACCGAGGCGGAAACGGCGAGGTTACGATCCGCATGAACCAGGCCGACCTGGCCCAGCTCGCCGGCACCTCGCGCGAGAGCGTCAGCCGTTTCCTCGCCGACCTCGAGCGCGCTGGCGTCGTCCGCTCCGGCCGCGGCCGGGTCACCGTGCTGGACCCGGCCAAGCTGCAGAACTACATCTTCTAGCCATGGCCGACTTCGCCAGCCTCCGCGCGAGGATGGTGGAGCGGCAGCTGCGCCGCCGGGGGATCGAGGACGAGCGGGTGCTGGCGGCGATGGCGCAGGTGCCACGCGAGGCCTTTCTGCCGCCGCAGCTGCGCCATCGCGCCTACGCCGACTCGGCCCTGCCGATCGCCGCGGGGCAGACGATCTCCCAACCCTGGATCGTCGCGGCGATCTGCCAGGCGCTGGCGCTGAACGGATCCGAGCGGGTGCTCGAGGTCGGCACCGGTTCCGGCTACTCGGCCTGCGTGCTGGCGCTGCTGGCGGCGGAGGTGATCAGCGTCGAGCGCCACCAGTCACTCGCCCTGCTGGCCCGCGAAACGCTCTCCTCTCTGGCCGTCACCAACGTCGAGCTGACGATCGGCGACGGCAGCCGCGGCCTGCCCGAGCGAGCCCCGTTCGAGGCGATCGCCGTCCACGCCACCGCCCCGGCGCCACCACCGCCGCTGCTCTCCCAGCTGGCCGAGGGGGGCCGCCTGGTGGTCCCGATCGCCGGCGACCGCGACACCGACCTCCTGACCCTCCTGCGCCGCCGTGGCAAGGAGGTCGAAACCGAACCGATCGCCCCCTGCCGCTTCGTCCCCCTAATCGGCGACGAAGCCTTCTAACCCACCACCCCCTCCTGGTTGATGGGCCGAAAATACGCCTATATGGAGGGAAATCGGCCCGTCAACCGGCTCGACCGGCTCAGCAGCCCGAGGTCGGGTCGTTGCCGTCCTTGGTGACTTCGTCCTTGCCGCTGCCGCAGACGATTGCTTTGTCGCGCTGGCCGTCGGCGGCGTCGATGAAGTCGCTGCCGCCCTTGGCGATGAAGGTGTCGGCGCCGAGGTGGCCGAGCATGCTGTTGTCGCCGTTGTCCCCGGTCAGGACGTCGGGCCCGTCGGACCCCTCGAGGCTCTCGTTGTTGTCGAGGACCTGGTCTGGGTTGCCGCAGCCGGCCGGCCCGCCAGTGCCGCCGAGGGTGACCCGCAGGGCGTCGTTGGAGCGGCCGTAGGAGACGGTGTCTTCGCCGGAGCCGCCGTCGTAGCGGTGGCCCTGGCAGGTGATCACCGAGGAGACGAGCAGGTCGTCGCCATTGCCGCCCTCGAGCTGGTCGGCGCCGGGGTCGGCGTAGAGGACGTCGTCGCCGTCGTTGCCGACCAGCGTGTCGTTGCCGTTGTCGGGCCCGTTGTAGTTCTCGCCCGCTTCCAGCACGTCGTCCTCGGGGCCGCCCTGAAGCGTGTCGCCGCCGGCGTTGCCGTTGACCCGCACCTTGGCGCTGGCGGGGACGCTGGGGTCGATGACGATGCTGTCGTCGCCGTTGTTGCCGGTGACTACAACCAGCGCCGCTTCGCCCGCGCAGCCGACGGCGGTGGCGTTACTGGTGACGCTGACGCAGCCTTCGCCGGCGAAGATCCCGGCGCCGTTGGCGATCGTCCAGCCCTGGCCGTTGTGGGAGATGCGGAGGTCGTCGCCGCTGGGACCGCCCTGGACGACGAGGCTGGAGCCGTCGAGGCCCTGGTTGAGGATCGCGTAGGCGAGGCCGGGCGGCGGGCCCAGTTCGGGGCCGCAGGAGTTCTCGACCGAAAAGCCATTGCAGTCGTCGCTGCCGGGGCCACCGAAGGCGGTGCCGCCACCGCCGCCACTGTCGAGGTCGTCGTTGCCGACGCCGCCGTCGAGCCGGTTGTCGTTGCCGTCGCCGACGATCGTGTCGCCCTGCGGCGAGCCGACGACGTCCTCGAAGCCGCTGAGGTCGTCGTGGCCGTCGCCCTTCGCCTTGCCGCTGGCCAGGTCGAGGACGATGCCGCTGCGAGTGGCGCTGGCGTAGGAGACGATGTCGTTGTTGCCGCCGCCGCCGGAGAGGGTGTCGGTGCCGGAGTCGCCCCGCACCACGTCACCGTCGCCGTCGCCACCGTCGGCGTTGTCGATGCCGGCGCCGCCGATCACCGTGTCGGCACCGCCCCCGCCGTCGAGGTTGCTGTCGTCGCCCGCCCCGCCTTCGATCCTGTCGTCGCCGCTCGCGCCCTCGATCTCGTCGTTGCCCTTGTCGCCCAGCAGCTTGTCGTCGCCACCGCCGCCCTCGATCTTGTCGCTGCCCTGGGCACCCTCGGCGTAGTCGTCGCCGGCATCGCCGCCGAGGGTGTCGGGACCCTTGGCGCCGAGCAGCGAGTCGTCGCCGGAGCCGCCATGGAGGTGGTCGGCGCCCTTGAAGCCGGAGAGCTTGTCGTCGCCGGAGCCGCCGTCGATCATGTCGGACCCGGTTTCGCCGAAGAGGTGGTCGTTGCCACCGTCGCCGTAGACGGCGTCGAAGCCGCGGCCGGCGCGGATCGTGTCGTCGCCCGGGCCGCCGCAGATCGTGTCGTTGCCGTTGTGCCCGCCGCGGATCGTGTCGTCGCCACCGCCGCCGTAGATCACGTCGCTGGCGCCCTTGCCGACGATCCTGTCGTTGCCGGCGGTGCCCTTGATCGTCACCTTCTTGCCGCCGCACTTCATCGCCGCCGCCTGCCCGGCAAGTGGCATCAGCAGCAGGCCGCAGGCGCAGAGCAGCGCGGCGAGGAAAAGGCGGATTTGGGTGCGCGAGAGGACCACGGCTCCTCCATCGGTCCCCTGCGCAAAAAACTCGAATCGTGGTGGGACATATGTCCAGGTGCGATCCACGGACACCCGTCCAAACCCGGATCCACCCCCCAAATCACTCGAACACCCGCGTCAGATACGCTCGCCGCGCATGAGAGGCGGCACCTATGTCCTGAACTTCTATTCCGCGGTCTTCGTCGACCAGCTGAAGCGGGGCCGTAAGACGGCAACGATCCGGCTCGGCGACAAGAGCGGCAAGTACGAGCGCGGCCAGGTCGTCTGGGTCACGGTCGGTTTCCGCCACAGCCCGCGCGAGAAAATATTCAGCGCGGTCATCGACGATGTCGAGGTGAAGAAGCTCAAAGACCTCTCCCGCCGCGACATCGAGCACGACAATCCCGAGTTCCGCCGCCTCGAGGACGAGCGCAAGTTCCTCGAGCAGATCTACAGCCGGCCGATCCTCGAAGACGACGCCGTCACCGTGATCCGCTTCTCGCAGATCACCGAGTCGCCGAAGCCGCACCTCGGCAACGGGGAGACGCCGCACCACAACTAGCGGCAAGCGCCGATGGCCGAGTACGCCTTCCTCACCACCTGGCTGCTCGACTCGCCGCGCCAGCCCGTCTGGGAGGCGATTCACGACCAGGAGCGCTGGCCCGAGTGGTGGCGCGGGGTGGAGGAGGCGGAAGAACTGCGGCCCGGCGACGACGGCGACGTCGGCACCGTGGCGCGGATGGTCTGGAGGAGCCTGCTGCCCTACCGGGTCGAGTTCGAGGTGACGACGACCCGGGTCGAGCACCCGCACCTGCTGGAAGGGCACGCGGTGGGCGAGCTGGAGGGCACCGGTCGCTGGCGGCTCTACGAGCAGGACGGCGTCACCGCCGTCCTCTACGAGTGGAACGTGAAGACGACCAAGCCATGGATGAACCTGATGGCACCGCTGCTGCGGCCGGCCTTCGAGTGGAACCACGATTGGGTGATGGCGCGCGGCGGCGAGGGAATCGCCCAGCTGCTGGGCTGCAGATTGCTGGCGACCGACTAGGGCTTTCGCCGCGGTCCCAACCTCGCTATCTTTTCCTCTCTTGGCACTCGCAGCACCAGAGTGCCAAGCCCCGCTAGAGCCGAAAACGGCTTCAGAGCGGGAATTCTCGACTTTGCACGCAAAACACGCACCGATAACGGAGGTTCACGGATGAAGCTGAAGCCCCTCGGGGACCGGCTGATCGTCAAGGCGATCGAGGAGGAGGCGACGACCGCTAGCGGCATCGTCCTCCCCGACACCGCCAAAGAGAAGCCGCAGAAGGGCAAGGTCGTCGCAGTCGGCGACGGCGCCATCAACGAGGACGGCAGCCGCCGCCCGCTCGACATCTCGGAGGGCGACGAGGTCCTCTACTCCAAATACGGAGGCACCGAGGTGACCGTCGAGGGGGACGACCTGCTCGTCCTGCGCGAGTCGGACGTCCTGGCGAAGCTCAGCTAGCCCTCGCCCATCGGATTTAGAACCAAGGAGGACTGAATACACATGGCTCATAAGGAGCTGAAGTACGCAGAGGAGGCGAGGGGGGCACTGCAGGCCGGCGTCGACGCCGTCGCCAACGCAGTCAAGGTCACCCTCGGCCCCAAAGGCCGTTACGTCGTGCTCGACAAAAAGTTCGGCGCGCCGACGATCACCAATGACGGAGTCACCATCGCCCGCGAGGTCGAGGTCGAGGACGTCTTCGAGAACCAGGGCGCCCAGCTCGTCCGCGAGGTCGCCACGGCGACCAACGACGTGGCCGGAGACGGCACCACGACGGCGACCCTGCTGGCCCAGATCATCGTTCGCCAGGGCCTCAAGAACGTCGCCGCCGGCGCCAATCCGCTGGCCCTGCGCCGCGGCATCGAGAAGGCCGTCGACGAGGTAGTCGACAACCTCCGCGACAAGCAGTCCAAAGAGGTCGCGGGCAAGGAGCAGATCGCCCGCGTGGCGGCCATCTCCGCCGCCGACGACGAGATCGGCAACGTCATCGCCGACGCGATCGAGAAGGTCGGCAAAGACGGCGTCGTCAACGTCGAGGAGGGTCAGACCTTCGGCATGGAGCTGGAGTTCACCGAGGGCATGCAGTTCGACAAGGGCTACATCTCGCCCTACATGGTCACCGATCAGGACCGCATGGAGGCCGTGCTCGAGGACCCCTACATCCTCATCGCCAACCAGAAAATCGGCTCCGTGCGGGACATCCTGCCGGTGCTGGAGCAGGTCATGCAGGGCGGCAAGCCGTTGCTGATCGTGGCCGAGGACGTCGAGGGCGAGTGCCTGGCGACCCTGGTAGTCAACAAGCTGCGGGGCACCTTCACCGGTGTCGCCGTCAAAGCCCCTGGCTTCGGCGACCGCCGCAAGCGGATGCTCGAGGACATCGCCGTGCTGACCGGCGGCGAGGTCATCACCGAGGAGATGGGTCTCAAACTCGAGAACACCCAGCTCACCCAGCTCGGCAAAGCCCGCCGCGTGGTCGTCTCCAAGGACACGACCACGGTGATCGACGGCGCCGGTGAGGCCGACGACATCAAAGGCCGGATCAAGCAGATCAAACAGGAGATCGAGAACACCGACTCCGACTTCGATCGCGAGAAGCTCCAGGAGCGTCTCGCCAAGCTCGCCGGGGGTGTCGCCGTGGTCAAGGTCGGCGCTGCCACCGAGACCGAGATGAAGGAGAAAAAGCACCGCGTCGAGGACGCGCTGCAGGCGACCCGCGCCGCGCTCGAGGAGGGCGTCGTCCCGGGTGGTGGCGTTGCCCTGCTGAACGCCCAGTCGGGTCTGGACCCGGACAAGCTGGTCGACGACCCGGACGAGCGCACCGGCGCCCGGATCATCCACCGCTCGCTCGAGGAGCCGGTCCGTCAGATCGCCGAGAACTCCGGCCTGGAGGGCTCGGTCGTCGTCAACGCCGTCCGCGACCTCAAGCCGGGCGAAGGCCTGAACGCGGCCAACGGCGAGTACGGCAACCTGATCGAGGCCGGCGTCATCGACCCGACCATGGTCACCCGTTCTGCCTTGCAGAACGCGGCCTCGATCGCCAAGAACATCCTCGTCACCGAGGCGATCATCGCCGAGCCGCCGGAGGAAGGCGGCGCCGGTGGCGGTATGCCCGGCGGCGGCATGCCGGACATGGGCGGCATGATGTAACAACCCCGCCGATGGGCCTGAAACGTCCACTATTTGGACGTTTCAGGCCCGCCGATTGGGGAGGTTTTGGATTTAGAGGCCCCGGGAGACCGGGGCCTCCTTTTTGCTCTGAGCTCGGGGTTTGAGTCTTGATGGGTCGATGCATAAGTAGGCGCTCTGTGCGCACCACACGTGCGTCGTCCTGGGCGAGGCTCCGGCAATGCCCCCGCGATCCTCCGAACCCCCCGCCGATGGGCCTCAAACGTCCACTATTTGGACGTTTGAGGCCCATCGGCAGCTTGGGGCAAGGCTTGCCGAGCTCGCACGGACGCAGCATGGAGCGGTTACCTTGGAACAGCTTCGAGGCTTCGGGCTGAGCGCAAGCGCTGTGCGGAGTCGAGTCGAGGAGGGATCGCTGCTGCGGCTATACGAGGGCGTCTACGCGGTTGGTCATCTCTCTCAAACCCGAGAGGCGCGGTTCATGCCGGCGGTGTTGGCTTGCGGGCAGGATGCCGTGCTCTCGCATCGGTCAGCGGCAGATCTCTTGGGGCTGCGGGAGGACAAGCGGACCCGGATCGATGTGACCGCACCGGGGCGGCGGGGAAGGGCGCCTCGCAGAATTGATGCGCATCGGAGCGGGTCGCTCGGCCCCGCCGATCGTGGCACCGAGGCTGGAATCCCCTGCACGAGCGTGGCTCGGACGCTGTTGGACGTGGCAGCAGTCATCCCCCTATGGGAATTGAGAAGGGCGGTAGAACAGGCAGAGGTACTGCGAGTGCTCGACAAGAGGGCTGTTCGGGTCTTGATCAAGCGCAGCCGCGGGCGGCGAGGGGTCGCGCGGCTGCGGATGCTGCTCGACGAAATCGATCCACAAACGAAGCGGACTCGCAGCGAGATGGAGCGGCTATTCCTTCGCGTGTGTACCCGAGCCGGGCTGCCGCGGCCCGAGGTCAATGTTTGGCTCAATGTCGACGGCCGGCGCCTCCAGCCGGATTTCCTCTGGCGGGATGCCGGCTTGATCCTCGAAGCCGATAGCCGCAAGTTCCACGACACGGATTCTGCCTTTCTCAGCGATCGCCGACGAGAACAACGACTGCAACTGGCTGGCTGGCGCGTTTCTCACTGCACCTGGTGGGAGATCGAGTACGAACCGCGGCGTCTCGCCGAGACGATCAGCGGCCTCTTGGCCCTGTCGGCTCCCCGCCGATGGGCCTCAAACGTCCGCCATTTGGACGTTTCAGGCCCATCGACCCCGGGGTCGATGGGCTAGTGGGTTGCGGGCGCTGGTTCGGTGGTCGGCGCTGGCGTTGGTGACGGTTCGGGCGCCGGCACGGGTACCGGCGTCGGCTTCGTTTTCTTCGGCTTTGGCGGCAGCGGCGGCAGCAGGCCGGCGTTGTAGTCGGCGTAGGAGAGGAAGTTGGGGCGGCGGATCTTCAGGCGCAGCGTGTTCGCCGTGCGCGGGTAGAGGCCGAGTTCGTACTGGTTGCCGGCCCCGAAGCCGGTGTAGTAGACGAGCATCCGCACCCGCTGGCGCTTCACCATCCAGGCGATCAGCTGTTTGACGAAGCGCGGTTCGTCTTCGGCGGAGACCGCCCACTCGGTGATCGCGACCGGCTTGCCGCGCCACTGTTTCCCCGCGTAGAAGCGGTTGAGGTCTTCCCAGACGGGATATTGCGAGTAGAAGTCGGTGCCGACCCAGTCGACCCAGCGGCTGCCCGGCCAGTAGTTGCCGGGAAAGTTGCCTTTCACCCGCGGCGAGCCGCCCGGCAGCGGGCTCCAGATCATGCTCACCGGCGCCGCCGGCAGGCTTTCCGGGCTCGGGCCTTTGGTCCGGTGCAGCGGTGGCAGGCCGATTTCGGCCAGGGTCAGGTTGATCCCTTCGAGCGTCTGGCCGCCGCGCACGATCGCGGCGATGCGGCGGAAGGCCTGCTTGTACCAGAGCGGCGAGTGTTCGCCGCCTTTCTGGCTGCCGTCGCAGTTGACCGCCGACCAGACGTTGAGGCAGCGGTTCGGCTCGCCGAGCGGGCGGATGTAGGCGGGCAGTCCGTGCGAGGCGAAGAAGTCGTTGAGCTGGAGCAGGTAGTCGTCGCCGGCGCCGAGGGCGATCTGCTCGGGCGTGATCAGCTCCGCCAGCGTCTGGTCGTCGGCGGTCGAGATCGCCAGGATCGGCCGCGTCCCGGTTTCGCGCCAGCGTTCGTAGGCGGCGTTGAGGCTGTTGCCCCAGGGATGGAAGGTCTCCAGCAGCGCCGGGTGCTTGGCCGTGAACGCCGCGAATTCGTTGAACTCGGCGGTGCTGCCGCGGTCGCTGACCCCGAGGAAGACGTTCGGCTTCGGCGGCACCAGGCTGATCGCCGCGGCTTGCCCGGCCAGCAGCGCCGCGCCGACGGCGCCCAGCGCAACAGCTCTACGTAGGACCTTCCAGGACATCGCTCATCCTTCGCGGCTCGACTCCGAGCGCCTGCACATCGGCTGTCCCGCGCTCGCTGACCATGGAGACCTCCATCAACTCGGCCTCCTCCCAGGTTGCAAACACGGCCTCGCCGAAAATGGTGCGGAGGGCGATCAGGCTGGAGCGGATCAGCGGCAACGGCACGTGGACGAGCGGCCGCGGCCGGCCGGCGATGCGGCTGACCAGGTCGGACATCTGGTCGTAGCTGAGCGTCTCCGGCCCGGCCAGCTCGTAGCGCGGCTGTGCCTCGCCGGCCAGGGCGGCGACCACGCAGCGGGCCACGTCCTCGGCCCAGATCGGCTGGAACGCCGCCCGCCCATCGCCGGAGACCGGCAGCACCGGCAGGAAGGAGAAGCGCCGCAGCAGCGTGATCCAGGGGTCGCTGTGGTCGTAGACGATCGAGGGGGCGAAGACCGTGGACCGCAGCGGGGAGGAGGCGACCGCCTGCTCGGCCAGCCACTTGGCGCGGAAGAAGCGGGTGCGCTGGGCGGCGTAGGCGTCGAGGGCGCTGAAGAAGTGGAAGCGCTCGACGCCGCTGCGCTCCGCCGCCCGGAGCAAGCGCACCGTCGCCAGCCCATTCAACTCCTCGATTCTTTTCGGCGGCTGGTCGCGGATCGTCGCCGCCAGGTGGATCACCGTGTCGACCCCGCGCAGCGCCTGCCGCACCAGGTAGGGGTCCGACATCTCGCCGAGGTCGCCGAGGGCGATCTGCACGTCTACCCGCCGCGCCCCCAGCCGCCGCGGCTCGCGCACCAGGCAGCGCACGTCCTCGCCGCTCTCCAGCAGCAGCGGCAGCAGCCGCGAGCCGATGCTTCCGGTCGCTCCCGTTAGCAGCAGCATGCTCGCTGCCCCCCTTTCCTTGCCCGTCTCATTGCAGCATCCAACCCTAATGACGCCGCCTGCCGGCGTATATCCGTAGAATGGGCGCTCGCTTTCGGCGGGGGCCATTGGCCTCTGTCGGGCACCGAAAACGACTTAGGAGACCCTCCCCTAATGACCTACGTGATCGCCGAGCCGTGCATTGGCCAGAAGGACAACTCGTGTGTCGAGGTCTGTCCTGTCGACTGCATCCACCCGACGCCGGACGAGCCCGATTACGACTCGGTCGAGATGCTCTACATCGACCCGGACGAGTGCATCGACTGCGATGCCTGCGTCGAGGCCTGCCCGGTCGACGCCTGCTTCGCCGAGGATCAGCTGCCGGCCGAGTGGGCCAAATACGCGGAGATCAACGCGAACTACTACAAGAGCAAAGCCGCTTAGCTCGCGTCTCCATCAGCTTCGAAGGGTCGCCAGCGGCGGCCCTTTCTTTGCCCTGGCGCGGCCCCTACTGGACGACCGGCAGCGGGATGCCGCCGACCGGCGGCGCTTCGGCTGCGTTCGGAACCGCCTGCAGGACCGGCAGCTCCTGCGGCGTCGCCGCGACGATGCCCCGCGCCGCCTGGCGGATCGCCTGCGAGGCGGGAGCGTCGGGCTCGGCGGTGACCAGCGGGTTGCCGGAGTCGGCGTGCTCGCGCAGCGGCTCGGAGAGCGGCACCTTGCCCAGCAGCGGCACGCCGAGCTCGTCGGCCAGCAGCTGTCCGCCGCCCTCGCCGAAGATCGTGAAGCGCTCGCCGTCGGGAGTGGTGAAGCCGGACATGTTCTCGATCACGCCGAG
This sequence comes from uncultured Solirubrobacterales bacterium, assembly GCA_963739855.1. GTDB lineage: Bacteria > Actinomycetota > Thermoleophilia > Solirubrobacterales > 70-9 > VAYN01. Next base: position 615,296 of record CAVUBT010000001.1, on the reverse strand, counting down.
GATCTCAAGGTCGAATTTGGCCGCCATCTCGGCGCCGCGGCGGGCGACCGACTGGGCCGCCGGCTGCGGCGTGGTGACGACGACGAACTTGGCCTGGGGCAGCAGCTGGGCGAGCGTCATCGAGACGTCGCCGGTCCCCGGCGGCAGGTCCAGCAGCAGGTACTCCAGCTCGTCCCAGGCGACGTCCTCGAGGAACTGCTGGATCGCCTTGTGCAGCATCGGCCCGCGCCAGACGACCGCGGCGTTCTCCTCGACGAAGAAGCCGATCGACATCACCTTGACGCCGCTGGGAGCGTCCAGCGGCAGGATCTTGCGCTCGCCGTTGACGTCGGGCTTGGCGTTGACCCCGAGCATGCGCGGGATCGAGTAGCCGTAGACGTCGCAGTCGAGGGCGCCGGACGGGTGGCCTTCGGCGGTCAGCGCCGCGGCCAGGTTGGCGGTCATCGTCGACTTGCCGACGCCGCCCTTGCCGGAGGAGACGCAGATCACGTTCTTGACCTTGGCCAGCGCGCCCTGCGGCAGCTTTTTGCGGCCGAGCGTCTGCTGCAGCGTGCCTTTCTCCTCGTCGGAGAGGACGTCGAAGCCGACCCCGACCGAGGTCACACCCTCGAGCTCGGAGATTTCCCTGGCGACCGCCTGTTCGAAGTGGGCGCGGATCGGGCAGCCGGCGGTGGTCAGGGAGACGATCACCTCGACGCGGCCGCTCTCCTGGATGTCGATCGAGCGCACCATGCCCAGCTCGACGATCGAGCGGCGCAGCTCGGGGTCGATGACCGCGCGCAGCTGCTCGGTGATCTGATCCTCGGTCGGGAGCGCCATTGCGGTCATTCAAGCAAAGGCGTGCCCTGGGCACCCCGTCCCGTCCGGTAGGGGGGAGAGTCCGCGGCCCCCCCGCCCTTGACGCCCCCATATGCAAGCGAGCGATCGGAGGGCCGATGTCGGGCACGCGAGGTGGAGTGGGGCGGGTGGTGGCGATCGGAATCGGGCTGGCGGTGGCGCTGCTGTTGTTGGCGGCGGCCGAGGCGCGGGCCGGCAGCTATGAGGTTGCCCAGTGCGGCTGGTACGTCGACGCCGATGCCGACTGGTGGGACAGCACCGGCGGCGCCAAGTTCCGCTCCGACGCCTACTGCGTGCCACCGGCCGGCGCCGATCCGTTCGACGGCGCCCACCTCAAGAGCTTCAGCCGCGATGGCCAGGACACGGTCTCCGGGACCCGTTTCGCCCGCTGGCGCTGGACAGCGCCGCCCGGGGCCGGGATCACCCAGGTGCGCGGTACCTGGTGGCACGCGCTCCACGATGGGATCGAGCAGCGAGTCGGCGGCGTCAACTGGGGCGGCGGCTTCGAACCCTTCCTCGCCGCCGCCGCGACCGACGTCACTCCGCGCGAGTTCGTGGCCGGGTTCTCGCCCTGGGCCGCGGCGATCGAGGACAGGCTGCTTTGTGCCAAAGCCGAGAGCAAGTCGTGCTCGCTGAATCCCGGCTCCTGGTCGGGACTGCGGGCGTTGACGATCACGATCCAGGACGACGCGGCGCCGACCGCCTGGCTGGGAGGCGAGCTCGCCGCCGGCGGCTGGCGTCGCGGCGTCCAGGGCATCGACTTCTCCGGCGGCAACGAGCTCGGCGGGGGTATTCGCTACGGCGAGACGAGCATCGACGGCGCCCGGGTCGACCTCACCGAGTATCCCTGCGCCAAAGCGCAGATCGGCGGCGTCTGGCGAGCGACCCGGATGCAGCCCTGCCTGACCGGCGTTTCCGGCCACGCGGCGGTCGATACCGCCCACTTCAGCGACGGCAACCACAGCGTCCATCACTGCGTCGTCGACTTCGCCGGCAACCCCGGCTGCACCTCCGACCAGACCGTCGGCATCGACAACAACGCTCCGGCTCACCCGCGCAATCTCGCCGTGGCCGGTGGCGAGGCGTGGCGGCGGGTCGACGACTTCGACCTCGCCTGGGTCAATCCCGACCAGGGCCCGGCGAGCCCGATCTGGGGCGCCTACTGGCGAATTACCGGTCCCGCCGGTTACGACAGCGGCGTCAAGTTCGCCGCGGGCCGCGACATCGCCGCGCTTCCCGATCGCTTCGTTCCGGGCCCGGGTCTCTACAGCTTCCGGGTCTGGCTGCGCGACGAAGCGGGCAACGACAATCCCTCGTCGGCGCTCGACCTGCCGCTGCGCTTCGACGACGTGCCGCCCGGCCTCGCGTTTGCTGTGAGCGAGGGCCCCGACATCCCCGAGCAGGTTCGCGCCGCGGTGACCGATGCGCATTCGGGGCCCGCCGCCGGGGGCATCTCCTATCGCCGCCTGGGAGTGGAGAGCTGGACCGAGTTGCCGGCCAAGCTCGAGCCCGACGGTGCGGCCGGGAAAGCCGTCCTCGTCACCCGCACGCCGGAGCTGGCGCCGGGCACCTACGTCTTCCGCGCCGACGCGGTCGACGGCGCCGGCAACGCGAACTCGACCACGCTGCGTGCCGATGGCACCGAGATGGCGATCCGCAAGACGCCGCCGGCCGTGGCGCCGAGCCGGCCCGTGCCCCCGGCGAGATCGCCGCCGCCGTCGCCGCCGCGGGCGAAGACGCGGCTGTTCGCGCGCCTGCGCGGTGGCCACGGCCGCGGTGACGCGCTCACGGTCCCCTTCGCCGCTCCGGCGCTCCTCAACGGGCGACTCACCCGCGCCGACGGCGCCGGCATCTCCGGGCGCGAGCTGCGCATCGTCTCTCGGCCCTCGCACGGCGCCCTGGCCCCGACCGCCAGCGCGACCGCCACCACCGGCGCCCGCGGTGGCTTCGAGCTCCGCCTCGGGCCGGGGCCCTCGCGGCGGATCGCCGTCGTCTTCCCCGGCGAGGGCGGACTGGAGCCGGCGCGCCGGCCGGCGTTGGAGCTGCGGGTCCGCTCCGGCGTCTCCCTCGACGCCGCGCCGCTCGCGCTCAGGACGGGCCAGACGCTGCGGCTCAGCGGCCGAGTCCGTGGCCGCGGCGCGGCGATCCCCCGGCGCGGCAAGCTGGTCGCGATCCAGTATCTGGAGGCGGCGACGCAGCGCTGGCGCCCGATCCTCGTCACCCGCAGCGATCACGGCGGGCGTTTCCGCGCTCGCTACCGCTTCCGTTACGTCAGCGGAGCCGCCTCGATCCGCCTGCGGGCGGCGGCGCTGGCGGAGGAGCGCTGGCCCTACGCCCCTGGATTCTCGCGGCCGCTGACCGTTCAGGTCACCGGCTGACCGTGGATCGGTAGGGTTGACGCCGATGTCGCAGGCGACTCTTCATACGAATGCCGGGGCGATCGTGCTCGAGCTGCACGACGAGGATGCGCCGAAGACGGTTGAGAACTTCCGCAAGCTCGCCGCCGACGGCTTCTACGACGAGCTCATCTTCCACCGCGTCATCCCCGACTTCATGATCCAGGGCGGCTGCCCGCAGGGGACCGGCACCGGCGGTCCCGGCTACACCTTCGAGGACGAGTTCAACGACAACAAGGTGGTGCGCGGGGCGCTGGCGATGGCCAATGCCGGGCCCAACACCAACGGCTCGCAGTTCTTCATCGTCACCGCCGGCGCGGCGCCCTGGCTCGACGGTAAGCACACCGTCTTCGGCACCGTCGTCGACGGCATGGACGTCGTCGACGCGATCGAGTCGACTCCGACCGACGGCTCCGACAAGCCGCTGGAGTCGAAGGCGATCGAGCGCGTCGAGCTCTCCGAGTAACTCAGGGCTCCTCGCCCTTCTCGACCAGCTCCCAGAAGCGGACCCACTCGCGCTCGTGGCCGATCCCGGCTCGCAGCGTCAGCAGAAAGCCCGCGGGAACGTGGCCGGCGATCTGCTCGGCGAGCGCCTCGAACTCGGCCAGCCGCTGCCGGTGCGTGTGGAGCTGCGCCTCGGCCAGGCGCTTGGGGTTGCCACCGAAGAAGAGCCTGAGCAGGCCGGGGTCGCGCAGCTCGGCCATCTCGCCGGTCGGCTCGGCCAGCCAGTCCTGCAGGGCCCGCTTCCCCTGTGCGGTCAGCTTGTAGTGACGCCGCCGCCGGCCGTCCTGCTCGCGCCGCTCGCTCAGGTGGCCAGCAGCCGCCAGGCGCTCTGGCTCGGCGTAGATCTGAGCGTGGGGCACCGACCAGAAGTTGCCGAGGGTCGCCGCGACCGCCTGCTTGAGGTCATAGGGCGTCGCCTCCTCGGCGTGGTCGATCAGCGCCAGGACGATGTAGGAGGTCGGGGTTAGGCGGTGTTCGCTTGACATGGCCTGGGGAACAATGGTATTACTCCGACCGTCCGAAACAGACCATCGGACCCGGTGTTGCGATTTTGGAGTCGAGCGGACAGTAGTTGCCATCCCCGGCGGCCCCGTCGCAATGACCAGGACAAGTTCGGCGCCGGCGATACCCCACCCAGTGGCAGGGGAACGACGAACTTGTGCCAGGCGCTCAGCCCCCCGTTGCCAAAGCCGCCGGCTCGGCGGCGGGGGGTGCCTCTGCCTAGCGACGGTCCCGCGTTCAGCTCTGGGAGCGCTTCGCCTGGCGCTGGCGCAGCGCCTCACCCGGCCGCCAGAGGCTGACCAGGCCGGCGACCAGGGTGACGAGGAAGATCTGGCCGATCATCATCTCCAGCCCCGCCAGCATCCGCCCGGGCTGACCGCCGGGAACGAGGTTGCCGTACCCGGTCGTGGTCAGCGTCGTGTAGCTGAAGAAGAGGAAGTCGCTGCCCACCGGGTGCATCGTTCCTTCGAAGAAGGCGCCCCCCTGGATCCGCTCGATCGTACCGTAGAGGAACGTGAAGAGGATGCCGAGCACGGCGTAGACGCTGAGCGCGCCGAGGATCGTGCGGGAACCGACCTCGGCGGTGGTGACGACCCGGCGCAGGACCGCCCCCATGGCGACCGTCAACAGCCCGATCTGGACCACCGAGGCGAAGTTGAGCCAGGTGTGACCGCCGCTGGCGGCGGCGACTGCGGCGAGGAAGATCGTCAGGGCCGAGAGCCAGACGGCGACGCGCACCGTCCGCGAGCGGGCGTGCGAGCTGGTCAGCGCAACCATCGAGGTGGCACTGGTGGCGACGGTGAGGACGACCGCCGACCAGCCGCGGTTGGAAAGCAGCGAGGTCAGCACGTACGTCGTCAGCACCAGGAGGAGAACGAGGCCGAAGGCGTCGCTGACCCGCTCGGCACGCTGCAACCAGCGCTCGCTGCTCATCCCCGGTCGTTCGGGCGCGCGGCCCGCAATCCTTCCTGCTCGCGTTCCGAGGAACGGGAGCGGAGGGGGTGGGATTCGAACCCACGAGCCCCCTTGCGAGGGCCACCGGTTTTCAAGACCGGCGCATTCAACCGCTCTGCCACCCCTCCGAGGCGCGCTGCCTGCGGATGCTAGAGGCCCGCGGCCCGCCCAGGGTTGCCTGCACTGATTGGATTGAGGCATGCGGCGGTTGCTCTGGCTGGCCTCGGCGATGATCTTCTTCGACGTTGCCTTCTTTGCCGCGATCGCGCCGCTGCTGCCCGATTACGTCGACCAGCTGGGGCTCAGCAAGGCGGAAGCCGGGATCCTCTCCGCCTCCTACGCGGCGGGCACCTTGCTTGCCTCGCTGCCGGCCGGCTTCGTCGCCAGCCGGGTCGGGCCGCGGCGCAGCGTCATCTGCGGGCTGCTGCTGCTGGGGTTCTCAGTCTCGTCTTCGGCCTGGTCAACGAGATCTACCTGCTCGACACGGCTCGCTTCACCCAGGGCATCGCCGGGGCGCTGATCTGGGCCGGGGCGCTGACCTGGCTGATCACCTCCGCCCCCGAGGAGAGTCGCGGCCGGGTGATCGGGACGGCGCTCGGCACCGCCGTCGCGGGGGCTCTGCTCGGGCCGGTGCTGGGCGCGGTGGCGGCTTCGGTCGGCACCGGCCCGGTCTTCGGCTCGGTGCTGATCGTCACCCTGGGCCTCGCCTACGCCGCCTCGCGACTCCCCGAGTCGCGGGTCCCGGAACGCCAGAGCGGCCGCGAGGTCGTCGCGACTCTGCTGAGCAAGCCGATCCTCGACGGCGCCGCCTTCGTCGCCGTGCCCTCGGTGATGTTCGGCGCGATCGAGGTGCTGGTGCCGCTGCGGATCGACTCGCTCGGCGGCGGCCACGGCGTCATCGCCGGCGGCTTCATCGCCGGCGCCGCCCTGGAGGCGGTGCTGGCGCCGATGGCCGGCCGCCTCTCTGACCGGGTCGGGCGGCGAACGCCCTACGTCATCGGGCTGACAATCTGCGCGGTCGCGATGGTCGCGGTCGCCCTCGCACAGACGCTGGGCGGAGTGCTGGCGGCGCTGATCGTCACCTCGCTCGGGGCCGGCCTCTGCTTCGCGCCGGCGCTGACGCTGCTCTCCGACATCGCCGAGTCCAGCAGCCTGCACCAGGGCTTTGCCGCCGGCCTTTCGAACATGGCCTGGGCCTCGGGTCAGGTGGTCGGCGGGGTCGGCGGCGGCGTAGTGGCCAGCCTCACCGGCAACGCCCTCCCCAGCATCGCGATCTCCGTTCTGCTGTTGATCACGGTCGCCTACGCGTTCCACTCGCTGGAACCGCCCGGGGCCACGCGGCCGGCCGAGGGTTAGGCTGGCTCGATGGCTGCTGGGCAGGCAAGAGGGGACGAGAGCGGCTGGGTCAACTGGGCGGGGGATCAGGCCTGCCGGCCGGCGGAGGTGGCGCGCCCGGCGAACCGCGACGAGCTGGCCGCGGCGATCGCCGCGGCCACCGCCGCGGGCCGCAGGGTCAGCGTCGCCGGCTCCGGGCACTCGTTCACCGAGGCGGCGATGACCGACGGCACGATGGTGCGGATCGAGGCGCTGCAGGGCGTGATCGACGCCGACCGCGCCTCGGGCCTGGTCAAGGTCGGGGCCGGGACGGTGCTCGCCGACCTCAACGAGGAGCTGGCCCGGCTCGGGCTGGCGATGGAGAACCTCGGCGACATCGACCGTCAGACGATCGCCGGGGCGATCTCGACCGGCACCCACGGCACCGGCGCCAAGCTGCGCAACATCTCGGCTCAGGTCGAGGGGATGGAGCTGGTCCTGGCCGACGGCAGCGTGCGCCAGCTCAGCGCTGCCACCCAGCCTGAGTTACTGCGCGCGGCCCGGGTCGGGATCGGCGCCCTGGGGGCGATCTCCGCGGTGACCCTGCGCTGCGTCCCCGCCTTCACGCTCGACCGGGTCGACACGCCGCGGCCGCGCGAGCAGGTGCTCGACGGCTTCCAGGAGAGCGCCGACGCCAACGACCACTTCGAGCTCTTCACCTTCCCCTACGCCGACAGCGCCCTGGTGCTGGAGCGCAACCGCACCGAGGCGCCGGCCCGCCCGCGCGGCCGGGCGGCGGGCTATCTCAACGACGTCATGCTCGAGAACTGGGCGCTGGAGGCGCTCTCGGCGACCGGCAAGCGCTTGCCGGCGGCGATCCCGGCGCTGTCGCGGCTGGCCGCCCGGGTCGCCTCGGGCAGCCGCACGGTCGACCGCAGCGATCGCGTCTTCGCCAACGACCGCCGCGTCCGCTTCACCGAGATGGAGTACGGGGTGCCGCGCGAGCACGGCCCGGAGGCGGCGCGTCGGGTGATCGAGTGGGTGCGCTCGAACCGCTACCCGGTCTTCTTCCCGATCGAGATGCGGGTCGCCGCCGGCGACGACGCCCTGCTCAGCCCCTCGCACGAGCGCGACACCGCCTACATCGCCGTCCACCAGTACCGCGGCATGGAGTGGCGCCCCTACTTCGAAGCGGTCGAGGAGATCATGAACTCCTACGGCGGCTGCCCCCACTGGGGCAAGCGCCACTTCCAGACCGCCGCGACGCTGGCGCCGCTCTATCCGGCCTGGCAGCAGTTCCAGCGCGCCCGCGACGAGCTCGACCCCACCCGCACCTTCACCAACGCCTACGCCGAACGCGTCCTCGGCCCCTGAGACTGCCCGCCGATGGGCCTCAAACGTCCAAATAGTGGACGTTTGAGGCCCATCGGCCTAGATGTCCCGCCCACACACCTTGTGAACAGCTGAGAGACATCCGGGCCCTCCAAGAGGCTTGTGGTTCTGACGCCCAAGCAAGGAGGACCCGGATGGACATTCACGGTAACGCTGCTCTCGGACCAGCGGGACGGTTGGCGCTGGTGCAAGCCATTGAGTCGGGGATGACGTTGAGGGCGGCAGCTGCCGCCCTCAACGTCGCACCGGCCACGGCCCATCGCTGGTGGCATCGTTGGCTCGGCGCAGGTGAGGAGCAGCGGCGCTCGGGAGGCTGGCTGCGCGATCGGCCCTGCACGCCGCACCACCAGCCCCGGCGGCTATCGGCGGCCGAGGAGGAGTCGATCCTGCGGGCACGCCGCCAAACTGGCCTGGGGCCTGGTCGCCTGGCGGGGATCTGCCGGCACCCCCGATCGACGATCTGGAAGGTCCTGCACCGCCACGGGCTCTCCCGCATCCCCCGCGCGGAGCGACAGACCTACCGCCGCTATGAGTGGTCGCGCCCCGGCGCCCTGCTGCACATGGACGTCAAGCGGCTGGCGCGATTCTCTGAGCCCGGCCACGCTGCCACCGGCGAACGTCACGACCGCAGCCGCGGCGCCGGCTGGGAATACCTGCACGTGGTCATCGACGACCACTCCCGCCTGGCCTACGTCGAGCGCCACCCCCGCGAGAGTGCCGAGACCAACGCTGGGACCTTGGAGCGGGCATTCGCCTGGTTTACCTCTCTGGGTCTCGATCCGCCGGAGGCCGTGATGACCGACAACGCGATGGTCTACCGCCGGGCCCGTATCTTCAAAGAGCTCCTGCGCCGCCACGGCGCCCGTCACATCCTCACCCCGCCCTACACGCCGCGCTGGAACGGCAAGGCCGAGAGGTTCATCCAGACCCTGCAACGCGAGTGGGCATACGCCCACCGGTGGGAGAGCTCGGCCGAGCGGTTGCGCTCCCTGCCATCCTTCCTTCGGTACTACAACCGGCGTCGCCCGCACAGCTCATTGGGAGACCGGCCGCCTATCAGCCGTGTTCACAACGTCCGTGGGTAGGACACCTAGAGGAAGGACTGGCCGTCGCCGCGGTAGGTGGGGACCTCGTTGACGATCTGGTTGTCCTCTACTAGGTGGAGGGTGGGGAAGTGCTCGCAGAGCTCGCCGGCCTTGGCGTGGCGGAGGTAGGCGCGGTCGCCGATCGCGAGGGTCGCGGCGGGGTCGCCGAGCAGGGGGGTTTGGACCTCGCCGGCGCCCTCCTCGGGATCGAGGGCGAGGCCGGGGGGGAGCCATGGCGCCGGCAGGCGCGCCGCGTCGCCGCTGCCGGAGGCGAGATAGCCGCCGCCGAGGGCGGTCGCGACCTGGGGCGAGGGCTTGCGGACGATCGGCAGCGCGAAGCCGGCGGCGGGGGTGAGGCTGAAGCGGCTGTAGTGGTCGAAGAGGGCGGGCGCGTAGAAGCCCGAACCGGCGGTCACCTCGGTCACCGCGCTCTCGGCCGCGGTCAGCTCGAGGCTGCCGGTGCCGCCGCCGTTGACGATCTTGAGGTCGGTGAACTCTGCGACCGCGGCGGCGATCGCCCCGCGCCGCTCGGCCAGCTCGGCGGCGGAGCGGCGCTGCATGAAGCGGATCGCCCTGCCCCGCAGCCACCGTCCCGGCGGCTGGTCGCCGACCCCGGCGATCTGCCCCTCGTAGGCCATCAGCCCGACCAGCTCGATCTGCGGCCGCGCCTCGATCTCCCGCGCCAGCGCCAGCGCCTGCTCGACGCTGTGGACCGGAGAGCGTTTCGGACCGACCTTGATCCGGCCGCCCAGCGCCCACCAACCGGCGTCGATGTCGATGCAGACGCGGACCGGCGCCGCCCCAGCCCCGAGCACGGACTCGATCGTCTCCAGGTGCTCGACGCAGTCGACCATCACCACCGGCGCCCCGCCCGGGTTGGCGACCGAACGCAGCGCCAGCTCGCCGAGCGCCTCGGCGTCGGCGGTCGGATAGGCGAGCAGCAGGTCCTCGAACCCCTGCTCGGCCAGCCAGAGGGTCTCGGGCAGGGTGTAGGTCATCAGCCCGCGGAAGCGCTCGTCCCGATTCAGGATCGCCTGCAGCAGCGCCCGGCAGCGGATCGACTTGCTGGCGATGCGGACCGGCTTGCTCCCGGCCCGGCCCAGCATCTCCTCGGCGTTGGCCCACATCGCGTCGAGGTCGACGAAGGCGAACGGCGCCTCGACCTCGGCGAAGATCCGCTCGTAGCGCTCGTGGGACTGCTCAGGGAGGAGGGACACCCACATGACCCTATCCCCGGCCGGAGCGGAGAGGGAGGGATTCGAACCCTCGAGAGAGCTTGCGCCCCCTACTCGCTTAGCAGGCGAGTGCCTTCAGCCACTCGGCCACCTCTCCGGGCACTTCGGCCCCGATTGTAGGAAGTAAGCGGCGGCGAGGTGCGCCGCCGCGGCCTCAGCCGTGGCGGGACCGCAGCACGACCCGGCCGCCACGGGCGGGGATCATCGTCACGTTGCGGTGCAGGGCGCGCTCGGGGGCGGGGTCGTTGGCTTCGAGGTCGAGGCGGCGCGCCATCGCCTCGAGCACGACGCGCTGCTCGGCCATCGCCAGGGCGGCGCCGAGGCAGCGGCGGATGCCGCCGCCGAAGGGGATCCACTCGTACGTGCCGGGCTTGCGGTCGAGCCAGCGCTCGGGGCGGAACTCGAAGGGCTCGGGGTAGAGGTCCTCGCGGTGGTGGACGAGGAGGATGCTCATCGTGATCCGCGGTGCCGGCTGGGACGCCGTACTCGCCGAGCCGCCAGGGCACGGTGACGCGGCGGCCGATCAGCGGGATCACCGGCCGCGAGCGCATCGCCTCGACGATCGTCGCCTCGATCTGCTCCTCGGCGCCGGCGCCGGAGCGGACCGCGCCGAGCAGTGCCTCGTGGGCGTCGGGGGTGCGGACCAGGCGCTCCCAGGCCCAGGCCAGCGAGTTGGCGGTGGTCTCGTGGCCGGCGAGGACGAGGACGAGCAGCTCGTCGCGCAGTTCTTTGTCGGTCAGCGCCTCGCCCTCCTCGGTCCGCGCCTGCAGCAGCAGCGAGAGGATGTCGCGGCGCTCGTCGAGGTCAGTGGCGCGGCGGCGGGCCTTGATCACCGCGTAGACCTGCTTGTCGAGCAGCGAAAGCCCGAACTTCATCGCCCCGACCGCCTCGTCGCGACCGATCTGGAGCAGCTCGCCGATCTGCGCCGCCGGCTGGGTCGAGGCCGCGACCAGCCTGCGGATCATCTGCCTCAGGCCGTGCTCGGGGGTGCCGCGCTGCGGCTTGCCCTCGATCCCGAAGATCCCGGCCATGATCACGTCGAGGGTGATCGCCTGCATCCGCGGCGCCAGGGCAAAGGGCTCGCCGAGCGGCCAGCGGTCGATCTCGCGTTCGGTCGCCGCCGAGATCATCTGCGTGTAGGCCTCGATCGCCTCGCCGTGGAAGGGCGGCAGGAGCAGTTTGCGCTGGCGCATGTGGCGCGGGCCGACCGCGGTCAGGACCGACTCGGTACCGACGATCGGCCGCAGCGGCGACTCGCCGGTCAGCGACGGCGCCTGCTCGGGGCTGGCGGTGAAGAGCGAGCGGACGTGGTCGGGATGGCTGGTAACGGTGACCGCGTCCTCGGTTGCGCCGTGCATGCTGAAGACCTCGCCGAGCTCGCGGCGGGCGCGGAAGACGAACTCGATCTGGCGCTGGTTGAAGCGCAGCGACTGGACCAGGCGCGGCAGCGGGATCCGCGGCGGCATCGCCAGCCCGCCGAGCTCAGCGGGCTCGAGTGGCCCGGCGGATGAGGGCGCCGCCTCCCCGACCAGCCCAGCGGCTGGCAGCGCCGTGGCGCTTGCGTTGGGATCGGCTGCGGTGGGCGTCATCTGGGCTCGATGCTACACAGATCGATGTCGCGATCTGGATTTTCGTCACGGTTAACGATCCGGCCGCAAGCGAGGGTAGCGCGCCCTTTACAGTCAGTCGATGCAGGCGAATTCAAGAGCGGCAAGTGGCGTCCACATCGAGCGGCGGACGAAGATCATCGCCACGGTCGGGCCGGCGAGCTGGGACTCGGGCACGCTCGAGCAGCTGATCGCCGCCGGCGCCGACGTCTTCCGCCTCAACTTCTCCCATGCCGGGCCGGAGCGCCACGCGCAGACGATCGCCGACATTCGCGCCGCCGCCGCCCGGGTCGGCCGCGAGGTCGCGGTGCTGGGCGACCTGCCCGGGCCGAAGCTGCGGATCGGCGAGCTGCGGGGCGACTTCGCCGAGCTGGAGACGGGGATGCACGTGACCCTTACCCCGCGCGAGGTCGAGGGCGATGGTGAGACGATTCCGGTCTCCTGGGCCGGGGTCTCGGACCTGCGCGAGGATCAGCTCGTCTACCTGGCCGACGGCGCGATCCGCCTGCGGGTCAACGACCCCGACCAGGGCGACATCGACTGCGAGGTCGAGGTGGGGGGGACGCTCTCCTCGCACAAGGGGATGAACATCCCCGGCGGCGCGCCGCTGCCCGCCGCCACCGACGGCGACCTCGGCTGGGTCGAGTTCGCGGTCGAGAACGGCGTCGACCTGCTCGCCGTCTCCTTCGTCTCCACCGCCGACGACCTGGCCCCGGTCGCCGAGCGGCTGCGCGCGCTCGGCTCCGACATCCCGCTGATCGCCAAGATCGAGAAGCAGGAGGCGGCCGCCAACGCCGAGGAGATCGTGCGGGTGGCGACCAGCGGCATCATGGTCGCCCGCGGCGACCTCGGCATCGAAGTGCCGCTGGAGCAGGTGCCGGTCGAGCAGAAGCGGCTGATCCGGATCGCCGGCCAGCGCTCCAAGCCGGTGATCACGGCGACCCAGATGCTGGCCTCGATGGTCACCGCCCGGCGCCCGACGCGGGCCGAGGTGACCGACGTCGCCAACGCGATCTACGACGGCACCGACGCGATCATGCTCTCCGAGGAGACCGCGGTCGGCCAGAACCCGGTCGAGGCGGTGCGGGTGATGGACCGGATCGCGCGCGCCACCGAGCCCGACCTGCGCTACGGCGAGTGGCTGTTCACGCGCACCGACCAGGCGACCCAGGACATCGCCGACTCGGTCGCCCAGAGCGCCGTCGGCGCCGTCTACCGGCTGGGGCTGAAAGCGCTGGTGGTGCCGACCAACAGCGGCCGCACTGCCCGCCTCGTCTCCGCCCACCGGCCCAACGTGCCGGTGCTGGCGATCTCGCCGCGGATCGAGACGGTGCGCCGCCTCAACCTGCTCTTCGGCGTCACCGCCGTGCTCAGCGACTTCGGGACCGAGCTGCGCAGCCTGCTCGACCACTGCGCCGGGCTGGCCGCCCGCCACGGGATCGCCGCGCCCGGCGAGCTGGTCGCGATCACCGCCGGCCTCGACGGCCAGGAACTGGGCACGAACCTGTTCGAGGTGCATAGGGTGCCGCAGCAATGAGCCCGGCGGCACGACTTGAACGGGAGGCGAGCGGCCTCGCCGTGCTGACCCTCGACAGCCCGCCGCTGAACCTCTTCGACCAGCGCATGATCGACGACGTCCGCGCCGCCGTCGAGGACGTCGCCGCCACGCCGCCGCGGGCGCTGCTGATCCGGGCCGAGGGCCGCGCCGTCTCCGGCGGCGTCGACGTTCACGTCTTCGAGGGCTTGACCCCGGAGCAGGGGAGCCGGCTCTGGGACGAGCTGCTGGGGATGATCGACCGGCTGGAGCGGTTGCCGGCGCCGATCGTCTTCGCCGCCCACGCCCTGACCCTGACCGCGGCCTTCGAGATCGCCCTCGCCTGCGACCTGATCGTCGCCAGCCCCGAGGCGAAGTTCGGCCTGGTCGAGAAAGTCGTCGGGCTGACGCCCTCGATGGGCGGCACCCAGCGCTTCGCCGAGCGCGCCGGCAGCGGCCGCGCCCGCCAGTTCGTGCTCAGCGGCGAGCTCTTCGGCGCCGAGGAGCTGGAGCGCTGGGGCGTCGTCAACACGATCTTTCCGGCGGCGGAGTTCGAGCAGCGCTCGCGCGCCCTCGCCGCCGAGCTGGCCGCCGGCCCGACCAAGGCGCACGCGATGACCAAGCACATCCTGCGCCGCTTCCGCGAAGGGGGCATGCCCGCCGCCGACGCGGCCGTTCGCAGCGAAGCCGCCGCTCTCTTCGCGACCGAGGATCTGCAGAACGCGGTCAGGACCTTCCTCGAGCACGGCGGCCCCGGCCACGCCACCTTCGAGGGCCGCTAGCTCGGCCACGCGGCCGCATCGTTCGAATTGCGTACTCGGCAGGCGCAAGTTCGATTGAGCAGGCGCGTTCAACCAACAGATGAGGCTGCTGCGAGGGGCTCTGGCCCCAACTTTGGGTGTGATCGTTGCGGTGGCGATGTTCTTCGCCCTGCCGGTGGGCGTCGCGGCCGCCGCCCCCTGCGACGCTCCCGTCACCAACAAGGTCGCGTGCGAGAACACGAAACCCGGGCTCGACCCCTCCCAATGGCAGATCGACGGCTCCGGCGATCCGACGATCCAGGGCTTCGGCACGGCGATGAGCGTCGACCTCGGTCAGACGATCAACTTCAAGATCAAAACGCCGGCGAGCAAATACCACATCAACATCCTCCGGCTCGGCTACTACGACGGCGACGGGGCGAGGATGATCAAAGAAGACCTCCAGCCTTCGGCGAAACTTCCGCAGACGCAGCCGGCCTGTCAGACGTTCGAATCGACCGGCCTGGTCGACTGCGGCAAATGGAGCGTCTCGGCCTCCTGGACGGTGCCATCGACCGCGGTCTCCGGCCTCTACGTGGCCCACCTGATCCGCGACGACACCGGCGGCGAGAGCCAGATCTTCTTCGTCGTGCGCGACGACGCCAGCCACTCGGACCTCGTCGTCAAGACCTCGGACTCGACCTGGCAGGCGTACAACGAGTACGGGGGCAACAGCTCTCTACTCATGCACGGTCGCCTGCCCGAAAGGAGAACCGGAGGGCTACAAGGCCGCCTACGCGGTCTCCTACAACCGCCCGTTCGACGGAACGCTTCCCCGCGACGGCGGTTTCTCTGACCCCTTCTACGCCGAATACCAGCTGATCCGCTTCCTCGAGCGCAATGGCTACGACCTCAGCTACATCTCCCAGCACGACGTCGAGGCCAGCCCGGCCCTGCTGAAAAACCACAAGACCTTCGTCTCCAGCGGCCACGACGAGTACTGGTCCAAAGGCGAGCGGGCGGGTACCGAAGCGGCCCGCGACGCCGGCGTCAACCTCGCCTTCTTCAGCGGCAACGAGATGTTCTGGAAGACGCGCTGGGAAAACAGCTTCGATGGCTCGAGCACGCCGTACCGCACGCTCGTCTCCTACAAGGACACCCACTTCGACAAACCCGAAGACCCGGCCGGCCCCGGCGTGACGACGGGGACCTGGCGCGACCCTCGCTTCAGCCCTCCCGGGGACGCCGGCAAACCGGAGAACAACCTCACCGGGCAGCTCTTCCTCGTCAACTCGGGGACCTCGGAAATCCACGTCCCCGGCAGCTTCAGCAAATTGCGGTTCTGGCGCAACACGGAAGTCTCGAAACTGACGCCGGCGCAGACCCTGACGCTGGCGCCCGGAACCGGCACCCTCGGCTACGAGTGGGACGTCGACCCCGACAACGGCTTCCGTCCCACCGGCCGCTTCTCGCTGTCGTCGACGACCGTCAGCGGGGTGGAGACGTTCACCGACTACGGGACGGCGGTGGAACAACCGACCACGGCGACGCACAGCCTCTCGCTCTATAAAGCTCCGAGCGGGGCGCTGGTCTTCGGCGCCGGCACGGTCCAGTGGTCCTGGGGCCTGGACGTCACCAATGCCTGGCACAAATCTGGGCCGGACGGCTTCGAGCCAGACCCGACGATGCAGCAGGCGACGGTCAATCTGATGGCGGACATGGGCGCCCAGCCGGCGACCCTGCAGTCGAATCTCGTCGCCACGAGCAAATCGACCGATGCGACGGCGCCGAGTGCGACGGTCGGCTCGCCCAGCAACGGAGCCGGGCTGACCGACGGGAAAGCGGTGACGATCTCCGGGACCGCATCCGACGCGGGCGGCGGCGTGGTCGCCGGGGTCGAAGTCTCGACCGACGGCGGGTCCACCTGGCACCCGGCCAGCGGCACCACCTCCTGGACTTACTCGTGGATCGCGCACGGCAGCCCGTCGACGACGATCAAAGCCCGCGCGATCGACGACTCGGGCAACATCGGCGCGGCCAGCTCCGGCACGACGGTCTCCGTCGCCTGTCCCTGCTCGATCTTCGGCGCCACGGTTCCGGCGACGGCCGACTCGGGCGACACCGGCTCGGTCGAGCTGGGGATGAAGTTCCGCAGCGAGACCGCCGGCACGATCGACGGCGTCCGCTTCTACAAGTCGGCGGCCAACACCGGGACCCACGTCGGTGGCCTCTGGACCGAGGGCGGCACCCTGCTCGCCGAAGGGAACTTCAGCGGCGAGACGGCTACCGGCTGGCAGCAGATGAAATTCGCGAACCCGGTTCCGATCCAGGCCAACACGACCTACGTCGCCGGCTACCTGGCGCCAAAAGGGCACTACTCGGCCTCGCCCTGGACGATCAACCACCCGCCCGCTGTCGGCCCCGACATCCTCGACAGCCCGCCGCTGCACGTCGTCGCGGATTCCGTCAGCGAAAACGGCCTGTATGAGTACACGTCGGGAAGCAGCTTCCCGACCAACTCCTTCCAGGCGACCAACTACTGGGTCGACGTGCTGTTCACGCCGGCGCCGATCGAAGCTATCCCCGGCCAGCCCGACAGGTGTCAGCGCCAGTGCCGGAGCCGGCTCGGCGACGGTGTCGTGGTCGCCGCCGACGAGCGGCGGTACGCCGACCTCCTATCGGATCACCCCCCGCATCGGCGCCGTCGCCCAGACGCCGGTCATTGTCAGCGCCCCCGCGAGCTCGAAAACGATCGCCGGCCTGACCCCCGGCACGGCCTATACCTTCACGGTCGCCGCGATCAACGGCGTCGGCGCCGGCCCGGACTCGGCGGCCTCCAACTCGGTGACGCCGACCGCGGCAACCGCGCCCGGAGCCCCGACCGCCGTCAGCGCCAGCGCTGGCCCCGCCCAGGCGACGGTCAACTGGACCGCCCCGGCCAACAACGGCGGCAGTCCCGATCACCGGCTACCGCGTCACCCCCTTGATCGCCGGCATCATTCCCATGACCCCGACCACGGCCGGCGCCGGCGCCTCCTCGACCACCGTCACCGGCCTCACCAACGGCATCGCCTACACCTTCAAAGTCGCCGCGATCAACAACGTCGGCACCGGGCCGGACTCGGCGGCCTCCAACTCGGTGACGCCGGCGCCGGTGAACCCCCCCGGCGCCCCGACCGCGCTGACGGGCATCGCCAAGAGCGCCGGCGCCCAGCTCAGCTGGACGGCACCGGCCAGCAACGGCGGCAGTGCGATCACCAGCTACCGCATCACCCCCTACATCGGCGCCGCCGCCCAGACGCCGACCACGACCGGCACCACCGCGACCACGGCGACGATCGGCGGCCTCACCAACGGCACCGCCTACACCTTCAAAGTCGCCGCGATCAACGTCGCCGGCACCGGCTCCGAATCGGCGGCCTCCGCCGCGCTCACGCCCAACGCGATGATCTTCGACCTCGCCACTCCGGCCACCGTCGACGGCGGCGATCCCGGCGCGGTCGAGCTCGGCGTCAAGTTCCAAAGCGACACCGCCGGGGTCATCAACGGCGTCCGCTTCTACAAGGCCGCGACCAACACCGGCACCCACGTCGGCAGCCTCTGGAGCGCCACCGGCACCCTGCTGGCACAGGCCAACTTCACCAACGAGACCGCCTCGGGCTGGCAGCAGGTCACCTTCTCGGCCCCGGTCTCGATCCAGGCCAACACCACCTACGTCGCCGGCTACTTCGCCCCGAACGGGCACTACTCGGTCAACGGCCCGAGCCTCGCCGCCGCCGTCGACAACCCGCCGCTGCACGCGCTGAGCAACACCACCAGCGCCAACGGCGTCTACTCCTACGGCTCCTCGCCGACCTTCCCCTCCAACACCTGGCAGGCCTCCAACTACTGGGTCGACGTCCTCTTCGCCCCGCCCGCCGCGGCGACCGCGCCCGGCGCCCCGACCGCCGTCAGCGCCAGCGCCGGCCTCGCCCAGGCGACGGTCAACTGGACCGCCCCGGCCAACAACGGCGGCGCCCCGATCACCAGCTACCGGATCACCCCCTACATCGGCGCCGCTGCCCAGACTCCGGTCACCGTCAGCGCCCCGGCCAGCTCGAAAACGATCGCCGGCCTCACTCCCGGCACCGCCTACACCTTCAAAGTCGCCGCGATCAACTCGGTCGGCACCGGCCCCGATTCGGCGGCCTCCAACGCGGTCACCCCGACCGCGGCGACCGCACCGGGAGCGCCCACGGGCATCAGCGCCTCAGCCGGCGTCGCCCAGGCGATCGTCAACTGGACCGCACCCGCCAGCGACGGCGGCAGCTCGATCACCGGCTATCGCATCACCCCCTACATCGGTGCCACGGCGCAGACCCCGACCACGGCCGGCGCCGGCGCCTCCTCGACCACCGTCACCGGCCTCACCAACGGCATCGCCTACACCTTCAAAGTCGCCGCGATCAACAACGTCGGCACCGGGCCGGACTCGGCGGCCTCCAACTCGGTGACGCCGGCGCCGGTGAACCCCCCCGGCGCCCCGACCGCGCTGACGGGCATCGCCAAGAGCGCCGGCGCCCAGCTCAGCTGGACGGCACCGGCCAGCAACGGCGGCAGTGCAATCACCAGCTACCGCATCACCCCCTACATCGGCGCCGCCGCCCAGACGCCGACCACGACCGGCACCACCGCGACCACGGCGACGATCGGCGGCCTCACCAACGGCACCGCCTACACCTTCAAAGTCGCCGCGATCAACGTCGCCGGCACCGGCTCCGAATCGGCGGCCTCCGCCGCGCTCACGCCCAACGCGATGATCTTCGACCTCGCCACTCCGGCCACCGTCGACGGCGGCGATCCCGGCGCGGTCGAGCTCGGCGTCAAGTTCCAAAGCGACACCGCCGGGGTCATCAACGGCGTCCGCTTCTACAAGGCCGCGACCAACACCGGCACCCACGTCGGCAGCCTCTGGAGCGCCACCGGCACCCTGCTGGCACAGGCCAACTTCACCAACGAGACCGCCTCGGGCTGGCAGCAGGTCACCTTCTCGGCCCCGGTCTCGATCCAGGCCAACACCACCTACGTCGCCGGCTACTTCGCCCCGAACGGGCACTACTCGGTCAACGGCCCGAGCCTCGCCGCCGCCGTCGACAACCCGCCGCTGCACGCGCTGAGCAACACCACCAGCGCCAACGGCGTCTACTCCTACGGCTCCTCGCCGACCTTCCCCTCCAACACCTGGCAGGCCTCCAACTACTGGGTCGACGTCCTCTTCGCCCCGCCCGCCGCGGCGACCGCGCCCGGCGCCCCGACCGCCGTCAGCGCCAGCGCCGGCCTCGCCCAGGCGACGGTCAACTGGACCGCCCCGGCCAACAACGGCGGCGCCCCGATCACCAGCTACCGGATCACCCCCTACATCGGCGCCGCTGCCCAGACTCCGGTCACCGTCAGCGCCCCGGCCAGCTCGAAAACGATCGCCGGCCTCACTCCCGGCACCGCCTACACCTTCAAAGTCGCCGCGATCAACTCGGTCGGCACCGGCCCCGATTCGGCGGCCTCCAACGCGGTCACCCCGACCGCGGCGACCGCACCGGGAGCGCCCACGGGCATCAGCGCCTCAGCCGGCGTCGCCCAGGCGATCGTCAACTGGACCGCACCCGCCAGCGACGGCGGCAGCTCGATCACCGGCTATCGCATCACCCCCTACATCGGTGCCACGGCGCAGACCCCGACCACGGCCGGCGCCGGCGCCTCCTCGACCACCGTCACCGGCCTCACCAACGGCATCGCCTACACCTTCAAAGTCGCCGCGATCAACAACGTCGGCACCGGGCCGGACTCGGCGGCCTCCAACTCGGTGACGCCCAGTGCGGCAGGCGTCGTCCCCGATGCACCGAACGCGGTTGCCGCCGCCGCCCGCAACCAGAGCGCGATCGTCAACTGGACCGCACCCGCCAGCGACGGCGGCAGCTCGATCACCGGCTACCGCATCACCCCCTACGTCGGTGCCACGGCGCAGACCCCGACCACGGCCGGCGCCGGCGCCTCCTCGACCACCGTCACCGGCCTCACCAACGGCATCGCCTACACCTTCAAAGTCGAGGCGATCAACGCCGTCGGCTCCAGCGTCGCCTCGTCCGCCTCGGCCGCGACCACTCCCCGCGCCACGATCTTCGAGCAGGGCGTACCGGCCGTACCCGATGTGGCGGAGCCGGATGCGGTGGTGCTGGGAGTGAAGTTCAACAGCGACGTCGCCGGCAAAGTCCTCGGCATCCGTTTCTACAAGGCGGCCGCCAACACCGGCACCCACGTGGTCAGCCTCTGGAACAGCGCCGGGACGCTGCTGGCCCAGGCCACGGCATCGGGCGAGAGCGCCTCCGGCTGGCAGGAGGTCGCCTTCGCCAGCCCTGTCGCGATTACCGCCAACACGACCTACGTCGCGTCCTATCTGGCGCCGAACGGGCACTACTCGGTCGATGGCGCGGCCCTCTTCTGGGGCTTCGACAACCCACCGCTGCATGCGCTGCCCGACGGCGGCAGCGGCAACGGGGTCTACGCCTACAGCGCGACCAGCACCTTCCCCAGCAACTCCTATCAGGCCTCCAACTACTGGGTCGACGTTCTCTTCACGCCCTGAACGGATTGGCCATGACCCGGAAATCGACCATCTCCAACGCTCGCGTCCTCGTTCTCGCCGCGGTCGTGGCCTTCGTCGCCGTCGTCGTGCTCGAAAGCCGCGGCGACTCGGCTGAGTCCGGCGCGGCGCCGGGCCGCATCGTCCGCGCCTCGAATCCGATCGGCGAGGCGACGAACACGCCGAGCATTCCGAAACTGTCCTGGCCGGCGCCCACGAGTGCGCCGATGGGCGTGCAGGCGAGCAAGGCGGGCACCGAGCCCAGCGCGATGGCGGCCCCGGCGCAACCGTGTCGCCTGGTCTCCCGCAGCGAGGCCGCCTCGATTCTCGAAGAGACCGTCAGCGTCAGCGAAGGCCTGCAGGGCCCCTCGTGCATCTACGCGAGCCGCGACTCCACCCAGCAGGTGGCGATCGTCGTCGAGAGCGCCCCGCTCTCGACTCTCCGCAAGCGTCCCGACAGGTCCTCCCGGGTCGAGGTCGCGGGCAGGAGCGGTTGGTGCCTTCGTCACGGGTCGAGCTCGGTCGAGGTGCCGCTGAGCGACGGCAGGGTGCTGGACGTGTCCGGCCCCTGCGCCGCCGCCGCCCGCTTCGCCGCGCTGGCCCTCGACCGCGTCGAGTCCTGACGCCGCGGCGGGATAGGGTTTGCCCCGCGTGACCGATTTCGACGCCATCGCGGCCGGCATGACCCAGGCGATTCCGTTCGCCAGCTTTCTCGAGGTCGAGATCACCGCCCTCGCCGAGGGTGAGGCCACCGTCGTCCTCCCCGAGCGCGACGAGCTCAAGAACCACGTCGGCTCCCAGCACGCCGGCGCCCTCTTCACCGTCGCCGAGACGGCATCGGGCGCGGCCTTCGTCGCCGCCTTCGCCGAGCGCATGGGCGAGGTGACGCCGCTCGCCCGCAGCGCCGACATCGCCTACGAAAAGATCGCCAAGGGCCCGATCGAGGCCGTCGCCACCCTCGGCATGCCCAAAGACGAGGCCCTCGCGACCCTCGACCGCGACGGCAAGGTCGAGTTCCCCTGCGAGGTCGTCCTCAGCGACGCCGAGGGCACCCAGGTCGCCACTGCCACCATCAACTGGCACGTCCGGCTCAACAAGCCGGCCGCCGCCTGATCGTCGATCGCATCGAAGGCGACTGGCCCTACGCCTCATCCAACAACGTTCGGGCTTCGATATTCAACTCATCGGCGATCCGCTCAAGTCGCTGAAGCGAAATGTTGCGCTTGCCGTGCTCGATTTCCCCCAGGTAGCTGCGATGGACACCGATCGCCTCAGCGAAGTCCTCCTGGGTCAGTTTCTGTGTCTGTCGCCTCGCCCGAAGATTGCGGCCGACGACTCGCTGTAGATCGCCAACCATCGGGGCGAAACCATGGCGCACGGCTACATATAAGTCCACCACTTATAAGTGGCATGTGCCACGTGTTCATAGACACAAATTGCCTCCAGAAATTCGATCTGTGCCCCTAGACTGCCGCCAGCATCTTTTACCGATCAGGAGAATCCTGTGTTCATCAGCGGAAAGGCTGGGCGGGACCGACATGAGTGAGAAAAGGGAACGTCTACCGGATCATCTCCTCGGCAAGCTTCCGATCGAAATGCGCAAGGCTCTCGAACATCCTTGCAGGCGCCAGATCCTTCGGGCTCTGGGCAGCGGAGGTCAGAAAAAGAGCCCATCAGAACTCACTCAATCCGGTTCTGTCTCCTTTGGGACCCCCTGCACGAGCTATCACTGCCGCACTTTGGAGGGTTATGGCCTCGTCCGGCGAGCAGGAACGGAACCGGTCCGAGGTTCGCTTAAGCACTACTTCACTTCCTTGGTGGCTGACAACGACCTGGTGCTGACGGCTCTGAAAGCCACCGAGAAATCAGACCAGCGCCACGCAGCGCCCGCATCTACCTAACGACCAATACATCGCCCTGGCCCTCGCCCAACCTGGGGGTCTGGATCAGTCATGCCAATAACGAGTCAAAACAACGGTCACGAACCAAACAGCGACCTCATCGATCGGCTTATGCACGCCCTCAGTAATCCGCTTCGTCGACGCATGGTGCATTCGCTGATGCGCAAACCGGCGAGTGCCAAGACGCTGTCCGAAGAGTACGGCGAGCCGCTGGGGAACTTGTCTTACCACCTCTCGAAAGTGCTCTTCGAGCGTTGTGGGGTCGTCAGGATAGTGGCGACATATCAGCGCCGTGGTGCCCAGGAAAAAGTGTATGGCCTCAAGCCAGATGCTTACATCGGGATCATCGACTGGCCCACCATTCCTGCGCATGTGCGATCCGGTGTTCACGGTATCGGGCTGAGTAGCTTTCTGACGGCCGCGATTGCCTCAATCGAGGCAGAACCCAACAACCCTGAGATACCCAACATCTACTCATGGCAGTCCGTCGCAGTCGACCAGGATGGTCAAAGGGAAGTGGTCGCCGCAGTCGAGGGCCTGAAGACCAAGGTGAGGTCTATCTCCGCGAGGTGCGCGACGGCGAACCCCACCAATCTTGTACAGATCGTTGTGGGTAGCGCAGCATTTGGAATGGTGCCCGGGTCGATGGAAGAGAATGCGTGACCCTCCGTGGCCTTCGAAAGACTTGCCAAAGGGGCCGGATGCAGCCCGCTTCTCCCAGCATCCGAGGGCAAGGACCGGACGGGAGGGTGACGGAGCGTTCGTCGTTGCGCCGCGGCGAGCGCTCCGCCGGGTCCCGCCCCAGCCAGCAGGAGCGTGAGGCGATGTACTTCTACGCCCTCTCCCTCCTAGCGCAGATAACTCAGGTCCACGGAGCTTTCAGGGAGGGTGATATCGCGGAGGTCAACCGAATCGGTAAAGAGTTCGACGAGGATCGTAATTTACTGAGCGTTTTGAGCCTTACAGGGTCAGATTGCGAAGCCGCTTTGGCGAATCCCTCGCCGGGTCTGCGCCGCTCCCTGGCGAGGCTCCGCGATACTGCTGCCGTAGATCTCCAGCGCGAGGAGTCGATCAGCCAAGCTCCAGTAAGGACTTCTTCGCAACCGGGGGAACGGCCCCTGTTAACCATTGGGGCCTGCGACCAGCTTCTGGAGTTGCCGGCTTGAGAACGCTGGCCGCCGGCATCACAGCTGAGGAGCGAGATGCGTTACACCAGCACATACTGAGCGATCTAACTGGTGTTGACGACCTCAGGTTGGCATTCCAGGGGGAGGATTTTGAGCGAGCGTCTCGCCTGGGGATTGAATTTGGCGATGAGCTGCGCCTTATGGAGGATCTCGGCTGGGGATCTCCGATCACAGGCGCCGCCATAACGCTCACGATGCCGCCTCAACAACTCCGCCGTGTGTTCACGCGCTTGCGGGCCGATGTAGAGAGGCTGAGACAGGATGAGGAACGTGAGGAAGCTGAGGTCGAAGATCAAGCGCGTGACCGGCGCGAGCGCGCAAAACGAATCACCCAGGCTTGTGGTCGAGTGCTGAGCGCGGTTGGCGATATCCCATCGTCAGAGTCTGAAGGTGAGGTCAATTCGTGGGGATGAGCATCACCGTCGAGGAGCGAGACGCAATCTACGAGGTGGTCGAAGTACAGAAGGGCACTCTCAGGGATGTGGGAACACCCTTCGCGAAGCAGCAGTGGAAGAAGGCTGAGATGGCCTTCAGGCAACACCTGCAGGACTGTCGTTTTCTGGAGTGCCTCCGTCTGGAGATGCCTGATGAAAATGGCCAGGTCAACGTGGGAATGCGAGACCACGAGCTTCGCGAAACGTTGTCGCGCGTTATTGCACGCAGAACCGCACAGCTCGTGATCGAAGAATCGGCTGGCTCTCTAACACCGCAGCAGCAGGCATTCCAGGACCGGGCGCGCATCGCGTTAAGGGCCTGCGAGCGTTGCTTGATGATGCTGGACTCACGCTACGAGGTCTGGTTCGTGGTGGTCAACCATGAGACCGGAGGGGCAGCTGCTCAGTCAACTTCAATCCAAGACGTTGCCTTGGATTTGTGTGAATCACTTAACGAGGCCAGCGCACCTATTGGTTACGGTCGGGATGGTCGGTCTAGATGAGTGGTAGGAGGCGGAAAGGCAGGAACTTCACACACTTTCCGGCCACGGTACCATGTCGACCGATAAGTCCCCTCAAGGCCCAGCGAGCGGCCGAACTGTGGTTGATTGTCTGCTTCACCGGAACACTCTGGTTGCATTGGCGAGAGCGAGTCGATGCCTTGGGAACACAGACGATGGCGGCGGCGGTTGCCGGACCAGCCATCAGCAAGAAGGAGGTGGCCGAGATCTTCGCCGATGAGGAGATGGAGGATGGCGACGGAGAACGCCCACCCACCATCGCCATGCTTTTGGCGGGAACTCGATGGACGCTCGGCCTCGATCTCTCCCGGTTTCAAGCTGAGGCCCTTTGGTCTCAAGATCGTCGAACCCTATGAGCAGAGATAAACCGCCTTCGTATGAAGATCCTCGTTTAAGCCGAGCTCTAGATTCCCGTCTGACTCTCCCATGACTCGGACACATCGAAGTCCTGCTGTCTCGACTGCGAGTTGGACTTCGGATTCAGCGAAGTGCCGCTGACGATGAACGTGGGCCAGGCCCTGCTCGCCTTCGGCTTCAAAATCCGCTTCGTTGACCGAGCTCGGTTCCACGTCGCCGGGTGCCATTCGCCCTCGCCAAACAAAGCGCCTTCCATTGACGTCGACTGTCTGTTCGGTGCTGAAGAAGGTCCGATAGGTAGCCAACGTGTTGACGTCGAAGACAACGATTCCACCCGCCGCGAGGTTTCGGTGCATCCCAACCAGCGCAGCCGTAAGTTCCTTTCTGCTCAACAGGTAATTCATGGCGTCATTGACCGCCCAGATCAGGTCGAACTCGCCAAGCGAAGGCAGCTCGCGCATGTCTGCATTCAGGAGCGTCGCAGCGGTGCCGACCTTGGCGCGAGCAAGCTCGAGCATCGCCGGCGAGATATCGCAGGCGGTCACGCTCCAGCCGCGGTCAAGCATGGGGATAAAGCTCAGGCCGGTGCCGCAGCCGACATCGAGCAGACGATCTCCATGCAGGCCCGCTCCCTCAGCTGCGGCCAGAAGCCGTCCAGTCCATCGCTCGTACATGTATCCGTGGTTGAAATCATCGTAGGCCGCGGCATAGACCTCGTACGTCTCCTGGGCCGACCGATCGGAATCCCGAGCCATCGTCATGTCACTGTCGCTGGTTGGAGACGCGAACACACTGGACAGTCCGGCTCCGGCACAATCGGCACCCGATCAACCATCATCGTCCGAAGGTCGTAGATGCAGGCAGCTCTGAGGCTGGCCGGCTCCAGCAGGCCGGTTACAAAATGCATGACGTCCATCGCGACTTGGGCGCCAATAAGTCCAGACGATGGCCCCAAGGTGGCGGCCGGAGACGACCTAGCTCTCAGTTGTTCCACCGCCACGTCGAACAGCGGGTAGTCGCGTCCCCAGGCGATTCTCTGGCACTCGTAACAGCCAGGAGTGCCAGGAACGTAGAAGGGACCGACCTTGATTTTGGGTGGGAACTGCGCCATGCCGATATGGGGGATGCCGGCTTTGAAGCACGCCGCGTTGCACCACCGTTCGATCTCGTACGCCGGCCAGTCGGCTGCATCCACTACAACGTCGGCGCCGTCGATGAAGTCGGCGAGCTGCGTCTGGGCCTCCATTCTCCTCGCAGTCGTCGTAACCCGAATTGCTGAGTTGAATTCACGCAGCCGCGCCGCCATTTTCTCAACCTTGAGCAAGCCGATGTCCGCCTCCGTGTACTGGATCTGCCGATTGAGATTGCTGACCTCAACGCGATCGCCGTCGATTAGTCGCAGCTCGCCGATGCCGCAGGCAGCCAGCTCCCAGGCCACTCGTCCACCGAGTCCCCCCACGCCCAGGATTGCGACCCGTGCCTCGCGCAGCCGCGCTTGACACTCAGATGGGCTTGGACCCTCGCCGTTGCCTATGTCACTGAAATAACGCAGTTGACGGTCGAAGCGAGCCAGGTCGCCGGCCGGAATCGACTCGTCGTCGGCCGCGTCCTCGATCAGTTCAAGCTCCTGCATTTGGGAAATCGTGTCGCCAACCTGGGGAGCACCGAAGCGGGTTTCAAGATCCTTGATGGACTGACTTCCATCAAGAGCCAGCAGCATCGCCCGTTCCTTGGAGTCGGGCTGCGTTACCCGGACGTCTTCGCCGCCTTGCCGCATTAGAACGAGATCACCGTTCGGAATCTCAACTGGCTCGATCGTTCGCTTTAGTCGGGGCCGCATGGCTTCGTAGACCATTCCAATAATCGAGAAAGTTTCAATAAAGAAGGGAGACCGGTCCTCTGCGGATGCAGATGCGGCCAAGGACCGCCCTCCCTTCATGCATCAGCCCCCCTTCGAGGTGCTGTCCTCGGGCATCGTTGCCTTCGTTCCGTTCAGTCGCATGTGCTGCTCACCCCCCTTCGTTTGTCGAAAAATTGAAAAAGATCGCCCCATTAATGGCTTGCTTGATCACCATTCGCAAACATGATTTCCCACTTTGGGGCAAAACTAAATAAAGTCCTCGGGTACTCAGCCTCTGCTGAAAGATCGAGAGAGTTCGGATGGCGAAGAAAGCAAGGACCAACGAAGCCGCGGCGTTTGTAATCAGCGCAAAAATGGCCAGGGCTCTGGCCGATAGATGGCGCTCGCGCATCCTGATGGAGCTCAGTGTCCGGCCGCTAAGTCCATCCCAGTTCGTTGAGCAGGTGGGCGGCGAGCTTCAAGAGATCGGCCGCTGCTTCCGTCAACTTGCTGCTTGGGACTACATCGAGGTCATCGAAACGCGCACCGGTCGGGGTAGCGGCAAGGGTGTCGAGCACGTCTATCGGAGCATCCAACGGGCGCACTTCGACACGAGCGTTTGGGAGCGGTTACCTCGCATTCATCGGGACGCTTTCTCGGGCTCGATCCTGGAGTCCTATTTCGCTCGAATCGGCCAAGCGATTGCTGTCGGGACCTTTGACGACGAGCTTGACCGCCATCTCTCCTGGGATGGGGTCCCGCTCGACCGCCTTGCATGGACCCAGCTGGGCACGCGGCTGGATGAGATTCTGGATTGGCTTCCCGTTCTAGCGGCCGAAGCTGTGAGGCGGATGGCAAAAAGTGGGGAGGAACCGATCCCGGCGACCGTTGGCCTCGCCGCGTTCAGGTCGCCCACTGCGACTGAACTCGCGATGCCCCCACGCTTCCAAGCCCAGGAACCGGCGGCCGCACCCGAAGCCTCACCCTTCGTAATCAGCGCAAAAATGGCCAAGGCCGTAGCGAACAAGTGGCGATCTCGGATCTTGATGGAGTTGCGCGTCCGCCCAATGAGTCCGACCCAATTCGTCAACAAGGTTGGTGGCGGCCAAAGGAACATCAATCGCTGTTTCCAGCAACTGGCCGAATGGGATTACATAGAGGTAATCGACATTCGCACGGGGGGCCGTCGTCGAGGCGCCGTGGAGAAAATCTACGCACTCAAGCAGCGCGCTCACTTTGATAGCCGGACGTGGGAAGGCCTGCCTCGCTTTCTCAGGGACGAATTTTCTGCCTCAATCCTGCACTCTTACTTCGCTCGTATTGCTGAAGCGATTGAAGCCGGTACGTTCGATGCGGAGGTCGACCGTCATCTCTCTTGGGACGGAATTGCGCTCGATCGCATCGCTTGGTCACAACTGATTGCGGCTGTCGACGAGGTTCTGAGCTGGCTTCTCATTCTGGAAGAGGAAGCAGCCGTGCGAATGGCGAAAAGTGGAGAGGAGCCGATTCAGACGACTGTCGGACTCGCAGCCTTCCGGTCTCCCAAATCGTCCGAGATCACTTCCGCTGCTCAGCGAGCTGATCGAAAGCAGGATCTAGCCCAGCCACATTGAGGCGATCACGGACGCGGCCTCGAGTAGTTGGCAGCCTCGCCGAATCCGGCCACTTAGCGTTCTACAACCCGGCTTCTCCATGAACTACTGGAGAGGCTGGGTTGCCGCCCGGGAGCTGGAGCGCCCCGCGGCCAGCTTGACGTCTTTGTCTGAGCGTGAAGCGTGAAGAAGGAAACGCGACTCATCGTTTAAGCTCGTCTTCACTGCCAAGGCAGCGAGGATCACGGCGCTTCCGCGAGGTTTGGTCTTCCCTTTAGGGCGATTGTTGGCCGGCGGGAGGGCGCCTCGCCCGGGAGCCCGCTCCTTGCCTAGAATCGCAGCTCCTGCGCCAGTAGCTCAGTTGGATAGAGCGTCGGTCTACGAAACCGAAGGTCACAGGTTCGAATCCTGTCTGGCGCGCTTCTTCTCGTGACCCACGTCGACCTCACCGAGCAGCTCCTCGCCTTCGTCGAGATTCCCAAGGGCGGGCGCAACAAGTACGAGTTCGACGAGGAGAGCGGCCGCATCGTGCTCGATCGCTTTCTCTCCTCCTCGATGGTCTACCCGGCCGACTACGGCTTCCTGGTCGACCACCGCGGCGAGGACGGGGATCCGCTCGACTGCCTCGTCTGCGTCTCCGAGGCGACCTTCCCCGGCTGCGTGATCCCGGTCAACCCGGTGGCGATGTTCGAGATGAAGGACGAGGCGGGCATCGACGACAAGATCGTCTGCGTCCCCGTCAGCGACCCTGGCTGGAACGCGGTCACCTGCCTCGAGGAGCTGCCCGAGCAGCTGAAGCTGGAGATCCCGCACTTCTTCTCCGTCTACAAGGACCTTGAGCACAAGGTCGTCGAGGTCGGCGCCTGGAAGTCGCGCGAGGACGCGGAAGCGACGATCAAAGCGGCGCGCCAGCGCCAGCTCGCCTACGACGCCGAGCAGCACCGCTAGACGAGCGCCACGGCGGCGCCGAGCAAATAGCGCTCAGCGGGTCTCGGCGGTCGCCCGCGCAGCCCACAGGCCGAGCAGCACCAGCCAGACCCCGAAGACGACCTGGGCGCCGCGCTGGGCGACGCCCTTGGCCGAATCGACGTCGCCGCTGAGGTAGCTGAGACCGGAGAGGGCGGTCAGCAGGAGCCAGAGGGCGCCGAGTGCGAGGGTCGTGCGGCCGTGGCGGCTGGGCGGGGAGAGGCTCGCCAGACCCCTGCCGACAAAGGCGAAGGCGAGCGCCAGCGCCGCGATTTCCAGCAGGTTGGCGCCGGTGTGAATGAGGTCGAAGGGGTCGTAGCTGAGGTCGCAGGCCCGTTCCAGGGCTTCGGCGCAATTGAGCGGGGCGGCACCGCCGATCGCGGCCAGGACGCCGACGCCCAGCAGGGCCCAGAGGCCGCGGCGAAGCAGCGGCGAGCGGTCGCCTTCACGCCCCAGCAGCAGCAGGGCGAAGGCGGCCACCGTCAGGCCCGCGGCGACTTCCAGCAGCTGGAAGCGCCAGCCGTAGACCTGGGTTCGCGCCGCGAGGTCGCTGATCCAGGCGCCGGAGAAGTCCGTGCGCTTGGCGAGGAGGTCTTCGAGGATCCAGAAGTTGCAGAGCACGGCGGCGCCGACCCCAACGAGTGCCGCCGGCATCTGTCGCCGCAGGGCGGGGACAGATGCGCTTCGGTGGGAGCGGGCCATGGGGCGGACCCTAGTCGCGCCGATCACCGTGGAAGGATCACGGCGCGATGAGCACCCCCGGGCCGGATCGCGGCAACCTCGACGCGATCCTCGCGACGGCCGAACACGACCGCACGCGGATGAACTCCAGTGCGCTGGGAGCCTTCAGCCTGGTCCTGCTCGGGGTCGCCAGCGTCGTCGGCGCCGGGATCTTCGTCGTCACCGGCGACGCGGCCGCTCACTACGCGGGCCCGGCGGTGCTGATCTCGTTCGTGCTCGCCGGCATCGTCGCGGCGCTGACCGCGCTCTGTTACGCGGAGCTGGCCTCGATGATCCCGGCCGCCGGCAGCACCTACTCCTACGCCTTCGCGGCCTTCGGCTCCTTCGTCGGCTGGTTCATCGGTTGGGACCTCCTGCTGGAGTACCTGTTCGCGGCCTCGACCGTGGCGGTCGGCTGGTCGGGCTACTTCGTCAGCCTGATGGACTCGATCGGCGTCCACGTCCCGCACGCGCTCGTCAACCCGCCCTTCGGCGACGATGCCGGCGTCGTCAACCTGCCGGCGATGGCGATCATGTTCATCACCTCGGGGGCGCTCTGGCTCGGCACCCGCGAGTCGGCGGTCGCCAACAACGCGATGGTGCTGCTGAAGCTGGGGATCCTGGTGCTGGTGGTGGGGATCGGCGTCTTCTACGTCTCCTCCGCGAACCTGACCCCGTTCGTGCCGGCCCACGAGGGCGGCTTCGGCGACTTCGGCTGGTCCGGCGTCTTCCGTGGCGCCGGCATCGTCTTCTTCGCCTACATCGGCTTCGACGCCGTCTCCACGGCGGCGGCCGAGGCGCGCAACCCGCGCCGCACGATCCCGATCGGGCTGATCGGCACGGTGCTGATCTCGACCGTCCTCTACGTCGCCGTCGGCTTCGTCCTCACCGGGATGCTCAACTACCGCTCGCTCGGGGTCGCCGACCCGATTGCCGCCGCGATCCACTCCGCCGGGCCCAACCTCAACTGGCTGCTGCGCCTGACCGACGTCGCCGCCGTCGTCGGCCTCGCCTCGACTGTCCTCGTCACCCTCTACGGGCAGACGCGGATCTTCATGCGGATGTCCGAGGACGGGATGCTGCCGCCGCGCTTCGGCAAGGTCAGCCTGCGGACCAAAACCCCGCAGTTCTCGATCGTCCTCTGCGGCCTCGTCGGCGGCATCGTCGCCGGGCTGGTGCCGCTCTCGGTGCTCGGCGAACTGATCTCGATCGGCACCCTGCTCGCCTTCATCATCGTCTCCAGCGGTGTCCTCGTCCTGCGCCGCCGCTTCCCCGACCTGCCGCGCCCGTTCCGGGTGCCGGCGCTGCCGCTGGTCGCCGGTACCGCGATCGTCTCCTCGTTGGCGCTGATGGCGACGCTGCCGTTCGCGACCTGGATCCGGCTCGCGGTCTGGGCGGCACTCGGCTTCTCGATCTACTTCCTCTACGCCCGCGAGCACAGCAAGGAGCGGATGCGGACGATCGTCGCCGGGATCACCGGCGGCACCCCGGAACCGGCACCAGAGGAGAGCTGAGCGTGAACGTCCACCTGCTGCAGCGGGCGCCTCGTAATGCCAACCTCGGCAGGCTCCACCTCACCTTCTTCGTCACCGCGATCGCCACCGAGCTCTGCATCCGCACCCAGCTCTATTTGACCCACTACCCGCAGCTCGGCGGCCACGGCCTCCACATCGCCCACCTGCTCTGGGGCGGGCTGTTCATGGTCGTGGCGCTGGCGATCCTGCTCAGCCTGCTCGGCCGCCGCCCCCGCCAGGCCGCGGCCCTCGTCGGCGGCGTCGGCTTCGGCTTCTTCATCGACGAGCTCGGCAAGTTCATCACCGCCGACAACAACTACTTCTACAAGCCGGCGGCGGGGATCATCTACCTGATCTTCATCGGCCTCTACCTCGGCTCCCGCGCCTACCAGCGCCACCGCGGACTGACCGAGGACGAGCGGGTGCGTAACGCGATCGAGCTGATCGGCGAGGCGAATCACGGCCCGTTCAAGGTCGAATACCGCGACCAGGCGCTGGCGCTGCTGGCCGAGGTGCCGGCGACGCACCCGCTGCGCGACCCGCTGGTCGTCCTCGCCGAGGAAGTCGACACCACGCCCAACCCGGACCCGCCCTGGTACCGACGCTTCGCCGATGCCGTCGCCGCCCGTTACGAGCGTTGGTCCGAGCGGCGCTGGTTCCACCGTGTCGTGATCGGCGTCTTCGCCTTCTGGGCGCTGGCCTCGATCGCCACCATCCTCGGCCTCGTCCTCTCCTTCGGGTTCGCCGACGACGCCGCCCGTGCCGGCTTCCAGGAGGACTCCTTCTCCCACCTCAACTTCCTCAACTGGGCGACGCTGGTCTCGACCGCGGTCTCAGCCGCCTTCGTCGTCTTCGGCCTCGAGCGCCTGCTGCGCGGAGACCGGCTCGATGCCTACCTCTGGCTGACCCGGGCGCTGCTGGTCTCGATCTTCGTCACCCGCGTCTTCACCTTCGTCGAGTCCCAGTTCGGCGCCGTCTTCGGGCTCGGGGTCGACGTCCTGCTGCTGGTCTCTATCCAGCTGATGGCGGCGCAGGAGCGGCGGCGGCAACCGCTTGCGGTTGCTCCGCGTCGACCCGCTGGCGAATCGGCGGCTCCAGCACTCGGCTGAGCACCGGCAGCTCGAGGAAGCCCTCGACGCTGGCGTAGAGCATCGCCACCCGCGGCAGGTCGGAGAGGTCGTCGATGACGACCGAGCGCGGCACCCACTCGGGCCCGAACTTCTGGTTGAAGTCGCGCAGCGACTGGATCTGGAAGAAGGGGTTGAGCCCTTTCGCCATCAGCCGCTGCAGGCGGCCGGAGAGGCCGGCGTCCTCGGCGCTGTCGAGCAGCCGCCCCCAGGCGGCGAAGTTGAGCGAGAGGCGCTTGAAGTCGCGGGCGCCGAGCGCCAGCGCCGCCTCGGCGATCAGGTACTCGGTGATGCCGTTGGCGGCGTCGGGGCGGCGGCGCATCAGGTCGAGCGAGTAGCCGGGCCGCTCGCCGTAGACGGGGACGAAGCGCAGAAAGCCTTCGACCCGGTCGCCCTGGTGGGCGACGGCGAGCACGAAGTCGGGCTCGCCGCCCTCGACGTCCTCGCCCAGCTCCATCGTGAAGCCGCGCTCGGGGGCGCCTTTGCGCCACTCTTCGCTGATCTCGTTCAGCTCGGCGATCAGCTCCGGGCTGGCCTCGGTCTCGGCGATCAACTCGAAGCTGTGGTCTTTCTCGATGTGCTTGACGGCGGCGCGGACCGCCTTCATCCCGGCGCCGTCGAGGCTGAACTCGTCGCAGTGGAGGATCGCCTCGTCGCCGAGGTAGACGACGTGCATGCCGCGCGCCCGGTAGATCTCCGCGTCGGCCTCGCGCACCGCGAAGAAGGCGGTCCGCCAGCCGCGCCCGGCGCAGAAGGCGAGGAACTCGTCGACGGTGCGGGCGGTGTCGCCGGGAGGGCCGATCGGGTCGGCCGCGACCATCGCCGTCCCGCGCACGTAGAGGTAGGCGATCAGCGACTCCCCATCGCTGGAGAAGAAGTAGTTCTTGTCCCGGCGCAGCGCGAAGTAGTCGAGCGTGTCGTCGCCCCAGCGGCGCACGATCTCCTCCGCCTGGCGCCGCCGCTCGGCGCTCGGCGGATCGGTCTGGACGAAGGTGCGGAGGACGAGGTAGAGGAGGATTAGCAGCCCGGCGACCCCGAGCACGATCAGCGAGATTTCGAAGAAGTCGGCGAAGACCTGGCGTCCGTAGGCGTAGGACCCATCGAGCCCGATCATTCCCTTGTAGGCGGTTTCGACGATGCCCCAGAAGCTCAGGTCGGGCGAGACGTGGGCGCGCTCGGCGAAGAGGGTGATCCACGTGAAAAGGAAGACGCCGACGAGGTAAACGGGCACGAAGAAGACTGCCTGCTGAATCGACCCTGGGTCGCCATGGGCGCGGAAGTCATCCCGGAACCAGATCAGCGCGACCAACATCGCTGCCGAGAGCAGGACGGTGACCGGGTCCGGCCCATGGACCAGGTGGACCACCGCCGCGGCGGCGAACAACCCCGTCGCGATCGCCCAGGCCCTGCGCTTGCCACGGCTCAGACCTCTCGCCACCACAATCAACCCGAGCCCGATCGCCACCGACGCGATCAATCCCGCCGAGCGCCCGCCGCCGGCAATGAAACTGAAGTGGCCCAGCGAGAACCGAATCGACGTCGCGGTAGGCAACATCGACAACAGCCCAACGAGCACGCTCAGCCACGCCAGCGATCTAAGCGATCGAGGGCGCCTGGTCGGGGATGGAGCCGGTGGTCCCCCCGAACGTTTTGCGGCGGAGGAGAGCTCCGCTTCGGGCGCCAGCTGTTCAGCGCTGATCGACGATGGACCGAGTGAGGAGGGACCACCGGCTCCATCCCCGATGGTCCCTGCCGGGCGCAGCGTTGGGAAGAGGATCACGTCGCGGATCGCCTCGTCGCCGGAGATCAGCATCACCAGGCGGTCGAGGCCGATGCCGAGGCCGCCGGTGGGGGGGAGGCCGTACTCGAGGGCCTTGACGTAGTCGTCGTCGACGGGTTCGGCCTCCTCGTCGCCGCCAGCCTGGAGCCTCGCCTCCGATTCGAAGCGTTCCGCCTGGTCGACCGGGTCGTTGAGCTCGCTGTAGGCGTTGGCGAGCTCGCGGGCGGCGACGACGAGCTCGAAGCGCTCGGTCAGTTCGGGGTCGTCGCGGTGGGCGCGGGCCAGTGGCGAGATTTCGCGCGGGTGGTCCATCACGAAGGTCGGCTCGATCAGCAGGTGCTCGGAGCTCTCGTCGTAGACCTCGCTGATGATTTTCCCCGAGCCCCAGGCGTCGAGCCACTCGACCCCGATGCCGTCGGCGATCTTGCGCGCGTCGGAGACCGGCATCGACGGATGCATCTCGACGCCGACGTTCTCCTTGATCAGTTCGGCCATCGTCACCCGGCGCCACGGGGGCTTGAGGTCGACCTGCTGGCCCTGGATCGTCACCACCGTGGTGCCGATCGCGTCTTCGGCGGCGCTGGCGACGATCGCCTCGGTCAGATCCATCATGTCGTGGTAGTCGCCGAACGCCTGGTAGGCCTCGAGCAGCGTGAACTCGGGGTTGTGGCGGGTGTCGAGGCCCTCGTTGCGGAAGACCCGGCCGATCTCGAAGACGCGGTTCATGCCGCCGACGATCAGCCGCTTCAGCGACAGCTCCAGGGCGATCCGCAGGGTCATGTCGATATTCAGCGCGTTGTGGTGCGTGACGAAGGGTTTCGCCGCGGCGCCGCCGGCCTGGTCGAGCAGGACCGGGGTCTCGACCTCGGTGAAGCCGCGCTCGATCAGCACCCGTCGCGTCGTCGCGATCACCGCGGAGCGGATCGCGAAGGTGCGCCGCGCCGGCTCGTCGAGGATCAGGTCGAGGTAGCGCTGCCGGTAGCGGGTCTCGGGGTCGGTGAGGCCGTGGCGGACGTCGGGCAGCGCCCGCAGGCTCTTGGCGAGCAGCTCGAACCTGTCGACCCGGACCGAGAGCTCGCCGTGGTCGGAGGCGATCACCGTCCCCTCGACCCCGATCCAGTCGCCGAGGTCGAGGTCGGAGAAGTCGTGCAGCTCGTCCGAGCCGACCTCGTCGCGGGTGATCAGCAGCTGGATCGCGCCGGTCTCGTCGCGCAGCTCGGCGAAGTCGAGGCCGCCGTGGCGGCGCTCGCCCATCACCCGCCCGGCGAGGCGCACCGCCTTGCCGGTCTCGGTGCCGGCGGCGAGGTCGGGGAACTCCTGGCGCAGCGCCGCCGCGGTCGAGTCGCGGTCGAAGCGCACCGGGTAGGGATCGATCCCGCGCTCGCGCAGCGCCTCCAGCTTTTTCAGGCGATGGGCCCGGGTCTCCTCCTGGAACTCGGTGGGAGCGGCGTCGGCGCCGTCCGCGGCCTCCCCCTCAACCGCGGCCCTCTCCTCGTCAGCGCTCATCCGGGCAGGATCCTAGGCGCTTGCCGGGGCGGAAACGGGCATGGGAGCGGTCTCCGCCTGCGATCTCGCCAGGATCGCCATCCCGGCCAGCGCCGCGGCCAGCGCCAGCGCCGTCCCGGCCGCCTGCAGCGGTGAGGTGTTCAGCGACTCGCCGAGCAGGGTGACGCCCAGCACGACGCTGGTGATCGGGTCGAAGGCCATGCTGGTCGCGACCGCCGGCGCCAGCGCCCCGGTGTTGAGGGCGAGCTGGTTGAGGGTCATCGAGGCGTAGCCGACGACGATCAGCGCGTAGAGGTGCCAGCTGGCGAAGACGTCGAGGATCCCGTCGCCGAGATCGTCGACGACGACCTTGGTCAGGGCGGCGGAGAGCGCGAAGAGGATGCCCGTCGCGATCCCCAGCGATGCCGCCCGGCGTGGTGCCGAGCCGCTGCGGCCGAGCAGGAAGAGCGGCACGCAGGCCAGGATGCAGGCGCCGCCCGCGACGAGCCAGTCGCCGAGTGGCGCGTCGTCGCGGCCGCCGGAGGGGTCGGCGATCGCCAGGAAGGCGACCAGCGCGGCGACGACGAGGAAGGCGGCGCCGACGTCGAGACGCCGCACTCGCTGCCCGGTCAAGCGGGCGCCCAGCGGCAGCGCGAAGACGACGCTGGCGACGAGCAGCGGCTGCACCACCGCCAGCCGGCCGATCCCCAGCGCCGCCGCCTGGGCGATGAAGCCGAAGGCGTCGGCGAGGATCCCCGCCAGCCAGACCGGCCGCCGCGCCATCCGCAGCAGCAACCCCGAGCTGGCGCCCTCGGAGGGGCTTTCGAGCCCCGCCCGCTGCTGCAGCACGGTGCCGAGCGCGAACAGCAGCGCCGCGACTAGGGCGAGAACTATGTCCACCTTGAGGCCTCCGGTCGGTCACTGGGCGTCGACGGGCGGACGATATGCGCTGTTGAGCGCGACTGGGCGGTTTGCTTCAATTCTCGGACCAGAGAAAGGAGGTGGTCCTAATTTTGAGTCACATGCTTGAAGGGACTCTGGAGGTGCAGGGCCGCTAGGCGCCGCACTGGTTTGGGCGCCCGGCGGAATCCACCCCGGGCACCGGCGAGCGAAGGAAGGCAGGGCGTTGTCCCACCCGGCCGCGATTTCCCAGCTCGTTCCATGCACCAGCGCAAGGGCCGCCCGCGGGCGGCCCTTGCTCGTTCCGCTGGGAGAATCGTTCCCGACCGTCTCCGTAGGCGGCCGCACCCTTTCCGTAACGGCTAATCGCCGCTCGGTTCCGTTGGCACCTCTGCCCGCAGCCGGTGGCTTGCGTGGTACCGGGTGCTCCTTCCCTTGCCCTTCTGCTCGACCAGCCCGCCGTCGAGCAAACGGCGGAAGTCGGCGCTTGCCGTTGCCACCGAGACGTCGGCCTCCTTCCCGTAACGGGCCCGGTCGGTGCCACCGATCAGGCTTTGCTCCAGCGCGATCGCCAAGCGGTCTGGCCAGCCGCGCTTCTCGACAAGCGCTTCGAGGTGATCCCAGCGTGCCGCGGCCATCTTGATCTGCGCCAGGCGGCGTTCCGCCTGGGCGATATGCGCGTCGATGCAGAAGGCGATCCAGCTCGACGCATCTCGCTCGGGCTTGTAGCCACCGTCCTGCACCTCGCGCAGGGCTGCGTAGTAGGCGGGCGTGTTCTCACCGAGGTATTCCTCGATCGAGGAGAACTCCGGAGACATCAGCCCGTCGCGGGCGAGGACCAGTGACTGCACGATGCGCGAGACACGCCCGTTGCCGTCGCGAAAGGGGTGGATGGAGGTGAGGTGCAGATGTGCCATCGCCGCGCGGACGACGACGTTGGCGTCGAGATCGCCGTCCTGAAGCCAGGCGACCAGCTCCGCCATCAAGCCCGGAACGGCGTCCGCATCGGGGCCCTGGAACTCGAGCGACCCATCGTTGGCGGTAACGCCGATCGGATCGCCGCGCCAGAGGCCCGGGTCCTTGTCCCGCTGGAAGTAGCAGGCGTCGAAATGCAGATCGAGGATGACGCGGTCGAGCCACCGAAACACCGGGTCCTGGGCCAGAGCGCCAACGTGGTCCATGGCGCGGGCGTAACAGGCGACCGCCATCCGGTTCTCGTCTTCAGGTTCGGCCGATGCATCGCCGTCAATCAGGGCGAGGGCGTCCTCGGGGGCGAGGCTGAAGCCCTCGATCGAGGTCGAGCCCTCGATCGACCTGGCCCGGAGGGAGCGCCGCAAGGAGCCCAGCCAACGCGTCGGCCGGCTGACCTCGCTCGCGAGGGTGCGCCGCAGCCGGTCGAGCTCGGCGAGGCGAGCCTGCAGGTCGGGCGTCAGAGTAGGAGTCGCATAGAGCACGCTCTGAATCTTAGACGATTAATCGTCTAAACGTCAAGACGTTTAATCGTCTGAAACTTTCTCTGGAAAGCGACGGGTAGCGCTCAGCCAGGGACGATCTTCCCCATCGCCTGTTCGAGTTCGGAGACGCCGTAGGCGCCCTCGATGCGGTCGCGGACGACGCCGTCGCGGTCGATCAGGAAGGTCCAGGGCTCGGTCGGCAGGCCGTAGGCCCGCAGCTGCGGCCGGATCCCCTTGCTGGGGTCGTTGTCGTTGTAGACCTCCATGTGGATGAAGTCCGCCTTGCCCTCGTACTCGTCGGCGACCTGCTGGGCGATGTCGACGACCGGCCCGCAGACGCGGCTCTGGCAGAGCGCCGGGGTCGCGAAGACGAGCACGACCGGTTTCCTGCCGAGCGACGTCGGCGAAGTCGACCGCGTGCATTTGGTCGGGTGGCACCCGGGTGTCGATCTTCGCCAGGTCGCCGCCGACGTCGGCGGCGGTCGGCGTGTGGATGACCGGCGTCTTCTGGCCGACCTGCGGCACGGCCGGGTGCTGGCCCACGGTCGGGCTCGGCACCCGCGAGGCTTCCAGCCCGTTCGCCCCTTTCAGCATCGCGATCGCCAGCCAGGGGCCGCTGCGGTCGAAGTCGACCCTGGGCACCACGTAGGCGGTCGTCGCCTCGCCCGGCCCTTCGCTGCCCTGGGCGCGATAGGCCGGCTTGGTCGCCAGCGAGGCCACCTGGGCCGGCAGCGGCCCCTGCACCGGGCTGCCGCTGTCCTTGGCGAAGTAGAGCGCCACGTCGGCGTCGCCGATCTGGTCGCCGGCCACCGTGAAGACCCCGAACGGGTATCGGTTCGGGCCCCGTTCGAAGACCTGCGCCGCCGGGGCGATCACCAGCTTGGTCCGCTTTGCGCCCGAGCTGTCCAGCAGCTGCTCGATCGTCTTGCCCTTGGCGACGGGGAACTCGGCTGCCGAAGGGGCCGGGCGACTCGAGGCTTCGTCGGAGCCGCAGCCCGGGGCGGCGAGGGCGATCGCGACGAGCGCGCCGGCGAGCGCGAGGAGGCTGCGGATGGGGCGAGCCGGTGGCACGGCGAGCCAGGCTACCGAGCGCCGGCGGTGGAGCCGGCTCTGGCCACGGTTTAATGCGGTGATGGCGGCGGACAGATACGTCACGGCGACCGGCCTGCGCGGCCTGACCCGTTACTACGACTCGATCGTCGCGGTGACGATGCGCGAGCAGCTGTTCCGCGGCAGGCTCACCCGCCAGGTCCTGGCCGAGCTGCCGGCGGGGGCGCGAATCGCCGACGTCGGTGCCGGCACCGGCACCTTCGCGATCGCCCTCGCCGCCGCCGCCCCGGGCGCCGCGGTGGTCGGGATCGACGGCGACCCGGAGGTCCTGGCGATGGCGGCGGCCAAGCCGGGCGCGGCGGCGGTCGAGTGGAAGCCGGGCCTGGCGAACGCGCTGCCGCTCGCCGACGGCAGCTGCGAGCGGGTGACGATGTCGCTGCTCCTCCACCATCTCGACGCCGACGGCAAGCGCGCCGCCGTGGCCGAGGCCCACCGGGTCCTGCGCGAGGGCGGCAGCCTCCACATCGCCGACTGGGGCAAGCCGCAGGACCCGCTGATGCGCGCCGGCCTCTTCACCCTGGCGCTCTTCGACGGCTTCGACGGCATCCGCGACCACGCCGCCGGCCGGCTGCCGTCCTTCGTCGAGGGCGCCGGCTTCGGCGCCGTCCGCCGTCACGACCGCTTGCGGACGGCGTGGGGGAGTCTGGAGCTGCTCAGCGCCACCCGCTCGGGATGACCGAATCGAAACGGCCCGCCGCGGGTAGTAGGGCCAGGATGCGATTTCTGCCGGGCGGCCTGATGGCCGCCCTTCTCCTGCTTCTCTGCATGCCAGCCACGGGCCGGGCCGCCGCCGCGGGTGCGCCTCCGGCTCCGAGCTGCGCCGAAGGCCCGGAGACGATCGGCGACACGACCTACGGCACCCCGTGCGACGACGTCATCGTCGCGCCCGCCGGGGTCGAGGCGGTCAAAGGCGGCGCCGGCGACGA
This sequence comes from uncultured Solirubrobacterales bacterium, assembly GCA_963739855.1. Classification (GTDB taxonomy): domain Bacteria; phylum Actinomycetota; class Thermoleophilia; order Solirubrobacterales; family 70-9; genus VAYN01. The sequence goes on along the minus strand of CAVUBT010000001.1, from coordinate 574,767 downwards.
CACCATCCTCGCCGGACCGATCGCCGCCGCCGTTCCATGTTTGTCGGTCTGTCTGGGGGTCGGCAGTCAGATCTTCGAAGGCGGGCCGGGCGCCGATGTCGTCTTCGGCGAGCGCGGCAACGACATCCTCCGCGGCGGTCCCGGCGACGATCGCCTCTACGGGGGAATCGGCGACGACCGGCTCGAAGGCGGCGCCGACAACGACCTCCTCGCCGGCGGCTTCGGCGCCGACACGATCGACGGCCAGGAAGGCAACGATTACATCCGCGGCGACGGCACGATCGACCACATCTTCGACAGCGGCGGCGGCAGCGACACGCTCAGCTACGCGAGCGGCGTCACGCCTGGCTTCGGCGGTGGCATCAACACCGGAGTGACGAACTTTCCCGCCGGAGAAAAAGGAGAACGCGGCGTCAACCTCAATCTCGGCGCCACGGAACTGAACGGCAACAACGGCATCGCCGCCGAAGGCGGTGGCTTCGACGAAGTCCAGCTGGGCGCCTTCGAGACGGTGATCGGAACCGCCTTCCCGGACTACATCATCGGCGGCTCGGCGGGGGAGACGATCTACGGCGGTGGCGGCGCCGACGTGATCCTCGGCAACGGCGGCGACGACCATCTCTTCGGCGGCGCCGACGGCGACTACCTCGACGGCGGCGTCACCGGCTCCAACTCGATCGACGGCGGCCCGGGCGCCGACAACTGCGTCAACCCGATCGCGGCCGCGGGCGCGACGAGCTGCGAGGCAACCGCCAAAGCCGTGGCGCCGCGCGAAGCGGGCAAAGTCAGCGTCGGCCTGATGGCCCCCGGGGTGCCGGGGCCTTCACAGCTCTACCTGACCGGCAGCAACGGCGACGACTCGGTCACGGCGAGCTACGCGCCGGGGACGGTCACCTTCGCGCTGTTGTCGGGCAGCTTCGAAGCGACCGGCTCGGTATCCGGCTGCACCGTTTCCACGACCACCTCGGCGACCTGTCCGATCGGCGCCCTCGACTCGATCGTCCTCGCCGGCGCGGGCGGCGCCGACAGCCTCACCGCGGCCGGCTTTCCCCAGGACACCGCGGTGGTCGTCCTCGGCGGCGAAGGCGCCGACACCCTGAACGGCGGAGATGGCAGCGAGGATCTGCTCGTTGACGGTCGCGGCACCGACAAAGACGTGCTCTCGGCCCTCGGTCGCGACGACGCCCTGCTCCACAACGGCGGTCCCGACCAGCTGCTCGGCGGCGAGGGCAACGACCTCTTCCTCTCGGTCTCGATCTGCGACGGCGAGACCGTGGACGGAGGGGCAGGGCGGGACAACTCCTCGTGGGCCCGGTTGAGCAAAGAAGGCAACGAGGAGAAAGAAGGGGTGGAGGCCCACCTCGACATCGGCCTGGTGGGCAGGTTCGGCGCCCCCGGCGACCCCGGTTGCGATGGCGAAGTGCCCGACTCGATGGTCGGCATCGAGGATCTCGAGGGCTCCGAAGCAGCCGACGCCCTCCTCGGCGACGCCGGTCCCAACCAGCTGCTCGGCCACAGGGGCCCCGACGAATACTTCGCCGGTCCCGGCACCGACTCGATCCTCGCCAACTCGGGCGACTCGGATCCGGTCATCGACTGCGGCGCCGATTCCGACAGCGCGGTGCTCGACATCCCGACGGCCACCTACGCCGACGCCACCCCGGTCGAATGCGAGCGGGTGCGGTTCGGCACGGTCGAAGAATTTCGCACCGTGACCGAACAGCCGCTGCCGCCGCAGACCAGCTCGCCCCCGCCCGTAGCCCCGCCGGTCGACCGCAACGCGCCCCGGACCAAGCTCGGCGCCCACCCCGCGAAGCTGCTGACCACGGCCGGCCGGCACCGCCGGGTGGTTCTTCGCTTCGCCTCCAGCGAGAGCGGCTCCCGCTTTCGCTGCAAGCTCGACGGCAAGCCCTACCGCTCCTGCGTCTCGCCGCGCGCGTACAACGTCGCGCTCGGCAGGCACGCCGTCCGCATCGTCGCGATCGACGCCGCCGGCAACGCCGATCCGACCCCGGCGCTGTTTCGCTTCCGGGTCCGGCAGCGCTAGCCGGCTACCCTCAACCGACGGCGACCCGGATCTTCGATAGGAGGAGTGAGCAATGGCCAAGGAGCTCTACACCGCAGCGGCGCACGTCACCGGAGGCCGGGCCGAAGGCCACGGCCGCACCTCCGACGGCGCCCTCGAGGTCGACCTCCGCACCCCGACCGAGATGGGCGGCGAGGGCGGTGGCACCAACCCCGAGCAGCTCTTCGCGGTTGGCTACGCCGCCTGTTTCGAGGGTGCCCTGGCCGCTGTCGCCCGCCGTCAGAAGCTCGAGGTCGGCGACGTCGGGATCGACTCCAAGGTGAAGTTGCTGACCGGCGAGGACCGCAGCTTCACGATCGCCGCCGAGCTGCACGTGACCCTGCCCTCGGTCGAGGGCGACGACGCCATCGAGCTGGTCCGCGCCGCCCACCGGGTCTGCCCCTACTCGAACGCGACGCGAGGGAACATCGAGGTCGTGTTGACCGCCAACGGCGCCGCGGTCGAGGCCTAGCTCCTCAGGCCGAGCCGGCCTCGACGAAGCGTTTCAGCTTCTCGGGCATGCTGTCGATCAGCTGGCCGCGGAGCAAGCCGACGATCGGTCCGCGGATCACCATCCCCAGCACCCGCCCGAGGTCGACCTCCAGCCGGTAGGTCGCCCGCGTGCGCCCGTCGCCGAGATCCACGAGCTCCCAGTCGCCCGCGACCGACTTCAGGTCGCTGTCCTCCTGCGTCCAGGCGATCCGGGTCGGCTGCTCGTAGCTGAAGCGGATCTCCGAGCCCAGCTGGCGCACCTTGGCGTCGGTCTCCATCCGCACCAGAACCTGGTTGCCCTCGACATCGCGCTCGAGGCACTCGGCGAGCTTGATCTCGGGCTGCCAGCGGGGCGAGCCCTCGACGTCGGCGGCAACCGCGTAGACGACGTCGATCGGCGCCTCGATCTCAACCCTGGCGGAACCGTCGATGGTGCCCATCGGTTGAGCCTACGCTGCCGCGCTTAGCAGTGGCCGGGCGTGGGTAGAGTCCCCTCACTCATGCCCGCTTGGATTGCCAGCCGTGCCGTACCCGCGATCTGGAAGCGGATCCCCTGGAAAATGGTCTGGGCCGTCGTCGTCTGGCTCGGCAACAAAGGTCGCGAGCGGGTCGAAAACAACCTCACGCAGAAGGAGCAGCGCGAGTTCTGGAACCTGCTGAAGAAGTCGCGGGGCCGGCCCGACAACCTCTCCCAGCGGGACCGGACGCGGATGAAGAACATCGCCGGCAAAGCGGTCCGCGGCGGCTGAAGCGCCTTGACGGCGATGGCCACCGGCTACCGTCCCTGAGGTGCCCGCGGACCTCCGCCTCAGCGTCCTCGACCAGACCCCCGTCGCCGCGGGGTCGACCTCGGCCCAGGCGCTGCGCGACTCGATCGACCTGGCGCAGCTGGCCGACCGGCTCGGCTACCACCGCTACTGGGTCGCCGAGCACCACGGCGGCGGCCTCGTCGCCGGTCCCTCGCCGGAGGTGCTGATCGGCCCGATCGCCGCCGCGACCAGCCGCATGCGGGTCGGCAGCGGCGGCGTGATGCTGCCCCACTACAGCCCGCTCAAGGTGGCGGAGAGCTTCGGCGTCCTCGCCGGCCTCTTCCCCGGCCGCATCGACCTCGGCATCGGCCGCGCGCCGGGTACCGACCAGATGACGATGCAGGCGCTCCAGCGCGACCGCTCGCGGCCGCTGCCCGACGATTTCCCCGAGCAGCTCTCGGAGCTGCTCGCCTACTTCGAGCGCAGCTTCCCGGCCGACCATCCGCTCGCCCGCCTCGCCGAGGCCCTGCCCGGCGAGCCCGAGGCCCCCGAGCCCTGGCTGCTCGGCTCCTCCGAACAGAGCGCCCTCTGGGCGAGCGAACTCGGCCTTCCCTACTCCTTCGCCGACTTCATCAATCCCCGTGGCGTCCCCAACGCCGAGCTTTACCGCCGCTCCTTCGTCCCCGGCAAGCGCCTCGGGGCGCCGCGCCTCTCGATCGGCGTTCGCGCCCTCGTGGCCGAGACCGAGGAGGAGGCCACGCGCCTCTCGCTCAGCTGGCGCATGGCCTTCGACCTCCTGGGCCGTGGCCGCCCCGGCCCGGTGCCGACGGCGGCGACGGCGGCGCGCTACTTCGAGCTGCACGGCGGCGAGGGGGAGACGAGCGAGCGCCCGCGCCTGACCGGCACGCCGGCCCAGGTGCGCGCCGAAATCGAGGACACGGCCGCCGCCTACGGCGCCGAGGAGGCGATCGTGGTGACGATCGCCCACGACCACGAGGCCCGCCGCCGCTCCTATGAGCTGCTGGCCGCCGAGTTCGGCCTCGGCGAGCCGAGTAGCGTGGCGGTCCCAGCCAGCCAGCGAGAGGAGAGCCGATGACGACCAGCAGCGACTTCACCCCCGAGGAGTGGGACATCGTCCGCGAGGGACCGACGAGCGCCGGCATGATCGTCTCCACGGCCCAGCGCGGCGGCACCTTCCGCGAGGTTTTCGCGATGGCCAAGGCCTACGCCGAGGCCCGTCAGGAGCACGGCGACTCCGCCCTGCTCGACGAGCTGGTCTCGCACAAGCCGGAGATGGATCGCACCAAGGCTCACTCGCCCGAGGAGCTGAGGGAGCGCGGCCTGCAGCGGATCCGCGAAGCGGTGACGCTGCTCGAGCAGAAGGCGACCGCGCAGGAGGTCGAGGACTATCGGCGCTTCGTCACTTCCCTGGCGAACCGCGTCGCCGGTGCCAAGAGCGAGGGGGACGAGCCGGTCAGCGAGGCTGAGACCGCGGCCATCGCCGAGATCTCCGAGGCAGTTAAGGGCGGGTGAAAAGGTCCCAGTTCTTGGTCCGGCCGTCGCGCGGCCGGGACATGTACTGACCCGAAGGCAACGGACCGGTCTTCGCCTCCAGCGCGGCAAAGGCAGCGTCCCGCGTGTCGCCCTTGCGGTGCCCGCTGGACTTCCACTTGCCTTCGATGTTTTTGTAGCGGAAGTCGAAAACCATGCCCCGGAACGGTAGCCGATGCCCGCCCATCGGGCGCTCCGCCCCCGCCGCCAGGCAGGGTCCAGGGAGCGGCGACGCATCCGGCGGGCGGCCTAGATGGTTGATTCCACGCCCTCAGGCGACGTAGTCGACCAGGGCGCGACTCGGTCGGCCGAGCTTGTGGTTGAGCGCGATGGCGGCAGCCAACGCCAGGAAGCGCTGGGCGATGCGAGCCCGCAGGTTGTTCAGGGTGCGAGCGCCGTGGCGCTCCAGGGTGAGGATGTCCTTGCAGGTCCAGAAGATCGACTCCACCCGCTGGCGGATCGGGGCGAGGTGGAGATCGCTTGCCGGCTCGTCTTTGCGGGCGGGCCTGACAATCGTGGCGCCGAGCTCTGCGACCGCCGCGGCGAAGCGGCGCCCGGCGTAGCCCTTGTCGCCGATGACGATCTCCCCTCCGACTCGGTTGCAGCGCTCCAGCAACTCGATTCCGACCTCGCGCTCATCGCGCTTGGGAGAGGCCAGGGTGAAGGCCCTGGGGGTGCCGTCGGGGGCGAAGAGGCCATGCAATCGGAAGCCCCAAAAGAAGCGCGAATGCGAGGCGCAGCGCCCGTAGTCGGCTGCGTCGGCCAAAGCCGAGCGCCGCGTCGTCTCGACCGAGCGGGCGCACTCGACCGGGGTCGAATCGATCAGCAGGAGGTCGTCGTAGTAGCCCGGAGATTGGGCGGCGAAGATGCCAATCAGCCACTCGATCGTCTCGGTCAGGCGAGCCCTGCGCTTATGGAAGCCGGGCTGCTGGGGCAGCTCGGGAAAGAGATGGGGCAGTCGCCTGGCGGCGACTGCCAGGAAGCGGCGATCGGAAGGGATGCCCATGATCGCCTGGGCGACGCAGAGTGTGGCGACCTCGGCGTCGGTGACCCGGCGACGGGCGTTGCCTGGCTTCTCAGGCAGGAGATCGTCTGCCGTGCAATAAACGGTGGTGCAGAGAGTGTCGAGGTCGGCGTGCATCGTGGCCTTTCGGTCGACGGTTGCTTCAGCACCGTCGACTTCGGCCTCTCTGCTTCTTATCCCTTGCTCACGGCGTTCGCCGTGGAATCAACCATCTAGGCTGCCGCCACGATGCCCCGCTCGCTCCGCCCCCGAGCCCTGATCGCCCTCGCCCTGGTTGGCGCCTTCGCGCTCGGCGCGGTGCTGCCCGGCGCCTTCGCGCAGACGCAGGCCGCGCCGAGCGCGGTCCGCAACGCCCTGGCCCAGAGCAGCCACGTCCAGGGGGCACCGAACCGCACCATGGTCCTCAGTCGGGTCGAAGTGGAACCCGGCGCCAAGCTCGCCCTCCATCATCACCTCGGGACCCAGGTCGCCAACATCGAGGCCGGCACCCTCACCTACACCGTCCGCCGCGGGACGGTCGTGGTCAGGAAGGGCGAGTCCGACCAGAACCCGCAGACGGTCCGCACGATCGAGGCCGGCCAGACGGCGCCGATCCGCAGCGGCCAGTGGATCGTCGAGCAGCCCTCCGACATCCACGAAGCCGCCAACCGCGGTTCGAGTCCGGTCGTGATCTACATCGCGACGCTGCTCAAGACCGGCGCCCCAGCGGCGACCCCGGTCACGCTTCGCTAGTTGTAGGTGCACGAGAACGAGGCTGCAAGGCGGGCCGTTCCTTACCAGCCCAGGGCGGGAGGCGTACCATTGAGCACATGGCTACCCGTGCACGGCCACTGCTCGGACCCGGAAACGAGGCCGAGTGGGCTGAGATCAATCGCGAGAAGCAGGAGTACCACCGTCGGACCATGCAGGCGCTGACGCCGTCGGAGCGCATCGCGGAAGGCCAGAAGCTCTCCCAGCAGGCAGTCTCATTACTGGCTTCTGTCATTCGGGGGGGACATGTCCCGAGACGAGCCTTCTGGTCCTGATCTCGAGGGCGTAGTCGCCGATGCGAATGCCGCCAGCCTGCTCTACGTGGTGATCGGCGGTTTCAGCGTCATCGCCAACGGTTTTCTGCGCGCGACCAAGGATTCGGACCTGCTCGTGCCCGACGGTCCCGACACCGACGCGGCGATCCTTCGCTTTCTCGAACGCTCCGACGCGACCCGCCTCGCCGACGACAAAACCCTGACTGCCGAGGATGTCGCGGGTGCCAACCATCTCCGCGTCAAGAGCCGGCACGGCATCGTCGACATCCTGCGCGGGGGGCTGCCGCCGCTCGATTACGAGACCGTCGCCGCAAACGCGATCGACGCAGAAATTGGTGGGCAGCCAACCCGCCTGGCCGGCCTGCGCAGCATCGTTGGCTTCAAGCGCTTGGCCGCTCGCCCACAGGATCGCCGAGATTTGGAAGAGCTGGAGGCCTTTCACGGCAAGCTCCCGGTCGACCCGATCCCCGGCCTCGACGGCTGATTCGCAGTCAGCCCGCAAAGCCTTAAGATTGCCGAGCGCTCGCGAGCGCCGACCCGCCCGGATAGCTCAGTTGGTAGAGCACTTCCATGGTAAGGAAGGGGTCACGAGTTCGAGTCTCGTTCCGGGCTTACCTGGCTGAGCGGCCAGCCGCCGCCGCACATATATAGGCTGCCGCCCGTGGACTTCGCCCTCAGCGACGAGCAGAGCGACTTCGTCGACGCCATCCGTGACTTCTGCGACCGCGAGTGCGGCACGCAGGACCAGCGCGAGCGGCTCACCGACGGCTACCGCGAGCACCACAACTCCGACCTCTACAAGCAGATGGCGGAGCTGGGCTGGCTCGGGGTGACGATCCCCGAGGAGTACGGCGGCTCCGGCGGCTCGATGCTCGACGCCTGTCTCTTCATGGAAGAGACCTCGCGCGGCCTCGCCCCGATCGGCGGCTACGCGACGACGCTGATCGTCGCCGGCGCCACCCAGCGCTTCGGGACCGGGGGGCAGAAGGGCGAGATCCTCGGCGGCATCGCCGCAGGCGCGGTCGAGGCGATCGCGATGACCGAGCCGGAGGCCGGTTCCGACGTCGGCGCTCTCAGCTGCTCGGCCGAGCGGGTCGATGGCGGTTTCGTCCTCAACGGCCAGAAGGTCTTCTGCTCCAACGCCCACATCGCCGACCACGTGCTGGTCGTCTGCCGCACCACCAAGACCGAGAACAAGCACGAGGGCATGACGATGATCTGGGTCCCGCGCGACGCCGACGGGATGGAGATCGTCCCGATCGAGACGATGGGCGGCCGCGAGACCAACCACCTCTACTTCACCGACTGCGCCGCTCCCGCCGACGCGGTCCTCGGCCAGGTCGACCAGGCCTGGACCCAGCTGATGGCCGGCCTCAACGTCGAGCGGCTGATCCTCGCCGCGACGATGCTGGGGATCGCCCAGCGCGCCTTCGACGACGTCCTTCTCTACGTCAAGGAGCGGCGCCAGTTCGGCCGCCCGATCGGCTCCTTCCAGGCACTCCAGCACCGCCTCGCCGATCTCGCCACCGACCTCGAGGCGGCCCGCCTGATGACCCGCTGGGTCGCCAGCCTGACCGACGAGGATCCGAGCCGGATGCTGCCCCAGGAGGCTTCGATGGTAAAGCTCTTCGTCACCGAAGTCGCCAAGCGCACCACGCTCGAGGGGATGCAGCTGATGGGCGGCTATGGGTACTCCTCCGAGTACGACATGGAGCGCCTGGTCCGCACCGCGCTGGTCTCCACGATCTACGGTGGCACCTCGGAGATCCAGCGCAACATCATCGCCAAGACGCTCGGCCTCTGAGCCGCCCCGCGCCGGGCCGCGACAGCCCGCTATCCTTCGCGCAGCCTCGCGCCTTGGGCCCGGGGCTTTCTTCTGTAACGACCGTCCTCAGGAACGAGGGAGAAGTATGGCTCGCGGAGATGTCCGCATCGCGGTGACGATGGCTTGCGAAGAGTGCAAGCGTCGGAATTATCAGACCAACAAGTCCCGGCGCAACTCGCCGGATCGAGTTGAGCTGCGCAAGTACTGCCGCTGGTGTGGTCACCACACGGCCCACAAGGAGACCCGGTAGCTCCCAATGGCCAAGACCCGCGCACAGCGCAAGGCCGAGCGCCGGGCTCGGGAAGCTGAGGAGCGGAAACGCTCCGACGGTGAGCGCGGCGCCGAGTCGCGCGCACAGCACAACACCCAGGTTCCCGTCTCCGGCGACGTAGCCGAGATCGAGGCGGTCGAGGCCGGGATGGCCGCCGGCGCCTCCGAGGCGCAGCTGGAGACCCCGGACGCGCCGAAGCCGCGCTCGGCCCGCCGCGCCGAGGCGAAGGCCGCGAAGGATGCCGAGAAGCGCCAGCGCGACGAGCAGAAACGTCGCGAGCGCGAGCAGCTCGCCAAGAAACAGAAACAGGCGAGCGCCGAACGCGGGCGCAGCGGCGTGATCGGATTCCTGGTTTCCTGCTGGCAAGAGCTGAAGAAAGTGCAGTGGCCGGATCGCGACACGCTGATCCAGGCGACCGCCGTCACGATCCTCTTCGTCACCGTGGCGGCCGCCTACCTCGGTGCCCTCGACGCGCTCTTCAACTTCCTCATCAAGCGGATCCTGTAGCAACAGGATCCCCGAACAAAGGCTTCCGATTTGTATCGCTGGTACGTGATCAACACCTACTCCGGGCACGAGAACAAGGTCAAGCACAACCTCGAGCACCGAGTGCAGACGATGAGTCAAAACCGCAACGTGCGGCAGGTGGTTGTCCCCACCGAGCAGGTCTCGGAGATGAAGGACGGGCAGAAAGTCACCTCCGAGAAACGGACCATGCCCGGCTACGTCCTGGTCAACATGGAGATGACCGACGACGCCTGGGGCCTGGTCAAGAACACCCCTGGCGTGACCGGTTTCGTCGGCTCCCGCAACAAGCCGGTGCCGCTCTCCAAACCGGAGGTCGACCGCCTGCTGCACCGCGAGACCGCCGAGCGGCCCCGCACCCAGGCCCAGTTCTCGATCGGCGAATCGGTCAAAGTCATCTCCGGCCCGCTATCCGACTTCTCCGGCGAGATCGCCGAGATCAACGAGGACGCCGCCAAACTCAAGGTTCTGGTCTCGATCTTCGGCCGCGAGACGCCGGTCGAGGTCGGCTACGACCAAGTGAAGAAGATCTAGCTACGCTGCTCAACCGCTCATGGCAAAAAAAGTCCTCACCGTCATCAAGCTGCAGATCCAGGCAGGCAACGCCAACCCGGCGCCGCCGGTCGGTCCGGCGCTGGGCCAGCACGGCGTCAACATCATGGACTTCTGCAAAGCCTTCAACGCGCAGACCCAGTCCGAAGGCGGGACGATCATCCCGGTCGAAATCACGGTCTACGAGGACCGTTCCTTCACCTTCGTCACCAAGACGCCGCCGGCCGCCGTGCTGATCAAGGAGGCGATCCGGATCCCGAAGGGCTCCGGCGAGCCCCACGTGAACAAAGTCGGGACGATCTCCCAGGCTCAGATCCGCGAGATCGCCGAGCGCAAGATGCCCGACCTCAACGCCAACGACCTCGACGCCGCCTCGAAGATCATCGCCGGCACCGCCCGCTCGATGGGCGTCGACGTCAAATAGGAGATTTCGTGGCCCACGGCAAGCGATACCGCCAGCAGTACGAGAAGGTCGAGCGCGATCACGCCTACCCGCCCGCCGAGGCGATCGGGCTGGTCAAGGAGACCGCCAGCACCAAATTCGACGAGACCGTCGAGGTCCACGTCCTGCTCGGCGTCAACGTCCGCCACGCCGACGAGCAGCTGCGCGGGACCCTGGCGCTGCCGCACGGGCTCGGCAAAGACGTAACCATCGCCGTCTTCGCGCAGGGCCAGCAGGCCCGCGACGCCGAGGCCGCCGGTGCCGACTTCGTCGGCGGCGACGACCTGGCGAAGAAAGTCGAGGAGGGCTGGACCGATTTCGACGTCGCCATCTCGACCCCGGACATGATGCCGACGGTCGGCAGGCTCGGCCGCGTGCTCGGGCCCCAGGGCAAGATGCCCAACCCCAAGGTCGGCACCGTCACCGACGACATCGAGAAGGCCGTCAATGAGTCCAAGGCCGGCAAGGTCGAGTACCGCACCGACCGCCAGGCGATCGTCCACATGGCGATCGGCAAGGCCAGCTTCGACGAGGCCAAACTGCTCGACAACTTCACCGCCGTCCTCGACGAGATCGTCCGCGCCAAGCCGGCTTCGGCAAAGGGCAAATACATCCTCTCCTGCACGCTGGCGAGCTCGATGGGACCCGGCATCCGGGTCGACGCCAGCAAGGCCGGCGACCGCGAGCTGGTCGGCGCCGGCGCCGGCGAGATGGCAGAGGAACCGGCGAACGCCTAGACTGCGTCGCCGCTAGCCCGAGACCATCGGCGGGGCGAAGGCCCAAAAGCCCGATGCAGGTGAGTAAATGAACCGCGAAGAAAAGTCCGCAACCATCCAAGAGATTGCCGCCCAGATCGAGGCATCTGAGGCGATCTTTGCCGTCGACTACCGCGGTATCAGCGTCCCCCAGGCAGCCGAGCTGCGCTCCAAGCTTCGCGAGGCCGACGCCAGCTTCCGCATCGTCAAGAACCGGCTGACCAAACTCGCCGCCGACCAAGCCGGCGAGCAGCGCCTGGCCGAGCTGCTGCAGGGCCCGACCGCCCTCGCCTTCGTCCGCGGCGACACCGCCCAGGCCGCGAAAGCGATCACGATCTTCAACAAAGAGCACGACGTCCTCACCTACAAGGGTGGCTTCATGGACACGACGTCGCTCGATGCCGAAAGCTTCAGGGCGATTGCCCTGCTGCCGAGCCGTGAAGTCCTGATCGGCCAGTTTGCCGGCGTCGTCGCCAGCCCCGTGACCGGCGTCGTCCGCGGCCTCAACGCCTTGATCCAGGGCCTGGCATCGCAGCTCGGCCAGATCGCCGACCAGGGACTGGTGACCGGCGAGGCCGCCCCCGCAGAGCCCGAGCCGGAGGCGCCTGCCCCTGAGCCCGAGGCAGCAGCTGAGTCCGAGGCTCCCGCCGAGGACGAGACTTCCAGCGACGAGACTTCAGAGACTGACCAAGAGAAAGAGGAGTAGATGGCAACCAAGATTTCAACCGAGGATTGGATCGAGGAGCTGAAAAGCATCTCGGTGCTCGAACTTTCCGAGCGGATCAAAGCGCTCGAGGAGGAGTTCGGCGTTTCCGCGACCGCAGTGGCGGCCGCAGCTCCGGCCGCGGCCGGCGGTGGCGGCGGCGACAACGGTGGCGGCGAGGAAGAGTCCTCGACCGTGGACGTCGTCCTGACCGAGGTCGGCGGCCAGAAAGTCCCCGTCATCAAGGTGGTTCGCGCGGCGACCGGACTCGGCCTCAAAGAGGCCAAGGCGATCGTCGACGAGGCTCCGAAAGCGATCAAAGAGGGCATCGAGCGCGAGGAGGCCGACAAGCTCAAAGCTGAACTTGAGGAGGCCGGCGCGACCGTCGAGCTCAAATAGAGCCGCCCGCACCGCCGGTGCGGATCCCAGTCAGGGAGCCAAGCTAGAAGGCGCGCGTCGCCGTGTGTTATTTTCCCCGGTCGCGCGCTATTTGAGTTTTCCTGCCCAGATCTGCGCCTTACCTTCGTCCCTCTGACCGCCCGAGGAGTCGCCGACTTGGCACGTTCGAACGCTGCCCCCGTAACCCGTAGGAGCTTTTCCCGCCTAGACAACCCCCTTGAGGTCCCCCATCTGATCGATATCCAGCGACGTTCCTTCGAGGAACTGACGGATCCGAAAAGCGGTGGGCTGCGAGAGACGATCAACGACATATCCCCGATCGAGGACTACACGGGGAATCTGCAGATCGTCTTTGGCGAGTTCAAATTCGAGGAGCCGCCGCATTCCATCGAGGAGTGCCGCGAGAAGGACATGACGTATTCGCGGCCATTGACCGCGACTGTCGCCTTCCAGAACAAGGAGACGGGAGAGATCCGCGAGCAGGCCGTGTTCATGGGGGATTTCCCGTGGATGACCGAGCGCGGGACCTTCATCATCAACGGCACCGAGCGCGTCGTCGTCACCCAGCTCGTGCGGTCCCCCGGTGCCTACGTGATGGCGCCCAAGGACCCTGAAAAGCAGGTCTTCATCGCCAACCTGATGCCGGCCCGTGGCTCCTGGCTGGAGCTCGAAGTCGACAAAAAAGGCAAAGTCTTCGTCCGCATCGACCGCAAGCGCAAACTGCCGGTCACGGTGCTGCTGCGGGCGATGGGTTACGTCGAGGACCAGCAGCTGCTGGACATGTTCGACAACTCGATCTACCTGCGCCACACGATCGAGGCCGACACCGAAGCGACCCGGACCGAAGAGGGCGCCCTGATCGAGCTGTTCAAAAAGCAGCGCCCGGGCGAGCCGCCCTCGGTCGACGCCGCCAAAGGTCTGCTCGAGCAGCTCTTCTTCGACCCCAAGCGCTACGACCTCACCAGGGTCGGTCGTTACAAGCTCAACGCCCGTCTCGATCTCGACATCGATCTCGAGACGCGGGTGCTGACCCACGACGACATCATCGCCCTGGTCAAGGAGCTCGTCCTGCTGCCGAAACTGCTCGGAATCCCCGAGGAGATCGACGAGGAGAACCCGATCAAAGACTACGCCGCGGAGGCGATCACCTACCCCCGCGAGCCCGTCTATGAGCACCTCGACGAGTACGAGCACTTCGGCAACCGCCGCCTCCGTACCGTCGGCGAGCTGATCCAGGAGGCCTTCCGGATCGGCCTCTACCGGATGGAGCGCGTGGTCCGCGAGCGCCTCACCACCGAGGACTCCGACGCGATCACGCCGCAGACGATCATCAACATCCGCCCGGTTGTGGCGGCGATGAAGGAGTTCTTCGGCTCCTCGCAGCTGTCGCAGTTCATGGGCCAGACCAACAGCCTCGACGGGCTCACCCACAGGCGCCGTCTCTCGGCGCTCGGCGCCGGCGGCTTGACCCGTGAGCGCGCCCCGATCGAGGTCCGCGACGTGCACCCGACCCATTACGGGCGGATGTGCCCGATCGAGACGCCGGAGGGGCCGAACATCGGCCTGATCGGTTCGCTGGCCTCCTACGCCCAGGTGTCCGAGCACGGCTTCGTCACCACCCCGTACCGCCTCGTCGCGGACGGCGTCGTCAGCGACGAGATCGTCCACTACGACGCCACCCAGGAGGAGGACAAGGTGATCGCCCAGGCGAACTCCGAGTTCGATCCCAAAACCGGCAAATTGAAGGGACCGCTGGTTCTGGTCCGCGCCGGTGAGCAGGAGTACGCGACGGCGACCCCCAAGGAAGTCGATCTGATGGATGTCTCGCCCTCGCAGATCTGGTCGGTGGCGACGTCGCTGATCCCGTTCCTCGAGCACGACGACGCCAACCGCGCCCTGATGGGCTCCAACATGCAGCGCCAGGCGGTGCCGCTGTTGAAACCCGACCCGCCGCTGATCGGCACCGGCATGGAGCGCCGTGCCGCGACCGATTCCGGTGACGTGGTGCTGGCGAAAGCGGCTGGCGAAGTCAGCCACGTCGATGCCGAGCGCATCGTCATCAGCAGCAGCTCGAAGAAAGACGAGTACAAGCTGCAGAAGTTCATGCGCTCCAACCAGGGGACGATCATCCACCAGCGGCCGATCGTCAAGAGCGGCCAGCAGGTGAAGGAGGGCGACGTGCTCGCCGATGGCTCCTCCACCGGCGGCGGTGAGATCGCCCTGGGCAAGAACTGCCTGGTCGCCTTCATGTCCTGGGAGGGCTACAACTTCGAGGACGCGATCATCCTCTCCGAGCGCCTGGTCAAGGACGACGAACTCACCTCGATTCACATCGAGGAGTACGAGATCGACGCCCGCACGACCAAGCTCGGCGACGAGGAGATCACCCGCGACATCCCCAACCGCTCCGAGGAGAGCCTGCGCAATCTGGACGAGCGCGGCATCGTCAGGGTCGGGGCCGAGGTCGTCTCCGGCGATCTCCTGGTCGGCAAGGTCACGCCCAAGGGCGAGACCGAGCTGACCGCCGAGGAGAAGCTGATCCGCGCGATCTTCAAGGAGAAGGCGCGCGAGGTCAGGGACACGTCGCTGAAGGTCCCCCACGGCGAGGGCGGGGTCGTCATCGACGTCCTCACCTTCAGCCGCGACGAGGGCGACGACCTGCCCCCCGGCGTCAACGACCTGGTCCGCGTCTACGTCGCGACCAAGCGCAAGATCGCCGAGGGCGACAAGCTCGCCGGCCGTCACGGGAACAAGGGTGTGATCTCGAAGATCGTGCCCGAGGAGGACATGCCTCACCTCGCCGACGGCACCCCCGTCGACGTCATCCTCAACCCGCTCGGCGTGCCGAGCCGGATGAACATCGGCCAGATCCTCGAGACCCACCTCGGGTGGGTCGCGGCGAACGGCTGGTACGACGACGGCTCCGAGGCCTACAAACAGGCTCATTCCGACGAGGGCGACGGTCGCGTCTACGTGGCGACCCAGGTCTTCGACGGCGCCACCGTCGAGGACGTCGACACCGCTCTGGTCAAATGGTCGGAGGAGAACGCCGAGCGCGGCATCGACCTCGGCATCGACATGAACGAGCGCGCCGGCGCCAAGGCATCGGGCACGGCTCAGCTCTACAACGGCCGCACCGGCGAGCCCTACGAGGGCAAGGTCACGGTCGGCTACATGTACATCCTCAAGCTGCTGCACCTGGTCGACGACAAGATCCACGCTCGTTCGACCGGGCCTTACTCCCTGGTCACCCAGCAGCCGCTGGGCGGCAAGGCGCAGTTCGGTGGGCAGCGCTTCGGCGAGATGGAGGTCTGGGCCCTGGAGGCCTACGGCGCCGCCTACACGCTGCAGGAGATGCTCACGGTCAAGTCCGACGATACGGTCGGGCGGGTCAAGGCATACGAGGCGATCGTCAAGGGTGAGAACATTCCCGAGCCCTCGATCCCGGAGTCGTTCAAAGTGCTGTTGAAGGAGATCCAGAGCCTCTCGCTGGACGCCAACGTGGTCTCCGAGGGGACCGACGTCGAAATCTCCGACGAGGAGGACGACCTCCTGAAGGCGGCCGAGGAGCTGGGGATGGATCTGACCGGCGTTCGCGCCGACTCCGCCAACGGAGCCGCCGACGAGCAGGAGGAGCAGGTCGTCGCCGAGGGCGAGGCAGGCACCGATGGTGATGGAGATGGGGCCGTGAAAGAGGCCGAGCAGGCGAAGGTGGAGGACTGATGATCGACATCAACAACTTCGACGCGATCGAGATAAGTCTCGCGTCCTCGAAGAAGATCCGTTCCTGGAGCTGGGGCGAGGTAACCAAGCCCGAGACGATCAACTACCGGACCCTGAAGCCCGAGAAAGACGGGCTCTTCTGCGAGCGCATCTTCGGCCCGACGAAGGACTGGGAGTGCTACTGCGGCAAGTACAAGCGGGTCCGCTACAAGGGCATCGTCTGTGAGCGCTGCGGCGTCGAGGTGACGCGGTCGAAGGTCCGCCGCGAGCGGATGGGCCACGTCGACCTCGCCTCGCCGGTCTCCCACATCTGGTTCTTCAAGGGCGTCCCGAGCCGAATCGGCTACCTGATCGACATGGCTCCCAAAGAGCTGGAGAAGGTTCTCTACTTCGCCGCGTCGATGGTCACCTGGGTCGATGTCGAGGCACGTGAAAAGGACGTCGGCAAACTTGAGAAAGAGGTCAAAAAAGTCGTCGACTCCTACGAGTCCGAACGGCAGAAACGCACCCAGGAGCTGAGCGAGTCCCTGGACCGGCGGATCAAGTACCTCGAGGACGGCAGCCAGGACAAGTTCGACGACGAGGACCACATCTGGGCCGACTCCCTGAAGCTGACCGCGGCGCAGCTGCGCAAGCTCAAGGACGACGAGCGGACCAAAATGATCAAAGAACTGCGCAAACAGTTCGACGCCGAGATCTCCGACACCGAGGCCTACCTCGAAGAGGCGGTCGAGCGGATGAACGAAGTCTGGAAGATCTTCACGGAGATGAAGCCGAAGGACGTCGTCAACGACGAGACCGTCTTCCGCGAGCTCAAAGATCGCTTTGGATCGCCGTTCGGCTGGGGCGAGTACTTCCGCGGCGGCATGGGCGCGGAAGCCGTTCGCGACCTGCTCGAACAGGTCGACCTCGCCGCCGACTGCGAGGAACTGGAGCAGATCATCAACAGCTCCAAAGGCCAGAAACAGGCTCGCGCGGTGAAGCGGCTGAAAGTCGCCTCCGCTTTCCTCAACTCTGAAAACCAGCCAGCCTGGATGGTCCTCGACGCGGTGCCGGTGATTCCGCCGGAGCTGCGCCCGATGGTCCAGCTCGACGGCGGTCGTTTCGCGACCTCGGATCTCAACGATCTCTACCGCCGCGTGATCAATCGCAACAACCGCCTGAAAAGGCTGCTCGACCTCGGCGCTCCCGAGATCATCGTCAACAACGAGAAGCGGATGCTGCAGGAGGCGGTCGACGCGCTGTTCGACAACGGCCGTCGCGGGCGCCCGGTAACGGGTCCCGGCAACCGTCCCCTGAAGTCGCTCTCGGACATGCTCAAGGGCAAGCAGGGACGCTTCCGTCAGAACCTGCTCGGCAAGCGCGTCGACTACTCCGGCCGTTCGGTGATCGTCTCCGGGCCGAGTCTGCGCCTGCAGCAGTGCGGCCTGCCGAAGCTCATGGCGCTGGAGCTCTTCAAGCCATTCATCATGGCCCAGCTCGTCGAGCGCAAAGCCGTCCAGAACATCAAGGCGGCGAAGAAGATGGTCGAGTCGATGATCCCCGAGGTCTGGGACGTGCTCGAGGAAGTCATCCACGAACATCCGGTGCTGCTCAACCGCGCACCGACCCTGCACCGCCTCGGCATCCAGGCCTTCGAACCGATTCTGGTCGAGGGCAAGGCGATCCAGGTCCACCCGCTGGTCTGCCACGCCTTCAACGCCGACTTCGACGGCGACCAGATGGCGGTCCACGTGCCGCTCTCCGCCGAGGCCCAGGCCGAGGCGCGGATCCTGATGCTGTCGGCGAACAACATCCTCTCGCCGGCTCACGGAGCGCCGCTGGCGACCCCGACCCAGGACATGGTGCTCGGCATCTACTACCTGACCTATGGTCCCGACGAGGAGGAGCTGGTCAAGGCCGACGCCGAGCTCAAGGCCGGCAAGGGCGAGAGCCGCAACGGCTCGAGCGCGAAGGTCAAGGTGTTCCGTTCCGCTCAGGAGGCCGAGCTCGTCTACGAGAACGGCGGCTGCAAACTGCACGATCTGGCCGAGTTCCGGCGGGCCGGGCACGAGCACTTCCTGACCACGGTCGGGCGGATCATCTTCAACGAAAGCATCGAGCGTGCCCTCGCCGATGCGCTCGAAGAGGACTTCGATCCCGAGCAGTACGAGTTCGTCAACCACTCGCTGAAGAAGAAGGACGTCAACGAGATGGTCTCCAACCTGGTCGAGGCCTACGGCGCACCGCCGGTCTCACAGGTCCTGGACGCCTTCAAGGATCTCGGCTTCAAATACGCGAGCCGAGCCGGGATCACCGTCGCCAAGAACAACGTCGTCTCGCCGCCCGAGAAGGCTGAAATTCTCGAGCGTTACGAGAAGGAGACGGAAGCGATCGTCGGCCAGTACGACGACGGCTACATCACGGCCGAGGAGCGTCACGAGGCTGTTACGGCGCACTGGAACCGCGCCACCGACGAGGTCGCGCAGGCGATGGAGGACAACCTCGACGAGCTCAACCCCATCTTCATGATGGCCAACTCGGGCGCTCGCGGTTCCTTCAAACAGATCCGCCAGCTGGCGGGTATGCGCGGTCTCATGGCCAACCCGAAAGGCGAGATCATCGAGCGGCCGATCAAGGCCAACTTCATGGAGGGCCTCTCGGTCCTGGAGTACTTCATCTCCACCCACGGTGCTCGAAAGGGTCTCGCCGACACCGCCCTGCGGACGGCCGACTCCGGCTATCTGACGCGGCGTCTGGTCGACGTCGCCCAGGACGTCATCGTGCGCCAGGAGGACTGCAAAACCAAGGACCACATCGAGATGGTTCTGCGCAAGGACGACGGCTCGCTCAACGACAACCTGTTCGGGCGTCTGGCAGCCAAAAAGCTCGAAACCAAACGCGGTCGCGAGCTGCTCAAGCGCAACCAGGAGATCACCCTGCCCGACGTCGAAGCGATCGCCGAGGCCTTCGGCGACGAGGAGATCAAAGTCCCGGTGCGTTCGGCCCTCAAGTGTGAGGCCGAGTCCGGGGTCTGCCGCTCCTGTTACGGCGTCGCTCCGGCGACCGGGTTCACCGTCAACATCGGCGACGCGGTCGGCATCATCGCCGCCCAGTCGATCGGCGAGCCGGGCACCCAGCTGACCATGCGCACCTTCCACACCGGTGGTGTCGCGGGCCAGGACATCACCCAGGGCCTGCCGCGCATCGTCGAGCTCTTCGAGGCGCGTAAACCGAAGGGCCTGGCGCAGATGGCCGAGGCCGACGGCAAGGTCTCGCTCGAAGAGACCGACAAAGCGCTGAAAATCAACGTCACCGAGTCCAGCGGCGAGGAGCACTCCTACAGCTTCCCGCTGCGGACCCGGCTGCACGTCGCCGACGGGGACAAGGTCGAGGCCGGCCAGCCGCTCAACGAGGGCTCGCTCTACCCGGCCGACCTGCTGGCGATCCGCGGCCGCACGGCCACGGAGCTCTACCTGGTGGCCGAGGTGCAGAAGGTCTACCGGGCCCAGGGCGTCGACATCAACGACAAGCACATCGAGCTGATTGCCCGCCAGATGCTGAAGAAGGTGAGGATCGAGTCGAAGGGCTCGACCAGCCTGCTTCCGGGCCAGCTCGAGGACCGCGGCAGCCTCAAACGCCTGAACAAGAAGACGAAGGAAGAAGGCGGCACGCCGGCCAAAGGCGAGGAGGTCATCCTCGGCATCACCAAGGCCTCGCTGGCGACCGAGTCCTTCCTCTCCGCCGCCTCCTTCCAGGAGACGACCAAGGTGCTCACCGATGCCGCCCTCGAGGGCAAACGCGACCGGCTCGTGGGTCTGAAGGAGAACGTCATCATCGGCAAGCTGATCCCGGCCGCGACCGGCCTCAAGCACTACCGCACGGTCGCGATCGAGCCGGCGGTGGCGATCGCCCCGCCCAGTGACGAGGAGCTGCTGGACGAGGACGAGCTCGCCGCCGAGCTCGGCGTCGATGGCGTCGAGGCTCCGGTCGAGGGCTTCGGACCTTCGTTTGCCGAGGAGCTCGAGGAGCTGGCGAACGAGATCGAGTCGACTACTGACGAGAAATAGCTGTTGGTGGGGAGGGGTCGGGCGCCCCTCTCCACTTAACTTTTTCGTGGATCGCCGTCGGCTGTCGCCCGGATCATTGTCGCGAAAAAGTGCAAGACGTTTCGAGGGGCGCCCGACCCCTCCTCGCGAAGCGTTTGCGTAGAGGTCGACTCGATCTCGAGTCTCGCTGGAGGGACTGGCCACGTGGCCAGCTCCGATAGATTCCTGGCCATGACTGCCGAGAAAGTCTGCGTCATCGGGGCGGGGAGTTCCGGGATCGTCGCCTGCCAGGTGCTGAACGCGCGCGGGATCGCCTTCGACTGCTTCGAGAAGGGCTCGCAGGTCGGCGGCAACTGGCGCTTCGAAAACGACAACGGGATGTCGTCGGCGTACCGGTCGCTGCACATCAACACCTCGCGCCGGGTGATGGCGTTCAAGACGCTGCCGATGCCGGATCACTATCCGGACTACCCGAACCACTTCCAGATGGCCGCCTACTTCGACGAATACGTCGATCACTTCGGCCTGCGCGAGAGGATCCGCTTCCGCACCGAGGTGCTCAGCGTCGAGCCGGTCGATGGGGAGTGGGAGGTGACCGTCGAGGACGCCGACGGCAAGCGCGAGACGCAGCGCTACCGCGCTGTCCTGGTCGCCAACGGCCACCACTGGGACCCGCGCTGGCCCGAGCCGGCCTTCTCCGGCGCCGATGAGTTCGGCGGCGAGCAGATCCACGTCCACCACTACCGCGAGCCGGACGTCCTGCCCGGCAAGCGGGTCCTCGTCCTCGGCATCGGCAACTCCGCCGTCGACGTCGCGGTCGAGTCCTCGCGGATCGCCGACGCGACCTTCATCGCGATGCGGCGCGGCGCCTACGTCCTGCCCAAGTACATCAACGGCAAACCGATCGACGAGACCAGCAACCCCGTGATCTCGATGCTGCCGCTGTCGGTGCAGCGCTTCTTCGTCAACCGCGCGCTCAGCATCGCCGCCGCCGCCGATATGACCGCC
The DNA here is from genome assembly GCA_963739855.1 of uncultured Solirubrobacterales bacterium. GTDB lineage: Bacteria > Actinomycetota > Thermoleophilia > Solirubrobacterales > 70-9 > VAYN01. The sequence goes on along the minus strand of CAVUBT010000001.1, from coordinate 553,630 downwards.
TACGGGCTGCCGCAGCCCGACCACAAGCTGTTCGAGGCTCACCCGACCGTCTCCTCGGAGCTGCTGCCGCGGCTCGGCCACGGCGACATCGCGGTCAAGCCCAACATCGACCGCTTCGGCGGCGGCCGCACGATTCGCTTCGTCGACGGCAGCGAGGAGGAGATCGACCTCGTCGTCTACTGCACCGGCTACAAGATGACCTTCCCCTTCTTCGACCCGGACGTCTTCTCGGCCCCCGACAACCGGCTGCCGCTCTACCGCCGGGTCGCCTCGGTCGAGCGCCCGGGCCTGCACTTCATCGGCTTCATCCAGCCGCTGGGGCCGATCATGCCGCTGGCCGAGGCGCAGGCGGAATGGGTAGCGGACCTGCTCGGCGGCCGTGCTTCGCTACCGCCGGCGGCGGAGATGCGGAAAGAGGTCGAGGCCGAGGAAGCGAAGATGCGAAAGCGCTTCGTCGCCTCTAAGCGTCATACGGTCGAGGTCGACTTCCATCCGTACCTGCGCGAGATCCGGCGCGAGCGAAAGCAGGCTGCGCAGCGGGCCTGACGACCCGCGTGCGGCCGCCCGGCGGGCAGGCCGGCAGGGCCGCCGCGGCACCACCGCCGTGGGGCCCACGGCGCGGTCCGCGTGGCAGCTTCGGCCGGGGACGGCGCTTGAAGCCACCGTCGGAGCCCTCGGCCTCCCCGGCCGGCTCAGGCGTAGCCTGGCTCGCCCACCAGACGAGCCAGATCGACCCCAGAACGGGAATCTTCAGAACCACCAGCAGGAAGAAGATCGGCCAGAACCCAGTCACCGCAATCAGTCTAGAGACCCCGCCCATGCGTTCAAGGCGTCGACGTGGGCCTCCTCGAGGCCGAGCTGCGGCTCGGTGACCACCAACAGGGTCGGCTCCGGCCGCGCCTGCGCCCAGTCGTAACAGCTCTGGTCGAAGTTGTCGTCGATCCAGGCCATCGCCCGCCCCCTGCCGTGCTCCTCGAGCGGCCCCAGCTTCCAGTGCGCCGCCCCGTCTCGGGCCGCCCCGTCGAAGCGCACATGCGGCAGCTCCGGCACCCCAAGCAAGTTGGGCAGATAGAAGTTCGCTTTGTCCTCCCAACCACTCGCCCAAACCAACTCAAACCGCGCCGCCAGCCGCAGCAACCGATCCCCGGCGGGCAACGAGATGCAGTGCGGCACGCCATCGACCAATTGGAAACGAGTGGTGGCCCTATCCGGCTCCTCGGGCCCAAACAAGGAAATGACTCCGTCGATATCGACAGCAAGAATGGGTCGACTCATGTCTCGACCTTAAGTTTTTCGAACCCCGCATGAGGTCGTGAGGGTGTGGCTGGCAAGGACCGAGGACGCCGCCAGGCGCGCCCTCACGACCTCTCTACCAACGATAGTGAGCAAAAGCCTTATTGGCCTGGGCCATGCGGTAGATGTCGTCCTTCCGCTTCCAGGCGCTGCCCTGCTGCTGATTCGCGTCGAGGATCTCGCTGGCGAGGCGCTCGGCCATCGAGTACTCGCGGCGGGCGCGGGCGAACTGGACCAGCCAGCGGACCGCGAGGGTGCGGGCGCGGCGGGCCGGAACCTCGACCGGGACCTGGTAGGTCGCGCCGCCGACACGGCGGGAGCGAACCTCGAGCACCGGGGTGAGGGATTTGATCGCCGACTCCAGCGTCTCGACCGGATCCTCGCCGCTGCGCTCGCCGACGATCGCCAGGGCGTCGTAGACGATCCGCTCGGCCAGGGACTTCTTGCCGTCGCTCATCACTTTGTTGATCAGTTGCTGCACCAGGCGGTTGCGGTGCCTGGCGTCGGGCTCGACCGGCCGGATCGTGGCTGCGGAGCGGCGCGGCATTAGATCGTGACCAGGTTCGTGGCCGCGTGCGACTGGGGGCGCGCGTGGTCAAGCAGATCAAGGACGCAGGGTGCAGCCTTTGGTGCCAAAGGCAAACCCGAGGACGCAGAGATGCGCAGTGCCACGGGCGGCATCCAGGCGTGCGGGGTCGCGGGCCTGGTCACGATGCCTTGACCCCGTAGCGGGAGCGGGCCTGCTTGCGGTCGGAGACGCCGGCGGCGTCGAGGGTGCCGCGGACGACCTTGTAGCGGACGCCCGGCAGATCCTTGACGCGACCACCGCGAATCAGCACGACCGAGTGCTCCTGAAGATTGTGTCCCTCGCCGGGAATGTAGGTGGTGACCTCCATGCCGTTGGTCAGTCGCACACGGGCGATCTTGCGCAGAGCCGAGTTCGGCTTCTTCGGCGTCACGGTTGCGACACGGGTGCAGACACCGCGCCGCTGCGGGGCGGCTACGCCCTTCTTGCGACCCTGGCCCGACTTGAGGCCCGGCGTCGTGGTCTTCTTCTTCGGGCGCTTGCGGCCCTTCCTGACGAGTTGATTCGTATTCGGCACGGCCGCGCATAGTAGAGCAGTCCGGCAAGAACCAGCCCCGCCGCTGCTGCGAGCTCGGCGTAGAAGCCGTCTTCGAGCACCGCCGTAGCCCCGGCGAAGCGCGAGGTTTGGCTGCCCTCGTCGAGTCCGCTGGGGAGGTCGACGAGCAGGATCGCCGCGACCGCGACAAGGCCGAGGGCGGCGACGGTCAGTCCCAGGCGGCGGCGGTCGCGGCCGCCTGCCAGAACGCCAAGCAGGACGGCGAGGAGGCCGAGCGGGACCAGCAGGTAAGCGTGAGCGTCGCCGGCGGTCCGCACGTCGGCGGTCGGCGGTCGCGCGATGCTCGAGAGGCCGCTGTAGGCCGGCTGGCCAATCTCAACGGCCCGGTAGTCGAGAAACTGGGAGACGACGAGGCAGACGCCGGCGGCGACGATGACGGCGCCGATCGCCCGCTGGGGAGTGACGACCGCGCTGGCCCGCGTCGCCCCCCGTACCGCCAGCGCACACGCTCGCCGCACCCCACGCTCGCCGAGAGCGACGCCGCGGAAGAACCGGGCGGCGAACGGACGCAGTCGCGGACCGGCCACGGCGGCCGCTCGCTTCGCTTTGGCCCGGGTCCAGCGAGCGCTCCGGATCAGGACCGGGTGGACTCGCTCGAGCGCCCGGTTGGCGGCCCTGTCGACACCGCGGCTCCACCTGGCGGGCCCCTTTGCAAGCTTCGAGAAGAGGGAGCCGATGCGCCGCGGCGCCGCTGCTATCATCGCCCGTCGCTCAGGCAGTTTTTTCGCAGCATGCTTCGCCGGGCCCGCTGGGGCCTTTTTTTTGCGCTGGTTGCGCTTGTGTCGGTTGCGCCGATCCTGCTCAGTGCCGGGTCGTTTCCGTTTCACCCTTTTCCCAACTTCGAGAGATAAGAACCACTTAAACCATGCCACGAAGCTTTCCCCTAGAGAAGACCCGCAACATCGGGATCATGGCGCACATCGACGCCGGTAAGACGACGACGACCGAGCGCATCCTCTACTACACGGGCCGCACTCACAAAATGGGCGAGGTCCACGAGGGCGCCGCGGTGATGGACTGGATGGAGCAGGAGCAGGAGCGCGGGATCACGATCACCTCCGCCGCTACCGCCTGCGAGTGGAAGGGCCACCGGATCAACATCATCGACACGCCCGGCCACGTCGACTTCACGGTCGAGGTCGAGCGCAGCCTGCGTGTGCTCGACGGCGCCGTCGCCGTCTTCGACGCCGTCGCCGGGGTCGAGCCGCAGTCCGAGACGGTCTGGCGCCAGGCCGACAAGTACTCGGTGCCGCGCTTCGCCTACATCAACAAGATGGACCGCACCGGCGCCGACTTCTTCAACGCGGTGGAGACGATGAAGGACCGGCTCGGCGCCAACCCGCTGCCGATTCAGCTGCCGATCGGCAGCGAGGGCGACTTCAAAGGCGTCGTCGACGTGGTCGAGATGAAAGCGATGGTCTGGACCGACGAGCTCGGCGCCGAGTACGAGACGATCGAGATTCCGGAGGACCTGCGCGAGCAGGCCGCCGAATACCGCAACCCAGCTGATCGAGGCCTGCGCCGACTACGACGACGAGCTGATGGAGGCCTACCTCGCCGAGGAGGAGATCCCGCACGAGCGGATCGCCAAGTCGTTGCACCGCGCCTGTCTCGACACCAAGGTGACGCCGGTCCTCTGCGGCTCCTCTTTCAAGAACAAGGGAGTGCAGCCGCTGCTCGACGCGATCGTCGAGCTGCTGCCCTCGCCGCTCGAGGTGCCGCCGGTCACCGGGGTCGTTCCCGCCGGCAAAGGCGAGGCCGAGCCGAGCGAGGCCGAGCGTCCCGCCGACGACAGCGCCCCCTTCGCCGCTCTCGCCTTCAAGATCATGACCGACCCCTACGTCGGCAAACTCACCTACTTCCGCGTCTACTCGGGCAAGCTCGAGGCCGGCGGCCGCGTGCTCAACGTCTCCAGCGGCAAGACCGAGCGGATCGGCCGGCTGCTGATGATGCACGCCAACAGCCGCGAGGAGATCGACGAGGTTTACTCGGGCGACATCTGCGCCGGCGTCGGCCTCAAGCAGACCGCCACCGGCGACACGCTCTCCGCCCCCGACGCGCCGATCACGCTCGAGAGCATCGAATTCCCGGAGACCGTGATCGCGGTCGCGATCGAGCCGAAGACCAAAGCCGACCAGGAGAAGATGGGCGCCGCCCTGCAGCGCCTCGGCGAGGAGGACCCGACCTTCCGGATCGAATCCGACGAGGAAACGGGCCAGACCCTGATCCACGGCATGGGCGAGCTCCACCTCGAGGTGATCGTCGACCGCATGCTGCGCGAGTTCAAAGTCGACGCCAACGTCGGCAAGCCGCAGGTCGCCTACCGCGAGACGATTCGCAAGCGGACCGAGAAGGTCGTGGCGCGTTTCGTCCGCCAGACCGGCGGTCGCGGCCAGTTCGGCCACGTCGTCATCAACCTCGAGCCGGCGCCGGGCGAGGGCTTCGAGTTCGTCAACAAAATCAAGGGCGGCACCATTCCCGGCGAATTCATCGGCCCGGCCGAACAGGGGATGAAAGAGGCGTTGGAAAACGGCGTCAAGGCCGGTTACCCGATGGTCGACGTCAAAGTCGAACTCGTCGACGGCTCCTATCACGACGTCGATTCCTCGGAGATGGCCTTCAAAATCGCCGGCTCGATGGCGATCCAGGAGGGTGCGCGCAAGGCCAACCCGGTTCTGCTGGAGCCGGTGATGGCGGTCGAGGTCGTCACCCCCGAGGATTTCCTCGGCGACGTCATCGGCGACCTCTCCCGGCGCCGCGGCAAAGTCCAGGGCCAGGACCAGCGCGGCAACGCGCTGGCGGTCCAGGCCTTCGTCCCGCTCGGCGAGATGTTCGGCTACGCCACCGACCTTCGCTCCTCAACTCAGGGGCGCGCCAGCTACACGATGCAGTTCGAGCGCTACGAGGAGGTCCCCGGCAACATCGCTGAGGAGATCGTCGCGCACCGCTCTGGAGAGCCAGTCGGAGCAAGCTCTTAGACCCAACCGCGACAGCGGGCCGCATCTGGCTATATTTCCCAGGTTCGCCCGCAGGCAGGACAAAGCTTCCTGCCAAGCAGTGCCCCCAGAACTCAAGCAGCCAAACCAGACAGAACAACGACTTCGAAAGGTAGAACGGAGAGAGATGTCAAAGGAGAAGTTCGAGCGCGATAAGCCGCATGTGAACGTCGGAACGATCGGTCATATCGACCACGGAAAGACGACGCTGACGGCCGCGATCACCCAGACGCTCTCAACCGTGGGCGGAGCCGAGGCACAGAGCTTCGCCGAGATCGACAACGCTCCGGAGGAGAAGGAGCGCGGGATCACGATCGCGACCTCCCACGTCGAGTACGAGACCGACAACCGGCACTACGCCCACGTCGACTGTCCGGGCCACGCCGACTACGTGAAGAACATGATCACCGGCGCCGCCCAGATGGACGGGGCGATCCTGGTGGTCTCGGCCGCCGATGGCGTCATGCCGCAGACCCGCGAGCACATCCTGCTCGCCCGTCAGGTCAACGTCCCGCACGTGGTCGTCTTCCTCAACAAGATCGACCAGGTCGACGACGACGAACTGGTCGAGCTGGTCGAGGAGGAGGTCAAGGAACTTCTCGACGAGTACGACTTCCCGGGCGACGAGACCCCGATCATCAAGGGCTCGGCGCTGAAGGCGCTGGAAGGCGACGAGGAGGCCCAGAAAGCGGTCTTCGAGCTGGCCGCCGCCCTCGACTCCTACATCCCGGAGCCGGTTCGCGAGCTCGACAAGCCCTTCCTGATGCCGATCGAGGACATCTTCTCGATCACCGGCCGCGGCACCGTTGCCACCGGCCGTGTCGAGCAGGGCATCGTCAACACCGGCGACGAGGTCGAGATCGTCGGTATCCACGACACCACCAAAACCGTCGTCACCGGCGTCGAGATGTTCCGCAAGATCCTCGACCAGGGTCAAGCGGGGGACAACATCGGCGCCCTCCTGCGCGGTACCAAGCGCGAGGAGATCGAGCGCGGCCAGGTTCTCTGCAAGCCCGGCTCGATCACGCCGCACACCAAATTCAAAGCAGAGGTCTACTGCCTGAAGAAGGAGGAGGGTGGTCGTCACACGCCGTTCTTCTCCGGCTACCGGCCTCAGTTCTACTTCCGCACCACCGACGTGACCGGGATCGCCAACCTCCCCGAGGGGACGGAGATGGTGATGCCGGGTGACAACGTCGAGATGACGATTGAGCTGATCCAGCCGATCGCCATGGATCCAGGCCTGCGGTTCGCCATCCGCGAGGGTGGCCGCACCGTCGGCTCGGGGGTCGTCGCCAACGTCATTGAGTAGGCGGCCTCAAATGGGACGGGCACCTGCCCGTCCCTCCGTCGCCCAGCCAGGCGGCGAGACAACTGCAAGGACATACGACCGGGGCGGCGCCCCACCTAAAGGGGCCCCGCCCTTTATGCGCGGTAAGTGCGCGCGAGCCAAGACAAGCAAGAGGATCTAAGAGACAGCAGGCAAAGTGGCAGCAATAGCAGCACAGAAAATTCGAATCCGACTCAAGGCGTACGACCATGACGCCATAGATCGGGCTGCCCGCGAGATCGTCGAGACGGCGGAGCGCACCGGCGCCAGCGTCTCCGGTCCGGTGCCGCTGCCGACCGAGAAAAACGTCTACTGCGTGATCCGCTCGCCGTTCAAGGACAAGGACTCGCGCGAGCATTTCGAGATCCGTACCCACAAGCGGCTGATCGACATCCTCCAGCCCTCGCCGAAAACCGTCGACTCGCTGCAGCGCCTGGACTCGCTGCCCGCGGGCGTCGACATCGAGATCCGGCTTTAGATGCCTGCCTCCACGACCTCGCACACCTGGATGACCTGCGTGGCGCTGCGCATCTCTGCGTCCTCGGGCTTGCCTTTGGCACCGCCCTGCGTCCTCGATCTGCTTGACCACGCGTGCCCCCGGGCGCACGCGGACATGAAGGCAGGCATCTAGGTCATGGCGGCGATCCTCGGCAAGAAGTTGGGCATGACCCAGGTCTTCCGCGAGGACGGCAGCGTCGTGCCGGTCACGGTCATCGAGGCCGGCCCCTGCAAGGTCACCGCTGTTCGCGAGCGCGAGCGCGACGGCTACGCCGCGGTGCAACTGGCTTTCGGCGAGGTCAAGCAGGGCAAGCTGAGCAAGGCCGAGGAAGGCCACCTGAAGAAGGCCAGCGCGCCGCCGATGCGCCACCTGGTCGAGTTCCGCGACGAGGATCTCGGCGCCGAGGACGCGCCCAAGATCGGCGACGACGTCACCGTCGCCGGCTTCGAGGCGGGCCAGAAGGTCAAGGTCTCCGGAATCTCGATCGGCAAGGGCTTCCAGGGCGGCATCAAGCGCCATAACTTCAGCCGCGGACCAGTCAGCCACGGCTCCCACAACGTCCGTGCGCCGGGCTCGATCGGCGCCAGCACCTTCCCCGCCCGCGTCTTCAAAGGAATGCGGATGCCCGGTCAGATGGGCAACAAGCGGATCACCCAGAAGGGTCTGGAGATCGCCGATATCGACGCCGATCGCAACCTCTTGCTGATCAAGGGCTCGGTACCCGGCTCGCGCAACGCGATCGTCGAGGTGAGGACCGATGTCTAAAGCGACCGTCCTCGGCAAGTCGACCAAAGCCGACCTGCCCAAAGAGCTGTTCGCCGAGCCCTTCCACCAGTCGCTGGTCCACGAGGCCGCTCGCGCCGATATGGCCTCGCGCCGCCGCGGCACCGCTTCGACCCTGACCCGCGGCGAGGTTTCCTTCACGACCGCCAAGGCCTGGCGCCAGAAGGGCACCGGCCGCGCTCGCGTCGGCGCCCTCGGCGTCTCCAGCCGCTTCGGCGGTGGCGTCACCTTCGGCCCGAAGCCGCGCCACTACACGGTCAAGGTCAACCGCAAAGCGCGTCGCCGGGCGATGCGCTCGGCGCTCTCGGTCCACGCCGAGCGCGACAGCGTCGCCGTCCTCGACGCCTCGGCCTTCGAGACGCCCTCGACCAAGCAGGCCGCCGCGGCGCTGGCCAAATGGGGCGCCAAGAGCCCGACCCTGGTGGTGCTCACCGCCGAGGAGACCGGCGCGATGAAGAGCTTCCGCAACATTCCCGCGCACCCACGTGATCGAGGTCGGCGCCACCGGCGTCGCCGACGTGATCGGCGCCGCCGCGCTGGTCCTCTCCGAAGCCGCTCTGGCTTCGCTGCAGGAGAGGCTGGGCTGATGGACGCGCGCAACATCCTCATCCGCCCGGTGATCTCCGAGAAGAGCTACGCGCTGATCGCCGAAGGCAAGTACACGTTCCGGGTCGACGATCGCGCCCACAAGACGCAGATCGCCCAGGCCGTGCACGAGGTCTTCGGGGTCAAAGTCGCGCAGGTGCGGACCTCCAAGGTGCGCTCGAAGCCGAAGCGCCGCGGCCTCTCCACAGGGCCGCACCCGGGCCTGGAAGAAGGCGATCGTCCAGCTCGCCCCGGGCGAACGGATCGAGCTGTTCGAGGGCGCGGAGACCGCGTAGGGAGCCTGAGAGATGCCGAACCGCAAAACGAAACCCACCAGCCCCGGCCGCCGCTTCGCGACCTATCCGCTGCGCGAGCAGCTGACCGCGAGCGAGCCGGAAAAGAAGCTGACCGAGGGCCTGCGCAAGTCCGGCGGCCGCAACGCCAACGGCCGCGTCACCGCGCGCCATCGCGGCGGCGGCGCCAAGCGGCGCTACCGCAAGATCGACTTCAAGCGCCTCAAGGACGGCGTTCCCGCGAAGGTCGCGACGATCGAGTACGACCCCAACCGCACTTGCTACATCGCCCTCCTGCACTACGTCGACGGGCACAAGGACTACATCCTCGCTCCCGGCCCAGCTCAAGGTCGGCGACGAGGTCAAGTCCGGCCCCGAGGCCGACGTCAAACCGGGCCACTGCATGGCCCTGGGCGAAATGCCGACCGGCACGATCGTCCACAACGTCGAGCTGATCGCCGGCCAGGGCGGCAAGCTCGGCCGCTCCGCCGGCACCGCGATCCAGCTGGTCGCGAAGGAGGGCGAGATGGTCACCCTGCGTCTGCCGTCTTCGGAGATGCGGCTGGTCCGGGCCGAGTGCCGGGCGACCGTCGGCACGCTCTCCAACGCCGAGCACCAGAACATGAAGATCGGCAAGGCCGGCCGCAACCGCCACAAGGGCAAGCGCCCGCAGAGCCGCGGCGTGGCGATGAACCCCGTCGACCACCCGCACGGCGGCGGCGAGGCGCACCACACCCCCGGTGGCCATCCGGTTACCCCCTGGGGCAAGCCGACGCTCGGCTACCGGACCCGTAAGAAGGGCAAGCAGTCCGATCGTTACATCGTGCGCGGCAGGCGCCGCGGCAAGAAGAAGGGTGGCCGCTGATGGGACGTTCGACGAAAAAGGGCCCGTGGGTCGAAGAGAGGCTGATGGCCCGGATCGGCGCTATGAACGACGCCGGCAAAAAACAGATGGTCAAAACTTGGTCGCGCACCTCGACCGTGTTCCCGGAGATGGTCGGGCACACGATCGCCGTCCACGACGGCAAAAAACACGTCCCGGTCTTCATCTCCGAGTCGATGGTCGGGCACAAGCTCGGCGAGTTCGCGCCGACCCGCACCTTCCGCTCCCACACCGGCACCGGCAGGGGTGACTAGCGATGGCCGACGAGACCAAAGACAAACCAAAGCCAAAGCGGCGAACCAAAACCGCCAGCTAAAAAAACGGCAGAGAAAAAAGCCCGCTGCTAAAAAAGCCGCCAAAAAAGCCGACGGCAAAAAAGCCGCCAAAAAAGAGGCGCCGAAAAAGACTGCGAAAGCGAAAAAAGAGCCGGCCAAAAAAGCCGCTCCGAAAGCTCCCGTCGCTCCCCCGGTCGTCCGCGCCAGCGCCCGCTACGTGCGGATCGCGCCGCGCAAGGCGCGCCTGATCGCCGACCAGGTCCGCGGCCTGCACATCGAAAAGGCCCGGGCGCTGCTGCAGTTCTCGCCGCGCGGCGCCGCCGAGGACATCCACAAGCTGATCGACTCCGCCGCCGCCAACGCGGAGAACAACCACGACCTGATCGGCGATGAGATGAAGGTCTCCTCGATCACGGTCGACGAGGGCCCGACGCTGAAGCGGTTCCGGCCCCGAGCGATGGGACGGGCGACCCCGATCCACAAGCGAACCAGCCACATCGCCGTGGCGCTAACCCCGGTGGAGGACTAAGTCATGGGACAGAAGATCCACCCCGAGGGTTTCCGCGTCGGTTACATCCACGACTGGAAGTCGACCTGGTTCGAGGAGAAGAACTTCGCCGACGTGCTCCAGGAAGACCTGCAGATCCGCGATCACATCGTCAACAAGCTTTCCCACGCTGGGCTCTCGAACATCACGATCGAGCGCCGCGGCGAGGTCGCCGTCGATATCCACACGGCCCGCCCGGGCATCGTCATCGGCAAGTCGGGCAGCGAAGTCGACGCGCTCCGCAAGGAGCTGCACAAGCTCACCGGCAGCCCGGTGAAAGTGAACATCCGCGAGGTCAAGCGCCCCGAGCTCGACGCCAAGCTGGTCGCCCAGTCGATCGCCGAGCAGCTGCAGAACCGAGTCGCCTTCCGCCGCGCGATGAAACGCGCTCTGACCTCGGCCATGCGCTCCGGCGCCAAGGGCGTCAAGGTCCAGGTCTCCGGCCGCCTCGGCGGGGCCGAGATGGCGCGGACCGAAAGCTATTCCGACGGGCGGGTGCCGCTGCACACGCTGCGCGCCGACATCGACTACGGCTTCTTCGAGGCGAAGACGACGACCGGCCGGATCGGCGTCAAATGCTGGATCAACAAGGGCGAAGTCATGCCCGAGGGCTTCCGCTCCGACCTCGCTTCGACCGACGACGAGCCGCAGGGCCAGCCAGCGCGGCGCCGGTCGGATCGCGGCGGGCGTGGCCCCGGCGGCGATCGCGGTCCCGGCGGCGGACGCTCGGGCGGTGGACGCGGCCCCGGCGGCGGCGGTCGCGGTGGCGATCGTGGCGGTCAGCGTGGCGGCGGAGGTGGTCGCTGATGCTGAGTCCGAAACGCGTCAAGCACCGCAAACAGTTCCGCGGCCGCATGCGCGGCAACACCAAGGGCGGCAGCACCGTCGCCTTCGGCGAGTACGGGCTGAAGTCGATGGAGCGCGGCTGGATCACCAACCGCCAGATCGAGGCCGCCCGTGTGGCGATGACCCGCAAGATCAAACGTGGCGGCAAGGTCTGGATCAACGTCTTCCCGGACAAGCCCTACACGAAGAAGCCGGCCGAGACGCGGATGGGCTCCGGCAAGGGCAACCCCGAGGGCTGGGTCGCCGTGGTCAAGCCCGGCAAGGTGATGTTCGAGCTGGCCGGTGTCCCCGAGGACCTCGCCCGCGACGCGCTGCGCCTGGCGGGACACAAGCTTCCGGTCAAGACCAAATTCGTCAAGCGCGAGGGGGTCGAGGACTGATGAAAGCGGCCGAGGCCCATAATCTGAAAGACGACGAGCTGGTGGCGAAGCTGATCGACGCCAAGCAGGAGGCGTTCAACCTGCGCTTCCGCCACGCGACCGGCGAGCTCGAGAACACTGCGCGGCTGGGCATGGCAAAGCGCGATATCGCGCGACTGCTGACCATCGCCCGCGGCCGAGGCATCGATGTGGAGAAAGAGACGAAGCGGATATGAGCGACGACGAGACTAAAAAAGATTCGGTAGACGAGGCCGAGGGTACGGACGCCTCAGGCCGCGGGTCCTGTCGCGGCAGAGGGCTCCTGTCCTCGCAAGCTGCGGGCGAGGAGCCCTCCACCACGCCACCCGCGTGAGAGGCGCCTGCGGCCGAGGCCGCGCCTGCCGACGAGGGCTCGTCTGACGACGCTCCCGCTGCGGAGGAGACGAAGGCTCCGGCGGCTGAGGCCGCTCCCGAGAAGGAGCCGGATCCGGAGGACGATCTTCCTTGGAAGGAGCGGCGTCGTTGCAGCGCTCGCGTAGGCCGAGTGAGGCGAAGCCGACGCAGACTCCCGAGGACCGGGCCGCTGCTCGTGTCGCGAGGCGCGCAAGAAGAAGGCCGCCGAACGGCGCAAGGAACGGGCCGCCGCGAAGGCCAAGAAGGGCGAGGCCAAGACCGGCACGCCGGCGGCCGAGCGCGACTCCAACGCGGCCAAGACCCGCCAGGGCATCGTCGTCTCCAACAAAGGCGAGAAATCGATCACGGTCCGGATCGACTTCGCCCGCCGTCACCCGACTTACGAGAAGATCGTCCGCCGCTCGCGCACGCTGCACGCGCACGACGAGCGCAACGAGGCCGGCGAGGGCGACGTCGTCCGCATCGTCGAGACCCGTCCGCTGTCCAAGACCAAGCGCTGGCGCCTGGTCGACGTCGTCGAGAAGGCGAGGTAGGGCGAGTGATCCAGCAGGAGTCGAGACTGAAGGTTGCCGACAACTCGGGCGCCCGCGAGATCCTCTGCATCCGGGTCAAGGGCGGCTCGCACCGTCGCTACGCCAGCGTCGGCGACGTGATCACCGCCACCGTCAAACAGGCCAGCCCGCAGGGCGGCGTCCGCAAGGGCGAGGTCGTGCAGGCCGTTGTCGTCCGCACCCGCAAGCCGCTCGGTCGCGCCGACGGCACCTACATCTCCTTCGACGAGAACGCCGCGGTCCTGATCGACCCGGCCAACAACAACCCGCGCGGGACCCGCATCTTCGGCCCGGTGGCGCGCGAACTGCGCGACAACAACTTCATGAAAATCATCTCGCTCGCGCCCGAGGTCCTCTGATGGCGAAGTCGATGCGCATCCAGACCGACGACCAGGTGGTCGTGATCAGCGGCAAGGACGCCGGCAAGACCGGCCGCGTGACGCGGACCGACCCGCAGAAGCGCCGCGTCTACGTCGAGGGCCTGAACATGATCAAGCGGGCCGAACGGGCGCGCTCTCAGGGCGACCTGAAAAACGCCCAGGCCGGTGGCATCGTCGAAAAGGAGGGGCCGATCCACGTCTCCAACGTGATGCTGCTCGACCCCAAAGGCAACAAAGCGACCCGGGTCGGCGTCCGTCGCGACGACGGCGGCAAGCGGGTCCGCTTCGCGAAGCGCAGTGGGGCGGCGATCGACTGATGGAGGCAACCGCGACCCAGCAGGCAGCTCCGCCGCCGCGCTTGCGCGAGCGCTACGAGCAGGAGATCCTGCCCGAGCTGACCAAGAAATTTGGCTACACGACGCCGATGCAGGCGCCGCAGCTGATCAAGATCACCCTCAACATGGGGCTCGGCACCGAGAAACAGGACAAGAAGTCCTTCGAATCGGCGCAGGAACAGCTGGCGCTGATCGCCGGCCAGCACCCGAACGTGCGCCGCGCCCGCAAGTCGATCGCCTCCTTCAAGCTGCGCGAGGGGATGCCGGTCGGCGTCTCGGCGACGCTGCGGCGGGCGAAGATGTGGGAGTTCCTCGACCGCCTGACCTCGATCGCGGTGCCGCGGATCCGCGACTTCCGCGGCCTCAACCCGCGCTCCTTCGACGGCCGCGGCAACTACTCGATGGGCGTCAAAGAGCAGCTGATCTTCCCCGAAATCGACTACGACTCGGTCGACGTGGTGCGCGGTCTCGACATCACGATCACGACCTCGGCCGCGACCGACCTCGAGGCCTTCGAGCTGCTGCTGGCGCTGGGCATGCCGTTCGCCCAGGAGGGCCGCCCCGGCCAGGAGGCGCGGGAAGCCGCCAAAGCCGAGGAAGAAGAGGAGCAGCGCAAAGAGGAGGCCCGCCTCAAGGCCGAGGTCGAGCAGGCCGCGCTGGAGCAGCTCAAAGAGGAGAACCCGGAGGCCTACGCCAAGCCCGAGAGCGATGAGGGCGAGGGCGAGGACGCCGCCGAGGGCGGAAACGACGAGGCCGACGCAGAGCGGGGCCGACCAGGAGAAGCACTGAGAATGGCTAAGACTTCACAGAAGGTCCGCCAGGGCCGCAAAGCCAAGTTCAAATCGCGCAGCTACAACCGCTGCCGTCGCTGCGGGCGCCCGCGCGCCTACTATCGGAAGTTCGGCCTCTGCCGGATCTGCCTGCGCGAGGCCGCACACGAGGGGTACATCCCCGGCATGACCAAGTCGAGCTGGTAGGACGAGACGATGCAGACCGATCCCATAGCCGATTACCTGACCCGCCTGCGCAACGCCATCCGCGCCGGCCACGACGAGGTGGAGATCCCCCTCTCGGGCCTGAAGATGGAGATGTCGCGGATCCTCAAGGAGCAGGGCTACATCAAGGACTTCCACCGCAAGCCCGCCACCGTCGGCGAGGCGATCAACGTCAGCCTCAAGTACACCGAGGACCGGCGCCCTGTCATCATCGGCATCGAGCGCGTCTCCCGCCCCGGCCGGCGCCGCTACGTCGACCACAAGAACGTGCCGCGGGTGCAGGGCGGCACCGGGACCGCGATCGTCAGCACCTCCGTTGGCGTGATGACCGGCCACGAAGCCCGCGCCAAGGGCGTCGGCGGCGAGGTCGTCGCCTACGTCTGGTGATCTCATGAGCCGAATCGGAAGAAAACCCGTCCCAGTTCCCGAGGCCGTCACGGTCGAGATCGCCCCTGGCAACATCGCCGTCAAGGGCCCCAAGGGCGAGCTCACCCAGGTCTACTCGCAGGACATGGCGGTCGAGCAGGGCGAGGGCGTCGTCACCGTCGCCCGGCCGACCGATCGCGGCGAGCACCGGGCTCTGCATGGCCTCACCCGCAGCCTGATCGCGAACATGGTCGAGGGCGTCACCGACGGCTTCGAGAAGCGACTGGAGATCCAGGGCGTCGGCTATCGCGCCGCGCTCAAAGGCAAGAACCTGGAGCTGGCGCTCGGCTACTCGCACCCGGTCTCGATCGAGGCTCCCGAGGGAATCGAGTTCGAGGTCCCGCAGCCGACCGAGATCATCGTGCGCGGGATCGACAAGCAGCTCGTCGGGCAGGTCGCCGCGGACATCCGCAAGCGCCGCAAGCCGGAGCCCTACAAGGGCAAGGGCGTCCGCTACAAAGGCGAGCAGGTTCTGCGAAAGGTGGGTAAGCGCGCATGACGGTCGTCACCAAGCGCCAGCAGCGCCTGCGCCGTCGCCGCCGCGTTCGTGCCCGCATCAGCGGCACCGCGGAGCGCCCGCGCCTCTCCGTTTTCCGCTCCAACCGCGGCGTCTTCGCGCAGCTCATCGACGACACCAAGGGCCACACCGTGGCCGCGGTCAACTGGATCGAGCCGGAGCTGCGCAAGCTCACGGCCTCCGACCAGGCGAAGAAGGCGGGCGAACTGCTCGCCGAGCGAGCCAAGGCAGCCGGGGTGGAGACCTGTGTCTTCGACCGCGGCGGCTACCAGTACCACGGCCGTGTCAAGGCCCTGGCCGACGGAGCGCGCGAGGGAGGGTTGGCCTTCTAGTTCCGCTACGGTGGCCGCTTGAGATGAAGGGAATGGATACCAACAACGTCGAGACGGTCAGCCCGCGTGGGCTTGACCTCCAGGAGCGCGTGATCGAGATCAACCGCGTCGCCAAGGTCGTCAAGGGCGGCCGGCGCTTCTCCTTCACCGCACTCGTCGCCGTCGGCGACGAAGAGGGCGTGGTCGGGATCGGCTACGGCAAGGCCCGCGAGGTCCCGCTGGCGATCCAGAAGGGCGTCGAGGACGCCCGCAAGAACTTGATTCGCGTGCCCAAATACGGGCAGACGCTGACCCACAGGATCATCGGCCGCTTCGGCGCCGGGCACGTCGTCCTGCGCCCGGCCAGCCCCGGTACCGGCGTCATCGCCGGCGGCGGCGTTCGCGCCGTGCTCGAGCTCGGCGGCGTCCGCGACGTCCTGACTAAGAGCATTGGGACTCAGAACCCGATCAACCTGGTCAAGGCGACGATGGACGGACTGATCCGTTTGCGTCGGCCGGAGGAGGTTGCAGAGCTTCGAGGTCTGACTGTGAAGCAGGTTCTGGGACTCGACTTGAACGGTAGCTCGACTAACGGGGAGCATTTGGCGGCGGACGCCACGGCATCGGAGGCGCCTGCGGGCGGGGGCGGGGCCTCCGTTCTCGGCACCTCCGATCCCGCGCCATCCGCCGAGGAGGCTGCGGCGGCAGACGCCGAGGCGCCGGCCGCTGAGGCAGCTCCAGAGGCTGAGGTTCAGGCCCCGGAGGAGAGTGCTCCGGCCGCGGAGGCCGATGCTCCGGTGGCTGCTGAGGGTTCGGACGCTGCTGAGGACGCGCCTGCCGTCGACGAGACTTCGCTGCCTGCCGATGCGCCTGCTGCTGAGGAGGCCAAGTCGTGAGCGCTGTGCAGATCAAGCAGATTCGCTCGGCGAACGGGACCAATCCGGATCAGAAAGCGACTTTGAGGGCCCTTGGGCTCGGCAGGATCGGCAAAGCTGTGGACCGGAAGGATTCGCCGCAGCTGCAGGGACAGCTTCGCGTTGTCTCGCATCTGGTTGAGGTGGCGTGATGGCCGCTGAGACGCCTCGCTCGGAGGAGATCGGGCTGCACAATTTGAAGCCGAAGCCGGGCTCGAAACGGCCGCGCAAGCGGATCGGGCGTGGCGAGGGCAGTGGTTTGGGCAAGACCTCGGGTCGCGGCCACAAGGGCGCTGGCTCGCGCGCGGGTGCCAAGCGCAAGGCTGGCTATGAGGGTGGCCAGAACCCGATTCACATGCGGATGCGAAAGCTTCGCGGTCCGCACATGAAGAAGTCGATGCCCTTCGAGAACTTCCGCACCAAGACGCAGCCGGTCAACCTCACCGACCTCGAGGAGCGCTTCGACAACGGCGACGAGGTGACCGTCGCGACGCTCAAGGAGAAGGGTCTGGCCAAGCGCTCGGATCCGGTCAAGATTCTCGCCCGCGGCGAGATCAAGAAGAAGCTTGACGTTCACGCGCATGGGTTCAGTGCCGCCGCCAAAGAGAAGATCGAGGCCGCCGGCGGTTCCTGTCACACTCTGGAGCCGTAATGCTCAGAACTATTCTCAACGCCTTCAGCGTTGCCGACATCCGCAAGAAGCTCGCCTTCACGGCGGCGATGCTGGCGCTCTACCGTCTCGGCGCCTACATCCCGGCGCCGGGCGTCGACGTGCAGGCCGTCAAGGAAATCCAGGACAACTTCGGCGGCTCCAACATCCTCGGCTTCCTCAACCTCTTCTCGGGCGGCAGCCTTTCGCGCCTCAGTCTCTTTGCGCTGGGGATCATGCCCTACATCACGGCCTCGATCATCCTGCAGCTGCTGACCGTGGTCGTGCCCTCGCTGGAGCGCCTGCAGAAAGAGGGGGAGGTGGGGCAGCAGAAGATCACCCAGTACACGCGCTACCTCACCGTCGGCCTCGCCTTCGGCCAGTCGCTCGGCT
This sequence comes from uncultured Solirubrobacterales bacterium, assembly GCA_963739855.1. Classification (GTDB taxonomy): domain Bacteria; phylum Actinomycetota; class Thermoleophilia; order Solirubrobacterales; family 70-9; genus VAYN01. The sequence continues at coordinate 535,914 of CAVUBT010000001.1, read as the reverse complement.
ACGTCTTCCTCTTCCGTTCCTTCGGCAACGAAGCCGGCACCAGCGTCGTCGGCAACCTCACCTTCGCCAAGACCTTCTTGATCGTGATCTGCCTGACCGCCGGCTGCACCCTCTTGATGTGGCTGGGGGAGCTGATCACCCAGCGAGGCATCGGCAACGGCATCTCGCTGATGATCTTCGCCTCGATCGCGTCCTCGATTCCGAGCGGCATCACCAAGTGGTGGGACAGCCCGGACCAGGTCTTCGTCGTGATGATGCCCTTCATCGCCCTGGCGGTGATCGTCGCGATCGTCTTCGTCCAGGAGGGCCAGCGCCGGATCCCGGTCCAGTACGCGAAACGCGTGGTGGGGCGGAAAATGACCTCCGGCGGCTCCACCTATCTGCCGCTGCGGGTCAATATGGCCGGCGTCATCCCGGTCATCTTCGCGGCCTCGATCATGGCCTTCCCGCCGACCATCGGCCAGCTCCTCAACACCCCCGCCGCGCTCGACTTCGCCGCCTTCTTCAGTCCCAACAGCTGGGCCTACGTGGTCGGCGAGATCTTCTTCATCATCGTCTTCACCTACTTCTACACGGCGGTCACCTTCAACCCGGTCGACCAGGCCGACAACCTGAAGAAATACGGCGGCTTCATCCCCGGGGTCAGGCCCGGGCGGCCGACCGCCGAGTACCTGGACCGCATCCTCTCCCGCCTGACCTTCCCCGGCGCGCTCTACCTCGGCGCGGTCGCGGCGCTGCCGACGATCCTGATCAGCCAGACCTCGGCCAACTTCTACTTCGGTGGGACCTCGATCCTGATCGTGATCGGTGTAGCTCTAGATACGGTCAAGCAGTTGGAGGCTCAACTCATGATGAGGAACTACGAGGGCTTTTTAAAATAGGACCTACTCGGGCCGGCCGCTGCAAACCGGCGCATCTCGACGTCCTCGGTCGCTCGGATCGGGTCACGCACGACAGTGCGCTCCCCTCACCTCCCTCCCTGCGTCCACCGACCTGCTTGGTTTTCGCGGCCGTTCTAAGCTCCAACCATCGATCGATCAATGCCTGAGCTAAATCTCGTACTCCTAGGGCCTCCCGGCAGCGGCAAGGGCACCCAGGGGGAGCGGCTGCAGGAAGACCTGCGGCTCCCTTATTACGCGACGGGCGACATTTTGCGCGCGGCCGTACGCGACGAGACGGAGCTGGGCCGGACCGCGAAGGAGTACATGGACCGCGGCGACCTCGTCCCCGACGGCGTCATCGTCGGCGTCATCGCCGAGCGGATCGCCTCCAGCGAGGCGCTCGACGGTTTCATCCTCGACGGCTTCCCGCGCACGATGCCGCAGGCGGAGGCGCTCGACGCCAAGCTCGCCGAACTGGGGCGGGCCGTCAACGCGGTGGTGCTGATCGACGTCTCCGACGACGAGGTCGTGCGCCGACTCGGCGGCCGCCGCACCTGCGAGGAGAACGGCCACGTCTTCCACGTCGAGTTCAACCCGCCCAAGCAGGAGGGGGTCTGCGATCTCGACGGTAGCGCCCTGGTCGTCCGCGACGACGACAAGCCCGAGGTGATCCGCAATCGGCTGCAGCAGTACCACGCCAAGACCGAGCCGCTGGTCGACTACTACGACCAGCGCAGCGTGCTGCGCAGGATCGACGGCATCGCCGCCCCGGACGAGGTCGCCGAGGAGGTTCGCAGGACCCTGGCGACGATGCGCCTGGAGCAGGACGAGGCGGTTTAGCGCCTTGCTGGAGGGGCTAGCGTGTACCGGATGATCATCCGCAAGACCCCCGAGCAGGTCGACCAGATGGCGCTGGCCGGGGACATCCTGGTTCGCTGCCTGAAGATGCTTGAGGCGAAGACCCGGGCTGGTGTTACCACCGAGGAGCTCGACGCGGCGGCAGAGAAGTTCATCCTCTCCCAGGGCGCGACGCCGGCCTTCAAGGGCTACCGCGGCTTCCCCGGCTCGATCTGCGCCTCGCCCAACTCGATGGTCGTCCACGGCATCCCGGGCCCCTATGAGCTGAAGCGCGGCGACATCCTCTCGATCGACGTCGGCGTGATCAAGGACGGCTGGGTCGCCGACGCGGCGATGACGGTGCCGGTCGGCGCGGTCGGCCCCGACGCGGTCAAGCTGCTCGACGTGACCAAGGCCTCGCTGTTCGCCGGGGTCGAGCAGATGCGTCCCGGCAACCACCTCGGCGACGTCTCGGCGGCGATCCAGCGCGCGGTCGAGGGGGAGGGCCTCTCGGTCATCCGCACGCTGGTCGGTCACGGGATCGGGCGCGAGATGCACGAGGAGCCGCAGGTCCCCAACTTCGGCGAGCCCGGCAAGGGGCCGGAGCTGGAGGAGGGGATGGTGCTGGCGATCGAGCCGATGGTCAACGTCGGCGGGCCGCTGGTGCGGATGGACGACGACGGCTGGTCGGTCTTCTCCGAGGACGACTCGCTGGCGGCGCACTTCGAGTTCACCGTCGCCGTCACGGCCAGCGGGCCGCGAATCCTCACCCCCTGGCACGAAGCCGAGTAGGCAGGGCGCTTGGGCGCGTCGTCGGGGCCGCGAAGGCGTCAGAATCCCGAGCGTGGATCAGGAGACGTTTACGGCGGTAGACGCATTCGTGGAGGATGCCCTGCTGGCGCCCGACGAGGCGCTACAGGGTGCGCTGGATGCCGCCGAGGCGGCTGGGCTGCCGGCGATCCAGGTCTCGCCGCCGCAGGGGAAGCTGCTGCAGATGCTGGCGCAGATGCTCGGGGCGCGGACAGTTCTCGAGTTCGGAACGCTGGGCGGGTACAGCACGATCCTGCTGGCGCGGGCGCTGCTGGAGGGCGGGCGGCTGATCACGCTCGAGGCCAATGCCGCGTACGCCGAGGTGGCGCGGGCAAGCATCGCCCGGGCGGGGCTGGGCGATGTCGTCGAGCTGCGGGTCGGACCGGCGCTGGAGACGCTGCCCGAGCTGGAGGCAGAGGGACCGTTCGACCTCAGCTTCATCGACGCCGACAAGGTCAACACCCCCAACTACTTCGCCTGGGCGCTCGACCACTCGCGCCCCGGCAGCCTGATCGTCGCCGACAACGTCGTCCGCAACGGCACCCTCGCCGAGACCTCCAGCGCCGACGAGGCGACCCGGGCTCAGCGCAGGCTGCACCAGATGCTGGCCGGCGAGTCCCGCGTCACCGCCACTACTATTCAGACGGTCGGCAGCAAGGGCTACGACGGCTTCACCATCGCCCGGGTTCTCTAGGCGACGCCCACCCGCGCGCCCCTGCTATCTTTCCCGGTCGGCCCAGTGGGCCGGTGTTTGCCTGCCGTCCGACTCATGGGGCGTGCGGGAATCCTGTTTTCGATCCGAAATCGGAGCAATGAAGGTTCGAGCTTCCGTTAAGCCGATGTGCGAGAAGTGCAAGGTCATCCGCCGCAATGGCGCGGTCTTGGTGATCTGCCAAAACCCCCGCCACAAGCAGAGGCAGGGCTAACGCATGGCGCGTATCGCTGGGGTCAACATCCCCGTCAACAAACGGATTGAGGTCGGTCTCACCTACATTTTCGGGATCGGTCACTCGACTGCTCAGAAGATCCTCGAGGAGACCAAAATCGACCCCGGCACGCAGGGCAAGGACCTGACCGAGGACGAGGTCATCAAACTTCGCGACGCGGTCGACAACCGTGAGGTCGAGGGCGACCTGCGGCGCGATCGCTCGCAGAACGTCAAACGCCTGATGGAGATCGGCTCTTACCGCGGCTTGCGTCACCGCCGCGGCCTGCCGGTCCGTGGCCAGCGCACGAAGACCAACGCCCGCGGCCGCAAGGGCCCGCGCCGGCTGAGCATCGCCGGCAAGCGCAAAGTTAGATAGGGACAGATATGGCTGAGAAAAAACCCGCCAAGGGGCGTACGCGCCGCCGCGTCAAAAAGAACGTCACCTACGGGCAGGCGCACATCAAGACTTCCTTCAACAACACGATCGTCACCCTGACCGACACCGAAGGCAACGTGATCGCCTGGGAGTCGGCTGGATCGGCCGGGTTCAAAGGCTCGCGCAAGTCGACGCCGTTCGCCGCCCAGGTGACCGCCGACGCCGCCGCCAAGAAGGGCATGGAACATGGCCTGGAGCGGGTCGAGGTCTTCGCCAAGGGCGCCGGTTCGGGTCGCGAGACGGCGATCCGCTCGCTGCAGGCGGCCGGGCTCGACGTGACCACGGTCAAGGACGTTTCCCCGCAGGCCCACAACGGCTGCCGGCCGAAGAAGCGGAGGCGCGTCTAGTGGCCCGCGATACCGGCCCCCAGTGCAAGCAGTGCCGGCGCGAGGGCCAGAAGCTCTTCCTCAAGGGCGAGCGCTGCTTCACCGACAAGTGCGGCGTCGAGCGCCGTTCCTATCCGCCCGGCGAGCACGGCCGCGGTCGTCTGCGCCAGTCCGAGTACCGGGTGCAGCTGCGCGAGAAGCAGAAGACGCGCCGCTACTACCAGGTGCTGGAGAAACAGTTCCGCGCCTACTACGACAAGGCTTCGCGCCAGGACGGCGTCACCGGCGAGAACCTGCTGCGGCTGCTCGAGTCGAGGTTCGACAACGTGATCGTCCGCCTCGGTTTCGCCGCGTCGCGCCGCCAGGCCCGCCAGCTGATCACCCACGGGCACTGGATGATCAACGGCCGCCGCGTCGACATTCCCTCCTACCAAGTCCGTCCCGAGGACATCATCTCGATCAAGGCCGGATCGTCCGCCACCGACACGATCCAGCGGGCGACGGAACTCGTTTCCACCGTCCCGGCCTGGCTTCAGGCCGATCACGATGCCCTCACCGCCAAGATCCTGCGCTACCCCGAGCGCTCCGAGATCTCGGCGCCGGTACAGGAGCAGCTGATCGTCGAGCTGTACTCCAAGTAGCCCGGATTCCGAAATTTCTGAACACGCATACGCAAGGAACTCATGACCACTGATTTCCAGGTCCCCCGCATCACCTCCGAGAAGGTCGACGACCGCCGCGGCACCTTCACCATCGAGCCGCTGGACAAGGGCTTCGGCTACACCTTCGGCAACAGCCTTCGACGCGTCCTGCTGTCCTCGCTGGGCGGCGCCGCGATCACCAGCGTCCGCATCGAGGGCGTCGCGCACGAGTTTTCGACCGTGCCCGGCGTCAAAGAGGACGTCACCGACATCATCCTCAACCTCAAGGACCTCGTCGTCCGCATGCACACCGACGCCGACGAGATCGAGGCTCCGCTGGTCGCCACCGGCCCCGGCGAGGTCAAGGCCAAGGACATCGACCTGCCCTCTGGAGTGGAGATCCTCAACCCCGAGGCGCCGATCGCGACGCTGGAGAAGAAAACCAAACTCGAGGTCTACCTGACGATCGGCCGCGGCCGCGGTTACTCGCCGGCGGAAGAGAACAAGACCGACGAGCAGCCGATCGGGGTGATCCCGATCGACTCGATCTTCTCGCCGATCCGTCGCGCCTCCTACGCGGTTGCCGCCGCCCGGGTCGGGCAGCGGACCGACTTCGACAAACTCACCCTCGACCTCGAGACCGACGGCTCGATCGAGCCCGCGGCAGCGCTGCGCGAGGCCTCGGAGATTCTGATCAAGAGCCTGGCGATCTTCACCGACGCCGAGCGGGTGGAGGAGCTGACGGCGCGCGAACCGGCCCCGGCGCTGCCCGCCGATCCGCTCTCCGCGCCGACCGGCGACGGAATGGCCAGCAACAACGGCCTCGACGAGATCCTGATCGAGGAGCTCGAACTCGGCGTCCGTTCCTATAACTGCCTCAAGCGTGCCGGCGTCCAGACCGTCGGCGACCTGGTCCGCAAGTCGCGTGGGGAACTGAACGCGATTCCCAACTTCGGTTCGAAGTCGATCGAGGAAGTGATCGAGACCCTGCACGCCCGCGGCCTCGATCTCCAGCAAGACTGAGGCAACGGCGAGAGCGGAGCGGAGAACCCTGTGCGCCATCGTAAGAAGCGGAACAAGCTCAGTCGCGACGCCGCGCACCGCGAGGCGCTGCTTTCCAACCTCTCGAAGCAGCTGATCGAGCACGAGCGCATTCAGACCAGCCAGGCCAAGGCCAAGGCGGTCAAGCCCGAGGTCGAGAAACTGATCACGCTGGCCAAACGCGGCGACCTGCACGCCCGCCGCCAGGCGCTCTCGACGCTGCACAACGACAAGTTCATCGTCCACAAGCTGTTCGACGAGGTGGCGCCGCGTTACGCCACCCGCCCCGGTGGCTACACCCGCATCGTCAAGCTCGGACCGCGCCGCTCGGATAGCACCGAGATGGTGTATTTGGAGCTGGTTTAGTACCAGCTCCAAATACCCTCAATCCATCACATCCTCCGCTTCGCGTCCGGGTGTGATGGGTATGGGTTCCTTCCGCCTCGATATCGAATACGACGGTTCGCGCTTCGTCGGCTGGGCCAGTCAGCCGGGCCAGCGCACGGTCCAGGCCGAGCTGGAGACGGCGCTGGAGACGATCCTGCGCGCCCCGGTCACGCTGACGGTGGCCGGCCGCACCGACGCCGGCGTGCACGCCGGGGGCCAGGTGGCCAGCTTCTCGACGGTGGCCGCGATCCCCGCTGACCTGCTACGGCGGTTGAACGGGATCACCGCCGACGACATCGCTGTGACCGCGGCCGAGCCGGCCGCGGACGGCTTTGACGCCCGTGCCGACGCGACCTCGCGCAGCTATCGCTACCGGCTCCTCACCCGCCGGCCGGCCAGTCCGTTCGAGCGCGGCCGGGCGCTCTGGTGGCCCCACCGCGTCGATCGAGCTGGGCTCGACGCCTGCGCGGCGGCCCTGCTCGGCAAGCACAATTTCACCGCCTTCACCCCGAGCCAGACCGACCACGTCCATTTCGAACGCGAGATTCTCGCGGCGGTCTGGGAGGACCAGCCCGGCGACCTGCTCGTTTTCCGCATCAGCGCCGACGCCTTCATGCGCAACATGGTCCGGATCCTGGTCGGGACGATGCTCGAGGTTGCTTCCAGTCGCCGGACCGTGGAGAGCTTCAGGCAACTCCTGGCCGGCGCATCCAGGCCCCAGGCGGGGGAAACGGCGCCTCCGCACGGCCTCTATCTGGAGTCGGTCTCCTACGCCTAGAATCAGCGCGTGCGCATCCTCCTGACCAACGACGACGGCATCTCCGCCCCCGGCCTGCAGGCCCTGCGGCGGGCGCTGCGCGAGCTCGACGACGTCGAGGTCGACGTGATCGCCCCCGACTCCAACCGCAGCGCCACCGCCCGCAGTATCACCACCCGCTCGCCGCTCAGCATCGAGGAGGTCGAGTTCGGCGATGGCCACCGTGGCTTCGCCACCGACGGGACCCCGGTCGACTGCGTGCGCTTCGCCGAGCTGGGTCTGGTCGGCGGCCGCCCCGATCTGATCGTCTCCGGCATCAACCACGGCGCCAACCTCGGCGACGACATCACCTACTCCGGAACCGTGGCGGCGGCGCTGGAGGGGATCGTCCTCGGGATCCCCGCCGTGGCGCTCTCCCAGCAGTCCTCGGCGGGGGGGATGGGCTACGTCAGCGGTCGCTTCGACTTCGGCGTCGCCGCCGCCTTCGCGGCGCAGCTGGTGGCGCGGCTCGCCACAGAGTCGATGCCGGAGGCGACGCTGATCAACGTCAACTGCCCGGCCGGCGAGCCACAGGGGATCGAGGTGACGAAGCTCGGCAAACGGATCTACAACGACGAGTTGAAGCTGGTCGGCGAGGAGTCCGAGGGTGGCCGGCGGCGCTATGAGATCTACGGCTGGCAACCCGGCTATGAGGAGATCGAGGGCACCGACCTCTTCGCCGTCGCCCAGGGCCGGATCTCGGTCACGCCGATCCACTTCGACCTGACCGACCACGGCGGCCTCGAGCGCCTGCGCGGCTGGGGTTTCGAGGAGATGCTGGCGGCAAGCGCTGCGGCGGCGTGAACGAGGCCGCTCAGCAGCGAGCGGCGGAGCTGCGCAGTCAGCTCGCGCATCACAACAGGCGCTACTACGTCCTCGACGACCCCGAGATCGGCGACGACGCCTACGACGAGCTGCTGAACGAGCTGCGGGAACTGGAGGCCGAGCACCCGCAGCTGCGCACGCCCGACTCCCCGACCCAACGGGTCGGGGCGCCGCCGCTGGACCGCTTCGAGCAGGTCGAGCACGTCGAGCAGATGCTCTCGCTCGGCAACACCCGCAACGAGGAGGAGCTGCGGGCCTGGGAGACGCGGCTGGCCAACTACCTGAAGCGCCTCGACATCGCCGCCTCCGAGTTCAGCTACACGACGGAGCCGAAGATCGACGGCCTGGCGATCTCGCTGACCTATGAGGACGGTGTCCTTGTGCGCGGCGCGACCCGCGGCGACGGCCGTATCGGCGAGGACGTGACCCAGAACCTGCGCACGATCGGCTCGATCCCGCTACGGATCGAAGACGCTCCCGAGCTGATCGAAGTGCGCGGCGAGATCTACCTGCCGATCGCCGCCTTCAAAGCCCTCAACGAACGCCGCGCCGAAGCCGAGGAACCGACCTTCGCCAACCCGCGCAACTCGGCCGCCGGCTCGATCCGCCAGCTCGACCCGGCACTGGCGGCCGAACGGCCGCTCTCGAATTGGATCTACGGGATCGGCGCCGTCCGCGGGCTCGACCTCGCCACCCACATGGACGAGGTCGAATGGCTGAGCAAGCGCGGCTTCAAGGTCAACCCCGCCACCGAGCGCCATCGGGGCGTCGAGGGCGTCGTCAAGCGCTGCCACTGGTGGGAGGAGCGGCGCGAGTCGCTCGACTACGAGATCGACGGCGTCGTCGTCAAGATCGACGAGCGGGCGCTGTGGCGGGAGCTGGGCGTGGTCGGGCGCGAGCCGCGCTGGGCGATCGCCTGGAAGTTCCCGCCGACGACGGCGACGACGCGGATGAACGAGGTCGTCTGGAACGTCGGCCGCACCGGGCATCTGGTGCCGTTCGCGATGCTGGAGCCGGTCCACGTCGGCGGCGTCACCGTCACCACCGCCACCCTCCACAACGAGGAGGATCTGGCGCGCAAGGACGTGCGCAACGGCGACGAGGTCGTCGTCATGCGCGCGGGGGACGTGATTCCCCAGGTCGTCTCGCCGAAGCTGCCGCGGAAGAACAAAAGCGCCCGCAAGCCGCGGCCGCCGAAGAAATGCCCGGCTTGTGGGACCGAGACGGTGAAGCCCGAGGGCGCGGTCTTCTCGATCTGCCCCAACCGCGCCGGCTGCCCCGGCCAGTCCTTCCAGCACGTCAAGCACTTCGTCAGCAAGGGGGCGATGGACATCGACGGGCTGGGGGAGAAGCAGGCGATGCGCTTCCTCGAAGAGGGCCTGATCGCGGACGTCGCCGACATCTACGACCTCAGCGAGGAGAAGCTGCTGGGGATGGACCGTTTCGCCGAGATCTCCGCCCGCAACCTGGTGGCGGCGATCGACGCCTCGCGCCGGCGCCCCTTCAAACGGGTCCTCTATGCGCTCGGCCTGCCGGGAGTGGGCTACGTGACCGCGGAGGCGCTGGCGGACCACTTCGGCTCGATCGACGCCCTGCACGAGGCCGACCCCGAGCGGATCGAGGAGGTCGAGGGGGTCGGCCCGATCATGGCCGTGCAGATCGCCGAGTCGCTCGCCGACGAGCTGACCTGGAGCCTGGTCGAGAAGCTGAAGCAGAAGGGTCTGCGACTGGAGGCCGACGAGTCCGAACGGCGAGTCAGCGGCGGGCCGCTGGAAGGCAAGACCGTCGTCCTCACCGGCACCCTGCCGGAGCTGACCCGCGAGGAGGCGGCGGCGCTGGTCAAGGCCGCCGGCGGCAAGGTGACCAACTCGGTCTCGAAGAAAACCGACTTCGTCGTCGCCGGCGAGAGCCCTGGCTCGAAGTTGGCGAAGGCCGAGTCGCTGGGCACCGAGATCCTTAATGAGGCGGGGTTGCTGGCGTTGCTCAAAGGCTGAGCTGTCAGAGGCCCTCTATACCCCACCCCACGCAAACCATCCCTCAGCTCATCCCGCCGTCAGTACCCCGCGACAAGCCCGGCGATTCGGTCCTGCTCTAGATGTGCGTACCCGAGGTCGCCGACGCTGCCCATCAGGACCGAGAAGGCCATGATCCGGCCGCTCTTGTTGAAGCAGTAGCCGGAGAGGTTGCTGACGCCGGTGATCGTGCCGGTCTTGGTCCGGCAGCGGCCGTAGGCGGCGGTTCCCTCCATGCGGTCGGCGACCGTTCCCTCCCTGCCGGTCAGGGCGAGGTCCTGGATGAACTCCTCGCCGGCCGGGTCGTCGCGCATGGCGAGCAGGAGGTTGATCACCTGCCGTGGCGAGGCGCGGTTGGAGCGGGTCAGGCCGGAGCCGTCGACGGCATGGACGCCCGAGCCGTGCGTCCGGGCGAAGGCCTCGACGACCGCGGCGCCGGCGGCCGTCGTCCCGGAGCCGCCGAGGCGGGCGCCGAGCAGCTTCAGCAGCATCTCGGCGAAGAAGTTGTCGGAGTAGACGTCGGTGGTGTTGACGATCTGGGTCAGCGGCGGCGAGCGCACGACGGCGACCGCTTCGGCGTCCGCCGGCGTCCTTGCGAGGGCGACCTGGGGTGGCACGACGACGCCGCTGGCATTCAGCGAGCGGGCCAACTTCGAGGCCGCCAGCTTGGCCGGGTCGGAGGAGAAGCCGCTGGCGCTGGTCGCGCCGCTGAAGCCGGAGTTGAAGGCGAGGCCGGAGAGCGGGCCGATGTAGGAGCTGGTCGCGTAGCCGGAGTCGGCGACGCCGCGCAGACGGTCGAAGACCGTGTCGTCGGCGTAGACGCGGCCGCTGATCGAGCGGATGCCGGCGGCGCGGATCTGCGGCACCAGGGCGAAGAGGTTGGTGCCCTGGCCGGCCAGGTAGCCGTTGTAGAAGGTCGGAGTGCCGAGCGCCGGGTCGCCGGCGCCCTGCAGGTAGAGGCTGCCGTGGAGGATGCCGCCGGAGTCGAGCCGCCCGTCGCTGAGCACCTTGGTGGCGATGCGGGTGTCGGGGCCCAGTCGGGAAAGCGCCGTCGCCGTCGTGAACAGCTTCATGTTCGAGGCCAGCGGCCGCTGCGTCCCCGCCGCCCTGGCGCAGACCACATCTCCGCTTTCCGACTCGACGACCAGCAACCCGCTCGCCGACCCACCGCCACGGGTCAGCAGCGACTTCATTTCGTTGCAAGCTTGGCTCGCCTGAGCGCTGCCAGCCAGCAAAAAGACGGCCGCGCAAGCCGCGGCCAGCAAAATCGCCCCTCGTCTCATCGTCCCTACCAACACGTCAGGGCAGCAAGGTAGCGGCTCCAGCCCGGGCCTCGGGCCTGCCCCAGCCGATCCTCCTGAGATAATCCCGTTTTATATGGGCAAAGTCGTCGACATCGAAACCAAGAAACCGCGGCGCAAAGCCAAATCACGCGGCCGTAAAAAGCCCTCGAAGACCGCCCTGGTTCTCGGTGGCGGCGGCTTCACCGGCGGCGTCTACGAGATCGGGGCGCTGCGGGCGCTGGACCTGCTCGCGGTCAACAGCACCGTCAACAACTTCGACGTCTACGTCGGCACCAGCGCCGGCTCCTTCGTCGCCGGCATGCTCGCCAACGGCGTCACCCCCGACGAGATGATGCAGGTGCTGAATCCGCGGGTCCCCTCGGAGCTCGAAGACCTCGACCTCGAGAAGGTGCTCAAACCCAACTACCTGGGATTCATCCAGAAGGCCGCGGCGCTGCCGCTGCGCAGCATCGAGCTGCTGCGCTCGCTGGCCAGGATCGGCGAGCTCTCGGCGATCGACATCGGCGTCGGCCTGGCCGAGGCGCTGCCGACCGGGCTCTACTCGGGCTCCGGGCTCGCCGACTACGTCGAGGAAGCCCTCGCCGAACCCGGCCGCGTCAACGACTTCCGCCTGCTCGACCGCGAGCTCTACCTGACCGCGACCGATCTCGACACCTGCGAGCGCATCGTCTTCGGCGAGGATGGCTGGGCGGACGTGCCGATCTCGAAGGCGGTCCAGTGCTCGACCTGCCTGCCGATCGTCTACAAACCGGTCGACCTGAAGGGGCGCCAGCTGGTCGACGGCGGCATCCGCTCGACCACCAACGTCGACATCGCCGTCGAAAAGGGCGCCAAATTCATCGTCGTCGTCAACCCGCTGGTTCCCTATGTCAACAACTTCGAAGAGACGATCCCGACCGTCTTCGGCAACCGCGTCCGGCGCGTCTCCGACATGGGCCTGCCGGCGATCGCCAACCAGACCTTCCGCCTGATCGCCCACCAGCGCCTGCACCAGGCGGTCGAGCAGTGGCAGGAGAAGTACCAGGGGGTCGACATCATCCTGGTCGAGCCCGAGCCGACCGACGAGCTGATGTTCGGCACGCCGATCATGGACTACTCGCGGCGCCTGAAAATCGCCCGCCACGGTTTCGAATCGGTCACCGCCACCCTCGCCAAAGACTACGACCGCTTCGAGGAGATCGCCAGCCGTCACGGCCTCGAAATCTCCGAGCGGCGCGTTCGTCGTGTGGTCGAGCGGGCGAGTGAGGAAGAGCCCGAGCAGACTTCGGCGTGGCGGCGGGTGCTCGAGCAGACGACGTCGGTGTTGCTGCGGCAGAGCGGCGAGGCTTCCTGAACTACATTTAGCGAGAGGGCGCTGCAGCCCCTCCTCGCTCACGCACTGCTACCCGGCGTAGAGCGCCTCGATCTCGGCGTCGTGCTTGGACGTCACGACGGCTCGCTTGACCTTGAGAGTGGGAGTCAGCTCGCCCGTCTCCTGCGAGAGATCCTGCTTGAGGATGGCGATCTTCTTGACCTGCTCGACCCGCGCGTAGTTCTTGTTGATCTCCTCGACGTGGGCCTCGATCGAGGCCTTGACGTCGCCGTTGGCGGCGAGCTGCTCGGGGGTCTCCTGCAGGTCGTGCTCTTTGGCGTAGGCGATGGCCTCTTCGGGGTCGAGCGTGACCAGGGCCACCAGGTAGGGGCGGCGGTCGCCGACGACGACGCACTGGGAGACCAGCGGGTGCTGCTTGATGTCGGCCTCGAGGTTGGCGGGAGTGATGTTCTTGCCGCCGGCGGTGATGATGATGTCCTTTTTGCGGCCGGTGATCTTGATGAAGCCCTCGGAGTCGATCTCGCCGATGTCGCCGGTGTGCAGCCAGCCGTCGACGATCGTCTCCCGGGTCGCCTCCTCGTTCTTGTGGTAGCCCTGGAAGACGTTGGGCCCCTTGACGAGGATCTCGCCGTCGTCGGCGATCCTCACCTCACAGCCGGGGAAGGGTTTGCCGATCGTGCCGACCTTGAAGTCGTCCGGCGAGGAGATCGTCGCCGCGGTCGAGGTCTCGGTCATGCCCCAGCCCTCGAGCACGAGGACCCCGGCGGCGTCGAAGAAGCTGAGGATCTCGGGATTGATCGGGGCGGCGCCGGAGACGGCCAGGCGCAGCTTGCCGCCGAAGAGGTTGCGGATTTTCGAGAGGACTTTCTCGTCCGCGAAGGCGTACTGGCGCTTCAGCAGGAAGCCGGGCTTGCGGCCGCTCCGTTCGGCCGCGCGCATCTTCTTGCCGACGCCGATCGCCCAGTGGAAGATCGCCTTTTTGAGCCCACCCTCTTTTTCCATGCCGCTGTTGGCGGCGGTGTAGATCTTCTCGAAGATACGGGGCACCGAGGGGAAGTAGGTCGGTTTCAGTTCGGCCAGGTTGGGGAGGATCTTCAGCGGGTCGCGCTCCCAGTAGGCGAGGGTGGCGCCGAGGTCGAAACTGCCGAGCTGGATCAGCAGGGCGAAGGAGTGGGCCAGGGGCAGGTACAGATAGCTGACGTCTTCGCCCTCGATGACGCTGGTCTCGTTGACCATGTCGAGCATCGCCCGGTAGTTGCCGTGGCTGATCACGCAGCCCTTGGGCGGGCCGGTGGTGCCGGAGGTGTAGATGAAGGTGCAGATGTCAGCCGGGGACACCGCCGAGTAGAGCGACTGCCAGCGGGCATCGTCGCCGCCGGCGCCCTTGGCGGCCAGCTCCTCCATCGAGATCGAGTCCTCGCTGGCGCCGGTCATCCGCACCACCTGCTCGAGTTCGGGCAGCTGGTCGCGGACCTTGCGGATCTTCTCCAGCTGTTCGTCGTCCTCGACGACGACGACCTTCGCGTCGGAGTTCTCCAGCACGTAGCGGCACTCCTCGGGCGAGTTGGTCTGGTAGATCGGGACCACGGTGGCGCCGATCGAGAGCGCCGCGAAATCGAAGTAGGTCCACTCCGGCCGGGTGTTGCCGAGGATCGAGACGCGGTCCCCCTTCTCGACTCCGAGCTCGACCAGGCCGAGCGCCAGGGGACGGACGATCGCCGCTACCTCGGAGAAGCTGCGGTCGACCCATTGCTCGCCGTCCTTGTAACGGACCGCGGGCATGTTGCCGTACGTCTGTGCCGCCAGCGGCAACAGATCGGCGAGAGTCTTCGACTTGGTTCCGCCCCCCATCCGGGGGGCAGTCTAGTTCAGCGTCAGGTGGTCGTGGCGCGCCGCGGCTGGCGCCGCTGCGCACGGCTGCGCAGCGAAGTCTCGAAGAGGGTCCTGTCGATGCGCCCGTGGAAGATCGGGACGCCCATCTCAACGCACTTCCCGATCACCTCCTGCCGCTTCATGTGCAGCTGGTCAGCGAGCTCGCCGGGCGTCAGGTGATGGGCCATTGAGACCTCCCATGTAGTTGAAAGTGGGTAGCCCAATAGTTATCGCTGGCAGCGGACATGTCAATCGCCGCGCCCGCACGTTGCGGCTTCCCAGGCGGCCGGATCGCGATAATGGGGCCGTGTCCGAAGTCGCCGTCAAAGCGATGCCCCGCCGTGGCCGGCTCTGGGTGGCCGCGATCCTCGCCCTGGTGCTGTTTGCGCTGGGCTACCTGATCGTCGAGGTCTCGACTCAGAAGGCGGGCCGGGCGGTGGTGCACGTCGACGGCATCTCCGACGCGCAGCGGATCTTTGGCGGCATCCCCCAGGAAGGCGACCGCCTCGGCTCCTCCGATGCCCCGGTGACGGTCCAGGTCTTCAACGACATGCAGTGCTCGGACTGCCGCGAAGACTTCCTCAGCACGATTCCCACCCTGACCGAAGACTTCGCCCGCCCCGGCGACGTGCAGCTGCTCTACCGCCACTACTCCAACAGCGAAAGCCCGCAGGAGCTGAGCTTCTACGGAGCCGAGGCGGCGGCGGACCAGGGCTATGGTTGGCAGTACATCTACCTCTTCTTCCGCAACCAGGACGAAGCGGAGCGTTTCGGCGTCGACCAGGACTTCCTCGACTCGATCGCCGGCGGCGTCGAGGAACTGAACGGGCCCGAATGGGAAGCCGACCTGGAGGACAACGGCGGCCCCGGCGGCGTCATCTCCAAACGGCTCGAAGGCTACGAGGAGCTGGGCCGCGATCTCAGCATCCGCGTCCGCCAGGCCGCGATCGTCAGCGGCCCCAACGGCACCAGGACGCTTCAGGACGGCCCGAAGCTGGGTCAGATCGAACGCGCGATCCAGGCAGTCGAGTAGTTGCGTCGCAGTCTGGGATAATCGCCGCTCTCGGGGCGTGGCGCAGCCTGGTAGCGCGCACCGTTCGGGTCGGTGAGGTCCCCGGTTCAAATCCGGGCGCCCCGATTTCTCTGGCACCAGTGACGTGAGCCGACCCCTCACGTCGCCTCCCCGGTACCGATACTTTGAGGCGGTCGCCGGTTCCAGGTGAAGTGTGAATCGAAAGCTCGCCCTCATTCTCGTTCTTGCTCTCTCGGCGCTGGCGCCTGCGGCCGCGCACGCCTACCTGCCGCAGGGGTTCATCGGCATCTCGCCGCAGAGCTCGGCCAACAGCTCGGACTTCAAGTTGATGGGGGAAGCCGGGGTCGACAGCGTTCGCTTGCCGCTCTACTGGTCGCAGATCCAGACAAGGCCGCCGATCGTTGCCGAGCCCGACTGGTCGGGCTTCGACCGTGAGGTCAAACTCGCGGCGGAAGCGGACATCCGGGTGATGCCCTTTGTATGGGGCTCGCCGGAATGGGTGGCGCCCCAGGTCATCGATCTGCCGGTGCGGAGTTCCTGGCAGCGCTGGGCCTGGAGCAAGCTCTTGCGCGAAGCGGCGCGGCGCTACGGGCCCAACGGTTCTTTCTGGGAGGAGAACCCGGAACTGCCGTTCCTGCCGATCCGCCGCTGGGAGATCTGGAACGAGGAGAACATCGTCACCTTCGCCGACCGGCCCGAACCGGCCGCCTTCGCCAAGCTGATCCGAATCTCGGGCAGGGTCCTGCACCGGGCCGACCGCGGTGCCAAGGTGATCCTCGGCGGTCTCTTCGGCAGGCCCCTGCAGGTCCCGCCAAACGTCGGCTCGGGTGACTTCCTCTCCCGCTTCTACCGGGCGCGGAACGTGAAGCGCTACTTCGACGGGGTGGCCCTGCACCCCTACGTCGCCCGCGCCGAGGCGATGGGGGCCCAGCTCGCCAACCTGCGCCGGATCATGCGTGTCCACAACGATGCCTCGACCCCGCTCTACGTGACCGAGCTGGGCTGGGGCTCGCGCAACGGGCCGACCCGCTGGGAGCGTGGCCTGGGCGGTCAGGCCAGTCAGCTCTCCCAGGCCTTCGCGATGCTCTCCTCCCAGCGCCTGCGCTGGGGAGTGGGCGGCGTCTGGTGGTTCACCTGGACCGACGAAGGGGGCAGCTGCAGCTTCTGCCGCTCGGCCGGGCTGCTGACCGAGAACCGCAAGGCGAAGCCGGCCTGGTACCGCTTCAACGCCTGGACCGGCGGCGACCCGAACGCGGTCCCGCGGGCGCTCTTCGGCTCGGCCGGCGAGGAACTCGAAGTGGCCGAAGAGCCAGAGGCGGTCGCGGAGGAAGTCGCCGCCGCCCCGACGGTTCGCCGCCGCTAGGCTCCGTATTCCACTTCGAAATCGACCGAGGAGTCACCAGATGCCTTTCTCCGTTCCCGATCTTCCGTACGCCTACGACGCGCTCGAGCCTCACATCGACGAGGAGACGATGCGCATCCATCACGACAAGCACCACCAGGCCTACGTCGACAAAGCCAACGCCGCCCTGGAGGGCACCGAGTGGGCCGATCGCGACGTCGAGGACGTCCTGCAGAACCTCTCCAGCCTGCCCGGAGACAAGCAGGGCCCGGTCCGCAACAACGCCGGCGGTCACTACAACCACTCGCTCTTCTGGCAGATGCTGAGCCCCGATGGCGGCGGCGAGCCCGGCGGCGACCTGGCCTCCGGGATCGGCGAGGCGTTCGGTTCCTTCGACGCCTTCAAGGACGAGTTCAAAAATGCCGGTATCGCCCGCTTCGGCTCCGGCTGGGCCTGGCTGGTCAAGGACTCCTCCGGCCTCGCCGTCGTCTCGACGCCGAACCAGGACTCGCCGATCTCCGACGGCAGCACGCCGCTGCTCGGCGTCGACGTTTGGGAGCACGCCTACTACCTCAAGTACCAGAACAAGCGTCCCGAATACCTCGACGCCTTCTGGAACGTCGTCAACTGGGACTACGTCGCGGAGCGGCTGGCCTCGGCCTAAGCGCTCTGGGCACCGGCCGTGGCCTCTACGGGGGCCGCGGCCGGCGGTATCCCCGCCATCGCGTGCTCGGCCAGGGCGGTGATGGTGAGGCTGGGATTGACGCCGACGTTGGCCGGCACCGCCGCACCGTCGCAGACCAGCAGGTTCTCGTAGCCGAAGACGCGCTGGCGGTTGTCGACGACGCCGTCCTCGGGGCTGTGGCCGATCACCGCGCCGCCGAGGATGTGAGCGGTCGTCGGCACGTTGAACAGCGCCTCGTTGACCGAGCTCTGGGCGATCCCACCGGTGCGCTCGGCCAGCCATTCGGCGGCTTCGTTGGCGACCGGGATAAAGGTCGGGTTGGGCCGCTCGGGGTCCTGCTCGGTCTGCAGCCGCACGTCGCCGGAGCGCTTCAGCTTCGGCCGCAGGGCGATTGCGTTGTCGAGCGTCTGCATCACCAGGACGATGATCGTGCGGCGAGACCAGCCCTTCGGCCACATCACCTGGGCGAACTTGAGCGGGTGGCGGAGGATCTGCGCCAGCAGCTTCAGCGGTCGGGTCATCCGCGTGCCGTCGCCGACCAGCAGCGTGTAGAGGGCGTTCATCGAGTCGCCGTCCTTGCCGTAGGTGACGGTCTCGATGTGGGTGTGGGGGTCCGGGTAGATGCTGGAGGTGATCGCGACCCGCTTGGTCAGGTCGTCCGGGTAGTCCTCGGGCACGGTGACCGCGAGGATCACCTCGCTGTTGGTCCGCACCAGCTCGCCCAGCCGCGGTGAGACCCGCGGCAGCGAGCCGCCGAGGCGGCAGCGCTGCAGCAGCTTGTTGGTCCCCAGGGCGCCGGCGGCGACGATCACGCCGCGGGCCTTGATCGTGCGGCGGCCGCGACCCGGAAGCAGGCCCGAGTGCTCGCTGGTAACCGCGTAGCCTTCGCTGCCATCGGCGGCGCCGAGGGGGCGGATGTCGGTGACGGTGCGGTTCGGCGTGACCTTGACGCCACGCCGCTCGGCCAGCCAGAGGTAGTTCTTGACCAGCGTGTTCTTGGCCCCGTGCGGGCAGCCGACCATGCAGCGGCCGCACTGCATGCAGCCGGTGCGATCCGGGCCCTCGCCGTCGAAGAATGGGTCGGGGACGGTCTTGCCGGGCTCGCCGAGGAAAATCCCGATCGGAGTCTTCTGGTAAGTGTCGCCGACGCCGATCTCCTCGCCGAACTCGCGCAGCAACTGGTCGGCGGGATCGTCGTTCTCGTGGACGACGACGCCCAGCATCCGCTGCGCCTCGGCGTAGTGGGGGGCGAGCGCCGACTCCCAGTCCTCGAGGTCGCGCCACTGCGGATCCTGGAAGAAGTCGGTGGGGGGGACGTAGAGCGTGTTGGCGTAGCCGAGGCTGCCGCCGCCGACGCCGCAACCGCTGACCACGGCGATGTCCTTGAACGGCGTCATCCGGAAGATCCCCCGCAGGCCCAGGCGCGGCGCCCAGAAGTAGCGGCGTAGGTCCCAGGTGGAGCTGGGGAAGTCCTCGTCGCGGAAGCGCTTGCCGCACTCCAGGACCGCGACCGAGTACCCCTTTTCGGCCAGGCGTAGCGCCGAAACGGACCCCCCGAACCCCGACCCTACGACCAGCCAGTCGTAGTCAAATTGGCTCATTGGCCAACTCTATTCGCTGCGGCCGCGGATGGCCGCAGCCGGTGACTCAGGCCTCGCCTGGCTCCAGGGGCCTGAAATCGGAGGTGCGGGCGCCGCAGACCGGACAGAACCAGTCCTTGGGAATGTCCTCGAAGGCCGTTCCCGGCGGGATGCCCCCGTCGGGGTCGCCGATCGCCGGGTCGTAGATGAACCCGCAGCTGTCGCAGATCCAGAGCGTCGCTTCCTTGATCGCAGTCATGCCAGCAATTCTAGAAGAGCCCTATTTGTCGCCGAAGCTGACCGAGACCGGCTCGCGATCGGCGTCGTCGATCTCGAAGTACTCGCGGGCGGTGAAGTCGCCGGCGTTGGCGATGATCGAGCCCGGGAACTGTTCGATATCGGTGTTGTAGGACTGGACGTTGGAGTTGTAGATCCGGCGCGACGCCTGAATCTCGTCCTCGAGCTCGGAGAGGTTGCGGCTGAGCTGCTGGAAGTTCTCGGTCGCCCGCAGGGTCGGGTAGTTCTCGGCCACCGCTTTGACCTCGGCCAGCGCCTGGGTCAGTTTCTGCTCGGCCTGAGCGGTTTCCTCGACGCTTTGCGCCGCCATCGCCGCGGCCCGGGCCTGGGTCGTTTTCTCGAAGGTCTGGCTCTCGTGCTCGGCGTAGCCCTTGACCGTCTCGACCAGGTTGGGGACGAGGTCGTGGCGGCGCTTGAGCTGGACGTCGATGCCGCTCCAGGACTCGTCGACCCGGTTGCGCGAGGCGATGATCGAGTTGCGCTTCGCGATGAAGTAGAAGACCGCGATAACGATGATCGCGGCGATGACGATGAGGGCGATGGTCATGAAGGCTCCTGTGGTCGACCGGGCTTGCAGCCCATCCTAACGCCGATCGATGCCGCCCACGCGGGCTTTGCCGCTTAGGATCGGGTGATGGGAGCGAAGCAGGAAGCGCAGGACTGGGCCGCGGCGGTGCGCAAGTACGGCGAGCGCAACGGGCTCGCCTACGAGGAGGTCGGCGGGATCAATCCCAAGGACGGCCCGGTGGCGCTCTGCGTCGGCGGCGTCAACCGCCTCACCGGTCAGCTCAGCGAGGGGTTCTGGGGCTCCTGCTGCGACGCCGACGAAAGGGAAGTCGGCAGCCTCTTCAACAAGGCGGTGCTGCCGACGGCGCTGCTCGCCAAGGCGCAGATGCCGGACCTGGCCAAGGTCGTGCCCGCCTTCAACGTCGAGTCGATCGAGGGCCACGAGGTCGTCGCCCAGCGCTTCTCGCGCAAGGTCGAGTTCGAGTCGATCGATTTCAACAGGCGCTTCTGGGCGACGGTGCCGAAGGAGTACGACCCGGTCTCCCTGCGCGAGCTCTTCAGCCCCGGCTTCCTCGGCTGGGTGACGACGATGACCGGCGAGATCGACTTCGGCATCAACGACCGCCAACTCTGGTTCCTCTGGCGGCTGCGCGAGCGCACCGAAGCGGAGCTGAAGACGGCGCTGAAGAACGCCGGCGAACTGTTCAAGCGGCTGCAGGGCGAGATGGACGAGAGCGGCATCCACACCTACCCGCCCGGCCCCTGGCACGCCGGCCTGGAGCCGTTTCCGGCGAGTTAGGCGGGGTAGTCGGGATCGCCGGGCATGACGACCCGGTGGTTCTCGCGGTCGCCGAGGACGACCGGCAGGATCGGCTCGACGGCCCGGTCGCGGTGGGCGGCGAGCGCCTCCTCGGAGCTGCGGTACGGCAGTAGCGATTGCAGTTGGCTGAGCGTGGGGAAGGCGAGGACGAGCTCGCCCTGCGCCTGCGCCTCCAGCGCGGCGGCGGGCTTGAACCAGGCAGCCTCGGTGGTCTCGACTCCGTCCGGCTGCGGCGGCGCGTGAGCCGGCGCCAGGGCGAGGAAGAACCAGGCATCGAAGCGGCGGGAGATCACCGCGGGAGTGATCCAGCGCGAGAACAGGACCAGCTCCTCGCCGGCGGGCAGCTCGATCGCCGCCTCCTCGGCCAGCTCCCGCACCGCGCAGGCGCGGTAGCCGGCCTCGCCCTCGCCGTCCGGAGCGTCGACCGCGCCGCCCGGGAAGACCCAGACGTTGGGCATGAACTTGGCCTCGGCGCTGCGCTTCAGCAGCAGCACCTCGAGCTCGCGGTCGCCGTGCTTGCCGCCGCGTCGCAGCAGCACCACGGAGGCGGCGGGCCGGGGCTCGGAGGGCGTCCCCAGATTGGGCGCCTCGGCCGGTCCGCGCTCGCGCTCACCCATCGAGCCACCTTATCGGGGGTGTCTTCAGGCGAGCTTGTCTATTCGAGGGCGCGCTCGCGACCGCGACGGATCCAGGCGCGGTTGGCGAGCCAGGCGAGCAGGGCGATCAGGGCCAGGGGGGCGAGGATCGCGAGGCCGACGATGGCGACGCCGGCGGCGATGGCGAGGATGTGGCCGGCATCGCCGAGCGCGTCGCCGATGCCCCAGCCGCCGTTGTCCTCGACTGGGGTGGTGCCGGTGCCGGTCTCGATCCGCAGCGAGACGCGCGAGAGGTTGGCGCGCCGGTCCAGCTTCGCCGCCTGTGAGCGCAGCGCGGCGGCGCGGCGGCGCTCGCTCCGCAGCTCGGCTTCGACTTCGGCTCGCTCGCCGTCGGTATCGGCACCGGCGAGTTGGACCAGCAGCCCGTCGATCGTCGCCCGCGAGTCCCGCAGGTGTTCGTCGAGCCGGACCGTCGGCGCGGTGATGTCGTCGGTCGCCTCGTGGCGAGAGACGACGACGTCGATGGCGGAAAAGGCGGCGAGCGCGTCGCTGAGCTTTGCGGCAGGAATCAGCAGGTCGAACCGGGCGCCGGCGTCGCCAGCCGCGCCGCCGCTGACCGAGGAGCTGAGGACGATGCCGTTGACGGCGTGGACGGCGTCGAAGACCTTGGCGGCGTCGTCCGCGACCTCTGACGGCTCGGCACCGAGAACCATCTCGGCCGAGCGTTCGACATCGCGGTGGCCGGCCCCGGAGGCGAAGGGGCCAGTGTTCGAGGGTGCCGATGCCCCAGTTGCAGGCGCGCCGAAGCCACTGCTGGATGAGTGATCGGCGGCCGCGGGGGGCACCGCTTCGTACTGAACGCCCGGACCTTCAATGCTGGCGCCGGGCTTCGCCTCTTGGCTGGGCGCGGCGTCATAGAGAGGGGCCAGCTGGCGTGGTGCGGCCGGGTCGGTGCCTGGTTCGCTGACGGCGACGACCCCCGTCGCCACCGCAACGGCGGCCAAGGCGGTGGCGCCGGCCGAGAGCAGCAGCCGGCGAGGTGAGAGCGCTCGCAGTCGAGCGAGGCGGGGGCCGAGAGGCGAACCGGCGAGCCGCGAGCCCCGCGGGAAGCCCGCGGCGGCGCGCTCGTCGAGCTCGGCGGCGAAGGCCGGGCGCGGGGCGGGGCGCAGGGCGTGCAGCTCGGCGATCGGGTCGGTGTCGTCCCTAAAGGTCTCCACGGCATGCCTCCCTCAGCTTGGTCACGGCTCGGTGCAGCTTGGTGCCGGCGTTCGACTCGCTGACGCCGACGACCGCGGCGATCTCGGCGTTGGCGAGGCCGGCGAAGAACTTGAGGGCGATCAGCTCGCGCTCGCGCGGCTCCAGGCCGGCGAGGGCGGCGCCGATCGCCAGGCGCCGCTCGCTCGCCTCGGCGCTCTCGTGGGCCGGGGCGGAGACGAGGTCGGCCGGCTCCGCCGCCAGCTCGGCCTGGCGGCCGCGGCGGCGCAGCTCGTCGAGGGCGGCGTTGCGGGCGATCCCGAACAGCCAGGCACGCGGCTCGCCGCGGTTGGCGTCGAAGCGCGAGCGCTTGCGGTAGGCGCGCTCGAAGGCGGTCGCGGTGACGTCCTCGGCAGCGGCCGGGTCACGGACGAGGCTGGCGACGTAGGCGTAGACGTCGTCGCGGCTCGACCGGTAGAGGCGCTCGAAGGCGAGTTCGGCCTCGCGCGGTGCCTCCTCGGCGGTTGCGACCAAAGTCTCGTTCACGCCCTTACTACGGCTGCCGAAGAGATCCATCACAGCCGAGTATCGGCCAGGCTGGACTCAGGCGGCGTAGGGGAGGCGACCGCCGCCCAGCTGTGCGCTCGCCCCGCCCGAGACCAGGGCGCAGGCCGCCTCGATCGACTCGGCGGTGATCGTCAGCAGCCGGCCGAGGTCCTCCGCCGAGATCGAGAGCGGCGGGACCAGCACGACGGTGTTGCCGAGCGGGCGCACGATCGCGCCGCGCTCACGCGCCGCCAGCGTCACCCGGTGGCCCATTCGCAGTGCCGGGTCGTGGTCGCCGAGGTCGATCCCGACCATGAAGCCGCACCAGCGCACCTCGGCCACCTCCGGCATCGCCTCGATCTCCTCCAGTCGGCCGGCGAGCAGCTGGATCTTCGGCTGCAGGCGCTCGATCGTGCGCTCGGACTCGAAGACGTCGAGGTTGGCCAGCGCCGCCGCCACCGCCAGCGGGTTGCCGGTGTAGGTGTGGCCGTGGAAGAAGGTGCGCTGCTCCTCCGGGGCGCCGAGGAAGCCGTCGTAGATCGCCTCCGTGCTCAGCGTCGCCGCCAGCGGCAGGTAGCCGCCGGTGATCCCCTTGGCGAGGCAGAGCAGGTCCGGCGCCACGCCTTCCTGTTCGCAGGCGAACATCGTCCCGGTGCGGCCGAAGCCGGTCGCGACCTCGTCGCAGATCAGCAGCACGCCGTGGCGGTCGCAGAGCTCGCGGACCGCGCGCAGGTAGCCGGGCGGCTGGATCAGGATCCCGGCCGCGCCCTGGACCAGCGGCTCGACGATCACCGCCGCCACCTCCGCGCCATGGGCGCCGAGGATGCGCTCGAGCTCGGCGGCGTCGCCGGGCTCGGCGGCGTGGGTCTCGAACAGCAGCGGCCCGTAGGCGGCGTGGAAGAGGTCGATGCCGCCGACCGAGACGGAGCCGATCGTGTCCCCGTGGTAGGCCTCGCGCAGCTTGACGAAGGAGGTCCGGCGGGCATGCTCGCCACCGCGCTGCGCCTGGTACTGGAAGGCCATCTTCAGGGCGATCTCGGCCGCGGTCGAGCCGGAGTCGGAGTAGAAGACCCGCGAGAGGCCGGGCGGGGCGATCGCGACCAGGCGCGCGGCCAGCTCGGCGGCGCCGGGGTGGGAGAGGCCGAGCATGGTCGAGTGGGCGACGCGGCCCAGCTGCTCGCCCACAGCCCGGT
This sequence comes from uncultured Solirubrobacterales bacterium, assembly GCA_963739855.1. Lineage (GTDB taxonomy): Bacteria > Actinomycetota > Thermoleophilia > Solirubrobacterales > 70-9 > VAYN01. The sequence goes on along the minus strand of CAVUBT010000001.1, from coordinate 511,713 downwards.
CGATCTCGGGATGGCGATGGCCGTGGACGTTGCACCAGAGCGAGGAGGTGCCGTCGATGTAGCGGCGGCCGTCGACGTCGACGACGTAGGAGCCCTCGCCGCGCTCGATCAGCAGTGGCTCTTCCTCCGACCAGCCCTGCTGTTGGGTGAAGGGGTGCCAGAGATGGTCGCGATCGAGCTGCGCGGGGTCCGCTGACGTCACCGCGACGACGTTAGTTGGGACTTCGGCCGGAATGGGTAGAGGCACTCTGTGATTACACCCACAGATGTTACATCGATTCATGTCATGATCTGCACGGATGGCTGAGCGAGGCGCGATACCGCAGGTCCCGAAAGCGCGTCAGCGTGCCCTGCGCGCCGTCCGCTCGCTGTTCAGCCCGCTGCTTCCCGACGACTACCTGGAGCTGATCGACCCGCTGCTCTCGACCCGCGAACTGCGCGGGCGGATCGAGCGGGTCGAGCCGGAGACGGCCGAGGCCGCGACCGTCCTGATCCGCCCCGGCTATGAGTGGGGAGGCCACCGGCCGGGCCAGTACCTGCGGATCGGCGTCGTCGTCGACGGGGTCCATCACTGGCGCGCCTACTCCCTCACCTCCGACCCCGGCCGGGCCGACGGCTGCATCGCGATCACGCCCAAACTGGTCGACGCCGGCAAGGTTTCGCCCTACCTGGTGCGGGATGCCAGGCCGGGCGACCTCGTCCGCCTCGGCGGCGTCGAAGGCACCTTCGTGCTTCCCGACCCGCTTCCCGAGAAGCTGCTCTTCATCAGCGCCGGCAGCGGCATTACGCCGATCGCCAGCATGCTGCGCAGCCTTGTCCGCCGCGAAGCCGTCGGCGACGTCGTCCACCTCCACTCGGCGCGGACCGCGGAGACGGTGATCTTCGGCGAGCGGCTGCGCCAGCTGGAGGCAGCCCAGGCGAGCTTCGACCTGCAGCCTGCGGATCACCTCGCAGCAAGGCCGGCTGGCGCCGGCGGATCTCGACGAGGTCTGTCCGGACTGGCGCCAGCGCCACGCCTTCGCCTCCGGTCCGGGGGAGATGCTCGACGACCTGACCCGGCACTGGGAGTCCCACGGCGATCCCGAGCTGCTCGCGATGGAGCGCTTCCAGCCGCTGCTCGGCGGTACGCCGGGCGGTGGTGAGAGCGGCGCGGTCCGCTTCGCCAAGAGCCGTGTCGAGGCCGACTGCGACGGCGCCACGCCGATCCTCGCCGCCGGCGAGGCCGCCGGCGCGGTCCTGCCCTACGGCTGCCGGATGGGCATCTGCCATACCTGCGTCGGCGAGCTGCGCTGCGGCCAGGTCCGCGACCTCCGCACCGGCGAGGTCCACGGCAGCGAGGGAGAGATGGTCAGAACCTGCGTCAACGCCCCCGAGGGGCCGATCGAGATCGCGCTTTGAACTTGAACCAACCGAGAGGAAGCAGATGACCGTTGCCACCACCACGGGGATCGAGAGCCCGCTGAGCCGGCTCTCCCCCGAGCAGATCGACGCCCTGGGCCTGGAGTTCGACGCGATCCGCGACCGCGTCCGCGCCGACCTCGGCGAACGCGACCGCCGCTATATCGAGAGCATGATCGAGCTGCACCGCCGCCTCGGGGTGATCTCGCGGGCGCTGCTGCTCGCCTCCAACAACCTGCCCGCCCGCGCCGCGGGGACCGCGGCGCTTTCGGCGGCGAAGATCCTCGAGAACATGGAGATCGGCCACAACGTCCTGCACGGGCAGTGGGACTGGATGAACGACCCCCGCATCCACTCCACGACCTGGGACTGGGACACCGCCTCGACCGCCGAGGCCTGGAAGCACTCGCACAACTACGTCCACCACACCTTCACCAACATCCGCGGCAAGGACAAGGACCTCGGCTACGAGATCATGCGGATCGACCCGGAGCAGAAGTGGCACCCGGTCTACCTCCTGCAGCCGCTCTACAACCTGCTGCTGATGGCCTTCTTCGAGTGGGGCGTCGCCCTGCACGACATGGACTACGAGGCGATCAGGACGGGCGAGAAGTCGAAGGCCGAGGTCAAGCGCCAGGTCAAGGGCATCGTCGGCAAGGCGAAAAGCCAGGTCGTCAAGGACTACGTCGCCTGGCCGGCGCTGAGCGGCCTGGCGACGGCCGCGGTCGAGCTGGCGCTGGAGTCGATCGCCGACCGTCGCGAGCCGGGCCGCCGGCGCCGGCGCGGCGGTCTCGCCGGCAGCCTGCGGCGCGCGCTCGGCAAAGGCGCGAGCGCCGCGCGCTCGACCGCGAAGGCCAACGCGACCGCCAACGTCGCCCGCAACGTCTGGGCCTACGCGATCATCTTCTGCGGCCACTTCCCGGACCAGACCTACACCTTCGGCGAGACCGAGGTCGAAGACGAGAGCCCCGGCGGCTGGTACGTGCGCCAGCTCTCGGGCTCGGCCAACATCGAGGGCGGCCCGTTCTTCCACGTCGCCAGCGGCAACCTCGGCTTCCAGGTCGAGCACCATCTCTTCCCGGACCTGCCGAGCACCCGCTACGCCGAGATCGCGCCGCAGGTCAAGGACATCTGCGAGCGCTACGGCCTCCCCTACAACAGCGGTCCCTTCATGCAGCAGCTGGGGATGGTGCAGCGGACGATCCTGCGGCTGGCGCTGCCGGGAGGCAGGCAGCGGCCGAAGCCGGGTCCGTATCGCGCCGAGAGGGTTGCGTCTCTGTGACATAGGTCACAGGAACAACTATTTCGCTTGAGGAATAGTTGTGAGTTTGCAACTATTCCGAGCATGCAAGCAAGCGATGTGAAGGCGATCGTCGACCAGGCGGCCTCGGAGACGACCCCGGCGGAGCAGGAGACGGCGGCGCGGTTGACCGCGCTAATGCGCCACCTGTTCCTCTATGACCGCGGCAACCAGTTGCGCGTGCTCGAGGAGACCGGGCTCTCGATGACCCAGTGCAAGGCGCTGCTGGAGCTGGGCGGCCTCGGCCGGGCGACCGAGCCCTGGCAGCTGAGCGACCTGGCCGAGCACTTCGGCGCCTCGATGCCCTCGATGAGCAGGGCGGTCGACGCCCTGGTCAAGGAGGGACTGGCGACCAGGGTCGAGGACCCCGACGACCGGCGCGTGCGGCGGGTGCAGATCACGGCCAAGGGCAAGGAGCTCGTCGACACCCTCGTCACCGTCCGCCAGGCGGGCGTCGAGGCCTTCGCGGCGACCCTCAACGCCGCCCAGCGCCGCAAACTCGACGCCGCCGTCGACTCGCTGATGGACCGCGACGACATCGCCCAGACCTATGAGCACCTGAAGGGAAGTGGAGCAGCTTGACCCGTTACAACCACCTGATCACCGACGACAACCGCAAGTGGTGGACGCTCGGAGCGATGTGCTTCGCGCTGTTCATGATCATGCTCGACAACACGGTGGTGAACGTCGCCCTGCCGTCGATCCAGAAAGACCTCGGCGCCTCGATCTCCGGCCTGGAGTGGACGATCAACGGCTACACGCTCTCCTTCGCGGTGCTGCTGGCGACCGGCGGCCGGCTCGGCGACATCTTCGGCCGCCGCCGCATGTTCCTCTTCGGCGTCGTCATCTTCACCCTCTCCTCGGCGACCGCCGGCTTTGCCTCTGACGCGACCTCGCTGGTCGTCAGCCGCATCGTTCAGGGCGTCGGCGCGGCGCTGATGATGCCGGCCACGCTCTCGATCATCACCGATGCCTTCCCGGCCTCCGAGCGCGGCAAGGCGATGGGGATGTGGGCGGGCGTCTCCGCCCTGGCCCTGGCCGTCGGCCCGGTGCTGGGCGGCTTCCTCACCGAGCACGTCAGCTGGCGGGCGATCTTCTACCTCAACATCCCGGTCGCGATCGGTGCCGTGACCGCGGCCCTGTTCGCGGTGCGCGAGTCGCGCGACACCACGGTCGGCCGCGAGGTCGATTACGCGGGGGTCGCCGCCCTCACCGGCGGGCTGACGGCGCTGATCCTGGCTCTGGTCGAGGGCAACAGCTGGGGCTGGGGCTCACCGGAAATCGTCGCCCTGCTGGCCGGCGCCGTGCTCGGGCTCGCCGCCTTCGTGGCGATCGAGCGGCGGGTGAAGGTGCCGATGGTCGACTTCAGCCTGCTTTCCGACCGCAACTTCCTCGGCGCTGTGGTGGTGGCGCTGATCGTCTCCTTCGCGATGCTCGGCGTCTTCTTCTTCCTCGCCCTCTACATGCAGGACATCCTGCTCTACTCGCCGCTGGAGGCGGGGGTGAGGTTCCTGCCCTCGACCCTGATGATCGTCGGCGTGGCGCCGGTTGCCGGGCGGCTCTCGGATCGCTTCGGGCCGCGCTGGCTGATCGCCGGCGGGCTGGCGATCGTCGCCGCCTCGCTCTACAGCTTCAGCGGCATCGCTGTCGACTCCGGCTACCTCGACCTGCTGCCCGGGTTCATGCTGCTCGGCATCGGCATCGCGATGACGATGTCGCCGATGACCAGTGCTGCGATGAACGCGGTACCGGTGCAGAAAGCCGGCGTTGCCTCCGGCGTGCTCTCGATGTTCCGCATGGTCGGCGGCAGCCTCGGCGTCGCCGTCACCGGGGCGATCTTCCAGGCCCGGGTCGGCACCAGCTTCGAGACGGCGTCGCCGCAGCAGTTCGTCGACGCGCTCGGGTTCGCGATGACTGTCTGCGCCGCGGTGGCGCTGGTCGGCGCCGCGGTCGGCGCCGTCGCGATCCGGGCCAAGAAGAACAACGGCGAGCACCGGCTGACCGTTGAGGCGGCGGAGGCGAACGTCAACCCCGGCGGCTCTGCGGTCGCCGCCCGCGAGGCGAAGCTGGAGACCGTCTAGATCGGCGAGAATCGGCCGCGTGCTGATTCTGCTGCCGCCCTCCGAGGGCAAGCTTGCGCCGTCGGAGGGGGCGCCGGTCGACCTCGACTCGCTCGCTTTTGCCGCCGAGCTGGGCGAGCGGCGAGCGCGCCTGCTCGACGCGCTCGAGCGATTGGGGACGGTGACGACGGCGCGGGCGCTGAAGCAGCTGGACATCTCCAAGGGGCAGGTGGGGGAGATCGCGATGGACGCCGTGCTGCGGGCGGCCCCGGCGGCCCCGGCGGCGGAGGTCTACACCGGCGTCCTCTACGACCACCTGCGGCTGCCCGAGTTGCCGGCGAGGGCGCGCCGGCGGGTGCTGATCGCCAGCGCCCTCTGGGGCATGGTCCGGCCCGAGGACCGCATTCCCTACTACCGCTTCTCCGCCAAAGCGAGGTTGGCGCGGATTGGTGCGCTCTCGACCTATTGGCGCGACGCGCTGGCGGTCACGATGCCCGACGAGCCCGGCGACCTCGTGGTGGACATGCGCTCCGCCGCCTACGCGGCCGCCTGGAAGCCGAAGCGGGCGACGCTGCTGGCGGTGCGGGCGTTCAGCGAGAGCGATGGTGTGCGCAGGCCCGTCTCCCACATGGCCAAGGCGGTGCGCGGCGACGTCGCTCGGGCCTTGCTGCTGGCCATGAAAGCGCCGGCGGATCCGGAGTCCGCCGCCGCGATCGCCCGCGACGCCGGCTTCAAGGCAGAGCTCTCCCCCGGCGCCCTCGACATCATCGTCCCCACCTGACGACGAGGTTGATGGGCCGAAAATACGCCTATATGGAGGGTTTCAGGCCCATCAACAGGTGAAGTGGGGGCCAGGTGTGGGGTTGGGGGAGGTTGAGGGGGGGCAGGGTTTGGGTTTCGACTTGGGCGAGGGCGGCGATCGTCTCGCGATTGGAGCACTCGATCTCACCCGGATCCTCGGGCCAGGGAGTGAGCACGACCGCGGCGACCTCGAGCCCGGCGGCGCGGGCCGACTCGATCGTCAGCAGCGTGTGGTTGATCGCGCCGAGCCCGGGCGTGGCGGCGATCGCCAGCGGGTAGCCGAGGTCGACGGCGAGGTCGCGGACGAGGTAGCCGGGGGAGAGCGGGACGAGCAACCCGCCGACCCCCTCGCAGACCAGCGCCTCGGCGCCGGTTGCCGCCTCGCGCGCCGCCTCGCGCAGCCGCTCTGGCTCAATTTCCTCGCCGGCCATCGCCGCCGCCAGGTGCGGCGATGCGGGCGGCCCGTAGCGATACGGAGCGATCTCCTCGTCACTCTGCTTCGAGCCTGCGGCGCGCCGCAGGATCGCATGATCGGGCTCTCCCGTTTCCGCCAGACCGGTGACCACCGGCTTGAAGACGGCTACCTGGCGGCCTTCCCTGGCCAGGGTCTGGGCGATCGCGGCGGCGACCACGGTCTTGCCGACCTCGGTCCCGGTCCCGGTGACGAAGAGGCCCGTCAAGCGGGGACGGTCTGCCGAGTGACGAGCCCGAGCTCGCGGGCGCTGCCGCCGACCAGCTTTGCCGCCCGCTCCAGCTCGCCGACGCGGTGGGTGGCCATCACCGTGAAGCGCAGGCGCGAGGAGCCCTCCGGCACCGTCGGCGGGCGGATGCCCTGGGCGAAGACGCCACGCTCGAGGACTCGCTCGCAGAGCTCCATCGTGCGCTCGGCCTCGCCGACCTCGATCGGCACGATCTGGCTCTGGGAGGGCCCGGCATCCAAGCTCTCGGCGGCGAGGGCAGCGCGGAAGCGGGCGGCATTGGTCTGCAGGCGCTCGACCCGCTGGGGGGAGACGAGCTCCAGCGCCGCGGTGGCGGCGGCGACCGAGGGAGGTGGTGGCGCCGTGGAGAAGATGAAGGGCCGGGCCGTGTTGACGAGGAAGTCGACCGTCTCGGCGCTGGTGCAGACGTAGGCTCCGTAGGAGCCCAGCGCCTTGCCGAGCGTGCCGACGACGACGTCGATCTCGCCGCTGAGGCCGGCTGCCGCGACCGACCCGCGCCCACCGGGCCCGATCGCGCCGGTGGCGTGAGCCTCGTCGACCATCAGCCGGCAGCCGCCGCGGCGGGCCAGCTCCAGCAGCTCCGGCAGCGGTGCCATGTCGCCGTCCATCGAGAAGATGCCATCGCTGACAACCAGCGAGCCCCGCCCGCCCGCTTCCTTCATTCCCCAGGCGAGGTGCTCGAGGTCGCCGTGGCGGTAGACGAAGGTCTCGGCCCGGGAGAGCCGGCAGCCGTCGACGATGCTGGCGTGGTTGAGCTCGTCGGAGAAGACGACCTCGCCCCTGCCCGCGAGGGCGGCGATGACGCCGGTGTTGGCGAGGTAGCCGGAGCCGAACAGCAGCGCCGCCTCGTAGCCCTTGAACTCGGCCAGCCGCGACTCCAGCTGCCGGTGCGGCTCCATGTTCCCGGAGATCAGCCGCGAGGCGCCGGCGCCGGCGCCGAAGCGCATCGCCGCCTCCGCCGCCGCCCCCCGCACCTTCGGGTGGTCGGCGAGGCCGAGGTAGTTGTTGGAGCAGAGCAGCAGCACCTGCCGGCCGCCGAGCAGGATCCGCGGGCCCTGCGGCCCGCTGACCAGGCGCAGGCGCCGGTAGAGCCCGCGGTCGCGGAGCTCCTCGAGCCGCTCCGCGACGTCGGTCACGCGCTGGAGCGGGCTGCCGGTGCCGGGTAAGGCGGTGGCTTCTTCGCCTTCTTGACCACCCGCAGCTGCGTCGAGGGATCCCAGAAGTTGGCTTCGTCCCGGTGGTCGACCAGCTCCTCCATCGGCGTCGCCGGCGTCTCGCCGTCGAGCCAGCCGGAGCGGTTGTCGGGCCGCGGGTTGGCGCCGTTGTCGGGCTGGCGGGCGACGTTCAGCCCCAGCTCCTCGAACATCGCCCGGTCGTCCTCGGGCTCGGCGCCGAGGGTGGTCAGGAAGTTGCCCATCATCACGCCGTTGAGGCCGGCCTTGACGGCCAGCGGCTGCAGCTCGCCGAGGTTCTCGACCCGGCCGCCGCAGAGGCGGAAGAGGGCGCCGGGGATGATCAGCCGGAAGATCGCCACCCACTTGACGACCTCCCAGGGGTCCATCGGGTCGCGGTCGCCGAACTTGGTTCCCTCGCGCGGGTTGAGCAGGTTGATCGGCACCGAGGTCGGGTCGATCTCGGTCAGCTCGAAGGCCATCTCTACCCGCTGCTCCTCGCTCTCGCCGAGGTTGAGGATGCCGCCGACGCAGGTCTCCAGGCCGGCCTCCTTGACTGCCTGGATCGTCCGCAGCCGGCCCTCGTAGCGGACCGTCGAGGAGACCTCCGGGTAGTAGGAGCGCGAGGACTCGACGTTGTGGTGGACCCGCTGCACCCCCGCCTCGCGCAGCGACTTGGCGCGCTCGGCCGACATGTGCCCGATCGAGGCACAGCGCTTGAGGTTGGTCTGTTCGGCGACCAGCCGCGTCCCCTCGAGGATTTTCGCGAAGTCGCGTTTGGAGAGCCCCTGGCCCTGGGTGACCATGCAGAAGCGGTGGGCGCCCGCGGCTTCCGCCGCCTTCGCGTGCTCGAGGATCTGCTCGGGCTCCAGCATCGCGTGCATCGGCGTGTCGGCCTCGGCGTAGCGGGACTGGGCGCAGAAGCCGCAGTCCTCGGCGCAGCCGCCGGACTTGGCGTTGACCAGCGAGCACATGTCGGTCGAGTTGCCGAAGTTCTCGCGGCGGACCTCCCAGGCGCGCTCGACCAGGGCGCCGATCTCGTCGTGGTCGGTCAGCCGCCCGTAGGCGAGGGCTTCGTCGAAGGTGATCAGAGAAGACATTCCTGACTCTTTTCCAGGGGGTTGGTCCGGGGGTGAATTGCCCGCAAGGCTAGGCGCCGGACCGGACGCTCGGGACTGGCGTTTCCTGGCGCGCGTGGTCGTCTTTTCAACCGCATAGCGAATGAAATGACTACCGCGGTCTCGGTAGCGTGAGGGATATGGAGCGATCGAGGAACCGACGGCGAAGGATAGCGCTGGGCGCTCTTGTCGGACTCGCGGTTGGCGCCTTTGCCTTCGGGGCGGCCCTCGGCGATACGTCGACGCCCGAGGTCGAGGTCGAGCCGGCGAGCACGCTCTCGATTCCCCGTCTGGCGGGCGAGCGGATCGTCGTCGGCGTCAGCGGCACGACCGTCTCCCCGGACCTGAAGGCGGCGGTCGGAGAGGGCCGGGTGGCGGGGGCGGTGCTCTTCGCCGACAACTTTCCCAGTCGCGCTGCCGGCCGCCGGCTGATCGCCCGCCTGCAGGCGATCCGCCGTCCGCCGGCGCTGCGCGACCCGCTGCTGGTGATGATCGACCAGGAGGGCGGGCTGGTGAAGCGCGTCGCCGGCGCGCCCACCGGCTCGGCCGCGGAGATGGGCGAACGCGGCGGCGCCTTCAGCCGCGAACAGGGCCGGCGCACGGCGGCGAACCTGCGCGACCTCGGCGTCAACGTCGACCTCGCGCCGGTCCTCGACGTCGCCCGGCCCGGGGGGACGATTGCCGCAACCGAACGCGGCTTCGGTTCGACCGCGGCGGCGGTCACGACCGCCGCGATCCCGTTCGCCAGGGGCCTGCAGGCGGGCGGCGTCGCGGCCACCGCCAAGCATTTCCCGGGCCTGGGAGCGGCGCCCGAAAACACCGATTTCGCGGTGCAGCGGATCGGCCTCGCCAAGGAGGTGCTGAGGGAGGTCGACGAGGCTCCCTATCGCGCCTTCGTCGCCGCCGGCGGCGACCTGGTGATGCTCAGCACCGCGATCTACCCGGCGCTCGCGCCCGACCCCGCCGCCTTCTCGCGGGCGATCGCCAGCGGCGAGCTGCGCACGCGGCTCGGCTTCGAGGGGGTCTCGATAACGGACGCGCTCGACACCGTCGCCGTGCGCGCCTTCGGCGGCCCGGCGAAGTCCGCCGTCGCCGCGGCCAGGGCCGGCTCCGACCTACTCCTCTTCACCGACCTGCCGGCAGCCGAACAGGCGTGGCGGGCGCTGGTGGTGAAGCTCCGCGATGGCGCTCTCGACCGCGAAGGGTTCGAGGCCTCGGCCCAGCGGGTGCTGGACCTGCGCCGCGAGTTGGCGCGGCGCTAAGCGGTCCCCGGGGAGTCGTCGCGGACCGCGATCGGGTCGAAGACGCGGACGCCGTCGCGGCCACCGTCCTTGGCCGCGTACATCGCCGTGTCCGCCTCGGAGACGACCGAGGCGATGCTGCTGCGCGCATGGTCGCCGAACATCGCCACGCCGACGCTGGCGGTGATCGGCTCGACGTCGTCCCAGGTCGGCTCGTGATCGCGGATCGCGTCGGCAATCGCTTCGGCCACGACCCGGGCCTCGGCGAGGTTGCAGTGGGGCAGGACGATCGCGAACTCGTCGCCGCCGAGCCGGGCCAGCACGTCGCTCTCGCGACTGCGGCGGCGGAGGACGTCGGCGACTTCCCTGATCAGCTGATCGCCGGCCGGATGCCCATGCGTGTCGTTGACCTGCTTGAAATGGTCGAGGTCGAGCATCAGCAGGGCGCCGGTCGTGCGCTCGCGGCGCCCGCGCGCCATCGCCAGGTTCAGGTCCTCCTCGAAGCGCCGGCGGTTCTTCAGCCCGGTCAGCGCGTCCTGGCCGGCCTCGCGCTCAAGCTCCTGCATCCGCTCGTTGCGGCTCCAGACCAGGATCAGCGCCCCCAGCAGGGCAGCCAGCGCGATGCCGACCACGGCGAGCAGCAGCGGCAGGCTGGCGTCGGGGCGGTTGGGATCGCGGACGACGAGCAGCCAGGTGCGGTCGGCGATGTGGATCGGCGCGCTGGCCGCGTCGTCGAGGTCGCCCTTGTGCCCGAGCCTGGTCTGGCTGTCGACCCGCAGCTGCACGTCGACCGAGTCCGGAACCGCCGAGATCGCCGTCGCGGCGAGGTCCTGGATGTGGAAGGCGCCGGCGGCGAAGCCGATCAGGGCCGCCCGGCGCTGGGCGGTCGTCGCGGTCGGCGCGCCATCGCGGTAGACCGGCCAGTAGACGTTGATGCCGAGCCCGCCGAGCAGCAGCTTCACCGGCGGCGTCGCGACCGGCTCGCCGCGGTCGCGGGCGCGGCGCAGGAACGGCGAGCGTTCGGGGTCGGCGCCGAGGTCGTAGCCGACCGGGGCGTTGCTGCCGAGGTCGCTGAGCCCGTAGGTGATCGGGAAGTAGAGCGGCCGCGGGCGGGCCTTCCGCGGTCCGTCGTCGGTCCGTTCGAAGATCGGGACGCGGTGGCGCCGTTCGAAGGCAGTGCGGTCGGCGCTGGCTACGCGCTGCACGAAGACGGTTCCGCTCAGCGCCCCCTCCCGCAGCAGCGGCGCGGCGACGACGTCGAACTCGTGCTTGTTGAAGTCCCCCTCGGCCTGGAAGAAGGCGGCGGCGCTGGCCAGCTGTCCGATCGAGAGGCTCGCCAGCGACTCCGCCTGGTGCGCGGCCCGCACCGCCTCGTCGCGCTGGCCCTTGTGGAAGTCGGCGCTGTCGTCGGCGTGGACGATCAACGCCGCGGTCACCGAGCCGGCGGCGATCAGCAGAACTGCGGCAAGACCGATCCAGAAGCGAAGTCGCATGCATTCATTGTCGGCCAACCACGCGTTTTCGTTCAACGTGGGAGGCGTCGTGCGCCGGCCTGGCGCTCAGTCGCCGGGAACAGCCGCCAGCGACTCCCACAGGTAGAGGCTGGCGAGGCTGCGATACGGGCGCCACGGATCGCCGATCTCCAGCACCTGCTGCGGGGTCGGCATCTCCTCCAGCCCGTACTCGAGCTGCACGGCTTTGCGGATGCCAAGGTCGCCGCCGGAGAGCACGTCGGGTCGTTCCAGGTGGAACATCAGGAACATCTCGGCGGTCCACTGCCCGAGCCCGCGCACGGCGACGATCTCCTCGATCGCCTCCTCGTCGCCGAGGTCGTCGAGGCGCTCCAGCTCCAGTTCGCCGCTGAGCACGTGCGAGGCGAGGTCGCGGACGTACTCGACCTTGCGCCCGGAGAGGCCGGCGCCACGCAGGTCGGTCTCCTTCGCTTCCAGCAGCTGTTCGGGGGAGGGGGTAGTGCCGCCGAAGATGTCGAGCACGCGCAGGTAGATCGTCCGCGCCGCTTTGGTCGAGAGCTGCTGGCCGACGATCGCCCGCAGCAGCGCGCCGTAGGCGTCGTTGGGACTCTCCTCGCTGCGCCGCCGCAGCCGCGTCGCCAGGTCGATCTTGCCGATCCGCTCGATCAGCGCCGCCATCTTCGGATCGGACTTGGCCAGCGCGGTGCGCGCCTTGGCGCTCATCGTCCTGTCCATTCGGGCCGGCGTTTTTCGCCGAAGGCCCGGATCCCCTCGCGCAGATCCTCCGAGGAGAAGCTCGATTCGCGCAGGGCGATCAGGCCGGCCTCCTGCTGGTCGCTGAGCTCGGGACAGGCGTTCAGCAGGCCGATCGCCTGTTTGTTGCCCCGCACCGAGAGCGGCGCGTTGGCGGCGATCTCGGTCGCCAGCTCGATCGACTCGGCTTCGAGCCGGTCGCCGTCGACCACTTCGTTGACGAGGCCGAGTTGCTCTGCCCTGGTCGCCTCGTAGTTGCGGCCGATCATGAACAGCTCTTTGGTCCGGGCCAGGCCGACCGTGTCGAGGAACCGCCGCAGGCCGGTGTGGCCGTAGATCAGCCCCAGTTTGGCCGGCGGCATGCCGAGCTTCGCTCCCGCGGCGCAGATCCGCAGGTCGCAGGTGATCGCCAGCTCCAGGCCGCCGCCCAGGCAGTGACCGTTGATCGCCGCCACGGTCGGCCAGGGATGGTTCGCTATCGCCTCGATCGCGCCGTGGAAAGGGTGAGCGACGAGGGCCTCGGCATCGCGCTCGAAGGACTCTTTCGGAATCGCCGCGATGTCGTAGCCGGCGGAGAAGACCGGCGGCGCGCCGGTGATCAGGACGCAGCGGGTCTCGATCCCCCGGTCGAGCTGCGGCAGCGCCTCGGCCAGGGCGTCGAGGATCTCGTGATCGAGCGCGTTGCGTCGCTCGGGGTTGTCGATGCGAAAGCGGGCAACCGCGTCGGCGGGTCGGTCGAGGACGAGCTTGCCGCTCGCCAGCCGCTCTTCCACCGGATCTACTCCAGTACCACGAGGACGTCGCCTTCGCTGACGGCTTGGCCCTCCTCGCAGCGAATCTCTTTGACGGTCCCGTCGTCTTCGGACTCGACCGGGATCTCCATCTTCATCGACTCGAGGATCGCGACGGTGTCGCCGTCGGAGACCTGGTCGCCGACCGCGACCTCGATTTTCCACACGTTGCCGGTGATGTGAGCCTCAATGTCTGGCATGGGCGGGGACAATAGCCGCCGTGAAGGACTCGCTCGCCGTGATAGTCGCCGCCCGCAACGAGGCCGATCGGGTGGCGGAGACGGTGGCGGCGCTGCGGGCGGAGTTCCCGGCCGCAGCGATCTGGGTCGCCGACGACGCCTCCGAGGATGGCACCGCCGAGGTGGCGATGGCCGCTGGGGCTCAGGTGGTCAGCCGCGGTCGCCCGCACGGCAAGGGCGGCAACGTGACCGCGGCGGCACAGGCGGCGCTGAGCGTCGAGCCGGCGCCGTCCCTGGTCCTGCTCTGCGACGGCGACCTCGGCGCCTCGGCGGCCCGCCTGGCGCCGCTGGTCGCGGCGGTCGAGCGGGGCGAGTGCGACCTCGCCGTCGCCGCCTTCTCGCGCCGGGTCGGCGGCGGCTTCGGGCTCGCCCTCGGCTTCGCCCGCTGGGCGATCCGGCGCCTCTGCGGCGCCGAGACCGAGGCGCCGATCTCTGGCCAGCGGGCAATGCGGGTGGAGGCGCTGCGCGCGACGCTGCCCTTCGCCGCCGGCTTCGGCATGGAGATCGGGATGACGGTCGACGCCGTCCGCGCCGGCTACCGCCTCGGCGAGTACGAGCTGGATCTCGAGCACCGGGCGACGGGGCGCAGCTTCAGCGGCTTCCTCCACCGGGCGGTGCAGCTGCGCGACTTCTGCCGTGCCTACTGGCCACGGCACCGCGCCCGGAGTCATAAATAGTCATGTACTTCGCTTGACATAAATAGCCCGTTCCACCTAACCTGCCCGGCCGGGCCCTGCTCCTTGTTCTCGAAGTGAGCGTCGAAGGTGGCGTGCGGACGCCCAGCAACCTGGCACGGGGTGTTCGCGATCGAAGCGGGAGCCGCCAGCCTCGCCGCGGCCGAGCGCCAGTTCGCCGCCCTGGACCAGTTCGCGACCCTGCTGCGCGGCGGCCGTCATCTCTATCCGCAGGCCGCCTCGCTGCCGGACGCGACCGAGCGGGCGCTGGTCGGCGGCATCGCCTCGATCCTCTCCGGCCACCTGCTGATGGAAGACCCGCAGGCGATCTCCGCCCTGGAGGAGCAGCTGGTCGACTCGTCCTCATCCCTTACCTCGGCGAGGGCGAGGCGCGGCGGGTAGCCGCCGACTGAGCGGTCCCGCCTCAGGGCGCTTTGAACGAGGCGATCACGACCCGGACCAGCTCCGGTGCCATCTGCGGCAGGGACTGACGCCGCCCATGGGCGATCTCGTGCTGGATCGTCGCCCAGATGCCACTGGGGATTGCCTCCAGGACCGACTTCGGCAGCGGCGCGCCGAGCTCGCTCGGGGCGACGCCGGGTTCGAGGAAGGCGCTGAAGCTGTCGAGGATCGCGTCGGCCTGATCGAGCGCCACCGGCCCCGCCGTCGGCAGCTCGAAGAAGGCCAGCCGGGCGAACAGCTCATTGGCGGCGATGTGCTCGAGCAGCGCCCTGAAGGCCGCGCCGATTGCCTCTGGGTAGCCGCCCTCCTCGTCCTCGAAGGTCCCAGCGCCTGCGGCCAGGGCGTCGCCGCCGAGGATCGCGAACGCGGCGAGGAAGGCCTCGCGCTTGCTGGCGAAGTGCTCGTAGAAGGTCTGGTTGGAGACGCCCGCCCCGCCCGAGATAGCGGGGATGCTGAGAGCCTCGTAACCGCGCTCGACGCCGACGATCGCCGCCGCGCGGACGATCCGTTCGCGCTGGGTCAGCGTCGTCCGGCTGAGCTTGCTGTCGGGGGGCTCGTCCCAGCCGGGCCGCTGGTCGTCGTCGGCTTGAGGTGGGGGAGGGGTCTCCGCCGACTCTCGTGCTGCCGCCTCGACGGCCCGGCGCGTCGCCTCGCTGTCGGGCTCCTGGAAGCGCAGCGCCCAGTCGACCAGCTCGGGGACCAGCCCCGGCAGCTCCTCGGGTCGTCCCGCGCGCAGGCGCCGGTAGGTAACGCCCCTGATGCCGGCGACGATCGCCCGCACGGTCGTCGCCGCGACCTGGCGCTCGGAGGGCGAGTGGTCGAAGCTCTGCTGGATCAAGCCCTCGAAGGCCAGCGAGGCACGCTCGCGGTGGGCGACGCCGGCGGAGCCCAGGGTCAGCGATTCGACCGCGGTCAGCGAAGCGGCGGCGGGCTCCTCGACCGCGGTGTTCACGAACGTGGCCAGGCCGGCTGTGAGGCGCTCGCGGAAGTCGCCGCCCGAACGATAGGCCTCGCCGACGCGCCGGCCCAGCTCGGCGACGATCTCGTCGAAGGTGGCGAGAAAGCATTCCTGCTTGTTCTCGAAGTGCTGGTAGAAGGTGCTCTTGGAGACGCCGGCGAGGGCCACCAGCTCCCGCATCGTCGTCCCCGCGTAGCCGTGTCTCGCCACCGCCTCGACCATCGCCCCCTCCAGGCGCGCTTTCTGATGCCGAGCCACCCGCTCGGGCGTCATCCGCCCCGGACCGCCCGTCAGGCGGGGGAAAAGAGGCTCAGTTGGCTGCGCAGCAGGGTCCGTCGACGCCATCCCGGCGCTCACGATAGTCAGAGCCAAGCCAATGAGCACGTACTGAGCTTGACAAATGGACGCAGTGCGTCTGGCAATTGCTGGCCTGCCACAGTCAGCTATCCCAGAGGATGGTGTCTAGGTCGAAGCAGATTGCGCGAGCCAATGCTCGAGCTCAGGCAGGGGGAGGGCGCCTTCGCCGAAATCTGTCTGACGCTCGGCAAAAGCTTCACCTCCGGCGGCAAGCGCCACGCCTACTTCAGTGCTTCCTGCCCGGCTCCCAAGGGCTTCTCCAAGGCGGTCTTTCCGTTTGCCGAAGCGTCCGTCGGCTTCGAGGACGGGCCCACCCTCAGGTCGACCCTGACGCGGACCTGCAAGGCCAGGGGCTGATCGCAGCGACGCGGGGGGACCCAGCGTCTGAACAGTCTTGACAAGTCCTGTACCAGGACTTACATTACGTACTGTCGTTTACAGACGGCGGGCATGGATGCACCATGGATAGGGGAATCGCAAAGCTGGCAGTCGTCCTATTCCCTGGGACGACGCCAAGGCAGAACGGCGGCTTCAGGGCGCCGGGGACGTCCCATCCTCGGCGCCCGGCTTGCCTCCCAGGCGAGTCTCGCGTTGAGCTCCGATTCGGGGAGCCCTCTGCCCGCAGGCGAGCCGGGGGAGAAGGGTCCGGGCTGGCGGCTCCCGCGCGGGCCGCACAAGCTGCCGCGTGACGTTGTCGAGAGCCACCAGCGCCAGCGACTGCTGGCAGCTGCGGCGCAGGTGTCGCCAGCTCGGTGATCGGAAGCCGCCTGCTCTCTGGCCAGACGGATCGCTTACCTGACCTGGAGCCCCGAGCTGGTTCAACTCTTCCCGATGCCCTATCTCGGCATCAAAGAGGCGCGCCGGGTGGCGGAAAGCGGCGGCTAGGCGAGCGGACGGCTGGGCAACCCCGCTAGCCTCACTCGGATGAGGGGAAGGGCGGGCAAGATCGGGGTTCTGGCCTTTGTAGCGATGGTTTTCGCCGCGTCTGCCTCCCTTGCCCATGCCGAGCTGACCGCGCGCGGCGACCTCTTCGTCAGGTTCAGCGGCGGCATCGCGCCGACCGACCTGCCGCGCGACGCCCGCGCGCCGATCTCGGTCAGCGTCGCCGGTACGGTCCGCACCCTCTCGGGCGAGCGCCCGCCGGCGCTGCGGCAGATCTCGATCGCGATCAACCGGGGTGGCCGGCTCGATGCCAACGGCCTGCCGCTCTGCCACCAGGGCGAAATCGAACCCTCTTCGACCGAGGAAGCCATGGCCCGCTGCGGCGCTGCGCTGGTCGGTGGCGGCAGCTACGACGCCGACGTCGCCTTCCCGGAACAGTCGGCCTTCCCCTCGCACGGCCGCATCCTCGCCTTCAACGCAGTCGTCAACGGCAAGCGCGCGATTCTCGCCCACGTCTACGGTGCGAGGCCGTTGCCGATCACCCGTATCATCGTCTTCCACATCCGGGAAAGCGCGGGCACCTATGGCACCGTCCTCACCGGCTTCCTGCCGGCGGCGCTGAACCGCTGGGGGTATTTGAATCGCATCAGCCTCAGCCTGCACCGTGATTACACCTATCGCGGCCGGGCCCGCAGCTACCTCAGCGCCGCCTGCGACGCGCCCGCCGGCTTCCCGGGAGCCACCTTCCCCTTCGCTCACGCCTCGATGACCTTCGCCGACGGTCGCACCCTGTCCTCGACCTTGACCCGCAGCTGCAAGGTGCGGGGCGGCTGAGTGGATTACAGGGATTTTCCACTTTTGTCACCCACACATGACACCTCGCTCCCTAGGGTGTAGAACGTGGAGGCGATGAGAGAAAAGTGGACCGACGAGCGACTCGACGACATGAACGGCCGCATCAGCGATGGGTTCAACCGACTCGATCATGAGCTGCACGACGTGAGGGCCGAGATCCGCGCTTTCAGGTCTGACGTTCGAGCAGAGTTCGGATCCGTTCAAACCGAATTCGGGTCCGTCCGAGCCGAATTCGGGTCCGTCCGAGCAGAGGTCCGAGCAGAGTTCGGATTGGTCCGAGTTGAAATGAACAGTCGCTTCGATGCGATCCAGCAGCTGATCCTGCGTGTCAGCGCTGGAATGTTCGGCACGATGGTCGTCGGATTCATCGGCCTTGTTGTATCCCAACACTGACGATCTTTCGTGATCCTCGCGATCGACCAGGGGACGACCGGGACGACCTGCCTCGTCTTCGACGGCGAGGGACGGATTGCCGGCCGCGCCTACTCGGAGTTCGAGCAGCATTTCCCGCGGCCGGGCTGGGTCGAGCACGACGCCGGCGAAATCTGGACGGTGACGCGGCGGGTTGCCGCCAAGGCGATCGCCGATGCTGGGATCGAGGGCGCCGATCTCGACGGGATCGGGATCGCCAACCAGCGCGAGACCGTGGTCGCCTGGGACCCGCGGACCGGCGAGCCCGTCCACCGCGCCCTGGTCTGGCAGGACCGGCGCACCGCCGGGCGCTGCGACGAGCTGCGGGCGGCGGGGCAGGAGGCGCTGGTGCGCGAGCGGACTGGGCTGACGATCGACCCCTACTTCTCGGCCACCAAGATCGAGTGGCTGCTGCGCAACGTCGAGGGGGCGGAGCGGGCGGTCTTCGGCACGATCGACTCCTGGCTCCTCTTCAAGCTGACCGGCCGCCACGTCACCGACTACTCCAACGCTTCGCGGACGATGCTGTTCGACATCCGCCGTTTGGCCTGGGACCCGGAGCTTTGCGAGCTGCTCGGAATCGATCTCGCCCGCCTCCCGGAGCCGTTGCCCTCCGCCCACGTCTACGGGACCACCGGCGAGTTCGGCGGCGAGGTGCCGGTGGCCGGGATCGCCGGCGATCAGCAGGCGGCGCTGTTCGGTCAGGCCTGTCACCGCCCCGGCATGGCGAAGAACACCTACGGCACCGGCAGCTTCGTCCTGCTCAACACCGGCGCCGCCGCGCCGCGCCCGCCGGACGGCCTGCTCGCCACGGTTGCCTGGGGCCTCGAGGACGAGGTTGCCTACGCTCTGGAGGCTTCGATCTTCGTCACCGGGGCGGCGGTGCAGTGGCTGCGGGATGGGCTGGGAATCATCGAGCAGGCGGCCGACACGGAGGCGCTGGCGGCTTCGCTCGACTCCAACGACGGCGTCTACTTCGTCCCCGCCCTGACCGGGCTCGGCTCACCGCACTGGGACCCCTACGCGCGCGGCACGATCGTCGGGCTCACCCGCGGCAGCGCCCGCGCGCACCTGGCGCGAGCGGCGTTGGAGGCGATCGCGTACCAGACCGTCGACGCCGTCCGCGCCCAGGAGGCCGCGGCCGGCGAGCGGCTGGAGGTGCTGAAGGCCGACGGCGGCGCCGTCGCTAACCGCTGGCTGATGCAGTTCCAGGCAGACGTCCTCGGGGCTCCGGTGGTCGTGCCGGAGATCGCCGAGACGACCGCGCTCGGGGCCGCCTACCTGGCCGGGATCGCGACCGGCCGCTGGAGCCACGCCGAGGTGGGGGAGATGTGGCGCGAGGCGACCCGCTACGAGCCGCGGATGGGAACCGACCAGCGCGAGGCATTGCTCGCCGACTGGCGGCGGGCATTGGAGCGGTCGTGTGACTGGGCCCGGCCTTCGGGGTAGCGTCTCCCGATGGCGGAAATGAGGCCACAGACCTACAAGGACCCGCGCCCGGCGGAGTACTTCACGCAGTTCCACACCGCCGCGCGCAAGGGAGTCGGCTGGACCTACACCTTCGCCCGTCTCGTCCTCACCCTGCCGACGCTGCTGATCTACCGCGTGCGGGCGATCGGAGTCAAGAACGTGCCCCGCGAGGGCGCCCTCGTCCTCGCCCCCAATCACTTCAGCCAGATGGACCACTTCTTCGCCGGCGTCTACCTGCGGCGGAAGATCCGCTTCATGGCCAAATCGCAGCTCTTCGGCCCCCCGGTCCTGACCTACATCTACAAGCACGGCGGCGTCTTCCCGGTCCGCCGCGGCCACCACGACGAGGAGGCCTTCAAGACCGCCTACGAGATCCTCGACCAGGGGGAGATGCTGCTGGTCTACGCCGAGGGCGGCCGCTCGCGCTCGGGCGAGATGGGGGAGCCGAAACCGGGCATCGGCCGGATCGCCCTGGAGTCCGGGGCGCCGATCGTCCCGGTCGCGATCCACGGCTCGGCCCGGGTGCGTGGCTGGAAGCGGCTGCGCTTCCCCAAGGTGACGATCCAGTTCGGCGCGCCGATGACCTTTGCGGTCGAGCCCGCGCCCGGCCGCGAGCGCCAGCTCGAGGCGGCGACCGAGGTCTTCGCCGAGGTGCGCGAGATGTACGAAGGGCTCGCTACTCGTAGCGAGCAGCGAGCTGAGCGTAAAAGTCCGGATCGTGCCCCGGCGTAATCACGGCGCCCGGGAACTGCGAGTGGAACAGCCGCAGCTCCTGCAGCGAGCGGCGGAAGTTGTGGGCGTCGAAGGGCCGCGGAGGCATCGCCGCGTCGCCGCTCAGCTGCGCCAGCACGTACATGGCGTCGCCGCCGATCACGAAGTCGTCCTGCTTGAGGCGGCAGATCACCGACATGTGGCCGGCACTGTGCCCCGGGGTGAAGGCGAGGTGGACGGAGCCGTCGCCGAAGAGGTCGAAGGTGCGGCCGAAGCTGGCGTAGGAGTCGTTGCCGGCGCGGTCGAAATCGACGGTGCGGTAGTCGAAGGCGTAGTCGTAGTGCGGGCGGCGGTAGCCGTTGAGGGTGGGGCGGGGGCCGGCCGACGCCGCCTCCCACTCGGTCTCGCTGACGACGAAGGTCGAGCTGGCGAACTCGGAGATCGCCGAGGTGTGGTCGCTGTGCATGTGGGTCATCACCACGACTGGGATCTCGCCGGGGTCGAGGTTGCGCTTGCGCAGCTGTGCGGGCAGGTCTTCGCCGGCCTGCAGTTGCGGCTTGCCGATGCGATTCCCCATGCCGCCGAAGTTCTCCTTGCCGTCGGTGGCGACGGAGGGGTGCAGGCCGGTGTCGACGAGGATCGCCCCGGCGCTGGGGTGCCGGATCAGAAAGGCCGGGACCGGGATCACGTTGGGCGGTCGGCTGCCGAGCAGCGCTCGCAATAGCTTCAGAGTCAGGAAGCGCCCGCCCGGGCTGACCATCATCGCCTGCGGAAAATCGACGTGACCGGCGATTATCGGTTCGACGACGACAGTCGCCCCCGGCGTACCCCCGGCGAGCGGCTCATGCAGGGGCTTTGCCTCCACTTGAACCTTCATCGCAGTGACATTACCGCCGAACAGGTCGCCTATAGGCTTGCTGGCCAATGGCTGAAAGCTCGCATTCGCAGGTGTTCCGTGACGATCTGCTCGCCGGTCAGGTCTGCGTCGTCTCCGGCGCAGGCAGCGGCTTTGGCCGCGAGACGGCGCTGGAGCTGGCCCGTCTCGGCGCCGCCGTGGTCGGCTGTGGGCGGCGCGAGGAGCCGCTCGCGGAGACGGCTGCGCTGGCCGCCGACCTGCCCGGGTCCTTCGAGTACGAGACGCTCGACATCCGCGAGGAGGAGCCCGTCGACCGCTTCTTCGAGGCGCTGCTGGAGCGCCACGGCCGTCTCGACGTCCTCGTCAACAACGCCGGCGGCCAGTTTCTCAGCCCGGCCGAGGCGATCACCCCGAAAGGCTTTCGCACGGTCATCGACCTCAACGTCCAGGGCACCTGGCTGATGACCCACGCCGCCGCGACCAAGGCCTTCATCCCCCAGGGGGGCGGCAAGGTGCTCAGCGTCACCCTCTCTCCCCACAACGGGATGCCGGGGATGGTTCACTCCGGCGCCGCCCGGGCCGCGGTCGAGAACATGATGCGGACGCTGGCCGTGGAGTGGGCCCGGTTCGGGATCAGGACCGTCGCCCTCGCCGCCGGACAGTTCGCGACCGAGACGCTGCTGACCAAGTATCCGCAGGTGGTGGTCGACAACCTCGAGCGCTCGATCCCGATCGGGCGGGCCGGACGGCCGGAGGAGATGGCCTGGCTGGTCGCCTACCTGGCCTCGCCGGCCGGCGACTTCTACTCCGGCACGACGATCACTATCGACGGCGCCCGCGACAACTGGGCCGGCCCCTGGCCGCCCGAGGCGATCGCCACCGACGAGGGCACCCCGGTCGCCGAGCAGCGTCGCCCGAAGAAACTGAGTTGATGGGCCGGAAATACGTAAGCGTTCAGCCCCAACCAACGCCTGCGATTCCCCGCCCGCCCCGCTCAGACCAGCGAAGGAGCAGGGCTCGCCCGAGCACTCGCCATGAGCGCCTCAACCAAGAAGCCGAAGAGCGATCGCCCCTGCAGCCGGCAGGTCTGGGAGACCGAGAGCATCCGCTCGGCGAAGTGCTCTCCGGCTTGGGACTGGCTGCCGAGGGAGATCTTGCGATAGATCACGGCGGATCTGAGCCCCCTCTCGGCCCTGTTGTTGGTCGGCTCCACCCCCTCGACCTCGGTGAAGGTCCAAAGCGCCGGCCAGAGCTTCAAGAGGTTGCGGGCAAAGGTGCGGAAGCGGCGGTTGCGAGTGGTCGTCTTGTGGTGGGGCTCCAGCAGGGCCCGCAGGCGACGCTTGATCGGAGCGATCTCGCGGGCCAGCCGCCGGCGATCGCCGTGGGTGGCGAAGGCCTCCCAGGCGCCGAACAGCTCGCGGCAGATCTCAAGCCCCGCCTCGCCGAAGCGACCCTGCTCGGCCAGGCCTTCGGAGTGGCGGCGAAAGTCGCGCAGCAGGTGGGCCCAGCAGACCTGCCGGCGGGCCGGGTCCAGGCAGTCATAGGCCCACCAGCGATCGGAGGAGACGATCCCGGCGAAGCCCTCGCCGATCAGCTCCGGCAGCTCGCGCTCGTGGCGGTCGGCGGCGATGTGGAAGGCGGCGGAGGTATCGGTGATGGCGCCCCAGAGGGTGCGCTTTTGCCCGGCGTTGCGCCAGCCGGTCTCATCGACAAAGAGGACGGGGGCGTCCTTGACCGCCTCGCGCAGGCAGGCGTAGGGAGATGCCAAGGCGGCGGAGGCGCGCTGGCAGATCGCGTCGACCGAGCCGGTCGAGACCGCGCAGCCAAACAGCTCTCCGCATAGCTCTGAGGCGTCGCGGCGGGAGATCCGGTTGCGGACCGACAAGAGCGCGATCGCTGCCTGAAGGCGGGGGCCGAAGGCGCTTTCCCGGGCTCCCTGCGGCAGCTCGGCACGGGTGGTGTGAGCGCAGCCGGGGCAGCGCAGGGCGTGGGCGCGGTGCTCGGTGACGGTGACCGCAATCGCCGGCAGCTCGGTGACCTGGTGGCGGTGGGGCGCGCCGGCCTGATCGTGGTTGCAGGGGTCGAGGTCGTGCCCGCAGCTTGAGCAGCTGGCCGGCCAGTGGTCGATCACCTGATCGAGGCGATCCTCGGCCACCAGCTTGCGAGTCGTTCCCTTGTGGCCGGGCTGGCCGCCCTGCTTGCGGGGGCTGGGCGAGCGCTCGGGCAGTGGCCGCTTGGCCGGCGGGTCGGCCGACGGCGGGCGCGAGGAGTTCTGGGAGTTCTCGCGCAGCTTCTCCTCCAGGCGCTCGATCCGTGCCTCCAGCCGGGTGACCTGGCGCTCGTAGCGGGCGGTCAGCTCGACGAGGAACTCGACGCAGGCCTCGCGGCCCGCGTCGTAGACCGCCTCGGCCTCGGCGCGCTCCATGGCAGAAGGTTCGCCGTGCTCGAGTTATGTCCCCCTGGGGGCTGAACGCTTACGAAAATACGCCTATATGGAGGGAAATCGGCCCGTCAACGGTTAGTTGCGGGGTTCGAGCACGACCAGCGGGATTTCGCGGCCTTTGCTGCGAGCCGCGTAGTCCCTGTAGCCGCCGTACGCCCTGACCGCCATCGCCCAGAGGCGGTCGCGCTCATCGGGCTCGGCGACGCGGGCGTGGACCGGGCGGTGCTCGGAGCCGATCTGCACCGTGGTGTCGGGATTGGCGATGAGGTTGTGGTACCAGGCCGGGTGCTTTGGGAAGCCGCCTTTGGAAGCGACGATGACGACGTCCTTGCCGTCCTCGACGTAGAGCAGCGGCGAGGTGCGCTTGGTGCCGCTCTTGGCGCCGACGTGGTCGAGCAAGAGCATCCTTCCCTGCACGCCGGGGATCGAGTGGCCGAGGCGCCCACCCGTCCTCTCGTAGAGGAACGTGTGGGCGCCCGCGGCGCGCGACAGCGCCGGCCAGATCTTGTCCGCCAGGTCGAGGTAGCGGGGCGGCCTGCGGCTTGTTGCCGTGTCGCTCAGGTGTACATCCCGCCGAACATGCCGCCGGTCACGTTGAGCACCTGGCCGTGCACGTAGTTGGCGAGCGGGGAAGCGAGGAAGAGGACCGGGCCCGAGGCCTCCTCCGGTGAGGCGGGGCGGCCGACCGGGATGATCGCCGAGGCCATCGCCCGCATCTGCTCGGGGATGCCGAGCTCGATCTTCTCGCCACCGGGAGCGGTCATCTCGCCGCCCTCCTCTTTGGCGGCGGTGAGGCGGGTGTCGACGAAGCCGAAGGCGACTGCGTTGACGTTGATCTTGAACTGGCCCCACTCCTTGGCGAGGGTTTTGGTGACGCCGACGACGCCCATCTTCGCGGCCGAGTAGTTGACCTGGCCGGCGTTGCCCATCGTCCCCGAGGTCGAGGAGATGTTGATCAGCTTGCGGAAGACCTCTTTGTCTTCGCCGCGCTCGGCCTTGGCGGCCTCGCGCCAGTGCGGGGCGAGCGCGCGGGCGACGCGGAAGGGGACGACGGTGTGGATGTCGAGCATCGCCTGGAACTGCTCGTCGGTCATCTTGTGGGCGACGCCATCCCAGGTGTAGCCGGCGTTGTTGACGCAGATGTCGACCGCGCCGAAGGCGTCGTTGGCAGCCGCGACGAGCTCGTCGGCGGCGCCGGTCTTGGTCAGATCTCCGGCGAAGACGGCGGTCTCGCCATTGATTTCGCCAGCCGTCTGCTCGGCGACGTCGGCGTCGAGATCGTTGATCAGGACCTTGGCGCCCTCGGCCGCGAACAGCTCGGCGGTCGCCCGTCCGATCCCCCTTGCCGACCCGGTGACGATCGCCGCTTTCCCATCGAGAAGTCCCATCAGTGTGCGTCTCCTTTAGTTCGTGAAGTCGGCCGCGGAGGCTACAGGGATCGGCGCAATCCTGGTCAGCCGGCCAGTTTTGCCCAGAGCGGGAGAACTTGCCTTGGGCCGACTCTTAGAGCCGGATGGAGGCGGCGTCCCTGGTATATGGCACGATGTATGGCGTGAAGCGAACGACCATTTATCTCACCGACGCGCAGAAGGAGGAACTCGAGATGCTCTCTGACCGCACGACCCGCACCGAGTCGGACCTGATTCGCGAGGGCGTCGACCAAGTCCTCGATGCTCACCGAGTGCCGCGGCGCAAGCCCGGCGCCCTCTTCGCGCTCTTGGATCCCGTCCTCGACGATCCCGACCGGGCTGAGCAGGCGCTCGAAGGGTTCGGCCAAGATTGATCCTGGTCGATACCAGCGCCGCCCTGCAGCTGGCCAGCTCCACCGGGCAACGACACGAGGACGTGCTGCGCGTGGTCCAGCAGCTCGATGGTCCCTTTCTGCTTTCCCCCTTCGTCCTCGCCGAGCTCGACTACATGCTGATCGAGCGGCACGGCCAGGAGAAGCAGCTGGCCCTACTTGGGCAAGTCGTCGATGGCGCTTATGAGCTGGCCGAGTTCGGCCGGGCGGACGTTGACGCTGCGACCGGCGTGATGAAGGCCTACGCGGACCTTCAGATTGGCTTGGCTGACGCCTCGATCGTCGTCTTGGCGGAGAAGCACGCCACCGTCGACGTCCTCAGCTTCGACCTCCGCCACTTTCGTGCCATGCGGGGCCCGCGCGGGCGGCCGTTTCGTCTGCTGCCAGACGACATTCCCACCTGACCCTGCGCTCAGCTGAGTCTGACGCCGCCGTCCTCGGTCAGCTCCCAGTGGGGGTTGTGGGCGATCTCCCAGGGGTGGCCGTCGGGGTCGACGAAGACGCCGCTGTAGCCGCCCCAGAAGGTCTCGGCGGGCTCGCGGCCGATCCTCGCGCCGGCCGCCCGGGCTTCCTCGATCGTCGCGTCGACCTCCGCCGGCGAGCCGAGGTTGAGCGCCGGCGTCACACCTCCCCAGCCGGGCGAGTCCTCGACACAGCTGTCCTCGGCCAGGCGCCTGCGGTCCCAGAGCGCCAGCACCATGTCGCCGGCCTGGAAGAAGGCGACGTCGTCGCCGGGCTCGGCGCCGGTCGTCCAACCCAGCGCTTCGTAGAAGGTTCGGGCGCGCTCCAAATCGGAGACGCCGAGAGTGAGGACGCTGACCCGCTGCTTCACAGGTCCATTCTTCCAGTAAGAATGGCCGCGTGAGCGATCTCGGCAGCATCTTTCTGCTCTCGCTGCTGGCGATGTTCACGCCGACGCTGCTGGCCGCGGTGACGGTGATGATGCTGCTGCCGAACCCGAAGAAGCTGATGCTCGGCTACCTGCTCGGCGCCTACACGACGAGCATCAGCCTCGGTCTGCTGATCGTCTTCACGCTGCACGGGTCGGAGAGCGTCAGCACCGCCAAGCACACGCTGAGCCCAGCCGAGGACATCGTCGTCGGCCTGCTGGCGCTGCTGATCGCCTTCGTCCTCGGCAGCGGCCGCGACGCGCGGCTGCAGGAGCGCCGCCAGCGTCGCAAAGAGGCGAAGGCGGCGACGGGCGAGAAAAAGGAATCGTGGCCGGAGCGGATGCTGGGCAGGGGCTCGGCCCGAATCACCTTTGTGGTTGGCGTCCTCCTCACCTTTCCCGGCGTCTCCTACCTGACCGCCCTCGACCGCATGGCCAAGCTCGACGCCGGCGTGGCGGAGACCGTCCTGCTGGTACTCGGCTTCTGCCTGATCCAGCAGCTGCTGCTGGAGCTGCCGCTGCTGGGCTACACCTTCGCCCCGGATTGGACCAAAGACGCCGTGGCGCGGTTTCGCGCCTGGCTCGGCCGCAACGGCCGCCGCGGCGGCGTCGTCTTCGCCGCCGTGATCGGCGCCTTGCTCGTGCTCCGCGGCGTGATCACCTTGCTGGCTTAGCGTTACTCCATAGAGCGCTCCTCGACCACCTCGAAGACCCCGTCGGTGCCGACCGATTCGACGAACTCCTCGGCAGCCGCGCGCCGCTGGTCGTACTCGTTGTCGTCTTTGTTGGCCCGCATTTCCTCCAGCGTGCCGTCGAAGAAGCCAAAGGTGACGATCTCGTTCTCGTCGGCGACGCCGCGCAGGGCATAGAAGCGCTTCCATCCCGGCGGCGGCTGCATGTCCTCGGGCGGGACGAAGGCTCGTTTGAAGTCCTCCATCGCGCCCGGTTTTAGCTTGCGTACGGTCAGTGCGCAGAGCATCTGGCTCTCCTCTCGTCTGGGCTTCACCGGCCGGGAGCCCCGGCACGGGGGCCGATGGATCGATGTTAGACCCACGCCTGCCGCCGATCCAGTCGCGAGCGAGGTCCGCCATCCGCCACACTGCCTCGATGGCGCGGAGCATCTGGCCGGCGTTCGTCGAGCACTGGGGGTCGACCGCGAACGAGCGGGCTGAATCGTTCCCCTGCGACCGCTTGTTGGAGGAGGCCGATTGCGCGCTGTTCCGCGCGGTCGACGTGGAGGCGCCGCCGGCAGCGACCTTCCGCTGGCTCTGTCAGACTGCGCGCCGCTCCCTACAGCTACGACAAGCTCGACAACTTCGGTCGCCGCAGTCCGCAGGCGCTGACGCCGGGCCTCGAGCGGCTGGCGCCCGGACAGCGCTTCCAGACGATCTTCAAGCTGGTCGAGTTCGAGCCGGGTCGCTCGCTGACGATGTGGTCGAGCGGCCGCGTCTTTGGCCGGGTCGCTTGCACCTATCGCGCCGACCCGCGCGGGGAGGAGCGTTCGCGCATCGTCGTCAAGGTCCTCGTCGCCTATCCGCCGGCGGTTCATCGTCCCCTGATGCGACTGCTTGCCCCACCGGGAGACGTGTTGATGATGCGCCGCCAACTCCTCAACCTGAAGGGACTCGCGGAGCGGACCGCTCACGAGGGCGAGTCGGCGTAGCCCTCAGCCGCCGCCGATCGCGGCGAGGTCGGCTGGCCGCAGCAGCGCCAGCAGCGTCGAGCCGTCGACGATCGCCAGTCCGCCCTTGCGCATCTTCGCCCTGGCGCCGGTGAGGCGGGCGACCTCGCGGGAGAAGTCGGGCTCGTGGCCGACCAGGAGGACATCGCCACGGCCGGCGGCGAGCGTTGGCGCGTCGAAGTCTCCGCCCCGCAGCTCGTTCGCGATCTCCGCCTCGATCTCCAGCGACTCGCAGGCGAGCCGTGCGGTTTCCGCCGCCCGCACCCTCGGGCTGGTCAGACAAGCATCGATTCCGGCGCCCATCGCCGCGAGGGCCCGACCGGCTGCTCTGGCCTGTCGCTCTCCCTTGACGGTCAGCCGCCGCGCCGCGTCGCCCCCGTCGCCGTGCTCGGCATCGCCGTGTCTGAGCAGGTAGATCACTCCCCGATCCTAGGCCTCGGAATTCCCGCTTTTTGCATAGGAATTTCTTCGCAAGGCCCGCTGTCGAGACCTCCGGTCTCTAGCATCCGCCGCTGTTGTTTTTTCGCGCTCACAAAACTCACAGGTTGCTCATCGGCGCCCTGGCCGCAGTCGCGCTGCTGTCTCTTCCCGATGCCGCCTCGCCGGCGGGCCGGATCGTCGTCGAGGGGCCGGCCTCCGGGTCGCACCTGCGCCTGAGCAGCGACGGATCGAACATCCTCGTCACCGGCGTGATGGCGGACAGCTTGCAGGGCTGCCACTTCACCCGCGGTCACGGTGCCGCCACATGTCCGATCGACGGCGCCTCGGCGATCGAACTGGACATGGGTCCCGGCAACGACTTCGTGGAGGTGCTCGATCGGCTGCCGTTTCCCCTCACCATCCACCTCGGCTCCGGCGAAGACAGGTTCGTCGGCAATGGTGAGAAGGACCTCTGCTACCCGGAGGGTTCGAGGCGGAACCGCTGCATCGGCGAAGGCGGTGACGACATCTGCATCACCGGCGCGGAGAACAGCGACTGCGTCGGCGGCGACGGCGACGACTATTGCCAGGCCGGCACAGGCAGCGACGGCTGCTGGGGCGGTCCTGGCGACGACGTCTGCTTCATGGGCCCGGGAGAAGACGGCTGCCATGGCGAAGCCGGCGACGACCGCCTCTTCGGAGAACCCAGCACCGACCAGCTCTACGGCGGCGAAGGCTTCGACTACTGCGACGGCGGCCCCGGCCCCGGCTACTCCCGCGCCTGCGAGGCCGGCCCCCGCGGCTGACGGTCGGGCTGCCTACAGCCCCATCGTCTTGCCGATGATCTCCTTCATGAGTTCCGAGCGTGGCACAGGTGGGCACGTGGGATCATCGGTGGGCAGGGAGTCGCCGCAAATGAGCTTGTTCAGGGATGAGGGCGATGATCGGCCGTGATCGTGCCTGGCCCGGCTGAGGTGTCCGGATTGTGTCCGCGTTCAATTTGCGCTGGGCAGGTCGTCGTGGGTGGCATTGCCACTCGGATCGACCTCGACCTGCTTGTTGAGCATCCACTCGGCGGCTGTCTCGTCGGCTGCGTCGGCCTGCCTCTCGATGTAGTCGAACGCGGTATCGAGCAGAGGCCATAGTGCCTCACGTCTATCGGTCTGCGGCAGGATCAGAAGGCCGCTATGCAGATCAACCCGTCTATAGAGCCCGACGAAATCCGCCCCATCATTGGTGACGAAGACGGCCTCTTCATCAATGACCAGCTCGTGAAGGTCCTTGTCGGCGACGCCGAGCAGATTCCGGTCTCGATTGCAGGTTGCCCAGTAACCGCGACGATTAGCTCGCGTTACGAGAGTCGGAGACAGGCACTCGTCGATCCAAAGCTTCACGCCACCGCGCGGCCATTGGCTCGGGTCCGAGGCCTCCTGAGCGGCCGCCCCCGCTGCGGATTACCCCTCGCCCAAAGGACCGCAACGTCGTACGCCTCCTCTGGGATGTGCGGGTAATCCTCCCTCAAGGCCCTGCGATTCTCGTCGCCCTCGACTAGCTGAGCCAGGGTTCGAACCGGGACGCGCGTTCCCCGAATAACCGGAGCCCCGCCCATCTTGGCCGGATCGACCTCGACGTACTTCTCGCGCAGCCGCACGTAGTCGAAAGCGCGTTTAGCGACATCAGCGGCGTTCTCGGTCATCGCGACCCGCAGGGCGCGGGAAAGCTCGAACTCCTCCGCCTTGGCGGGATTTCGTTTAACGATCCAGTTCCGGACCTCGCGCTTGAGTTTGATTGAGAGGCTGATCGGCAGTTCTGAGAGCAGCGCCAATGCCGCTGCCTCGTCAGCCACCAGCAACGTCCGCCCCCTTTGCCGCCGCGCTTTCGCTACCCGCTGCTCAAGCGCCTTGTTCACAGCATTGATCGACACGCCGCTGATCTCAGCGATCTCATTCCTGGTCAAGAGGGGAGATGTCGAATTGATAGCCATAATCTGTACCTTCAAAGGTAAAGATTATCAGCGTTGCCGGACGGATTTTTTTTCTTTTAGCCTTGGCGGGTGCCAGCGACGGGAAATGAGGCGGAACGACTTTGGCGGCGGCTCTACACCGAGTTCGCCGTCCTTCTTGACTTCCACTACACCGACCAGCAGGTCGTTGACCTGTTCTACGAGTACGGCGTGATTGATGCGCCAACCGTTCCGGCGGACATGAAGTCGATCCGCGACTACGTGATCGAAACCCTCCACAACGGCCATGCGATCCCTGGTTTCCTGCGAGCGGCGGTGCCAAAGGTCGTTTTCGACCTCGATATAGAGGGAGCGAGCGTTGATGCGATCACGGGTCCGATGGAAGGGCTGGGATATGAGTTGGAAGCCGATGCCGCGGAGGTCAACGTCGTGAGCTATAAGGCACCCAAACGACTACCTCGGCAGCCCATGCCGCTCTACAGGCCGCTCAAAGGAGCGAACAGTCGGGTCGTAGTTCCCGGTCTCTCCGGCGAACTTCGGGATTTGGTGGATGAGCTGAATGATTGTCTCAACCGTCAGAACCGGAACGCCGCCGCGCTTCTGACGCGGAAGATCATCAGCCAAGCCGTCTTCGTTGCAATGGCAAAACGCGGGAAAGAGGGCGAGCTGCGGAAGGACAACGGCGACGACCTCGACCTCAGTGCGGCACTCCAGAGGTGCAAGGAGGCGTGTGGAGTGTCTGGTCAGGTTATGGGGCGGATCACGTCCGCGAAGTGGATCGGCGATACGGCAAACCACAGCTATCGAGTCAAGGTCACCGACGAGGACCTGGAGCGGGCGGTAACTGGCATGACCCTCTTTCTGCGTGAGATTCTCTCGGGCGCCTAGAGCCGGCGTCTCAGAATCTCGATCAGCTTCGCGTCTGAGCCATCACTATTCGGGCGGCGTGAGCAGGGTTTTCGGGGCCTTGTCAACGACTGCCACCCCAATGACCCTGCCCTGGTGTCACTTCACCGATATTGATCCAAAATCCCTGAATAAGAGTAGGCGCCCGCGCGAGTGGATAACTTAAGCCACTCTGAATCAAAGTTGAGCAGATCTTTGCGTGCCTTCTACGGCCCTCGCCTTAAGTGACAGACACGACGCCAGAGCTCCAGTTCCTCACCTCCGAAAGCGAGGGCTGGCAAGGCGTCAACCCCGATCGCAAGACCGACCTCGATGCCCTCTTCGCCCAG
This sequence comes from uncultured Solirubrobacterales bacterium, assembly GCA_963739855.1. GTDB lineage: Bacteria > Actinomycetota > Thermoleophilia > Solirubrobacterales > 70-9 > VAYN01. The sequence goes on along the minus strand of CAVUBT010000001.1, from coordinate 480,581 downwards.
GTGTTCACGAGTCGCAACTTGGCCGTGCTCTCGGGGCTGGGGACGAGCCGTTGCATCAAAGGTCCGGATGGAGAGGTGCTGGCTCCGACGATGGCGGACCTCTGGGCCGCCGTGAAGTCAGCTAACGAGGAGCGCTTTGACGAGGTTCTCAACCAAATCAACTGGAAATCCGACGTCGAGAACGTCGAGCTCTTGCTCTCTCATTGCCAGATGCAGCAGGAGCTGCGACCCGATGCCGAGTTGGCCGTCTTCATCGAGAAGGGCGAGGAAGCGATTGCCACCTCATGCAACTTCGTCGATGACAAATCTGATCTTGGGGTCCACGAATCCTTTCTGCGTAAGGTCGCTCGGCGCTCGACCAAGCTCCCGCGGACCCAGATCTTCACCACCAACTACGACCTCGCCTTCGAGGCGGCTGCGGCGAGGATCGGCTTCGCGGTTATCGACGGCTTCACGGCCTCGAGCCCCGCGCGTTTTGACCCGCTCGCCTTCGAGCGTGACCAGGCTCGCCGAGAGGCTAGTGAGGCAGCCGCCCCGCTCGATTGGGTCCCCAACGTGGTCCAGATTCACAAGCTCCACGGCTCGATCGACTGGACCGACAGCGACGGGGCCGTCCACCGCGGCCACCCCAGTCCGAGGCCGATAATCGTCTATCCAAGGGCCAGCAAGTTCGAGGTCTCCTACCAGCAGCCATTTCTGGAGCTGATGTCCCGCTTCCAGTCTTCTTTGCGGCGCTCAGGCACCGGCCTGGTGATTGCTGGTTCGGGATTCGAGGACCGCCATATCGCCGAGCCCGTGATGGCGGCCGTTCGCGGCAACGTTGGGATCCGCATCGTCGTCATCGCCCGCAGTCTCAAGGACAAAGATGAGGGCATCATTGGTGCGCTGAAGAAGCTGATCGCCGAGGGTGACCGTCGGATCGCCCTCGTCGCTGGCTCCTTCGAGAAGGTCGTTAAGTCCTTGCCCGATCTGGTGGCCCCGATGGAAGAAGAGGTTCACGTCAAGCGGGTCCAGTCAATCGGCGATGGCTGACGAGCTGCCGGCCTATCCCTTCGAGCCAAGCCGCTACGTTGGGACGGTCGTCGAGGTGGGTCCGAACCGCGCCCGGGTCAACTTGCCGCAGGCGACCAAACTCGATGGCGATCTCCATCATGGCGACCGTCCGGGCGGAGGTGCCGTCGGTGAGTTCCTGGCGCTAGATGCGGGGGAAGTGGCTGTCCTCGCGCGCTTGACTGAGGTCAGGCTTCCCGAGCGCGATCGCCTCAGCGTCGAGCCCCGCGTTGGCGCGGCAAAGCCCGTGCACCCGATTGGCACGGTGCAGCTCCTGACCTCGGTTCCGCTCAGCGGAGCGCCCGTCGAGCGCGGGGTCACCCGCTTCCCCTTGGTCGGCGCCCGCGTCTACTCCCTTGACCCGTCGCTAGTCGCCTGGATTGTTGAACGTGTCAGCGATGCCGACGCCGAGGATGCCGCCTTGCTGCTCGACCTCGCATACCTCCCGGGGACCGTGTCCGCCAAGGTTCGGGTCACCCCCGAGCGGCTTCTCGGCCGCCATTGTGCCGTCCTCGGAGCTACCGGCAGCGGCAAGAGCTGGTCCTTGGCGCGTATCATCGAACGGCTTTCCAAGTTCGATGCGAAGGTCATCCTGCTCGACCCGACCGGTGAGTACCACGCTCTGACCGACAAGGTCGCCCATGTCTCCATTGGGGGCAAGGACCAGCCCTCGGCATGCAGCGACAATGCCTTCCCATACACCGATTTGGAGGAGCGTGACCTCTTCGCCCTCTTCCAGCCCGCGGGCAAGATCCAGGGTCCGCGCTTGCGTGAAGCGATCAAGAGCTTAAAGCTCGCCCGGCTCCTTGGCGATCCCGATCCTCTTGTCGAGTCGGGGTGTATTCCTAAAGCGGGACAGGAAAAGAAGCCATTCGACGATTCCTACGCACTCCACTCGGCCTCTCTCGAAGACCCAAAAGCCGACTTCGACATCGACAAATTGGTGAAACAGATCGAGTTTGAGTGTGTCTGGCCCTCAGGTTGGGGAGCCCGCCAAGGCGAACGTGACTTCACCAAGTGGGGTGATCATCACGAGGGCGACTTCAGCATGTGCACGACTCTGATCGCCCGTATGGAAAGCGACCTCTCCTCGCCGCAGTTCGCCCCGATTCTTCACCCGGACACCACCCCTCCCCTGCTCGACACGATCGAGAAATTCCTTGCCGACGAGACCCTCTCAGTGCTGCGGATCTCGTTGCGCCACCTTGCCTTCGACCGCAATGTCCGCGAGATGGTTGCCAACGGAATTGGACGCAGCCTCCTGCGACTCGCTCGTGAGGGCAGATTCCGCGAGCTTCCCCTCGTCGTCTGCGTCGACGAGGCCCATCAATTCCTCAACAAAGAACTCGGTGACGAGTTCAGCCGCTACTCCCTCGATGCCTTCGATCTAGTCGCCAAGGAAGGTCGTAAGTACTCCCTGAGTATCTGCCTTGCTACCCAGCGCCCGCGCGATATCCCCGACGCGGTCATCGGTCAGATGGGAACCCTTCTTGTTCACCGGCTGACGAACGATCGCGATCGAGACATGGTCGCGCGGGCTGCCGGAGACCTGGATCGTGCAGCGGCCGAGTTCCTGCCTGCGTTGGTCCCCGGTCAGGCCCTCCTGCTCGGGGTCGAGTTCCCGATCCCGCTGACCATTCATGTAACCCCGCCAGCGGTCCCGCCGGATTCCAAGGGTCCGGACTTCCAGAAGCACTGGAAACGCAAAGCCGACCCCATAGCCGCTGCGCCGACCAAACCCTAAGCGAGCGTCGTGCTGAGGAATCGAGCGACAGTCTCCCGGAGGACTTCCCTCTAAGTTCGCTGGTCAACGAGACGACCCAACTCCCCCATCGAAACACCGAGGCCGGAAGCGATTCTCGTGACGGTGTCCCACGTCGGATTGGCCTGCCCGCGCTCGATCAGCGACAGCGTGGCGGTCGTGATGCCGGCGTCGCGGGCGAGGGCTTCCTGGGTCTTGCCGCTCTTCTTGCGGAGCTGGCGGATGGCCTCGCCGAGGGCAGGTTGAGGTCGCTCTGAGCGGCGCATTGGTTGCACGTTCTCAGAAGCGCCAGCGCCAAAGTTACCTGCGTACATTTTTCTAAAAACATGTACTCAGGCTTTGCTAACCTCTGGGGCACATAAGTGGGGCCGCGTGCGCGAACACCGGCCCCGTGGCGACCGGCATAGCTCTCACCAGGCCGGCCGCACGGGAACGGTATAGGCATGCCGGCTTCAAGAAGCGACGACCCGTCGCGTGGTAGCGCGAACGGGCCGCCTGACCACAAGGAGGCACGCTCCTCATGGCTGATGACAACTCTATGGATTGCGGTTCAAGCGACTGCTCTTCCAACGAGGCTCAGGATCTTCGTGACCAGGGCAGCGTCCTGATCCACGTCCTCACGCTTTATCCGACGCACCTGCGGCTTTCCGAACTGATTCAGGAGGTGAGTGCCGGGGCGGCCGACTTCGCGCAGCGAGACGCGATCGAACGCGCTGTCCGCGACCTGACCGCGGTCGGCCTGCTGTTTCGCAGCGACGGGCTCGTACTGCCGACGCGGGCGGCACTCCGCTTCAACGAGATCCTCGGGGAGGGGATGTAGCGGTGGGGCGCCACGCAAGCCTGCAACGCGAGCAGTTCGCCCGCTGTTTCGGGGTCAACCTAGCCAAGGCTCGCGGTGCAGCGGACGTGAGTCAGGACGAGCTCGCCTTCCGGACCTCGACGCACCGCACGGCGATCAGCCAGATCGAGCGCGGCCTGTCCCTGCCTGGTCTCGATTCGGCGATGAAGTTCGCGGCGGCGCTGGAAACGTCTCTGGATGAGTTGGTCGCGGGAATCGAATGGCAGTCGCCAGAGATGCAAATAGGCAAATTCAAAATTCCAGATCCAGAAGAAAATGAGCCACCACGATCCAGTAGCGAACGATGAGGCAGCCAAGAAGCAGCTGCCAAGACAAAGCCCGTTCATCAGGTCTTCAGGCGGCCACCCAAAGACCCCACCCAGCACCCAACCTCAACCCCCGACACACTACGAACTGGGTTCCCGTGCCCCTCTTCGAGCAGCATCCATTGACCGACTTAACGTCCTCGGCGCGACGGGTTGACTCGACATTTGATGTCGCCGAGTTGGCTGACCGATGGGTCCTGTCGCCCGTCGCGTTCGAGGACCGATGGCGTGACCTGATAGGAGCGTGCAAGAGCCCCACCCAGTTCTGTCCGCCGTCGATCCGTGACCGCAAGCCACTCCCCAAGGAGCGCCATTGATCACGATCGGCATCGACCCCCACAAGCAAACCAATACCGCGGTGGCCGCCTCCGAGCTCGGCCGCCAGCTCGCCGAGATCACCGTCCCGGCCAACGAGGCCGGCCAGCAAGAGCTGCTCGCCTGGGCGTACGGCCTCGGCACCGAGATCCGCTTCGCCCTGGAGGACTGCCGCCACGTCAACGGCCGCCTGGAGCGCTTCCTGGTGGCCAGCGGCGAGCCCGTCCTGCGGGTCGGGCCGAGGCTGATGGCCGGCGCCCGCAAAGGAGCGCGGACTCGCGGCAAGTCCGACGCGATCGACGCTCTGGCGATCGCCCGCACGGGGCTGCGCGAGGAAGCAGAGCTGCACCTCGCAAGCCACGACGAAGCGGCCCGGGAGCTGAAGCTGCTGGTCGACCACCGCGACGCCTTGGTGAGTGAGCGAACCGGCCTTGCCTCGCGCCTTCGCTGGCATCTGCACGACCTCGAAGCCGGGCTTGAGCCGGCGGCCCGAAGCCTCGACCAAGCCAGCGTGCGCCGCAGCCTCTCCCAGCGCCTGGCCCGACGCGAGCCGACCGTGCAGGTGCGGATCGCCCGCGACCTACTGGCGCGGATCGGCGACCTCACCCGCCGCGAGCGCCAGCTCGCTTCTGAGATCGGGATGCGCGCCAAGCGCTACTGCCCCGCGCTGTTCGAGGTCCCCGGCGTCGCCTCGCTCACCGCCGGCAAGCTGATCGGCGAGATCGCCGGCGCCAACCGCTTCGCCAGCGACGCACAGCTCGCGCACTTCGCCGGCTGCGCGCCGATCCCCGCCTCCTCGGGCCGAACCGAGCGCCACCGCTTCGACCGCCACGGCAACCGCCAGCTGAACGCGGCCTTCTACCGGATCGCTCTGACCCAGGCTCGCGTTCACCCTGGGGCTCGCGCCTACCTGGCCAAGAAGCGCGAGGAGGGCAAGAGCACCGCCGAAGCGCTGCGTTGCCTCAAGCGCCTGCTGGTCCGCGTGGTCTGGCGGACACTCAGAAGTGCCGGTGAGCCCTGTCTTTCTTCCTCTCCATCTTGATCTTGAGGGGGGGGGGAGATCTACCCCAGCCTTGACGGAGTCCGGTTTCTAGAGTCCTTCGGCCCCAAGGAGGATTCAGATGCCCCGCAAGTACCCCGTAGAGGTTCGCCATCAGGTGATCGAGCTAGCTCGATCGGGCACCAAAGTCGCCCAGCTCGCCGCCACCTTCGGCGTCAGCGATGCCACCATCTACAACTGGTTGAAGCAGGAGAGGATCGACCGCGGTGAGATCGCCGGACTGAGCACCGATGAGGCACTCGACCTCGCCGCCGCCAAACGCCGGATCAGGCAGCTGGAAACCGAGCTGGCGGTCTCGCGCAAGGTCAACGAGGTCTTCCTCGAGGGGAACCTGCCCCCAAAAGGCTCTTCCCGGTGATCGAGTCCCTGATCGGGCAGGGAATCAACATCCGGCATGCCTGCCGGGTACTCGGCGTCTCGGAGTCGGGCTACTACGACTGGAAGGGCCGGCCGGCTCCGCCGCGAACCCTGCGGCGGATCTGGCTGGCCGGTGAGATCGCCGACGTCCACAAGGCATCGGGCGGTACCTACGGCGAGATGCGGGTCACGGCCGAGCTCCGCTACGGACGGCAGATCATCGTCAGCCACAACACGGTCGGGCAGGTCATGCGCGAGATAGGGCTGAAGGGGCTGCCGACCCGGCGATTGCCGAAGGGAGCACGGATGGCGCAGGTGACCTCGCTGGACCTCGTCCGTCGTGAGTTCCGCCGCGAGGGTCCCAATCAGCTGTGGATGACCGACATCACCGAGCACCCGACGCGGGAGGGCAAGATCTACTGCTGCGTCGTCCTCGATGCCTTCTCCCGGCTCGTCGTCGGCTGGTCGGTCGAAAGCACCCAGACGACGGTCCTGGTCACCAACGCCCTCGGCATGGCGACCAACCGCCGTGACGGCGCTGACGGCCTCGTGATCCACTCCGACCGAGGCGTGCAATTTACGTCCTGGGCCTTCAGCCAGAAAGTCCGAGACGCCGGCATCGCCCCCTCGATGGGAGCCGTCGGCAGCGCCTACGACAATGCGATGGTCGAGTCCTTCTGGGGGCGGATGCAGGTCGAGCTCTTCAACCGCAAACGCTGGAAGACTCGCGTCGAGCTCTCAACCGCGATCCACGACTACATCGAGTACTTCCACAACACCCGACGCCGCCACTCGGCGCTGGGGATGCTCAGCCCGACCGAATACGAGGATCTACACAACACGACCCGGGAAGCCGCCTGACTCCAGAACCGCGACTCCGTTTTATCGGGGGTAGATCACTCCGGTTTCGTGCCTGAGCCGCAGCTTGTTGATTCAGAACGTCGGCAAGGTTCAGCAGCGTTGCTCGTGGCGCCCGGGGGCCGGAGTCCCGATTTTGGCACGGCTCTGCCGTGCGGTCGGGCTCCTATGTCCCCCCGGCGGAGGGGTCGCGCAGTGAAGGCGTCCGTGCGTCGAGCGGCCTTTCTTTGCAAAGCAGACGATGCATTTCTCGTCTTCGATGGACAGCCAATGCAGAGGAAATGCACGACGGCTCCGACATCGAATTCGAGCGGCTTCTGTCCCCGGAGGACGTTGCCCGCGTTTGCGGACTCTCCCGCCGTGCCGTCTATCGGGCGATTGAGCGGGGGAGCTTCGGGCCGTACGAATCTGCCACAGGCTGCGAATCCGTCCAGCGGAGTTGGAGCGCTGGATTAGTGGCCAGGTGAGTTCTTCGGAGTTCCGCAGGCCCAGACGGCGCAACCGACCTGTTGCCGTTGCTCCGCGTGGCAGCTTGCGGTCGATGCTGAACGACGCCGACGGCCAAGGCGGCAGTCGGTGAGTGTCGAGAGGATCGAGCGGAAGGGTGGAGGCGTATGGCGGGTGCGCTGGCGTGATGAGCAGGGGCAGGCGCATTCCAAAGTGATCGGTCGCAAGCGCGACGCGGAAACCTTCGACGCCGAAGTCCTGCGACGCAAGCGAACCGGAGATCTCGATCTGCTCACCGGGGGCAGCGAGACGCTCGCCGACTTTGCGGAGGAGTGGTGGAAGCTGTACGCGGTTCCCAACTTGGCAAGCCGCACGCTGCGCGGCTACGCGGGGCTTTGGGATCGGCACGTCCTGCCGCGACTCGGCGCGATGCGCCTCAACGCAATCACTGTCGAGGCAGTCGAGCGCTACCGGGCAGAACTGGAAGGCGATGGTGTTGGGCAGCCGACCATCTATCGAGCGCTGGCGCTGCTTCAGGGCGTCCTGCGGCGAGCGGTCGAGTGGCGACGGATAAGCCACAACCCGGTCAAGTCTGTGCGGAAGCCGAACGTCCGTCGCCAGCGCGAGGTCCGGCCGGTCTCTCCTTTCACGGTTGAGCGGCTGCGAGCCGTCGCCGTCAAGAGGCGGAAGCACGGTCCTCGCGACGCCGCCCTGATCGGACTACTCGCCTACGCCGGTCTGCGACCACAGGAGGCACTGGTGCTGCGTTGGTCGGACGTGCGTGAGCGGACGCTCTTGGTCGAGAAGGCCGCAGACGGTCAGGGCGGGGTCAAGACGACGAAGACCGGGCAGGCGCGCACCGTTCGGCTCCTCGCCCCACTCGCCAGTGACTTGACCGAGTGGCGGCTCCTGGGCGGCGAGCCTGGCGACGAGGCGCTCCTTTTCCCGAACGGCAGAGGAGGCGTTTGGAACGACCCGGCTTGGCAGACCTGGCACCGCGACTCCTGGCGGCCCGCTTGTCGGGCGATCAGCCTGGAGAGTGCTCGTCCCTACGACTTGCGCCACAGCTTCGTCTCATTGCTGATCAGCGAAGGGCGCAGCGTGGTCGACGTGGCCCGCCAGGCTGGACACTCGCCGACGATGACGCTCGACGTTTACGCGCACGTCTTCGATGAGTTCGACATCGCCGAGCGCGTGTCTGCCGAGGATCAGATCGAGCAGGCGCGGCGCGATGTGTCCGAATCGTGTCCGCCTGACACGGACGATGGGGTGGAGGAGCAGGAAACCCCTGCTAATCCTTACAGCCCCATCGTCTTGCCGAGGATCTCCTTCATCACCTCGTCGGTGCCGCCGCCGATCGGGCCGAGGCGGGCGTCGCGGACGGCGCGCTCGATGCCGTACTCGCGCATGTAGCCGTAGCCGCCGTGGATCTGCAGGGAGGTGTCGGCGATCTTGAGCACGGCACGCTGGGTGACCAGCTTGGCCATGCTGACGGCCTGGATGCAGTCCTGGCCCTCGTGAAAGAGGCGCAGGGCGTTGTAGGTGAGGGCGCGGGCGGCCTCGGCCTTGGTCGCCATCTCGGCGACGTGGTGGCGGATCGCCTGGAACTTACCGATCGGGCGGCCGAAGGCTTCGCGCTCGAGGGCGTAGGCGACGGTGACGTCGATCAGGCGCTGCATCGCGCCGACGGCGCCGATCGCCATCAGCAGCCGCTCCCAGGCGAAGTTGGCCATGATCAGTTTGAAGCCGCCGTTCTCCTCGCCGAGCAGGTTCTCCGCCGGCACCTCGACGTCGCTGAAGGCGAGCTCGCCGGTGTCGGATGAGTGCCAGCCCATCTTCTCCAGCTTCGCCGCCACCTCGTAGCCGGGCATCTCGCGCTCGAGCACGAGGAAGGAGATGCCGCCGTGGCCGCCCTCCTCGCTCGTCTTGCAGGCGCAGACGAGGAAGTCGGCGCGGACGCCGTTGGTGATGAAGGTCTTGGCGCCGTTGACGATGAAGCGGTCGCCGTCGCGGCGGGCCGTGGTGGTAATCCCGGCTACGTCGGAGCCGGCGCCGGGCTCGGTGATGCCGAGGGCGCCGATCTTCTCGCCGGCGATGCCCGGCACCAGCCAACGCTGCTTCTGCTCCTCGGTGCCGAAGTTGATCGGCGGCATCGCGATCGAGGCGTGGGCGTTGAGCCCGGCGGCGACGCCGCCGGAGCCGCCGGAACGGGCCAGCTCTTCGACCCAGATTGCGTCGTGCAGGTGGGTGCCGCCCTGGCCGCCGTACTCCTCCGGGAACTTCAGCCCGAGGAAGCCGAGCTCGGCGCAGCGGTTGTAGAGCTCGCGCGGGAATTCCCGCGCCGCCTCCCAGGCGTCGACGTTGGGCGCGATCTCCTTGACGACGAAGCGCTGGACCGTCTCCCGCAGCTCCTCGTGCTCCTCGCCGAAGGGAGGGAGTGGGCTTCGCGATCCGGTGTCCTTGATGATCGTCATTTGTTAGAAACGAGGTGTATTGTCTGCGGTCCAATCAACTAGCGTGGCCGGAATGGAGCGGACGATGTGGACGGATGAGCGGCTCGACGACCACTTCGACAACCTCGACAAGACGCTCGATCGAATCGATCGGGACCTCCGCGACCTGCGGACGACCATGTTCCAACTGTGGGGCACGAACATGGTCGCGATCCTCGCGACCATCGCCACGGTAATCGCCACCAGCTCCTGACACCCCGCCCGACCTACAGCCCGTAGCTCTTGCCGATCACGTCGAGCATGACCTCGTCGGTGCCGGCGCCGATGCGGTTGAGGCGGACGTCGCGGTAGGCGCGCTCGATCTCGTACTCCTTCATGTAGCCGTAGCCGCCGAGGATCTGGATGCACTCGTCGGCGACCTCGCAGCCGACCCGGGAGGCGAAGAGCTTGGCCATCGTGATCTCACGCACCGGGTACTCGCCGTTGCCGAAGCGCCAGGCGGTCGCGTAGGTGAACTGCTTCGCCGCCTCGGTCTTGGTCGCCATCTCGGCGAACTTGTGGCGGATCGCCTGGAACTTGCCGATCGGGCGGCCGAAGGCTTCGCGCTCCTTGGCGTACTCGAGGGTCTTCTCGATCATCCGTTCGCAGCCGGCGTGGGAGCCGGCGGCGGCGACCAGGCGCTCGCCCTGGAGCTCCCAGGCGATGTGGTAGAAGCCCTTGCCGACCTCGCCGAGCACGGCGCTGGCCGGGACGCGAACGTCTTCGAAGGCCAGCTCGCCGGTGTCGGAGGCGTGCATCCCCATCTTCTCCAGCTCGGCGGAGACGGTGAAGCCGGGGACCGTGTCGCCGTTCTCGTCGCGCAGGTCGACGACGAAGAGCGTGATGCCCGCGTGGCGCTCATCGGGGTCGGTCTTGCAGACGAGGACGATGAAGTCGGCCCGCGGGCCGTTGGTGATGAAGGTCTTGGAGCCGTTGATGACGTATTCGTCGCCGTCGCGGATCGCCGTGGTGCGGATGCCGGCGACGTCGGAGCCGGCGCCCGGCTCGGTGATCCCGAGACTGCCGACCTTCTCGCCTTTGAGGCCCGGTTTGAGGTACTTCTCCTTCTGCTCTTCGGTGCCGAGCAGGTGGATCGGGGGCAGGACCATGTCGGTCTGGACCGCGAAGCCCATGTTGGTGCCGCCGGAGCCGGAGTAGCTCATGCACTCGGCGCGGACCAGCGAGTAGAAGTAGTCGCCGCCCTGGCCGCCGTACTCCTCCGGGAAGCAGAGACCGAGGAAGCCGAGCTCGCCGGCGCGCTGCATCGCCGAGGTGGGCCAGTAGGTGTCCTCCCACTCGTTGCGGTGCGGCCACAGCTCTTTTCTCACCCACGCCTGCATCGACTCGCGCAGGTCTTCGTGCTCCTGGCTGAAGATGAAGTGCTTGCGCCCGGCTGCGTGGTCGGGCTTGATGACGCTGGAGCCGTTGGTCGCGGTCGCCACTGTGTCTCTCCTCGTTCGCGGGTTCGGAAGGCGGCAGCGGCCGCCAGAAGCGAGTAGACAGTAGCACTTCCCACTTTCAGTGAAAGTCGGGTATGGTCCCGCTCGATGAGCGCGGAGAGCTACGAGCTGGTCGCCTACGAGGTCGCCGACGGCGTCGCCACGGTGACCCTGAACAACCCGGAGAAGCGCAACATGCTCTCCGGGCAGATGCTGGCCGAGCTGGTCGCGGCGATGAAGCAGGCGAAAGCTTCCGAGGAGGTCCGCGCCGTCGTCCTCACCGGGGCCGGCGACAAGGTCTTCTGCGCCGGGGCCGACCTCGGCGGGTTCGCCGCCGACGCCTCGCTGGTCCAGAAACACTTCGCCTCCGACCTCTTCCTCGAGTTCTTCCGGCTGATGCCGCGGCTCGGCAAGCCCTCGCTCTGCGCCGCCAACGGCCATGTGCTGGCGGGGGGGATGGGCCTGGCGCTCTCCTGTGACCTGGTGATCGCCAGAGAGGGGGCGACCTTCGGCACGCCGGAGATCAACGTCGGCGCTTTCCCCTACATGATCATGTCGATCATCTACCGCAACGTCCCGCGCAAGAAGGTCAACGAGATGATGCTGCTGGGCGAGCGGCTCAGCGCCGAGCAGGCGGTCGAGTACGGGCTCGCCAACAAGGTCGTGTCGGCGGGGGAGTTCGACGGCGCGGTTGCCGAGTGGGCGGGCAAGCTGGCCTCGAAGAGCCCGGTGCTGATGCGCCTCGGCCACGACGCGATGTACCGCCAGCAGGACATGGACATCGACGACGCGCTGGAGTTCCTGCGCTCGCAGCTCTCACTGACCTTCAGCACCGAGGACATCGTCGAGGGCGTCACCGCGTTCTTCGAGAAGCGCGACCCGCAGTGGAAAGGGCGTTAGTGGCCAGCACCGAGCAAGAGTCGAAGCACCTCCTTCCCGGCACCGCCACGCTGGCGGAGCTGAACGAGCAGCTGCACGAGCGCCGCGCCAAGGCGAAGCTGGGCGGCGGCGAGGAGAAGATCGCCAAGCAGCACGACCGCGGCAAGCTGACCGCCCGCGAGCGGCTCGACCTCCTGGTCGATGAGGGGACCTTCGTCGAGCTCGGCATCCATGGCCGGCCCCACTTCGCCCAGCGGTCGATGGACGGGGTCGACGCTCCCGCCGACGGCGTCATCACCGGCTGGGGCGACGTCGATGGTCGTCCCACCTGCATCGCCGCCTATGACTTCACGGTGATGGCCGGCTCGATGGGGATGACCGGCGAGCTCAAGGTCACCCGCCTGCGCGAGATGGCGCTCTCGAAGCGGATGCCGTTCGTCTGGCTGCTCGACTCCGCCGGCGCCCGCATCCAGGAGGCGACCGGCTCGCTCTTCGCCGGCTCTGGCTTCCTCTTCCGCGAGGAGGTCGAAATGTCGGGCGTCGTCCCGATGGTGGCGGCGATGATGGGGCCCTGCGCGGCGGGCACCGCTTACATCCCGGCCCTGGCCGACTTCGTGCCGATGGTCTCCGGCCAGGGGGCGATGGCGCTGGCCGGCCCGCACCTGGTCAAAGCGGTAACCGGCGAGGACATCTCGATGGAGGAGCTCGGCGGCGCCAAGGTGCACTGCCGCAAATCGGGAGTGGGGGACCTCGAGGTGCCCGACGACGAGGCCTGCATCGTCGCGATCAAGCAGTACCTCTCCTATTTCCCCGCCAACTGCGAGCAGAAGCCGCCGGTGATCGAGACCGACGACCTCGACGACCGCATGTCGGAGAAGCTGATGGAGATCGTCCCCGACTCCTCGCGCCAGCCCTACGACATGTACGACGTGATCGGCGAGATCGTCGACGACGGCGAGTGGTTCGACCTGAAGCCGAAGTTCGCCAAGACGCTGATCACCTGCTTCGCCCGCTTCGGCGGTCAGCCGGTCGGGATCGTCGCCAACCAGCCCAAGCAGCTGGCCGGGATCCTCGACAACGACTCCGCCGACAAGGCGGCCCGCTTCATCAACCTCTGCGACGCCTTCAACATCCCCCTGGTCTTCCTCCAGGACGTGCCCGGCTTCATGGTCGGCTCCAAGGTGGAGCACACCGGGATCATCCGCCACGGCGCCAAGATGCTCTACGCGGTCAGCCGCGCCACGGTGCCGAAGGTGACGGTGATCGTGCGCAAGGCCTACGGCGCCGGCTATTACGTGATGTGCGGTAAAGCGTATGAGCCGGATCTGATCGTCGCCTGGCCCGGGGCCGAGATCTCGGTCATGGGCGCCGAGGGCGCGGTCGAAATCATCGGCCGCTCGGCGATCGAGGCCTCCGACGACCCGGAGGCGACCCGCGAGGCGATGCTGAACGCGGTCCGCGAGCAGATCGACCCCTACATCGCCGCCGGCAACGCTGTGATCGACGACATCATCGACCCTCGCGAGACCCGCCCGACGATCGTCAAGGCACTGCGAATGGCCAAGGACAAGCAGGTCCGCAAGCCCAAGAAACGCCACGGAGTAATGCCGGTATGAAGGCCAGTGTCGACTTTTGCCCGGTATGCGGGCATAAATCGCCAATCGAGGTTTCGGGATGAGCCGTTTCGAGGATCCGGTCGTCATTAGCTGCTCGATTTCGGGTGTGATCGCCAATCGAGATCAGTGCCCGGCGATTCCCTACACGCCGGAGGAGTACGCGGCCGAGGCCCGGCGCGCGGTCGACGAGGGTGCCTCGCAGATCCACATTCACGCCCGCACCCCGGACGGCACGCCCTCCTATGAGATCGAGGACTTCCAGGCGATCACCGCGGCGATCCTGGCCGAAGTCGGCGACGTCATCGTCAACTACTCGACCGGCGCGATCGGGATCCCGATCGAGAAGCGACTCGAGTACCTGCGCGCCTGCAAGCCCGACGTGGCGGCGCTGAACATGAGCTCGATGAACTACGCCAAGTACTCCAAACGACGCAAGGACTTCGTCTTCAAAGCGGTTTTCGAGAACAGCTTCGACACGATCGTCGAGTTCCTGACCGAGATGAAAGCGCTCGGGATCAAACCCGAGCACGAGTGCTTCGACTCCGGCCATGTCGCCAACCTCGACCCGCTGCTGGACATGGGGCTGCTGGAGGAACCGCTGCAGATCTCCTTGGTGATGGGGGTGACCGGCGGCATCCGGCCGACGCCGCGCAACGTCACCCTGATGTCCGACCAGATCCCCGGCGGTCCCGAGGGGCCGAACCAGTGGCAGACGATCGGCATCTCCCGCGACCAGTGGAAGCTGCTGGCGGCGGCGCTGGTGCTGGGCGGCAACGTCCGCGCCGGGGTCGAGGACAACCTCTACCTGCCGAATGGCGAGATGTGCCGCTCCAACGGCGACCTGATCGCCAAGGCGCGGCAGATGGCCGAGGACGTCGGCCGCCGCGCCGCCACCGTGGCCGAGGCTCGCGAGCTGTTGGGGATACCCAAGCGTGAGCGCTCTCCCGCTTAGCGACGTCAAGGTCCTCGACCTGACCCGGCTGTTGCCGGGGGGCTTCTGCTCGCTGCTGCTGGCCGACCTCGGCGCCGCGGTGCTGAAGGTCGAGGACACCGGCATGGGTGACTACATTCGCTGGGCGCCGCCCTATTACGGGAGCGACGAGCAGCAGGCGCTCGGCACCCGTTCCTCGCTCTACCTATCGCTCAACCGCGGCAAGCGCTCGATCCGGCTCGACCTCAAGAGCGAGGCGGGGCGCGAGGCCCTGCTGCGCCTGGTCGAGCGCCACGACGTCGTCCTCGACGGCTTCCGCCCGGGCGTGCTCGACCGGCTCGGGGTCGGCTACGAGCGCATGCGCGAGGCGAACCCGGCAATCGTCTTCTGCGCCATCACCGGCTACGGCCAGGACGGCCCCTATGCCCAGCGTGCCGGGCACGACATGAACTACCTCGGCCTGGTCGGGCTGCTCGGCCTGACCGGCGCCAAGGACGGGCCGCCGGTCCAGGCGGGCGGGCAGATCGCCGACCTCGGCGGCGGCGCCCTGATGGCGGCCTTCGGGGTGATGGCGGCCCTGCACGAGCGTCGCCACTCCGGCGAGGGTCAGATGGTCGACGTCTCGATGGCCGACGGCGCCCTCTCCTGGCTGGCGATGGTCGCCGGCCGCTATTTCTGCGACGGCGAGGTGCCGCGCCGCGGCGAGCAGCAGCTCGCCGGCGGGTTGGTCTGCTACCTGCCCTACGAGGTCGCCGACGGCTGGGTCAGCTGCGGCGCCCTGGAGCCGAAGTTCTGGGCCGCTCTCTGTAACGGGGTTGGGAGGCCGGACCTGATCGAGAAGCAGTTCGAGGCGCCCGGCTCCGACGCCTGGCGCGAAATCGCCGCCGTCTTCCGCTCCCGCACGCGCGAGGAGTGGCTCGCCTTCAACGACGAGCACGACTGCTGCATCGAGCCGATCCTCGATCTCGACGAGGCGCTGGATTCCGAGCTGGTGCGGGCGCGTGAGATGGTTGTCGAGCTGGAGCAGCCTGGGCTGGGCACGGTGCGCCAGCTGGGGGTGCCGGTGAAGATGAGCCGCACCCCGGGCGATCCGACCCGCCCGGCGCCCGCTTTCGGCGAGCACACCGAGGAGGTCCTGCGCGAGGCCGGCTACTCGGCCGAGGAGGTCGCGGCGATGATCGATTCCGGGGCGGCCGCCGCCGTCGCCTCCGACGCAGCGCCGACGGAGTTCCGCCCGTGAGCACCACTCCCGCCGAGCTGCTGCGGATGGGCGAGCTGGCCGAGGCGTCCGGGGTGCCGGCGCCGACGATCAAGCACTACCTGCGCGAGGGCCTGCTGCCGGAGCCGGTCAAGACCAGCCGCAACATGGCCTACTACCCGCCCGAGTTCGTCGACCGGATCAAGCTGATCAAGCGCCTGCAGGAGGAGCGCTTCATGCCGCTGAAGGCGATCAGGGCGGTGCTCGACGAGGATCCGGAGCGGGCCGGCGCCCTGCTCGAACTGGAGGACCGGATCCTCGACCGGGCGCTAGCCGGCGAGCGCTCGCGGACCAGCGCTACCGAGGTCCGCAAGCGCTACGGGGTCCCCAAGGAGGTGCTCGACCGCCTCGCCGAGCTGGAGATCCTCACCCCCAACAGCCGCGGCTACTCGCCCTCTGACATCACCATCATCGAGGCGATCGGTCGCTTCCGCGCCGGTGGCTACGACGAGCAGATCGGCTTCACCGTCTACGACACCCTGCGCTACAAGGAGGCGCTCGAGGCGCTGGTCCACCAGGAGGTCGAGATGGTGATGACCCGCCTCGCCGGCGAGGTCCCGCCCGAGCGCGTGGTCGAGATGCTCGAAGCCGGGGCCCAGCCGCTCAAGGATCTGATTGCCGCCCTGCACACGAAGCTGATGGTCGCCGAGTTGGAGCGTCACCGGGCCGGCCGTATTCCATAGCGTCATTTCGAGTCTCTTTTCTAGAGGGGTGTACCTCTCGCGGCCGAAGAGAGCCGTTCGTGTCGCTGTTTAGAAAAACGAAGCTGCTCCCGCGCCTGGGTGCATTCGCCACCATCGCTGCATTGGCGCTTGCCGCGCAGGTGGGGGAGGCCGAGGCGAAGGTCATCTATGCCTGCGTCCAGAAGCACGGCAGCACGACTCACCGCGCCAAGGCGGCGCTCCGCCTGGTTTCCAGGTCGGCCAGCTGCCTGCCGTCCGAGCGGCGGCTGAGCTGGGCCTCGGGCTCGGGCGGTCCGTCCACGTCGTCGAGTGGCCAGACCGGCCCGGCGGGAGAGTCCGGTGCGTCCGGCTCGCAGGGTCAGGAAGGCCCGCCTGGGCCGACCGGGCCAATCGGTCCGGAAGGACCGGCCGGCGCCGCCGGCGCGAGCGGATCAGAGGGCGCCCCCGGATCGGCTGGGTCCGCCGGTCC
This sequence comes from uncultured Solirubrobacterales bacterium, assembly GCA_963739855.1. Lineage (GTDB taxonomy): Bacteria > Actinomycetota > Thermoleophilia > Solirubrobacterales > 70-9 > VAYN01. The sequence continues at coordinate 463,801 of CAVUBT010000001.1, read as the reverse complement.
CGAAGGACAGCCTGGCCCGGCCGGGTCCGCCGGGCCGGAAGGCACGCATGGGCTCGAAGGGCCGATGGGGCCTCAGGGGGAGCCGGGACCTCAGGGCGAACCGGGACCCCAGGGCGAACCCGGCGAACCGGGCGCGCAGGGCGAACCCGGCGAACCGGGACCCCAGGGCGAACCCGGGCCCGAAGGCGAACCCGGGCCCGAAGGCGAATCCGGGCCCGAAGGCGAATCCGGCTGGGGCGGGCTCTCGGTCGTCGTCGTGATCACGGCACATGCCGAGGCCGGCGAGTTCGCCGACGCGATCTGCCCGAAGGGCACGCCACTGGCGATCTCCGGCGGCGGCATGATCGACGACAAGGGCGGCACGATCCTGATCTCGGCGCCGCTCAGCGACCACGAGCTGTCGATCGACGGTCAGAAACCAACCGGCTGGAGAGTTCGGGCGGCCACCGGCGCCTACACGTCCTATGCGATCTGCGCCAAGGCCGCGGCCAGGGAATCGCCCGAGGAAGAACCCGAAGGCGGACCGAAGGAAGTCGAACCGAAGAAGTGAGTGGGGTCGCGCCGCCGGCTGGCTAGGCGATCAGCGCGGCGCGGTCGGTCTCGATCTTGCGCAGCGTCATGCGGTGGTCGAGGCGCTCGCATAGTGCGGTTGCCTCGTCCAGGGCCGCTTCGACCCCGGCTGAGCCGGTGGCGGCCCGGGCCTGGGCGAGGGTCAGAAGGGCACCGGGGAGCTGCCAGTGCATTTCTCGCTCCCGCGAGACGTCGACGGCCGCCTTGGCCTGCTCGAGCGCCTCTTCGGCGCGCCCGGCGCCCAGCAGCGCCCGCGCTCGCAGGGTGCCGCGCCACGCCTCGCCCTCGCCGCCGGCGTTCATCGCCTCGCGGTAGGTGCGGTCGGAGAGCTCGATCGTCTCGACCGCCTCGGCGTGGTCGCCAATCGCGATCTGGACGTAGGTGAGGCTGGTCAGCGCCAGCGAGCGCGAGAAGACGTCGCCGAGCTGGTCGGTCAGCTCGCAGTTGCGCCGGGCCAGCGCCAGCGCCGCCTCCAGCTCACCGCTCTCGGCCATCAGGGTGGATTTGTTGCCGCGACTCCAGCTTTCGGTCTCGGGGTCGCCGTGCTCCGCCGCCATCCGCAGCGACTGATCCGCCAGGCGTTCGGCCTCCTCGACTCGATCGCGCTCTTTGAGCGCGATGCTCCGCGCCATCAGCGCCCAGGCCGGCGGGCAGCCGATCACGATTCCGGCGCCGACCTGGGGATCGCCGCCGCCCAGCTCGAGGATCTCCCCAGCGGCCCTTTCGACCAGGTCGAGGTCGCCGGCGCACATCTGCGCGTAGCAACCGGCGCCGCGGATCGCGACCCGCAGGTCGAGGTCGCCGGATTCGTCGGCCAGCCGGATCGCTTCCTCGGCGGCGGCGATCCATTCGGAGGCTCGGTGGGCGACTCCCGGGCGGGCCGAGGTGAGCAACTTCAGCAGCGCCAGCGAGCGCAGGTCGCCGACCCGGGTGGCGATCGCAGTCGCCTCCGCGGCCAGGGCCTGCGCTTCCCCGGGCTCCATCCCCAGCCGCCAGGCGTAGTCGAGCTGCATCATCCGCGAGAGCACGCCGAGGCCGACCGTCTCCTCGCTCTCCTCGAGGTCCGTGGCCAGCTCGGTCACGTTCCGCCACAGACGCAGCGCGTCCTGGGGCCGGCTGTGGCCGGCCCAGTGGGCAGCGCGGGCGGACCACCGAGCCGCTTCCAGCGTTTCCTCGCCGGCCGCCATGTGGCCGGCGATCAGCGCCGCCAGCTCGTCGAGCCGCTCCGGCTCCAGCTCGATCGTCGCCCGCGCCGCCGCCGCGTGGGTGGCGGCACGCCCGTCGGCGAGCTGGGTGCCGTAGGCGACCTCGCGGGTCAGCGGGTGGCGGAAGGCGAGCACCCGCTCCGGGTACAGCTCCGCTTCGTAGAGGAAGCCGGCCTCGATCAGCTCGCAAAGCACCGGGTCGATGCGGTCGCGGTCGAGCCCGGCGGTCATCCCCAGCGCCCGCCCGCTGACCTCCTTGCCGACCACCGAGGCCACCTGCAGCAGCTGCTTCGCGGCCGGGTCGAGGCGGTCGATGCGGGCGGCGAGCACCGCCTGCACGGTTACCGGCACCCCGGCGTCCTCGATCGGCGCCACCAGGCGGTAGGAGCCGCGCTCGCCCTCGAGGTGTCCCGCCTCGGCCAGCTCGCGAACGATCTCCTCGATGAAGAACGGGTTGCCCTGGGTGCGCTCGTGGACCGGCTCGTCGATCCCGTCCAGGGAGGGGTCCTCGCCGGCCAGGTCGCGCAGCAGCTCGCGGGTGTCGGCGCGGGCCAGCGGCTCCAGGGAGATCCCCCGGTAGGACGCCGAGGCGCGCCAGGGGGGCGAGTACTCGGGCCGGAAGTTGAGCACCGCAAGCGTGTTCGTGCCCTCGATCGAGGCGACGAGGTCGGCCAGCAGCACGTTGCTGCCCTCGTCGATCCAGTGCAGGTCCTCGACCACGAGGACCAGCGTCTTGCGGCGGCTGGGGGCGTTGACGAGGCGGCAGACGATCCGGCCCAGCGCTCGCTGCCGCGCCTCGGCGCTCAGCTGCGCCAGCGGCCGGTCGGGGTCGGGGACGCCGAGGAAGTCGAACATCAGCGGCAGGTCCTCGGCGAAGCCGGGGTCGAGCAGCAGCGCCCGCCCGGCGATCTTCTCCCGGGCCACCTGCTCGGGCTCGCGCTCGCCGATCCCGAAGAAGGCGCGCAGCATCTGCAGCACCGGCATGAACGGGGTCGTCGTTCCGTGCGCCTGCGCCTGCGCCTCGAAAACCTCGAGCCCCTCGGCCCGGCATCCCTGGGCGAACTCGTGGCAAAGCCGGCTCTTGCCCACGCCGGCTTCGGCGACCAGCCCGACCACACCGCCCCGGCCGGCTTTCGCCTCGTCGAGCGCCGCCCGCAGCGCGCCCATCTCCTGCGTGCGGCCGACGAAGCTGGAGAAGCCGCGCTCGCGCGAGAGGTCGAGGCGCGAGCGCGCCGGTCCGATCCCGGCCAGCTCGAACACCCGCACCGGCTGGCTCGCCCCCTTGATCTCGAACTCGCCGAGGTCGTCGAGATCGAGGAAGCCACCGGCGAGCTCGGCGGTGTGCTCGGTGAGGTACGCCTTGCCCGGCTCGGCCAGCGCCTCCATCCGCTGCGCCAGCCCCACCGTGTGCCCGATCGCGGTGTACTCGCCGTCGCCCCCCTGGCCAATCGCCCCGGCGACCACCTCGCCGGAGTTGATCCCGATCCGGGTCGAGAAATTCAGCCCCGGCCCGCGGCGCAGCTCGGCGGCGTAATCGGAGACGTCGTCGAGCATCTGCAGGGCGGCGTAACAGGCGCGCCGCGCGTGGTCCTCATGGGCGATCGGCGCCCCGAAGACGGCCATGATCCCGTCGCCGGTGAACTTGTCCACGGTGCCCTCGAACTCGGTCACGGCGCTGGCCAGGATCGAGAAGAAGCGCTGCATGATCTTGCGCCACTCCTCGGGATCCTGCTGCTCGGCGAGGTCCATCGACCCGCTCACGTCGGCGAACAGCACCGTTACCTGCTTGCGCTCGGCGTCGTCCCTGATGGTCGCGGTCACGTTACCGCCAAGGTTACGCCGCTCGTCCGGCGCGGTAGAGCTTTCTGTCGCTATGCGGTTGAAAGCTCTACCGCGGGTAGCCTGAGTGGGTGCGATCTGCCCTGATCACCGGAGCATCTACCGGAATCGGCCGCGCCACTGCCCTGCGCCTCGACGCAGCCGGATGGCGGGTTTTCGCGGGAGTCCGCAAGCAGGAGGACGCCGAGGCGCTGCGCGCGGCCGGCTCCGAGCGCCTCGTGCCGCTGATCCTCGACATCACCGACGCCGCCCAGATCGCCGCCGCCGCGGCGCGGGTCGAGGCCGAGTCGGAGGCCGGTCTCGACGGCCTCGTCAACAACGCCGGGGTCGCCATTCCCGGCCCGCTGGAGACGCTGCCGATCGAGGACTTCCGGCGCCAGATCGAGGTCAACCTGACCGGCCATGTCGCCATGACCCAGGCGCTGCTGGAGTCGATTCGCAGCGCCCGCGGCCGCGTCGTCTTCATCAGCTCGATCGGCGGCCGCGTGGCCCTGCCGCTGACCGGCGCCTACCACGCCGCCAAGTTCGGGATCGAGGCGGTGGGGGACGTCTTCCGCCAGGAGCTGCGGCCCTGGGGCATCGCGGTCTCGATCGTCGAGCCCGGCTCGATCGACACCCCGATCTGGGAACGCGGTGAGCGCACCGCCGACGAGATCGGCACGCCGCAGCGGGAAGCCCTCTACGGCAAGGCGATCGAGAAGTACCTCAAGGTGATCAAGGACACCGCCGAACGAGGGATCGCGCCGGAAAAGGCGGCGGCGGCGATCGAGCACGCCCTCAGCGCCAACCGCCCCCGGGCGCGTTACCTGGTCGGTCGCGAAGCTAAGCTGGCGGCGCGGGCCAAACTGCTGATTCCCACCCCGATCTTCGATCGGATAATCGCCCGGCAGATGAACCTGTAGCCAGCGCCCCCGTGACCGGGATCGCCTGGTCCGGTCCTATACTGGGCGGGCCGATTGACTGGTCAGTCAGCCAGCGATATTCGAATTCCCGCGGAGGACGTGAGGCGTTGCGAGCAGCCGCCGTACAGCTCAACTCGACAAGCGACAAGGCCCGGAACCTCGCCGCGGCCGAGCGGCTGGTGCACGCCGCGGCAGCCGATGGCGCCGAGCTGGTGGCGCTGCCGGAGAAGTGGAACCTGCTGGCCGGGGGAGAGGAGCTGCTGGCCGGGGCGGAGTCGCTCGACGGCCCCAGCCTCACCGCCGCCCGCGGCTGGGCGCGAGCCCTGGGCATCCACCTGCTCGCCGGCAGCATCGCCGAGCGCGGCGAGGGCGAGAAGGCCTCCAATACTTCGGTCCTGATCGGCCCCGATGGCGAGGACCTCGCCGTCTACCGCAAGATCCACATGTTCGACGTCGACGCCGGCGGCGTCTCCTACCGCGAGTCCGAGCACGAGCAGCCCGGCACGGAGATCGTCACCGCGAAGGTCGGTGAGCTGATCGCGGGGCTATCCGTCTGTTACGACCTGCGCTTCCCGGAGCTCTTCCGCATCCTCGCCCTGCGCGGCGCCAGGCTGCTGGCGATCCCCTCGGCCTTCACGGCCGCCACCGGTCGCGACCACTGGGAGGTGCTGCTGCGGGCGCGGGCGATCGAGAACCAGGCCTTCGTCCTCGCCCCCAACCAGGTCGGCCAGGCGCCGCCACACTTCGACTCCTTCGGCCACTCGGCGATAGTCGACCCCTGGGGCACGGTGCTGGCGAGCGCGCCCGGCGAGGAGTGCTTCGCCGCCGCCGACCTCGACCTGGCGGCCCAGGACCGCGTCCGCGAGGCGCTGCCCTCGCTGGCCAACCGTCGCCCCCGGGCCTACATCTGGCCGCAGCACCGCGCAGCGTGTCCGCCGCCGCCAGACGTGCGCGAGGGGGCTCCGAATGGCCTCTAAAGCACCGCCTGTCGACAAGCGCCGCCAGATCCTCGACGCGGCGATCCGCGTCTTTGCCCGCCAGGGCTTCCACGCGACCCGCGTCTCCGACATCGCCGACGAGGCCGGCGTCGCCTACGGGCTCGTCTACCACTACTTCCGCTCCAAGGACGAGGTCCTGAACGAGCTCTTCGTCGAGCGCTGGTCGCTGCTGCTGGCGGCGATCGAGGAGACCGACCGGATGGGGGAGACGCCGCGCCACAAGCTCGCCGCCGTCGCCGCCTTCATCGTCGACTCCTACCGGCACGACCCGGAGCTGATGAAGGTGATCATCGTCGAGGTCACCCGCGCCGCCAACTCCTTCGGCCGCACCCACCTGCCGGAGATCCGCCGCGCCTACCAGTCGATCGCCAAGATCGTCGAGGACGGCCAGAAGGCCGGCGCCTTCCGCGACGACATCGCGCCGATGTTCGCCTCGATGTCCTTCTACGGGGCGATCGAGCAGCTGCTCTCGGGCTGGATCTTCGACGTCATCCCGGCCTCGGACACAGATTTCGACGAGGCCAAGGAACTTGTGGTGACGACGATCTGCGACGGGCTCGAGCCGCGATAGGTAAGGTCGCAAACTGGGTATGGACAACGAGATGGTCAGAAGATTGCTCTGGAGCGGGGTGCTGGCCGCCAGCAGCGCCCTCGCCAGCATCGCCGCCACGCGCCTGGCGGCGATCGTCTGGCGCCGCGTCTTCGACGAAGATCCCCCCGAGTAGGAGGAGTCATGCCAGACCAGAGCCAGACCCCGCCGCCGACGCCGCCCCCCGCCTCGCCAGTACCGCCTCAGGTGCCGCCGCCCGAGCCCGCGGCTGAGAAGAAATCAGTCGCCGACCTCGTCTTCGACGTTTCCACCGGCACCTCATCGCTGATCCGCGAGGAGTTCGAGCTCGCCAAGGCCGAGGTCACCGAAAAGGTCGGCAAGCTGCTGCGCGGTTCCGTGGTCGGGATCGCCGCCGGCGCCTTCGCCTTCCTGGCCCTGATCCTGGTCATGGAGGGCATTGCCTGGCTGCTCAACGAAGAGGTCTTCGACGGCAAGACCTGGCCCGGCTTCTTTATCGAGGCCGCCGTCTTCCTGCTGATCGCCGCCGCGGCTGGCTACGTCGCCTACCGCTCGGTCAAGGCCGGCGCGCCACCGGTTCCCGAGCAGGCGATCGAAGAGGCGAAGCTGACCAGGACCATGTTCGAAAGCGAAGCCGAGAACCTGGCCGAGGGCGTCGAGAGCAGCGTCAAAGGAGGCGGAAAATGAGCGCCAATCCCCAGCCCGGCAGGCCCGCCACCGCAGGCGCCACTCGGACCGCGGCCGAGATTCGCCGCGACATCGACATCCAGCGCGAGCAGCTCGGCACCTCGGTCGAGGCGCTGCGCGGTCGCGTCACCGAGCTCACCGACTGGCGCCGCCAGGTCGACGAGCACCGCAGCCAGCTGATCGCCGCCGCCGCCGTCGTCGGCTTCGCGATCGGCGTTCGGGCAATGCTGCGGCGCCGTCGCTAGCTGCTCTTCAGGTCGCCGAAAAGCACGTGGTGGAGGCCGCAGATGAGGTCTACGGCGAGCTGGGGCTTGGCGCCGCCGATGCGCAGGTCTTGGATCTCGCCGTCGATGACGACGTCGAGCCAGCTTGCGGGGCTGCCGACCGCCCAGGTCGTCGGTTCGGCGCTGACCTCGGGCGCGCAGGAGCGAACCTGTCCCCGCTCTATCTCGACCGTGACGCCGGCCAGTCCCGGACTCTCCGCCTCGGGCTCGACCGGATCGGTCTGTACCGCCAGCATGCAGGTGCCCTCGGCGTGCCGGGCAAGCGGGGCGAGTGGCATCGCCAGCAGAAAGGACGCCTCGACCTCGACGTTGGTGATCGGGGCGCTCTCGCTGCCCATGTGCCGGCGCTCGCAACGACCGGCCGCGCTGAGCGGACCGATCGCGTGGCGCAGCCAGTTGGTGACCACATAGGGGGTGCCCCTGCCCTCCTTTTCAACCGGTTCGATCTGGCCGGTTGCCCGCATCCAGGAGATCCGACGCTCAAGCGCCGGGTAGCTGACGCCGGGAATGAGGCCGTCCAGTTCGGTCAGGGTGACGGGACGGTTGGCCAGCACCCGCATCAGGTTTGAGCTCCAGCCGCCGGCCAGGGCTTTGACGGCCACCTTGGCTTCTTCGCCGTCGAGGGGAATCGGGCCGTTTGGAGCGAGCGCCAGCCATGCCTCGATGACGTCGGCGACGAAGAGCATTTCCTTTCCGGCCGGGCTCAGCTCGGTGGCAACCGCGTAAGGGGAGCTGCCCACGGTCTGCTTGTTCAGCGCCCCCGCCTCGCGAAGGTTGGCGACCGCCACCCGCACGGTCGTCTGCGCGGACCAGCCGATCTTCTCCTGTAGTTCGGCGAGGCGGTGTGGACCCTCGGCGTGGGCGCGAAGGATCCGCGTGTTCAGCGGGTTTTCGAATATGGCAAGGACGCGGCTGCCAGCACGTACCTCTCCGTCCGTGGTGGCGGTAGTGGCATGGGGCACTGCAATACCCCCCTCGGGCGATCCTCTGGTCGAGACTGGTACAGGTTCCAGAGCATCCTAGATGAACACATGAGGGTTTTTTATAAGTAAATATTTGTGTAACTAAACACGCGCGCCATGGCGTGGAGACTCGCGCGAAACCGGCTTCGACTCGAGGTGAACCGGAGCGGTCGAAAGCGCCTGCACTCGAAGGTCGCTCCAGGTCAGCCCCTCACGCACCAGGGCCGGCAGGCCGAGGGCGACAGCGGTGGCGATCTCCACGGCCTGAAGGATGACCCCGTAAGCGAGGGCATCGGCGGTGCCGATGTCGAAGCCGGTGTGGAGGACGCTGATCACCGCCAGCTGGAAGACGCCGATGTTGGACGGGGTCGCCGGTACGACCGCCGTGACATTGACGGCGAACAGAACCGCAGCAGCAGCGCCGATGCCCGCTTTGCCGTCGAGTCCGAGCGCGTAGAGCAGCGCCCAGCAGGCGGAGAGCTGGATCGCCCAGGCGCCGAGCTGCGCCGCCGCCGCCGCCGCCGCCCGGCGCGGGTCGCGGAAGACGGCGAGGCCGGCGCGCACCTGGATCAGCGCCCGGTGCAGGGCGGCGCCGAGGCGGGCCAGGCGGCCGTTGCCGTTGCGGCGCATCAGCACCGGGGCGACGAGGACGATGACCAGCAGCAGCAGCGGCACGAGGCTGAAGACGAACAGCTTCTGGGTGCCGGAGTGGAAGAGCGGGGTGGAGGAGATGATGATCACCCCGAGCAGCGCCAGCGCCACCAGGTTGAGCATCGTCTGCGAGACCAGGGTCCCGAGCAGGACCGGGAAGGTTTCCCGCATGCGACCGGTGCGGCGGGCGAGAGCGAGGGCGCGCGCCGGCTCGCCGAGGCGCGCCGGCAGGGTCGCCGACATCAGCACCCCGATCATCGTCGCCGAGGTGACGTCGCGGCGGCGGACCGACCGGGTGGGCAGCGCCGCGCAGGCGATCCAGTACCAGGAGGCGGCGCGGAAGAAGAGCGAGATGGCCATCAGGGCGCAAGCGACGAGCACCCAGGTGAGGTTCGAGCGGACGATGCTTTCGACGACGTTGTCGACGCCGATCTTCTGCGCGGCGAGGACGGTGAGGCCGACCCCGAGGGCGCCGGCGACGACGAGGCCGAGACGGCGCGCGACCTGCCGGCCGCGCTTGCCGCTGCGGGCCGGCGCCGGGTCCAGCGACGGCAGCCGCTGGGCGGGATGGCGGGGCCCGCCGTCGGCGGGCCGCAGCCCCGCCCAGTGGGCCACCCGCTCGCCGGCGGTGGACGGCCGCGGCGCCTCGATCGCGCGCTCGTAGACCTCGGTCACTTGGTCGGCGACGCGGGGCCAGGCGTAGCGCTGGGCGCTGCGGCGGGCGGCCTCGCCCATCGCCCGCAGCCGCTCCGGTTCGTGATGGACGCGCTGCAGCTCCTCGGCCAGGCGCTGCGGATCGCCGGGCGGCACCAGGAGCCCGTCGACGCCATCGCTGACGACGTCGCTGTAGCCGGCGATGTTGGAGGCGATCACCGGCGTGCCGGCGGCGAAGGCCTCGGTCAGCACCATGCCGAAGCTCTCGCCGGAGAGCGAGGGGGCGCAGAGGACGTCGGCGCCGTGCAGCTCGGTCCAGAGGCTGTCGCCGGAGACGCGGCCGCGGATGTCGATCCAGCGCAGTAGCTCGGGGTCGGCGACGTAGCGGAGCACGTCCTCGCGGTCGGCGCCGATCACGGTGAGGCGGCAGGGAACGTGCTCGACCAGGGCGCCGAAGGCGGTCAGCAGGATCGGCAGCCCCTTGCGCTCCTCCGGGCGGCCGACGAAGAGGATCCGCAGCTCTCCCGCCGGCGCGCTCGGCGCGCTCGGCGCTGTGTCGACGTCGACGCCGTTGGGGATGATCGTGTAATCGCCGCCGTACCAGCGACGGCCGGTCCAGGCAGCCGCCTCGGAGACGGCGATCCGAGCCGAGAGGCGGTTGAAGAGGCGGCGGGCGCCGGCGGCGTTGGCGATGTAGTTGGGGAGCGGCTTGGTCGAGTAGGCGTGGAAGGTGCCGACGACCGGCACCTTCGCGCCCAGCGTGGCGTTCCAGCCGACGTGCGGCACCAGCGGCTCGTGGACGTGGATCACGTCGAACTCGCCCCGTCTCACCTCCCGGCGCGGAGCCACGATTCCACCGGCGGGGAAGGGGGCGAGGTTGGAAACGGACCCATTGGCCCCGAAGCCCATCGTGCGCCCGAGCGGGGTCAGGTAGTCCGGCATCTCGCGCCGTTCGGCGGCGGCCCGGTGCAGCACTCGACTGACCCGGCCAGGCGGGTCGTAGGGGGCAAGCACGCGAACGTCGTGGCCGCGACCGAGAAACTCCTCGGCAAGCGCCTCCACATGCCGGTTCACGCCGCCCTGGTAAGACCAGGAATATGGCGAGACGAGAGCTATGCGCACAGGTGATTAAGGGTAGATCATCGTCCGGCTCTCGTTGCGAGGGACCGCGATAGCTCTCGCGCGATCAGAGCTGATTCGCGACCAAGCCGAGGACGGCAGCCATTAGGCCCACAAAGCCCACGACCAGGCCACCGCCGACATGGATGATCGTCTGCTGGAGCGAGTCGATGCGGCTAGAAAGCTCGCTGACCCGACCGCTGAGGTCGTCGAGGCGCGAATCGGTCCAGGTGGATCGCATTGACTCCATGTCCTCCAGGCTAGGGAATAAATCCTCACTTGTGGCGAACCAAAGTGTAACTTTTTGTCTGCGTTGACGTCGGTGTGCCAGCTTCCGCCCAGGCGAAGCCGGTGAAGACGAGCAGATAGGCCGCGCCGATCTCCAGCAGCAGCGCGCCCGAGTCGTTGGCGAGGGTGCCGACGACGGTGGCGACGACCGCGCCGAGCAGGCCGGCTCGCATCGCTGGCCGGCCGTCGAGCCAGGCGCGGAGGCGGTCGCGCCGGGCCACTGCCAGCGCGGCGATGACGACGATCAGAGGCAGGAAGACGAAGACGATCGGGCGGGAGAAGCTGTGGGCGGAGAGCTGGAGACGGCGCTGGGCGACGTTGCCGAGATCGCCGAGGCCGCCGGCGTCGAGAACGGAGCGGGTGAGATGAGCGTTGGCCCCGGAGACGAGGTCGACCAGGGCGAGCAGGGCCAGGACCGCGAACGGCAGGGCGACGATGAGCAGGGCGGACCGCCGTCTGCGCGCGGCGATTACCGCCGCCGCCACCGCCGCCCCGACGGGGAAGACGATCGCCGCTCCGACATCGGCGCCGAAGCGCCCGGCGGCGAAGACGAGGGCGGCGCCGAGCCCGATAGCCAGAAACGCGATCGCGCAGCCACGCGGCGACAGTCGCGGCGCGAACCCCGTCAGCCCGGCGCCGGTCCCGGCGACGATCAGCACCGCCCAGCAATGCCTCGAGCTCGTTGCCGATCCCGTAGAAGCGGACTCCGAGGCCGGGGTTGGGCCCGAGCAGCGAGAGCGCCGTCAGCGGCGAACCGGCGATCACGTCGACCGCGTAGGCGAGCGCCGTCAGCGCCGAGGCAACCGCCAGCGCCCGGTACCCACCGAGCAGCGCCAGCGTCAGCGCCGCCAGTGACGGCGCCCCGAGCATCACCATCAGCATTTCCGCCGCCTTGCCCGCCTCGACCGCGCCCCCCCACCAGCAGGATCAGCGGCAGGTAGACGACGGCCAGCCCAGCCACCCGGACCCCGCCGCGCGCCGCCGCGCCACGAGTTGCCGCAATCGCCAGCCCCAGGGCAAGCACCCAAGCCAGCAGGCTCAGCCCGATCACCGGCCCGCGCCGCTCCGAGATCACCGCCATCCGCTCTCCAAGCGCGATCACCGCCGCCGGATCGACCTCCCCCTCCGCCCGGATCGGCTGCCCCGACATCTGCGAGGGAATCGCCACCCCAAGTCGCTCCAGAATCGTCGGCGCCACGTCGGTGGACAGCACGTAGCCGTCGAGCCGGGTGCCGTCCGAGGTCAGGTCGCCGCCATAACCGCGTCCGGCAACCCCCGCGGCCAATGCCTCGTTCGTGGCCGGCGGCGGCCTCTCGATCGCAATCAGCAGATCGTTGTCACGCAGGCCAGCGACAAATTTCGGCAGTTGCCGCACCGTCGCGTCTCGGACTACGAAGCCCTTGCCAGCTTGCCCGAGGGCTTGGGCCAACAGCCCCGGCACGATGTCCGCCGGAGCCGACTCCGCCCGCCGCAGTAAGGCGGCGTCGGTCACCGGTCGGTTTAGCGGCACCTCCGCCCGCGGCAGCTCCTCGTCATAGAGCGAATCGAAAACCCGATTCCCCTGGGTAATGTCGAGATAGGTCTGCTCGGCCGGAACCGAGCCCAGCCCGGCACTCATCAATCCCGGCGACATCCCGTCGGCGGCGATCTGCTCGACCGAGGTCCCCTGTGGGAGCAGGACCAGCGAGACCTGGGCGCTCGCGGTCGGCGTCACGAACAGGGACACGCCGAGCGCTATCGTCACCGCAATGGCCGACCGCACGTTCGCCAAGTTCACGTTTTTCAAGATTGATCCAGCCTGGCGGCGCCGAGATTCGGATCTCCGCGCCGCCGACAAGCAGGAGTTCCTCGCTGCCTGCGAGGACTTCGGCGTCGACCGCTCGCTGCGGGCTTACTCAACCATAGGCACGCGCGGCGACGTCGACCTGGTTCTGCTCAGCCAGAGCCCCAACCTCGACGACATCCACACTTTCCACGTCGTCCTCGGCCAGAGCGGCCTGGCGAAGTGGGCCGAGACGCCCCACTCGTTCCTCTCGATGACCAAACGCTCGCCCTACTCCGACGAGCAGGCGCGACCGGAGATCTGCATCTCCGAGCGCAGGTACCTCTTCCTCTATCCGATGGTCAAGCAGCGGCGCTGGTATGGGCTCCCCCCGGAGGAGCGCGGGCGGATCATGAAAAGCCACATCGAGGTCGGCCGCCGCTACCCGGAGATCACGATCAACACGACCTACTCCTTCGGCATCGACGACCAGGAGTTCGTCGTCTGCTTCGAGGGCGATGACCCGGGCATGTTCCTCGACCTCGTCAACGAGCTGCGCCCGACCGAGTCGAGCGAGTACACCGAGCGCGAGACGCCGATCTTCACCTGCGTGGCGATGTCGGCCCGTAAGGCGCTCGACGCGCTCGATGGAACGTCCAGTGCGGTGCGGGCCGATGCGACCGCGCTGGGCTGAGCGCTCTAGCCTTAGCTGATCGCTCAGGCAACCCTCAGCTATGCGATCGACGAGCAGGACCGGCTCGTCAAGGTCGACGACGGCTATTACGCCTTTGCCGCGGAGAACGGCTGGGACGGCGCCGGCGCCAGCCTCGGGCGCTCGCTCTGGGATTTCGTCGCCGGGCACGAGCTGGAGAAACTGCAGCGGATGCTGTTGCGGCGGATCCGCGGTGAGCTGCGCAGTGTTGACCTTGCCTTCCGCTGCGACGGCCCCGACGTGCGCCGCGAAATGGAGATCCACATCGCCGCGCAGTCATCCGGTCGCTTCGTCCTCTTCTCGGCTCGGCTGCGCGGCGAGGAGCGGCGCGACGAGTTCCAGCCGCTGCTCGCCGCCGAGACGCCCCGCGGTGAGGAGACGCTGACGATGTGCGGCTGGTGCGATCGCTTCCTGGTCGGCGGCGAGTGGGTCGAGGTCGAGGAGGCGGTCGCGCGGCTCGGCCTGTTCGCGCTGCCGGAGCTGCCCGGGGTCGGCCACGGCGTCTGCCCGGACTGCAGCGAGATGCTGATGGCGGCGTAACCGCCCCGCTCGTCACATTCCCTATTCTTCCGCGTCCAATGAGCAAGATCGGAACTCCAGAGAACCCACTTCGCGTCGCCATCGTCGGCGCCGGGCCGTCCGGCTTTTACGCCGCCGAGCACATCCTCAAGGGCGAGGACATGCACGCCCAGGTCGACCTCTTCGACCGCCTGCCGACGCCGTTTGGCCTCGTCCGCGGCGGCGTCGCCCCGGACCATCCCAAGATCAAGTCGGTCACTCGGGTCTACGAAAAAACCGCTGCCCGCGACGGTTTCCGCTTCTTCGGCAACGTCAAGATCGGCCAGGACATAGAGGTCGAGGACCTGGAGCGGCTCTACCACGCGATCGTCTTCACGGTCGGCTGCGAGACCGACCGCCAGCTCGGCGTCCCCGGCGAGGATCTGCCCGGCAGCCACGCCGCCACCGCCTTCGTCGGCTGGTACAACGCCCATCCCGACTACGCCGACCGCGACTTCGACCTTTCCAGCGAGCGCGCGGTTGTGATCGGCAACGGCAACGTGGCGATGGACGTCGCCCGGATGCTGGCCCTGACCGACCACGAGCTGCGTCAGACCGACACCGCCGACCACGCGATCGAGCTGCTCGACGCGAAGAAGATCCGCGAGATCGTCGTGCTCGGCCGCCGCGGGCCGGTCCAGGCCGCCTTCACCAACCCCGAGATCAAGGAGCTGGGGGTGATGGAGGACGCCGACGTGATCGTCGCCCCCGCCGACGTCGAGCTCGATGAGGCCAGCGCCGCCTACCTGGAGTCCGACGAGGCCGACAAGACCACCCGCGTCAACGTCGAGACCCTGCGCGAGTTCTCACAGCGCACGCCGGAGGGCAAGCACCAGCGGATCGTCCTCCGCTTCCTCGTCTCCCCGGTCGAGATCAAGGGCGACGGCAAGGTCGAAAGCATCGTCGTCGGCCGCAATGAGCTGGTGCAGGAGGGTGGGGCTTTGCGTGCCAAGGACACCGGCGAGCGCGAAGAGCTGGAGTGCGGCCTGGTCTTGCGCTCGGTCGGCTACACCGGCATCCCGATCGAGGGCGTCCCCTTCGACGAGAAGCGCGGCCTGATCCTCAACGAGGGCGGCCGCGTGCTCGACTCCCACGACTCCGGCCACAAGGTCGGCCACTACACGGCCGGCTGGATCAAGCGCGGCCCCTCCGGCGTGATCGGCACCAACAAGAAAGATGCCCTGGAGACGGTCACCCACCTGCTCACCGACGTCGAGTCGCAGACTCTGCTGGAGCCGGCGGATCCGGACCCGGCCGCGGTCGAGGCGCTGCTGGCCGAGCGCGGCACCCGCTACGTCAGCTTCGAGGACTGGCAGGCGATCGACCAGGCCGAGGTCGGCCGCGGCGAGCCTCACGGCCGCCCCCGCGTCAAGTTCGTCAGGGTCGAGGAGATGCTCGACACCATCGGCGAGAAGCTCGCTGGTTAATGTCCTGAATCTTTTTGATTATTCTTGGTCCTTCGTAAGCAAACGAAGGAAGGACCCGATGAACATCAGAAAGATCGTCGTGCTTGCCAGCCTGGTCGTTGCGGCCGCCGCATTTGCAGTTCCCGCAGCAGCCTCGGGTGCGGTCTGGCTGCACGAAGGGGAACCGCTCGAAGAACACGTCGAAATCGGCCTCTCCGGCGGGCAGGTATTCGAAGTTCCCGGCAGCGGGGTCATGCTCTGCCCGGTGCACGCCACTCTCACAACCGAAGGCGGCAGCACGGGACAGATCACCGAATGGGAAGTCGCTACCGAAGGCTGCCTCGGGACGGGCCAGTTCGCCGGCTGCGAAGCGGTAGCCAGCGAAGCGCTGGGTCTGCCCTGGACCGTCGACGTCGGCGCTGAAAACCTGACGATCACAGGCAGCGACATCACGCGCAGCTTCGCTCCGGGATGCGGACTCGAATCGGTCGAGTTCACGACGCCGGAAATCGAAGTGCACAGCGAAACTCCCGCTGCGATCAGCGAAGTCGAATTCATCGGCGAAGGTGTCGCGCAGCTCGAACCGGGCGGCGAAGCCGCATACCGGACCTTCGGTTCCTTCACTGTCGACGGCGCCGCCGCCGGCACATACGGGATCGGCTGAACCTCAGCTCGGACGGGCCAGGTCGGCCACATCCATACAATCCGGGCGTGGCCGACCTGGCAGAGCTGAAGTCGATGATCGAGGCGGCACTGCCAGGTGCCGCCGTCGAGGTCAGCGATGAAACCGGCAACGGCGACCACCTGCGGGCGGTCGTCAGCGCTTCTCAGTTCGAAGGCCTTTCGCGGATCGATCAGCACCGGCTGGTCAAGGCCGCGGTCAAGGCTCGCTTCGACGACGGCACGATCCACGCCCTCTCGGTCAAGACCGAGCTGCCGAGCTAGCTACTCTGTGGCCATGGCCGACCCAGAGCTGAAATCCAAAGTCCAGGAGCTGATCGCCGCCAACCCGGTGCTGCTCTTCATGAAAGGGACGCCGGAGGCGCCGCGCTGCGGCTTCTCGATGCGCGTCGTGCAGGTGCTCGACCAGGTCGACGTCGAGTACGGTGCGATCGACGTCCTGCCGGCGCTGCAGCCTCTGCGCGAGGTAACCGCCGAGATCTCCGACTGGCAGACCTTCCCGCAGCTCTACGTCAACGGCGAGCTGCTCGGCGGCGCCGACATCGTCGAGGAGATGTTCGAGTCCGGCGAGCTGGCCGAGGCGCTCGGGGTCGAGCAGCCCGAAGTTGCCGCGCTGCCCGCGGATGGGCCGCCGGCGCAATCCCCGCCGCTGCAGATCGAATAGCCCGCCCGGCGGGCTTAGACGGCGGCCTGCTCGGCTGCGTCCTCTTTCACCTGAAAGGACGAGCCGCAGCCGCATGCCGCGACGACGTTCGGGTTGTTGACCTGGAAGCCGGCGCCCTGCAGGCCTTCGACGTAGTCGACCTCGGAGCCGAAGACGAACTGCATGCTGACCTTGTCGACGACGACGGCGACGCCGTCGACCTCGAAGACGTTGTCGTCCTCCTTGGGCCTGTCGAAGGCGAGCGCGTACTGGAAGCCGGAGCAACCGCCGCCGCGGACGGCGACGCGAAGCGCCTGCTCGGTGCCCTCGGCCTGCCCTCCGAGCAGCTCGCCGATCTTCTCGGCGGCCTTGTCGGTGAGGGTGATCGCGGCATTTGGGGTATCGGTCACTTCACAAAGTGTAGCTAGGCGGCGGCGGAAGCTCTGCGGGGACGCGTCTGCGAGAATCGCCAGGTTGAACGCGAGTGACCAGACCGCCGTCGTCTGCGATACCACGGCCTACCTTCCCCGCGACCTGGTGAAGGAGAGGGGCATCGAGACGATCAGCCTCTACGTCTCGGTCGACGGCCACCAGGAGCGCGAGATCGACATCTCCGACTACGCCGCTTTCTACGAGCGGCTGCGGGCTTCCGAGAGCGGCGCCACCACCTCCCAGCCCTCGATCGGCGACTTCATCTCTATATACGAACCGCTGCTCGACGCCGGCAAGGAGATCGTCTCGATCCACATCTCCGCCGGCATCTCCGGAACCTTCGAGGCGGCCAACCAGGCCCGCCAGCGGCTGATCGACGAAGGCAAGCGCGGCGAGCGGATTCGCGTCATGGACTCGCGCTCGGCCGCCGGCGGCATGGGCCTCGCCGTCCTCGGGGCCGCGGCTGCGGCGGCGAGCGGGGGAGATGCCGACGCCGTCATCGCTGGCGCCGAGCAGACCCGCGAAGAGCTGAAGATGTGGTTCGCGATCGACACTCTCGAGTACCTGCGCCGCGGCGGCCGCATCGGCGGCGCCCGCGCCTGGATCGGCAGCGCCCTGAAGATCAAGCCGATCCTCACCCTGGAGGAGGAGATCACCCCGGTCGAGCGCGTCCGCACCCGCGCCCGCTCCCTCGAGCGCCTGCGCGACTACGCCCGCCAGCGCCACGAGCAGGGCGCCGACGGCTGGGTCGTCCAGCACATCCAGGACGAGGAGACCGCCGCGACCCTGATCGACGACGCCCGCGAAATCTTCGGCTGCGAGCCCGTCTTCGTCTCCGAGATCGGCGCCGTGCTCGGCGCCCACGTGGGACCGGGCTTGCTGGGCATCGGCAGCGTCCCGACCCCGCTCGTCGTCTAGCGGCCTCGACGCACCTTCGCAGCGGCCGCTGGCCGCGCGGATCTGCGTTCGCGCAGATCCGGCTTTCTGGGATTTGCGGGGAGAAACCGCGTCACCGTTCGCGGGGACTCCGCCGTTTGCACACGGGCGCCCGAGTGACCTATCAGAGATTCACTGGCTATGTATGGGCCCCGGCACAAACACCTCGGCGGGTCATCCAACAACCAGTTCGGCTCGGCGGGGATGTACTTATAGGAGGGTTAAGCATGTTGAAGAAGATGATGCTGTTTGCCTGCATGGCGCTGGCAGTGGCTGCTGTCGCGGCCCCGGCGGCATCGGCTGAATGGCAGGACAACCACAAAAGTTTCACCGGTGAGACGACGGTCGAAATGGAGGGCCACGCGTTCTTCAAAGGCTTTCTGAGCACCGGCGTGACATGTAAAAAAGCGTTTTTCAAAATTACAGTCGATAAACAGCATGCGACAGTGACCGAATTCACGGTCACAAATCCGACAACCGAATGCGAAGGCACCGGCATTATGTTCGATTGCATATCGGAGACTCCGGATAGGGAAGGCGCCTGGACGGCTGACGCGGGTACCACGTTGCTCACCATCACAGGCATCCAGTTCACCTCTACATTCGCCAATTATTGTGACCCGTTCAAAGTCGAAAATGGCGAGTTGATCGCGACTCCGACGAAAACGAACGCCACCACGGGCGCGATCGAAGCGGTGTCGCTGTCGGGCACGGCAACGACCTTTTTTGGCGAGGTCAACATTGGCGGGAGCCTGTCCGTCGTGGGTACTCCGACACTGGGTATCGGCTAGACAGGAAACTCGACCCAGGTGCTGAGAGCGCTTGTGGGACGCCAGTGAATGAAGGCGGGTGGCCGTGCCGCGAGGCTCCGGCCACTCGCCTGGGCGCCATCGGCGTCCCCGGCCTCGCTCACCCAGCCTCTTTTTGGCCGTAGGTCGCTGATCGATATCCGCGTAGATCTACGGCCGCGCAATTTCCGATTCCTCGAATTTGCAGGGGAAAGCTTTGCTTGGTTCGAGAGACCCCCGTTTCATTCGCCAACAAATGTTCGAATTTCTTGACCTATCAGGGACTTATCGGCTATTGATGCTCGCGACCAAGTTGGAGTCCCGGCAACCAGTACGTCGAGGGCCCCGGCACAAACACCTCGGCGGGTCATCCAACAACCAGTTCGGCTCGGCGGGGACGTACTCATAGGAGGGTTCGAGCATGTTGAAGAAGATGATGCTGTTTGCCTGCATGGCGCTGGCAGCAGCTGCTGTCGCGGCCCCGGCTGCGTCAGCTGAATGGAAAGACAACCACAAAAGTTTCACCGGTGAGACGACGGTCGAAATGGAGGGCCACGCGTTCTTCAAAGGCTTTCTCAACAGCGGTGTGACATGTAAAAAAGCGTTTTTCAAAATTACAGTCGATAAACAGCATGCGACAGTGACCGAATTCACGGTCACAAATCCGACAACCGAATGCGAAGGCACCGGCCTTCTGTCCAGCTGCATCCCGGAGGCTCCGGACAAAGAAGGCACCTGGACGGTTGACGCGCTCTCCACGTCGCTCACAATTACAGGCATCCAGTTCACCTCCACATTCGCCAATTGTGAACCGACCAAAGTCGAAAATGGTGAGGTGACCGCGACTCCGACCAAAACGAACGCCACCACGGGTGCGATCGAAGAAGTGTCGCTGTCGGGCTCGGCAACGACCGCTTTGGGCGCAGTCTCAATCGGCGGGACCCTGTCCGTCCTGGGTACTCCGACACTGGGTATCAGCTAGACAGGAAGGCCGACCCAGGCGCTAAGAGCGCTTGTGGGAGCGAGTGAATGAAGACGGGTGGCCGTGCCGCGGGGCCGGTCACCCGTCCATGATCGGTGGAGTATCCGAACGTACCTTGACAAACGCTTCGGAGTACCCTTATAGTCGCCCGGGCTTGCTGGGAAGCAGGCAGGGAAGAGGTATGAGCCCTGCTCTTGGCAGGAGTCAGAAATGAGACTTGAGGACGCAGGGACAAGAGCTTCAAGGGCCTTGGGCAGCACTCTGTCCAAGGCTGTTGTTAGGGCAGCGCCATAAGAACGCAGGGTCCGAGTCGCGGGAACGGCTCAGGAAAAGGGAGAGGGGTGTCGCAGTGAGACGGGATCCAAAGGGAGAGACCGCGGGGCGGCTCAAGGGACAAGGAGAGAGCTACGTGAGGACATCGTTGGCAGGATCGATCAAGCGCCGTACCGCCGCCGCTGACATCGGGAGGCTGTCGCCGCCTGGCGCCCTTCTCGTCGTTTCCCTGCTTCTCTGTCTCGCAGTGGTCGCCGCTCCGGCCTCAGCCGACGTCACCACGCGCGCGCCACTCGCCTTCTCCCCGATTACCGGCGCCGGCAGCGGCGTGACGATTCACCTGCCCTCGGGCATCGCGGTAGAGGCGTCGAGCGGCAATGTCTTTCTCAACGACGGCAGCGGAGGCGACCAAGTCGTCGCCCTCGGTGCGGAAGGAGGGTCGCCGACCGGTCTCGTCCCGCCCTTTGCGATCGGCGGGTTCGCCTTCGGTGGCGAACCGACCGGCGCCGCGGTCGACAACTCCACCGACGTCGGCGATCCAGCCAAAGGCACCCTCTACATCGCCGATACCGGGAACAGGGAAGTCAAGAAATTCGTTCGCAACGCCGGCACCGAAACCTATGAAGCTTCCGGCACGCTGACCGCCACGCCCGCCTTTGGCGAAGTTCTCGGGGTTGCCGTGGATACCCATGGCAATGTCTTCGTCGCCGATTGGGACAACAAAGCCGTCGTCAAATTCAATCCCACGGGCGTCGAAGTGGGACGTATCGCCACCACGGCGTTGCCCGAAGAACGCCCGAGCAGCGTTGCGGTTGACGCCGCCGGCGACCTCTTCGTCCAGGGCTACTCGAGCCCGAACCCCGTTTTCAAGTGGGCCGCGAATGGCTCCGGCGAAATCGAACCGAGCACGGAGCCCGTCGAAGTGCCCGGCGTCACCGGCGCCACCGGCGTCGCCGTCGACACCGTCACGAACGACCTATTGGTCGCCCAGGGCAGTCATGTGACCGAATACGACGCCACCACCCTGGCACCTGGGGCCGATTTCGGCGCCGGGACGCTCGGTAACACCGCCCGCCTCGCTGTCAACCTGGCCAATCACCGCGTCTATGTCTCTGACAACGCAGCGGGCAAGGAAAACGTGACGGTCTTCGGTCCGTTGCAGGCCTTTGCGGACGCCACCGCCACCCCGACGGCGGCGACGGAGATCACTCCCGAAAGCGCGAAAATCGGTGCCACGATCACCGACAACAACACGCTGCCCACCAGCTGGCGCATGGAGATATCTGCCGATGGCGGCGCGAGTTGGACTGCGGCGAAGGACGGCTCCACGCCCATTGCGGGGACAACCGACGGCGGGCAGACCGGCCTCGGGGTTTCCGGCGTGGTGACCGGCCTGGCGCCGAACGCCACCTATCAGGTTCGCGTGGTCACCAACAAGGGAAGCGGTGTGGCGACCGAGGTCGCGTCGTCCTCTCTGTCTTTCACGACCCTCGCCGTGCCGCCGGTGGTCTCCGACGTCGGTGTCGTCGATGTCGGAGACACCTCGGTGCGGATGGTCGGCACGATCGATCCCCGCCACTCAAGCACCAGCTACGTCTTTCAGTATGGGACCAGCCCGGCCCTGGGGGCCTCGACCGATCCGGTCGCGGTCGGGGACGGGGTCACTCCGGTGATCGTCTCCCGGGTGGTCGGGGGGCTGAGCCCAAACACGACCTACTACTTCAAGCTGGTTGCCACCAGCACTCCCGGCCCGGCCGCAAGCGCCACCGAGTCGTTCGCCACCCGGTTGCTGCCGCTGCCGCTGCCGGACGGCCGTGCCTACGAGCAGGTCAGCCCGCCTGAGAAGAGCGGCGGTGGCGCGCTCTCCGGGGGCAAACTCGCCACCGTCTCCGAAGACGACGAGGCGATCGAGTTCGGCACCACCTCGCTGTTCGGCACTCCCCCCGGCGTGCAGGCCTGGATGACCGCGCCCTACGTCAGCAGGCGGGCCGTCGGCGGCTGGCAGACGCGGGCGGCGACGCCAAGCTTCTGCCGTATTGCGCTCGACGCACCGGAAGTGGTCGGCTCGTTGAACCAGGTCGCGATGTTTTCCCCGAACCTCGACAAGGTGGCATTCGGTCAGCCCGAGTCGTCGGCCTGCTCGATCCCGCCGCTCGATCCCGCGGCGACGACGCCGGCCACGAACCTCTATCTCGGCAACCTTGGCGCCGCCTCCTCTTCCTACAAACTCCTCAGCCCGCAACGGAACTTCGCGCCGCCCTTCTTCGGACTCAGTCCCACCAGCGCCTCTGGCTTCGCGGTCGGATACAGCTCCGACTTCAGCCACGTGATCTTCTCAAGCAGTGGCAATCAGACCTCCGACTCTCCAACTCCCGGCAACTTCCAGAAGCTCTACGAGTGGGAGAACGGCACCCGGACCCTGATCTCAAGGGACACCTCCGGCGCTCCGTTCACCACCAACAGCGGCGTCTTCTACCAGAGCGCGGCCAACGCTGTCTCGACCAACGGCAGCCGGATCTTCTTCCAGAACCCGACGGACTTCAACGGGGCGAGCTGCGCCGGCAACTGCGATCTGTACCTGCGCGAAGGCGGAACCACCTACCGGGTCTCGCAGTCGGAGTGCACCAGTGCCTGCGGGGGCAGCCAGCCCAGCCTCTTCGCCTGGGCAAGCAAGGACGGCTCGAAAGCGTTCTTCAGCAGCGCCGCCAAGCTGACCGACGACGTCAACTCGATCGCTGGGCCCAATCTCTACCTGTTCACCGGGGGGCCCGATCCCGCTGGCGAACCCCACAATCTGACCCTGCTCTCACGCGACCTCGAACCGGCCGACGGCCCGAATCCGGAAGTGCAGGGCGTAATCGGGGCCAGCGACGACGGGACGACCGTTTTCTTCGCCGCCAAAGGCCAGATCGTCAGCGGCGCCCCCACTGCTCCCGGCCCCAAGCTTTATCGCTGGCGCTGGAACGGCGGCAGCCCGACGGTCGACTACCTCGGCACCCTCGCCAACGCCGGCAGCATCGAGGCAGAAAACTGGACCTTGCCGACGGTGAACCTGTTTGCGAACGAAGGGCGCAGAGGGTACTTCCGGGTCACCCCCGACGGACAGTATCTGCTGGTCAGCAGCGTGCAGAAGCTGGACCCGGTCGCCGACCACGACGCCGATGCCGACCTCTACCGGTGGGATCAGGCGGGCGGTTGGGCCTGTGTCACCTGCCAGGCGCCGGGTGCGCCCTCGGCCGGCAACTCCGGCGGGCCGCAGACGGGAGTCGATGGCGGCCGCCGCTCGGTCGTGATCAGCGACGACGGTCAGCGCGTGTTCTTCCTCACTCCGGATGCCCTCGTCCCGCAGGACGTCAACGGCACCGTCAAGGATGTCTACGAGTGGCACGACGGCACCGTCAGCCTGATCTCCAGCGGCAAGGATCAAAAAGACGTGAAACTGCTGGGCGCCAGTCACAGCGGCAAGGATGTCTTCTTCTACACCGAAGAGGCGTTGGTGGGCTGGGACAGTGACGAGACCGGCGACATCTACGACGCTCGCATCGGTGGCGGCTTCCCGGAACCAAAGGCAGACCCGGTGCCATGCGCCATCGCCGAGAGCTGCCATGGCCCCGGCACCAGCCCGCCCGGCGGGACGGGGGCCGGCACCCACTCATTCGAGGGCCCCGGCAACAAGGTTGAACCCGCTCGTTGCCCGAAGGGCAAGAAAAAGGCCATGGTCAAAGGCCGCGTGGTCTGCAAGAAGAAGCACGCCAAAAAGCACCACAAAGGCAAGAAGCACCAGCGGCGCCGAGGCGGCGCCAACCGGGGGGCGGGCAAGTGATCGGGCGTAGCCACAGCCAGGGAACCACTGCTTCCTCTCTTCACAAGGAGACCGAGACGATGAACGCCAGCAAAACCGCCCGCCTCTTCCTCACTCTGGCCGTGATCGCGCTCTTCGCGGCGATCGGCCTCGGTGCCTCGGTGCAGGCGGCCGCGGCCGCGCCCGTGCTCCAGGTCCAGTCCACGCATCTGCCCTCGAGCGCGACGAGCCCCAAAGCCCCCCGTCCGGGGCTCCCGCTCGGCGGCCTCGCGAAGTACATTCTCGCCGTCTCCAATTCCGGCGACGCGGCCACCAGCGCTCCGGTCAGCGTCAGCTTCAACCTCCCCGCGGGTCTCAAAGCCACCGCGGTCACCTCTGAAAAAGTGGGTGGCTCTTTTGTAGCCTGGACCTGCTCGATCGCCGCCGATTCCCGGTCGATCAACTGCGCTGGCCCCGAAGTCGCTGGGATGCCACTCCCAATCAACCCTGGCCAGCAAGCCTGCCAGCCCCTTGGCCAGTGTCGCATCCTCGTTACCGCCGCTCCCGATCCGGGCCTTCGTGTCGGGGAAGTCCTAACCCCGACCGTCGAAGCCTGTGGCGGCGGTGCGGCCGGCTGCGCCACCGCATCCGACCCGATCGAGGTCGTCCCGCACTTCGAGATCACCAATTTCGACGGCGGCGTCTTCGAGGGCAACGTCAATCCAATCAGCCCCGGGAACTACGACCCGGTGATCGAACAGAGCGGCGAACCGGAGACCCAGGCGGGGGCGCATCCCGAGTCGGCCTCGACCACCTTCATGCTCACTCAGACCGCCACCCTGAGTGGGCACGTGTACGCGACCGGCGACCTCGACGAAGTCTCCGTCGATCTCCCGGCCGGATTTCTCGCCAACGTCAACGCCGCTCCCACCTGCGCTGAGGCCGATCTGTCGAACGGGACCAACGCTCCGGCCTGCCCAATCGGGAGTCAGGTGGGCCTGGTCGCCATCTACAGCACCAACACGACCAAACCGGGTGAACTCCTGCGGGCCTACGTGCCGCTGTTCAACATGGACCCGCCGGAAGGCAGGGCCGCACTCCTGGGCTTCAACTTCCAGAGCGCCGTCTACCACCTCGTTGGCGGCCTGCGCCGCGACCCGGGTGTCGCCGGCGGATACCGGGCATCGGTCAAGCTCCTTCACTCTCCCCAGACCGTCGCGCTGTGGGGATCGGCGGTCACCGTGTGGGGGGTTCCTGCCAGCTCCAGCCATGACATTCAGCGTGGAATCAGGTTCGACGGGGAATCTTGCGTGAGCTCCGAGGGCACGGGCGTCGCCTGCCCGGCACCGATCCCCTCTCCGGCCCCCAAGAAGCCCTTCGTCTCCCTGCCCACCTCCTGCGAAGGGCCGGTGCGAACCGAGATCGCGGTGACGACCTTGCAGGGCGACAAGGCCAAGTCGAGCTTCCTCTCGCACGACAACACCTCGCCGATCCCCAATCCGATCGGCGCCGACGGCTGCAACGCGCTCGACTTCTCGCCGACCCTGGAAGCGCGGCCGACGACCAACGTCGCCGACAGCCCCTCGGGCCTCGACGTCAACCTCCACATTCCCCAGAACGAAAATCCCGCCGGGCTCGCGACGGCGCACCTCAAGGACACCGTGGTCGACCCTGCCGGAGGGGGTGACGATCAATCCATCGGCTGCCAACGGCCTCGACGGGTGCTCGCCCGCCCAGATCGACCTGGGCAGGCGAAGACGCCGCCCGGTGTCCTGACGCCGCCAAGCTCGGCACGGTGGAGGTGGAGACACGCCACTGCTCGACCATCCGGTCAAAGGCGCCGTCTACATCGCCGACCCCTTTGACAACCCTTTCAAGTCCCTGCTCGCCCTCTACATCGCCGTCGACGACCCGATTAGCGGCACCGTGGTGAAGATCGCCGGCGAGGTCGCGGCCGACCCGGTTACGGGCCGCTGACCGCCACCTTCAAGGAAAACCCGCAGGTCTCCTTCGAAGACTTCAAGCTGCGCTTCTTCGGCGGCGCCGGCGGCTCGCTGCGGACGCCGGCCACCTGCGGCAACTACACGACCAGGTCGAACCTGACCCCGTGGTCGGCGCCGGACTCCGGGCAGCCGACACCCCATCCGACACCTGGGCGATCGAGCGGGGACCTGGTGGCGCCTGCGCGCGGAACGCCGCCGATCTGCCCAACGCCCCGGCCTTCGACGCCGGCACCGTTTCCCCGATCGCCGGCACCAAGAGCCCGCTGGTCGTCAACCTGCGCCGCGAGGACGGCACCCAGCAATTCTCCTCGGTGACGCTGACTCCGCCCCAGGGCCTGGTCGGCAAGCTCGCCGGCATCCCCTACTGCTCCGACTCGGCCCTGACCGAAGCCGCGGCGAAGAGCGGGCGGGCGGAGGAAGCCAGCTCCTCCTGCCCGCAGGCCTCCTACGTCGGCAGCGTCAGCGCCGCCGCCGGGGCGGGCCCGACCCCCTACTACGCGCCCGGCAAGGCCTACCTCACCGGTCCCTACAAGGGCGCCCGCTCGAGTCTCGCGATCGTCACCCCGGCCACCGCCGGCCCCTTCGACCTCGGCACGATCGTGGTCAGGACGGCGCTCTACATCGACCGTCGCGACCACTCAGATAACCGCGGTCTCCGACCCGATCCCCTCGATCTTGAAGGGGATACCGCTCGACGTGCGCGCGGTTCAGGTGAGAATGGATCGCCCGGATTTCACGCTCAACCCGAGCAGCTGCGATCCCTCCACTTTCGGCGGCCAGCTGATGACCACGCTGGGTCAGACGACGCCACTGCAGAGCCGCTTTCAGGTCGGTGAGTGTGGCCGCCTCGGCTTTAAACCCGAGCTCAGCCTCCGCCTCAAGGGGGGCACCCGCCGCGGCAAGTACCCGGCTCTGACCGCGACCCTGCGGATGCCCGACGGCGGTGCCAACCTGGCCTCGGTCTCCGTCGCCCTGCCGCACTCGGAGTTCCTCGCCCAGCAGCACATCCGCACCGTCTGCACCCGGGTGCAGTTCGCGGCCGACAGCTGTCCCGCGGGGGCGATCTACGGCACCGCGACGGTGACGACGCCGCTGCTCGACTATCCGCTGCCCGGGACCGTCTACCTGCGCTCCTCCAGCAACCCGCTGCCCGACCTGGTCATCGACCTTCGAGGCCCGGCCAGCCAGCCGATCAAGCTGGAATCGGCCGGGCGAGTCGACTCGGTCAACGGCGGCATCCGCAACACCTTCGACTTCGTCCCCGACGCGCCTGTCGCGAAGCTGGTGCTGCAGATGCAGGGGGGCAAGAAGGGCCTCCTGGTCAACTCGACCGACATCTGCAGGAAGCCACACCGGCCACCGTCAAATACACGGCTCACAACGGCAAGACCTGGAAGGGCGGCCGCCGTTGAAGGCGAACTGCAAGAAGAGCGGCAAGCACAAGCGCGGCAAGCACAAGCGCCACGGCGGGAAGTAAGCCCAGGCTCGTGCAATGAGTCTCGGCCCCAGGAACCGGCGCTGCTGCCGAGGAGCGTGGCGGCGCCTCCTGCTGATCCTGGCGCTTCCTCGGATCGGGGGTGGGGTCGGCTAGCGCGGCGGTTCCCGCGATCGGCGAGATCTGGGCCTCCTCGATCTTTTCCAGCACCGCTCGCCTGCAGGCCGAGATCAACCCCGGCGGCCTCGCCTCCAGCTACCACGTCGACTACATCGCCGCCGCCGTCTACGAAGCCAATCTCGCCGCCGGCAGCGATCCCTTCGCGGGCACGTCCAGGACGCCCCCGTCCTCCGAGGCCGAGATCGGCAGCGGGGCCAGCGGCGTCACCGTTCAGCAACGTCTCTCCGCGCTCGCCGCGGACACCGCCTACCGCTACCGGGTGGTGGCGAAAAACTCCTCCGGTGCGGTTGCCGGGCCGACGCTGATCTTTGCCACGCAGGCCACCGGCGGCGGCGGGCTGCCCGACACTCGCGGCTGGGAGATGGTCTCCCCGGTCGACAAGAACGGTGGCCAGGTCGACCCGGCTGGCGCTCTCGCCGCCGGCGGCGTGCTGCAGGCGGCATCCGATGGCCAGTCGGTCACCTACGGCTCGGCGGCGTCCTTCGGGCCGGGAGCCCAGGGCGCCGCCGGCGCCAGCCAGTATGTCGCCGCCCGCGGCGGCAGCGGCTGGTCGACCGAGAACATCACCGCCGCTCTCTACTCCGGCTCATACGAGACCGAGTCCGGCGGCGTTCCCTATCAGCTCTTCTCGCCAGACCTGGCTCGCGGCCTGCTGTTGAACGGCCGCCGCTGCCGCGGCGAAGGGACCGATTGTGCGGTCCCAAACCCGCCGCTGCCGGCGACCGACGCCCCCGCCGGCTACCAGAACTACTACCTGCGCGAAGGATCCTCCGACGCGGCTCTGCTGGGCGCCGCCAATGCTGGCGAGCTGATCCTGGCGCCCTCCGACTTCGAGTTGCGACTGGCGGGCACCTCTCCCGACCTGCGCCATCCGGCGATCTCCACCTGCGCCGCCCTGACCCCCAACGCGACCGAAGTCCCGCTGGGGGAAGGCTGCGATCCGAGCGCCGCCAACCTCTACCTGTACTCGGCGGGGGCGGGGCTCTCGCTGGTGAACGTGCTGCCCGCCCAGAGCCAGGGAACCCCGGGCGCCGAGCTGGCGGCCCAGGGCGGCGCCGTCTCCGCCGACGGCGCCCGGGTCTACTTCGCTCAGGGCGGCGATCTCTACCTGCGCGACGGTGGGGTCGGCAAGCAGGTCGACGCCGCGGCCGGGGGAGGGGGGTCCTTTCAGACCGCCACCCCAGACGGCGCGGTCGCCTACTTCACCAAGGAAGGCCACCTCTGGCGTTACGAAGCGCTTGCCGCCGCCGCGGCCGACGTCACCCCGGCCGGCGGTGTGCAGGGGGTTCTCGGTGCCTCCGCGGACGGTGCCTACGCCTACTACCTGACTGCCTCTGGGATCTCCCTCTGGCATGCCGGGGTCACGGCCAAAGTCGCCGATTCGGCCGACGCCTCCAACTACCCGCCGACGACCGGCAGCTCCCGCGTCAGCGCCGACGGCACTCGGCTGCTCTTCCTCGCCACCCAGCCGCTCACCGGCTACGACAACAAAGACCTCAACACCGGCAGCCGTGACTCGCAGGTCTATCTCTATGACGATGCCTCGAAGGGACTCGCCTGCCTCTCCTGCAACCCGACCTTCGGGCGGCCGATCGGGCCATCCTCGATCCCCGGCGCGATCGCCAACGGCAGTGCACCGGGCTCGACCGAGGTCTACAAGCCCCGCGTCCTTGCGGCCGATGGCAGGCGCGTCTTCTTCGAGTCCACCGACGCGATCGGGCTGGGGGACACCAACGGCAAGTCGGACGTCTACCAGTGGGAGGCGCAGGGGGAGGGTTCGTGCGCGCGGACGGGTGGCTGCGTGGCGTTGATTTCCAGCGGACGCGCCGCCGAGGGCGACTCCTTCGTCGACGCCTCGGTCGACGGCGCCGACGCCTTCTTCGTCAGCAACGATTCCCTGGTCGTCTCGGACCCCGGCGCGGCCGACCTCTACGACGCCCGGATCGGCGGTGGTTTCCCGATTCCCCAGCAGCCCCTGCCGTGCCTGGGCGACGCCTGCCAGCCGCTTCCCCGCGAGCCCGTCGACCCGACTCTTGGGACCCTGCTCAGTGGCCCCGGCAACCCGGCGGTGCGCTACCCCGGCGCCAGGAGATGCAAGAAGGCCAAGGTCAAGCGCAAGGGCAGGTGCGTGAAGAAGAAGGCGAAGGGCAAGAGGCGCAAGCAGGGGAGGGGCAAACGATGAGGCGCGCCTTGGTCGCGACCCTCGCGATCCTCCTGTTCGCACTGCCCGCCGGCGCCGAGGCCGCCGTCCCCTCCCTCGGCCCAGTCGCGGCCACCAACATCCAGGGCGTCTCGGCCCTGCTCAAGGGCACGGTCGACCCGGAAGGCCTGGCGACGACCTACCGCTTCGAATATTCGACCCAGCCGAGCTTTGCGGCGGCGCTGCAAACGCCGCCCGCCCCGGCGGGGGCGGGCGGCTCTGCGCGGCCCGCCCGCGCCGCGATCGCCGGCCTCGTTCCCGGCACCACCTACCACTATCGCCTCGTCGCCACCAACTCTTCCGGCACCGCCTTCGGCCCGCCCGCCGCCTTCGTCACCACCCAGGGTTTTGGTTTTCAGGCCGGCACCGACGGCTTCGCGGTGCGTGCGGTCGCCGACGGAGGCGGCGGCGCCAGCGCGCCCGGCTCCCACCCCTACCAGCTGGGCCTCCACCTCGGCTTCAACCGCGCCGGCGAATTCGAGGACCAGCCGGGCGCCGCCTTCCCCGACGGCGACCTGCGCAACCTGCGGATCGAATTGCCGCCGGGGACCGTGCTCAATCCCGCCGCGCTCGCCAAGTGCACTCCCACCCAATTCCACACCCGGCGCTCCTCTCCCTTCGAAGCGAGCAGATCGGGCGAGAGCTGCCCGGAGGGATCCCAGGTGGGCACGGTCGAGGTCAAGAGCAGCCTCGACGGCGGCCAAACCCGTCGCTTCGGCCTCTTCAACTTGGAGCCGGCGCCGGGGGTGCCGGCGCAACTCGGCTCTTCTCCCTACGGCTCTCCTCTGGTGCTGAACCAGAGCCTGCGCCCCAATCCCGACGGCTCCTACGCCCTCGCCCTCGAGGTCTCCGGCGTTTCCCAGGGCCTCGATATCTCCGGTCTCGACCTGGTTCTCTGGGGCACCCCCTGGGGCGCCTCCCACAACGGCGAACGGGGCAACTGCCTGAACCAGGCCGAGCCTGATTTCCCCTGGGCCAAATGTTCGGTCGGGGAGCCCAAGGACGCGCCGCCGTTGGCCTATCTGACCCTGCCCCACCAGTGCTCGGGCCCGCTTTCCTTCGTCGCCCGGGCCGACTCCTGGCAGCAGCCAGGAGAGGTTGCCGCAACCGCCGTCAACCGCGATTCCGCCGGGACCCAGGTCGAGATGGGGCCCTGCGGCGGCGCTCCCTTCGCGCCCAAACCGGTGGGACAGCTGTCCGACGCCAGAGCTTCCTCGCCTGCTGGCTACAACTTCCGGCTGAACGTCGACAACGCGAACCTGACCGATCCTGCGCAAAGGGCGCCGGTTCCGATCAAGCGGGCAACCGTCGCGCTGCCGGACGGCGTCACCGTCAACCCCTCCGTCGGCAGCGGGCTGAGCGCCTGCTCCGCGGCGGACTATGCCCGCGAGAGCGCCTTCTCCCCGCAGGGAGCCGGCTGCCCCAACGCGTCGAAGCTGGGTGACTTCAGGGTGCGTGTCGCGCTCTTCCCCGAACTCCTGGACGGCGCCATCTACCTGGCCCAGCCCGACGACCCCGGCACCCCGACCCCCGGGGCCGAGAACCCCTTCGACTCCCTGCTCGCCGTCTACCTGGTCGCCAGGCTGCCGAGCCGGGGGATCCTCGTCAAGCTCGCGGGCCGGATCGACCCCAACTCCTCCAACGGCAACCTCGTCGCCAGCTTCGACGACCTGCCCCAGCTCCCCTATACCGAACTCGACCTCACCTTCCGTACCGGCCAGCGGGCCTTCCTGACGACGCCGCCCGCCTGCGGCCCCGCCATCTCGATCACCGACCTGCTCCCCTGGGCGGGCCCGGGCTCGGTCCGCGCCGCGACCGCGACCGCGATCGATGCCGGCGCCGGCGGCGGTCCCTGCCCGTCCGGCACGCCGCCCTTCGCCCCCACCGTCAGCGCGGGCGGCATCAACTCCAACGTCAACTCCTACACCCCCTACTTCGTCCACATCGCCCGCTCCGACACCGAAGCCGAGATCACCTCCTACTCGCTCGTCCTGCCCAAGGGCATCACCGCCAAGTTGGCCGGGATCCCCTTCTGCTCCGATGCCGCGATCGCCGCCGCGCGCTCACGCCGCGGTTTCTCCGAGGCCGCCTCCCCGTCCTGCCCTGCCGCCAGCGAGGTCGGCCACACTTCCTCGGGCTACGGCGTCGGCAGCACTTTGACCTACGCGACCGGAGGGGTCTACCTCGCGGGCCCCTACCAGGGCCAGCCGCTCTCCCTGGTGGCGGTCAACCCGGCGGTGGTTGGCCCCTTCGACCTCGGCACGATCGTCGTGCGCTCGGCCTTCGCGGTGGACCCCCGCACCGCCCAGCTGCGGATCGACTCGGCCGCATCGGACCCGATTCCTCACATGATTGACGGCATCCCGATCCACCTGCGCGACCTCCGCATCCACATGGACCGCCCCCAGTTCACCCACAACCCCTCCAGCTGCGCGCCTTCTGCCCTCGTCTCGACCCTGGGCGGCTCGGGCGCCCGCTTCGGCGATCCCTCCGACGACACCCTCGCCACCTCTTCCCGGTATTTCCAACTGCTCAACTGCCTCACTCTGGGCTTCAAGCCCAAGCTCGGGGTGCGCCTGCGCGGCCCCTCGCGTCGTGGCGCCTATCCCCAGTTCAGGGCCACCTTCGCCGCCCGGGGCCCGCAGGATTCGAACCTGAAGGAAATCACCGTCTCCCTGCCCCATTCCCAATTTCTCGCCCAGAGCCACATCAAGGGCATCTGCACCCGGGTGCAGTTCAACGCCGATCGCTGCCCTGCCAACTCCGTCTACGGCACCGCCGTCGCCTACACCCCGCTGTTCGACCAGCCCCTGAGAGGGAACATCTACCTGCGCTCGTCCTCCCACAAGCTCCCCGACCTCGTTGCCTCGCTTCACTCCGGGGCGATCCACATCGTCCTCGAGGGCGAGATCGGCCCGACCAAGCGGGGCGGGATCATGGCCCTCTTCAGAGAGCTCCCGGACGAGCCCTTGGATCGTTTCGTGATGACGCTTGCCGGCGGCAAGCGGGGCCTGCTGCAGAACTCGGCGAACATCTGCGCCTTCCCGCCCGAGGCAACGGTGAAAGCGCTTGCTCAGAACAACCTGGGCGCGCGGTTCACGACGGTGCTCAGAGGGCAGTGCGGGAAGAAGGGCAAGAAGCAGAAGGGCAAGAAGCAGAAGGGCAAGAAGCGGAAAGGAAGGCGATGAGGACGGCGAAGCTCACTCAGGGGTTGTTGGTCGCGGTCTGGGCCCTGCTGGCGCTGGGCCTTTCGGCGACCCCGGCACGGGCCGCGGCGGGCGATCCCCTGGCTGTCTTCAGCGCGCCGGCGGCGGTCCCCCCCGGCACCGGCTTCAACGGTCCCTGCGGCCTCGCTGTCGATGGCGAAGGCCGCCTCTACGTCTCCGACTATTACCACCGTGCGGTCGACGTCTTCGGCTCGAGCTTCACCTACATCACCCAGCTGGCGAACGCAGCTCTGCTTGGCGGGCCTTGTCAGCCTGGCGGTCGATTCCACGGGCCGCCTCTATGTCAACGACTACCACAGTGGTGTCGTGCGTTTTACGCCAGCCGTCTTCCCACCGGTTGCCGCCACCAAATATGGCAGTGAAACCCCGGTCGACTCCGACCATTCCACCGGCGTCGCCATCAGCGCCGTCGCCAACAGCGCCTACGTCAACGACCGCGACCGTGTCGTCGCCTACAACTCGAGCGGGGCGCTCGTGCAGGAAATCGGCGTCGGCAGCCTGGTCGACGCCTACGGCCTGGCTGTCTCGGGCTTCGCCGCCAGCTTCGGCCGCCTCTACGTCCCCGACGCCGGCGACGACACGGTCAAGGTCTACGACCCGGCCGTCAGCACCACCATCCCGGTGGCGACCATCGCCGGCCCTCCGGGGGGGTTCACCTCTCTAGTCGACTCCGCCGTCGCCGTCGACCGCGTCAACGGCGACGTCTACGTCGTCGACCAGGCCGGCTCCCGTTTGAGCGAGCGCCCCGAATCGATCGTCCAGGTGTTCAACTTCGCCGGCGACTACGAAGGTCACCTCAAATACAACGTGATCGACGCCGCCCCGGTGGGGCTGGCGGTGGACAACTCCACCGCCCTGAGCCAGGGCAGGATCTACGTGACCTCGGGCAACACCGTCGACGCACGCATCTACGCCTATCCACCCGGAGCGGCCAGCGCCGGCCCGGCCCTCCCCGCCCCCTCGAACGTGGCCAGCCAGAGCGAACTGAGCGCTGGCAAAGCTCCGGCCCGGGCCGCCGGCGCCAGCGCTGCCGCCGAGCAGCCACCCGGCCCCGCCAGCGCCTCGGAGATCGTCCAGAACGACAACCTCCGCCTCACCGTCGACGGACGGCTCTCCCCCCAGAAACTGCCGCGCAAGGGGGTCGCCCCGATATCGGTCTCGCTCGGCTGGGGCGTCGCCACCACCGATGGAACCCCACCGCCGAAGCTGAAGACGCTTCGGATCGAGATCAACCGGGCGGGCCGCTTCGACCTGACCGGGCTCCCGACCTGCCCCTACGCGAAGATCCAGCCGGCCTCGACCGCCAGGGCGCTTGCCAACTGCCGCCCCGCTCTGGTCGGGAGGGGAAGCTTTTCCGCCCTGATCGCTCTCGCCGGCCAGGAAAGCTACGTTGCCAAAGGAGAGATGCTGGTCTTCAACGGCAGGGTGGGAAAGAAGCCCGTCCTCTTCGGCCAGATCTACTATCCGCGTCCCTTCGCCAACTCCTTCGTCATCCCCTTCAGGCTCTCGCAGTTGCGGAAGGGGCGCTACGGCACCGCCCTCACCGCAACCATGCCGTCGGCGCTGAGCGCCTGGGGCAGCCTGACCACGATCGAGATGCGGCTCTCCAGGAGCTATCGCTACGAAGGCCAGAGGCGCAGCTTCCTCTCCGCCAGTTGCCCGGCGCCGAAGGGGTTCGCGGAAGCGCTCTTCCCGATGACCCGGACGAGCTTCGACTTCGTCGGAGGGCAAAGCGAGAGCTTGACCCTGATACGGAGCTGCAGCGCCCGGGGATGAGGAGGAGGCGGGCTCGAGGCCTCTCAAGGGTCCCAGGCTGCCGCACCACGCGGACCTTTACCCCGCAAATCGCAGGATGTCTGCTTTGCGCGGGCATGATTTTAAGTTTCTTGACGAATAGCGATCCGTACCCGTAGAGTCGGTTCGAAGAGAGTCAACGCTCGATTTTGCTTGGGGGTAGTCGATGCGGTATGACGCGGCGGTTTTGGAGAGGGTCTCGCAGCAGTTCCGGTACGACATGTGGAAGTCGGTGACGCCGGATGCTGTCACCGAATCCGGCGTCCAGGCGCGGAGATTCGGACCGGTCCTGGCGACCGCGTTCGGCGACCTGCCGGAGGCTCACAGCCTCAACCAGATTCAAGGCGCGGCGGAGCCCGGGGCCGTCGAGGGCGGCCACCTGGCCGAGGCGATCGAATGGATGAGGTCGCACGAGGTCGACTACCGGGTGCCGGTGGCGGAGTGCCGGCCCGGCGCTCCTGAGGCCGAGTCGTGGCTCTACGGACGCGGCTATGAGCGCGGCGGCGGCTGGATCAAGTTCGTCCGCGACGCGAGCCCGCCCGACCTGCCGGAGAATCCCCAGGTCAGGATTTTCGAGCTGGGCGAGGACGAAGCCGACGGCGAAGGGCTGAGCGCGATCGTCGCCAGGATGCTCGACCTGCCGATCACCGCCGGGACCCTCTTCTTCTCGTTGCCGCAGGAGGAGCATTGGCGCTGCTACACGGCCTGCCTGGACCCCGAAGAGGGCATCGTCGCCACCGGTTCGATGCTGATCCACGACGGTGTCGCCCAGCTCGGGCCGGGCACGACGCTCGAGCACGGGCGCGGGCGGGGCTGCAACACGGCGCTGCTGCGGCGCCGGCTCCTCGACGCCGTCGAGGCTGGCTGTCACACCGTCTTCGTCGAGCTCGGGGAACGCGAGCCCGGGCAGATCTCGGCGGCCCACCGCAACCTCCACCGAGCTGGCTTCAAACAGGCCTACGCGAGCCGCAACTGGCAGCGTCCGGCGCTCCAGCCCGCCCGCGTCTACGACTGCTAGGAGGGACCCCCCTCTCGCATAGCGTTGGGCTTAAGTCAGCGCAGTGATGGCACGCCAGCGGGGTCGGCGATCGCGCGGCGACGAGTGGTAGGGCGTCCGCCGTTGGCTTCGAGCCAGGAGCGGATCGTCTTCGTGTAGCCCTGGACGTCATCTTGGCCGTTGACGTGCAACTGCAAGAGCATGAGGAGCCGGTTGAGGCGCTCGCGGTTCTTCAGGGCGTAGCGGCGCGGATAGAGCGCCGCGGTAATCGGCCTTGCGAGCTGCTCCAGCGCCGCGGCGGTGAGAGGCATGTCGGCCGGGCGCTCAGAAGAGCGCCCGCGACGGGCGAACTGCCTTTCGATGATCGGGCCGTTGACAGCGACCCAGCGGTCAAGACTCTCGTTCTCGGCGATCTTCGCGGCGTGAACGAAGGGCCGCCAAAAGGAAGGGCCGGTGAGCGCACCCTCGGCGCGGGTTTGAAGTTCCTCTAGTTCCTCCGTCGGGTTGCTCCTCGCCTCCTTGGCAAGCACGCGCTCGAGCGCGTGCTGCAGATGCCACTCGCACTGGTGAAGCTCGGTGCCCGGCCAGCGCGCCTCGATCGCCCGCAGCATGCCGCCATGGGCGTCGCAGACGATCCGTTTGGGCTCACCCGGCAGCGCGCCGAGGAAAGCGCTCCAGCTAGCCGGATGTGCGCTCGTGAACGCCTCCGCGTGCCAGAGCTTTGGCTTGCCGGCCTGGTAGCCGACCGCGCAGAAGACGTCGAAGGCGACGCGGCCGCCGGGGATGCGCTTGCCGTTGGCGTCCAAGGCACGGACCCGGAAGGGCAGGTGATCGAGCAAGAGCGAACCCTCTGGCGGCCAGAAGGTGGGCCGGCGGGACTCGAAGACGACCGGCGCGAAGAGCTCGACCCAGTCGGCCACGAGCTGGCCGTGGTCTGACTCGCGCAGCTCGCCGGTCTCGCGATCGACCCGGAAGCGGCGGGCGCGATCACGGGCGACGCCGGATGCCCTCATGTAGGTGGCGCCGGCGCCGACCGCAACGAGTGCCTCGGCGATCCCGCGAGCGACGAAGTGGTAGTTGCGCGGCGCCTTCGGGCCCTCGCGGCGCTCGAGGTGGCGCTCGCATTGCTCGCAATCCTCATGCCAAGCCTCCTCGCGGGGCAGGAGCTCGGTGAAGACATGCGGCTTGCCTCGCCGGGGCGTGCACTTGTAGCGCTGGCGGCGATGACCGGGTTTGCCGTAGGTGCCGTCGAGCTTGACTCGCGAGCCCGTGTGCTCGGAGCATCTCACTCTCGCTGCGCTGACTCTCGGCACTCATCGAGGCTGGCACTGAGGCCGGACGGGTTAGCCCAACGCTATGCGAGAGGGGGGGAGGGACTAGCGAAACTCGCTAGCCCGGTTGTGGTGCGGGATTGGGAGGTCGGGAGCATCGGGGATACCTCGCTTTCGGGCGGGTTTCACCCCACCGGTTGACGGCCGTTCATCCCGGCCTAGGCTGATTTCGGCCCTCGCGCCCGCTGTGCGGAGCATCCGCAGCGCGGGCCTGTAGCTCAGTTGGATAGAGCGCCCTGCTAAGGGCGAGGCCCCGGGTTCGAGTCCCGGCGGGCGGGAGGGCACTATCCGCCTGCCCAGGCTTTTCCGAACTCCATAAATGGCGGAGTTCCTTTCCGGCCGTCTCTGTTCTTACCGAGCGTTCAACTTACCGTCTGTTCTTCCAGTAGACTCCCAGACACCTACTCACGGGAGGCTGGAATGAAGGTGGACATACAAGATGTAATTGCGGCGCTCAAGGAGAGTGAAAGCGATCCTGACGCTGCTGTCGCACGGTTGAATGGAGAGGCCGAGAGTCGGGAGGCCGAAGCCGAGGCGCTACGGCAGGTCGCAGGCACCATCCGTCTTCTTCAATCCGCCCAGGCGTCAACTGCTGTTGCTCCAGTCGAGACGCCCCCTTTGCCGGAGGCGGCCTCGTCGCCGGCAGACCGTCCCAGCGCTGACAGCGGTCGCGATGCGGATACGCCTGAAGGCATTGAGGCCGTACGGCGGATCATGCGGGAGGGCGGCGTGTGGACTGCCAAAACGCTTTTTGCCGAGCTTGAGCGTCGAGGCTGGCAGCCGCGAAAAGCAGAGCATCCGCTGGCAGCGACGGAAGCCGCTGTGAGTCGCCTTTACCGGGTTAAGCAAGAGCTTGAGCGGGTCGGCCGTGGCGAGTATCGCTACAAGGCCATGCCTGGCTCGCCTGCTTCCACCCAGGAGATTGGAATGTTCGCCAGGAGGGCTGAACCTTGAGATGAGCAGAGGCGCCGGGCCTTCCCATTCGACTGAGAGCCCGACGCCACCACCCGGAACAACGGCCTGGAAGCTTAATGCCGTCCAGACCTTCATAACGACTGTGCCTGATCTTATCTCAGGCAACGGCGAGAAACGGCCAAGCCAGGAACCTCAAACGCCCTGGCCCTGGCCGTCCTCGCACCTGCGGCGGTGGCGGAATTGGTATACGCGCCCGTCTAGAAAACGGGTGGCTTTCAGCCTTGCGGGTTCGACCCCCGCCCGCCGCACTCTTTGTATAGCAGCCAATCCCAAAGATTTAGGCTCAAAGCCACTTGTGGAGCGTTCCTACTCCTTTTTCCGTCCGACTGGGAGGGTAGGTTTGACCCACTAAGTTTAAGAAATTTGAGGCCCCCGGGGCTCGGCTTGCCGAGCTGAACAACGTGGCTGGTTCTTACACCTAGGAGGGACTAACCGTCCTCAGCGGCTGAGCTCGGGCGCCGCGACCGGCTCCGAGTCGTCCTCGTCGGGATCGGTCTCGGGCGGCAGTTCGCCGCCGCGGTCGGTGCCGGCGATCAGCTCGTCCGGGGCCTTGCCCTCGGGGACGAAGCCGGACTTCATGCCGAAGTAGACGGCCTGGGGGTGGTGGGCGACGATCGCCACGGTGGACTGCTCGGGCATCACCGCGTAGCCGCCCGACAGGGTCATGCCGATCTCTTCCAGGCCGAGCAGGCGCCAGACCTTCTCGTGCTCGGACTGGTCCGGGCAGGCCGGATAGCCCCAGGAGTAGCGGCGACCCTGGTCGGCGTCGATCGCGAGCTGGCGGCGGATGTCGGAGTGCAGCCACTCGGCCAGGCCCTCGGCCGACTGCACGCCGAGGCCGTGGACGAAGAGCTGTTCGGCGAACTCGCCTTCCCGCTCCAGCCGTTCGATCAGCTCGGTTACCTCGGGTCCGACGGTGACGCCCTGCAGGGCGACCACGTCGCGCTCGCCCGAGTCCAGCGGCCGGTAGAAGTCGGCGAGGCAGATCCGGTCGTGCTTGGGCTGGCGCGGGAAGACGAGTCGCTCGATCTCGCGCTCGGGGTCCTCGGGGTCGAAGATCGCCAGCTCGTTGCCGTCCGCGTTGCAGGGGAAGTAGCCGAGCCGGGCCCGCGGGCGCAGGAAGTCCTGCTCCCGCCACATCCGCTCCAGCCGCGGCGCGAAGCCCTCCTCCTCGGCGGTTCCCTCAACCAGCTGGCGCCAGGCCTCGCCCTTGACCCCTTTGCCGCCCCAGTGCAGCTTGAACAGCACGTGGCGGTCGAGGTAGGGGAAGATGTCGTCGAGGTCGACGGCGATCTCGCGCGCACCCCAGAAGGGCGGCTCGGGAAGCGCGTTGTCGGCGCGGACGGCGGAGCGGACGCTGTCATCGCTGACCGGGGGGGAGTCGTCGACCACGACCGGCTTCTCGCGCAGCTGTTTCGCCTCGGCCCGGATCCGCGCGACCAGCGCCGCCCGCGCCTCTGCGTCGACCAGCGCATCCATCGTGTCCAGTCCCTGAAAGGCGTCCTTGCAGTAGAAGACGCCGGGCTCGTAGACCTCGTCGGACTCCCTGCCCTTCGGGTAGAGCGTGCGCCGCCCGAAGTCGCGGTTGATCGCGGCGCCGCCGATCAGCACCGGGAACTCGAGCCCGCGCTGGTGCAGCTCCTGGATGCAGGTCGGCATCTGCTTCGAGGTCGAGACGAGCAGGGCGGAGAGGCCGATCGCGTCGGCCTCGTTCTCCACCGCGGCCTCGATGATCGTGTCGACCGGGACCTGCTTGCCGAGGTCGATCACCGTGTAGCCGTTGTTGGTGAGGATCGTGTTGACGAGCGACTTGCCGATGTCGTGGACGTCGCCGAAGACGGTCGCGATCACCACTTTCCCCTTGGTGTGGCCGTCGATCCGGTCCAGGTGGTTCTCCAGCTGCGCGACGGCGCGCTTCATCACTTCGGCTGACTGCAGCACGAAGGGCAGAATCAGTTCGCCAGCGCCGAATTTGTCGCCGACCTCCTTCATCGCCGGTAGCAGCACTTCGTTCAGGGTCGGGACGGCGCCGATCTTCTTGACGGAGAGCTCGATCTGGTCCTCGACTCCCTCCTTCTTGCGGCGCAGGATGTGCCAGTGCAGGGCCTCCTCGGGCTCCATGCCGGCGGTCGGGTCGGCGACCTCGGCCTCCGCCTCCTCGCCCTTCGACTCGAAGTGGGAGATGAAGCGCTCCAGCGCGTCCTCGCGGCGGTTGAAGACGAGGTCGTCGGTCAGTTCGCGCTCCTCGTCGGAGATCTCGCTGTAGGGGGTGATGTGGTTCGGGTTGACCATCGCCAGGTCGAGCCCGGCCTCGACGCAGTGGTGCAGGAAGACCGAGTTGAGGATTGCGCGCGGCCGCGGCGAGATGCCGAAGGAGACGTTGGAGACGCCGAGCGAGGTCTTGACCCCGGGGATCTCCGCCTTGATCCGGCGGATGCCCTCGATCGTCTCCACCGCGGAGGGCTTCCACTCGTCGTCGCCGGTGGTGAGCGTGAAGGTCAGTGCGTCAAATATGAGCGCCTCGGGTTCGAGGCCATGCTCTCCGCAGGCGATGTCGCGGAGCCGTTCGGCGATCTCGACCTTGCGCTGGGCCGTCTTCGCCATCCCGACCTCATCGATCGTCAGCGCGATCAGCGCCGCGCCGTGGGCCCTGGCCAGCGGCACGACGACGTCGGCCTTGTCGCGGCCGGCCTCGAGGTTGATCGAGTTGACGATCGCCCGGCCGGGGATCGTCTCCAGCGCTGCCTTCAGCACCTCGGGTTCGGTCGAGTCGACCTGGATCGGCGCCGGCTGGGTCAGCGAGACGCGCTTGACCACGGCGCTCATCTGCTCGTCCTCGTCGGCCCGCTCGGTCAGCGCCACGCAGACGTCGAGCACGTGGGCGCCGCCTTCGACCTGATCTTCGGCGACCTGGACGAGGCCGTCGTAGTCGTCGGCGAGCAGTAGTTCCTTGGCTTTTTTCGAGCCCTGCGAGTTGACCCGCTCGCCGACCAGGGTCGGACGCGGTTCCTGCACGAGCGGGGTGGAGGTCATCATCGAGGAGACCTCGATCGGGCCCGGCGCGGGGCGCTCGCCGGGAACGCGGCCGTCGACCTGCTCGCGGATCGCGGCGATGTGCTCCGGCGTCGTCCCGCAGCAACCGCCGACGATGCCGACGCCGTAGCGCTCGACGAACTCGCCCAGCGTCGCCGCCAGCGGTCCTGGCTTTTCCGGGAAGATCGTCTCGCCGTCGGGCCCCTGCAGCGGCAG
This sequence comes from uncultured Solirubrobacterales bacterium, assembly GCA_963739855.1. Classification (GTDB taxonomy): domain Bacteria; phylum Actinomycetota; class Thermoleophilia; order Solirubrobacterales; family 70-9; genus VAYN01. Next base: position 422,729 of record CAVUBT010000001.1, on the reverse strand, counting down.
GCCGGCATTGGGGATGCAGTGGACCGGCAGCGGGCTGGTCTCGCCGAGGAAGCGAATCGCGTCGCGCATGTCCTCGGGCCCGGTCGAGCAGTTGAGCCCGATCACGTCGACGTCAAGTGCCCGCAGCGTCGTCAGCACCGCCTGGATGTCGGTTCCCAGCAGCATCTTGCCGCCGTTCGGGAGCAGGGAGACGCTGGTCTGGATCGGCAGCATGCGGCCGGTCTGGGCGAAGGCCTCGCGGGCGCCGAAGATCGCCGCCTTGACCTCGAGGATGTCCTGCGCGGTCTCGATGATGATCAGGTCGGCGCCGCCTTCGACCAGGCCGCGGGCCTGTTCGGCGAAGACCTCGACCAGGGTGGCGAAGGAGATGTCGCCCAGGGTCGGGTCGGTGGAGGCGGGCAGGAAGCCGGTCGGGCCGATCGAGCCGGCGACGAAGCGGTCCTCGCCGGCCGCCCTGCGGGCGATTTCGGCCGCCTTGGTGTTGATCTCCAGCGTGTGCTCGCCCAGCCCCCACTCTTCGAGCTTCAGCCGCGAGCCCTGGAAGCTGTCGGTCTCGACCACCTCGGCGCCGGCTTCCAGCATCGAGCTGTGAACGCCCTCGATCACGTCGGGGCGGTTCAGCACCAGCGCCTCGTGGCATTTGCCCTGCAGCCCGCCGTAGTCCTCCTGGGTCAGGTCGAACATCTCCAGGGTCGCGCCCATGCCGCCGTCGAAGACGACGACGCGCTCCTTGGTCGCGGCTATGAAATCTCGGTCGGGCATGAACTTCAGAGGCTACCGGGAGCGCCCAGGGTTCAGAAGCTTTCCCGAGCCTGGAGAGGCACGCTCCGTGGGCTTTCGCAGAGATCCCGCACCCTGGGCCGTCTGGGGAGTGCGTTGCGGAGCAGCCGCTTCAGCGGGCGCGACTGAATTCACGTGGAGGGGTACCGACCTCCCTCCCCTGCGGTGCCTCCGCCCCTAGCGGCTCAGCCCCAGCCGCCGCTTCCAATCCCGCGCACTGACCGCCCGGGAAACCCTGTCGACCAGCCCGCGCCGACTCTTCGTATACGGGTACCAGTTCGGCTCGCGCTTGCCGCCGAAGCGGGTGACGACGATCGACTCGGCCCGGCAGTACTTCTTGATCCCGTACTCGCCGTGGCGGAAGCCGATTCCCGACTGCTTCCAGCCGCCCATCGGCACCCCCATCGCCGCCATGTTGACGATCACGTCGTTGACGTTGACCGAGCCGGCCTCGACCCGGCGGGCGATCTTCTCGGCCCGCTCCTTCTCGCCGAAGACCGAGGCGGCAAGCCCGTAGCGGGTGTCGTTGGCGAGGCGCAGCGCCTCCTCGGAGTCGCGCACCTTCATCACCCCGACCACGGGCCCGAAGGTCTCGTCGCGCATCACCTTCATCGAGTGATCGACGTCGACCAGCACGGTCGGCTCGTAGTAGTCGCCAGGCCCGTCGACCTTCTTGCCGCCGGTCAGCGCCCGCGCCCCGTTGGCGAGGGCGTCGTCGACCTGGCCCGCGACGATCGCGGTCTGGTTCGGCGAGGTCATCGCGCCGACGTCCTTTTCGGGCTTCCTGCCGTCGGCGCCCTGGCGCAGGCCCTTGACCTGCTCGGTCAGCTTGGCGACGAACTCGTCGTAGACGGGCTCCTCGACGTAGATCCGCTCGACCGAGATGCAGAGCTGGCCGGAGTTCACCATTCCGCCCCAGGCGGCTGCGTTGGCGGCGCGGTCGACGTCGGCGTCGGCGAGGACGATCATCGGATCCTTGCCGCCGAGCTCGAGGCTGACCGGGGTCAGGGTCTCGGCGGCGCGGGCCATTACCTTGCGGCCGGTGCGGTCGGAGCCGGTGAACTGGATGTAGTCGACGTTGTCGATCAGGGCGCCGCCGGCCTCGCCAGTCCCGAGCACGCAATCGAAGACGTCGGGAGCGCCGATCTCCCGCTTCCAGGCCGCGATCACTTCCAGCAGGCTGAGCGGGGTGAACTCCGAGGGCTTGGCGACGACCGCGGCGCCCGCCTGCAGGGCCGGGATCGAGTCGCCGAGCGCCATCGCCAGCGGGAAGTTCCAGGGGCTGATCACGCCGACCACGGGGAACGGCCGGTACTGGATCGTGAGCTTCTTCGCGGCCAGCAGCGGCGAGTTGGGACGGACCGTCTCGTCGCCGATGTAGCCGGCCGCCTTCGAGCCGTAGAAGTTGATCAGGTCGGCGACGTAGCCGAGGTCGAGCGAGACGTCGGCGCGGACCTTGCCGGTTTCGGCCTGCATGGTGTCGCCGATGCGCTCGGTGTTGTCGAGGATCCAGTCGCGCAGCTGGCCGAGCCAGTGGTAGCGACCCTCGATCCCGATCGCCTCCCACTCGGCCTGGTTGGCGCGGACGCGCGCCACCGTTGCGGCAATTGCCTCGGGAGTGTCGGTCTCGATCGAGTCGACAACCGCTCCGGTTGCGGGGTTGAGGACGTCGATCGTCTCGGCGGCCGGTGCCGAGGCCCCGTTCACCGCGCCGTTGGTCTCGATGCTCGTCTCGGCGGTGCCGCTCTCCACTGGGTGCTCCCTTCGTCGACCCTTGGCTGGTCAGCCAACTGTACCCGGCTCAGGGCGACGCGAGGGAAAATCACCCTCTTTATGGAGGGAGCTAGCTGAAGTGCGTCGCGAGAAGCCCGATAAAGCCCGCCAGGATCGCCGCGATCAAAGTCCTCTGCAGCGCATCGAAGCGGTGGTTGAGGACGTCGAAGCCCTGTTGGGTTTCCGAGCGCAGGGTGCTTAGCCCAGCGTGCAATTCCTCGCGTCTTGCCAGTTGTCCGATCTCGGCTCTCAGATCGCTATTGAGCGTGGCTAAATCGCGCCGCAATGCCTGGTGGTCGACGCGCAACCCGGCGATGCTCTGATTGTGGTCGACGCGCAACTCGGCGATGTCCTGATTGTGGTCGGCGCGCAACCCGGCGATGTCCTGATTGTGGTCGGCGCGCAACCCGGCGATGCTCTGATTGTGGTCGGCGCGCAACCCGGCGATGTCCTGATGGGTTTCGGTGCGTAGCGCAGCGATGTCCTGGTGGACCTGCGTGAACCCTGTGTCCACGCGCTTGGCGAGGTCATCCATGCGGTCGTCGGTCCAGCTCTCTCTCATCGCCTCCACGATGATGCCACTGTAGACAAGACATTGCGACGGCGTGTTAGCAAGCTGCCATAAAAGTGTCACTTTTGGACTAGGCGGAAGACCGGCCCTTCCAACGAGGCGACGTAGAGATGGTGGGCCTCGTCTTCGCCGAAGGAGCTCGGGCTCGCGACCGCAAGGCCGAGCTTGCGGTCGCCGCTGGCGCGCTTGAGATGGGGGATGAGGCTGCGCAGCTGACCCTCGCAGAGGTCGGCGTAGACATAGCGCTTATATATAGAGCGCAGGTCGCGGTCGCGGACGACGTAGCCGCCGATGATCGAGCAGCTGCCGCCGCGGCTGTGCGGGTAGGCGAAGATCGGCTTGACCGCGCCGCCGGGATCGGCGGTACCGCTGTTCTCGTCGCGATAGGGACCGAAGCCCTCGAAGGCGTCCCAGCCGAAGTTGGCGCCGCTCGCCGCCGCGATCGTCGTGTAGTCGAGCTCCTCGAACTGATTCTGGCCGACGTCGCCGATCGCGATCCGCGGCTGCTTGGCGCCGACCGTGTCGAACGAGAAGCGGAACGGGTTGCGCAGGCCGTAGCTGTAGATCTCGTCGCGGCCGGGCTTGCCGACGAACGGATTTGAGCCGGGGATCGAATAGGGCTCGCCGCCCGCCGGCCGCGGATCGATCCGCAGCAGCTTGCCAAGCAGTACGTCCTTGTTCTGGGCGTTGTTGGGCGGGTCGCCGCCGGAACCGCCGTCGCCCGTCCCGAGGTAGAGGAGATCGTCGAGGAACTGCAGCTGGCCGCCGTTGTGGTTGGCGTTGACGGGGTGGGGGATCTCGATCACCTTGCGCCCGGAGCTGGGGTCGGCGCGGGTGGGGGAGCGGCGCCTGAATTCGTCGACGCGGATGTTCCCCGCCTTGTCCGTGTAATAGACGTAGAAGCGCCTGCTCTGCCGGTAGTCGGGCGAGAAGGCGAGCGACAGCAACCCCCGCTCGCCGCCATAGCCCACCTTGGAGCGCAGATCGAGGAAGGTGCCGCGGCTGCGACCGCCGCTCGTCACCGCGATTCGGCCGGGCTGCTCGGCCACGAACAGCAACCTCGGGAAGCCCGGTGCCCCGGTCACGTAGACGGGCTGGTCGAACTCGCCGATCTTCTTCACCGCCACGCCGCCCTTGGCGCGGGCATCCGTCGCCGGCTCGCTGGTGGACCCGCAGGCCGGCAGGCAGAGCGCCAGCAGCGCGGCGATCAGGACGGTGATTGTGGAGAGGCGTGGCACGCGAGCCCAGCTACCCGCAGGCCGTGACCGTTATTCGCCGGGCTCGCTGCGTTGCCGCTGCGTTGCCTTTTCGACGACCTCGCCGTCGTCGGTGACTTCGGTGTCCGGCGGCACGGCGGAGATTTCGGTGGCGAAGGAGCCCCCGGGAGCGACTCCACCCGCGGTCCTGGTCTTGGCGCTGCCGCTGAGACCGGCGTCGACGTTGTAGAGAAGGGTGAAGCGGCCGGCTTTGACCGCGCTCAGCTTCCAGACCGCTTCCGTCGTCGCGCCCGGCTTCAGCGCTCCGAAGGAGAAGGTCTTGCGGTTCGAGGTCGACGCCCCGCCCGGATCCGAGGAGCCGGCCAGGCGCGGGTAGGTCTGGGCCAGGACCCAGACCGGCCGGTCTGGCTGGGCGAGTCCCGGCTGCGGGTCGTGGATGCCGAACGGCAGCGAGGAGGTCTGGCCCTGCTTGCCGGCGATCGAGAAGGTCACGGTCAGCGCCGGCACCGTCTTCTTGCCGGTGTTGCGGACGCTCAGCTGCAGCAGCGAGGTCTGGCCGAGGCGCTGCTCGGTCGGGAAGCTGGCGTTGGTTACGCGCACGTCGTAGGTGCCCGCCGGCTGGTTCGCGTCCGAAGACGATTCCCCACCGCAGGCGGCCAGCATCGCCGCCACGGCCATGGCAGCAACCCCGGTCGCCATGGCTTGGAGGCGGGTACGCCGGGAATGTCTTCCGGTCCCCCGCAAAGCGGCCGCAACATAGCACGAGGTTTCCCCGCATCCATGGGGATTTCGCAGTCACCCGAGCGGGTTAGTCGGATCTCAACACTCGGCTAACGGTTGAGGCTGACCCATCCCATACACTCAGTCACCGAGTGGGGCGTCGCGTGCGTGCGGCGCAGCTCGTCGGAGGAGCAGATGGTCGGATCCGCGGTCAACAGGGCATTCCTGCCCGCCAAGTCACTGTTCGAAGTGGTCGGGGACATGATGATCCTCACCGCGCGGACGCTCGTTTCCGCGGTCAAACCGCCGTATCCGTACGGCGAGGAGTTCATCGGCCAGTTTCTCTTCGCCCTGCAGCTCTGCTGGTTCCCGCTGCTGGTCTCGACCGTCGCCTTCGGCTTTGGCGCGCCCGGCCTGCAGGCCGCCAACTTCCTCTCGCTGTTCGGCGCCCTGGATCGGCTCGGCGGCTTCTTCGTCCTCGCCTCGATCCGCGAGTTCGCCCCCTTCGTCACCGCCGTCGTCGTCGCCGGTGTCGCCGGTACCGCGATCACCGCCGATCTGGGAGCCCGCAAGATCCGCGAGGAGCTCGACGCCCTGCAGGTGCTCGGCGTCGACCCGATCAAGAATCTGGTCGTGCCGCGCTTCCTGGCCCTGATGCTGATCACCGGCCTGCTCGACATCTACGCGCTGGTCTTCGGGATCAGCGGCGGCATCCTCACCGAGATGCTCTACAACCAGCCGCTCGGCGGCTTCTTCGCCACCCTCTTCTCCAACGCCTCGATCACCGACCTCTGGGGCTCGGTCGTCAAGTGCACCCTGTTCGGCGCCCTGATCGCCGTCGTCTGCTCATACAAAGGGATGACTGCGTCCGGCGGTGCGGCGGGTGTCGGCCGCGCCGTCAACGAGGCCGTCGTCATCTCCTTCATGGGGGTCTTCGCCTTCAACTACGTCTTCACCCAGACCTTGCTGGCCACCAACCCGGAGTTGCAGACCATCCGATGAATCCCTGGCTCGCAGTCCCGCGCGGCTGGCTCGACTCGTTCGGGGAGATCGCCCGCTTCGGCTCGATGGTTGCCGGCCAGGTCTACTCGGGCCGGGTCCTGCGCTTCTTCGGCGAGAGCTTGCGCCAGGCCGGGATCCTGATCCTCGGCTCGGCGCTGATCATCTGGGGCCTGGTCTTCACCCTCGGCCTGCAGTGCGGGATCGAGGGCGCCTACCTACTGCGCGCCCAGGGCGCGCCCGCCTATGCCGGCGTCTTCTCCGCCTGGTGCGACCTACGCGAGATCATGCCCTACGCCTTCGGCTACATGCTGGCGGCCAAGGTCGGGACCGGGATCGTCGCCGAGCTCGGGGCGATGCGGATCTCCGACGAGATCGACGCGCTCGAGGTGATGGGTGTTCCGCCGATCACCTTCCTCTGCGCGACCCGCCTGCTCGCCGCCTGGATCTCCTTCCCTTTCATGTATCTGGTCGGGATCGGGATCATGTACCTGGCCAGCTACCTGGCCGTCGTCAAACAGATCGGCGACGTCTCCTCCGGCGGCTACTTCCTGATCTTCTGGATGTTCCAGAACCCTCCCGACCTGATCTTCAGCTTGATCAAGGGCATGGTGATGGCCACGGCGATCGTGCTGGTCGGCTGTTACTACGGCTACACGGCCTCTGGAGGGCCGGTCGGGGTGGGGACCGCGACGGCGAAGTCGATGGTCCTCAACATCGTCTTAGTCCACATCATCGGGATGCTTGGGACCCTTGTCTTCTGGGGGGCCAACCCGAGGGCGCCAATAGGAGGCTGACAGTGTCGATGGACGAGCAAGAGCGCATCAACGAGACCGAGGGCCGGGACTTCGAGCCGGAGGCGGAGACCAGCGCCGAGCTGGCCGAGCCGATCGGTGCCGAGGCGGGCGTGGAACCGGGCCACCCGGTCAGCGCCACGGCGAGCGGCCCCTACGTGAGCGAGGACGGCGCCGTGATGGGCCGCGACTTCGTCATCCCCGGCGTCGACCCCAGCGAGCACGATCCCTACCGCTTCCACACCGGTAAGAAACTCGACCACGGCGGCGAAGACGCGATCGAGATCATCGACCTGGTCAAACAGTTCGGACGCGCCCGCATCCTCAATGGCCTCAACCTCGGCCTGCCCGAAGACCAGGTCTCGATGGTGCTCGGCCCCTCGGGAACCGGCAAGAGCGTGCTGATCAAGCACATCGTCGGCCTGCTCTACCCGGATTCGGGAGACGTCCTGGTGCACGGCGAATCGATCCCCAACATGACCGACGACGAACTCTTCGACGTGCGTAAAAAGTTCGGCCTGCTGTTCCAGGACGGCGCCCTCTTCGGCTCGATGAACATCTACGACAACACCTGCTTCCCGCTGCGCCAGCACACCGACAAAAGCGAGGAAGAGATCGGCGAGATCGTCAACCGCCGGCTGCGCGAGGTGGGGCTCACCGAGGCCACCTACAAGATGCCGAACGAGCTCTCCGGCGGCATGCGCAAGCGCGCCGGCTTCGCCCGGGCGCTGGTGCTGGAACCGGCGATCGTGATGTTCGACGAGCCCGACTCCGGCCTCGACCCGGTGCGTACGGCGCTGCTCTGCGAGTTGATCCGCGAGGTCCACGCCGAGAACGGCGGCTGCTACCTGGTGATCAGCCACGACCTCAACACGGCGCGCCGGATCGCCGACTTCCTCGCCGTGCTCTGGAACGGCAAGATCGTCGAGTCGGGGCCGAAAGAAGAGCTGTTCGACTCCGAAAACCAGTTCGTGTCCCAGTTCCTCCGGGCCGACGTCACCGGCCCGCTCTCGATGGACTGAGTTGAACGCGGGAAAGTGGTTCGGCCGCGTCGCGGCGTGGGCCGCTGGGCACGCCCGGCCGGTGCTGGCGGTCAGTCTTGTGCTCGCGGTCGCCGCCGGGATCGGGGCGACGCGCATCCCCACCGACGCCGGGGTCGGGACGCTGGTCGACACCGACACGGCCACCTACCGGGCGACGCAACAGGTTCGCCAGGCCTTTGGCGAAGAACCCGTCGTGGTCCTGGCCGAGGGGGATCTGCAGCGGCTGATCCTGACCGCGAATGTCTTTCGCCTGCTGCGGCTGGAGGGCTGCCTCTCCGGGAACGTGCCGAAGGGGGCGGAGCCGATCCCCGGGCCGTGCGCGGAACTGGCCGACCTCGACCCGGTCGAGTTCGTCTCGGGGCCGGCGACCTTCCTCAACGAGGCCGTGGTCCAGATCGATCGGCAGCTGCGACGGCTGGCGCAGCGGGTGCCGCCAGAAAAACTGCGCGAGTTCCTGCTCGCCGTGGCCACTCGCTACGGCATCACCAGTGCCCCCAGCATCGACAACGAAGAATTCGTCGCCACTGTGGTCTTCGACCTGGCCCGGGCCCGCGGCACGCCGAAGGCCCGCCTCGCCTACCTCTTCCCCAACAGCCACTCCGCTCAGATCGTGGTCAGGCTCAAGCCCGGCCTCAGCGACGCCGAGCGCCACCGCGCCCTCGGCCTGATCGACGCCGCGGTCAATGACACGTCGCCGCGCCAGGCCTGTGCCGAAGAAGGCAAGCCCGCTCCCTGCTTCGAGCTGAAGGGGGGGAGCTACGTCGTCTCCGGGGCGCCGGTCGTCGTCGATGGGCTGGAACGAGCGCTGAAGGACGCCCTCCTGGTCCTCTTCGCCGTCGCGCTGGGGGTGATGGCGCTGACCCTGTTCCTCGTCTTCCGCTCCCGCCTGCGCCTGCTGCCCCTGGCGATCGCCCTCGCCGCCGCGGCCCTTGTCTTCGGCCTGCTCGCCCTCTTCGGCGGCTCCCTAACCATGGCCTCGATCGCCGTCCTGCCAATCCTGATCGGCCTCGCCGTCGACTACGCGATCCAATTCCAAGCCCGCTTCGACGAGGCGGTTGGCGACTTCTTCCCGCATAGCGACGATAAGTCGCCAACCCCCGCTGCGGCGATCGAGGCGGCGCGGGCAGCCGCGACCGCCGGCGGCCCCACGATCGCCACCGCCTGTCTCGCCACCGCCGTCGGCTTCCTCGCCCTCCAGCTCTCACCCACGCCGATGGTCCGCAGCTTCGGCCTCCTCCTCGTCGCCGGCGTAGCAATCTCGTTCCTCCTCGCGCTGACCGCCGGCCTCGCCGCTCTCAGCCTCCGACGCAAGAACCCTGGGACCGACGCGCCCCTCGGGCGGGTGGCACCGGGGGAGAGGCCGAGAACGGAGGCGCAGCCCCCGCCCGCAGGCCTCTCCCCCGGTGACAGGACCCGCCCGTCGGAGCGCCTCCTGTCCCTCGCCCTTTCGCACCCCCGCCGAGTCCTCGGCATAAGCCTGGCCCTGGCAGTCGTCGGCTGGGGCCTAGGCACCCAGATCGAAACCGAGTCAGACATCCGCGCCCTGGCCCCCCAGAACCTGGCCGCCGTCCACGACCTCAACGAGCTGCAGGACACCACCGGAGTTTCAGGTGAGCTCGACGTCAGCGTCAATGCACCCGACCTCGCCGATCCGGCGACGATCGAGTGGATGGACGCCTTCAAGCAGCGGGTGCTGCGCTCGAACGGCTTCAGCGGCGAAAACCCGAGCTGCCTCGACGCCGACGTCTGTCCGGGACCGGCGCTCTCGGACTTCCTCACCCGCGGCGGCGGCAAGTTGACCCGGGCGGGGATCGAAGAAACGCTCTCGGCGCTGTCTCCCTACGCCCTGCGGCAGGTCGCGCCAATCGATCCCAAGACCGGTGCGGTCGGCAACCAGGCGCTGCTCTCGTTCGGCATCCGCGCCCAGTCGCTCGAGGATCAGCAGGCGCTGATCGACCGCGTTCGCGCCGAGATCGGCGAGCCGGGCTCCGCCGCCGGGCCGCCCGCCGGCGTCGAGGTGCACCTGGCCGGGCTGCCGGTGATCGCCGCCGAATCCGCCAGCGATCTTTCCGCCAGCCGCTACTGGCTCACGCTTGCCGGCCTGCTCGCGGTTGCCCTGGCGCTGCTCGCCGTCTATCGCTCGCTCCGCCGCGCCCTGGTGCCGCTGGTGCCCACCGTCCTCGCCACCGGCTGGGCATCGCTGGTCCTCTGGCTGACCGGCATCCCGCTCAACCCGATGTCGGCGGCGCTGGGGGCGCTGACGATCGCGATCGCGATCGAGTTCGGAGTCATCCTCGCCGGTCGCTTCCACGAGGAGCGCCGGGGCGGGCGCGGGGCGGAGGAGGCGCTGCGCCGGGCCTACGGTCGCACCGGCGCCGCCGTGCTCGCCTCCGGGGCGACCGCGATCGCGGGGTTCGCGGTGCTGGTCGCCAGCGACATCCAGATGCTGCGCGACTTCGGCTTCGTCACCCTGATCGACCTCGCCGTCGCGCTGGCGGGGGTGATGGTGGTGCTGCCCGCCGCCCTGATCTGGATCGAGGAGCGATGAGGGACCGCTACTCCGTCATCGTCGGACTCTTCTTCCTCGCCGTGATCGTCGTCGCCACGATCGGCACGCTCGGTGGGGGTGGCGGCGGGGGCACGCTCGGGCTCGACCGCCAGCAGTCGCGCTGGCCGCTGCCGGAGTTTGCCGTCCCCGCTGCCGCCGGCCAGCTCGAAGGCGACGCCAACGTCGCCCAGGACGATTGCGAAAGCGCCGCCGTGCCCTGCCCCGAAGGCGCCCGCCGTGCTCCCGCCTGCCGGATCCGCACCCCCGGTGCGATCCGCGTTTGCGACTTCTTCGACCGCCCGCTTGTGATCTCGTTCTGGTTCACCAAGGGGGGTGACTGCGCCGACCAGCAGGACGTCGTCGATGCCGTCTACGAGCGCTACCGTGGACGGGTGAACTTCCTCTCGCTGGACGTGCGTGACGGCCGCGACACCGTTCGCGAACTGATCCGCCGGCATGGCTGGAAACTGCCGGTCGGCTACGACCGCGACGGTGCCGTCGCCAGCCTCTACAAGGTCGGCGGCTGTCCCACCTTTGCCTATGCCTACCCGGGCGGCACGCTGGAAAGCGCCAGCATCGGCGACCTCACCCGCGCTCAGCTGGCAGCTCGGGTCGAGCGGCTTCTGAGCGCCACCCGGGCCGCGGAACGGGAGCTGTGAACGCGGGCGCCAGCGAGCCGCAGATGGGCTGGGACCCGGCTCCCGAGCAGGGCTGGGTGGCGCCCCACATCGCCGCCGAGTTCCCAGGCCTGGGAATCGCCTGGGTCGAGGTCGACGCTCACCCCGGCCGCAGCCCCGAGGTCGTTCGGCGTCGCCTCCGCGATCTCTCCGACCGCTTCTACGGCGCCCAGGCGATCCATATGCGCGAACGGCCGATCCCCTGGGCCTACCGCGTCTTCTACCGGCAGATCGGGCTCGACCCCGACCGCACCCGCACCCCGATCGAGCAGCTCGCCTTCGAGCGCATTCGCGAGGGAGCCTTCAAGAGCAACGGCCTGCCCGCCGATGCGCTGACCGTGGCCACCGTCGAGACCGGCGTCGCCCTGCGCGCCTTCGACGCCGATCGCCTCGACGGCGACCTCTGCATCCGCGACTCCGCACCCGGAGAGTCATTGCCGGGACGAGTGGGGGAGCTGTCCCAGGGGACGCTGGCGATCGCCGACGCGAAGAGCCCGGTGGGGCTGTTGTTCGGTGCGACCGGCGAGGGCTACGGGGTGGAGCCGGCCAGTCGCCGCTTGGCGATAGTCGCCGTCCAGGTCAAGGGGGTGCCGCAGATCGCCGTCTCCGAGGCGCTCTGGATGGCCGCCGCGACCGTCGAGGCCGCCGGTCCCTCGCGGCGCCCTTAACTGTTTTCTGGTTTGCGGCGCCCCTGTGGTGATCTACACTCGGAGTCAGGCCGATGCCGGATCTGCTCGACAGAGACAGCCTGACTGCGCTTCGCGTCGATGTCGACGAGCGCCTCGCTCGGGTCGAGCTGCGGCGCCAGGTCGGGCGCCTCGAGCGCGAGCTCGCCGGGCTCTTCTCCGAGGCCTTCGGTCGAGTCGAGGTCGATCACCGTGTCGAGGCGATCGCGGCAGCGCCCCGGATCCTCGATCTTGGCGAGCTCGAGCAGCTGCGCGACGATCTGGCGGAGCGGGTCGCCGAGGCGCGGCTGATCCTGCGCGAGCGGGCTCGAGTCGAGACCGACAACCGCGAGCTGCTGCGCCAGATGCTGGCTTCGCCGGCTGACTTCAAGTGGGTTCAGGTGAGCCGGGACGACCTTGGCCTGCCCGGCTGCGGTCATTGGCACTCGCGCCCCCGCCTTGGCCCGATCGGGATGTTGATGGGCTGGTGGCGGGTCAAGGTCTCATCGGGATGCCCGTTAGCCGGGCGGCTTGCGGCCGTTGAGCAGTAAGCGCAAGGCAAAGCGTCCGCGGCGAGCCGCGCCGGCTGAGAAGCCCGCTGCCGGCACGCCGAAGCCGGCACCCCGCGTCGCCGCCCCGGACGACCGACCGCCGGCGCCCTGGGGCAACTTCCCCCTGGCCGAGCTGGTGATCCTCGGCGGCATCGTCTCGCTGGCGATCGGCGTCATCGGCGGGCACCCGACGGCGATCGGCGTCGGCGTCGCCCTGGCGGGCCTCGGCGGCCTCGAGGTCGCCGTGCGCGAGCACTTCGCCGGCTACCGCTCCCACACCAGCCTGCTGGCGGGGGCCGTCTTCGTGCTCACGGTCGGCACCCTCTTCTACCTCGCCGACCAGATCCTCGCGGTCGCCCTCGGTGTCGGCGCGATCGCTTTCGCGATCGCCTTCTACCTCGCTCGCCGCGCATTCCAGCGTGCTTCCGGAGGCCTCAGCTTCCGGATCGGTGGAATGCGCGGCTGAGACAGCCGCCTAGGCGGTGACCGTCTCGCGCCCGCTGGAGGAGCGGGAGGCGAGCTCGGTCGAAAGCAGCCGGCGCTGGCGCGAGGTGAGCGTGCCCAGCTGCTTGTTCTCGTTCAGCGAGAGCGGCATCAGGAATTTGCGGGCGCGGGTGCGGCCCCAGCGGCGCTGGCTGGTCAGCAGCTCAGCGATGGTCATGCTCTCGGTCTCCCACGGGCAATCGCGGATCACCTCCGAGGGGTCTGCCTCTCCTCGCGCTATCGAGCGCTTCAGCTCTGCGCGTGCGAGCCGGACCAGGTTTGCTCTTTCGAGCGCCCGCATGTGTTGCGGGGCCTCCACCGGAGATGCGATCGTCGTTGCGGGTGCCGTAGAGGCAGCGTCCACTGGGACTCCTCCCTTCAAGGAATCGGTTAACTGGTATCTCGCTTCCGACCTGCGACCACTGGGACGTGGCCTGGGCCGGACCGAGTTCTCAATTCGTCCACCCCGCCCGGGGTGTTCGGCGAGAAGGCCAAGCTACGCCGTGAAGGTGGCAACCGTCAACCCGGGTGGGTCGCTGTGGGTCCCGGGCCGGTCGCTAAGAGCAACAATTTCGACACAAGCCCGGTCGTGTGCCCAAGCGGACAAGCCTGAAACTACCCACGACGGGGGATGTCAAGAACCCGTTATCGGCGGGTTAGGTCCGCGGCAGCTGCGGAAAGTCCTGAATGACCCGGGCGACGGTGCCGAGGGCGCCGTCGAGGTGCTCGCGCTCATGGGTTGCCATCAGGCTGGTCCGCAGCAGCGCTCCGCCCGGGGGGACCGCCGGGTGGATGGCGACGTTGGTGTAAACGCCGGCGTCGAAGAGGGCCTTCCAGAGCAGCACCGCCTGCCAGTCGTCGCCGACCACCACCGGCACGACCGGGGTCGTGGCGACGGTGCCGTCGGGCAGCGTGCCCGGCTCGATCACCTTGAGGCCGAGGTGGCGCAGTCCCTCGCGCAGGTACTCGGCGTTGGCGAGCAGGGTCTCGAACAGCTGCGGGCCGTCCTCGCGGATCACCCGCAGCGCCGCCAGGGCCGCACCGACCGCCGCCGGGACCGCGGAGGCGCTGAAGATGAAGGAGCGTGAGGAGACCCGCAGGTACTCGATCACGTCGGCTGGGCCGGCGATGAAGCCACCGCAGGACGCCAGGCTCTTGGAGAAGGTGCCCATCCTCAGGTCGACCTCGTGCTCGAGGCCGAACAGCTCGCAGGCGCCGGCGCCGCGGGCGCCGAGCACGCCGGCCCCGTGGGCCTCGTCGACCATCAGCCGTGCCCCGTAGGCCTTGCTGAGCTCGACGATGCGCGGCAGATCGCAGACGTCGCCCTCCATCGAGAAGACGCCGTCGACGATGACGAGGACGCCGCCACCGTCGCCGGCCGCGCGCTGCAGCATCTTCTCCAGCTTGTCCATGCGGTTGTGGCGGAAGGGGCGTAGCTTGGCGCCGGAGAGGCGGCAGCCGTCGAGGATCGAGGCGTGGTCGCCGGAATCGCAGATGACCGTGTCGCCCGGTCCCAGGATCGTGCCGATGCAGCCGACGTTCGACTGGTAGCCGGTGGTGAAGACGATCGCGTCCTCGCTGCGCATCCACTCGGCCAGCTCGCGCTCGAGGTCGACGTGCAGCGGCGTCGTCCCGTTCAGTAGCCGCGAGCCGGTGACGCCGGTGCCGTAGGTCTCCAGCGCGTCGCGGGCGCCCTGCTTGACCCGCTCGTCGCCGGTCAGGCCGAGGTAGTTGTTGGAGCCGAGCATGATCGTCTCGCGGCCCTCCATCTCCACCACCGGGCCGGCCTGCGAGGTGAGCAGGCGGAAGTAGGGGAGGAGGTCGTGCTCCTTGGCCGCTTCGAGCTGCTCGAGCCGGTCGTGGCTGCGGGCCTTCTCGAAGACGTCGACCGGAGCCTTCGCGGTCTCGCTCATAGCCCAGAGTGTAGGTTGCGCCTCCCATGGCAAGCGTGTCGATCCGGCCGGTCCAAACGCGTCGCGAGCGCAAGCGCTTCGTCAGGGTCCCGTTCGGACTTCACCGAGACCACCCGCAGTGGGTGCCGCCGCTGGTTTTCGAGCGGATGGAGTTCCTCAACCCCAAGAAGAATCCCTACTTCGAGCACGCTGAGGTGGAGCTCTTCATCGCCGAACGCGACGGCGAGCCGGTCGGGCGGATCAGCGCCCAGGTCGACCACCGCTGGGACGAGTTCCAGGGTGGCAGCGACGCGATGTTCGGCTTCTTCGAGAGCGCCGAGGACCCCGCGGTCGCCAAAGCGCTGGTCGATGCCGCCGCCGAGTGGGCGGCCGCTCGCGGCCGCTCGCGCCTGCTCGGCCCGATGGACTTCACGACCAACGACGAGATCGGGATCCTGATCGAGGGCTACGAGCGGCGGCCGATGATCCTCGAGCCCTGGCACCCGCCCTACTACCGCGAGCTGATCGAGGCCGAGGGCTTCGCGAAGACGATGGACGTGCTGATGTGGGAGTTGCAGTTCGGCGATCTCAAAGAGGGCGAGCGCTTCGACCCGGCCATCCACGCCGCCGCCACCAAGGCGCTGAACGACGAAGGCATCGTCATCCGCAACTACCGCAAGCGCGAAATGGCCGACGAGGTGCGTCGCTTCACCGACGTCTACAACGAGGCCTGGGGGGACAACTGGGGCTTCGTCCCGATCACCGACGCCGAGGTCGAGTTCCAGGCCAAGAACCTCAAGCAGGTGATCGACGAGCAGTGGGCCTACATGGCCGAAAAGGACGGCGAGGTGATCGGCGCCGCCCTCACTCTGCCCGACATCAATCAGGTGATGGCGAAGCTGAACGGGCGCCTGCTGCCCTTCGGCTGGGCCAGGTTCCTGCTCGGCAAGCGCAAGATCGACCAGCTGCGGGTCTTCGCGCTCGGCGTCAAGCACGAGTACCGCCACAGCGGCGTCGCCGCCGGCCTCTATCTCAAACACCTGCAGACCGCGGCGCTGCCGGGGACGATCGAAGGTGGCGAGATGGGCTGGATCCTCGAGACCAACGGGCCGATGAATCGGGCGATGGAAGGGATGGGCGGCGAGGTCGTCAAGAAGTACCGGTTGTACGAGCGGGCGCTGTAGGGCGAGGGGCTTGCGGGGAGGGGTTGGGTGTCCCTTCCGCTTGCTGGGATTTTCGCCGGGAGGCTTGCCTCTCTCGCCGAGTCGCCGGGGCGAAAATCGGGACGCCGCGCGCTCCAGGGACACCCAGCCCCTCCCAACGAGAGCATCGCCGCAACGTCCGCTATTTGCGGTGAGGGATGGGGAGGTGACCTGGGGCCTCGCTAGAGTCGATCCGGTGAGTGATCTTGAGCTAGATGGCGAGATCGTGGCTGAGGAAGACGCCGAGCCGCGGGACGCGGAGCCGGTGCGGGCGCTGCCGTTGCCTTATCAGGAGCCGCCCTCGCCAGTCCTGCGCAGCGAGGTTCGCAGCGCCGCGATCGCCGCCGCCGGCGGCGTGCTCGCCGGGGCGGCAACCGTCGCCGCCGTACGGGCGGTCAGCTCTGCCGGCTCGAGGACCCGCTCCCCGCGTCGCCTCGGCCGCCGCCGCGACCGCCCCAACGTCGTCGCCAGCCGCTCCTTCCTGGTCGACGTCCACCTCCTCGGCCGCTAAGCGCTGGCCGATGGGCCCGAAAGTCGTCCATGGCGTGACATCCCGGCCGGTCGAGCTGGAGGTCCGGCCGGCTTCTCCCTATCGGCTGCCGCGGGGCAGCGACGATCGGACGCTGCGGGTCGAGGGCGGCGTCGCGACGCGGCTGCTGCAGGTCGAAGGCAGCCCGGTGCTGGTGCGGGCCTGGCAGCCAGCCGCCGACCGGGTCGTGCTGCGGGCACAGGCGGTCGATCCGAGCGCCGTCGCCCTGCCGATCCCGGGCGCGGGCGACCCGGCTCCGGCCGGCGCCAGCCAGCTCGGGCTGGCGCTCGAGCGGATGCGCTTTGTGCTGGGGGTCGACTACGACCTCGGCGAGTTCCACCGGCGCTTTCGCCGCGATTCGCTCGTCGGCCCGCTGATCCGGCGCCTGCCCAGCTTCCGGCCGCGGCGCCGGGTCTGGGCCTGGGAGGCGCTGGCGGCGGCGGTGGTCGGGCAGCTGATCGAGGCCGAGCGGGCGGTCCGCATCGAGCGCCGCATCGTCGGTCGCTGGGGCCCGCGGCTGGGGGAGGGGCGCGACGCTCTGCGCGACGTCCCGGCGGCGGCGGCGATCGCCGCTCGCGCACCGGCCGAACTGGCGTCGATGGATCTCGCCCCGAGCCGGGCCGCGGCGCTGCGCCGTGTGGCCCGTGTGGCCGCCAGCGATCGCTGCCAGCTCGACTCGCCCGGCGCCGATCGCCGCCTGCTGGCGCTGCCGCAGATCGGGCCCTGGACGGTGCAGTGCCTGGCGCTGTTCGGGCGCGGTGACATGGACTCGCTGCCGGCCGGCGACCTCGGTTACATCAAGCTGGTCGGGCGCCTCGCCGGTCTCGGCCGCCGCGCCAGCGTCGCCGAGGTGGAGGAGTTCTACGCGCCCTATGAGCCCTACCGGGGGCTGGTCGGCGCGCTCACCCTCGCCGGGCTGCACCGGCTGCTGGGCCAGGGGCCGCCGCTGCGCCGGGCCGCCTGAACAGACCGCCCGAAGCTGCACGACTTCGTGCCTGGACGGACGTGCGGTCAAGCGCCTGGACGATGTGTCGATAACGACGCGATGGCGGCGAAAGGGGATAGGAACTGGCCCGATCACGAGGTCAACGAATTTCTCGACCAGATCACGGCTGGCGGCCAGGACTACCGCCGCCTGGTCGAGCGGCTGCCGGTCATCGTCTACGCGTCTGAGATGGGCGAGCAGGGGGAGTGGCAGTACGTCAGCCCCCAGGTCGAGGAGATCCTCGGCTACACCGCCGAGGAGTTCAAGTCGGACGCCGGGCTCTGGGCTCGCCTCCTGCACCCCGACGATCGCCAGCAGGCGCTGGAGAACGAAACCGAGATCTATCTCGGCGATCGCAGCACCCGCCCGGTCGAGTACCGGATGCGCACCCGCAGCGGCGACATCGTCTGGATGCTCGACGAAGCGGTGCTGGAGGCCGACGACAAAGGGGTGCCGGTCTGGCACGGCGTCCTCTACGACATCACCGAGCGCAAGAAGACCGAGAACGAGCTGCAGCGGGCGCTGGCGCAGCAGGCCGTGGTTGCCAAGCTGGGCGAGCGGGCGCTGCAGGACGGCGACCCGGAGTCGCTGATGCGCGCTGCGACGACCCTGATCGGCGAAGTCGACGGCCTCCATAGCGCCTGTATCTGGGAGCTGGGCCGCGACGGCCGCCGCCTCAACCTTCGCGCGGGGCTCGAGGACCAGGTCGTCGGCGCCGGCCGCCGCGTCTCCGCCGCCCGCGATTCCCACGCCGGCGCCGCCCTCGATTCCGGGACCCACGCGATCGTCTCCGACTGGGAGAGCGAGAGCCGCTTCACGATGCCGCCGGTGCTGCGCGTCTTCGGCGCCGCCAGCAGCCTGGCGGTGATGATCGACGGCACCGACCATCCGTTCGGCGTGCTCGACGTCCACTCGACCGAGCCGGATGGCCTGGCCGCAAAGGACGTGCCCTTCGTGCAGGCCGCCGCCAACGTGCTGGCCGACGCGATCGAGCGCCACGCGGCCGACCAGGCCCTGCGCCACCGCGTCCTCCACGACTCCCTGACCGGGTTGCCCAACCGGCTCAGCTTCGTCGACGCCCTCAACGACTCGCTCAAGCGGGCGACGGTCTCGGGCTCGCCGATCGGGATCCTCTTCCTCGACCTCGACCACTTCAAGCTGATCAACGACAGCCTCGGCCACCACGCCGGCGACGCCCTCCTGCGCGCCGTGGCGCCGCGACTGCGCGCCCACCTGCGGCCGGGGGACGTCGTCGCCCGTTTCGGCGGCGACGAGTTCGGCATCCTCATCGACCGCCTCGCCGACGAAGAGGAGGCGGTCGCGATCGCCGACCGCGTCGCCGCCGCCTTCGCCCAGCCCTTCTCGATCGACGGGGTCGAGCACTTCGTCACCGCCAGCATCGGCGTCGCCGTCGCCCGTCCCTCCGACCAGCGCGGCGCCAGCGCCGAGCTGCTGATCCGCAACGCCGACGCGGCGATGTACCGGGCCAAGGAGGGCGGTCGCGCCCGCTGCGTGCTGTTCGACGCGGCGATGCGGGCCAACGCGATGCGCCGGCTCCAGGTCGAACGGGAGCTGCGGCACGCGCTCGACCGCGAGGAGCTCGCCCTCCACTACCAGCCGGTGATCAACCTCCACTCGGGCGAGATCGCCGGCCTCGAGGCGCTGGTCCGCTGGCAGCACCCCGACCGCGGCCTGCTGGACCCGGCCGAGTTCGTCTCGATCGCCGAGGACAGCGGTCTGATCGAGCCGATCGGCCGCTGGGTGCAGGAGCGCGCCTGCCTGCAGATCCTCGAGTGGCACGAGCAGCGCCCGGACGCCCGTCCCTTCGACGTCGCCGTCAACCTCTCCGCCCGCCAGGTGGCCCACCGCGATCTGCCGGCGACGGTTGCCGAGATCATCGCCCGCACCGGCATCGACCCGATCCACCTGCGGCTGGAGATCACCGAGAGCGTCCTCGTCGAGGAGTCGGCGACGGCGATCGCCTCGCTGGAAGAGCTGAACGAGATCGGCGTGCGGCTGGTCCTCGACGACTTCGGCACCGGCTACTCCTCGCTCGCCTACCTCAACCGCTTTCCCTTCCACGCGCTGAAGATCGACCGCTCCTTCGTCGACGCGCTGGGGATCGAGCAGGAGCGCACGGCGATCGTCGAGGCGATCATCGGCATGGCCCGAGCGCTATCGCTGGAGGTGATCGCCGAGGGGGTTGAGAACGAGGTCCAGCTGGCGGAGCTGCGCCGGCTCGGCTGCGACTACGCCCAGGGCCACCTCTTCCACGCCGCGATGCCGGCCACCGACGTCAGCCGGCTGCTCGGCGAAGGCGCGCTCGGCTATTCGGGAATTTCGCCCGAGAGGTAGGCGTTGCTGAGCAGTTCGCTCGGCTCCGGCAGCCCGGAGATCAGGCCGTTGTCGCGCATCCAGCCGGCGAAGGTGCGCCACTCCTCCGGATCCATGTAGCCGTAGGGCTGGTCGGGCGTCCGTGCCCCCAGCAGCGGCAGCGTCGCTTCGACCTCGGCTTCGGTCAGTTTCGGGTCGAGGTCGTGGTTGGCTTCCAGTACCGCTTTGGTGGCGGCGTTGGGCTGCTTCACCGCCGCTTCGGTCCCGCGCTGCAGGGCGGCGATGAAGAGGCGGAACTTCTCCGGGTCCTCCGCCAGCGCCTGGCGGTTGGCGACCAGCACCAGCTCGTCGTAGGTCGGGACGCCGAGCTGGTCGACCGGGGTCACCACCGGGTCTTTGCCGCGCTGGCGCAGGTCGACTCCCTCGACGTTGCTGTAGCCGCCGAGCATCGCCTCGGCGCTGCCGCCGATCAGCGCCGGCAGCAGGCCGAAGCCGACGTTGACCGCCTTGACGTCGCTGGGGGAGAGCTGGACCCGCGAGAGGATCGTCTTCAGGAAGGCGTCCTGGTAGGGGATGCCGGCGGTGGCGACGGTCTTGCCGAGCAGGTCGCCGATGCCTTTGATCCCCGACTTCTGCAGCCAGATCAGCGAGGTCAGCGGCCGGTTGACCAGGGCCCCGACCGCGACCACGTCGAGGCCTTTCTCGTGCGCCAGCGCCAGCTCGGGCTCATAGGAGATCGCCAGGTCCGACTGGCCGGCGGCGACCAGCTTGATCGGCGCCGAGGGGTCGGAGGGGGTGTCGATGCTGACGTCGAGCCCCGCTTCCTCGAAGTAGCCGAGTTTCTGCGCCAGGTAGATCCCGGCGTGATCGGCGTTGGGGTAGAAGTCGAGCGTCAGGCTGAGCGGCTGCGCCGCCGTGCTCGCGTCCTCCGACTTCTCACCGCAGGCCACGAGGCCGAGCGCGAGAGCGAAGAGGGCGACCGCAAGGGCGACCGCCGCTGTTCGGGGCGACTTCATCCCCTGTGTTCTATCGCCAAGTGACGACGCGCCGCTCGGCGAGGGCCAGAAGGCCGAAGAGCGCGAGGGCGATCGCCGAGAGGAGGAAGAAGGCGGCGAACACGCGCGCCGTCTCCAGCTGGGCGTTGTCCTGGAGGATCATGTGGCCCAGCCCGGCGTCCGATCCGGCCCACTCGCCGAAGACCGCGCCGATCGTCGTGAAGACGGCGGCGAGGCGGGCGCCGCTGAACGCGTAGGGAAGCGCGGTGGGTGCCTCGACCCGGCGCAGGATCTGCCAGCGCGAGGCGTCCAGCGTGCGCATCAACTTGCTCGCCTCGGGGTCGGCCGCGCCCAGCCCGGCAAGGGTGGTGAGGGTGATCGGAAAGAAGCAGACGAGGGCGACGATCGCCAGCTTCGGCCCGATCCCGTAGCCGAACCAGACGACCAGGATCGGTGCGAGCGCCAGGATCGGGATGGTCTGCGAGGCGATCAGCAACGGATAGGAAGCGAGCCGCACGGTCGTCCAGAGATGAAGGACCACGGCGAAGCCGAGGCCGGCGATGAGGGCGCAGCCGAAGCCAAGCAGGATCTCCCGCAGCGTCACCCAGGTGTTGTCGGCCAGCAGCGAGCGGTTCTGCCAGAGCGATTCGGCGATTTCGGCCGGGGAGGGCACGAGGAACGATTCGAGGCCGAGGACGTCGGCGAGGGCGCCGCTGCTGGCGGCGATCTGCCAGGCGCCGATCAGGCCGGCGAGGAGCAGGGTGGGCAGCAGCCAGCGCTTCACCGCATGCCCTCGTGCAGGGCTCGCATCGCCTGCTCGCGGACGGCGACGAAGGCGGGGTCGGTGACCGCGGCGTCGCGATCGTCCGCCCGCGGCGCCGGCGCCTCCAGCTCGGCGACGATGCGGGCGGGGCGGGCGGAGAGCACCGCCACCCGGTCGGAGAGGTAGAGCGCCTCCTCGATGTCGTGGCTGACGAGCACAACCGTGCGGGGGTCTGCGCGCAGCGCCGCCGCCAGCCACTCCTGCATCTCCGCCCGCGTGATCGCGTCGAGCGAGGCGAAGGGCTCGTCGAGGGCCAGCAGCGGCTTGCCGGATACGAGGGTGCGGAGGAAGGCGACGCGCTGGCGCATCCCCCCCGAGAGCTCCGCCGGGGGCGTCTGCTCGAAGCCGGCGAGGCCGAACCGCGCGAACAGCTCGCCGGCCTGGCGCCGCGCCGCGGCCTTGCCGAGACCGCGGTTGCGGAGCGCAAGGGCGGCGTTGTCGATCGCCGAGTACCAGGGCAGCAGCAGGTCGCGCTGGGGCATGTAGGCGCACTGGGCCAGGCGCCCCGGTGCGGTCCCGGCAGCGCCGACCTCGAGCTCTCCGGCGCTCGGCTCCTGGAGGCCGCAGACCAGCTCCAGCAGGGTCGACTTGCCGCAGCCGGAGGGGCCGACGAGGCCGATGACCTCGTGCTCGGCGACCTCCAGGTCGAGTCGCTCGATCGTCCGCAGCTCGGCGTAGGAGTGGCCGAGGCCGCGAATCGAGACGGACATCCTTGGTATCCTGCCGCACTCCGCGCTCCCGACCAAGAAGGTCAGGAAAGTCGATAAGTACCCCGCGCGGAACTCAAAAGGCGGCGTATGGACCCGGCAATCGTCATCTTCGGCTTCGGCATCGGAGCAATGGTCGGCATGACCGGCATGGGTGGCGGCACCCTGATGACGCCGCTGCTGATCTTCTTCTTCGGGATCAAGCCGGTGACCGCGATCGGCACCGACATCTTCTACGCGGCGGTGACCAAGACCGTCGGCGGCTGGCGCCATCTGCGAATGGGCACGGTCAACATCAGCCTCGCCTTCTGGCTCGCGGCGGGCAGCGTCCCGGCCGCGGTGACCGGGGTCTGGGCGATCTCGGTCCTCCAGAGCAAGGTCGGCGAAGAGCGCCTCGACTCGATCGTCTACGCGCTGCTCGGCGGCACCCTCTTGATGGTCGGGATCATCACCCTGGCCCGGGCGCTGATCCTCAGCAAGCTGATCGAAGAGCGCGACGACTTCGAGTTGAAGCGCCGGCACAAGGTGGCGGCGGTGGCGATCGGGGCCACGACCGGCTTCGTGATCGGCATCACCTCGGCTGGTTCCGGCACCGTGATCGCGATCCTGCTGATCTCCGTCTACCGCCTGACGCCGCGCAAAGTCGTCGGCACCGACGTCTTCCACGCCGCGATCCTGCTTTGGGCCGCCGGCATCGCCCACTGGGTCGGCGGCAACGTCGACTTCATGCTGGCCGGCAACATCCTGCTCGGCTCGGTGCCGGGGGTGATCGTCGGCTCCAACTACGCGGCACGCGCGCCGGTCTCCTTCCTGCGCACCGCGCTCGGCGTCGTCCTGATTGCCTCCGGGATCGTCACCGTGCAGAAGGGCGACCCGGTCGTCTGGCCGATCGCCGCCGTGATCGCGGGCATCGGGCTTGGCCTGCTGATCTGGTTCCCGCGCTGGTGGAGCGAGCGGCGGGAGAAGCGCGAAGCGGCGGAGCAAGCTCGCGACCGCTCCGACGATCTCACCCCTGACGTGATCGGCTGATTGGTTTACTAGGTAGATGCGCGTTTCAGCCAAGGCCGACTACGCGGTGCGGGCAGCCGCCGAGCTCGCCGCCGCCGAGGAGGGCCCGATCAAGGGCGAGCGCCTGGCCGACGCCCAGGACATCCCGCTGCAGTTCCTCGAGCACATCCTGCTCGAGCTCAAGCACAACGGCATCGTCCGCGCCCGCCGCGGCGCCAAGGGCGGCTACTGGCTGGCCAAGCCGGCCGACGAGGTGAGCGTGGCCGACATCGTCCGCGCCGTCGAGGGGCCGATCGCCCACGTGCAGTCGACGCCCCCTGAGGCAATCGAATACAGCGGCAACTCCGCTCCCCTGCAGGAGGTCTGGATCGCCGTCCGCGCCAGCCTCCGCGCCGTGCTCGAGCAGGTCACCCTGGCCGACATCGTCTCCGGCGAACTGCCCGAGTCGGTCAAAGACCTCGCCGCCGCGCCCGACGCCTGGCTCGCCAGGTAGCGCTCGGGCCGCCTACCTCTGGCGCTCGGCCGAGTCGACCGGGACCGGCACGAGGTCGAAGTCCGTGCCCAGCCTGAGCTCGCTGTAGCGCCTGACCCAGTCGTCGTTGACGCGGTCGGATTGGCGCTTCATCCGCGGCTCGAAGTCGAAATCGTCGGGCGAGGAGAGGCCGAGCCGCTCCAGCAGGCGCAGGGTGCTGGTCTCGTACTCGGCGGCGAAGTTCTCGTAGAGGACCAGGACCGGTTTGATCCCCGCGTGCTCGAAGAAGGCGTCCCAGCGAGACTCCTCGACGAGGATCTGCTCGAGCAGGTGCTCGATCGCCCGGTAGTGGAAGCGCAGCTGCGGGCGGTGCTCCTCGATGAAGTTGCGATAGGGCGGTGAGCCGTCGTCCTCGAGCGAGGCCGCCTTGGCGCTGGCCTGGTCCTCGCGCCAGGTCGCGGTCTGCACCGCCTTCCAGAGCGAGACGGCCTGACGCACCTTGTTGGCGCGCACGACCCGGACGAAGGTGAGGTCTGGAAAGACGGTGGGCAGCAGCTCGGCGAGGGGGATGTCGCGGTAGGCGGGGACGTTGCGGAGCAGGCTGACGAAGTCCCCGAAGTAGCCCCACATCAGCTTCGCGCCGAAGGTGCCGTTGGGCGTGGTGCCGGCCTCGAAGGCCCACTCCAGGTAGCGGTCGTAGGCGGCGCGGCTCCAGAGTGGGGAGCGCGGCGCCAGCTCGCTGTTGACCGTGCGCTCGCCGAGGTGGTCGCGGATCGTGGGGTCTTCGGCACCGACGAAGTACTCCTCGGGGCGCCGCGGCCGGCCGCTGTGGCGGAGCGCCTCGAAGTACTCCTCCGGTCGCCCGGCGACGCCGGTTTCCTCGAGTGCGTGGCAGACCAGGGTGCTCCCGCTCCGGGGAGTGGCGCAGACGATGTAGGAGCGTTGGGGTTGCATAGGGGGGAGAGGACTTACCTAGTAAGTTAATCAACAAAGACGACAAAGTTCTCTGCTGGCTGGAGGCGGTCGTTAGTCTCTCCTCGAACTCGACCTGGGAGTACCCGCTTGGACTCGCCACCGAACATCCTCTACATCCACTCGCACGACACCGGCCGCGTCGTCCAGCCCTACGGATTCCAGGTCCCGACTCCGAACATCCAGCTACTCGCCGATCAGGGCGTTCTCTTCCGCGAGGCTTTCTGCGCCGCGCCGACCTGCTCCGGCAGCCGCGCCAGCCTGCTGACCGGCCTGCACTGCCACAACAACGGCATGCTCGGGCTCGCCCACCGCGGCTGGAAGCTCAACGACTACGGCCAGCACTGGATCCATGCCCTGCGCGGGGCCGGCTACCGCTCGACCCTGATCGGCGAGCAGCACATCTCCATTGACCCCGGCGTGATCGGCTATGACGAGATCGTCCCGGTCGACTCCAACCACGCCGAGTACGTCGCCCCGCTGACGATCGAGACGCTGCGGGAGGCGCCTTCGGAGCCCTGGTTCATGTCGGTCGGCTTTTTCGAGACCCACCGCGACTTCTTCGCGCCAACCTCGGTCCGCGACACCCTCTACTCGCTGCCGCCGGCCAACCTGCCGGACATCGTCGCCACTCGCAAGGACATGGCCGCCTTCAAGGCCAGCGCCCGCTCGCTCGACCAGGGGATCGGCGCCGTCCTCCACGCCCTGCACGACCTCGGCCTGGTCGAGAACACCCTTGTGCTCTGCACCACCGATCACGGAATCGCCTTCCCCGGCGCCAAGGCGACCCTCTTCGACCGCGGGATCGGGGTGATGATGCTGATGCGCGGCCCCGGCGGCTTCACCGGTGGCAAGGTGGTCGACGCGCCGGTCAGTCATCTCGACGTCTACCCGACCCTCTGCGAGCTGGCCGGTGTCGCGCCGCCGGCCTGGCTGCAGGGCTCCTCGCTGATGCCGCTGGTCCGGGGCGAGGTCGAGCGGCTGCACGAGGCGATCTTCGCCGAGACCACCTTCCACGCCGCCTATCAGCCGCATCGCGCGGCTCGCACCGAGCGCTGGAAGTACATCCGGCGCTTCGACGACTACGAGCACCCGATCCTCGCCAACTGCGATGACAGCGAGAGCAAGGACGTTTGGGTCGAGGCCGGCTGGGGTGACCGCATCGTCCCCGCGGAGCAGCTCTACGACCTTGTGCTCGATCCCGCCGAGGGCGCCAACCTCGCCACCGACCCCGCCCACGCCGCCGCTCTCGGCGAGATGCGCGGCCGCCTGCAGGCCTGGATGCGCGAGACCGCCGACCCGCTGCTCGACGGGCCGGTCCCGCCGCCGCCGGGGGCGATCGTCAATGAGCAATGGCAGGTCTCGCCGGACGATCCGCCGCGTACGGTTACCGCGGATCCCACGGGCGCTGCATCCAGCTGAGGCAGGTCCAACCCGGCACCTCGGTGCCGCCGGGGTCGCGGGTCTCGCCGTGCGCGAAGAGGCTGAGCCCGCAGTTGAGCGAGCCCAGGTTCCAGATCCCCGCCGCCATCGCCGGCGCGAATTCGTCGCCGAGGATCGAGTCGAGCAGGAAGAAGCGGATGAAGATGCCGTGGCCGACGACGAGCGGCAGCTCGCCGGGCTCGACCGCCTCCAGCTCCGCCTTCAGGCGGCGCACCCGGGCGACCAGGTCCTCGAAGCTCTCGCCGTCGCTCAGCTCGTGGACGTAGGGCAGCGGCGCCGGCTCCAGGCCGAGCGCCGTCCCGATCGCGGCGGCGGTTTCCTGCGCGCGCCGCATCCGGCTCGTCCACAGCCGCGTGACGCCCTGCTCGGCCAGCGCCAGACCGGCGGCACGCGCCTGCTCGCGGCCACGCTCGGTGAGGCGATCCCCCTCCGCGTCGCCGAGCGCCTCCTTGCCCGCATGCGCGTTGTGGGCCGACTCGCCGTGGCGCAGCAGCAGCGCCCGGCTCATTCGGCGGCGGGTACGCCGCCGGCGACGACGTTGACGAAGTTCTCCAGGTGGCGGGTGGTCCAGCACTCGAAGGTGCCGTCGCAGTAGCGCTCGTAGGAGGCCATCACCGAGTCGCCGTAGTTCCAGTAGAGCTTTGGCTCGGGGTTGAGCCAGAAGAGACGGCCGGCGCGCTCGGATACCTGGGCGAAGATCTCGGCGTGCGGCTCACGGCCGTTGGTGCGGGCGTCGCCGAGCACGATCACGGTCGAGCGCGGGTCGAGTTCGTCGGAGATCTCGGTCAGGAACTCGAGCCAGACGCGGCCGTAGTCGGTGTAGCCGGAAACGTCGGCGACACCGCCCTCGCTGGAGATTTTCTGGGCGACGGCGGCGAAGTCGCGCTCGTGCTCGAAGACGTCGGTCACCTCGGAGATCCGCTCGATGAAGACGAAGCTGCGCAGTTTCCGGAACGAGTCGTGTAGGGCGTGCAGGACCGAGAGGAAGAAGACGCTGGCCGAGGTGACCGAGGTGGAGACGTCGCAGAGGACGTAGATCTCCGGGCGGCGCGGGCGCTTCGGCTTGTATTTCAGCCGCAGCGGCACGCCGCCGGTCTCCAGCGAGGCCCGCATCGTCCGCCGCACGTCGACCATCGCCGCCTTGCGGTGACCGCGCTGCTCGTGCCCGAGCGTCGCCAGCCGTCGCTTCATCTGCGAGACGGCGCGGTGGACGGCGGCCAGGTCCTGGGTCGGGTTGGTCGGCAGGGCGCGGTCGAGCTCGGCCAGGGGGCGGGAGGGGGGCAGGGTTTCGGTGCGCTCGATCAGGTCGCGCTCGAGCTCGCGGCGCAGGTGACGCTCGAAGGCGTTGAGCTGGTCGCGATCGATCGGCGGTCGCTCCTCGCCCTGCTCGGTCGGCGGCTGGGTGCCGGCGGTAAGACCCAGCGTGCGGCGGATCCGCTGCACGTCGACGCCGACCACGCCGGAACCCTCGGCGCGGCCGAAGGCGGCGATCGCCAGCCGCGCCAGGTCGCGCAGCGCGTCCTCGTCGCCGGCGGCGATCGCCTCGCGGATCTGCTCGCGCAGCTCGTCCATGTCGAGCCGCTCGCCGCCCTCGCCACCGCCCTCGCCGCGCTCGGTGACCTCGCGCTGAACCGCCTCGGCCTCGGCGGCGCGGAAGAAGTAGCGCTCGAAGAGCAGCTCGAAGACGCGGCGATCGTCCTGGGACTTGGCGATCGTCGCCGCCAGCGCCTCGCGGAAGTCGGCCCGCGAAGTCCAGTCGACCATCTCCAGGGCGGCGAAGGCGTCGAGGATCTCCGAGGTCCCGACCGCGACCCCCTCGCTGCGCAGCTCGTCGCAGAAGCCGAGCAGCTTCGCCGCCAGCCCGGGCGGGCCGGAGTCGGCCTTGGGCCCATAGGGCGAGGCGGCCGCCGGGCTCACCCAGCCCGGCTTGGCGCCTCGGCCAGTTTCATGCCGACGCGCTCGGCGACCAGGTCGATGTCGGTGCGGTGCTTGACGATGATCGACATCGACTGGGTGAAGGTCTCGCGGTCGATGTCCTCGGCGCCCATCAGCAGCAGGGTCCGCGCCCAGTCGATCGACTCGGCGATCGAGGGCGGCTTCTTCAGGTCCAGCGCTCGCACCATCTCGATCACCTCGACCAGGCGCCTGGTCAGCGACTCGGCCAGCTCCGGCACGTGCAGGCGGACGATCTCCATCTCCCGCTCCAGGCCGGGGTAATCGAGCCAGAGGTAGAGGCAGCGGCGCTTCAGCGCCTCGGTCAGCTCGCGCGAGTCGTTCGAGGTGAGGACGACGATCGGCATCGTCGTCGCCGCGACCTGACCCAGCTCGGGGATCGTGATCTGGAAGTCGGAGAGCAGCTCCAGCAGCATCGCCTCGAACTCCTGGTCGGTCTTGTCGATCTCGTCGATCAGGAGCACAACCGGCTCGGGGCTGGAGATCGCCTGCATCAGCGGTCGCGTCAGCAGGAACTCGGAGCTGAAGATGTCCTCCTGGACATCGTCCCAGCCGCCCTCGCCGCCGGCCTGGATCCGCAGCAGCTGCTTGCGGTAGTTCCACTCGTACATCGCCTTAGCCTCGTCGAGCCCCTCGTAGCACTGCAGCCGCACCAGCTCGCGGCCGGTCGCGCGCGACAGAGCCTTGGCCAGCTCGGTCTTGCCGACCCCTGCCGGACCCTCGACCAGGACCGGCTTGCCGAGCTGCTGGGCGAGGTAGGAGACCAGGGCCGCGGGCTCGTCGGCGAGGTAGCCGACCTGCGCCAGCGCCTCCTTCACCTCTGCCACAGAGCCTTCAGCCATGCGGGCGATGATAATCCGCCTTCGTGCTCGACCTCCCGCTGCCGCTCGCCGAGCTGTTCCCGCACAGCCCCGGCCCTTACATCGCGCTGATGCTGGCGGGCTTCGCGATCGGCATCCTCGGTCACGTCTTCCGGGTCAGATGGATGATCGCCGCCGGGGTGATGCTGATCTTCCTCGGCGCCCTGCTTTTCCCGCTGGCGGCCAACCTGACCACCGAGAACCGGCCGCCGCCGATCGAGGAAAGTCGCGGCGACTCCGGGACGTAGGTTTACGATCGGCGGATGGGACACCTCGACGAGGTCGACCTCAGCCTCTCGCTCAGCCGCAAGGAGGAAGAGCGCGAGCTCAGGGCCGCCTGGAAGCGGCTGTCGCAGCTGCGGCTCACGCTCGGTGGGCTGATCGGGGCCAGAGAGCTGGGACCGCCGCTGTGCGTGGTCTTCGAGGGCTGGGATGCCTCCGGCAAGGGCGGCGCGATCAAGCGGCTCACCTCGCCGCTCGACCCCCGTCACGTCCGCGTCGCCCAGTTCGCGGCGCCGAGCGCCGACGAGAAGCGCCATCACTTCCTCCACCGCTTCTGGCCGGCCCTGCCCGGCTGGGGAGGGATGACCGTCTTCGACCGCTCCTGGTACGGCCGGGTGCTGGTCGAGCGGGTCGAGGGGTTCGCGACCCCCGAACAGTGGCAGCGCGCCTACGAGGAGATCGTCTCCTTCGAGCAGGGCCTGGCGGACGAGGGCGCGATCGTCGTCAAGTTCTGGCTGCACATCTCCTCCAAGGAGCAGCTGAAGCGCTTCGAAGCGCGCGCCAAGGACCCGCTGCGGGCCTGGAAGCTGACCCCGGAAGACTGGGAGAACCGCAAGCGGCGCAAGCAGTACGTGGAGGCGGTCGAGGAGATGCTCGACCGCAGCGACCGCCGCCGTGCCCGCTGGCGGCTGATCGCGGCCGAGTCCAAGCGCCACGCGCGGGTCCAGGTCGTGCGCACCGTCAACGAGGAAATCGAGGCCGGAATGCGGCGCTGGGGGCAGGAGCCGCCGCTACCGGGATAGACGATCGTCCGTCCCTTCCCCAGCGTCGATCGGCCCGAGCTTCTACGATTCCCAGTCCGATTCCGTCGTCGATCACAGGGAGCCCTATCTCTTGAGCCGTTTCCGCATTCTGATGCTGCTTGCCGTGCTGGCCGCACTTGCTACCGCGTTCGCCGCCTGCGGCAGCAGCGACAAGAGCAGCGAAGACCCACAGAAGGTCATTGACAGCGCCAGCCTCGAAGGGGTGAAAAGCGGCAACATCGACCTGTCCCTCGGGATCGAATCCGAAGGCGAGGAAGGTGGCGACATCGACGTCAGCCTCTCCGGTCCCTTCCAGAGCGGCAGCAAGGGAGACCTGCCCCAGCTGGCGTTGACCGCAAGCGCCAAAGGTTCGGTCGAGGGCGAAGACATCGACTTCGACGGCGGCCTGACGCTGCTCTCCGATCGCGCCTTCGTCAACTACGAAGGGACCGAGTACGAAGTCGACCCGACCACCTTCGGCTTCGTCAAGTCCGGCTTCGAACAGGCTCAGCAGCAGGGCGGCGCGGAAGCCAACCCCGCCGATGTCACCGCCTGCCAGGAAGCGGCCAGCGGGCTCAAGGTCGGCGACTTCGTCGACAACCTGAGCAATGACGGCAGCGCCGACGTCGGCGGTACCGACACCACCAAGATCAGCGGCGACCTCAACGTCGGCGGCGCCATCGACGCGATCATCAAGTTGACCGAAAACCCGGCCTGCAGCAGCCAACTCGAAGCCGCCGGCCCGCTGCCGATCGACGAACTCGAAGAGGCCAGGGGCGAACTGACCGGCGCGGTCAAAAAAGCCCACGTCGAGGTCTACGTCGGCGATGACGACATCATCCGCAAACTCGCCGGCGAAATGACGATCGAACCGAAGGGCAGCAGCGACGAAAAGGTCGAAGTCGAATTCGACCTCTCGCTCAGCGGCGTCAACGAGGAGCAGGACATCTCCGCTCCCTCGGGCGCGAAGCCGCTCGAAGGGCTGTTCCAGAAGCTCGGCGTCAACCCGCTCGAGTTGCTCGAAGACGCCAGCAGCGGCGAAGGCCTCGGCAGCTTGCTCGAAGACGTGACCGGCGGCTCCTCCTCCGGTGGCTCGGGGAGTTCCGCTGGCGATGGGGCGAGCCAGCAGGCCTACCTCGAATGCCTAAAGGGGGCGCAAACGCCCGCCGATCTGCAGAGGTGCGCGAGCATGGTCCAGTAGATGGGACGTCCAGAAAGGCCGCGCTTCGACGCGGCCTTTCTGCGCACGCCGCTGGGCTGGCCCTACCTGCTGACGCCGCTGATCCCGATCGCGGTCGCGCTCAAGATCGTCGGCGCCCCGGCGACGATCGTCTTCGCCGCTTCGGCGCTGGGGATCGTCCCCACGGCGGCGCTGATGGGCCGCGCCACCGAGGAGCTGGCGGCGCGCTCGGGCCCTGGCATCGGCGGCCTGCTCAACGTCACCTTCGGCAACGCGCCGGAGCTGATCATCGCCCTCTTCGCCCTTGGCCAGGGCCTGCAGGAGGTCGTCAAGGCCTCGATTGTCGGCTCGATCATCGGCAACATCCTGCTGGTGCTGGGGGCGGCGATGCTGGCCGGCGGCATCGGCCGCGACAAGCAGACCTTCAGCCGCACCAGCGCCAGCATCCAGACCTCGATGCTGATGCTGGCGGCGGCGGCGCTGATCATGCCGGCGATCTTCGAGCTGGTCGAGGGCAAGGGCCTGCCCGAGCCCGGCGCCGAGGCGATCCACTACGGCGGCACCGTCGAGCACCTCTCGCTGGCCGTCGCGATCGTCCTCATCGCCACCTACGTGATCGGCCTCTTCTTCTCGCTGAAAACCCATCGCGACCTCTTCAACCCCGAGTACGAGGACGAGGACAGCTGGGGCTGGTCGACGCGGACCTCGGTGATCGCCCTGGCGATCGCCGGGGTCCTGGTCGGGCTGATGTCCGAGGTCCTGGTCGGCTCGATCACCGAGGCCTCGCACTCGATCGGGCTATCCGAGTTCTTCATCGGCGTGATCGTCGTCGCGATCGTCGGCAACGCCGCCGAGCACTGGGTCGCCGTCCTCGTGGCGATGAAAAACAAGATGGACCTGGCGGTCAACATCGCGATCGGCTCCAGCGCCCAGGTCGCCCTCTTCGTCGCCCCGGTGCTGGTGCTCGCCTCCTTCTTCATCGGCCCCTATCCGCTGGCGCTTGTCTTCAACGGCTTCGAGCTGGGGGCGATCCTGCTGGCGATCCTGATCGCCAACCAGGTCACCCAGGACGGCGAGTCGACCTGGTTTGAGGGAGTGCAGCTGCTGGCGGTCTACTTCGTGTTTGGGCTGGCCTTCTACTTCGCGTGAGCGGGCGCTCGGCCACGCCTGGCGGGTGTCCTCGGTCGGCCGTCTGCGGGTCACGCACGGGAGTGCGCTCCCCTTGTCGGCCTCCCTGCGTCCTTGCCAGCCACAGCCGAGCGCCCGCTCAGGTCAAATAGGGTCAGTTGATGGACGCGGTCTTTCTGCTTGTCAGTTTTGCTGTGGTGCTTGCGGGGGCGCTGCTGTTCACGAACGCGGTGGAGTGGGCTGGGCACAAGCTGAAGCTGGGGGAGGGGGCGGTCGGCAGCCTGCTTGCCGCGGTCGGGACGGCGATGCCGGAGACGTTGATTGCGATCGTGGCCCTGCTCAGCGTCGACGAGGGCTCCGAAGACGTCGCGATCGGGGCGATCGTCGGCGCACCCTTCCTGCTGGCCACGCTGGCGATGGGGCTGGTCGGGCTCTTCGCCTACCTCTATCGGGACAAACGCGAGCAGGGGGTGCAGCTGACCGTCCACAGGCCGACGCTCGAGCGTGACCTGACCTTCTTCCTCGTCCTCTTTGCGCTCGCCGGTCTTCTCTCCTGGGGCCCGCCCACGCCGGTCCGGATCGTGGTCGGGATCGGCTTCCTGGTCGCCTACGTGTTCTACATACGGCTGACGCTGCGGGGAAGTGGCGAGGTTCAGGGGGAGGAGACGCTGAACCCGCTGATCTTCGAGCGCCGCGGCGAGCGCCGCGAAGACCCGGCGCTGGCACTCTGCGTGATCCAGCTCCTGGTCGGCCTCGGGGCGATGGTCGGCGGCGCCCATCTCTTCGTCGAGGAGCTGCTCAAGATCGCCGATAGCGTCGGGATCGAGGCCCTGGTCCTGGCGCTGATCCTGGCGCCGCTGGCGACCGAGCTGCCGGAGAAGGTCAACAGCTTCTTCTGGGTGCGCGAAGGCAAGGACGCCCTCGCGCTCGGCAACATCACCGGGGCGATGGTCTTCCAGTCGATGATCCCGGTCGGGATCGGGCTGATCTTCACCGACTGGGAACTGAGCGGCAACGCGATCCTCTCGATCGGCCTCGGCCTCGCGGGAGGACTACTGGCTTACGAGAGCCTCCACCTAGCGCGCCGATTCAAATTGCCCGCCGTGATCGGCTGGTTCGCTCTCTACGCATCCTTCATCGCGGTGGTGGCGCTCAGCGCTTGAGAGCGCTTTGCGCGGCTTGGGGTCCGGGTGGGACTCGCCAAGCCTCCCCGCAGTTCGCGCAGGCGAGTCCCACCCGGACCCCACCCGGCCTTAGAGCTCGGCTAGGGCTTTGAGAACCAACCCGTCGTGCTTTTTAGGCTGAACTTTGGGGAAGACCCGGGCGATCTTGCCGTCGGCATCGACGATGAAGGTCGAGCGCAGCATGCCCATGTACTTCTTGCCGTACATCGACTTCTCGCCCCAGGCGCCGTAGGCGTCGGCGACGGCGTGATCGGCATCGCCGACCAGGGTGAAGCCCAGGTTGTGTTTGCTGTCGAACTTCTTCAGCGCCGCCGGCTCGTCCGGCGAGATTCCGATCACCCGGGCACCGGCCTGCGCGTACTCGTCGCTGCGGTCGCGGATGCCGCAGGCCTGGGTGGTGCAGCCAGGCGTATCGGCGCGGGGATAGAAATAGACGACGACGGTCTCGCCGCGTAGGTCGGACAGGGTCACGTCGTTGCCGTCCTGGTCGGGCAGCGTGAAGTCGGGCGCCGCGTCCCCCTCGGCCAGCATCAGTCCTCGCGGCCGGGGTCCTGGCCGTTCTCGTCCTCGTCGATCTCCTCGTCGCCCTGTTCGAGCGCGGTCTCGGAGACGGATCCGGTCGAACCGGGGTGGTAATGGGTCTGGAAGGTCTCGAGCAGGCGGTCGCGGCCGTCTTCGTCGATCGGGATCTCCTCGGAGATCCGCACCCAGTCGGCTCCCTCGTAGGCCTCCATGTTGAAGACCTCCTGGTCGATCGAGGCGGAGTCGTCGACGACGACCACAACCTCGGTCTGGGGGTTGAAGTAGGTCCCGGGCTGGACCAGCAGCTGCTCGACCTCGTAGAGGTTGTCTTCGGCGCTTGCCATCAACCCGATCTTATGAAATCGGCGAGTTGACGTTCGGTCTCGGCCTCGACGTCGAGCGGCTCCATTCCTTTCCGCATGCGCCGTTCGTTGCGGCTGACGATCAGTTGGCGGACCTCGGCCCGCAACTCAGCCTGCTGGCGGCTGCCGGCGCTGGGCGGCTCCTGCGCCGGCCTGAGCAGTCGTGCGGCCTCGGCCTCGACGTCGATCGGCGCTTCGCCGTGCCGCTCCAGCCGGCTTGCCTTCGCCTCCAGCATCTGCCGGATCTCCGCCGCCTGCACCGCCGGATCGACCGGCTGGTCGGGCCGCCGCAGGTAGCGCGGCACCGGTAGGTCGTCGTCGATCGCGAGGGCGCCTTTGCCGATCGAGCGGTAGGCCTCCTCGGCCCGTGAGAAGGAGAAGGCGGCGAATGGGATCGCGACCAGGGCGATCAGCACCAGGACGGTGCCGCTGTCAATTGCCACTGCACCCATCGCCGATGGCATCTGACAAGGGTAAACGGCCCATAGGGGCGAGGTCATTCGCTACTCTTTGGCCTGGTTGACTGACCAGTCAATCGGCGGAACGCTCGCCCCGGCGGCGGCGCTCCAGACACGACTTAACGCACGGACGAAAAAGGAGCCCCGACCGGTGGTTGACTTCACCCTGACCGACGAACAGAAGGACCTGCAGGAGCTGGCCCACAGCTTTGCTGAGAAAGACATGCGCAACGTCGCCTGGGAGCTGGACAAGGACGGCACCTGGCCACAGGACGTGATCGACAAGGCCTGGGAGGTCGGGTTGATGAACACCCACGTCCCCGAGGCCTACGGCGGTCCCGGCCTCGACTACCTCTCCGGCTGCCTGATCGAGGAGGAGTTCGGCTGGGGTTGCTCCGGCATCGGCACCTCGCTGGCGGCCAATGGCCTCGCCTCGGCTCCGATCACCCTCGGCGGCTCCGAGGAGACCAAGAAGAAGTACCTGGGGATGCTGACCGAAAGCCCGAAGCTGGCCTCCTTCTGCCTGACCGAGCCCGACGCCGGCTCCGACGTCAGCGGGATGAAAACCAAGGCCGTGAAGAAGGGTGACAAGTACGTCATCAGCGGCTCCAAGTGCTTCATCACCAACGGCACCTATGCCGATTACTTCACCGTGTTTGCCAAGACCGACCCCGAGGCCGGTCACCGTGGCATCAGCGCCTTTGTCGTCGACGCGGACCTCCCCGGGGTCTCCGTCGACAAGAAGGAGGACAAGATGGGCCAGCGGGCCTCCAACACCGCGACCATCTCCTTCGACGAAGTCGAGATCCCGGCCGAGAACCTGCTGGGTGAGGAAAACAAGGGCTTCAAGCTGGCGATGATGACCCTCGACCGCACCCGTCCCGGCGTCTCGGCGATGGCCGTCGGCATCGGCCGCGCGGCGCTCGAGTACGCCGCCGACTACTCCAAAGAAAGGGTCCAGTTCGGCGTCCCGATCGCCATGCACCAGGCGATCCAGTTCATGATCGCCGACATGGCGACCAAGGTCGAAGCGGGCCGCCTGCTGGTCTGGAATTCCGCGTTCCTGCTCGACCAGGGCATCCGCAACAGCCGCGTCTCCTCGATGGCCAAGCGCTTCGCCGCCGACTCGGCGATGGAGATCACCACCGACGCCGTCCAGGTCTACGGCGGCTACGGCTTCATCAAGGAGTACCCGGTGGAGAAACTGATGCGCGACGCCAAGATCATGCAGCTCTACGAGGGGACCAGCCAGATCCAGCGCCTGGTCATCGCCAAAGAAGTGCTGCTGCCCCGCCAGGCCGAAGACGTCCCGGCGCCCGACGCCAAGGCGCAGGCCTCCGAGCAGAGCCAGTCCGAGCAGGCAGCCGCTACGGTCTAGCTCATGGACGCCCCCGAACGCGCCGCCGCAGGAAAAGCGGCGCGTTCGGAGGCGCGTCGCTCCTCCCACGCCGCCTGGGAGCCGCCCGCCGATCGGGCCGATCCGGTGGCGATCCTCGAGCGCCAGGCCGCCTCGCGGGTCCCCGAGCTGGTGCCGATCCGTTACGGGCGGATGTCGGTCTCGCCCTTCGCCTTCTTCCGCGGTGCCGCCGCGGTGATGTCCGCCGACCTCGCCGCCACGCCCGTCTCGGGGCTGCGGGTGCAGGCCTGCGGCGACGCCCACCTCTCCAACTTCGGCGCCTTTGCCGCCCCGGATCGCCGCCTCGTCTTCGACCTCAACGACTTCGACGAGTCGCTGCCGGGCCCCTGGGAGTGGGACGTCAAGCGCCTCGCCGCCAGCTTCGCGATCGCCGGCCGCGAAAACGGCTTCAAGCGCAAGGAGCGGGCGGCGGCGGTGCTCGAAGCCGCGCACGCCTACCGCGACTCGATGCGGGCTTTCGCCTCGCAACGCAACCTCGACGTCTGGTACGCGCGGCTCGACGTCGAGTCGGTGATGGGGGAGATCGAAGCCGAGCCCAAGCTCAGCAAACAGGTGCGCAAGGGCGTCGCCAAGGCGCAGGCCAAGGACAGCCTGCGGGCGGTCGAGAAGCTCACCCACCTGGTCGACGGCGAGCTGCGCATCCGCAGCGAACCGCCGCTGATTGTCGCGGCGGAGGAGCTGATGGCCGAGGACGAGACCCGCGACCTCGAGCAGTTCCTGCTCCAGGTCCTGGCCGACTACCGGGCGAGCCTGCCCGGCGATCGCCAGCACCTGCTCGACGGATATCGCTTCCGCCACCTGGCCCGCAAGGTCGTCGGCGTCGGCAGCGTCGGCACCCGCGCCTGGGTGGTGCTGATGACCGGCGCCGACGACGCCGATCCGCTCTTCCTGCAGGCGAAGGAGGCGGAGGCTTCGGTGCTGGAGCCCTACGCCGGTTCCAGCCGCTTCAAGAACCACGGGCGGCGGGTGGTCGAAGGCCAGCGGCTGATGCAGGCGGCCAGCGACATCTTCCTCGGCTGGTGCCCGGCGGTCGGGCTCGACGGCCGCCAGCGCGACTTCTACGTGCGCCAGCTCTGGGACTGGAAGCGCTCGGTCGAGATCGAGCGGCTGAGTCCGCACGGCCTCGAGCTCTACGCCCGTATCTGCGGCTGGACGCTGGCCCGCGCCCACGCCCGCTCCGGCGACCGGGTCGCGATCGCCGCCTACCTCGGTGCCAGCGACGTCTTCGACAACGCGATCGCCGAGTTCTCGGAGAGCTACGCCGATCAGAGCGAGCGTGACCACGCAGCCCTGGTCGCGGCGATCGAGGGCGGCCGCATCGCCGCCGAAGAGCTCTGACGATGGCGCGCAAAGCGGGAGCTGGCGCTGCCGGCCTGATCCTGATGACGCTCTGCGCAGGGCAGTTCCTGATGATGCTCGACAGCTCGGTGATGAACGTCTCGATCGCCACCGTGGCCAAGGACGTCGGCACCACCGTCACCGGGATCCAGACCGCGATCACCCTCTACACGCTGGTGATGGCCTCGTTCATGATCACCGGCGGCAAGATCGGCCAGATCATCGGCCGCAAACGCGCCTTCGCGATCGGCTGTGTGATCTACGCCTGCGGCTCGACGATCACGGCGCTGGCTCCGAACTTGACCGTCCTGCTGATCGGCTGGTCCTGCCTGGAGGGTCTGGGAGCGGCGCTGATCCTGCCTGCGATCGTCGCCCTCGTCGCCGCCAACTTCGGCATCGCCGAGCGGCCCCGCGCCTACGGCCTTGTCGCCGCGGCAGCGGCGATCGCGGTGGCGGTGGGCCCGATC
The DNA here is from genome assembly GCA_963739855.1 of uncultured Solirubrobacterales bacterium. Lineage (GTDB taxonomy): Bacteria > Actinomycetota > Thermoleophilia > Solirubrobacterales > 70-9 > VAYN01. Next base: position 384,652 of record CAVUBT010000001.1, on the reverse strand, counting down.
GTCGGCGGCCTCTTCACCACCTACCTCTCGTGGCGCTATGTATTCGCCGGCGAGGCGCTGATCGTGGCCGCGATTCTCGTCGTCGCCCGCCGCATCGAGGCGGGGGAGGCGGAGAAGAAGGTGAAGCTGGACCTGGTCGGGACCGCGCTCTCGGCCTTCTCCCTGGCGCTGATCGTCCTCGGCGTCCTGCGCTCGGGAACCTGGGGATTCGTCGCGGCCAAGCCAGGGGCGCCGGAATGGATCGGGCTCTCGCCGGTGATCTGGATGATCCTTGCCGGCGGCGCCGTGCTCTGGCTTTTCCTCGCCTGGGAGAGCCGGCTGGTGGCGCGGGGCGCGGAGCCCCTCGTCGACCCCGCGATCCTGCGGATATCGGCCCTGCGCGGTGCTCTCACCTCGTTCTTCTTCCAGTACTTCCTGCAGGGCGGGCTGTTCTTCGCCGTGCCGCTCTTCCTCTCGATCGCGCTTGGGCTCTCGGCGATCGAAACCGGCGTGCGCCTGCTGCCGCTCTCCTTCGCGCTGATCGTCGCCGCGGCTGGGATCCCGAAGCTGTTCCCGGAAGCCTCGCCGCGCCGCGTGGTCCGGATCGGATTCGGGCTGATGTTCGCCGGGTTGGTGGTGATGGTCGCCGCGCTCGAGGCCGGCGCCGGGGCCGAGATCGTCACCTGGCCGATGCTCCTCGCCGGCCTCGGGATCGGCGCGCTCGCCTCGCAGCTCGGCAGCATCGCCGTGTCCTCGGTTCCCGACGAGCAGAGCGGCGAGGTCGGCGGCCTGCAGAACACGATCACCAACCTCGGCATCTCGATCGGCACGGCGCTGACCGGGGCGATCGTGATCGCCGCGCTGAGCTCCTCTTTCCTGACCGGGGTCGAGGAAAATCGCGCCGTGCCGGCGACGGTCAAGGCGAGGGCGTCGACCGAGCTGTCCGGCGGCATCCCCTTCCTCTCCGACGACGAACTGGAAACCGCGCTCGACGAAGCCAGGGTCTCGCCGCGTGGCACCGATGCGATCCTCGAAGAGAACGAAACCGCGCGCCTCGATGGGCTGCGCACCGCGCTCGCCGTCCTCGCCCTGCTGGCACTCGTGGGGCTCTTCACCACCGGCCGGATCCCGACCAGGCAGCCAGCCGCGGTCGCGCAGCCGTCCGGCGCGACCTAGGAGAAGGGGGGAGAGGGGTGCGCGGCAGCCCTTTCCTCCGGCATGCGGGAGAAAGGACTGCCACGCCCTTTCGGATCTCGCGGCCGTGCTCGCCTGCGGGCCCAGGGCCCTGCTCGTCACCGGTCGGCGGCATGGCTCTGGGGTATTTCAAACCGTGACCCCTTTTCGGTCCAGGTGACGACGCCGGTCTCTCGCAAGGCTCGGCCGCCGATCGCTATCCACCATGCCCGGGGTCTGACTGCCGAGGATCGTGGCTTCGAGGATGGGATTCCCGTCACCGCGCTCCCCGGACGCTGCTCGACCTCGCGGCCACCGCGCGCGGATCCCAGTAGACCGAGGTATCGAGCGGGTGGCGCGTCTGTTGGAACTGAGGTGCGGAGGTCGCTAGCTACTCGAGGACGACGTGCCTCTCCTCGGGCGAGGGGGTTCCGGCCGGCTTCCACTTGCCCAGCGCCATCGCCAGCGCCGGGATGAAGGCGAGGGCGAGCAGGGCCAGGCCCCAGACGAAGGTCGAGGCGAAGGCTTCCGCCAGCGGTTCGGCGACCGCCGCGCGCTGGGCCGCGGACATGCCGTGCAGGGCCTCGAAGCCGCTCGCTCCCGACGGGGTGGCACCGGCGGTGAGGTGGTCGGCGATCGCCGTCGCCAGCAGGACCGAGAGGATCGCCGTTCCGATCGAGGCGCCGGACTGGCGGATGATGTTCATCGCCGTGCTGGTCCGGGCGATCGCCGCGGCCGGGACCGACTGCATCGCGGCGGTCATCGTCGGCATCATCGAGAGGCCCATCCCCAGGCCCAGCACGAAGCCGAAGCCGCAGAGCAGGACGTAGGAGGTGGTGGCGGTGACGAAGGCGAAGGGGGCGATCCCGATCACCAGCAGGGGGATCCCGCAGGCCGGCCAACGGTTGGGCCCGTAGCGATCGGTGAGGCGGCCGGCGAGTGGCATCGTGATCATCGCCCCGAGGCCCTGTGGCGCCAGCAGCAGCCCCGACTGCAGGGCCGAGGCGCCGCGCACCGACTGGTAGTAAAGCGGGATCAACAGCAGCGAGCCGAAGAAGGCGATCGCGAACAGCATGAACGTCCCCGCCGCCGCTCCCGCCCGGGTGTGGGTGAAGGTCTTGATGTCGATCAGTGGTGCGTCCGATCGCCAGCTATGCCAGAGGAAACCGCCGATCAGCGCCGTGCCGGCGACGATCGGGAGCCACGACTTGGTTGAGCCGAAGCCGCCGTCGGAGGACTCGGCGAGGCCGAAGATCAGCGCCGTCAGGCCCGGCGAGAGCAGGGCCATGCCGAGCCAGTCCATCTTGTGCGCCGGCTGCGGCTCATCGCGCTCGAGCACGATCTGGGCGAGGACGATCGCGACGATCCCGATCGGGATGTTGATCAGGAAGATCCAGCGCCAGGAGACGTCGTCGACGAGCCAGCCGCCGAGGATCGGCCCGACCAGCGGCGCGACCAGCATCGGCACGCCGAGGATCCCCATCACCCGCCCCATCCGGTGGGGACCGGCCTTCTTGGTCATGATCGTCATCACGGCCGGCATGATCATGCCGCCGCCGACCCCCTGCAGGACGCGGAAGGCGATCAGCGAGTCGGCGCTCCAGGCGAGCGCGCAGAGCATCGAGCCGAGCATGAACAGGGCCAGCGACCAGAGGTAGATCCGCTTCGTGCCGAAGCGGTCGGAGGCCCAGCCGGTGACCGGGATGACCGCGGCCAAGGCCAGGGTGTAGCCGGTCACGACCCACTGGATCGTCGTCAGCGAGGCGTTGAAATCGATCGCCAGCTGGTCGATCGCGACGTTGATCACGGTCGTGTCGAGGATCGACATGACCGCCCCGAGCAGGACCACCGAGGCGACGATCATCGTGTGGCGGTCGAGGGCGTTGGGGTCGGACGGCGCTGCGGCGGCGGGCTGGGAGTTCATGGGGGAGACCTCAAATCCAGTTGTAGTACGGCGTACGGGTACAGCGTGCGCGTTGCGCGTGCTCAGCCGGTGGTGCGCCGCGGTAGGCGTGCAGGGTCAGCGGACGACGACCGCGAGGATCGCGAGGCACCAGAGCACCGAGGCGAGAACCGGGTGCTGCGAGCGGCCAGCCGGCGTCGGCCGGGGTCGCGGTCGGGTTGCCGAACAGCGTCCGCACCGCGGCCGCCCAGCAGCTCACCGGGTTGTATTCGGCGAACTGGCGCAGGCCGGCGGGCAGCCCGTCGAGCGGCACGAAGGTGCGTCGCCACGAAGGTGATCGGGAAGATCGACCACGAAGGCGATCCCCTGCACCACGTCCGGCGAGCGGGCGATGCACGCCGATCAGCGTGCCGAGCCAGAGCATCGTGACCGCCAGCAGGCCCAGCAGGCGCGAAGCCGGCCATCGCTTCGAGAGGTCCCTGTTGATCCTCCAGCCGACGATCAGTCCGCTGACGACCATGATCGCGATCGCCAGCATCGCCGCGGCGAACTCCGCGGTCAGGTGGCCGAGCAGAAAGGCCGGGCGGCTCATCGGCAGCGAGCGGAAGCGGTCGATGATGCCCTCGCCGAGGTCGGTCGCCATCGAGGTCCCGGGCCCATCATCCCGAAGACGAGCGTCTGCACGAGGATCCCGCCGATCAGATATTCGTGGTAATCGCCGCCGCCGGGCACGGCGATCACGCCCCCGAAGACGAAGGCGAACAGCAGCACGAACATCAACGGCTGCAGGGTGACGTCGAGCAGCTTCTCCGGGATCTGGCGGATGTGGGCCAGGCTGCGGCCGGCGATCGCGAGGCTGTCGGCGACCAGCCAGCGCAGGCGAGCGGGTCCGGGGGCGGTCGTGGTCGAGGGTCGGTCGAGGTCGTCATGCAGCGACTCCTCCTCGGTGGTCGGGGGTCGGGTCAGCGAGAGGAAGACGTCGTCGAGCGTCGCCTCGCGGCGGTGCACGTCGGTGGCCTCGACGCCGCTCTCGTCGAGCAGCCGGACGACCTCGATCAGCCCCGTCTGCGGGCTCGCCGGCGGCGGTCACCAGCGGCCTGCTCCCGGTCGATGTCGACCCCGCCGTCGGTGAGCCGTTCGAGGGCCTCGGCGGCCGGGTCGAGCTGGTCCGGGTCGGGCAGGGTGACGGCGATCCGTTCGCCGCCGTGGTCGGCCTTCAGCTCGGCCGGGGTGCCGGAGGCGACGATCCGCACCGTGGTCGAGGAGGACGATCTCGTCGGCGAGCGCGGTCGGCCTCCTCCAGGTACTGGGTGGTGAGCAGCAGGGTCGTGCCCTCGCCGACCAGCTCGCGCAGCAGTGCCCAGAGCTCATTGCGGCTTTCCGGGTCGAGGCCGGTGGTCGGCTCGTCGAGGAAGAGGACCGGTGGCGCAGCGACCAGGCTGGCGGCGAGGTCGAGGCGGCGGCGCATCCCGCCGGAGTAGTCGCGGACGAGCTTCTCGCCGACGTCGGCGAGCCCGCAGCCGCTCGAGCAGCTCGGCGGCGCGCTTCGCGGGCCACCTTGCGCGGGCAGGTGGTAGAGGCGCCCGATCAGCTCCAGGTTGGCGCGGCCGCTCATCAGGCCGTCGACGGTCGCGGCCTGGCTGGTCAGCGCCGATCCGCTCGCGGACGCCGGCGGGGTCGTCGACGACGTCGAAGCCGGCGACCCTGGCGCTGCCCTCGGTGGGCAGGGCGAGGGTGGTGAGGATGCGGATCGCGGTCGTCTTGCCGGCGCCGTTGTGGCCGAGCAGGCCGAGCACCGAGCCCGCCGGGACCTCGAGATCGAAGTCGCGCAGGGCCCAGCTGTCTCGCCGTAGCGCTTGCCGAGCCCCTGGGCGACGATCGCGTCGGATCTGTTGGAATGTCTGGGTTCATTTCGTACCTCGTACGTTGTTTTAGTACAGCGTACGAGGACGGTTAGCAGTACGCTGTACGAGATGTCGTTCGAACAGCAGAGTCAGAGGCCCGACGAGCCTCGTCATCTGGCTACGCGAGGAGCCCTGTTCCCGCCGCCCGGGGCACTCGCGGGCGCAGATCGTCGCGGCTGCGGTCGAGCTGGCCGACAGCGAGGGCTTCGAGGCCGTCTCGATGCGCCGAGTCGCCCAGGAGCTGGGTGCCGGCACGATGACGCTGTACCACTACGTCGCCAACAAGGACGAGCTGGTGACGCTGATGGTCGACGCGGTGATGGGGGAGCTACTGGTCCCGGCGGGCGAGCTCGCCGCCGAGTGGCGCCCGGCGATGGCGGCGATCGCGAAGCGCAGTCGCGAGGTGCTTGCGGCGCCATCGCTGGCTGCTGGACCGGCTCGGCGACGGCCGTCCCGGCCCCAACGCGATGCGCCACTTCGAGCAGTCGCTGGAGGCGGTGGCCGGCGCCGGCATCTCCCCTCGGGCGTTTCGAGCGATCGTCCTCGTCGACGACTACGTCTTCGGCTTCGCGATCCGCGAGGCCCAGGAGTCGGCCGAGCGCGAGCGCGGCTGGGCGCCGGGGGTTCGCGAGTTCTTCCAGCGCGAACTCGACAGCGGCGACTTCCCGCGGGTCAGGGAGCTGCTCGGCGACGACGCCGACGCGGCGACGAGCGGGTCGCCGAGGTCTTCTTCGAGGCGGGCCGCTTCGAGCGCGGCCTGGAGCGGCTGCTCGACGGGATCGAAGCCGGGCTGGAGCCGTACCCCTTCTGCTGGCGACGCCGGCTCGGGAGCGCTGGCGCGCCGCCTTCTGGCGGGCTGGTTTTGTCCAGCACGACCTTGCGCAGGCGGACCGACTCGGGCGTCACCTCGACGCACTCGTCGTCGCGCAGGAACTCGAGCGCGGCCTCCAGCGAGAGCCGGGTCGGCGGGGGTCGAGGCGGACCAGCACGTCGGCGCTGGCGGCGCGGACGTTGGTCTGGTGCTTTTCCTTGATCGCGTTGACGTCGAGGTCCTCGCGAGCGGGCGTTCTCGCCGACGATCATCCCCTCGTAGACCTCCTCGCCGGGGCCGATGAAGAGCGTGCCGCGCTCCTGCAGGCTGAACAGCGCGAAGCTGGCGGTCTTGCCCCGGCGGTCGGCGACGAGCGCGCCGGTCGGGCGCGTGCGCAGCTCGCCGGCCCACGGCTCCCAGCGGTCGAAGACGTGGTGCAGGATGCCGGTGCCGCGGGTCTCGGTGAGGAACTCGGTGCGGAACCCGATCAGGCCGCGGGCCGGGACCAGGTACTCCATCCGCACCCAGCCGGTCGAGTGGTTGACCATCTGCTCCATCCGGCCCTTGCGCACGGCCAGCAGCTGGGTGACGACGCCGACGTAGTCCTCGGGGACGTCGATCGCCAGGCGCTCGACCGGCTCGTGGATCTTGCCGTCGACTCTCGCGGGTCACGACCTGCGGCTGGCCGGCGGTCAGCTCGAAGCCCTCGCGGCGCATCAGCTCCAGCAGGACGACGAGCTGCAGCTCGCCGCGGCCCTGGACCTCCCAGGCGTCGGGGCGCTCGGTGTCGTTGACGCGGATCGAGACGTTGCCGACGAGCTCGGCGTCGAGGCGGTCGCGGATCTGGCGGGCGGTCAGCTTGGTGCCCTCGTGTGCCGGCCAGCGGCGAGGTGTTGATGCCGACCACGATCGAGAGCGAGGGCTCGTCGACGGTGATCACCGGCAGCGGCCGCGGATCCTCGGGGTCGGCGAGCGTCTCGCCGATCGTCACCTCTTCGATCCCGGCGACGGCGATGATCTCGCCGGGGCCGGCCTCCTCGGCGGCGACCCGCTCCAGGGCCTCGGTGACGTAGAGCTCGGAGACCGTGGCGCGCTGCGATCGTGCCGTCGGCGCGGCACCAGGCGATCTGCTGGCCGGCGCGGATCGTCCCGTTGCGGACCCGGCAGAGCGCCAGGCGGCCGACGTAGGGCGAGGCGTCGAGGTTGGTGACGTGCGCCTGCAGGGGGTGGTCGGGGTCGTACGTCGGGGGCCGGGATCCGCTCGAGCATCAGGTCGAGCAGGGGCGACAGGTCGGTCCCCTCGACGCCCTCCTCCAGCGCCGCCCAGCCGGCCTTGGCGTTGGTGTAGACGATCGGGAAGTCGATCTGGTCGGAGTCGGCGTCGAGGTCGAGGAAGAGCTCGTAGACCTCGTCGACGACCTCGGCGATGCGGGCGTCGGGGCGGTCGACCTTGTTGACGACGAGGATCACCGGCAGTTTCGCCTCCAGCGCCTTGCGCAGCACGAAGCGGGTCTGCGGCAGCGGCCCCTCGGAGGCGTCGACCAGCAGCAGGACCCCGTCGACCATCGTCAGCGCCGCGCTCGACCTCGCCGCCGAAGTCGGCGTGGCCGGGGGTGTCGACGATGTTGAGCTTGACCTCGCCGTGGTGTGACCGCGGTGTTCTTGGCGAGGATCGTGATCCCCTTCTCGCGCTCGAGGTCCATCGAGTCCATCACCCGCTCGGCGACGTCCTGGCCCTTGCGGAAGGCGCCGGTCTGCCACAGCATCGCGTCGACCAGGGTCGTCTTGCCGTGGTCGACGTGGGCGATGATCGCGATGTTGCGGAGGTCTTCTCGTGGTGGTCATCTGGGTTGGAGAAGTAGGGGACGCGGTCGGGCGGCAGGCCAAGAAAACGAAGCCCGCCGATGGCGGGCCTCGTCAAGCTGCTTAAATGTGGTGCGTTGCTACGAAGTCTGCTGGACGCTCGCCGCGGCCGGGCCCTTGGGCCCTTCTTCTGACTCGTAGCTCACTTTGGCTCCCTCGGTCAGGGACTTGAAGCCCTCGCCCAGGATGGCGCTGTGATGAACGAAGACGTCCTTCGAGCCGTCGTCGGGCGTGATGAACCCGTAGCCCTTGTCGTCGCTGAACCACTTGACAGTTCCAGTAGGCATGCTTGCCTCCACTTAGTGTGCTGCGAACGCGGAGCATGCGGTGAAGCAACGACGCGAGCGCTAGACACAGACTTTTGCCGGGCGTTACCCGACCTAAAGGCGGGACCGTAGCAGGGTTCGGCGGACCGCACTCGCGACCCGCGCGCTCGGATCGATGCGTTCGGACGGATGTTCAGGGAAGTGGTCAACCGGTCGATACCTCGACCCAGATGACGCCTCCGGGCAGATCCGCACGCGCACCTCGCGTGCGCTCGCTCGCGGGCTGCTTGCTGTCACCGCGCTGGCGCCCGCGCTCGGCGGTCGCGTTCGCTCGCCGGCGCCCCGCAGCCTCTCGCCGCGGCGCCGAGCTCGCCCAGCCGGCGATGCGCTCGGCCGCCCGCGCCGAGCAGGCGGCACGCGCTCAGCCTCGCCGCCAGCGGCCCCGGCAGCCTGCTCCGGGAAGGGAGCCGCGTCCTCGTGGAAGTCCGCTTCGAGCCCGGTGCCCTCGCCGCGCTCGATGGCCTGCGCGAGGCCGGCGCCGCAGTCGTCGACGTCAGCCGCCGCTACCGGACGGTGACGGTCGCGGCCCGGCCCGCGACCTGCCGGCGCTCGCCGGGGTCGACGGCGTCGGCGGCGTCACCGAGGCGCTGACCGCTGGTCACGCGGCGCCGACTGCGGCGGCGCGGTCAGCTCCGAGGGCGACACCCAGCTCGGCGCCGCCAGCGCCCGCGCCGACTTCGGCGTCGACGGCAGCGGCGTCACCGTCGGCATCCTCTCCGACTCCTTCGACCGCGACGCCGACGCGGCGACCCACGCCGCCGCCGACGTCGCCAGCGGCGACCTGCCCGGGCCCGGCAACCCCTGCGGCTCCACCGCCCCGGTCGGCGTCCTCGACGACTCCTACTCCGGCGGCAGCGACGAGGGCCGGGGATGGCCCAGATCGTCCACGACCTCGCGCCCGGGGCCGCGATCGACTTCGCCACCGCCTTCAGCGGCGAACCGGCGTTCGCCGACAACATCACGGGCCTCGCCGCGCGCCGGCGCCAAGGTGATCGTCGACGACGTCGCCTACTTCGAAGAGCCGTTCTTCCAGGACGGCCCGGTCGCGGCCGCGATCAACGAGTGTCGCCGCGGCGTCTCCTACTTCTCGGCCGCCGGCAACGACAACCTGATCGACGCCGAAGGCAAAGACATCGCCTCCTGGGAAACGCCGGCATTCCGCGACTCGGCGCGCTGCCCGCCGCGGCTCGAAGTCGCTGCCGGCGCCCGGCTGCGACCACTGCCTCGACTTCGACCCCGGAGCCGGCAGCGAGGACGACCTTCGGGATCACGGTCGAAGCGGGCGAAATGCTGACCGTCGACCTGCAGTGGGCCGAACCGTGGAACGGGGTCGAAACCGACCTCGACGCCTTCCTGCTCGACGGCGACGGAGACCTTATCGACGGCGACGGCGCGACCCGGTCACGCGCCGGCGAAGACAACGCCGGCGGCTGCCAGCAGCCGTTCGAGTTCCTCAGCTGGGAAAACGAAGGGCCCGAAGCAGAAGTCCAGCTGGTCGATCAACCGCTGCTTCAGCCCAGGCGACCGAGGCCGCCGCGGCTGAAGTTCGCCCTGCTGCAGAACGGCGGCGGCGTGAGCGACGACCGAGTACCCGCAATCTCCGGCGGCGACATCGTCGGGCCGACCATCTTCGGCCACGCCGGCGCCGCCGCGGCGATCGCGTCGGCGCCGTCCGCTCGACGACGCCAGCAGCCCGAGGCCTACTCCTCGCGCGGCCCGGTCACCCATTACTTCGGGCCGGTCGCCGGCACGGCGCCGGCCGCGGCGACGCGCGCGCAGACGATCGCCAAGCCCGACCTGGCCGCGACCGACTGCGGCGTCACCACCTTCTTCGTGCCCGCCAGAACGGGCGCTCTGCCGCTTCTGCGGCACCTCGGCCGCGGCCCCGCACGCGGCCGCGGTCGCCGCCCTGATGCGGCAGGCGAACCCGGCGCCTGCCGCCGCCCCAGATCCGGGCCGGCCTGGCGCGACGCGCGCGCCGGTCGGCGCCTTCGGCCCGAGCGGCGTGGGCGCCGGTCTGATCGACGCCTCGGCGCCGTCGACGCCGTGGCGCTGCCGCCGACGATCGCGATCACCAAGGCGCCGCAGCCGCTCGGCCGCAACCGCCGCCCGACGATCGAGTTCAGCGCCAACCGCCCGGTCGCCTTCCCTGCCCGCTCGACGGCGGCCCGCCGCAGCCCTGCGCCTCGCCCTTCGCCGTGCCGGCGGCGCTCGCCGACGGCAAGCACGGCATCGCCGTCAGCGGCACCGACCTCGCCGGCCGCACGGGCGTCAGCCAACGCGTCGCTTCACGGTCGACACCAGGGCGCCGCGGACGACCATCGCCAAGCACCCGCGGAAGCTGATCCGCACCCACCGGCGCCGGGTCGCAGGCGGTCTTCCGCTTCGGCTCCAACGAGCCGGGGCCGACCTTCGTCTGCAAGGTCGACGGCGGCCTGCTGCGGCTTCTGCGGCCGCCGGCCGCGCCGCTTCGGGCCGGCCGCACATGGTCCAGGTCCGCGCCCGTCGACGCGGCCGGCAACGTCGACCGCACGCCGGCCGTCTTCCGCTTCCGGGTCAAGCGGGTCGGCTGAGGCTCAAGCTAGCGCCGTGCCGGCGGCCTGGCGCCGCATGATCCAGTGCCCGACGAGCAGCAGCGCGAGCAGCGCCGCGGCCGTGCCGAGCACCAGCGGGTCGGTCAGCGCGAGGCCCTCGAGCCGGGTGCCGAAGTAGACGGAGAGCGCGGTGATCGGCAGGTAGCCGACGGCCGTCGTCCAGACGAAGCGCCAGAGCGGCACCCGGGCGGCGCCGGCGGCGTAACAGACGAGGCTGAAGGGGACGATCGGGATCAGGCGCAGCGCCGATCAGCAGGGTGACGCCGCCGCGCTCGATCATCGCCTCGATGCGCTCGAAGCGCTCCGCGCCGAACCAGCGGTCGAGCAGCGGCCGCGCCACCGAGCGGCCGACCGCGTAACAGAGCAGGCCGAGAGCAGCCAGCCGGACATCACCAGGGCCAGCGCCGGGAAGAAGCCGTAGGCGAAGCCGGCGGCGGCGTCGACGATCTCGGCCGGGTAGAAGACGACGGCGTGGATCAGGGCCAGGGCGAGGATCAGCAGCGGCCCGCCGGCGCCGAGGCCGTCGATCTGCTCGCGGACCTCGGCGTGGTCGCCGCTGGATCGCGGCGCTGGAAGGCGTCGCGCAGGGCGGGGACCGCCAGCACCAGCGCCGCCAGCAGGACGATCCCGGCCAGGGTGATCGCCGATCTCGACCAGGGGCGGTCGCGGCCCGGCCTCTCATCGCCGCAGTATCGCGCCGGCGGGTCGGCTCAGCCGCGCAGCCGCTCCGCCAGCCCGGAGTGGCGGCCGCCGCTGTCGTCGCGGCTGACCGCCGCCTGCCAGCGCCGCCCGGTCGCCGACCAGGACGCAGGTGCTGCGGGCGCGGGTGATCGCGGTGTAGAGCAGCGGCCGGGTCAGCATCCGCGCGTGCGAGCGGTGGCAGACGCCGACCACGACCGGCACCTCGCAGCCCTGCGCCTTGTGGACCGAGATCGCGTAGGCGAGCCGCAGCGTCGCCGGTCTCGCCGTAGGGGATGCTCAGCGTGCCGCCCTCGTCGGTGTCGACGACGATCGCCTCTTCGTCGGGGTCGTCGTCGCGGAGGAAGACGATCGAGCCGTTCATCAGCCCCAGCTCGTGCGAGTTGCGGGTCTGGATCAGCCGGTCGCCGATCCGGAAGCGGTCGTTCAGCGCCCGCTTGCCGTCGGGGTTGAGCCGGGCCTGCAGGCGCTCGTTGAGGGCGTCGATCCCGACCGCCCCCCGGTACATCGGCGCCAGCACCTGGACCTCGCGGATCGGGTCGACCCCGAAGCGCTCCGGCGCCCGCTCGGCGACCACCTCGACCACCGTCTCCAGCGCCCGCTCGGGGTTGGGGCGGTCGATGAAGAAGAAGTCGTGGTCCTGGTCCGCCGCCGGGCTCGAGGTGGGGCGGCCGGCCCTGGTTGATCTCGTGGGCGGCGGTGGTGATCATCGAGCGCGCCGCCTGGCGGAAGATCTGGCTGAGCCGCACCACCGGCGCCGCGCCGGAGGCGATCAGGTCCTCGAACGGCTTGCCGGCGCCGATCGGCGGCAGCTGGTCGGCGTCGCCGACGAAGACGACGTGGGTCGTCTCGGCCAGGCCGTCCGAGCAGCACCTCGGCCAGGCGCAGGTTCAGCATCGAGGACTCGTCGACGATCACCAGGTCGGCCGGCAGCGGGCGGCCGGGCTTGAAGGCGGGCTCGCGGCCCGGCATCCACTCCAGCATGCGGTGGATCGTCTTCGCCTCGTGGCCGGTCGCTTCCTCGAGCCGGCGGGCGGCGCGGCCGGTCGGGGCGCAGAGCGCGATCGTCGCGTTGGCCGCTTCCGCCTCGGCGACGATCTCCCTGCGTGCAGACGGTCTTGCCGACGCCGGGGCCGCCGGTCAGGACCGAGATCCGCGAGGCGAACGCGCCCCGCACCGCCGCCCACTGCTCGTCGGTGAGGCTGCTCGCGCGGGCGTCTCGCCGGGGTCGTGGTCGAGGTGGGGCGGGGCGGCGGCGCGGGCGCGCAGCGTCGCCGCCACCGCGACCTCGCTGGCGTGGGTCAGCTCGCGGTAGACGCGGCCCTCCGTCGACCAGCAGCCCGCGGCGCCTCGACCAGCACGTCGGGGTCGGGGGCGAGCCCGATCAGCCGCGCCGTCGCCGGGTCAGCTCCTCCAGCGGCAGGTAGCTGTTGCCCTGCTGCTCGGCCTCGGAGAGGGCGAAGACGGCGGCGGCCTGGGCGCGGCGGCTCGACTCGGGCGGGACGTCGGCGGCGAGGGCGATCTTGTCGGCGCGGGCGAAGCCGACGCCGTCGACCTCGGTCAGCCGGTAGGGGTCCTCGTGCAGGATCGCCATCGAGCGCTCGCCGTAGCGGGCGTGGATCGGCGCCGCCAGGTGGGCGAGGCCGTGGGGCGCGAGCTGCACGTGGAGGTCGCGGACGGCGCGGCTGGCGTGCCAGGATTCGGTCGCCGCCGCGGCCTGGTCGACGCTGACCCCGCGCAGCGAGCCGAAGACGCGTGCGGGTCGGCGGCGATCGCCCCCAGCACCTCCTCGCCGTGCTCGTCGACCAGCCGTTCGGCCCGGGCCGGGCCGATGTGGCGCAGCGAGGTCAGGTAGGCGACCTGGCCCTCGCGGTCGGCGGGGTCGAGCGGCAGCGCGCCCTGGGCCCGCAGCTGGCGGCCGTAGCGGAGTGGGTCTGCCACTCGCCGCTGACTTCGGCCCGGTCGCCGGCGCCGAGGTGGGCGACTGGGCCGACCAGGGCGAAGCCCTCGCCCGACTCGGCCTCCTGCACCTCGAGCACCGCGTAGCCGTCGTCCTCGGCGCGGAAGATCACCCCCAGCACCTCGACCGTGCCCGTGTAGGCCGCCGCGTCGGCGTCGAACAGGGTCGCGGTGCCGCTCACACGCTCAAAGCTAGCCGTCGGCGAGGCGGGAGCCGGCCCGGTTCGCAGCCGCAAATAGCATCGTCGCTGATAGTCGAGCGCATCAGGCCGCCGCCGGCCTCTGCGACAGCTGCCGCCACCAGCGGCTCGTGCCCAACACCCGCGGCTCGGTCTTCTCGCTCTGCGAGCGCTCGCGGCGACCCCGCCTACCGGCGCTACCCGCCGCTGCCGGTGCTCAGCTGCCCGGGGTTCGAGCCGGTCGGAGCCGGATCCCGCGCCGCCCCGATAGCGGCGCCGATCAGGCCGAGGCCGAAGACCAGGGCGGCGATGCCGACGAGGGTGCCGAGGATGGGGACCAGGCGGCGACGCGGAGGACGCCAGCCCGGCCAGGAAGGCGAGGATGCGGTGGTGCGGCGGCTCGACGATCCGGCGTCCGAGCGCGTAGGCGGAGACCAGGTAGGCGACGGCGCCGAGCGGAAGGAGGGAGAGCCGATGCCGAGCGCCAGCGGGAGGCCGACGATCGTGATCGCGGCGATGAGGCGGCCACCGGCAGCACGATCACGATCGCGATGCCGATCGCGATCGTCGGCCCGGCCGCTCGCGCGAGCGGGCCTCGAGCGAGTCGGCGGCGCGCGGCGCGATCAGCAGCAGCAGGGCGCCGAGGACGAGCAACGAGAGGGTGACCGCGAGCCAGATCACGAAGCCGCCGACCCAGGAGACGACGCCGCCGACGTCGGTCCAGTCCTGCTTGGTGACGTCGCCGTGGACGCGGGCGTCGAGCGCGACCCGCGGGTGCTCGTCGCCGTACTCGACGTCGCCGGTCACTTCGGCGCTCGGCAGCAGGCGGGCTTGCCGCCGGCGGCGAAGAGGTCGCCGTCGATCCGGCCGGAGACGAGCACGTCGCCGCTGAGGACGATCACGTCGCCGTCACTTCGCCGGCGATCGTGGCGTCGCCGCTGGCGATGAAGACGCCCTCGACCGTCTCGCCGCGGGCGACGGTGACGTCGCCGGAGACGACGACGATCGCGTCGTCGGTCTCGGCGCCAGTACTCGCGGCGCTCGCCGCCGCCGGGGCGGCGAGCGCCGTCGCAGCCAGGAGCGCCGCTGCGGACGGGAGGCGTCGAAGCACAGCGGCAGCCTAAGGGCTCAGCTCGCCGCCATCGGGTCGGGCTCGCCCAGCTTGGTGATGTCGGGCGCCTCGTAGACCGCGCCCGGCACGCCGCCGAGGACGACCAGGCGGATCCCGTCCGGGCCCGGCCAGATCTTGCGCTTGGTCTCCGGCCGACCCGGGCGATGTGGTCGCCGTCGAGCGGGAAGCGCTCGCCGTCGATCTCGATCTCGCCGCCGCCGCGCATCACCAGGAAGACCTCCTCCTGGTTGTCGTGGGTGTGGTCGTGTTCGGGGTAGTTCTCGTAGTTGGGCGGCAGGTCGATCACCTGCATCCCGAACGACTCGACCCCGAGTTCGGCGCGGGCGCGCTTGAAGGCGCCGCGGAAGACGGCCTCCATCTCGTCGATCTTCTTCACCGCGTAGTCGCTCATCGTTCCTCCTCCTCGTTGGTCCCTGTCGGGCTTGCGGCGGCATCCTAAGCGATTTGCACGAACGTTCGTGCTTTTTATAAGCCTGGAGGAGCATGACCACCGCGCACCAAGGGCGCCCAGACCCGCGCCGCGATCCTCGACCGCGCCGTCGACCTGGCCTCGGTCGAGGGCCTGGAGGGCCTGACGATCGGCCGCCTCGCCGCCGAGCTGCAGATGAGCAAGAGCGGCCTCTTCGCCCACTTCGGCTCCAAGCAGGAGCTGCAGCTGGCGACGATCGCCGCCGCCGCCGAGCGCTTTCGCACCGCCGTGATCGAGCCGGCGATGGCGGCCCCCGACGGCGCTCCGCGGCTGCGGGCGATGGGCGAGCGCTACCTCGACCACCTCGACCTCTACTCCGGCGGCTGCTTCTGGGGCGCGACCTCGGCCGAGTACGACGACCGGCCCGGCCCCGTCCGCGACGCGATCGCCGGCGCCCTCGACGCCTGGCTGGCGAGCTGGAGCGCCAGGCGCGCGATCGCCGGCGTCGAGACCCCGAGCGCTTTGCCTTCGAGCTCTACGCGGTGGTGATGGGCGCCAACTCCCGCTACCGCCTCAGCGGCGACCGCCAGGTCTTCGACTACGCCCGCGGCGCCCTCGAGAGGCTCGAAGCGGAGCTGCCGGGGTAGCTACGGTTGCGGAACATCGACTTTCGAGAAGAGGGGCTGAACGTGGACGTTGGCATTGGACTTCCCAACGCGGTACCGGGCACCAGTGGGGCGCAGTTGACCGAGTGGGCCCGGCGGGCCGACGGCCGCGGCTTCTCCAGCCTCGGCACGATCGATCGCATCGCCTACGACAACTACGAGGTACTGATCGCCCTTGCCGGCGCCGCCGCGGTGACCGAGCGGATCGGGCTCTGCACCTCGGTCCTGCTCGGGCCTCTGCGCGAGAACGCGGTCGAGCTGGCGAAGCAGGCACTCAGCGTCCACGCCCTCTCCGGCGGGCGGCTGACCCTGGGCATCGGCCTCGGCGGGCGGGATGACGACTACGAGATCAGCGGCCTCGAGACCAAGGGCCGCGGCAAGCGCCTCGACGAGATGTTGGAGCGGATGCGGGAGGTCTGGGCCGGCGACGAGGTTGGGCCGAAGCTCGAGGGCGCCCCGCGCCTGGTCGTCGGTGGCGCCGCCGACGCCTCCTTCGCCCGCGCCGCCCGCTTCGGCGAGGGCTGGATCGCCGGCGGCTCGCCGCCCGACCAGTACGCCGAAATGGCCGCCAAGGCGAGGCGGCCTGGTCGGACGCCGGCCGCGAGGGCGAGCCGCGCCTGATGGGCCTCGCCTACTTTGCCCTTGGCGACAACGCCGAGGCGGATGCCAGCGCCTACCTGGGCGACTACTACGCCTGGCTCGGCGAGGAGGTCGCCGGCTACATCGCCGGCAGCGCCGCCAAGGACGCCGAGACCGTGCGCCAGTACGTCTCCGCCTTCACCGACGCCGGCTGCGGCGAGCTGATCTTCTGCCCCTCCTCCAACGACCCCGCCCAGGTCGACCTCCTGGCCGACGCGCTCGGCAGCTGAGTGCAGCGGGTCCTCAGCGTGGCCGACGAGCTGCCGATCCTCCTTTTCGCCACTCCATCCGCCCTCGAGGCGTGGCTGGAGGAGAACCATGCGCAACCCGAGGGCTTCTGGCTGAAGGTCGCCAAGAAAGGGTCGGGGGAGCGGAGCGTCACCTATGCGGAGGCGCTGGAGCTGGCGCTCTGCTTCGGCTGGATCGACAGCCAGAAGCGCGGTCACGACGAGAAGTTCTTCCTGCAGCGGTTCACGCCGCGGCGCCCGCGTGGGCGCTGGTCGCGGATCAATCGCGACAAGGCCGAAGAGCTGCTCGCGACGGGGGCGATGCGGCCGACCGGTCTGGCGGAGGTGGATGCCGCGAAAGCCGACGGTCGCTGGAAGGCCGCCTACGAGGGTCAGCGCACGGCGAAAGTCCCCGACGACCTGCGGCGCGAGCTCGACGCAACGAGGCCGCCCGCGAGTTCTTCGCCGCTCTCGACAGCGCCAATCGCTACGCGATCGTCTATCGGCTCAACGAGGCGAAAAAGCCGGAGACCCGTGAGCGGCGGCTGCGCAAATTCGTCGCCATGCTGGAGCGCGGCGAGAAGATCCACCAGTAGGCGCTCCGTACACTCGGCCGATGGACGCGCCCTGCTCGACAGCACTCCTCGCCGACGCCGGCGAGCCCGCCTACCGCGCCGCCCAGGTCTGGGAGTGGGTCGCGCGCGGCGCCTCCTCCTATGAGGAGATGACCAACCTGCCGGCGGCGCTGCGCGACCGGCTCGAGGCGCGCGGTGCCGCTCTCGACGCTCTCGCTGCAGGCCGAGGCGAAGTCCGACGACGGCACCGTCAAGTCGCTCTTCCACACCGCCGACGGCCGCGCCGATCGAGGCGGTGCTGATGCGCTACCGCGACGGCCGCCGCTCGGTCTGCGTCTCCTCGCAGTCGGGCTGCCCGCTGACCTGCACCTTCTGCGCCACCGGCCAGATGAAGTTCGGCCGCAACCTCAGCGCCGACGAGATCCTCGACCAGGCGCTGCACTTCCGCCGCCTCGAGGCGATCGACCACGTCGTCTTCATGGGGATGGGGGAGCCGACGATGAACATCGACAACGTGCTCGCCGCCTGCGAGCGGCTGCCCGACCTCGGCGTCACCAACCGCCGCACGGCGATCTCGACCGTCGGCTGGGTGCCCGGGATCGACCGTCTCGCCGAGTGCGAGATGCCGGTCAGCCTCGCCCTCTCGCTGCACGCGCCCAACGACGAGCTGCGCTCGCGGCTGATGCCGGTCAACGACCGCTACCCGCTGGCCGAGGTGCTCGCCGCCTGCGATCGCTACCGGGCCCAGCGCCGCCGCAAGATCTTCGTCGAGTACGTGATGCTCGACGGCGTCAACGACCAGCCCGAGCACGCGCGCGAACTCGCCGCCCTGCTCGACCCCCGCGTCTACAAGGTCAACCTGATCCCCTACAACCCGACCGGCAGCCTACGACGGCTCCTCGCCGGAGCGGATCGAGCGCTTCCGCGCGATCCTCGCCGAGCACCGCCTCCTCCCCCCCCCCCCCCCCCCCCCCCTTTTTTTTTTTTTTTTTTTTTTTCCCCCCCCCCCTATCGCACCCTGCTCGACAGCATCCTCGCCGACGCCGGCGAGCCCGCCTACCGTGCCGCCCAGGTCTGGGAGTGGGTCACGCGCGGCGCCGGCTCCTATGAGGAGATGACCAACCTGCCGGGGACGCTGCGTGACCGGCTCGAGGCCGCGGTGCCGCTCTCGACGCTCTCGATCCAGGCGGAGGCGAAATCCGACGACGGCACCGTCAAGACCCTCTTCCACACCGCCGACGGGCGGGCGATCGAGGCGGTGCTGATGCGCTACCGGGACGGGCGGCGCTCGGTCTGCGTCTCCTCGCAGTCGGGCTGCCCGCTGACCTGCACCTTCTGCGCCACCGGCCAGATGAAGTTCGCCCGCAACCTCAGCGCCGACGAGATCCTCGACCAGGCGCTGCACTTCCGCCGCCTCGAGGCGATCGACCACGTCGTCTTCATGGGGATGGGGGAGCCGACGATGAACATCGACGCTGTGCTCGCCGCCTGCGAGCGCCTGCCCGAGCTCGGCGTCACC
Source organism: uncultured Solirubrobacterales bacterium (assembly GCA_963739855.1). GTDB lineage: Bacteria > Actinomycetota > Thermoleophilia > Solirubrobacterales > 70-9 > VAYN01. Next base: position 366,096 of record CAVUBT010000001.1, on the reverse strand, counting down.
CACCGCCGCACGGCGATCTCGACCGTCGGCTGGGTGCCGGGGATCGACCGCATCGCCGCCTGCGAGCTGCCGCTGAGCCTCGCCCTCTCCCTGCACGCGCCCAACGACGGCCTGCGCTCGCGGCTGATGCCGGTCAACGATCGCTACCCGCTGGCCGAGGTGCTGGCTGCCTGCGACCGTTACCGGGCCAAGCGCCGCCGCAAAGTCTTCGTCGAGTACGTGATGCTCGACGGCGTCAACGACCTGCCCGAGCACGCCCGCGAACTGGCGGCCCTGCTCGACCCGCGCGTCTACAAGGTCAACCTGATCCCCTACAACCCGACCGGCAGCTACGACGGCTCCTCGCCGCAGCGGATCGACCGCTTCCAGGCGATCCTCGCCGAGCACCGGCTCACCGCCACCGTCCGCCTCACCCGCGGCCGCGACATCGACGCCGCCTGCGGTCAGCTCGCCGCCGCGGCCGGCTGAACAAAACTGGCCAGCTAGCCAGTTATGATCGAGGGATGGCTATCGTCGACACCTCGGCCCCGGTCGCACGGCCGCCACAGATGTCCGCCAACCCGCTGCGGCGGGTGGCCGCGGACATCTACGAGGAGTGGCGGGAGCGGGGCAAGTTCCCGCCCGGGCCGACCGACTTCAGCCTCGCCCGCACCCACCAGATCGCCCACGACCCGCTGCCGCTGCTGCTCGGCGCCTACGAAGAGCACGGCCCGATCTTCAGCATGCGGCTGCTCCACTCGCGGGTGATCTTCATGCTCGGCCCCGAGGCCAACCACTTCGTCACCGTCGGCCACCCGGAGAACTTCCACTGGCGCGAGTCCAGCTTCGGCGACCTGATCCCGCTGCTCGGCGACGGCCTGTTGACGATCGACGACGACTACCACGACCGCGCCCGGGCGATCATGATGCCGGCCTTCCACCGCGAGCAGATCGCCGCCGCGGTGGCGGCGATGGCGACCGAGTCGGAGCTGTCGATCTCGAAGCTGGCGCCGGGCACGACCGCCGACGTCTACGACTGGATGCGCAACCTGGCGATGCGGATCGCGATGCGGGCGCTGCTCGGGCTCGACCCCGACGAGGCCGGCAAGGGCGCCGCCGCGGCTGAGCACTTCGAGCGCGCCCTCGGTTACTACGGGATCGACTTCCAGCTGCGGCTGCTGCGCGGCCCCGGTACCCCCTGGCGCAAGATGGTCACCTCGCGCAAGGTGCTGGACGAGATCGTCTTCGGCGAGATCTCGCGCCGCCGTGCCAAGCCCGACTCCGACCGCCGGGACATCCTCAGCCTCCTGGTCGGCGCTCGCGGCGAGGGGGGAGAGGCGTTCAGCGACCGCGAGATCCGCGATCAGGTGATGACCCTGATGTTCGCCGGTCACGACACCTCGACCTCGACCCTGACCTTCATGCTGCACGAGCTGGCGCGCCACCCGGAGCCGCTCGCCAAGCTGCACGAGGAGCAGGACCGAGTCCTGGTAGGGGCGACGCCCACCGTCGAGCAGCTCGAACGCGAGATGCCCTACCTCGACATGGTGCTCGACGAGGTGCTGCGGCTCTACCCGCCGGCCTGGATCGGGCCCCGCCGCGCCGTGCGCGAGTTCGAGTTCGGCGGCTACACCGTGCCCAAGGACGCCTACGTCAACTACTGCTCCTGGGCCAGCCACCGCATCCCCGAGGTCTTCCCCGATCCCGAGGCCTTCGTCCCCGAGCGCTTCACCCGCGAGCGCAAGGCGCAGCTGCCGCGCGGCGCCTACGTCCCCTTCGGCGGCGGCTCCCGCATCTGCATCGGCAAGCGCTTCGGCCAGACCGAGGTGAAGCTGGTGGCGACGATGCTGCTCCAGCGCCTCCGCCTCGACGCCCTGCCCGGCCGCACGATGACGATCCGCCAGATGCCGACGCTCTCGCCGGTCGGCGGGCTGCGGATGCGCGTGCACGAGCGCGCCGCCTAGACTCGGCGCGACCGATGCGCGCGCTGGTCATCTCCGACACCCACTTCGGCGCCTGGACCGGCCGCGACCTGCTGCGCGAGGATTTCTTCCTCGAGCGGCTGGCGCCGCAGCTGGAGGGGATCGACGAGCTGATCTTCCTCGGCGACCTCTTCGACTTCCTCTTCGGCGCGGTCGAGGAGGCGGTCGACGCCGCCGACGGCCTGCTGCGCCTGATCGCCGAGAAGATGGCCGGCGGGCGGCTGGTCTTCCTCGCCGGCAACCACGATCACCACCTCGTCCACCGCGACGACGAGGACCGGCTGGAGGCGAAGCTGGCGAGCGGAGAGCCGCCCGCGGCCGGCGCGCCCGGGCCCGGCTTCTTCCGTGACTTCCTGCGGCGGCGCCTGTCGGGGATCGAGGTCGAGATCGCCTACCCGACCTACCGCTTCGGCGACGTTCTCTGCACCCACGGCCACTACCTCGACCCGCACGCCCGGCTCAGCGGCTCGCGCGGCGATCGCCTGCTGACCCGCTCGCTGTGGGCGATCGCGGCCGGCGGTCCCGAGGAGCCGAAATGCATCGAGGACTACGAGTCGGTGACGACGCTGTTGACCGAGTGGCTCTACATCGCCGCCCAGATGCCGCACGGCACCCACGCCCAGCAGAACGTCTTCCGCGCCGCCCAGCGGGCCGGCCGTTTCGCCCAGGCGCTGGGCGCTCCGGTCAGGGGTGCCGAGCGCCTGGCGGCGAAGCTGCGCGATCGGGGCCAGGGAGAGTTGAGCGGCCCCGAGCCGATGCCGAGCGAGGCCCACTTCGACGCCGTCGTTCGCGGCGAGGCCGAACGTCAGGCGCGTGAGCAGCCGCTGGCCGGTCCGGCCGCCTCGCGGCCGATCTACCCCGAGCCGACCGTCGTCTCCCGCAGCGACCCCTCCGAGCAGGCGCTGGAGGCGTTCGCCCAGGTCGTCCGCAACCTCGGCTGGGGCGGCGAGGGGGCGAAGATCGTCTTCGCCCACACCCATCAACCGCTGGCCGACGTCCGCTGCAGCGACGACGGTCAAAATCGCTACTGGAACACCGGCTCCTGGATCTACGAGCCGGACCTCGGCTCGCGCCAGGCCTACGCCCGCTACCTGCGTTACGCCTGGCCCGGCACCGCGGTCCTGATCGACGAGGACGAGCGGCAGCCGCGGTTGCTGGAGCTGCTCGCCGACCTCAACCCGCTCGACGGCGGCCCCGGTCTGCCAAGCCCGTGATCCCCTCCGCGACCGAGGCCTGGCCGGCCGTCTTCGGCGGCCTGATCCCGATTCTCGGCCTGGCCGCGATCGGCTACCTCATCGTCCGCGCCGTGCGCGATCGCGACGACGCGGACGATGAGTAGCGCCGCCTACTTGATGAAGAGCATCTCCTCGTACTTCGGCAGCGGCCAGAAGTCGTCGGCGACGACCCTCTCCAGTTTGTCGGCGGCCTCGCGCACGGCATCCATCGCCGCCAGCTGCTTGTCGCGGGCGTAGGTGGCCAGCTCCAGTCCCTCCAGCTCTTCCGGGTAGGCGTTGGCGGCTTTCAGCTCTCCCAGCGCCGCGACCAGCTCGTCGACCAGCTCGCGCACCTCGCCCTCGAGGCTGGAGACCCCGGCCTCGCCGATCAGCGCCAGCTGTCGCAGGCCGGCCGGCAGCAGCATCGTCTGCGCGATCGAGAAGCTCTCCTCGGCCTCGATGTTGGCCCGGATCGAGTACTGCTCGAGCCAGACCTCGTAGCGGGACTCGAGCTCGCGCCTGTTGAGCACGCCGTACTTCTCGAAGGCGGTCACGGTGTCCTCGGCGAGGACCTCGGGCAGCGCGTCGGGGGTGGTGCGGAGGTTCTTCAGGCCCCGTCGCTCGGCCTCGGCATGCCACTCCTCGGAGTAGTTGTCGCCGCTGAAGCAGACCTCTTTGTTGGCGAGGTAGGACTCTTTGACGATCGCCATGACCGCCTCCGGCATGTCCTCGCCGGAGGAGAGCTTCGCCTCCAGCTTGCCGGCCAGCTCGTCGATCGCCTCGGCGGCGATCGTGTTTAGGACGGTGTTGGGGAAGGCCAGCGACATGCTCGAGCCCAGCGCCCGGAACTCGAATTTGTTGCCGGTGAAGGCAAACGGCGAGGTGCGGTTGCGGTCGCCGCCGTCGAGCGGCAGCGGCGGCAGCACGGTCGTCCCGAGGTCGAGGAAGGAGGCGGGGGTGTTGGGGTCGCCCTCGCCGCTGGAGATCGCCTCGAAGACCTTGTCGAGTTCCGCCCCGAGGAAGATCGAGATGATCGCCGGCGGCGCCTCGTTCGCTCCCAGGCGGTGGTCCTGGCCGATGTTGGCTACCGAGGCCCGCAGCAGGCCCTGGTGTTTGTTGACCGCCTGGATCACCGCCGTGCAGAAGAAGAGGAAGTGGATGTTGTCCTCCGGCGTGTCGCCGGGATTGAGCAGGTTGGAGCCGGTGTCGGTGCCCATCGACCAGTTGTTGTGCTTGCCGGAGCCGTTGACGCCGGCGAAGGGCTTCTCGTGCAGGAGGCAGACCAGCCCGTAGCGGCGGGCGACGTTCTCCAGCGTTTGCATCAGCAGCTGCTGGTGGTCGGAGCCGACGTTGGAGTTCTCGAACATCGGCGCGATCTCGTACTGCGCCGGCGCGACCTCGTTGTGGCGGGTCTTGACCGGGATGCCGAGCTTCCGCATTTCCAGTTCGGACTCCATCATGAAGGCCAGCACCCGCTCCGGGATCGAGCCGAAGTAGTGGTCGTCGAGCTCGTGCCCCTTCGGCGGCTTGGCGCCGAACAGGGTGCGGCCGGTGCTGATCAGGTCGGGACGCTCGAAGAAGTACTGCTCGTCGATCAGGAAGTACTCCTGCTCGGGCCCGACGGTCGTGAACACACGCTGGCTCTCCTCGTCGCCGAGCAGGCGCAGCGCCTTGATCGCCGAGCGCGAGAGCGCGTCCATCGAACGCAGCAGCGGGATCTTCGCGTCCAGCGCCTCGCCCGTCCAGGAGGCGAAGGCGGTGGGGATGCAGAGCAATGCCCCGTTCGGGTTCTCGAGGATGAAGGCGGGGCTGGTCGGGTCCCAGGCGGTGTAGCCACGGGCCTCGAAGGTGGCGCGGAGGCCGCCGGTGGGGAAGGAGGAGGCGTCCGGCTCACCCTGGATCAGCTCCTTGCCGGAGAAGCCGGCGAGCATCTTGCCGTCGCCCGAGGGCTCGAAGAAGGAGTCGTGCTTCTCCGCGGTCGAGCCGGTCAGCGGCTGGAACATGTGGGTGTAGTGGGTGGCGCCGTTCTCCAGCGCCCAGTCCTTCATCGCCTCGGCCACGGCGTCGGCCAGGCTCGGGTCGAGTGCCTCGCCGCCGGCCAGGGTCGCCTGCAGCTTCTCGAAGGCGTCGGCGGGCAGCCTTTCGCGCTGCACCTCGACGGAGAAGACGTTGGCGCCGAAGGCTTCGTTCTCGGGAAGGGTCAGATCAACCGCGCCGAGGGCCTCCCCGTTGGAGCTCCACTGCGCTGCGGTCACGTTCTGCTGGCGGATACGAGTCATCGCTTTGGCTTATCCCTCACTTGGCGCGCGCCCGGTTGCGAGCGCGGTCGTTTAGTGGTCTCACTCCCTTATTAAGAGCCAAAAGAGCCTAATGGCCAGGCGATCCCGACGCCTTTGTACGCCCGTACAGTCTTCGCCGGGCCGCGGTTGTCCCCCGTGTCGGTCCAAAGAGCCGGCGGTGTCGCCGGGCGGGACCGGATAGCCTCCGCTCCGCGCGGCGCCCGCCGCCCTGTCAAGCCAAAATCGGAGGACTCACCCGCAATGTTCGTTTCCAAGGCCGCCGTCGTCGGTGGCGGCACGATGGGTGGCGAGATCGCCCAGGCGATCGCTGCCGCCGACATCCCAGTCGTCGTCAAGGACATCGACCAGAAGTTCGTCGATGCCGCAATCGAGAAGGCGCGCTCTGTCACCGAGGGCCAGCTCGGCCGCCTGGTCAAGAAGGAGAAGCTGACCCAGGAGCAGGCCGACGCCCGTCTGGCCGAGGTGATGGCCCTGATCACCGGCACCACCACCTACGAGGAGTTCGGCGACGTCGACTTCGTGATCGAGGCGGTGCCGGAGAAGATGGCGATCAAGCAGGCCGTCTTCCGCGAGATCGACGCCGCCACCCCCGGCCACGCGATCCTCTCCTCCAACACCTCCTCGCTCTCGATCACCGAGATGGCGGAGACGACGCTGCGCGCCGACAAGGTCGTCGGCTTCCACTTCTTCTATCCCGCCTCGGTGATGCCGCTGGTCGAGGTGATCGTCGGCGAAGAGACCTCTCAGGAGACCGCCACCGCCGCCTACAACTTCGCCCAGGCGATCAAGAAGCAGCCGATCGTCTGCGGCGAGGTTCCCGGCTTCGTCGTCAACCGCGTCCTGATGGCGACGATCGGCGAGATCTGGCGCGCGCAGGAGGAGCACGGTCTCTCCCTGACGCAGATCGACCAGGCGATCGCCGAGGCGAAGGTGGCCCCGATGGGGCCGTTCTTCCTCACCGACCTGCTCGGCCTCGACACCGTCCTCCACGTCGCCGAGCACCTCGAAGAGTCCTACGGCGAGAGCTTCTACGTCCACCAGGGCCTCAAGCAGCTGGTCGCCGACGGCAAGCTCGGCGCCAAGAGCGGCGGCGAGGGTTTCTTCAAGGACGGTGAGCAGACGATTCCGGGCGACGCCGCCCCGGACGCCGAGGAGCTGGTGGCGCTGTTCACCAGCCGGGCCCTGATCGAGTCGATCCTGCTGGTCGAGGAGGGAATTGCCTCGGTCCGCGACGTCGACCTGGGGATGATGGCCGGCGCCGGGCTCGACCCGCGCCGCGGCCTGCTGCCGCCGTTCTGGAAAGCCGATGTCGAAGGCCTCGACAAGGTCCTGGAGCGGATCGAGCAGCTCGAGGAGAAGTACGGCGAGCGCTTCGCGCCGCCGGTGACCCTGAAGCGGCTGGTCGCCCAGGGGCGCCTCGGACTCGGCTCCGGCCAGGGCTTCTACCCCTACCCGCAGCCCGACGAGGGCGAGCAGGCGGAGACGGTCAAGCTGGAGACCCGGGATGGGGTTGCAATCGCCTGGCTCGCCAACCTGCCGATGAACGCGATTTCGCCGGACGTGATCCGCGACCTCGGCACGGTCTGGGAGAAGGTCAAGGCCGACGACGGCATCGGCGCGATGGTGATCGCCTCCTCGGTCTCGGTCGTCTTTTCGGCCGGTGCCGACATCAAGGCCTTCACGCGGATGGACGAGGGCAGCGAGGAACTGATCCACGCCGCCCAGGCTCTCCTGCGCGAGTTCGGGACCGAGCGGGTGGCGACGATCGCCGCCGTCAACTCGCTCGCCTTCGGCGGCGGCTGCGAGGTGGCGATGGCCTGCGACGTGCGGATCGCCGCCGAGGCGGCCGTCTTCGGCCAGCCGGAGATCAAGCTGGGGATCATCCCCGGCTTCGGCGGCACCCAGCGCCTGGCCCGGCTGGTCGGGCCCAACAAAGCGCTGGAGATGAACCTGGTCGGCGACGCGATCCTCTCCGAGGAGGCGCTCGAACTGGGGCTCGTCAACCGCGTCGTCCCCGACCACGAGCTGTTCGAGACGGCGCTGATGTGGGGCGCCAAGCTGGCCGCCCAGGCGCCGATAGCGGTCGAACAGATCAAGACCGTCTCTCACAAGGGCGATCTCGACGAGGGCATCGAGGCCGAGAAGGAGGGCTTTGCCACGGCCTTCGGCAGCGACGACGCCAAGGAGGGCATCGGCGCCTTCCTCGCCAAGCGCACTCCCAGGTGGAGCGGCAAGTAGCAAGCCGAACCGGGGCAGCGCGACTGGCGGAGCTGATCCGCGAGTCGCGCTGCACCGTCGTCCTGACCGGCGCCGGGATCTCGGTGCCGTCGGGGATCCCGGACTTCCGCACGCCGGAGACCGGGCTTTGGGCCAGCGTCGACCCGATGGAGGTCGCCCACATCGACGTCTTCGAGCGCGACCCGGCGCGCTTTTGGTCCTACTACCGCCCGCGCTTCCAGTCGCTTGGCGACAAACGCCCCAACGCCGCCCACGCGGCGCTTGCCGAGCTTGAGCGTCAGGGCCTGGTCGAGGGGGTGGTCACTCAGAACATCGATCGCCTGCACCGCGCTGCCGGTTCCCGCAACGTCGTCGAGGTGCACGGGTCGATCGAGACCTCCTCCTGCACCCGTTGCGCCATCGTCTTCGAGATCGACCAGGTCGAAGAGCTGTTTGGCGCCGACGGCATTGCCCTCTGCTCCAGCTGCGGCGGTGCGGTCAAACCCGACGTCATCCTCTTTGGCGAGCTGCTCTCCGAGAGCGCGATGTCCCGCGCCCGCGGCCTCGCCGAACGGGCCGAGCTGATGATCTGCGTCGGTTCCTCGCTGGCCGTCTACCCGGTGGCCGGGCTGCCGCAGTTGACCCTCGAGCGGGACGGGCACCTGGCGATCGTCACCAAGGGGGAGACCGCCTACGACGGCGATGCCGAGCTGAAGCTGGACGGCGAGGTGGTCGAGGAGCTCGGCGCGGTGATGGCCGCCCTAGCCTAGGTTGCCGCGGGTCAGTCGCCTCGGTCAGAACTGCGGCCAGGCCAGCCCCGAACGCTTGACGACGAGGATCACGGCCGTCACCTCGGGGTCGCGGTTGCCGATCCGCTCGGCCGCGGTGGACCAGGGGATCTGCTGTGGAGAGCGGCCGGCGCGCAGCTCCTTCAGGGCCCCGTCCATGGAATCGGCCTCGACCACCAGCGCCGTCTGCGCGGGCGCGCTTGCCTCGGCGGCTTCCAGCATCGGGCGAGTCACGTCCTCGGCCGCGCGCAGGGCGCTCTCCCAGCCATCGTCGCGATCGACCGTCCCCAGCCCCGGCCCTTCGAGGATCGTCAGCCGGCTCTCGCGCGGCTCCCACTCGCGATTGCCGAACTCGAACGGCAGCCCCGCGACCCACGGGCCGAGCACTGTTCTATGCAGATTCTCCTCGTCGAGGTTGAGCACCCGGGCGCGACTGAGTGGTGAACTGATCTCAACGTGAAAGGGCATGTCGCGAACTTAGCCGGTTCGCGATGATGCGTCCATGGAACCCGCTGCCGCCCCGGAAGCCGTCGTCTTCGACAACGACGGTCTGCTGCTCGATACCGAGTCGGTCTGGACCAGGGCAGAGCAGGACCTTTTCGAGCGTCGTGGCACCGATTTCACGTCCGCCGACAAGCGCGAGCTGGTCGGCACCTCAGCGGCGATCGCCGGCGCTGTGCTGGAAAGGCGCTTGGGTGAGCCCGGACGGGCGGCGGAGCTGATCGAGGAGCTGAACGCCCTCGTGGTGGCCGAGCTCGAGCATGGGGTGGAGGCGATGATCGGGGCGCGCGAGCTGCTGGGGACGCTGCGCCGGCGCGGCACCCCGATCGGCCTCGTCTCCAACTCGCCGATCGCCTTCGTGACCCGATCGCTCCAGCTGGCCGGCTTCGAGGACCACTTCGACGTCGTCCTCAGCGCCCACGAAGTCGCGGCCCCGAAGCCAGCCCCCGACCCCTACCTGGAGGCCTGTCGCCGCCTCGGGGTCGAGCCCGGGCCGGAGGTCGTCGCGCTCGAGGATTCGCCGACTGGCGTCGCGGCGGCGCGGGCGGCCGGGCTGACGGTGATCGGAGTGCCCTCGATCGACGGCATCGCGCTTGAGGAGGCCCATCACCTGGCCGACTCGCTGCTCGACGATGTGATCGCCCGGCGCCTTGTCCTCTAATATCTAAACCTCAGCTCAAGGGTTAGGGTTGGTTATTCGCGCAGGATTCGCCGTCGCCGCAGAACTCGCTCGCAGGTCTCGAGCAGTTCTCCGACCTGGCGCGTCTGCTCGGCGCTGAGATCGCCAGCCAATGCCGTGTTTGCGGCTTCGCCGACCTCCGAGCGGCGGCCGCTCAGCAGCGCCATGTCCTCGCTGTGGTCCGGATCGGCCAAGGCGCCCTTCATCTCGACCAGGAGCGCCTCCAGGCCGACTCGTAGCTGCAGCGCCGCCTCGCGGTCGCGACCAGCGTCGAGATCGGCACGGGCCCGCAGCAGCAGCGTCTCGCAGGCATCGAGCCGCTCGCGGCCGCCCAGCACGGCGGCGACCCGTTCCTGTGGCCGCAGGTCTTCCTGCCGGCGCCGCCGGTGCGAGGCGCCGCTGGCCCAGACGTCGACGTCGCGGGCGGCCGTGAAGCGACTGTCGGCCACCTCCTCGCCATCCCCGTAGCCGATCCGCACGCCGATGGCGCGCTCCGGCGTCAGCTCGTGGCCCTGCGGGTCGGCCCCGGCGACGGCATGAATGTGCAGGGCGCGATTGAGCAGGCCGATTCCCTCGCCGACGAGGACGTCTGCCGTGTCCTCGGCCTCGGTCGCCGCGTCGAGCCAGCGTGCGGCCTCCTCCTCGCCCGCGAATGGCGCGAAAGCCCGCACCGCGGTCACGCGGGCGAGGGGAAGGGGGGCGGGTTCGGCTCCCGGCTCGCTCTTGCGCGGCCGTCGCCGCCGTCTCGCCGGGGGCGGCGGCGCGCCCAGGGTCTTGACGACGAGCACGCTCTCGCCTTCCTCGACTCCCTCACCACGGGCCAGGTAGCGGCCGTCGGCGAGTGGCAAGGGGCCAGCAAAATCGAGTTGCGCGAATCCGAATAGCTTGGCCAGAAACCCTGATTCTCCCGGTCGGGGCAAGCCAATGCCGGGCGCCTGGTACTGCGGGCAGTGCAGGGGAGGGACGGGCACCCTTCCCCGGATGGCCTGGCGAGCGAAGTCTCAGTCTTCGCCGTGGCCGGAGGCCTGGCCGGCCTGCGACTTGTCCGGCACCGAGAAGCGGGAGGGCTTGATCGGGACCTCGGGGTTTTCGATCTGGCCGAGGCGGTCGATCAGGCGCTGCCACTGGTCCGGTTTCAGCAGCGCGGAGAACTGTTCTTCGAGCGGATTGCCGCCTTCGATCGCGTGGTAGCCGACATGGACGTGGTCGTAGTGGTCGGCCATCGCGAAGCTGGTTTCGCCCGGCAGATCCTCAAGCGAGATCACCTGGTGGGGGTGCATCGTGCCCTGCAGCTGCAGCACCTCGCGGACCAGCTCGTCGGTCATCGTGCCCGGGCCCTGGTTCCCGGTCACCGGGGTGCCGTCGATGACGGCGATGTCGACCGCGTCGCCGGTGCTGTGCTCGGAGACGTTGCCGGAGGTGGTGAGGAAGCCGTGACCGCACTTGAGCGCGGTGATCGTCAGTTCGAAGCCTTTCGAACGCAGGTACTCGAGCATCGCCAGGACGCGGCGGTCGATCTGCCCGGTGGCGATGTCTTCACGGCCGCAGGTGTAGATCGAGAGGCCTTCGTCCTCCAGCACCCGTTTCTGCAGCGCCTCCTTGGAAAGCAGCAGGATGCCGGCGCCGCTGAGACGGGAGGCGAAGGGGTTCTTGCCCTTGGCCCGGTAGATCGCCGTCGCCTCCAGCAGCTTCCAACCATCGAGGATCGGCTTCGGGTCGATCCGCGGGGCGCCCTTGCCGGCCGGGCGGATCGAGAAGTTGATGTGGGAATCGACACCCTCGCCGCCGTCGCCGACCCGGGCCAGCACGGTGCCGGCGATCACCTTCGAGCCGACCCGCAGGGAGCCGTCGTTCGCAGTGGGCTGGGCGCTCTCGGTGGTGGGCGTCGCGGCCTTCTGAGCGGCACCGCCGCGGTTCGGCAGCGCCTGCAGCCGCGGCCGCAGATCCTGACTTTCGACCGGGACCCGCTGCTCCTTGCCGCTCGGCATCACGACCAGGCGCCGGTCGTGAACGACCTCACCCAGCTCTGCGTAGGTGTAGCGGTTGCCGTAGGTGTCTTCGAGGACGACGTACTTGCCGAGCTGCGGCGAGCTGCCGAGCTTGCGGATGATGCCGTCGTTGACGGCGACCACCGGCGCTCCCTGGCGCGAGAAGATGTTGATCCCACGCCGCGTCGGCGAGGAGGAGATGACGTCCGCCGCGTTGCCGGAGACCCGGGCCTCGGTGGTCGAGCTCTTCAGCGCCGCCCGGGCCGAGATGTCGTCGGCGTAGCGGGCGTCGGCGGCGACCGGGAAGTGCGCCCCCTCGGTCAGCCCGGTCAGCGAGCCGACCAGGTCGGAGGGCAGTTTGCCGTAGGCGCGGGCGTAGAGCAGAACCTCCTGGACGTACCAGTCGGCGTGGTTGTAGGCGAAGATCGCGCCGTAGAGATCCTTGTTGCCACCGGCCGCCTTGAGATAGCTGGCGGCGGCGCAGATCGCGTCGACCGGGTTGTAGGGGTCTTTGCGCCCGTCTCCGTTGGCGTCGACGCCGTACATCTCCCAGCTCGACGGCAGGAACTGCATCCAGCCGACGGCACCGGCGCTGGAGACGTTGAGGTTGGTGCCGAACGCGGTCTCGATTTTGTTGATCGAGGCGAGCACCTCCCAGGGGATGCCGTATTCGGTTCCGCAGGCCTGGTAGATCGGCAGCAGGAAGGGCGGGATCTCAAAGGAGTCGATGATGAAGTTGGGGACGCCGATCGGGGCCGGGCCGAAGGGCGCGATCGTCATCGTCGGGTTGGCGCTGGTCGGCGAGCCGCCGGCGCCGAACTGGGAGCCGCCGTCCGACCCTTCGGCGAGCGGCTGGTCGCCGCCGCCGGTCGCGCTCGGGGCGCGGACGCCGCCGCCGGATTGGCCGCCGCCGCTGGAGTCGCCGAGGTCTTCGTTGTGGGTGACGCCGCCGCTGACGTCTTCGCCGCTGCCTTCGCCGCCGCCGATCGGGCTGCCCTGCTTGACGCCACCCGGCTTCGGAGCGCTGCTGGCGGGCGTCGTCGCTTCGGGGGCCGGCAGCGGGGCTGCCACGCTGGCTCCGCTCGGCGCGGCGGGCGCCTCGCTGGTGCCGGCGGGTTCGGTGCAGTCGGGGTCGGCAAGGTCGACCAGGCCGTCGCCGTCGTCGTCGAGACCGTTGGCGCAGGCCGGCGCTTGCAGTGACGGGACCGCGGTCGTGGTCGTCGCGGCGGCCTGTTCGGTCGGCACGTTTTCGGCCAGCGGATCGGCGCCGGCCATCGCCACGCCAAGCGCGGACAGCGCCAGAAAACTGGCGAGTACGACTAGTAGTGCAATCTTGGCTCTCATCCCAGTGCGCCTCGGTGCCCGCTGCAACGGATCGCGGAAACTGCGTCCGTATCCTCCCCGCGCAGGCGAGTCGAGGCTACCCGTTCGCCCGTGGGGGTGCAACGGTCCGAGCCACCCCCCAACAAGGCCTTAATCAACATAATCTGCATTCCTCATCAACTTAATCAAGATTGGCGGCACCGATGCAGTCAGCAGAGTTTCAACTCAGCCGGATGTGCTCGTTAAGCTGCTGTCAATGAACTGGGAAAGGCGGGCGGCGTGAGTTTCGAGCAAGACGAGCAGGACGGTCTGCGGGCGCGCAGCGAGCAGGCGATCGGTGAGCTGGCCCAGGCGCTGATCGACAATCCCACCCTCCACAACGCGATCTCGGCTGCTTTCGGCGCCCGTGAGAAGGCGATCGAGGCCCAGCAGGCGGCGATGGGGGCGCTCAATCTCTCCTCCGCAACCGACCTGGAGCGCTTGGAGCGGCGCCTGCGCTCATTCTCACAGCGATTGGAGGACGTCGAGGAGCAGATCGACGACCTCACCCGCGAGGTCGGAGCGCTGCGCCGCCAGACGGCCAAGAAACCGGCCAAAAAAGCAAAAGACTAACCCTCGACTTTAGGCTTAGAGTAAGCGCTGCAGCACGATGGAGGCGGCGGTCCCTCCAAGTTTCGCGGCGGCCTCGAGCCGCTCGTCGTCGGCATGGTCGCCGGCGGCGCTCTCGGCGACGACGAGGACGGCGGCGATCGCCAGTCCGAGCTCTGCGGCGGCGGCGAAGAGGGCTGCGGTCTGCATGTCCGCCGCGTCGACCCGATCGGCGTAGGGCGCCGGCTCGCTGCCGCCGCTTCTGTGCGGGGCGTCGAGGCTGGCGACCAGCGCCGGGCGGGTCGACGCTCCCAGCTCCTCGCGCAATCGCGTGGTCAGGACCCGGTCGGGAAGCACGGCTGAGCCATCCCCGCCGCCGCCCCAGGCGTGTGCCTCGAAGACCGTCAGCAGCTCTCCGGGCACCGGCTCGGGCTCGATCGCGACGCAGGTGCCGACCCGGATCGCCCGCCGTACGCCCAGCTCGGCGAGGTCGGCGAGGACCAACCCGGCGCTCGGGCCGCCCATCCCGGTCGCCTGGATCGATAGTTCGTGCCCGGCGGAGGTCAGGCCCGAGTACCCCCAGAGCCCCCGCGCATGGTTGCTCATCTTTGGCTCCTGCAAGAGAACCTGGGCCAGCATCAGCGCCCGTCCGGGGTCACCGACCAGCACCGCGTCGGCGGCTATCGGGGCGGTTGGGCGCAATCTGGCCGGCATCGGGCGCCGAGCCTAGCCACTTGTGAGAAACGAGCCGCGGGGATTTGCTCCAGCCGTCTAAACACAGCGCGCCGAGCCGAATTTACGGTGCTTGCGAATCGCCAAACCCGCGACCGCCGGAGTCTGCTCCGGTGGGCTAGGAGGAAATCAATGAAAAAGAGGCTCTTGATCGCAGGCCCGGTGGCCGCGGTTGCCTCGCTCGTTCTGCCGGGGCTTGCCTTCGGTGCCGAAGCCACGCCAATTCTGGAAACCCCCGAGGCCAGCATCAACGCGATGTGGGTGATCGTCGCCGGGGTCCTGGTGATGTTCATGCAGGCGGGCTTCCTGCTCTTGGAGGTTGGCTTCTCGCGGGCGAAGAACGCCGGTGCCGGTGTCGCCAAGGTCCTGGTCAACTTCTCGATCGCGTCGCTCTGTTACTGGGCGGTGGGATTCGCGCTCGCGTTCGGCGGGTTGGGGGAGATCGCCGGGACCCACGGATTCTTCCTCAATGTGGGCTCCTCGATCGAAGAAGCGGGCAAGAGCATCCCGTTCGTCGAAACGTATTCGATCAGCCCCGCCGCGTTCATGTTCTTCCAGTTCGTGTTCTGCGCGGTCTCGTTGGCGATCGTCTGGGGTGCCACGCTGGAGCGGATCAAGTTCAGCGCGTACATCATCTACGCGGTCATCTTCAGCTCCGTTCTCTACCCGGTGATGAGTCACTGGATCTTCGGTGGCGGCTGGCTGCAGGTCAACATCGGCATGCAGGACTTCGCCGGTTCTACGGTGGTCCACCTGATCGGGGCGACCGGGGCCTTCGCGGCGCTGCTGCTGCTTGGCCCGCGGATCGGCAAGTACACGAAAGACGGCAAACCGCGGGCGATTCCGGGGCACTCGATGCCGCTGGTCGGCCTCGGCGTGCTGATCCTCTGGCTCGGTTGGTTCGGGTTCAACCCGGGTTCGACGCTCGGCGCCATCGGCGGCCGTTTCGCCGAAGTCGTCGTGGTCACCAACCTGGCTGCAGCGGCGGGTGTGGTCGCGGCGGTCGCGGTGATGTACCTGCTGTCGAAAACGATCGACATCGGCATGGCCGGCAACGGCGCGATCGCGGGACTGGTGGCGATCACCGCTCCCTCCGGCTACGTCGAGTACTGGGCGGCGCCGATCATCGGCGCGGTCGCCGGGGTCATCGTCGTCTTCGGCGTGATCGCGATCGAGAAGATCATCGACGACCCGGTCGGTGCCACTTCGGCACACGGCCTGGCCGGTATCTGGGGCACCCTGGCCTGCGGGATCTTCACCTCGCCGCGCCTGGCCGAATTCAACGAAGTCGGCGATCCGGGCCTCTGGTACAGCGGCTCGTTCTCCCAGCTCGGTGCTCAGGCACTGGGAGTGGCGGTCGCGTTCGGGTGTGTGTTCACCGTCTCCTTCGGGATCTTCTGGCTGATCAAGAAGACGATCGGCCTCAGGGTCAGTCCCGAGGAGGAGGACGCCGGTCTCGACATCTCCGAGCACGGGATGTATGGGTATCCGGAGCAGTTCATCCCGCAGCCGGAGTACTCGACGGGCCTGCCGTTCGGCGCCGCACCGCCCCCAGCCGGGGCACCCGTGGCGGCGGCTGTCAGCCCGATGACCACCACTACCGAGTCCTAGGAGGCTTGAGCGCATGAAAAAGATAGAGGCGTTCATCCGCCACGAGGCGTTCGAGCCGATCCGGGCCGAGTTGCTCGACCGGGGATTCCCCTCCCTGTCGATCATCGAGGCCAAGGGCTCGGGCCGTCAGAAGGGAATCGTCGAGCGTTATCGCGGCTCGACCCTCACCGTCAACGTCCGGCCGAAGATCAAGCTGGAGGTCGTCGTCGAGGACAAAGACAAGGCGATCGTCGTCGAGACGATCCTCAAACACGCCCGTACGGGCGAGGTCGGGGACGGCAAGATCTTTGTCATCCCGGTCGAGGAAGCGATCCGGATCCGTACCGGCGAGGGCGGGGAGCCGGTGCTGCAGCTCCACGAGGAGTCGGAGATTCCCAGCTAGTACCGGATCGGACAACCAAAAGAGCGAAAAGAGCGCGAGCGGGGCGGCCTTGGCCGCCCCGCTCGTCGTTAGGTCCCCAGCCCCGACTAGCGTTGCCGAGACGATGGCGGATGAGCGGATAACCCTGAGCGAGGCGGCACGCCGCTCGGGGGTCCCCGCCAGCACCCTGAAACGCTGGGCCGAGGAGGGGATCGTGCCGGTCCGGCGTGGCCGCTGGACCGCGACGGCAGCCGCTCAGGCGCGGGTCGTGGCGCGGATGCGCGAGCGCGGCTACTCGCTCGAGGACCTGCGCGAGGCCGGACGCGAGGGACGGCTGGCCTTCGGCTTCGCCGAGGAGCTGTTCTCGGAGACCGACGAGCAGGTGGCGGTCGCCGAGGTGGCGCGGGAGACCGGCCTGGAGCCGGAGCTGATCGAGCGGATCCTGGTCATCCTCGGCACCCCGAAGGGACGCCAGCGCAACCTCACCCCCGAGGACGCCGCGGCGTTGCGCCACTGCGCCCGCGTCCTCGCCGCCGGCTTCCCCCTCGTCGCTTTCCTGCAGCTGGTGCGGGTCTACGTGCAGTCGATGCGCCGCATCGCCGACGCCGAGGTCCGGCTCTTCCACCTCTACGTCCACGAACCGCTGATCCGCGACGCCGTCCCGGAGCTGGAGATGGCGGAGGAGATGGGGGACCTGGCGGCTGACATCCTGCCGCTGGCGGCGCCGCTGACCGAGTATCTGCACAACCGCTATCTGCGCTTCTTCATCGAGCAGGACGTCGTCGGCCACATGGAGTCCGGCCTCGGCGTCGACACCGCGGAAATCGAACTCGGTCAGGTGACCGTGACCCTCTGCTTCATCGACCTCACCGGCTTCACCCGCTACACCGAGGAGGAGGGGGACATGGAGGCGCTCGACGTGATCGAGAACTTCGTCGAGACGGTCGAGTCGACGCTGCCGCGCGAGGCGGCGATCGTGAAGACGATCGGCGACGAGGTGATGGTCGTCTCGCCCGACGCCGCCTCGCTGACCGAGTGGGCGGTCGAGTTCCTCGCCAGCTTCCCCCAGCGCCCGCAGCCGCGGGTGGGGATCCACTGCGGCGAGGCGGTCTACCGCGACGGCGACTATTTCGGCAGCCAGGTCAACCTCGCCCACCGCGTCGTCAACCGCGCTCTGGCCGGCGAGGTCCTCGTCACCGACCGGGTCGCCGAGGCGATCGAGGGCCGCGAGCGGCTGGGCCTGGAGGCGATCGGCCAGGTCAGCCTCAAGGGGTTTCCCACCCCCACCGACCTCTTCGTCGTCCGCGCCGCCGGCTGAGCGCCCGCTCCTACACTCAGCGGGTGGACGCTGACCTGATGCTCGAGCGGGTGCTCGCCGAGGAGCTCCTGGTGCCAGGCACCGCGGTCGTGGCGATGCTCTCCGGGGGGCGGGACTCGGTCTGCGCCCTCGATCTCGCCGTGCGCGCGGTCGGCTCCGATCTGGTGACGGCGCTGCACGTCAACTACGGCCTGCGCGACGACTCCGGCGAGGACGAGCGTCACTGCACGACGCTCTGTCGCGCGCTCGGCACGGAGCTGGCGATCGAGCGCCCGCGGCGGCCCGAGGGCCCCGGCAATCTCCAGGCCTGGGCTCGCGACTGCCGCTACGCCGCCGCGGCGGGGCTGGCGCAGCCAGGCGGTGCCACGATCGTCACCGGCCACACCGCCGACGATCAGGTCGAGACCATCCTCTACCGCCTCGCCTCCTCGCCCAGCCGCCGTGCCCTGCTCGGGATGCGCCCCCGCAACGGCAGCCTGGCCCGGCCCCTGCTCGGCTTCACCCGTGCCGACACCACCGCCTACTGCCAGCAGCGGGGTTTGGCCTGGCGCGAGGACAGCAGCAACGCCGACTCCGCCTACGCTCGCAACCGCGTCCGCCACGGCCTCCTGCCGGAGCTGGCGAAGATCCACCCGGCCGCGGCCGCGAACGTGCTGCGCACGGCGGCGCTGCTGCGCGACGAGGCCGAGGTGCTGGATGCCCTGGTCGATGCCGAGGTCGACGGTTCGGGTGGCTCGCGCCGGGGCACGATCGCGCTCGAGCGCCTGGCCGAACTGCCGCCGGCACTGCGCCGGCTCGTCCTCCAGCGGCTGGCCGACGGCGCCGCCGGGCAGCCGGTGCCGGGCGCCGCCCGCTTCGCCGAGGAGGTCACCGGCCTGCGCCGCAGCGGCACCGCGATGCTCGACCTCGGCGGCGGCGTCCGCGCCGTGGTCGAGAGCGGCGTGCTCCGTGCCGAGCGCGACTGAGCCGGGTCTCTATATCTAGACTGCCGCGAGTGAGCGACCCCGCGATCGGCGAGACCCTCGTCGCCCAAGAGGACCTGCAGCGCCGGGTTGCGGAGCTGGGCGGCGAGATCAGCCGCGACTACGACGGCCGCGAGCTGGTCATGGTCGGCGTCCTCAAGGGCGCCGTCCTCTTCCTCGCCGACCTCATGCGCTCGATCGACGTCCCCTGCGAGATCGACTTCATGGCGGTCTCCAGCTACGGCTCGCAGACCGACTCTTCCGGCGTCGTCCGCATCCTCAAGGATCTCGACGCCTCGATCGAGGATCGCCACGTGCTGATCGTCGAGGACATCATCGACTCCGGCCTCACCCTCCACTACCTGATGAGGAACCTGAAGGCCCGCAACCCGGCCTCGCTCGAGGTCTGCGCGCTGCTGACCAAGCCGGATCGCCTCCGCGTCGACCTCTCGCCTCGCTATATCGGGTTCGAGATTCCCAATCGGTTCGCGATCGGCTACGGCCTCGACCACGCGCAGCGCTACCGCAATCTCGATTACGTCGCGGCGCTCGCCGACTGAACAGGGAAAACCGCCCTGGTACGCTGATTTCACCCTTGAGGCGTTTTTTCAAAAGCGCGGCATTTCCGATCCTGCTGGTGGTCATCCTGGCCTTCATCGCGCAGCGCGTGATCACCAACGACTCGGGCCCCCCGGCACCGGGGTACAACGAGCTGATCAAGCAGGAGTCCGGGCTGATCGCCACCGGCAAGATCGAAGAAGTCTCGGTCAACACCAAGGACAACACGCTCGACGTCAAGAAAACGAACGGCGAAAGCTTCTCCACGGGATACCCGCCCGACGCCGAAGAAAGCCTGATCAACAGGCTCGAAAAAAATGACGTCAAGACCGATGTGCACGGATCCGGCAGCAATGGCCTGCTCTCGCTGCTGACCTTCATCCTGCCCTTCGTCCTTTTCCTCGGCTTCTGGATCTTCCTCATGAACCAGATGCAGGGCGGCGGTTCGCGGGTGATGAACTTCGGCAAATCGAAAGCGAAGCGGATGTCCGTGGACGCGCCGAAAATCACCTTCCGCGATGTCGCCGGCGTCGACGAGGCGGTGCAGGAGCTGGAGGAGATCAAGGAATTCCTCGAGAACCCGAAGAAGTTCCAGGCCCTCGGAGCCCGGATCCCCAAGGGCGTCCTGCTCTACGGCCCTCCCGGCACCGGCAAGACGCTGCTGGCCCGCGCCGTCGCCGGCGAGGCCGGCGTCCCCTTCTTCTCGATCTCCGGCTCGGACTTCGTCGAGATGTTCGTCGGCGTCGGCGCCAGCCGCGTCCGCGACCTCTTCGAGCAGGCCAAACAGAACTCGCCCTGCATCATCTTCATGGACGAGATCGACGCCGTCGGCCGCCACCGCGGTGCCGGCATGGGCGGCGGTCACGACGAGCGCGAGCAGACGCTGAACCAGCTGCTGGTCGAGATGGACGGCTTCGAAATGAAGGACAACATCATTTTGATCGCGGCCACCAACCGGCCCGACATCCTCGACCCGGCGCTGCTGCGCCCCGGCCGCTTCGACCGCCAGGTCGTCGTCGACCGCCCCGACCGCAAAGGCCGCAAACACATCCTCGAGGTCCACACCCGCGGCAAGCCGCTGGCCCGCGAAATCGAGCTCGACACCCTGGCCGGGCAGACGCCTGGCTTCACCGGCGCCGACCTCGCCAACTTGATCAACGAGGCAGCGCTGCTGACCGCCCGCACCGGCAGTCGCGAGATCTCGATGAAAGAGCTCGAGGAGGGGATCATGCGCGTAATCGCCGGCCCCGAGAAGAAGACCCGGGTGATGAGCGAGAAGGAGCGCCTGATCACCGCCTACCACGAGATGGGCCACGCGATCGTCGGTCACCTGCTTCCCAACTGCGACCCGGTTCACAAGATCTCGATCATCAGCCGCGGCCAGGCGCTCGGCTACACGATCAGCCTGCCGACCGAGGACAAGTTCCTCACCACCCGCGCCGAGCTGACCGACACGATGGCGATGACCCTCGGTGGTCGCGCGGCTGAGGAGATCATCTTCAGCGAGATCACCACCGGCGCCTCCAACGACCTCGAAAAGGTGACCGAGACGGCGAAGCAGATGGTGATGCGGTTCGGTATGTCGGAGCGACTTGGCCCGCGGGTCTTCGGTCACGATCGCGGCCAGCCCTTCCTCGGTCGCGAGTTCTCCTCCGAGCCGGATTACTCCGACGAGATCGCCCGCGAGATCGACGACGAGATCCGCCGCATCGTCGAGAGCGCCCACCAGACCGCGAAGGGGCTGCTGAGTGAGCGTCGCGAGCAGCTCGACCAGGTCTCGAAACTGCTGCTGGAGCGGGAGACGATCGACGCCGGCCAGTTCGCCGCTCTGCTCGAAGGCAAGTCTGCGGACGAGGTCTTCGCCGACGACGAAGAGCCCGCGCCCCCGGCCGAGCCGGATCCCGAGCCGGAGCGCCCACAGCGCGAAGGCGCACGGCCAAACCCGCGGCCACGACCCGGCTTCGCGGGCGGCGACGCCAGCTAAGGGTTCAAGCGCCTCAGCCGCGGGTCCTGTCGCAGCGGCATCCCCACGGTGCTCGGCGCTGCGCGCCTCCGCGCCGCGGGGGACCCCCGCCCCCGCGCCACCCGCGGAAGGGGTGCTGGGGATACTTGGCTGATGGGACCGAAGCTGATGGGGGTCGTGAACGTGACTCCGGACTCGTTTTCGGATGGGGGGCTGTACCTCGATCCGGAGATGGCGATCCAGCACGGAGTGGAGCTTGCTCGGGCCGGCGCGGAGATCCTTGACGTTGGTGGGGAATCGACGCGGCCGGGGGCGGAGGAGGTCAGCGTGGAGGAGGAGCTGCGGCGGGTGGTTCCAGTGATCGAAGGGTTGCGGGGGATCGAGGCCCAGCTCTCGATCGACACGTCGAAGGCCGCCGTTGCCGTGGCGGCGCTGGATGCCGGGGCGGAGATCGTCAACGACGTCACCGCGCTGCGCGGGGATCCGGAGATGGCGGCGCTGTGCGCGGAGCGCGGCGCCACGGTGGTGCTGATGCACATGCTGGGCAGCCCGCGCACGATGCAGGAGAACCCTGTCTACGAGGACGTGGTCGCCGACGTCAGGGCCTTTCTCGCCGGCCGGATGGAGGCGGCGCTTGCCGCCGGCATCGCCGAGGAGCGGATCTGGCTCGACCCGGGGATCGGCTTCGGCAAGAGCGCCGAGCACAACCTGGAGCTGCTGCGGCGCCTCGCCGAGCTGTGCGAGCTGGGGCGGCCGCTGGTGATCGGAACCTCGCGCAAGAGCTTCATCGGCAGGGTCGACGGCTCCGACGCGGGCGAGCGCCTCGGCGGCACGATCGCCTCCTCGGTGCTGGCTGCGGCCGAGGGCGCCGAGATCCTGCGGGTCCACGACGTCGCCGAGGTCAGCCAGGCGATGGCCGTCGCCACGGCGATCCTGGGATAGGTTGCTGGGATGGAGGCTCACGGCAACGGCATCGAGTCGAGCGCTGAGGTCGAGTTGCGCGGCCTCTCGATCTACACCCACCACGGCGTCAGCGAAGCCGAGCAGGAGGTGGGCCAGCGGCTCGAGTTCGACATCTCCTTCGACGTGCCCGACTGCGACGCTGTCCTCACCGACCGGCTCGAGGACACGGTCGACTACGCCCAGGTCTGCGACATCGTCGCCCTCGCCGCCACCGAGCGCAGCTACAAGACCCTGGAGCGGCTGGCCCAGGTCATCGGCGAGCGTCTGATGGAGCGCTACGGCTGCGAGTCCGTGCGGGTGCGGGCGGCGAAGCCGGAGCCGCCGCTGCCGCTGGCGATCCAGGAGGTCGCGGTCGAGGTCACGCAGGAGCGCGCGGTCGACGAGGACGAAGACGACGGCCGCGAGGGCTAGCCCCTTGCGCAGCGGCTACCTCGGCCTCGGTTCCAACGTCGGCGACTCCGCCAGCCACCTGCGGGCGGCGATCGAGCTCCTGCGCGAGCGCGGGGTGGAGGTCGAGGCCGTCTCCTCCACCTACGTCACCGAGCCGGTCGGCGAGGTCCTCGACCAGCCCGACTTCCTCAACGCCGCGATCCGCATCCGCACCGGGCTCGAGCCCGGTGCGCTGCTCGACGTCTGCAAGGCGGTCGAGGCCGAGCGCGGCCGCGCCCTCGACGCCCCCCGCCACAGCCCGCGCCCGCTCGATGTCGACCTCTTGCTGCTCGGCGACCTCGAGCTGGAGAGCGAGCGCCTGACCTTGCCCCACCGCGAGGTCACGACCCGCCGCTTCGTCCTCGCCCCGCTGCTGGAGCTCGACCCGGACCTGGCCCTGCCCGACGGCACCCGCCTCGCCGGCGCGCTCGCCGCCCTGCCCGCCGGTCAGCGGGTCGAGCGCTCGGGCTCGCTCTAGGCGCTCGCCGGCTGTCCGCGCAGCGGCTGCAGCCAGGCGGCGGGGAGGATCGGCGGGGTCTTGCCCGGGTAGTGGGGGACGACGCGCTTGGCCAATGCTCCGGCCGGCCGGCTCTCGATCGCCGGGCGCAGGTCGTCGAGGGTCATCGCCAGCCCGATGCTGGGGGCGATCTGGAAGTCGGCGGCGTTGAGCTCCTCGCCGTCGATGACGCCGGCGGCGATCAGCTCGTCGACCCGGTCGAGCAGCGCCGGCAGCGCCGCCAGGCCGGTGTGGGCGTTCTCGTCGCTGGCTTCGTTGAAGCGGGCCGAGAGGGCGACGATCGGGGCCGCCGTCTTCATCGCCAGCCCGATCGGCATGCCGATCTTGGCTCCCTCCGAGTAGCTGCGCAGCGGCGCCTTGTCGGTCTTCAGCGTCCACCAGAGGATCTGGCGGATCGGGTGCTGCAGTTCCTCGTCGCCGAAGCGCTCGGCCTCCTCGACCGCGGCTCGCTGCTCGGGGTCGGCGGGAAAGAGCGGCGGCTCGGGCCGCAGCCGCTCCAGCTCGCGGGCGATCTGGCGCGAGCCCTGCACCTTGTGGCCGTCGATCTTCAGCGCCGGCACCGTCTGGCCGGGAAAGCCGACGGCCCGCAGGGCGGCCTTGGAGATCACCGGCAGCAGGTCGGTGCGCTTGTAGGCGATGCCCTTGCGCTCGAGCATCAGCTGCGCGGCGATCGCCGGGTGCGAGGCGGGAATGACGTAGAGGCGCGCGTCCACGGGCCGATCCTATGCGCAGGAGAGCTCAACCCGCTGCCCCGCCGCCAATCCGGCGATAATCGCCGGGTGCTGCTCGCGGTCGACATCGGCAATACCCAGACTCACCTCGGTGCTTTCGAGGGCGAGGAGCTGATCGAGCATTGGCGTTTCCAAACCCGCTCCGGCGCCACCGGCGATGAGCTGGCAGAGCGGATCGCCGGCCTCTTCTCGCTCTCCGGGATGTCTTTCGGCGACGTCGAGGCTCTCAGCGTTTCCTCGGTGGTCCCGCCGCTCGGCGGCCAGTTCGAAGAGCTGGCGCGGCGTTATCTGGACGCCGAGTGCCTGACGATCGGGCCCGGAGTCAAGACCGGAATGCCGATCCGGATCGAGAACCCGCTCGAGGTCGGCGCCGACCGCCTCGTCAACGCGATCGCCGCCTACGAGCGTTTTGGGGAGGCCTGCGTCTCCGTCGATTTCGGCACCGGCATCAACATCGACGCTGTTTCCGCCGACGGCGAGTACCTCGGTGGCGCCATCGGCCCCGGTCTCGCACCCTCGCTCAGCGCCCTGATCGAACGCGCCGCCCGCATCACCCGCATCGACCTCGAAGAGCCGCGGGAAGCGATCGGTCGCTCGACCCGCGCCGCGATTCACTCCGGCTTCATCTTCGGCTTCGCCGGCCTGATCGACGGCATCGTTCGCCGGATCGAAGAGGAACTGCCGAATCCCCGGCTGCTCGCCACCGGCGGCTACGCCGCGACGGTGGTCCCCTTTACCGAGACGATCGACGAGGTCGACGACCTGCTGACCCTGAAAGGGCTGCGGCTGATCCATGAGCGCAACCGCTGAGCATGCGGGTTGCCAGCCGGCTCTGACCGACCCCTTCGAGATCGGCGGCGTGCCGATCTCCAACCGCGTCCTGCTGGCGCCGCTGGCCGGGATCGGCAACTGGTTCGTGCGGCTGCAGGCGAAACGCCACGGCGCCGGGCTGGCGGTCTCGGAGATGGTCTCCAGCTTCGCCCTGCACTACCGCAACGAGCGCACCCTGCGCGAGCTGATGCGGATCCACCCCGACGAGCACCCGGTCTCGGTCCAGCTCTTCGGCCACGACGCCGAGGTGATGCGCTCCGGCGCCGCGATCGCCGCCGCGGCCGGCGCCGACCTGATCGACATCAACATGGGCTGCCCGGTGCCCAAGGTGCGCCGCACCGGCGCCGGCGCCCAGCTTCTGCGCGACCCCGAGTTGGCCCTGGCCCTCGCCCGCGGCGCCGCCGCGGGCGGCGGCGGAGTTCCGGTCACGGTCAAGCTGCGCTCGGGGATCGAGGCCGGCGACCGTTCGGGCTTCGATCTCGCCGTGCGGCTCGCCGAGGAGGCCGGGGTGGCGGCGATCGCCTTCCACCCACGGGCGGCGACCAAGGGCCACAAGGGCGCGCCCGACTACGAGCTGACCAGGGAGCTGGTCGAGCGGGTCGAGGTGCCGGTGATCGTCTCCGGTGGGCTCTCCGGCGCCGCGGCCGCCCGCCGCGCCTATGAGGAGTCCGGCGCCGCCGCGGTGATGATCGCCCGCGGCTCGCTCGGCAACCCCTGGCTGTTCGAGGAACTGACCGGGCAGCGCCAGCAGCCGCCCGCCCGCGCAGAGGTCGTCGCCGAGCTGCTCTGGATCATGGATGCCGCCGAGGAGCATCTCGGCGGCGTGCGGGCAGAGCGCTATCTGCGCAAGTTCTACCCCTGGTACGTGGAGCGCCTGCAGGCCCCGCAGGCGGTCATCGACGAGCTCCAGCGCAGCGCCGATCTCGGCCGCGCCAGGGAGCTGATCGGCGCCTTCGCCGAGCCCGCCGCGGTTGCTTGAAACGCCCCTGATTGCCGGGTGACGGCCCTCGCTATAATCCCGCGACTCTGTGCCGGGGTGTGGCGATGCAGATCGCCGCATCCGGGCGTTTTTTTCGGTCTGGGAGTCGCTTCCGCGGCTCTCCCAACAGCCAAAAGCGAGGGTGTTCAAGGTGAGTCGTCAGGCGGTCATGACCCCGGAGGGTCTGGAGAAGCTGAAAGAGGAGATCGAGCACCTCTCGACGACGAAACGTCGCGAGGTCGCGGCGCGGATCAAGGAGGCACGCGAATTCGGCGACATCTCCGAGAACGCCGAATACGACGACGCCAAGAACGAACAGGCCCTGCTCGAGGGTCGGATCGCCCAGCTCGAAGAGCGTTTGCGCCGGGCCGCCGTGATCGACGAGAAGGCGCTCAACACCGACGAGGTCGGCTTCGGCTCGGTCGTCCACGTCAAAGACCAGAAGACCGGCGACTCGCAGAAATTTCAGATCGTCGGCTCGACCGAGGCCAACCCCGTCGAGCACAAACTCTCCAACGAGTCGCCGATCGGCAAAGCCCTGGTCGGCCGCAAGCGCAACGACGTCGTCACGGTCGAGGTCCCTCGCGGCCCGAAGAAAAAACTGAAAATCACGAAGATTGAGAAGGCCTGACGCTCGATAGGGTCGGCGCGCGATGAGCGAGCCAGCCGAGCCCAAGCTTTCCGACGTTCTCCGCGACCGCCGCGAGAAGCTGGGGCGGATCCGCGACGCGGGGATCGAGCCGTTTCCGCACCAGTTCTCCGAGCGCGAGGACATTGCCGAGGTGCGGGCTGCCCATGAGGGGCTGGCGGCTGGGATGGAGACGGAGTCACGGCACCGGGTCGCCGGTCGCATCGTCGCTCGCCGCGGACACGGCAAGGCCTGCTTCCTCGACCTCCGCGACGGCAGCGGCCAGATCCAGCTCCACGCCCGCGAGGACCTGCTCGGCGAGGAGGCCTTCGCCCTGCTCGTCAACCTCGACCTCGGCGACATCGTCGGCGCCGAGGGCACGGCGATGGCGACCCGGCGCGGGGGGAGCTCTCGCTGGCGATCGACCACTGGCGCCTGCTGGCCAAGAGCCTGCGCCCGCCCCCCGACAAGTTCCACGGCCTCGAGGACACCGAGACCCGCTTCCGCCGCCGCGAGCTCGACCTGATCGCCAACGAGGACAGCCGCCGCATCTTCCAGGTCAGGGCCCGCACCGTCAGCGAGACCCGCCGCTGGCTCGACGAACACGGCTACACGGAGGTCGAGACGCCGGTCCTGCAGCCGCTCTACGGCGGCGCCCTGGCCCGTCCCTTCACCACCCACCACAACGCCCTCGACCGCGATCTCTACCTGCGCATCGCCACCGAGCTCTATCTCAAGCGCCTGGTCGTCGGTGGCATCGACCGCGTCTACGAGCTCGGCAAGGACTTCCGCAACGAGGGCGTCTCGCACAAGCACAACCCCGAGTTCACGATGCTCGAGTGGTACGAGGCCTACGCCGACTACGAGAAGACGGCGCACGACCTCGAGCTGCTGGTCGCCGAGGTGGCGGAGCGAGTGCTGGGGACGACCGTGGTCCCGCGCGGCGACGTCGAGATCGACTTCGCCCCGCCCTGGCGCCGGATCACGATGCGCGAGGCGATCCTCGAGCGGGCCGGAATCGACATCTCCGAGCATCCGACCAGGGAGGCGCTGGCGCAGGCGATGGGGACCGAGCCCGACCCGGCCGAGGGCTGGGGCAAGCTGGTCGACGGCCTGCTCGCCCGCGAGGTCGAGCCCGGTCTGATCCAGCCCACCTTCGTCGTCGACTACCCGGTCGAGCTCTCGCCCTTCGCCAAGGCCCACCGCACCGAGCCGGGCCTGGTCGAGCGCTGGGAGGCCTTCGTCGGCGGGGTCGAGATCGCCAACTCCTTCAGCGAGCTCAACGACCCCGACGAGCAGCGCCGCCGCTTCGAGCAGCAGGCGGTCGAGTCCGATCGCGGTGACGAAGAGGCTCAGCCCTACGACGAGGCTTTCGTCGAAGCGCTCGAACAGGGGATGCCGCCGACCGGCGGCGTCGGGCTCGGCATCGACCGGCTGGTGATGATGTTGACCGGGGCCTCCAGTCTGCGCGAGGTGCTGCTGTTCCCGGCGATGAAGACCTAAATTCGGCCCCCAGACGGGCACTTTCCGGCCAAACTGTGCCGCCTGCACGCTGAAATCCCGCTCTTAGCGCATACTCGGGGCCGGGGGCCGGACAGGTGCTCTCGGTAGAGTTACGGAACACATGGACGCCTGCCGATAGCGAAGGGCGTCTGCCGGTACTAACCCGGGCCAACCGGGTTCGACCAAGAAGAGGAATCTTTTGTTCGAGCGATTTACCGAGAGAGCCCGCCAAGTCGTCGTCCTCGCCCAAGAGGAGGCGCGCACTCTCAAGCACAACTACATCGGCACCGAGCACATCCTGCTCGGCCTGCTCCGCGAGGAGGAGGGCCTGGCCGCCCGCGTGCTCGAGTCGCTCGACATCACCGTCGAACGGGTGCGCTCGCAGGTCGTCCGCATCGTCGGCTCCGGCGAGGAGGTCACCTCCGGCCAGATCCCGTTCACGCCGCGCGCCAAGAAGGTGCTTGAGCTGGCGCTGCGCGAGGCGCTCTCGCTGGGGCACAACTACATCGGCACCGAGCACATCCTGCTCGGCCTGGTGCGCGAGAACGAGGGCGTCGCCGCCCGCATCCTGCTCGACTTCGACGCCGACTCCGACAAGATCCGCAACGAGGTGATCCGGATGCTCTCCGGTCCCGGCGGGCGCCGTCAGGGCAGCGGCGGCGGTGGTGGTGGTCAGGGCGAGGGCAAAAAGTCTTCGAAACTGCTCGACCAGTTCGGCCGCAACCTCACCCGCCTCGCCGAGGAGGGCAAGCTCGATCCGGTGATCGGGCGCGAAACCGAGATCGAGCGGATCATGCAGATCCTCTCCCGCCGGACCAAGAACAACCCGGTGCTGCTGGGCGAGCCCGGCGTCGGCAAGACCGCCGTGGTCGAGGGCCTGGCGGCGAAGATCAACTCCGGCGAGGTTCCCGAGCTGCTGAAGAACAAACAGATCTACACGCTCGACCTGGCCGCCCTGGTCGCCGGCTCGAAGTACCGCGGCGAGTTCGAGGAGCGGCTGAAGAAGGTGATGAAAGAGATCACCCAGCGCGGCGACATCATTCTCTTCATCGACGAGCTCCACAACCTGGTCGGCGCCGGCGCCGCCGAGGGCGCGATCGACGCCGCCTCGATTCTGAAGCCGGCCCTGGCCCGCGGCGAGCTGCAGACGATCGGCGCGACCACGCTCGACGAGTACCGCAAGTACCTCGAGCGCGACTCCGCCCTGGAGCGCCGCTTCGCTCAGATCAAAGTCGACCAGCCTTCGCCCGAGGACACGGTGAAGATCCTCGAAGGCCTGCGCGAGCGCTACGAACAGCACCACCGGGTGACGATCAACGACGAGGCTCTGGCCGCCGCCGCCGAGCTCGCCGACCGCTACATCTCCGACCGCTTCCTGCCCGACAAGGCGATCGACCTGATCGACGAGGCCGGCTCGCGGATGCGGATCAAGTCGATGAGCACGCCGCCCGTGTACCGCGATCTCGAGGAGGAAATCGAGACGACGCGGCGCGAGAAGGAGGCCGCGATCGAGGCCCAGGAGT
Organism: uncultured Solirubrobacterales bacterium; assembly: GCA_963739855.1. Taxonomy (GTDB): domain Bacteria; phylum Actinomycetota; class Thermoleophilia; order Solirubrobacterales; family 70-9; genus VAYN01. The sequence continues at coordinate 336,928 of CAVUBT010000001.1, read as the reverse complement.
TCGAAAAGGCCGCCAACCTGCGCGATACCGAGCGCCAGCTGACGACCAAAAAGCGCCAGCTCGAAGACGAGTGGGCGGAGGGCGAGAACGGCGAGCGGCCCGAGGTCGGCGAAGAGGAGATCGCCGACATCGTCTCGATGTGGACCGGAATCCCCGTCTTCAAACTGACCGAGGCCGAGACCAAGAAGCTGATCCGCATGGAGGAGGAACTGCACAAGCGCGTGATCGGCCAGGAGGTCGCGATCACCGCCGTCTCCAAAGCGATCCGCCGCTCGCGGGCCGGGATCAAGGATCCCAAGCGCCCGGCCGGCTCGTTCATCTTCCTCGGCCCCTCGGGGGTCGGCAAGACCGAGCTCGCCCGCACCCTCGCCGATTTCCTCTTCGGCGACGAGGAGGCGATGATCCGGATCGACATGTCCGAGTACATGGAGAAGCACGCGGTCAGCCGCCTGGTCGGCTCTCCTCCTGGCTACATCGGCTACGACGAGGGCGGTCAGCTGACCGAGGCCGTGCGGCGCAAGCCCTACTCGGTGCTGCTGCTCGACGAGATCGAGAAGGCCCACCCCGACGTCTTCAACATCCTCCTGCAGATCCTCGAGGATGGGCGCCTCACCGACGCCCAGGGCCGCACCGTCGACTTCCGCAACGCGATCGTGATCATGACCTCGAACATCGGCGCCTCGGAGATCTCCAAGAACACCTCGATCGGATTCACCGTCTCCGACGAGACGGGGATGTCCTACGGCGACATGAAGAACCGGATCATGAGCGACCTGAAGAAAGTCTTCCGGCCCGAGTTCCTCAACCGGATCGACGAGGTGATCGTCTTCCACAAGCTCGCCAAGGACGAGGTCAAAGAGATCATCGACCTGATGATCAACCGCGTCCGCGTCCAGGTCGCCGAGCACGAACTGCAGCTGGAGCTGACCAACGAGGCCAAGGACCTGCTGGTCGAGAAAGGCTGGGATCCGTCGATGGGCGCCCGTCCGCTGCGCCGCGCGATCCAGCGCTACATCGAGGACCCGCTGGCCGACGAAGTCCTGCGCCAGGGTCAGATGACCCCCGGCTCGACGGTGATGGTCGCCCGCGACGCCGGTGGCGACGAGGAGGACAAACCGCTCAGCCTGACGATCGTCGCCCCGAAGAAGCCGAAGCAGAAGCCGGTCAAGAAACCGGAGCCGGAGACGGTCGGGGTCGGCGCCAAGAAGAGCGGCGACGAGCACGGGCCGGGCGACGACGAGCCGCCGCACCCAGACGCCGAGTCCTGAGCCGCCCGCGCGCATGAGCGAGCCCGGCCGCAGCGCGATCGGCACCTGGAGCGGGGGGCGGTTCCTGCACTACGGCGAGACGATCGACGAGGATCGCCTCGCCGCGCTGCTGCGCCCAGGCGAGGGCATCGACACCGTCCTCAGCGCCGACGCCTATGGCCAGGGCGAGGGCGATCGCATCCTCGGTCGTGCCCTCGCCGGTGTCCCGCCCGAGGACTTCAGCCTGGTCGGCGCCGTCGGCCACGACTTCTACGCGGGCGAGCGCAACGGCCCCAAGGGCTTCCCCCGCTTCACCGACCCGGCGCTGCGCGGTCCCGACGAGTACGCGTCCTACCTGCGGATGGCGACCGAGGCCAGTCTGGAGCGGATTGGCTCCTCCTCCTTCGATCTGCTGCTGCTCCACAACCCCGACCGCACCGGCTACTCCAGCGAGGTCGTCTGGGACGGGATGGCGGCGCTGCGCGAGGCCGGCCTGACGGCGCGGATCGGCGTCGCCCCGGGCCCCGCCAACGGCTTCACCCTCGACCTGATCGCCTGCCTGGAGCGCTTCGGCGACCGCATCGACTGGGCGATGATCATCCTCAACCCGCTCGAGCCCTGGCCGGGCGAGCTCTGCCTCGACGCCGCCGCCCGCCACGAGGTCAAGGTCCTCACCCGCGTCGTCGACTACGGCGGCCTCTTCTGGGGCGACCTGCGGCCGGGCATGGAACTCGCCAAGGGCGACCACCGCTCCTTCCGCCCCTCCGGCTGGATCGAGGCTGGGCTGGAGAAGCTCGACCGGCTGCTGCCCTTCGCCGAGCGCGCCGGCCTCACCCCAATCCAACTCGCCTGCCAATGGAATCTCGCCCATCCCGCCGTCGAGTGCGTCGCCCCGACCCTGATCCAGGAGGTCGGCCCCGAGGCCCGCTCGATCGAGGACAAGCGGGCCGAGCTGGGTGCCCTGCCCGCCGAGCGGTGCCTCAGCGCCGAGGACGTCGCCGCGATCCGCGCGCTCGGCGACAACACCGGCAGCATGGTCCTGAAGGGCGCCAGCCCGGCTTTCGAGGGCGACGAACAGCCGGACCGCTGGGGACTGAGCGACGATCTAGTCGCAGCCGGCAGCCGCTGGGGTATCGACCCCGCGCGCGACCTCGTCGCCTCTGGCTGAAAACAGTGTGGCGGAGGGAGGTCGGTACCCCTCCATCAGAAGCCGTCGCGAAGCTGGGTCGAGTCCTGAGGGTTCAAGCGTGGCGGTCCCGGCACCGCCGCAGGCGCTCGTAGTCTGCGGCGCGTGAACCGCAAGTGGTGGACGCTCGCCGGAGCCTGCTCGGGGCTCTTTCTGCTGATGCTCGACTCGACGGTGGTGGCGTTAGCGCTGCCGGAGATACGTGGCGACGTCGGAGCCAGTTCTGAGGGGCTGCAGTGGGTGATGAACGGGTACCTGCTGACGATCGCGGTGCTGGTGGTGACCGCCGGGCGGCTCGGGGACATGTTCGGGCGCAAGCGGGTCTTCATCGCCGGCATGGCGGTCTTCGCGGTGGGGTCGGTGGTCTCCGGCGCCGCCGGTGACCAGATGGGGCTGATCGCCGGGCGGGTCCTGCAGGGGGCCGGAGCGGCGCCGATGCTCTCGCTCTCCCTGGCGCTGGTCTGCAATGCCTTCCCGGCCGCGGAGCAGCCGCGGGCGCTGGGCATCTGGGCGGCGGTTTCGGCCGTGGCGCTGGCGATCGGGCCGCTGGCCGGCGGCGTGCTGATCGAAATCGACTGGCGGGTGATCTTCTGGATGAACCTGCCGGTGGCGGCGGTCGGGGTCGTGGTCACCGCGGTGGCCGCCCCGGAGTCGACCGACCCCGAGGCCGGCACGACGATCGATTGGGCGGGCCTGGCGGCGCTCACCGTCGGCATCACCGCTGCCGTCCTCGCCCTGGTCCAGTCCGATGCCTGGGACGCCGAGCTCACGACCGGCCTGGCGCTGGTGGGCATCGCCGGGCTGCTTGCCTTCTGGCGGATCGAGCGTCGGGTGCGCAACCCGATCGTCGACTTCGCGCTGTTTCGCAACGGGCCCTACTTCGGTGCCAGCGCCGCCGCCTTCGCGCTGGTCGGCGCCTACTGGGCGGTGATGTTCTTCCAGCCGCAGTACCTGCAGGACGTGCGCGGCCACTCGCCGATCGCTGCCGGCCTGCTGATCCTGCCGATCACGGTTCCGATGATCTTCGTCTCGCCCTTCTCGGGCCGGCTGATCGGCCGCTTCGGTGCCCGCCGGTTGATGAGCGCCGGCATGGTCTGCGGGGTCGCCGGGCTGTTGCTGCTGACCAGGGTCGGCGCCGGCAGTTCCTTCGCCCTGGTTCTCGCCCCCTACCTTCTCTTCGGCGTCGCCCTCGGCCTCGTCTATGCGCCGATGTCGACCGCGGCGATGGCGGCCATGCCCGCCGAGAAGGTCGGGATCGCCGCCGGGGTGCTGGCGATGGACCGGGTGCTGGCCGGGGCGGTATCGCTGGCCGCGACCGGAGCCGTCTTCCACTCCCTGCAGGGCGACGGCGACTCCTTCGCCGCTTCGATAGCGGGCTCGACCTGGTTCTCGGTGGCCCTCTGCGCGATCGGCGCTGGCCTGACCTGGGCCTTCGTTCGCGACTCCGAACCCCCGGGGCCCGACCCCGCGGTGGCCGGCGACCCGCCGCGAGAGGAGCTTCTGCACCACCGGCACCACCGCCGATTCCACCTCTGAGGCGGAGCCGGCCCGATTTGGCCCCGTTGAGTGATCTGTATCCTTGACAAAGCTGATTTCGAGCTTTCCACACGGATATCGGCAGACCGCATTCCAGAGCGCTTTTTGGCATCCTATAGGCGATGCCTTCTTTGTCCGGGGATGCGCTCCATGAGCTTTCAGAACGTCAGGATCCTCGGCTACTGAGGGCCCTCGACGTCGTTGCCCCCGGCGGCGCGCTGCGCGAGGGGATCGACAACATCGTTCACTCGCGGACCGGCGGCCTGATCGTCGTCGGCGACCTCGACGACATCTCCCACATGCTTTCCGGCGGGATCAAGCTCGACGTCGACTACACGCCGGCGATGCTCTACCAGGTGGCAAAGATGGACGGGGCGATTGTGCTCAACAGCGAGGCGACGACGATCGCCTGGGCCAACGTGCAGCTGATGCCCGACCCGACGATCCTCTCCTCGGAGACCGGCACGCGCCACCGCACCGCCGAGCGCGTCTCCAAACAGACCGACGCGCTGGTGATCGCGATCTCCCAGCGCCGCGACGTCGTCTCCCTCTACGTCGAGGGAAGCAAGTACATCCTGCAGGAGATCCCCGCCGTGCTGGCCAAGGCCAACCAGGGTCTGGCGACGCTGGAGAAGTACCGCGAGCGGCTGGACCAGGTCTCGGCCCGCCTCACCGTGCTCGAGTTCGAGGGCGGCAGCTTCCTCCACGATGCCCTCGCCGTCCTGCAGCGGGCCGAGCTGGTGACGCGGATGGCGGTCGAGGTCGAGCGCTACATCGTCGAGCTCGGCACCGAGGGCCGCCTGATCGAGATGCAGCTGGAGGAGACGATGGTCGGCGTCGCCGCCGACAAGACGGCGCTGATCCGCGACTACAGCATGGAAGACACCGAGGGGAACCTCGCCGCCGTGCTGCAGGCTCTGAGCCGCATGCCGCACCAGGACGTGCTCGACTTCGGTCGCCTCGCCGAGCTGTTGGGTTACGACCGCAAGCTCAACAGCCTCGACTTCCCGGTCGCCGCGCGCGGTTATCGTGCCCTGGGCCGGGTCCCGCGCATCCCCAAACTTGTCGTCCAGAAGATCATCCACGAGCTGGGTGGGTTGGAGGAGGTCCTGGCGGCCTCCGACAGCGACCTCGCGGTCATCGACGGTGTCGGCCCCACCCGGGCCAAGGACATCCGCGAGGGCCTGCGCCGGCTGCAGGAGGTCGAGCTGGTCGACCGGTACTTACAGAGCTGACGGCGATGGGCGCCGTCGAAGACGAAAGGAGCCACCGATTCCCGAGCTAGATGAGGCCATTGAGGCAGTCTTCGAGGAGGACGTTGAATACGTCTGCGACTTCGAGGAGGGCGACAAGGTCGTCTACCCACACCACGGGGCTGGCCTGGTGTTGAAGAAAGAGACCCGCGAGCTGATGGGCAGTGAGCGTGAATACCTCACGATCAAGATCATCCACAACGAGCTCACGGTGATGGTCCCCTGCGAAAACGCGGGCGTGGCCGGACTGCGTCGCGTGATCGACGAGGAGGAAATCAAGAAGGTCACAAACGTCCTCACCGACGAAGTCTCCGAGATGCCGAAGAACTGGAACCGGCGTTTCAAGTACAACCGCGAGAAGATCAAGACCGGCGACGTCTTCGAGCTGGCCGAGGTGGTTCGCAACCTGGCGATCCGCGAGATGGAGAAGGGCCTCTCCACCGGCGAGAAGCAGATGTACACGCGGGCCAAGAAGATCCTCGCGTCGGAGTTCATGTACGCGCTCGACAAGGACGAGGAGGGCGCGGAGGAGTACCTGGACGGGCTGCTGGAGGAGCGCTTCGCCACCACGGCGTAGCCCCCTCGCAGTAACCGCGGTCATCGCGGCCGCCGGCTTCGGGGAGCGTCTCGGAGCCGGCGGCCCGAAGGCTTTCGTGCCGCTGGCGGGACGGCCGATGATCGAGTGGTCGCTCGACGCCTTCAGGGCGTCCGGGTCGGTGCGCGCGATCGTCGTCGCCGTCCCGCCCGGTCACGAACACGACCTCGGCGACGACCTCGCCGTCATCGCCGGCGGCGCCACCCGGGCCCAGTCCGTCGCCAACGCCCTGGAGGCGGTCGACACCGAGCTGGTCGCGATCCACGACGCGGCGCGGCCGCTGCTGACCACGGCGCTCGTCGAAGCGCTCGTCGCGCGCCTCGACGCCGACCTGGAGGCGGCCGGCACCATCGCGGCCGCCCCGATCACCGACACGATCAAGCAGGCAGGCCAGGCCGACGCGACGAGCGATGCGTTTTCCGGCCCTGAGACGGAAAACGCATCGCTCGTCATTTCCGGAACCCTCGATCGCTCGCGGCTCTGGGCGGCGCAGACGCCGCAGGTCTTCCGCGCCGATGCGTTGCGGACAGCGCTCGCGGTCGACGTCGAGGCCCGCACCGCCGCCACCGACGAGGCGATGCTGGTCGAGGCGGCGGGGGGGACGGTCCTGATTCACCCGACCTCGACTCCCAATTTCAAGGTGACCACTCCGCTCGACCTCCGCGTCGCCGAGCTGTTGCTAGCCGAGCGGGCCGCCGGCTCCTAGTCCCTGAGCAGGATCCAGACCAGCATTGCCGCGAAGCAGAGCTGGCCGACCCCGAGGGCGACGCCGAAGCTGATGGCGCCAAGCAGCTCGGCGACGCCGGTGCCGAGCGCGAAGGCGAGCAGAAGCAGGAGCAGCTGGCGAGCCATTGCGGCAGCAGTCTAGGCCCCGCCCAGCCCCGCCCCGAAGGCCGCTTTGGCTTAGGCTCGTTCCGTGCTCACCGACTACCACCTGCATCTGCGCCCGGACGAGGAGGACACGACCTTCGAGCGCTACTTCACCGCTGAGAACGTCGACCGCTACCTGGCCGCCGCGGCGGCGGCGGGGGTCGAGGAGCTGGGCGTCTCCGAGCACGTCTACCGCTTCCACCAGGCGCTCGATCTCTGGCGCCACCCGCTCTGGGAGAGCAACGGGCGCGACGACCTCGACGCCTACTGCGAGTTCGTCCGCGGCACGCCGCTGAAGCTCGGCATCGAGTGCGACTTCGTGCCCGGCGCCGAGGACCGCACCGCGACGATGCTGGAGGCGCGCGACTTCGACTACGTGGTCGGCTCGGTCCACTTCGTCGGCGAGGAGGCCGTCGACCACCCGGGCTGGGACGTCTGGGAGGGCAGCGGCGATCCCGACGAGGTCTGGCGCCGCTACTTCGAGGCGCTGGCCGAGTGCGCCCGCTCGGGCCTCTTCGACATCCTCGCCCATCCCGACCTGGTCAAGGTCTGGGGCGGTGCCCGGCCACTGCCCGAGCGCGACCCGCGTTTCTTCTACGAGCCGGCGGTGGCCGCGATCGCCGAGAGCGGGATCGCCGTCGAGGTCTCCACCGCCGGCCTGCGCAAGCCGGTCGGCGAGCTCTACCCGGCCCGCGGCTTTGCCGAGATGTGCGTCGAGGCCGGTGCCTCCTTCGCGCTCTCCTCCGACGCCCACCTGCCCGAGCAGGTCGGTTTCGGCTACGACCGCGCGGTCGATTTCCTCGACGGCCTCGGGGTGGGAGAGATATGCGTCTTCGAGCAGCGCCGGCGGCAGTTGGCTCCACTCGCCAGCCGCGTCGGCTGATGATCGGGATCGGCTACGACAGCCACCGCTTCGCAGCCGGCCGGCGCCTCGTCCTCGGCGGGGTGGAGATCGATCACTCGCATGGGCTCGCCGGCCACTCCGACGCCGACGTCCTCACCCATGCCGTGATCGACGCCATCCTCGGCGCCGCCGGCGGCGGCGACATCGGCACGATGTTCCCCGACGACGACGAGCGGTGGCAGGGCGCCGACTCGATCGACCTGCTGCGGACCGTCGTCGGCACGATCTCCGGCCCGATCGTCAACGTCGACGCGACCGTGATCTGCGAGCAGCCCCGTCTCGGCCCCTTCAAGGCGGAGATGGAGCGGATACTCGCCGAGGCCACCTCGGCCCGGGTCAGCGTCAAGGCGACCAGCAACGAGGGCATGGGCTGGATCGGCCGCGGCGAGGGCATCGCCTGCATCGCCGTCGCCTCGGTGCAGAGCGAATAGTCTTCGCGCGTGGGGATTCTCAGCGACAGCGCGGCGAAGCTGCGGGCATCGGCCGCCGACTCGGCCTTCGAGCTGAAGGTGCTGCACGAGGCCGGCGTCCTCGGGCTGATTCGCCCTGACAAGGCGCTGAAGATGGGTTCCACCTTCGTCCGCTGGGGCGCCTCGCCGGCGACCGGCGTCGCCACCGCGGCGATCCACTACCCACACGAGATCGCCGTGATCGACGAGCGCGGCGCACTCAGCTTCGAGCGTCTGCACCGCCGCTCCAACGCCCTCGCCGATTCCTTCGCCGAGATGGGGATCGGCCACGAGGACGGCGTCGGGATCATGTGCCGCAACCATCGCGGCTTCGTCGAGGCGACCCTCGCCGCCGCCAAGCTCGGCGCCAGCGTTCTCTACCTCAACACGATGTTCGCCGGTCCGCAGCTGGCCGAGGTAACGCGCCGGGAGAAGCCGAAGGCGCTCGTCTACGACGCCGAGTTCGCCGGCCTGCTGGAAGGAGTCGACGACTCGGTTGCCCGCGTGGTCGGCTGGACCGACAAGGGCGAGCCGGACGACGGGGTGACGCTGGAGCAGCTGATCGCCGCCGGCGCCGAGTCAGATCGCCGCCCGCCGCCCGACAAACCGCGCTTCGTGATCCTCACCTCCGGCACCACCGGCACCCCCAAGGGGGCCCAGCGCTCCAGCCCCGACGGACTGCTGGGCGTGGCGGCGCTGATCGACAAGATCCCCTTCCGCAGCCGCGAGACGATGATGATCGCGGCGCCGCTCTTCCACTCCTGGGGCTTCTTCCACTTCGTGATGAGCCTGCCGACCGCCTCGACGATGGTGCTGCGCCGCCGCTTCGACCCCGAGGGGACGCTGCGGGCGGTGCAGGAAAGCCGCGCCGAGGTGCTGGCGGCGGTGCCGGTGATGATCCAGCGCATCCTCGCCCTGCCGGAGGAGACGCTGGCCCGGTACGACCTCTCCTCGCTGCGGATCACCTCGCTCTCGGGCTCGGCCCTGCCGGGCGAGCTGGCGCTCGAGTGGATGAACCGCTTCGGGGACTCCGTCTACAACCTCTACGGCTCGACCGAGGTCGCCTACGCGACGATCGCCACGCCGCGGGACCTGCGCGATGCTCCCGGCACCGCCGGTCGGCCGCCGCGCGGGACCACGGTGCGGATCGTCGACGAGAACGGCGCCGAGGTTCCGCAGGGGGGCGTGGGCCGCATCTTCGTCGGCAACGAGATGTCCTTCGAGGGCTACACCGGTGGGGGAGGCAAAGAGGTGATCGACGGCCTGCTCAGCAGCGGCGACGTCGGTCACATCGACCCCGACGGCCGCCTCTTCATCGACGGCCGCGACGACGAGATGATCGTCTCCGGTGGCGAGAACGTCTTCCCGCGCGAGGTCGAGGACCTGCTCGCCGACCACGAGGCGGTGGTCGAGGCGGCGGTGATCGGCGTCGAGGACGCCGAGTTCGGCCAGCGGCTCAAGGCCTTCGTCGTCGTCAGGGGCGGAGCCGAGCTCAGCGAAGGCGAGCTCAAGGCGCACGTCAAGGCCAATCTGGCCAGCTACAAGACGCCGCGCGAGGTCGAGTTCCTCGACGAGCTGCCCCGCAACGCCACCGGCAAGGTCCTCAAGCGCGAGCTGCAGGCGCGCGAGGGGCAGAAGTCCGCCTGAGCGAGTTCTCCGGCGCAAATTGCGGTCAATCCGGCCGCGGCCCGGGTGGTGTTGCCTCCGATGCCCATAGTAGGTTGCCGGGAGATGAGCGATCCAGCGAGGCAGCTGCAAGCCGTCGGTGAGGCGACCGAGACGATGCATGGCGTCGCCAAGCAGGCGCTGGAGTGGGTCCGCGTCAGCGAGGAGCGCGTTGCCAGGGCCGAGGCGCACGCCGAGCGGGTCCGAGAGGTGCTGAAAGAGCGGGCGCTGGAGACTTTGCGCGGTGTCTCCGCCGAGGCCCGCGAGCGGATTGCCGCAGAGCGCCAGGCGAGGGACCAGGTGGAGGCCAGGGTCGCCGGCGCCGAGGCCGCGCGCGACCGTGCCGAGCGGGCGTTCGAGGAGCTTCAGAAGCGCGCTCAGGTCGAGAGCGAAGCCGTCGCCGCGCACGCGTCCGAACTGCGGGCCGAGGCCGAGAGCTCGATCGCCGAGGCGGCGGAGAATCTCGACGCCGAGGTCGAGCGCCGGGTCAGCGCGATGCGCGAGCAGATCGACGCCGAGGCCGACCGCCGCATCGCCGCCGCCGAGCAGCGGGCAGCCGACGCCGAGGCCGCCGCCGCGGAGGCGCATGAGACCGCGGTGCGACTGGAGACCGAGATCGAGCGGCGCGTGATGGACGGCACCGTGGAGGTGCGCCGCGAAGCCGAGGAGAGCGTCCGCAACCTAGTCGAGAAGGTCGAGCGCGAGGCCGAGGAAGCCGCCCGCGCCCGCGCCGAGGAGCAGCTGCGCATCGAGTCGGACCGCATCCGCGCTCAGGCCGAGCGCCGCGAGGAGCGGGTCCGCGAGGCGACCGAGGACGAGATAAAGGCCAGCGCCAAGCGCGCCAAGCGCGAGGCCCAGGCGGCGGCCGAGGAGTCGGCACCCGTCTGGCTGCGCGGCGAGTCGACCGCCTCAGCCGTCGGCTACCGCACCTTTTAGAAGGCCGATTTCATCTAGTCTCGGCCTCGCTATGCGCGAGGTGCGGATCAGGGACACGCTCAGCGGCAAACCGCGAGCCCTCGACCCCTCCCGGGAGGTGGGGATCTACGCCTGCGGCCCGACCGTCTACAGCCGCATCCACATCGGCAACGCCCGGCCCTTCGTCGTCTTCTCCCTCTTCGCCCGCTTTCTGCGGTCCGAGGGCTACCGGGCACGCCTGGTGGTCAACGTCACCGACATCAACGACAAGATCTACGTCGCCGCGGGCGAGGCCGGCGAGCCCTCGGGAGAGTTCGCGGCGCGGATGACCCGCGCCTACCTAGAGGACACCGGCCGGCTCGGCTTGGGCCGGCCTGACGCGGAGCCGCTGGCGACCGAGACGATCGCGGGGATCGTGGCGCTGATCGGCGACCTGGTCGGGAGCGGACACGCCTATGAGTCCGGCGGCGACGTCTACTTCCGGGTCCGCAGCTTCGGCGAGTACGGCAAGCTCTCCAACCGTCGCCCGGAGGACATGGACCAGGGCGAGGAGGCGGGTTCCGCCTCGCTCAAGGAGGACATGCTCGACTTCGCCCTCTGGAAGTCGCATAAGCCTGGCGAGGACACGCGGTGGGACTCGCCGTGGGGCCCCGGGCGGCCGGGTTGGCATATCGAGTGCTCGGCGATGGCCGAGGCCGAGCTGGGCGCTTCCTTCGCGATCCACGGTGGCGGCTCCGACCTCGTCTTTCCCCACCATGAGAACGAGATCGCCCAGTCGGAGGCGGCCGGGCGCCCCTTCGCCCAGATCTGGATGCACAACGGGATGATCGAGACCGGCACCGCCAAGATGTCGAAATCCGACGGCAACATCTTTCAGCTCTCGGAGGCGCTCGATCGCTATGGGCGCGAGGCGGTCGTGGCCTACCTGATCTCCGGGCACTACCGGCAGCCGCTGGCGTTCGGGGAGCAGCAGATGGAGCAGGCCGTGGCGCAGGTCGAGCGGTTGCGGAACTTCTTTCGCGAGAGCAAGGTGGGCGGGGGAGAGCCCGGGGGGGTCTCGCCCTCACAACAGCGGGGAGGTTCGGTTGAGACCCCCCCGGGCTCTCCGACGGCGCGCCTGGCTGCGTTCAAGGATGCGTTGGCGGATGACTTCAACACTCCTAGAGCGATGGCCGAGGCGTTTGAGCTGGTCGGGGAAGTCAATCGTGGTCAGGTGGCCGGCGCTGAGGCGGTGACGGTGCTGCGCGAGATGCTCGATTTGGTCGGCTTGGGCTCTCTAGCTGAGGAGGGCGAGGGCGCCGACGCCGCCGCTGAGGCCCTGATGGAAGAGCGGGAGCAGGCTCGGGCGGCCAAGGACTTCGCTCGCGCCGATGCGCTTCGGGACGAGCTTGCAGCGCTCGGCTGGGAGGTGCGCGACGGGGCGGACGGCGCGCGCCTGGTGGCAAAGCGATGAGCGCAGCCGACATTCACCCCACCCCGCTGGGGTCAAGGTCGGCTGCGGCTTAGATGGCCAACCAGATCATCTACGGCAGGCAGCCGGTCCAGGAGGCGGAGCGGGGGAGGCGTCAGGTTCGGCGGGTCTGGCGGGCGCCGGAGACGGACGCGTTCGAGTTGGAGCGGCTCTGCGGGTCGCCCGATCACCAGGGGGTCGTCGCCGAGGTGGATCCGTATCCCTATGGCGACCCCGGTGGGCTGCTGCGGCGGGAAGACGCCCTGCTGATCGCGCTCGATCAGGTGCAGGACCCGCGCAACCTCGGCGCCGTCTGCCGCTCCGCCGAGTTCGCCGGCGCCGGCGGCGTCGTCGTCCCCGAGCGCCGCTCCGCCGCGGTGACCGCGGTCACCTGCAAGGCCTCGGCGGGCGCCGTCGAGCATCTCCAGGTTGCCCACGTCCGCAACCTTGCCGACTGGCTCGCCGACGCGAAGGCGGCGGGCTTCTGGATCTGGGGCGCCGACGCCGAGGGCCAGGCCGCCCCCTGGGGCGTCGACCTGACCGGCCCGACCGTGCTCGTCCTGGGCGGCGAGGGGAAGGGCATCCGCCCGCGTGTGGCCGCTGCCTGCGACGGTCTCATCGCCCTGCCCCGTGGGGGCGAGGTCGAGTCCCTGAACGTCTCGGCCGCCGCCGCCGCGGTCCTTTTCGAGGCCGTTCGCCAACGCGCCTGAGCGAACGAGGGCTTCTAACAAATGCAACGGCGGTTGCATTTATGTCCCCCAGGGGTTGACAGAACTCTGCGCGCACGTAAACTAGCGTTGCAACAAGGGTGAACCTCAGCTTGAGTGTGAGGTAGCTCGTCGATAAGAGGCGCCCCGGGGGAGGTAAGTGGCGCCACGACCCTTCAGCAAGGAGAAGGATCTGTGGCTCTGTCTACGCCCATGCAGCAAAGGCCAGCCTCCATGGCTGTCCGCTCCAGTCCCGTCCGCGCGCAGCACGCTAACTCTCAAGCTGAGCTTGACGATCACTATCTGGTCGCCCTCGCCAAGGACGGCAGGACCGATGCCTACGACGCGATCGTCCGCCGCTACCGCGGTTTCGTCCGCCTCAAGGCCTCCTCTTACTTTCTGCTCGGTGGCGAGTCCGACGACCTGATCCAGGAGGGCCTGCTCGGTCTCTACAAGGCGATTCGGGACTACCGCACCGATCGCGAGTCGAGCTTCCGCAACTTCGCCGAGCTCTGCATCACCCGCCAGATCATCACCGCGGTGAAGACGGCGACCCGCAACAAGCACACGCCGCTCAACCAGTACGTCTCCTTCAGTCAGACGCCGGCGGCCGCGGGGGAGTCCGACACCACCCTGGACGAGATCCTGCCCGGCCCCAGCGTCCACGACCCGGTCAACCAGGTGATCGCCTCCGAAGAGCTGGCCAGCCTCGTCGCCTGTCTCTCGGGCGTTTCCGGCGTTCTCTCCGACCTCGAGAGCCGGGTCCTCTCGCTCTACCTCGACGGCCACTCCTACGAGACGATCGCCGAGCGGCTCGAGTGCGACACCAAGACCGTCGACAACGCCCTGCAGCGGGTCAAGCGCAAGGTCGGGAGCCACCTCGCCTCACGCGAGGTAGCGGCGTAACGACTACGGCCTGGCTGACCAAGCAGGTCAAGGACGCAGGGAGCGAAGCGTGCTTGGCACGTGAGCGACCGAGGACGCCGAGCTGCGCAGGTCAGAGAGGACGTAGTCGAGTAGCTCGCGGCCGTGGTCCGAAGCGACGGCGATGTCGTCGGCCTTGACTCGGACCCGGTGCAGCGACTGCATCCGCAGCACGTCGCCGTCGGTGCGGTGGTTGGGGAAGACCCCGGCGTAGGAGACCCCCAGCCGCTCGAGGTCGTCGGCGACGAGCGCCGTCGCCGGCTGCTCCAGCGGCAGGTCGATGTAGATCGCGTCGAGCCCGGCGCGGTGGAAGAGGTGGTGGCGCTCGGCGGCGACGACCGACTCGAGGTCGGCGCCCGGCACCTGGACGGTCAGCAGGGCGAGGTTGTGGTCTGCCTCGATCTCGACGTGGAGCTCGGTCCTGCTCGCCAGCTCCGCCTCGGGCGCGGGCCTCGCCAGCGTGCCCCGCAGTTCGCAGAGCGCCAGGGTCTGACCGACGATCTCGTGATGGCGCGGCGGCGCGTAGACGCGCCGCTCCTGGCCGTCGTTGAGCTTGGTGTAGAAGAGCGCCGCCGACTGCCGTCCCCGCGGTGCCCCGGCGGCGGCGTCGTTGGCGACCGAGGCGGGGATCCAGCCGAGCAGGAAGCCGGTCTCGTGGGCACCCAGCTCGATGTTGGCCCGCTGGCTGTAGGGGTGGGCGGCGGTCGCCTCGCTGAACATCCCGGCCAGTCCTCTCTCACGGGCCCAGTCCATCAGGAAGCGCTTGGTGCGGGTGAAGAGGTGCTGGCCGCGGGCGGCCGGCATCGTCACCGCCTGGCCCGAGTGGGCGACGGAGTCGCCGACCGCCGCCAGGCTCATCCCCATGTGACAGAGCAATTCGCCATCGGCGCTCTCGGCGACGCAGGAGACATAGCTGCCGGCGGCCAGGCGGGCTGAAACCTCCGCGGGGTCGTAAACCCAGCGGACGTCGTAGGTGGTCCCGTAAGCTGCCTCTATCGCCTCGGTGAGGATGCCACCCTCATCTGGACCGAGGAGCCTGAACGTCACATCCATAGCCTCATCCTTCGCCATCACGCCCGCCTAGCTCAACCTGGGAGAGCACCTGATTTGTAATCAGGAGGTTGCCGGTTCGAACCCGGCGGCGGGCTTTCGGTCACGAGTCGGAGTCGCTGCGACTGAGCAGCCGGGCCTTCTCGGCGGCGAACTCCTCGTCGGTGAGAATGCCCTTCGCGCGCAGCGATGCCAGCCGCTCCAGGCGCTGCAGCCTGGCGTCCTCCGCGTTGGGCGGCAGGACCGCGGTCGCTGCCTCGGTCGTGGCCGGGGCTGCGCTCGCGGACCCCTCGGCGCCCGGTCGCTTCATCTCGGGCAGGCGCAGTTTCGAGGCGCGCTCGCCCAGGTTGGCGCCTTTGACGGCCGAGGTGACGCGCTCTTTGGTGCGGCTGAACGAGTCGCCGTAGCTGGCGTCGGGGTACTCCTCGGCGGTCTGCTTGCGCAGCTCGTGGATGCCGAAGGCGGCCATCCCGGCGACGACCAGCGTGGTCAGGAAGGTGCGCAGGCCCTGGGTCGGTCCGGAGAGGAAGTAGAAGCAGACGATCAGGGCCAGGCCGGTGTAGACGTAAGCGCTGTAGTCGCGCAGGACCGGCGCGATCGCGCGGCGGCTGGTCCGGGCCGAGCCGGTCGGGGAGCCGAGCCAGCCGGCGACCGAGAAGAGCACGCCGACGACGATCACCGTGGCGGCGATGCTGGTCATCAGCGAGGTGGCGATCGACCAGGCGGCTTCGCCCGCCGGCTTGGCGCTTTCGGTCACGACCAGCTGGTCGACGACGATCCCACCGGCGATGTGGCGGAAGACGATCACCGCGAAGCCGGCGGCGATCAGCCCGATGCCGCTGAACAGCACCGTCACCCAGCGACTGTCGCGGGAGAGGTAGATCGCGGCGGCGAAGGCGGCGAAGGTGAGGATCGAGAGCACCAGGGCGAGGCCCTTGATCGCGATCGCGATGTTCTGCGCCGTCTTCAGCTCGTCGGAGCGGAGGATCTCGATCTGGCCGGCATCCGGCGGCAGCTTTTCCGCCAGGTCCTGCCCGATGCCAACCTGGCTGGCCAGGTTGGTCAGGAGACTGCCGAGGTTGAGGCTGACATTGCCTTCCGAAGTAGAGACCGCGTCGCCCTTGTCTTCGAGCACGGAGATCAGCTGTTCGTGGGCAGAGCGATTGGCGTCCTCCCAGAGGGTCTGCGCGGTCGAGGTTTCCAGCACCCGTTCGGCGCCGTCGCCGGCCACCTGACGCAGGCCGCCGGCGGCGGGTCCGGCCAGTTCCTTGGTGTCGCCGGGGAGGATGTCCCGCAGTTCGGCCTCGACGTTGACGTTTTCGTAGAGCTGGTCGACGAGGTAGTCGCCGACGGCGGCGCGGATCGTCTGGTTCTGGATCAGCCGGTCGCTGGTCGAGACCCAGTCGTCGGTGTTGAGCGCCTGACGCTCGGTCCAGATCGCGAAGACGCTGAAGAAGGCCAGGACGGAGCCGAGGATGACAAGCCCTTTGACAGTGCGTCTGCGTGCGCGGCTCATCGAGTGGGGATGGTATACGTGGAGCCATGAAGTTAGAGGGCATCCACCACATAACCGCGATCACCGAGGACGCTCAGCGCAACGTCGACTTTTACGCGGGGGTGCTGGGCCTGCGACTGGTCAAGAAGACCGTCAACCAGGACAACCCCACCGTCTACCATCTCTTCTTCGCCGACGAGGGAGGGGATCCGGGCTCCGATCTCACCTTCTTCGAGTACCCGGGGGTGGCGCCGGGACGGGCCGGCGCGGGGATGGTCCACCGCATCGTCTGGAGGGTCGCGGGCGAGGACTCGCTCGCCTTCTGGGCCGAGCGGCTCGGCGCCAACCGCATCGATTCCGAGCGCCAGGGTGCCGGCCTCGTCTTCTCCGACCCCGAGGGGCTCGAGCACGAGCTGCTCGTGGTCGAGGTTCCCGACCCGCCTCTGGTCGCCGACCACCCCGAGGTCCCGGCCGAGCTGGCTTTGCAGGGCTTCCACGCGGTGCGCGCCTACAGCGGCGCCCCCGCGGCCAGCAGCGCCCTGCTCGAAGCGCTCGAGTTCGAGCGGGTCGACGGCGCCTGGGAAGCGCGGGGCGAGAAGCGGGGCGGCCGCTATCTCTTCGACGAGCCGCCGGCCGAGCGTGGCCTGCAGGGGGCTGGCAGCGTCCACCACGTCGCCTGGGCTTCGCTCCCCGAGGAGCACATGGAGTGGCGCCAGAAGGCGATCTCGGCGGGCGCGCAGCCGACCCCGGAGATCGACCGCTTCTACTTCCGCTCGATCTACTTCCGCGAGCCCAGCGGCGTCCTCTTCGAGATCGCGACGATGGGTCCGGGCTTCACCGTCGACGAGCCGCTGGAGCACCTTGGCGAGAAGCTCTCGCTGCCGCCCGACTACGAGCACCTGCGGGCGGAGGTCGAACCGAACCTGAGACCGGTGAGGAACCCCCGCACGGATCCGGTGGAGTGAACGGAGACTTCATCTGGCGGGATGCCGGCCGCACGGTCGTCTTCCGCCACAACGGGATGGCGCAGGCCCCGCGGCTCCTGCTCGAGCACGAGCTTTCGCCCTTCGAGCTGGTCAGCACGCCGCGCGCCCTGGCCGGAGCCCCCGAGCTGGTGGAGGCGGCGGCGGCCGTGCACGAGGTCGGGGCCGGTCAGGTCCCGGATCTGGCTGCGGCGCTGCTCGACGGCACCGCTCTGGACCGTTGGGCCGAGGGAACTGTTGCCGGGAAGACGGGGCCGTCAGCGACGGGGAACCTGGTCGCGCTCGGCGGCGGTCGCCCGATCGACGTCGCCAAGGCCGTGGCTTCGGTCAGCGGCGCCCGCGTCGCGGCGATCCCGACGACGATGTCGGGGGCGGAGATGACCGGTATCCACCGTCTTCCGGATGGAGTCGAATCTAGCGTCGCCTCAATGGTCCGCCCAGCCCTGGTGATCGCCGACCCGGTCGCGATGACGAGCCAATCCGAGGCGGACCTGCGGGCGAGTTCGATGAATGCCCTGGCCCATGGCGCCGACTCCCTCTACACGCCGTTCGCCAACCCCGTCTCGGAGATGACGGCGCTGCGCGGGGCGGAGTTGATCGCGACCTCGCTCGACCAGGATCGTGCCGAGCGCAACCCCTCGCCCCTGGCTCTCGGCTCGCTCCTCTGCGGCTACGCGGTCGACTCCGGCGCGTTCGGCGTCCATCACGTGATCTGCCAGACGCTGGTCCGGGTCTGCGGCAGCCCGCACGCCGAGACCAACGCGGCGATCCTGCCGCGGACGCTGGCGCTGCTGGTCGCCCGGGCGCCCGACCGCCTGGCCGATCTGGCCGCCGCGATCGAGACCGACCCCGAAGACATCGAGGCCCGCGTCCTCCAGCTCGGCGGCGACCCGGCCGGCCTCGGCTCGCTCGGCGCCGATCGTTCGAAGCTCGACCAGGCCCTCGACTCGATGCTGGTCCGCCCCGAGCTAGCCTTCGTCCCCGGCCTCCCTCTCAGCAAGGCCGACCTCGCGGAGTTGCTGGACCGCGCCTGGTAACCGCAGCCCCCGCGCCGTGTAGCGCTCTGCGTGAACGCCGAGCGGCTCAGTCGCTACCACGCCTATACGCGCAAGAACAGCGTCAACTGGCTCCTCTACCTGCTGGCGAGGATCTTCATGACGCCGTTCTTCCTCGTCTACTTCCGCTACGCGCGGACCGGTCGCGAGCACGCCCGGCTCAGGGGTGGGCTGATCGTCGCCTCCAACCACCGCAGCTTCCTCGACCCCTTCGCGATCGGTGGCTGCCTGCCCTGGCGGCGGCCGATGAACTACGTCGCCAAGGTCGAGCTGTTCGAGCGCCGCTGGCAGGGCTGGATCCTCTCCCGGCTCGGCGCCTTCCCGATCCGCCGCGGCGAATCCGACGAGGAAGCGATGGAGACGGCGCGCCAGATCGTCGAACGCGGCGGCGCCGTCTGCATCTTCCCCGAGGGCACCCGGACCCGCCGCGGCACCCTCAGGAGCCCTCGCCGCGGCGTCGGCCGGTTGGCCCTGCAGACCGGGGCGCCGGTGATCCCGACCGCCGTGCTCGGCACCGAACACGTTCGCCGCGGCTGGCGCATCCGGCCGCGCAAGGTCAAGGTCCGCCTCGGCCGGGCGATGACTTTCCCCCGCGCCGAGGAGCCCTCGAAGGCGCTGGCGGAGACCGTGACGGCGCGGATCTGGCCCAACGTGCAGCTGCAGTGGGAAGACCTCGGCGGCCTGCCGCCGATGCGCCGCGCCGCGGTGATCGGCGCCGGCAGCTGGGGGACGGCGGTCGCGGTGCTGCTCGCCCGCGGCGGCCTCGAGGTCCAGCTCGGCGCCCGCAACGCCGAGCGCGCCGCCGAGATGATCGAGGCGGGCGAGAACTCGCGCTACCTGCCCGGGGTGCCGCTGCCGGAGGCGATCGACGTCCGGCCGGCCTCCGCGATCGAGCTGGCCGGCCTCGACCTGATCTGTCTGGCGATCCCCTCCAAGTCGCTGCCGCAGGCGGTCGGGGCAATCGCCGACCGCGTCAGCGGCCGCTCCTCGGTGCTGTTGCTGACCAAGGGCTTGATCGCGCCGCAGGGGCAGTTGCCGGCCGAATACGTCGGCGAACGGGTGCGCGCCCGGGCGATCGCCTGCCTCGGCGGGCCAGCCCACGCCGGCGAGGCCGTCTCCAGTTCCGCTGCCCTGGTCCTCGGCTCCGCCGACGTCGACCTGCGGGTTCAGCTCGGCGAGGTGTTCAACCGGGCCGGCCTGGTCTGCGAGCGCTCCGGCGACGTCACCGGGGTGGAGATGGCAGGAGCCGCCAAGAACGCCGCCGCCCTAGCCGCTGCCGCCGCCGAGCCACACGGACTCAACGCCGCCGGCATTGCCGTGGCGGAGATCTGGCAGGAGTGCATCGAGTACGCGATCGCTCGCGGCGCCGACCTCGAGACCTTCTCCGGCCTGGCCGGTGTTGGCGACCTGACCGCGACGATGATGGCCCCGGCCGGCCGCAACCGCCGCGCCGGCGAGCTGCTCGGCGGCGGTACCCCGGCGGAGCAGATCCCGGACATAATCGGGCAGGCCTCCGAGGGCCTCGACACGACGCCGCTGCTGGCGCAGGCGGTGGCCGCCTCCGGCGGTCCAGCCGAGGCGCTGAACGGCCTCGCCACCTTGATCCGCGGCGAGATCGGCGCCGAGGACTGGGTCGCCGGGCTGCGCCGGGTCGAGCGATCGCGGCGCGCGGCCTGATGCGGGCAGGGCGTGATCTAGGCTTGGTCGGTGAGTGGCCCAACGGAGAACGTCGAGCCCGGCGACCTCGGGCCGGCGGCGAAGGCGGAGCTCGACCGCGCCTTCGAGGGCTTCTACCGGGACCACCTGCGCGACGTCTACTCCTACGCCTACTACAAGGTGGGCAACCACCACGACGCCGAGGACCTGACCGAGCAGGCCTTCCTGCAGGCCTACCGTCACTTCGACCGGGCCCGGCGCGAGTCCGACGGCAGGCCGCTGCGACCCTGGGTGATCCGGATCGCCCACAACCTCGCCTCCAACTACTACCGCGACCGCTCGCGGCGGCCGCAGACGCCACTCGACAGCGCCGATCCGATCGCCGCTCGCCACGACACGGTGGCGATCGCCGAGGGCCGCGAGGAGCTGCGCCAGGTGATGGCCAATCTCGAGCACCTCTCCGACGACCGCCGCGAGGCGCTGATCATGCGCTTCGCGCTCGGCATGGACAACCGCGAGATCGCCCGTGCCCTCGGCCGCTCCGATGGGGCGACGAAGGTGCTGATCCATCGCGCGATCAAGCAACTGCAGGAGGAGATGAGCGATGAGTGAGACCCTGAGCGGCAGCAGCTGGGACGTCGAGCAGTTGCTGGCCGACGCCCTGCGCCCGATCGAGCCGCCGCAGCGCCTCTCCGGCCGGGTCGAGGACACCCTCGCCGCGGTCACCCAGGCCGCCGCCGAGGAGCTCTCCGAGTGGGCGGAGGAACTCTCCGAGAGCGAGTTGCGCGCCCTGCGCGACCCGCGCAACTGGGTGCGACCCGTGGTCGCCGCCGGCGCCGGCGGCGTCGCAACCGGTGCCCTGGTTCTGCTGGAGCTGCGCCGCCGCAGCAAGAACAAGGGCGAGAGCGGGCTAAGGGCCCTTGGCGGCGGCCTGCGCTCGCGGCTCTAGCTTCGCCGTGCCCGCCATCGCGGCGAGGCCGAGCAGGCCCAGCGCCAGGTGCAGCCAGCCGCTGGCGGAGAAGTCCCAGATCGCCAGCCCGATGAAGAGGAGGCCCAGCCCGAGCGCGTAGAGCCGCGAGGCGCCTGCCGCGAGCACCAGTCCCAGCGCGCCGGCGGCGACGTAGAAGAAGTTGAGCCAGGAGAGGTCGTAGAAGAAGCCGGCGATGCCGAGGACGAAGAGGAAGCCGCCGACCAGCGTTGCGTAGAGGCGGGCGGGGCTGGGGGGCTCCATCGGCGCCGATTGTAGGCTGCCCATCCCGATGGCCGAGACTTGCTACCGCCACCCCGACCGCGAGACCCGCGTCTCCTGCTCGTCCTGCGGCAGGCCGATCTGCCCTGACTGCATGACCCCGACGCCGGTCGGGATGCGCTGCCCCGAGTGCATGCGCCAGCGGACCAAGGTGGTGCAGGGGGTGGGCGGCGGCGGTGGCGAGGGGTTCTGGCGGGCGCCGGCGACCTTCATCCTGATCGGGCTCAACGTCGCCGCCTACCTGTTCGAGATCGGCGTCGGCGGCGGCGGGCTCACCCCGGGCGGCTCGGTGATCAACGACTTCTCGTTGCGCGGGGTCTCCGTCGCCGACGGCGAGTGGTACCGCCTGGTGACGGGCGGCTTCCTGCACGCCAGCCTGATTCACATCGGCTTCAACATGCTGCTGCTGTTCTTCCTCGGCCGGCTGCTGGAGCCGGCCCTGGGGACGCCGCGGTTCATCGCCCTCTACTTCGCCTCGCTCCTGGCCGGGTCTTTTGGAGCGCTGATCCTCAGCGATCCGTTCGTGACCACGGTCGGTGCCTCGGGAGCGGTCTTCGGCCTCGCCGGAGCGACCTTCGTGATCGCTCGCGGACGTGGCATGGACGCGATCGCCAGCGAGATCGGATTCCTCATCGTCTTCAACCTGGTGATCAGCTTCACCGCCGCCCACATCAGCGTCGGCGGCCACCTCGGCGGCCTGGTCGGGGGTGTCGTCTGCGCCCTCGCGATCGTCGCCGGCGAGCGCGGCATGCTTGGGACGCGCCACCAGCCGGCTGAGTTCGCGGTGATGGTCCTGGTGGCCGTCGTCTCGGTCGTCGGCGCCCTCGCCATCGCCTGACTCAGTCGGTCCGCGAGGGCCTGGAGACCGGCGCCCTGAGGGCTCGGAAGGCGGTGTTGCCCGGGGCGTCGAAGAGATCCGGGTGCAGGAGATGCGCGAGCAGCTCGACTCCGTCGACCAGGCGGGGGCCGGGATCGGAGAAGGCGGCGGCGGCGTCGACCGCGAAGACCCGCTCGGCGCCGAGCGAGGCGATCCGCTCCCAGTGCTCCATCGCCTGGGCCTGGGCATCCTCGACGGTGCCGTCGGGCATCACGATCACCACCTCGGCGTTGAGGCTGGCGAGCTCTCCCCAGCCGACGTCGGGAGGGCTGAGGCCCGGGTCGCCGGCGACGTCGACGCCGCCGGCGATCGAGATCATCTCCGGGATCCAGAAGCCGGCGACGCGCGGCGGGTCCAGCCGCTGCAGCGCGATCGCCCGCAGGCTGGCCGCGCCAGAGAGCGCTGCGCGCACCGTCGCCAGCCGCCCCTCAAGTTCTCCGCGCAGCTCGTGCGCGTGGCTTTCCATGCCCGTTGCCTCGCCCAGGCGAACGACCTCTTCGAGCATCTCGCTGAGCGTTGCAACGCGCATTATTTGCTCAATATCGCATCTATCGAAAAAGCTGCGTGGGCGGCCAGCTATATTCCATTCGCCGAATGGCCGAGGACGTCCCAGCCCGAAGTACCAGGCCAAATAGCTGATGAGCGTCCTCCTGCTCGTCCTGCTGCTGCTGTTGATCGCGATCAACGGCTTCTTCGTGGCCGCGGAGTTCGCGCTGGTGCGCAGCCGCCGCGGCAAAATCGAACAGCTCGCGGAGGAAGGCGAATCCGGTGCCGAGGCGGTTGTCGAGCAGCTCGACAAGATCGACGAATCGCTGTCGGCCTGTCAGATCGGGATCACGATCGCCTCGATCGGGATCGGTTTCCTTGGCGAGCCTTCGCTCTCGAAGCTGATCGAGCCGATTTTCGGCGGTCTCTCGCACGGCGTCGCCGCGGCGCTCTCGCTGGCGATCGCCTTCGCCCTGGTCACGGCGCTGCACATCAGCGTCGGCGAGCAGGTGCCGAAGATGCTGGCGATCGCCAACGCCGAGAGCACCGCGCGCCGGGTCTCGCGGCCGCTGAACTGGTTCCGCGTCGCGACGGCGCCGGTGACGATGGCGCTGAGCTGGTTCTCGAACGCGATCGTCCGCCTCTTCGGCGTCAACCCGTCCGATCTCGAACAGCACCACACCGCCGAGGATCTGAAGCAGATCATCGACAGCTCGCGGCTCGGCGGCCACCTCGACCCCGGTGAGGCGGGGATGCTCGGCGGCGTCTTCCACCTGCACGAGCAGGAGGCCCGCGAGGTGATGACCCCGATCCCGGCGGTGATCACGGTCGATGCCGCGGAGACCGTCGAGGCGGCGCTGCGGCGCTGCGTCACCTCCGGCCACACCCGTCTGGTCGTGATCGAAGACGACAACGCCGACCGCGTCAAAGGGATCGTCCACAACAACAGTCTCGCCCGGCTCTACATGAGCGACGGCCCCGAGGCAGGCATCGAGTCGGTCATCCGCGACGCTCTGATCGTCCCCGAGACCCGCCCTCTCGACGACCTCCTGCACGACCTGCAGGTGCAGCGCACCTCGCTCTCGGTCGTCGTCGACGAGTACGGGCGTACGGTCGGGATCGTCACCGTCGAGGACATCCTCGAGGAGGTGGTGGGGGAGATCGAGGACGAGACCGACCCCCGCGCGGCGGCGCTGCGCCAGCTCACCAACGGCGACTGGTTCGTGCGCGGCCACGTCTCGCTCGGCGATCTCGCCGACGCCGGCATCGAGCTGCCGGTCGACAGCGATGCCTACAACTCCGTCGGCGGCTACGTCTTCGGCGAGCTCGGGCGACTGCCCAAGCGCGGCGACTCGATCAAGTCCAACGGCTACACGATCAGGGTCGAGGCGGTCCGCGAGAACCGCATCGAGGCGGTCCGGATCAGCGGTTCCGTCCGCCCCCCCGCCTAATTTCTCCGGGCAACCCGCGATTCGCCGAACGTTGGAGGTACCGCATGTGGGTTGTTCGCTTGACCGACAAGCAGCTCGAGGTTCTGAGAGCGCTGTTGCGCTCCGAGGAACACCTCGGCCCCGCTCTGAGAGGTTCGATCGAGGCCCTCGACCTGGCCCGCTGGGACGAGCTCCCCGAAGCCGAGCTCCCCTGGGAGGAGATCGAGATCATCGCCCGCCGCCAGAACATCTCCGAGGCCGACGTGATCTGGGATCTGTCCGGAAAGAGAAAGGCG
Organism: uncultured Solirubrobacterales bacterium; assembly: GCA_963739855.1. Classification (GTDB taxonomy): domain Bacteria; phylum Actinomycetota; class Thermoleophilia; order Solirubrobacterales; family 70-9; genus VAYN01. The sequence goes on along the minus strand of CAVUBT010000001.1, from coordinate 312,650 downwards.
GCTAAAGCCGAGTAGCTCAGCCGTAGGAGTAGAAGCCCGCGCCGCTCTTCCGCCCCAGCTTGCCCTCGCCGACCATCTCGACGATCAGTCCCGGCGGCTTGCTGGCCGCCTCGCCGTTTTCGGCGTGGAGGGCGTCCCCGATCGCCTCGGAAACGTCGAGGCCGACGAAGTCGAGCAGGGCCAGCGGCCCCATCGGGTGACCGGCTCCGAGCTTCATGCAGGTGTCGACCTCGCCGGCCTCCATGCCGGTCCGCTCGATCATCCGCACTGCTTCGAAGAGGTAGGGGAAGAGCAGCCGGTTGACGACGAAGCCGGCCTGGTCGGGGACCTCGACCGCGGTCTTGCCGAGCGCCGCGCACCAGGCCAGGGCCCGCTCGCGGGCGCTGGCGGCGCCGTCGGGGAAGCAAACCTCGACCAGCTTCATCCGCGGCACCGGGTTGAAGACGTGGAGGGCAAAGAGCTTGTCGGTCCCTGCCGCCTCGGCGATTGCGGCGATGCTGAGCGAAGAGGTGGTGGTGGCGAGGTCGGCGTTGGGGCAGGCCTCGGCGACTGTCGCGATCAGCTCGCCCTTCGGTCCGACCTCCTCGACGATCGCCTCGACGACGATGTCGCAGTCGGAGAGGTCCTTGGGGTCGGTCGTGACCCGCAGCCGCGAGGGCTCGGCGCCCTCGATCTTGGCGCAGGCGGCGACGACTTTCTCCTCGGCTCGCCAGGCGGAAGCCTCGCTGCGGGCCAGCAGGATCGTGTCTGCCGTGGTGGTCGAGACGGCGGCGAGGCCGGTGGCGATTGCCCCGCTCCCCGCGATCCCCGGACTTTCGTACCCCTGATTCGTAGTCATTGAGGGCGGGTTCCTATCACGTGACGCGTTTGGACGTCAGAACTGGCTGACTGACCAGTCAATCGGCTATCTTGAAGTCAGGCACGAACTGAGCGAAATGGAGATCGAGATGGCTGAGAACGGGAGTGGGAAGTTCGGTGGGCGCGAGGTCGTCATCGTCGAGGCAGCACGGACTCCGATCGGCCGCGGCCACCCGGAGAAGGGGTATTACAAGGACCTCCATCCCTCCAACCTCCTCGCCAGGGTCTATGGCGAGCTGTTCGAGCGCTCCGGCATCGACCCCGCCGAGACCGGCGACGTGATCACCGGCTGCGCCCAGCAGTTCGGCGAGCAGGGGGTCAACATCGGTCGCAACGCCTGGCTTGAGGCGGGGCTGCCGGTGGAGACGCCGGCCACCACGATCGACCGCCAGTGCGGGTCCGCCCAGCAGGCGGTCAACTTCGCCGCGGCGCTGATCGCCACCGGCGTCCACGACGTCGCCGTCGGCTCCGGGGTCGAGCACATGGGCCACATCTCCTTCGCCGACGGCTACGAGGTGATGAAAGAGCACGGCTCGCCGTTCTCGCCGGCGCTGCTGGAGCGCTACGACCTGATCCCGCAGGGCCTCTCGGCCGAGATGATCGCCGACAAATGGGAGATCCCCCGCTCCGAGCTGGACGAGATCGGCCTGCGCTCCCAGCAGCTCGCCGCGAAGGCGACCGAGGAGGGCCGCTTCGAGCGCGAGATCGTGCCGATGCAGGTCAACGGCGACACCTACGCCACCGACCAGGGCCTGCGTGAGACCACCCTCGAGGGCCTGGCCAATCTGAAGCCGGCCTTCAAGGAGGACGGCAAGATCACCGCCGGCAACTCCTCGCAGGTCTCCGACGGCGCCGCCGCGGTGCTGCTGATGGCGCGCGAGAAGGCCGACGCCCTGGGGCTGGTGCCGCGGGCGCGGATCTTCGACCAGACCACGGTCGGCGTCGACCCGGTGATCATGCTGACCGGCCCGATCCCCGCCACCCGCAAGCTGCTCGAGCGCAACGGGATGGCGATGGACGACATCGACCTGGTCGAGATCAACGAGGCCTTCGCCTCGGTCGTCGGTGCCTGGCGCCGCGAGCTCGACCCCGACATGGACCGGGTCAACGTCAACGGCGGCGCGATCGCCCTCGGCCACCCGCTCGGCTCGACCGGCGCCCGCCTGATCACCACCCTGCTGCACGAGATGGAGCGCACCGACAAGGAGATGGGTTTGGTGACGATGTGCTGCGGCGGCGGCCTTGGCACCGGAACGCTGATCCAAAGGGTCTGAGGCCGGCCTGCCGAACCCGTAGGTTGCACCACCCCTACCAGTCCACCACTTAGAGGAGATCAGTTTTGAGCAAGCGACTCATCGTGCTGCTCGCCGGCGTCCTAGCGATCGCAGTCGTCGCCGCGGGCTGTGGTAGCAGCAGCGACGACAGCAGCGAATCCACCACCGCGCTGACCAAGGCGGAGTTCATCGAGCAGGGCGATGCGATCTGCGAAAAGGGCAGTAAGCAGATCTCAGACGAAGCGGAAGAATTTGCCAAGGACAACGACGTCGACACCAGCAACCCGACCGACGAGCAGCAGGAAGAAGTGATCGCAACCGTGGTTGCGCCCTCGCTGCAGACTCAGGCCGACGAACTGAGCGAACTCGGTGCTCCCGACGGCGAAGAGGGCAAGACCGCCGCGATCATCGACGCGCTCGAAGCGGGCGTCGAAGAACTCGAGGACGATCCGGGGGTCCTCCTCGAAGATGGCGCCGAACCGCTGGACAAGGCGAACGAACTCGCCACCAAGTACGGCTTCAAGGCCTGCGGCCAGGAATAGTCGTTTTATAGGGCGCCTGGCTGATCAGCCAGGCGCCCTATATGCTGCCTCGTCGATGGACCTGACGCTGTCGCCATCGGAGGAGCAGTTCCGCGACGAGGTTCGCACCTGGATCGAGGAGAACAACCCGGGCCCCGAGCCCGAGGCCGGCCTCGACGAGGTGATGGCCTTCCGGCGCGAGTGGCAGTTGAAGCTGCACGCGGCCGGCTGGGCTGGGATCTCCTGGCCCAAGGAGTACGGCGGTCGCGGCGCGACGATGATCGAGCAGGCGATTTTCGTCGGCGAGGCGGCGCGCCAGGAAGCCCCCAGTCCCGCCAACGTGCTCGGCCTGGCGATGGGCGGACCGGTGGTGATCGCCCACGGCAGCGACGCGCAGAAGCAGCGCTACCTGGAGCCGATCCTGACCGGCGACGAGATCTGGTGCCAGGGCTTCTCCGAGCCCGAGTCCGGCTCCGATCTCGCCTCGCTGAAGACGCGCGCGGTCAAGGATGGCGACGAATGGGTGGTGAGCGGCCAGAAGGTCTGGACCACGTTTGCCCAGTACGCCAAGTGGTGCATGCTCGTCGCCCGCACCGACCCCGACGCGCCCAAGCACCAGGGCCTCACCTACTTCCTGATGGATATGGAACAGGAGGGGGTCGAAGCCAAGCCGCTGGTCCAGATCACCGGCGAGGGCGAGTTCAACGAGGTCTTCATGGAAGAAGCGCGGATCCCCGACGCCAACGTCGTCGGTGGCGTCGGCAACGGCTGGGGGGTGGCGATCACGACGCTGATGAACGAGCGCGCCGGGCTCGCCTTCGGCGCCATCGCCCAGATCCAGAACAGCCTCACCGCGCTCGCCAGGCTGGCCACCGAGGTCCGCCTCAACGGGGGCTCGGCAGCCGACGACAGCTACTACCGCCAGCGGATCGCCCAGCTCCACATCGAGGCCGAGACGATGCGGCTCAACGCCTACCGGGGGCTGACCAAGACGATGCAGTCCGGCATCCCCGGGCCGGAGGGCTCGCTCGGCAAGTGGCAGTGGGCCGACATCAACCAGGGCCTGACCGAGCTGGCGCTGGAGATTGAGGGGGCCTACGCACCGCTGGCGCGGGGCTCGGCGAACGCGATCGACAACGGCGCCTGGCAGTACGGCTTCCTGCGCTCGCGCGCCAACTCGATCGAGGGCGGGACGACCGACATCCTCAAGAACATCATCGCCGAGCGCGTGCTCGGGCTACCGAGGCTGCGCTAGGTCCGCCGGCATGTACTTCGACCTCACCGACGAGCAGCAGGCGATTAAGTCGACCGCCCACGACTTCCTCGCCTCGCGCTTCAAATCCGAGCGGCTGCGCGAGATTGCCGCCAGCGATGACGGCTTCGACGCCGCCGGTTGGCAGGAGATGGCCGAGCTCGGCTGGGCCGGTCTGGCCTTGCCGGAGGAGTGGGGCGGACAGGGGCTGGGGATCGTCGATCTCGCCGTCCTCTTCGAGGAGATGGGCTACGCGCTGGCGCCCTCGCCGCTCTTCTCCAACACCATCGCCGGCCTGGCGCTGAGCCTCTGCGGCTCCGACGATTTGCGCGAGCGCTACCTGCGTCCGCTGGCCGCCGGCGAGAAGCGCGGCACGCCGGCCCTCTGGGACGCCGGTTCGCCGGCGACGCCAGGCGGCTTCACGATGGAGGCCAAACCCGACGGCGACGGCGTCGTCCTCGACGGCGAGAAGATCCTCGTCCCCGACGCGGCCAGCGCCGACTTCTTCCTGGTGGCCACGAGTGACGGCAAGCGGCACCTGGTCGAGCGCGATGCCGACGGGGTCAGCGTCACCGCCGAGTCCGGCATCGACCCGACGCGCCGTTTCTCCTCGGTTCGCCTTGAGGGTGTCCGGGTCGCCGCCGCCGACACGCTCCCGGCCGAGGAGGCCGACTACTACCCGGTCTTCTTCCGTCTCTGCGTCGCCCTCGCCGCCGAGTCGACGGGGATCGCCCAGCGGACTATGGAGATGGCGGTCGAGTACGCCAAAGACCGCCAGCAGTTCGGCCGCCCGATCGGCGCTTACCAGGCCGTCTCCCACCGCTGCGCGCAGATGCTGCTGGAGACCGAGAACGCCCGCTCCGCCGTCTACGGCGCCGCCTGGGCCGCCGATGCCGAGCCGGAGTCGCTGCCGCTGGCGGCCTCGATGGCCAAGGCCTACGCCGGCGACGCCGGCTGGCGCGTCCCCGACGCCTCGATCCAGGTCCACGGCGGCATCGGCTTCACCTGGGAGCACGACCTCCACTTCTTCCTCAAGCGCGGGCGCTCCAACGCGGCGATCTTCGGCGATTCGAAGTGGCACCGCGAGCGGGTCGCCGACGCCGTGCTCTCGCGCGCCGCCGCGCCGGCCGCGATCTGAGGCGCCGACCCGGATGAGCGCCCTCGACCGCATCTCCGTCGCCGCGATCGGCACCTCGGTCGCCGACCTCGAGGCGGAGACGCTGCGGGCCGAGGCGGCGGGCGTCGAGTGCGTCTGGGCGCCGGAGCTGTTCCGCAGCGCCGCCACCCAGGCCGCCTACCTGGCCGCGAAGACGACCAGGATCGACGTCGCCACCGGCATCCTCTGGGCCTTCGCCCGCAGCCCCTTCATCCACGCGGTGACGGCGCTGGACATCGACGAGATGTCGGGCGGGCGCTTCCGGCTGGGGATGGGGGCGGGGGTCAAGCGGCTGAACGAGACCTGGCACAACGCCGACTACGGCAAACCGGCGCCGCACCTGCGCGAGGCGATCGAGGCGACGCGGCTGATCATGCAGCAGGCCAGCGCCGGCGAGCCGATCCGCTACGAGGGCGAGTACTACGACATCGACATCAAGGGCTGGGTCCGGCCGCACCCGGCGCCGCGCCAAGCGGTGCCGATCTACACCGCCGCTGTGCAGGCGGGAATGGCACGGATGGCCGGCGACGTCGCCGACGGGCTGATCGGCCACCCGATCCAGAGCCTGCGCTGGATCGACGAGGTCGTGGTCGACGCCTTCGAAACCGGGCTCAAGCGCTCGGGTCGCGAGCGCAGGGACTTCGACTACCTGCCGACGGTCTGCTGCGCGATCGACGACGACGAGGGGCGGGCGATCGAGATGGCCCGCCGCACGATCTCCTTCTACGCGACGGTGAAGACCTACATGCCGCTCTGGGAGCTGCACGGCTTCGCCGACAACGCCGTCGCCGCCGGCGACGCCTTCCGCCGCGGCGACCTCGCCGCCGTGCCGGCGGCGATCAGCGACGAGATGGTCGAGGCCTACTGCGCCGCCGGCCCGCTCGACAAGGTCCGGGCCCGGGTCGAGGCGACGGCCGAGCGCGCCGACGGCCTCTTCCTCACCCCGCCGACCTACTTCATCTCCCCCGAGGAGCTGAGCGAGTTCCAGAACCGCATCATCGACGCCTTCGGCCCGAGCGCCTGACCGCGCCGCCGGAATCGCGACTGCAGGAAGTGCTCGACCGCGTGCGCGAGATCCCCGCGGGCTTCGTCCGCACCTACGGCGACGTCTCGCCGGGGGCGCCGCGCTTCGCCGGCTCGGTCCTGTTCGAGGTCGACGAGCCCGATCTGCCCTGGTGGCGGGTCGTCCGCGCCGACGGCTCCCTCGCCAAGGGCGCCCGCCAGCGCCAACGGCTCGTCGCGGAGGGCGTGCCCTTCCGCGGCGAGCGCGTCGACATGGCGGCGGCTCGGTTCGCGCCCTAGGTCGCTACGGGCAGACGACCAGCAGGTGGAAATCGGCGTCGGCGTTGGCGCCTTTTTCGTCGCGGGTGTGGACTTCGACCGCGTTGGCGTTGGCCGGCGAGGTGTTCGTCTGGGCGGTGCCGGCGCCGGGGACGGTGGTGCCGGCGTTGTTGCGGCCGGCGACGTTGGCGCAGCCGCTGATGTTGGCCGGGAAGACGACGCTGACGGCGCCGCCGCCCTCGGTCGCGGTGATGCCGGCGTCGCTGGCTCGGGCGAGGGTGGCGTTGCCGGTCCCGGCCGGATTGTTGACGACGGCCCAGTAGGTGTGGCTGGCACGGATCGCGCTCTTGGCCGCGGGCACGACGCCGAGCTTGTTGGTGTTGATCTGGTAGCCGGTCAGCGTCTTCTGCTTCAGCTTGCCGCCGCCGATCGTCTGCTTCATGATCGCGCCGCCGTTGATCGTCTGCGCGGCGTAGGCCGTGCCGGCCAGGGCGACGAAGAGGGCGATCACCGCGACGATCATCGCCGGCGAGGGACGCCGGTTTTTGAGCGTGCTCATCGGGACTCCCTTCCAGTAGGTGAAATTAGGTAACCCCCAAACCCCTTACGAGCTGCGGTGAGATTCCCCTGCCCGCTCGGCCGCGCTGCTCCCGCGTGGTCGCGCTTATGCAGGCAGCGCGGCGACGAAGCGCTCGAAGGCGCCGATGTCGGTCACGGCGGGTCCGTGGCCGGGCAGGATCAGCGCCGGGTTCAGCGCCGCGAGCTTGCGGATCGAGCGGCGGTTCTCGGCCGGGTCGTAGGTGAAGATCGGCGGCGGCTCCTTGATCCCCGGCAGCCCCGTCGCGTAGCTCATGTTGCGGATCACGTCGCCGCAGATCGCGACCCGGTCGTGCTCGCGGAAGAAGATCACCTCGCCGCGGGCGTGCCCCGGGGCGTGGACGACGCGGAAGCCGGCGACCTCGTCGCCCTCGTCGAGGACGCGGTCGACCTTGTAGGGCGGTCCCTGCCAGATCGCGCGGATCACCTTGTTGACGGGGTTGCTCGCGGCCGCCTCCTGCATCGGCCGCGTGCCTTCCATCGCCTCGACGTCATCGGCGTGGCAGGCGAGCGGCACGCCGCGGGCCTCGCAGACGTCCTTGGCAACGCCCTGGTGATCGGGGTGGGCGTGGGTCAGCGCCAGCATCGAGATCTCCCGCCCCTCCAGCTCGGCGAAGATCCGCCGCCGGTCCCAGCGCCGGCCGGCGTCGACGAGGACGTCCTCGGCGAGGTAGACGTTGATGCTCGGCGCCGGGAACTCCTTGAGGCGCCAGACGCCTGGGGCCAGGTACTTCAATGCCCTATGCCCAGCGTTCCGCGCGGGTCGCCGCTGTGCTCGGCCAGGTCCTCAAGCCGGGCGATCTTGCGTTCGCCTTCGAGCCGAGCCGGGTGCTCCGGCGGCAGCGGCTCGATCAGGCGGCGGATGCGGTTACGGACCTGCAGCGCGAAGTGGGGGGTGGAGGCGCCGGCGAGGGCGCGGATGTCCTCCGGCGTCACCTCGTGGGCCTGGGTCAGCAGCTCGGGATTCTCGGACTCGCTCATTCGCCGCCGCCGATCTTGGCCAGCTCCGCGAGTTCGTTGACTTCTGCCTGCTGGTTCACGTCGATGGCCTCCTGGTCGCCGATCACCCACACGTGGTTGTAGAAGGCGCGGGTCGGGTTGGTCGTATAGCCGGGCTTCACGTCGAGGAAGTATTCACGCAACGTCGCCGGCAGGCTAGCGGCGCTGTCGGTGAGCAGCAGCGGTCCCCAGGTGCCGGAGGCCGAGAGCGGCGCCGCCGCGGCGGCGTCCAGCGGCGCGTCGTCGCGGCTGAGGACGAAGCCATGGCCGGGGTCGTTGATGTTCCAGCCGAAGCTGCCGTCGGCGTAGCGGGCGAAGGCGATCGCGTTGGCGACGGGATCCTCGCCGGCGACGCGGTGGACGTCGGCGCCGGTCTTGGCGATCGCCCGGATCGCCTTGGAGGAGATCGCCGAGGAGGGGCCGAGCACGTAGACCGGGACGCTTCCATGGCGCTTCAAGGCGGCGCCGGTCGCCTGCGGCAGCTCGTCGCCTTCGGCGTAGAGGACCGGGTCGCCCGAGCGCGCCGCCCAGGCGGCGGCGGGCATCGCCAGCTCGGGGTGGCCGGAGGGGGCGACGAGGATGTGGGCCGGCGGGGAGCCGAAGAGGCGGTCGCGCAGCGCCGCAATCGCCGCGGCCGTCGCCGCGGGGCTGCCGGCTTTGACGCTGGTCGTTTTGCCGCCGTCGGGCGTCGCCACATCGCCGATCGCGAAGGCGCTCGCGCCGCCGCTCGCCCCGTCGCCCTGGGGGTCGAGGGCGCCGAGTGCTTCCGAGGTCGGGTCAGGGAGACCATCGGCGCTGGAGATCAGGAGCGGGGCACGGACCGGCGCCGACATCAGGACCGCGGCGGCGATTGCTCCCGCCCAATCGTCTTCGCCGACCAGGGTGACCGCCGCGGGCCGCTGGGCGGGGGTAGTGGAGGGGAAGACGGCCAGCGCCACGGCGGCAGCGTTGGTGGCGGGGTCGGAGCCGCCGACCCTGGTCGTGTTGCCGGTCGCGAAGGCGGGGTAGCCGAGCTGTTCGGAGGTCTGGGTCGACGCGGTCTCCGCCGGCTCGGCGTCCGCGGTGGGCGCCGGAGCAGGAGCCGGCCCGGCCGACCCGGAGTCGTCCTTGGAGCCGCCGCTGCCGCCGATCACGGCGACGACGATGAAGACGATCGCCACCAGCACGAGCGCGGCGATCCCCTTCAGCGCCCCCGGGATCGGCTTGCGGCGGCGCTTGTGCGGCGCGGGCGGCGGCGGCTTGGGCTTGTCCACCGCTTCTTTCTGCTGTTCCTTCGGCTCTGGGGCCGGTGGATCCGCCGCGGGCACGTCGGCGTTGATCGGGCGGTCGGCGCTCACGGCGGGAACGCTACACGCGGGCCCTGGCTGGTCGTTCAGATAAAGTTCAGGGCGACTGGCTGACTGACCAGTCAATCGGTCCACCCGAGGAAGGAACCAATGGATTTCGCACTCAACGACGAACAGCTCGAGTACAAGGAGAAGTGCCGCACCTTCGCCCGCGAGGTGATCCGCCCGGCGGCCGCCAAGCACGACCGCGAGGAGAGCATCCCCTGGGAGGTCATCAAAGAGGCCCGCAAGCAGGGCTTCGGCGGCCTCGAGGGGATCCAGCGCTCCGCCGGCGACCCCGAGGGCCAGCTGCAGGTCATCTCCGCCGAAGAGTTCCACTGGGGCTGCGCCGGCACCGCGCTGGCGATCTCCGGGTCCGGGCTCGCCGCCGCCGGCATCGCCTCCTCGGGCACGCCGGAGCAGATCATGCGCTGGGTGCCGGAGTGCTTCGGCGACGACGAGCAGATCAAACTCGGCGCCTACGCGGTGACCGAGCCGCAGGCCGGCTCCGACGTCAAGAGCCTCAAGACCACCGCCAGGCGCGACGGCGACGAGTGGGTGCTCAACGGGACCAAGGTCTTCATCACCAACGGCGGCATCGCCGACGTCCACGTCGTCGTCGCCACCGTCGACCCGGCGCTCGGCACCCGCGGCCAGGCCTCCTTTGTGATCGGCAAGGACACCCCGGGCCTCTCCCAGGGCAAGAAGGAGACCAAGCTCGGGATCCGCGCCTCGCACACGGCCGAGATCGTGCTCGAGGACTGCCGGATCCCGATCGAGAACCTGCTCGGCGGCGAGGAGAAGCTGGAGAAGAAGCTGCAGCGCGGTCGCGAAGGCAAGAAATCGAGCGGCGCCGACGCGCTCGCGACCTTCGAGGTGACGCGGCCGCTGGTCGGCGCCTCGGCCCTCGGCATCGGCCAGGCCGCCTACGAGTGGACCCTCGAATATCTCGACGGCCAGTCCGAAGGCGGCACGCCGCTGCTGCAGACCCAGCGCGTGCAGCAGACGCTGGCCGACGTCGCGACCGAGCTCGAAGCGGCGCGACTGCTGGTCCAGCGCGCGGCCTGGATGGGCCGCAACGGCGTCCCGATGCGCGGCGGCCAGGGCTCGATGTCGAAGCTCAAGGCCGGCGACGTGACGATGTGGGCGACGACGACCCTGATGGACCTGGTCGGCCCCGACGCCTGGAACACCGAGTACCCGCTGGAGAAGTTCTTCCGCGACGCCAAGATCTACCAGCTGTTCGAGGGCACGGCCGAGATCCAGCGCATGGTCATCTCCCGCATGCAGGCCCGTGAGTACGCAGAGCGTCTCGGCTTCGGCGCCGAAATCGCCGCAGAGGCAATGAAGCCCAAGGAGCCCGTCCCCGCCTGACCGCCCGTCGATGGGCCGATAAGTCGAGCCGTAGTCGACACATCGGTCCATCGGCCAGCTTTATGCTCGGGGCATGCACGGACCGCACGGGCATTCGCACGCGCTTGATGCCCGCCGCGAGGACAGCGCGCGGCGGATGTGGGTCGCCCTGGCGATCAACGGGGCGCTGCTGCTGGCCGAGGTCGTCGGCGGCCTCCTCACCGGCTCGCTGGCGGTTCTCGCCGACGCCGGGCACCTGCTCTCCGACGTCGGCGCGATCGTCCTGGCCCTGATCGCCGCCCGGCTGGCCTCGCTGCCGGCGGCCGGCCAGCGCACCTTCGGCTACCAGCGCTCCGAGGTGCTGGCGGCGCTGGTCAACGGTCTGCTCCTGGTCGTCGTCAGCATCGCGATCGCCTGGGCGGCGATCGGGCGTTTCTCCGACCCACCTTCGATCGACGGTGCCGGCGTGCTCGCCCTGGGCGTCCTCGGCCTCGCCGGCAACCTCGCCGCGACCGTCGTCCTGGCCCGCGGTCAGCGCGAGGACATCAACCTCGAGGGTGTTCTCCGCCACAGCGTCGCCGACGCGCTCGGTTCGCTCGGCGTCGTCATCGCCGGCGCCTTTGTCCTGCTTGGCGGCTCCGACATCGTCGACCCGATCGTCGGCCTGCTGATCGCGGCGCTCGTCCTCGCCTCCTCCTGGCGGCTGATCAAGGAGCCCTTCGAGGTGCTGATGGAGGCGGCGCCGGCCGACCTCGACGTCGACGGGATCGGCGCGGCGATCTGCCGCGAGCAGGGGGTGCGCTCGGTCCACGACCTCCATGTCTGGACCGTGACCGCCGGTTTCGGCGCCCTCGCCGCGCACGTCGTCGTCTCCCGCGAGTGCGATCGCGACCTGGTCCGGCGCCGGCTGGAGCTGACGCTGACGGAGAACTTCGGCATCGAGCACACCACCCTGCAGATGGAGGAGGAGGCCGACCGGGCCCTGCTGCGGGTGGAGAACGCCCCCGACAAAGGCTGATCGCAAGGGCGGTTGCAGGAGCGGCGCAGGCCGCGGGCCGGCATTCCGGCTTGGCTAGCCTCGGAACGATGCTGCTCAGGAACCGCTTCGTCGCGGTGGCGCTCTCGATTGCCGCCGCGGCGCTCTGCACCTTGCTCCTCGCCGGCCCGGCGCCGGCCGAGGATCTCGAATCCAAGCTCGAAACCAAGCAGGCCAAGCTCGACGAGGTCGTCGAGAAGAAAGGCGTGCTGACGACGACGATCTCCCACTACGGCGACCAGATCGACCGCCTGACCGGCGAAGTCGCGGCGATTCGCAACCGCGAGGAAGCCGTCCGCACCCGGCTCGAAGCCAAGCAGGCCGAGCTGGACAGGGCCGTCGCCGAGCTCGACGTCGCCAAGGACCACCTGGCGGAACTTAGGTCGAGGCTCAAGCGCGCCCTCGACGCGCTGCGCGACCGCCTGGTGGCGATGTATGAGAGCGGCAGCCCCGATGTGCTCAGCGTCATCGTCGGCTCAAGCGGCGTCGACGACCTTGCCGCCCGGGCCGAATACATCGACCGCCTGCACGGCATGGACGAGGCCGTAGTCGGGCGCGTGCGCGAACTGCGCGACCAGGTGCAGCGAACCGTTGACCGCCTGCGCACCACTAAGGACCGGATCGAAGCCGCCCGCGACGCGATCGCCTCCGAAGAGGAAGCGCTCGCCAACGCCCGCGCCGCCCTGCAGAGCCACCAGCAGGCACTCGTCTCCGCCCGCGGCAAGCGGGTTGCGGCGCTGGAACAGATCAGCGCCCACGAGGAGGAGCTGCACGGCTCGGTCGCTGCGATCCAGGGCAAGATCGCCGCGATGCTCTCCTCGACCGGCTCGATGCCGTTGCCGGCGGGGCCGATCCAGGGCGGCAGCGGTGGCCTGATCTGGCCGGTCAGCGGGGCGGTCGTCTCCGGCTTCGGCCCGCGCTGGGGGTCGATGCACGAGGGCGTCGACATCGCCGTGCCGGAAATGACGCCGATCCGCGCTGCCGCCGCCGGCACCGTGGTCCTCCTGCAGTCGGAAGCGAGCAGCGGCGGCTACGGCAACTTCACCTGCATCGACCACGGCGGCGGACTCTCCACCTGCTACGCCCACCAGAGCTCCTTCGCGGTCGCGGAAGGGCAGTCGGTCTCCCAGGGCGACATCATCGGCTACAGCGGCTGCACCGGCCACTGCTACGGGCCTCACGTCCATTTCGAGGTTCGTATAAACGGCTCACCCACCGACCCGATGGGTTACCTTTAGCAATAGGTAGCTCCCCATGATTCGCCAGGCCCACACCTACTTGGTAGGTGCGATGGGAGGGGCGACGTTGATCGCCATCGCCATCGTGGTCTTTGCTGTGCTCGTTTCCGCACAGGTCTTCCGCGACTGGCCGATCGCCGCGCTCGGCGGCGACGACGGGGCCGCGGCGGTGTCCGACGCCAAGCCCGCTGCTGGCGCCGTCCCGGCTGAGGCTGCTGGCGCCTCCTCCTCCAGGGCGAGCGGCGGATCCGGAGTCGCCTCCACCGGGGCGAAACGGCGGCAGCGGGGCTCGACCGGCGCGGGTGAGAACGGCGGCTCCGTCGCCGCGGGCGGCGAGCTCGCCACCAGCGAGGGCGGTCAGGTTGGCACCGAAACCGGTGGCTCGGGCGGCGCTGGCCAGGGCGGGGGCTCTGAGCCCACCGCATCCCCGCAGACCCCGGCCGCTTCCAGTCCAGGTGGCAGCACCGGCTCCCCTGGCTCGGGCGGCGGCGGATCGACTCCTCCCAGCGGTGGTGGCGGCAGCAGCAGTGGCGCCGGCAGAAGTGGCGCCGGCGGCGGTGCCACCGGCGGGACGACGCAATCGACTTCAGGACAGGTGACCGAAACCGTCAACAACACCGTCAACCAGGTCGACGAAGCGGCGCTCGGCGGCACCCTCGACAACACCGGCGTCACCGGCGTCACCGAAGACGTCGTCAACGGCGTCGTCGGCCCGGAATCGACGGTCGGCAAAGTCGTCGACGAAGCCGTCGGCGCCGTCGGTGGCCTGCTCGGCGGCAAACGCTGACGGTCACCGGAGCGCACATGGCGGCGTCCTCGGTCGCTCGCGTGCAAAGCACGCCACGCTCCCCGCGTCCTTGCCCTGTGCGCTCCGGCGACCGTCAGGAACCGTCAGAATGCCGATCCGGATGGCGGAGCGAGAACAGCAGGGGTCGGTCGCGAGCGGCGATCCGATCGAGGGGTCGGCGGTCTATCCGGCGGGCAGCCGGGTCAACGAGCGCGGGCATCTCGAGGTGGCCGGCTGCGACGTAGTTGACCTGGCGGCCGAGTTCGGCACCCCCGCCTACCTCTATGCCGAGGACGACATTCGCGCCCGCGCCCGTGCCTACCGTGAGGCCTTCGAGCGCCGCAGCGCCGACTTCGAGGTCCTCTTCGCCAGCAAGTCGTTGCCCTGCACCGCCGCCTACCGGCTCTTCGCCGAGGAGGGGCTCTCGGTCGACGTCGCCTCCGGCGGTGAGCTGCACATGGCGCTGCGCGCCGGCTTCGATCCCGATCGCATCCACATGCACGGCAACAACAAGAGCGACGAGGAGATCCTCTTCGCCGCCCGTTCCGGCATCCGCCATCTGATCCTCGACTCCTTCGACGAGATCGAGCGCTGCGAGCGGCTGCTCGACTCTCCGCAGCGGGTGCTGATCCGGGTCACCCCGGGGATCAAGCCCTCGACCCACAGCTACGTGCAGACGGGCCAGCTCGACTCCAAGTTCGGCTTCGGACTCGAGGACGGCCTGGCGGCGCGGGCGATCGAGCGGGTTCTTGGATCCGAGAAGCTCGAGCTGGTCGGGCTGCACGCCCACATCGGCTCCCAGATCTTCGAGCTCGAGCCCTACACGCTGGCGATCCGGGCCCTTGGCGAGCTGGCCGGCGACTGGTGCCAGGTCGTCAACGTCGGCGGCGGCCTCGGCGTCGCCTACACGGCGGCGGACGAGCCGCCCTCGATCGACGCCTATGTCGACGTCAAGGTGCGCGGCGTCGCCGAGGTCTTCGGCGAGGGGGTGCGGATCCTGGTCGAGCCAGGACGCTCGCTGGTCGCCAACGCCGGCGTCACCGCCTACCGCGTCGGCACCGTCAAGGAGATCCCCGGCGTTCGCACCTACGTCGCCGTCGACGGCGGCATGTCCGACAACATGCGGCCGATGCTTTACGGCTCGCGCTACGAGGCGCTGATCGCCGACCGCGCCGCGGCCGCGCCCGACACACTGGTGACGATCGCCGGCATGCACTGCGAGTCCGGCGACATCCTCGTGCGGGACGCGATGCTGGCCGCGCCGGTCGTCGGCGACGTCCTGGTGACGCCCGCCACCGGCGCCTACGGTTATGCGATGGCCAGCAACTACAACGGCGTGCCGCGGCCGCCGGTCGTCTTCTGCCGCGACGGCGAGGCGCGGGTCGTGGTCCGGCGCGAGACCTACGAGGACCTCACCGCCCGCGATGTCTAACGAACCTTCCAAACCGATCCGCATCGGCCTGCTGGGACGCGGCACGGTCGGTGCCGCGTTCGCCGAGCTGCTGGCCGAGCGCGCCGACGCGGTCGAGGCCGCGACCGGGCGCCGGCCGGAGATCGCCGGAGTGCTGACCCGCTCCGAGGGGGATTTTGGGGCGATCCTCGAGCGCTCCGACCTGATCGTCGAGCTGATGGGCGGGACCGACCCGGCCCGTCAGTTCACGATCGACGCCCTGCGCGCCGGGCGCCCGGTCGTCACCGCCAACAAGCAGCTGCTCGCCAAGCACGGCGACGAGCTCTTCGCCGTCGCCCGCGAGGCGGGGGTGCAGCTGCGCTTCGAGGCCGCCGTCGCCGCGGTGATCCCGATCGTCCGCACGATCCAGGAGAGCTTTGGCGTGACCGAGATCTCGAAGGTCTTCGGGATCGTCAACGGCACCACCAACTTCATCCTCAGCGAGATGGCGGCGACCGGCGCCGGCTACGACGAGGTGCTGGGGCGGGCGCAGGAGTTGGGCTATGCGGAGGCCGACCCTTCAGACGACGTCAGCGGCGCCGACGCGGCGGCGAAGATGGCGATCCTCGCCCGCCTCGCCTTCCACACGCCGGTCGACCTCGCCGAGGTCCCCTACGAGGGGATCGAGGCGATCCAGCCCGACGACCTCGCCTATGCCAAGGAGCTCGACCTCTCGCTGAAGCTGCTCGGCGTCGCCGAACGCCGCGACGGCGGCATCAGCGTCCGTGTCTTCCCCTGCTTCCTCTATCCCGGCCACCCGCTGGCGCCGATCGAGGGACCGTTCAACGCGGTCATGGTCGAGGCGCCGGCGATCACCGAGGTGACGATGTCGGGGCCGGGGGCGGGCGGGTTGCAGACGGCCTCGGCGGTGCTCGGCGACGTCGTCTCGATCCTCGCCGGCGACGCGCCCGTGCACGAGACCCGCGCCGAGCTGCCGATCGTCGCCGACGTCACCTCCTCCTTCTACCTCTACCTCGAGGTCGCCGACCGCCCCGGCGTGCTGGCCCGGGTGGCCACGGTCCTGGGCGACCACGACGTCTCGGTCAAGAGCGTCGTCCAGCGCGGCGCCGGCGACGACGCGCGCCTGGTGATGGTCGTCCACGAGTGCCTGGAGTCGCGTTTCGCGGCGGCGGTCGAGGCGCTCGGCGAGCTCGGCGACCTGCGCTCGCAGCCACGCTCCATCCACGTGATCGAGAAGGAGTTCTAGTGGCAGCCGGGCTGATCGAACGCTACCGGGACAAACTCTCGCTGGAGCCGGGGGACCCGGTGGTGACCCTGAACGAGGGCTCGACGCCGCTGATCGAGGCGCCGCGGCTCGCGGAGCGGATCGGCGCCCGCGCCTACCTCAAGTTCGAAGGCGCCAACCCGACCGGGTCTTTCAAGGACCGGGGGATGACGGTTGCGGTCTCGCGGGCCAAGGGGCGGGGGGCGGAGGCGGTGATCTGCGCCTCGACCGGCAACACCGCCGCCAGCGCCGCCGCCTACGCCGCGCGGGCCGGCCTGCGCGGCGCCGTGATCGTGCCCGAGGGCAAGATCGCGATCGGCAAGCTGGCCCAGGCGCTGATGCACGGCGCCCGCGTGGTCGCCCTGCAGGGCAACTTCGACGACGCCCTGACGATCGTCCGCGAGCTCGCCCAGAAGCACCCGATCGAACTCGTCAACTCGGTCAACCCGCACCGCATCGAAGGCCAGAAGACGGCCGCCTTCGAGGTCGTCGAGGACCTGGGGGAGATGCCGGGGGCACTGGCGATTCCGGTTGGCAATGCCGGCAACGTCACCGCTTACTGGCGCGGGTTCCAGGAGGCGGAGAACACCGGTTCGAGCCCGCTTCCGGTCCTCTACGGCTTCCAGGCGGAGGGCGCGGCGCCACTGGTCTCCGGCGCCCCGGTGGCCAACCCCGAGACGGTCGCCTCGGCGATCCGGATCGGCAACCCGGCGCGCTGGGAGGAGGCGATGACCGCCTTCACCACCTCGCGCGGCCGCGTCGCCGCCGTCTCCGACCAGAAGATCCTCGACGCCTACCACTGGCTTGCCGACACCGAAGGGGTCTTCTGCGAGCCTGCCTCCGCGGCCTCCGTCGCCGGCCTGCTCGCCCACGGCCTGCCGGTCGTCGAGGGCGCCGCGCCGCCCGAGTCCGTCGTCTGCGTCCTCACCGGCCATGGCCTCAAGGACCCGGACACCGCCCTCGGCAAGGCCCCCGCGGTGATCAACTGCGACAACGACCTCAGCGCCGTCGAGCGAGCCGTCTTCGATTGACCGTTCGCCACCGACTCGTCCGCGTTCCCGCCTCCTCGGCCAACCTCGGGCCCGGCTACGACGCGATGGCGGCCGCGGTCTCGCTGCACCTGGAGCTGGAGGTGGAGGAGACCGGGGAGTTCTCGCTCGATCCGGGTGGGCTCGAGGTCTCGACCGGGCGCGACAACCTCGTCGTCCGCGCCTTCGAGAGCCTGCACTCGGCCGACGGGATCGCCTTCCGGCTGCGCAGCGAGATCCCGCTGGCGCGGGGGCTGGGTTCCAGCGCCGCGGCGATCGTCGCCGGGCTCTTCGCCGCCGACCACCTCTTCGAGCTGGCGCTGACCAAGGAGGAGATGCTGGGGCGGGCGACCGAGCTGGAGGGGCACCCCGACAACGTCGCGGCGGCGATCTACGGCGGTTTCGTGGTCTGCGGCGCCGATGCGGACGGGGCGCCGCTGGCGGCCCGCTTCGACCCGCCGGAGGGGCTGGAGGGGATCGTCGTGATCCCGCCCGAGGAGGTCTCCACCAAGCTCGCGCGCGCGGCGATCCCGGCCGAGGTGCCGCTGGCCGACGCGGTGGCCAACGTCTCCGCGGCGGCGCTGCTGGTGCTCGGTCTGCGCAGCGCCGACCTCGACCTCGTCGCCGGCGGCCTGCGTGACTCGATCCATCAGCCGCGCCGCCGCGACCTCTACCCGCGTTCGATGGAGATCGTCGACGCGGCGACCGAGCTGGGCGCCCTCGGGGCGACGATCTCCGGCGCCGGCCCCACCGTCCTCGTCTGGACCACCTGGCAGGAGGCCGGCAACGTCGCCGCCGCGCTGGAGCAGCGCTGCGCCGGCTGGGCCGAGGTGCGCCGGATGCCGTTCACTCCGCTGGGCGCGGACGTCCCCGAGCTCTAGTGGACTGGGTCGTCCAGATCGGTCTCGGCGAGCTGGCGCTCGGTGGCCTGCTGGGCTGGGCGATGGTGATCCGCCAGGACCGGCCGCAGTGGCTGACGCGGATCGGCGTCGTCGCCCCGCAGCGGATCCGCCAGGTCCACCTCGACTACGTGATGATGGGCCTGATCCTGATCGGCGTCGGCCTCGCGGTCCCGGACCTGCCGAGCGCGATCGCCGCCGCTCTGGTCTTCGGCACCATTGTCAATCCCTTCCTCTTCGTCCCGCTCGCCTTCGACCCCGATGTCGAGAAGCGGGCCTGGTACCGGGCCCTGGCGGTCGTTTCGTTCATCGGCGTCAGCGGCGGCCTCGTCGCCGCGGCGATCGTTGGCCCGGCGTAGCCGACGCCGCGGCTAGGATCGCCGCCATGCCAAGCCTGCCGAAGTCCAAACTGCTCGTGGCGCTCGCCGCCGTAGCCGCGCTGCTCGCGCTTCCCGCCGCCGCCGAGGCGACGCTGGTCTACGTCAAGAATCCGATGCGGCCGGCGGTCTACGTGGCGGCCGACAACGGCTCCGGCGTGCGCAAGGTCGACTCCGGCTCGAACCCGCGGGTCTCCCCCGACGGCAAAACGATCGCCTACCGGCACGAAGGTCCCGGGCACGCCTCGGAACTGAAGCTGGCGCCGGCCGAAGGCGGTGCTTCGCACACGATCCTGCTCGGCTTCCAGGACAGCTTCTACCTCGCCTTCTCGCCCGACTCGAAGACGATCGCGGCGCTGCGCGGGCCCGAACTCGGCAAACGCAGGCTGGTCCTGATCGACGTCGTCAGCGGCACTACCCTGCGCACGGTCGCCACTGGCTACTTCAGTGGCTTCAGCTTCTCGCCCGACGGCACCGAGCTCGTCTACTCGCTGGCCGGCAGCGAAAAGTACCCGCCCAAGAGCAACGTCTACACGGCTCCGGTCGCGGGCGGCAAAGCGGTCCAGCTGACCCGCGATGGCATCTCGCAGGCGCCGCTCTGGGGGCCGGGCGGCAAGATCGTCTTCGTCAAGCAGCTCGGCGCCAAGACGAGGAAGTACGGGCCCAAGAACGAGCTCTACCTGATGAACGCGAACGGCACCCAGCCCAAGCGCTTGACCCACACCAACGTCGGCCCGCTGCTCTCCGGCCTGACCCCGACCGAGTGGTCGGCCAACGGCCAGCGCCTGCTGGCTGAGTTCGGTGGCCAGGACACCAGCTACGCGGTCACGGTAAATCCCCGGACCGGCGCCCAGAAGCCGCTCGACAAGATGGGCGACGGCGAGCAGGGCTTCGTCGGCACCGCCCTCTCCAGCGACGGGACCACGGTGCTCGGTTTCACCGGCAGCTTCGAACCCGGCCCCAACCACACGGTTTCGACGATTTCCTACGGCGGCGGCAGGACCAAGACCCTGGTCAAGAACGCCTTCGAACCCGACTGGAGCCTCTGAGCGGAGGCAGGCGCCAGGTCAGTCGAGTAGGCCGACCTGGCGCAGGATCGAGACGCTGTCGGAGTAGACGTCCTTGCGCTTGACCAGGCCGTCCTCGAAGGGGATGACGTCGAGCCCGTCCCACTCGACCCGCTTTCCGGTCGGCTCGGCGACGAGATCGCCGCGGCGCATCGTCTGGGCGTGGGTCGCGGCGGCGGTCCATTCCTGGACGACGAGGCCCTCGCGCACGTAGAGGCGGCGGGTCGCGAACTCGATGTCGGGCCAGGTCTCGAAGATGGCGCCGATGTGAGCGCGCACGTCCGCCCCCGTCGC
Organism: uncultured Solirubrobacterales bacterium; assembly: GCA_963739855.1. Classification (GTDB taxonomy): domain Bacteria; phylum Actinomycetota; class Thermoleophilia; order Solirubrobacterales; family 70-9; genus VAYN01. The sequence goes on along the minus strand of CAVUBT010000001.1, from coordinate 292,633 downwards.
CGACTCGCCGGCGGTGTGGTTGTCGAAGACCATGTCGGGCGCGTGCATCGCCACGATCGCGTCGAGGTCGTGGGCGTTCCAAGCCTCGTTGTAGCGCCCGATCGCCTCCCGTAGTGCCGCCTCTGAATCCCTCGCATCCGTGCCCATCGCCGCTCCTTTCGTCACCCCATCCCAACTGCATCTAGTCCATCCCGAACTGCATCAAGTTTTTACCCTTGGAGGGTTGGAAAATGATGCAGTTCGAGCCGGTCGGAGATATGGTCGCATGAGGATGGCCGGCGAGTACACGATCAGGCACCGCGACGAGTTCGAGTCGATGGCGGGGTCAGGCGAGGCGACCTGGATGCTCGCCCGCAAGGCGCTCGGCACCTCGGCCTTCGGCTTCAATCTGGTCGAGATCGGCCCAGGCGGCGGGATCCCCGAGCACACGGAGGCCGAGAGCGGCCAGGTCGAGCTTTACGTGATCCTCGAGGGCGAGGCGGTGCTGCGGATCGAGGGTGAGGACCATCCGGCGCCGGCCGGCACCTTCGCCTCGATCGAGCCCGCGGCCAGCCGCACGATCCTCAACCGCTCCGAGGCCTCGGTCACGGCGATGCTGATCGGCGTCCACCCGCGCGGCGATTTCACGCCCGCTTCCTTCGCCTAGTCGCCGCGGCCGCAGATTTGTCGACAAAACGGGTCAACTTTGGCCGTATGAGATTTGATCGGTCGGCGGTCGCTGGCCCTATAATCCGCCGACTCGTCAACCCGTCGCGCGCCCGCTCGAAGAAGGCGCGGAAACCGGGAGGTCATCAATGTCGAAGCACCAGTCCGCTGGCGCCAGCGTCAAGCGCTACTCGCCCGAGCTGCCCTACAAGCCACTGGTATCGCCGCCGAGCGTCGAGGACAAGGACGCCTGCGCGATCTATGCCTCGGTTCGCAAGGACGCGACGCCGAGCCACACGCCGATCGAGCTAGCGATCCCGGCTCTGCAGAAGATGCTCCACCGCGCCGGCAACGTCGACGGCGAGGGCGATGGCTGTGGGCTGCTGCTCGACCTGCCGCGGAAGATCTGGGCCGAGGAGGTCCGTTCCGGCGGCCACGATCCGTCGCTGACCCTCGACGACGCCTTCGCCGTCGCCCACATCTTCATCGAGCGCTCCCAGGACCTCGGCAAGATCCAGCACGACGCCCGCGAGCTGCTCAACGAAGGCGGCTTCCGCGTCCTCGCCGAGCGGATCGGCGTCGTCAACTCGCCCGCGCTCGGGCCGACCGCGCGCGAGGAGGAGCCGCACTTCTGGCAGATCGCCGGCCTCGTGCCCGACGCCGAGCACCGCGACCGCGTCCTCTTCGACCTCCTGATCGACCTCGAGAAGCAGCTCGACGTCCACGTGCCGTCCTTCTCCGCCAGCACCTGCGTCTACAAGGTGATGGGCACGCCGAACGTGCTCGGCGAGTACTACCCCGACCTGCGCGACGAGCGCTACGAGACGATCGGCTGCTTCGGCCACAACCGCTACTCGACCAACACCTGGCCTTCCTTCAAGCGGGTGCAGCCCTTTTCGGTCCTCGGCCACAACGGCGAGATCAACACGGTCGAACAGCTGCGCCAGGAGGCACGGATGCTGGGCGTGCCGATCCAGCCCGGCTCCTCCGACTCGCAGGACCTCAACCGCACGATCGACACCCTGGTCAGCCGTGCCGGGCTCAGCCTCGCCGAGGCGATGGAGATGGTGCTGCCGCCGATCGTCGAGGAGATCCGCTCGCTCCCCGAGGACCTGCATCCCTTCTACATGTACCTGCACCAGGCGATGGGCCCGTTCGCCCAGGGCCCGGTGGCGCTGATCGCCCGCCACACCGACGAGTGCGTGTTCTCGGCCGACGCCCTCGGCCTGCGGCCGCTGTGGCAGGTGGAGACCGAGGACGACTTCGTCTTCAGCTCCGAGCCCGGGGTGGTTTCTGTCCACGCGATGGTCTCCGAGCCGAAGCCGCTGGCGCCAGGGGAGAAGGCCCTGGTCACGATCGACCGCCAGGGCAGGCGCTCGACCCTGCACGCCCACGACGCGATGCTGCGGATCGTCCGCGACAGCTGGCTGCGCCGCAACGGCGTCGAGGCGGCGGCCGGCTACGACCGCGCCCTGGAGACCGGCGGGCCGCTGGAGGGCGAGGACGTCCCCGGCTACTCCGACGCCGGCCCCGAGGAGCCGGTCAAGGTCGCCGACCGCATACTCGCCGGCTTCGGCTGGCAGCGCGACGACGTCAAACTGGTTCAGCAGATGGCCTCCAACGGAGCGGAGCCGGTGGGCTCGCTCGGCTACGACGGGCCGCTGGCGGCGCTCTCGCCAGAGCGCCAGAACCTCGCCGACTACTTCAAGGAGACGGTCGCCGTCGTCACCAACCCGGCGATCGACCGCGAGCGCGAGATGGAGCACTTCTCCACCCGCAGCCTGTTTGGCCGCCGTCCCTCGATCCACGCCGCCGGCGAGGACACCGGCACGGTCGAAACCTCGTTCCCAATCATCCTCGGCGGCCATCACGGCCTGGCGCCGCTCTCCGACGAGGCCTACCGACGGATCGCCCGCGAGCACCGCACCTACCTGCTCGAGGACCTCTGGGAGGAGTTCCGTGGCCGCGCCGCCGCTGTCGACATCTCTCTGCTGGAGTCGGAGACGACCAGCGGCGCGATCGAGCGGCTCAAGCAGGAAGCGGTGAAGAAGGTCCGCAACGGGGCGGAGCTGCTGATCCTCACCGACCGCACCGTCTACGACGGCGAGCGCCGCTACATCGACCCGCACCTGGCGACCTCGGCGGTCGACATGGCGCTGAAGCAGTTCCGGGTCGAGCCCGGCGAGGAGAACCTGCGCCGCCGCTGCGGGATCGTCCTGCGCTCCGCCGCGATCCGCAACGTCCACGACACGATGCTGGCCCTCGGGCTCGGCGCCAACGGCGTCTGCCCTTACACGATGGTTGAGGTCATCTGCGTCGAGGACTACGAGAGCGACGTCAGCAACCTCTGCGCCGCCCTGACCAAGGGAATCGAGAAAGTGATCTCGACGATCGGCATCCACGAGGTGCGCGGCTATGCCCGCCAGTTCTCCTCGATCGGCGTCAAGCCCGAGCTGGCCGAGATCTTCCAGACGGAGGCCTTCGCCGCCTCGGCCACGGGCGGCGCCGGCTTCGCCGACCTCGACGAGGACACCAACGCCCGCGCCCGCGCTCTCAGCGGCGACGACGCAGCGGCCAAACCGGCGAAGACGTTCCGCTTCTACCCCAAGGTCTACAAGGCCGCGATCGCCACCGCCAACGGCTCCGGCACCTACGAGGACTACTCGGAGAAAGTCCGCGACCTCGAGCGCCAGAGCCCGATCTCGATGCGCCACATCATGGGCCTGAAGGGGGACCGCGACCCGGTCGATCCGGCCAGCGTCGACGCCGGCATCGGCCACCACGACTACCCGATCGTGATCTCCTCGATGAGCTTCGGCTCGCAGTCCGAGCCGGCCTTCCGCGCTTACGCGGAGGCCGCCAAAGCGACCAACATCCTCTGCGTCAACGGCGAGGGTGGCGAGATCCGCGACATGTACGGCCACTACCGCAAGTGGCGCGGCCAGCAGGTCGCCTCGGGGCGCTTCGGCGTCTCCGCGGAGATGCTCAACTCCTCCTATCTGGCGGAGATCAAGATCGGCCAGGGTGCCAAGCCCGGCGAGGGCGGCCACCTGCCCGGCAAGAAGGTCTCCGAGAAGGTCGCCGCCGCCCGTAACGCGGCCCCCGGCACCGACCTGATCTCCCCCTCCAACAACCACGACCTCTACTCGATCGAGGACCTCGCCGAGCTGATCGACGAGCTGAAGACGGTGAACCCGGACGTGCGGGTCTCGGTCAAGGTGCCGGTGGTGCCGAACATCGGCACGATCGGCCTCGGGATCGCCAAGGCGGGCGCCGACATCATCACCCTCTCCGGCTTCGAGGGCGGCACCGGCGCCGCCCGCCAGCACGCCCTGCGCCACGTCGGCCTGCCCTCCGACATCGGCACCCGCGCCGTGCACCGGGCGCTGATGGAGGCCGGGCTGCGCAACCGGGTCGAGATCTGGGCCGACGGCGGCTACCGGACCGGCCACGACATCGTCAAATTGCACTGCCTCGGCGCCAACCGGGTCGGCTTCGGCACCCTGGCGATGGTCAGCCTCGGCTGCACGATCTGCCGCGGCTGCCAGCTCGACACCTGCCACGTCGGCATCGCCACCCAGATCGAGACGGTCGAGGAAGCCGATGCCCACGGCCTCAAGAAGTTCACCCCGCAGGAGGTCGACCTCGCCGCCGAGAGCTGCGCCCGTTTCTTTGCCTCGATGGGCGAGGAGGTCAAGCAGGTGGTCGCCTCGCTCGGCTACGAACGCGCCCAGGACCTGGTCGGCCGCTACGACCTGCTGGAGCAGACCGCAGCCCACGACAAGGTCGACCTGGCGCCGCTGATCACGCCGCTGGAGGAGTTCCTCGACCTCGAACCGATCGACCTGCCGGTGGTCGAGGAGGCACGGGCGGAAGCCGGCCTCGTCGTCGCCCGCCCGGTGCGGATGGCGGAGAAGCAGGCCTCGACCCAGATCGCCGCCCTCGCCGGCGACATCTGCCAGGGCCGCACGATCCGCAACGAGTTCCCGCGTGCCACCGACGCCGACGACCGCGTCCTCGGCACCGAGCTGGCCGGGGCGATCGCCCGCTCGCGGATCTTCGAAGACGGCCCCGACTCCAACGACGAAGTGCTCGCCAGCCTCGAGTTCAACGGCGGCTCGGTCGCCGGCCAGGGCCTCGGCGCCTTCAATGCCTACGGCGTCTCGATCCGCATCGAGGGCGGTGCCCAGGACGGCGTCGGCAAGGCGATGCTGGGCGGCTCGATCGCGATCCTCAAGGGCAAGGGAGCGAAGGGGAAGCGGCTCAACGGCTCGGTCGGCAAGTCCTTCGCCTACGGCGCCCAGCGCGGCCGCCTCTACGTCCAGGGCTCTGCCGACTCGCGCTTCTGCATCCGCCTCTCCGGCGCCGACGTCGTCCTCGCCGGCGAGCCCGAGCAGGCAATCGAGGACGGCCGCGGCTGCCTCGTCGACCGCGCCAACGCCAAGGGCTTCGCCTTCGAGTACATGACCTCCGGCCGCGCCATCGTCCTCGGCGATCTCGGTCCCTGGGCCTGCGCCGGCATGACCGGCGGCCGCGTCTACGTCCGCCACAACGCCTTCGGCATCGACCGCGAGGCGATCGTCGGCCGCCTCGGCGAGGGCGCCAAAGTCCAGCTCAAGGACCTCGACGCCGAGGGCCTGCTCGACATCGACGACCTGATGACCCACTACGCCAAGGAACTGCGGGCGACGGGCCAGGACGAAGAGGCCGAGCGCATGCTGGGGCTGGCCGCCGACGCGACCAGCAACTTCCTGATGATCGTGCCGGAGAAGGTCCAGGCGGACCCGAGCATCTCGACCGAGTAGGGCTGGTGGAGGAGGGTCGGGTGCCCTCCTCACTCGCCTGACTGGCTGGATCGCCCAGAGCCGTCCGAGATTGCCTGGTGGCCAGCGGCGCAAAACGTTCGGAGGGGCACCCGACCCCTCCCAATCAGTCGCACAGGTTGGGACGAACGGGTCCGCTGGGGCGTTCTCGTCTCTCTAGCTCCCTCGCCTCGATCGCGGCGTCAAGGTGCGAAACCCCCGTCCCTACTACTGCTGCCGCGTCAACAGATCCGCGATCGCGCGGACCTCTTGCAGGAGGCCGTCGAGCATGCGCTCGGTGTCCGTGTGGATGCGGTACTCCGCCGCCTGGCGGTCGGCCTCCACCTGGTCGATGCGCTGCTCGAGCAGGCGGGTGCGGGTGTCGATCTTCTCGACGGTGCGTTCCAGCTTCTTCTCGGTCTTGCGGACTCGCTTCTTGACGTAAAGGCGGGTTTCCTCGCGGACGCTGTCGAGTTCGCGGCGCAGCTCGGTGTTGATCGGCTCGCCCTGCTCGGACAGCATCTCTTCGACGCCGAGGCGGACGCGCTCGATCTCCTCGTGCAGCTCGGCGCGGGCGCGGTCGGCGGCGACGGAGATCCCCGGGGCCCCGGGGGGCAGGGAGGGGTCGACCGGGTTGGGGGCGGCGTTCACTGCGGCAATCCTAGGGACGGGGGTGGCTGGAATTCGGAACTAGAGCTTCAGCACATAGAGGCTGTAGTGACCGATCGCCAGCTCGTCGCCATCGCTCAGCGGCGCGAACTCGACGGTCTCGCCGTTGAGGAAGACACCGTTGAGGCTGCGGTCGTCGAGGACCCGCATCGGTTTGCCCGGTTCGGCGACGACGAGGGCGTGACGGCGGGAGACGCTGGGGTCGTCCAGTCGCAGGTCGGCGTTGGGGCTGCGCCCGATCCGCGTCCAGCCGCGCTCGATCGGGAAGGAGATGATCTCGCCGTCGTCGCCCTGGAGGGCGAGGCAGTAGCCGGAGCTGGATTGCTGTTCGCGCGCCTCGGCAAGCCAGTTCGGCGGCTCGTGCGTCTTCGGCGCGAGGAACTCGCTCGTCGTGCCGTGATCCTGCCGCGACTCGAAGATCGAGTCGCGGCGGTACTCGGAACCGCCGCAACGGGGGCAGTCGGGGAGCTCGTCGGTCTCCTGCATCGAGAGCTGCGAACCGCAGACAAGGCAAAAGAACGTCCCCTCGCCGGGGGTTGCACCGGTGTCATAGCGGTCGTCGAGTGGGGAACTGCGGATGCTGTCGAAGATGACTGGCCTCCCTTCGTGCGGCTTGCAGCGATCCTAGCGCGGCATTCGCCTCCCGTCACTCAATTTTGATGATCCGGTCGTGGTGGGCATGGCGACGACTAGAATCGCGCCGCGATGGGTCCAATAAGCGTCGAAACCGAGATCGATGTCCCGCGCGAGCGGGTCTTCGAGACGATCGGCGACCTCGCTCTCCGTCCCTCGTTCACGGATCACTTCCTCACCGATTTCCACCTGACCCGGCTCGAGTCGAGCGGAGTCGGCGCCGGCGCCAGGTTCCGGGCGCAGGCGCCGCTGCGCTCGCCCTGGATGGACACGACGATCGTCGCGCTCGACCAGCCCCACCAGATCGTCGAGCGCGGTCAAGGCGGCCGCGTCAACCGCATCCCCAACCACACGGTCTGGGAGCTGACCGAGGGCCCGGGCACGCTGACCACGGTGCGGCTATCGCACTGGACCGAGCCGAGCCACCTGGACCGCGGCCTGGAGCTGCTCAGCGCCGGCTCGGTGTGGCAGGAGCGGGGTTGGCGCGAGGCGATGAAGAGGCTCCGCGACGGGCTTGAGTCCGGCGTCTGGGAGGGCAACCGGATCGCCGTCGCCGGCGGCAACCGATACGCGACCGGCATCCCGTAGGGCGTCTTAATAGACTCTCGCCGCCGATGGTCCTGAACCGCAGACTCGTCCTGCCGCTGCTCGCCGCCCTGGCCCTCGCCGCCCTCGCCGTCGGCGTCTCCGCCTGCGGCTACTCGAGCGACTCCAAGGACGTGGTCGAGGGCGAGCCGGTGGAGCTCGGCGAGCTCTCCTTCAACGTCACCTTCTCGCGCTACCTGAACCCGGCCGACAACGAGGACTCCGCCTACCTCGTCGGCCAGAAGGAACCGCCCGAGGGCTCGACCTACTTCGGCGTCTTCTTCGAGGTCCAGAACGAAAGCGACGAGCCGCAGACGCTGCCCTCGACGCTGACGATCACCGACGCCGACCACACCGTCTACGACGTGCTGCCGAGCGAAAGCCTCTACGCGCTCGACTTCGGCGGCGAAGTCGAATCGCAGGAACAGGTGCCGGTGCTCGACTCGACCCCGCAGCTGGGCCCGATCGAGGGCTCGGTGGCGATCTTCCTGCTGTCCGCCGAGGCCTCCGACAACCGGCCGCTGACGCTGCACATCCCGGGCGCCGACGGCGAAAACGCCACGGTCACGCTCGACCTCTAGTCGCGGCGCCCGCCCGGCTAGAGGCCGGCGGAGAGGACTTCGGCCGCGGCCGGAGCGGCGACGTCGCCGCCGGCGGCTTCGGCTTCGATCAGCAGCACCCCGATCGCCAGTCTGGCCTTCTCGGCCGGGGCGAAGGCGGCGAACCAGGCGTCCTTGATCTGGACCGGGTTTTCCTCGTTCTCCTGGCCCGGCTTCGGCCCCAGCTCGGCGGTGCCGGTCTTGCCCGCCACCTGGGCCTCGGGGATCGCGCCGGCGGTGCCGGTCCCTTCGGTGACGACGCCGGTCATCAGTTCGGTCAGCTCGCCGGCCACCTTCTCCGACATCACTCGCACCGGCTGCGCCTGCGGGCGCAGCTTCCTGTTGGCGACGATCGAGGTCGGCTGGCGGACGCCGCCGCTGGCGATCGTCTGCGCCACGCTGGCCATCTGCAGCGGCGTCGCCAGCACTTCGCCCTGGCCGATCGCCGAGACGCCGAGGTCGATTTCTTCGCCGATCTCGGTTGGGATCGTCGATTCGGGCAGTTCGGCTTCGCGCACCAGCCGCGGCGCGTAGAGGGTGGGGGGCGAGTTGAAGCCGAAGCTCTCCGCCGCGGCGACGAGGTCGTCGTTGCCGATCTCCGGCCCCAGCGGCGCGAAGTCGGCGTTGCACGACTCGGCGAAGGCCTGGCGGAAGGTGCCGCCGCAGTACTCCCCGTTGGCGTTGTTGAGGAAGCGGCCGCCGACGTTGACGCCGTTGGTGATTTCGAATTCGTCGTCGAGCGAGACCAGATCGTGCTCGAGCGCGGCGACGGTGGTGATCATCTTGAAGGTGGAGCCCGGCGGCTGCGGGGCGGAGAAGGCCTGGCCGGCGAGGGCGCGGACGTCGCCGTTGCGGGAGTCGAGCACGGCGATGCCGCCGGAGCGGCCGGCGAGGGCCGCTACGGCGGCTTCCTGCAGGTCCGGGTCGATCGTCGTCTTCACCGCTGCCCCCGGCTGCGGGTCGGCCTGGGCGAGGACGCGGACCGAGGCGCCGGATTCGTCCATCGCCAGCAGCGAACCGCCCGGCTTGCCGGCGAGGCGGGTGTTGAAGGCGCGCTCGAGGCCGCTGATGCCGACCGGCGTGTCGGCGGCGAAGCCGTGACGGGCGAGCTTGGCCAGGTCCGCTTCGCCGGCGGCGCCGACTTCGCCGCTGACGTCGATGGCGGCGCTGCCGAGCGGGTGCTCCCGTTCTTCGGCCGGCCCCTCGGCCAGCGGCGAGCCGTCGGCGGCGAGGATCTGCGCCCGCGGCGCCAGCTCGATCTGGCTGTCCAGGTGCTCGCCGCGCCGCAGCCCTGGGAAGACCAGGCTGGGATCCCAGGCGACGCCCCCGTCGGAGTAGGGGATCTCGGCCTCGTCCTCGAAGCGGCCGAAGGCCACGGTGGCGATCGCCACCGGGATCGGCACCACCGTCTCCCCGTCGCGCGAGGAGGGGTCGTGCGCCGAGCCGGGGTCGAGCGAGCGCAGCGTCGCAACCTGCGCGGCTTCGCGGTAGGCGGCGGCGAAGGCGTTGACGTCGATCGCCGCTTTCGAGGCCGGGTTCAGCTCCCTGTACATGGCGGCGAAATTGCTCACCGCCCAGGCCTCGGCGAAGCGACTCGCGGCCTCCTTCTCGGGCGAACCGGGAGCGCCGACGGCGGCGCCGATCACAAAGGCGATGACCCCGATGATCGCGAGGGGGAGCGTGCGGGTGACCAGGCGACGTCGCCGCTCCACCTCGGGTGTCATCTGGCTCACCGAGTGAAAGGTAATAGAGCGATCACCCGCATGCTTCTATTCAGTGGTGACCGTTCTGGACTGGGCCATCGTGGCCTTCACCATCGCGCTCGGGTTGTGGGGATACCGGCAGGGGCTGATCGTCGGCGCGATGACCCTGGTCGGCTTCGCGCTCGGTGCCTTCGCGGGCGGCCGCCTGGGGCCGCTGGTCCTCTCGCAGGGCTCCGAGTCCCCCTACGCGCCGCTCTGCGCGGCCCTCGGGGCGCTGCTGGTCGGTGCCCTGGTGGCGGTCGCGGTCGAGAGCTTCGCGCTGGGGCTGCGGGCGAAGGTGATCCGCAGGCCGGTCCTGCACCTGGCCGACGGCGCTGGCGGCGCGGCGCTGATCGCCGCGGTCGCGCTTGGCGTGGTCTGGGTCTTCGGCTCGGTGGCGCTGCACGCGCCGGGGACGGCCCGCCTGCGCGCCGACGTCCAGGAGTCGCTGATCCTGCGCAGCCTCAACGAAGTGCTGCCGCCCTCCGGGCCGGTCCTCAACGCGCTCGACCGGGTCGATCCGGCGCCTTCGGTGACCGGCCCGGCGGCACCGGTGGCGAGGCCCGACCCGGCGATCGCCACCGACCCCGACGTGCTCGCCGCCGGCCCCGCGGTCGTGCGGGTGCTCGGCACCGCCTGCGGGCTCGGAGTCGAGGGCTCCGGCTGGGCGGTCCAGCCGGGCCTGATCGTCACCAACGCTCACGTCCTGGCCGGCTCCGCCGACACCACGGTCACCACCCAGGGCGGGGTCGAGCTCGACGCGACGCCCGTCTACTACGACCCCGAGGACGACCTGGCGCTGCTGCGGATCGGCGCCAACCTGCCGACCCTGCCCGTTTCCGACCAGCGCGAGTCGGGGGGCGACGCAGCCGTGCTCGGCTATCCCGAGAACGGGCCCTACGCGGTCGCACCCGCCCGCCTCGGCGAGACCCGTCCCACGATCAGCGAGGACTCCTACGGCAACGGGCCGGTGAACCGCACGATCGTGGCGCTGCGCGGGTCGGTGCGCAGCGGCAACTCGGGCGGCCCGCTGGTCGACGCCCAGGGCCAGGTGGTCGGCACGGTCTTCGCCGCCACCACCTCCGGTTCGCCCGGCGGCTTCGCGATCCCCGCCGAGGACGTCCGCGACGCGCTCGCGCAGGCCTCGGCTTCGGTCTCCACCGGTCCCTGCACCAGCTGAGCGAACCCACCTACCCAAAAGCCCGACACTTACGTTCAGTAAGCTCGATCGCTGTGGAACCGGTCGCGCCGACCCATGCCCCCGCAGCACCTCCCGGGTCCGTCTGCCCGCACTTCCATGCCGCGATCGAGCTGATCGGCAAGCGCTGGACGGGAGCGATCGTCTGCGCCCTGACCGAGCGGCCGATGCGCTTCGGCGAGCTCGGCAAGGCCGTCCCCGGCCTCTCCGACCGTCTGCTCTCCCAGCGCCTGCGCGAGCTGGAGGAGGAAGGGCTGGTCGAGCGCGAGGTCGAAGCGGGAACGCCGGTGCGGGTGACCTACTCGCTGACGCCGATCGGCGAGCAGCTCGGCCCCTCGATTCGCGAGCTGCGGACCTGGGCCAAGCAGTGGAAGCAAGCCGGGTGACGCGCCACCCGAAGCGTTAATTAGCCTGGGTCGATGGATTTGCCCGGTCCCTATCCCGTCGGTCGCTACGCCCAGAAACTGCAGGAGTGGATGCGGGAACGGGCGCGGGTGCAGCTGATCGGCGAGGTGACCGGAGTGGGGCGCAGCAAGGTCCAGGTCTACTTCGAGCTGCGCGACAGCCAGGGCGCGGTTCCCTGCGCGATCTGGCTCAACGACCTGGAGAAGGCCGGGCTGCCGGAGGGGGCGCTGCGCGACGGCGCCGAACTGGTGATCTCCGGCGGGCCCGACTACTACCCCGGCGGTGGCCAGGCCTCGCCCAGCTTCAGCTTTCGCGCCACCCACGTGCGGCTGGCGGGGGAGGGGGACCTGCTGGCGCGGCTGCAGGCGCTGCGCAAGCAGTTGCGGGCCGAGGGCCTGTTCGAGCTGCAGAAGCAGCTGGGGCGGCCGCTGCTGCCGAGGACGATCGGGGTGGTGACGGCGGAATCGGGCGCGGCCCGGCGCGACCTGCTGGCCGGGCTGCGGCGCCGCGGCTGGGGCGGCACCGTGGTTTGGGCCTTCGCGCCGGTCCAGGACCGCCACGCGGCGCCGGCGATCGGCGCGGCGATCCAGGGCCTGGCGGCGCGGCCCGAGGTCGAGGCGATCGTCGTCACCAGGGGCGGTGGCAGCCTCGCCGACCTCTGGGCCTTCTGCGACGAGACTCTCTGCCGCACGGTGGCGATGCTGCGGGTGCCGGTCGTCAGCGCGATCGGTCACGAGCGCGACACGACCCTGATCGACGACGTCGCCGCGGTCGCCTGCTCGACCCCGACCCACGCCGCCGAAGCGGCGGTGCCGCTCGACTGCGGCGTCGCCCGCCGCGAGCTCGAGCGGGCGACCTCGTCGTTGCGGCGAGGGGCGGAAGGGGCGATCGGCGTCCGCGCCCGTCACCTGGCGGCGCTGGCGCGTGGGCCGGCACGGGCTCTGCAGCGCGAGCGCAGCGGCCTCAACCAGAAGACCCGCGAGATCCGCGCCTCCTCCGAACGCGGCTTGACCGCCAGGGGTGGGTTCCAGCGGCGGATCGCCACGGTTGTCCTCGACCGCGCCCGGCGGCGGGGGATCGAGCGCACCGCGGCGGCGGTCGCCGAGGAGCGCCGGCGCGGCGCCAGCATCGAACGCTCCGCCACGAGAGCCCTGGAGAGGCGTCGTCAGGCGCTGCGACGGGCCGCGGTGACCCTGCGTGCGCATGACCCCGAGCGGACGCTGGAGCGCGGCTACGCGCTGGCGGAGACGGTCGCCGGGGAGCCGGTCGGCTCCGCCGAAGCCGCTGTCGCCGCGGCGGACGTAAGACTGCGCTTCGCGGACGGACGTGTGAACGCCAAGATCGAGGGAGACGTTGAGCGAGAAGCCTGAGAGTTACGAGGTCGCGGTGGAGCGGCTGGAGGAGATCATCGACCGGCTCGACTCCGGCCAGGCCGGCCTGCGCGAGACCCTCGACCTCTGCCGCGAAGGGCGCGAGCTGGTCAACTACTGCGCGGCCGAGCTGGAGGCCGTGGGCGAGGGGTTGAAGGAGCTGAAGCTCGACGAGCTGGCGGCGAAGTTGGACAGCTCGGCTGTCGAGCCCTCGTAGGGTCAGGCGTCTTGCGGGCCTGAGCAGAGTCTTCCCAGGGCCGGACAGCCGCGGCAGAGGGACCAGGTGCGCTCGGGCTCGGGGGCGACCGGGAACTCGCCGTGGCTGATCTGGGAGATGGCTCTGTCCAGGCGCTCGCGGCCGGCTTCCATCGCCGCCGTGTCGAGCACGGTGACGGCTGGCTCCTCGGGGCGCTCGAGGAAGACGTAGGCGACCTCGACCGCGGGCGCGTTCAGCGACTCGGCCACCGCCAGGGCGTAGATCGAGCGTTGGGTCTGGTATCGGGCGGCGTGCTCCTCCGGCCCGGAGCCGTCGAGGCGGTCGGTCTTGTAGTCGACGACCAGCGGCGGGGCACCCTCGCGCTCGACAAGGAGGTCGATCGAGCCGCGCAGGACGGTGTCGCCGACGCCGAGCAGGATCGGCACCTCGGCCCTGGTCCGGGTGGCGCCGGCGCCGATCCGCTCGCGCAGGCCGGAGCCGAGCCAGCCGCGCACCGGCGCCAGCAGGGCCGCGGGGTCGCTCTCGTCGGGGTCGAGGCCGGCGGCGACCGCGTGGCGACGCGCCAGCTGCTCCGAGGGCTCGCTCCAGGCGTTGGCCTGGCTCCACTCCAGCAGCGCGTGGACGGCGGCCCCTTGCGCGGTCCGCTCCTCGCGGGCCGAGGGCGTCGCCGCGTCCGTGCCATCGGCGGCGGTTGCTTTTTGTCGCCCGCTGGGCGACAAAAGACGACCGCCCCCATCCAGACCCAGCACGCGCTCCATGTAGAAGCGGTAGGGGCACTCTTCGTAGGCGGAGATCGCCGTGTAGGAGAGGGGGCGGCTGGGGACGATCGGCGGTTGGCGCTCGACCAGCGGCGGCGGGCCCTCGCCGAGCGGGCGGTCGGCGGCCGCGCCGCGCCGCGTCGCCCGCAGCTGCGCCGCGCGCCCGGGCGAGGGGAGGTTGACCCGTACGGCGATCTCCGCGGCGGCGAAGCTGGCATCCAGACCGGGGCGCGGCTCGGGGGCGGGGACGACGACGCTGGAGTCGGCGTCGCGCTCGACCCCGAGCGCCTCGACCAGGCGCTCGACGACCGGCGTCCCGGGCTTGGTCTCGCGGCCCGGTTCGGGCTTGACGACGCCGCTGAGGATCAGCCGCTCGCGGGCACGGGTGGCGGCGACGTGGAACAGGCGCAGCCCCTCCTCGGCGTCGCGCGCCTTCGCCTCCTCGCAGAGCTCGGCGTGGTCGTAGAGGTTGATCGCGCCGCTGCCGAGCCGGCGCAGCTGCATCCCCACCCGCGGCGGCTGCTCGCGACCGAGGGTCAGCAGCGGCGGCCGTGCTCCGGCCAGCAGGCTGCGCGAGAGGTCGGGTACGGCGACGACGTCGAACTCCAGCCCCTTGGCGTTGTGGACGGTCATGATCCGCACCCCGTCGTGGCCCTCGGCGGCGGTCGCGGCCTGGGCCTCGGCGTCGCTCTCGGCGCGGGCGGCGAGGAAGTCGAGCAGGCCGCGCAGGTCGCGGCCCTCGCGGCTCTCGAACTCGGCGGCGAGCCGCATCAGCTTGCGGACGTTGGCGAAGCGCGCCTCGCCTGCCGGCCGCATCAGTACCGCCAGGTCGTAGCCGGTCGCGGTCGTCGCCGCCTCGATCAGGGCGGCGAGCGAGAGCCGCGGCCCACGCTCGCGCAGGTCCGCGATCGTCGCCACGAAGCCGCGCAGCAGCTCGATCTCGGAGTCGGGGATCTGGATCAGGCGCTCCGCTGCGTCCAGCTCCGCCTCGCCGGCGCCGACGGCGCGCTCCAGCGCCGGCCAGACGTGGCGGCGCTTGCCCGCCGCCGCCCGCAGCAGCCAGAGCGTGTCCGGGGCGGCGCCGCAGGCGGGCGAGGCGAGGGCGCCGAAGAGGGCCTGGTCGTCGAGCGGGTTGGCGATCGTCGCCAGCAGCGCGCTGACGTCGGAGACCTGCTGCTGGGACCAGTAGCCACGGCCGCCGACCACGTAGGGGCGCAGGCCGGCCCGCTCCAGCGAGTCCTCGTAGGCGTCGAGGTGGGTGAAGGCGCGCAGCAGCACGACCATCTCGCCGCGCTCGATCCCGCCCTCGGCCAGCTCGCGCAGGCGCTCGGCGACCGCGCGCGCCTCGGCCAGGCAGTTGAGCGGGGTGCGGCCGTCGATCGCCGGCTCCAGCTCGATCTCCTCCTCGTCCCAGCCGTCGCGGGCGGTCAGCAGCAGCTCCACCCGCGACTCCAGGGGTTGATGGGCCGCAGGCGTCTGCATGTCGGACGTTTGAGGCCCATCGGCGGGCTGTGGGGGGGCGCCGACGCGGAGGGGGCGGTACGACGGCCCGAGCAGCGCCGCGCCGAAGTGGTTGACCGCGGCGATCAGTTCGGGCCGCGAGCGGAAGTTGCCGCTCAGCTCCATCAGCTCCGCATCGGCGCGCTGGGCGATCAGGTCGCGCTGGCGGCGGAAGACGTCGAGGTCGGCGTGGCGGAAGCCGTAGATCGACTGGAACTCGTCGCCGACCACGACCAGCTCGCTGCGCGGGCCCCGCAGCGCCTCGATCAGCCGCAGCTGCAGGCGGTTGGTGTCCTGGAACTCGTCGACCAGCAGGTGGCTGAAGCGGGTTCGGTAGGCCTCGCCGATCTCGGCCCGCTCCAGCAGCCGCGCCGCGAGGATCTGCAGGTCCTCGAAGTCGATCCCGGTGCGGCGCTCCTTGGCGGCCTCGAAGCGAGCCGAGAACAGCTCCAGCAACTCGGCCAGGTGGCGGTAGGCCTCCCCTCCCTCGCCGGCCTCGGCGGTGCGGGAGACGGCCGCGTCGATCGCTTCGCGGAAGGGCAGGATCGCCTTCGCCTTGCTGTCGGGGCGCAGCGCCCGCAGCTCAGCGAGCTGCGGCGGCGGGCCCAGCTCGCTGAGCCGCGCCAGCGCCCGCTCGACCAGCTCCCGTTTGGGGTCGCCCTCCTTCAGCTCCTCCAGCGCCCGTCCGGCCGCTTCGATCGCCACGGCGATCGCCTCGACCGGGTCGCTCGGCGGCGGTTCCGGCAGCCGCGGCTCCGCCTCCCCGCGGCTGCGCAACTCGGCATGCACCCCGGCGACGATCCCCCGCAGCCCATCGATGTCATAGGCCGCGACCAGTTCCTCCCGCGACTCCTGCGGTTGATGGGCCGGTTTTACGCCTATATGGAGGGAAATCGGCCCATCAACGGGAGGCTCGGCGGCGAGGAAGTCGCGCAGCGCTTCGTTGAAGGCCTCGCGGGCGGCGCGGGTCGTCTCGGGGGCGTCGAGGACGCGGAAGCCTGGATCGATCCCGGCCGCCACCGGGTGGCCGGCCAGTAGCCGGTTGCAGAAGCCGTGGATCGTCATCACCCAGGCGCCGCCGATCGCGGTCAGCAGCTCCGCTGCCCGCTCGGAGCCCGCCTCGGCCCGCCGCGCCAGCTCGGCGCGGATCCGCTGGCGCAGCTCGGCCGCCGCCTTGTCGGTGAAGGTGAAGGCGAGGATCGCGTCGGGGGCGACGCCCTTGTCGCAGACGAGGCGGCAGTAGCGGTCGACCATCACCCCGGTCTTGCCGGTGCCGGCGCCGGCCTCGAGCAGGACGTCGCGTCCCATGACCTCGATCGCCGCCGCCTGCTCGGGCGTGGGAGCGCGCGCGCTCATCGCTCCTCCACGTCCTCGTCCTCCTCGTACTGAGGGGCGCGGTCACGGCGGCAGATCGGCGCGAAGTCGCAGAACGGCGGGCAGGCGTCGTGGCCGCGCAGGCCGCGGCGCGGGCCGGGGTCGCGGCGGATATCGCCGGCGCGCATGCGGGCGACGATCGCGCCGGCCCGCCGCCGCGAGTCGGCCAGCAGCTCCTCCAGCCCCTCGGCGTCGACGACGTCGCGGCCGTAGAGGCCGTAGTCGGCGAGGTCTTCGGCCGCCTCCTCGCTGACGACGCCGCGCGGGCGCCGCATCGAGGTCGCGCGCAGCGGGTGGTAGAGGCCGCCGACCGGCTCCGCTCCCCAGTGCCGCTCCACCGCCAGCAGGTAGAGCGGCAGCTGCAGCTTCGCCTGCTCCTCGAACTTTTCCCGCGGCGTGACCGCGCCGGAGAGCTTGTAGTCGATGACCAGGGCGCGACCGTCGGCGGCGCGGTCGACCCGGTCGATCGCCCCGTGCAGCCCCCAGCCGTCCAGCTCCAGCGCCGGTCGCTCGCTCTCCTCGTAATCGCCGAAGGCGGCCTCCAGTAGCCAGGGCTCGAAGCCGCCGGTCTCGCGCCCCGCCTCTTCGGCGAGGAAGCGTTCCAGCAGCCGCTCGACCCGCCGCGCCATCGCCCGCTCGGCCGGGTGGGAGCCGAGTTCGCGCTCGGCGACGACGGCGACGACGATCTCGCGGCCGCGCGCCAGCCAGGCCGGCAGCGAGTCAGGGCGGGGGAGGGGGTCGCCGCCGGGGCGCTCTTTGTATAGACGGTCGAGCGACTCGTGCATGAGGCCGCCCTGGACCAGCGGGTCGGGGACCGGGTCGAGCGGCTGCGGGTCGAGCTCGTGGCTGACGAACCAGCGGTAGGAACAGACGTCGAAGCCCTCCAGGGTGGTGCCGCCGTAGGCGGGGACCGCGGCCAGCGACTCGATCGCCGCCGGGTTGGTCAGCGGGCCGGGGGCCCGCGAGGCGGCCTCGGCGCGGCGGGCGGCGACGATCCGGGCGACGATCCGCGCGCCGCGCACCGCGTCGACGCTGGCACCGACGAGCAGGGCCGCCGGGTCGGTGCCGGGACCGTGCGTGGCCAGGGCCCGGGCCAGCTCGTCCTCCGAGGGCGCCTCGGCCAGGGGGTGGACGACTCGCGCCAGGTCGCGGCTGCGGGTGATCGCCTCCTCGACCGGGTCCGGCGCCGAGCCGTCGGCGGGCGGCGCCAGCAGCGCCCGGATGTCGTCGAGCAGGGGCGAGCGCGATTCGGCAGCGCCGTTCTCGTCGCTGTCGCGATAGGAGAGGAAGAGGCGCCGGCGGGGCAGCGAGAGGCAGACGCCGAACAGGTAGCGCTCCTCGGCCTCGCTGTCGCGCCGCGGGTCGAGCCCGAGGGTGTCGCGCTGGGCTTCGGAGAGGAAGGGATCTCCGCCGCGGTCGCGGCGCGGGAACTCGCCGTCCTGCAGCGAGCCGACGAAGACGTGGTCGAAGCGGCCGGCGCGCAGGCGGTAGGGGCTGGCGATCCGCACCCGGCCCTCGACCGGACCGCTCCAGACCCGAAACTCGAGCGCGGCGATCGTCGCCGCCAGCTCGGCCGCCCCCGGCGCCAGGCCGCCGAGCTCGGCCAGCTCGCCGAGCGCGTTGGCGATGGCGCCGGCCGCGCGCAGCTCCAGCCCGTCCCCGGGACCGAGCGCCGGCCCGTCGCCCTCGCCGCGCAGCGGCCGCGAGGCCATCGTCGTCGCCAGGCGTCCGAGCTCGGCGGAGAGCGCCGCCCCCGAGCGCGCCGCCGCCTCGCGCAGCCGCACCAGATCCCGCGGCGGCTCGCCCTCCTCGCCCTGCCACAGCGTCAGCGCCGTCGCCGCGTCCTCGACCCGGCCGCGCCGCAGCGAGCGCTCCAGCCAGTCGACCCGGCCGGGCGAGAACCCCGACGGCCCGCGCAGGTAGCGCAGCAGGTCGTTGGCGCGCCCGGAGCCAAACTCGGCCTCCAGCAGCGCCACCAGGGCGCCGCCGACCGCGGTCCCGGCGACCGGCAGCTCCGCCTCCAGCGCCGTCGCCACCCCGTTTGCCTCCAGCGCCGCGGCGATCGCCGCGCCTCGCCGCGCCGGGTCGCGCAGGGCGATCGCGATCGCGGCCGGGTCGGCGCCGCCGGCGACCAGCTTCGAGACCTCGGTGGCGATCGCCTCCGCCTCGCCCCGCACCCCGGCCGAGCGCAGCAGGAGCAGGTCGCCGTTTGGCTCCTGTGGCACCGCGTCGGACGCGCCGAAGCCACGGGCCAGCCCGAAGAGCAGCGCACTCTCGGTGTTTGCCCGGTCGACTTCGAGCTCCCTCTCCTCGGCGACGCCGATCCGCTCGCGCAGCTCGCCGAGCAGGCGCGAGCGTGCCGCAAGCGCCGCGTTTCCCGCCTCGAACGGCAGCGCTACGGTCACCTCGGTCAGCGCCGCCAGCGCCGCGACCAGCTCGAACTGGTTGGGGGTGAGGTCGTCGAGCCCGTAGATGAAGAGGGGGCGCTGGCCCCAGAAGGAACCGTCGCGGCGCAGCAGCTCGATCGCCTCGCGGGCGATCCCGTGGGCGTCGACGCGGCCGGTCCGCTGGCGGACCTCGGCGTAGCCGGCGTAGAGGGTGGCGATGTCGCTGAGGTAGGCCGAGCCCTCCAGCGTCGCGGCGCTGGCCTCGACCGCCTCCGGGCCGACCGCCGCCGCCTGGAGCTCGTCCAGCAGGCGCTCGAAGGCCCGCGCGAAGCCGGGCCGGGAAGCGGAGCGCCGCAGGGGGCCGAGCCGCGCGGCGCGGGCGTCGATTGCCACCGAGATCGTCCGCAACCGCTGCGCGGGGGAGAGCTCGGCCCCGGGGGGCACCCCGCCCGCCGTGGCGA
This sequence comes from uncultured Solirubrobacterales bacterium, assembly GCA_963739855.1. Taxonomy (GTDB): domain Bacteria; phylum Actinomycetota; class Thermoleophilia; order Solirubrobacterales; family 70-9; genus VAYN01. Next base: position 273,288 of record CAVUBT010000001.1, on the reverse strand, counting down.
CGCTGCGAAACAACGCTCCGAAGGTCATCGCCGCCCCGCCCAGCGCGGCGCCCTGTGCGCAGAGCTCGCGCTCGAAGGCGAAGACGTCGTCGACGGTGGGCACGACCAGGATCGGATCGCGCTCGAGGGCAGCGACGAACCGGCGCCGGATCAGTCCGGCACGGCCAGAGTTCGGGGGTCCGTGGATCAGCTTCAGCGGCATATCGGCAAGCGACCCAGCATAGGTCGGCCTCCGGCGTGCCCGGAGATCGACGCAGACCGCGTCACAAAGCCGCAAAGCGGGTGTTTTCTGCCCCGGTTTTGCCGTCTTCTGCCCCCTCTAGATTGCGAGCCAGTTCATGTCCCTCTGTTTCGTAGACCCAGCCGACGCAGTTCGCGCCATCGCCGACTCGGTCGGCCGTGAGGCCCGCCGTCAGCTGCTCGGCGAGGCGGTCCGGGCCTGGGTCGACGAGATCCCCGACACCGAGCTCGAGGTCCACTACGCGAAGGCGATCTCCGAGCTCGACGAGCACGACCTCTCGATGCTCGCCGCCTGGCACGGCTCGCTCGAGGTCGGCCACCCGGTCCCCAACCGCGACTTCCTGATGGGCGCCTTCGGCTCGCTCGGCGAGAACCGCCGCGAGGCTCTCAAGCTCGCCGCCGGCTTCCGCGGCGAGGAGGCCGTCGACGCCGGGGTCACCGAGGAGGACGCTCTTCGAGCTCGTCCTCGGCCTGCTCTCACCCCCGCGCCTGATGGCGCTCGCGGTCGAGGCGGTCGAGCTGTACATCTGGGATAGAGCCGGCTCCGACAATTAGGTGGGCTTCGTTTCAAGTAAGCCCTGCGAAGCGTTTTCGTAAGCGTTCAGCCCCCAGGGGGACATAACTCGAGCACGGCGAACCTTCTGCCATGGAGCGCGCCGAGGCCGAGGCGGTCTACGACGCGGGCCGCGAGGCCTGCGTCGAGTTCCTCGTCGAGCTGACCGCCCGCTACGAGCGCCAGGTCACCCGGCTGGAGGCACGGATCGAGCGCCTGGAGGAGAAGCTGCGCGAGAACTCCCAGAACTCCTCGCGCCCGCCGTCGGCCGACCCGCCGGCCAAGCGGCCACTGCCCGAGCGCTCGCCCAGCCCCCGCAAGCAGGGCGGCCAGCCCGGCCACAAGGGAACGACTCGCAAGCTGGTGGCCGAGGATCGCCTCGATCAGGTGATCGACCACTGGCCGGCCAGCTGCTCAAGCTGCGGGCACGACCTCGACCCCTGCAACCACGATCAGGCCGGCGCGCCCCACCGCCACCAGGTCACCGAGCTGCCGGCGATTGCGGTCACCGTCACCGAGCACCGCGCCCACGCCCTGCGCTGCCCCGGCTGCGCTCACACCACCCGTGCCGAGCTGCCGCAGGGAGCCCGGGAAAGCGCCTTCGGCCCCCGCCTTCAGGCAGCGATCGCGCTCTTGTCGGTCCGCAACCGGATCTCCCGCCGCGACGCCTCAGAGCTATGCGGAGAGCTGTTTGGCTGCGCGGTCTCGACCGGCTCGGTCGACGCGATCTGCCAGCGCGCCTCCGCCGCCTTGGCATCTCCCTACGCCTGCCTGCGCGAGGCGGTCAAGGACGCCCCCGTCCTCTTTGTCGATGAGACCGGCTGGCGCAACGCCGGGCAAAAGCGCACCCTCTGGGGCGCCATCACCGATACCTCCGCCGCCTTCCACATCGCCGCCGACCGCCACGAGCGCGAGCTGCCGGAGCTGATCGGCGAGGGCTTCGCCGGGATCGTCTCCTCCGATCGCTGGTGGGCCTATGACTGCCTGGACCCGGCCCGCCGGCAGGTCTGCTGGGCCCACCTGCTGCGCGACTTTCGCCGCCACTCCGAAGGCCTGGCCGAGCAGGGTCGCTTCGGCGAGGCGGGGCTTGAGATCTGCCGCGAGCTGTTCGGCGCCTGGGAGGCCTTCGCCACCCACGGCGATCGCCGGCGGCTGGCCCGCGAGATCGCTCCGATCAAGCGTCGCCTGCGGGCCCTGCTGGAGCCCCACCACAAGACGACCACTCGCAACCGCCGCTTCCGCACCTTTGCCCGCAACCTCTTGAAGCTCTGGCCGGCGCTTTGGACCTTCACCGAGGTCGAGGGGGTGGAGCCGACCAACAACAGGGCCGAGAGGGGGCTCAGATCCGCCGTGATCTATCGCAAGATCTCCCTCGGCAGCCAGTCCCAAGCCGGAGAGCACTTCGCCGAGCGGATGCTCTCGGTCTCCCAGACCTGCCGGCTGCAGGGGCGATCGTTCTTCGGCTTCTTGGTTGAGGCGCTCATGGCGAGTGCTCGGGCGAGCCCTGCTCCTTCGCTGGTCTGAGCGGGGCGGGCGGGGAATCGCAGGCGTTGGTTGGGGCTGAACGCTTACGCGTTTTCAAGTATTAGCGGGGCTTTTTGGCTCTAGAGAGCGGTTCGCCTAGAGCCAGCTCTACTTAGCGGGATTACGATATTCGCGTGAAATAAGCGAAATATTCCCGTTAGCCCTCTTAGCTAGGAATAGCAAGAAAAAGCGCTCCTGAGAAGAGGAACGCTTTCCGAGAACAAGGATATCGAGCAGGGGAAGCTGCCCGATGGTGAAGCTTTATTCAGAGGGTGGGAGCCGAGCCGGGAACTAAGCGGCTTGGGCTAGGCCGGGTGGAGCCGTTGCCCGCTTCGCTTTCAGCGAGACAGGTTCCTTAGCCCGCTTGCGCTGCTCGATAGCCAGCGCGTGCATGGTGCAGAAGACCATCAGGAAATCGAGTTGGGCTTGCTCGCGGCGGCGATACCAAGCCTTGTGCTTCAAGAGGCCGAAACGGGTTTGCATGTGGCCGTGGAAACCCTCGCCATGACCGAAGCGTCCTTTGCCGAATGCCTTGGCTCGTGGATTGTAAAAAGTCATGGGGTTGCCGAAGGCGTAATCGGCTTCCTCGCCAAGCAAGCAGCGGACGAAGCGCTTGGGCTTCTCGGATACGCGCCACTTGCCAGCGGTAATAGTTATTGAGCCGCAGTTCTTGCAGTCGCCTTCAACCCGGACAACCGCGCTCCCGTTCTTATGGCGGCTGATACGAGGAACCGTCTTGCCCTCCCCACACACGCAGTACAACTCGCGGTGGCCGTTGGCTCGCCAATTCGGGTAGCCCTGGATTTGATATTCGGCAGCCTTCTTTTTCGCTGCGTTGTTTTCGCTGCGCTCGCTCTTGGCATGGGAAACCGAATGGCAATTCTCAACAATGCCCAGCCCATGCAGCTGCTCTCTCAACCAGGCAGGCTGGTAAGCACTGTCGCCAGTCAAGACCCTGAGCCTGTCGTCTAGGAGCGGAGCAACCCTCTCCTGCCAATCGGTCTCAAAGAGCTTCCGAGCCGCCTTAGCCTCATTATCGTTAATAGGCGAAATGCTGTGAGCGAGAGGCAAGCCAGTTGAAGTGCTGACCGAGACCATTTGGAAGCCGTGTCCGTCCTTGCCTGAGTTCTCTTCCGTCCGTTTCATGTAGCCGCCGCCTTCGAGGGTCGGGGGCTTAATAACCTCGCCAGTCTTCTTGTCGATGACCGGGTAACTGTTGTAGTGCGAGCGAATAGCTGAGCCGTCGATATTGAGAACTCGAGCCTCTGCCTGAAAATCCGGGTCAAGCGAATGCTCGCTGAGCAAGCGCTGAAAGAAAGCGGCGTAAGCAGCAATATGACGCTCCAAACCCCAACGCTGCAAATGCCTCCAGACGGTCACCTCTGAGGGCACCCCGTCCAGGGATTTGACGAGAGCGATCCCGCGTCCGTAGCGTTTGCGGGACTTGTCAAAGCCGAGAACTTCCCGGCTCAACTGCTCCCGATCCGAAGCAAGAATTGTCCGCGCCTCTCTGTAAGTGGCGACCCCGGCAAGCTTCTGGAAGAGAACGGCTCTCTCCAGCTCCTCGCTTGAATATGCGGGCTTGGGACCTTTGCGGGGTCGCTCAGCCTCTACAGCCGCCAGAGCCGGAAGCATCACCTCTGCCCAAGCATCTGACTCCAATACCACTCGGGTCTTCTCTCCAAGACTGACGCCCTGCCACTCCGGGCGGCGGTTCGCATAAGGCGTTTCAACGCCCTTGGGCGGTTCCGGGAGAACCTTGCTGCGAGGTTTGCGGGGCTTGCTCACCCTTTTAACTTGGGATTTCTTGGGAGCGTTCCCTGAGGGATTCACGTATTCAGATCCGTTAGTCTGAGAAGCCATGGGAAACACCGATTTGAGATTGCGGGAGGTCACTCTGGGTCGAGCCGAGAAGTTGAGAGCAGACCTGCTCAGCTATGAGGAAGCCACCCAGCTCAGCCGCCAGGGCAAAGCCCTCAGCGACCCCAACCGCCTGACCATTCTCAAGCTGTTGGCTGACGCTGGACAAGAGTTGACCGTGAGCGATGTCTGCTTGATTACGGGGCGCGAGCAGGCCGGGGTCAGTCGCCATCTTCGCGTCCTCTTGGAGGCTGGTCTGGTCGAGAACCGCCCCGTATATCGCTGGAAGCTCTACAAGCCCACCAAGACCGGGGAAGCCCTGCTTAATTATTTTATTAGCCACGGTCAGTCCCCGAGGTAATGAGCCAGGGTGTCCCGCCAGAGCTTGTTGCGGCTCCGGTAGGCGTTTATGCCGGGTAGGTAGAAGTCGGGGTTGCCTTGAGCGCGAGCCAAGTCCATTTCACGCTGGCGCCAAACCTTGAACTCCCCAACCGTTGGCCGATGCTCATAAGCAGCGCGACAACGCTCCAGGGTCTCGCGCATCACTTCCTCGCTGTACCGATGAACCCGACCCAATCGGCGGCACTCAAACCGCGCCTCAATCTGACGAGCCGTGTTCGCGCCCGAGAGGCTGAGGGCTTCCTTGGCCAAGCGCCAGGAACCAAAATGCTTAATCACTTTGGAGATCGGCTCGATACCAGCGCCACCCTCAGCAATCTCCTGGCGAATAGCCGTTCGGTAATCCTCAGAGGTCAAGTCCTCAGGAGCGCGACCCGCGAGCTGCGCCACTCGCTGCAAGCTGGCCAGCATCCGCTCGCCCTCTGATTGCTCCCCAGCATTCCGCTTCAAGCGCAAGCCCTGCAAGCGGCTCAGAACATCGTCCTGCTCGACAGCAGCCAAAGCCTCGAAGCCAATAACCATCAACTCGACAGCAGAGGTGGGGGAGGGGCTGTTCTCAAGGACATAACTCATAGTCGATATAACTTATAGTCGATCCCAGACGGAAATGTCAAGAGCCGATTTGAGAAGCCCTTGACGACCGAGCCTTATGGCAAGTTGTTCGGCATGGCCAAAGCAAAAGCCAAAGCCGAGCATCGCCCTAAGCCCTCCTACAAAGCTTTAGGAGCCGCCATCAAGCAGCTCCGCGAAGAACGGGGCTTGCTCCAGGCCGACGTTGCCGAGAAGACCGGGTTGAACCCCTCTTACGTCTCGGATATTGAAAGAGGCAAACGCAACCCCACCTGGAAAGTCCTCAGCCAATTCGCCAAGGCATATGGGGTCAAACTCTCCGAGCTAGTCCAGCGAGCCGAACAGCAGAGGTAGGGCGATGGTCGGGGAGGAGAACCTTGTTGGCTACGCTCGCGAACAGGTTGAAGCTGCAAGGCGAGACCGGCGTCTTGAGCGCGGACGAGGAGGGATGGTTGCGGACTTCGGGGCGGCCATAGAAGAAGTTGAGCGAGTTCGAGCAATGGGCATCCTCGGCTTGCACGAGCTGCGAAAAGCATATGAACGCGAGCAAGAAGAGTTCGATGCAAATGGGGGAGATGAGCAGAGGGAGCACGAGGTTCAGGTCTATTGGCAGCGAGCGGAGTTGGCCAAGGCCGAAATCGACAGCGGGCATCCAGCTCTGAATGCCCAAGCACTCGTGAGCATGAACAGCGCTCTCGATGCTCTGGTTCAGGAGTTCGCTCCAGCAGTCCGCGACCTCCCTTTCAAAGCCACGATGAAACAAGCAGAAGAACAAGTGCCGGAGGCTGTCGAGCACTTGACTCCAGAGCTACGCGAGAAAATGCTGGAGAAGCTGCGGAGCCTCCTCAAGGTGCCAGAGGAGTTGAAGCCGATGAAGGGGAGTGGGATCTCCCGTTACGAACGATGCTTGAAGCAAGTTGGATTGGGTGCTCCTGAGGATCGGCCAATCCCGGCAGATTTAAAACAAGCATTGAAGGAGTTCGGCGCGATACGAGATGTTCTTGTTCATCGCGCTGGGCGCTTTGACGAGAAAGCCTTAAAACAAGCACCCTCACTCAGAAGCTCCTACAAAGACGGGGAGCTAGTGCGCTTGTCAGACCAGGACTACCGAACCTACTCAGCTGCACTCCGATGCTACGGAGCCGAGGTTATCCACCGCCTGTGGAGAAAATGGCCGAACCTGATTGACCCAGAGGAAGAGGTAAACCTTCAAAACTGGCGAGAACACCACATTGCCGGTGCCTGACGTATCGGGCGCTGTAGATCATAAAGCTAAAATGACCCCATAGTCTGCGCACGGGAGTATTATTCCAGTGAAGCCTGTGGGTAGAGCATTACAGACTTCACGTTATGGTTAACATTAGGAAACGGCGCTTACACGGGCGCCGTTTCTGCGTTCTGGGACGAGACTAAAGGCTCCGGTTTCTACCTCCTGAGCCGGTACAATATAAGAGATGTTAATCATAACATTGGGAGTGCTACAACTCCTCGTCTCAGTTCTGGCGATAGTTGTAGATGTAGTGCTTAATCGGAAACGATAAGAGCACGTCCCAACCGCGAGGGAAGGGAAGCGCGATCCTCTCGGTACGTGAGCGCTGAGTCAATACGGCCTCTCCTTTAACCGGGAGGGGCTAGGCTCGTCCGCAACTCAATAGCGGATATTCACCTTGCCCAGCCTGGGTGCGGCTCCTGCTTTCCAGTCGATGCCCGTGAGCAGGTCATTGGGAGTGACTGTGAGACTGCCGCTGAGCTTCACCAGAGTTGAGATTTTTGGGTCTCTATAGCCTCGCTCTAGTGCGCCGATCTCGGTTCTGTGCAGATTGCTAAGGAAGCCGAGGTCTTCTTGGCTCAACCCGGCTCGTCTTCTCAGTATCAGTAAGTTCTCAGCGAACTTGGCCGTGAGTGGGTCAGTCGCCATTGCGAACCTCTGGCTGGGCTACTACAAAGCTGCCGTATTGGAGTGAGCCAGGTCGCCAGACAATATTCTTCAATAGTTCCTCTGGCGTGGCTTCCAAACTATCTTGCAGCTTCACGACAGTGTCAAGTCTAGGTACACGAAGGGAACGCTCCAAAAAACTGATCTCGGTACGATGCATTGAGGCACGAATACTTAACTCGTGTTGACTCATATTCATCAACAGTCTGCACCGTTTGAGGTTCTGCCCGAATATCCAAGCTACATCGTCATTGCTACTCATCGAAGGGCAGAGAGTTGAAGTGACGAGCCGCACGGGTGAGTGAGACCAACTCATCGCTCTGATGGACGAGGCCGACTTGTCGCAGGTCTCGAATGGCTCGCTGCACCGCGTCCCGTTCCAAGAACTCTGGCTCTGGCTTCAACAACGCCTGGGCAATCTCCGCTTGGCTCAGTGGATGCGGGGACTGCTCCAACAAGGTCAGCATCACCCTGGCTTGCCATCGTGCATCTTCACGATCAGGCGTCACCCAATCGCTCTCGGTTTCGTCCGGACTTTTACGATCCTCTTGCATGGGGAGCTAATCCCTCCTTGTGCCACGCCGCCCGGCTGCACCAACAGCGCGGGCGGCATTCTTTTATAGGAATAAGTATTAGTGCCGCGTCCTTTTCTGATGCTTGGGAACTTGGACGCGACGAGTGATGGAAGTGTTCTCGTATTCGTTCTTGGAGCCGGGCTGGAAGCTGGCTTCTATCGTCCAGCGACCAGCTGCAAGGTTGCTCTTGGCAGCAAGGCCAGAGAGCCGCAGGGAGCGCTTCTGATGGCCTTTGCGAAGCCAGACGATTACCTGCCCTTCGGCTACTGCTCCAGGGGCAGCCGAGACGCTGAGCTGGAGGCGATGGCCACGAACCCTCAAGGTCTTGAAGGTCAAGCGAGGGTTGCGCTGAGCGCTTTCCTGGCTCCCGCTGACAGGAGCCGTCTTGTCGGCCAGATTGGCATCCCCGAAATCCCCCGTCAAACCAGCTCGATTGACAAAAGCGGGGTCGGTAGTAGCGAAGTTAGCCAGGAAGGTGCCGCCCTTGCTGGAGAGGCCGATGCTGTCGAACTGCGGACTTAAAATAATTTCCTTGTGGACGGGGCTGCCCATCCACCATTCAAAAGCCTGGGTTGCTGAGGCTGCCCAGACAATGGTCTCGGCAGAGTTACTAGCCAGCGGGTATCCAGCATCGAGAACGCGAGTGCGAACCCCGTAGAGGGAGCAATGCATGGCCGAGTTGGAAGCGCCTGGAACTGAGGGCGCGTAGGCCAGGTAGCCATCCGTCGCTTCCTCGAGGACGCTGGAGATAACCACGGGAGCCAGGCCATGGGCTTGCCTTTCATTATTTATAAGGCCGACCAAGCCCCGCTCCCTGGCGCTCAGGCCGGGTTCATAGGGCTGGAAGCCAAGAGCCGGGAGAGCAACCGTGGCTGAGGCTGGCGCTGGGTCGGGAACCGTGTAGGCCACCCCCGGCATTCCCTCAGGAGTGCTAAAGCAAGGGTCATTGCCCGCTTGGAACTGGCGGGAGAAGTAGACGACTTCGCCAGGGTTCAAGTTGCTCACGCTGACTTCGCCAGCCGCGTTGCTCAGGAGCTTGCGATTAGGAGCTTCAACTGAGACCTGGGCTTGGGGGATGCCCTTGGCATTGGTGATGGCGAAGTTGATGGTTGCGGCTGAGGCGTTTGAGAGCAGGCCAATGGAGAAGAGGAAAGTGAGGGCGAGGCACTTCTTCATGGGCTGGCTCCCTTCGAGCTCCAAATGCCGGCGTGAAGCCGTTTGCTGGGCAGAGGCAGCCGCAGTATAGATCGAAATTGAGGGTAAAACCAGGAGGTTTTTGGCTGTGGCCTACAACCTGGACAAGAATCAGACTTCGGCTCGTGTCTGAGGCCGCCGAACTCTTCTCAAAGAACCTGGCCTACTACTTCGAGAAATCCGGCATGAGCCAGGAAGCTCTTGCGGCTCGCGCTGAAATCCATCGCACCCAAGCGGGCGATTTGCTGAGACCTAAAGACGCTCCTCAGCCTCGTTTGGAGACCATCGTGCGACTGGCTGGGGCGCTCTCAGTTTCGCCTTGCGACTTGATCGAGGGCATTACTTTTGAGCCAGCCGAGCAGACGGGCAAGTTCAAGCTCTCCCCGCCTAAGCGCAAGAAATAGGAAAAGGGCATGGCTGACCAGCCGCCCTCACGAATAGAGATAAACGCGGTTCTCCAACGCGTTCTCTCGCTCCCTGACGTAGCTAAGTTCGAGATTTTCAAGGAGCTGCAAGACGACCTCTCAGCAGCCGTTTTGAGCAGCCCGAAGACCCGGATGATTTCGCAGCGCAACGAGACGCTGAGAGCCTTAGAGGAAGCCAGAGAGCATCTTGGTCTGCCAGTTGGCAACGCTCCAACGGCTAAGCAATTCGACGCGGCAGCCAAGGCACTAAAACTGCCCTGGAGCAGCGCTGCCATTGGACGGCTCTGGGGACGCTGGAGCGTTGCCGTAGACGTTTACAAAGGCGAACGAGGGGAGACGACTACTAAGCGGCGGCAGCCTCGCAGGAGGCGAACTAAGCACGCTGCCGACTATCTCGCTGACACTCTCGTGTGGTTGGAGAGTAAGCCCGAGGATTTGTCCCGAGCCTCTTACGACAGCTTCGCTCTGAAATACAACCTCAGCGTTGATCTCGATGCTGACCTCTCTACTGGCGAGACCATCAGCAACAGTCTTTCGTTGCGATGGGCGAATGTGCTGGCCGTCGCCAAAGGGGAATTGACCCGTGAGGAAGCAGGCGAACAAGAGCTAGCCGAAACTCTGCCAGCGAAGGCCAAAGACGCCCTGCTCGGCGTCCGAGGCATCGCCCACTTCCTAGGGGTCTCCAGCGCCACGGTCGATGGTCGAGCCGAGGGAGACCAGCGCTTCCCAACTGCCGTTGCTCAAATCCAGAACAAGCGAGCTTGGCTGTATGAAGACATCAAACTTTATAAGCGCGGTTTGACCCCGCCCACGAGAACCGAAGGCGAACAACAATTCCTATTCGTGGACGCAATCGAGCTAGCCGCCCGAATGGAAATAACGAGGAACGCCCTCCGCATCCGCATCAAAAGAAAAACCTGGGGCAAGGTGCCCAAACCAGAGGGAGCTATCGCCACCGGCCGCTACTACTGGAAGCGAGACAAGGTTGAGGCTTGGTTGAAGGCCAAAGCCGAGATCGGTCAATAGCTAGACGAAAGCCTCCTGAGAAATGCGGGACGCGAATACTGGCCTGAGGAAAGCCGGAAGAAATTGGGCGAAGACCAAGCCCCTGTAACCGAGCCATTCCGATGCCTTGTAACGGAATACGCGATTTCCAGGGATTTCCCGCTAAGCATCTTCGGCAGCCCTGAAATATCCGAAATATTCCCGCTAACAATTTCCAGGGCATTCGAGCTTGGCTCTACCAATAGCCCGCTTACTTGAAATCAGACCCAGGTTCCTCCCTCGCGCCGCCTTCGCGGTCGTGAGTGCTCCTGGCTAAGTTGACGCCCCCGGGTGGCTGATCCGCGACGCACCCTCTAAAGCCGGCGTACCGGCCCTGTTACCTTGATCGAAAGGAGACAGGTCAGGCACCGCCGCGTTCGCGGCAAAGTGGCCGGGGGATGGCCAGAGATACAAGTTCGGAGGGATTGCCGATGAGGAATCGCTTGAACGTGGTCATCGCCACCGCTGTCGTTCTGGCTCTTGGGATCGTGCTGCCCAGCACCGTCGCGCTCGCGTCGCCGCATGGCCAGCAGCGCGGCCACGAGCACAGCCAAGGTCATCGGCATGGCCACTCGCATGGCCATGGGCACGGTCACCACCATCGCCACGGCCACGGCCACGGCCACGGCCACGGGCACGGGCACGGGCACGGCCACGGCCACAAGCCGCCGCACCACTCGCTGCCGCCGATCGACACCAGCGAAGCCGAGAACTGCGACTTCATCGCCAACCCCGGCAACCCGCTCTGCCTGCTGCCCTTCCCCGACGACTACTACACCGTCTCCGACCCCAGCAGCCCCACCGGCCGCCGCGTCGACCTCACCCTCGCGGGGATGCCGGCCAACGCGCTCGGGACCCACATCGATCCCATGCCCTACAACGCCTCCGACGGCTTCAGCCCCGGCGCGACGATCCTGGTCAAGGTTCCTGGCATCGAAACCAGCGCCGACGTGCGTGCCACGGGCGCGGTGCCGATCAACCACATCGGCCGCTACAGGGCGGGGAACGCCCCCGTCGTCGTGATCGATGCCGAGACCGGCAAGCGCTGGCCGATCTGGACCGAGATCGACTCGACCGCAACGGATCCCTCAAAAGCCGTGCTGGAGATCCACCCGGCCGTCAACTTCGCCTCCGGGCACCGCTACATCGTCGCCCTGCGCGACCTCGGCAACGCCGCCGGCCAGCGGATCGAAGCCCCGGCCGCGTTCCGCTACTACCGCGACCGGGTGCCCTCCAAGCAGCCCGAGATCAACGCCCGCCGCGGTCACTTCGAAGCGATCTTTTCGCGCCTGCAGCGCTCCGGAATCCAGCGCCACGACCTCTACCTCGCCTGGGACTTCACCGTGGCGAGCGATCAGAACAACGCCGGGCGCGAGCTCGCCATGCGCGACGCCGCCTTCGCCCAGCTGGGCGACACCGACCTCGCCGACGGCGTTCCCCAGGGCGTCTCGCCCAGCTTCCAGGTGAGCAGCGTCGAAACGGCGCCGAACCCGGGGCAGATCGCTCGCCGGGTCAAAGGCAGCTTCGAGGTGCCCTGTTACCTGTTCCCGAGCTGCGCCGCGGGCGGGACCTTCCAGCTAGACGGCGCCGGGGCGCCGATCCAGAACGGGATCTGGACCGCCAACTTCGACTGCATCGTTCCCGACTCGGTCGTCACCGGGCCGGCGGCGGCGGGACGGCCCTCGCTCTACGGACACGGCCTCTTCGGCAGCGCCTCGGAGGTGGGGTCGAGCCCGCAGCGCAGCCTCTCTCAGGAGCACGGGATCGTCCAGTGCGCAACCGACGAGATCGGCATGTCGCAGTCAGACCTCCCGTCCGTGGTGGCGGCGCTGCAGGACATCTCCGCCTTCCCGACGATCCCCGATCGCCTCCAGCAGGGCCTGCTCGACGAGCTCTTCCTGGGCCGGGCGATGATCAGCTCCTCGGGCTTCACGACCGATCCGGCCTTCCACCAGGACGGGACGCTCGCCAGCGGCCCGCTGCTCGACACCAGCCACCTCTACTACAACGGCAACAGCCAGGGCGGGATCATGGGCGGCGCCCTGACCGCCGTCTCGCCGGACTTCACCCGCGCCTCGCTCGGAGTGCCGGCGATGAATTACTCGGTGCTGCTGCCGCGCTCGGTCGACTTCGACGAATTCGCCGCTGTCCTCTACCCGTCCTACCCGAACGAAACGGCGCGGCCGCTGATCCTCGACCTGATGCAGATGCTCTGGGACCGGGGCGAGCCGAACGGCTACGCGACCCGGATGACCGACGACCCGCTGCCGAACACGCCGCCCCACCAGGTGCTGATGAACGTCGCCTTCGGCGACCACCAGGTCACCGACTACCAGGCGGACGTCGAGGCGCGGACGGTCGGCGCCGCCGCCCACCGGCCGGTCCTCTTCGACGGCCGCTGGCCGGACACGGACGTGCTCTGGGGCGTTCCCTCGATTCGCCGCTACCCGTACACCGGCTCGGCGATCTACTACTGGGACATCGGCCCGATCCGCGAAGACCCGGCCAGCCCAGGGGCCCAGATCGGCGTCGAACCGCCGCCCTGGGAGAACCTGCCGAACCGCTCCGGGGAAGACCCGCACGGAGCGCCGCGAGCCGCGGCGGCCGAGCAGCAGCTCGTCTCCGATTTCTTCGCCGGGGCGATCCTGGAAAGCGACAACTGCGGCGGCGGGCCCTGCTACGCGGGGAGCTTCACCGGGCCGTAGGAACCCGGTCGACAGTCAGCAGCGCCGCCCGCGCGATCGTGCCGATCCGCTGTCGATACTCCGCTTCGCTCCAGCCACGATCGACGATCAGCTGGTTCCAGAGGGGGATCGAGAGCAATCCCCAGAGGATCTCCGTGGCGACCGGAGGCTCCAGCGCCGCCGGCAGCCGGCCCTCGGCGGCGCAGCGGTCGACGACCAGCCGGCAGACCCGCATGAGGGCTTCCATCCGGTCCTCCCAGGCGGCGGCGAGCGCCGGGTCTGCGCCGCGGCCGGCGTAGACGCTGCGCGCCACGCCGGCGAAGCCGGCCACGTAGCCCGCCCACCAGGCAACCAGCGCCTCGACCACGGTGTCCGCGTCCCCGGCGGCGAGAATGCGCTCGACCGATGCTGCGGCGCCGCCGCGCTCGTCGATGTCGGCGAGGACGGCTTTCAAGAGCCCCGCTCGGGAGCCGAAGTGGCGGTAGACCGCCTGCCGGGAGAAACCCGCCCGCGCCGCGATCCTCTCCAGCCCCGCCGCTGTCGCCCCGGGCGCCTCGAGGAGCTCCCGGGTCGCATCGAGCAGCGCTCGTCGCGTCTTCGCGCTGTCGTGTGGTGCCATTACGTTACATACTGTAACGTTCGGCTCGCCCAATGAGCGAGGAGGGGGAGATGAGCGAGGGAACTGGACCCGCAGGGGTGGCCCGGGCGGCGATGGAAGCTGTGCAGGGGGGGCACCGCGATACCTGGCTGGGCCTCTTCGCCGACGACTCGCGGATCGAAGATCCGGTCGCCCATCTGCCGCCGATCGTCGGCAGCGATGCACTCGCGCAGTTCTGGGACCAGGCGATCGACCCCTTGCGCTCGGTGCGGTTTGAGGTCGGCCGCGAGTGGGAGGCGGGCGCCGAGGCGATGCTGCTCGCAACGGTGACCGTGGTCGCCCCGAACGGAGTCGAGGTCGCATACGACGGCACCTTCAACTACAGGCTCGACGCCTCCGGCCGGATCGCCTCCCTGCGCGCCTTCTGGGACCTGCCAGCCGTCGCCTCGGCTCTGACCGTCTAGCGGGATTAGGCCAGCCAGTCGTCGCATCGCGGCTACGCCGCCGATCTCGGACACCGCTCGAAGAGAGCGCTAGCCGAGAAGCCCTCTGATCTCGGCGATCGCCTGCTCGTTGTCCTGGAAGTGCACCGCGTTCATGCCGGCGGCGCGGGCGCCCTCGATGTTGGGTAGCAGGTCGTCGACGAAGAGGCAGGACGCGGCCGGCAGGCCGAGTCGCTCCAGGGTCATCTCGTAGATCCGCGCTTCCGGCTTGCGGACGCCGACGAAGCCGGAGTCGACGACGGTCTCGAAGATCTCGTCGACCGGCAGCATCGCGCGCCAGACCGGCTCCCACTCGCGGACGTTGTTGGTCAGCATCGCCATCCGCAGGCCGCTCGCCTTCAGCTCCTGCATCAGCTCGATCATCGGCGCGTTGGGATGGAGCGCCTCGAAGTAGGTCTCGCGGAAGCGGTGCAGCTCCGGCCGGTGGCCGAGCAGCGGCTCCAGGCCGTCGCCCAGCCGCCCCAGGAAGTCGGCCTCGGCCATCTCGCCGCGCTCCAGCGCGTAGAGCGGGTTTTCGCCGTCCTCCTCGGTGATCGTCCGCATCGCCTTGCCGAGGTCCTCGGGCGCGATCCCGATCTCGTCCTGCACCGCCATGAAGGAGGTCAGCAGCGGCGTCGTCAGGACGCCGCCGAAGTCGGAGACGATCGCCTCGATCTCAGCCACTCGGCCGCGCTACCTCGTACGTGCCCAGCCCCTCGCGCCCCTCGACCGACCAGCGGAAGAAGGCGATCTCGGCGTTGAGGCTGCCGCGCTGAACCGTGGTCGAGCTGATCAGCGTGCCGGCGCCGCGCAGCGGCCGGCCGTCCTCGGCATCGGGCCACAGCTCCAGGTTGACCCGCCGCTGCACGCCATCCTCGCCGTACTCGGTCGAGAGCAGCGCTTCGTCGAAGGCGACCGGGGCGGCGTCGGGATCGCAGAGCACCGCCGCCACCTCCTCCTCACCGTGCTCGCGGGCGCCGGCGGGCAGGGCCGAGGTGATCGCCAGCAGGCCGCCGTCGGCGAAGACGATGCCGATCGACCGCCGCAGGATCTGGCCCGAGTCGTTCATCGGCCCGGAGCCTATTGGCGCGAAAAGGGTCATGCGCTGAGCCGGCTAGATTGCTGCGATGGCCACTCTCCGCATCCGCGATGTGCAGCCCGAGCGCGACGCCGCCGCCTGCGCCGCGATCTACGCGCCCTACGTCGAGCAGACGGCGATCTCCTTCGAGGCGCGGCCGCCGGATGCGCTCGAGATGGAAGCCCGGATCGCCGGCTACGTCGCCACCCATCCCTGGCTCGTCGCCGAAGAGGGGGGAGAGGTCGTCGGCTACGCCTACGCCTGCCCCCACCAGGAGCGCGCCGCCTATCGCTGGGCGGCCGACGTCTCCGTCTACATCGCCTCCAACCGCCGCGGCGAGGGCCTGGGGCGCAGCCTCTACGAGAGGTTGTTCGTGCATCTGCGCCGTCAGAACTTCCAGATCGCCTCTGCCGGCATCACCCTGCCCAACGACGCCAGCGTCGGCCTGCACGAGGCGCTCGGCTTCCTCCGCGTCGGCATCAGCCCGCGGATCGGCTGGAAGGGCGGGCGCTGGCACGACGTCAGCTGGTGGCAGCTGGAGCTGGCGCCAGTCGCCCCGGGCGCGCCCCTGGAGCCCCTGCCACCCGGGTAGCCGCCGCCGCCCGGCTACCATTGTCCGATGCCTGAAGAGCAAGCACCCACCCAGCCGGCCGCTCCCGAGGGGCACTCCGAAGTCCTCACCGAGGAGGACGTGTTCGAGGCGCTCGAGGAGGTCATCGACCCCGAGCTCGGCCTCGACTTCGTCTCGCTCGGCCTCGTCTACGACGTCGAGATCGAGAAAGAGGATGTCTACGTCACCTTCACGCTGACCACCCCCGCCTGCCCGATCGGCCCCCAGGTCTCCGAGCAGATGAAGGAGTTCGTCGGCGACCTCCCCGGCGTCAACGCGGTCCATCCGAAGATGGTCTTCGACCCCGCCTGGTCACCGGAGATGATGACCGACGACGCCAAGTTCGCGCTCGGCTTCTAGCACGCGATTTCGCCGCTACGCACTTTCACCTCGCTATAGGAAGGTGAAAGTCTTCAGCGCTCGTCGATGGGCGGTAGCCGGCGGTTGGACTCGCCTCCGTCGCCGTTGACCGGGACCTCTTCCGCCGTCGCGTCATAGTCGTAGTCGCGACTGGGGCCAGCTGGCCCAGGGCCGCGCCCGCCGGGCACCCCGACCACAACGAAACGCCCAATCGTGAAGCGGCGCAGCAGGCTGCGGGCGATCGCCCGGGTCGGTGGGATCAGCAGGAAGAGGCCGACGATGTCGGTGAGGAAGCCGGGGGCCAGCAGCAGGGTGCCGCCGATCACGATCAGCAGGCCATCGGCGACCTCCTTGCCGGGAAAGCGCCGCTGGGCGAGCGCCTCGTTGAAGCGCTGCCAGGCGCCGCGGCCCTGGTGTTTGAGCAGGAACGAGCCGAGCAGGGCGTCGGCCAGCAGCAGCGCCAGCGTCGGCCAGATGCCGATCGCCTGGCCGACCTGGATGATCACGTAGAGCTCCGCGATCGGGACGACGATGAAGAGGATTACGAGAAAGACCACGTCCGAAGCCTAGCCCCGGGCGCTTGCGGGCTCGCCGTCGCTCAGGCGGCCGCGGTGGCGGCAGCCGCCGCCTGCTCCAGCTCGGCAAGCGAGTCTGTGATGCCCTCGGAGATCGCTTCCACGTCCTCCATCGAGTCGTAGTCGGCGAGCAGACCGAAGCCGATTTTGCCGTGGTAGCTCATGATCGCCACCGCCATGGTGTGGTTTTCGGGCAGGAAGGCGACCGGGAAGACCTCTTCCATCTCCCGCCCGAGCACGTAGAGGGGCAGCTGCGGCCCCGGCACGTTGGTGACGATCAGGTTGAAGAGCCGGGTCGAGAAGTTGATCCGCGAGGCCTGGGCGAGCAGGGTCGGCGGCGCGAAGTCGTTGAAGCGGGAGATCACTTCGGCTCCGAGGGCCTGTTTGGAGCGCTTCAGGCCCTCCATCTCCTCGCTGATCACGCGCAGCCGCCGCACCGGGTCCTCGACGTAGACGGGCAGCGGCCCGCGCATCAGGGCGATCCGGTTGCCGAGGTTGCCGCGCTCGTCCTCGTTGCGGATCGAGACCGGGACCAGCGCCCGCAGCTCCAGCCCCTCGGTGCGGATCCCGCGCCGCTGCAGCCAGTTGCGCACCGAGCCGGTCACCACCGCGAGGACGACGTCGTTGACGGTGCCGCCCAGCGCGTCCTTGATCCGTTTGAAGGTGGCCAGCTCCGAGCGCGCCCAGACGTAGCGCCGGTGCGGCCCGATCGCCTGGTTCAGCGGCACGTCGGGGGCCGGGTCGGCGAAGGCGGTGACGATCTCGCTCAGCCCCTCCAGCGCCTCGACCGCCTTGCGCGCGGTGGTCTCCGGCCTGCGCACCGCCTCGACAGCCCGCTCGGCGAACTTGACCGGCGTCGCGACCAGGTCGCTGATGCCGCGGGCGACGAGCTCGGTCGTGCCCGGTTCGGGCTGCGGCACCCACTCGTCTTCGATCGGCACCGGTGCCGGCACCGGCTCGAGGTCGAAGAGGACGGTGCCGATGTCGACCCCGGAGATGCCGTCGACCATCGCGTGGTGGGTCTTGGTCAGGATCGCGAAGCGGTCGCGCTCCAGACCCTGGGCCAGCCACAGCTCCCAGAGCGGCTTGGAGCGATCGAGCTGCTGCGAGAAGACGCGTCCCGCCAGCCGCTTCAGCTGCGCCTCGCCCCCCGGCTCGGGCAGCGCGGTGTGGCGGATGTGGTAGGTCAGGTTGAAGTTGACGTCGTCGGCCCAGAGCGGCCGGCCCGCCTCCAGCGGCGGCACCACCAGCTTCTGGCGGAAGCGGGGCACCAGGCGCAGGCGGCTGCGCACGTGCTCGACCAGTTCGACGTATTTGGGCGGCGGGCCCTCGAAGATCAGGATCGCGCCGACGTGCATGTGGCTGGTCGAGCTCTCGTTGGTGAGGAACGAGGCGTCGACCGCGGTAAGCCGGTCCAGGTGGCGTCCGTCGGTCATCCCGCAAGGCTAGCTTCGCCCGGCCCTCGGGGCCAGCCCGCCCGTCGCGGCCGCAACCTCGCCACCGCTACCCTGCCCTTATGGCAGCCACCGATACCGCCGCTCCCAAGCGCGTCCTGCTCGCCGCCCCGCGTGGTTACTGCGCCGGCGTCGACCGCGCCGTGCAGACGGTCGAGCGCGCCCTCGAGCTCTACGGCGCCCCCGTCTACGTGCGCAAGGAGATCGTCCACAACAAGCACGTGGTCGAGGAGCTGGCCAAGCGCGGCGCGATCTTCGTCGAGGAGGAGACCGAGGTGCCGGAGGGCGAGATGGTCGTCTTCTCCGCCCACGGCGTCGCCCCCGCGGTCCATGAAAATGCCGCCGCCCGCAACCTGCGCACGTTCGACGCCACCTGCCCGCTGGTGACCAAGGTCCACGTCTCCGCCCGCCGCTTCGCCGCCGCGGGCTACACGATCGTGATGATCGGCCACGCCGGCCACGAGGAGGTCGAAGGGACCACCGGCGAGGCCCCCGGCAGCATCGTCCTGATCGAAACCGCCGACGAGGTCGACTCGCTGCAGGTCCCCGATCCCGACAAAGTCGCCTTCATCACCCAGACCACGCTCTCGGTCGACGAGACGGCGGAGGTGATCGCCGCCCTGCGGGCCAAGTTCCCCGGAATCGTCAGCTCCAAGTCCGACGACATCTGTTACGCGACGACCAACCGCCAGATCGCCGTCAAGCAGCTGGCCCGCGAGTGCGACCTGGTCCTCGTGATCGGCTCGACCAACTCCTCCAACTCCAACCGCCTGGTCGAGGTCGCGCGCGAACACGGCGCCGCCTCCCATCTGATCGACAACCACACCCAGGTCGAGGAGGAGTGGCTGGCGGGAGTCGAGACCGTCGGCATCACCTCCGGCGCCAGCGCTCCCGAGGAGCTGGTCGAGAGCCTGGTCGGCTTCTTCCGCGAGCGCGGCGCCGACGACGTCTCCGAGCTGCGCACCGTCCACGAGGACGTCCGCTTCATGCTCCCGAAGGAGATTCGGCAGGAGCTCGCGGCCCGCGCCTAGATGGTTGATTCCACGGCGAACGCCGTGAGCAAGGGATAAGAAGCAGAGAGGCCGAAGTCGACGGTGCTGAAGCAACCGTCGACCGAAAGGCCACGATGCACGCCGACCTCGACACTCTCTGCACCACCGTTTATTGCACGGCAGACGATCTCCTGCCTGAGAAGCCAGGCAACGCCCGTCGCCGGGTCACCGACGCCGAGGTCGCCACACTCTGCGTCGCCCAGGCGATCATGGGCATCCCTTCCGATCGCCGCTTCCTGGCAGTCGCCGCCAGGCGACTGCCCCATCTCTTTCCCGAGCTGCCCCAGCAGCCCGGCTTCCATAAGCGCAGGGCTCGCCTGACCGAGACGATCGAGTGGCTGATTGGCATCTTCGCCGCCCAATCTCCGGGCTACTACGACGACCTCCTGCTGATCGATTCGACCCCGGTCGAGTGCGCCCGCTCGGTCGAGACGACGCGGCGCTCGGCTTTGGCCGACGCAGCCGACTACGGGCGCTGCGCCTCGCATTCGCGCTTCTTTTGGGGCTTCCGATTGCATGGCCTCTTCGCCCCCGACGGCACCCCCAGGGCCTTCACCCTGGCCTCTCCCAAGCGCGATGAGCGCGAGGTCGGAATCGAGTTGCTGGAGCGCTGCAACCGAGTCGGAGGGGAGATCGTCATCGGCGACAAGGGCTACGCCGGGCGCCGCTTCGCCGCGGCGGTCGCAGAGCTCGGCGCCACGATTGTCAGGCCCGCCCGCAAAGACGAGCCGGCAAGCGATTCTCCACCTCGCCCCGATCCGCCAGCGGGGGGAGTCGATCTTCTGGACCTGCAAGGACATCCTCACCCTGGAGCGCCACGGCGCTCGCACCCTGAACAACCTGCGGGCTCGCATCGCCCAGCGCTTCCTGGCGTTGGCTGCCGCCATCGCGCTCAACCACAAGCTCGGCCGACCGAGTCGCGCCCTGGTCGACTACGTCGCCTGAGGGCGTGGAATCAACCATCTAGGCGCCAGCGGATTGTTGCTGTCGCCCTTTGTTGCGCATAGCGCTCCAAAAGACGACAGCAAACCCCGGTCCCTAGTCCGCGTAGCGGTGGTGCAGCATCAGGTCGTTGCCGTCGGGGTCTCTGAAGAGCGCCATGTGGCAGACGCCGGTGTCGAAGGTGTCGCCGTTGAACTCGACGCCCTTGGCCTCCAGCTCGGCCCGGGTCGCGGCGACGTCGTTGACGTGCAGGGCGGGATGGGCGTTCTTCTGCGGCGCGAACTCCATCCCCATTTTCGCCGGCTCCCAGATGCCGAAGCAGGTCTCGCCAACCCAGAACTCGTAGTTGGACTTGGGGTCAGGGCGCAGGCCGAGCGTCTCGACGTAGAACTCGCGGGAGCGGTCGGCGTCGGTGGACGGGACGCCGACGAAGTCGAGCTTGGTGATCATCGTGCTTCCTTTCGATCAGGGTGAGGGCTTGCCCAAAGATCGCACATCGCCATGGGGGCGAATCTCGAACCCGAGACAATTCCGAGCCGCGGCTCAGCTCGGCTCGACTTGCCCGCAGCGATAGAGGAGATCGAGGCCAAATGGGAGGGTATGGTGGAGCGATGGGAGCGGTAACCAAAGGCAGCACTCCAGCAACTGAAATCATCTTCGACCGGGTCATCTCGGCCGGGAGCGGCTTATTCCAGCGTTGTCGGCTTTGACGGACTCTGCCCAGGCGCGCCCGCGGCAAAGCTGATCGACCAGATCTGCAGACCGGGCGTGGGGCGGAGGGTCAGCGCGTGCGCCTCGTGGCCGGCGTGCTCGGCGACGGTGTGGAGCGCGGGGGTGGTGTTGACGATCGTGCCCGCCGGTTGCCCGTCGAGCTCGACCGCGATCTCACCGGCGCCCTCGACCGTGACGTAGGCTCCACCGGCCGCGTACTCCAGAGTCAGCTCCTCGCCGTCCTCGCCCGCGGTCCACGGCCGCTTCCAGGAGCCGCCGGGGAAGACCTCCGAGGTTGGGGCCATGACCCAGGCGCCGGGAGCGTCGCTGGGTCGCAGTGGCACCATCGGCTCGGGCAGCGGCTGCAGGGCGTCGATCTCGCGCAGCTCCTGCTGGATCGCGATCTCGGTCGCCAGGTATTCGCCCTCGCCGAAGTGGACCCAGGCGAGCGCCCCGCCCGGGCTCCAGAGGAAGAGGCTGGGCCAGCCCTCGCAGCCGTAGGCGCTCCAGAGGTCGTGGTCGGCGTCGATCGCGACCGGGAACTCGACCTCGAGGGCGCTCAGGCCGGCGGCGACGGCGTCCCTGTCGGCGCCAAAGGGGAAGCGGGGCGACTGGACGCCGATCACGCTCAGCCCGGCCTCGCGGTAGCGCCGCGACCACTCGCTCAGGTAGGGCAGGGTGCGCACGCTGTTGAGCTGGGCGAAGTCGAGGAAGTGGATCAGCGCCGGCCCACCGGCGGTCAGCGCCGGCATCGACTCCGGCTCTGCGCCGACCCAGGAGAGGGCCTCCGGTAGGTCGGGGGCGGCGATGTTGTCGCGTCCGGGGAGCACGCCCGGACGTTATCCTGGGCCGCCTTGGCTGAGCTTGGCGCCTTCCTGCTGCCGGCAGTGCCGCTCCTGGCGCTCCTCGTCTGCCTGCTCTTCGGCCGCTATCCGGGCTGTGAGGCGGTCGTCCGCCTCTCCGAGCGGATCGCCGCGCGCTCCCGCGTCAGGCTCGCTGGGGCGGCTCGCCGCCAGGCGCCGCTGCGACCCCGTTCCTTCGCTCCCGGCGGCGGCCTCCTCCTCGCCCTCTCGCTTTCCGGTCGCGCGCCGCCCGCTTAGGGCGATCCCCGTTCCCGCGCTTCGCGCCGCCGCCGGCATCCGCCGGCTGGTGCTGCCGCGAGCGCGCCACGATCGATAGGAGATGAGATGAAGCACGCAAACAAGCTGATTCCGGCGTTGGCCGTACTCGTCGCGACGTTCGGCCTCGCCGCCTGTGGTAGCAGTGACGAGGACAAGACCGAAGTCGTCAGCGGCCAGTTCGAGTTGGTCTCCGGCGCTCCCGCCGAGGACCAGGCGGTGTCAGGGGAGGCGACGTTGGAACGCGCCGACGGTGGCACCATTGTCTCGCTCGACGCCACCGGCCTCGAGCCCGATACGGAGTACGTCGCCCACCTCCACACCGAGGGCTGCGACCAGGCCGATCCCGGTGGGCCGCACTTCAAGTTCGAACCCAGCGGCTCCGACGAGCCGCCGAACGAGATCCACCTCGAGTTCAGCTCGGACGCCAAGGGCGCCGGCAAGGCCGAAGCCTCCAGCAAGCGCGAAGTGCCCGTCGGCGAAGCCGGCTCGGTTGTCCTCCACGCGGCTGACGAGGACCACATGACCTCCGCCAGCAGCGACGATGCCGACACGGTCTTCGTCCACGGCGGCCACGATCACGAGCAAGCGGCTCCGGCGAAGATCGCCTGCGCCGACCTGGAAGCCGGCGCCAGCGCGCCAGAGCCAGGCGACAGCCCCGAAAGCGCCAGCATGGGCGGCAAGGTCCCGACCGTCGTCATCCGCAACGGCGAACCGGTCGGCGGCATCAAGGAGCTCGAATACAGCGCCGGTGACGAGATCCGCTTCGAGGTCATCTCCGACGTCGCCGATGAGGTCCACGTGCACGGGTACGACCTGATGAAGGACGTCCCCGCCGGTGGCACGGTCAGTTTCGACTTTCCGGCTGAAATCGAAGGCATCTTCGAGGCCGAGCTGGAGGGCCGCAAAGAGCAGATCCTGGAGCTGCGAGTCAACCCGTGAGCTTGCTGCCGTTCGCGCACGCGCTGGTCGCCCGGCAGGACCTGCCGATCCCGGCCTGGCTGTTCGCCTGGGGGGCGTCGATCGTCCTGATCGCCTCCTTCTTCGCGCTCTCGGCCGCCTGGCGCAAGCCCCGTTTCGAGGAGGCGCACTGGCGCCCCCTCGGGGCGGGGCTCTCGCGTGTGCTGCTCAGTCGCCCGCTGCAGGCCCTCTGCGGCCTCGTCGGTGTCTTCCTGCTCGGCGTCGCCATCTACGCCGGCTTGCGCGGCACCGAAGCGCCGGATCGCAACTTCGCCCTCACCTTCCTCTTCGTCACCACCTGGCTGGGCTTCGCCTTCTTCTCGGCGCTGCTGGGCGACCTCTTCCGGCCCTTCAACCCGTGGCGCGCGGTCGGGCGTGCCGCGGGTGCCGGCTTCCGCGCAATCGCCGGCCAACGCCCCGCGCACCTCGCCTACCCCGAGGTACTGGGGAGATGGCCGGCGGCGATCGGCCTGCTTGCCTTCGTTTGGTTGGAGGTGGTCTACGGCGGTAGCGGCGGCGTCGCCGTTGGCCTCGATCCCGAGGTCGTCGCCCAGGCGGCGCTGCTCTACAGCGCCTACGCGCTGGCGATGATGGCGCTGTTCGGGGTGGAGGAGTGGTGCAAGCGGGGGGAGGTCTTCTCGGTCTATTTCGGCATGTTTTCCCAGCTCGGCGCCTTCGCCGTCGAGAGGGGGCGCCTCGGCTGCCGCCGCCCGCTCGCAGCCGCGGGGACCTGGGCGACCCTGCCGGGATCGTTCGCCGTGGTCGCAGCCTCGATTGCGTCGACCAGCTTCGACGGGGGGCAGGAGGGCGCCTTCAAGGGCGCGATCGAAAGCGTCACGGATTGGCTTGTCGGCGCTGGAATCGGCCTGCTCTCGGCGCAGCGACTCGCCGACTCCCTGTTCATGTTGCTCTGCTTCGCCGGCGTCGCCCTCGTCTACATGCTCGGGGTGCGGGGAATGCAGACCGTCCGCGGTGCGCCCTCCCTGCGGACGCTCCGGATCGGCTTCGCGCACAGCCTGATCCCGATCGCGCTCGCCTACCTCGTCGCTCACTACTTCAGTTTCTTCGTCTTCCAGGAGCAGGCGCAGTTCACCTACCTGCTCTCCGATCCGCTCGGCACCGCCTCCACCGACCTCTTCGGCACCGCCTCGGCCGGGGTCGATTACACGGTCATCAGCGCCAACGCCATCTGGTACGTCCAGGTCGGCGCCCTCGTCGTCGGCCACGTACTCGGCCTCACCCTGGCCCACGACCGCGCCCTCGTCTACTGGCCCAACTACCGCCAGGCGGCCCGCTCCCAGTACTGGATGCTCGCCGTGATGGTCGCCTTCACCTGCTTCGGCCTCTACCTGCTCTCGGTCAGCAACGGATGAGGACCCGCTATCCTGACCAGGATGCTCCCCCTGGCCCACGTCGGCCACTACCTCTGGATCTTGTACCTCTTGCCGGTCATCTTCGTGATCGCCGGCATCCTCAAAACCACGCTCGTGGAGAAGAAAGCCTCCCGAACGGAGTCAGCTGGCGAGAAAGGCGACAAGTCCTCGGCGCCCGGAGCACCGGTGGAGAACCCCGGTGAGAAAGACGCTCCTCCGGCGGGTGGCACAAGGGGGGATGCCGAGAACGAAAACCTCGCCCGCAGGCGTCCCCCCTTGTGACAGGCCCCGCCGGCTGGAACGACTTCGTCCCTCAGAGAATCTCGGCCAGGCGCTGCTCGATGCGCGCCGAGATCTCGTCCCGCACCGGCCCCTCGGCCAGCCGTTCGACCAGCGACTCGAGGAAGCCTTCGATGATCAGCGTCTTCGCCGCCGCTGGGTCGAGCCCGCGCGAGGTCAGGTAGAAGAGCTGCTCCTTGTCGATCTGGGCGATCGCCGCCGCGTGGGTGCAGCGGACGTCGTCGGCGAGGATCTCCAGGCCGGGGATCGCGTCGGCGTGGGCCTCGGTCGAGAGCAGCAGGTTACGGCTCTCCTGGAAGGCGTCGGTCTGCTGGGCGCCCGGATCGACCTTGATCATCCCGCGCCAGACCGCCGTCGAGCCCGCGGCGAGAACGCCACGGAAGGCGAGGTCGGAGTTGGTGTTGGGCGCCGCGTGCTCCTGGATCGTGTCGAAGTCGAGGTGCTGCCCCGGGCCGCCGGCGTAACCGCCGGTGACGCGGGCCTCGGAGCCCGGCCCGGCCAGCTTGGTCTCCATCCGCACCTTGCCGCGGCCGGAGCCGAAGCCGAGCGCCGCCCAGTCGAGGCGGGCGTCGCGCTCGACCTGGGCGCGCTGGGTGGCGAAGATCCAGGCCTTCTCGGAGATGTCCTGGGTGTTGACGTAGCGCAGGGTGGCGGCCTGGCCGACGCTCAGCTCGACCACCGAGTTGAGCAGCCCCTCCACCTCGTCGTCGGGCGAGGACCAGTGCTCCCAGACCTCCGCTTCGGCACCCTCCTCGAGCACGATCAGGGTGCGCCAGCCGACGGCAGCGCCGTCGCGGTCGACCGGGACCTCGATCCGGATCGGCTCGGCGACCGTGACCCCACGGGGCACGTGGACGAGGACGCCGTCGCTCCAGCCGGCCTCGTTGCGGGCCACGAACGGGTCCTCGACGGGCACGAGCGACCCCAGATGCTCCCGCAGCAGCTCTGCATGGGAGGAGACGGCGTCGGCGAGCGAGACCACTGTTGCGCCCTCGGCACCGCTGACCTCGGCCTCGGCGTCGGCCTGCTCGTAGGAGTCGATCTCCAGGTCCGAGAGGTCGGTGAATTCCCAGCCCTTCGACTTGTGGTCGGGCAGCGGCAGGCTCTCCGCGAGAGAGGCGCCACGCTGGCGCCTCTCCGAAAGCCAAGCGGGTTCGGTCGCTACCTCAGCCAATTGAACCCTCCATCTGCAGCTCGATCAGTCGGTTGAGCTCGACCGCGTACTCCATCGGCAGCTCTTTGGTCACCGGCTCGATGAAGCCGTTGACGATCATCTTCGAAGCCTCCTCCTCGTCGAGCCCGCGGCTCTGCAGGTAGAAGAGCTGCTCGTCGCCGATTTTGGAGACGGTCGCCTCGTGGCCGACATCGGCGTCGTTCTCGTCGATGCGGATCGTCGGGTAGGTGTCCGAGCGCGAGTCCTCGTCGAGCAGCAGCGCGTCGCAGACCACCTTCGAGCGCGACTCGGTTGCTCCATCGGCAATTTCCAGCAGGCCGCGGTAGGTCGCCCGGCCGCCGTCCTTGGAGATCGACTTGGAGAAGATCGAGGACGAGGTGCGCGGGGCGGCGTGGATGATCTTGCCGCCCGCGTCCTGGTGCTGTCCGTCGCCGGCAAAGGCGATCGAGAGGATCTCGCCGTGGGCTTCCGGGCCCATCAGGTAGATCGACGGGTACTTCATCGTCAGTTTCGAGCCGAGGTTGCAGTCGACCCACTCCATCGTCGCCTTCTCGTGCGCGACGGCGCGCTTGGTGACGAGGTTGAAGACGTTCTGCGACCAGTTCTGGACCGTCGTGTAGCGCACCCGCGAGCTCTTCTTGGCGACGATCTCGACCACCGCGGAGTGCAGCGAGTCGCTGGAGTAGACCGGCGCCGTGCAGCCCTCGATGTAGTGGACGTCGGCACCCTCCTCGCAGATGATCAGCGTCCGCTCAAACTGGCCCATGTTCTCGGTGTTGATCCGGAAGTAGGCCTGCAGCGGCATCTCGACCTTGACCCCGGCCGGCACGTAGACGAAGGAGCCGCCCGACCAGACGGCCGAATTCAGCGCCGCCAGTTTGTTGTCGTTGGGCGGGATGATCGTCGCCCAGTGCTCGCGGACCAGGTCCTCATGCTCGCGCAGCGCGGTGTCCATGTCGGTGAAGATCACGCCCTGGGCCTCGAGCTTCTCGTTGACCTGGTGGTAGACGACCTCGGACTCGTACTGGGCGCCGACGCCGGAAAGGAATTTGCGCTCGGCCTCGGGGATGCCGAGCCGGTCGAAGGTGTTTTTGATGTCGTCTGGGACCTCGCTCCAGTCGCGGCTGTTCTTCTCCGAAGCGCGCACGAAATAGTGGATGTCGTCCCAGTCGATCTGGTCGAGGTTGCCGCCCCATTTCGGGGTCGGGCGGGAGTAGAAGTGCTCCAGCGCCTTGAGCCGGAAATCGCGCATCCACTGCGGCTCGTTCTTGTAGTCGGAGATCGATTCGACGATCTCCCGCGAGAGCCCCTTCGGCGCCTTGTAGGCGTAGCCCGACTCGGAATCGTGGAAGCCGAACTTCTCCTTGTAGTCGGAGTTGATCCCGGCAAGTTCTCTTTTCTCTGCGACTACCTCGGGCGTTGCCATGATCAGACCTCCAGAGTGATGGTGTCGTCCGCGATGGCTATCGGGAACGTCTGCACCGGCGTGAAAGCTGGGAGCGTCTTCGGCCTGCCGGTGGTCAGGTCGAAGAGGGAGCCGTGGCGGGGGCACTCGACGGTGCAGGTCGCCGGGTCGAACTCGCCCTCGGCGAGCGGCCCGTTGTCGTGGGAGCAGCGATCCTCGATCGCGTACAGCTTGCCCTCGCAGTTGAAGACGCCGATCTTGACGCCGTCATGCTCGACCAAGCGCATAGCGCCGGGCGGAAGCTCGGCGACAGGGCAGACGGCGATAGTGGTTCCAGCGGTGTCGGTCACGAGGGTTGCTCCTGGCACCTGGGGTGCCGTTAGTGCGGATCGAGACTTAATCCTACTTCTCCGGTCGGATTTTAGCGGCCGAGCCGGGTGGGCTTGTTTACGAGATCGCGATGAGTTTCTGGCCCTGGCGTGATCTTATGTTCGCAAGAGCCCTTCGAGAGAGGATCAGAGATGAGCGAGAGGACCAGCTACGCCCCCGGTACGCCCTGCTGGGTTGAACTTGGGACGCCCGACATCGAGGCCGCGGCCGCCTTCTACGGCGCCCTGTTCGGCTGGGAGATTCCGGAGCTGCCGAACTCGGCCGAACTGGGCGGCTACCGCCGTGCCAAAAAGAACGGCAAGGACGTCGCCGGCGTGGCGCCCTTGATGCAGGAGGGCCAGCCGCCGGCCTGGAGCACCTACGTCTCGGTCGCCGACGCGGAGGCGACCACCGCCGCGATCCGCGAGGCGGGAGGCGCCGTCCACGTCGAGCCGATGGACGTCGTCGGCCTCGGCAAGATGGCCGTCTACGCCGACCCGACCGGCGCTCACTTCGGGACCTGGCAGCCCGGCACGTTCGCCGGCGCGGAGCTCGTCAACGAGCCCGGCGCGTTTTCCTGGAGTGAGCTCGGCACCCGCGATCCGGCGGCGGCCAAGGCCTTCTACTCGACCGTCTTCGGCTGGGGGACGAAAGAGCACGAGATGGGGGAGATGGGCACCTACACCGAGTGGCTCGTCGGCGAGGATTCCGTCGGCGGCATGATGGACGTCAGCGGTCGTTTGCCAGACGAGATCCCGGCGCACTGGCTCGTCTACTTCGCGGTCGAGAACACTGACGCGGCAGTGGAGACCGTCAAATCCGCGGGCGGCGGCGTCTCCTTCGGCCCAATCGATATCCCGGCCGGCCGCTTCGCGATCGTCACCGATCCGCATGGCGCCGCCTTCGCCGTGATCCAGATGCCGGACGAGGCCGCGCAGCGCTAGGCCTAGCCGAGGTCGGCGACCGCTTCGTCGGGGTCGCCGACCTCGCCCTCGTCCTCCCATTCGGCCGGCTGGCCGAGGCTGGCGCTCTTGACGATCTTCAGGCCCAGCATCGCGCACTTCATCCGCGTCGCCGAGATCTCGATCCCCAGCAGCTCGAGGACGTACTCCTTGGGCAGTCGCAGCAGCTCCTGGCGCGATTTGCCGACCAGCTCGTCGGTCAGCAGCGAGGTCGCCGCGGTCGAGATCGCGCAGCCTTTGCCCTCGAAGGCGATCTCGGCGACGCGATCCTCGCCGTCGAGGCGGATCGTCACGTGCTGCTCGTCGCCGCAGAAGGGGTTGGTGTCCTCGAACTCGAGGTCGGGATCGTCGACGTGGCCGAAGTTGTGCGGCCGCTTGTAGTGCTCGAGGATCTGGTCGCGGTATAGCTCGTCCATGGTTCCGAGGCTAGCGCAGCGCGTACCCGCGCTTCCCACGCCCACCTGGGCTGCAAAAGGCGTCAGATGGGCTCTAGAGTGGTCGGGCAAATTTCGACTGGAGGTCGCATGTCCGCTCGTAGTCGTGTTCTGTTCGCCGTTCTCGCCGTTGCCATAGCCGCCCTTCTGCTGCCGGTCATGTCGGCCTCCGGCGCCGGCAAGAACTCGACGAAGATCGTCGTCAGCCTCAAATTTCCGGCCTTTCACGGCAAGCTGACCTCACCCCGCAAGGGTTGCCTGGGCAGCCGCAGGGTGAAGATCTACCGCGAAAAGAGCGGCAAGAAGAAGCAGCTTGGGAAGGACACGAGCGAGGACAACGGCAAGTGGGCGGTCCCGGCCGGGAAGAACCTCACCTCCGGCGCCTACTACGCGACCGTCGCCAAGCGCGGCAAGTGCAAGGCCGCCAAATCGCAGGTATTGACGATCGACTGACCGGTCGAGTGATGCCTTGAGCCGCCTCTGGCCGGCTTAAGGCATCACTTGAGGCCGAACACGCGCCGGGCGTCTTCTAGGCCGTCGGCCAGGCGGTCGATCTCGTCCGGCGTCGTGTAGACGCCGAAGCTGGCCCGGGCCGTCGCGGCGACGCCGAGGCGGTCCATGAGGATCTGGGCGCAGTGGTGGCCGGCGCGGACGGCGACGCCGTGGCGGTCGAGGATCTCGGAGACGTCGTGGGCGTGGATGCCGTCGATCTCGAAGGAGACCGGGCCGACTCGCTCGCCGCCGCGGGAGGGGCCGAAGACGCGCAGCCCCGGCACCTCGGCCAGTCGCTCCAGCGCGTAGTCGGCGATCGCCCGCTCGTGCCCCCGCACCGTCTCCATGCCGAGCGCGTCGAGCCAGCGCAGCGCCGAGGCCATGCCGATCGCCTGGGCGATCGCCGGCGTGCCGGCCTCGAAGCGGGCGGGAACGTCGGCGTAGGTGGTGCCGTCCCGCGCCACCTTGCGGATCATCGAGCCGCCGCCGAGGAAGGGCGGCATCTCCCGCAGCAGGTCAAGCCGACCCCAGAGCGCGCCGATCCCGGTCGGCCCGTAGAGCTTGTGGCCGGTGATCGCGTAGAAGTCGACGCCCAGCTCGACGACGTCGAGCGGCAGCTTCGGGGCCGACTGGGTGCCGTCGGCGAGGACCAGCGCGCCGGCCTCGTGGGCGAGCCTGGAGATCTCGGCCAGCGGATTCTCGGTCCCGAGCACGTTGGAGACGTGGGTTACGGCCACAAGCTTCGGTCCGCGCTCCAGCAGCGCCGCGAAGGCCTCCATGTCGAGTAGCCCCTCGTCGTCGATCGGCGCCCAGTCGATCTCGGCCCCGACCCGCTTGGCCAGCTGCTGCCAGGGGACGATGTTGGAGTGGTGCTCCAACTCGGTCAGGAGGACGCGGTCGCCGGCGCCGACGTTGGCGTCGCCCCAGGCCCGCGCCACCAGGTTGATCGCCTCGGTGGCGTTGCGGACGAAGAGGACCTCGCGGCGGTCGCCGGCGCCGAGGTGGTCGGCCACCGTCGCCCGCGCCCCCTCGTAGGCTTCGGTCGCCTCGGCGGAGAGGGTGTGGGAGCCGCGGTGGACGTTGGAGTGGTGGCGGCGCTCGTAGCGGTCGACCGCCTGGATCGAGGCCAGCACCCGCTGCGAGCTGGCGCCGCTGTCGAGGTAGGCGACCGGCTTGCCGTGAACCTCGCGCTCCAGCGCCGGAAAGGCGGCGCGGACCTTCTCGATCGGGAACGCCGAGGGTGGGGAGGAGCTCTTCGCGGTTACCGGCTCCATGTCCCCAGGAGGCTAGGCAGCAGCGCCCGCCTCCACCTCCTCGCGGATCCAGCCGTAGCCCTTCTCCTCCAGCACGCCGACCAGCTCCGGGCCGCCTTCCTTGACGATCCGGCCCTCGAACATGACGTGGACGAAGTCCGGTTTGACCATGTGCAGGATGCGCTGGTAGTGGGTGATGATGAGGACGCCCATGTCGGGGCCGGCGAACTGGTTGACGCCCTCGGCGACGACCCGCAGGGCGTCGATGTCGAGGCCGGAGTCGGTCTCGTCGAGGACCGCCATCTCCGGTCGCAGCAGCGCCAGCTGCAGCAGCTCCATCCGCTTCTTCTCGCCGCCGGAGAAGCCGTCGTTGAGGTAGCGGCTGGAGAAGTCTTTGGGGATGTTGGCCAGCGCCATCGCCTCCTGCGCCGTCTTGGCGAAGTCTTTGATCTTGATCTGCTCTTCGCCGCGCGCTTCGCGCTGGGCGTTGATGATCATCCGCAGGTACTTGCTGACCGAGACGCCGGGGATCGCGACCGGGTACTGAAAGGCCATGAAGAGGCCGGCCTGCGAGCGCACGTCGGGATCGGCCTCGGTGATGTCCTCGCCCTTGAAGACGATCGAGCCCGCGGTGATCTCCAGCGCCGGGTGACCCATGATCACGTTGGCGAGCGTCGACTTGCCGGACCCGTTGGGCCCCATCAGCGCGTGGACCTTGCCCTTCTCGACATCGAGGTCGAGGCCGCGGAGGATCTGCTTGTCCTCGACGCTCACGTGCAGGTTGCGAATCTCCAACTCAGCCAATTTCACTCCGTTTCTGGTTTACGAAAGTCTTGTCAGGCGGCGCGGACGATGGCGGCCTCGCTGCGGCCGCCGGGCCGGGAGAACTCGACCAGCTCGGCCAGCGTGGTCCCGGCCAGGGCCTTGGTCACGCCGCCCTGCACGCGCGTCCACAGCAGCTTCGTCGAACAGGCGCGGTCGCCGTCGTCCTCGTGCGAGCAGAGCACTTTGCCCTCTGGCGTCTCGTGGAAGCACTCCATCGGGGCGATCTGCCCTTCCAGCGCCTCGACCACCGCGTCCATGGTGATCTCCTCGGCGGGTTTCGCCAGCCGGTAGCCACCGTGGGCTCCGCGGGTCGAGGTGACGAGGTCCGCCTTGCGCAGCTTCGCGACCAGGTGCTCGAGATAGGAGAGCGGCAGCCGCTCGGCTTCGGCGACTGTGTTGAGCGAGATCGGCGCCGAACCGGGCTGGCGGCCCAGCTCAACCATCAGGCGCACTCCGTACTCGGCTTTGGTCGAGAACAACATCTGCCTAAATCCTACTGAAGCGGTCGGTTATGCCTCCGCGCCCTCGGCTTCGGCCTTGCCGATTTCGACGTGGGCGCGGCTGTCGCTGCCCTTGATCAGGACCAGGGTGAGGACGAAGCCGAGGGCCGCGATCGCGGCGCCGCCGAGGAAGGCGACCTGGAAGCCCTCGGTCAGCGCGTCTTTGAGCCCCGACCCGTCCGCCAGGACATTCGAGGTGTGGGAGGTGGCCAGCGAGGACAGCACCGCCAGCCCCAGCGCGCCGCCGATCTGCTGCGAGGTGTTGATCAGGCCGCTGGCCAGGCCGGACTCCTCTTCCGGGACGCCGGAGACGGCGGCGATCGTCGTCGTCACGAAGGCGAAGCCGAGTCCGGCGGCGGCCAGCAGCGAGGGACCGAGGATGTCGGTCGTGAAGCCGCCGCCGACCGAGATCCGGCTGAACCAGACCAGCCCGGCGAAGATGAAGAGCATGCCGATGGCGAGCACCGGCTTGTAGCCGAGTTTGGTCACGAGCTGCGAGGCGATTCCCGCCGAGGCCATGATCGTCAGCGCCAGCGGCAGGTAGGAAAGGCCCGCGTGGATGGCGCTGTAGCCGAGTACCTGCTGCATATAGAGAGAGATGAAGAAGAACATCGAGAACAGCGAGCCGCCGACCAGCAGGCCGACCACGTTGGCGCCGGTCAGGGTGCGGATGCGGAAGATCGAGAACGGCACCAGCGGCTTGCGCGCCCGCAGCTCGATCGCCACGAAGGCGGCGAGCAGCACGACCGAGAGCGCCAGCAGGCCGATCGTCTTGGTCGAGCCCCAGCCGGAGCTCTCCGCGTCGACCACGGCGTAGACCAGGATCGAGAGGGCGGCGGTGACAGAGACGGCGCCGGCGACGTCGAAAGCGCGGGTCTCGTGGACGGCGCGGCTTTCGGCGATCAGGCGGGGCGTCAGGGCGAGGGCGATCAAGCTGACCGGCACGTTCACCCACAGCACCCACTCCCAGCCGAGGCCGTCGGTGAGGATGCCGCCGAGCAGCACCCCGGCGGCGCCGCCGGAGCCGGCGACGGCGCCCCAGACGCCAAGAGCCTTGTTGCGCTCGGCCCCGTCCTTGAAGATCGTCGTCACGATCGAGAGCGCGGCGGGGGAGATGATCGCGGCGCCGAGCCCCTGCGCCGCCCGGGCGGCGATCAGCTGCCCCTCGGTCGCGGCGAAACCGGCCGCCAGCGAGGCCACGGCAACCAGCAGCAATCCCGCCATGAAGACCCGCCGCCGTCCCAGCAGGTCGGCGGTACGGCCGCCGAGCAGGAGGAAGCCGCCGAAGGTGAGCACGTAGGCGTTGACGACCCAGGGCAGGTTCTCCTGGGAGAAGTCGAGGGCGTCGCCGATCGAGGGCAGGGCGACGTTGACGATCGAGGCATCGAGGACGACGACGAACTGGGCCGCGCTGAGCAGAACCAGAGCCAGCCAGCGCTTCTCCTGGAAGTCATTGTTGCTGGACATGCGCTGGTCGTTCAGTCAATCAAACCGATGGGCTCGGCTCGGCCGCACACACCGGTTTTCGGATGCGCCCTAGCTGTAATTCCTAAGCACGTTGTTCATCCGGGCCTCCTTGGAGGCTGGAGGTGTCGAAGCCACCAGCACCAAGGAGAAGACCCGGATGGACCTTCACGCTAATGCCAAAGCTCGGCCCGAAGGGGCGGCTTGTGATCTGCCGGCGAGTTATCGAGCAGGGATGGTCGCTCGCGGAGGCGGCCGAGGCCGCCGGAGTGAGCGAGCGCACCGCCGGCAAATGGGTCAGGCGCTACCGCTCAGAGGACGAGAGGGGCCTGCTCGATCGCAGCTCGGCCCCGCGCCGTGTCCACAACGCCACCCCCGCCGAGCGGGTGGAGGCAATCGCCGCCCGGCGACGATTGCGACTGACCGGACCCGAGATCGCCGAGACCCTGGAGATGGCGACCTGGCAACCGGGGCTCTGCCTATCGCTCCACCGCCCACGCCCTCGCCTGCCGGGCGCTGGGGATCAAGCATCTTCGCACCCAGCCCTATCGGCCTCAGACCAACGGCAAGGCCGAGCGCTTCATCCGCACGATGCTGCGGGAGTGGGCCTACGCCGCCGTCTACGGCAGCTCGCCAGATAGGGCGGCCGCCCTATCTGGCTGGTTGGAGCGCTACAACTTCAGCCGAAGACATGGCGCCCTCGGTCACCGACCGCCGATTGCTCGGCTGCGGAGCTGAACGGGAACAACGTGGCTGGCATCTACAGCTAGGGCTCGATCAGGCCGCGGCGGATCGCGTAGCGGACCAGCTCGACCCGATCCCGCATCCCCAGCTTGCGCATCGCGTTGGCGCGGTGGTTCTCGACCGTCTTCTCGGAGAGGTGCAGGAGCGCGGCGATCTGTTTCGTCGTGTGCGCCTCGGCGACCAACTTGACGATCTCCTCCTCGCGCGGGGTCAGCTCCTCCTCGCCGCTGGAGCCGCGCTCGAGCACGTCCTTGATCAAGGTCCGCTGCGCCTCCGGGGTGAGGAAGGGCTCGCCGCGCTCGACCGCCCGGATCGCAGCGAGCAGGTCGGTGTCCGCCTGCGCCTTCAGCACGTAGCCGGAAGCACCCGCCTTCAACGCCTCGAACAGGTAGCGCTCGTCGTCGTGCATGGAGAGGATCAGCACTGAGACCTCCGGCGCCTGCCGCTTGATCTCCCGGGTCGCCTGCAACCCCGTCAGCTTCGGCATCTTCACGTCGAGGATCGCCAGGTCGGGCCGCTCCCGCACCGCCAGCTCGCGCGCCTCGGCACCGTCGGCGGCCTCGGCCACGACCTCGATGTCCGGCTGGCGCTCCAGCAGCAGGCGCAGCCCCGAGCGCACGATTCCATGATCGTCGGCAATGAGCACACGCACACCCGAAGTGTCGTTGATGGGCCGAAAATACGCCTATATGGCGGGAAATCGGCCCATCAACCTCAGGCTGGGACCTGGAGCCGCACCGTGGTCCCGCGTCCCGGGCGCGACTCGATCGTCAGCTCGCCGCCGATCAGGAGCGCTCGCTCGCGCATGCCGGCGATCCCGAGACCGCCCTCGGACTCGTCGAAGGCGAAGCCCCGCCCGTCGTCGCTGACCGCCAGCTCGACGCCGCCGCCGTCGAGCCGGCGCAGACGCACCTCGACGCGGCCGGCGCCGCTGTGGCGGGCGGCATTGGAGAGCGCCTCCTGGACGACCCGGTAGACGACCAGCTGGGCGTCGTCGTCGAGGTCGGAGAAGTCGCCGTCGATCTCGACCCCAGCCTCGATCTCACCGTGGTGGGCCAGCTGCTCGACCTGACCCGCGACCGCCGCCGTCAGGCCGAGGTCGTCGAGCGCGGTCGGCCGCAGCTGGCGAGCGAGCGAGAGCAGCTCCCGCATCGCCTGATTGGCGAGCGCCTTGGTCTCCGAGAGTTCCGCCTCCAGCTCTGGCGGTGCCGCCTCCCGGGCGGCCTCGAGCCGCAACAGCAGCCCGGTCAGCGACTGGTTCACCTCGTCATGGAGGTCGCGGGCGACCCGGGTCCGCTCCTGCTCCTGGGCCTGCAGGGCGGCCGACCCGGCGCGCCGGCGCTCGGCTTCGAGGCGGTGCATCATTCGCAGGAAGGCAAGCTCGATGCGCTCGACCTCCTCGGTCTCGCCGACGCCGTCGATCGAACGGGGCAGCAGCGGACCCGGGCGGCTCAGGTCGACCTTCTCCATGTCTTCGATCAACCGCTCCAGTGGCCCGAAGCGACGTTTGAGGCGGAGCAGACTGGTTGCGAGCGCCACCACCAGCCCGGCCAGTACGAGGATCACCGCCAAGGTCATCGGTTGATCCTAGAAGTCCCTGAGTGGCTGACTGGACCGAATGGGGGCTGCCCCCTATGGCCAGCCAGCCCCGCCGCCGCAATACTTGCCCGGTAAGCGAAACCGAGGAGCGATTCGATGAAGACCACCAAGCAGTCCACTTTCGGCGCCACCCTGCGCACGACGATCCTGCTGGCCTCGCTTTCCGGCCTGCTGGTCGTCATCGGTGCGTTGATCGGCGGCCCCAGCACCGCCGGCGTCTTTCTCGGCATCGCCCTGCTGATCAACCTGGGCTCCTACTTCTTCAGCGACAAACTGGCGCTGAAAATGAGCCGTGCCCAGCCGATCGAGGAGTCCGAGGCGCCGCGGCTCTACCAGATCGTCCGCGAACTGACGACCCGCGCCGGCCTGCCAATGCCGCGCCTCTACATGATCCCCCAGGACCAGCCCAACGCCTTCGCCACCGGCCGCAACCCGAAGCACTCGGCGGTCGCGGTCACCCGCGGGATCACCAAGCTGCTCTCCGAGGACGAGCTGCGCGGCGTGCTCGCCCACGAGCTCACGCACATCAAGAATCGCGACATCCTGATCCAGTCGGTCGCCTCGGCGATCGGCGCCGCGATCACCTACCTGGCCTACATGTTCATGTGGTTCGGCAACGACGACGAGTCGCCGCTGAGCCTGGTCGCCTCGCTGGCGATGGTCCTGCTGGCGCCGATCGCGGCCAGCATCATCCAGCTCTCGATCTCGCGCCAGCGCGAGTACGCGGCCGACGCCGGCGGCGCCGAAATCTGCGGCAACCCGGAGTCGCTGGCCAGCGCCCTCTTGCGCCTCGAGCAGGGGGCAGCCGAGATGCCGATGCAGGTCAATCAGGCGGCCGAGCCGCTCTACATCGTCAAGCCCTTCTCCGGCAAGGGCATCGCCGGCCTCTTCTCGACCCACCCGCCGATCGAGGAGCGCGTCAAAAGGCTGCGCCAGATGCGCCCAAGCCTCGGCTAGGGGCTCGCTATACTTTTTGAAGTAATGCTGATCCGGATTTAGGAGATTTGGCGATGGCAACCCCCGCTGGTACGCAGACGATCGAGGAGATCGAACCGTTCGAGGCCGCCGAGGAGATCGAGGGCGGCGACGTCGTCCTGGTCGATACCCGCGAGCCGCACGAGTACCAGGAGGCCCATCTGGAGAACGGCAAGCTGGTGCCGCCGGGGCTGCTCGGCGACCAGATCGCCGAGGCCGCGCCCGACAAATCGGCCCGCACGATCCTCTACTGCCGCTCCGGCAACCGCTCGGCGATCGCCGCCGCGCAGCTGCAGGCGCTCGGTTACGACAACGTCGCCTCGATGAGCGGTGGCATCCTCGCCTGGCAGGAGCAGGGACTGCCGGTCGTCGCCGCCAGCGGCATGACCGCCGAGCAGCGCGACCGCTACTCGCGCCACACGCTGCTGCCCGAGGTCGGCGTCGACGGCCAGCTGAAGATGCTCAACGCCAAGGTGCTGCTGCTCGGTGCCGGCGGCCTCGGGGCGCCGACCGCGCTCTATCTGGCCGCGGCCGGGATCGGCACGATCGGCCTGGTCGACGACGACGTCGTCGATGCCTCCAACCTGCAGCGGCAGGTGATCCACAACACCGAACGGATCGGCGAGCCGAAGACGACCTCGGCCCGCAAGACGATCGAGGCGCTCAACCCCGACGTCAACGTCGTCGAGTACCAGCTGCGGCTCGACTCCTCCAACATCCTCGACATCATCCGCGACTACGACGTGATCGTCGACGGAGCCGACAACTTCCCGACCCGCTATTTGCTCAACGACGCCTCGGTGCGGTTGCGCAAGCCGGTCGTCTCCGCCTCGATCCTCAGCTTCGACGGGCAGATCTCGACCTTCGTCCCCTTCGAGGGCCCCTGCTACCGCTGCCTCTACCCGACGCCGCCGCCGGCCGAGCTGGCGCCGAGCTGCTCCGCCAACGGGGTGCTCGGGGCGATGGCCGGGACGATGGGCCTGCTGCAGGCCAACGAGGTCCTAAAGCTTGTGCTCGGGATCGGCGAGCCGCTGATCGGCCGCCTGCTGCTCTTCGAGGCGCTCAGCACCCGCTTCACCGAGCTCAAGGTGCGTCGCGACCCCGATTGCCCGATCTGCGGCGAGCACGCGCCCGAGGTCCCCGAGTCGGAGATGGGCAAGTTCCCCGACTACGACCTCTTCTGTGCCGGTTAATCGATAGGTTTCCCGCCTGATGGCGACCGTGAGGATTCCACCTGTGCTGCGGCCGAAAACGGGCGGTCAGCCCGAGGTCGAGGCCGCTGGCGAGACCGTCGGCGAGGTGCTGCGTGCCCTCACCGTCGAGCACCCCGACACCAAGGCGCAGCTCTTCGGCGAGGACGGCGACCTCAACCGCTACGTCAACGTCTACCTCAACGACGAGGACGTGCGGGTCCTGAGCGGGCTCGACACCGCCGTCAAAGACGGCGACACCGTCGTCATCCTGCCGGCCATGGCCGGCGGCTGAGACGCGTTAGCTAGGCGGCGCTGACGTTGTCCTCGGGGCGACGTGGCACGATCTCGCAGGTGACCAGCAGCCCCGCCGCCGCCCAGCGCTTGCGCGACCTCGCGCACCTGCGCCGCGCCCGCGATCTGATCGACCGCGAGTACGCGCGCCCGCTCGACGTCGCCGCGCTCGCCCGCGCCGCGTTGATGTCGACCGCGCACTTCTCGCGGCAGTTCCGCGCGGCGTATGGAGAGACGCCCTACGGCTACCTGATGACGCGGCGAATCGAGCGGGCAAAAGCGCTGCTGCGCCGCGGCGACCTCTCGGTCACCGAGGTCTGCATGGCGGTCGGGTGTACGTCGCTCGGCTCGTTCAGCGCCCGCTTCACCGAGCTGGTGGGGGAGACGCCGACGGCCTACCGGGCCCGCGACCACGGCGCGCTCGCGAGCGTGCCGGGCTGCATCGCCAGGGATCTCACCCGCCCGAGCCTCGAACCGAGCAGGATTGGAGAAACGACCGCGGCGCCGACTCCCTAGCCTTGCGGGCATGAACCTCACTCTCTCCCAATGCTTCGTAATAGTCCATGACCCCGACCTCGCACTGAGCTTCTATCGCGACACGCTCGGCCTCGAATTGCGCAACGACGTCAACAAAGGTGACTTCCGCTGGATCACCGTCGGCGCCGACTCTCAGCCCGGCGTCGCGATCGTCCTCACGAACTACCTGAACGGCAGCCCCGCCGACGGCGACGCGGTCACCGCCCTCGTCGCCAAGGGCGCCCTCAACGGCGTCCACTTCCACAGCGACGACCTCGACGCCAGCTTCGAGAAGCTGCGCGCCGCGGGCGCCGAGATCGTGCAGGAGCCGACCGACCAGCCGTGGGGCACGCGGGACCTTGCCGTGCGCGACCCGTCCGGCAACATGGTCCGGATCGACCAGCCGCCCGCCGCGTAGAGCCGCATGGCAAAGAGGACGGAGACGAAGTCGCCAGCGTCGCCCGCTGCCGACAGCCACGATCTGATCCGCGTGCACGGCGCCCGCGTGAACAACCTCAAGGACGTCAGCGTCGAGATCCCGAAGCGCCGGCTGACGGCGTTCACCGGCATCTCCGGCTCGGGCAAGAGCTCGCTGGTGTTCGGCACGATCGCCGCCGAGTCGCAGCGGCTGATCAACGAGACCTACAGCGCCTTCGTGCAGGGCTTCATGCCGACGCTGGCGCGACCCGAGGTCGACGTCCTCGACGGGCTGACGACCGCGATCATCGTCGACCAGGAGCGGATGGGCTCTGACCCCCGCTCCACGGTCGGCACCGTCACCGACGCCAACGCGATGCTGCGGATCCTCTTCAGCCGGCTCGGGAAGCCGCAGATCGGCTCGCCCCAGGCGTTCTCCTTCAACGTCGCCTCGGTCCAGGCGTCCGGGATGATCAAGAAGGGCGACGGGAAGTCCGAGCGGGTGAACTTCAGTCGCCGCGGCGGTATGTGCCCCAATTGCGAGGGCCGCGGCTCGGTCACCGACTTCGCTCTGTCGGCGCTGTACGACGACGGCAAGTCGCTCAACGAGGGGGCGCTGACGATCCCCGGATACAGCATG
Source organism: uncultured Solirubrobacterales bacterium (assembly GCA_963739855.1). Classification (GTDB taxonomy): domain Bacteria; phylum Actinomycetota; class Thermoleophilia; order Solirubrobacterales; family 70-9; genus VAYN01. Next base: position 233,418 of record CAVUBT010000001.1, on the reverse strand, counting down.
GACGGCTGGCACGGCCGCATCTTCAGGGGCTGCGGTTTCTTCGACCCGGACAAGCCGATCAAAAAATTCACCAAGGCGGAACTCAAGGACCTGCTCCACAAGGAGCCGACCAAAATCAAGGTCGACGGCATCAACCTGACCTACGCGGGTCTGATCCCGTCGATCCAGAAGTCCTTCCTCGCCAAGGACCGGGAGGCGATGCAGCCGCACATCCGCGCCTTTGTGGACCGGGCGATCACCTTCACCACCTGCCCCGAGTGCGAAGGCACCCGGCTCAGCGAGGCGGCCCGCTCGTCGAAGATCAAGAAGATCGGCATCGCCGACGCCTGCGCGATGCAGATCAGCGACCTGGCCGAGTGGGTCCGCGACCTCAAGGAGCCCGCGGCGGCGCCGCTGCTGGAGGTTCTGAGGGAGACCCTCGACTCGTTTGTGGAGATCGGACTGGGCTACCTCTCGCTCGACCGGGCGTCGGGCACGCTCTCGGGCGGCGAGGCGCAGCGCACGAAGATGATCCGCCAGCTCGGGTCGTCGCTGACCGACGTCACCTACGTCTTCGACGAGCCGACGATCGGGCTGCACCCGCACGACATCGAACGGATGAACGACCTCCTGCTGCGGTTGCGCGACAAGGGCAACACCGTGCTCGTCGTCGAGCACAAGCCGGAGGCGATCGCGATCGCCGACCACGTCGTCGACCTCGGCCCGCGCGCCGGCAGCGAGGGGGGAGAGGTGGTGTTCGAGGGCAGCGTCGAGGGGTTGCGGGCCAGCGACACGCTGACCGGGCGGCACCTCGACGACCGCGCTTCCCTGAAGCCTTCGGTGCGGACGTCGCAGGGGGCGCTGGAGGTGCGCGGCGCCAGCACCCACAACCTGCGGGACGTCGACGTCGACGTCCCGCTCGGGCTGCTGGTCGTCGTCACCGGGGTGGCGGGCTCGGGCAAGAGCTCGCTGACTAACGGCTCGGTGTCCGGGCGGGACGGGGTGGTGACGGTCGACCAGGCGGCGATCCGCGGCTCGCGGCGCAGCAACCCGGCGACGTACACCAAGCTGCTCGACCCGATCCGCAAAGCGTTCGCGAAGGCCAACGACGTCAAGCCGGGGCTGTTCAGCGCCAACTCCGACGGCGCCTGCCCCAACTGCAACGGCGCCGGCGTCATCTACACCGACCTGGCGATGATGGCCGGCGTCGCCACGATCTGCGAGGAGTGCGAGGGCAAGCGGTTCCAGGCCGATGTGCTCGAGTACAAGTTCGGCGGCCGCGACATCAGCGAGGTGCTGGCGATGTCGGTCACCGAGGCCGAGGAGTTCTTCGGCGCCGGCGAGGCGGAGATCCCGGCGGCCCACAAGATCCTGCAGCGGCTCGCCGACGTCGGGCTCGGCTACCTCGCCATCGGCCAGCCGCTGACCACGCTGTCCGGCGGCGAGCGGCAGCGGCTCAAGCTGGCAACCCACCTGGGCGAGAAGGGCGGGGTCTACGTCCTCGACGAGCCGACCACCGGCCTCCACCTCGCCGACGTCGAGCAGCTGCTCGGTTTACTTGACCGCTTGGTCGACTCCGGCAAGTCGGTCATCGTCATCGAGCACCATCAGGCGGTCATGGCGCACGCCGACTGGATCGTCGACCTCGGCCCCGGCGCCGGCCACGACGGCGGCCGGATCGTTTTCGAGGGCACCCCCGCCGACCTCGTCGCCGCCCGCTCCACCCTCACCGGCGAGCACCTCGCGGCCTACGTCGGTGCCTGACCGAGGCCCTCGGGGTCAGCGCTCCAGGACCAGGCCGAGGAATTTCTTGGTCCGCTCCTCGCGGGGGTTGTCGAGGATGTCCGCGGGGTTGCCCTGCTCGACGATCGTGCCGTCATCCATGAAGACGACCTGGTCGCCGACCTCGCGGGCGAAGCCCATCTCGTGGGTGACCACGAGCATCGTCATCCCTTCGGCGGCGAGCTCGCGCATCGTGTCGAGCACCTCTTTGACCAGCTCGGGGTCGAGGGCGCTGGTCACCTCGTCGAAGAGCATCACGTGTGGGTCCATCGCCAGCGCCCTGGCGATCGCCACGCGTTGCTGCTGACCGCCGGAGAGACGTTCGGGGTACTGGCCCAGCTTGTCCCCGAGCCCGACTCGTTTGAGCAGCGCGGTCGCTTTCTCCTCGCACTCTTCGCGCGATTTGCCAAGCACCCGCCGGGGCGCCAGGGTGACGTTCTCCAGCACCGTCTTGTGGGGGAAGAGGTTGAACTGCTGGAAGACCATCCCGACCCGTTGGCGAACGAAGTTGGTCTCCCAGCTTTCCTCCCCGGTGCCGGAGTTCGGGCCCTTGCAGATGTCATGCCCTTCGAGGAAGATCTCACCCTCCTCGGGGGGCTCGAGCAGGTTGACGCAGCGCAGCAGGGTGCTCTTGCCGGAGCCGCTGGGCCCGAGGATGCAGACGACCTCGCCTTTCTGCACCTGCAGGTCGATTCCGCGCAGCACCTCCAGCTCGCCGAAGCGCTTGTGGATGCCTTCCAGCCTGAGCATCGCCTCCGTCACCTAGGCGACCTCGATGTGGGAGCCGCGGGCCACTTTGCCCTGGTTGCGCTTGATCAGGTAGTCGACCAGTCGGGCCAGCGGCAGGGTGATCACCAGGAACATGAAGCCGGCGAGGATGTAGGCCGAGGCGTTGAAGGATTCGGCCTGGATTTCGCGGCCGACCAGGACCGACTCGCCGAGGGCGATGACCCCGACCAGGGTGGTGTCCTTGAGCAGCGAGATCAATTCGTTGAGCATCGGCGCGGGGATCTTCGTCACCGCCTGGGGGACGACCACGTGGCGCATCGCCTGCCAGTGGCTCATCCCCAGCGATCTTGCGGCCTCGACCTGGCCCCGTGGCACCGCTTCGATCCCGGCCCGGTAGACCTCGGCCATGTAGGCGCCGTAGACGATGGTCAGGGCGAGGACGCCATACCAGTATGGATCCGGCTGGCCGAACCACTGCGGGATGCGGATCTCTTTGGGGATGAACTGGATGTAGGGGATGCCGCCGGAGATCAGCAGGATGATGATCAGGATCGGGATCGCGCGGAATACGTCGATGTAGGCGATCGTCAGACCGCGGAGCGGCATGAATTTCTTTCCCGGCAGCTGGCGCAGCAGGGCGAGGATCAGCCCCCAGGCGAGGGCGAGAGTCCCGGCGACGGCGAAGACGAGCAGGTTTTTCAGGAACCCGTCCAGCACTTCGCCGAAGTGATCCCCCATGACCGTGAAGTCGAAGTACTGCTGGAAGAATTCGCTCATCGCCGTCTCCTGGTGGCCACTTGAAAGTTAAGGGGCGCCATCGCTGGCGCCCCTTGAACAGATCAGACTCGCGCTCGTCGAAGCGTCATTCCGAGGCGCCGCCGGCGCCTACAATCGCTTCCGGCGGCTCCAATTTGAACCACTTTTTGAAGATCTTCGTGTAGGTGCCGTCTTCCTCGACTTCCTTCAGGCCCTGATTGATTTCGTCGAGGAGTTCGGTTTCGTCGAGGGCGACGGCGATTCCATACGATTCTTCGGTCGGGACTTTTTCAGCGATTTCGATCCCGCCGGCTTCTTCGACGGCGTTTTGAGCCACCGGGGCGTCGATGATCACGGCTTCGACGATGCCGGCTTTGAGCGCGTTGACGGCGTCAGGGCCTTCCGGGTAGGGCCGGAGTTCGCTCGCGTTGGCTTTTTCCTTGCCGAGTTCGAGGCCGGTCGTGCCCTGCTGCGCCCCGACGGTCGTTCCTTCGAGGTCGGCGAGGCCTTTGATGTCGCTGCCTTCTTTGACGAGGATCGCCTGTTCGGAGAGGTAGTAGGGATCGGAAAAGGCAACGGCCTTTTCGCGTTCCGGCGTGATCGTCGCCGCCGAGATCACCGCATCGAACTTGCCCTGGGCGACGTCGCGGAAGATCGTTTCGAACGAGGTGTCTTTGAATTCGGCCGTGCGGCCAATCTTCGCGGCGATCGCTTCCATCAGCTCGATGTCGAAGCCGGTGTAGTTGCCCGCTTTGCCCTGCTCGAAGGGGGGATAGGGAATGTCGGAGCCAACCGTGAGCGCTTCGCCGCCGCCGCCACTGCCGCCACTGCTGTCGTCGTCGCCGCCACTGCCGCAGCCGGCCGCGAACACGGCGACGGCGCACACTGCCAAGGCTGCGAACAAAGTGAACACCCGGGACCTGCTCTTCAAAATTGCCTCCGATGGAGAATTGCCGGAATAGGCCGAAGCTGCTCTTCTTCACTACCCGGCGCAAGGCGTTTCCATGCCTCGAAGCTGCGTGGCTATACTTTTTGAAGTAACGGGAGACGACGATGCTTCGCGACGAGCTACTCAACCGACCCTGCGGGGGCCGCTTCGGCAACATCGTCGAGTCGATCGGCAATACGCCCCTGGTCGAGCTGCCGCGCTTCTCGCCCAAGCCCGACGTCCGCATCTACGCCAAGCTCGAGGGGCACAACCCGACCGGCTCGGTCAAGGACCGCGTCGCCAAGTCGATGATCGAGGCGGCGGAGGCGGAGGGCGCGATCGAACCCGGCCAGACGATCCTCGAGCCGACCTCCGGCAACACCGGCATCGCCCTGGCGATGATCTGCCGCCGCAAGGGCTATCCGCTGAAGGTGGTGATGCCCGACAACGTCACCGAGGAGCGCACCCAGCTGCTCTCGATGTACGGGGCGGAGATCGTCTATTCCGAGGGCGCCAAGGGCTCCAACGGTGCCGTCGAGGTGGCGCTGGAGCTGGCCGAGGACCCGAGCTTCTACATGCCCTACCAGTACGGCAACGAGGCCAACCCGCTGGCCCACTACAACGGCACCGCGGTGGAGATCCTCGACGAGCTCGACGAGGTAACCGCCTTCGTCGGCGGCCTCGGCACCGGCGGCACCCTGATGGGCAACGGCCGCCGCCTCAAGGAGGCCAACCCGGAGACGCTGATCGTCGCCGCCGAGCCGATGCAGGGGGAGCTGGTCCAGGGCCTGCGCTCCCTCGACGACGGCTTCATCCCGCCGATCATCGACCTCTCGATCCTCGACCGCAAGATCATGGTCTCCAACCGCGACGCGATCGTCTGGACCAAGAAACTGCTCGACGAGGAGGGCGTCTTCGCCGGCGTCTCCTCCGGCGCGATCGCCGCGATCGCCGCCCGCATCGCCGGCGAGCTCGACGCCGGCAACGTCGTCTTCCTGATCCCCGACGACGGCTGGAAGTACCTCTCCTCGGGCGTCTACACGAAGCCGATCGAGGAGATCGAGAACCTCGATTCCACGGTCTGGTGGTAGGCGCCAGCCTCGTCCCGCAGATGCGCATCTCCCAGAGTCTTGTCGACGAGATGGTCGCGCACGCGCGCGAGGACCTGCCGAACGAGTGCTGCGGGATGATCGGCGGGCGCGACGGCGCGGCGACCGAGGTGATCCGGGTCGTCAATGCCGCGGCGACGCCGCTGCGTTACGAGATGGATCCGCAGCAGCAGTACAACGCGCTGAAGGCGATCGAAGACGGTGGTGGCGAGTTGCTCGGGATCTACCACTCGCACACCAAGAGCGCCGCCTATCCCTCGCAAACCGACGTCAACCAGGCGGTCGCCTGGCCCGAACAGATCTACGTGATCGTCTCTCTCGCCGATGCCGACGCGCCCGACGTCAAGGGCTATCTGCTCAAGGACCTGAAGATCGCCGATGTCGCACTCGACCTCTCCTAGCCCCAGCGCCCATAAGCGCGGTTCGCACGGTGGCGGTGGTGGCGGCTCGCATGGCGGGGGCGGCGGGGGCGGCGGTGGTGGGGGCGGCGGCAAGCTCGTCAAGGTCGCCTTTGCCCGCAACCAGGCCGAAGCGGAAATGATCCAAGGCCTGCTACTCGAGGGTGACATTCCCAGCGTGCTCAAGCGCAGCCGCGGCTTCGACGCCCCGGAGTTCATGGCAGCCGGGCCGCACGACGTGTTCGTCGATTCCGGCCATGCCCAGAAGGCCAAGACCCTGCTCGCCGACACGATCACCGAGAACGAGACCGACGAGGAAGCCGAGCTCCGCGACGAAGCGCGGCTGCGGCGCGGGGGACCGGCGACCGAAACGTCGCCGGCGCGCCTGGCGATCTGGGTCGGCGCCGCCTTCCTCGGCGCCGTGATCCTGGTCTGGGTGCTCTACCAGCTCAGCTGACGCCGCTGGGGCGGGCCATGCCGCGCAGGTGATCGCGCCAGGCCCCCTCGATGTCGCGGAAGCGGGCGTCGAAGGCGTCTTCGATGGTGGGGACGGATCCGCCGGGCTTGAGTTCGCGGACCAGGCGCTCGCAGGCCTCCGGGCCGCGCTCGTTCTCGAGCAGGTCGAAGATCGTGCCGCCGAGGATCACCGCGTCGCGCCGTGAGGGCGGGAAGGAGGGGCGGGCGCTCTCGCGCAGGCGGCGGATCACCGCGGCGCGGTAGAGGCCGACCTGGCGCGCGAAGTACTGGGCGCCACCCTCGACCAGCCAGGCCCAGCGCAGGTAACGGCCGAAGCGGCGCGGCGTCCAGTAGGGAGGGAGGGCCGTGTTGTTGGCGGCGATCACCAGCTGCGCGTAGAGGCGCTCGGCGGTGCCGAGCAGCGCCTCCTTGGAGTCGTCGCCGGCGGCCCGGCGTTCCATGTGGGAGTCGTTGAGCACATGCAGCTCCGTCGCCATCGCCCAGCCGGCGAGGTAGCGACGCCCGGCCGGCGCCGCCGACCAGCGCGCGGCGGGGAGGAAGGGGTGGGCCAGCGTCAGCCAGGCCGGGTTGGTGTGGATGACGATCGTGACCTCCCCGGGCACCCGCTCGAAGCGATCTTCCAGCCGCAGCCGCAGGTCCTCCATGCGGTCCAGCGTGCGCTCGGCATAGGCCGAATCGTCAGTGTCGTGCCGCGCCGTAAAGCTCAGCGACTCGGTCTCGATCCAACTCATATTTCCAGGCTAGTGACTGAGGTTGACTGACCAAGCAGATCAAGGACGCAGGAGCGAAGTGTGCTCCGCACACGAGCCGCCCGAGGACGCCGATATGCGCCGGTCAGGCGACCTCAGACGAGCGCGGGCTCTGGGCTGCCGCAGACTTCGCGGATCTCTTGGCGTGCGCGGTCGAACTCTTCGTCGGCCATCACCGGCGTGCCCTCGAAGGGCAGGTCGCGATCGATTTCGACCCAGGAGCGGCAGCCGTGGTACTCGTCGCGGACGCGCACCGTGACCGGGCGCGGGATGCGGTGGACCCGCAGCAGCAGGATGTGAAGTGGGTGGCGCCGCTTCCAGGCGAGGCGCTTCTCGGCGTAGTCCGGGGTCCAGATGTAATACGGCGAGAGGCTGTCGAGGGTGCGGCGATCGTTGATCGTGACGTGGTCGGTCACTTCGGCCCAGGCGCGCAGGCGAACCCGGTCCGGCTGCGGGATGCCGCCGTCCTGAAGCAGCGCTTTCGGCGGCGGCTCCTCGTCGGGCCAGACGCCCTCCTCGAGGGCACGGCTCAGCTCCGGGTGATGGGATTCGCGGACCAGGTCGTTCCGCTGGTGATCGAAGGTCGGGTAGAGGAAGAAGCGCTCGTGCTCAAGTTCGAAGTGCTTGTTCTCCTCGCGGATGCCGCCCTTGCGCAGAGTGAGCAGCTGCTCGCCCTCCGCGAGAGCGCGGACCGTTACTGCCCATTCCTTGAAAGCGATCGGCATGTGGAATCAGTACCTGCGAAGGGTCGTAAGTCGTAAAAAGTCAGGGGGCTGGGCTGCGCCTCCAGGCCTGTGAATGGCCCTGCTGCCTGCCCGAGGTCGCGCATTCTAGACGAGCAGGGCGGAATCGCAAAATTAAATATCCATAAACGTCCTTAAATGATCCCTCCGCCGCCCGGAGTTTCGATTCTAAGGCGGTTTCCCGGCCTCAGATCTCCCTCGGCCTTGCTCGCCAGGGGCTCTCCGTCGAGCAGGTTTACTCCGACTTTGCCGTCGCCACCGCCACCGCGGCCGCGGGGCGGGTGACGCCGTCGCTCGCTGATCAGCGTGAAGCGCATCGGCGCCAGCGCTTCGATCTCTCGCACGGTCCCGTCGCCGCCGCGGTGGGCGCCGTCGCCGCCGCTGCCACGGCGCACGGAGAGCTCGCGAACGCGCAGCGGGAACTCGGTCTCCAGGGCCTCGACGGGCGTGTTGAGGGTGTTCGACATCGCCACGTGGATCGCGCTGGGGCCATCGGCGTCAGGGCAGGCGCCCTGGCCGCCGCTGAGCGTCTCGTAGTAGGTGAAGTCCCCGTTGGCGAGGGTGAGGTTGTTCATCGTTCCCTGGCCCTGGGCTGGTACCGGGCGGGCGCCGCCGAGGGCGGCGATGACCAGGTCGGCGACGCGGCTGGAGGTCTCGACGTTGCCGGCGGCCACCGCGGCGGGATAGCGGGCGTTGAGCAGGCAGCCGACCGGAGCGGTCACCTCGATCGGGCGGTGGGCGCCGGCCGAGGGCGGGGCGTCGGGGTCGGTCAGCACGCGGACGGCGAAGAACGCCGCCGACTTCGTCACCGAGAGCGGGCAGTTGAGGTTGCCCTCGACCTCGGGGTTGGTGCCGCTGAAGTCGAGCCGCAGGTGGTCGCCCGCGATCGTCGCCTCGACCCGCAGCAACGCCTCGCGCTGCGATCCGGCGCGGTCGTCCTCGAGCACGTCCTCGGCGCCGTAGACGCCGTCGGGAAGCGCCGCCAGCGCCGCCCTGGTGCGGCGCTCGGCGTAGGCGAGGATCTCTCCCATCCCGGCGCGAAGGTCGTCCAGGCCGTGGCGAGATGCCAGCTCGGCGAGCCGCAGCTCGCCGACCCGGTTGGCCGCCTGCTGTGCCCGCAGGTCGGCGAGGCGCTGGCGCGGCGAGCGCATCTGCCTGGCCAGGCGCTGCAGCTCCGCCTCGCTGGCGCGGGTCGGCGGGATCACGACGCCCTCTTCCTCGAGCGTCTTCGAGAAGGCCGGCATCCCGCCCGGCGTCGGCCCGCCGATGTCGGCGTGGTGGGCGCGGCTGGCGGCGAAGCCGAGCAGCTCGCCGGCGACGAAGACGGGCGAGATCAGAGTCACGTCCGGCAGGTGGGTGCCGCCCCGGTAGGGGTCGTTGAGGATCCAGGCGGATCCCGGCCGCTGCTCCTCGCCGAGCACCGCGGCGACCGCGTCGGGCATCGAGCCGAGGTGGACGGGGATGTGCTCGGCCTGCATCACCAGCTCGCCCGCGGCGTCGAAGAGCGCGGTCGAGCAGTCGTGGCGCTCCTTGATGTTGGCCGAGTAGGCAGAGCGGATCAGCGTCGCACCCATCTCGTCGCAGGCGGCGCGCAGGCCGCCGACGAGGACCTGGAGGGCGATCGGGTCGAGCCCGCTCATCGCCCGGCTCCGCTTCCACGCGTTGCGTGCGCTTGCAGCTGGGCGCGGACGGTGCCGGCGTTGTCGACCTCGGCCTGCCAGCCGGGCGGCAGGACCAGGGTCGCCTCCGGCAGCTCGAAGACAACCGGCCCCTCGGCTCGGCTGCCCGCCCCCGGCTCCCCCCGCAGCACCGGGGTCTCGATCCACTCGCCGCCGTGGCGCACCGGACGGGCGCTCTCCGTCAGGTGCCCGCTCGGCGCGGCCACGGGACGCGGTTCGGGCCCCGGCACCACCAGCGCCAGGCGGATGTCGACGAGCACGACCTCGCCCTCGGGGTCGCGGTGGCCGTAGCATTCCTCGTGGGCGCGCTCGAAACCCCGCCTCAGCTCGGCCGGGTCCGGGTCGACCGGGCCGGAGACCGGCAGCTCGAAGGCCTGGCCGGCGTAGCGCATCTCGTAGACCACCTCGGGCCTGGCCCGGTCGAGGTCGCTTCCCGCGCTGGAGATCAGATCGCCGACCGCGGCGGCGATGCGCTCGGCGCTGAGCTCGTCCCCGCTCAGCATCACCGTGCGGGTGGTGTCGCGGCGGCGGTCGCAGGCGCAGAGGCCGAGCGCCGAGAGGACGCCGCTCGCCCGCGGGCAGAGGATCGTCTCGATTCCCAGCTCGGCGGCGATCGCGGCGGCGTGCATCGGGCCGGCGCCGCCGAACGGCAGCAGCGCGAAGCCGCGCGGGTCGATCCCGCGCTCGACGGTGACGACCCGCAGCGCCCGCACCATCTCCTGGTTGGCGACGCGGACGATGCCGGCCGCGGTTTGCAACGGGTCGAGGTCGAGGGAGCCGGCAAGGGCGCCGATCGCCGCCTCCGCCGCCTCGGCGTCGAGAGCGATTCCGCCGGCCAGCCGGGAGTCGGCGGCGAGGTGCCCGAGCAGGAGATTGGCGTCGGTGACGGTCGGCTCTCCGCCGCCGCGACCGTAACAGGCGGGCCCCGGCTCGGCGCCGGCAGAGCGCGGCCCGACCCGCAGCGCGCCGCCGGAATCGCGCCAGCCGATCGAGCCGCCGCCGGCGCCGACCGTGTGCACGTCGACCATCGGCAGTTGGATCGTGCGGCCGCCGATCTGACGCGAGTCGGTGCGGCGCACCTCGCCGTCCTCGATCACGCAGACATCGCAGGAGGTCCCGCCCATGTCGAAGCCGAGGGCATTGCCGTCGCCGCTGGCGCGGGCCAGCAGGCCGGCGCCGACGGCACCGCCGGCCGGCCCGGAGAGGACGCTCCAGGCACCGGCCCGCGCCGCCTCCGCGGCTGGCGCGACCCCGCCCGAGGACTGCATCACCAGCGGTCGCGGCAGCCCCGCCTCCGCGGCCACCTCGCCCAGCTCGCCGAGGTAGCGCCCCAGCAGCGGGCTCAGATAAGCGTCGATCGCGGTCGTCGAGCAGCGCTCGTACTCGCGGAAGCGAGGCAGCACCTGGTGCGAGGCGGAGACGTGGACCCCGGGCAGGCGCTCCCGTAGGTGGGCGGCGATCTCCCGCTCGTGACTAGGATCGAGATAGGAGAAGAGCAGGCAGATCGCGACCGCCTCGGCGCCGAGCTCGTGCAGCCGCTCCGCCAGCCGCTCCGGCTCGCCCGCGGCCAGTGGCGCGACAACGCCCGCGGGGCCGATTCGCTCATCTGCCTCAAGCTGCAGCTCGGGCTCGATCAGCGGCGCCGGCTTGGCGCTGCAGAGGCGGTAGAGGTGGGGCCGGTTCTGGCGCCCGATCTCCAGCAGGTCGGCGAACCCTCGGGTCGCGATCAGGGCCGTGCGGGCGCCGCGTTCCTCGAGCAGAGCGTTGGTGCCGACCGTCATCCCGTGCGCGAAGGCGGCGACGTCGCCGGGCTCGGCACCAGCCCGTCGCAGCACCTCGCCGATCGCGCTCATCACCCCGGCCGACTCCTGCCCGGGCGTCGTCGGCACCTTGGCGGTGTGGACTGCGCCGTCGCTGATCAGGGCGGCGTCGGTGAAGGTCCCGCCGACGTCGACTCCAAGCAACATGCGTTGACGCTACCGCCACTCCTCGCGGCGGACCTCGCCGTCGGCGGCGAGGATGAAGTGGATGCCGTCGAGCTCGGGGTCGGTCGCGGGGCAGTCGGTGCGCAGGTGGCCGCCGCGGGACTCGCGCCGGTTGAGGGCGCTGCGGGCGATCGCCGTGGCCAGGGGGTAGGGGTTGGAGATCAGCGCCGCCAGGTCGTCGGGGTTGCGTTTGGGGCCGGCCCGGCGCCAGACGGCGTCCCGGGTCTCCTGGGTCGGCGGGTCGAAGGACCAGTCCAGAGGCGCCGGCTGGTCGCCCCCGGCGATCTCCTGCACGGCCGCGGTCGCGGCCCGGGCGCCGAAGACGAAGCACTCGCTGAGCGAGTTCGAGGCGAGCCGGTTGGCGCCGTGCAGGCCGGTGCACGAGCACTCGCCGACGGCGTAGAGGCCCGGCAGCGAGGACCGCCCATCGAGGTCGACGACGATCCCGCCCATCATGTAATGCGCCGCCGGCGCCACGGGCACGGGTTCGGTGCGCGGGCTGAGGCCGGCATCGGCGAGCGAGGCGAAGACATTGGGGAACCGCGCCGGGTCGATCTCACGCAGGTCGAGCTTGACCGCTGCGGCGCCGTCGGCCTGCATGCGGTCGAGGATCGCGGCGGTCACCGCGTCGCGCGGGGCCAGCTCGTCGGTGAAGCGTTCGCCGGCGGCGTCGAGCAGCTTCGCCCCCTCGCCGCGGATCGCCTCCGTTATGAGGACCCCGTCGAAGGACGAGCCGGGCAGGGCGACGGCGGTCGGGTGGAACTGGCAGAACTCGAGGTCGGCGAGGTCGGCCCCGGCGGCGGCCGCCAGGACCGGCCCGGCGCCGATCGCGCCGCGGGGGTTGGTGGTGCGGCTCCACAGCGCCGCGGCGCCGCCGGTCGCCAGCACGGTCGCCGCCGCGCCGATCGGGCCGGCGTCGCTGATCACCCCGTGGCAGCGCCTGCCGTCGCTCCAAAGCGCCGTCGCCGAGGTTCGCTCCCGCGCCTCGATCCGGGGCTCGGCGGCGACCATCGCGGCCAGCTTCGAGGTCAGCTCGTGGCCGGTCTGGCTGCCGCCGGAGTGGACTATGCGCCGGCTCGCGTGACCTCCCTCGAGCCCCAGCGCCAGCCGTCCTTCGTGGTCGAGGTCGAAGACGACGCCGCGTGTCAGCAGGTCCCTGACCGCGCCGGGAGCCTCGTCGGCCAGCACCTGCACGGCGGCGGGCCGGCAGAGGCCGCGGCCGGCGGCGATCGTGTCGGCGGCGTGGCGATCGGGCGAGTCGTCGGGCTCCAGCGCCGCCGCCAACCCGCCCTGGGCCCAGAAGCTGGCGCTCTGGGAAAGCGGCGTGCGAGAGATGACGCAGACGCTGCCGCCCTGCTCTGCCGCCCGCAGTGCGGTCCAGAGGCCGGCGGCGCCGCCGCCGACGACGGCGACGTCGAACTCGGAGCCGGCGGCTATCGCCCCTCAGCCTCTCGGCGGATCGAGTCGAGCTGCTCGCGCAGCCAGGTGGCGGCGCCTTCGCGCGCCCGCGCGCTCTCGTCGGCCACCGTCCGCTCCGCCTCCTCGGCGCGGCCTTCGGCCTTCTCGACTCGCCTCTCCGCCGCCTCCACCTGAGCCTCGATCTCGCCGAGGCGGGTCTCCGCCGCCGCGATCGCCCGCTCCTTGGCCTCGCGCTCGCGCTGCAGCTCTTCCTCGTGGACGAGTCGCAGCTTCTCGCGAGCCTGCTCGGCCTCGGCGCGCTCGCGCTCGAGGTCCGCCTCCAGCGCCTCGATCTCGGCGATGGCGCGGCGCTCGGCCGCGCTGGCGACCTCCGCCGCCGCCTGCAGCTTGCGCTCGGCCTCCTCGACCTGTGCGCTGAGGCTCTCGCTGCCCGCTCTCTCCCCGCTCATGCGTTCAATCTAATACCGGGCTGCGGGTGACGTCGCGGTAGGCCTCGATTGCACGCTCGGCCATTCTCGCCGCCGAGAGCGACGCGGCCCTTGCGGCTCCGGCCACGCGGGGCTCCGGCGAGTCGAGATGAGGCCGCGCCGCGGCGGCCCAGACGGCGGCGTCGAAAGGCGCGCAGAGGCAGCCCTCGATGCCGGCCAGGGCGTAGGGGGCGACGCCGACGGGGGTCGAGAGGACCGGCACCTCGCACGCCAGCGCCTCGACCGCGGCCATCCCGAACCCCTCGTAGTCGGAGGTGACGAGGACGGCGTTGGCGGCGTTGAGCCAGCGCGGCATCTGCTCCGGCTCGATCGAGCCGCCGGTGAGCAGCTCGGCCTTGCAGGCGGAGGCCACCCGAAGGGCGCGGTCGTGGCGCTTCTCGGGTCGGGCGGGGTTGGCCGGGAAGAAGAGGTAGCGACCGTCGGGGTCGAGGCCCAGCGAGCGGCGCGCCTCGCCGCGGGGGATCGGCCCGAAGCGCGCCAGCTCGGGCCCGCAGGGCAGCACGGCCGAGCCGGGGACGGGGGGGAGGCCCGGACGGCCGTCCTCGGCCGCGAAGAGCGCTCGCGAGACCGCGGCGACGAGGTCGACGCGCCAGGCGAGCCGGCGCGAGAGCGGGCCGACGACGCCATGGCGGACGTCGGTGCCGTGGAAGGTGACGATCAGCGGCCGCGCCCCAGCCAGGCGGGCGCACCAGCCGGGCAGCCCGTAGTGGGCATGGACGAGGTCGAAGCGCTCCCGCCGCAGCAGCGCCCGCAGCCGCCTGGTGGCGGGGATGTACTCGCCGCGGCCGGGAGGGAAGCTGAAGACGTCGACGTCGATTCCCCGCCTGCGGATCTCGTCGACCTGGTCTCGCACCCAGCGCCCGCGTTGCGGCGCCGAGTCGTCGGGCTCGAAATTGGTGACGACCAGGACGCGCACCCTGGTCAGGGTATCCGCAGCGCCCGCTCTGGCCCGTGGCGCCACCGAGAGTGCGGGTCTCGGCGCCCGGCGGTCTCCGAAAAGGCACATTCGCGTCTTGTTCCGTGCGCAGCGGGCGCGCAGCATCGAGGGCCAACCGACGAAGGGAGGCTTCGATGATCTACGCACTGATGGGTTATCTGCACGCCGCGATCGAGCGGCGGCTGCACCGCATCCGGACGCTTGCGGCGGGGGAGGCGGGGCAGGGGACGGTCGAGTACGTCGGCCTGATCCTGCTGGTCTCGCTGCTGATGGTGGGGATGGTCGCGGCGATGAAAGGTTTCAACGGCAAGCAGGGCACGGAGTTGGCGGATGTGATCGTCAACAAGATCAAGGAGGCGGTGGACAAGGTCGCCTTCAAGTAGGGGTCGGGCGGCCTCTGGCTGCCTTTTCCCTGCTTATGAACGGAAAGCGAGAAATGCGATGACGACTGCAGAAGCGACAGCCACCCCGATTCCGTCCTCCTTGCGACGTATGCTGTATGACAGCATGAAACATCGGACGCAGCTATACCTGGACGAGGCCCAACATCGTTGGCTCCGGCAGCGGGCCGGCAAATCGGGCAGCATCGCGGCGGTCGTTCGCGAGCTGATCGACGCCGAGCGTGCCCGCCGCCCGGACCTGGCCGCGGACCCCCTGCTCCGCTACCTGGTGGACGAGTCCCCCGGGCGCGGCCGGGAGGGGACCAGCGTTACCACGCTGGACCGCGACCTCTACGGCCGATGAGGTCGGTTTTCGTCGACACCAGCGCCTTCGTCGCGCTCCGCAACGCCGCTGAGGCCGAGCACGAGCCGGCGAGGGCGGCGCTCTCGGCCCTCCTGGCCGAGGGCGCCGCCCTCTTCACCTCGAACTACGTCTTCGCCGAGACCTACACGGCGTTGATGGTGCGGGTGGGGCGCGGCGAGGCGATCGAGTGGGGGAGGCGCTTCCGCGCCAGCGGCGCGATCGAGCTGGTCCGGCTCGACGAGGACGTCGAGGGCGACGCCTGGGAGATCCTCGAGCGCCATGGCGACAAGGAGTGGAGCTACGTCGACGCGACCTCCTTCGCGCTGATCGAGCGCGAGGGCGGCGGCGAGGCGTTCGCCTTCGATTCCCACTTCACCCAGCGCGGCCTGCGCGTCCATCCGGGTGGCTGAGTGGCCGCTCGCGTGCGGGCCCTTGCCGTGAAAGACTCGCGCGATGCCAGCCTCCCGCAGCTACGACCGCGCTCCCGCCGACATCCGGCCGCTCACGATCGACCCCGGCTTCGTCGCCAGCGCCGACGGCTCGGCGCTGATCTCGATCGGCAAAACGCGGGTCATCTGCACGGCCTCGGTCAACGAGTCGGTGCCGCGCTGGATGCAGGGTCGCGGCAAGGGCTGGGTCACCGCCGAGTACGCGATGCTGCCGGCCTCGACCGGGGAGCGCAAGCAGCGCGACATCTCGAAGGGCAAGCAGGACGGGCGCGGCGTGGAGATCCAGCGGCTGATCGGCCGTTCGCTGCGGGTCGTCGTCGACTTCAAGGCGATGGGCGAACGCAGCGTCTACGTCGACTGCGACGTGCTCGAAGCCGACGGCGGCACCCGCTGCGCGGCGATCACCGGCGGCTACGTGGCGCTGCGCCAGGCCTTCCAGAAACTGCTTGACAAGAAAGCGCTGGAGACGATGCCGCTGAACGGCTCGGTCGCCGCGATCAGCGTCGGCATGGTCGATGGCCGGCCGCTCTGCGACCTCGACTACGTCGAGGACTCCGGCGCCGAGGTCGACGCCAACGTGGTCATGACCGGCGACGGCGGCCTGGTCGAGGTGCAGGCCACGGCCGAGCGCACGCCGCTCTCTCGCGCCTCGCTCGACGAGCTGCTGGCCCTCGCGGAGGGCGGCATCGCCCGCCTGCGGGAGGTGCAGGAGCGGGTCGCTTGATCCTCGCCACCGGCAACCGGCACAAGCTGGCGGAGATGGTGGAACTGCTGCCGGCGGCCGGGTTGAGGCCGCTGCCGGCCGGGGTGGAGATGCCGCCTGAGGACGGCGACAGCTTCGCGGCCAACGCGCTGATCAAGGCGCGAGCTGTGCGCGCGGCTACCGGCGAGGCGGTGCTCGCCGACGACTCCGGCATCGAGGCCGCGGACCTCGGCGGTGCGCCCGGGATCTACTCCGCCCGTTACGCGGGCGAGGGTGCCAGCGACGAGGTCAACCTCGACAAGCTGCTGCGCGAAGTCGACGCTGCCGGCGGCAATCGCCGCGCCGCCTACGTCTGCGCGCTGGCTCTGATCGAAGAGTCCGGTGCCGAGCACGTCTTCGAGGCGCGCTGCGAGGGCCACCTGCTCGCCGAGCGGCGCGGCAGCGGCGGTTTCGGCTACGACCCGGCCTTCGTCCCCGACGACACCGGACCCGCGGACGAACGCACCTACGCCGAGCTGAGCGCCGCCGAGAAGCACGCGATCAGCCACCGCGGCCGGGCGGCCCGGATGCTGGCGGAGCACCTCGGGCTGGTTTCCGGAGGCCTGCCTTGATCAAGTCGAAAAGAGGGGCGGCGGGGCTCTCGATCGCCTCGAACGCGTTCCTGATCGCGATCAAGCTGGCGGCCGGGGCGATCACCGGCTCGATCGCGATCATCACCGAGGCGGTCCACTCGATGATCGACTTGGTCGCCTCGGTCATCGCCTACTTCTCGGTCCGCAAAGCCGACGAGCCGGCCGACGCCGAGCACCCCTACGGCCACGAGAAGGTCGAAAACCTCGCCGCGGCGATCGAGGGGATGCTGATCCTGGTGGGCGCCGGGGTGATCGTCTACGAGGCGACCCACCAGCTGGTGATCGGCGCCGAGGTCGACCGGCTCGGTGTCGGGATCGCCGTGATGGCGTTCTCGGTGCTGGCCAATCTCGGTGTCTCCTCGGTGCTCTCGCGCCAGGCCAAGGCGCACGAATCGCAGGCCCTGGAGGGCGATGCCGCCCACCTGCGCACCGATGCGATGACCTCGGCCGGGGTGCTGTTCGGGCTCGCTCTGGTCCAGGTCACCGGCGACGCCGCCTTCGACCCGATTACGGCGCTGGTGGTGGCGGTGGCGATCGTCTGGGCCGGCTTCAGGATCCTCAGAAGATCGTCCGCCGTTCTCGTCGACGAGGTGCTTCCGGCGGCGGAGATGGACCGGATCGAGGCGGCGATCGCCACCGCCCGCACGCCGGAGGTGGCCGGCTACCACAAGCTGCGCGCCCGCCGGGCCGGCAGCCGACGCCATATCGACTTCCACGTCCAGTACCGCTCCGGGACCAGCCTCGAGCGGGCGCACGAGCTGGCGCACCAGATGCGGGAGTCGATCGAGGCGGAGATCCCGCAGGCCGAGGTGCTGATCCACGCCGAGCCCGAGACCTCGTTCCGCGAGCCCGACGACAGCAACTCGGGCCCGTTCCGCTCTGGCTGAGGAGCTAGGGAGGCGGCAACAGATTGACCGCGGCGGCGAGGCCGACGGCGATCAAGGTGATCGTGTAGCCGGTGTAGCCGCTGAGGGCGAAGAGGACCGCGGCGATCGCGCAGACCGCGACCACGGTGATCCATGAGGCTCGGGCGAGTGGCACGGTCGGTATTTTCACGCACATGGCCGACGCTGCCGCCAGAGAGGTCGCTTCGGGCGACGCCGCAGAGGCCGCGCTGGCTTTCCTCGGCGAGATGTCGCTCGATCTGCGAGGTGCGGCGATTCTCGATTCCGCCGGCGCGGTGCTCGCCGCCGCCGGTGAGCACGAGCGCTGGCGCGAGGACGCGGCGGCGCTGCTCGAGGTCGCCGACCGGGCCGGCGGCGAGCCGGCCGAGCAGGTGCATATCGCCACCGAGCAGGGCGAGGTCTTCGCCCTGCGCCATGCCGGCTTCGTCGCCGTCGCGGTCACCGAGCGCTTCGCCCTCGCCTCGCTGATGTTCTTCGACATGCGCTCGACCCTGCGCGATCTCGCCCAGGTGGAGCGGGCCGGGGGGGAGGGCTGATGCCCCCGAAGCCGCACCGGATCCTGCTCGACCGCGTCTCCGGCTACGCCGACGAGGCGGCCGCCTACATGCGCCGCCGCCGCGTCTCGCGCCGTCCCTTCGCCCGCCTCTACTACCCGAACGGGCGCAGCGCCGACCACGCCGACGACTCGGCCGCCGGGGCCGAGCTGTTCGTCGCCGCCGGCCGCCTGATCGAGGTCGCGGGAAAGCGGCCGAAGGCATGAACGGGCTGCTCGATCCCGCGGTCGCCGAGCGCGTGCTGGCCCGCGCGCTCGCCAACGGCGGCCGCTTCGCCGAGGTCTTCGCCGAACGCCGCCAGGGCCTCTCGATGTCGATCGACGAGTCGCGGATCGAGGCGGTCCAGTCCGGCGCCGAGGAGGGCGCCGGGGTGCGGGTCGTCGACGGCGGCACGACCTACTTCGCCCATGTCGACGGCCTCGACTCCGCCGATCTCGAGCGCGCCGCCGACGAGGCGGCGGCGGCCCTGCGCGGCGAGCGCCGCCAGCCGCGGCCGCTGCGGGCGGTGGCGACGACGCCGCTGCCGATCGAGCGCCGGCCCGAACAGGTCCCAGCCGAGCGCAAGGCGACGCTGCTGCGCGAGCTCGACGAGCGCGCCCGCGGGCAGGGCGGGGAGATCGCCCAGTTCACCTCCTCCTACGCCGAGGCCCGGCGCGAGGTCGCTGTCGCCAACTCCGAGGGCCTGCTGAGCGGCGATGACCGCACCCGCACCCGCATCGGCGCCCAGGCGGTCGCCCGGCGCGGCGACGCGGTCGAGACCGGCGCCGAGACGCTCGGCGCCCACCGCGGCTTCGAGCTGCTCGAAGACGACCCCGGGCTGATCGCCGAGCAGGCCGCCCGCAAGGCGCTGACCCTGCTCGACGCCGGCCCGGCGCCCTCCGGCTCGATGCCGGTGGTCGTCGGCGGCGGTTTCGGCGGCGTCCTCTTCCACGAGATGACCGGGCACGGGCTCGAGGCCGACCACATCCAGAAGGGCGCCAGCGTCTACGTCGGAAAACTCGGCGAGCAGGTCGCGCAGCCGCTGCTCAACGCCTATGACGACGGCCGCCTGCCGCACGAGTGGGGCAGCGACGCGATCGACGACGAGGGTGCGCCGACGCAGAAGACGCAGGTGATCGAGGACGGCCGGCTCACCGCCTACCTCTACGACCGCCTCACGGCCGAGCGCGACGGCGTCGCCTCGACCGGCAACGGCCGCCGCGAGAGCTTCCGCCACCTGCCGATCCCGCGCATGACCAACACCTACATCGCCCCCGGCGAGGCCACGCCCGAGGCGATGATCGCCGAGCTCGAGCAGGGCTTCTACGCGGTCTCCTTCGCCGGCGGCCAGGTCGATCCGGCGACCGGCGACTTCGTCTTCGGCGTCTCCGAGGGCTATCTGATCGAGGCCGGCAAGGTCACCCGTCCCTGCCGCGGCGCGACCCTGATCGGCAACTGCCTGGAGGCGCTGATGGCGATCGACGCGGTCGGCGACGACTTCTTCATGAAGACCGGGATCTGCGGCAAGGGCGGCCAGAAAGCGCCGGTGGGGACCGGCCAGGGCCACGTCCGGGTGCGGGCGATGACGGTCGGCGGGACCGAGCTGTGACGGAGCTGAGCGCGACCGCGGGCCGCGCGGTCGAGGCGGCGCTGACGGCCGGCGCCGGTGAGGCGGAGGCCTACGCGTCGCGCGACAGCGGCCGCGAGGTGCGCGTCCACGGCGGCGAGGTGGAGAGCCTGACCGCGGCAACGCAGAGCGGCATCGGCGTGCGCGCCTGGATCGGCCGCCGGGTCGGCTACGCCTACGGGACCGACCTCTCCGAGGCTGGCGTCGCGGCGATTGCCGCTCGCGCCGCCGAGGCGGCGGCGGTGGCCGACGAGGACGAGTTCGCGGCGCCGCCCCAGCCAGCCGCCGTGGAGGCGCTGCCGGGGCTGAGCGATCCCTCTGTGCAGGCCTGGACCAGCGCCCAGGCGGCGGAGCTGGCGCTGACCGTGGAGCGGACGGCGCTTGCCGCCGACCTCCGCGTGGTCGGGGTCGAGCAGGTCGTCTACGCCGACTCCGCCGAACGGGTCGCGATCTCCTCCTCGACCGGCCTCGCCGGCGAGTACGAGTCCTCCGACTGCTTCGCCTACCTGCAGGCGCTGGCGGCGGGCGAGGGAGGGCGGGAGACCGGCCTCGGCTTCGGCCTCGCCCGCGGGCCCGACGGCCTCGCCCCCGAGGCGATCGGGAGCGAAGGGGCCGAGCGCGCGACGGCGATGATCGGCGCCACCAAGCCCACTTCCCGCTCCTGCCCAGTTGTTCTCGACCCGACCGTCGCGGCCAGCTTCGCCGGCCTGATCGGCGGCGCCCTGGGTGCCAACGCCGTGCAGCGGGGGCGCTCGCCGTTCGCCGGGCGCCTCGGCGAGGAACTGGCCAGCGAGGCGCTCGTCCTCCACGACGACGGCCGCGATCCCGATGGGCCCGCCTCGGCGCCCTTCGATGGCGAGGGCCTGCCGCGCCGTCGCACCGCTTTGATCGAGGGCGGCCGCCTGCGCGCCTTCCTCTACGACACCTACACGGCCAACCGCGAGGGCGGCGCCTCGACCGGCAGCGCCGCCCGCCACGGCTACCGCTCGCAGCCCGCGGTCGCGGCCTCGAACCTCGTCGTCGCGACCGGCTCGCTCTCCTTCGCGGAGCTGCTCGGGGCCGCCGGCGATGGCGTCTTCGTCACCGACGTGGCCGGGCTGCACTCGGGTGTCAACCCCGTGACCGGCGTCTTTTCCGTCGGCGCCTCCGGCCGCGCGATCCGCGCCGGCGAGCTCGCCGAGCCCTTGCGCGAGTTCACGATCGTCAGCGATCTCGTCTCGATGCTGGGCGCCGTCCAGGCTGCCGGCACCGAAGCTCGCTGGGTGCCGTTCGGGGGCTCTGTCCGCACCCCGCCGCTGCTGATCGGCGCGATGGCCGTCAGCGGTGCGTGACGCTGACGCCGAGCCCGCTGTTAGATTGGCGCCCGTCTTCAACCCCCGAGGAGGATTTCCGACGTGACCAAGGCTGAATTTCTGGATCAACTGGCTGGCGACGACCGGCTTGGCAGCAAGAAGGCTGCCAGCGACGCCGTCGACGCCGTGCTCGACGCGATCACCGATGCACTGAGCTCCGGCGGCGAGGTGAGCTTCACCGGCTTCGGCAAATTCCACGTCGCCGAGCGTGGCCCCCGCCAGGGCGTCAACCCGCGCACCGGCGAGCGGATCACGATTCCGGGCGGCAAGGTCCCCCGCTTCTCCGCCGGCTCGGCGCTGAAGACCAAGGTCAAGGGCGGCTGATTTCCTGACGCCGTTTGCCGATCGGCTGGCGGCGCTCGTAGAAGAGCGCCGCAGTCAGATCTGCCTCGGTCTCGACCCCGACCCGGCCAGCCTGGCCGGGGAGGGGCCGATGGCCTCCGGTCCCGGCACGCTGGCCGCCGAGTTGGCCGCTGCCGCGGTGGTCACCCACTGCCGCTTGCTGATCGACCGGGCCGGGCCCGCCTGCGTTGCGGTCAAGCCGCAGCTCGCCTGCTTTGAGCGCCTCGGGGCCCCTGGCTGGGCGGCGCTGGCGGAGGTCTGCGCCGCCGCCGGCGAAGCCGGACTGCTGACGATCGCCGACGGCAAGCGCGGCGATGTCCCCGTCACCGCCGCTGCCTATGCCCAGTCCCTGGTCGGCGCGACGCCGACGCCGTGGGGGCCGGTGGCCGGGCTCGGCGCCGATGCCTTCACCGCCAACCCCTTGCTCGGCCTCGACGCCCTGGAGCCGCTGGTCGCCGCCGCGGAGAGTGCCGGCGCCGGCATCTTCGCCCTCGTCCGCACCAGCAACCCCGGCGCCGCCGACGTCCAGGATCTGCCGGCGCCGCATCAGCCTCTGCACGAGCGTCTCGCCGGCCTCGTCGACGGTCTCTCCGAGCGCCTGCTGGGAGCGAGCGGGCTGAGCGGCATGGGAGCCGTGGTCGGTGCCACCGAGCCCCTGCATATCGCCCACCTGCGAGAGCTGATGCCGCGCTCGATCTTCCTCATCCCCGGGGTCGGCGCCCAGGGCGGCAAGCCGGAGCTGCTCGGCGCCGCCTTTACCGCTGGGCGGGCCTCCGCCCTTGTCGCCGCCTCGCGGGGCATCGCCGCCGATCCCGACCCGGCCGCAGCCGCGGAGCGTCTGCGGGCCACGGTCTGGGACATTTCGACCGCCTGAAGACGCCTCCAGCGGCTATACGATCACCGGCTCTCAACCGATCTCCACTCCAGTTCAAATGGAAAAACGCACCAGCGCCTTCGCCCGGATCTTCGCCGCAATTGCCCTGGCGGGCGCGGTGGTCGTCGTCATCGTCGTGATCGCGAGCTCGCTCGGCGATTCCGACTCGTCGGGCAAGCGTGGAAACGGCGGCAGCCATCCCTCGCACAAGGGCGGGCCCAAGACGACGGCGAAGACCTATGTCGTCAAGAGCGGCGACACGCTGGTCTCGATCGCCCACAGGACCGGGATCCCGGTTGGCCACATCCTCGCTCTGAACCCCGAAGTAGACCCGCAGATCCTGATCGCCGGCCAGACGCTGAAGTTGCGATGAGCCGGCGCCGGCTCGGCGTCGCTTTGCTGACGGCGCTGCTGACGGCGCTGCTCTGTCTGTCCGCCGCCGCGGCGGCCCCGAAGCCGCGGCCCGAGGCTCGGGCCTGGACCCTGATCGACGCCCGCACCGGGGCGGTGCTCGCCTCCCACGCCGCCGCCCGGCAGCTGCCGATCGCCAGCACCACCAAGCTGATGACGGCCTACGTGGCGCTGCAGGAGCTGCCGCTCGGCAGGATCGTGCGGGCCCAGCCCTACGACGCGATCTACGGCGAGTCGCTGCTGGGCCTGCGGACGGGGCAGCGAATCAGCGTGCGCGACCTCCTCTACGGGCTGATCCTGCGCAGCGGCAACGACGCCGCTCACGACCTTGCCCTTGCCGCCGCCGGTTCCCTGCCGCGCTTCGTCGCCCAGATGAATCGCCGCGCCGCCGCCCTCGGCCTCGCCGACACCCACTACGCCAACCCGGTCGGCCTGGACCAGCGCGGCAACTTCTCCAGCGCCCGCGACCTGGCGACGCTGAGCCAGCGGCTGCTTCGCATCCCCGCCTTCGCCAGGATCGCCGACTCGCGCCGCGCCGTTCTGCGCAGCCTGCGGCCGCCGCGGCGGATCTCGACCATCAACGAACTGCTCTTGGATGCCCCCTGGGCGACCGGGGTGAAGACCGGGCACACCTTCGACGCCGGCTACGTCCTGGTCGGCTCCGGCCGCCGCAAGGGGGTCGACCTGATCTCGGTCGCGGTCGGGGCGCCGACGGACGAAGCCCGCTACAGCGACAATCTCGAACTGCTCGAATACGGCTTCTCGCGGTACCGGCGCCGGCAGCCGATCCACGCCGGCCAGGATCTCGCCGACCCCTCGATTCGCTATTCCGGCGGCGAACTGCCGCTGCGGGCCGCCCGCGCCGTCGCCGTCGGCCTGCGCCGCGGCCAGCGGCTCAGCGTCGACGTCGACGCCCCGGCCGCGGTCGCGGGCCCGATCCGCCGCGGTGCGACGCTCGGCACCGCGACGGTCTTCGTCGACGGCCGCCGCGCCGCCGCGGTGCCGCTGCGCGCCGGTCGCTCGATTCCCGAGGCGAGCGGTTTCGACCGCGCCCGCGACTTCCTCGATAACAACCTGATCCCTATCGCGGTTGGGGTCTTCGTGATACTGATTGGCGGGGCACTGCTCTACCGGCGACTATCCCGCCGAAACGACTAACGGGAGCGAATCCGGGTGAACGCGAAGTGATTCTCACCGTCACTCTCAATGCAGCCATCGACCGCACTGTCGCGGTGCCGAATTTCCGCCTCGGGCGCCGCCATCGCGCGGTCGAGAGCCGCACCGTGGCCGGCGGCAAGGGCATCAACGTCGCCCGTGCCCTCAGCCTGCTCGGTCGCCCCGTGCTCGCCACCGGGTTCGTCGGCGGCCAGACCGGCGCCCAGGTGCTGGAACAGCTGCGCGAAGAGTCGGTCCTCACCGATTTCACCCGGATCGCGGCGGAGACGCGAATCAATCTGGCCGTGATCGACCCGACCTCAGGCGAGCAGACCGAGATCAACGAGCGCGGTCCGGCGGTCAGCCCCGAGGAGACGAAGAGGCTGTTCGAGCGGATCGGCTATCTCGCCAACGGGGCCAAGATCTGTGTGCTGGCCGGCTCCCTGCCCCCTGGCGCCGGCGACGACCTCTACGCCCGCCTGATCGCCGACCTCAGCCGCCGCGGTGTCGCGGTCGTGCTCGACGCCGAGGGCGAGGCGATGCTGGCCGGCGTTCGCGCCGGCGCCTCGATGGTCACCCCCAACGAGCGCGAGGCCGAGGAGCTGGTCGGTCAGGAGTTCGCCGACGGCGGCGACCTCGCCCAGGGACTGCACGAGCTGGTCCGGCTCGGCGCCGTCGAGGCGGCGATCACGCGGCCGGAAGGCTGCGTCGCCGCGGTCGGCGAGGGGGCCGAGCGGCGCCTGCTGGAGGTCCACACCGAGCCCCTGGAGCCGGTCTCCACGGTCGGCTCCGGAGACGCCTTCCTGGCCGGCTACGTCGCCGCCCGCTACGAGGACCGCTCGCCCGAGGAATGCCTCGCCTACGGCGTCGCCTGCGGCGCCGAGTCGACCCAGCACTTCGGCGCCGGGGTCGTCGACCGCAATCAGGTCGAGCGCCTGCTTGGCGAGGTCGCGGTGCACGATTTGGAGGTCCCGGCCGAAGTGTAGTCTGGCTGTTTCAACGCCAGCCCTGGAGGAATCACTTGGAAATTGAAATCGGTCGCGGCAAGAAGGGGCGGCGCGCATACGGATTCGACGACATCGCCATCGTCCCGTCGCGTCGTACCCGCGATCCCGACGACATCGACATCAGCTGGACCCTGGGTCCATATCGCTTCGAACTGCCGCTGGTCGCCTCGGCGATGGACGGCGTCGTCAGCCCTGAGACCGCCGTTCTCGTCAACGAGCTCGGTGGCCTCGGCGTGCTCAACCTGGAGGGCATCTGGACTCGCTTCGAGGACGCCGAGGAGCGCCTCGAGCAGATCGCCTCGGCCCCCAAGCACGTGGCCACGAAGTTGATGCAGGAGATCTACACGGAGCCCGTCAAGGCGGAGCTGATCGGCAAGCGCGTGGCCGAGATCAAGGCCCGCGGCGCCGTCGCCTGCGCTTCGTTGACGCCGCAGAAGGTGCGCGAGCACTACGAGGTGGCGGTCGAGGCGGGGCTGGACATCCTGGTCGTCCAGGGCACGGTGATCTCGGCCGAACACGTCTCGACCACGGTCGAGCCGCTGAACCTGAAGGAGTTCATCGCCGAGGTGCCGGTGCCGACCGTGGTCGGCGGCTGCGCCTCCTACTCGACCGGCCTGCACCTGATGCGGACCGGAGCGGTTGGAGTCCTGGTCGGCGTCGGTCCCGGTGCCGCCTGCACGACCCGCGGCGTGTTGGGCATCGGCGTCCCGCAGGCGACCGCGATCGCCGACGTCGCCGCCGCCCGCTCCCAGCACATGCTGGAGACCGGCGAGTACGTCAACGTGATCGCCGACGGCGGCATGCGCACCGGTGGCGATATCTCCAAGGCGATCGCCTGCGGTGCCGACTCGGTCATGGTCGGCTCGCCTCTGGCTCGCGCCAAAGAGGCCCCCGGGCGTGGCTTCCACTGGGGGATGGCGACTTTCCACTCCTCGCTGCCCCGCGGCACCCGGGTCTCGACCAAGCAGGACGGCACGATGGAGGAGATCCTGCTTGGGCCGGCGACCGAGAACGACGGCACCTTCAACCTGATGGGGGCGCTGAAAACCTCGATGGCCACCTGTGGCTACGAGGACATCCGTTCCTTCCAGCGGGCCGAGGTGATGGTCGCGCCGGCGTTGATGAGCGAGGGCAAGAAGCTGCAGAACGAGCAGTCGGTGGGGATGGGCTCCAACGGGCGAGCGGCGGTGTCCGCGGGGGTCGCCGTAAGCGATGACTGAGCCGGTCGTCGGCACCGCTCCTGAGCTGCCGGCGGACGAAGTGCGGGCGGTGGAGGAGGTGCTGGTCCTCGACTTCGGGGGCCAGTATTCGCAGCTGATCGCGAGACGGATCCGCGAATGCGGGGTGTTCGCGGAGTTGCTGCCGGCTTCGACGGCGGTGGAGAAGATCGCCGAGCGCAAGCCGAAGGCGCTGATCCTCTCTGGCGGGCCGGCTTCCGTTTATGAGCCCGGGGCGCCGGCGTTCCCGACCCAGCTGCTCGATCTGGAGATTCCGATGCTGGGGATCTGTTACGGGATGCAGGCGATGGTGCTGGCGCTCGGGGGCCGGGTCGAGACCGCCGAGTCGGGCGAGTTCGGCCGCACCGACCTGGTCCTGCGCGACGGCGGCGGTCGCCTGCTGGGCGGGCTGCCGGAGGAGCAGAGCTGCTGGATGAGCCACCGCGACGCCGTCTTCGAGGCGCCGGAGGGCTTCGCCGCGCTCGCCTCCAGCCCCAGCTCGCCGGTCGCCGCCTGCGAGCTGCCCGACCGCGGCCTCTACGGGATCCAGTTCCACCCCGAGGTCGTCCACACCCCCTACGGAACCGAGATCCTGACCCGTTTCCTGCGCGACGTCGCCGGCTGCGAGCAGCAGTGGTCGCCCAGGTCGGTGATCGCCGAGCAAATCGGGAAGATCCAGGCCCAGGTCGGCGACGGCCACGTCATCTGCGGGCTCTCCGGCGGAGTCGACTCCTCGGTCGCGGCGATGCTGGTGCACAGGGCGGTGGGGGAGAAGCTGACCTGCGTCTTCGTCGACCACGGCTTGATGCGGATGAACGAGGCCGAGCAGGTGGTCGAGGCCTTCAGCGAGTTCGGGATCCCGCTCGTCCACGTCGATGCCGAAGCGCGCTTTCTCGCCAGGCTGGCCGGGGTCGACGATCCCGAGCGCAAGCGCAAGATCATCGGCGAGGAGTTCATCCGCGTCTTCGAGGAGGAGGCGGAGAAGCTCGAGGACGTCAAGTTCCTCGTCCAGGGCACGCTCTACTCGGATGTGATCGAGTCCGGTGGCAGCGACCACGCGGCGACGATCAAGTCCCATCACAACGTCGGCGGGCTACCCGACGACCTCGAATTCGACCTGGTCGAGCCGCTGCGGATGCTGTTCAAGGACGAGGTCCGCGCCGTCGGCGCCGAGCTCGGCCTGCCGGAGCGGATGGTCTGGCGCCAGCCCTTCCCGGGGCCGGGGCTGGGGATCCGCATCGTCGGCGGCGAGGTCAACAAAGAGCGCCTCGACATCCTCCGCACGGCCGACGCGATCCTGCAGGAGGAGATCCGCGCCGCGGAGCTCTACCGGCAGCTCTGGCAGTCCTTCTGCGTGCTGCCGGTGGTCCGCTCGGTCGGCGTCCAGGGCGACGGTCGCACCTACGCCTACCCGATCGTGATCCGCGCCGTCACCTCCGACGACGCGATGACCGCCGACTGGGCGCGGCTGCCCTACGACCTCCTGGAGCGGGTCTCCAACCGGATCATCAACGAGATCCGCGACGTCAACCGCGTCGCCCTCGACATCTCCTCGAAGCCGCCGGCGACGATCGAGTGGGAGTAGGGGCTTTCCGCTAGCTTGTTCCTAGGCCATCTCCTCGCGCGAGCCGGGAGTCTCGAAGCTGGCGACGCCGACGATCGCCGAGATTGCGCCCCGGTTCTTGCTCTTGGCGAGCCGCTCTTGGCTTTCCGCCTGCACCGCCAGCACCTTGTTGACGGTCTCTTCCATCGCAGCCGTCACCTTGTCCCAGCCCTGCTCGTCGAGCAGAACCGGCATCCAGTACAGCGTCGTGTCTTCGCGACCGTCGATGGTGCCGGCCTCGAGGGCCGCCACCGCCCGGTCCATAAAGCTCTGCAGCGTGGCGCCGGAGACGCCGCCGAGCAGGGCGCGTGGCACCCGTCGCCAGATCCGGTTGCCGATGAAAGAGTGGGCCGAGGCCTTGTAGAAGTGCTCGGTGGCACCGCGCCGCTGCGCGGTGTCGACGAGCTCCAGGCAGCCGCACTTGTCGAGCGTTCTGGTGTGGTAGGCGACGTGACTGAGTCCAGCATCCAGATCGCCGGAGATCCAGTTGGGGCTGGCGACTCGTTCGGAGAGGATCTCGAGGATCTTGATGCGCAGGGGGTGGGCCAGGGCCTTGACCAGGCGTTGATCTATGACTTCTGGACGGTTTCTCACGGGGTGGCTCCTTGCGGGGGGTGGGTGATGGCACTGCACAGACACTTCTGCATAGACGATACGTATTGATTATTTGTATAGATCACAACTGAAAGCCGCAAATTGGTTACAAACCCACCCGCGGAACACGGGGCACACGGCTAAATACAAATTAGATTCATTCTCATTATTCTGCGCGCATGCTCGAGCCTTTCGAACTTCCCTTCGTGCAGCGTGGCCTCATCGAGGTCCTGATCCTCGCCGTCCCCGCCGGGCTGCTCGGCACCTGGATCGTCCTGCGGGGGCTGGCCTTCTTCTCGCACGCGGTCGGGACCGCCGCCTTCCCGGGGCTGGTGCTGGCCGACGGTCTCGGCTTCGCGGCGCCGCTCGGGGCCTTCGCCGCCGCACTCGTCTTCAGCGCCGGCAACGCCGCCCTCGGTCGCGGGCGCGACAGAGGGCGGGACAGCGTCGTCGCGCTGGTCCTGGTCGGCTGCCTGGCCGCGGGAGTGATTCTCGCCAGCGACGTCTTTGGCTCCGGCGCCAACGTCGAGACGCTTCTCTTCGGCAGTCTGCTGCTGGTCGACGGCGGCGACATCGCCCTGGCGGCCCTGGCGGCGACGGCGACGGTCGTGGCGACGGCGCTCGTCGGTGGGCGCTGGCTGGCTCAGGGTTTCGATCCCGGGGCGACGAGCAGCCGCTGGGACGCCCGCCTCCTCGATGCCGCCCTGCTGGGTCTGATCGCGCTGGCAAGCACCGCGGCGCTGTCGGTGGTCGGGGCGCTGCTGGTCAGCGCCCTCTTCGTGGTCCCGGCGGCGACCGCTCGTCTTCTCACCCGCCGGATGCGCAGCTGGCAGCTCGCAAGTATCGCCCTGGTTGCCGCCGAGGGCACGGTTGGCCTCTGGCTCTCGGTCAAGACCGACGCCCCGCCCGGAGCGACGATCGCCTGTGTCGCCGGGGCCGTCTTCGCGATCGTCGCCCTGGCCCGAGCGGTGGCGGGGTTGCCGCGCGCGGCGCTGGCCCTGGCCGGCGCAACCGCCGTGCTGGCGCTGATCGGCGGCGGCTGCGGGAGCTCCGGCTCCGCTGACGGCGGCCAGCTCCACGTGGTCGCGACCACCACTCAGATCGGCGACTGGGTGGGCGCGGTCGGCGGCGACGCCGTCGCCGTCGATCAGGTCCTGCAGCCCAACACCGACCCGCACGAGTACGAGCCCCGGCCCAGCGACGTCGCGGCGGCAGCGAGCGCGAAGCTGGTCTTCGCCAACGGCGACAACCTCGACAGCTGGATCGACCAGATCGTCGCCGACGGCGGCAGCGACGCCACCGTCATCGACCTCGGCGCGGGGGTGCCCGAGCGGCTGCCGGGCGAGAGCGGCGGCGAGGAGGCCTCGAAGTACGACCCGCACTGGTGGCACGACCCCCGCAACGCCGAGGCGGCGGTGCGGGAGATCGAGCGCCGGCTGACCGCCGCCGACCCCGCTCACCGCCGCGAGTTCGAGCGCAACGCCCGTGCCTACCTGGCGAGCCTGCGCAAGCTCGACGCGCGGAATCGCCAGCTGCATCGACACGGTCCCGGCGGCGCGGCGCAAGCTTGTCACCGACCACGACGCCTTCGGCTACTTCGCCCGGCGCTACGGGATCGACGTCGTCGGCGCCGTGATCCCCTCGCAGACGACGCAGGCCCAGCCCTCGGCCAAGGACCTCAGCGAGCTGATCGCCCTGATCGAGCGCGAAGAGGTGAAGGCGGTCTTCCCCGAGAGCTCGCTGAGCGCCAAGGTGGCCGACGCGATCGCGCGCCAGACCGGCGCCTCGGCCGACTACACCCTCTACGGCGACACGCTCGGCCCGGCCGACTCCGCCGGCGCCACCTACCTGGGCATGGAGGCGGCGAACGCAGATTCGATGGTTCGCGGCTTCACCGGCGGGAGGCAAGGGTGCCGGCTGAGCCGCTGATCGAGGCCGCCGGGCTGGCGGTCGGCTACGGCGGGCTCGCCGGCGGTCTCGGACGTCTCCTTCGCGCTGGAGGCGGGGGAGCGGCTGGCCCTGCTCGGTCCCAATGGCGGCGGCAAGACGACGATCGCTGCGGGCGCTGCTCGGCGAGCTGCGCCCGCTCGCCGGCACGCTGCGGGTCGGCGCCTCCTGCGGGTCGGTGCCGCAGACCGAGCGCTCGCGCCTCGACTACCCCGTCTCGGCGCTGGAAGTGGCGACGATGGGGGCGCTCTCGCGGCTGCCCTGGTGGCGCCGGCCCGGCCGCGCCGACCGCGAGGCGGCGCGCGAGGCCCTGCGGCCGGGTCGGGCTGGAGGCGCTCGCGGAGGAGACCTTCGGCGAGCTCTCCGGCGGCCAGCGCCAGCGGGTGCTGATCGCCCGCGCCCTGGTCCAGGACGCGCGGGTGCTGCTGATGGACGAGCCGTTCACCGGCCTCGACCGGCCGGCCGCCGAGCGCCTGGAAGAGCTGATCGCGGCGCTGGCGCAGGAGGGGCACGGCGTCGTCATCGCCACCCACGACCTCGAGCAGGCGCGCCGCTGGGACTCCGTCCTCTGCGTCAACCGGCGCCAGATCGCCGTCGGCCCACCCGACCGGACCCTCGACCGCGAGGTGCTCGAAGCCACCTACGGCGGCGCCATCGTCGAGATCCCCGGCACGCGGCAGGGCGATCCTGCCCCCCACCACCATCACCACCACTGATCGTGTTCGAGCCCTTCCAGGAAGAGTTCATGCGGCGGGCGATCGCCGAGATGACCCTGCTCGGCCTCGCCGGCGGTGCGCTCGGCTGCTGGGTCGTCCTCTACGAGCTCTCCTACGCGGCCGAGTCGCTCGCCCACTCGATCTTCCCGGGGCTGGTCATCGCGGCGATCGCCGGGGCGCCGCTGCTGCTCGGGGCGGCGCCGGCGATCGTGCTCGCGGCGCTGGCGATCGCCGCTCGCCGTCGCGGCTGCCGGGGGTCGAGCCGCGACGTCGGCGTCGCCGTCGTGGTCACGACGATGTTCGGGCTCGGCGTGCTGCTGGCGCTCTCGCCCGACTCGCCGCCGGGGATCGAGTCGCTGCTCTTCGGCGACATCCTCGGCCCCACCGACGCCGACCTCGCCGCGGCGGCGGCGCTGGTGGTCGTGGTCGCGGTCGCGCTGACGCTGCTGCACGGGCGCCTGCTGGCGACCGGGTTCGATCGCGGCTCGGCGCGGGCGCTGGGCATCTCGCCGGCGCGTCGTCGAGGCGGCGCTGCTGGTGCTGCTGGCGGCGGCGATCGTCGTCGCCGTGCAGGGCCTCGGCAACCTGCTCGTCGTCGCCGTCTTCGTCGGCCCGGCCGCCGCCGCGCGCCAGCTCAGCGACCGGATCGGGCCGATGATCGCGATCGCGGCGGCGATCGCGGTGCTCGCCGGCCTCGCCGGCCTCTATCTCTCCTACTACGCGGGGACCGCCGGCGGCGCCTCGGTGGCGCTGGCGATCGTCGCCCTCTACCTGCGCCTCGCTGCCGCTGGGCCGGCTGCGCGGCGCCGCGGCCCCGGCAGCGCGCCCTGGCGGCGGCTACGATCGTCTGAGATGGCGACCTCGACCGACACCGGCTGGGCCGGAGCACGCGCTGGAGCGCCCTGCAGGCGGCCGGCCACCGCCGCGGCGGCGCCCGCACCGCCGTGGTCGAGGCGCTGGCCGGCCACGACTGCGCCGTCACCGCGCTCGAGCTCGACGACGAGCTGCGCCGGCGCCAGCCGCCGGTCGGCCGCGCCAGCGTCTACCGGGCGCTCGAGCAGCTCGAGGAGCTCGGCCTGGTGCAGCGGATCGAGGTCTGCCGCGGCACCGCCGGCTACGAGCGGATCGACCCCGACGGCCACCACCATCACCACGCGATCTGCCGCGACTGCGGCCGCATGGTCCCCTTCGAGGACTCCTCGCTGGAGGAGCGCGATCGGCCAGCTCTCAGAGCGATCAGCTTCGACGTCACCGAGCACGACGTGCGTCCTCGCGCGGCACTCTGCGAGCGCTGCTGAACTAGACCCAGCGGTCATCTCTCAGGAGTAGGCGTCCCACTTCTTCGAGGTAGGGGAGGGGGTCGAAGGGGCAGCCGCCCTCGTACCAGCCGGGCGCTCCCCACATCTCGAAGTGGAGGTGGCAGGCGGTGGCGTCGCCGGTGTCGCCGACGATGCCGATCGGCTGGCCGGTGCGGACGGTGTCGCCGGCC
This sequence comes from uncultured Solirubrobacterales bacterium, assembly GCA_963739855.1. Taxonomy (GTDB): domain Bacteria; phylum Actinomycetota; class Thermoleophilia; order Solirubrobacterales; family 70-9; genus VAYN01. The sequence goes on along the minus strand of CAVUBT010000001.1, from coordinate 200,960 downwards.
TGCAGCGGCGAGGGTTCGGCCAGGTGCGCGTACATGAAGTCGTTGGGGGTGCCCTTGCCGTCGATGACGACGTAGTTGCCGGCGTTGGCCTCGTACTCGGCGTACTGGACGACGCCGCCGCGGGCGGCGACGAGCGGCGTGCCGCATTCGGCCATCACGTCCTGGCCCTGGTGGGTGTGGCCGGAGCGGCCGGCGCCGAAGCGGCCGGCGCTGAGGCTGAATTCGTGGGCGCCGAGGATCGGGAAGGCGTAGCCGTAGAAGGCGAAGCTGAGGCTGAGCGCGGTCGACTGCGGTCGCGGTGCGTGCCGCCGGTGCTTCGGACCTGGGGGCCGATCCGGAAGCTGTAACGGCCGTTGCGGGCCGGGCGCCCTTCGTTCGCTGGTGCCGTCCCAGCGGATGCTGTTCGGCGACGTCGGGGGCGACGTCGTTGCGGTAGAAGGTCTTGACGATTTCGCCGGCGACGTCGACGACGTCGATCCGCAGGTCGTTCTGTGGCTGGCTGCTGCCGATCGTGTAGCTGAGGCGGGGGAAGCGGAAGCCGAAGTAGAAGGACTTGCGCGGCGTGGTTTCCGCCGCGAGCAGGCTGAGGGCGCCGGCGCTGGGCGCCGCCGTCGGGCGCGCCGGCCGGGCTGCTCGGGGGCGGCGGACTGCCGCTCGGGGTGGGGGCGCCGCCGACCATCGCCGCGGCCGTGCCGCCGCAGGCGCGTCAGCAGCGCGACAATGGCGAATATGGAGATTTTCCCCGCCAGCCCAGGCCGGGCCATCTCGTCTGTTGCGCACCGCCAGCCCTCTCTTTCGATCGCCTACGGAGTTAGCTGTCGGGCTCGCGCTGAAAGAGATGCGCTACGGACCGATTCGTCCGATTCGCCCCGGAGACCTGCTTCGGTCTCTGCGGTTCCTCCGCCCCCGTTCGGATGTCCGGACGGGATTCGGCATTGCTGGCGCGGCAGTATAGACCGCGGGATGGCTATGATCCCCCGGCCGCGTCGGCGAGTCCGCGCGGCTTTTTGACGATGGAGACCACGATGAAGACCTACGTAGCGAAGCCCACCGACCGCCAGCGCGACTGGTACGTCGTCGATGCCGAGGGCCAGACCCTGGGCCGTCTGGCCACGCAGATCGCCGACGCCCTGCGCGGCAAGCGCAAGCCGGAGTACACGCCGCACATCGACACCGGCGATTTCATCGTCGTCGTCAACGCGGAGAAGATCCGCGTCACCGGCAACAAGATGGAGCAGAAGACCTACTGGCGCCACAGCGGCTACCCGGGCGGGATCAAGTCGCGGACGCTGGCCGAGATGCTCGACCGCCGCCCGGAGGAAGTGATCCGCAAGGCCGTCAAGGGGATGCTGCCGCGCAACCGCCTCGCCCGCCAGCAGCTGACCAAGCTGAAGGTCTACGCCGGCCCCGATCACCCGCACGCGGCGCAGCATGCCGAAACCGATGGAGACCGAGAGATAGATGACGGACGAGCAGAACAACGAGACTTCGCAGGAGCCGGACGCCATAGACGAGACGACCGAGGGTCAGACGCCTCAGGACGCGGGTCCTGTCGCGGCAGAGGACTCCTCGTCCTCGCAAGCTGCGGGCGAGGAGCCCACCGCCGCGCCACCCACGTCAGCGGCGTCGGAGGAGCCCGCGGACGAGGCGCCTGCAGTGGAGACGGCTGCCGAGGAGCCTGTTGCGGAGAGCGACGAGGGTTCGGACGCTGCCGCAGAGACTGTCGAGGAGACTCCGGCTGAGGAGCCCGTCGCCGAGGAGGCCCCCGCGGAGGAGCCCGAGGCTGTCGAGGAGCCCGAGGAGCCGCAGGCTGAGAAGAAGAAAGACGTCATTCCCGGCGCCGACCTGGAGCCGATCGCGGTCGAGCCGGAGAAGCAGCTCAGCGCTGAGGAGAAGGCTCGGCTCGAAGCCGAGGAAGAGGAGAAAGCGCGCCGCGAGGCAGCCTCTCGCCGGCGAGGATTCCGAGACCGAGGCCGCCAGCCGCGAGCCGGCGAAGATGGAGAGCGGCTCCCGCTTCCTCGCCACCGGCAAACGCAAGTGCTCGATCGCCCGCGTCACCCTGCTCCCCGGCGACGGCAAGGTCGAAATCAACAAGCGCAGCCTTGAGGAGTTCTTCCCGCGCCCCCTGCACCAGACGATGGCGGTCCAGCCGCTGACCGTCTCCGGCTACGAGGGCAACGTCGATGTCCGCGTCCGCGTCCACGGCGGCGGCATCAGCGGCCAGGCCGGCGCCGTCCGTCACGGCATCGCCCGGGCGCTGACCGAGATCGACCCCGAGCTGCGCGGCGAGCTCAAGCGGCGCGGCTTCCTGACCCGCGACGCGCGTGTCAAGGAGCGTCGCAAGGCCGGCTTCAAGAAGGCCCGTAAGAAGCCCCAGTTCAGCAAGCGCTGACGGGGGTTTGGTGAGCGCCGAGCGCAAGCTCTTCGGAACCGATGGGGTCCGAGGAGAGGCTGGGACGTTCCTCAGCGCCGAGTTGGCGACGGCGCTCGGCCGGGCCACCACGGCCTCGCTGGAGGCCCAGCGCCCCCAGGTCCTGATCGTCCGCGACACCCGCGAGTCCGGCCCGATGCTGGAGGCGGCGCTGGCGGCCGGTGTGGCGGCGGCCGGCGGCGACGCGCTGCTCGGCGGGGTGCTGCCGACTCCCGCCGCCGCGATCCTCGTCAAGCGACTGGGGCTCGACCTCGCCGCGGTCGTCTCCGCCTCCCACAACCCCTACCGCGACAACGGCATCAAGTTCTTCTCCGGTCAGGGAACCAAGCTCGGCGACGAGCTGGAGGCGCGGATCGAGTCGCTGCTCGAGCAGACGCCCGGCGCCACCGAGGTCGGCCGCGTGCGCGAGCTCAACGGCGGCCTCGACGATTACCTGCGCGAGCTGGACGCCGCCTTCCCCCTCGACCTCTCCGGCCGGCGCGTCGTCCTCGACTGCGCCAACGGCGCCACCCACCGGGCCGCACCGGCGATCTTCGAGCGCCTCGGCGCCGAGATCGAGGTGATCGGGGCCGAGCCCGACGGGCGCAACATCAACGCCGGCTGCGGCTCCACCCACCTCGAGCCGCTGGCCGAGCACGTCGCCGGCGGCGATGCCGAAATCGGTTTCGCCTTCGACGGCGACGGCGACCGGATGCTGGCCGTCGACGGCGACGGCCGCGTCCACGATGGCGACGAGCTGATCGCCCTGGCCGCCCGCGGCCGGGCTGCCCGCGGCGAGCTCGACGGCGGCGTCGTCGTCACCGTGATGACCAACTTCGGCTTCCACCGGGCGATGGAGGAGGCTGGGATCGAGGTCGCCGTCACCCAGGTCGGCGATCGCTATGTGCTCGACGAGATGCAGCGCCGCGGTTGGTCGCTGGGCGGCGAGCAGTCGGGCCACATCATCGCCTCGGACTTCGTCGCCACCGGCGATGGCATCGCCGCGGCGCTGATGACGATGCGCGAGCTCGGCGGCCGCCCGCTCGCCGGCGCGGTGCCGATGGAGAAGCTTCCCCAGACGCTGGTCAACGTCGAGGTCGCCGACCGCGAGGCGATCGCCGCCGCCGCGTCGGTCTGGGAGGCGGTGGAGCGCGAGGGCGAGGCCCTCGAGGGACGCGGCCGCGTCCTTCTGCGGCCGTCCGGGACCGAGCCCCTGGTGCGGGTGATGGTCGAGGCGCCGAGCGCCGAGGAGGCCGACGCGGTCTGCAATCGCCTGGTCGCCCTGGTCCGCCAAGAGCTGGCCTGATCAGCGCCCGCCGTCTACCCTTACTCGCCTTCATGTGCGGAATAGTCGGATACGTGGGCGGTCGCCCCTGCGAGGAGCTGCTGCTCTCGGGGCTGGAAAAGCTCGAATACCGCGGCTATGACTCGGCCGGCCTCTCGGTGATCGAGGACGGCGAGGTCGACAGCGTCCACGCCGTCGGCAACCTCGCCAACCTGCGCGCCGCCGTCGCCGAGCGCGCCGCCAACGGCGCCGGCGCCCTGCCCGTCTCCCACACCGGCATCGCCCACACCCGCTGGGCGACCCACGGCCGCGTCACCGAGGAGAACGCCCACCCCCACGACGATAGCTCCGGCAAGGTCCACATCGTCCTCAACGGCATCGTCGAGAACCACGCCGGCCTGCGCAAGCGGCTGCAGGCCGAGGGCGAGGAGTTCACCTCCGAGACCGACGCCGAGGTCGTCGCCCACCTGATCGCCGACCACTACGACGGCGACCTCGCCGCCGCGGTCCGCGGCGCCTACGCCGAGCTGCGCGGCCACTACGCCTTCGTCGCCATGCACGCCGACGAGCCCGGCCGCCTCGTCGGTGCCCGCAAGGAGTGCCCGCTGGTCGCCGGCGTCGGCGCGGGGGAGACCTTCCTCGCCTCGGCGATTCCCGCCTTCCTGGCCGATACCCGCACCGCGGTGCCGATCGAAAACGGCGAGATCGTCGAAATAGAAGCCGGCGAGGTGCGGATCACCGACACCGACGGCAAGCCGATCGATCGCGCCTCCGAAGAGGTCACCTGGGACGCCGACGCCGCCGAGAAGGGCGGCTTCGAGACCTTCATGCTGAAGGAGATCCACGAACAGGCCGACGCGGTCGCCGAGACCGTGGCCGACCGCCTGCCCGGCGACGATGGGGTCGACCTTTCCGATGTCGCCCTCGACGACGAGTTCCTGCGCGGGCTGCGGCGGGTCGTGATCGTCGCCTGCGGCACCTCCTACCACGCCGGTCTGATCGGCCGTTACGCGATCGAGGAGTGGGCGCGGGTGCCGGTCGAGATGGACATCGCCTCCGAGTACCGGTACCGCAACCCGGTGGTCGGGCCGGGCGACCTGGTGATCGGGATGACGCAGTCGGGCGAGACGGCGGACACGCTGGCGGCGATGCGCCTCGCCCGCGAGGCCGGCGCCACGGTGCTGGCGGTGACCAACATCATGGGCAGCCAGGTCACCCGCGAGGCCGATGCCGTCCTCTATACGCGGGCCGGGCTTGAGGTCAGCGTCGCCGCGACCAAGACCTTCGTCGCCCAGGTGGCGGCGATGTATCTGTTGGGACTGCGGATCGCCGAGCTGCGCCAGTCGCTGCCCGCGGGCCGGATCGCCGAACTCGTCGCCGAGCTGAAGACGCTGCCCTCGAAGATCGAGGAGACGCTGACGGCGGTCGAAGAGCCGGTCCGCGCCGTCGCCGCCGCCCACAGCAAGCAGAACTTCTTCCTCTATCTCGGCCGCCACATCGGCCTGCCGGTCTGCCTCGAGGGGGCGCTGAAGCTGAAGGAGATCTCCTACATCCCCACCGACGCCTACGCGGCGGGGGAGATGAAGCACGGCCCGATCGCCCTGCTCGACGAGTCGACCCCGGTCGTCTGCGTCGCCACCGACAGCCCCGTGCTCGAGAAGGTCCTCTCCAACGTCGAGGAGGTGCGTGCCCGCGGCGCCCAGACGATCGCGATCGCCACGACCGGCGGCGAGCGGGTCGCCGAAGTCGCCGACGAGACGGTCGAGGTCGCCCGCACCGACTGGATCCTGCAGCCGATCGTCGCGATCCTGCCGCTGCAGCTGCTCGCCTACGACATCGCCCGCGCCCGCGGCCTCAACGTCGACCAGCCCCGCAATCTGGCCAAGACCGTCACGGTCGAGTGACGGGCTCGCTAGGATGCCCGCTCTCGTGAAGGCACGTCTCGTCCTCCCGGTCGCTGCCGCACTGGCAGCTCTCGCCGTCGCCGGCTGCGGCGGCAGCGGCGATTCGAGTTCGGACCCGGCCACGCTGGCGCCACCGAAGTCGCCGCTCTTCATCGAGGCGACGGTGCAGCCGGAAGGCGAGTTGAAGTCGAACGTCGAATTGCTCGCCAGGAGCCTCGGCGGCATCGACGACCTCGGCGGCCTGATCGTCTCCGAAATCGAAAGCTCGGCCGATTCCTCCGACGAAGAGTTCGACTACGCGAAGGAAGTCGAACCCTGGCTGGGCGAAAAGGGCGGCCTCTTCCTCCGCGAATACGACGGCGACGACTTCGAAGGCTACGGCGTCGCGATCCAGACGACCGACACCGGCGCCACCCAGGACTTCATCGACAAGCGGTCCGAGGCGAGCGACGAAGTGCCCGAGGAAGGCTCCTACGAAGGCGTCGACTACAAAGTCCAGACCGATGACGGGACCACGATCGGCGTCGTCGGCGACTTCCTCGTTTTCGCCGAAGACACCCAGGCCTTCAAGGAAATGGTCGATGCCTCCAACGGTGAATCGCTGGCCGACGAAGACACCTACGCGAGCACCGTCGACGCCGCACCCAGCGGCAGTTTCGCCGACGTCTTCGTCGACGTCGGCGGCCTGATCGATCAGGCCGGCGGCGCGATCGACCCCGAAGCGCAGCAGTTTCTCGACAGCGCTGGGATCGACCCGGAGGAAGCGACCGCGGTGGCGAGCCTGATTCCCGGCTCCGACCAGGTCGAGATCGACTTCAGCGGCGACCTCGGCGGCGAGAACCCGCCGACGGGCGACGCCTCCAGCCTGCTCGGCTCGCTTCCCGCCGACTCTGTCGCCGCCGTCGCCTCGGCTGATTTCGGCGCCCGGCTCGGGGAAGCGGTCGACCAGATCGACGCAAACGGCATCTCCGACGAGGTGGCGCCCCACAAGTTCAAGAGCACCCTGAAGCAAGCCGGCATCGACGTCGAAAAGATCGCCGCCTCGATCGGCGATCTCGCCGTCTTTGCCGAAGGCGACAGCGAACGCAGTCTCGGCGGCGCCGCGGTGCTGGCGATGAAGGGCGCCAAGGAAGCGACCAACACCGTCGCCAACATCGGCCTGCTGCTGCTGCGCGCCACCGGCACGCCGGGGGTGACCGCGATCTCCGGCAGGGCCAGCGGCTTCTCGATCCGCAGCGCCGACCTCGGCCCGAAGCCGCTGGTGATCGCCGCCCAGGGGGAACGGATCGCGATCGCCTACGGCCTGCCGGCGGCGACGCGGGCGCTGGCGACGGATTCCGGCGCGACGCTCGCCGACAGCCCCGTCTACAAGGAAGCCGTCAGCGCGCTCGGCAGCACCCCGATCAGCGGCTATGTGGATGGCCCGGCGGCGCTGAAGCTCGCCGGGGCGTTGATGCCGGCGGACGACAAGGGCGACTTCGTCGACGCCAGGCCCTACCTGGCCAAGGTCGACTACCTGGCGATCGGTTCCGGCTCCTCCGGCGAACTGGCGACGGCGAGGCTGATCGCCGGCATCGGCAGGTAGCGGCCGCGTTGTGACCGGCGTCGGCATCGATCTGCTCGAGATCGATCGCCTCGAGCACGCCCTGCGGCGCCACCCGCGTCTCGCCGAGCGACTCTTCACCGCGGCCGAGCGCGAGTACGCCGCGTCCCGCGCCCGGCCCGGCAGGCACCTGGCGGCGCGGTTCGCAGCCAAGGAGGCTGTCGTCAAGGCGCTCGGTTTGACCGGTGGCTTCGGCCTGCGCGAGATCGAGGTCGTCGCCGGCGAACCGCCGACCGTGCGGCTCTCCGGCCGCGCCGCCGCGGCCGCGGGCGAAAGAAGGATCGAGATCTCGCTGACGCACTCGCGGGACAACGCCGCCGCCGTGGCGATCGCCGGGTCGCGTTAGGGCCAGGCTAGGCTGGTCGGGATGGAGCCCTGGCTCAGCCCGCTGTACGACGCCGCGGGGATTCGCGCGGTCGATCGCTGGGCGATCGAGGAGCAGGGAGTGCCCTCGCGGGAGTTGATGGAGGCGGCGGGAACCGCGCTGGCTGAGGCGGTGGCGGGGTTGGCGCCGCAGGGGACGGTGCGGATCGTCTGCGGGAAGGGGAACAACGGCGGCGACGGGGAGGTTGCGGCGCGCCACCTGAGCGGGATGGGCTTCGAGGTCGAGACGGTCAACCTCTGGTCGGACGACCTCCCTGGCGACCTCGATCGCTGGCTGGCCGGGTCCGGCGCGGTCGTCGACGCGATCTTCGGGACCGGGTTCTCGGGGGCGCCGCGAAAGCCGGCCGCCGGCGCGATCGAGGCGATCAACCGCTGCGGGGCGCCGGTGATTGCCTGCGACATCGCCTCCGGGGTCGATGCATCGAGTGGCGAGATCGAGGGGCTCGCGGTCGAGGCGGACCTGACCGTGAGCTTTCACGCGGCCAAGCTGGGACAGCGGATCGCACCCGGGAAGTGGCACACCGGCGAGCTGCGGGTGGTGGCGATCGGGATCCCCCCGGAGCGCCGAGCCAGCCCGCCGGGGGCGCGATCGAGCCCGCGGTCCTTGCCCTGGCGCCCCGCCGCGGGCCGCGGTCGACCAAGTTCAGCTCCGGCCAGGTGGCGATCGCCGGCGCCTCGCGCGGCTTGACCGGATCGGTGCGGATGGCCTCGCTGGCGGCGATCCGGGCCGGCGCCGGCTACGCGACGGTCGCGGTTCCCGCCGAGCTCGAGCCTGTCTTCGAAGCGGGCGAGCCTGAGGTGATGTCGGTTGGCTGCCCGGGCGGCGATGGCTGCCTGGCCCCCGCCTCCGCGAAGGCGCTGCTGCGCGCCTTCGAGCCCGCCGCGGCCGCGGTCCTCGGTCCCGGCATGGGCCGCGATCCGGGCTCGGTCGAGCTGGCGCGGGAGGTGGTGGGGCGCGATCGCGGCGCCGCTGGTGATCGATGCCGATGGCCTCAATGCCTTCGCCGAACACCTGGGGCCGATCGCCGCCCGCGCAGCCCCGACCGTCCTCACTCCCCACGCCGGCGAGCTGGGGAGGCTGCTGGGGCACGACTCGGAGGAGATCGCCGCCCACCGGCTCGCCAGTGCCCGCGAAGCCGCCAGAGCCGCCGGAGCCGTGGTGGTGCTGAAGGGCGACGACACGATCGTCAGCGACGGTGAGCGGGTCGCGGTAAACGCGATCTCCGCCCCGGCGCTGGCCACGGCGGGCAGCGGCGATGTCCTCTCGGGGATCGTGGCGGCGCTTCTCGCCCGTGGCCTGGAGCCGTTCGCGGCCGCCTGCGCCGCGGTCGTCGCCCATGCCCGCGCCGGTCGCGATGCCGCGGCTCGCATCGGTGCCGCCGAGTCGGTGATCGCCGGCGACGTGATCGCTTCGATCCCGGTGGGCCTGCGTCCCGCCGAGCCGGTCGAATAATCTCGCCGGGATGAAGACGGCCGCCGAGATCATGAATTCCGACGTTCCCAGCGTCGCGCCGGAGGACGACGCCCGCAAGGCGATCGAGCTGCTCGCGAAGACGGATATGGGCGCTATCCCGGTCGTCGACGAGGATCGCCGCGTGGTCGGGATCGTCAGCGAGTCGGACCTGATCCTCAGCGACGAGGAGGCCGATCTGCACCTTCCGCATTACCTCAACATCATGGGCGGGATCGTCTTCGTCGGCTCGATGAAGGGGTTCGAGGAGCGCCTCGACAAGGCATTCGCCACCAAGGTCTCCGAGCTGATGACGGCGGATCCCATCGTGGCCCGCGATTTCGAGGCGGCCAATCGCGTCGCCAAGAAGATCGCCGACAAGCATCACAATCACCTTCCTGTGGTCGACGCCGACGGGCGCCTGGCGGGCATGGTCACGAGGGCCGACGCCCTCGCCGCGCTGGTCGACGCCGAGTAAGCAGATGGAGCGGGCGGTAGCCCGGATCGACTTCGAGGCGATCCGAGCAAACTGCAACAGGCTGAAGGCAGAGCTGCGCGACGGGGCCGAGCTCTGCGCGGTGGTCAAGGCCGACGGCTACGGGCACGGCGCCGACGGCAGCGCCAACGCGGCCCTGGCCGGCGGCGCGACGAGGCTGGCCGTGGCGACCGCGATCGAGGCCGAACAGATCGGCCGCCGCCTCCAGCACATCCCGCTGCTGACGATGGGAGCGCTGACCGCGGCCGACGTCGACATAGTCCTCTCGGCCGGCTCGGAGGTGGCGGTTTGGCGGGAGGGCTTCCGCCGCCTGCTCGCCGATCGTGCCCGCGCTCAGGGCCGTCCCGCCCGCGTCCACGTCAAGTACGACAGCGGCATGGGGAGGTTGGGCAACTCCGACCCGGGGGAGGTGCTGGCGTTGGCTCGCGCCTGCGATGCCGACCCCAGCCTGCGAGCTGGCCGGGGTCTGGACCCACTTCGCCACCGCCGACGAACCCGACTCGGACTTCTTCGCGGAGCAGCTCGGCCGCTTCGAGGAGGTCGCCGCCACGGTCAAGGCCGAGTTCCAGTCCGCGATCGTCCATGCCGCCAACAGCGCCGCGGTCTTCCGCGAGCCTCGCTCCCACTTCGACATGGCCCGCTGCGGGGTCGCCGTCTATGGCCTCGATCCCTTTCAGGGGGACCCGGCCCAGCGCGGCCTGGCGCCGGCCCTCTCGCTGCGCTCCTACGTCGCCGACGTCAAGCGCTTCGCACCCGGCGCCAGCGCCGGCTATGGGCAGCGCTGGGTGGCGGCGGCGGAGACCTGGGTCGGGGTCGTGCCGCTGGGCTATGGCGACGGCGTCCGCCGCGCTCTCAGCAACAACGCCGAGGTCCTCGTCCGCGGTCGCCGCCTGCCGCTGGTGGGGACGGTCTCGATGGACAACCTGACGATCGACCTCGGTCCCGAGACCGAGGTCGAGCCGGGCGACGAGGCGGTGCTGATCGGCGCCCAGGGCGACGAGGCGATTCGTGCCGAGGAGGTTGCCGTACGCCTCGACACGATCAACTACGAGGTCACCTGCGGGATCTCAGCCCGGGTGCCGCGGCGCCCGGTATGAGCCTGGCCGACCGCCTCATCGCCTCGCCTCTGGTGGCCGCCGCCGGGCAGGCGCTGGCGGGCGAGGCGGGGGCCTGGATCGTCGGCGGCGCGGTCCGCGACGCGGCGCTGGAGCGCGAGGTCGTCGACCTCGACCTGGCGATCGCCGGCGACCCCGGCGGCGCAGCGCGGGCGATCGCCGCCGGGCTGGGCGAGCACGCCTTCGAGCTTTCGGCTGAGTTCGGAACCTGGCGGGTCGTCTCTCACGGCCGCGGCTGGCAGATCGATGCGACCGCGCTGCGGGGCGAGAGCATCGACGCCGACCTGGCCGAACGCGATTTCACGATCGGCGCCGTCGCCGTGCCGCTGGCCGGCGGTGAGGCGATCGACCCCTTCGGCGGCCTCGCCGACCTCGAGCGCGGCGTTCTGCGCGTGGTGGGGGAGGGCAGCTTCGGCGAGGACCCGCTGCGCCTGCTGCGGGCGGCGCGCCTCGCCGCCGAGCTGGGCCTCGAGATCGACCCCGCCACCGTGGCGCTGGCCCGCGCGGTGGCGTCGCGCGCCGCCGATCCCGCCGGCGAGCGCCAGCTGACCGAGCTGCGGCAGCTGCTCGGCGGCCCCGACCCGCTGCGCGGCCTCGCCCTGCTCGACGAGCTGGAGCTGACCGCGGTCGTGCTGCCGGAGCTGGAGGCCCTGCGCGGCGTCGAACAGGGGGCCAACCACCACCTCGACGTCCACGGCCACACGCTCGCCGTGCTCGAGCACGCGCTGGAGGTGGAGGGGGACCTCGACCGCTTTGCCGGCGCGCGCGCTGGCGAGGTGGCCGAGCTGCTGGCGGAACCGCTCGCCGACGAGATCAGCCGCGGCACGGCGCTGCGCTTCGGTGCGCTTTTCCACGACATCGGCAAGCCCGCCACCCGGGCCGAACGCGATGGCTTCGTCGGTTTCCGCGGCCACGACCAGGTGGGGGCGGAGATCGTCGCCGGGATCTGCGGGCGCCTGCGCGCCAGCCGCCGCCTCACCCAGCACCTGCAGGGACTGACCCTCCACCACCTGCGGCTCGGCTTCCTCATCCCCGAGGCGCCGCTGCCGCCGCGCCGGATCCACGAGTACCTGCGCGCGACCGAGCCGGTCGGCGTCGACGTCACCCTGCTGACCGTCGCCGACCGCCTCTCCGCCCGCGGCGCCGGGCCGCTGGCCAGCCCGGAGATGGTCGAGGCGCACCTCGTTCTCGCTCGCCAGATGATCGCGGCGGCGCTCGACTGGCGCCGCGACGGCCCGCCGGCGCCGCTGCTGCGCGGCGACGAGCTGGCCGCCGAGCTGGGGATCGAGCCGGGGCCGGAGCTCGGCGGTCTGCTGGCCGAGCTGGAGGCGGCCCAGTACGCGGGCGAGGTCAACGACCGGGCCGCGGCGGTGGAGCACGCCCGCCGGGTTCATGGCTGAGCCGGGCGCGAGTTTTGTGCCTGGTCAGGTACGCTCGACGCCGCATGGCTGAGGAAAAGATCGAAATGGAGGGGGAGATCACCGAGGCTCTCCCCAACACGATGTTCCGGGTCAAACTGGACAACGGCCACGACGTGCTCGGCCACATCTCGGGAAAGATGCGCCGCCACTACATCAGGATCCTTCCCGGCGACCGCGTCAAGATCGAGTTGTCTCCGTACGACCTCGATCGCGGCCGAATCACCTACCGCTACAAATAGCCGTCTGACGGCGTCCTCAGTCGTTCGTCTTCGGGTCACGCACTGAAGTGCGCTCCCCTCGTCTCACTCCCTGCGTCCTTGTCAGACGGCTATTCAACCTTGGGATCAGGGTCGGCCAGCTCAGCCACCAGGGCTGACCAGGCGAAGTCCTTGGCGCCCAAGCCCTTGCCCGTGCGCGGGTCGTAGTACTCGCGCAGGCCTTCGCAGGCGACTGCGGCGATGACGCCGTCGGCGAGCCGCTGGGCCTCCTGCTCGTAGCCGAGGCGACGCAGGCCGAGCCAGACCATCCAGGCCGAGTTGACCCAGGTCGGGCCGCGCCAGTAGCGACGAATCGGGCCGCGGCCGCCATCTGGTTCGTAGCCGCGCTCGCAGGCCGCCACCGAGGGCGGCGCCACCGGGGTCAGGAACTCGCGCTCGTTCAGCAGGTGCTCCTCGATCAGGCGGCGGCCGATCTCCTCCGGCAGATCGGGGAGGGCAAGCGGCGCCAGCGCTGCCCAGGTGACCACACCCGGCCGCGCCCCGCCGGGCTGCACCTCGTCGATGAACAGCCCGCGCCGCTCGTCCCAGAGCCGCTCGATCATTGCTGGCGTCGCCGAGGGTCGGCCCAGCGCCTGCAGCGAGAGCGACCACATCGTGTTGACCAGGGTCTCGCAGAGGACCGGGTGGCCGGCCGCGCGAACCCGCCGCGCGTCGAAGTCCAGCTTGCGGTTGCGCCGCACCAGCAGCGGGAAGCCGATGCGCCCGTTCGAGTAGCGGCCCCAGACCGGTTCGAACTTCGGCGAGGCGTCGAGGCCCGACTCGTCCGGCTGCAGGATCCACAGCAGCCCGTCGCCCTCGAGGTCGCGGTGGGCGGCGAGCCAGTCCATCTGGGCGCCGATCCGCGGCTCCGCGGTAGGGTTGCCGACGGCGATCCGCCAGGCCCAGGCCAGCAGCGGCGGCTGGATCGTCCCGGTCTGGAAGGAGCTGCGCGAGGCGACGTTGTAGAAGGCGAGGCGCAGCAGCGAGACCGGTTGGTTCCAGAAGATCGTGTGGCCGATGAAGCCGTCCGGCCGCTGGGCGGCAAGCAGGCTCTCCAGCTCCACCCGCGCCCGCGCCGGCTCGAAACGGCGCCAGACGATCGCCGCGAAGCAGGAGTCCCAGTACCACTGCCAGGGGTAGCGACCCGGGCTCGGCTGCGTATACGCGTACGGCACCCCGTCCCTTTCCCCCTCCTGCCACCCTTGCCGCAGCACCCGCTCCGCCTCGGTCGCAGCTGTCGATGGGCCGAAAGTACTCCCATATGGAGGGAAACCGGCCCGTCGACGGCGGTTCACTTGCCCGTCCGGCGCATCTCGCGCAGAGCCAGGGCGCCGAGCAGCGCCAGCATCCCGGCCAGCGCCAGCAGTCCCGGCCAGGTTTCCGCCCAGCTGACGCTGCCGACGAAGCCCTGCCGCGCCGCTTCGACGACCTGAGTGACCGGGTTGACGCGGGCGATGTCCTGAAGCCAGCCCTGCAGCAGCGCCAGCGGCGCGTAGGCGGTGGTGGTGAGGATCAGCGCCATCATCCCGGCCTGCATCAGCGGCGCCGCCGACTGGCTCTTGAAGCGCAGGGCCAGGAAGGACCCCCAGCAGGCGGCGACCGCGGCCATCGCCGCCACCATCGCGAAGCAGATCAGCAGGCCGTCGACACCGGGCCAGCCGGCGCCGAGCGCCAGCGCGATCGCCAGCACGAAGCTGGCCGGGATCAGCGAGCGGGCGCTGGCCGCCAGCACCGTGCCCGCCAGCAGCACCCAGCGCGGAGCGGGGGAGACGAGCAGGCGGTCGAGCCAGCCGGCTTCGATGTCGCGGGCGAGGTTGACCCCGGCCGCGGCGCCGGTGAATCCCGCCCCCTGCAGCATGCTGATCGGGACGATGAAGCTCTCGTAGCTGCCGGTGCTGAAGCCGCGCAGCTGAGTCAGGGCGCCGAAGACGCCGTTGAGGCCGAGGAAGAAGATGGTCGGCGCCAGCACCCCCGGGATCGCCGCTCCGGGCACCCGCAGCAGCTCGTTCTTGGCCCGCGCCATCAGGGCGCCGATCGTCGCCAGGTTGGCGCGCCAGGCCGGCAGTGCGACGGTCGCCTCCATCAGCCCACCCGCAGCCGGTGGCGCAGGGCGCGAGCGCTGAGGACCAGCCCGAGGACGACGATGCCGAGGATCGCCAGCACCGCGTAGAGGGTGTCGGCGGCGTCGATCCCGGAGATCATCGGCTCGCGGATCCCTTCGACGATGAAGCTGAGCGGGTTGTACTGGGCGATCGTCTTGGCCGGCTCGATCATCAGTTCCTGGGGGAAGAAGGCGGAGGAGAGGAAGAGGACGACGAGGACCAGCGGGAAGAGGCCCTGGACGACGCTGGCGCTGCCGGTGCGCAGGGCGATCGCGGCGCCGATCCCGCCGACCGCCATCGCCGCGGCGGTGACCAGCACGATCGCCAGCAGCGCCCCGGCGACGCCGCTCTCGATCTCGGCGCCGAAGATCAGCCCGATCGCGAGGAACCAGAGCGAGGCGAAGAGGCCCAGCGCCGCCGTTCCCGTCAGCCGCCCGAGGACGATCGCGAAGCGCGGGATCGGGGCCGAGAAGAGGCGGTCGGTGAAGCCCATCTCGATGTCGACGGCGAGGGCGATGCCGCCGCTGTTGCCGGCCAGCATCAGCGACTGCATCATCGCCCCGGCCAGCATGAACTGGAGGAAGCTCTGGACCGGCGGGAAGCCCGGCAGTTCCACCGCTCCCCCCGCGCCACCGGTCTGGATCGCCAGCAGGATGGTGGGGAAGACGATGATCGGCGCGATCAGCTGCGGGCGGCGGAAGGTCTGGCGGATCGAACGCATGCCGAGCGCTCGCACGACCCGCGCATTGACGGCCAGGGAGCTCATGCCCCGACCGGTGCCTCCTCGGCGTTCTCCTCGCTCTCCTCCTCGAGGTGGTAGCCGGTCTTCTCGACGAAGACGTCGTCGAGCGTCGGCCGCACCAGCTCCAGCGACTCGACCGCGATCCCGGCCTCGTCGAGCGCCCGCACCACCCGCGGGATTTCGGCGGCGCCGCTCTCGACCTCGACCAGGACCTTCTTGCCGTCCTTGGGCGGCAGCAGTTTGCCGATCGGAGCGAGGATCGCCTCCGCCTCGGCCACCGAGCCCGCCGCCAGCTGCAGCTGGATGTGGGGGTGGCCGATTTCCGCCTTGAGCGACTCCGGCGTCCCCTCGGCGACGATCCGGCCGCTGTCGATGATGCCGACGTTGTCGGCGAGCTGATCGGCCTCCTCCAGATACTGGGTGGTGAGGAAGACGGTGGTGCCGTCGTCGTTGAGCGCCCGCACCTCCTCCCAGATCGTCTTGCGGCTGACCGGGTCGAGGCCGGTGGTCGGCTCGTCGAGGAAGAGCACGCGCGGCTCGTGGACCAGGGCGGCGGCGAGGTCGAGCCGGCGCTTCATGCCGCCGGAGTAGCCGCCGACGCGGCGGTCGGCGGCGGCGACCAGATCGACCCGCTCCAGCAGGGCGTCGGCGCGCTGGCGGCCCTCGGCGGTGGGGATGCCCTGCAGCGTCGCCTGCAGGCGGATCAGCTCGCGGCCGGTCATCAGCGGGTCGAGGGCGGCTTCCTGCAGGGCGACGCCGATCGAGGAGCGCACCGCCCGCGCCTCCTTGACGACGTCGTGGCCGGCGACGCTGGCGCGGCCGCCGGTCGGCAGCAGCAGCGTCGTCAGCATCCGCACCGTGGTCGTCTTGCCGGCGCCGTTGGGGCCGAGGAAGCCGTAGATCTCGCCCTCCGCGACGGAAATGTCGATGCCCTGCACGGCAAGCACCTCGTCGAAGGCGCGCTCCAGTCCTTCGACCACGATCGCTGGCATCGCCAGGAAACCTACAGAGCGCGAATGGCCGGGATCGTGCAAGCGGGGCCGTCCCGCCGCATTCCCCCGGCCCGGAAGGCAGAATCGGGGCGCAACCGGGGTCCAAACCCCGTGTTTTCCTAATTTCATGCCCTTGACCGAGAAAACCAGCCGGACCGGCCGCGCCTGGGCGCTTGTCGCGGGCGCCGCCTGCCTGTTTGCCGGCCTGGTCGCTGTCGTCGCCCCCGGCGACGCCGACTCGGCGCCACTGCGGGTCGTCGTGCTGGGCCAGACCTCGGAAACGCCCCCGGCATCCTGCCCGGGCAAAATCGTCAACAACGTCGAGATCACCCCCTGCCGGGTGGAGGGACACGTGAGCGGCTTCCAGGCGATCGCCGGCGGCGTCGCCCGTCCCTACGAGGCGCCCTTCGAAGGCAAGATCGTCGCCTGGTCGATCACGCTGGCCAAGCCCTCGACGGTGGAATCGCCGACCACCTCCAACGAGATCGGCTTCTTCGACGAATTCCTCGGCAAACCGTCCCAGGCCCGGATCGGCGTCCTGCGCCCGGTCGAAGACTCGAAGCCGCCCCAGTACACGCTCGTGCGCCAGAGCCCGCTGGAGGTTCTCAACCCCTACTTCGGCACCACGCCGGTCTTCGCCCTCGAGCACCCGCTGACCGTGCTCAAGGGCCAGGTCGTCGCCCTCACCGTCCCCACCTGGGCGCCGATGTTCGCCTTCAACGTCGACGCCGACAACACCTGGCGCGGCAGCCGCCTGCCCGAGCACTGCGCCTCCAAGGAAGACATCCAGGGTGGCCACCCGCAACAGGGCGTGGGAAAAACCAAGACTTACGGCTGCTACTACAGCAACGCTCGTCTGCTCTATACCGCGACGCTGGTCAAGAAACCGTAAGAGCGGTTGGCGAGGTGGGGTCGGGTACCCCTCCTCACTCGCCTGACTGGCGGGGTCGCTTTAGAGCCGTCCGAGATGGCCTCTCGGCCAGCGGCGCAAAACGTTCGGAGGGGTACCCGACCCCACCTCACGAATCTCTCGATGACTTCATGACACGGGAAGTACGGCGAGGCAACATCCCTCGGAAGCTCAAGCGGGAGACGGCGGTGGCTGCCCCTCCATTCGCGCTGGGGTAGCCGCTTTTTTGGAGCTGGGGATTCGTGCGGGAGGCCTCGGTAGGTCCTCCGAACGTTTTGCGCCGCTGGCCAGCAATGAACCTCGGACGGCTGACAGCGATCCCGCCAGTCAGGCGAGAGAGGAGGACCTACCGAGGCCTCCCTGCTGAGGCCGTCCCTCTAAAGAGCGCTTTGACGCAGCCCGCAGTACGGGCAGTCGCTGATATCGAGGCCGAGCAGTTGATCGCAGCGACGGCAGGTGCGGAGGTTTGCCGGGGTGCGCGGCAGCGACGATGCCGATGGTGCCAACGGCAAGACCATTGCGACCGGCTCCATCTCCTCGCCGGTCTCGCGATCGACGTAGATCTGGCCGGGCTCGGCGTGGGCGAGGGCCTCGCGGCCGGAGGCCGGGGCGCGCATCCTGTAGAGCTGACGGTCGTTCATCGCCGCGAAGACTAATAGCTTGGGCGGCAGCGATGCGCGTCCTCCTCTTTCACGGCTACATGCTGCGGGGCACCGGCAGCAATATCTACAACGTCAACCTGGCGCGGGCGCTGGCCCGGCTCGGTCACGAGGTCCATCTCCTCTGCCAGGACCGCGAGGTCGAGATCGAGGGCGTCGAGATCCACAATCCCGACATCCACGGCCTGCTGCCGGTCTACGTCAAGGACCCCTACGAGGGCTTCGAGGTCAAAGCCTTCCCGGAGCTGACGGACGAGGAGCTCGACCGCTACATCGACGCCAACGTGGCGGCCGTGCGCGAAGTCGCCGAGTCGGTCGGCGGCTTCGACGCCGCTCTGGCCAACCACCTGGTGATGGGCCCCGCGATTCTCGCCCGCGCCGACATCGGCTCCTTCGCCGCCAAGATCCACGGCTCGGCGCTCGAGTACACGGTCAAACCGCATCCGCGGTTCCTTCCTTATTCGGAAGAAGGCATGCGAGCGGCCTCGGGCGTTCTCGTCGGGTCCGGCCATACGGCCGAGTCGCTCTGGGCGGCGCTGCCGGAACTGCCTGGGCTGCGGGACAAGATCCGGCTCGGACCGCCAGGGGTCGACATCGAAGAGTTTCGCCCGCGAGAGAGCGGGGCCGGGCGAGAGACCGGTGGGGAGGATCCTGCGGGCGAGGTTTACGTTCTCGGACCCTCCCCACCGGCCTCCCACGAGCGCGCTGCTTTGGTCGTGTTTGTCGGGAAGCTGATCGTTTCCAAGGGCGTGGATCTGTTGTTGGCTGCGTGGCCTCTTGTTAGGGCTGTCCATCCGGAGGCGCGTCTGCAGGTGGCGGGCTACGGGGAGTACGAGGGCGGATTGCGTCGGCTGTTGGCGGCGCTGGATCGAGGCGATCTGGAGGACGCGCGGGAGGTTGCGCGGCTGGGCTGGGCGTTGGAGGGTGGGGAGGAGAAGGCGTTGTCGATCCTCTCGGCGTTCTTGGCGGATCCGCCGCGCGGGTATCTGGAGGCGGCGAAGGGCGTCGCCGAGTCGATCGAGTTGATCGGGCGGTTGGAGCACGATCAGGTGGCGGAGCTGCTGCCCCAGGCCGAGGCGCTGGTCATGTCGAGCACCTTCCCGGAGGCGTTTGGGATGGTCGCGGTCGAGGCTGCCGCTTGCGGAACCTTGCCGGTCTCGGCCGGGCACTCAGGGATGTTGGAGGTGTCCAGGCAGCTAGCCGAGGAGCTGCCGGCGGAGGTCGGCCGGCTCACTTCCTTCCCGGTCGAGCCCGGCGCCGTCGCGGCGATCGCGGACAGGCTCAATGGCTGGCTCTCGCTCCCGGAGGCCGAGCGGGAAGCCGCTCGGCAGGCGCTGGTGGAGACGGTCGGACGGCTGTGGAGCTGGGAGGGAGTGGCCCGCGGGGTCCTCGCCGCCTCGGCCGGCGAGCTGGGCGATCTGCCCCGTCCCGCCTGACCGGGAGGGTCCTAGTGCCAAGCGTCACCTGAGGCCAGAAAACCTCCCGCCGCCGCTTCAATAGAATGCCCGCCGCCTCATGTACGGCCGCCTCCCGATAGTGAAGATGCTCGCCGCCACGGTTGCGTTGGCCGCTGCGATTTCCGCGGTGATGGTCCCGATCCACTGGGACGGGCAGCAGGCCTCGACCGCGGCGCCGAAGATCGACAACCTGCTGACGGTGATGATCATCCTCTCGGCCTTCGTCTTCTCGCTGGTGATGGTGATGCTCTTCTACGCGCTCTGGAAATTCAGAGCGAAGCCCGGCGACGAATCCGACGGCGAGCCGATCCACGGCAACACCCGGCTCGAGGTCGCCTGGACGCTGATCCCCACGGTCATCGTCCTCTTCGCCGGCGGCTACAGCTGGTCGGTGCTGAACGACATCGAAGAGCCGGCCAAGAATCCGCTCACGGTCGAGGTCTTCTCCCAGCAGTACGCCTGGAGCTTCGGCTACCCGGGCAAGGATCTGGCCTGGTCGGAGGGAGAGCTGCACGTCCCGGTCAACCGCCAGGTCCACTTCAAGATGCACGCCCAGGACGTGATCCACTCGTTCTGGGTGCCGGAGTGGCGGATCAAGAAAGACAACGTGCCCGGAATCACGACGACGGCGATCGTCACCCCCGACAAGGTCGGCACCTATCAGCTGATCTGCACCGAGCTCTGCGGCTTCGGCCACGCCTCGATGCGGGCCAAAGTCGTCGTCGAGGCGCCCGCCAAATTCCGCGAATGGGTGGCCGGGCTGAAACAGCAGGTCCCGCAGCCGCTGTTGGAGTCGGTCACGCAGGACACTGAGGCGAACCCGGTCCCCCTCGATGCGGGCGGGGCATAATGGAGGAGAATCGATGACGGCTGCGATCAAGCAACCCGGGTGGATTCGAGGCGCTCTCGGCGCTCTCGTCGCCGGGGCATTCGGCTTCGGCCTGGTCATCGCCCTGCGCGCGATCTCCGACCTGCCGCTCTACGAGACCGAGCAGACCGGCTACCCGCACGTCGTCGTGCCGCTGATACTCGCCCCGCTCGGCTTCCTCGCCGGCTTCGGCTGCTTCGACTACTGGCTGCGCTGGGCCGCCGGGCTGCCGACGATCCCCGACGATCACTCCCAGCACGGCGCCAAGAGCTGGAAGGACTACTTCCGCTTCAACACCGATCACAAGGTGATCGGCATCCAGTACATCGTCACCACCTTCTTCTTCTTCTTCATCGGCGGCCTGATGGCGATGCTGATCCGCGCCGAGCTGGCCCAGCCGGGCACCCAGATCGTCGACGCGGCGGCCTTCAACAGCCTCTTCTCGACTCACGCGGCGATCATGATCTTCCTCTTCGTGATCCCGGTCTTCGCCGGCATCGCCAACTACGTGCTGCCGCTGATGATCGGCGCCCCGGACATGGCCTTCCCGCGCCTCAACGCGCTCAGCTTCTGGATGCTGCCGATGGCCGGCATCCTCTTCATCAGCAGCTTCCTCGCCCCCGGCGGCGCCTTCGACGCCGGCTGGACCGGTTACGCACCGCTCTCCACCGGAGCGCCGCTAGGCCAGTCGTTCTTCAACCTCGGCGTCCAGTTCGCGGGTGCCTCCTCGATCGCGACCGCGCTCAACTTCCTGGTCACGATCATCACCATGCGTGCGCCCGGGATGACCTTCTGGCGGATGCCGCTGCTGGTCTGGGCCAACCTCTCGACCTCGCTGCTGGTCGTCGCGGCGACGCCGTTCATCGCCGGCGCCCAGTTCATGGTCCTCTTCGACCGCGTCCTGCACACCAACTTCTTCGACTTCGCGGCCGGTGGCGACGTGATCAGCTATCAGCACATCTTCTGGTTCTACTCGCACCCAGCCGTCTACATCATGATGTTGCCCGGCTTCGGGATCATCAGCGAGGTCATCTCGATCCACGCCCGTAAACCGATCTTCGGCTACCGCCTGATGGCGCTGGCCCTGATCGGGATCGTCGTCCTCAGCTACTCGGTCTGGGCCCACCACATGTTCGTCGCCGGCATGTTCAGCTGGCTGCGGGTGCCGATGATGCTGACCACCCTGCTGATCGCGGTGCCGACCGGGATCAAGATCTTCTCCTGGTTAGGCACGCTCTACTTCGGGAAAATCCACACCTATTCGACGGCGATGTTATTTGCGCTCGCCTTCATCGTCACCTTCACGATCGGCGGGATCAGCGGCGTCATGCTGGGCATGGTGCCGATCGACATCCACGTCTCCGACACCTACTTCATCGTCGCCCACATCCACTTCGTCCTCTTCGGGGGCTCCGTCTTCACGATCTTCGCCGGGATCTACCACTGGTTCCCGAAGATGACCGGGCGCATGTACGACGAGAAACTGGGCCGGGTCCACTTCTGGGGCACCCTGGTCGGAACCTGGGGCACCTTCATCCCGATGCACTGGGTGGGGATGGACGGGATGCCGCGACGCGTCGCCGACTACGCCACCCAGTTCGGCAACTGGAACCTGCTGATCAGCTGCTTCGCCTTCATGCTCGGAGCCGTGCAGCTGGTCTTTCTCTACAACATGATCGTCAGCTGGCGCTTCGGTCCGCGCGCCGAGGCCAACCCCTGGCGCGCCAACTCGATCGAGTGGCAGGTCTCCTCGCCGCCGCCGATCTTCAACTTCGACGAGATCCCGCGCGTCGTCGGCGGGCCCTACGAGTTCGGCGTGCCCGGCGCCAAACACGCGATCATGGCCGGCGAAGGGTCGGAGGTGCCGGCCAAAGAGCCGAGCGTGGTGGGGTCGGCGTGAGCGCCGTGGAAGAGGGCCGGCCGCTGCTGGTCTTCCTCAACGAGGTCGCCGGCGGTCGCAAACTGCTGCAGGCGGTGCGCGAGCGCCAGGACAAGGTCTCCAGGGTCGTCGTCACGGCGCCGCAGAACCAGCCTTCGGTAGGCCAGCTGACCGATGCCGGCGAGTTGCGGGCCGCCGCCCGGGCGCGGGTCGAGGTGACGATGTCCGTGCTCGCCGAGTTCGGCATCGAGTCGGTGGGCGAGGTCATGGACCCCGAGCCCTCGCTGGCGCTCGACGACGCCGTGCGCGCCCACGAGCCCGGCGAGGTGCTGCTGTCCTGCCTTGCCGACAGCCGCTTTGGCCTCACCCGCAAAGACCTGGTCGAGTGGGCGCGTGCACGGATCGAACCGGACACGAAGCTGACCCACATCCCCGTCCGCATCGAAGACGACGCGATCCGCTGGGACCTGATCCACACCCTCGTCGTCGCGACCCAGACGGTCTCGACCCCCGATCTCGTCAACCGGCTGAAGGAGCGCGCCGCCGACCGGCCCCACCGCTACACGATCGTCTGCCCGCAGACCGACGACGTCAGCGAGGCCGAGATCGTCCGCGACCTCGCTTCCACCCTGGCCGAGCTCTACCGCGCCGACGTCGATGCAACTGGCCAGCCGATGAGCCCCGACCCCTTCCAGGCGGTCAAAAACGCGATCGAGCACTACCGGATCGACGAGGTCCTGATCTCGACCTTTGCCGGTGAGAGCTCGCGCTGGCTCGAGGAGGATCTGATCGGGCGGGTGCGCGAGATCACCGAGAAGCAGGTCGAGCACATCGAGGTGGGCAGGCCGGCCGCAGTCGTCGCCGCCGCCGTGGCTGAGGGAGAGGCAAGCTGATGGAGAGCGCAACGGTTGCCCTCGGGCACGGACACGCAGAGGAGCACCACGGTCCGCCAGAGGCCAACGAAAGCTCGCGCATCGATAAACAGACGCTCGGGATCCTGCTCTTCATCGTCTCCGAGATCATGCTGTTCGGCGCCTTCTTCGCGTCCTACTTCTTCCTCCGGGTGGTCGTCGATCCGTCGAGCTGGCCGCCCGATCCCTACGAACTTCCGGTCGCGGTTGCCGGCATCAATACGGCGATCCTGGTCTCCTCAAGCTTCACGATCCACTACGCCCTGGAGTCGATCCGCCGCGGCAACAAGCAGGGGCTGAAACTGGGCCTCGTGCTGACCTGGATGCTGGGCGCGACCTTCCTCTTCATCCAGGTCAACGAGTACGTCCACATCGGTTTCAGCGCTCGCGATCTCGCCTTCGGCTCTATCTTCTACGGCCTCACCGGCCTGCACGGCGCTCACGTCTTCGTCGGCTTGATGCTGCTCAGCTTCGCGACGATCCGCGCCTTCCGCGGCCACTTCGGCCCGAAGGCGAAGGACCACCTGGGCGTCGAGGTTCCGGGCATCTACTGGCACTTCGTTGACGTGATGTGGATCATCGTTTATGTAACGGTTTACATCCTCTAGGCGCGGACGCTGCAAACCGGCGCATCTCGGCGTCCTCGGTCGACTCGGATCGGGTCACGCACTGAAGTGCGCTCCCCTCACCTCGCTCCCTGCGTCCACCGACCTGCTTGGTTTTCGCGCCCGTGCGTCGACGAAGATAGATAGATAGATGAAGATCTCCGAGGAGGCTGTGTTTCGCTGGGTCGTGATCGTTGGGGTCGCGGCGGCTTCGATCATCGCGCTGACCTTGTTGACGCGGCCGTTGGTGGGAGCGCTCTGGGGGTTGGTGCTGGTCTGCGTGGGCGCTTGGCATGGGATTCGCTGGGTCGCGCGTAAGCGGCGCGAGAATTGATTCAGAGCCGTAACTTGTGTAGACAATACGTTGCGTTTCTCTCTGTAGTCTGGCAGCATGGAGGCCGTGAGAGAGAGCTGGACCGACGAGCGATTGAACGAATTCGGTAAGCGGATCGATGAACGATTCGACCGTGTTGACGGACGGTTCGACGAGGTCGATCGCCGCTTCGCACAGGTGGATAAGCGATTCGAGTTGGTTGACAAGCGCTTTGAGCAGATGGACAAGCGCTTTGAGCAGATGGACAAGCGCTTTGAGCAGATGGACGGGCGACTCGAGCGGATCGATGGCCGCCTTGATTCGATGGGACGGGCGATGATGTTCGGTGCGATCGCGATGTCGTCGACGATGATCGCGGGTTTTGGTGCGATGGTTGCCGTTATCGCGACGAAGCTGTAGCCGTCCGGCGTCCCGTCAGTTCCAGTACCGCCAGGGCCAGCGCGATCGGCACGGTCGCGGGGAGTTGGTCGACGGCGAAGAAGAGCAGGTCGAAGGAGAGGGCGATGACGGCGACCAGGGCGGCGGCGGTCAGCTGCAGGCGGCGATCGGCGGCGAGCAAGGCGCCGAGGGTCGCGGCGATGAAGATGTCGCCGAAGCCCATCACCGCGGAGCCGAAGTGGACCAGCTGCAGTCGCGGTAGGCCGCCGGGTGCGGCCGCGTTGAGGATCGCGTTCGGCTCCTGCAGGAGGTTGCTCCCGACCAGATAGGCGTCGATTGCCGCCATCGCGTAGATCCCCAGCTTCAGCCAGCGGCCGGGGACGAGGCAGGCGAGCAGCCAGCCGAGGCTGACGCAGGCCAGGGCCGAGAGCGCCAGCGCCGCCGTTTGGCCGCTGAGCGAGCCCCTGGTGGCCCAGGCGATCGCGAAGAGGGGCACGACCAGCAGGGCGAGCGGAGGGCGGCCGCCGCGGATGAGCGCCGCCAGCGCCAGCGCTGCGAGAGGAGGGACCGCAATCAGGGCCAGGTAGGTGAGTAGGTTGGCGACGGTCGAGTCGAGGGCGATCGCGCCGACGACGATGGCGATCGAGAGCGGCAGGACCAACGCCCAAGAGCGGCTGCGGAGGCGGTCGAGAAGCGGCGTCGAGGCGGGGTGCGGTGCCGCCACAAGCGCCGCCTGCACGAGGCTGAGGACGCTGATCGAGAGGGCGAACGGAAGCATCGTGCTGGGCGAGCGTCCCGAGTCTAGGGCCGCGCCTGGCGCGCCTGCCTGAGCTGGCGGGCTAGATGGCGCCGGCGGCAGCCGAGGTCGCGCCCTCGGTTCGCTGCTCACTGCTGTTCGGCGCCAGGTCGCGCGGCTGCAGCCGTCCCGCCGCCGCCACCGTCCACAGCATCGCCAGCCAGTTCAGGGTGGCGAGGGCGACATGGACCCAGACGATCTCACTGGGCAGCCTCAGAGCCCACTGGAGGCCACCTACGGCCCCTTGAAGCGCCAGGAGGCTCAGGACCGCCGTCAGGGGCTTAACGGCCCGCCTGTCCCCTCCTGGGCGGCGCAGGAGGAACCAGACCGCGATTGCAGCCAGGCCGTAGACAGTCGCGATCGCGGCGTGGCGCTGGACCACCCACTCCAGCGTTTCCCCGCCCGCGAAGGTGAAGCGGTGGACGAGCTGCCCTTCGTGGGCCCCGGCGTGGGGCCCGGAGGCGGTCGCGATCGTGCCCGCCAGGATCGTCAGCTGGCCGAGCGGGATCAAGGCTCGGACCGACCAGACGCCGAGCCTGTCGTTCGAGCGCCGCCGCTCCCAGGGCTCGTAACGCGCGCACCAGGCCAGCGCAAAGGCCGCGTCGAGCAGCATCATCGAGAGGATGTAGTGGGACATCACCAGGCCGGGCGCCAGGTGGTACTTGACGACGAGAGCGCCGAGGATCGCCTGGCCGACGACTCCCAGCGGCAGCAGCGCGCCGAACAGGGCCAGGTGCCAGCGGTAGGGGTTGCGGAAGAAGGCGAGCACGCTGGCGGCGATCACGGCAAAGCCGACGAAGCCGGTCAGCAGGCGGTTGCCGTACTCGATCACCGCGTGGGTGTCGAGCGGCGGCACCGTGCCGCCGTAGCATTTGGGCCAGTCCGGGCAGCCGAGGCCGGAGCCGGTCAGCCGCACGCCGGCGCCGGTGAGGACGATCAGGGCCAGGGCGGCGAGCGCCACGGCGGTGACCTGCGCGTAGCGCTGGGGGGAGATCTCGAGGCGGTCTCTGAGGCGTTGCCGCATCGTCGGGAATGATCGCAGCGGCCAGGCGGCCGCGGAGCTCAGCCTTTGGAGTTTGAGCCGGCGGGCTTCGAGGAGCCTTTGCCGCCGGTTTCTTCGAACAGGTACTGGACGAGGTCTTCGAGTTCTCTCGGCGTCAGGCTCTGCTCGTAGTCCTGGGGCATCACGTTGGGCGGGTAGCCCTTGGCGATGTCCTTGTTCGGGTCGGCGATGTCCTCGTGGATCATCTCCAGGGTCTGACCCGGCAGGACTTCGTCGAGGTCGGGCCCGACCGTGCCACCCGCTTTCGCCGCGGCGAGGGTGTGGCAGCCGCCGCAGCCGTTGTTGGCGAAGACCTGGGCGCCGGGGCCGCCCGGCACCTGCGGCGGCGCCGCGCCGGGCACGCCGGCGTATTTGCCGACGTAGGCGGCGACGTCGTCGAGATCCTGGCCGCTGACGATCTCGGCCGGCATCGAGACGACGGGGTTGCCGTTGACCGGACGCGGGCTCTCGACCTGGGCCTTGACGATCCCTTCGACCGTGTCGCTGTTCTGGCCGACTTCTCGCGCGGCGGCGAAGGCGTCGTCGAGATCGGGGCCGACCTGAGCCGTCGTACCGGCCTGCGCGAGGGTGTGGCAGGTGCCGCACTTCTGCACGAAGAGGACGCGCCCGCGGGTTACGTCGGCGTCGGTCGTACCGCAGCCGGACGCGACCGCGACGACGCCTACGAGGGCGGCGAGGGCGAGCAGCGGGCGGATGAGTTGCGAGGGGCTGTGCATACGGCTGAGGCGGGCCGGAGTCTATATGTCGACGCCCCGTCAAAGCGTCTTCTAGGGGATCGTGTTTGGAGTAGTCTTGCGTCGATCCGCACTATCTCCGAAGGCTGGCGAGAGGAGGCCGCAGATGCAGGTGAGGGACGGGATGTCGGAGGTGTCGCTGACCGTAGGTCCTTCGCACACGTTGCGTGAGGCGGCGGCGAGGATGGTCGAGAAAGGAACCGGGGCGGCCCTGGTCAGCGATGCCGAGTCGCCGACGCCGGGCATTGTCACCGAGCGCGACCTGCTGATCTCCGTCGGCGGCGGCGAGGACCCGGATGCCGAGTTGGTCGCCGATCACATGAGCGAGCGGGTGATCGCCGCGGCGCCGGACTGGAGCCTCGAGCGCGCCGCCGCCGAGATGTCGCGACGCGGCGTCCGTCACCTGGTCGTCTTCGATGACGGCGACGCGGTCGGAGTCCTCTCGATGCGCGACATCGTCCGTGTCTGGACCAGCGCCGGCGCGACGTCGGGCATGACGCCGGGCTGAGAGGGAAGGACCGGGGTCCTTAGGGCTTGGGCGGAACAGAAATGGTTTCGACCGGCAATGCTGCGCCGCGAACCTTTTGCTTGCGCGGCAGGCGGAAGTAGCTGCGGATCGCGCCGCGGACGAGGCCGCGGAAGGCGGCGAGGACGAGGATCGCGCCGACGACCGCGTAGATGTAGGGCGCGAAGATGAAGCCGCTGGCGTAGATGCCGCAGACCAGGCCGATGGCGCCGATCGCGAGGAAGACCGGGGCCCAGGAGGGCTTCGGCGCGTAGACCAGCTCGCCGGGCTCTGGGATGTGTCGGTGCTCGCTCACCTGGCTACTGGGCGATGTAGAGGAAGGCGGCGACGAAGCAGAGCGCGAAGACGGCGGCGGCGAGGCCACCGGCAACCAGCCCGGCGCTCATGTTCTTACGTGCGGTCTCACGATCCATGGGCGGATTTCTATCAGGCTGAGGGGAGGTCGGCTTGCGTGGGAGCCCCGGGGCTCCGAACCCAGGCCCAGCGCCCGTGGAGAGAGCCCTTGGAGCGCGTCCCGTTGTCAAAGCTGCCGAGTCCCGAGAGCTTCCAGATAGCGGCGAGCGTCCGAGTGCCGGCAGCTTTCGAA
Source organism: uncultured Solirubrobacterales bacterium (assembly GCA_963739855.1). GTDB lineage: Bacteria > Actinomycetota > Thermoleophilia > Solirubrobacterales > 70-9 > VAYN01. The sequence goes on along the minus strand of CAVUBT010000001.1, from coordinate 173,093 downwards.
GCACGCAGCTTCTACTGGGAAGCGACTCCGGCTTCGTGAGGTGGGGGTCGGGTACCCCTCCGAACGTTTTGCGCCGCTGGCCGAGAGGCCATCTCGGACGGCCTTCAGCGATCCCGCCAGTCAGGCGAGAGAGGAGGGGTACCCGACCCCCACCCCGCCAACCCCGCATCGCCGGATCAGACGTTGGCGGCGATCGCCATGGAGAGAAACAGCAGCGCCAGGTAGGCGAGTGAGAAGAGGTAGGTGCGAAGCGCCCAGGCGCGTTCCTTGGTGCGCAGCAGCTTGGTCGAGAAGTAGATGAAGACGGCGCCGAGCAGCATCGAGGGGATCAGATAGGCGACGCCGAGGCCGCCGGCGCAGAAGGGCAGCTGGGTGACCGCGTAGAGGAGGACGGTGTAGAGGAGGATCTGGCGGCGGGTCTCGTCCTCGCCGCGGACCACCGGCAGCATCGGGACGCCGGCCTTCGCGTACTCGTCCTTCATCAGAATCGAAAGCGCCCAGAAGTGCGGCGGCGTCCAGAAGAAGACGATCGCGAAGAGGTAGAAGGCCATGCCGCTGAGGCTGCCGGTGACGGCTGCCCAGGCGACCAGGGGCGGCACGGCGCCGGCGGCGCCGCCGATGACGATGTTCTGGGGGGTGGACCGCTTGAGCCAGAGCGTGTAGACGAAGACGTAGCCGAACAGCCCCGAGAGCGAGAGCGCCGCGGCCAGGGGGTTGACGGTGAGCGCCAGCAGGGCGAAGGATGCGCAGCCGAGCAGCGTGCCGAAGGCGATTGCGGCGGTGGGGGAGACCCGGCCGGAGGCGACGGGGCGGTCGGCGGTGCGGGCCATCCTGATGTCGATGTCGCGATCTACGGCGTGGTTGATCGCGCCGGCACCGCCCGCCGAGAGGGCGCCGCCGAGGCAGGTGAGCAGGATCAGCCCGAGCGAGGGATCGCCGGCGACGTACATCGTCGTCACGGTCGTGAACAGCAGCAGCGACTGCACTTTCGGCTTGGTCAGCGTCAAGTAGTCGCGGACCACCGTCATCGCGGCGGAACGCGGGGCAGGCGCGGCTGCCGTCGGGGTGGGCGCGGTCTGCGCGCCGGCGCCGGCCATTAGGAAAGTTCGCGCTTCTCTCGCTGCGCGAAGAACCAGATATGCACGCTTGCTCGTTCCGCGCTCACGCCGGTCAGGCTACCGGCTGGGACTCGCGAGCCGGTGCTTCGGTGCCGCCGGTGCGGTGGGCGATCGCGTTGCGGATGTCGCGCATCGGCTGGGCGCTGCGGACGTCGGGCAGGACGTCGAAGTTGTGCGGCTCCGGCGGCGAGAGCGTGAACCACTCGAGCGACTCGCCGCCCCAGGGATCGTGACCGGCCACGGGCCCATGGACGCGGCTGAGGATCGCGTTGACGAGGGTCATCACGATCCCGGCGGCGAGGATCAGGGTGCCGATCGAGGCGATCAGGTTGTAGGCGTTGACGGCGCTGCCGCTGAAGAACTTGTAGGCGTCGATCACCTGGCCCTCCTCGCCACCGGCGAGGAAGAGCGGCCCGAAGGCGAGGACGATGCCGATCGCCATCGTCCAGAAGGAGAGGCGGGCCAGGTTCTCGCCCATCGTGCGGCCGGTCATCTTCGGGAACCAGAAGTAGAGGGCCGCGAAGCCGCCGAAGACGGCGCCGCCGACGAGGGCGAAGTGGGTGGCGGCGGTGGAGTCGGTGGTGTTCTTGAGCTGCCAGGCGGCGGCGACCATCGAGTGGTCGATCTCGGCGGCGAGGCCGATCGAGATCGAGGAGATGGCGCCGATCGCGAACAGCAGTGGCGCCCGCATCCGCAGCGCGCCGCCGATCATCGTCGCGATCAGGTTGAAGACGATCAGGCCGAAGGGGACGATCAACGCCAGCGACATCAGCATCGCGAAGTACATCCAGCCGATCCCGATCGGCGCGGTCAGCATGTTCTGCATCCAGGCCAGGGTGCCGAGCACGGCGATCGCGGCCATCGAACCCATCACGACGCCACGGTTGAAGAGCGGTTTGGCGGCGAAGGCGGCGACGATTTCGGCGATCGCGCCGAAGGCGAAGATCAGGATCAGCATGTAGGTGCCGGAGTAGAAGATCCAGCTGAGGTGCTGCCAGAGCAGGGGCGCGCCGCCGGAGCCGTCGGCGAAGAAGATGCCGTCGTAGTTGCGGTCGATCATCAGCATCGTCAGCGCCGCCAGCAGCACCGGCCCGATCACCAGGAGCAGCCAGCAGCTGAGCGTGGCGGCCCAGGAGAAGACGGGCACGCGGCGCCAGGCCATGCCCGGCGCCCGCATGTTGCGCAGCGTCGTCAGCAGATCGATCGCGATGAAGACGAAGCCGAGCGTCGCCAGGCCGGTCGCGGTGGCCCAGGCGTCGACGCCGTTGTTGGCGAGGAAGGCGACCTCGCTGAGCGGCGCCAGCGGGTTGACCCCGGCCTCGGAGGGGGTGAAGAGGAAGCCGGCGTAGAGCACGGTCGCCCCGGCCGCCCAGAGCGCCACGCCGATCTGACCGAGGCGGGGCAGGGCGGTGCCGCGGGCGCCGATCTGCAGTGGGGTCACGTAGTAGAAGAAGCCCAGCGCCAGCGGGATCGCGAAGAGGAAGATCGCCGAGGCGCCGTAGAGCGAGAGCATCCGGTTGAAGGCGACCGGCGAGAGGAAGGTGTTCTCGGGGATCGCCAGCTGCAGCCGCATCAGCAGCATCTCGACCAGGGCGATGAAGAGGAAGCCGAGGGCGCCGCCGATCAGGATGCGGCCGAGGTCCTTGTGGTCGGCGCTGGTCGTCAGTTCGACCCAGCGCGGGCGCTGCTTGCCCGGGAGGCCGTCGATGACCAGCTCTGGACGCGGCTGCTCGCTCATGGCACTTCTCCATTTTCGATCAGGCCGACGACGCGGTCCTGAGCGGTCTCGATGTCAGCTTTCTGCTGTTTGACGAAGTCTTCGTAGGCCTGCGGCGAGACGACCTCGACCGCGGTCCGCATCGCCGCGTAGGCCTGACCCGACAGCGAAGCTGACTGGCCCTCGAATTCGCCTTCCTCGTCGGCGCGGAAGATGACCTTGTTGGTCTTGCCGGGGACGGCGTCGCGCTTGCCCGAGAGGTCGGGGACGTCCCAGGTGTGGACGACGTCGGTGGAGAGCAGCTCCAGCTTCACCGCGGTGTCGACCGGGACCACCAGCTTGTAATAGGAGAAGGAGCCGTTGGGGTAGTCGTAGCGCCACAGCCATTGCTGGCCGGTCGCCTTGATCGTCAGTGGCTCGCTCTTGGCGGCGGCCAGGCCAGCGCTGCCGGAGGCCGGAGTCTCGCGGGCCTTGCTGGTGAAGATGACGCTGACGACGAAGATCGCGGCGGCGAAGACGGTGAGCACGGCGCCGACCCGGAACTGCGGCTGACGGCCGCCGCTGACCGCGCGGGGAGCGCTGCCGCGCTTCGCCCGGTTCTTGCGGACGGCGTAGATCAGGGCGACGTTGATCGCGACGACGACTATCGCCGCGGCGACGAAGCCAATCGAGAGCAACGTGGAGATCTGGTCGGTGCCAGGGGAGTGCGGCGTCAAAGCGCGGCCATTCTAATCACGCCGGGCGGCGTGCCGTCACTCTCGCCACCAGGTGCCTACCTATACTCGCCGGCCTTATGAAGAGCGGCTCCCGGCCATCACCCGCGCTTCGTCACCTGGTCCGCGGTGGAGCCGCCACCGTCTTCGCCGCCGCGATTGCCGTGCCGTTGCTGCGCCGCCGTCTGCGGATACCGGCCCCGGTGACGGTGGCCGCCTGTGCTGGCGGCCCCCTCGCCCTGGCGGTTCTCTATCCCCGCTCGAAGAAGCGGGACGTCGCTCTCTACGCGATGCAGATGTGGGCTTTCATCATGGCTCACGAGATCCCCTTCGACGATCCGGAGCGGCTCCGCAGCCGCCTCCGCAGCCGCTACCCGATCGTCGCCGACCGCGCCCTCGGCGCTGGCAAGCTGCCCAACACCCGCTTGCAGCGCCGTCTCGCGCGGCTGCCCCGGGTTGTCGTCGTCAACCGCTTTCTCGCCTGGACGCACTGGGTTTGGTTTTTCGAGCCATACCTGGCCCTGGCCCTGATCCTGGTGCGCAGGAACGAGCGCTTCCCGCGCGCGGCCCGCCAGATGGCGGCGGTCTTCGACATCGGCTGCGCCGTCTACTTCGCGCTGCCGACGGCGCCGCCGTGGTGGTCCTCCGAGCAGGGCCTGACCGGCGAAGAGGTGCGGCGGATCATGGTCGAGGTCGGCGAGGACACCTGGGGCTCGGCCTGGCCGAAGATGTACGACGCGCTCGGCGGCAACCCCTGGGCGGCGATGCCCTCGCTGCACTTCGCCACCTCCCTGGTCGCCGCCCTCTCCCTCTCGGAAGCCGGCAAGGTCGAGGGCGCGCTCGGCTGGGGCTACGCGGGAACGCTCGGCTTCGCCCTCGTCTACCTCGGTGAGCACTACGTCACCGACCTCGCCGCCGGGGCGCTGCTGGTAGCCGTGGTCAGGCGTGGCGAGCCGCTTGCCGAGCCGCTCGTGGAGGGCGTCAACCGCGGCCTGCGCCGATTGGAGCGCCTGGCGAACGGGTAGCGTCCACGGAGTGTCTGGAGAGGACTCGGCGAACGGCAACAAGACCGTCGAGATGCCGCTCTTCACCACTCGGCGCCTGGTGCAGACGGTCATCGTCGTCCTGCTGCTGCTGGGTTGCATCTACTTCCTCTTCCCGAAGCTGGTCGGCCTCAGCGGCGCGCTGAGCCGGCTCGACGAGGCCGATCCGCTCTGGATCGCCGTCGCGATCGGCTTCAACGTGGTCGCCTACGCGACCTACATCGCCCTTTTCAAGGCGGTGGTCGGGGGCGACGCGCTGCGGCTGAAGTGGCAGGAGACCTACGAGATCAACATGGCCGGGGTGGCGGCGACGCTGCTCTTCTCGGCCGGCGGTGCCGGCGGCATCGCCCTCACCTATTGGTCCCTGCGCAAGGCGGGAATGGCTCGCCGCGACGTCGCCCGGCGGATGGTCGCCTTCATCACCCTCCACTACGCCTTCTACCCGCTGGCCCTGATCGTCTTCGGGGTCTTGCTGCGGACCGGGGTCCTCAACGGCAAGAGCTCGGTCGAGCTGACGATCATCCCGGCCGGCGTCGCCGGGTTGCTGATCGTGATCGGCGTCCTCATCGCCCTCATTCCCCCCGACCTCGAACGCCGCCTGGCTCCCTTCGCCCACGGCGAGCGGGCCCGGGCCTTCCTCAAGAGCGCCGCCAAAGTGCCGGCGACGGTGGGGGAGGGGTTCCGCTTCGCGATCGGCCTCTTCGCTCACCCCTCGCGCGGCGGGCTTGCCGTGCTCGGCGCAGCCGGCTTCTGGGCGGCCAGCATCGGCGTGCTCTGGGCCTCCTTCCACGCTTTCGGCGTTCACGTGCCGCTGGCGGTGGTGGTCCAGGGGTTCTTCCTCGGCATGGTCGCCAACCTCTTCCCACTGGCACCGGCGGGGGTGGGAGCGGTCGATGCCGGCATGATCGGCGCCTTCGTCCTCTTTGGGATTCCCGAGACGACGGTCTTCCCGGCGATCCTCATCTTTCGCCTGGTCGCCTTCTGGATGCCGATCCCGGTCGGCATAATTGCTTTCTTCCAGCTCCGCAAGACGGTCCATCGCTGGGAAACAGAGGGACTGCCGGTGACGCGTGGCGGCAACGCGGCATCGGACCTCGAGCCGGCCATCGGCGGATTTGCGATGAGTCGCCAAGGGGACTACTATAAAAAGTAAAGTAATAGACCCCAGGCGGAAAAATGGCTGATTCGAAGAAGAAGATCGAGAACGTAATCATCATCGGTGGAGGGCCGGCCGGCTACACCGCGGCGCTCTACACGGCCCGGGCCAACCTCGAGCCGCTTGTCTTCGAGGGCTTCCAGTGGGGCGGGCAGCTGCAGAACACGACCGACGTCGAGAACTACCCGGGCTACCCCGAGGGGATCATGGGTCCGGAGATGATGAGCCAGTTCCGGGCCCAGGCCGAGCGCTTCGGGACCCGCTTCGTCACCGACGACGTCGACCGCGTCGAGCTCTCCGACGGCGGCGTCCAGAAGGTCTTCCTCGGCGACGAGGAGCACCGCGCCAAGACCGTGATCCTGGCGATGGGGGCCGAGCCGAAACGGCTTGGGCTGCCGGGCGAGATGGAGCTGGGCGGTCGCGGCGTCTCGACCTGCGGCGTCTGCGACGGAGCCTTCTTCAAGGACCAGCCGGTGGTCGTCGTCGGCGGCGGCGACTCGGCGATGGAGGACTCGATCTTCATCTCCAAGTACGCCAGCGAGCTGACGATCGTCAACCGCCGCGACGAGTTCCGCGCCTCGAAGATCATGTTCGACCGCGCTCGCGAAAAGGACAACATCGAGCTCAAGACTCCATTTATCCCGGAGGAGTTCGTCGCCGGCGAGGACGGCAAGCTGGCCAAGGTGCGCCTCCGCAACGCCGAGACCGGCGAGCAGGAGGAGCTCGAGACCAGCGGCGCCTTCGTCGCGATCGGCCACATCCCCAAATCGGAGATCGTCGTCGGCCAGGTCGATACCGACGAGGACGGCTACATCGTCACCGAGGCCGGCTCGACCCGGACCAACCTCGCCGGCGTTCTCGCCGTCGGCGACGTCGTCGACCACACCTACCGCCAGGCGGTCACCGCCGCCGGCACCGGCTGCATGGGCGCCCTCGACGCCGAGCGCTACCTGCGCGACAGCCCGCCCCCGGTCGAGGCGCACTGGATGCCCGGCGGCGAGCCGATCGAGATCGCGCCCTAGCTTTCCCGTATGTTGGCGCGATGGGTGAGCGCGCCAGCAGTCTTTTTCCCTTCGGTATCGCGATCGTGCTGCCGCCGGCGGGGCTGCTGCTCGGCCTGCTCAACCTGCAGCAGGAGAACCGCGTGCTGGGGATCCGCCTGATCCTCGTCTCGCTGCTTGCCGCGGCGATCTGGGTACTACTCTTCGTTGGGTGATGGCCGTCGCTTGTGCCCATCTTGACTCGGTCGAGGTCCTCGACCTCCCGAGCGAGGTCGCGGGTTGCGAGGAGTGCCTGGCGCAGGGGATGCAGTGGGTGCATTTGCGGATGTGCCAGAGCTGCGGCCACATCGGCTGCTGCGACAACTCGGTCGGCAAACACGCGACCGCCCACTACGAGGCGACGGGCCACCCAATCATCCGTTCCGCCGAGCCCGGCGAAAGCTGGAGCTGGTGCTACCCGGATGAGCTGATGTTCGAGCTGCGCGCCGAGTGACGCGTCTGCTCTAGTCCGTCTATAGGACGCGTAACTGCAGACGCGTGCCCTGCTAGCGCAGGTAGCCGCACTCTTTGGCCGACGCGGTCAGCTCCTCGCGGAACTTCGGGTGGGCGACGTCGATCAGGCGCCGGGTGCGCTCGGCGATCGAGCTGCCGCGCAGCTCGGCGACGCCGTACTCGGTGACGACGCGGTCGACGATGTTCTTGAAGGTGGTTACGGCGGCGCCGGGGTGCAGCTGCGGGACGATCCGCGAGCTCTGCTCGTCGCCGGTGGTCGAGTGCAGGACGATGAAGGCCTGGCCGCCCTCGGAGAGCACGGCGCCGCGGGCGAAGTCGGGCTGACCGCCCGAGGAGGACCAGTAGTCGCTGCCGAGGCTCTCGGAGGCGCACTGGCCGAGGAAGTCGACCTCGATCGTGGCGTTGATCGCCGTGAAGTTCGGCTCGATCGCCACCTTGGCGGGGTCGTTGGTTTCGTCGACCGGCCAGAACTCGACGCCCGGGTTGTCGGCGACGAAGTCGTAGAGGCGCTTGTCGCCGACCGCGGAGGTGGTGATCAGCTTGTTGCGGTGGCTGCGCTTGCGGGTCCCGGTCACCGCCCCCTTCTCGACCAGGTCGACGAAGCCGGAGGAGAGCAGCTCGGTGTGGACGCCGAGCTCACGATGGTCCGCGAGCAGCGAGAGCACCAGGTCTGGGACGGCACCGATCCCGGCCTGGATCGTCGCCCCGTCGGGGATCCTCTCGGCGACCAGCTCGGCGATGCGGCGGTCAGCGTCGCGTCCCGCTCGCGGCGGGATCTCGACCAGTGGATAGTCGGCCTCGCACCAGCGAGGATCTGGCTGACGTGGATCTGGTTCTCGCCGAAGGTGCGCGGCATCTGCGCGTTGACCTCGAGGAAGAACGGCATCTCGCCGATCATCGCCGCCACATACTCGGCATGGCAGCCGAGCGAGAAGTAGCCGTGCGGGTCGGGGGCGGAGACGGCGGCGAGAACGATCGGCTCGCGGGCGGTGCGGCGCATCAGCGCCGGCACCTCGCTGAAGTTGTTCGGCACCAGGTCGCAGTCGCCGCGATGGAAGGCGGCTTTGTCGTGCGGGGAGAGGAACCAGGAGACGTGGCGCAGGCCCTTCACCTCGCCCTCGATGTAGGGGCGGTCGCGCAGCGGCAGCATCTGGTGCAGCCGGACTTCCTCGAGCCGGTCGGCGTTGGCTTCGATCGCGTCGATCACCGTTTTCGGCTCGCCGTTGCCGAGGCCGACGATCGCGTCGCCGCCGACGGCGATGTGGCCGAGGACCTCCTCCGCCGGGCGCCGCTTTGCCTCTATCGCCGCTTCGCTGGCAGTCATCGGCGCGGACGCTATCGCTCGATGTCCCGCAGCTCGGAGCCCTGCTCGGCCGCACGGCGCAGCAGCGGGGCCTGGGCGTAGGCGGCGCCCCCTTCGCGCTCCAGCCGCGTCAACAGCTCGACGGCGCCGCCGGCGCCGATCTGCTCGGCCAGGTCGAGCGGCCCCTGTGGCCAGTTGAGGCCGAGTCGCATCGCCGTGTCCATGTCCGCGGGCGAGGCCACTCCCGCTTCCAGGGCGAACGCGGTCTCGTTGGCGATCTGGGCGAAGAGGCGGTTGAGGACCGCGCGCGCCGCCGGGTCGACCAGGGCCAGCTTCGCGGGATCGAGGGTCGGTGCGTCGATCTCCAGCTCCGGGTCGGCCTGGCGCTGGGCGCCCTCGCCGTATGCGTAGTAGCCCTGACCGCTCTTGCGGCCGAGCTTGCCTTCCGCGACCAGGCGCTCCTGGATCGGGCTCGGGCGCCAGCGCTCCGGTTCGCCTCCCTGGGTGAAGAAGGAGCGGGCGATGGTCAGGTTGACGTCGAGGCCGATCAGGTCGATCAGCTCGAACGGGCCCATCCGGAAGCCCCCGCCGAGGCGGACGATGCGGTCGATCGTGGCGGCGTCGGCGACGCCGTCGCCCAGCATCCGCAGCGACTCCAGGGCGAAGGGACGGGCCAGCCGGTTGGCGACGAAGCCGGGCGTGTCCCTGGCCCGGATCGGCGTGCGGCCCATCGCCACCGCGACCTCCGTGACCGCCGCCAGCGCCCGTTCGGAAGACCTCTCCGCCGCGACCACCTCGACTAGCTTCATCAGCACCGGGGGGTTGAAGAAATGCATCCCCACCATCCGCCCCGGGTCGGGTACGCCGATGGCGATGTCGGAGACCCGCAGCGAGGAGGTGTTGCTGGCGAGGATCGTCTCCGGGCCGCAGACCGCCGCCGCTGCCGCGAACAGTTTCCGCTTCAGCCCCACGTCCTCGGGCGCCGCCTCGATCAGCAGCTCGCAGCCCGCCAGGTCGCCGATTTCGACGGCCGGTCCGATTCGGTTCGACGCGACGTCGGCTTCGTCCTCGCTCCAGCGCCCGCGGGAGGCGCCTTTGACGAGGGCTTCGCGAAGCTTCACCGCGGCGGCTTCGGCTGCCTCCGGATAGGCGTCGTAGAGCCGCGTCTCGAAGCCGCCCAGGGCCGCGACCTGGGCGATGCCCCGGCCCATCGTGCCGGCGCCGAGGATGCCGACGCGGGCGACCGTCACCGGCCCCTGAAGTCCGGCTCGCGCTTCTCGATGAAGGCCTGCATACCCTCGACCCGGTCCTCGGTCGCCATCGCTTCCTCGAACATCCGCCGCTCCGCCTCGAGGCCGGCGGACAGCGCCGTCTCCGCCGCGGTAAGCACGGCCTGCTTGGCGAGGCGGGTGGCGATCGGCGGCCGCTCGGCAATGGTGCGGGCCAGCTCCAGCGCCTCGTTCTCGCAGTGGCCGATCTTCACGACTTTGTTGACCAGCCCCCACATATAGGCCAGACCGGCGTCGAAGTGGCGCCCGGTCAGCACGTACTCCATCGCCCGCTGCTTGCCGATCGCCCGTGCCAGTCGCTGGCTGCCGCCCCCGCCGGGGATGATCCCCAGCGTCACCTCCGGCTGGCCGAAGCGGACGCTTTCGTCGGCGACGATCATGTCGCAGGCCAGCGCCAGCTCGCAGCCGCCGCCGAGCGCGTAGCCGGAGACGGCGGCGACCAGCGGGGTCTCGACTGCCGCCAGCCGTCGCCAGAACTCCGCCCCGTTTGGGTCGGGCGGGTCATCGAGGCCGCGTTCGGCCATCGCCCTGATGTCGGCGCCGGCGGCGAAGACCTTGTCGGAGCCGGCGATGACGATGCAGCGGATCTCCGGGTCGCGGTCGAAGCGCTCCAGCTCGGCGACGATCCGCTCCCTCATCTCGGCCGAGAGGGCGTTGCGGCGCTCCGGCTGGTTGAGGCGGACCAGGGCGACGTGGAAGTCGTCGACCGTCGTCTCGACGATCTCGGCCAAGGGGCTCAGCTCTCCTCGAAGGGCAGCATCGCGTTGATCCCGGTCGCGGCGCGGCCGATGATCAGCTTCTGGATCTGCGAGGTGCCCTCATACAGGGTGGTGACGCGGGCGTCGCGCAGGTAGCGCTCGACCGGGTAGTCGTCGACGTAGCCGGCGCCGCCGTGGACCTGGATCGCCAGGTTGGCGCATTCCACCGCCGACTCGGTCGCGTAGAGCTTGGCGACCGAGGTCTCGGTCGTGTTCGGTTTGCCTTCGTCCTTGAGGGCGCCGGCGCGGTAGACCAGCATGCGGCTGGCGTCGCGCTTGAGGATCATGTCGGCGATCATCTCCTGGACCAGCTGGAAGCGAGCAAGGGGCACGCCGAACTGTTTGCGCTCCTTGGCGTACTGGACCGAGGCGTCGACGCAGCCGTCGCAGATGCCGACGCAGCCGGCGGCGACGCTGTAGCGGCCGTTGTCGAGGGCGCTCATCGCGACCTTGAAGCCGTCGCCGATCTCGCCCAGCATCGCGTCCTCGCCGACCTCGACCCCGTCCAGCGCCAGCGAGGCGGTGTCGGAGGAGCGCAGGCCGAGCTTGCCGTGGATCTCCTGGCTGGAGAAGCCCTCGCTGGCGGTCGGGACCAGGAAGCAGGCCAGGCCCTTGTGCTTCTTCTCGGGATCGGTCTGGGCGAAGATCAGCGCCAGCTCGGAGAAGTTGCCGAGCGAGATCCACATCTTCTGGCCACTGATCGACCAGCCGGAGTCGGTCTTGGTCGCGCGGGTGCGCAGGTTGGCGGCGTCGGTGCCGGTGTCGGGCTCGGTCAGGCCGAAGCAGCCGAGCGCCTCGCCCGAGCAGAGCCGCGGCAGCCACTGCTGCTTCTGCTCCTCGGTTCCCCAGCGCTCGATCGAGCCGGCGACCAGCGAGGTCTGCACGGAGACGACGGTGCGGGCGGAGGAGTCGCCGCGGCCGACCTGCTCGACGATCAGCCCGTAGCCGATGTAGTCGAGGCCGCGGCCGCCGTACTCTTCGGCGACCGGGGCGCCGAGGTAGCCGACCTCGCCGAGTTTGCTCGCCAGCTCGCGGTCGAAGCGGCCGGCGCGGTCGTTCTCTTTGACCCGCGGGACGATCTCCTTGTCGGCGAATTCGCGCGCCGTTTCGGAGATCAGTCGCTGCTCGTCGCTCAGCTGGAAGTCCATCTCGCTCCTGTCTCTCTCGTAGTCGTCAAAGTTCTCGAAGCTCGCGGCCGAGGGTCTCGGCGAAGGCCTGTTGCGCCTCGCGGGTGTGCGGGCCGGGGGCGGCGGGAAGGTCGGCGCCGTCGATCGCGGCAACAGCCTGGATCTCGCGCGTGGTCGAGGCGAGGAAGGCCTCGCCGGCGGCGCGCAGGTCGTCGACCTGCCAGCTGCCCTCGGCGACGTCGAGCGCCTTGATCAGGCGGTCGCGGGTGATCGACTCCAGCACCCCGTCGTCGAGCGCCGGCGTGCGCAGCTCGCCGGCGGCGGAGACCCAGAAGATCGCCGAGGTCGGCGGCTCCAGCACCGTCCCGTCGGGGCGCACCAGCACCGCCTCGTCGGCGCCGCGCCCTTTCGCCAGCCGGCTGGCCTGCATGTTGGCGGCGTAGGAGAGCGACTTGACGCCGTTCAAGATGACGGTCGGGTTGTAGGTGACGGTCGCCAGCGTGAGCGTCTCGGCGTGGTCGGGGATCGGCTCGGTGGCGGCGATCCGCCGGCCGCCGCGGGTGACGATCAGCCGCAGCTGCCCGTCGACCGGCCCGGCCTGGTCGAGGAGGGCGGCGATCTCGGCCTCCAGCGCGGCGCGGTCGAACTCGAGCTCGATCGCAGCGGCCGAGCGGCCGAGGCGGTCGAGGTGGTCGACCAGCGCGAACGGCTTCCCGTCATAGAGCCGGATCACCTCGAAGGCACCGTCGCCCCGATAGAGGCCGTCGTCCTTCATCGGCACCATCGCCTCGCCGGTCGGAGTTACCGTCCCGTCGACGCTGGCCAGCTCTGTCAAGCCCGAGGTCACCGCTGGCGAGGCTACCTAAGACGTGCGCCAAGCGAACTGCATCACCTTTTAACCCCTCAGGGTTGAGAACTTGATGCAGTTCGGGTGGGGGTGCCGAGCTAGACGGCTTCGAAGACCGTCGCCAGGCCTTGGCCGACGCCGACGCACATGGTGGCGATGCCGTACCTGCCGCCGCGGCGGCGCAGCTCTCGAATCAGGGTGCCGGTGAGGCGGGCGCCGGAGCAGCCGAGCGGGTGGCCGAGGGCGATGGCGCCGCCGTTGACGTTGAGGCGCTCCTCGTCGATTCCGAGCTCGCGGGCGCTGGCGAGGACCTGGGAGGCGAAGGCCTCGTTGAGCTCGACCAGGTCGATCTGGTCGAGGCTGAGCTCGGCGGTGGCGAGGGCGCGGGGGATGGCCGCGACCGGGCCGATGCCCATGTAGGCGGGGTCGACGCCGGCGACCCCGGTCGAGACGACGCGGGCCAGCGGCTCGGCGCCGAGCGCCGCGGCGCCCAGCTCGGAGGCGATCAGCAGGCAGGCGGCGCCGTCGTTGAGGGTCGAGGCGTTGCCGGCGGTGACCGTGCCGTCCTCGCGGAAGACGGGGCGCAGCTTCGCGAGCTGCTCGAGCGAGGCGTCGGGGCGCGGTCCCTCGTCGGCCTCGACGAGGACGGTCTCGCGGCCCTTGGGCGCCTCGATCGCGACGATCTCCTCGGCGAGCCAGCCGGCCTCGGCGGCGGCGACGGCGCGCTGGTGGCTGCGCAGGGCGAAGGCGTCCTGGTCCTCGCGGCCGATCCCGTAGCGCTCGGCGACGTTCTCGCCGGTCTCGCCCATCGACTCGGTCGAGACGCCGAGCTCGGCCATGCGCGGATTGATCATCCGCCAGCCCAGGGTCGTGTCGTGCATCGTCTGCGGGCCGCGGGGGAGGGCGCGCTCGGGCTTCTCGACCACCCAGGGTGCCCGGCTCATCGACTCGACCCCGCCGGCCAGGTAGAAGTCGCCCTCGCCGAGCTTGACCGCGCGGGCGGCGCAGTTGATCGCCTCCAGCCCGGAGGCGCAGAGGCGGTTGACGGTGGCGCCGGGGACGCTCTGCGGCAGGCCGGCCAGCAGCGCCGCCATCCGCGCCACGTCGCGGTTGTCCTCGCCCGACTGGTTGGCGGCGCCGAGATAGACGTCGGCGATCCGCTCGGGGTCGACGCCGCTGCGTTCGACCACGGCCGGGATCGTGTGCGCGGCGAGGTCGTCGGGGCGGACGCCGGCGAGGGTCCGCGGTAGGAGCCCATCGGGGTGCGCAGCGCCTCGAGTACGTAAGCCTCGGGCATCGGGGAGAACCGTATCCTTACCGTGTGCTGTTCGTCCTGGGGACCCTGGCAGTACTGGCGTTCATGGTCGGCGTGCTGCTGCTCGTCGGCCACTTCTATCCGGGCACCTCCGCCGACCTGGTCGACTGGAAGCCGACCCGCTCGCCCGAGGTCGAGGCGCAGAACGAGATCGACGACATCCGCCAGATGATCGAGGCGCAGAACGAGATGCGCCGCCGCCGCGGCGCCCCCGAGCTGACCGAGGCGGAGCTGCAGCGCCAGGTCGCCGAGGACGAGCGGCTGCGACTGCGCGGCCGCGGCCCGTTCGAATCCGTGTAGACGGGCGGCGCTGAGCGCTGCCGACATCGACCCCGCCGGTGAGGCAAATCGGTCGCGGCTCCAGGGCCTCGGCGGCGCCGCGCTCGGTGGCCAGTTCGGCCGCCCGCCGGCCGGCCGGCGCCCGGCCGGGCCGAAGGCCAGGGCCAGCGCCGCGGTGCCGAGCCCGGCGCCGAGCGAGAACCACCAGCCGCGCTGCAGGCCGGCGAGCAGGTCGCCGCCTGCGAGTCGCTGAGCAGGGCGACGAGGACGGCGACGCCGATCGCGGCGCCGAGCTGGCGGGCCATGCCGAAGACCGCGGTGCCGGTGGCGAAGCGGTCGGGCGGCAGGGTCGCCGTGGCCGCGGCCGGCAGCGTGCCGAGCGACCATGCCGACCCCGGCGCCGCCGAGCATGAAGCCGGGCAGGAAGGTGCTCGCGTATTCCGGGGTGGAGCCGACGCGTGGCGAGGATGTAGGCGAAGCCGGCGGCGAAGGTGAGGCCGCCGGCGACGGCGACCGGGCGCTGGCCGATCCGGCCGCCGAGCCGGCCGGAGGGGACCGCGAAGGTCGGCCGCCATCAGCGGCCCGGGGGAGAGGGCGAGGCCGGCTTTCAGCGCCGAGTAGCCCCAGAGCTCGGTCAGCAGCAGGACGCCGGAGAGCAGCATCGCGCCGAAGCCGGCGAAGAAGACCACGCCGCGAGGTTGGCGAGGGCGAAGGAGCGGACGCGCAGCAGCGGCAGCTCGATCACCGGCGCGTGGTGGCGGGCGGAGCGGTAGACGAAGGCGACGACCAGCGCGACCGCGCCGGCGAAGGAGGCGAGCGCCCGCGGGTCGGCCCAGCCCCAGTCCGGGCCCTTGACGATGCCGAGGGTGAGCAGGGCGATCCCGAGCGCCAGCTCGGCGGCGCCGAGCAGGTCGGGGCGGCCGTCGTCGGGTTCGCGGACCTCGTCCAGGGCGCGGGCGGCGACGATCGCGGTGACGATCCCGATCGGCACGTTGACGACGAAGATCCAGCGCCAGCTGAGCTGCGACCAGCAGGCCGCCGATCGGCGGGCCGAGGGCGGCGGCGACGCCGCCGACCGCCGACCAGATGCCGATCGCCAGGGCGCGCTGCTCGACCGGGAAGGCGGGCAGGATCAGGCCGAGCGTGGTCGGCAGCATCATCGCCCCGCCGGCCGCCTGCAGGACCCGCGCGGCGACCAGGAACGTCGAGCGAGGGGGCGATGGCGCAGAGGGCGGAGGCGGCGGCGAAGAGCAGCAGGCCGGAGATGAAGACGCGCTTGCGGCCGACCCGGTCGGCGATCCGGCCGGCGGGGACGAGCAGCGCCGCGAAGACGATCGCGTAGGCGTTCAGCACCCAGGAGAGGCTGGGGAGCGAGGCGCCGCCGAAGTCCCGCGCCATGTCGGGGAAGGCGATGTTGACGATGAAGAGGTCGAGGCTGGCCATGAAGAGGCCGACCGAGGTGATCAGGAGGACCTTCCAGCGCTGCTCCATCGCTCGCTCCCGTCAAGTCGCTTGCAATTCGCAAGCCACCCTAGCAGGATTGACTTGCAAAAGAAAAGTAACTGGCTAGACTGGCTCCATGGCCATCGAGGCATTCGCCGACCTCAACTGCTCCGTCGCCCGCCCGCTCTCCTTCCTCGGCGAGCGCTGGGCGCTGCTGGTGCTGCGCGACCTCTTCCTCGGCCGCCGCCGCTTCGACGAGATCCAGGAGTCGCTGGGGGTGGCCAGCAACGTGCTCAGCCAGCGCCTGGCGACGCTGGTCGAGGAGGGCATCGCCGAGCGCCGCCGCTACAGCGAGCACCCCGAGCGCTTCGAATACCGCCTCACCGAGAAGGGCCGTGACCTGCAGCCGGTGCTGCTGGCGATGCTCGCCTGGGGCGACCGCTACACCGCCGGCCCCGAGGGCCCGCCGCTGGAGACCGTCCACGACGAGTGCGGCCAGGCCTTCCACATGGTCCCGACCTGCTCGGAGTGCGGCGAGCGAGCTCGACCCGCGCAACGTCCACAGCCGGCCCGGGCCCGGCGCCACCGAGGAGCAGCGCCGCCGTTCGACGAGCAGCGCCGGCGCAACGCCGAGCGCCAGGCCGCGTAGCCTGAGCCTTGGCGCGGGCGCTGATCGTCGGCTGCGGCTGCCGCGGCCGGGAGCTGGGGGAGCGGCTGCTCGCCGAGGGCTGGGCGGTGCGCGGGACCAGCCGCCGCGAGGAGGGCCTGGCGGCGATCGAGGCGGCCGGGATCGAGCCGGCGCTCGCCGACCCCGACCGGCCCGGGACGCGTGCTCGAGCTGGTCGGCGACGTCGCCGTCGTCTTCTACCTGCTCGGCTCGGCCGCGGGCGAGCCGGAGGCGCTCGCGGCGATCCACGGGCCGCGCCTGGAGCGGCTGCTGGAAAAGGCTCGTCGACACGCCGGTGCGGGGCTTCGTCTACGAGGCGGTCGGGCAGCGTCGACGCCGGAGCTGCTGGCGGCGGGGCGGAGATCGTCAACGCCGCCGCGCGCGACCTGGCGGATCCCGGTCGCGGTCGTCGACGCCGACCCGAGCGACCCCGCCGGTTGGTCGACGGAAATGGCCGGATCTCGGCTCTGGGACTGCTTTCGCCGGCCGGCGAAAGCAAATAGTCTAAACTCGGATAGGAATTTAGGTAAATACCTGACAGAGCATCGAGAGGAGCACTCGATGGCGTTGCAACTTGGTGACGTAGCACCGGATTTCGAGGCCGACACGACCGAGGGCCGGATCAAGTTCCACGACTGGATCGGCGACTCCTGGGCGGTCCTGTTCTCGCACCCGAAAGACTTCACCCCGGTCTGCACGACCGAGCTCGGCTACATGGCGAGCATCGAGCCCGAGTTCGCCAAGCGCAGCGTGAAGATCATCGGCCTCTCGGTCGACCCGCTCGACAAACACGAGGAGTGGGTGGACGACATCGAGGCGACCCAGGGCGCGCGGCCGGACTACCCGATCATCAGCGACGCCGACTTCGAGGTCGCGAAGGCCTACGGGATGCTGGCGGCCGACGTCTCCGGCGACGCCGGCGACCGCACCCCGGCCGACAACCAGACCGTCCGCAACGTCTTCGTCATCGGCCCCGACAAGAAAATCAAACTGATCCTCGTCTACCCGATGACGACCGGGCGCAACTTCGACGAGGTGCTGCGGGTGATCGACTCGCTGCAGCTGACCGCCAAGCACAAAGTCGCGACGCCGGCCCAGTGGCAGCAGGGCGAGGACGTGATCATCGCCGGCTCGGTCTCCAACGACCAGGCGAAGGAGATCTACCCGGACGGCTGGGAGGAGCCGCGGCCCTACATCCGCATCGTCCCGCAGCCGAGCAAGGCCGAGCAGGCGCCTCGGGCTAGTCGAGGCGGCTCGAGCAGGTCGCCGAGGATCCGCGCGGTCGCTCCCCAGATCAGCTGCCCCTCGACCTCGTAGGTGGGGGTGTGGATGGGGACGCCGCGGCGGACCAGGCGGCGCATCTCGTAGCTCTCGCGCAGCACCTCGAGCGAGAAGGTGAGGACGGTCTCGACCTCGGTCGGGTTGGGCCGCAGGCTCGAGCTCGGCCGGGGTGGGCGACGAGGCCGACGAAGGGGTGGATCGCGGTAGCCGGTGACGAAGGTCGAGACCGGCGGCAGCGCCCCGACCAGCTCGACCGCGGCCGGAGTCGAGGCCGATCTCCTCCTCGGCCTCGCGCAGCGCCGTCGTCGCCAGGTCGGCGTCGCCCTCGTCGCGGCGCCCGCCGGGGAAGGAGATCTCGCCGGCGTGGCGGCGCAGGTCGGCGCGGCGCTCGGTGAAGATCAGCCCCGGCTCCTCGGGCCAGCCGTAGAGCGGCAGCAGCACCGCGGCGTCGGTGCCGCCGTGGGCCTCCATCGCCAGCGCCTCCCGGCGTCAGCAGCGCGCTCAGACGCGAGCAGCGCGTTTGTCGCCTGGGCGACAAAGTCGCGGCGTCAGATGATCACCTGGACGGTGCCGCCGTCGACCGACCAGGCGGCGCCGCTGACGTAGGAGGCGCGCTCGGAGCAGAGGAAGACGATCGCGGCGGCGATCTCGGCCGGCCTCGGCGAGGCGGCCGATCGGGCGCTTGGCGCCGGCCGCGCTCGAGCGCCTCCTCGCGGCTGGCGGCGCCGGACATGCTCCCGCGACTGGTCGAGCAGGCCGCCCGGCTCCATCCACATCTCCGATTCGACCGGGCCGGGGCAGATCGCGTTGACGAGGACGCCGCTCTTCGGCGTAGCGGTCGGCGAAGAGGCGCGAGAGCGAGAGCTCGGCCGCCTTCGCGACCGAGTACTCGGGCATCGCCGCCGAGGGGCGCTTGCCGGCGGTCGAGCAGACGTTGACGACCCGGCCCCAGCCGCGCTCGGCCATCGCCGGGAGCGCCGCCCGCATCGCCCGCAGCGGCGCCATCACGTTGAGCTCGTACTGCGGCGCGCCAGTCCTCGTCGGGGACCTCGTCGAGGTCGCGCCAGCTGGCGGCTGCCGGCGTTGTTGACGAGCACGTCGAGGCCGCCGAAGTGCTCGCTC
The DNA here is from genome assembly GCA_963739855.1 of uncultured Solirubrobacterales bacterium. GTDB lineage: Bacteria > Actinomycetota > Thermoleophilia > Solirubrobacterales > 70-9 > VAYN01. Next base: position 154,401 of record CAVUBT010000001.1, on the reverse strand, counting down.
GGCGGCGGCGAGCATCCTGCTCGCCGGCGTCCTCGCGCGGTGACGTCGAGGGCCAGCATGCGGCGGCCCGGCCGCCGGCCTTGGCGCCGGCCGCCGTCGGCCTCTTCGGTGGCCTCCGCGCAGGCGCTCCTCGTCGCGGGCGACGAGCAGCACGTTGGCGCCCTCGGCGCAGAGCAGGCCGCGCCGTCTCGCGGCCGATGCCGCGGCTGGCGCCGGTGACGACGCAGGCGCGGCCGGCGAGGCCGAGGTCCATCAGATCGTCCTCGACGCCGATCGGAGATCGTCGACCGTGGCCTCGCCGGCGAGCACCTTGTGGACCGGGCACTTGCCGGCGATCGTCAGCAGCCGCTCGCGCTGCTCGTCGTCGAGCTCGCCGGGCAGCCGCAGCGATCGACCTCGAAGGCGCGCCGGCGCGTGGCCGCTCGTAGGTCGACGTCGACCTCGACCTCGACCGCGCCGAGGTCCCAGCCTTTGCGCTCGGCGTACATCTCCATCGTGATCGCCGTGCAGCCGGCGAGGCTGGCGGCGAGCAGCCGGGTCGGGCGAGGGGCCGGTGTCGGTGCCGCCGGCCGCGGCCGGCTCGTCGACGACGATCGCGTGGCCGCCCTCGATCTCGACCTCGTGGGCGAAGCCCTCGAGCGCGGCGGGCGACGACCTTCATCGCCGCTCAGCCCCTGCCGCGGCCCTCGAACAGGGCCGGGTCGTCGACGTCGGCGAAGCGGGCCATCGCGTAGGCGTAGTCGGAGGCGCGGTTGACGAAGTGGATCACGGTCTCGCGCGGCCAGCTCGCCTTCCTCGGCGAGGGCGGAGATCCGGCGCTCGGCGCGGCGGATCACGGTGCGGGCGACGTCGAGCTGGGCGGAGAGCTGGTTGCCGCCGGGGATCACGAACTTCGGCGGCAGCTCGACCTCGGCCATGTAGCGGTCGATCCGCTCCTCGAGCTCGGCGACCATCGCCTCGGTGGTGCGGCTGATCGCCGTCTTCGAGCCGCTCGGCCGCCTCCGGCGCGGTCGCCAGCTCGGCGCCGGCGATGAAGAGGTCGTCCTGGAGGCGGAGGATGTCGGCGGCCAGCTCGGCCTCGCCGGGGCCGCAGAGCGCGCGGGCGACGCCGAGCGCCGAGCAGGCCTCGTCGAGGGCGCCGTAGGCCTCGGTGCGGCCGTGGTGCTTGGGGACGCGGCCGCCGTACCAGAGCGAGGTGGTGCCGTCGTCGCCCTTCTTGGTGTAGATCTTGACCACGGCGCGATCCTACGCCGGGCGCGCTCAGCCGACCGGGTTGAAGACGAGGCCGGTCATCACCTTGGGGAAGAAGTAGGTCGACTTCGGCGGCATGTTCTCGTCGGTTTCGGCGATCGCCCGGACCTGCTCGACCGGGACCGGGCGCAGGATGAAGGCGACGTCGTAGCCGCCGTCGTCGACCAGGCGCCAGCGCGTCGGCGACGCTCTTCGCGTAGCTCGATGCCGCGCTTGGCGTCGATGTCGTCGTCGCTCATCCCGGCGAGCCCCTTCAGCACCAGGGTCTCGAGGATCGCCGAGTCGAGGCGGCGGTAGGCCTCGGGCTTGCCCGCGAGCAGCGCGGTCGAGCTCGGCGGTGTCCTTGCAGCCGCAGGCGGTAAGGCCTGCTTGTGGAAGCGAGTCGTAGAGGCCGAAGACGCCGACGCCCTCCTCGCCGGCCGGGTCGAGCTCGCTCGAGCGTCGACCTCGCTCGACCTCGAAGAGCTCGCGCAGCCCCTCGCCGAGCGCGCGCCTGGCGCTCGGGGTCGTCGGCGAAGCCGGAGAGCAGGCGGTGGGTGGGGAAGACGGTGAGGCCGGGGTCGTCGAGCCCGGTCAGCGCCATCAGCGTGTAGTTGTGCGGGCCCTCGCCGCCGACCTCGTCGCGGTAGGCGCGGGCGGTCTCGTAGCGGTGGTGGCCGTCGGCGATCAGCAGCTGGGCGCCGGCGAGGCGCTCGGTGACGGCGGCGTGGACCGCGGGGTCGGCGACCCGCCAGACGCGGTTGACGGTGCCGCCTTCGTCGGTCGCCTCGCCCCAGGGCTCGGCGCTCGAGCGCCGGCTCGACCAGCGGCCAGGCGTCCTCGGTGCTGAGCGAGAAGATCGGCGAGAGGTTGTGGCCGGTCGCCCGGGTCAGCTCGAGCCGGTCCTTGCAGCGGGCCGGGCTGGGTGCGCTCGTGCGGGCGGACCTGCCGGTCGTCGTAGTCCTCGACCCGGACCCGGGCGAGGATCGCCGTGGCGGCTGTGGCTGGCGCCGTCGGGGGCGGTGTAGTCCTGGGTCAGCGCCCAGATCGCCGGCTCGGCGTCGGCGACCAGCGCCCCCTCGGCGCGCCAGGCGTCGATCGTCCGCGCCGCCGTCCGCGTAGGGATCGCCGCCGGGTTGCTGGCCGGGTCGGCCGGGTCGAACGGTTTCGGCAGGTCGATCGCGACCGCGTTGTAGGGCGAGCGCTGCAGCAGCCGCGCCCGCTGCGGCGGCGTCGATCACGTCGTAGGGCGGCGCCGCGACGGCGTCCAGCGAGCCGACCTTGTCGAGGTCGTAGTGCAGCGCCTTGAAGGGCCGGACGTCGGCCATCGCCGCCAACGCTAACGGGTGTTCTCAACCGCGCCTAACAGCGCCGCTGCGAACCGCTCTAGACTGGCTCGGTCGGGGCGTGGCGCAGCCTGGTAGCGCGCGGCCTTTGGGTGGCCGAGGTCCCCGGTTCGAATCCGGGCGCCCCGACTTTTCATTCCTGCCCAGCTTAAGTGGCTTGATTGCAGGGAATAAGTGCGGGGTCAAGACAACTTGCCCACATACAGGGTCTGGTCAAGTTTTAGTCGATAAAGTTGACCAAATGGATATCGAGCGCCTTGACACCAGCCCTGTGGGCCACCTAGTTCCCATCGTAGGACCAGATCCCGCGACTCAAGAAGTCGTAGAGGGACAAGCTTTTCTGCCCGACCCGTTGCCTGGCAGCTTGACTCTCTCGACGGCGACCTGGACGACCATCAACCGGGCGTCAGCGGCGCTTGCTCGCTTGGACGGAGCCGCCAGGCTCATCCCCAATCCGGTGCTCCTTCGCCGTCCCGCCCTGCGTCGCGAGGCCCAGAGCACGAGCGCACTTGAGGGGACCTATGCCCCGTTCGCGGACGTTCTTGCGGCGGACCCCGACGACGAGCGGCATATGACGACTGAGATCCGTTGGATCCTTAACTTCGAGCGGATGGCGGAACTGGCGTTCTCGTGGCCCGAAGATCGCTCACTCACCATTGGGATGCTTGGCGAGCTGCAACGCACGCTTGTTCGAGGAACGGCTGGTGAGCTGAGCGATGCCGGTGGGCTCCGCGATCGAATCGTTGTCATCGGCGCGCCGGGACGGAGCCTCGACGCTGCCCGCTTCGTTCCTCCCCCACCTGGAGATCGGCTTCGGGGTGGTGTCGAAAGCCTGCTCCACTGGATGGACCGCCCGCCCGACCTACCAACCGTCGTACAGGCAGCGATGGCCCACTATCAATTCGAGTCGCTTCATCCTTACTCCGATGGGAACGGCCGCCTTGGCCGCCTACTGGTGATCGTCCAGTTGCTTCGCGGTGCCGTTATACGCGAGCCGCTCTTGGTGGTATCCCCATGGTTCGAGGCACGACGAGCCGAGTACCAGGACGCTCTTCTCCGACTGAGCATGGATGGCAATTGGGACGCGTGGATCGCCTTCTTCGCAGAGGGGGTTGCCGCGTCTGCCGCTGTGTCTCAGGACAAGGTCGAGCGCCTCGTGAGTCTCCAGGGAGAGCTTCGATCTAAGGTCCAAGCAGCTGGCAAACGCGGTGTCGCCGAGCGCTTTGCCGCGGACCTCGTGGGTCGCCCGTATCTGACTCAAAAGGAGGTCTCGCAGTGGTACGGACTCTCCAAGCAGGGTGCGAGCAACGCGATCAGAACCCTCCTCGACTTAGGCATCATTGAGCTGTCGGGTCTGCAGGCGGTCGGCAATGCCCGGGTCTACGCAGCGCCGGCAGTCATAGAGATCGTCTCCTCCTAGAGCGACTCTGGACGTTTGTCGGCTCAGGTTTGCAGGCCTTTTTACCGATAGGGACGGGGATGAACGACGACGAACGCATCGAGCGGCGCGTGGAGCGGGCCATCTTCGAAACCGACCGGCAGCTGATCGTCGGCGACGTGACCCTGCCGCCGGAGGGCTATCAGGCCCGTTTCTCGGATTCCCTCAACCGCCGCGACGTCGACTTCCTGCCCCTGACCAACGTCGAAATCACCTCGCTGGTCGACGGCACCGTCAGCGAGCGACCCTTCATCGTCCTCTCCAAGCGCCACGTGCGGCTCGCTTACCCCTACATCGTCTAGTCGCTCCTGGCCGCCGCTGGCGCCGGCTGACGGTGCCGCAGCTCAGGCGTTCGCCCGTTGCGCGCGGCCCCGGCTGGCGTAGGAGCCGAGGTCGATCACGAAGGCGAGGATGACGATGAACCACTCGAAGCCGGAGACGCGGTTGGAGCTGCTCCACATCACCGCGTAGGCGAGCGTCGTCCAGGGCAGCAGGAAGAAGCCGAGGAAGGGCACGAACCAGCTGTCGAAGGCGCGGCTGAGCAGATCCGAGAAGAGGAACAGCGCGAACAGCGCCAGGCGCGGCGAGATGAAGGCGAAGAGGACGAGGAAGCAACCGATGGGGAGACCGTATCCGCTCGCCGGGACGTCGGCAATCGGTTAGCGTCGGCGCCGGTGTCCACCGACGCGAACAGGGAGCTCGTCCGCCGCTTCTACCGCGAAGCGATCGTCGAGCGCGATTCGGCTGCCTGCGAGCGTTTGCTGAGCGCCGACTTCGTCCACAACGGCGAGGCGCGCGGGCCCGTCGGGCAGCGTCAGGCCGTCGACTACTTCCTCGCCGCCTTCCCCGATCTGCAGCATCGGATCGAGCTGCTGATCGCCGAGGACGACCTCGTCGCCGCCCACCAGCACTGGGCGGGAACTCATGGCGGGCGAGTTCCTCGGCGTCGCGGCGAGCGGCCGCCGGATCGAGTTCAGCTCGACCGCGATCCTGCGCGTCCGCGACGGCCTGATCGCCCAGGCCTGGGACGAGATGGACAGCGGCGCGATTCTGCGGCAGCTGAGCGCCTAGAAGAGCTGGCTGCGGCCGCGGAGGAGGGCGCGGGTGGCGCCGGCGGCACGCTCGGCGGCGACGTCGACCGCCGCGGGCAGCTCGCCGAAGTAGCCCTCGAGCAGCATCGTCGCGTGGCCCTGGGCGAGGCTGGTCAGGGCCTGGACCAGGATCGCGGCCTTCTCCTCGTCGCCGCCGGGGGTGAGCTCGAAGGCGGGGGCGGCGACGGCCGAGAGAGCCGCGGCGCCGGCCTCCTCCAGGCGCGGGTACCTGGTCTTATCGAGGCCGGTGCTGAAGATCGACTCGAACATCGGCCGCCGCTCGGCGGCGAAGCGCACGTAGGCGGCGATCGCGGCGGCGAGCTGGTCGGCGGGGGCGTTGTGGGCGGCCAGCGCCGCCTCGAAGTCGCGTTGGACCGCCTCGCAGGCGGCGGTCGCGCAGGCCGCCAGCAGTGCGTCGCGGTCGTCGAAGTGGCGGTAGGGGGCGGAGATGCTGACCCCGGTCCGGCGCGCCGCTTCGGCCACCGTGAAGCCGTGGACGCCGTTCTCGCCGATCAGCTCGAAGGCGGCGTCGACCAGCGCGGCGGGGAGGTCGCCGTGGTGGTAGCTGGCCCTCTGGCGCACTTTCTCCACGCCGGCGACTTTAGCCGCCGAGCGAAGTAAGAGAGATTCACATATATTGCTGGGCGATGACGACCACGGCGAACGGAGGGCTTCGATGAGCGAGAAGTGGACGGCAGCGGACATCCCGGACCAGAGCGGTCGGACCGCGGTGGTCACCGGGGCCAACAGCGGCCTCGGCCTCGCCGCCGCGCGGGCGCTGGCCGCGGCGGGGGCGGACGTCGTGCTGGCCTGCCGCAACACCGAGAAGGGCGAGGCGGCGCTGGCTTCGATCGGCGCCGAGGTTCCCGCCGCGACCGTCGCGGTCGAGGCGCTGGACCTCGCCAGCCTCGGCCTCGGTCCGCGACTTCGCCGAGCGCTTCGGCGCCAACCGCGACGGCCTCGACCTGCTGATCAACAACGCCGGCGTGATGGCGCCGCCGCGGCGGCAGACGGCCGACGGCTTCGAGTCGCAGTTCGGCACCAACCATCTCGGTCACTTCGCCCTCACCGGGCTCCTGCTCGGCAAGCTGCAGGGCCGCGAGGACGCCCGCGTCGTCACCGTCAGCAGCACCGCCCACAAAATGGGCCGGATCAACTTCGACGACCTGCAGCGGCAGCGGCGCTACTTCCGCTGGAGCGCCTACGGCCAGTCGAAGCTCGCCAACGTCCTCTTCGCCCGTGAGCTCGACAAGCGCCTGCGCGCCGCCGGCTCCAACGTGAAGAGCCTCGCCGCCCATCCCGGCTACTCGGCGACCAACCTGCAGTCGGCCTCGCCGCCCTTCCTCGACCGCACGATCATGGCCGTGACCAACCGCATGCTCGCCCAGAGCGCGGAGATGGGAGCGCTACCCGAGCTCTATGCCGCCACCCGTCCCAACCTCGACGGCGGGCTCTTCATCGGCCCCGACGGCTTCGAGGAGCAGCGCGGGTATCCGCGGGTCGTCAGCCCGGTCAGGGCCGGCCGTGACGAGGCGGTGGCGGCACGGCTCTGGACGGTCTCCGAAGAGCTGACCGGCGTCAGTTATCCCATTCAGGGATAGCGGAGTAATTACAGCGCAGCATCGGTAATCTCTGCCGGCGATGGTCGAGCATCCAGCGGATGGCGCTCTGCATACCTGGGATCAGATTGACGACGGGGAGTGGGACACCCTGCTGGTCGGCAACGGGCTCTCGATCAACGTCTCCCCCGACTTCGCCTACCACTCGCTCTACGAGCAGGCCGAAAAGAACGTCCTGAAGGGCGGTCTGGACGATCGGGACCGCGCCATCTTCAAGCGCTTCAGCACCCCAAACTTCGAGGTCGTGCTGGGAAAGCTGCGGGACGCGATTGCGATGGCTGAGGTCCTGGATCGGCAGGAGAAGCCGTACAGGAAGCGCTTCCGCAGCATCCAGGATGCGCTTGGCACCGCCGTCAGGAGTGTCCATGTGGGCAGGCCGGAAGTGGCCGATGCGACCCTGTGCGCGATCAAGTACGAGCTGGAGAGCTACCGGGCGATCTTCAGCACCAGCTATGACCTCATCCTCTATTGGGCGATCGGCTACGAAGAGGAGTACGACGACTTCTGCGACTGCTTTTGGGGCGCTCGTCACGAGTTCGATCCAGACGATTCCCGGGTGCGAGCCGGTCGCACGCCGATCTACTATTGCCATGGCGCTCTGCATCTGATCGTCGAGGGATCGGGCGTGACCCGAAAGCTGACCCACGAGGGCCGCACCCTGCTCGATCAGTTCGGCGAGCCCGTCAAGGGCGATCCCGAGGCGAGGCCGCTGCTGATCACCGAGGGATCGGCTCGCGACAAGCTCCAGGCGATCGAAGGGAACGACTATCTGGCACACGTCTACGAGACGTTCAAGACGAGGTCGGAGCCGTTGCTCGTCTTCGGCCATGCCCTTGGCGAGCAGGACCGCCACCTGATCGACGCGATCAATGCCCACCCGGAGCGCCCTGTCGCCGTCTCCATGGTCAAAAAGGGAAAGCTGGACCTGCGTCGGCAGCAGGCAGAAATCTGGGGCCGGCTGGAGGCCGACGAGGTCTACTTCTTCGACGCCGCGACGCATCCGCTTGGCTCGCCGGATCTGGCCAGAGCCGCCCAGGTCAGGTAGCCGCGAAGGGCAGGTCGTCGGCAGGATCTGCCCCCCCAGTTCACAGACTCGTTAGACCGCTGCCGTAACGTTGACGGCAGGAGGAAACGACATGAACCGACTTGGAAAGCTGATGACGATGCTGAATCCCGAGAAGACGCGGATGCCCGCACCGGAGGAGGCGCTGCCCGGTCGCAGCGAGCCCGCCTTCGACGTTCCCAACACCCACGCGGTGCTCGGCACCCCGATCAAGCCGCCGTTCCCGCAGGGGATCGAGGTCGCCTACTTCGCGCTCGGCTGCTTCTGGGGGGCGGAGCGCCTGTTCTGGGACCTCGACGGCGTCTACACGACGGCGGTCGGCTATCAGAACGGGACCACGCCCAACCCGACCTACGACGAGGTCTGCTCGGCTCGGACCGGCCATGCGGAGGCGGTGCTGGTCGCCTTCGACCCGGCGAAGATCTCCTACGCCGACCTGCTCAAGGTCTTCTTCGAGGAGCACGATCCGACCCAGGGGATGCGTCAGGGCAACGACGTCGGCACCCAGTACCGCTCGGGCATCTACTACGCCAACGACGCCCAGAAGGCGACGGCGGAGATGGCGCGGGAGGCCTACGACGCGCGACTTGCGGGCTGCCGGCAAGGAGCCGATCACGACCGAGGTCGAGCCGGCCGGTCCCTTCTACTACGCCGAGGAGTACCACCAGCAGTACCTGCACAAGGTGCCGAACGGCTACTGCGGTCTGGCCGGCACCGGCGTCTCCTGCCGCATCCCGGCAGCCACGTCCTGACCGCGGGGTTGTCCCGCGGGCGCGGCGAATAGCATCCCGCGCCCGTGGCACCCTCCTTCGGCTCCTACATAGGCGGCTGCCTCGCCGTGATCGGCATCGTCGCGGCGCTCGGCCTCGGCGGCTACTGGCTGCGACGCTGGATCGTGCCGGAATTCTCCGGCGCCCTGGCGCGCCTCGCCGATGCCACGATCGCGGTCGCCCTGCTGGTCGTCTCGCTGGAGATCCTCGGCACGCTCAGCCTCCTGCGACTGGGCTGGATCGTCCTCTTCTGCATCGCCGTCGGCCTCGGCGCGGCCTGGCTGGGCTGGCGCAAGGCGCCGAACGGCGGCCGCGAAGTGGCGGCGCCGCAGGTGCAGACGATCGCGCTGGTGATCGCCGTCGCGGTCGCCTCCTTCACTGTCGCCGAGTGGACCTTCCCCTCGCAGCTCAGCCTCGACCAGGGCATGTTCGGCGGCGACACCACCTGGTACCACATGCCCTTCGCGGCGACGATCGCCCAGGAACACTCGACGGCCCACCTCCACTTCACCGATCCGCTGCGACTGGCGGCCTGGTTCTACCCACAGAGCACCGAGCTGATCCAGGGCGCCGCGATCGTCCTCTTCAAGAGCGACTGGCTCTCGCCGCTGATGAACCTCTTCTGGCTGGCGATCGCGCTGCTGGCCGCCTGGTGCGTCGGCCGCCCCTACAAGGTCGGCCCGGCGACGCTGGTCGCCGGCGCGATCGTGCTCGACGCGGGGGTGATGATCGAGACCCAGCCCGGCGAGGCGCGCAACGACATCATGGGCCTGGCCTTCCTGATCGCCTTCGCGGCCTTCCTCATCAACGGCCACCAGCGACGGGCGCCCGCGGCGGGGGCGGTGCAGGACGCGCCCGAGCGCGACGCGCCGCTGCTCGACAAGGGGCCGCTGGTGATGGCCGGGATCGCCGCCGGCCTCGCCGCCTCGGTCAAGTTCACCTTCCTCGTCCCGGTCGTCGCGATCACGGTCGGGGTCGTCCTCTTCAGCGGCCGCGGGCGGCGCTGGACCACCGCCTGGGTGATGGCGGTGCCGATGCTCTTCGTCGGCGGCTACTGGTACCTGCGGGCGGCGATCAAGACCGGCGGCAACCCGATCCCGATCACCAAGTTCGGCCCGCTCAACCTGCCGACCCCGGACCAGATGCCACTCGACCCGCGGCCGCGCTTCGCCGTCGCCCACTATCTGGGCGAGCCGACCATCTACCGCAAGTGGTTCTTCCCGCAGCTCGACAACGCCTTCGGCCCGCTCTGGCCGCTGATCCTGATCATCGCCGTGGCGGCGGCGATCTTCATCGTCGTGCGCTCGCGCAACCGGATCCTGCAGGTGATCGCCGCCGCGGCGCTGGCGACGGCCCTCGTCTACCTGTTCACGCCGCTGACCGCGGCCGGGCAGGAGGGCTCGCCGACCGGCTTCTTCACCAACACCCGCTATCTGGTCCCGGGACTGGTGCTGGCGCTGACGCTGCTGCCGATCGCGCGGCCGCTGCGGGCACCGGACCGGCGTGCCTGGCAGACGCTGCTCTTCTTAACCGGGGTCTACGCGATCACCGTGCTGACGACGCCGCGCTGGTATCCGGGCTTCATCGTCGGCACGATCTTCCTCACCCTGTGCCTGGTCTGGGCGCCGGGAGGGCTGGGACTGGCGCGCTCGCGACGCTTGGTCAGCCGCGGCATGGTGGCGCTCGCGGGGGCCGCGGTGCTGTTGCTGGCGGTGGTCCTCGGGCGGGCGCAGGAGGTCCAGTACGCCGACCACCACTACACGAAAGCGACCCTGTTCCTGCAGGAAGGCGGGCCTCAGAAAGCGTATGACTTCGCCCGCCTGCAGCAGAACAAGCGGATCGGCATCGCCGGCTCTAGCGAGATCATCTTCGGCCAGTACGGCTTCTACGGCGGCCACCTCGACAACGAGGTCGAGTACGTCGGCGTGCCGGGGCCCGACGGCACCTACCGCCTGGCGACCACCTGCCGCCAGTTCCGCAAGAGGGTCAACGCCGGCGACTACGACTATCTGATCGTCAGCCAGTACACCCAGGACACGCCCGAGGCCGAATACTCGTATCCGATCTACGCCTGGGTGAAATCCGACCCGGCGCTGAAACTCGTCGTCGCCGAGCCCGACATCGTCCCCGGGCCCGACTACGTCTTCAAGGTCAACGGCAAGCTCGACCCGGGCGGCTGCGCCGACCTCGCCGACGCAGCGCAGGAAGCCGGCTAGGGCTGCGCCGCCGCGAGCGCGTGCTCGCGGACCAGGCCGGCGGAGCGCTCGGGCTGCTCCCACCAGAACATGTGGCCGACCTCCTCGAAGGTCTCGAGGCGGGCGCCGGGGATCAGCGAGGCGATCAGGGGGCCGTTGGGGTAGCCGAGCACGCGATCGACGGTGCCGTGGATGAGCAGGGTGGGGGTGGCGATGCCAGGAAGCCGGGCGCTGGTGTCGTGGGCGGCGATCGCCTGCACCTGCAGGCCGATCGTCTCGCGCGGCGCCGGCAGCGCCTTCGCCATCTCCGTGAACTCGGCGTAGCGGCTCTCCTCGGCGCGGAAGCCGGGGGAGAGGTTGAGCTCGTACATCGCCCGGAAGACGCGGTCCTGATTGCCCGAACCCATCGCTTCGACCAGGCCCTGGAAGTCGGCCGGGTCCATCAGCTGCGAGCCCTCGCCGCCGCAGTAGGTGCAGCCGAGGGTCAGCGAGCGCAGCCTCCCGGGGTGGGCGAGCGCCAGCTCCTGGGCGATCATCCCGCCCATCGAGATGCCGAGCACGTGCGCGCTCTCGATCTCCAGCGCCTCCAGCAGCGCCGCCGTGTCGGCGGCCATCTCGACGATCGAGAAAGACTCCGTCACCGGCCGCGAGAGCCCGATGCCGCGGTTGTCGAAGGAGATGACTTCGAAGTCCCGCTCCAGCAGCGATGAGAAGGGTCGCCCCCAGGCCATGTGGTTGGCGCTCATCCCCTGGATCAGCAGCAGCGGCTCACCCGCGCCGGCGCGCTCGTAGTGCAGTTCCGTCCCCGGCAGCTCGACCTTCGGCATGGGGCCGATGCTATGCGAAGGGGGCCCTTGCCGGGCCCCCTTCGACAGAGCGATCCGTCAGGCCGCCGGTGGATTGGCGGGCGCGAAGACGGAGAAGGAGACGCTGTTGGAGGGGGCCGTAGTGCCCGCGCTCGTCGATTCATCCAGCGCGTAGGTGAGAACCTCCAGCTGGCCCGAGGCGCAGAAGGAGACGGCTCCACCGGCCAAGGGCTCGACGAACTGGATGTTCCCAGTCGAGTCTTTCCAGTTGGGTGAGGCAACGGGGGAGGCGATGTTCGTCCCGTTCGTCGGCGTCAGGCAGTAGGCGCCGGTGGCGACTCGTTCGACCGCCGTGAAGCCGGGGTGCGTCGTCGCCTGGAATCCGACCGTCGGCGAGACCAGCACCGTTGCGTAGGCACCGGAGTTGCCGGCGATGCCCTGGATGCCCTGGGGGCCGCTCGGGCCGCGCTCACCCTGAGGCCCGCGGGCGCCCGCGGCGCCGGTCGCCCCTTTGGCCCCGGTGGCGCCCTTGGCCCCGGTCGCGCCTTTGGCGCCTTTCTGGCCTTTCAGGGTGTTGATCGCGAGCTGCGTCAGCTTGGTCGTTTCGATGCTCGCCCTTTTGATCTTCGGCCCGGTGACCGCGGCGTTCTTGAGCTGCGTCGAGCCGACGCTGTTCGGGCTCAGCTGGCCCGCGGCCACGGCGGCGCCACCGCCAAGGACCAGGAAGAGGCACAGGGTCGAGATCACGTTGGCGTAGGTCAGCTTGCTGCGCAGGGCTCGCATCGATCCTCCGATTCGGGGTTCCCGGGATCAGGCAGCATGACCACGGTCGCGGCGTCAACAGCAAAATCGTTCGCGACAAGCGAGACTTCCGGAGACAGCCAGCCCCCGTAGCTCAGTGGACAGAGCACCGGCCTTCTAAGCCGATGGTCGTTGGTTCGAATCCAACCGGGGGCGTACTCAGTAGCCGGGTGGGTGGCGAACGACGAAGCCGTCCGCCGAGGCGGGGGCGAGGTGCCAGCGCGGGCCGGTGCCCTGCTCGTCGCCGACCGTGTCCCAGCGCAGACCGGCGATCTCGGCGAAAGTGTGGCCGGCGTTGGCGTAGACGGTGATCCACTTGCCGGGGCCGGGAGCGCCCCAGCCCTCGAGTGCGCTCGAGGTGAGCGGTTCCGGGATCATGCCGGCGCCGAAGAGGGCGAAGCTGACCGAGCCCGAGCAATCGTAGCCGTTGGAGTAGAAGGAGCCGTGGCCGCCGCCCCAGATGTAGGGGCGGCCGACGATCATGTTGGCGTTGTTGATCACGTCCTTGACCGCCTGCGGGGCGTCGGGTGGGGGCAGGGCGATGCCGGTCAGCAGGATCGAGGTCGAGCCGTCGTGGCCGGCGGCGCGGGTGTTGGCGAAGATCTTTTCCCGGTCGGCGGCGCTGTGGCGCTCGATCTTGGTGCCGTTGGAGCCGGCCGAGGCGGGCGGCATCTCCGCCGGGTCGGTGGGGACGGTCGGCGCGGCGGAGGTCTCGGGAGGGACGCTCACAACCGCGGCGGCGGCGTCGATCCGCTTGCGCGCTTCCATCAGGGCGAGGCTGTCGCCGAGCGAATCGAGCGCCTCGTCGGCGTTCGTGGTCGAGGCGATCGCGCCCAGCAGCGTGTGGCCGAGCGCCTCGAAGGCGCCGCGTTGGGGTTCGCTCTCGGCTGAAGCCGCCGCGGCGCTGAGCGGCAGCGCCAAGAAGGCGAGAACCAGAAGCAGCCCCGTTTTACGAAGAGATCTCATTGCAAACCCTGCCCTAGCGACACCATAATGATCGCGACGCCTGCCACCACTCAGGTCAGCCCTCTCGAAAGGACGACGCATGAGTACCGAGACGCCCGCGCCCGACACGATTGTCCTCATTCAGGACCAGCCGATGCCGCCGGGCATCCAGCGCGCATGAGGGACGTTCGCCTTACTCACATCGGCGGGCCGACCGTTTTGATCGAGATCGGCGGCTGGCGGCTGCTGACCGATCCGACCTTCGATCCACCGGGGCGCAAATACAACTTCGGCTGGGGGACGAGCTCGCGCAAGCTGACCGGGCCGGCGATCGCCGCCGCCGACCTCGGGCAGATCGACGCGGTCCTGCTCTCCCACGATCACCACGACGACAACCTCGACGACGCCGGCCGGGCGCTGCTGCCTTCGGCGGGGGCGGTCGTGACCACGGTGCCCGGGGCGAAGCGGCTCGGCGGCAACGCCCGCGGGTTGGCGGCGTGGGCCTCGACCACGCTGGAGGCGCCGGGACGGACCCCGGTCGAGATCACCGCGACGCCCTGCCGGCACGGGCCGCCGCTGAGCCACCCGATCGTCGGCGAGGTCGTCGGCTTTGCGCTGCGCTGGGAGGGCCAGGAGCAGGGCGTGCTCTGGATCAGCGGCGACACCGTGCTCTACGACGGCGTCCGCGAGGTCGCGCAGCGGCTCCAAGTCGACACCGCGCTGGTCCACCTCGGCGGCGTTCGCTTCCCGGTCTCCGGCCCGCTCAGGTACACGATGAACGCGGCCGAGGTGGTCGAGCTCTGCGAGGAGGTGCGGCCGCGGACGGTGATCCCGATCCACTATGAGGGCTGGAAACACTTCCGCCAAGGCCGCGAAGCGGTCGAAGGCGAATTCGCCGGTGCCCCCCAGCGCTTCCGCGACAGCGTCCGCTGGCTGCCGATCGGCGAAACGGTCACGCTCTCCACATAGCCGCCGAGCGCGGCAGAGCTTTCTCCCGCGTAGCGGAGGAAAGCTCTGCCGCGCCTCTCAGGTGTTCTGGTAGAGCGGGCCGTCGCCGCCCTCGGGCGGGGTTAGGCGGCCGCCCTTGGCGGTGATCGCGCCGCACTGGACGCAGTTGGTGTAGTTGACGATCACGTCGACGTCGCCGCTCTCCGGCGCGTCCTCGGGGATCTCGTAGACGCCGGCCGGGCACATCCAGGCCCAGGTCTCGGCGATCTCCCGCGGCACCGTCTTCTGCACGCGGATGTGGTTGGGCGCGTCGTCGCGGGTCGCGTTGCCGCTGATGAAGACGCTGGAGAGCTTGTCGAAGGTGTACTTGCCGTCCGGGGTCGGGTAGCCCTCCTTGGTCTTGCCGACGAACATCGGCTGGGCGTCGTTGCGGTGGATCTTCCAGCGACCGCCGGGGAAGCGGCCCTTGGTGGCGATCATCAGGTTGACCAGCGGCCCGCCTTTGAGTAGCCCCTTCTGGAAGGGCTGGCGGGTGTTGCGCTGTTCGTAGAGGTCCTTGCCGACGACCGAGTCCTCGATCGCCTGCTCGTAGGCGGAGAAGTCATTCGTCCCCTCCTTGATGGAGGCGTAGATCGACTCGGCGGCGAGCATCCCCGCTTTGATCGCGTAGTGGACGCCCTTCAGCGCCGCCAGGTTGAGCATGCCGGCGGCGTCACCGGCGATCACCGCGCCTGGGGCCGAAAGTTTCGGCATCGCCCAGTAGCCGCCGGCGGGGATCGCCTTGGCGCCCCAGCTGACCCGTTCGCCGCCATCGAGGATGTCGCGGACTAGCGGGTGGGTCTTGAACTGCTGCAGGAGGTCGTGGGCGGAGGTGGTGGCGTCGGCGTAGTCGAGGTCGAGCACCCAGCCGATCGAGACCAGGTCGTCGCCGGTCTTCTCGTCCACCATCGGGTAGATCCAGGAGCCGCCGATCTGGTGGTACTTGGCGGAGATCTTCAGCGGCCAGCCGGCGAGGGTGTGGATGACGCGGTCGAGCGGCTTCGGCACCTTCCAGACCTCTTTGACGCCGAGCTCCCAGACCTGCGGCTCGCGCCCCTCGTCGAGGTCGAACTCGCGCACGGCGGCGTCGCTGAGATGGCCCCAGCAGCCCTCGGCGAGGACGGTCGCCTTGGCGGCGATGTCGGTGCCGGGCTCGAAGTTCCCTTGCTCCTCGCCCTCTTTGCCGCGGCCCTTGTCGCCGGAGCGGACGCCGACGACGGCGCCCTCCTCGACGATCAGCTGCGTCGCCGCGGTCTCGGTCAGCAGATAGGCGCCGGCCTCCTCGGCCTGGGTCTGCATGTAGCGGCAGAGGGCGGAGACCGAGATCACCTCGTTGCCGTGGTTTTTCTGCGGCGGCGGCGGTGGGATGCGGAGCTTGCGCTTGCCGTTGGGGAGGAGGTAGATCGCCTCCTTCTCGACCTCGCCGAAGCCGAAGCCCTGCTGGCGCCACTGCTCGCGGCTGAGCTCGGGGAACAGCTCCTGCAGCGGGCCGGGGCGCATCACCGCGCCGGAGAGGTTGTGGCCGCCGCAGGTCTTCGCCTTCTCGATCACCGCGACCGGCACCTCGCCGAGCTTCTCCATCGTCTCCGGGTCGTCGGCCAGCAGCTGCAGCAGGCGGTTGGCGCAGGCGAGCCCGGCGGTGCCGCCGCCGACGATCGCGACGCCGATCTCGATCCGCTCGTCCTCGCCGTCGAGGGAGCGCTTGACGAACTCGGCGTCGACGTCGACGGGAGGCGGGAAATCCGCCGGCGAGACCTTGTCGCTGCGGGGAGCCATGTGACAGCCTTTCGTGTCGATTGACTGGTCAGTCAATGGTACCGCTGGGGTGGAGCGCGACGCGGCGGAGCCGGCGAAACGTGCATCCCCCACGCCGGTGATGGGGGATGCACTCCTCGTCCCGGGGCACGCTTTTCCTCCTCGTCCCGTTCGCGATCGTCGCCTTCGTCGCTTTCCTGCTGTTGCTGGGGGCGATCGGGCTGGGTATCGCGATGACGGTGCTCTCCGTGCTCGGCCGGATCTGGGGCTTCGTCAACAGGAGTGGGCGCCCGCGGCGCTCTTGACGACCTCGAAGGCGCTGCCGGGGATGCGCTTCAGCTGGTTCAGGTTCTCGTCGTCCCAGCGGCGGTCGCTGCTGCCGCTGAAGAACCAGTTGGAGCCGTTGTCGGCGACGATCAGGCCGTAGCGCTTCATCGCTGCGGCGATCGTCCTGGCGGGGCCGCTGAAGCCGCCGAGCCCGTAGCCGGCCTTGAGCCGCAGGCGCAGGCCCATCGGCGGCGCGCTGGCGCTGGCGCTGGAGCTGTCGCCGGCGCAGTGGGTGGCGGGGTGGAGGTAGGCGTCGCGGGTGCTGTCGAAGGTGACGCGGATCGCGTGTTCGAGCTGGCCGGCGGCGACTTCGTCGTAGCGGACCAGGCCGGGGAAGATCGGCAGCCCGGCGGCGTCGGCCGAGGTCCAGCCGTCGGGGCGGAGCGCGGTCGAGTTGAGGTCCCAGGCGACGCCGGAGTCGGCGTTCCAGTGGGGCTTGGGGCTCGGCGTGTAGAAGGCGCGGTAGAGCTCGTAGAGCGTGCAGCTGGACCTGTCGACGGCGAGCACGTGGCGGTCGCCGTCGCTGCCGTTGCCGCCCTCGACCGGGGCGCCGGCGGGGATCGGGAAGGGGCCGGGGTCGCTCTCGTCGCCGTAGGCGGTGTAGTGGATGGGGAGCCTGGTCTGGCCGGCGCTGACGACCGCGAAGGGGAAACCGTAGGGGCGCGGAGAGCCGAAGTCCGGGTGCAGGCTGTCGCCGCCCTGGGAGTCGATGTAGGAGATGTAGGCGGCCGAGCGCGGGTCGCGCGGCGCCCTGGAGATGTCCTGGTTCCAGGCGGCCTGGTTGGGGAGTGAGGCGGCGCGCGGCGAGAGCGAGGCGGGCGGGTCGGGGAAGGCCTGGCAAGAGCCGAGGTCGGGGTAGGGACCGACGGCCTGCGCGGAGGCGGCGAAAGCGAGTGTCAACGCCAGCGCGGCGAGAGCGAGCGGCGCGAGCTTCAAGCCGGGGGCCAGCCCTCACGTACGCTGAGGCGACCGACCTCGAGCTCCTCGATCTCGACCTTGCCGAACTTGGCGCGGCCGACGGAGAGGCGGCCGACGCTGAGCCGGCCGATAGCGAAGGCGCCGATCGCGGTGGCCCCGACGGCGAGCGCCGCGATCGCGAGCGGTGCGCGCACCGTGGGCCCGACCACCTGAGCACCGGTGATCGTTGCCGGCCGAGCCTCGGGCTTGAAGCGGGTGACGGGGCCGAGGCGCATGTCAGGCGGACTTCCCAATCGAGATCTTCAGGCAGGTAGGTGTTGCGCTGTCGATTTTCATGGCTTGAGGCTAGCCTGATGGCGCATGAGCCTGGACGGCCGTCCCACCCTGCTGGCGATCCAGCACGTGCCCTGGGAGGGCCCGCACCGGATCCTCGACGCCTGCGGCGCCCTGCACGAGCACACGGTGAAGCCGCTCGCCGGACAGCCGCTGCCCGGGCACGACGAGGTCGCCGGCGCCGTCGTCATGGGCGGGCCGATGAACGTCGACGAGGTCGAGCGCTTCCCGGGCCTCGCCGCCGAGCGCGAGTGGCTGGCCGAGGCGGCGCGGCGCGAGCTGCCGGTGCTCGGCATCTGCCTCGGGGCACAGCTCCTGGCCCGCGCACTCGGGGCCGAGGTGAGGCCGGGGGAGGGGAAGGAGATCGGCTTCGCCCCGGTCGAGGTCGGCGATCCCACCGATCCCGTCCTCGGCGGCCTCGCTCCCAGCACCGACGTCCTGCACTGGCACGGCGACGTCTTCGATCTGCCGGATGGCGCCACGGCACTCGCCTCCTCGGAGCTCACCGAGCACCAGGCCTTCCGCGTCGGCAACGCCTGGGGGGTGCTCTTCCACCCGGAGGCCGACCTCGCCCTGGTCGAGGCCTGGCTCGCCGTGCCGGAGATGATCGAGGAGGCGGTCGAGGTTATGGGCAACCAGGGCGTCCACGACCTGCCCGCGCGGGCGAGCGAGGTCGAGGCGGCGCTGGTCGAATGCACGACGCCGGGCTTCGCCGCGTTTGCCGAACTGGTCGCGGCGACGCCTCGCTAGCCGCGGCGCGTCCACGGCTGACGCGAGAACGCCGGGCCTAGTCGCTCTTCGCCAGCGCTTCGATCCCGTCCAGCATCCACTCCAGGCCGCTCTCGAAGTCGGCCGCCGGGGGGATGCCGCCGAAGGCGCCGCCGCGGCGGCGCTCGAAGCCGCGTTTGATCAGCGGTAGCTCGCCGGCCTGCATCGCCGCCTCGACCTCGGGGTCCAGCGACGGCAGGCTGCCGTCGCCGCCGGCACCGGCATCGCTCACCGCCTCGATCGCCCGCTTCATCCGCTCGCGGGAGCGCTTGCGGAAGCAGTGCCCGAGCACATAGTCGTCGACGGCCATCAGCACCCGGGCGCCGGTCGCGCGGTCGGCGCCGAGCATCTGCACCGCGCCGATCGACTGCTCGATGTGGCGCATGGTGTTGATCCGACCGCGCGGACGGCGCGCCTGGCCGCGGAAGATCCAGGGGTGGGCTTCGACCGTGGCGCGGGTGGCGAAGGCAATCGCGCGCAGCGCCTGGCGCCAGTCGTCGGGCAGCGGCTCCGGCACCAGCATCTCGCGGCCGACCTCGTCCAGCATCAGGTCGAGCAGCTCGTCCTTGTCGGCGACGTAGGAGTAGGGGGTCATCGTCCCGACCCCGAGCTTCTCGGCCAGTCGCCGCATCGAGACCGCCTCGAGGCCCTCGGCGTCGGCCAGCTCGACCGCCGCATCGACGATCTGCTGGCGGCGGGTGCCGGCCTTCTCGGGTCGCTCGACGTCCACGGCTCGTACATTGTACAGTCACACTCCCGTACGTTGTACGGACCTTTGTATGCCCTCTGCCATCTCAGTCAAAGACCTGCGCAAGTCCTTCGGCGAGTTCGAGGCGGTGCGCGGTGTCAGCTTCGAGGTCGAGAGCGGCGAGGTCTTCGGCTTCCTCGGCCCCAACGGGGCCGGCAAGACGACGACGATCAACATGCTCTGCACGCTGGCCAAGCCCAGCGGCGGCAGCGCCGCGGTCGCCGGCTACGACGTGGTCGCGGCGCGCGACGACGTCCGCCGCCACATCGGCCTCGTCTTCCAGGACCCGACCCTCGACGGCTACCTCACGCGCCGAGCAGAACCTGCGCCTGCACGCCGAGCTCTACGGAGTGGAAAAGGCGTTGGTGGCGCCGCGCATGCAGCAGGTGCTGGAGATGGTCGGCCTCTGGGAGCGCCGCGACGGCCAGGTGCTGACCTTCTCCGGCGGGATGCGGCGGCGGCTGGAGATCGCCCGCGGGCTGATGCACTCGCCGCGGGTCCTCTTCCTCGACGAGCCGACGATCGGGCTCGACCCGCAGACCCGCAACTCGATCTGGGGCTACATCCGCCAGCTGCAGGAGAGCGAGGAGATCACGATCTTCATGACCACCCATTACATGGACGAGGCCGAGTTCTGCGGGCGGATCGCGATCATGGACCACGGCGAGATCGTCGCCCTCGACACGCCCGAGGCGCTGAAGGAAGAGGTCGGGCGCGGACCGGATCCGGATCGAGACCGACGACGACGGCGCCGCGATCGAGGCGATCGAAGCGCGCTTCGGGCTCGAGGCCGGCGATCTCCGAGGGCGCGGTCACCTTCGCGGTCCCCGACGGCGAGGAGTTCGTGCCGCGCCTGTTCGCCGAGCTGGGAGTGCCGATCCGCTCGGTCAGCCTCTCGCGGCCGACCCTCGACGACGTCTTCATGTCCCACACCGGGTCGACGATCCGCGACGCCGAAGAGTCCGACGGCGGCGCCAAAGCGAAAAACAAATTCGCCGCGCAGATGATGGGCGGAGGGGGACGGCGGTGAGCGCGCCCGGCACCGGCACCGCGGTCAGCCCGTCCGCCGACGGCGCGGCTCCCAGCGCCGGCTCTCCGACGCCCGTCGTCACCGTCCGCGTGCCGCCGCGCAGCTGGCGCAGCGAGCTGCGGGCGATCAAGGTCGTCTGGCGCCGCGAGCTGATCCGCTTCCGCAACGAACGGATGCGGATCGTCACCTCGCTGGTCCAGCCGCTGCTCTTCCTCTTCGTGCTCGGCTCCGGCCTGCAGCAGCTCTCGGCGGCCAGCACCCACGGCGTCGACCTGAAGACCTTCATCTACCCGGGCGTGCTCTGCATCTCGGTGATGTTCACGGCGATGTTCTCCGCCGCCTCGATCGTCTGGGACCGCGAGTTCGGCTTCCTGCGGGAGATGATGGTGGCGCCGGTGCGGCGCAGCTCGATCGTGATCGGCAAGTGCTTCGGCGGCGCCACCGTCGCCTCCCTGCAGGGCGTGATCCTGCTCGCCCTCGCCTGGACCGTCCACGTCCCCTACAGCCTCTCGTCTGATCGTCGGCGTCTTCGCCCTGCAGCTGCTGCTCGCCTTCAGCATCACCGCCTTCGGCGTGATGGTCGGCGGCGCGGATCAAGCAGATGCAGTCCTTCATGGGGCTGATGCAGATGATCGTGATGCCGATGTTCTTCATCTCCGGCGCGCTCTTCCCGGTCACCGACCTGCCCGGCTGGCTCGCCTTCCTCAACCGCATCGACCCGCTCACCTACGCGGTCTCGCCGATGCGCAGCCTCGTCTTCGCCCACCTCGACCTCAGCAAGCAGGCCGAAGCGACCCTGAACCCGGGGATCACCTGGTTCGGCTGGACGGTGCCGATGGCGCTGGAGATCTTCACCGTCTTCGCCCTCGGCATGGTGATGCTGGGGATCGCGATCTGGGAGTTCAACTCGGGCGAGTAACGGGGAGTAGTAGGGGAGGGCGACCCAACCGAGGAGGAGGAGGAGCGGCATGGATGTCTGTCTGATGATCGAGGGCCAGGAGGATGTGAACTGGGCGGACTGGAAGGCGATCGCGGCTGCCTGCGAGGAGCATGGGGTGGGGACGCTGTTCCGCTCCGACCACTACCTCTCGGTGGACGACCGCCGCGAGCGCGGCTCGCTTGACGCCTGGGCGACGATCGCGGCGCTGGCGGCGATCACCGAGCGGCTGCGGCTGGGGACGCTGGTCTCGCCGGCGACCTTCCGCCACCCGGCGGTGCTGGCGAAGATGGCGGTCACCGCCGACCACGTCTCCGGCGGCCGCGTCGAACTGGGGATCGGGGCGGGCTGGTGGGAGCGCGAGCACGAGGCCTACGGCTTCGACCTGCCCGAGCCCGGCCCGCGCCTGGACGCCCTCGAGGAGCAGATGGAACTGATCCGCCGCTACTGGGAAGAAGGGCCGTTCAACTACGAGGGCCGCCACTACCGCGCCGTCAACCTCGACCCCCTGCCGAACCCGATGCAGCAACCCCGGCTGCCGCTGATCCTCGGCGGCAAAGGCGGCCCGCGCAGCCTCCGCCTCGCCGCCGCCCTGGCCGACGAGTACAACACGGTGATGTCGACGGCGGCGGAGATCGCCGACGTCCGCAGGCGCCTCGACGAGGCTTGCGTAGCAATCGACCGCGACCCCGCCAGCCTGCCCCTCTCGATGATGACCGGCTGGCTGGTCGGCGGCGACCGCGACGACCTCCGCGACCGCGCCGCCAGCCTGGCCCGCTGGAAAGGCGAGGGGGAGGACGGCGACGCCCTCCTGGCCGACGTCCGCGAGAGCACGATCTCCGGAACCGTCCCCGAGGCGATCGAGCAGCTGCAGGAGCTGGAGGCTGCGGGCCTCTCCCGGATCATGGGCCAGCACCTCCTCCACCGCGACCTCGACGCTATCGCCCTGATGGGCCGCGAGCTGATCCCCGCCCTGGCCCGCTAAATTGCAGGCATCGCGGTGGACGTAGCTCAGTTGGTAGAGCTCCTGGTTGTGGTCCAGGCGGTCGCCGGTTCGAGCCCGGTCGTCCACCCCTCTTAAGCATGGACATCGATCGCGGGCGCTCTGTAGCGTCCGTGCATGGCTTCCCGGGTCAAGGCGGTGACGTTCGACCTCCCCTCCGGGCGCAGCTCATAGCTCGCCTATCCTCATGAGATGGCGAGTTCCTGGACTTCCGTCTCCTATGGGGAGTGGAACGAGACCTGCGACACGCTCCACGCCCACACCCAGGTGCTGGGCAAGCTCGCCGCCACGCTGGCGCCGCCCGAGCCGCAGCCTGCAGCACGCCGCCCTGCGGCTGACCGCGCGGGGCTGGGAGACGGCGCCGCTGCCCGCCCCCAACGGCTCCGGCGCTTTCGCTGTCGCCCTCGACCTGCATCGCCACCAGGCGGTCGTCGAAACCAGCGGTGCCGCCGCCGCCAGGCTCGTGCCGCTGACTCCGCACCGCGCGGTAGGGGAGGTGACCCGCGAGGTTCTCGCCGCGGTCGGCGACCTCGCCGGCGAGGTCGAGATCGACCCCGAGCCGCAGGAGGTCCCCTGGAGCGTGCCGCTCGACGCCGACACCGAACACGCCCGCTACGACGTCGGCCAGGTCGAGGACTACTTTGCCGCGGCGACGCAGGCGGCGCTGGTGCTGGGCGCCTTCCGGGCTCCCTTTCGCGGCCGTTCGACGCCGGTCAACGCCTGGTGGGGTTCGTTCGACCTGGCGGTCAACCTCTTCTCCGGCGACCCCGCCGCGCCGCCCTCGGAGGACTTCATCATGCGCAACGCGATGGACTCCCAGGAGGTGGCGGTCGGGTGGTGGCCGGGCGACCGCCGCTACGGCAAGGCGGCCTTCTATGCATACGCCCATCCCGCGCCGGCGGGATTCGCGGGCGGTCGGCTCTCACCGCCCGCCTCCCGCTGGGACGCCGAGCTCGGCGAGTACGTCCTCGACTGGGAGGACGTGCTGGCCGCCGAGGACCCACGCGAGCCGGCGCTCGATTTTGCCCGCTCGGCCTTCCAGCACGCTTGCCTCACCTGCGGCTGGGATCCGGAGCTGGCCGCCAGCGCCGCCGGCGAGCCACCGCCGGTCGCCTGAGCCGGGCGACGGCAGCGGCGAAATGCCGCAGGGCGCAGCTGGCGGGCAGCGCCCGCCGGTGGTACAACAGATGGCATGCACAACCCGCTTCGCTCAGAGGCGGACGTGTTCCGCTGGGTAGTGCTGTTCGGGGTCGGAGCTGCCTCGGTGATCGCGCTTGCGCTGCTCACCCATCCCGCGTTCGGCGCCATCCTCGCCGCGGCGCTGATCGGCTTCGGCGCCGGGCTGGCCTCCCGCAGCGCCCGCGGGTCGCTGCCCCGCCGCGTCACCGTGACCGGCAACGGCGACGGCAGGCACCGGCTGCTCGTCGTCGCCAACCAGACCGTGGCCGGACGGGCGCTGCTGGAGGAGATCCGCAACCGCAGCCGCGGCCGCGACAGCGAAGTCCTCGTGGTCACCCCGGCCCTGGTCGGCTCGCGCGCCGCCCGCTGGGCGTCGGACCTAGACGAGGGGATCGAGCAGGCGCGGCAGCGGATGGAGCAGTCGCTGGTCGCGATCCGCGAGGCGGGACTGGAGGCTCGCGGGGAAGTCGGCGACTCGGACCCCAACCTGGCGGTGGAGGATGCCCTCCGCCTCTTCCCCGCCGACGAGATCGTCATCTCCACGCTCCCGCCCGAGAAATCGCGCTGGCTCGAGCACGGCGTCGTCCGCCGCACCCGGGCGGAGGTCGAACTGCCGGTCACCCACGTGGTCGTCGACCTGGAGGCGGAGCGGACGGGGAGCCGGCAGCAGGGTCGAAGGGACAGCCCCGAGCTTCAGGTGTGAGCGATTCGCCGCCATCTTGCTCCGCGCCCCGTGCCTTCGGCGGCAACTCTGCCCTGGTCTCGCAGCTCGGCCAGGACGAGGCGGATCGTCGCGTCGCTGATGCCCGGCAGGGACCGCTCGATATCGCGGCGCCGGAACGTCTCGGGGGCGTGGTTCAGGATGTGCTCTCGGACCTGGTCCTGCTTGCTTCCCGTCCGTGAGCTGGTCGCGGCGATCCGCTTCTCGAAGTCGTCATAGGCGGAGGCGAGGATCTCCGCCAGGTAGGTGATCCAGGGCCAGACGTTGTGCCTGCCCTCGTGCCAGTCGCGCTGAGATTCATACAGGGCGGCGTAGTAGGCGTTTTTCGATTCGTTGATGCGCTGCTCGATGCTGACGTAGCGCGCCACTCGGTAGCCCTGGGCCAGCAGCTCGTAGCTGGTGAGGAGTCTCGCCAAGCGACCGTTCCCGTCGGCGAAGGGGTGGATGGCAAGGAAGTCGACGACGAGCCCGCCAATCAACACCAGGGGGTGGGCGCCCTGCGCGCGCTTGTCCGCTTCGTAGCGGACGAGCAGCTCGCTGAGTTGGAACTCGGTCTGCTCCGGCGCCGTCGGTTCGAAGACGATCTCTCGCTCCCCGCCCTGATGGGAGACGATCAAGTTCGGGTTCGCCTTGAGGTGGCCTCCGCGTCCGCCCGAGTGCACGAAGAGAAGACGGTGAAGGCGCAGGACGAAGGGAACCGTTAGCGGCTCATGGACTTGGAGGTGGACCAGCGCGTCGGCCGCATCTCTGTAGCCGGCAAACTCGCGCTCGTTGCGGTTGCGATAGCGACGGGAGCCCTCGGCGATCTGCTCGGCTCGGTCGCCCTCGACGACCACCCCCTCGATCGCGTTCGAAGCCGTGATCGAGGCGATTCGCGCGTCCTCGGCGAGGCGATTGAGGAGCTCTGGCATCTGGTCTTCGACGAGGTCCTCCCTGCCTTTGCCGGTGTCGATCCTGGCCAGTAAGGGTCCCAGCTGGCGGGGCTGGCCGGCGAAAGTCCTATCGGCGTCGACGAAGCTCTGCATTGAGCTAATGATGACAGAAACGAACTAAAATCACCGTGAATTAACCAATTCATGCGCAATCTCACGTTCTCGCCGGCAGCGGCGTTTTACTGGCATGACCTTCAAGATGGGGGGCACTATGAGCGATGAGCGACTTGCCTGGACGATCTACGAGAGCTCCGTCGGTCCGCTGACGGTCGTCGCCGGTCCGCACGGGATCAGGAGCATTCACTTCGACGGCGAGCCAGCGCGGCTGGCGGATTCCGCGCGGCAGTCGCTGCCGGCGGCGGTCGATCAGCTCGACGCCTACTTCGCCGGCGAGCGGGAGGAGTTCGACCTCGACCTCGACCTTCGCGGCGCGCCACTGCAGAAGCTGGTCTGGGAGCAGCTGCTCGAGATTCCCTATGGAGCGACCTCCACGTACGGCGAGGTGGCCGCGAGGATCGGCGATTCCCACTATCCCGACGGCCTCGAGCCCTACAAACGGGCGCGGGTGGTCGGCGCGGCGATCGGTCGCAATCCGGTTCCGATCGTGGTCGCCTGCCACCGGGTGATCGGCGCCGATGGTTCGCTGACCGGATTCCGGGGCGGCCTCGAGCGCAAGCGGGTGCTGCTCGCGTTGGAGGGCAGCCTGCCCGAGCCGGTTGCCAGGCAGAGCCGGGCAGATCCCCAGCTGCCGTTGCTGTGAGCGGGGCCGAGGCGGGGCGCGCGCTGCTCCGGCGCCTTCCCTACCGGGCTCCTCTCGACGCCGGCGGCCTGCTGGCATTCCTGGCGCGGCGCGCCGTGCCGGGTGTCGAGGAGGCGCTCGCCGGCCGCCACCGCCGCAGCCTGCGCCTGCCGCACGGGGGCGGCGTCGTCGAGCTGCACCCGGCCGCGGGCCACGTCGAGGCGCGTTACTGGCTCGATGACCCGCGTGACCTGGCGGTGGCGATGCAGCGCTCGCGGGCCCTGCTCGACCTCGACGCCGATCCCGAGGCGGTCAGGCGCTCGCTTGGCGGCGATCCGCTGCTTGGGCCGTCGGTGCGGGCGACGCCCGGCCGCCGCGTGCCGGGCCACACCGACAGCCACGAGCTCGCCGTGCGGGCGGTGCTCGGCCAGCAGGTGTCCCTCGCCGGCGCGGCGACGCTCGCCGGGCGTCTGGTCGGGGAATACGGGGAGGAGCTGGCGCTGCCGCTGGGCGCGGTCACCCACCGCTTTCCCTCGGCCGCGGCGCTCGCCGGGGCGGACCCCAGCCGCCTGGCGATGCCGACCTAGCGCCGGCGGGCGCTGCTCGGGCTGGCGGCGGCGCTGGCGGCGGGAGACCTGAGCCTGGATGCCGGCGTCGATCGGGCCGAGGCGCGCCAGCGGCTGCTGGCGCTGCCGGGGATCGGGCCCTGGACGGCGGACTACATCGCGATGCGAGCTCTGCGCGACCCCGATGCCTTCCTGCCCAGCGACCTCGGCGTTCGCCACGCGCTCGAGCGGCTCGGGGAGGACGGCCGGCCCGCCGCCGCCGAACGGCTCGCCGAGCGCTGGCGGCCCTACCGCGCCTACGCGGTGCAGCACCTCTGGGCGCAGCTGGCGCCGTGATGGGCCGGGCGGCGATGCGGCCGGCGACCGGGCCGCTGCTGTACACGACGGTCGCGAGCCCGATCGGCGAGCTGCTGCTGCTCGGCGACGGCAGCGCCCTGCGCGGTCTCTACATGCAGGAGGGCCGCAAGCCGGCGCGGATCGCGTCCAGCTGGGTGCGCGAGCCGGGCGCCTTCGCCGTGGTGGGCACCCAGCTGGACGAGTACTTCGCCGGCCGGCGAACGAGCTTCGAGCTGCCGCTGGAACCGATCGGCACCCCCTTTCAGCTGCGGGTCTGGCGGGCGCTTCAGGAGATCGGCTACGGGGAGACGCGCGGCTATGGCGAGCTCGCCCGCCGCCTCGACCGGCCGGCGGCCGCGCGCGCGGTCGGCGCGGCAAACGGCGCCAATCCGCTCTCGATCGTCATCCCCTGCCACCGCCTGATCGGAGCAGACGGAGCGCTGACGGGCTACGCCGGTGGGGTCGAGAGCAAGAAACTGCTGCTCGACCTCGAGGCAGGCAAACAGTGCGGTTCTCGTTGAAATTCGAATGATTGCGGTCGGGTGCGTGATATACACGGAAAATGCCCGACTACACAGACAACCTTATTGAGGGGCAGAAGCGGGCCTCCGAGGGCATCCTGCGCGCTGGCGAGGACAACGAAGCCCTGATCCCGGTTGTCAAGGACCTGGCCAAAACGCTGCGCCGCGTTGCCCGCGACGACGAGCTCTGGTCTGACCTGGAGGAGAGTTCGGCGCCCGATCTCGATCGCAAGCAGATATCTCAGCTGATCCTGGTCGATTGGCAGGTGCTGCTCGAACAGCAGGGAATCGGAGACGCGGCCGAGCTTGCGGACGAGCTCATCAGCGCCGCCGCCGAGGCGCCCGGCGAGCCCGAGGCCTGGGGCGAGGTTCGCGAGCGGCTCGGCATGCTCGCCGACCGGCTCGAAGGCGACGTCGAGCAGGCCGACCCGAAGAAGGGCCGGCGCTGGTGGGGAGCCGTGCGCGAACGCGCCGCCTTCGGCGTCTCGGCTCTGCGCCGGGTGAAGGTCGCCGCGCTGCTGACGGGGGCCGGCCGATCCGCCGGCGACATGGCGCTGCCGCTCTTCGCCGGGGCGCTCTTCGCGGCCGGCCCACTTGCTCCGCCCGTGGCCTTTGTCGCCGCCGCGGTCGGCGGCCTCGGCTGGGCGGCGGCAGCCGAGCTGCGCCGGTGCCTGGAGGAGGAGCGGTCGGATCGCAGCGGTCGCCCTCTCGATCGTCTGTTCGAGGACGCGATGCTGCAGTCCGCCGGCATCTCGCGCCGCATGGCCGACTTCTCGGCGATCGAGGATCTGGCCGCGGAGGGCGGCAAGGGGACGGTCGAGAAGATCTCCGAGATCCTCATGTCCCTGCGCGGCTGGGCAGCCCGCCTCGGGGCGCGGTTGGCGGCGGCCTGGCCCTTCGTCGCGGCGCAGATCGGCATGGCCGGCATCGACGACCTCGAACGTGCCACCCGTGAGCTCGCCGATTTCCGCCTCGCCCTGCGCGATATGGGCAACGCGGTCGCTGCCCGTGGGGCAGGCGAGATTGCCCGTGTCGCCGCTGCGGCCCGGGCGGTCCTCGGAGACGTCGAGACGACGCTGCGGATGCTCGAGCAACTGCTCGGCGCCCGCGGGTTCGGCGCCGCTGCGCACTGAGACTGGAAATGGCCGCCTGAGCGGCCGGAGAGGAGATCGACGATCGAGCAGCTTCTGCATCCGAACCGCAAGGAGATCGCCCGCTACGTCCTCGGGCGGGGCTCCCAGGTCACGGCGCTGCCGGAGGTGGCGGAAGCAGCGGCTTTCGACTTCGGATACCCCGCTGGCCTCGCGCCCGTCCCGGCCGACCCAGACGAGAAAGTCGACCCGGAGGCTCCCCTCCCGGAGGCCGACATCGTCGTCATCACCTGGACCGCGGACGAGGCCGACGCGCTGGCGCGCATCTTCACCCCACGCGTGAGCCGCGAGCGCTGGCACCCCTACAGCCGCGACTTCGACAGGTACGTGGAGCGGATCCGCAAGGGCGCCCCCGCCAGACGGGCCGGCCGGCTCGGCAGCTACCTGCAGACGACGATCGGCGGGCGTTCGGTCCTGGCGATGAAGTCCGAGCTGCACATGAACCAGGACGGCATTCGCACCGCGGAGGGGACGACGCTCCCCGTCAAGGACTTCTTCAAGCAGATCGTCGCCGAGGCGAAGCCGAGCCATGTCCTGACGATCGGGACGGCGGGCTCGGTCTTCGAGGAGTTCGGCCTCGGCGACGTCGTCGTCACCCGGGGGGCGAAGTTCAAATGTGGCGACGAGTTCAAGACGGCCCCTTTCAACGGCCAGGCTTTTCGCAGCGAGTGGGAGATCCCCGCGACCCACCTGGGCCATGCCCAGGAGC
Organism: uncultured Solirubrobacterales bacterium; assembly: GCA_963739855.1. Taxonomy (GTDB): domain Bacteria; phylum Actinomycetota; class Thermoleophilia; order Solirubrobacterales; family 70-9; genus VAYN01. The sequence goes on along the minus strand of CAVUBT010000001.1, from coordinate 125,437 downwards.
TGATGAAGCAGGTCGCGCCCGAGCTCGCCGAGCCGCCGATGGGGCCTCCGACCAAGGCCTACAAGTGGGACGGGCCGCCGCTGAGCGCGCCGTCGCGGCAGCCGAAGATCCGCCTCGAAGGCGCCGATTTCCCCGAGTACTGGCCGATCCTGACGACCGACTACTTCGAGTATGGGACCAGCGCCAACCGGCTCGACAAACTCGGTGTCGCGGTCGAGATGGGCGACGCCGTGCTCGGCCTGGCCTGCGAGGAACTCGACTCGCCACCCAAGTGGGGCGTGGTCCGCAACATGTCCGACCCGGTCATCAACGGCGACCTCCCCGCGAAAGAGTTCCACCTCAACGAGCAGACGACCTGGGCGGTCGGCTACTACACCGCCTACGGCCTCTACACCAGCATCTGCGGCGCCCTGGTGACCTGGGCGATCGTCGCGGGCCTGGCCGAAGCCCTCAGCTGAGGGCGGAGCGGAAGCGGGCGCGGTACTCGGCGGGACCGACGCCGAGGATGCGCAGGAAGGCGCGGCGCATGGTCTCCGAGCTGCCGAAGCCGCAGCGCGCGGCGACGGTCTCGACCGCGGCGGAGGTGTCCTGGAGCAGCTCGCGCGCGGCCTCGACGCGAACGCGCTCGGTGAAGCGGGCCGGGGTCGTCCCGGTCTGGGCGGAGAAGAGGCGGCGCAGGTGGCGCTCGGAGAGGGCGGCGCGCTGAGCCAGCCGGGGGAGGCGGTGGTCGCCAGCCGGTTCGGTGACGATGCGGTCGAGGATCTCGCGGATCGGCGGGGCGATGCCCGCCGGGACCGCCAGGCGCTCGGAGAACTGGGACTGGCCGCCCGGGCGCTGGAGGAACATCACCGTCCAGCGCGCCACCGTCCGCGCGATCTCGGGCCCGTGGTCCTCCTCGACCAGGGCCAGGGCGAGATCCATGCCGGCGGTGAGGCCGGCCGAGGTCGCGACCGGCCCGTCGCGGACGAAGATCCGGTCAGGCTCGACCCGGACATCGGGGTGGCGGCGGGCGAACTTCTCGCAGAACGCCCAGTGGGTGGTGGCGGACCTGCCTTCGAGCAGGCCGGCCTCGGCCAGCAGAAAGGCGCCGGTGCAGACCGAGCAGGTGCGGCGGGCGCCGTCGGCGACGCGCCGCAGCCCCGCGGCGAGCCGCGGATCGGCGAGGGCGTCGTCGATCAGGAAGCCACCGCCGACGATCACCGTGTCGACGCCGCGCAGGCGCACCTGGCCCAGGGCGAGGTCGGCGCTGAGGCGCACCCCCGCCGAACCGCGCACGGGCTGTCCGTCGGGGGTCGCGATCGCGATCCGGTAGCCGCCGTCGCCGCCGAGGACGCGGGTGGCGGCGTCGAGGACGTCGGCCGGGCCGACGATGTCGAGCAGCTGCACGCCGTCGAAGGCGACCAGGACGACCTTGCGCATGGGAGTCGGCACAGCAGAGATCTTGGCGGCGGCGGTCGCTGTCCGCAAGGACACGTATCCCTCGTATCCGGACAAACGGCGAAGGCGGGCCCGCGAAGCGCTGGTAAGAACCGGGGACCGTGTCCGCCGCAATCAAGATCGAGAGGCTCAACGTCGGTTGGATGACCGCCTCGGCGGTCCTCTGGCGAGCGGACGACGATCCGCAGCTGCGCGTCCGCGTCCCGGTTCCGGCCTACCTGGTGGAGACGGACAGCGAGCGGATCCTGATCGACACCGGCCTGCACCCCGGCGCCTGTGCCGACGCCTCGGCCTTCTACGACCGCCCCGAGTCGATCGGCCTCTTCTCGCTCGAGCTCGACCAGCCGGTGCACGAGCAGGTCGACGCGGCGACGATCACCAAGATCGTGCTCACGCACCTGCACTACGACCACGCCGGCGGCCTCTCGCTGCTGCCCTCGAGCATCCCGCTCGTCGTCCAGCGCCGCGAGTGGGAGGCCGGCCACGACCCCGCCGCCGTCGATCGCAATTTCTTCTTTCCGCGCGACTACCGCGACGACGAGAGGGAGGTGGTCCTCGTCGACGGCGATCACGACCTTCTGGGCGACGGCTCGATCGAGCTGCTGCTGACGCCCGGCCACACCCCGGGCCACCAGTCCGTCCGCATCGGCGCGAACCTGATCCTCGGCGCCGACGTCGCCCATTACGCCTCCGGGCTCGACGACCACCGGTTCCCCCCCTTCGCCGACGACCACGCCGAGCAGCGCCGCTCCGCCGAACGCCTCCGCACCCTGCGGGACGACGGCGCCCGCGTCATCCCCGGCCACGACCCGGACCTGCTTCAGCCGGGATCGGTGACCGCGTGACGGCTCAGTTCGCGGCCGCGGTGACGCAGCGGTAGGGGTGGTCCGTCGAGCGGTCGGCGATGAAGGGGTTGTATTCCTCTTTCGAGGCGTCGATGAGGATGCCCTTGAACTGATTTTCGGCGATGATTTCGGGTTCGACCCATTCCGGTTCGGGGGAATCGGCGTTCTGGTTCACGTAGGCGATCAACTCCCCCGCGGTGGGAAGCCGGAGGTTGTCTTCGCCGCAGTCCTGGAAGGCCACGTAGAGGGGGGCGGGGGCCCGCAGCTGCTCGTCGACGCAGACGCCGGCGGCGAGGCTCATCGCGGTCGGGCAGCGGATCTGCGAAGCGGCGATGAGGTCGTCGGCGGACATTCCCTGCAGCGCCTGCGCGTTCGCCGCGTTCGCCGCCGAGTCCGCTTGCCCGGCGCTGTCCGCCCTGGCCGCGCTGTCCGCGCGCGTCGCGGTGCCGGCGCTGGTGGCCGAGCCGGCGGTCGTCGCCCGGTCCGCCGTCTTCGCGGTTTCGGCGCTGCCCGCGGTCCCAGCCCTGTTCGCGGTCTGAGCAGTATTCGCCGACCCCGACGAGGACGCGCTCGGCACCGTGCCGAGGGTCGCGAGGTCGATGTCGCTGCCGCTCAGCGACCCGTCCTTGACCTTCGCGCCGGTGACCGCGCTCTTCTTCAGCTGCGCCGTGCCGACGCTGTTCTTGGGCAGCTTGGTCGCCGCGTAGGCGCCGCCCCCGAGCAGGATGAACAGGCACGCGGTCGAGATCACGTTGGCGTAGGTGAGTCTGGTGCGGATTCTCTGCAGCACGGCGGCTTCCCCAGCCTACTTTGGAGGACGGCCGGGTCGGCGCGGCGGCGACAGCACGCTCGTGCGGCGGGTCCGGCGCCCGGCGCCGTATGCTGCACTCGCAATCGCGGCGGCCTCGATGCGCCGCCGCGACACCTGGGCCTTTAGCGGGCCTTCCCGGCCGGCTGAGGAGAACCTGAATTGACGACCTCCGTGTCAACCGCTTCGCAACCGATTTCCCCTGCCGCGATCGATTCGGACTCGGCCGGGCCCGCCTGGCGGCCCGCGATGACTCCGCACGAGCAACCGTCGCTGCGCCACAGCCTGCTCGACCTGGCGACGTCGGTGGTCCCGTACCTGGCTCTGACCGTGGCCATGTACCTCAGCCTCGACCTCTCCGTCTGGATCGTCCTCGCGCTCGCGATCCCCGCCGCGGGGTTCCTGCTGCGGACCTTCATCGTCTTTCACGACTGCGCTCACGGCTCGTTCCTGCCGACCAAGCGGGGAAACCTGTGGCTGGGCCGGCTCACCGGCTTCCTCGTCTTCCAGCCCTTCGCCAACTGGCGCCACAACCATGCCGTCCATCACGGCACCGCCGGCGACCTCGACCGCCGCGGCACCGGCGATGTGCCGACGCTGACCGTCGAGGAGTACGCCTCGCGCGGCTGGAAGCAGCGGCTCGGATACCGCCTTTTCCGCAACCCCCTGGTGATGTTCGGGATCGGCCCGATCTGGTCGCTGATGATCGGCCCCCGCATCTGGTCGCGCAAGCAGCGCCCGCGCATGCGGCACAGCGTGATCCTGACCAACCTCGCGCTCGTCCTCGTCGTCGGCGCGATCTTCTGGTTCGTCGGCCCCGGCGCCTGGCTGCTGGTGCAGCTGCCGACCGCGGTCATCGCCGGCACCATGGGCGTCTGGATGTTCTACGTCCAGCATCAGTTCGAGGACGTCTACTGGGAGAGCTCGGAGCGCTGGAGCTACGACGACGCGGCCCTGCGCGGCAGCTCCTATCTGAAGCTGCCGAAGCTGCTGCAGTTCTTCACCGGCAACATCGGCCTGCATCACGTCCACCACCTCAGCGCCAAGGTCCCCAACTACAACCTGCAGCGGGCTCACGACCAGAACGCGGTCTTCCGCGACGTGCCGGTGCTGACCGTCCGCGACGGCCTGCGGGCGATCCGGCTCAAGCTGATCGATCCCGAGAGCGGCCGGCTGCTGACCTGGAGCGAGGCCAAGGCCCTCGCCTAGTCCCTCCCCCTCTCGCATAGCGTTGGGCTTAAGTCAGCGCAGTGATGGCACGCCAGCGGGGTCGGCGATCGCGCGGCGACGAGTGGTAGGGCGTCCGCCGTTGGCTTCGAGCCAGGAGCGGATCGTCTTCGTGTAGCCCTGGACGTCATCTTGGCCGTTGACGTGCAACTGCAAGAGCATGAGGAGCCGGTTGAGGCGCTCGCGGTTCTTCAGGGCGTAGCGGCGCGGATAGAGCGCCGCGGTAATCGGCCTTGCGAGCTGCTCCAGCGCCGCGGCGGTGAGAGGCATGTCGGCCGGGCGCTCAGAAGAGCGCCCGCGACGGGCGAACTGCCTTTCGATGATCGGGCCGTTGACAGCGACCCAGCGGTCAAGACTCTCGTTCTCGGCGATCTTCGCGGCGTGAACGAAGGGCCGCCAAAAAGAAGGGCCGGTGAGCGCACCCTCGGCGCGGGTTTGAAGTTCCTCTAGTTCCTCCGTCGGGTTGCTCCTCGCCTCCTTGGCAAGCACGCGCTCGAGCGCGTGCTGCAGATGCCACTCGCACTGGTGAAGCTCGGTGCCCGGCCAGCGCGCCTCGATCGCCCGCAGCATGCCGCCATGGGCGTCGCAGACGATCCGTTTGGGCTCACCCGGCAGCGCGCCGAGGAAAGCGCTCCAGCTAGCCGGATGTGCGCTCGTGAACGCCTCCGCGTGCCAGAGCTTTGGCTTGCCGGCCTGGTAGCCGACCGCGCAGAAGACGTCGAAGGCGACGCGGCCGCCGGGGATGCGCTTGCCGTTGGCGTCCAAGGCACGGACCCGGAAGGGCAGGTGATCGAGCAAGAGCGAACCCTCTGGCGGCCAGAAGGTGGGCCGGCGGGACTCGAAGACGACCGGCGCGAAGAGCTCGACCCAGTCGGCCACGAGCTGGCCGTGGTCTGACTCGCGCAGCTCGCCGGTCTCGCGATCGACCCGGAAGCGGCGGGCGCGATCACGGGCGACGCCGGATGCCCTCATGTAGGTGGCGCCGGCGCCGACTGCAACGAGTGCCTCGGCGATCCCGCGAGCGACGAAGTGGTAGTTGCGCGGCGCCTTCGGGCCCTCGCGGCGCTCGAGGTGGCGCTCGCATTGCTCGCGATCCTCATGCCAAGCCTCCTCGCGGGGCAGGAGCTCGGTGAAGACATGCGGCTTGCCTCGCCGGGGCGTGCACTTGTAGCGCTGGCGGCGATGACCGGGTTTGCCGTAGGTGCCGTCGAGCTTGACTCGCGAGCCCGTGTGCTCGGAGCATCTCACTCTCGCTGCGCTGACTCTCGGCACTCATCGAGGCTGGCACTGAGGCCGGACGGGTTAGCCCAACGCTATGCGAGAGGGGGGTCCCTCCTAGTCGCGCGCCAGCAGCGCGATCAGCGCCCGCTGCACCGGCGGCGGCGGCGAGAGGAAGACGGTCTCGTCGCGGTACTTCTTGAGGAAGCCGGCGGCCCAGCGCGCACCGCGCAGCCCGCGCGGCAGCCCGCGCGGCGTGAACAGTCCCTCGCGAGCCGCCGCGGCGCTCTCTTCGAGGAACTCCTGAAGGCGCAGGGCGGGAACGGCCAGGCAGCGCAGATGCGCCTCCTCCTCGCCGGCGCTGGCGAGCCCGTGCTTGGTGTGCGGCGGCACGATCTTCTCGCCGTCCTCGGGGCCGATCACCATCGTCTCCTCGCCGAGCTGGAACCGCGCGGTCCCCTCGACCACCGACCAGCGCTCCTCCTGGCGGGGATGGAGGTGGGCGGGGAGCCCGCCGCCGGGTTCGAGCCAGACGTCGACCAGGAGGTTCTCGCCCTGCGGCTCGAAGGCCATGCGGACGCGGCTGACGGGATCGTGGACGACCGGAGCCATGGGGTGAACCCTACCCGCGAGCGACCCGAACGCCCTCCTTCGCGAGGGCATCGCGGTCGATCTGAACCGGGTAGCCGGCACGCAGCGCGGCGACGGTCGAGGGCGGCGTGAGGACGTTCGCGCTGCCCCGCCGGGGACGCGGCCGGCGGTCGTCGCCGTATCCCTCCCGGGTCCAGCCGACGAGGCGATCGCCGACGACGACGACGGCGAGGTCGCCGAGCAGGACGAAGGCGCCGTCGGGGAGGTCGGCCCAGGGCAGCTGGTGAAGGCGCCGGCGGTGGCTCCCGCGGACGATCCGCTCGCCGTGCAGCCGCCGGTTGATCTGCTTCGCCGAGGGCGCCGCGACCCCCAGCCCCTCGGCCCAGGCGGCGCGGTAGGCGTCGTAGCTCTGGCGCCGGCACTCCGCGCAGGGGCGATGCCCGGCCGCGAAGGAGACGGCCTCGTCGTGGAAGTAGAGGAACGTGAAGTGGCCCGGCTGCCACTGCTCGCGCCAGCGGCCCCGGAACTCCAGGGCGCAGGTGATCCAGAGGTCGCTGGCGTGGAAGCGGACGATCTCCCTGTTGCGATGGAGGATGCCGCGGTTGCCCGTCCAGGCTCCCCGCAGCGGGATCGCCTCAATATCGCCTAACGGCGTTACGCGGTTTCGGGCCGGCGCCACACATCACTTCATACAGCGCGGCGACGGTGGGCAGGCCCGCGCTTGCCCGGCTAGCCTTCCTGGCGACAACTAGCGGAGGGAGGGCCGATGCTTTCTTGGCTGGCCGAGAAGATGATCGCCCGCAACATGAGGTCGATGCGCGCCGGGGACCCGGGGCCGACGCTGGCGATGGACGCCGACGACGTCAAGTTCACCTTCCCCGGCGAAAGCTCGTTCGCGCCGGGCGCTAGCAACAAGCGGGAGCTGGAGCAGTGGCTCAACCGCTTCGCCAGCCTCGGCCTGCAGATCTATCCCGATGAGGTGATCCTCAAGGGGTTCCCCTGGCGCCAGACGATCTGCATCCGCGGCCAGATCCACCTCGACGACCCCGAGGACGGGCGCGTCTACGACAACCGCTACGTGATCTGGGGCCACATCGCCTGGGGCAAGCTGCGCGAGTACGAGGTCTACGAGGACACCGAAGAGAGCAGCAGGCTCGACGAGTACCTGGCGAGCCGCGGGGCGGCAGGTCGAGGTGGGCGCCATGGCTGAGCGGGCGGATGCCGGCACGGCGGCGGTGCGCGCGCTCGTCAGCGGCGAGGTGCAGGGCGTCGGCTACCGGGACGCGGTGCGGCGGCGAGCGCAGGAGCTGGGGGTGATGGGCTGGGTGCGCAACGGCGAGGACGGCGGCGTGCGCGTCCACGCCGAGGGGCCGGAGCCGGCGGTCGAGGAGCTGGCGGCGTTCCTGCGCGAGGGACCGGCGGGCGCACGGATCGAGGACGTGGCGGTCGAGACCGTGAAGGCCGAGGGGCACGAGCAGTTCGCGATCCGCGGCGTCAGCGCCGGCGCCTTCGTCGTCCAGGAGCACGCCGCCAGCGCCCATCACTTCGATCTGCGCCTGGAGGTCGACGGGGCGATGCGCTCCTGGGCGGTTCCGAAAGGCCCCTCGATGGACCCCGCCGTCAAGCGCCTCGCGGTGGAGGTCGCCGACCACGAGCTCTCCCACAACGACTTCGAGGGACCGCTCGGCGACGGCGCGGCGATCGTCTGGGACCGCGGCAGCTACGAGCAGGGCGGCCGGGTCTCCTGGCCCGAGGCGCTCGACCGCGGCCACGCGGTCTTCGTCCTGCACGGGGAGAAGCTGCGCGGCGGCTTCGCCCTGCAGCGCACCCGTCCGGGGGAGAAGCCCCAGTGGCTGCTGATCAAGCGCCGCGACGAGGACGCGCAGGCGGGCTCGGACGTGGTCGCCGAACGGCCGCAGTCGGTGATCAGCGGCAGCACGCTCGCCGAGCTGTCCTGATCTCACGAAGCCCCGACCGCGGCCGTTCTTACATAGGGACGACCGAGGAAAGGACGGCAAGCACGATGACCACTTCCGTGGAGGACTCGCTGCAAGAGCGGGTCGAGGCCCTGCCGTGGGGCGAACTGATCGAGCAACTGGATGGGCGGGGCTTCGCGATCACGCCGCCGCTGCTGAGCCCGGGGGAGTGCGACGAGCTCTCGGCGCTGTTCGACCACGGCCGCTTCCGCGCGACCGTCGAGATGGCCCGCCACCGCTTCGGCGACGGCCGCTACCGCTACTTCGATCAGCCGCTGCCGAAGCCGATCGCCGCGCTCCGCAGCTCCTTCTACGCCCGCCTGGCCCCGGTCGCGAACGCCTGGGCGGAACGGCTTCGCGGCGAGCAGGAGCCCTACCCGCTCGAGCACTCCCAGCTGCTCGACCGCTGTCGTGCCGCCGGGCAGGAGCGCCCGACGCCGCTGATTCTCCGCTACGGCGAGGGAGACTGGAACGCCTTGCATCAGGACCTCTACGGCGACGTCTTCTTTCCTTTCCAGGTCCTCACCGTGCTCTCCCGCCCCGGCGTCGACTTCGAGGGCGGCGAGTTCGTGCTGGTCGAGCAGCGCCCGCGGGCGCAGAGCCGCGCCCACGTCCTCGATCCGCCCCAGGGCGCGTTCGTGATCTTCCCCACTCAGCAGCGACCGAACAGGGGCAAATCCGGCTACCACCGGGTCGGCCTGCGGCACGGGGTCAGCACCCTGACCCGCGGCTCGCGGACCGCGCTCGGCATCATCTTCCACGACGCCAGGTGAGCCCGGCTAGTCTGGGCCGATGGCCGCGACGATCGACGGGCTGACGGTCGCGGACGAGCCGGGCGCCTGGTCGGCGCTCGGGTTCGAGGTCGGCGGCGAGACCTGCGTCGTCGGCGATGTGCAAATCCACCTGGCGGGTCCGGAGGCGGGCAGCGGGCTGGCCGGCTGGTCGTTGCGGGACGTCGAGACGACCGCACTGGACGGGCTGGCGACGACGCGCTCGGACCGTTCGGCTCCGAGCGAGCCGCCGCCGCATCCCAACGGGGTCACCGGGCTCGACCACGTGGTCGCGATCACGCCGGCGCTGGAGCGGAGCGTCCGGGCGCTGCGGGCCGCCGGCCTCGACCTGCGCCGCATCCGTGAGCAGCCGACGCCCGCCGGCGCCCCGCGGCAGGCGTTCTTCCGCCTCGGCGCAAACATTCTCGAGCTCGTGCAGGAGCCCGCCGAGGCGACCGCGCGCGCCGGCGGCGATCGTCCCGCCTTCTTCTGGGGTCTCGCCTTCGTTGCCCCCGACCTGGACGCCACCGTCGCCGGGCTCGGCGAGCACGTCGGCGAGATTCGCCCGGCGGTCCAGCCCGGCCGCCGCATCGCCACCCTGCGCCGCTCCGCCGGCCTGGCGATGCCGGTTGCGCTGATGACGCCGCCGCCGGCGCGAACGGGCGGCGGCGAGCCGTGATGCGGCAGGTGATCTATTCGATGGGGGTCTCGCTCGACGGCTTCGTCGCGGGGCCGGGTGGCGAGATCGACTGGTCGGCGCCGGACCAGGGGAGAAGGTCGATCTGGAGCTGGTCGAGACCCGCACTTTCGGCTCTCGCGTCGCCTACCTCCGTTACCGGGTGTCGGCGACTGACAGCAACACTCGTCGTTCACTTAAATAAATATATATATATTGGATTTTCGTACATCGAAAAGAGGGTGAGGGTATGAGCAGGGAAGACATCACAGTCATCTACGCCGAGGGTGGCGCCAACCTGCGTGCTCACGTTCGCCTCGCGCGCAACGACGCGAAGGTGGTCGAGGAGGATCTGGCCATCGACGTCGACTCGACCGACATCGAATACGTCGAGCTCACCGAAGAGGAGCTCACTTCCGAGAAGTTCACCGAACTGCTCGACGACAACGCTCGTGCCGCGGATTCGCTCTCGCTCTGGTGTTACCGCCCGGTGTGGCTGAAGTTTTTGAAGCTCCTCGAGCTTCATCAGCCGCTTCCCGAAACGGTGACATGGCCTCTCAAGGAGGTCGACCATGGCGGCTGAGGATCCAAAGGCCAAGGACACTCCGGCCAAGGACACGACCAATGCTGCTGCCACCGACGTCCTCACCTCCGAGGTCGTCGGCTCTGCGGAGTCCTACCGCAAACTGGGCGAGATCTTCGTTTCCGTACTGGCCGCGATCCCCACGGCGACGCTGGTCACGACCCTCATTCGCGCCCCCGGAGACGCCGGACTGTACGAATGGAAGCTTGCCGTCGGCCTCGCCCTCGCCGCGCTGGCGCTCATTTTTGGCGTGCTGCTGGCGATCTGGCTGCGGACGCCGGTCGAAGTCGATCGTGAGGCTCTCGACAACTTCGAAATGGAGAGGATCGTCAGTACGAGTCAACGCAACTACGAGGAACTCCTCACCCGAATCGGCGAGCTTCAGGATTCTGTGGCCGCGGCGACGGAGGAGTCCAAGCGCAAAGGTGCCGAACGCAGCTTTCAGGCGGTCCTGGCGACGCTGCGCAGCGTCCACCTGCTGGCCACCGCTGATGCCCTGCGCGACCGCGTCCTTTCCAGGAAAACCCAGAACCTGGCTGGCGCGGCGCTGATCGTCGCGGCCGCGGCGGTCTTTTTCCTGGCCACGGCGCCGAAGCCGAAATCTTCTGACAAGTCCACCGGTCCGACCGTCGTCAAGGTCACCCTCAGCGCCGACGGTGCCAAGAAGCTGGGCTGTTCGAAAACCACCTTCAACGCGCTCAAACTCGGTGGCAGCAAGACCGAGCCGGAGGTGCTCCCACTCGGCCTGAGCTGCACGGCAGGGGAATATCTGACCTTGAAAGTCGCGGAGAAGGAAGGGCTGGCAACCGAGGTCAAGGCCCTCGAGGCCTTACCTGTGCCTGCCGCGACGGACAAATCCTCCAGCGAATAGAGAAGGCGAGACCTCCAGCGAATAGCGGCGAGACTAGAGGCGAGCCGCGCGGTCCAACTGGGCGATCTCGCCGACCAGCGGCAGGGTCGGCGCCGACCAGGCGGAAGCGGGCAGGCGCGAGACGCGGAAGGAGGCGTCGTCCAGGGACGAGGTGTCGGGCAGGACGACCGGAGAGCGTGGGGGAGTGGTCGTCCCGCTTCGGCAGCGAGGACAGGTCCCGGCAGCGAGGCCGCGGATTCCACCGTACTCGGTATGGCAACTGTCGCATCGGAACATGGTGTTCCTCTACCCATTCGGTAACGAAGTCCAAACTCTTGACGATCCAGCGGACGATTCGTACCTTTTTGGTACTTGAGGCTTGACGGTCAGGCGTCGTGGCGCGGCCGCAGGTGCTTGACGCCGAAGCTCCACTCGCGCTCCAGCCGGGCCGCGATCAGCGAGCGGTGGCAGGCCTCGGGGTCGCGCTCGACGCAGAGCAGCGCCGCCGAGCTGGCGCCGATCCACTTCACGATCGGCCCCAGGTCCACATGGTCGAGGATTTCCTCCGTATAGAGACGGGCGTACTCGGGGGCCAGGGCCGTGCGCGAGCGTTTGCCCTCGCCGAGCCTGGCGTCCTCCCGGTACTGCAGCTGGCGCTGCTCGGTGGTCGGAGCCAGCTCCTTGAGGTGGGTGTAGCCGACCTCCGCCTCCGCCAGCGCCGCCTGCAGGCGACCGGCGTTCGCCCAGGCGTACTCGCTGCCCCGCACGCCCCGGCGCTGGCGCACGTCGAGCAGGAGGTCGATCCCCGCCTCGTTCAGGGCAGCGAGGAAGGAGCCGCGGTCGAAGCCGTAGACGCCGATCGTCGCGATCGAACCCACGAGCGGTTCGGCGCTGCCGCTCAGCCCTGCTGCTCGGTCGGCCGGATCAGGATCTCGTTGAGGGAGACGTGCCAGGGGCGGGTCAACGCGTAGGCGATCGCGTCGGCGACGTCGGCTGCCTCGAGCATGCGGATGGCGGCGAAGCGTTCCCGCGTTTTCTCCCGCACCCCGTCGCGGATGTGATCGGAGAGCTCCGTGTCGACGGCGCCGGGCTCGACCACGGTCGACCTCACCTTGCGGCTCGCGAACTCCTGGCGGAAGGACTCGCTGAAGGCCCCGACGCCGTGCTTGGTCAGGTTGTAGACGCCCGAGCCGGCGCGGGCGATGCGGCCGGCGACGGAGCTGATGTTGACCACGTCGGCGCAGCCTCGCTCGGAGTCCTCGGCCGCGGCCAGCAGGTGCGGGACGGCGGCGTGGGTGGTGTTGATCAGGCCCTTGAGGTTGAGGTCGATCATCCGCTCCCACTCCTCGGTGGGCGCGTCCTCGATCGGCCCCAGCAGCATCTGGCCGGCGTTGTTGACGACGATGTCGAGCCGCCCCAGCTCGTCGACGGTGCGGTCGACCGCGGCGATCGCCTGCTCCCGATCGGTGATGTCGGCCTCGATCGCCAGCGCGGTGTGCCCCTGGCCGCCGATCTCGCCGGCAAGCTTCTCCAGGCGCTCCAGGCGCCGTGCCGCAACGGCGACCTTCGCGCCCTGCGCCGCCAGCGCCCGCGCGGTCGCCTCGCCGATGCCGCTGCTGGCGCCGGTGACCAGCGCCACGGTTCCGTCAAGTGAGGTCGTCATCGCATTCCCTTCGGTTGTCTCCCGATCCAGCGCTGTCGCATCCAAACTACTCCCCCGGTAGTACCAAGTAGACCCCGTTGCAAAACGGCCCCGGTTGATGGAGAGTGGAAGTCGATGGCGACCGTGCTCTGCGTGCTCTATGACGATCCGGTCGACGGCTACCCGCCGTCGTACGCTCGCGACGAGATTCCGGCGATCGAGCGCTACCCGGACGGTCAGAGCGCGCCGACGCCGGAGGCGATCGGATTCGAGCCGGGTGAGCTGCTCGGCAGTGTGTCCGGGGAGCTGGGCCTGCGCGATTTCCTCGAGCAGGGGGGCCACCGGCTGGTCGTCACCGCCGACAAGGACGGCCCCGATTCCGTCTTCGAGCGCGAGCTGCCGCAGGCCGAGGTCGTCATCTCGCAGCCGTTCTGGCCCGCCTATTTGACCGCGGAGCGGATCGCCAGGGCGCCGCAGCTGAAGCTGGCGCTGACCGCCGGCATCGGCTCCGATCACGTCGACCTGCAGGCGGCGATGGGGAGCGGTCTGACCGTCGCCGAGGTCACCTACTCGAACAGCATCAGCGTCGCCGAGCACGTCGTGATGATGATCCTCGGGCTGGTCCGCAACTACATTCCCTCCTACCGGCGGGTGGTCGAGGGCGGCTGGAACATCGCCGACTGCGCTGCGCGCTCCTACGACCTCGAGGGCATGCAGGTGGGCACGGTCGCCGCCGGGCGGATCGGCTCGGCGGTGCTGCGGCGCCTGCAGCCGTTCGACGTCGGCCTCCATTACACCGATCGCCACCGCCTGCCGGCGGCGGTCGAGGGTCGGCTCGGCGTCACCTTCCATCCCGATGTGGAGTCGATGGTCGAGGTCTGCGACGTGGTCACGATCAACGCGCCGCTGCACCCGGAGACCGAGAACATGTTCGACGCGGATCTGCTCGCCAGGATGAAGCGGGGGTCCTACCTGATCAACACCGCGCGCGGCAAGATCTGCGACCGCGACGCGGTCGTCGCCGCCTGCGAGAGCGGCCAGCTGGCCGGCTATGCCGGCGACGTCTGGTTTCCGCAGCCGCCGCCGCGGGATCACCCCTGGCGCTCGATGCCCCACCACGGGATGACTCCGCACACCTCCGGCACCAGCCTCTCGGCTCAGGCGCGCTACGCTGCCGGCACCCGCGAGATCCTCGAGTGCTGGTTCGCCGGGCGGCCGATCCGCGACGAGTACCTGATCGTCGACGGCGGCACGCTGGCGGGCGCCGGGGCCCACTCCTACAGCGAGGGCGACGCCACCGGCGGCTCCGAGGAAGCCGCCCGCTTCAAGCGCGGATGACTTCGCGGGGAGACGGCGGCCGGCGATGAAGATGCGCGCCGCGGTGCTGGAGCGGTTCGGCCAGCCGCTGGAAGTCCAGGAGGTCGAGCTGGCCGAGCCGCGGGCCGGCGAGGTGCTGGTGCGGCTGGTCGCCTGCGGCGTCTGCCACACCGATCTCTACACCGCCTCCGGCGCCGACCCCTCCGGCTACGCGCCGGCCGTGCTCGGCCACGAGGGCGCCGGCGTCGTCGAGCGGGTCGGCCCCGACGTCACCCTGCTCGCCCCCGGCGACCACGTCATCACCCTCTTCTCGCCCCAGTGCGGCGAGTGCGTCCACTGCGTCGATCCGCGGACCAACCTCTGCATGGCGATCCGCGAGCAGCAGAACCAGGGCTTCCTCCCCGATGGCACCACCCGCATCTCGCGCGGCGGCGACGGCATCCGCCACTTCATGGGCTGCTCGACCTTCGCCGAGTACACGGTGATGCCGGAGATCGCCCTGGCCAAGGTCAATCCGGAGGCGCCCTTCGAGCACGTCTGCCTCTTCGCCTGCGGGCTCTCGACCGGCCTCGGCGCGGCGATCAACACCGCCGCGGTGACGCCGGGCAGCACCTGCGTCGTCTTCGGGGCGGGGATGGTCGGACTGGGCGCGGTCGCCGGCTGCCGGCTGCAGGGGGCCGAGCGGATCGTCTGCGTCGACCTCTCCGCCGAGCGGCTCGAGCTGGCCCGCGGCCAGGGCGCGACCGAGGTGATGATCGGCGGCGAGGGCACGGTCGAGCGGATCCTTGAGCTGACCGGCGGCTTCGGCGCCGACTACACCTTCGAGGCGACCGGCAGCGTCGCCGTGATGCGCCAGGCGGTCGAAGCGGCGCGCATGGCCTGGGGGCTCTGCACCGTCGCGGGGGTGGCCGGCAAGGGGGAGACCCTCGATGTCGTCCCGCGTTTCCTGATCACCGGCCGCCGCATCGCCGGCTCCTCGTTCGGCGGCGTCAAGGGACGCGACCAGGTCCCGGTCCTGGTCGAGCGCTACCTGGCCGGCGAGATCGACGTCGAGCCCTTCCTCTCCCATCGCCTCGCGCTCGACGAAGTCAACCGCGGCTTCGAGCTGATGGAGGCCCAGGACGGCATCCGCAGCGTCATCGAGTTCGCCTAGCGGCAGAAGCCAGCGCCCGGGCGCTAGGCCGAGAGCTTGACCGGCAGCGTTTTCAGCTGGTTGAGGAAGGCCGACTCGACGAATGCCGGCTTGCCCGCCAGGGAGATGTCCGGGTAGCGGGCGAGGGTCTCCTCGAGCAGGATTTTCAGCTCGAGGCGGGCCAGGGCGGTGCCGAGGCAGAAGTGGCGCCCGCCGGCGCCGAAGGCCTGGTGCTCGGGGTTGCGGAGGACGTCGAAGCGGTCGGGATCCTCGTAGCGGCTCCCGTCGCGGTTGGACGAGGCGTACCACATGACCACCTTCTCGCCCTTCTTGATCTCCTGCCCGTGGAGGACGGTGTCCTTGGTCGCGGTGCGACGGAAGTGGGCGAAGGCGGGGAACATCCGCAGCGACTCCTCTACCGCGCCCGGGATCAGCGAGGGATCGTCGCGGACGAGCGCCAGTTGCTCCGGGTTTTCGAGCAGGGCCCGCATCCCGCTGGAGTACGTCGCCTTGGTGCTGTCGTTGCCGGCGGCGACGAGGAGGAAGAAGCCCATCACGATCTCGTGCTCCTCGAGCTTCTGGCCTTCGACCTCGGCGTGGACGAGGACGCTGGTCAGATCGTCGGTCGGGTTCTCGCGACGGGCGGCGATCATCGTGCTGCAACGGGCGAAGACTTCGGCCATGGTCTTCTGGATCGTCTCTTCGATGTTGGCGATGCCGTCGGGGCTGTAGTCGGGGTCGCTGGCCGCGAGCGCCGAATTCATCAACTCGGCCCAGATCGCGTCGTCCTCCTCGGAGATGCCCATGAAGCTGCCGATCACGCGGGAGACGGCGGGTTGGGCGACGTCGGCGACGAGGTCGCAGCTGTCGCGGCCCTCGAGCCGGTCGAGGACGCCGCCGACGATCTCCCTGATCCCGTCCTCGTGGGCGGCGATCCGCTTCGGCGTGAACCCGGCCTGGAACAGGGCCTTGAGGCGATCGTGCTTGGGCGGGTCCATGCCGATGAACATCGCCCGCGCCAGCTCGATCGGGAAGACCTCGTCGATCACCACGACGCCGCCGAGTTCGGAGGAGTAGGTCTCCCAGTCGCGGCTCACCGCGTGCACGTCGTCGGCGCTGGTGACGGACCAGAAGCCCGCCGCCGCCGGGACCTCGGTGACTTCCGGAGTCCAGTGGACCGGGCACTGCCCGCGCATCTCCTTGAAGAGGGCCTGGGGCGGACCCTCGACCCAGTGCTCGCGCTCCAGCACCATCTCCTTCTCGACCTCGCGCTGGGGCGTTCTCGTCTCGGTCTCGTCGGCCACCGCTGCGCATAGTACTGGCTGGCTGGCCAGTCGCCTATGGACGCCTGCGCTGCGCCGTTAAAGCTTCTCTGATGCTCCGTCGATGGGCACGGATGCCGATACCCCGAGCAGTTTCCCGTGTCCTGCGCAGTCGTCTGGCGCTCACCACTACCGCCGTCGCGATCACGGCGCTCGCCGCGCCGGCGCTGGCCGCGGCGACGCCGGCGCCCGCTGTGCTGACGCTGAAAACCGCCACGGTCGGCGCCCCCGGCAATCCGGCGGTCGCGATCGAACCCTTCACCGACGTCCTCTATCGCTCCTGCGAAGAAGCTCCGAAGTCGGAAAAAGAATGCCTGATGGTCGGCGGGGTCAAGTACCGCTACGGCATCGGCCAGCTCGAGGTCACCGTCGACCAGTGGGTCGACTTCCTCAACACCGTCGATCCCAGCGGCCGCGATCCTCGCCACCTCTACTCCGATAACGAGAGCTCCTCGGCCTGGCCCAAGTACGGTCAGATCGACTTCTCCTCCAGCCTCGGCAAGGGCCGCCACTACATGGTCGCCTCGCCGGAATGGGCGGACAAGCCCTACGGCTTCGCCAACTTCCTCCGCGTCGCCCGTTTCACCAACTCCCTCTACAACGGCCAGGTGCTCTCCAGGCAGACCAGCAGCGCCGGCGCCTTCGACTACGTCACCTACCGGGTCCGCCTCTCCAGGCAGACCGAGACCGGCATGTACAGGATGGCCGGCAACCGGCTCAAGGGTGCGACCCGCGCTCACAAAACCGGCTTCGTCGTGCCGAGTCAGAACGAGTGGATCAAGTCCGCCTACTACGAACCGAACGGCGGCGGCACCTACTCCTACTGGAAGTACCCGACCAACGCCGGCGTCTTCGGCGAGGGTCAGGCCGACGGCCCCAAGACCAGCACCCTGAACCCGGCGAACGGTGAAATCACCAACGCGACGACGCAGCCGCTGGCCACCTTCCGCGCCGAAGGTGCCACGGTGCCGAGCTGGTGCCCAGCGCTCTACTCGGCCTCGGCCTGCGCGACCAAGAACCCCTTCGGGATCCCCGCGCCTGCCTACGAAAAAGCCTTCCGGGGCAGCCTCAGCACGGTCGGCCAGGCGCTGACCGCCTCACCCTGGGGCACGCTCGACCAGGGCGGCAACGCGGTCGAGTGGACCGACACGATCGCTGCCTCGCCGACCGGCAAGAGCGGCAAAGTCTGGCGCCGGCTGCACGGCGGCATCGCCAACTCGACCGCCTACCAGCTCTGGATCTCGGCGGTTGGCCTGCAGCCGCAGGACAACACGTTCATCACCGCCACCTACCCCTGGCTCGGTTTCCGGGTCGGCGTGATCGGCAACGTCAAGCCGACCAAGAAGCACTAAAGCGAGAGTTTCCGGCGTTACCCGTCAGCCGTGCCGCGGCTGGCGGGTGATACGCCGGAAGATCGCGATCGCGTCGCTCTTCGCCGCGGCCGCGTAGAGGTAGCGGCCGTCGGGGCTGAGCACGAGCGAGCCGATGCCGCTCAGCGCCCTGGCTGGCGAGCAGTCCGGGACCGCGCCGACGCAGCCCGTCCGTAGCGGCAGCTGGGCAACGGCGCCGGAGCGTCTGCTGCGTTTGAGGACGGCGATCGTCCCCGGCGCGTAGGAGGCGACGTAGACGTTGGTCCCGTCGGGGGAGACGGCGATGCCCTCGGGAGCACTGACGGCGCGGCCGAAGGAGCAGCCCGACGCCCGCAGGAAGACCAGACAGCCGGCCGTGCCGGGCTTCTGGCTGAGCAGGCCGGAAGCGGTCGAGCGGGTGAAGGAGGTGACGCTCTTGCTGAACAGCGAGGTCGCATAGACGTCGCCGCCGTCGGGGCTGAGCGCGACCGCGTCGGCGCCGTTGAGCTGGGCGCCGGTGGTGCAGCCGGCGAGCGGGACGGTGACGATGCAGCCGCTGCCGTCGGTCGCCTGCGTAAGGGCGCCGGTCGAGGGGTTGCGGGCGAGCACGACGACGGCTTCGGAGACGGCGGCGCCGAGGTAGAGGCTCTTGCCGTCGGCGCTGATCGCCATTCCCTCTATGGAGTTGAGAGCGAGGCCGGTGGTGCAGCCGCTGGTCGCGGTCTCGACCAGGCAGCCGCTGGCGTCGCTCGGCTGCGTCAGCGCGCCGCTGGATGGGTCGCGGCTGAAGACCGCGACCGCGTTGCCGAAGAAGGAGCCGACGTAGACGTTCTTGCCGTCGGGGCTGGCGACGACGACGTCGGGGCCGAGCAGGGCGCGGCCGGCGGCGCAACCCGGCAGCGGGATACCGCTGATGCAGGCACCGCCGTCGGGGCGCTGGGTCAGCGCCCCGGTCTTGCGGTTGCGGGCGAAGACGGCGACCGCCTCGCTGACCAGCGAGGTCGCGTAGAGGTTGCGGCCGTCGGGGCTGACCGCGACCGAGTTCGGACCGTCGAGCCCGATCGCGGCCGCGCAGCCGTTGGCGCCCTGGGCGGCGATGCAGCCGGCGGCGCCCTTGGCCTGCGTCAGCTTGCCCGAGCTGGCGTTGCGGGCGAAGACGGCGATCGCGTCGCTTGCCGCCGAGGCGACGTAGAGGTTCCTGCCGTCGGGGCTGAGCGCGACCGCGCGCGAGCCCAGCAGCGGCGCCGGTTCCCGCAGTGCCCGAGCGCGGGCGCAGGGGCTGCGGGACACCGAGCGGTCGACCGTGCAGCCGCTCGCCCCGGCGAGCTGCACCAGCGTCCCCGGCGCCTGCGCCGGCTTGCCGGCCCGCTGCGGCTTCGGCGCGCCGAGCGCTGTCGCGGGAAGCGCCAGCGCCAGGAGGGCGACCAGAGCGAGCAGAAAGCGAAGGTGTGGGGTGGGGGAGCGCATGTGAAGGCGGGTCTCGCCACGGGCAGCACGCGCTCGCAGCTCGGTGCGGCGGCAGCCTAGACGCCGCTCCGGCTGGCTCGCGGCCCGGTCGGCGGCTCGCCTTCCACGAACTGCATCAAATTTCTAAGCCAGGAAGGGTGAAAATTCGATGCAGTTCGGGAAATGGCTAGTGGGGCGCGGCGGAGGCGTCGACTCGTCGTGCGGACTGGCTCAGCTCCTCGCAGAGGCGCTCGATCATCGCGTCGAGCTCGGGTGACTCCGGCTCCCAGTCGGCGACCAGGGTGTTGAGGCTCTGCTGGCGGGCCGCCAGCAGCTGCTCGCGCACGACCCGCCCGGCGCCCGTCAGCTGCGCCGGCGCGCCCGCCTCGGCCTCGACCATGCCGCGCTCACGCAGCCGCGCGACCGCCCCGGCGAGGCGGTCGCGGTCGGCCGGGTCCTCGACCGTGAGGGCATCGGCGCCGATCTCGCCGTCGACGGCGCGCCCGAGCAGCCAGACCTCGGCCGGGGTCAGGTCGACTTCCGCTTCGTCGATCACGCGCTCGATGAAGGAACGGGTGCGCTCGCGGCCGACCAGGCGGCTGAGCTCGCGGGTGATCTCGCGCAATGAGTCGGTGTCCTGGGGCGCCGCGAAGGCGTCGCCGAGGTCGCTGTCCTCGATCGTTTTACGCAGCGGTCGCTCCTCCAGGAACCAGGCGAGCAGGAAGGCGATCGCGCCGACCCCGGCGGCGAGCAGGAAGACGGTCGAGATCGAGTCGGTGAAGGAGTTGACGTAGCTGTCGTGCAGCGCCGCGGGCAGCGCCTGCAGCTGGGCCGGGTCGATCTGCCCGGAGGAGAGGCCGGACGCGACGGGGGGGCCGGCGGGCAGGCTGGAGCTGAGCTCGTTGGCGAGGCGGTTGGCGAAGATCGCGCCGAGGATCGCGGTGCCGAGCGAGCCGCCGATCGAGCGGAACAGGGTCGCCGACGAGGTGGCGACGCCGAGCTGGGAGTAGGGGACGGAGTTCTGGACCGCCAGCACCAGCACCTGCATGACCAGGCCGAGGCCGACGCCGAGGACGAGCATGTAGAAGCCGACCTCGAGCGAGCCGGTGTTGGGCTCGAGGCTGGAGAGCAGCAGCAGGCCGACGGCGGCGATCGCGGTGCCGGCGATCGGGAAGCGCTTGTAGCGGCCGCTGCGCGAGATCAGCTGCCCGGAGGCGATCGAGGCGGTCAGCAGACCGGCCATCAACGGCACCAGCTGCAGGCCCGAGGTGGTCGGGCTGAGCCCGCGCACGACCTGCTGGAAGAGCGGCAGGTAGGTGAGGGCGCCGAACAGCGCGAAGCCGACGACGAAGCCGACGGCGCTGGTGATGCGGAAGACCGGGTTGCGGAACAGCTCCGGCGGCAGCACCGGCTCCTTGGCCCGCTGCTCCACCCAGACGAAGGCGGCGAGGGCGAAGATCGAGAGCAGCCCGAGGCCGAAGATCGTGATCGAGTCCCAGGCGTAGGTGGTGCCGCCGAGCGTGGTCAGCAGCACCAGCGAGGCCAGCGAGGTGCCGAGCAGGGCGGTGCCGAGGTAGTCGACGCGATGCTGTTTGCGCTCGCTGGCGCCGGGTAGCGCGATCGCCAGCACGACCAGCGCCAGCGCTCCCAGCGGCAGGTTGATGTAGAAGATCCAGCGCCAGCTGGCGTGGCTGGTGAAGAAGCCGCCGATCAGCGGGCCGGCGACGCTGGCGACGCCGAAGACGGCGCCGAAGAGGCCCATGTAGCGGCCGCGCTCGCGCGGCGAGACGACGTCGCCGATCGCCGCCTGGGCGCTGACCATCAGCCCGCCGCCGCCCAGCCCCTGGATCGCCCGGAAGGCGATCAGCTCGGTCATCCCCTGCGCCTGTCCGCACAGCGCCGAGCCGATCAGGAAGAGGATCAGCGCTCCTTGCAGGACGACCTTGCGCCCGTAGAGGTCGCCCAGCTTGCCGTAGAGCGGGGTGACGATCGTGATCGCCAGCAGGTAGGAGGTGACGACCCAGGAGAGGTGGTTGAGGCCGCCGAGCTCGCCGACGATCGTCGGCAGCGCGGTCGAGACGATCGTCTGGTCGAGCGCCGCCAGCAGCATCGTCAGCATCAGCGCGCCGATCACGATCAGCACGCGTCGACGCGGCGGCGCCTCCACCGGCTCGACTCGCCTCGCCTTGGCCATCGCCACCGAGCCTAGTGGTGCTCGGTGGCGATCGGGACGGCTGGGCCCGGGTTCAGGCCGCAGCCGGGATCTGGGCGAGCGCTTCCATCGTCTGGGCGCAGGCCCGCGCCGCCTCGACGCCCTTGACCTTGAAGTGCTCGGAGAAGAATGTCTGGTGGGTGTCGTGCTCGTGGAAGCGATGGGGGGTCAGGACCGCGGAGATGACCGCCACGCCGGTGTCCAGCTGCACCCGCATCAAGCCGCCGATGACGGCATCGGCGACGAACTCGTGACGGTAGATGCCGCCGTCGACGACGAGCCCGGCGGCGACGATCGCGCCGTAGCACCCGCTGTCGGCGAGCTTTTTCGCGTGCAGGGGGATCTCGAAGGCCCCGGGGACCTCGAAGAGGTCGACCGCGGACTCCTCGATTCCGAGCTCGCCGATCTCCGCCACGAACGCGGACCGGCACTGATCGACGATCTCCCTGTGCCAGCGGGACTGGACAAACGCAACTCGCGTAGCGGCCTCGGTCTCGGAATGGCTGACTTTCACCTTCTGGCTCCTCTCGTGATCGGCGAAGGGGAAGCCTACCCCCGACCTGGCCGTAGATTGACCTCATGCTTGGGCGCCAAACGGCCGGCCGGGCCGCCGCTTTGGCGGCAATCGCGATCGTCGCCGCCGGCACCGGCTGCGGGACGACGGAGACGGGGGCGCCGGCCCCGGAAAGGGAGCAATCGGCTCAGCGGGATCGGCCGCAGCCGGCCGCGACCCCGGTCACGCCGTCTCGCTGCCCGCCCGGTCTGCCCAGCTGCCGCAGCACGCAGGGCCGGATCGTCTACGTCGAGCGAGTCGACCCCGACGGCGACGGCGACGCCCACTTCGTCGTCGCCGATCCGCAGGGGATCACCCTGCCGGGCCTGACCGCGGTCGACGTCCGCCGGGGCCTGCGACCGCACCCGCTCCCCGGTCCGGGCGACCTGATCAGCGCCGCCGGCCCGGTCCAGACCGGCTCCTACGGCCAGAGCCAGATCCACGCGCTGGAGCTGCACGTCGCCGACTGAAGCGCGGCTGGAGGATCTGCAGGCGTGGATGGATTCCCACCGGACGATGCTGGAGGAGCGGTTCGATCGGCTCGAGGAGCTGCGGTCGACGAGATGGACGCGACGACGGGCGGCAAGTGGCGCTTCACGACGCCCAACCCGAGCGGGATGGGATGCTGGAGTCCGGTATGGAAAACGGCATGAACGAGACCTACGACCGCCTCGATGAGCTGCTGGCGAGGCAGAGCGAAGGCTGATGCGAGCGATGGTCCTCGAGCAGGTCGGCGGGCCGCTGCGGCTCGCCGACCTGCCCGAGCCGGTTCCCCGCCCTGGCCAGGTCCTAATCCGCGTCCACGCCTGCGGCGTCTGCCGCACCGACCTCCACATCCTCGACGGCGAGCTGACCGAGCCGAAGCTGCCGCTTGTCCCCGGCCATCAGATCGTCGGCAGCGTGGTCGGGGCGGGGGAGGGGGCGGAGCGCTTCGCGAGCGGCGAGCGGGTCGGCGTCCCCTGGCTGGGCTGGACCGACGGTGAGTGCCGCTACTGCCGCAGCGGCCGCGAGAACCTCTGCGACAACGCCCGCTTCACGGGCTACGACATCGACGGCGGCTACGCCGAGCTAACGGTTGCCGACGAGCGCTTCTGCTTCCCGATTCCCGCCGCGACCTCGGACTATGGGGCGGCGCCGCTGCTCTGCGCCGGGCTGATCGGCTACCGGGCCATGCGCCTGGTCGGCGCGGCCGAGCGGATCGGCTTCTACGGCTTCGGCGCCTCCGCCCACATCCTCTGCCAGGTCGCCGTCCACGAAGGGCGGCGCGTCTTCGCCTTCACCCGCGAGGGCGACGAGGAGACGCAGGCGTTCGCGCGCGGGCTCGGCGCCGAGTGGGCGGGCTCCTCCGGAGAGATGCCGCCCGAGCAGCTCGACGGTGCGATCGTCTTCGCTGCGGCGGGGGCGCTGATGCCGGCGGCGCTGCGGGCCAGCGCCAAGGGCGCGCGGGTGATCAGCGCCGGCATCCACATGAGCGACATCCCCTCCTTCCCCTACGAGATCCTCTGGGAGGAGCGCAGCCTCGGCTCGGTCGCCAACCTGACCCGGGCCGACGGCGAGGAGTTCATGGCCCTGGCGCCGCGGGTGCCGGTCCGCACCGAGGTAACGACCTACCCGCTGGAGGAGGCGAACACGGCGCTCGAGGACCTGCGGGCGGGCCGCTTCCGCGGCGCCGCCGTGCTGGCGGTGGCCGCCGATCGGCGGCGGCCGGCTGGGACTCCATTGAGGCCGGACTAGCTCCGCGCCAGCTCGCGGTCGATGATCGCCCCGAGCGCGTCGTCGACTCCCTCGGCGGGAACGCTCGATATCGCCGCCCCGGCGGCGGCGGCGCGCACGTTTTCGGCCGCTCTCAGCGCGTGCCAGTGCGAATCGAACGACTCCCCGGAGCTGGCCACGGTACGCCCGTCGGCTCCCAGCAGGCGCCAGCGCCACTTGCCAACGAGGTCTTCATATGCGTCGAATTGGGGCATCTACGGTCTCCTCTCGTCTGATGGGAACATATGTTCGCATAGCTCCCGGCGGAAGGCCGTGGATCAGCTCGTCTTCTCTTCCTTGGGCTCGCTGCGCGGCTCGAGCTGGATCTCGCGCTCGGCTTGCGGGCGACCCTCTTCGATCTCGGCGCTGCGCTCGCGCTCGGCGTTGAGCTGGTGGCCGAAGAGGATCGCCAGGTTGCTGATCCAGAACCAGATCAGCAGGGAGATCAGGCCGCCGAGGGTGCCGTAGGTCTTGTCGTAGGAGCCGAAGTTGGCGACGTAGAAGGCGAAGCCGGCGGAGGCGACCGCCCATCCGAGGATCGCGACCAGGGCGCCCGGGGTGACCCAGCGAAAGCCGCGCTGCTTGACGTTCGGCGAGGCGTAGTAGAGGACGTCGACCATGAGGATGAAGATCGCCGCCATCGCCGGCCACTTGGCGATGCTCCAGATGTCGACCGCGGTGTCGCTGAGGCCGATCGGGCCGGCGACGGCGTCGACGACGGGGCCGGTAAGGACCAGGCCAAGGGCCAGGATCGCCATCAGGATGACCATCGCCAGGGTGACGAGGAGCTGCAGCGGTCGCAGTTTCCAGAACGGCCGCCCCTCCGGCGTCTCGAAGATGATGTTGGAGGCGCGGATGAAGGCGCCGACGTAGCCGGAGGCCGACCACAGCGCCACCAGCAGGCCGAGGACGAAGGCGAAGCCGGCGGCGCTCTGGTTGGAGGCGAGCGATTCGATCGGTTCCGAGAAGGTTTCCGCGGCCGAGGCGGGGCCGATTTCGGTGACGATTTCGGTCAGGCTCGCGGTCGTGCTCTGAGGATCCCCGACCAGCCCGATCAGCGAGACCATCGCGATCAGGGCGGGGAAGAGGGCGAGCAGGCCGTAGTAGGTGAGGGCGGCGGCCCAGTCGCTGAGGTTGTCCTCGATGAACTCCGACGCCGTGCGCTTCAGGGTTGCGACGACACCGGTCTCGGGCTTCATCCCTCTCTCCTGCCCTTTGGCGAGGGAAGTCAATCCTCGATCGCGGCCGCGATCGCCGCCACGGCCTGGCGCAGCTCGCGCTCGCTCGGCAATCCATAGCCCAGCACCAGGCTGGGGGGATGCGCGTAGGTGCGGGTGAAGGCGGCGAGGCCGTGGGCGTGCACGCCGGCTCGCTTGGCGCGCTCGATGACGGCGGCCTCCGCGGCGCCGGCGGGCAGCTCGAGGACGACGTGCAGGCCGGCGGCGATGCCGCGGACGCGGGCGCCGGGCAGGGCGCTGGCGAGGGCGTCGAGGAGGGTGGCCCGCTTGGCCCGGTAGCGCTGGCGGGCGGCGCGGACGTGGCGGTCGAAGGCGCCGCTGGAGATCAGCTCGGCGAGGCCCCATTCGTCGATCCGTGGGCCGCCGCCGTCGGCCATGGTGCGGGTGCTGACGGCGATCGGGACCAGCGCCGCGGGCAGCAGCAGCCAGCCCAGCCGCAGCGCCGGCGCCAGCGTCTTGGAGGTGGTGCCGGCGAGCACGACGACGTCCGGCGCCAGGCCCTGCAGGGTGCCGGCGGGGCCGCGGTCGTAGCGCAGCTCGGCGTCGTAGTCGTCCTCGAGGATCAGGGCGCCGCTGTCGCGCGCCCAGGCGACCAGGCGCCGGCGCCGGCTCGGCGCCAGCACCGCGCCCAGCGGCAGTGCGTGGGCGGGGGTGACGACGACGGCGTCGGGCGCCGCCGCGGCCAGGGCGTCGACGTCGATGCCGTCGTCGTCGATTGGGACCGGCACAACCTCGAGCCGCTCGGACTCGATCGTCCAGCCGGCGAGCGGGTAGCCCGGGTCCTCGACGGCGATGCGGCGGCCGCCCCGTCCCCACAGCAGCTGGCAGAAGAGGCGCAGCCCCTGCTGGTAGCCGGCGGTGACGACGACCCGGTCGGGCTCGGCCGCGGCGGCGCGCACGCGCCCGAGATGCTCGGCCAGCGCGACCCGCAGCTCGGTCGTGCCGGCGAACTCGCCGTAGCTGAGGCGGGCGTCGGGCAGCTCGGCCAGGGCCCGACGCAGGGCCCGGCCCCAGGCCCGGCGCGGGAACAGCGAGAGGTCGGGGGCGCCGGGGAAGAGGTCGATGCCGGCGACCGGCGGCGGTGTCGGGACGGGCTCCCGCAGCGCTCCCTCGGCCCCGTCGCGGGCGGCCTCCGCGGGCGGTGCCACGCGGGTGCCGGAGCCGCGGCGGGCGAGGATGTACCCCTCCGCCGCCAGCTGTTCGTAGGTCTCGACGACGAGGCGGCGGGACACCCCCAGCTCGGTCGCCAGGGCGCGGGAAGAGGGCAGGCGGGTGTCCGGGCGCAGGCGTCCCGTCCGGATCGCCTCCCGCAAACCGGCCTCCAGCTGGGCGCGGCGGGGCTGCTCCGGGTCCCAGCGCGGCAGCAGCAGCTCGGGTGAGCCGGTAGAGAAAGTGGACCCCGATTTAGCCACTGCATTGGACCTTACCGTGGTGCCACATCATCCATAAGCTGCCTGACCCCACTTCGTAAAGGAGGCCCAACGATGTCCAGGATCGAGCCACGGCAGGGAGTCTTCGCTCGCCTCGCCAGCCGCAGCAGCCGCGTCGCCTACGGGCGCGAACTGAAATCGGCCGCCGTCTTTGCCCAGCACCCGCGGCTGATGATCGACTACCTGCGCTTCAACCGCGCCGCCGAGCGCGGCAAGCGGGTGCCGAAGGTGCTGAGCGAGCTGGCGGTGGTGAAGGCGGCGACGATCGTCGGCTGCGAGTTCTGCATGGACATCGGCTCCGAGTACGCGCGCCGCGCCGGTCTCAGCGACGAGCAGCTGCTCGGCCTCCACGAAGCCCACGACTCGGGCCTGTTCAGCGAGGACGAGCTGCTTGTCATCGACCTGGCCAGCGGCATGACCCGTACCCCCGGCGAGGTCGGCGACGCGCTGATGGCGAAGGTCGTCGAGCGCTTCGGCATCAAGGGCTCGCTGGAGCTGATTCAGCTGATCGCCTGGGAGAACACCAGGGCGCGGATGAACGTCGCCCTCGACATCGCCCCCGAGGGATTTTCGGAGGGCAAGGTCTGCGCGGTCCCGGACCGCCTCGCCGAGCAGGCGTCGGCGGTGGTCTAGAGAACTCCTAGCTCGGGTCGGTGCCCGGCGGCGACTCCTTGCCGCGCTGCACGGAGCCCTGGATCGCCGCGATCAGGATCGCCACGACGCCGGCCGCCATCGCGCCGGCGATGATGTCGGCGTGGTCGGGGGTGTCGGTGGCGAGGTCGATCAGCGCGTAGGTCTCGCCGGCGAGCAGGATCCCCACCGTCATCAGGCTGAGGATCCAGTTGACCGGGCGCTCGCGCCAGCGGA
Organism: uncultured Solirubrobacterales bacterium; assembly: GCA_963739855.1. Taxonomy (GTDB): domain Bacteria; phylum Actinomycetota; class Thermoleophilia; order Solirubrobacterales; family 70-9; genus VAYN01. The sequence goes on along the minus strand of CAVUBT010000001.1, from coordinate 98,196 downwards.
TCGCGCCGGCCTCGATCGCGTAGCCGATCAGCAGCACGAGGATGATCTGGGAGGCCTGTTCCTGGAACCGCAGCGACGCCGATTCCTGCGCCAGCGGCCAGGTCACGGCGACGAAGACGAGGAAGGGCGCGACGAACGGCACCTGCGGCGCCGCCCAGCCGACGAAGTCGAAGAGGAAGCGAGCCAACTCGCCGAGCCAGGCGAGCGAGGCGCGCGGCGGCGGGAAGGCGGGCCCGCTCTCGCCGAAGACCCCCAGCCGGTAGACGACGAGGGCGCCGACCGCGACGAGCGCCACCGGCGCGACGAGGACCCCGAGCAGCGCCGTCGCCAGCCCCGCCAGCAGCGAGAGCAGCACGAGCAGGCCGGAAACGACGGCGCTGCGCTCCTTGCCGCCCGCTGGTTTGCTCGGCTCGCTCAACCCGCCCGCACCCTACAAAGCGCGTCGGCAGCCGCCGCCGGGTCGGTAACTTCTCAGTGTGGCCGCGCTGACCTGCCCCAAGTGCCAGTCCCCGATGCGCACTCACCAGCGCAACGGAGTGACGATCGAGCAGTGCACGAAATGCCACGGCATCTTCCTCGACCGCGGCGAGCTCGAGCAGCTGATCGGCGTCGAGAGCTCCTTCCTCGGCCGCGAGGGCTCGCCGGGCACTGCTTCGACTGAGGGCTGAGGACGACACAACGGCGTGGCGGCGCGCCGCGTGGGGGGCGAGTTCCGAAGCGCTGGTAGCTTCAACACAACGAAAAACATGTGTTGTGATCCCGTCCTTCGAAGTCGGGGGTAACCTGCCACCTGGAATTCACAGGCCAGATTGGAAAGAAGTGGAGGCGAGGCGCGGTGGGTCGGCATGGCGAGCCGCCCTGCTGATCGGCCTGAATTTCCAGCGAGATCGGCGCACGGGTCGGCCGAAGGGAATCCTGGCGTTGGCGCTCGGCGGCATGTCGTGATTGCCAACGAGCGTCAGTACCGGATCTCCCGGGCTGCGCTTCGACGGTTCGAGGAGGGCCATCCCGGTTCAGAGACGGAGCGAACCGTCGGAGGATGTTCATCCTCATATCCATGCAGCCGTCGGCACGGCGATGGAAAGTGAGGCCGAAGAGCTGCGACGGCAGATTCAGCGCTATGAGGATTTGCGCGACGGACGCGCCGGCGGTGTCCAGTTGGACGGCCTTCGGGACATTCCCAACGCTCTTATCGAGGGCCGGATTGCAGCTGGGTTGACTCACAGGGAGCTGGCGGAAAAGCTTGGTCTTAAGCAGCAGCAGATCCAGCGATGGGAGGCAACCTCGTATTCGGGCGTTGGCTTGGCGCGCCTCCAGGATGTCGTCGATGCGCTTGTGCGGGAGACGATCAGCTACGCAGCCGTTTCCTGATCGTCCCAGCCGGCAGTTCGCTCACTCCCCATACTGAAGCCATGCCCGCTGCCCTGATCGAGTTTCCGGCCGACGACGCCGAGCGGGCGCTGCGCTTCTGGCGCGGCGTGCTCGGGGTCGAGCTGGCGCCGCGTTCCGGCGCCGCCGGGGCTGGCTGGGTGCACGAGGAGGAGGGGCTGCGGCTCGGCGTGCACGAGCGTGGCAAGGGGCCGGGCGACACCGGCTCGCTGCCCTACTTCCAGATCGCCGACATGACCGCGACGCTGGAGCGGGTGCGGGAGCTCGGCGGCGCGATCGTCCACCCGGGCGAGCGCTGGTCGATCTGCCGCGACTCCGAGGGCAGCCCGTTTGCCTTGGAGCAGCCCTAGCGCTACTTGGCGCCGGCGCCGAGGGCGGGCTCGACGCGGAAGGACGAGCGCACCGGGTGTTCGGGCTTGAAGAAGGTCGCGGTTTGGTTCTGCAGGCGCCAGGGGAAGGGCAGGCGACCTGCGGGCGAGTCGAGGAAGCGGGTGAAGAGGACCGAGGCGCGGTTGCAGCGGATGCCGGTGCGCGGCGGCAGGTAGAGCAGGTACTGGCCTTTGGGGAAGGTGAGCGGGCCGAGGACCACGTTGGAGTTGACGCTGAAGGTGCCGTTGCAGAGGACGCCGAGTTCGGGGCTGGTGCCACCGCCTTCGCCACCGCCGGCGCTGCGCTTGACCGAGAAGCCGACTTCTTCGCCCTGAGTGAAGGAGGCCTTGCCGCTGCCTTCGGCGACGACCCGCCAGGGTGAGGGCAGGACCCCGTCGTAGTCCTCGAGGAAGCGGGTGAAGAGCTTCGCGGCGTCCGGGCAGGTCAGCCCCGCCCCTTTGGCGACGGCGACCGTGTAGTCGCCGGCCGGCAGCAGCGCGGGACCGATGCGGTCGTCGTGGAGGACGCGGAAGCTGGGGCAGGTGCTGGGGCCGGCGGTCGTTTTCGCGCCGGCGCTCAGTGCCAGGACGGAGAGCAGCGCGGCGGCGACCAGCCCGAGAGCGAGGCTCAGGCCCTTGGTCCGCGACGAGTTGAGAACGAGGCCCACGGCGGCGAAACCTAGTCCGCCGAGCGGACGCCCTTCCCTGTGTCTTTTCCGCGCCAGGGCGGCAAAAGGAACAGCGGAACGGCTAGCGGTGGGCCACCGGCGCGATCCGGTCCAGCTCGGCCAGGTCCTCGGCGCTCGGCTGCCAGTTCAGGCTCGCCACGTTCGCCCGCACCTGTTCGGGCTTGGTCGCGCCGGCGATCACCGAGGCGACCCCGGGCTGCGCCGCCAGGCCGGCGATGGCGACGTCGACGAGGCCAATGCCGCGCGCCGCCGCGAACGCTTCCAGCGCCTCGACGCGGTCGAACTGCTCGTCGCTACCGGCCTCGCCACCGGCCAGTCGCGTCCCCTGCGGCCCCGGCTCGCCGCGCCGGTACTTGCCGCTGAGCAGTCCCTTGGCGAGCGGGAAGAAGGGCAGGATCGAGACGCCGAGCCGCTCGCAGACCGGGGCCACGTCGGCCTCGATGCCGCGCTCGAGCAGGCTGTACTCGTTCTGCAGGGTGACGAAGCGGGCCAGGCCCTGGCCCTGCGCCACGCGGTCGGCCTCCTCCAGTTCCGCCGCCGTGAAGTTGGAGCAGCCGATCGCGCCGACGAGGCCCTCGCGGACCAGCTCGTCGAGCGCCGCCAGCGTCTCGGCGATCGGCGTCACCCCGTCGGGGCGGTGGTACTGGTAGAGGTCGATCCGCTCGACCCGCAGCCGTCGCAGCGAGCCCGCGACCGCCCAGCGGATGTACTCGCGGGAGCCGCGGGCGGCGTCGGGAACGCCCTCGGCGCCGCCCATCTCCCAGCCGAACTTGGTCGCGATCAGATACTCGTCGCGGCGGCCCACCAACGCCTCGCCCATCAGTCGCTCGCTGGCGCCGGCGCCGCCGTACATGTCGGCGGTGTCGAAGAAGGCGATGCCGGCGTCGAGCGCCGCCTCCAGCACGGCGGCGGTCGCGTCCGCGTCGATGCGGCCGCCGAAGTTGTTGCAGCCGAGGCCGACGGCCGAGACTTCGAGCGCGGAATCGCCGAGGCGGCGGCTTGGAAGTGGGGTGGAGGGGGACTTGTCTTTCATCGCTTCTTCTCCCATACGTAGCATGCGGCCGACAGATGCCTGAACCAGTCAAGCGCAACCAGCGCTACATGCCCGGGCTGGACGGGCTGCGCGCGATCGCCGTCCTCGCCGTGATCGCCTTCCACCTCGGCTTCGGCTGGGCTCCCGGTGGGCTGCTCGGGGTCGGCATCTTCTTCACCCTCAGCGGCTACCTGATCACCGACATCCTGCTTTCGCAGCTGGCCCGCCGCGGCCACATCCGGCTCGGCAAGTTCTGGCTCGCCCGCGCCCGCCGCCTGCTGCCGGCGCTGTTCGCGATGCTGATCGTCGTCGTCGCCTGGGTGACGATCTTCGGCCCCGCCCAGCCGCAGCAGTTCCGCGACGGCGTCGTCGCCTCGGCCCTCTACGTCAGCAACTGGCAGCTGATCTTCGGCGACGTCTCCTACTTCGCCCGCTTCGCCCCGCCCGGTCCGCTCAACCACCTCTGGTCGCTGGCGATCGAGGAGCAGTTCTACATCGTCTGGCCGTTCCTGCTGCTGATCGGCGTCAAGGTCGTGCGGGAGACGCCGCTGGCCTCGGGCGTGCGGCCGCGGCTGGCGGTGGTGACGCTGGCGCTGGCGATCGCCTCGGCGATCCTGATGGCGGTCCTCTACCACCCGAGCCTCGACCCCTCGCGGGTCTACTACGGGACCGACACGCGGGCCTCGGAGCTGCTCTTCGGCGCCGCCCTGGCGATGGTCTGGCCGAGCCGCAAACTGAGCCCGCGGATCGGCGCCGGTGCCCGCAACATGCTCGACGGCCTCGGCCTCGTCGGCCTGCTGGCGATCGGGCTGATGATATGGCAGAGCGACCAGTACTCCTCGTTCCTCTACCGCGGCGGCTTCGTGCTGCTCTCGATTGCCACCGTGCTGGTCGTCGCGGCGCTGGCCCACCCGGCCTGCCGGCTCGGCCCGGTCCTCGGTTGGAAGCCGCTGCGCTGGATCGGCGTCCGCTCCTACGGCATCTACCTCTGGCACTTCCCGGTGATCGTCCTCACCACCCCCGGCGGCATCGCCAACGGCGCCGAACCGCTGCGCGAGCTGCTGCAGTTCGCGGCGATCGTCGGCATCTCGGCGCTCTCCTGGCGCTACATCGAGGAGCCGGTCCGCCACGGCGCCCTCGGCCGCCTCTGGAAGCGGGCGCGGGCGGGGGAGTGGCGGCCGGCGAACCTGACCCGCGAGGGCTGGGCCGTCGCCGGGGCCTGCTTCGTCGTCCTCCTCGCCGCCTGCGCCGGCATGGCCGGGGTCAACTCGGTCTCCGCCGAAGGCAAAGACGTGCGGGTGGAAGAAGCGGTCGCCGCCGGGACCGCCAAGCCGCCGCCGCTGACCCCGGCCCAGGCGAACTCCTCGACCCGCGCCTCCTGCAAAGCCGTCGTCCACATCGGCGACTCCACCTCCGAGGGCCTCACCTCGCCCGAATACCTGCCGCTCGAAAGCCAGCGGATCGAAGCCCAGTACGCCGACGTCGGCGCCGTCGAAGCGCACACGGAGATCTCCGGCGCCCGCTCGATCGAAGAGCAGTTCGAAGGCGAACCCAACGCTCAGGAAGTGGCCGAAGCCTGGAAGCTCGAAGGCTTCCACGGCTGTTGGGTGCTGGCGCTCGGCACCAACGAGGCCGCCAACGTCTTCGTCGGCTCCGCCGTCGGCGAGATGGAACGGATCGAAATCATGATGAACACGATCGGCGACGAACCGGTGATGTGGGTCAACGTCCGCTCGCTGGTCGAAGCAGGCGATCCCTACGCGGCTGAGAACATGGAAAAGTGGGACGAAGAATTACTTGTCGCCTGCCGCAGATATCCCAACATGCGAGTCTACGACTGGGCCTCCGATGTCAAAGACGCCTGGTTCATCGAAGACGGAATCCACTTCACCTCACCCGGTTACGCCGCCCGCAGCGAGCTGATCGCCCACGCCCTGGCCCATGCCTTCCCCGCCTCCGGCGAGAGCGAAGGCGGCGCCAACTGCCTGGTCAGTTGACCGACCCCACCTCTTCTACACACCGGGCACGGGTTGCCCATTCACCCCCACTACAGGAAGGACATACCACCCATATGAGCGATTTGAACGAGCGTGACGCAAAGCTGGTCCAGTATCTGAACGAGGCCTACGGCAAGGAGAAGGAGCTGGAGACTTCCCTTGAGGCGCACATAGCGATGACGACCAAGGCGCCGTACAAAAAACGCCTCAAACAGCACCTCAAAGAGACGAAGTCCCACGCCAAACAGCTCGAGCGCCGGATCAAGAAGCTCGGCGGCGGCGGGCACGCGATCCAGACTGTGGTCGCCAAGGCGACGGCTGCCGCCAAGGGCCCGCTGCACGCGGTGCGGGGCAGCGGCGAGCAGGAGAAGATGCTGAAGAACGCCAAGACCGAGTACTTCAACGAGCACGAGGAGATCTCCACCTACCTGGCGATCGAGATCTTCGCCGAGAAGGTCTCCGATAAGGAGACGGCCAAGCTCGCCCGCGAGATCCGCCGCGAGGAGGAACGGATGGCCAAGTTCCTCGAGGGCCAGATCAAGTCGCTGTCCGGTGCCGTGGCGACGGCGGAAGTGCCGGCTGCGCAGCGGCGCTCGGGCAAAGCAAAAACGGCCAAAGCGAAAGCCGGCAAAGCGAAAGCTCCCGCCGCCGGCAAACGGAAAGCCGCCGGCTCGAAAAAAACGAAACCGGCCGTCAAAAAGGCAAAAGCAAGCGCCTCACGCAAACCAAAAGCCGCCGCGAAAAAAGCCAAAGCCAAAAAAGCCGCCCCGCGCAAAGCGAAAGCGACTGCGAAAAAAGCGGCTGCTTCGCGCAAAGGCAAAGCGGGCGCCGCGGGCAAAAAAGCGCCTAGCCGCTGACGCGAGCGAGCCGGTCGAGATCGGCCCGGCGGCGCCTCAGGCGCCGTCGATCTCGACCGGCTCCAGCTCGTCGGCGGGCTCGAAGCCGAGGATGCGGCCGTAGAAGTAGAGCTCGGCTTCGAGGCAGCGGATCTCGGTCTCCGCGCGGCGGAAGCCGTGCGCCTCGCCGGCGAAGGCGAGGTAGGCGTGGGGGATGCCGTTCTGCTTCAGGGCCGCCACCATCGTCTCCGCCTGGCTCGGCGGCACGACCTCGTCCTCGAGGCCCTGGAAGAGGATCAGCGGCGCCCGCAGCCGCTCGACGAAGTGGATCGGCGAGCGCTGGTAGTAGAGGTCCTTCTGCTTGGGATAGGGGCCGATCAGTCCGTCGAGGTAGCGCGACTCGAACTTGTGGGTGTCTTCGGCGAGGGTCTCGGTGTCGGCGACGCCGTAGTAGCTGGCGCCGGTGGCGAAGTCGTCGTGGAAGACGAGCGCGCAGAGGGTGGCGTAGCCGCCGGCGCTGCCGCCGCGGATCGCCAGCCGCGCCCCGTCGACCTCGCCGGCCGCGGCCAGGTGGCGGGCGGCGGCGATGCAGTCGTCGGTGTCGACCACGCCCCAGCCGCCGCGCAGGCGCTGGCGGTAGGGCCGCCCGTAGCCGCTGCTGCCGCGGTAGTTGACGTCGACGACGCCGATGCCGCGGCTGGTCCAGAAGAGGTACTCGCGGTCGAGCGCTGGCGTGGCGTGGGAGGTGGGGCCGCCGTGGCTCTGCACGATCAGCGGCGGCAGCTCGCCCGCCGGCGCCTCGAAGCCGGGGTTGGTGGGCGGGTAGTAGAAGGCGTGCGCGGTCTCGCCGCCGCTGGTCGGGAACTCGATCGCGCGGGGGATGGAGACGTAGCCGCGGTCGACCGACTCGTCGCTGGCGCTGCGCACCTCCTCCAGCTCACCGCCGGCGGTGTCGAAGAGCAGGACCGCGGTCTCCGTCGCCGGACTGGCGGCGGCGAAGGCGACGCTGGTGCCGCGACCCGACAGCGAGGGAAAGCCGAAGGAGGTGTAGGGGAGCTCGAGGTCGCGCAGGCGCTCGGTGCCGGGGTCGAGCAGGAAGAGCCGTTCCTCGCCGCGCTCGCAGCGGACCAGGGCGATTGAGCCGTCGCCGAGGAAGGCGTAGGTCGAGCCGCCGAACAGCCACTGCGGGTGCCCCAGCTCAGCTTCCTCGGCGGTCAGCTGCATAGCCTCTTCGCCCGCGGCGCGATAGAGGTTCCACCAGCCATCGCGATCGGAGACGAAGTGCAGCCGGCCGGCGTCGTCCCACTCGGGCTGGAAGACCGACTCCCCGGGCCCGCCCGCGACCAGGCGGGCGTCGGCGCTGTCGGCGAGCGGCGCCAGCCAGAGCTCGGTCCCGTCCCAGGGCATGTTCGGGTGGTCCCAGCAGGTCCAGGCGAGCCAGGCGCCGTCGGGGCTGGGGCGGGGGAAGGAGTAGAAGTCGCGACCGCGGGCGAGCACCGCCGGCTCGCCGCCGCCGGCGAGCGCCAGGGCGACGATCTGGTTCTCGGCTTCGCCCTCGCCGTGGACCTCGCGCACGCAGACGACGGTGCGCCCGTCCGGGGTCAGCCGGCAGTCGGCGTAGCGCAGGCCGCCGGGGCTCTCCGGCTCGGGCGTGATCGCCACCGGCTCCTCGCCGAGGCGCTGGCGGTAGAGCCGCTGGTCGGCGAAGTCGACGAAGAGGACGAGGTCGTCGCCGGCCAGGGCCCAGGCGCCGCCGCCGTACTCGTGGGCGCGGGTGCGCACGTTGATGCCAGCTGGCGTCACCGCTTCCGGCTCGCCGCCGGCGGGCCGGCGCATCAGCACCACGCGCCCGCCCTCGGCCGGCCGACCTTCGGCCCACCAGACGGCGCCGTCGCCGGCCAACTGCGGCGCCGCCAGCCGCCGCCCGCCCGCGGCAACGGTGGCCGGCGTGATCGGCGAGCGCCAGGAGCCGTAGGGGGCGACGGAAGGCACCCGCGCAGTCTAGGTCCGCGCCGCTCGATCAGTTTTGGGGGCTATAGGCACGCAAACCCATCGAACGGCGCGGGGCAGGCGTCCCTAGACTGCCCGGCCGATGACCAACACTTACGAAGTCCCCCAAGGGTCCCGTGACCTCCGCGACATGGTCCGCCGGCTGGCCCAGGAGAAGATCGCCCCGCGCGCCGGCGAGATCGACCGCGAAGGCAAATACCCCTGGGACGTCCGCAAGCTGCTGGCCGAGCACGACATCCTCGGCCTGCCCTTCGACGAGAAATACGGCGGCACCGGCACCGGCACCCTGGTCCTGCAGATGGCGGTCGAGGAGATCGCCAAGGCCTGCGCCTCCTCGGCCCTGATCCTGATGATCCAGGAGCTCGGCACGCTGCCGATCCAACTCTTCGGCTCCGACGAGCTGAAAGAGCGTTTCCTGCCCAAGTGCGCCAGCGGCGAGTGGTCGCCGGCCTTCGCTCTCTCCGAGCCCGAGGCCGGCAGCGACCCGGCGGCGATGCGGACCACCGCCGTTCGCGATGGCGACGAATGGGTGATCAACGGCCAGAAGAACTGGATCACCAACGCCTCCGTCGCCGACTTCTACGTCGTCTTCGCCGTCACCGACCGCGAGAACAAACGGATCAGTGCCTTCGTGGTCGAGAAAGAGCGCGATGGTTTCGACCCCGGAAAACTCGAGCACAAGCTCGGGATCAAGGGCTCGCCGACCGGCTCGCCCTCCTTCACCGACGTTCGCGTCCCGCACGAGAACCTGATCGGCACCGAAGGCAAGGGCCTCGGCGTCGCTCTCGGCACGCTGGAGCGCACGCGTCTCGGCGCCGGCGCCCAGGCCGTCGGCATCGCCCAGGGGGCGACCGACTACGCCAACGAGTACGCGAAGGAGCGGATCGCCTTCGGCAAGCCGATCAACGCCCTGCAGGCGATCCAGTTCAAGCTCGCCGACATGGAGACCGGCACCGCCGCCGCCCGCGAGCTGCTCTACAAAGCCTGCTCGATGGCCGACCTGGCGGAGCGCCCCGCCAGCCTGCCGAAGTGGACCTCGATGGCGAAGCTGTTCGCCTCCGACAACGCGATGAAGGTCACGGTCGAGGCGATCCAGGTGCTCGGCGGCTACGGCTACGTCAACGAGTACCCGGTCGAGCGCATGCTGCGCGACGCCAAGATCACCCAGATCTACGAGGGGACGAACGAGATCCAGCGGGTGGTGATCGCCCGCAGCATGGGTGCGTAGCCTTCGCGGGGTTGACATGTGACTAATAGGTCACCTATAGTTCCGGCCATGGACGACGTGTTCAAGGCTCTCGCCGACCCCACCCGCCGCGAGCTGCTCGACCTGCTGTTCGAGCGCGACGGGCAGACCCTGGGCGAGCTCGAGGCCCGCTTCGAGATGTCGCGCTTCGGCGTGATGAAGCACCTCAAGGTGCTCGAGGGGGCGGGCCTCGTCGTGAGCAAGCGACGGGGGCGGGAGAAGCTCCACTTCCTGAACACCGTCCCGATCCGGCTCGTCCACGACCGCTGGGTGAGCAAGTACGCCGAGCCCTGGGCCGCTGGGCTCAGTCAGCTCAAGCAAGACATCGAGGAGGAAGCTGATGAATGACAGGCAAGATTGGGAAGTGGTGGACGGACGCGCGATGGCGCTGTTCGAGATCTACATCAAGACCACGCCGGAGCGTCTCTGGGAGGCGATCGTCGATCCCGAGCTGCGGCGCAGGTACAGCTTCGGCATCGGGGTCGAGTCCGAGTGGACCCCCGGCTCCCGCTACGAGGGCCGCACCGAGGCGATGCCGACGCCGCTGGTCGTCGGCGAAAACCTCGAGGTCGAACCGCCGCGGCGACTGGTGCAGAGCTTCCAGGCGCTGTGGAGCGAGGCCGTCGAGGGCGAAGGAAGCTCGCGGGTGACCTGGGAGATCGAGCAGGTCGGGGACTCGTGTCGGCTGCTGGTCACCCACGACCAGCTGGCCGAGGGTGCCAACAGCGAACTCTTCGGCGGCTGGCCGATGATCCTCTCCGGCCTGAAGACCCTGTTGGAGACGGGGGAGACCCTGACCACGCCCGGCTCGCTGATGTACACGAAAGCCGAGAGCTAGGACCGAGGTTGCGGCGGCGGGGCTCAGCCCTCGTCGCCCACCTCAACCTCGCGCAGGCGGTGCGTGTCGACGTCGTAGACGAAGCCGCGCACCGCGTCGCGGTGGGGGATGAAGTCCGAGCGGCGGACCCGCAGGATCGACTGGCAGACGCTGGCGTCGACATCGCTGAAGGACTCGATCGCGAAGGTCGGCGCGACCCCGGTCTCCTTGCGCAGTTCGTTGCGGAAGCCGTCGTCGGTGAGGGTCTGCATGCCGCAGTCGGTGTGGTGGATCAGCATCACCTCGCGGGTTCCCAGCTTGCGCTGGGAGATCGCCAGCGAACGGATCGCGTCGTCGGTGATGACGCCGCCGGCGTTGCGCAGCACGTGCGCCTCGCCATCGCCCAGCCCCAGTGCCGCGAAGACGTCGAGCCGCGAGTCCATGCAGGTGACGATCGCCAGCTGCCGGCTGGGACGGACGTCGAGGTGCCGGTCCCGCAGCGACTTGGAGAAGTCGCGGTTGTTGGCGAGCAGCTGGTCGATCGTGTCCATGGCGCCGCAGCCTAGCGCCGGCGCCCACCGCAGTTCGAGAAGGGCGCGGGCGGGTAAGGGGATTGCGTAGCCCCGGAACCGAACCGAGGAGGAGAGAGCAAGATGGAGGCGAGCAGTCCCAGCAAGGGCATATTCGACGGCGCCAATTCCGAGCAGCGCGAGCAGGTGATCGAGCTGCTGACCCGCGCCTACTGGATGGAGATGGAGACGGTGATGAGCTACCTCGCCGCCTCGGTCAACCTCGACGGGGTGCGGGCGCAGGAGATCAAGGAGTCGCTCGCGCAGGAGGTCGAAGACGAGCTTGGCCACGCGCGCCAGTTCGCCGACCGGATCAAGGAGCTCTACGGCGTCGTCCCCGGCTCGGAAGCCTTCGCCGCCGAGCAGGGCTTCCTGCAGCCGCCCGAGCACCAGACCGACATCGTCCACGTCATCCGCGGCGTGATCAAAGCCGAGACCGGCGCGATCGAGCACTACACCCGGATCGTCGAGGAGACCGAGAGCATCGACCCGGTCACCCAGGACATGGTGATCGCGATCCTGCGCGACGAGCAGGGCCACCGCCGCCTCTTCGAGGGCTTCCTGCGCGAGTACGAGGTCGAGGGCATCGCCTGAGGTTGCGCGGTGGCACCTGGCTCTCCGCTCGATGGCGTGAGCGGGGGACCCCTTCAACGGCACGCATCGTCGGGACGGCTGAAGGGACGGAATCTCTAAGTAGGCTCTCCGCCGTGCCAGGCCCTGTCGACCTACGGATCCGACCGGCGACCGAAGCCGACGTGGCGCCTCTCTTCGGGCTGATCCTGGAGCTGGCCGAGTACGAGAAATTGGCCGACAAGGTCGCCGGTGACCCCGAGGTGTTGCGCCGCACCCTGTTCGAGCAGCGGGCGGCGGAGGCGCTGGTCGTCGAGCTCGATGGCGAGGCTGTCGGCTACGCGATCTTCTTCACCACCTTCTCCAGCTTCGAGTGTCGCTCCGGCCTCTGGATCGAGGACATCTACGTCCGCCCTGGTATGCGCCGCGGCGGCATCGGCCGCGCGGTGATGGAGCACATCGCCGCCCTCGCCCTGGAGCGCGGCCACGTCCGCCTCGAGTGGACCGCCCTGGACTGGAACGAGCCCGCCCTGCGCTTCTACGAAAAGCTCGGCGCCACCCAGCTCGGCGACTGGGTCACCCACCGCCTCGACGTTGACGGCATGCACCGCCTCAGCGGCAGTTGACCGCCCTTGGCGAGTTGTTCCCGCATAGCGGCAAGAAGTCGCCAAGTAACGCTCAGCTTTCGGCGGCGCGGCGGAGCAGCAACTCCCGCTCGCGCTCGTTCTCCGTCAGCGAGGCGGCGCGCTTGAACTCGGCGCCGGCCTCCTCGTCGCGGCCGAGCTTGGCAAGTAGGTCGCCGCGGACGCTGGGGAGAAGGTGGTACTCGCGCAGGGCCGGCTCCTCGGCGATCGTGTCCAGCAGTTCGAGGCCGGCCTCGGGCCCGAAGGCCATGCCGACGGCGACGGCGCGGTTGAGCTCGACGATCGGCGAGGGCGCGATCTGGGCGAGGGCGTCGTAGAGGGCGGCGATCCGTATCCAGTCGGTTTCCTCGGCGCTTCGCGCCCGGGCGTGGCAGACGGCGATCGCGGCCTGCAGGCCGTAGGGGCCGAGCGGTCCGCGCGCGCCTTCGGCTCGCTCCAGCGCTTTCAGCCCGCGGCCGATCAACAGCAGGTCCCAGCGGGCGCGGTTCTGGTCGAGCAACAGCACTGGCTCGCCGTCGGGACCGAGCCGGGCGGCGTTGCGCGAGGCCTGGATCTCCAGCAGCGCGATCAGGCCGTGCGCCTCCGGCTCCTGCGGCGCCAGGGCGGCGAGGACACGGCCGAGTCGCAGCGCTTCCTCGCAGAGCGACGGCCGGATCCAGTCCTCGCCGGCGCTGGCCGCGTAGCCCTCGTTGAAGACGAGGTAGATGACTTCGAGCACCGACGGCAGGCGGGTGTCCAGCTCCGCGCCGCGCGGCACCTCGAAGGGCACGCCGGCGTCGCGCAGCGTCCGCTTCGCCCGCACCAGCCGCTGCGCGATCGTCGACTCCTTGGCGAGAAAGGCGCGGGCGATCTCCGGCGTGGTCAGGCCGCCGAGCAGCCGCAGCGTCAGCGCCACCCGCGCCTCGCGCGAGAGCAGCGGGTGGCAGCAGGTGAAGATCAGGCCGAGCAGGTCGTCGCCGACCTCGTCGTCGACGGCGGCGTCGAAGTCCGCGCGCTCCAGCGCCATCTGCATGCCGACGTCGCGGGCCAGCTCTTCCTGCTTGCGTTCGAAAGTCGTGTTGCGCCGGGCCAGGTCGATGGCGCGGTTCTTGGCGGTGGCCATCAGCCAGGCGCCCGGGTTGTCCGGGACGCCCGACTGCGGCCAGCGCTCCAGCGCCGCGACCAGCGCGTCCTGGGCCAGATCCTCGGCCAGGCCGACGTCGCGGACCATCCGCGCCAGGCCGGCGATGAGGCGGGCGGACTCGATCCGCCAGACCGCCTCGATCGCCTTCTCGGTCGCGGCGTCGCTCAAACGGCTACGCCCCTTCGCTGGCTTCGGCCGCTTCCCGGACGTCGTCCGGGAAATCCTCCAGCTCCTGCACGCGCCGGACTTCGATCCGGCAGTTCAGGCCCGGGCAGCGCGAGGCCCACTCGACCGCCTCCTCCTGGGAGCGTGCCTGGATCAGCCAGTAGCCGCCGACGACCTCCTTCGCCTCCGTGAACGGACCGTCGGTGACGGTCGCCTCGCCGCCGCGGTCGAAGCTGACCGACGCCCCGCCGCCTGGCGGGTGCAAACCGTCGAGACCGAGCAGCATGCCGGCCTTGCGCAGCTCCTCGTTGTAGCGGCCCATCGCCGCCACGTCCTCGGCCGTCGGTTCCCAGTCCTTGTCCTCGATACCCGGGTACATGAACATCATGAATCGCATCTCTGGCTCCTTGCCTTGTCGTTCGTGGGGGTTTCACCCCACTCTCTACCCCGACGACGAACGACCATCGCCGAAATCGACACGCCGCGAAAACTCGGGCGATTACTCGTCGCGGGGGGTGATGCGGAAGATCGAGACGACCTCGGCCTGGTGGGCCTCGGGATGGGCGACGTAGGCGCTGGGGCCGCCGCCGAACCAGCCGGCGGCTTCGTTGTTGCCGACGAAGATCCCGGGGTGGTGGTTGCCGTCGGCATCCTGGACCCAGACCTTGTCGCCCTCCTTGAAGCCCTCTTCGATCGCCTCGCTCATCGTCACTCGCCTCTCGGTCCGGCCTCGATGTCGGACACAACCAGCTGCAGGCCGTCGAGCGAGCCCGGCGGCGTCAGCTGCCCGAAGCGGATCTCGTCGCTGACCTGGTGGTCGTGTTCGGCGACGAAACCGGCCTGCTCGTAGAAGGCCTTGGCCCGGTCCACGTCGGAAACGGGGACCTGTACCAGCTCAAGTCGCAAATCCATGCCGGCGAGTTTACCCGCGACCCCGCGCGGCTTGTCACAGTAAGAGGGCGCATCTCGTCTCATTGGTGAACCCCGACGAGAGGAGGAGTCATGAAGGTCCTGATAGCCGGCGCCGCCGGAGCGATGGGAAAGCAGCTGGTCCCGCGCCTCGTCGCCGACGGCCACGAGGTATTCGGGATGACGCGGAGCGCCGCCAGGCGCGAGGCGGTGGAGGGGCTCGGGGCGAGACCGATCGTCGCCGATGCCCTCGACCCCGACCAGGTCGCCGCCGCCGTCGCCGAGGCGGAGCCGGAGGCGATCGTGCACGAGCTGACGGCGCTGTCCGGGTCGCTCGACATGCGCCACTTCGCCCGCGACTTCGAACTGACCAACCGCCTGCGCACCGAGGCGACCGATCACCTGCTCTCGGCCGGCCGCGCGGTCGGGGTGCGGCGCTTCGTCGCCCAGAGCTACGCCGGCTGGCCCTTCGCCCGCAGCGGCGGGCCGGTCAAGAGCGAGGAGGACCCGCTCGACCCGACTCCGGTCGAGCCGCTGCGCCGCGCCCTCGCGGCGATCCGCCACCTCGAGGACGCGGTCACCGGCGCCGACTGGACCGAGGGCATCGCCCTGCGCTACGGCGGCTTCTACGGCCCCGGCACCTCGCTGGCCCCGGACGGCGAGCACACCGAGCTGATCCGCAGGCGCAAGTTCCCGGTCGTCGGCGATGGCGCCGGGGTCTGGTCCTTCGTTCACATCGCCGATGCTGCCGATGCCACGGTCGCCGCCCTCAGCCACGGTCGCCGCGGCATCTACAACATCGTCGACGACGAGCCGGCGGCGGTCTCCGAGTGGTTGCCGGCGGTGGCGAGCGCCCTCGGCGCGAAGCCGCCGCGCCAGGTGCCGCGCTGGCTCGGCCGGCTGCTCGCCGGTGAGGCGGCGACGGTGATGATGACCGAAGTCCGCGGCGCCTCGAACGCGAAGGCGAAGCGGGAGCTGGGCTGGCAGCCGCGCCACCCGAGCTGGCGCCAGAGCCTGGGCGGCGCCGCGGCATGAGCGACCCTCGCGAGCAGCTGCTGGCCGAGCTGCGGCCGGTCGCCTTCGCGATCGCTTACCGGATGCTCGGCAGCGTCGCCGAGGCCGAGGAAGTGGTCCAGGAGGCGCTGCTGCGGCTGAGCGAGGCGCTGGCGCGGGGCGAGCGGATCGAGTCGCCCCGCGCCTACCTGGCCACCGTCACCACCCGGCTGGCGATCGACGAGCTGCGCTCCGCCCGGGCTCGGCGCGAGGCCTACGTCGGCGACTGGCTGCCGGAGCCTCTGGTCGCCGAGCGGGGAGAGGATCCGGCCACGCGGGTGGAGATGGCCGACTCGCTCTCGGTCGCCTTCCTCGTCCTGCTCGAGAGCCTGACTCCGGAGGAGCGGGCGGTGCTGATCCTCCACGACGTCTTCGACTACGGCTACGGCGAGGTCGCCGAGATCGTCGGCAAGAGCGAGGACAACGCCCGCCAGCTGGCCGTGCGGGCGCGCCGTCGGGTCGAGCAGCGGCCGCACCGCTTCGAGGGTTCGAGCGAGCGGCGCGAGGAGCTCGGCGACCGTTTCTTCGCCGCCGCCGAGCGCGGCGACCTCGAGGGGCTGGAGGCGTTGCTCGCCCGCGACGTGGTCCTGCGCGGCGACGGCGGCGGCCAGGTGCCGGCGCTGGCCCGGGCTCTGCACGGCGCCGGCCGGGTCGCGCGAGTGCTCGCCAACTGGAACCGCCAGGGTGCCCGCAGTGGCGCCACCATGCGCAGGGCCGTGATCAACGGGCTGCCCGGCGCGCTGCTGTTCGACGGTGCGGGAGGCCTGATCGGGGCGATCTCGCTGGAAGTTGACGGCGAGCGGATCGAGGGCGTCAACTCGGTCGTCAATCCGGAGAAGCTGCGCCACCTCGGACCGGTCGGCGACATGCGCGGGATGCTGCGCCAGGGCGAGCGCTGAGCTGTTCGTGGGCGATCTAGTCGCGCTATCGGCGACCAAGTCGCCCACGCCGGTTCAGCAGGGCTTCATTCGCGCCAGCCGCTGGCGATAGACCCGCATCGAGCGCTGCTTCCAGTCGCCGTGGGTCTGCCGCCGCAGGCTCGGCACCAGCTCGTGGTGATACGGCGAGCCGAGGCTCTCGTTGTGGCCGATCACGTCGCTCAGGCCGATGCCGAAGCGGCAGCGCAGGTACTGCGTCAGCCACAGCGAGGCGCGCAGCTGGCGCGGGTCGTCGAGCACGTCGGAGTCGCCGTAGCCGGCGTGCTCGATCCCGATCGCGGTCCAGTTGAGGCCGACGGTGTGGCGGCAGCGGGTGCGCAGGTTGACCAGCTGGAAGATCCGGCCGGAGGAGCCGATCACGAAGTGGGAGCAGACGTTGGGCAGCTCGCCCAGCTCGACGTCGGCCACGTCGGGCGCAAAGGTGTTGAAGACGGCGCCGGCGCCGGCGGTCTGGGACATGTGCTCGACGATCACCCGCGGGTGGCGCAGCCGCCACCTGTGCTGACCGTAGTGACGCTCGGAGTAGGCGGCCATCTCGCGCTTGCGTTTGGGGCCGAAGGGGATCGGGCGCTGGACGATCGGCGGCCTGGAGATGCTCGCGGTCGCCGTGGCCCTCGCCGGCTGCGAGGCGCTCGCCGGGCCGATCGCCGCCACCGCGAGCAGGCAGAGCCCGAGCGCCGCGACGCCGGCGATCGCGGCTCTGGCGGCGGGCCTCATCGGCGGGATGCTAGATCCCGGCTCCACTTCACACCGGGCGCTGGGTAGCCTGGCCGCATGGGCCCAGCGAGCGAGCCGATGAAGGCGAAGCTCACCGACCGTGCCTTCAGCGACCCCGACTGGGTGTTCGAGCGCAAGCTCGACGGCATCCGGGCGGCGGTGCGGCGCGACGGCGCCGGGGCGACGCTGACCTCGCGCACCGGCAAAAGCCTCACCTCCGCCTACCCGGAGCTGATCGAGGCGCTCGCAGCCGAGCCGGCCGCCGACTTCGCCGCCGACGGGGAGATCGTCGCCTTCGAGGGGTCGCGGACCAGCTTCGAGAGGCTGCAGGGGCGGATGGGCATCCACGACCCGGGGCTGGCGCGGCTGAGCGGCATCCCCGTCTACCTCTACCTCTTCGACCTGCTCGAGTTCGAAGGTCACGACCTGACCGGCCTGCCGCTGCGCAAGCGCAAGGCGGCGCTGCGGCGCGCCTTCTCCTTCCGCGGCCCCGTCCGCTACACGCCGCACCGCAACGAGCGTGGCGAGGAGTTCTTCCAGGAGGCATGCACGAAGGGGTGGGAGGGGCTGATCGCCAAGCGCGCCGACAGCCCCTACGTGCACTCGCGCAGCGGCGACTGGTTAAAGCTGAAGTGCTCGTTCGAGCAGGAGCTGGTGATCGGCGGCTTCACCCCACCGCAGGGGTCGCGAAAGCACTTCGGGGCGCTGCTGGTCGGCTACTACGACGGCGACGAGCTGCGCTACGCGGGGAAAGTCGGGACCGGGTTCAGCGCCCGGACCCTGGCGGATCTGGGCGCGAAGTTGGAAGCGCTGGAGACCCGGAACTCCGCCTTCGCCCGCGATCGCCTGCCGCCCGAGGCCCGCTGGGTCGAGCCGCGGCTGGTCGGCCAGTTCGCCTTCGGCGAGTGGACCCGCGACGGCAAGCTGCGTCATCCCCGCTACCTCGGCCTGCGCGAGGACAAGCCCGCCGCCGAGGTCGTCCGCGAGCGCCCTGAGCGAGGGTGAAAAACGGCCTGCCGGTCGGCCTGGGGCTTGCGGCGTACTCGCAGGGGGGATACTCTCTTTTAAGTAAGAAACTTCGATCTGCTGTTGGGGAATGAGAGATGGATTGGTACGCGGTGGCTGGAGCCTTCGCAGCGCTGCTGGCGCTGGGCCTGCTGGCCATCTCGATGTGGCGGGCGCGGCGCGAATCGGCTCGCTTCCGCGTCCTCGACGAAATCGCTCGCGTCTCCGACGGCGCCGACGACCTCGTCGCGACCCTCGACGCGATTTGCGACGTGCTCGTCCCCGCGGTCGCCGACTTCTGCACGGTCGACGTGATCTCCGACGGCAGGGTGGAGCGCGCCGTCGCCCGTGTCTCCCCCCAGGGCGGTGCCGGGGCGCAGCAGGCGCTGGCCGATCGCGAGCCGTCGCTGCCGCCGCAGATGGTCTCCGAAGGGGACGACGCCTCGCTGGAGCCGCGCTTCATCGAGCGCATGGACGAGGCCCAGCTGCGCGCGCTCGCCCACGACCCCGACGATCTGACCTGGCTGCGCAGTCTCGGCGTCCGCTCGGCGATCACCGCCGCCCTGCGCGCTCGCGGCCGCGTGATCGGCACCGTCACCCTCGGCACCGCCTGGTCGCGCCGGCGCTACCGCCGTCACGATGCCCGCTTCGCGCGTGTGCTCTCCGGCCGCATCGCCCTGGCGCTCGACAACGCCGGCCTCTTCTCCGACCTCGAGAGCGTCCAGCGCGAACGGGCGGAGATCGCGGCGACCCTGCAACGCGGCCTGTTGCCGCCGCCGCTGCCCGAGATCCCCGGCTGGGTGACGGCGGCGATGTACCGCCCGGCCGGCGCCGAGAACGAGGTCGGCGGCGATTTCTACGACGCCTTCCCGATCGCCGGTGGCTGGATGCTGGTGATCGGCGACGTCACCGGGCGCGGCGCCCAGGCGGCCTCGGTCACCGCCCAGGCCCGCTACACCCTGCGCACCGCCGCCTGGCTCAGCGGCGACCCGCTGGTCGCCCTGGCCACCCTCAACAGCGCCCTGCTGGCCCGCTCCGACTCGGCCCTCTGCACCGTCGTCGCCTTCGCGCTCTCCTCCGATGCCACCCAGCCGGTCCGCCTCGCGGTCGCCGGTCACCTGCCCCCGCTGCTGGTCGATGGCGACGCGGTGACCGAGATCGCCGAGGCCGGCCCGGTGCTCGGCGCCTTCAGCGACGCCAGCTGGGACCTCGAGCGCGCCGCGATCGGCCCCGGCCAGCAGCTGGTTGCCGTCACCGACGGCATCACCGAGGCCGGCGGCGCCACCGAACGCTTCGGCGAGGCTCGCCTCCGCGCCGAGCTGGCCGGCTCCGCCAGCCCGGCGATCTCGGTCCGCAAGCTGGAGGGCGCCCTCGATCTCTTCACCGCCGGCACCCTCGACGACGACGCCGCGGCCCTCGCGGTGACGCCGGTCGCCGGCCAGCCGCCGGCCTAGCTGCCCGAGCGCTTCGGCGCAGAGGAAGGGGGACCGCACGCCGGGTCGCCTGTTTCGACCCTTGTCGCGACCGGGTAGAGAGTCCCTCCCCATCTACGAAGGCCGTACCGAATGACCGAGCACGAGCAAGTATCCGAGCGAACCTCCGGCAGGCTGCTGGGCAGGATCAGCGGGCGCGCCAAGCAGCTGGTC
This sequence comes from uncultured Solirubrobacterales bacterium, assembly GCA_963739855.1. Classification (GTDB taxonomy): domain Bacteria; phylum Actinomycetota; class Thermoleophilia; order Solirubrobacterales; family 70-9; genus VAYN01. Next base: position 78,472 of record CAVUBT010000001.1, on the reverse strand, counting down.
GGCTCGACGCTGGGTAGGTCCGAGCTGGACCGGGAGGGACGCCTGCAGCAGGTCCAGGTCGAGGCCGAGGAGGAGGCGATCGAACGCGGCCGCGAGGCCGACGAGAAGGACGCCGAGGCCAAGCTGGCGATCGCCAGAGCCGAGACCGAGACCGAGCGCCGCGAGCTCGAGCAGGAGCTCGCGCTGCTGTCGGAGGAGGAGCGGATCGAGCGCGAGCGGGCGCAGAACAAGCGCCAGGCGAAAGCCGCCCACGCCGAGGAAGTCCGCGAGGCGGCGGCCCTGGAGCGCGAGGCGAATCGCGCCGACCGCAGCGCCGACGCGATCGATCCGGAGCGGGTCCGATGAGCCTGCTCTCGATCCCCAAGACCGTCGTCGACCGCTCGCTGAAGCTGACCCGGGCGCCGCTCGACCTTGCCCTCGGGGCCACTGGCCTGAAGCGCCAGGCACCCGAAAGGCGCGCCGCCGACCGTCAGCGCGACCGCGCCCAGCGGCTGCGCGAGGAGGCCGAGGCCGAGCGCCGGCGCGCGGCCGAGAAGCGCGAGGCCCGCGAGGCGGGCGCCGACAAGGCCGCCGCCGCGAAGAAGCGCAGCGCCGCCAAAAAAGCCCGAAAGGCCAAGGCCGAGAATGAGAAACGCGAGAAATCCGCTCGGCTCGACGAGCTCGAGGCCCGCGAGAAGAGCCTCGCGGCGGCGGAAGAGACGGTCCGCGCCAAGCGCGAAGCCGACCGGCTTCGCACGGCGGCGGCAAAGGCGAAGGAAGCCCGCAAGAAAGTCGGCTGAAGCCGCCGGGGAACGAGCAGTTTTGCGGCCGGCAACGCCGGGTAGCCCTTCCTCAGGACAAGGACAAACAGCCCGCCGGCCCGATTCCCAGCGGCTTTGACCGGGGCCTTGCCCCCGGTTCCCGCTCGGGTGAGAAGACCAACCGTTATCCCCCAACGGAGAGGCGATCGGCCCGGCGGGCACAGAAACTGGGGTAGCAGCGGAAGAAAGGGATGCGATGCCGCCACGCGGGGTCAAAAAAGGCAGCAAACGGGACCGCCAGTACAGAGAGATCAAAAAGAGCGAGAAGAAGGCCGGCCGCTCCAGTAAACGTGCCGAGGAGATCGCTGCCCGCGCCGTCAACAAGGAAAAGGCGCGCTCCGGCGAGTCGAAAAGCTCTTCCCGCAGCTCGACCGGTGGCCGCTCCGCCAGCAGCCGCGGCGGCAAACGGTCCGGCAAAGGCCCCGGCGGCCGCACCCGCGAGCAGCTCTACAACGACGCTAGGAAGCTCGGCATCGAAGGGCGCTCGAAGATGAGCAAGGAAGAGCTCCAGCACGCCGTCGCCGGCGCCAGCTGAGGGGCGGCCGCACTTGCCGCAACTCGGCTACACGCTCTCCAGCGAGGAGAACGACTCCGCGGCGCTGGTCGCCCAGGCGGTCCGGGCCGAGCAGGCTGGTTTCGCCTTCGCCTCGATCTCCGACCATTTCCACCCCTGGACCGACCAGCAGGGGCAGAGTCCCTTCGTCTGGGGCGTGCTGGGGGCGATCTCGCAGCGGACCGAGCGGCTGGCGCTGATGACCGGCGTCACCTGCCCGACGACGCGGATTCACCCGGCGATCGTCGCCCACGCGGCGGCGACCGCCGCGACGCTGCTGCCGGGCCGCTTCTCGCTCGGCCTCGGCAGCGGCGAGAACCTCAACGAGCACATCGTCGGCGACCGCTGGCCGCCGATACCGGAGCGCCAGGAACGGCTCGAGGAGGCGATCGATGTGATCCGGCTGCTGTGGAGAGGCGAGATGAGCAGCCACCGTGGCCGCCACTACAGCGTCGAGAACGCCCGCCTCTACACGCTGCCGGCGGAGTTGCCGCCGATCCTCGTCGCGGTGGCGGGGATGCGCTCGGCGGAGTTGGCGGGGCGCGCCGGCGACGGCCTGGTTGGCACCGCACCGGTGGCGAAGACGATCGAGCGCTTCCGCGCCGGGGCTGGCCCCGAGGCGCCCGCCTACGGCCAGATCCACGTCTGCTGGGCAGAGAGCGAGGAGGAGGCGAAGAGCACCGCCCTGAAGTACTGGCCCAACGGCGCCTTTAGCGGCAACCACTTCCTCGAGTTGCCGCTGCCGGCCCACTTCGAAGAGGCAGCTGAGCTGGTCGACGAGGACGACATCGCCGCCAGCGTCATCTGCGGCCCCGATCCCCAGCGCCACATCGAGGCGATCGCCGAATACGCCGAGGCTGGCTACGACCATGTCTACGTGCACCAGGTCGGCCCCGACCAGGACGGCTTCTTCGACTTCTACGAGCGCGAGATCCTGGCCAAGTTCAATTAGGAGGGACTGGCGAAACCCGGCCCGGTTGGTACCGACGCGCCAAACCGGGTAACTAAGTCCCATGCCATCGCTCAAGAAAGCCCTTGCCCACAAGGCGGTGAAGTCGACCGCGAAGCACACCGCGCACGGCACCGCATCGAAGCTGAAGCGGGAACCGCTGCGGGTGACGACGCTGTTCGGTGCCGGCGTCCTGCTCGGTGGCCTCGCGGCCTGGCTGCTGGCCAGGGCGGCCGGGTTTCGGCCGCCGGTCCAGGGGTAGCCAGCCGGCATGCACTTCCAGCTACCGCCGGAGCGTCGCTGATGGATCGCAGCATCCCCGAGCGGGATCGCGACGAGGATCTCGCCAAGCGGCAGCTGGTCAGGGAAGAGGCCGAAGCCGCCGCGGCCGAAGCGGGGGAGATCGGTGGCAACGCCCCGATCGAGAGCGACGACCCCGCGCAGCAGCCGTTGATCGAGTCCGGCCAGGGCGAGTCGGAGGGCTTCGAGCTCGCCGAGGAGCGGCTCCGGGATATCGCCAGCCACGGCGACGAACATCGTTTCCCCGACCGCGACGTGCCGCCGCCGGAGGCTCCCGAGCAGGCCGAGCGCGGCGAGGCCGACGAGACGATCCCCAGGGACCGCTGACGATGACCACGAGTGCACCCCACCGCCTGCTCGCCATCGTCACCGACGCGATCGAGGGCGCGGAGCCGATCGAGGAGATCCTTCGCCGCGCCAACGGCAGCGAGGTCGAGGTGCGACTGGTCGCTCCCGCGGTCGAGGAAAGCGCCTTCCGGCACGCGCTCGGCGACGTCGACGAGCCGGCCCGTGCCGCCGAGGGCAGGCTCGAGGTTTCACTGGCGGCCCTGCGCAGCAACGGAGTCGACGCGTCCGGCGCGGTCGGCGACCCGGACCCGGTGCTGGCCGCCGAAGACGCACTGCGCGAAGCGCCCGCCGACGAGGTGCTGATCTTCGAGCACGAGGCCGACCAGGCACGCTGGTTCGAGAACGGCCTCTTCGAGCGTGCCCAGGCCCAGCTGAAGCCGCCGCTGCGGATGATCCTCGTCCACGACGACCGCGACGGCGAGCACGTGGTCGATGTCGAGGAGGCCGGGGCGGGCACCTCGGAGGCCGGCGAGTCCGAGGTCGAGATCCCGATCTCCCACAACATGCCGCAGGTCCCGCGCACCGACATGGCCGGCATGGCGATGGGGATCGTCGGCACGATCGTCGTCATCGTGCTCGCCGCGGCCGGGCCCGGGCCGGACTCGGGCTGGGGCGCCGCCTCGATTCTGATCGCGATGGGCATCGCCATCGTCAACATGGCCCACGTGGTCGGCCTCACCCTCTTCGAGAGCGTCCACTACCAGGGGGGCTGGGAGAAGTTCTTCCGCACCCTCTCGCTGGTCGGGACGCCGCTGGCGCTGCTGGCCAACCTGCTGATCCTCCTCTTCGCCTAGGGCCGGCGAGCGAGGATCTCGACGGATGGGGCCCCGGGGGTACCCATAAACTCGGGTGGCGATGGAGGCCAAGGATGAGTTGCAGGCAATCAGGGCGGCCCCGAGCCCCCATGTTTGGGTGGTCCGCGCCGGAAAGGGCGGCAGGTACGCAAGTCAGTTCGAGGAGCTGGGTGTCATCGGCATCGGTTTTGTCGAGATCGGCACTGTCGATGGCATGGATCGCGCGGCGCTGTTCGACCACGCGCGGGACTTGATCGGCAGTAGGGGAGGGAACGTCGCGGGCCAGATCCATCGCTTCGCGAATCGGATGCAGGTGGGCGATCTGGTGGCTGTGCCCGACGGGGGAACCCGCGAGCTCCTCTACGGCCGAGTTACCGGTGACTACGAATATCGGGTGGAGGCGCCTGTCGCTCACTACCGGCACGTCCGCAAGGTGCAGTGGCTGGGGCGCCGCAACCGCGACGAGCTCCCGGACCGTGTCCTCTTCTCCCTGGGGTCGCTGCTGACCGTCTTCGAACCCTCGAGCCAGGGCCTGCTGGCGGAGTTTCTTGTCAGCGGCAAGGTGGTGGACGGGGCGTTGGACGAGGAGACCCACCCGGAGGCCGAAGACGACACCGACGCCGCCACCAGCGCGGGCGAGCAGGAAGCTCGCAATCGGGAGCTGATCGAAAAACAGATCTCCCACCTGGGATGGGAAGAGACCCAGGATCTCGTCGCCGGCGTGCTGCGGGCGCTGGGCTACGGGACCAAAGTCGCGCCTCCCGGGGCGGACGGCGGCGTCGACATCCACGCCTGCCGGGACCCCCTCTTCCTGCACCCGCCGATCGTCAAGGTCCAGGTCAAGGCGAAGCCGACCACGAAGATCTCCCCCGACGAGATTCGCCAGCTCAACGGACTCGTCGACCGTGCCGGCGAGCGTGGCATCTTCGTCGCGACCGGCGGCTTCACCGGCCCCGCGGAAACCGAGGCCGAGCGGATGGGAGTCCAGCTCTGGGACCTCGAGTACCTGGTCCGCCTCCTTCTCGACACCTATGACGAGCTCGACGAGAAGACCCAGGGGTTCGTCGCCCTGCGGCAGATCTGGGTTCTGGACGACCCTGGCGCCGGGGGCAGGTAGGCATCGCCGACTCCCCCCGGGCCGGGCAGCAGGCCAGATCCGCGCGGGAGGAAGAGCTCTACTCCTGGTTCGATCGTCACCGGGACCGCCCGGGCCCCGACCCGCTGGCTGAGTTTCTCGCCGACCCTGAGCTCGATGCCGGCTGGGGGGACCTGGCCTCGCTCGGGCGAAACCACCGCTTTGCGGAGTACGCGAGGCCCGCTCATCTCGCGGACTTCTTCATCGCCTACGCAGAGCTCCTGAAACCGCGCCGGATCCTTGACCCCTACTTCGTCTCCCCGGTGATTGCGGCCGCGGTCGCCGAGGCGATCCCCACCGCCGAGGTCGTCGCGGTCAGTCCGTTCCCCGCCTCGATCGCGTACGGCAAGCTGCTGTCTGCGGCGGTCGATTGGCGGCTGGCAGATCCGGTTGCCGCGTTGGACGGCTCCTCCGAGTGGGACCTGATCGTCGGATCGCCGCCCATCGGGCGTCGCCTTGAAGTGGCGCAGCCGGCTGGCGAAGCGGCTGGGTTGCCGCCGGCGGCCTGGCGCGGCGAAGCGGCGCATCTGGTTATCGCGGCTGCCGCCGGTCATCTGGCGACGGCGGGAAGGCTCGCCCTTCTGCTCGGGGAGAGGTCGATTTTCGGCAGGGGCGGGCGCCTGCTCGAGCAGTGGCTCGCCGGGCGAGGTGTGTATCTCGAGGCCTCGCTCTCGGTCCTCAACGGCCTGCCCGCTGCGAGCGTCGACACCCAGGTCTCGGTTTTTGGCCACGACCGCTTCGAGGATCTCTTCGTCGCCCGCGTGACCCAGGCGGCGCCGAGCAGCGAGATCGTCGCGAACCTTCGCTCTCGCAACCCAGGCGCGGCGCCAGAGCTGGGAATGCGGGTGGAGCGCGAGCGTTACCAGGGCTGGAGACCGGCGATGGCCCGTTTGGAGCTGGAAGCGATTCTCTCCGAGAGTCCGAATGTCAGCACCCTGGCGGAGGTCTCGCTCGCGATCGAGAGGCTGCGGCTGCTGCGAGGAGAGCCGGGTCCCGACTTCGAGAACGCGATCTATCTGCCCGAGGTGGGAGCTGGCCCCGTTCGCACCCGGGTGGACTGGAACAGGGAGGGCGAGTCGCGATCGGTCATCGCCATTCGGCTCGACCCGAAGCAGGTCGATGCGGAGTACTTGACCCACTGGCTGAACGGCCCGGGGAAGCTGTTCCGCCAGGAGCTGGCGCGCGGGACGGTGCCGCGAGTGTCGCTCGATGGCCTCGGCGATCTGCCGGTCCCCCTGCCGCCGCTTGAGCTGCAGATCCGCAATGCCGAGATGCGCCGGCAGGTGGCGGGGCTGACGACGGAGCTCGATGCGCTGAGCGAGCGAATCACGGCTTCGTTCTCGTCCGCGGACCTGGAAGGCGTCGAGGACGAGCTCGAGAAGCTGCTGGCCGGCGACGATCTCGATGCCTGGACCAACCGGCTTCCGTTCCCCGTCGCTTCGGTCTTGCTTCGCTGCCGGGCCGAGGTCGATCCTCGCCGGCAACTGGACCATCTGCTGGACTTCTTCGAGGCGTTCGCGAGCTGCTGCGCGACCCTGTTGCTCAGCGCGGCTCGCGCGGACCAGGCACGCTGGAGAAGCCTCAGGGGCAAGGTCAGCCGCTGTGGAGACGGCGGCAGGATTCCCTTCCTGCGTCCCACCTTTGGCGCCTGGGTCAATGTCGGCAGGACCGTGGTCAAAGCTCTCAGGCCTGAGCTGGCAGCTGGGGACGAGGACGTTCGCGGCGGCATTCTCGGGGTGTCGGACAAGGGGTTCTCAGATGCCCTGACGAGCAAGGAACTCTGGGATCTGCTGGACCGCGCCAGAGCGATCCGCAACCGGCAATCTCACGGTGGCAGCGTCTCGGTCGGGCAGATGGAATCCCGTCTGCGGGAATTGCGAGAGCTGTTAGGCGAACTTCACCAGGGCTTTGGCAGGGCTTTCGATCGGGTGCAGCTGATCGAACCTCGGGAGTCGGTCTACGACCGCAGCGTTCATCGATTCCCCAGGGCGCGGCGGCTGCAGGGGCCCAATCAGGTCTTCATGGAGGGCGAGGTCGTCTCGATGGAGCCCCTGAACCACGACTCGCTGTACCTGGTCGACAGGAACAGGAGACTGGAGGCGACGCTGGAGCTGGTCCCGCTCCTGCGGCTGCTGCCTATACCCGAGAGCGACGACAGTGCCTGCTTCTTCATCGATCGCGTCGAGGCGGATGGGAAATTCCACTTCTCCTCCCTGCACTTCACGGGCGGCCCCGTCGATCCGGTCGTCGATCCTCTGCTGGCGGAGTTGATCGCGGAACTTCGCAGCGCGAATGCGGAAACGGGTTAGGACGGCGAAGCCGCTCGCTCTGGCGTCCGCAGCGCTTCCAGGACCTCCTCGGCCAGCTGCGAACCGTCCTCGGGCCGCAGCGGCGTCGCGTTGATCCGCAGCACGACGCCCTCCTGGTCGACTTCCTCCAGCGAGACGCTGGGTCGATAGCGGGTCGGCACCGTGATCGCCCGCAGCAGCCGTTCCTCGACCCGTTGCGGGCTGGCGTCGGAGTCGAAGCGGGCGCGGACGTCGACCCTGTCGGGCTCGCGCAGGGGCACCACGACGAGGTTGATCAGAACGCTGTTGGGGACCAGCAGGCGGTCGGCGCCCTGGACCAGGGTCGCGTAGAAGAGGCCGAGCGAGCTGACGGTGCCCTCGATCGAGCCGGCCAGGGCGCCGCCGGTCAGGCGCACGCGTTCGCCGACCTTGAAGGGCCGCGTGCTCTGCAGGACGATGCCGGCGAAGAGGCCGCCGAGGGTCTGCTGGGCGGCGAGGCCGAGCACGATCGCGGTGAAGGCGCCGCCGACGGCGAGGGTGGCGGCGTTGACCCCGGCGATGCGCAGGGCGAGGATCACCACCGCCGCCATCGCGAAGAGGCGGATCAGGAAGCCGGTCGTGCCGGCCGTGGCCGGGTCGAGGCGGCGGTAGAGCCTGGGGGAGAGGCCGCGGACCAGCCAGTGCGTCGCCGCCGAGCCGACGACGATCAGGATCGCGACGGTGCCCATCCGCACCCACGGCCCATAGCCCGGCAGCAGGCTTTGGCGGTTGTAGTAGACGACCAGCGTCGCCGCCAGCACCAGCAGCGCCGCCAGCAGGCCGCCCAGCGCTTTGCGCGACATCCGCGGCGCCAGCTCCTCGCCGAGGCCGAGCGAGTGCCAGGCGTGGCTGCGGGTCTCGAAAAGCTCGCGCGGGAGTTTGGGACGGCGCGGGGAGGGCATCGAACACCTCTACCCGGCCCTCGCCTAGCTATGCGTCGTCGCGGGCGCTCAGTTGCGCAGTGCCGCGAGCGCTTCGTCGCGGGTGCTGTGAATCGGGATCGACAGCTCCAGGCCGGTGATCTCGAGCACGCGCCGGACCTGTTCGTTGTCGCTGCAGATGACGACCCGGCCCTTGCCGTTGCCCTCGGCCCCGTGGTCGAGCCGTTGCCAGGCCCGCACGATCAGGGCGATCCCGGTCGAGTCGATGAACTCGCACTCGGAGAGGTCGATCAGTACCGAGGCATCCCCGGATGAGATCGCCTCCTCCAGCGGACGCTCCAGGTCGGAGGCGGTGCTGAGATCGAGCTCGCCTCGAACTGCGATGACGCGGACGCCGTCGTCGAGCTGGGCGGCGGTTGCCTCGAAGGGGGGCGGATTCACGCGCCGATGCTACCGCAGCAATCGCCCCGTGCACGGGCGCGAGTTTGCGCCCGCCCGCCGGGGGTAGGAATTGAGCGGCGGCGCGGAAAGCTATGCTCGCCCACGAGACCGACGACGAGCGTTCCAGCGCTTGGGGACTGGCTAAACACGTGAATACGACCACCGACGACCGATCGGGGCTTCAGATGTCCCTTCCTGCCAGGGCCGAGAACGTAGCGGTCGTACGGCACGCACTGGCGGGGTTGGCCGAGCGGATCGGGATGGACGAACCCGGTGTCGCCGACCTCAAGACCGTCGTCACCGAGGCCTGCATGAACGTGGTTGTCCACGCCTATCCCAGCGGCGACCCCGGCCTGCTCGAGGTCGAGGCGGAAGCCGAGCTGGACGGCCTCACCGTCGTCGTCCGCGACTTCGGAATGGGGATCCGCCCCCGTCCCGACGTCGACCGCCCGAGCTTGCGGATCGGGTTGACCCTGATCGCCGCCCTCTCCAAGAGCTTTGAGATCAAGGGCGGCGTCGACCGCGGCACCGAGATCCGCATGCACCTGCCGCTCCAGGCCCGCAGCGAGGGCGATGCCGCGGAGCGGGCACCGGCTGCCCCGCCCACCAGGGCCGATGAGACCGAAATGAGGGTTGGCCATCCGGATCTCGTCGCCCCGATCCTCAGCCGCGCGCTCGGAGCCTTCGCCGCTCGCCGCGAGATCACCGTCGACCGCCTTTCCGACGCGATGCTGCTCAGCGACGCGATCTCCGCCGGTGCCCCCCAGGGTTTCGAGGACGGACACGTCTCACTCAGCATCGCCGACCGCGAGGAGGGCGTCGAGCTGCGGGTCGGCCCGATGAAGGACGGTGCCGCCGAGCAGCTGCGCGCCAGCCTCGACCTGCCCGAGCTGGGCGGCTCGCTGGAGACACTGGCGGACGAGGTGCGGGTCGAGCAGGACGGCGAGGGCGAGTTCCTCGTCGTCGGCATCGCCTCGCTCGCTGCCTAGTCGCTCTCGCTGCCGCCGCCCTGTTCGGCGACCTCGGCGCGGATCCGTTCCAGCGTGCGGCGCAGGATCCGCGAGACGTGCATCTGCGAGTGGCCGATCCGCTCGGCGATCTGCGATTGGGTCATGTCCTCGACGAAGCGCAGCCTGCAGCACCAACCGCTCGCGCTCGTCGAGGTGGGGCAGGGCCCCTTCCAGGGCCAGCTTGTCCTCGACCAGCTCGAAGCCCTCGTCCTCGTCGCCGACCCACTCCGAGGCCGGCGATTCTTCCTCGTCGCCGCCGACCGGCCGGTCGAGTGAGAGCGGGCGCCGGTTGTGGTTTGCCTCCAGTACCTCGAGCACGTCGTTCGGGTCGACTTCCAGCTTGGCGGCGATCTCGCCGACCGAGGGCGAGCGCTGCAGCTCGACGGTCAGGGCCGAGATCGTTTTGTCGACTTCGGCCATGCGGTCGTGCAGGCCACGCGGCACCCGCACGGTCCAGACCCGGTCGCGGAAGTGGCGCTTCAGCTCGCCGAGAATCGTCGGCGAGGCGAAGGCCGTGAAGGGAGTGCCCCGCTCGGGTTCGAAGCGGTCGATTGCGTTGACGAGGCCGAGGCTGGCGACCTGCAGCAGGTCGTCGAAGGACTCGCTGGCGCCGCGGTAGCGCAGCGCCAGGTTTTTGGCGAAGGGGAGGTAGCGGCGCACCAGCTCCTCGCGGATCGCCTGGTCGCGGCTCTCGGCGAAGCGTGCCCAGAGCTCGCGCTCGCTCGCCAAACCTTCCCCGGGCCCGGGGATCGGTTCGTGTTGGGCTGGTCGAGTCTCGTCCCTTTTCGCTGCCATCAATGCCTCGCGCCGGATCGTTACACCGGCGCCGCCCCGAGGGCGTTTGCTGCGAAGCCGTGCAGCGCCTGGGGCCTTCGCGGCCACCGGTTCACACCATAGCGATGGGAACGATCCGCTTTCGATCCGCTTCCAAAGCCGGGACGGCTAATCTCGGGTCGAGCCGGTAACCGCAAGCCGCGCAAGGAGGCCAGATGGGATTCGACCAGTACCACGAGCCACCCGAGGAGCTCTCGGCGCAGACCCGTACCTTTGCCCGTCTCTGCGCCTCGCTGACCGAGGAGGCGGAGGCGATTGGCTGGTACGCCCAGCGCCTCGACGTCGAGGGGGACCCCGACGCCCAGGCGATCATGCGCGATGCCCAAGGTGAGGAGTTCAAGCACTTTGCGATGGACCTGGAGTTCCTGCTCCGTCGCACTCCGCGCTGGCGGCAGATCTGCGAAGGAGTCCTCTTTCAGGACGGCGACATCGTCGAGCACGGCGAGGCAGCCGAGGCCGGGTCGGCCAGCGACGGCTCCGGCGAAGATGGAAGCGAGGCGACCGCCGGCTCGCTCGGAATCGGCGGTCTCAAGGGGGAGGAACGATGAATCACCTACTGCGCCAGCTGGCGCCGGTATCGGATGCGGGCTGGGAGCTGCTCGACGAGGAGGCGCGCGAGCGCCTGCGGCCGTCGCTGGCGGCGCGGCGCCTGGTCGACTTCTCCGGGCCCCACGGCTGGCAGCACTCCGCCACCAACCTCGGCCGTGTCGACGGGCTCGAATCGCCGGCGGCCGACGGGGTCAGCGCGGCGCAGCGCCGGGTGCTGCCCCTGGTCGAGCTGCGAGCCGAGTTCTCGATCGCGCGGGCCGAGCTGGCCGACAACGACCGGGGCGCCTTCGACGCCGACCTCGAGCAGCTCGACGCGGCGGCGCAACGGATCGCGATCGCCGAGAACGTCGCCGTCTTCCACGGCTGGGCGAAGGCCGGCATCACCGGGATCGCCGCCGCCTCGCCGGTCAAAGCGCAACCGCTCGGCGACAGCGCCGACGACTATCCGCGCTCGGTCGCGCGGGGGGTCGAGGCTCTGCGCGAGGTCGGCGTCGAAGGTCCCTACGGGCTGGCGCTCGGCCCCGAGGAGTACACGCGGGTGATCGAGACCGCCGAGCACGGCGGCTATCCGCTGTTCGACCACCTGGCGAAGATCCTCGCGGGCCCGATCGTCTGGTCGCCCGGCGTCAAGGGAGCCGTCGTCCTCAGCCTGCGCGGCGGCGACTTCCTCTTCGAGTCGGGGCAGGATCTGGCGATCGGCTACAGCCATCACGACGCCGATGCCGTGCATCTCTATCTGGAGGAGAGCTTCTCCTTCCGGGTGGCGACGCCGGAGGCCGCGGCGCCGCTCAGCTCGTGAGCGGCGCCGCTGGACCGGCGCTGGCCGCCTGCCTACTCGGCGGCTGGCTCTGAATCCGTTGCCTCGGCGGCGGGGCCTGCCTCCGCTTCGGGCTTCGGGCCGGGCGACTTGAAGTGCAGCAGCTGCACTTTGGCGAGGATGCCGGGATCCTCGCCCTTGGCGATCCGCTCTGAGGCATCGGCCTGGATGACCAGAAGCTGCTCGAGCGTCTCCCGCAGCAGGGTTGCGGTCTCGTCCCAGCCCTGCTGATCGACGACCATCGGGGTGCGGCTGAGGTGTCGATCCTCGATCTCGTCGAGGGTGCCGCTGCTCATCGCCTCCTCGATGTCGTCGAACACGGATTTGAGCATCGCGCCGGAGAGTCCGGGCCTCAGGCTCGCTGGCATCCGCGCCCATTCGCTGTCGCTGAGGAACTGCCGTCTGGTCGCACGGTAGAAGTGCTCGGTGGCACCCCGCCGCTGCTTCGTATCGACCAGCTCGATGCAGTCGTATTTCTCCAGAACCCGGACGTGGTAGGCGACCAGGTTGAGGCTCTGTTCCAGCTCCTGGGAGAGCAGGTTGGGGCTGGCAACCCGCTCATTGAGAATTATCAGGATCTGTACGCGCAGAGGGTGCGCGAACGCTTTGGCGACGATCTGTTCGACGCCGTCTTTCTTCTTGGTTTTCGGCAAAACGGCTTCCTTACGTTGTTTTCCGGGGGTGGCGACCGATCACAGGATTTTAAAGACCGCGACTCAAGATTTCCACAACGTTCGCGCAATTTTCGTTTATTTACCGATCTTTACTGTCACTCGCTTGATTGATAGAAAGATTTAGAGTATTACTTCGGTCCGCGCGGAAACCGCGTAGGGGGCGGTTCCGGGGAGAGGGAAATTCGCGAGGGGAGGTGGACGAACGTGAAGATCGGAACGATGCAGGAGCGGGTCACTCCAGCAGCCATCACCAAGGGCTCTTAGGGGTGGGCAGGGGACGGCGGTCGAGCCTGGCAGGCTTGGGTGGTGGCACTTTTGGAAGCTGCCTTTGGTCGTAGTCGCGATCGCCGTCCCGATCGCCATCGCCCGCGGATCAGCGGTCGAGCAGCTCGCTGAAGCGAAGTGCGGCCCGTGTCGGGATCACAAATGTGTCGTGGCGGTGCAATAGCCCGGCGCCGGTGAGGTCGCGGACCGCGCGTTCGATCGCGTCCCGTTCGGCGAAGTCCGGCGCCTCGCCGCTGATCTCGCGGACGAGTTCGGCAAGGGTGACCAGGATCGGGTGGAGGTCGAGCACCCGCTGCAGGACGGCGGACTCGGTGGCAGCGTCTTCGGACGCGGGCGTCCAGCTGTCGTCGATCTCGTCCATGCTCCCGCGGCTAAGTCTCGGGCTCGGCCGAACTCTCCCCTGCCGAGCCGCCCCTCTCCTCGAGCCCCAGCACGTGGAGCGCCCACGGCGCCTCGATCGTGACGCAGTAGAAGTGCTGCATCGAACCTCGCACCGGTTCTGTGCGGACCAGCGAGACCGCAGCGCAATCGGCGAGGACGCGGACGTGGTAGCTGACGTTGCTGAGCGGCTGGTGCAGGGCCTGGGCGATCTCGCGCGGGCTGATCGCCTTCTCGCCGGCCATCCTGCGCAGGATGTCGCGGCGCAGGGGATGCCGGAGGGCCACCAGCAGATCGTTGTCGTCGGAGCGGTTGAGATTCGTCATCTTGGCCGCGCAATATAGACCAAAACGAAACGTTCTGTCTGTAGAGCTTTTGTCTGCGGAAAGATCCGTGCGCTGCGGTCTGCTCAGACGTCCTCGCGGACGCCGCCCATTTCGCTGAAGACCGCGGTGACGCCGCCATCTTCGCGTTGCTCGTCGGCGATCACATGGGAGACCGCGTTGATCAGCGCCAGGTGGGTGAAGGCCTGGGGGAAGTTGCCGAGGTGGCGGCCGGAATCGGCCTCCAGCTCCTCGGCGAAGAGGTCGAGCCAGCCCGCCGCCTCCAGCAGCCGCTCGCAGAGCTGGCGCGCCCGCTCGCACTCGCCGATCTCCGAGAGCGCCGAGACCAGCCAGAAGGAGCAGATCAGGAAGGTTCCCTCCTTGCCGCTGAGCCCGTCGTCGGTCTCCCGGACCTTGTAGCGGAGGACCAGGCCGTGCTCGCTGAGGTCGGTGGCGATCGCGTTGACGGTGGCGCCGACGCGCGGATCGTCGGGGGGGAGGAAGCGCAGCAGCGGGATCAACAGCAGCGAGGCATCGAGGGCATCGGTCTCGTAGTGCTGGCGGAAGACGCCGTCGCGGACGCCGCGCTCGAGGATCTCGGCGTGGATTTCGTTTGCCTTTGCCTCCCACTCGTCGGCGAGCTCGTCGAAGCCGTTGCCGCGGGCGAGGCGGACGCCGCGGTCGACCGCGACCCAGATCATCAGCTTCGAGGAGACGTAGTGCTGGGGCTCGCCACGCGACTCCCAGATGCCCTGGTCGGGTTCGTGCCAGGCGTCGATCGCCGCTTCCACCTGGTAGCGGATCAGCTGGCGGTCGGCTGGCGTGCCGCGCCCTTTGAGCGCTTTTTCGTGCAGGTAGATCGAGTCGAGCAGGGCGCCCCAGACATCGTTCTGGCGCTGGTCGTAGGCGCCGTTGCCGATCCGAACCGGCTTTGCCCCGCCGTAGCCGGAGAGGTGGTCGAGGGTGCTCTCGGTCAGCTCCCTCTCATGGCCGATGCCGTACATGATCTGCAGGTCCGGGTGGTCCTTGCAGACCTCGACGATGAAGCGCATGAAGTCCCGCGCCTCCTGGTCGAAGCCGAGCGTGTGCATCGCCCAGAGGCTGAAGGTCGAGTCGCGGATCCAGCTGAAGCGGTAGTCCCAGTTGCGTTCGCCGCCGGGGCTCTCGGGCAGCGAGGTGGTCGGTGCCGCGACGATCGCCCCGGTGGGGGTGTAGGTGAGGCCCTTGAGGACGAGGGCCGAGCGCTGCAGGTGGATCCGCCAGGGGTGGTCGGGGAAGTCGCCGTCGCGCAGCCAGTCGCGCCAGAACTCTTCGGTCGAGTCGAGCCGCTCCAGCGCCTCGGGGGCGCTGCGCGGCCCGCCGAGGTCGTCGTTGCCCCAGGTGACGGCGCAGAAGCCGCTCTCGTTCTCGCGCAGCCTGAGGCTGCCGCGGACGATCCCCTCGTCGATCGTCAGCTCCATGTCGCTGGTCAGCCGCAGCTCGGTCCCGTCGGCGGCGCGGGCGACCGCCTCGCCCAGCTCACCGCCGCTCCAGGTCGCGCCCTCGAGCCCGTAGCCGAAGCGCGGCAGGCACTCCATCTCCATCTCGACCTCGCCGTCGATGCAGGTCATCGTCCGCAGCAGCGAGCGGTCGGACTCGTGTTTGGTGTCGGGGCGGCTGCCCTTGCCGTCGGCGGTGGCCCACTCGGCGATCGTCAGCGCGTCGTGGACGACTACCCAACCGCTGTCGGTCACCCAGGTCGTCTCGATCACCAGGGTGCCGGGCTCGTAGCGGCGGCCGATCGGGACGACGACGCCGCGCGGTTTCACCTTGAAGTGGCCGGCGCCGCGGTCGAGCAGCGCCGCGAAGGCGCTGGGAGAGTCGAAGCGGGGGAGGCAGAGCCACTCGACCGAGCCGTCGTAGGAGACCAGGGCGGCCGTGTGGCAATCGGAGAGGAAGCCGTAGCTGCCGATCGTGGGAAAGCGGTCGTTGGGGGCGCTCACGGCGTGTCCAAGCTACCAGCGCCGGGCGGCGGCTCGGCGAAGATCGGCGCCGCTACGCTGACTCTCCATGACTCTGCCGATGGCGCACGTGGGCGGCGTCTTCGCCCCGATCGAGCTGCTGCCGCTGCTGCTTGCCGCGGGCCTTTACGCGAAGCGGGCCGCGACCCTGGCCGCGAAGGGGCGGTCGCTGCCGATCTGGCGCCAGCTCTGCTTCGCCGGCGGCCTGCTCGTGATCGTGGTGGCGCTGGTCTCGCCGGTCGGCCACATCGCCGAGGAGCTGGTCATCGCCCACATGGTCGAGCACCTGCTGCTTGGCGACATCGCCACCCTGCTGCTGGTCCTCGGCCTGACCGGGCCCCTGCTGCAGCCGATCCTGGCGATCAAGGTCTTCGACCGCCTGCGCGTCCTCGCCCACCCGCTGGTCGCCTTTCCGCTCTGGGCGATCAACTTCTACGTCTGGCACATCCCGGCGCTCTATGACGCGGCCTACGGGGCGGCGCCGCTGCACGCGCTGGAGCACTCGCTCTTCATCTTCTTCGGCTGTCTGATGTGGATGCCGGTCTTCGGGCCGCTGCCGACGCCGCAGTGGTTCACCGCCGCCTGGAAAGTCGGCTACGTGATCGCCGTGCGCTTCGCCGGCGCCATCCTCGGCAACGTGTTGATGTGGTCCGGCACCGTGCTCTACCCGATCTATGCGCCGGGCGAGCGCTACTGGGGCATCTCGCCGATCGCCGACCAGAGCACCGCCGGCGTGATCATGATGGTCGAGGGGACCTTCCTCGCCCTCGGCCTGCTGGCCTGGGTCTTCTTCGAGGCCGCCCGCGAGGGGATCGAGAAGCAGCGCCTGCTCGACCTCGCCCACGATCGCGGCGTCGAGCTCGACGATGCCCGGGCGCAGCGCGCCGTCGCCGCCGGCCA
Organism: uncultured Solirubrobacterales bacterium; assembly: GCA_963739855.1. Taxonomy (GTDB): domain Bacteria; phylum Actinomycetota; class Thermoleophilia; order Solirubrobacterales; family 70-9; genus VAYN01. Next base: position 62,174 of record CAVUBT010000001.1, on the reverse strand, counting down.
CGGCGACCGGCTCGAGAAACAGCTGATCGCCAGCGGGAGAGACCCTGACGCCGAAGGCCCCTGAGCGGCTGCTGCTGCCGGCGCTCGTCTTCGTCGTCGGCGCCGCCAGCCTCGGAGTCGAGATCGCCGCGGCGCGCCTGCTGGCGCCCTACTTCGGCGCCTCGACGATCGTCTGGGCGAACACGATCGGCGTCGTCCTCGTCGCCCTCTCGGTCGGCTACTGGTTCGGCGGCCGCTACGCCGACCGCCACCCGCACCTGCGCGGCCTCTGCCTGCTGGTCCTCGCCGCCTCGCTGCTGATCGCCGTCGTCCCGTTCGCGGCGCGCCCCTTCCTCGGCTTCTCGGTCGACGCCTTCGACACCGTCTCGGTCGGCGGCTTCGCCGGCTCGCTGTTCGGCGTGCTGGTGCTGGTCGCGGTGCCGGTGACGCTGCTCGGCGCCGCCGCGCCCTGGGCGGTGCGGCTGGCGGTGGGGGAGATGGATCGCTCCGGGGAGGTCGTCGGGCGGCTCTATGCGATCTCCACCGCCGGCTCGCTGCTGGGGACGATGATCTCGGCCCTGCTGCTGATCCCGCTGCTGGGCACGCAGCGGACCTTCTTCGTCTTCGCCCTGGCCCTGGCCCTGGTCGCCAGCCTCGGCATCGGCTGGCGCTCGGCCTTCGTGCCGGCGGCGCTGGCCTTGGCGCTGGCGATCCCGGTGGGGACGATCAAGGCCGCCGACACCGGGCGCGTCCTCTATGAGGCCGAGACCACCCACCAGTACGCCCGCGTCGTCGAACGGCCGGACGGCAGCCGCGTGCTCGAGCTCAACGAGGGGCAGGCGGTGCACTCGCTCTGGCGCCCCGGCACCTATCTGACCGGCGACTACTGGGACGGCCACCTGGTCCTGCCGGCCGCCGCGCGGCAGCGTCCGCCGCGGCGGATTGCGATCCTCGGCAACGCCGGTGGCACCGTCGCCCGCGCCTTCGGCCACTTCTTCCCGCGCACCGCCGTCGACGCGGTCGAGATCGACGCCGAGCTGACCGAGCTCGGCCGCCGCTTCCTCGGCCTCCGCAACCCCCGCATGCGCACCTTCGCCGAGGACGCCCGGCCCTGGCTGGAGCGCTCCGCCGGCGGCTACGACGCGATCATGGTCGATGCCTACCGCCAGCCCTACATCCCCTTCTACCTGACCACCCGGGAGTTCTTCGAGCTGACCCGAGAGCGACTGGCCCCGGGCGGGGTGACGATCGTCAACGTCGGCCACCCCGAGGGCGGCGACGAGCTGGAGCGGGTGCTCGGCAGGACGATGAGCGCCGTCTTCCCCCGCGTCCTGCGCGACCCGATCGAGCCGACCAACACGCTGCTGGTCGGCGGCGACGGCGACTTCTCCGCCGCCCGCCTGCAGCGCAACGCGGCCAGGCTGCCGCCGGCGCTGCGCCCGCTGGCGCTGACCGCGGCCGCCGAGCTGGCGCCCCGGCTGCCCGGCGGCGAGGTCTTCACCGACGACCATGCTCCCGTCGAGTGGCTGGTCGACAGCTCCCTGCTGGAATACGCCAATGAGTGATGCCGGGGAGCGACTGAAGGCGTGGCTGGTCACCGGGCCGCTCGGCCGTGGCCTCTCCTTCGCGATCGATTTCGCCGCGGCGTTGCGTACCTTCGTCTCTCGCTAGGGTCCTGCGTCCGATGCAGACGTCGCTTACAGAGCTGCCCGACTCGCGCGTGCGGGTAGAGGTCGAGGTCGCCGCCGAGGACGTCGCCAAGGCGACCGCCCGCGCCGCCCGGGCGATGGCCAAGGAGATGCGGCTGCCCGGCTTCCGCGAGGGCAAGGCGCCACCCGCCCTGGTGATCCAGCGGCTCGGTTTCGCCCCGGTCCTCGAGGAGGCGATCCGCGAGGCGCTGCCCGAGTGGTACGAAGGGGCGCTGCTCGACACCCGGGTCAGCCCGATCGGCGATCCCAGCATCGAGATGGTCTCCACCCCCGAGGGCGAGGGCGAACCGCTGCAGTTCAAATTCGAGGTCGGCGTGCGGCCGGCGGCGAAGCTCGGCGAGTACAAGGGGCTCGAGGTCGGCCGTAAAGAGACCGAGGTTCCCGACGATGTCGTCGACACCGAGGTCGAGCGGGTCCGCGAGGGCTTCGCCCGGCTGGAGCCGGTCGAGCGCGAGGCGGCCGAAGGGGACTCGCTCCTGATCGATTTCGAGGGGCTGATCGACGGCGCCGCCTTCGAGGGCGGCAAGGCCGAGGACTACCTGCTGGCGCTCGGCTCGGGTTCGCTGATCGAGGGCTTCGAGGAGCAGCTGACCGGCGCCAAGCCCGGCGCCGAGGTCGCCGTCGAGGTCACCTTCCCCGAGGACTACCAGGCCGAGCATCTGTCCGGCAAAGACGCGGTCTTCAACGTCAAGGTCAAAGAGGTGCGGGAGAAGATCCTCCCCGAGCTCGACGACGACTTCGCCGCCGACGCCTCCGAGTTCGAGACGCTGGAGGAGCTGCGCGCCGACATCCGCGAGAAGGTCGGCGAGGCGCTTGGCAGCAGGGCCGAGGAAGATTTCCGCATCGCCGCGATCGATGTCGCGGTCGACGCCGCGACGGTCGATGTCCCGCCCGAGCTGATCACCGCCCGCGCCACCGAACGCTGGGAGCGGATGGAACGCCAGCTCGCCCAACGCGGCATGGACCCCGACGCCTTCCTGCAGATGCAGGGCAAAACCCGCGAGGAGCTGATCGAGGAATCGATGCCCGACGCGGCGCGGGAGCTGAAGCGCGAGGCGGTGGTCACCGCGATCGCCGAGGCCGAGGAAATCGAGGTCAGCGACGAGGAACTGGTCGAGGCGCTCGAGCACAGCGCCGAGCACGAACGCACGACCCCAGAGAAACTGCTGGCGAGGCTGCGCGAGAACGGCCGCGACGCGATGGTCGTCGACGACCTCAGGGCCCGCAAGGCGATCGAGCTGGTGGCGGACTCGGCGGTGCCGATCTCGCTCGAGCAGGCCGAGGCGCGCGATCAGATCTGGACGCCGGAGAAGGAGCGCGAACAGGCCGGCGACCTCTGGACGCCTGACTCGTAGGGCTGGTGGTTGGAGGGAGGTCGGGTGCCCCTCTCCTTGCTGGGATTTTCGCCGGGAGGCTCGTCTCTCTCGCCGAGTTTGGCGGTGCGAAAATCAGGACGCCGCGCGTCCGAGGGGCACCCGACCTCCCTCTAGCTGTCCTACCCACGGACGTTGTGAACACGGCTGATAGGCGGCCGGTCTCCCAATGAGCTGTGCGGGCGACGCCGGTTGTAGTACCGAAGGAAGGATGGCAGGGAGCGCAACCGCTCGGCCGAGCTCTCCCACCGGTGGGCGTATGCCCACTCGCGTTGCAGGGTCTGGATGAACCTCTCGGCCTTGCCGTTCCAGCGCGGCGTGTAGGGCGGGGTGAGGATGTGACGGGCGCCGTGGCGGCGCAGGAGCTCTTTGAAGATACGGGCCCGGCGGTAGACCATCGCGTTGTCGGTCATCACGGCCTCCGGCGGATCGAGACCCAGAGAGGTAAACCAGGCGAATGCCCGCTCCAAGGTCCCAGCGTTGGTCTCGGCACTCTCGCGGGGGTGGCGCTCGACGTAGGCCAGGCGGGAGCGGTCGTCGATGACCACGTGCAGGTATTCCCAGCCGGCGCCGCGGCTGCGGTCGTGACGTTCGCCGGTGGCAGCGTGGCCGGGCTCAGAGAATCGCGCCAGCCGCTTGACGTCCATGTGCAGCAGGGCGCCGGGGCGCGACCACTCATAGCGGCGGTAGGTCTGTCGCTCCGCGCGGGGGATGCGGGAGAGCCCGTGGCGGTGCAGGACCTTCCAGATCGTCGAGCGTGGGTGCCGGCAGATCCCCGCCAGGCGACCAGGCCCCAGGCCAGTTTGGCGGCGTGCCCGCAGGATCGACTCCTCCTCGGCCGCCGATAGCCGCCGGGGCTGGTGGTGCGGCGTGCAGGGCCGATCGCGCAGCCAGCCTCCCGAGCGCCGCTGCTCCTCACCTGCGCCGAGCCAACGATGCCACCAGCGATGGGCCGTGGCCGGTGCGACGTTGAGGGCGGCGGCTGCCGCCCTCAACGTCATCCCCGACTCAATGGCTTGCACCAGCGCCAACCGTCCCGCTGGTCCGAGAGCAGCGTTACCGTGAATGTCCATCCGGGTCCTCCTTGCTTGGGCGTCAGAACCACAAGCCTCTTGGAGGGCCCGGATGTCTCTCAGCTGTTCACAAGGTGTGTGGGCGGGACATCTAGCGCAACGCGTTCCTGTCAGGCGCCCGGGGTCGAGGAGCTTTCGGCTGGAGATTCCGAGGGTTTGGGCGCGGGTGGGGCTTCTATAGAGTGGCCGCGATGAGTCCTCTGGTTCCGATGGTTGTTGAGCAGACCTCGCGCGGCGAGCGCGCCTATGACATCTACTCGCGCCTGCTCAGCGAGCGGATCATCTTTCTTGGGACCCCGGTCACCGACGACATCGCCAACCTGATCGTGGCCCAGCTCCTGCACCTGGAGTCGGAGGATCCCGACAAGGACGTCAGCGTCTACATCAACTCGCCCGGCGGTTCCGTCTACGCCGGTCTGGCGATCTACGACACGATGCAATTCATCAAACCGGACGTGCAGACCATCTGCTCCGGCGTGGCGATGAGCATGGGGGCGCTGCTGCTCAGCGGTGGCGCCGCCGGCAAGCGGATGGCGCTCCCCAACTCGAAGATCCTCATCCACCAGGTCTCGGCCGGCTTCCAGGGCCAGGCGACCGACATCGAGATCCACGCCAAAGAGATCATCGACGTCCGCCGCCGCCTCGACGAGATCATCGCCCACCACACCGGGCAGCCTTTCGAGAAGGTCACCAAAGACACCGATCGCGACTACTTCATGAGCGCCGAGGAGGCGGTCGAGTACAACATCGTCGACCGCGTCATCGAGCACCACTGAAGCGCCCGGCCCTTCTCGCCCTCGTCTTTCTCCTCGCCCTGGCCGCCCCGGCCACGGCTCGCATCTCCAGCCGCGACGGCGGCGTCCCCTATTACGGCCACATCTTCCCGGTCCAGGGTCCGCACGGCGTCCGCGGCACGGTCGGCGAATTCGGCGTGCCGCGCAATGGCGGCCGCACCCACGAGGGCTTCGACATCGTCGCCGCCTGCGAGACCGAGCTGGTCGCCGTCGCCAACGGCCGCGTCCTCCGCGCCGGCTACGACCCGGTCCTCTACGGCAACTACCTGCTGATCCACGGCGAAGGCGAGCGGCGCAGCTACTTCTACGCCCACCTGCCGCGGCCCGCGCTGGTGGACAAGGGCGAGCGGGTCTGGGAGGGCCAGCGGGTCGGCGCCGTCGGCAAGACCGGCAACGCGATCGCGATCGGCTGCCACCTCTACTTCGAGATCCACGTCCGGGGCGCCCCGATCGACCCCCTGCCCGACCTCGAACGCTGGGACCGCTACAGCTGAGCCGAACTGCATCAAATTCCCACCCCTGAAGGGTTAGAACTTGATGCAGCTCGCTTAGAGCGGGCGCTCGAACCAGAGGTTGGCCTTGGGGTTCCGGTTGTACGCCGGAATCTGGCGGTAGCCGGCCGCTCGGTAGAGGGCGACGGCGCCGGTCAGGTAGTCGGAGGTGTCGAGCTGGACGCGACGGCAGCCGTGCTGATGGGCGATCCGCTCCAGCTCGATCAAGATCGCCCGGGCGAGGCCCTGGCCACGATGGGCGGGGGAGACGAACATGGTCTTCACCTCAGCCGCCTCGGTATCGAGGTAGCGGACCCCGCCCAGCCCCGCCGCCCCGCCGTCGACCCGAGCGAGCAGAAGCACGCCGTTCGGCCCCGCCAGCTCCGCTGGCGGCCCGGCCGAGATCTCGGCCTCGATGTCGAGCTCGACGTCCAGCGGCCCGTCCGCCTCGCGGATGAACGCGTCGAAGAGCGGCGCCACCTCGGGGTCGTCGGGGCGGACCGCTTCCAACTCGATTGCGGACGAGAAGTGCATTCCCCGGCTATATGGCGGTAAATGCACTTCTCGTCATCTCAAAGGCCCAGCTCGTAGGAGACCCATTCGGAGCGCGCGGCGCCGGTGCTGTCGTAGAGGCGTTGGGCGGTGAGGTTGTCGGGGGCCGTGGACCACTCGAGGTGGGCGGCGCCGCGCTGGCGGGCGACGGCGGCGCTGGCCTCGATCAGGGCGCGGCCGACGCCGCGTCCGCGGGCTGCCTCGCTGACGAAGAGGTCGTTCATCAGCACGGTCTCGACCGCCTGGGTCGAGGAGAAGTGCCAGTAGAGACAGGCGTAGCCGAGGATCTCCTCGCCCTCGCGGGCGCCGAGCAGCATCCCGTCCTCGCTGGGGGCGAGAAAGCGGCGGAAGAAGGCGCGGTTGCGTTCCTCGTCGATTCCCTTGGCCTCGTAGAAGCGCTGGTAGGCGGCGATCAGGGGCAGCAGGCGCTCGTACTCGGCGACGCCAATCGGGGCGATCTGGAGCTCGACCGGCACGGGCTCCACCGTAGCGCGCGCACGCAAGCCCCGAGTCACGAGCAGGGACCGCCGCCCTCGCGAAGTAAACGACCCCACAACCCGGTTTGGCTCCCCGATTAAGCTGTTGGGGCTTGCCGGAGGTCAAGATCGTCCCGTTAGGAGGGGATTCCGCTGGCACGTCCCACAGACTCGAACGAGCAGCTCCTTTGCAGCTTTTGCGGCAAGTCGCAGCGCCAAGTCAAGAAGTTGATCGCCGGCCCCGGCGTCTACATCTGCGACGAGTGCATCGACCTCTGCAACGAGATCATCGACGAGGAGCTGACGGCTGCGCCCGCCTTCGAGCTGGAGAACCTGCCGAAGCCGCAGGAAATCCACGACGTGCTGGAGGAGTACGTGGTCGGCCAGGAGGCCGCCAAGCGCTCGCTCGCCGTCGCCGTCTACAACCACTACAAGCGGGTCCAGATCGCCCAGTCCGAGGAGACCGAGGTCGAGCTGCAGAAGTCGAACATCATGATGCTGGGCCCGACCGGCTGCGGCAAGACGCTGCTCGCCCAGACCCTCGCCCGCATCCTCAACGTCCCCTTCGCGATCGCCGACGCGACGGCGCTGACCGAGGCCGGCTACGTCGGCGAGGACGTCGAGAACATCCTGCTGAAGCTGATCCAGGCTGCCGACTACGACGTCAAAAAGGCCGAGACGGGAATCATCTACATCGACGAGATCGACAAGATCGCGCGCAAAGCCGACAACCCCTCGATCACCCGCGACGTCTCCGGCGAAGGCGTCCAGCAGGCGCTGCTGAAGATCCTCGAGGGGACCACAGCCTCGGTGCCGCCGCAGGGTGGGCGCAAGCACCCCCACCAGGAGTTCCTGACGATCGACACCACCAACATCCTCTTCATCTGCGGCGGCTCCTTCGCCGAGCTCGACAAGGTGATCGAGCGCCGGGTGGGCGACCGTGGCATCGGCTTCGGCGCCGCGATCTCCGCCCGCGAAAAGAAGGACGCCGGCGAATGGTTCGAGCAGGTGCTGCCCGAGGACCTGATCCAGTACGGCCTGATCCCCGAGTTCATCGGCCGCCTGCCGGTGATCACCGCGATCCACCAGCTCAGCCGCGACGACCTGACCACGATCCTGACCGAGCCGCGCCACGCGCTGACGCGCCAGTTCCAGCGTTTCTTCGAGTTCGACGACATCGAGCTGGTCTTCTCCGAGGACAGCCTGGCGGCGATCGCCGACAAGGCTCTGGAGCGGGAGACGGGCGCCCGCGGGCTGCGCTCGATCCTGGAGGAGACTCTGCTCGACGTCCAGTTCGAACTGCCCTCGCGCCGGGACGTGACCAAGTGCGTGGTGACCAGGGAGACGATCTCGCAAGGACGCCGGCCGACGCTGGTGACGGAGGCGCAGCCGCAGGACATCGGTAAAGCTGACGACGGGCTCAGCGAGGAATCTGCGTAGCGGCAGCGGGGAGGGGAGGGTCGGGTGCCCCTCTCCCGAAGACCGTCGCGCAGCTGGATCGCCCGTCGGGGTTCAAGCGCGGTTCCTTGAGCCTCCGAGAGGGGCACCCGACCCTCCCACGCGGCTTGCAGCTTCTAGACTCGCCGCGATGAACGGGGCAGACCGGAAGAAGCTGGAGAGCATTACGCGCTACGACCCGGCGGAGGTAGAGGCTCGGGTCTTCGCCGAGTGGATGGAGGGTGGTTATTTCCATCCCGAGGCGGAGGGGACGGCGGAGGAGAATTTTTCGGTGGCGATTCCGCCGCCGAACGTGACCGGGGTGCTGCATATGGGTCACGCGCTGAACGGGTCGATGCAGGACGCGCTGGTGCGGATGAACCGGATGCGCGGTCGCAACACGCTGTGGATTCTCGGCACCGATCACGCCGGCATCGCCACCCAGTCAGTGGTCGAGAAAGGGCTGCGGGCCGAAGGCAAGGACCGTAAGGAGCTGGGCCGCGAGGAGTTCGTCAAGCGGGTCTGGGAGTGGAAAGAGGAATACGGCTCGCGGATCGTCGAGCAGTACAAGCGGCTCGGTGCCTCCTGCGACTACGAGCGCGAGCGCTTCACCCTCGACTCCGACTACGTCCGCGCCGTCCACCGCGTCTTCAAGCGGCTCTACGACAAGGGCTACATCTACCGCGACTACTACATGGTCAACTGGGACCCGGGGTCGCACTCGGCGATCTCCGACCTCGAGGTCGAGAACCGCGAGGTCGAGGACGCGCTCTACTCGATCGACTACCCGGTCGAGGGCTCCGATCGCGTGCTCACCGTGGCGACGGTGCGGCCGGAGACGATGCTGGGCGACACCGCGGTGGCGGTCAACCCCGACGACGAGCGCTACGGCGACCTGGTCGGGCAGTTCTGCGTGCTGCCGCTGGTCGGTCGCCGGCTGCCGATCATCGCCGACGAGCACGTCGATCCCGAGTTCGGCACCGGGGCGCTGAAGATCACTCCCGGGCACGATCCCAACGACTTCGAGATCGGTCGCAAGCACGGGCTCGAGGAGATCGTCGTGATCGGCCCCGACGGCCGCCTCACCGAGGAGGCCGGCGACTTCGCGGGGATGACCGCCGCCGAGGCGCAGAAAGCGGTTGTGGCGGCGCTGCGCGCCGAGGGACGGCTGCGCGCCGAGGAGCCCTATAACCACTCGGTCCCCTTCTCGCATCGCTCCGGCGAGCGGATCGAGCCGCTGATCTCGCTGCAGTGGTTCTGCCGCATGGACGAGCTGGCGAAGCCGGCGATCGAGGTCGTCGAGCGCGACGAGGTGAGGATCGCGCCGGCGCAGTGGAAGCGCGTCTACCTCGACTGGATGCGGGAAATCCGCCCCTGGTGCATCTCGCGCCAGCTCTGGTGGGGGCACCGGATACCGGTCTGGTACTGCGACGCCTGCGAGGAGACGATCGTCGCCGAGGAGACGCCCGAGCGCTGCGGCGCCTGCGGCGGCGAGCTGCGCCAGGAGGAGGACGTGCTCGACACCTGGTTCAGCTCGGCGATCTGGCCCTTCGCGACCCTGGGCTGGCCCGACGACACCCCCGAGCTGCGCGCCTTCTACCCGACCAGCTTCCTCACCACCGCCCGCGAGATCCTCTTCCTCTGGGTGGCGCGGATGGTGATGACCGGGATCGAGTTCGCCGGCGACGTCCCCTTCCGCGACGTCTACGTCCACTCGGTGATCCAGGCCCGCGATGGGCGGCGGATGTCGAAGAGCCTCGGCACCGGCATCGACCCGCTGGAGGAAATCGACGTGCACGGCGCCGATGCCCTGCGCTTCGGGCTGCTGGCGATGTCCTCGACCCAGGACGTGCGCTTCTCCGACGCCAAGGTCGAACAGGGCCGCGACCTGACCAACAAGCTCTGGAACGCGAGCCGGCTGATCCTGCTCAACGCGGCCGCGGTCGAGCCGGCGCCACGGCCACTGCACGTCGAGGACCGCTGGATCCTCTCCCGACTGGAGCGAACGATCGCCTCGGTCACCGCGAAGCTGGAGGCCTACGACTTCGCCCACGCCGTCCAGGAGGCCTACTCGTTCTTCTGGCGCGATCTCTGCGACTGGTATCTGGAGATCGTCAAGCCGCGCCTCTACGACGGCGAGGTGGAGGTCTCGGCGACGCTGCTCTGGGCCCTGGAGCGGCTGCTGGCGCTGCTGCACCCGACGATGCCGTTCGTGACCGAGCAGATCTGGTCCTTCCACCCGGCCCGGCGCGGTTACCTCGTCGTGCACCCGTTTCCGCAGGCCGACGAGTCGCTCTTCGACCAGGCGGCTGAAGCCGACGTCGAGGGCGGGATCGACCTGACCCAGCGCCTGCGCGCCTGGCGCGACCTCGTCGACGTTCCCGTCGCGACGCGGCTCGTCGCGGTGATCGACGGGGTCGAACCGCCGCAGTTCGTCGGGCGCCTCTCGCGATTCGAGTTCGACGGCGTCGGTGGCGACCCGGTTGCCTCGATCGGCCCGGTCCGGGTGCTCGCCTCCGACCAGCTCGACGCCGAGTCGCTCGCCGAGCGGCTGGGCAAGCGGCGCCAAGAGCTGCGGGCCGAGGTCGAGCGCGGCGAGCGCAAACTCGGCAACGAGGGCTTCGTCGCCAAGGCGCCGGCCGAGGTGGTCGAGGAGGAGCGCGGCAAGCTGGAGCGCTACCGGGCCGAACTCGCCGAGCTGGGTTAGTCGCCCGAGGTGGCCGCCTTCGATCCGGACGCCTATCTCGACTCGCTCGAGCCGATCGGCTGGCGGCTCGGCCTGGAGCGGATGCACAAGCTGACCACGGCGCTGGGGATGCCCCAGCACCGCTTCGCCTCGATCCATGTCGTCGGCACCAACGGCAAGTCCTCGGTGACGCGGATGACCGCGGCGCTGCTGGAGGCCCACGGCGTCGGCTCCGGCGCCTGCCTCTCGCCGCACGCCGAGCGCTGGGCGGAGCGAACGCTGATCCACGGTGAGGAAGTCGGCGCGGGGGATTGGGCCGACGCGGTCTCCCGGGTCGCCAGGGCGGCCGAGGGCGTCAACCGCAGTCTCGACCAGGGCGACGCGGTGACCCAGTTCGAGGCGGCGACCGCGGCCACCTTCGTCGCCCTGGCCTCGGCCCGGGTCGAGGCGGCGGTGGTCGAGGCCGGCCTCGGCGGCCGCCTCGACGCCACCAACACGATCCCCTCGCGGGTGACGGTGCTGACCTCGATCGGCCTCGACCACACCCAGTGGCTGGGGGAGAGCGAGCCGGAGATCGCGGCCGAGAAGCTGGCAGTGCTGCGCGATCAGACGACCCTGGTGCTGGGGCGGGTCTCGCCCGCGGTCGAGGCGCTGGCCGAGCGCAGCGCGGCCGAGCACGGCGCCCGTCTCCTCCGTGCCCCCGAGGACCCGGGCCCCGAGCTGCGGCTGCTGGCGCCGGGAGACTTCCAGCGCCGCAATTTCGCCCTGGCCCGCACGGCGGCCGAGGCCTTCCTCGGCGAGCTCGATCCCGGGCGGGTGGCGCGGGTGGCGGCGATGGTGCCGATCCCCGGCCGGCTCGAGCGGGTTGCCGCGCAGCCCCCGACCTTTCTCGATGCCGCCCACAACCCCGATGGCGCCGCCGCCCTGGCCGAGGCGCTGCCGGCGGTGAGCGAGGGCCGGCGCGTCGTCGCCTGCCTGGCGATCCTCGCCGACAAGGACGCGGCGGCAATGATCGCAGGCGCTGGCTCCGGCCCTGGATCACGCCGTCTGCACCGAACTCCCCGCCGATGGGCCTCAAACGTCCAAATCGCGGCCGTCTCAGTCCCGTCGGCCGTCGGTTCCGGCTGAGGAGCTGGCCGAGCTGTGTCGAGGGGCGGGGCTGGGGGCGGAGGCGGAGGCGGACTTTGCGGTGGCGTTGCGGCGGGCGTCGGCGCTTGCCGCGGAGCCGCCGGAGGGCGCCCTGCTGGTGGCCGGCTCCAACTACGCCATCGCCCCGGCCCGCGCCGTGCTTCGACTGTGAGCCGGCCCCGAAACGTGCGAGGATTCGGCCATGGATCGCGGCGCCGGCTCCCAACTACTCTCGATGATGGGCCTGGTCGCGGCGGTCGTCGCGATCGTGATCCTGGTCTTCTTCGGCGTCGGCTACCTGTTCGGCCGCCTCTTCCTCTGACGGTCGCGCCTGCCCAGGCAGGGCGAACAGGGTTCGCGGAAGGCGCGGAGAAGTAGACTGCCCGATCCCGCAAGCGGGACCCCCACCTATGGCTCTAGCGATCTTCGGCATCACCAACAGCGCCCTCAACCTGGTCGCGACCCTTTTTGTGCTGATGCTGGTCGTGCTCTGGCTGGCGCTGATCGTCTACACCTATCTGGACGCGCGCCGCCGCATTTCCGACCCCTTCCTGGTCGCCTGCGCGACCGTCGCCTCCTTCTTCCCCTACATCGGCACCGCCGTCTACGCGATCGTGCGGCCGCCGGAGTTCCTCGAGGACGCGCACGAGCGCGAGCTGGAGATCAAAGCGGCGGAGCTGCGCGTGCGCCAGCTGCGCGAGCAGACCTGCCCCAACTGCGAGTACCCGGTCGAGAAGAACTTCCTCCGCTGTCCCAACTGCCAGCGCCGCCTCAAGGACCCCTGCCCGACCTGCAGCAAGCCGGTCGATCCGCGCTGGGGCCTCTGCCCCTACTGCGAGACGACGCTCGCCGGCGGTGGCGAGCGGACCCGCCGCCCGGCGAAACAGGAGCGGCGGCCGGAGTCCGAACAGCGCCGTCAGCCGCGCCGCGAGCCGGAGCCCGAGCGGGATCCGGCGTCGAAACGGCAGCCTCCTCGCCGCAAAAAAGCCGCCGCCGCCCCCAAAAAAGCCGCCACGAAGGCCAGCGGGAAAGAGTCGGCCCGCGATGCCTCGCAAGAGGCCCCAAGCCCTGAACCAGACCAAAGGAGCCCCAGCCGTGAGCCGGACCCTGATCCTCGTCAAGCCTGACGCGTTCGAACGCGCCCTGACCGGCGAGGTGATTGCCCGCTTCGAGCGCAAGGGGCTGCGAATCGTCGCCCTGAAGTCGATGCGCGCCGACGAGTCGATCGCCAACGCCCACTACGCCGAGCACGCCGAGAAGCCGTTCTTCGGCGAGCTGGTCTCCTTCATCACCGGTGGCACCCTGGTGGCGATCGTCTTCGAGGGCGCCGACGCGGTCCCGGCCGCCCGACAGCTGATCGGCGCCACCAACCCGGTTGAGGCCGCTCCCGGCTCGATCCGCGGCGATTTCGCCCTGGAGATGACCTTCAACATGGTGCACGGCTCCGATTCCGACGAGTCGGCCGAGCGTGAGATAGGGATCTGGTTCCCCGAGCTCCCCTGAGTGTCGTCCTCGCATCCGGGTCTCCGCAGCGCAAGGAGATCCTGCGCAAGCTCGGCGTCAAATTCGAGGTCGTCGTCCCCGGGATCGACGAGCTCAGCGGCGGCGACCCGGCCGCTGAGGTGGTCGAGAACGCGCGGCTGAAGGCCGCCGCGGTCGCGGCCAAGGACGGCGCGGTGGTGATTGCCTGCGATACCGATGTGGCGCTGGATGGGAAGGCGCTCGGCAAGCCGCGCGACCCGACCGAAGCGCGGGAGTACCTGGACCGGATGTCGGGCCGCAGCCACGAGGTGCTCAGCGGCCTGGTCGTTCTGGATGGCGGCGAGGAGCGGTCGGGGCTGGAGCGGACCACCGTCTTCTTCAAGCAGCTCTCCGTGGCGGAAAAGGAGCGCTACGTGCGGTTTGGGGAGTGGCGCGGGCGCTCCGGTGGCTACGCGATCCAGACGCTCGGGTCGACGCTGGTGGAGCGGGTGGAGGGCAGCGTCTCCAACGTGGTCGGCTTGCCGGTCGGCTTGCTGATCGAGCTTGCGCCGGCGCTTTTCGAGTCGGCCTAACCGAAAAACCCAGCCCGATTAGGTGCGTTTGGGATGATTCTTCCCTGGAAATCCGCACATGGGCGTATTCAGCTACCTGAAACGACTCGGGGGCCGTGACATGGCCGTCGACCTGGGCACGGCTAACACCCTTGTCTACGTCCGCGGTCGCGGAATTGTGCTCTCGGAGCCCTCGGTGGTGGCGATCGACTCCCGCAACGGCCATGTCCACGCCGTCGGGGTCGAGGCCAAGCGGATGCTCGGGCGCACGCCGGGGACGATCACCGCGATCCGGCCGCTCAAGGACGGCGTCATCGCCGACTTCGACGTCGCCGAGCAGATGCTGCGCTACTTCATCAGGGCGGCCCGCTCCAACCGTTTCGCTCGTCCCCGGGTGGTCGTCTGCGTTCCCTCCGGCGTCACCGGGGTCGAGAAGCGCGCGGTCGAGGAGGCCTGTCTCTCCGCCGGCGCCGGCCGCGCCTACCTGATCGAGGAGCCGATGGCGGCGGCGATCGGCGCCGGCCTGCCGGTCGCCGAGCCGATCGGCTCGATGGTCGTCGACGTCGGCGGCGGCACCACCGAGGTGGCGGTGATCTCGCTCGGCGGGATCGTCGTCTCGCAGTCGATCCGGATCGGCGGCGACGAGCTCGACGACGCGATCGTCAGTCACTGCAAGCACGCCTACAAACTGGCGATCGGCGCCCAGACGGCGGAGGAGGTGAAGCTGGCGGCGGGTTCCGCCGCGCCGCTGTCGCAGGAGGTGCGGACCGAGATCCGCGGGCGCGACCTTGTCTCCGGCTTGCCGAAAACGATCACACTGGGCTCGGAGGAGGTGCGCGAAGCGCTCGACGAGACCGTCGGGCACATCGTCGACGCGGTCAAGGAGACGCTCGACCGCACGCCGCCGGAGCTGGCGGGTGACATCATGGACCGCGGCATCACCCTCGCCGGCGGCGGCGCCCTCCTGCAAGGACTGGAGCAGCGCCTACGCGACGAGTGCCAGATGCCCTGTCAACTGGCAGAGTCGCCGTTGACGTGCGTGGCGGTCGGCTCGGGCATCTCGCTCGAGGAGTTCGAGGCGATCCACCGTGCCGAAAAAAAGCAACGAACTTAGGTCTTCCACGTGTATCGAAAGCAAGTACGCCGCCGCAGGGCGGTGCTCGCGTTGTTGATCGTCGGCTCCTTCGTGCTGCTGACGGTCACCTATGGGTCGGGGTCCAACGGCCTGCAGCGCGGCGTCAGCAGCATCTTCAGTCCGGTCCAGTCGGTTTTCGACGGGGCGCTGAAGCCTGCCCGCGACCTCGTCAACTGGTTCGACCAGACCTTCGACGCGCGCGGCCGCAATAGCCGCCTGCACGACGAACTCGAGGCCGCCCGCAAGCAGGCCGTCGGGGCCAACGCCGCGCTGGCCGAAAACGCGCAGCTGCGCAAGCTCGTCGAACTCGACCGCAGCGGAGCGATCCCTTCCGGCTACGAGCCGGTTACGGCAAGGGTGATTGCCCGCTCCCCGACCGTCTGGTTCTCCGACGTCACGGTCGACGCCGGCAGCGACCAGGGCATCCGCGTCAACGACCCGGTCGTCAACGGCGACGGCCTGGTCGGCGCGGTTTCTGCCGTGACCGGCGGCTCGGCCCAGGTGACGCTGATCGCCGACCACTCCAGCGCCGTCTCCGCCAAGGTCGTGCCGCTCGCCGTCCAGGGCGTGATCCGGCCCAACGTCGGCGACCCCGGCGACCTCATCCTCGACTTCATCGACTCGACCAAACACGTCCACAAGGGCCAGGCGGTGGTCACGGCGGGCTGGCGCTCGCAGGAAATCGAATCCCGCTTCCCGCCCAACATCCCGATCGGCGAAGTGACGAAGGCCTCGATCGTCGTCCAGGAGGCGAGCCAGCAGGTGCACGTGCGCCCCTACGCCGACCTGCGCGACCTCGACCTGGTCCAGGTCCTCGCCGGGGGCTCGCGCGGGTGATCCTCACCCCGAAAATCCTCGCCCGCCTGGTCGCGATCGTGCTGCTCGGCGTCCTCCTGCAGCTCTCCTTCTTCTCCCAGGTGACGATCTTCCACGTCAGCCCCGACCTGCTGCCGGTCCTGGTCATCTCGTTGGGGCTGCTCGGCGGCAGCATGACCGGTGCCGTGACCGGGTTCGCGGTCGGGTTCCTGCTCGACTGCCTGCTGGTCGAGCCGCTCGGCGGCGCCTCCCTGGTCCTGCTCGCCACCGGCTACCTGGCCGGGCTCTTCCGCGAGCGCTTCGAGATCCACAGCCCGCTGGTGCCGCCGCTGCTCTGCATGGGGCTGACCGTGTTCGCCGAGCTCGGTTTCGGGGCCGTGGAGCTGATGCTCGGCGTCGACACCTCGGTCAGCGGCCTCGTCGTCCGCGACCTCCTGCTCAAGGGCGTCTACGCCTTCCTGTTCGGCTGGCCGATCTACCTCGGCCTGAGGCGGCTGCTGCGTCCGGCCCTGGTCGAGGAGCAGGCGCTGCGGCGCCCGCGGCGGCCGACGGTGCTGGGGGCCTAGGGCGAGATGTACCTGCGTTCGAACGACCGCCCGGGGGCCAACAGCCGCATGGCGCTGCGGATCGCGGTTTTGGGCGGCATCGCCGTCGCCCTCTTCGCGGTGCTCTTCTTCCGGCTCTGGGACCTGCAGGTGCTGTCCGGGTCCCAGTACCTGGCCGAGGCCAAGAACAACCGCACCCGCGAGTACAAGGTGATCGCCCCGCGCGGCGACATCCTCGACCGCGACGGCAACGTCCTGGTCGACAACCGCACCAGCCTGGCGCTGCAGCTGAACACGCAGAAACTGCCCGAAGACCCGGCCCAACAGCGGGCCGAGCTGGCGCGACTGGCGAAGCTGGCGCAGATGTCGCTGCCGAAGCTGCGGCGGACGATCAAAGAACAGGAAGAAGTCGCCGCCGGCGCCCCGGTGACGCTGCGCAAGGACGTCGGCTACGACCTCGTCTACTACCTGGAAGAGAACCAGCGGCGCTTCCCGGGCGTCCAGGTGCAGCGGGTCTTCGTGCGCGCCTATCCCGACGCCAGCCGCGCCGCGCACGTGCTCGGCAGCGTCGGCGAGGTCTCCGAAGAAGAGCTGGAAGAGGCGCCGTACAAGGGCCTCGAAGCGGGCGACGAGGTCGGCAAGGGCGGCGTCGAGTACACCTACGATCGCTATCTGCGGGGGCAGCCCGGCCTGACCAAGATCCAGGTCAACGCGCTCGGGCAGCCGACCCCCGGCGGCCAGCTGGTCTCCGAGCCACCCTCGCCGGGGGACAACCTGAAGCTGACGCTCGACCCCGACGTCCAGGCCGCCGGCGAAAGCGCCCTCTCCTCGCGTGGCCTGCCCGGCGCCTTCTTGACGATGAACGTCGACAACGGCGAAATCCTCGGCCTCGGCTCTTACCCGACCTATGACCCGACCGAATTCACGCGGCCGATGACCCAGGCCCAGGTCAACGCGCTCTACCGCAATCCGGCCCAGCCGCTGTTCAACCGCGCCACTGCCGGCCTCTATCCCACCGGCTCGACCTTCAAGATCATCACCGCGATGGCCGGACTCGAAGGTGGCTTCGTGACGCCGGGGGAAGCGATCTACGACGGCGGCTCGCTGACCGTCGGCGGCCAGGAATTCAAAAACGCCGGCGGCGCCTCCTTCGGGTCGGTGAGCCTGGTGCCGGCCCTGCAGGTCTCCTCCGACGTCTACTTCTACACGTTGGGCCTGCGGATGGGCGAAAGCAACGAACTGCAGCGCTGGGCGGGGATGATGGGCATCGGCCGCCCGAGCGGCATCGACCTGCCGGAGACCGCTGCTCCCTCCGAAGGCCTGGTGCCGAGCAAGGAGTGGCGCGATCAGCTCTTCAAGGAAGGCGAAACCGAACGCCCCTGGTCGGTCGGCGACAACATCCAGCTGGCGACCGGGCAGGGGGACCTGCAGACCAACCCGCTGCAGATGGCGATCGCCTACGCCGCCCTCGCCAACGGGGGGACGATCGTCACTCCCCACGTCGGCCTTGAAGTCGAGGACGCCGCCGGCCGGGTGCTTAAGGAATTCGACCCGTCGGTCCGTCGCCACGTGCACATGAACGCCGCCTACCGGGACGAGATCCTGGAAGGCCTGCACGAGGCCGCCCAGACTCCTGGCGGCACCTCCTACGCGGTGTTCAGCGGCTTCCCGGTCGACGTCGCCGGCAAGACGGGGACGGCGGAACGCTTCGGCCACGCCGATCAGTCCTGGTACCTGGTGCTGGCGCCCTACCCCAACCCGCGTATCGTCACCGCGGTGACCGTCGAGGAAGGCGGGTTCGGCGCCGAATCGGCCGCCCCCGCCGCCCTGCAGATCCTCGAAGCCTATTTCCACAAGCGGGCGACCGAAACGGCCGCCGCCAACGGGGGCAGTCCCGGCTGATGTACGCCAGCCGCAGCAGACAGGCCCGCCCGGAGCCGTTCGCGATGCGCATCGGCATCGCCGAGCGACTCGGCCTCGCGCACATGGACTGGCCGCTGACCATCGCCACCCTGGCGCTGGCCGCCTTCAGTGTCTTCACCCTCGGCCAGGCGACCCTCCACGACGTCCCCGGCAGTCCCCGCTACTACGTCGATCGCCAGGCGCTCTACTGCGTGCTCGGCCTGGTCGGGATGCTGCTGGCGACCCGCATCGACTACTCGCGCTTCCGCGAGCTGCGGGTCGGGATCTACACCTTCCTCTGCGCCAGCGTCGCGCTCGTCTTCGTCTTCGGCTTCGCCGCCCGCGGCTCACGGCGCGCCTTCGAATTCCCCTTCTTCAGTTTCCAGCCATCCGAGCTCGGCAAGCTCCTGCTCGTTCTGGCCCTTGCCGGGTTCGTCATCGATGGCGCCAGGCGGGGCTCGCCGAGGCAGCGCACGGTGCGCTATCTCTGCCTCGGCCTGGCTCCGGCTGCGCTCGTTTTCCTGCAGCCAGACCTCGGCACCTCGATGGTGTTCGTGGTCGCGACCCTCGCCGTGATGTACTTCGGTGGTGTTCCCTGGACCCACTTCGCCGTCATCGGCGCGGCCCTCGTCGCTTTGATCGCTCTTGTTCTTGTCGTGGCCCCCGCAGTTGGGACGCCCGTCTTGAAGGGCTACCAGGAGCAGAGGCTCACCTCTTTCCTGCACCCGAGTGAGCATGCAAGCGGCGCGGGCTACCAGCAAAACCAATCAGTGGTCGCCATCGGCTCCGGTCAGAAGACCGGCCGCGGCGACCGTGCCACCCAGACGAGGCTCGACTTCGTTCCCGAGCGGCACACCGACTTCATCTTCGCGGTGATCGGTGAGCGCTACGGGTTCATGGGCGCCTCGTTAGTCCTATCCCTTTACGCCCTGCTCTTCTGGCGGGCGCTGCGGATCGTGACGCTCTCGAAGAACTCGTACGGGACCCTGGTGGCGGGCGGCATCGCCGTCTCGCTGCTCTTCCAGGTCTTCGTCAACGTGGGGATGAACCTCGGCATCATGCCGATCACGGGCATCCCCCTACCGTTGATGAGCTACGGAGGGTCCTCTGTGATCGCTACTTTCCTAGCGGTCGGAGTGCTTCAGAGCATCAATATCCAAGCGCGTCTCAGTCAGAGGGGAAGGTTCGCCTGGTGATGCCCTCACAGGGGGCCCCGGCGGTGCGTACCCAACCGAACTGAGCTGAAGCAATGAAAAAAACGATTTTGGTTTCCGCCGAGCGCGGAGAGACCCGTGTCGCCGTTCTCGAGTCGAAGACGAAAGGCGGCAAACGCGACGTCGCCGAGCTCTACATCGAGCGCCGCGGCCGCCGATCCATCGTCGGCAACATCTACAAGGGCAAGGTCGACAACGTCCTGCCCGGCATGGAGGCCGCCTTTGTCGACATCGGCCTCGAGCGCAATGGCTTCCTGCACGTCGACGAGATCGTCCTCCCGGGCGGCGAGCAGGCGCCCAAGCGCGGCCGCGGCAGCGGCCGGCGGATCAACGAGCTGATCAAACCGGGACAGGAGATCCTCGTCCAGGTGGTCAAGGACCCGCTGAAGACGAAGGGAGCGCGGCTCTCGATGAACGTCTCGATCGCCGGTCGCTACCTGGTCTTCGCGCCGCAGGGCAGCGGCGTCGGCGTCAGCCGCCGCCTCAGCGACTCCGAGCGCGACCGCCTGCGCAAGATGGTCGACCGTACCTACAAAGGACCGGGCGGGCTGATCGTCCGCACCGCCGCCCACGGGGCGAAAAAATCCGACTTCGTGCGCGAGATCGGATATCTGCAGCGACTGAACGAGGTGCTGGAGCGGCGCAGCGAGACGACCAAGGCGCCGGCGCTCGCCTTCCAGGAGGCCGACCTCTCGGTGCGGGTCCTGCGCGACGTCTTCCTCAGCGAGTTCGAGAAGGCGATCATCGACTCCGAGAAGCAGTTCGAGCGGGTCACCAACTTCTTCCAGCGCACCGCGCCAGAGCTGGTCGGGGGCGTCGAGCTCTACACGGGCCAGAAGCCGCTGCTGGAGAAATGGAAGATCGACGAGGAGATCGAGTCGACGCTGAACCGGCGCGTCGACCTGCCCTCGGGCGGTTATCTGGTGATTGACTACGCCGAGGCGCTGACCGTGATCGACGTCAACAGCGGCAGCTTCACCGGCCGCGGCAAAGGCGGGCTGGAGGAGACGATCACCAAAGTCAACACCGAGGCGGCCGAGGAGGCCGTGCGGCAGCTGCGGCTGCGCGACATCGGCGGCATCATCGTCATCGACTTCATCGACATGGCCCGGGCCAGCAACCGCGACAAGGTGCTGAAGACGATGCGCAAAGCACTCGACGCCGACAAGTCGAAGAGCTATGTGGTCGAGGTCTCGCCGCTGGGCCTGGTCGAGATGACCCGCCAGAACGTCACCGACGGCGTCCGCGAGATCCTCACCGCGCCCTGCCCGACCTGCCACGGCGAGGGGGTCGTGCTCTCGGCCGAGACGGTCGCCCTGGAGGGGCTGCGCAAGATGCGCGACATCGTCGCCGAGAATGCCGACACCGAGGCCTTCCTGATCCGCGTCAATCCCAAGGTCGCCGCGGAGCTGACCGACTCTGACAGCGGCCTGCCCGAGCTCGAGTCCGAGACCGGCAAGCAGTTCCACTTCGAGGGCGGCGACGCGCTCGCGATCGACACCTTCACGGTGGTCGAGAAGGGGACCCGCGAGGAGATCGAGGAGCGGGCCCTGCCGTTCAAGGTCGGCGAGGAGGTGCTGGTCCAGATCGATGAGCCGCACATGTACAACGCCGACGACGCGGTGGCGCGGATCGACTCCTACATCGTCAGCGTCACCGGCGGCGGTCGCTTCGTCGGCGAGCGCAAGCTGGTGCGGATCGAGGAAGTCGAGCGTTCCGCGGCGATCGCCTCGCTGCTGGGCTCCGATTCCCCCAACGGGTCCGCGGGCAGCGACGAACACCGCTCCGAGCTAGACTCCGACGCCGCTTCGCGCAAACGCAGCCGTGGCCGCAGAGGTGGTCGCGGGCGTACGCGCGCCAACCAAGGCAGCAAGGACGAGTGAACTGAGCATGTACGCAGTAGTCGAAACCGGCGGAAAGCAGTACAAGGTCGAGCAGGGAACCTCCCTTCTCGTCGATCGCCTCGATGCCAAAGAGGGCGACAAAGTCGCCCTGCGCGCGGTGATGTTTCGCGACACCGACGTCGTCGCGGCGCCGAAGGAGCTGGAGAAGGTCAAAGTCGAGGCGAAGGTCGCCGAGCACCTGCGCGGGCCGAAGATCAAAGTCTTCAAATACAAGGCCAAGAAGGGCTACCGCCGCAAGAACGGGCACCGCTCCGAGCTGACCAAGCTCGAGGTGACCGAGGTCAAACTGCTCAAAGCGGCCGCCAAGAAACCGGCTGAGAAAAAAGCGGCCGCCGACAAACCGGCTGCTGAGAAAAAACCCGCCGCGAAGAAGGAGGAGACCGATGGCTCATAAGAAAGGGCTGGGCTCCAGCCGCAACGGGCGCGAATCCAATCCCAAGATGCTCGGGGTCAAGGTGTTCGCCGGCCAGGAGGTCACTGGCGGCGAGATCATCGTGCGCCAGCGCGGTACGCGGTTCTGGCCTGGCGAGGGCACCGGGCTTGGGCGCGATCACACGATCTTTGCGACGCGGGCTGGGAAAGTTGATTTCCGGCAGGCGCGGCGCGGTCGCACTATCAGCGTTCTGGCTGACGACTGACTGACTTGAATCGCTGGGGAGGGGTCGGGTGCCCCTCTCCCTTGCTGGGATTTTCGCCGGGAGGTTTGCCTCTCTCGCCGAGTTGGCGGTGCGAAAATCAGGACGCCGCGCGTACGAGGGGCACCCGACCCCTCCCTCAGGGCTCAAGGTCCTAGCCTCTTAGGTCTCCATGTACGACAAGGCGAAGATTTGGGTTGAGGGCGGCGCGGGGGGTAATGGCTGCGTCTCCTTTAGACGTGAGGCTCATGTGCCGCGGGGTGGGCCCGATGGGGGGGACGGTGGACACGGGGGCGATGTCGTGCTCGTTTGTGATCTGTCCAAGCGCGATCTTGGGGCTTTGAAAGGCAGCAGGCACTTTCGGGGGGCTCGGGGGAGTCATGGGGAAGGGTCTAATCGGCATGGGGCGCGGGGGGAGGAGCGGGTGATTCCGGTGCCGGCCGGGACTCAGGCGACGACCGTGGATGGGAGTGCGATCGACCTCGTCGAGGCGGGGCAGCGGGCTGTGGTGGCGCATGGGGGGCGCGGGGGGCACGGGAACAAGCGCTTTGCGACCTCGACCCGGCAGGCACCGCGGTTTGCCGAGAAGGGGACGAAGGGGGAGGCGGACTGGATCGAGCTGCGGCTGAAACTGCTGGCCGATGTCGGGCTGGTGGGATTGCCGAACGCGGGGAAGTCCTCCTTGCTGGGGCGGCTGACGCGAGCGGCGCCGAAGGTGGCGGACTACCCGTTCACGACGCTCTCGCCGGTGCTGGGGACGATCGAAGGCGAGGATCGGCAGGCGGTGGTCGCCGACATCCCGGGGCTGATCGAAGGGGCGGCCGACGGGGCCGGGCTCGGGCACGAGTTCCTCGCCCACGTCGAGCGCTGCTCGATGCTCGTCCACCTCGTCGACCTGGCGCCCTTGGAAGGGGATCCGCAGCTCAACTACGAGACCGTGCGGGCGGAGCTGGCGGCGCACGGGGCGGGCCTGGAGCAGCTGCCGGAGCTGGTGGCGCTGACCAAGCGCGATCTGCTCCCGGCCGAGGATGTCGAGGCGGCCGTGGCGGAGTGGGCGGAGCGCCTCGGCGACGGGGTGCTTGGCGTGCTCGCCGTCTCCTCGGCGACCGGGGAGGGCCTGGACGAGCTGCGCCGGCGGGTGCTCGCCGAGCTGCCCGACGAGCAGCCGGCCGGGCTGGTGGCGGCGGGCGAGCCGGTCGGCGAATTCGAGGCCGAGTACCGCGTCTACCAGCCGGCGGGTGAGGGCGGCTACTGGGTCGAGCGCGAGGAGGACGGCGCCTTCCGGGTCGCCGGCCGCGGGGTCGAGTTGCTCTTCGAGCGCCACGACACGAAAAACGAAGAGGCGCTCGCCTACCTCGAGCAGCGCCTCGGCGAGATTGGCGTTCTCTCCGCTCTGGCCAAAGCGGGCTTTCAGGCTGGCGACGACGTGCGTATTGGCGAGCATGAGTTCGAACTGCACATCTAGCTGCCGCGGTGGGGGTCGGGAGTTGGGTGCCCCTCTCCCTTGCTGGGATTTTCGCCGGGAGGCCTGCCTCTCTCGCCGAGTTTGGCGGCGCGAAAATCAGGACGCCGCGCGTACGAGGGGCACCCAACTCCCGCCCGAACCGTCGCTTCGTTTGGTTCTCTCGTTAGGTGATCGATGAGAGGCCGGCGGCTAGCGCGAAGCCCAGAACGGTGATCAATCCGGCTGCACGGCCGGCATCCTTGCGGGCGTCGGGGATCATCGAGTCGATCAGCATCACCAGCAGGGCGCCCGCCGCGAAGCCGTCGATGGCGGCTTGGGGGCCGCCGCCGACGGCGTCGGCGGCGGCGTAGCCGGCGACGGTCGCCAGGGTGCAGATCGCCGCGACGACCAGCCACAGGCGCAGGATCGCCGCGCGCGACCTGCCCGCCTTGTGCATGTCGTCGGCTGAGCCCATCGCCTCGGGCAGGTTGGAGACGAAGATCGCGATCAGCAGGGCGACGCCGACGCCCTTTCCCGCCGCGATGCTGATCCCCAGCACCGCCTGCTCGGGAATGCCGTCGAGGAAGGCGCCGAGGGCGAGGGCCGTGCCCCCGCTCGACCCCTGCGCGCGGCCGCGACGGCCGCGGCCGGCCGAGAAGCGGCTGGCGATCAGGCCATCGAGGAGGAAGTAGGTGAGCGCGCCGATGCCCAGCCCGAGGCCGGTGAAGCCGGCGCCGCCGACCTTGAGCCCCTCCTGAGCCAGCTCGAAGCTGACGGCGCTGATCAGGGCTCCGGCGCCGAAGGCGAGGACGAGGCCGACCTGCTGCGCGGGCCAGCGACGGAGGAGGCTCAGCGCCGCGCCGATCACCAGCGAGCTGGCGGCGAGGGTGCCCCACCCCAGGGCTGCGGCCATCTCAGCCGCAGTCGGTGTTCAGGAGCAGATCCCAGCAGGATTTGAGTTCGGAGCCGCCCGGCCCCGGAATGCCCTGCTCGATGCTGCGGTAGCCGAGGGTTAGTGCCTCCGGGGCACCGGATCCCGTCGTCAGCGCGCGCGCATCGCCGGAGCCGCTGTTCGCGAAGTCGGTGATGAACGTCTCGCCAAGTTCGATTGTCGCGCTCGCGCTGGAGCTGCCCGGGGCAAAATATTCGAGCTTGGCTGAGGGGAAGTGCGTGCCTTCGACCTCTTCGTCGAGCAGCTCGCCGGCGCTCGCGTCCGGCGGCTTGGCGACGACGAGATCCTCATAAGCCGCTTTTCCAGATCCGCCCCCACCGCCGCCCCCGGTCGTTCCCTCCTGGCTGCCGCCGAAGCTGCTGCTGAGGACCGGGAAGACGATCGGCGGCCCACTCAAGCGGTTGATCGTCAGCCGTTGGCCGATCGGGACCGGAGCCGGCGGCGCCTGGTCGGCGGTGCCGGTGGGCGCTGGTGCTCCCTGGGGCCCTGGTGCGCCCCGGGTCCCTGGCGAGCCCTGCGCGCCGGATTGCCCTTTGTGGCCACGAGGAAGCTGGCCCTTCCTGAAGTCCTTGCGCAGCAGCGACCCGTCCTTGACGTTGGCGCCGGTAAGAGTTTCGCGCTTGACGTCCTTGCCGGTGATCTTCAGGGCGGCATAGGAGGTACCGCCGAGGACGATGAAGAGGCAGGTGGTGGAGACCACGTTGGCGTAAGTCAGGTGTCGGCGTACCCGGGCCCGCACGGTGTGAAGAAGATAGTCGGAATCGTCACATCGCGGGCGAGAACTGGACGGTACTCGGAATACTGCGCCTCGCTCCTACACTTGCTCGCCATGACTCTGGTCGTAAAGCTCGGATCCTCGATCGTCGCCGCCGACGACGGTGAGCTGCGCACAGACGTGCTCGACTCGGTCTGCGCGCAGGTCAGCGCCCTCGAGCAGGGTGGCGAGCGGGTTGTGCTGGTCACCTCCGGCGCGATCGCGCGAGGGATGCGGCTGCTGGAGCTGCCGGTGCGGCCGCGGGCGATGGACGAGCTGCAGGCTGCCTCGGCGGTCGGTCAGGGCGATCTCTTTCGCGCCTACGAGAGCAGGTTGGCGCAGGGCGGCACGCGGGCGGCGCAGGTGCTGCTGACCGCGGCCGACATCGCCGCCCGCACCAACTACCTCAACGCTCGCCAGACCTTGAACCGCCTGGTCGAGTGGGGCGTGGTGCCGGTGATCAACGAGAACGACACCACCGCCACCGACGAGATCAGCTTCGGCGACAACGACTTCCTCGCTGCCCAGGTGGCGCTGCTGCTGGACGCCCGCCTGCTCGTCCTGCTGACCAACGTCGATGGGCTCTATGCGGCCGATCCGGGCACCCACCCCGATGCCCAGCT
Source organism: uncultured Solirubrobacterales bacterium (assembly GCA_963739855.1). Lineage (GTDB taxonomy): Bacteria > Actinomycetota > Thermoleophilia > Solirubrobacterales > 70-9 > VAYN01. Next base: position 36,519 of record CAVUBT010000001.1, on the reverse strand, counting down.
GATTCCGGAGGTGCGCGACTTCTCGCAGCTGTCGGAGCTGGAGATCGGCGACCGAACCTCCGCCTTCGGCTCCGGCGGCATGCGCAGCAAGGCGGCGGCGGCCGAGATGGCCGGCGAGGCCGGGGTGCCGGCGGTGATCTGCAACGGCACCAAGCAGGGCACTCTCGGGCAGGCTGCCGCGGGTGGGGCGGTGGGCACGCGTTTTGCCGCGCAGGCGGGCAAGACCTCCAGCTTCAAGCTCTGGCTGAAGTACGCCAAGCCCGCCCGCGGCCGGCTCACGGTCGACGCGGGCGCCGCTCGCGTCCTGCGCGAGAGCGGGTCGAGCCTGCTGCCGGTCGGCATTGCCGCGGTCGACGGCAGCTTCAACGCCGGCGATGCGGTCGACGTCGCCACCGACGGCGAGGTCATCGGCAAAGGGATCAGCGACTACTCCTCGCTCGAGCTCTCGCGGGTGATCGGGATGAAGACCGGCGCGGTGCGCGAGCTGCTTCCCCACGCGGCGGACGAGGTCATCCATCGGGATCGCTTCGTCCTGCTCTAGCTGTAATTCCTAAGCACGTTGTTCATCCGGGCCTCCTTGGAGGCTGGAGGTGTCGAAGCCACCAGCACCAAGGAGAAGACCCGGATGGACCTTCACGCTAATGCCAAAGCTCGGCCCGAAGGGGCGGCTTGTGATCTGCCGGCGAGTTATCGAGCAGGGATGGTCGCTCGCGGAGGCGGCCGAGGCCGCCGGAGTGAGCGAGCGCACCGCCGGCAAATGGGTCAGGCGCTACCGCTCAGAGGACGAGAGGGGCCTGCTCGATCGCAGCTCGGCCCCGCGCCGTGTCCACAACGCCACCCCCGCCGAGCGGGTGGAGGCAATCGCCGCCCGGCGACGATTGCGACTGACCGGACCCGAGATCGCCGAGACCCTGGAGATGGCGACCTGGCAACCGGGGCTCTGCCTATCGCTCCACCGCCCACGCCCTCGCCTGCCGGGCGCTGGGGATCAAGCATCTTCGCACCCAGCCCTATCGGCCTCAGACCAACGGCAAGGCCGAGCGCTTCATCCGCACGATGCTGCGGGAGTGGGCCTACGCCGCCGTCTACGGCAGCTCGCCAGATAGGGCGGCCGCCCTATCTGGCTGGTTGGAGCGCTACAACTTCAGCCGAAGACATGGCGCCCTCGGTCACCGACCGCCGATTGCTCGGCTGCGGAGCTGAACGGGAACAACGTGGCTGGCATCTACAGCTAGGGCGGCGGCCGGAGGGCACCCGGCTCCCAGCTACCCTTGTCGGATGGCCGTGACCACCAGCACCGTGGCGGAGAGCTGCGCCGCCGCCAAGCAGGCCGCGCGGACGCTGGCGAGCGCCCCGACCGCAACGAAGAACGCCACGCTGGAAGCGACGGCGCGGCTGCTCGAGCAGCGCACCGCCGAGATCCTCGAGGCGAACGCCGCCGATCTGGCCGACGAGCGCGCGGCCGGGCTGGCGGCGGCGCTGCGGGATCGCCTGGCGCTCACGGCGGCGCGTGTGGCGGCGATGGCGGCGGGGGTGCGGGCTGTCGCCGACCTCGACGATCCGGTCGGCGAGGAGCTCGAACACAAGACTTTGGCCAGCGGGCTGGATCTGCGCAAGATCCGGGTGCCGCTGGGGGTCGTCGCCGTCGTCTACGAGGCGCGGCCCAACGTGACGATCGACTGCGCGGCGCTGACGCTGAAGAGCGGCAACGCGATCGTCCTCCGCGGCTCCCACTACGCGGAGCGCTCCAACGCCGCGCTGGCGGCGGTCGTCCGCGAGGCGCTGGCGGGGGCCGGCCTGCCCGAGGACGCGGTGCTGCTGCTTGCCGGCGGGGGTCACGAGGAGCTGGCCGAGCTGGCGACTCAAGAGGGAACGGTCGATCTGCTGATCCCGCGCGGTGGCGAGGGGCTGAAGGCCGCGATCAAGGACGTCGCGACGGTGCCGGTGATGTACGCGGCGGCGGGCAACTGCCACGTCTACGTGCACGGCGACGCCGACCTGGAGATGGCGCGGCGGATCGCCGTCAACGCCAAGGTGCAGCGTCCCGGAGTCTGCAACGCGGCGGAGACGCTGCTGATCGATGCCGCGATCGCCCAACGCTTCGTGCCCGCAGTCTTCGCCGACCTCAGCGAGGCCGGGGTCGAGCTGGTCGGCGACGAACGCGTGCGCTCTTTCGCGGGCGACCTCGCGGTCGGGGTCGCGACCGAGGCTGACTGGGACACCGAGTACCTCGGCCTGAAGATGGCCGTCGCCCTGGTCGATTCGGTCGAGGATGCGGTCGAGCACGTCAACGCCCACGGCACCGGCCATTCCGAGGCGATCCTCACCACCTCCGAGCAGGCCGCCGACGAGTTCGCCGCCGGCGTCGACGCCGCCGCCGTCTACATCAACGCCTCGACCCGCTTCACCGACGGCTTCGAGTACGGGATGGGGGCCGAGATCGGCAACTCGACCCAGAAGCTGCACGCCCGCGGGCCGATCGGGATGCGCGAGCTGACGACCTTCAAGTACGTCGCGCGCGGCAACGGCCAGGTGCGTGAGTAGCCCGGCGGGTGCGGGCATCGGCGTGCTGGGGTCGGCCTTCAACCCGCCGCACCTCGGCCACCTGGCCTTGGCTCAGGAGGCGCTCTGGCAGCTCGGCCTCAGCGAGGTGATCCTGGTCCCGACCGGCGACGCGCCGCACAAGCGGATCGCCGACGACCCCGGCCGCGAGCTGCGGATGGCGATGACCCGGCTCGCCGCCGCCGACGATTCGCGCTTCTCGGTCTCCTCGCTGGAGGTCGACCGCGAGGGACCGTCCTACACGTTTGAAACCTTGGAGCTGCTTGCAGAGGAAAGAGGCGACACGGAGCTGGTGTTCGTAATGGGTGCGGACGCTGCCGTGGGCCTGGAGAGCTGGCGCGAGCCGGAGCGCGTGGTCGGCCTGGCGCGGCTGGCGGTGGCGCGGCGGGCCGGCATCTCCGAGGCCGAGGTGGCGGCGGTGCTGCGCAGCCTCGGCGCCGGCGGGCGGGCGACGATGCTGGAGATGCCCCAGTTCGGCGTCTCCTCCTCGGCCGTGCGCGAGCGGGCGGCCGAGGGGCGGCCGCTGCGCTATCTCGTCCCGGAGCCGGTCGCGCGGTTCATCGAGGAAAAGGGGATCTACTCATGAGCGCACCGCGATCGGAGCCGCTGGCGCGGCACCTGGCCGAGCTGGCCGACTCCAAAAAGGCCGAGGACATCGTCGTCCTCGACATGCGCAAGCTCGTCTCCTACACCGACTTCCTGACCATCTGCACGGCCCGCAACGAGCGCCAGGCGAAGGCGATCGTCGACGAGGTGAGGCTGCAGGTGAAACACGAGATGGGTCTCCTGCCCAGTGGCGTCGACGGCGCCGGCGAAGCCGGCTGGGTGGTTCTCGACTATCTCGACTGCTTCCTGCACGTCTTCACCGAGGAGGCGCGGGATCGCTACCAGCTCGAGGACCTCTGGCGCGAGGCGCCACGCCTGCAGCTGGACCTCGACGCGCCCGAAGCACCCTCCGCCGCCAGCGCTTAGCGCCGCCGCCGCGACCCGGCGCATCTGCGACGGATTGCCGTCCGAGCGCCTGCGTACGGTGCCGCGCATGGGTAGCTTCAAGCGGGCGCTATTCGGCTATCGCCGTTTCGAGGTGGACGACGCGATCTCCGGTCGGGATGCGCAGATCCTCGGACTTCAGATGAAGGCCGGTCGGCAGACGGAGACGGTCGACGCGCTGGAGCGGGAGCTGACCTCCCTCTCGGGCATGGTGATCGAGCGCGAGCGCGAGATCCGCGGGCTGAGCGAGCGCCTGCGCGAGGCCAACGAACGTCACGACCGCAGCATCGCCTCGCTCGAGGCGGTCTCGGGCCGCCTGGAGGAGATCCAGACCCAGGCCCGCGGTCAGGCGACGCGGATCCGCATGAAGGCGCTGCGCGAGGCGGTCGAGGTCGGCCGGCGCGTGCAGGAGCTGAACGACGTCCAGCCACCAACCGCCGACTCCACGCCCAGCGTCAACGGCAATGGCAACGCTCGTGTTGAGGACTTCAACGGCATCTTTGAGGGCCTGGTCAAGCTGGAGATCGGCCCGCTCGGAGATTTCTCGCAACTGGTTGGCTTCGAGGACGCCGTCGGGCGGCTCGGCGCCTCCGACATCTCGGTCGAACGCTTCTCCGAGGGCCGCGCGACCCTCTCGGTGCGACTCGACCAGCCGGTCGAGCTGCTGCGCGAGCTGGAGGAGCTCTCCTCGCTCGACTTCAAGGTTCGCCACACGGCCCCGGACAACCTGATCCTCGACGTCGACGAGGACCCGGGCGAGCAGCGCGCAGCCTAGTCAGGCGGCACTCGCGATAAACTCGTTGGCCGATCTGGGGCTGTAGCTCAGCTGGAAGAGCGTCGCGCTGGCAGCGCGAAGGTCAGGGGTTCGAGCCCCCTCAGCTCCACTCTCGATCGTCGCCTGGGCGGTCAGCTCGGTTTGCCGAGGTCGCCGATCGTCTCCAGCATCTTGCGGTGGTAGGTCACCCCGGCGATCAGGGCGCGTTCGCCGCCGGTCGAGCCCCCGCTCTGGCGAACTGCGCTCAGGTAGCCCTCCAGCTCCTCCAGTTTTGCCCGATGCCAGGCGACGCGGGCGTCCCGGAGTGGCTCGGGCTCGGCGCCGGCGAAGACTTTCAGCATCGCTTCGTCTCGCAGCTGCGGTGGCGCGGCTGTCGGCTCGGCCGTCCACGCGGCCAGGGCGGCGCGGCCCTCCTCGGTGAGCAGATAGAGCTTGCGCCGGCGGCCGCCCTCCTCCTGGCGAACCGATAGGTAGCCGCCCGCGGCAAGCCTCGCGGGCTCCTCGTAGGCGGTGGTGTGCGGAACCGGCCAGAAGTTCTCGATCGACATCTCCAGGGCCTGCTTGATGTCGTAGGACGTCGCCTCGCCGAGGTGGTCCAGCAGCGCCAGGAGGGCATAGGAGTTGGCGCTGAGTTGGATCGGCTTGCTTTTCATAGTTCGGAACGTATAGTACGAGACGCATTGTTAGATAGCCGATCAGTCAATGGGCGGGAGGTCGACATGCAGCAGGACACGACGGAAGCAGCGGGCATCGTCTCCGATCGATCGGACTACGATGCGGCGATCGTCGGCGCCAGCCTGGCGGGATGCGCGACGGCGATCGGGCTCGGGCGCAGCGGCGCCCGGGTCGCGCTGATCGAGAAGCAGCCCGACCCCGCCGCCTTCAAGCGCATCTGCTCCCACTTCATCCAGGCCTCGGCCGCTCCCACCCTCGAACGCCTGGATCTGCTCGGCCCGATCCTCGCCGCTGGTGGGATTCGCTCACGGATCCGCGTCTGGACGGCGTGGGGCTGGATCGATCCGCCCGCCGATCGGGCCGGGCAGGCCGTCAACCTGAGGCGGGAGTTACTCGACCCGCTGATCCGCGAGGCGGCGGCGACGACGCCGGGCGTCGACCTGATCCTCGGTCGGGCCGCGCGCGACCTGATCCGCGAGGACGGGGTCGTACGCGGCGTCACCCTCCACGACCCGGACGGGACGACGGCGGAGCTGCGCGCCCGCCTCGTGGTCGGCGCCGACGGCCGCGGCTCGGCGATCGCCGAGCTCGCCGGCGTTCGCACGAAGACATTTCCGCACGGGCGCTTCGCCTACGGCGGCTACTTCGAAGGGGCGCCTCCCGAGAACGCTCCCAACAGCTCGGTCTGGATGCTCGACCCACACTGGGTGGCGGCGTTTCCTACCGATGCCGATCTCACCTTCTACGCGGCGATGCCGACCAAGGAGCGGCTGCCTGAGTTCAAGGCCGATCCGGAGTTGGCCCTCGTCTCCTTCGTCGCCAATATCCCCGACCCGCCGCCGATCCGGGCGGGTCGGCTGGTGGGGCCGATCCTGGGCAAGGTCGAGATGCCCAACAGCGTTCGCGTGCCGACCGCGCCGGGGTTGGCGCTGGTCGGCGACGCGGCGCTCACCGCGGACCCACTCTTCGGCGTCGGCTGCGGCTGGGCCCTGCAGTCGGGCGAGTGGCTGGCGGCGAGCGTCGCCCCGGCGCTGCGGGGAGAGGAGCCGCTCGATCGGGGGCTGGCCCGGTACCGCCGCCGCCATCGCAGGGAGCTGCGCGGCCATGCGTTCCTGATCAACGACTACGCGACCGGGCGACGCCTCGGTCTGGGGGAACGCATCCTCTTCGCCGGCGCCGCCCGCGATCCGAAGGTGGCTGCCGCGTTCGACGAGCTTGGTACGCGCCGGATGAAGCCGGGACGCGTGATGGCGACGGCGGTGCCGCGAGCGATCGCGGTGAACGCCAGGCACACGCGCGGGCGCGGGCGTCGTCCTCTTCACGCCCTCAAAAGATCGGTCCGACCTGCCGATGATTGAGGTGTGAGCGCGGTCAACCAGCACGTGTTCTCGCATGGGATGCGGGACACGCGAGAGACGTTCGATGCCTGGAGCGAGCATCCCTGGGCGGTCCTGCGGGGCTGGCTGGCGCTGAGCGTGGCGATCGCCCTGGCGCTGCTGGCGGCGACCTGGTTCGTCGCCGGCCTGCTCACTCCCGACCTCACCCCGATTCACCTGCCGGGGCTGACCGAGCCGTCGGAGCCAAGCGATCTGCTGCCGATCCTCTGGCGCAACTCGCTGGTGCTGGCGTTGCACGGGACCGCCTGCGTCGCCGGCTTCATCGCCGGCGCCTCGATGCCGATCGCCGCCGCGCAGCGGACCGGCATCTCGCGCTGGATTCACGTCAAGGCGGGCGAGCTGGCGATCCTCTTCGTCTGCGCGGTGACCCTCTTCTCGCTGGGGACGCAGGCGCTCTACCTCGGCTTCCAGGGAGCGACCCTGGCTTCGCAGCTGGAGATCACCCGGCTGGAGCTGATCGTCAGCGTGTTCCCGCATGCGCTGCCGGAGCTGACCGCCCTCTTCTTGCCCCTGGCCGCCTGGTTGATCGCCAGCCGCCGCGGCGAGTGGAACCAGCTTCTGGCGGCGACCTTCATCACCGTTGCCCTCGCGATCCCGGTTCTGATCCTGGCCGCCACCGTCGAGGTCTACGTCTGGCCGCACATCCTCGAGGCTCTGTCGCCCGTCGATCCACGCCACATCACGACCCACTTCACGCTCGGCTCATAAGATCGCCGCGTGAGCGCGGAGCGAGCAAGCGTGCATCTCTGGTTCTTCGCGCCGCGAGTGGAGCGCGAACAGGTGTTCCAGTGAGCGGATACGACCCCAAGACGATCGAGGCGAAGTGGCAGCAGGTCTGGGCCGAGGAGAAGACCTGGGAGGTCCCAAACCCGGGCCAGCCCGGCTTTGACGCCGAGAAGCCCAAGTCCTACGTCCTGGAGATGCTCCCCTACCCCTCGGGAGAGCCCCACGTGGGCCACCTCAAGTGCTACGCGGTCGGCGACGCGATCGCCCACTTCCGCCGCCGTCACGGCTTCGAGGTGATCCACCCGATGGGGTACGACGCCTTCGGCCTGCCGGCCGAGAACAACGCGATCAGGACCGGCGAGCCCCCCCGGGTCGCGACCGAGCGCTCGATCGCAGCCTTCCGCCAGCAGTTCCAAGAGTGGGGGATCTCGATCGACTGGTCGCGGGAGATCGGCACCCACACGCCCGAGTACTACCGCTGGACCCAGTGGATCTTCCTGCAGCTGTTCGAGAAGGGCCTCGCCTACCGCACCGAGGCGCCGGTGCAGTGGTGCCCCAAGGACGCCACGGTGCTCGCCAACGAGCAGGTCATCGACGGCCGCTGCGAGCGCTGCGGGACCGAGGTCGTGCAGCGCAACCTCGAGCAGTGGTTCTTCCGCATCACCGACTACGCCGACCGGCTGCTGGCCGACTTCGACCTGCTCGAGTCCTGGCCCGAGCACGTGATCACGATGCAGCGCAACTGGATCGGCCGCTCCGAGGGGGCCGAGGTCGTCTTCCGCTGCGCGGAGCCCGAGCTCGACTTCCCGGTCTTCACCACCCGCCCCGACACCCTCTTCGGCGCAACCTTCTTCGTCCTCGCCCCCGAGCATCCCGAGCTGGAGCGCCTGGTCGCCGGCACGCCGGCCGAGGCGGCGGTGCGCGAGTACGTCAACCGGGTCGGCCGCGAGTCGGCCGAGGAGCGCGGGGCCGAGGACCGCGAGAAGACCGGCGTGCCGCTCGGCCGCACCGTCATCAACCCCGTCAACGGCGAGGAGATCCCGATGTTCGTCGCCGACTACGTGCTGATGGAGTACGGGACCGGGGCGATCATGGCGGTGCCCGGCCACGACTCTCGCGACTACGAATTCGCGAAGAAGTTCGACCTGCCGGTCAAGCGGGTGATCGAAGGCGAGCGATCCCGAGGCCGCCCGCGACGACGAGGGCCTGCCGTACCCGGGCGATGGCCCGATGGTCGACTCCGGCCGCTTCGACGGCAAGCACAACCGCGAGGCCTACGAGGAGATCGTCGCCTGGCTGCAGTCGGAGGGCCGTGGCGAGCCGTCGGTCAACTACCGGCTGCGCGACTGGCTGGTCTCGCGCCAGCGCTACTGGGGGGCGCCGATCCCGATCGTCTACTGCGAGGAGTGCGGGATGTCCCGTCCCCGACGACCAGCTCCCGGTCGAGCTGCCGGAGGTCGAGGACTACGCGCCGCAGGGCAAGAGCCCGCTGGCGGCGGCCGAGGACTGGGTCGCGACCGAGTGCCCGCGCTGCGGCGGGCCGGCCCGCCGCGAGACCGACACGATGGACACCTTCGTCGATTCCTCCTGGTACTTCCTCCGCTACCTCGACCCCCGCAACGAGCGGGCGGCCTGGGACCGCGACGCGGCCGACCACTGGCTGCCGGTGGACCAGTACATCGGCGGCGTCGAGCACGCGATCCTGCACCTGATGTACGCCCGCTTCTTGACCAAGGCGCTGGCCGACATCGGCCAGCTCGGCGTCGAGGAGCCGTTCGCCAACCTCTTCGCCCAGGGGATGATCACCCGCGACGGGGCGAAGATGTCGAAGTCGCGCGGCAACACGGTCAGCCCGGGCGACTACGTCGAGCGCTATGGCGCCGACACCGCCCGCACCTATATCTGCTTCATGGGCCCGCCCGAGCGCGGCGGCGACTGGTCCGACGAGGGGGTGGAGGGCGTCCACCGCTTCCTCTCACGGCTCTCGCGCCTCTGCGGCGAGGTCGCGGAGCGGACCGGCGCCGGCGAGCCGGATGCCGCGCTGGAGGGCGAGGCGCGCGAGCTGCTCGCCAAGGCCCACTGGGCGATCGACAAGGCGACCCGGGATTTCCAGCGCGGCTTCCAGTTCAACACCGCGATCTCGGCGGTGATGGAGCTGGTCAACGACTCCTACCGGCTCAAGGACGGGCTCTACGGCAGCCCGACGGCGATGCCGCCGTGCGTTTCGCGACCGCCACCGCGGCCTCGCTGATCTTCCCCTTCGCGCCCCACCTCGGCAGCCGAGGTCTTCGAGCGGCTGACCGGCGAGCGGGTCTGGGAGCGCCCTGGCCCGAGGCCGACCCGGCCCTGCTGGTCAGCGACACCGTCACCCTGATCGTCCAGGTCAACGGCAAGCTGCGCGACCGGATCGAGGCCCCGGCCGAGGCCTCGAGGAGGAGCTGCTGGAGCTGGCGCGAGCCAGCGAGAAGGTCGGCGCGCACCTCGACGGCAAGGAGCTCGTCAAGGAGATCGTCGTGCCCGGCAAGCTCGTCAACCTGGTGGTCAGGTGACGGGGGCTCTCCGGTCGCCGTCCTCTTTCTGGTAGAAAGCGCGCCGATGCTCGTCAGGCGTCTCGAGGACGCACCAGTTGAGGAGTGGCACCGGCTGCGCACGCACGTCCTCATGGACGCAGGCGAACTGGGCTCCCGCAATCTCTCCGTCACCTGGCTCTCGCTTCCGGCCGGGGCCGAGCAGACGCTCAGCTCCCATCAGGAGTCCGAGCAGGCCTATGTCGTCGTCCGCGGCGCCGGCACGATGTCGGTGGCCGGCGACACCCAGCAGGTGGAGGAGGGTGACCTGATCCTGGTCCCGCCGGCGACCGAGCACTCGGTCGCCAACAACGGCGAGGCGGAGTTCTCCTGCGTCTCGATCCAGTCGCCGCCAGTCGCCGCCGCCGAGCTGTACAGCGACCAGCTGGCCGAGATCTCCGGCTACGACGACGACGACGACCTGGCCTCTGTCGCCGGCTCGGTCGCGCTCGTGCGCGCCACCGCGAGTTCTTGGGTTTTTTTTGAATAGCGCGCCGGGCCGATGCAGGCTTTGGGATATGCCCGAGTTGAGCAGAACCCAGGTCGCCGTTTACGGCGCGATCGCGGTTGCGCTGCTGCTGGTCGGGGCGCGGGCGATTCGGGCGGAGGGCGGGGCTGAGCAGTCGTTTGCGGCCGGTTCGGGTGGCGGGTCTTCGTCGAGCGACAGCTTCAGCCTCAGTGGTCAGGCATCCGACCTCGTCGTCGATGTAGCTGGCGCGGTCGAGCGTCCCGGCGTCTACCGCCTGCCCACCGGCAGCCGGGTCGAGGACGCCGTGCAGCGCGCCGGTGGCGCCACCGCCCAGGCGGAGCTGGAAGCCGTCAACCGCGCCGCCCGGCTCGCCGACGGGCAGCAGGTGGTGGTGCCCGGACGCGGCCCGTCTGGCGTTGGCCTCGCCGTCGGCGGCGGTGAGGAGGAGGGACCGATAAGCCTCGGCACCGCCACCGTCGAGCAGCTCGACACGATCGACGGCATCGGCCCGGTGACGGCGCAGGACATCGTCGAGTTTCGCGACCGGCACGGCGGCCTCGCCTCCGTCGACCAGCTCGACCAGGTGTCGGGGATCGGCCCGGCGACGATGGAGTCGCTGCGCGGCCGGCTGCAGCCCTAGGCGGCCTCGGTGCGCTCACGCCGGCCGCCGCTGCCGATCCTGATCGGGATCGTCGCCCTTGTCGCGATCGCCCTCGCGCGCAGCGGTGAGATCCGCGAGCGGGCCGCGGACGGCCTGGGCCGGGGGATGCCCGCGCGCGAGGCCGAGCTCGCCCGCGGCTTCGTGCTCGGCGAGGACGAGGGCATCGACCCGCGCACCGAGGAAGACTTCCGGCGCGCGGGCTTGAGCCATCTGCTCGCTGTCAGCGGTCAGAACGTCACCCTCCTGGCGTTGCTGGCGATGCCGCTGATGGGTGCGCTCGGGATCCCCCTGCGCGAGCGCCTGGTCTGGGTGCTGGGCCTGATCGTCCTCTATGTGCCGCTGGCTGGGGCGGGGCCGTCGATCCAGCGCGCCGGGCTGATGGGCGCCGCCGGCGTGCTGGCGTCGCTGGCGGGCCGGCGGGCCTCGCGCCTGTACGCGCTCCTGCTGGCGCTGGCGGTGACGGTCGCGATCGATCCCGGTATCGCCGCCGACGTCGGCTGGCAGCTCAGCTTCGCCGCCGTGACCGGCATCTTCCTGCTCGCCTCGCCCCTGCGCGAAGCGATCGCCGCCCGGCTCGGAGCGGGTGGCTGGCGCCGCGCTCTGGCCGAGGGCGCGGCGCTGACGATCGCCGCCACGCTGGCGACGGCGCCGCTGATCGCCTTCCACTTCGAAACCTTCTCGACGACGACCCTGCTCGCCAACCTGCTGGCGATGCCGGCGGTGGCGCCGGCGATGTGGCTGGGGATGGCGACGGCCGCCGCTGCCCAGGTCCCCGGTCTGCCGGTCGAGGCGTTGAACTGGCTCAACGCCCTGCTGCTCGGATACATCGCCCAGGTCGCGGCCTGGTGCGGCCGGCCGAGCTGGGCCGAGGTCGGCGTTCGGCTCGGCGGCGCCGGGCTGGCCGGTTCCTATCTCGCGCTCGCTGCCGGCGTCCTGCTCGCCCTTCGCCGCGGCCGCCGGCGCAGGCTGGCGGCGGCGAGGAGGCAGCGCCAGCAAGGTTCGGCGACGGTTTGGCGCCGCGGAGGCGGAGCGCGGCCGCTGCGGCTCTCACTCGCTGCCTTGGCGCTGCTCGTCCTGCTGGCGACGCTTCCGGTGCCCAGGGGTGGCTCCGGCGCGAGCGGGCCGATCTCCGGCCTGCGGATCGAAGTGCTCGACGTCGGCCAGGGCGATGCGATCCTGCTGCAGCCGGCCGGCGCGCCGGCGCTGCTGGTCGATGGCGGGCCGCCGGGGGACGATCTCGCCGGAGCGCTCGAGGGCGCCGGCGTCGAGCGCCTCGGCGCCGCTGTCGTGACCCATGACCAGTCCGATCATGCCGGCGGGATCGAAGAACTGCTGGGTCGGGTGCCGGTCGCCAGGCTCGTCTACGCGCGGCTCGGGCGCGATCTCCTGGCCGGCGCTCAGGTCGCCGGCGCCGTCCCCGTGAGAGTGACCGCGGGTGCCGAGCTGAACTCCGGTGGCCTGCGCCTGCGGGTCCTCTGGCCACCGCGCGAGCTGGTCGACGATCCGCCGCCCGGGGCCGATCCGAACCAGCTCGCGCTGGTCCTCCTCGCCCGCTGGCGCGACTTCGCGATGCTGCTCAGCGCCGACGCCGAGGCGGAGTCCGTCCCCCTTGACCCCGGCCCGCTCGACGTGCTCAAGGTCGCCCATCACGGCAGCGACGACGCCGGCCTGGCGGCGTTGCTGGAGCGCACGAGCCCACGCCTGGCGGTGGTCTCGGTCGGCGACGGCAACCCCTACGGTCACCCCACCGCCGGCACCCTGGCGACGCTCGCAGGGCACGGCGTCAGGGTGCTTCGCACCGACCGCGACGGCAGCGTCAGGATCGAGGTCGAGCGCGGCTCGGTCGCGGTCGAGAGCGGCGACTGAGGCACCGCCAGGCTGTCGCCTAGACTCGGCGCGTGGCCGAGGAGATGCGAGCGCTGTACCTGATTGCCGGTACCGACGGGGCCAAGATCGACGCCACCCGCAGCCGCCTGCGGGCGCGGGCGGAGCGGGAGGCGGGGGCGGATGCGTTGGAGGTGTTCGAGCCCGGCGAGGGTCGCGGCATGCCCGACCACGAGGCGCTGCTGGCGGCGATTCCGGCGATGTCGCTGATGGACTCGCGTCGCTACCTGCTTGCCGATGGGATCGAGCGCTGGCGCGATCGCCAGCTCGAAGCGGTCGCCGCGGTCGTCGGCGAGCTTCCCCCCGACCTCACCCTGGTCCTGATCTCCCGGGCCAAAGCGCCGCCGAAGCTCTCGAAAGCGGTTAAGGCCGCGAAGGGGGAGATCCACGAGTTCGAGGCGCCGAAGGCGCGCGAGATGCCACGCGTCCTCGTCGCCGACGCCCAGCGGCTCGGCTTCCGGCTGGAGCCGACCGCCGCCCGCCTCCTGGTCGAGCGCATGGGCGCCAGCCCGGTGCGGCTGCAGCACGAGCTGGAGCGGTTGGCGCTGTGGGCCGGGGAGGGGGGGAGGTCACGGCCGCCGACCTCGGGGCGATGGTCGCCGACACCTCCGAGGCCGCCGTCTGGTCGCTCTCCGACGCCCTGCTCGAACGCGACGCCGCCGGCGCCCTGCGCATCGGCGAGCGCTTGATCGACCAGGGCGAGAACGTCACCGGCCTGATCTACGGCCTCGCCTCGCGCCTGCGCGGCGCCTGCGCCGCCGCCGGTCAGCTGGCCGAGGGAATTCCACCCCAGCAGGTCGAATCCTCACTGAAGATGCACCCCTACGCGGCCAAGCTGCTGGTCGGCCGCCTGCGCAACACCGATGTAGCCGACCTGCGCCTGGCAACCGAGGCGCTGGCCGACCTGGAGCTGTGGTGCCGCGGCGGAGCGGACTATGGAGATGAGCTCGCTTTTACGCTCACCCTCCAGCGCTGTGCTGTCCCTTTAGGCGGCCGGGCCGCCTCGTAGGGCAGCGAAAACCAAGCAGCGCAAGGAGGAGGGAGGGAATGTGCTTCGCACATGACCGAACGACGACGCCGCGATGCGCAGGTTTGCAGCGACCTACGAGGCGGCGATGCGAGCAGCTTTTGACTTCTTGCGGGAGCCCGTGTTCTTGTGCATGGCGCCCTTCTGCACGGCCTTGTCGATCTTCGAGACGAGGTCGCGCTCCTCATTGGCGATCGCGTCGGCGTCACCGCCCTCGACAGCGCTCTCAAGGCGGCGGAAATGGGTCTTGACCGTGCTGGTGAGCAGCCGGTTCTCAGCGCGCTCGCGCTCGCTGCGTAGGATCCGCTTCTTCTGTGAGGCTATGTTGGCCATGAGTCAAGTGCCTGAGCTGACGCCCTGCCAGCTCCAAGCGGCCGCCGACTATAGCGACTGAGAACCAGCTTGGAGACGCCCAAGGCACCCGACACCCCCGAGGACGACGAACGGGCGGCGATAAACGCCGACGCTGCCCTGCGCGCGGCCGAGGCCTTCGACCCCGGCGAGGACCTCGAGGGCGAGCCCGCGCCCGGCAGGCAGGCGGGCCGGATCGCCCGCTCCACCGCCTTCTTCTCGATCGCCACCGCGGCCTCGCGCGTCGCCGGCCTCGGGCGCGAAGTCGTCGCCGCCGGCTTCTACGGCATCAGCGGGCCGATGTCGGCCTTCACGATCGCCTTCCAGGTCCCGAACCTGATCCGCGCCCTCTTTGCCGATGCCGCCCTGCAGCCGGCCTTCGTCCCGGTCTTCACCGAACTGATCGGCAAGAAGCACTACAAAGACGCCTTCCGGCTGGCCTCGACCCTGCTGCTGCTGGTGACGATGGTCCTGGGCGTGATCACCGCCCTCTTCGTCCTCCTGGCGCCGGTGGTGATGCCGATCTTCGCCCCCGGCTTCGAGGGCGAGATCCTCGACCTCACGGTCACCCTCTCCCAGGTCATGTTTCCGATCCTGATCCTGCTCGGGGTCAGCGGCGTCGTCGTCGGCATCCTCAACAGCTACGACCGCTTCGGCGCCTTCGCGATCTCGCCGCTGTTCTGGAACCTGACGATCATCCTCGTCCTCGTCGTCCTGGAGCCGATGTTCCACGGCCAGGACAAGATCTACGCCTACGCGATCGGGATCCTCGTCGGCACCCTGGTCCAGCTCTTGATCCCGGCCTGGGACCTGCGCAACACCCCGTTCCGGTTCAGCTTCAGCTTCGACTGGCGGCATCCGGGCCTGCGCCGGGTGCTGTGGCTGATGCTGCCGGTGACGATCAGCCTCGGCCTGATCAACTTCAACCTGCTGATCAACAGCTTCTTCGGCAGCTTCGTCTCCGACCAGGCGCCGGCGGCGATGGACAAAGCGTTCCGCATCTACCAGCTGCCGCAGGGCATCTTCTCGGTCGCGATCGCGACGGTGCTCTTCCCGACCCTGGCCCGCTTCGCCAACCGCGGTGAGATCGACAACCTGCGGGCGACGATGGCGAACGGGATGCGCCAGATCCTCTTCGTCCTGCTCCCGGCCGCGGCCGCCATCCTCGCGCTCTCGGATCCGATGATCAGACTTGTCTACCAACGCGGCGCCTTCGACCCGGCGGAGACCGCCGTGGTGGCGACGGCCCTCTTCTGGTTCGCCTTCTCGTTGCCGACCAACGGGCTCTACCTGCTGCAGACGCGCACCTTCTTCAGCCTGCAGCGTCCCTGGCAGGCGACTTCGCTGGCGGTGATCGACCTCGTCGTCTCGGCCCTCGCGGCGCTATTGCTCTACAAGCCCTTCGGCGTCGGCGGCATCGTCGCCGGGACCGGCATCGGCACCACCGCCGCGGTCATCGCCCAGGCCCTGATCCTGCGCCGCGAGTTCGGCGGCCTCGAGCTGGGCCGGCTGCTCTCCACGGCGGCGCGGATCACGATCGCCTCCGCCGCCCTCGCGGGGGTCGGGTGGGTGGTCTGGGATCTGCTCGACGCCGCCCTCGGTCGCGGCCTGGTCGGCCAGATCGTCTCGCTCGGCACCGCCCTGGCGGCCGGCGGTTTGGTCTACCTGGCGTTCGCCAAGCTGCTTCGCATCGCCGAGCTGGAGCAGATCACGCGCCTGCTGCGGCGCCGCTAGATGCTCGGGCCCGGTCGCTACCTGCTTGGGGTCGTCGAGCTGGCGCTGCTCGTCGGCTTCGCCTGGCTGGGAGCGTCGAGCGTGCGGGCGCGGCTGCTGCCGAGGTTCTCCGGGGTGCCGGCGCAGCTGGCTACGGCGGTGATGGCTTTGGCTCTGCTGATCTGGGTGGCGGAGTTGCTGGGGACGGTGGGGTGGTTCAAGGCGGTGCCGTATCTCGTGGCGGTGGCGGTGGTTGGCATGGGGGCTGCTGGCCTCAGCCGCGGGGCCTGGCGTCGGGGTGGGGCGGCCTCCCTTGGACTTCGACCGGCTCAGGACAGAGGGATGGGAACCCGGTCAGGGCCGGAGACTCGTCTTTTTTCGCAGACTCCGTCCGGCGGGACGCCAGCCCACCCCGACGTCACCCGCGGGTGGGGCGCCGATTGGCTGACCTTGGTCGCATTGGCGATTTCTGTGGTGGCGGTGATTCATTTCGCCGGGGGTGTCAGGTTGCGGCTGTCGACGGGGATGACCGGGTTCGACAGCACCTGGTACCACGGGCCGTTCGCGGCGGGGTTCTTCCAGAGCGGGGACACGATGGATCTGCACTTCATCGCGCCGCAGTTTCTGGCTTGGTTTTACCCCGCCAACGGGGAAATCTTCCACTCGATGGGGATGCTGGCGTTTGGGCGGGACTTGCTTTCGCCACCGCTGAATCTCGGTTGGTTTGTGGGCTGCTTGGTCGCTTGCTGGTGTGTTGGGAAGCCGTACCGGGTTGCCCCTTGGTCTTTGATTCTGGGTGCCATCGCGTTGAGCGTTCCCGCCCTCTCCGATCAGGCGGGGGAGGCGCGGAACGACATCGTCGGGATCTTCTTCCTGCTTGCCGCGGTCGCGATCGCGCTGAATGCGTGGGGGGCTCGCGAGGAGGGGGAGAGGGGCCTCCCGCTGGGGGCGCTGGCGTTCGTCGGGCTCGCGGCGGGGCTCGCCGCTGGCACCAAGCTCAACTTTCTGCTGCCGGCGGTGGTCCTGGTCGTGGGGCTCGTCACGATCACGCCGCGGGGTGGACGCTGGAAGGCCTTGGCGGCCAGCGGTCTCGCGGCGCTCGCCGGCGGCGGCTACTGGTATCTGCGCAACCTCGTCCACAGCGGCAACCCGCTGCCCTGGGTTCACCACCTCGGCTCGATCTCGCTGCCGGCTCCCGAGCAGGCGCTGGGCGGCCGCGAAGCGCACAGCGTCCTCGGCTACCTGAGCGACGGTAGCGTTTGGTCCGACTGGTTCCTGCCGGGGCTTCACCACGGCCTCTGGCTGATCTGGCCGCTGCTGGGGATCGCCGCTTTCGCCGGCCTACTGCTCTGCCTCGGCCGCCGTGCCAGCCCGCTGCTCCGGGTCGCCGGCCTGGTCGGGCTGGCCACCGCGCTTGCCTGGCTCGTCGCACCGACCTCTGCCTCCGGCCCCGACGGCATGCCCCGCGGCTTCGAGTCCGGCCTCCGCTACCTGGCCCCAGCGCTGGTCCTGGGTCTCGCCCTGCTGCCGGCAACGCCGCGCCTGCGTGGTGCCTTCGCGCGTCTCGCGAGCGGGAGGTTGTCATTTGTCGCCCACAGGGCTACAAATGACAACCGCGGATGGCTGATCGGAGTTGGGGCTTCCCTTGTCGCGTTGGTCATCGCCATTGGCTACCCGGTCCAGCGCCACTACCTGGAGAGCCGCTACTCCGACCCCACCTTCACCACCCCGGGCCTCAACGCCGCCTTCGCCTGGGCCGACGGCATCAGCGATTCCCGCATCGCCACCACCAGCACCCGTCAGTACCCCCTCTTCGGCACCGACCTCTCCAACCACGTCCAGTTCGTTGGCCGCGAACGCCCCCACGGTGGCTTCGAAGCCCCCGCCACCTGCCGTACCTGGCGCGAAGCCCTGAACAAGGGCAACTACGACTACGCAATCACCACCCGCGACCGCCTCGAACCCGGCAAACCCCCCTTCCCGCCCCAGGCCCGCTGGACCGAAGGCCCTGGAGCCAAGCCCATCCTGAGAAAGCCCCCCACGGTCATTTTTCAGCTAACGGACAGGCTGGATCCATCGGCCTGCCCTTGACGGCGCGGCTCGCGCGGGTGGCGCGGGGGTGGGGTGGTGTTCCGCCGCGCGGAGTCTGCGAAGGGCGCTCCTTTATCCCTGACATGGCTCACATCCCTCTGCCCTGAGCAGATCGCAGCGCAAGGAAGGCCACCCCACCCCCGCGACAGGACCCGCGCGCTGACGCCGCTCGCCATACTTCCGCCTCGCCCATGGACCGCATCCGCAACTTCTCGATCATCGCCCACATCGACCACGGCAAGTCGACGCTCGCCGACCGCATCCTCGAGGTCACCGGCGCCGTCGACCCGAAGAAAATGCAGGCGCAGATGTTGGACTCGATGGACCTCGAGCGCGAGCGCGGAATCACGATCAAGGCGCAGGCGGTGCGGGTCGAGTACGAGGCCGCCGACGGCCAGACCTACCACCTGCACCTGATCGACACGCCGGGCCACGTCGACTTCTCCTACGAGGTCTCGCGCAGCCTCGCCGCCTGCGAGGGAGCGCTGTTGGTCGTCGACGCCGCTCAGGGGGTCGAGGCGCAGACCGTCGCCAACACCTACCTGGCGATCGACGCCGGGCTGGAGCTGATCCCGGTGATCAACAAGGTCGACCTGCCCGGCGCCGAGCCGGAGCGGGTGGCGGCCGAAATCGCCGACCTGACCGGCGGCGACCCCGAGGAAGCGCTCTGGATCTCGGCCAAGACCGGGATGGGGGTGCCGGAGGTGCTGGAGGCGATCGTCGCGCGCATCCCCTCGCCCAAGGGCGAGCCCGAGGCGCCGACCCGGGCGCTGATCTTCGACTCCGAGTTCGACCAGTACCGCGGCGTGATCGCCTACGTGCGGATGGTCGACGGCTCCTTCCGCAAGCACGAGCGGATCCTGGCGATGCAGAACGGGACCGAGGCCGAAATCGACGACATCGGTTTCTTCCGGCCGGCGATGACCGCGGTGGACGGAATGGACGCCGGCGACGTCGGCTACCTGATCACCGGCATCAAGGACGTGACCAAGCTGCGGGTGGGCGACACCCTGACGGCCCAGGCGGGCCCCGCGGCGGAGCCGCTGGAGGGTTACCGCGAGGTCCGCCCGATGGTCTTCTGCGGTGTCTTCCCGATCGACACCGACCGCTACGAAGACCTCCGCGACGCGCTCGAGAAGCTGGCCCTCAACGACGCCGCGCTGTCCTGGGAGCCGGAGACCTCGGAGGCGCTCGGGTTCGGTTTCCGCTGCGGCTTCCTCGGCCTCCTGCACATGGAGATCGTGCGCGAGCGGCTGGAACGCGAGTACGGCCTCGACCTGCTCTCGACCACCCCGAACGTGCGCTATGAGGTCCACCTGACCAACGGCACGTCGAAGGAAGTCCGCAGCCCCACCGACCTGCCCGACCCCGGCGTGATCGAGTCGGTCGAAGAGCCCTACATCCGCGCCACGATCATCTGCCCTTCCGAGCAGGTCGGCGCCGTGATGGAGCTCTGTCAGCAGCGCCGCGGCACCCACGTCGACATGCACTACCTGAGCCCGGTGCGGGTGCAGATCCGCTACGACATGCCGCTGGCCGAGATCGTCCTCGACTTCTTCGACCTCCTCAAGAGCAGCACTCGCGGCTACGCCTCGCTCGACTACGAGCCGATCGGCAACCGCGCCTCCGACCTGGTCAAGGTCGACATCCTGCTGGCCGGCGACAAGGTCGACGCGCTTTCGATCATCGTCCACCGCGACTTCTCCTACGAGCAGGGCAAACGGCTGGTCGAGCGCCTGCGCAAGACGATCCCGCGCCAGCTCTTCGACGTCCCGGTGCAAGCGGCGATCGGCTCCAACATCCTCGCCCGCGAGACCGTCAAGGCGCTGCGCAAGGACGTCACCGCGAAGCTCTACGGCGGCGACGTCACCCGCAAGAACAAGCTGCTGAAGAAGCAGAAAGCGGGCAAGAAGCGGATGAAGTCGGTGGGGCGGGTGGAAGTGCCGCAGGAGGCCTTCCTGGCGGTCCTGCAGATCGACGAGTAGGAGCCGCCGCCTGGCTGGGCGGCCAGTTAGAGTGCCCGCCCATGCCGATAAAGACTGATGCCATAGGTAAGGAATGGCCCGGGACGACCTACCAGGTCGGCCGGGAGAAGATCAAGGAGTACGCGAACGCGCTGGGGATCGACAACCCCGTGCACTTCGACGTCGAGGCCGCCCGCGCGGCCGGCTTCCGCGACGTCGTCGCGCCGCCGATGTTCGCCGTCGTCTACAGCGGCCCGGCCCTGGGCCCGGTTCTGTTCGATCCCGACGTGGGGATGAACTTCGCGGCGATGGTCCACGGCGGCCAGGTCTTCGAGTGGGACGAGCCGGTCTGCTCGGGCGACGAGATCGCGACCAGCTCGAAATGCCTCTCGATCGAGGAGAAGGACGGCAAGGGCTTCTACGTCTTCGAGACCGTCTCCGTCAACCAGGACGGCGCCGAGGTCGTGCGCGGGATCTGGACCAACATCGTCAGGGGGGTATGAAATGGCCGAGCCCAACGTCGGCGATCAGATTCCGGTGCTGCGCGTTACGCCCGACAAGTACCTGCCGCACCGTTACGCGGGCGCGTCGGGTGACTTCAACCCGATCCACATCGACCCCGAGTTCGCGAAGGCGGTGGGGCTGCCCGGCAACATCCTCCACGGCCTCTACTCGATGGGCCTCGTCGCCCGCGCCAACACCGCCCTGGCCGGCGGTGACCCACGGGCGCTGAAACGGCTCTCGGTCCAGTTCCGGGGGATGGGAATGCCCGAGCAGGAGATCGTCGTGACCGGCACGGTGATCGAGGCTGACGAGGGCCGGGGGATCGTCGACACGGTCGCCACCCAGGGTGAGACCGAGATCATCAAGAACGCCGAAGCCGAAGTCCAGCCCTAGCCGTTCCTACAATGGAGAGCCGATGCTCTCCGAGCGACAAGAGCTGATCCTGCAACTGGTCGTCGACGCCTACCTGGCGTCGGCGAAGCCAGTGCCCTCGAAGGAGGTCGCCGAGCGACCGGAGGTCGCCTGGGGCCCGTCGACCGTCCGCTCGGAGCTGGCCCTGCTCGAGGCCGAGGGCTATCTCACCCACCCGCACACCTCGGCGGGGCGGGTTCCCACCGACGTCGGCTATCGCCGCTACGTCGACCAGCTGATGGAGTCGGGCGCGCTCCCGGCCGAGACCCGGGTCGAGCTGGAGTTCTCGCGCCTGCGACGCGAGGTCGACGAGGCGATGCGGGAGACGACGGCGGCGCTGGCCCAGGTCACCGACCTGGTCGCGATGGCGACGGCGCCTCAGTTGGCCTCGGCCACCATCCACCGGGTCGAGGTGCTGCGCCTGCAGCCGGCCAAGGTGGTGGTGATCGCGATCGCCTCGACCGGCGACGTGGCCCGGCGGGTTTTCGAGTTCGACCGAGCGGTCGATCCGGGCCTGGTCGCCTGGGCCTCCAGCTACCTGAACGAGTCGCTCGCCGGGCTCGGCATCGGTTCGCGAATGATCGCCGGCCGCCTCGCCGATCCCGAGCTGGACCGGGTCGAGGCCAGGTTCCTCGCCACTCTCGCCTCTGCCTTCACCGAGCTGGAGCAGGAGACGGGCGGCGACCTCTATATGGACGGCGCCTCGCGCCTGCTCTCCGAAGCGCACCTGGCCGACCTCCCTCGCGCCGACGAACTGATGACGGCGCTGGAGCGCCGTGCCGGGGTGCTGCAGATGCTGCGCTCCTCGCTGGAGGAGCGCTCGGTCTTCCTCTGGATCGGCGACGAGAACCCGCAGCCGGAGCTGCGCTCCGCCAGCGTGATCGGCGCCAACTACGGGCTCGGGCACCGCAACCTCGGCGCGGTCGGCGTGGTCGGCCCGTTGCGGATGGACTACGCGACCGCGATCGCCTCGGTGCGCGGTGCCGCCCGTGAGCTCTCGCGCTACTTCGAGACCGTGTACGACGGCTGAATCGATGCCACGCGACTACTACGAGGTGCTCGGCGTCAGCCGAGGGGCCAGCGAAACCGAGATCAAGAAGGCCTTCCGCGGACTCGCCCGCGAACTGCACCCGGACGTCAACGACCACGACCCCGAGGCGGAGGAGAAATTCAAGGCGGCGGCCGAGGCTTACGAGGTCCTCTCCGACGGCGAGCGCCGGCGCACCTACGACGCCTACGGGCACGAGGGCCTGCGCTCCGGCGGCTTCGACCCGCGCAGCGCCTCCTCCTTCGGCTCGATCGACGACATCCTCCAGGCCTTCTTCGGCGGCGGCGAGGCATTCGGCTTCAGCGGCGGCGGTCGCGCGGCCGGCGGCGACATTCTGGTCTCGGTCGAGATGGACCTGGAGGAGGTCGCCTCGGGCGTGCGGCGGGAGATCGCCTTTGACGCCGTCGGCGCCTGCGAGCACTGCCACGGCAACGGTGCCGAGCCGGGCACGCCGATCACCACCTGCGAGCGCTGCGGTGGTGCCGGTCAGCTACGGCGGGTGGCGCGCACGCCGTTCGGGCAGATGGTCCAGGGCGTCGCCTGCGACGCCTGCGGCGGCGCCGGAAGAATCCCCGAGACCCCCTGCGCCGAATGCGGCGGCAGCGGTCGCACCCGCGGCCAGAGGACTCAGGCGGTTGAAATTCCGGCCGGGATCGAAAGTGGCCAGAGGCTACGGGTCGCCGGTGCCGGACACGCCGGCGCGGCCGGCGCGCCGGCCGGCGATCTCTACGTCGAGGTCGAGGTCGGCGAGGACGAGCGCTTCCAGCGCGACGGCACGGATCTGATCAGCGTCGTCTCGATCCCCGCCACCGAGGCCATGCTCGGCACCTCTGTCACCGTCCCAACCCTCGACGAGGAGCGCGAGATCGAGGTCGCGGCGGGGACCCAGCCCGGCCACGAAGAGGTGCTGCGCGGCGCCGGGCTGCCACGGCTTGGCGGCGCTCGCCGCCGCGGCAACCAGCGGGTGATCTTCAACGTCATCGTCCCGACCAATCTCAGCGAGGAGCAGCGCGAGATGACCGAGCGCCTCGACCAGACGCTCGAGGAGGAGAACCTCGGTCCGCGGCACGGTGAGGGCATCTTCAGCCGTGTGCGCCGAGCTTTCGGATGATCAGGCTGGCGGTGCGCTGTTCGCCTGACCAGGCGGACCTCGTGCTCGCCGAGCTGACCGTGCTGGCGCCCAACGGAGTCGAGGAGGAGCGCGGGCCCGGCTACGTCGAGTACGCGATCTACGGCGGCGAGGGCGAGCTGCCGGAGCTGGGCGAGCTCGACGCGGTGGTCGGCGAGGGGCGGATCGAGGTCAGCAGCACCGAGATCCCCGACGACTGGGCCGACCGCTGGCGCGACTTCCACAAGCCGCTGCTGGTCGGCGAGCGGCTCTGGCTGCGGCCGTCGTGGGAGGAGCCGCGCGAGGGGGCGATTGACGTCGTCGTCGATCCCGGGCAGGCCTTCGGGACGGGGGCGCACCCGACGACGAGGCTCTGCCTGGAGCTGCTGCTGGAGCTGGAGGCGGCTGGCGAGGCGAGCGGCCCGCTGACGGACCTGGGAACCGGCTCCGGCGTGCTGGCGATCGCGGCCGCGAAGCTGGGCTGGGAGCCGGTCGCCGCCTACGACCACGAGCCGCCGGCGCTCGAGGCGGCCGCAGCCAACGCTGCCACCAACTACGTGGAAGTCGTATTGCAACGCATGAACCTGCGGGAACAGCTTCCCGCGCTTGCACCTACCGTCGTCGCCAACATGACCGCGCCGATCTTGCGTGCGGTCGCTGTTCGGCTGGCGGCCGACGGGACTCTCTCAATGCCTCGCACGCTCGTCTGCTCCGGGCTGCTGCCAAGTGAGCTGGACGAGGCGGCAAAGTTCTTCGCCGAAGTGGGTCTGATCGAGGGCGAGCGGCGCCGCGATGGGGATTGGGCCGCGCTGCTGCTTCGTCGGGGGTGAGGGATATGTTTCCCGCAATGCCCTTCGCGTCAATTGTCGATCCCGGCTACAAGATCGGGCTGTTCTTGCACATTCTGGCGGTGATGCTGGCGTTCGGGCCGACCTTCGGCTACGCGTTCTTTTTCTCGGTTGCGCCACAACACCCGCGGGCAACGCCGGCGATTCTTGCCGGCGTGCAGAAGGTTGACCGCTATCTGGTCAATCCCGGCATGGTCGTCCTGCTGTTGGCCGGGATCTACCTGCTCACGGCCAGCGATGGCGCCTGGGACACGAGCGATGTCTTCGTCGCTGTCGGGTTCGTCGCGATCTTTGCTCTCTTCGGTCTCCAGCACGGGTTCTTCCAGCCGCAGACGCGGAAGGCGAAAGAGCTGGCGGAGCGCGATCTGAAGGCGGGTGACGCTCTGAGTCCGGAGTTCGAGGCCGTGAGCCAGCGGATCGGTCAGGTCGGCGGGATTGCGGGCATCGTCGTCGTCGTGACGATCTTCTTCATGACTTACAAACCGTTCCTGTAACGGCGCTGTCGCGCGTGGACAGGCTCGACGTCTCGCTGCCGGTGGCGATGTTCGATTCCGGGGTCGGCGGCCTCACCGTGCTGCACGAGTGCCTGGTCTCGCTGCCGGAGGAGGATTTCGTCTACCTCGGCGACACGGCCTGGTTCCCCTACGGGACCCGCGACCCCGATGCCCTGCGCGAGCGGATCGCGCGGATCGCCGAGCTGCTGCTCGGGCAGGGCGCCAAGCTGCTGGTGATCGCCTGCAACACCGCCACCTCGATCGGTGCCGACGTCGCCCGCGCGGTCGCCGGCGAGCGCGGGGTGGAGGTCGTCCCGGTGGTCGAGCCGCAGGCCGAGATCGCCGCCGCGATCACCGACAACGGCAGGGTCGGGGTGCTGGCGACGCCGAACACGGTCGAGAGCGGCGCCTACCGGCGCGCCCTCGAAGCCGAGGGGCGGCCGCTGCAGGTGACCGAAGTCGAGGCGCCCAAGCTGGCTCCCTTCATCCAGCAGGGCTCGCCCTTCGACGAGAGCGTGATGGCGATGGCGCGGGCCTACTGCGAGCCACTGAAGCAGGCCGACATCGACACCCTGATCCTCGGCTGCACCCACTACCCGCTGGTGGCGCCGATGCTGCAGCGCATCCTCGGCCGCGACATTCGCCTGGTCAGCGGCGGCCACGCCGTCGCCGCCGCCGTCCAGCGCACGCTCGAGCGCGCCGAGATCGCCCGCGAGCGCGACGGCGAGGGCGACTATCGCTTCCTCTGCACCGGCGACAGCGACTCCTTCCGCGACCTCGGCACCCGCTTCCTGCAGATGCCACTGGGCGAGGTCGAGCGGGTCGAGATCGGCGAGGAATGACGGTTTCGCGCCTTGGTTGGCGCCCAATCGACACGTTCGGCGCGTAACTCGCGCGTACAAGTCCGGGAGGATTCGGCCATGTCCATTTCTGCCTCTGGCAATACCGTATATACTCGGGTGATGGCAAAGGTGATGATCTCCATCCCCGATGACCTCCTGGAGCGGATAGACGCCCATGCAACGAGGACGGGCGAGACGCGTAGCGGCTTCTTGCGGCGGGTCTCCGAACGTGAGATCGGCGCCGACGACGCCAGGCAGCGCAAGCATTTCGAAGAGCTCCTGGGGAAAGCAACGGTGTCGCTGGGCGGCGAAGGTGCGCGACTGATTCGCGAAGACCGTGAATCCCATTGAGTCTTTGCTGATCGATGCCAGTGCCTGGGTGGCGGCCAGCGATCCGAGCGATCGGTTTCACGAGCCGGCGTTCGAGCTGGCCGTAAGCTCCGGCAGGCCCGTTGCCGCTCTGGACCTGACCCTTTTTGAGGTCGCGAACGTCGTCGGGGTCAGGACGGGTCGGTCGGTTGAGGCCGCCTTCCTCAACCGACTAATAGTCGAGCGCTGCGGAGAAGACCTGGTTCGCGCCGACCCCGACCTGCTCGGCGCCGCGGTTGGGATCGCCGCGCAGCATGGGCTGTCCGCCTATGACGCCGCCTATGTGGCCGCCGCTCGGCGCAATGAATGGACGCTGGTGAGCACGGACATCCGTGACCTCGTCTCCAAGGGCCTCGCGGTGACCCCGGACGCCGCCGACTACCCTTAGCGCCATGAGTGTCTTGGAGCAGGTGCAGAGCGATGTGCGGACGGCGATGAAAGCCCGCGACAAGGAGCGGGCGGGGGCGCTGCGGATGGTCGTCGACGTGCTCCAGCAGGACGCCAAGCTGGGCAAGGGCGACGAGGTCGCGGTGCTGCAGCGGGAGCGCAAGAAGCGGGTCGAGGCAGCCGAGGCCTACGAGGACGCCGGGCGCGCCGAGCAGGCGGCGGCCGAGCGCTTCGAGGCGGAGCTGATCGAGGGTTACCTGCCGCAGCAGCTCTCCGACGCGGAGCTGGCGGAGCTGGTCGAGGCCGCGGTCGCCGAGACCGGTGCCAGCGAGCAGCGGCAGATGGGCGAGGTGATGTCGGCGCTGATGCCCAAGCTGGGCGGCCGCGCCGACGGCAAGCGGGTCAGCGCGGCGGTGCGGGCGAAGTTGGGTGCCTGAGCTTGGCGCGTAGGCAGCTGACGCTCGACAACACCGTCGCCGCCGAGCTGGCCGGTTCCGAGGACACGGTCCTACGGGCGCTGCGCGAGCGTCTCGACTGCGACCTGCACCTGCGCGGCAACGTCCTCACTCTCGACGGCGACTCCGGCGACGTCGAGCAGGGCGCGACGATCGTCGACGAGCTGGTCGAGCTGATCGAGCAGGGGCACGACGTCGCCCCCGGCACGATCGAGGCGGTGACCGGCGCCCTCGACGCCGACGAGAGTCCGGCCGAGATCCTCGACGACGTCGTCTGGCGCCATCGCAACACCAAGGTGGCGCCGAAGACGCTGAATCAGAAACGCTACGTCGACTCGATTCGCCGCCACACGATCACCTTCGGGATCGGCCCCGCCGGCACCGGCAAGACCTTCCTCGCGGTGGCGATGGCCGCGGCGGCCCTGACCGAGCGCAAGGTGCAGCGGATCATCCTCACCCGGCCCGCGGTCGAGGCCGGCGAGCGGCTCGGCTTCCTGCCCGGCGACATCCAGGCCAAGGTCGACCCGTACCTGCGGCCGCTCTTCGACGCTCTCTACGACATGATCGACCCGGACCGCGTCAACGGCTACTTCGAGCGCGACGTGATCGAGGTGGCGCCGCTCGCCTTCATGCGCGGCCGCACCCTCAACGACTCCTTCGTGATCCTCGACGAGGCGCAGAACACCAGTCCCGAGCAGATGAAGATGTTCTTGACCAGGCTCGGCTTCAACTCGCGCATGGTCGTCACCGGCGACATCACCCAGATCGACCTGCCGACCGACCAGCGCTCGGGCCTGATCGCCGTGCGCGACATCCTCACTCAGGTTCAGGACATCTCCTTCGTCGAGTTCGGCGGCGAGGACGTGGTCCGCCATAAGCTGGTGCAGCGCATCGTCGCCGCCTATGACCAGCACGACGGTGGCGAGCGGGCGGCGCGAACCGAACACGGCCCGACCCCGCGCTCTTGAGCACCGATCTCGCCGACGTTCCCGACGAGCTGCGTGCCGCGGTCGCGGCGACGCTCGATGCGGCCGGCGTCGCCGATGGCCACCTCGCGGTCGAGCTGGTCGACGCCGATCGCATCCAGGAGCTGAATCGCGATCACCGCGGCAAGGACGCGCCCACCGACGTGCTCGCCTTCCCGGTCGACGGCGCCGGTGCGATCGCCGGCCCGCGTGAGCTCGGCGACGTCGCGATCTGCCCCGACCACTGCGCCGATGTGACCGAGGCCGCAGTCCACGGCGTCCTCCATCTCTGTGGTCGCGACCACGAGACCGACGACGGCGAGATGCTGGCCGAGCAGGAGCGGATCCTGGCGGCGCTGCGATGACCAGCTCCGGCTTCATCGGGCTGGCGGGTCGTCCCAACGCCGGCAAGTCGACCCTGGTCAACGCGATCGTCGGCTCCCACGTCGCGATCGCCTCGGTGCGCCCGCAGACGACCCGCCGGGCGATTCGCGGCGTCGCCACCGACCTCGAGAGCGGACGACAGCTGATCCTGGTCGACCTGCCCGGGGTGCAACGCCCGCGTGACGTCCTCACCGAGCGCATGCAGGAGCGGGTCAAGCGCGAGCTGGCCGAGTCCGACGTTGCCCTGGTCGTGATCAACGGCGAGGAGGGGGTCGGTCCCGGCGATCGCTTCATCGTCCGCTCGCTGCTCGGCGCCGGCGCGTCGCTGCCGGTGATCTGCGCCGTCAACAAGGCCGACCGGCTCGGCCCGAACGAGATCGTCCCGGTCCTCGCCGCCGCCGCCGAGCTGCCCGGCGTCGACGAGGTCTTCCCGATCAGCGCTCGCACCGGGGAGGGGCTCGAGGTCCTGGTCGGGCGGCTCGGCGAGCTGATGCCGGAGGGCCCGTACATGTACCCGCCGGAGGATCACAGCGACCAGTCCAGCGAGCTGCTGCTGGCGGAGCTGATCCGCGAGCAGGTGCTCAACCGCACCCGGCAGGAGGTTCCGCACTCGGTCGAGGTCGCGGTCAAGGAGGTGGCGCCGCGCGAGGACGGCCTGGTCACGGTGCGGGCGGAGATCTGGGCCGAGACGGAGTCCCAGAAGGGGATCCTGATCGGCAAGGGCGGCGCCAAGATCGGCGAGATCGGCAGCGCCGCCCGGCGCTCTCTGGAACACGAGCTGGGCGACCGGGTCCACCTCGATCTCAGCGTCCGTGTGCGCCGCCACTGGCGCCGCGACGAGGACCTGCTGGACCGGCTCGGGATCGAGTAGACGCCCGGCCACTACGATTGGACCGATGTTCGGGGAAATCGAATTCGATCAGCGGGGGCTGGCACCCTGTGTAGTTCAGGACTTTGCCACCGGCGAGGTGCTGATGCTCGCCTACGTCAGCGCGGAATCGCTGGAAATGACGCTGGAGACCGGCGACCTGCACTTTCACAGCCGCTCCCGCGACGAACTCTGGAAAAAAGGCGAAAGCTCGGGCAGCTTCATGCACCTGCGTCAGCTTCGCTACGACTGCGACGGCGACGCCCTGGTGGCGATGGTCAACCCGGCGGGCCCCGCCTGTCACACCGGCCAGCGCAGCTGCTTCTACCGCGAGGTGCTGGGCTCGGCTTCGAGTCGCAAGGACGCGCCGCCGGCTCCGGGCGAGCCCTTCCCGGTCACCTACGAAGCGCTGCCCGCCCTGGAACGGACGCTGCGCAGCCGCGCCGTCGAGCGTCCCGACGGCAGCTACACCGTCAAATTGCTCGACGATCGCGCCCTGATCGGCGAGAAGGTCGAGGAGGAGGCCGAGGAGGTCATCCGCGCCGCCCGCGAAGAGTCCAACGAGCGCGTCGCCGAAGAGGCGGCCGACCTGCTGTACCACCTCAGCGTGCTGCTGGTCTCGCGCGGGGTCTCCCAGTCGGCGGTGATGGAAGTGCTGAATGACCGTAGCGGCTGATTCCGAGCTGCGGCTCGAGCCCAGCCTGGAGCGGGCGCGGGAGCTGGCTCGCGAGGGCAACGTGGTGCCGGTGCGCGCCCGCTTCGTCGACGACTGCGAGACGCCGGTCTCGGCCTTCCTCAAGCTGCGCGCCGGCGAGCCCGAGGGGGCGCCGTGCTTCCTGCTGGAGTCGGCCGAGCAGGGTCAGGTCGGCCGCTACTCGTTCGTCGGCCTGCGCCCGCGCGCGGTGCTGCGCTGGAGCGACGGGATTCTTTCGGAATGGAGCGGGGATGAGGCCGCCGCCGGCCAGGGCCCGAGCCGCAGCGAGCCGGCTCCCGACCCCTATGGCGCGGTCGCCGAGCGCCTCGCCGACTTCCGCCCGGCCCCGGTCGAGGGCCTGCCGCCCTTCGCCGGCGGCGCCGTCGGCTTCTTCGGCTACGACCTGGTGCGGACCGTCGAGCCGCTGGGCGAGCCGAATCCCGACTCGCTGGGCCTGCCCGACATGGCCCTGATGGTGACCGACGCGATGGTGGTCTTCGACCACCTGCGGCACGAGCTGACGATCCTCGCCTGCGCCTTCGCCGACGCCGACGGCGGCATCGATGCCGCCTACGAGCGCGCCGGCGCGACAATCGCCGAGATGCGCGAGCGCCTGCGCGGCGCCGTTCCCGTTGCCGCCGAGGCGTCGGTCTCCGAGCCGCCGCAGTTCGTCTCCAACATGGAGCGCGAGGAGTTCGAAGCGGCGGTCGCGCGGATCGTCGAGTACGTCCACGCCGGCGACGCCTTCCAGGTCGTCCCCTCCCAGCGCTTCTCCGCTCCCGCCCCGGTCGAGGCCTTCTCGATCTACCGCGGGCTGCGCGCGGTCAATCCCTCGCCCTATATGTATTTCCTCGATTTTGGTGACTTCGAGATCGCCGGCGCCTCGCCGGAGCCGCTGGTCAAGGTCAGCGGCGACCGGGTCGAGACGCGCCCGATCGCCGGCACCTCGCCGCGCGGGCGCAGTGAGGACGAGGACCGCCGCTTCGCCGAGCGCCTGATCAACGACCCCAAGGAGCGGGCCGAGCACGTGATGCTGGTCGACCTCGGCCGCAACGACCTCGGCCGCGTCTGCGAGTACGGCTCGATCGCGGTCGACGAGCTGATGGTCGTCGAGACCTACTCCCACGTCCTCCACATCGTCAGCCAGGTCTCCGGAACCCTGCGCGAGGACGTCAGCGCGATGGACGTGCTGCGCTCGGCGCTGCCCGCCGGCACCCTCTCCGGGGCGCCGAAGGTGCGGGCGATGCAGATCATCGACGAGCTCGAGAAGGTCAAGCGCTGCTCCTACGGCGGCGCGATCGGCTACCTCTCCTGGGACGGCGACCTCGACACCGCGATCCACATCCGCACCGTCGTCGTCAAGGACGGGCAGCTGCACGTGCAGGCCGGCGGCGGCACCGTCGCCGACGCCAAGCCGGCCTACGAGTACACCGAGTCGGTGAATAAGGCGAAGGCCGTCTTCCGCGCCGTCGAGGTCGCCTGCGAACAGCCGGACTGGGCCTGAGATGCGCGTTCTGGTCATCGACAACTACGACTCCTTCACCTACAACCTCGTCCAGTACCTGGGCGAGTTGGGGGCGGAGGTGGAAGTCGTCCGCAACGATCGCGCCGAGGTCGGCCAGCTGCTCGAGCGCGGTCCCGATCGGCTGGTCGTCTCGCCCGGCCCCTGCACCCCGGCTGAGGCCGGGATCTCGGGCGCGGCGATCCGCGCCTTCGCCGAGGCCGGCACGCCGGTGCTCGGCGTCTGCCTCGGCCACCAGGCGCTGGTCGAGGCCTTCGGCGGCAGGGTCGTCCAGGCCGAGCCAGTCCACGGCAAGGACGCCGAGGTCGAGCACGACGGCAGGACGATCTTCGCCGGCCTGCCGAGCCCGTTCGTCGCCGGTCGCTACCACTCGCTGGTCGCCGATCCCGATCTCCCCGACGAGCTGGAGCTGAGCGCCACCCTGGGCGAGGTCGTGATGGGCGCCCGCCACCGCGAGCTGCCCGCCGAGGGCGTCCAGTTCCACCCCGAGTCGGTCCTCACCCCGCAGGGCAAGTCGCTGCTGAAGAACTTCCTCGGGGAGGATCAGAGCGATGCCCAACGACATCGTCAGCCGCGCGATCGACGCGGTCTGCGCCGGCGACCATCTCACCGCCGACCATGCCTCAGCGGTGCTGAGCGAGATCATGGAGGGGCGGGCCGACCCGGTCCAGACGGGTGCCTTCCTGATCGCCCTGCGGGCCAAGGGGGAGACCGTGCCGGAGCTGGTCGGCCTGGCGCGGACGATGCGCTCGCTGGCGGCGCCTGTCTCCAGCAGCCGCACCGACCTGGTCGACACGGCCGGGACCGGCGGCGGCCCCTCGACCTTCAACGTCTCCACCGCCGCGGCCCTGGTCGCGGCAGGCGCCGGCTGCGCCGTCGCCAAGCACGGCAACCGCTCCAGCACCAGCAAATGCGGCTCCGCCGACCTGCTGGAGGCGCTCGGCGTCAACATCGAGCTCGAACCCGAGCAGGTCGAGCGCTGCATCGACGAGGTCGGCTTCGGCTTCATGTTCGCCCCCCGCCACCACGCCGCGATGGCGCACGTGATCCCCGCTCGCAAGGCCCTGGGCGTGCGCACGATCTTCAACTTCCTCGGCCCGCTGACCAACCCCGCCGGCGCCAATCGGCAGTTGCTCGGCGTCGCCGACCGCCACTTCCAGGAGACGATCGCCGAGGCGCTGGTCGGCCTCGGTAGCGTCCGCGCCCTGGTCGTCGCCGCCGAGGACGGGCTCGACGAGCTCTCGATCTCGGCACCGACGCGGGTGATCGAGGTCGCCGACGGCGGCACCTCCGAGTGGTTTGCCGAGCCCGGCCAGTTCGGGCTCGCCCCGGCCGATCTGGAGGCGGTGGCGGGTGGGACTCCGGCGGAGAACGCCGCCGCGGTGAGGGGCGTGCTGGCGGGCGAGCCGGGCCCGCGCCGCGACCTGACCCTGCTCAACGCCGCCGCGGCGATCTACGTCGGCGGCCTGGCCGCCGACCTCGGCGAGGGGGTCGCCAAGGCCGCCGCGGCGATCGACTCGGGCGCGGCAGGAAACGTGCTGGAGCGGCTGATCGCAGCGACGGCCGCCAGCGGCGACTAGGCTCTGTCAGTCCAGTGGGAATGATCGAGCAGCTCATCGCTGGGGCCAGGCAGGGAGTCGACGCGCGTCGCCGCGAGCTCCCGCAGGCCGATCTCGAGTCGCGGCTGTCCGGCCGCGGCGAGGATCGCCCCTTCAACGAGGCGCTGGTACGCCCCGGTCTCTCGCTGATCGCCGAGTTCAAGCGGCGCTCGCCGAGCGCCGGTGAGATCGCCGCCACGGCCGAGCGTCGCCGAGCAGGTCGGCGCCTATGAGCGCGGCGGCGCGGCGGCGCTCTCGGTGCTGACCGACGAGCCCCATTTCGGCGGCTCGCTGGACGATCTGCGCACGGCCCGCGCCGCCTGCGGCCTGCCGATCATCCGCAAGGACTTCATCGTCGACCGCTACCAGCTCTACGAGGCGGCGGTCAACGGCGCCGACGCGGTGCTGCTGATCGTCCGCGCCCTCGACGACGGCGAGCTGCGCTCGCTCTACGACGAGGCCCGCGCGCTCGATCTCGACTGCCTGGTCGAGGTTCACGACGGCGACGAGCTGGAGCGGGCGCTGGAGGCCGATGCCGAGGTGATCGGGATCAACAACCGCAACCTCGACGAGGGCATCGGTCGATCTGGCGACGACCTTCGAGCTGATGCCGGACGTGCCGGCGGGCAAGACCGTCGTCGCCGAGAGCGGCATCTCCGGCCGCGCCGAGCTGGAGGAGCTGGAGCGGGTCGGCGTCGACGCGGTGCTGATCGGCGGCGCCCTGATGACCGCCGCCGATCCCGAGGCGAAGACGCGCGAGCTGACCGGGGCCGACGAAGGCACCCGCGAGCACCTCTTCTAGTCGTCGGGCCGTAGCCCGCCAGCGTCTTTAGAGAACCTTTCAAGAGCATTTAGAAAGCGGATCAGCGCCGGGGCCGATGATCGCGGCATGAACAAACCTCAGCCGCCTCCTCCGCACCCCCTTCGCCTCCGCCCTGCTCGGCGGCGCCATCGTCGCCGTCTTCGGCTGGATCGCGATCGCCGCCGGCTGGATCCAGTCCGACACCACTTCGACGACCACCGTCGCCGCGCCGCTGACGGCGCCGGTCGACAGCAGGTCGAGCGACGGTGGCGACGCCAACGTCGTCAACCAGATCTACAAGGCGGACGGCGACGGCGTCGCCTTCATCGAATCCGACATCCCGGCCCCGGAATACGCAGTCGTTCTCGCCCTTTGGCGAACCGGAAGCCGAAGGCGGCGGCACCGCGACCGGCTCGGGCTTCGTGATCGACGCCGAGGGCCACCTGCTGACCAACAACCACGTGGTCGAAGGCGCCGACCGGATCCAGGTCAAACTCGGCGCGTCCGACACGACCTACGAGGCCAAAGTCGTCGGCGCCGACCCCGCCACCGACCTGGCCCTGCTCGATGTCGACGCGCCGTCCGACCAGCTGCACCCGCTCACCCTCGGGCGCTCCGCGGAGATGGAAGTCGGCGACCCGGTGGTCGCGATCGGCAACCCCTTCGGGCTCGACCGCACCGTCACCAGCGGCATCGTCTCGGCCCTGCAGCGCCAGATCGAAGCGCCGGACGGCTTCTCGATCACCAACGTGATCCAGACCGACGCGGCGATCAACCCCGGCAACTCCGGCGGCCCGCTGATCAACGCCGAGGGCGAGGTGATCGGCATCAACTCGCAGATCGCCACCGGTGGCGGCGGCAACGGCAACGTCGGCATCGGCTTCGCGATCCCGATCGACACCGTCAAGTCCGAGATCCACCAGCTCGAAACCACCGGCGAAGTCGACCACGCCTTCATCGGCATCTCCGGCGGCACGATCACCCCCGATCTCGCCAAGGCGATCAACCTGCCCGTCTGCGAGGGCGTGATCGTCCAGTCCGTCGTCAAGGGCGGGCCAGCCGACAAGGCTGGGATCGAAGGCGGCAACACCGCGGCGACGATCGACGGCGCCGAGGTCAGCCTCGGCGGCGACATCATCACCGAGGTCGACGGCAAGAAGGTCGCGGGGATGGACGAACTGGTCGAAATCGTCAACGACGCCAAGCCGGGCGATGCTCGAGCTGACGATCCTCCGCGACGGCTCGAGCAAGACCGCCACGGTCACGCTCGGCGACCGGCCGGCCTCCGAGTGAAGGAGAATCGCAGGGCTCCGAATAGGGACCCCGGCT
Organism: uncultured Solirubrobacterales bacterium; assembly: GCA_963739855.1. Taxonomy (GTDB): domain Bacteria; phylum Actinomycetota; class Thermoleophilia; order Solirubrobacterales; family 70-9; genus VAYN01. The sequence continues at coordinate 2,039 of CAVUBT010000001.1, read as the reverse complement.
CGCGTAGTCTGGGGGGATGCGAGTCAAGTTCTGCGGGATCACCAATCTGGACGACGCGGCCGAGGCTGTGCAGCTCGGGGCCTGGGCGGTTGGGCTTGATCCATTACGACAGGAGCCCCGGTGCGTGGAGCCGGGAGCCGCGGCCGAGATCGGAGCGGCTTTTCGGCGCAAGTGCGAGGTCGTCGGCGTTTTTGTGAACCCGACGCTGGAGGAAGTCGGCAAGGCGGTCGAAAACGCCGGCCTGACGATGGTGCAGCTGAACGGGGCCGAGGGCGGCCAGTTCTGCGCCGAGGTGGCGCGACGGACGGGCGTGAAGGTGATCAAGGCGATCCACGTCGCCAGCGCCGCCGACATCCACGCCGCCGAGGTCTACCGCACCGACTTCCACCTCTTCGACCGCCGCGGCAAGGGCCTCTGGGGTGGCACGGGGGAGAGCTTCGACTGGGAGCTGCTGCGCGGGCACCGCTCCGACATCCCGGACATCCTCGCCGGTGGCCTGCGACCGGACAACGTCGCCGCGGCGGTCGCGATCACCCAGCCCTACGCGGTCGACGTCGCCAGCGGTGTCGAGTCCGAGCCCGGGCGCAAGGACCACGCGGCGATGGCCGCCTTCTTCGAGGCGGCCCAACCGGCCCGCATCCCCAGCCCATGAGCGCCGTCGAGCAGCGCTTCGGCCCCTACGGGGGGCGCTACGTGCCGGAGACGCTGATCGGCGCGCTCGACGAGCTGACCGCGGCCTGGGAAGAGGCGCGCGAGGACCCCGCCTTCGTCGCCCGCCTGGATTTGCTGCGGCGCGACTTCATCGGCCGGCCGACGCCGCTCTACCTGGCCGAGCGGCTCTCCGAGCGGGTCGGCTCGAAGGTCTACCTGAAGCGCGAGGACCTCAACCACACTGGCGCCCACAAGATCAACAACGCGCTCGGGCAGGCGCTGCTGGCGCAGCGGATGGGCAAGCGGCGGGTGATCGCCGAGACCGGCGCCGGCCAGCACGGCGTCGCCACCGCGACCGCCTGCGCCCTGCTCGGCCTCGAGTGCGTCGTCTACATGGGCAGCGAGGACATCCGCCGTCAGGCGCCCAACGTCGAGCGAATGAAGCTGCTGGGAGCCGAGGTGGCGCCGGTCGAGGCCGGCGCCCGCACCCTCAAGGAGGCGGTCAGCGCCGCGATCCGCGACTGGGTCGCCAACGTCGAGACGACTCACTACGTGATCGGCTCCGCCGTCGGGCCGGCGCCCTACCCGGCTCTCGTCCGCGACCTGCAGCGGGTGATCGGCGAAGAGTCGCGCGCAGCAGGCGCTGGCGGCCGAGGGTGCCCTGCCCGACACGGGTAATCGCCTGCGTCGGCGGCGGCTCCAACGCGATCGGCATCTTCAGCCCGTTCGTCGCCGACGCCGAGGTGGCGCTGATCGGCGTCGAGGCCGCGGGCGAGGGCCTCGACACGCTTCGCCACGGCGCCTCGCTGGGCGCCGGCAGCACCGGCGTCCTGCACGGCTCGCTCTCGTCGGTGATCGCCGACGAGGAGGGCCAGATCCTCGAGGCGCACTCGGTCTCGGCCGGGCTCGACTATCCGGGCGTTGGGCCCGAGCACGCGTACCTGCGCGACACGGGCCGGGCCCAGTACGTCGGCGATCTCCGACAAGCAGGCGCTGGAGGCGTTCGGCGAGCTGGCCCGCCTGGAGGGGATCATTCCGGCCCTGGAGTCCTCGCACGCGATCGCCTGGCTGCTGGAGAACCCGGGCGAGGGCGGTTTCGATGTCCTTTGTTTGTCGGGGCGTGGCGACAAGGACATGGCCGAGTACGTAGAGCAGGTCGAGAAGGGGGTCGGGGGGTGACTCTGTCGAGCAACAGCGGGGAGGGGTTTGCGGGAGGGAGCCGTGAGGGCACTCGACGGAGCAACAGCGTGGAGGCTCCGTCGAGTGCCCCCACGGCTCCCCACGCGAGCGAGCTGAGCGGGGAGGAGCGGATTGCGGCCGCCTTTGGAGGCGCGGAGGACGAAGGCCGGGCGGCGCTGATGCCGTACATGATGGCCGGCTTTCCCGAT